>CAWIDM010000007.1:0-67710 GCA_963834895.1 Vulcanimicrobiota bacterium | reverse complement strand
TTCTCGGGGGTTCCGGAGAGTCCCGTCCGCTACCGATCCGTGTTATTCTGTAAGGCTTTTCGCCTCGCGGCTCCCGATTGGTCCCGTCCATTCCCGACCCTTCCCGACCGCTCCGTTAGAGAATGTTAGAAAGCGGCCCGGGGGTCAGCTGCTAGCGGCGCATCGAGGAACGGGTCCGATTCGGGACCCACTCAATTCTCGGCTGCAGCGCCGGCCTCGCGAAAAGTCTACCCCGCTTATGGTGACCTCAGGGCACCCATCCTATTACGCTAGCAAATTGCGGACTTGCTAACTTGAGTTGGGCCTCAGTCTGGCAGTCGCCCCAAGTAGTGCAAGGCTGGCGAATTAAAGAGATTCTAGTTAGTCGCCTCAATGCGTTTGAGGTAAGCGACCTTATTTAACCGTGTAACCTTTCGATTCGAGACAGGCCGAAAACGCGCGGCGGAAATTATTCATCTTCTGAGACTGCTGAGCTTGCGCGTTGGCTTGCGCATAGTGCTGCTCGGCATTGTTAGCCGCCGTCTGGGTGCGCCTCCCTCGAATCGCGCCCAAGGTTGCGCCGATTCCGGCACCAGTTCCGGCATTGCCGGCGATCGCACCGATGGCCGCGCCAGCTGCAGCTCCGCCGGCCGCACCACGCACGGCTCCGCCTTGACGTTGGGTCGTCGGAGCGGGCGTTGCCGGCGGGAGGTTAGCCGGATCGACTCCAGTTTTTGCTTTGGCCGATTTGTAACAGACGGATTCGTCGTTGGCTTGCTGCGTTGAGCTCTGCTTGTTCTTCGGATAGACGTAGACGCCGAACATGGAACTTAGCGAATCTGCGAAAACAGGCCCACCGGCCAAGACGAGAGTGACCGCGACGACGAGAGAACGGATCATGCTCGCGTTATTGCGATTGAATGGTCAAGTTGTCGACATTGACTGCGTAGTTGCCGGCAGCTACGAGGCCATTCGGATTTGCGCAAATGATGCCGAAGTTGGGCCCGTAGATGACGACCAGTCCGGGCGGCCCGCAGGGCACTTGCTGCAGACCATAGTTCGACAGTAAGGTCGCACCCGGACTGCCGGCACTGTAGCGGTACGACGTGTAGGTTTGATTGTTGTAGTAGATGGAACCCATAACCGCGGCCGTCGCTGCCCCGACTGCGAAGGCTCCCCAGAATCCCCCACCCCAATAAACTCCTACCGGCGCCCAAACGACACCGCGATTCCATCCCCAGGCAGGCCCGACGTACCTGGGATTCACTATGACGCGGCCCGTGTAGTAGTAACCGTTCCTGCCGTTGCTATTGTAATGATACTTCGAGGTCGTGCCGGTGTTCTTATTGTACACGGTCATGTTTCCGGTGTTCTTGTTGTACACCGCGGCGTTGCCGGTATTTTTATTGTACGCGCCGGCGGAATTCTTGCCGTTATAGGCGCCGCTGTTGTAGTTGCCGTTGTTCTTATTGTACGTCGTCGAGCTGCTCGTGTTCTTGTGATACTGCGTCGCGGTGTTCGTGTTCTTATTGTAGGTCGTGGCAGTGCCGGTGTTCTTATTGTACGCGGCGGCGTTGCCGGTGTTCTTATTGTAGGCCGCGGACCCGTTGCTGCCCCTTACGGCTTGACTCGGTACGTCGTTGCTCATGTTGAAACCGCGACCCTGGTTCGGCGCCGAGCGAGACGCACTGCCACTGGAGCGCTGCGGCGCCGAGCGGGACGCGCCACCTCCTGCGCGCTGCGCAGAGGTTGCCAACGGTGCCGTCGCGAGAGCGATGACGAGGATGATCGATAGGCTTTTCATTGTGAAGGCTCCTGGTCGAGCTTGCCGTTTCCGGTTATGTAGGTTCCCTTCGCCGTCTGCACGGCGAAGATCACCGAGTGCGCCGGAACTTTCGTCGTCGAAAGAGGCAACAATTGATCTTGATCGGTTAAGTTGAAGTAAAACGTGGCTGTCTTGAACGGGACGTTGTGCCTCTTCCCGTCCTGGAGGAGCGAGAACCCTCCGCCCATGCAACGAACGATCGCGCCGTCGTGTGCGCAGTCAGCACCGCTGATGACGACCGTCGTGACCTTGTCGGCCGATACCAACGTCAACGATTTGTTCGCTGCTTTCAAGGTTACGCCGGTATAGGTCTGCACGGAACCGTCTCGCTGCTGGATGCGGACGGTCCCGGTCGCCGACGCGGGTGCGCTCAAAGCGACCACCAACGCGATGACGATCAGTCCAGCTGGCTTCATGATTGCATCCTTTCGCGGGGGCGCAAGAGCCAAGCCCTGGCGCGGTTAGGGTGCTCCATCGTAGCACCGATGGAGCGATTCGGGAAGCAACCTCAGCCCAAGGCTCAGCTGCCAGCACTGAATCGGCGGCCCTCCGACGCTGCACGGTGTGGTTGCCGGTGCCATCGCTGGACGAGGACGCCAAAACGCCGTTAACAATACCGAGCAACATTACGCGCAAGCCAACGCCCAAGCGCAGCGGTCGGAGAGCATGAATAACTTTCGGCCCGCGTTGGCGGCGTGCCTCGAGGCAAAAGGTTACACTTCTTGCACGTCGCTGACGTTTGCCAGCGTTCGGTATTTCCGTTTATTTTGGCCCAATTGTCATAACGATTTCCCTACGCAAGCGTTTGCTCGCCCCGTATGGCTGAAATGTCTCAAAGCGGGGCGTTCCCGGACATCTTTAGTGGGTCAGCGACGTCTTCGTCGTGCAGAAAGAAGAACTACGGCGACGGCAGCAACTCGTAGTAGACGCCACCAGTGCGCGAGACTTGCTTCAGCCCGCGTCTCGGTGATGTGGGGGGCACGCCGGCGAACGCTGCCGCGGCGTCTTGGAGCACGCGGGGATCGAGCAAATAGCCGTGCCCGGATTTACCGCCGCTCTTGAGGTAGCTCACGTCGACCGTGTCGACGCCGTTGCACAGGATGAGGTCGCCGCCGGCTTGCCCCGCGCGCTGATTTCCATGGAACTTTTCCGATTGTCTCAGCGCTCGGTCGTTGTTCGAAACGTACAAAAGCACGGGCGCGGAAGCGGTGGGACTCGTTAGGGGTTTTCCCGAGCACAGGTTTGAGGCCGTGAGCGCGCTGCGCAAGTCTGCCGTGAAAACGTCCGGCGCGAACAGGACGGCGCGCCCGAAGCAGTTGTTGCAGCCTTCCCGACGGAAAAACGCGATGCCCTCGGTGACAAAACGCGAGCCCAGACTATAGCCGGCCAGAGAGACGGGCATGCCAGGGAACGCCTTGTTGATGTTGCTGAGGAAGTTTGTGAAATGCGGCATCGACCACTTCGCATTGTCCTCGTCGGTGCGGTAGGCTAAGGCACTAGTCTTCCTCGAGGGCCACGAATAGACGATGACCGGTCCTGGAAACCGCAGCCCATTTTTCAGAGCCAGCGCAGTTTCGACCGCCGTTACGAACGACGTATAATACCCGTGTACGTAGACGAGAACTTGACGCGGACGCTTCGAAACGAACTGCGAACTAATCGCCTGGATGAGCGCTTGTTTCGACGAGCAGCGCGCTTCGCTGGCCTTGTCTACCGGCGCCGATATGACGCCGGCGGTGATCAAGGGATTGTGATTGGCATCGGTGCCCCACTCGCCGCTGAAGAGCTGATTATCGTCCAGCGGCTCGCGATCGGTAACGAAGAAGATCGATCCGGGGTTCGCAACGCACTCGGCCTGCGCGGGAGCACAGAGAAAGAGCGTAAGGAATAGCGCGCAAAGGGCGAACAGCGCAACGCGATTCAATCTGCATGGCATAAATTGGGCCCTCGGTCTGTGGAAGACGGCTTTGTGACGCGGTCGCGATGGAGATCGGCGCCGTTAAGAAAGGGAGAAGTGCTTTCATTATAACGTTAGCAGCGGTTAAGCACGAACAATCATCGCGAGCAGCGCGAGAATGCCGAGTAGCGCAACTAAGAATGCAACGAACACCGCCTTCGACCGCCGTCTGCTGCCATAGGCCGTTCCCAGGTCGCGAATGTTCTGCCTGTGCTCCCACACGGCGAGCGCGAGCGACGCGATCCCGATGCAGACGAGAATAAAACCAAATTGATTCGAACCGATAACATAGCCGCGCGTAGGGGCACCACGTCCCAAGAGATTGGAGAACTTCGAAACGGCAAAACCAAACGTGATTAGTGCCGTTGCGGTTCTGACCCAGGCCAGCATGGTGCGCTCGTACGCGACGCGGGTCCGTTCGACGGCTAGCCGAGTTGAAACATCGAGTTCGTGCGCGACGCTCCCTTTAAGCTCGCTCACGTCGTTTTGCGTTCGTAACGGGCACGGAAAAGCCGGTTCGCCAGGCCGCGGAAGACAAAATACGGGAGGACAGCAAGAATGACAGAGACGATCAGGGCTTGCAAAGGATAGATCCATCGCTCGACCATCACCTGGAAGATGCAATCGACGATAAAGGCCGCGACGAGAAGTTTGCCGATGTGGCTCCAGCCCTCGCGTATCAAAGCTTTGCGGCTCGCCGGATCGCCTACGATTGTCCAGAAGTAAAGCGGGCGGCCGGCCTTCGCATCCCGGATGCCGTAGCGGATCGCGAAGAACGCGGCCACCGCCGGCTGAATGATGAAACGAAATCTGAGAGGGCCAGCCCCGAACAGGTCGTGTGCCAAACGGGCAAGCCAAGCTTCAATCATTGGTCGGCGAGCTCCCACAGATTACGTCCTCGTTATTAATATGAGGGTCAACTATGATCGCCCGAATACCGGTAAAATTGCAGCTGCAATCGATGCAACACTCACCGTAGATATTCCCCAACGGCGAAATTAGACGAAAAGCGCTTTCTGCATACGCAACTCTGCGAGAGCCTTCTGGGCCTCCTCGCTCAGGTTGGACTTTCCGACCGCGACGGTCACCTTGTGAACCTTGCCGGTGAACTTGTTATCGTCCTGTTCGTAGTCGTCGCTGACACACGTATAGAGGTTCTCGCCCACGTCCGTCGTTTCGGCACCAAATGCGAACGGCTGCGTGTGCTCGACGCGCCCTGCGGCGACTTCTTCATCGTTGACGAAGATCACACCGTTACCGCCCGCGCCCAACCCGCCGTCGAAAGCGAACTCGAAGCGCAGTGAAACTCGCCCTGCCGGCAAACAATCGGAGCCGGCGATCTTGTAAGTCTCGCGACCGAGATAGTTCCAGGCAAACCGGGGTGCGCCGTCCTTGACGTAGAGTGCCCAGCCGCCCATCTCCCCGCCTTGGGCGATGACCACCCCTTCCGCCCCGGACTGCGGGACTTCGATATCGGCGGTAACCACGAAAGAGCGGTTCTTGATGTTAATGAAGGCATTTTCGGGAATGCCCTTCATTCCCTCATAGACCGTGATCTCGGTGCGACCTTCCATCAGATCCGGACGGCCCGCTAGAGCTGCGTTGAAGCGCTCCCAAGCGCGGTCGTCAAGCGGAAGCACGTGGTACTTGGCGGCCTCTTCCAGGAAGACTCCCTTCAGCTTCTCAAGCTTGTCGGGATACTTTGCCGCAAGGTCGTGCGCGCAACTGAAATCTTCCTCTACATTGTAAAGTTCCCACTTGTCGTTCTCAAACGTAGCCCGCGGCTTGGGCTCCCACGGCGGGCGATGCACCGTGGTCGCGAACCAGCCGTCCTGGTAGATGCCGCGGTTGCCTGCCATCTCGAAGTATTGCAAGGTGTGGCGCGACTTCGCATCGGCGTTATTCAAGGTGTCTAGCACGCTTACGCCTTCAAGCGGTTTCTGCTCGACGCCAGAGACGACGCCCGGCTCGGGCACACCAGCCGCCTCCAAGACCGTCGGCGCAATGTCGATCATGTGCATCCACTGCGTGCGCAGGCCGCCCTTCTCTTCGATGCCCTTCGGCCAGTGGACCACCATGGATTGGCAGACTCCGCCGTACGAGGCCACCTGGTGGCCCCAACCAAACGGCGTGGCGCCGGCAAAAGCCCAGCCATTGTTGTACAAAGGGTGGGATTTGGGGCCGCCGATCTCGTCGAAGTTCTGCAGCGCAACGTCCAGGGGCTCGGGCAGCCCGTTGAACACGGACAACTCATTGAAGGCGCCGTTGAGGCCGCCTTGGAAAACCGAACCGTTGTCGCCGGTAATGTAGAAGATCAGCGTGTTGTCCATTTCGCCGAGGGCCTCGATCTCGTCGAGGAACCGCCCGATTTCGTAGTCGGTCACCTCGGCAAAGGCCGCATAGATCTCCATATATCTCGCAAAGACTTTTTTCTCGTCGGCCGTCAAGTCGTCCCATTCCTGGATTCCCGGCGGCTTGGGCGCCGCATCGGTGCCCGGAGGCACAACACCCAGCTGGATCTGCCTCGCCAAGGTTTCCTTGCGCACCTGGTCCCAGCCCTGATCGAACTTGCCCTTGTAGCGGTCGCGCCACATCTTGGGCACGTGGAATGGGCCATGCGTACCAATCGCCGCGTAGTAGACGAAAAATGGCTTGTCGGGCGCCAGCGAACGCTGCGAACGCAGCCAGAGGATGGCCTTGTCGGTGATGTCGGTACTCGCGTAATAATCGGCATCGGGATGCATATCCACCCTGGTCATGTTGTCGTACATAACCGGATGAAAAAGGTCGGCCTCGCCGGACATGAAGCCGTAGAATCGCTCAAAGCCGCTATGCACCGGCCAGCGGTCGAACGGCCCGACATCGCTGCCTTCCCACGGTGGCAGCTCGTGACACTTGCCGAACATGGCGGTGCTGTAGCCGTTGAGCCGCAAGATCTCGGGCAGATTCGTAACGCTGGTGGGGCGCACCGCGGTATACCCGGGAAAGCCGGTGGCAATCTCCGAGATCACGCCGAAGTTTGCGCTATGGCTATTGCGGCCGGTAAGCAGCGCCACGCGGGCGGGCGAACATAACGGGGGAACTTTGAGGTTATTGTAGCGCAGCCCCGTCTTGGCCAGACGGTCCAGCGTCGGCATCTGGATCGGTCCTCCGAACGTCGATATGTCGCCGAAGCCCATGTTGTCGAGAAGAATGACTACCACATTAGGCGCACCTTTCGGTGCCTTCACCTCGAACCGCGGCGGCGCTTTCGCGTTGTGCGCATCAAGCTCGGTGATCGGCGGATACTGCGGCGGTGGGACAGGCAACACGGTACGATCCATGGAGGCGATCGTTCCGTTGCTGTCTTGGGCCCCTGTCTCAGTTGTCATGATCTTTTTCCTATCGATGGCTCTCGACCGGATTGTACGCGGCGACCGCCTTGCAAAAGTCTCGTCGTGCCGAGTTTTGGGCAAATCGTCAGCTTCCTTTTTAGTGGTGTTAGCTTGCGCGTTAGGGCCGATAAGTTGGGTCGTCAGCCCGTCAGATCGCGCTGTAATCGAAGTTTAGGTTCAGAGGAGTCTCGCGCAGGCCAGCAATGATGCTCAAGTCGGCGTCATGTCCTCTCGCCACAGTAAAGCCCAACGCGGCCTCCCAGATCGATTGGCGAAAGTGGGCGTTGGTCGTAAGACTAACTGGTATCTGGATTTTGCCGAAGCGGCCGCTAATGATCGCAGAAGCGCTAGCGCTGGCCGACGCGTTCACATAGATGTAGTCGCCGAAGACGTCAATGTCGCCCTTCCGCGCGTCGAACGCGAACATTGCCCCAGAGTTGAGGTTGGAGATGTAGTCGGTGGGTGCAATCGACACGCTGCTCTGCGCGACGCCGCCGGGACGATGCGGCAGAGTCGGGATGGAGTATTGGAAACTCCCTTTCACGGTGGGCGCCCAGAGGTACGGAGCTAGCATCACGTGGGTGCGACCATCATACTGCTGATCCATCAATGTGGGTTGCTCAGTCACGGTCGCGGCGGGGGTCACCTCCGGCGCCGGCGACGGCGTGGCTTCTTGCGCGCGAGCCTGAACCGCGAACTGAGCGAACGCCACAAAGGTGACCGCAAACGGAAAGAGGCGCTTGAACGATATCATGTTTACGGAGACGAGTCCTTTCTATGACAACGTGAATCGGGCGAGCGGTCGTTGGAAAGATTAATCGCGAAGGCTCACTTAAATAGCGCGGCTGCGTTAGCCTCCGAGAGAGCGCTGGCCGTCGACGCGACCAACCGGCGGAGCCGTATCGCTGCCGATGCCTCAGATGACGTCGAAGCTGTTGTTGTCGTCGTTGAACCAAAACGAGAACCAGCCCAAGCATTCGGGCTCGTCCACGTTGCCCGGGCCTTATCCTTGGCGCGGAATTTGCCATTGATCAGAATCGCACCAGCGTGGCAGAGAACCGACAGGCGTCGGTATAGCCTTTTATTGCGGAGTCCTTGTTGGCACCCGACGAGTCGCTCCGGCGTTTTGAAAAGTGGACGAATCGCCCTGGATTTGTGATCATACCGACGCCGAGATGGCTGAGCGGTACTTGCACGTCTACTCCGACCGGGAATTTTTTGGTAGCCCCAGCGGGGTTGAATACCGCTTGGGGGTTCCGCGAGTTCCCGTCCGCTAGCGATTCGTGTTTATACTGCAAGGCTTTTACGCCGTTTGACTGGCTCTGCGGTTAGTTGCGACTTTTCAGGTGGTTAGACGAATGTTAGAACGAGGCGCCTGAAGACGCGAAAACCCTTGTAAAATAAGAGAGAATTTTAGCCCCAGCGGGATTCGAACCACTTCTTGGGGGTTCCGAGAGTCCCGTCCGCTACCGATCCGTGTTATTTTGTAAGGCTTTTCCGCCCATCGGTTCCCGTCCGTTCCCGCCCATTCCCGACCGTTCCCTACCGCTCCGTTAGAAAATGTTAGAAAATCGAGCCCCAGCGGAGCCGGGCGGGGTCGGGCGGTTTGGGCGTACCGAAGATTTCAGAACGACTGCACCTGCTCCCGAAGCGAACGAACCCATGTCTCAACGACACTAAACGACAGCGCACCCGCGGCGACAGCAAGAAGCACCCAAAGCGCACCCTTCGTGCGACGCGACTAGCCGTAAGCCTTATTCCATTCGTTCACGCATTCCTGATACTCGCGCAACGTAGTATCGGTCGAGATGCGGGGTTACCAAAAGGTATCGGCGATAGCGCGAATAACTAGATGAGCCGCGATTCGCAAGTGAGCCAGTCGATGTTTGCGATGAACGCATCCACGTACTTTGCCTTGTCGGCCGGCTTGTAATCGCGAAGCCAGGCATGCTCCCAGAGATCCATCACCACGACGGGCGCGCACCCGGCGAGATTGTTGACGTTGTGATCGCCAACCCACACGTTGATGAGTTGCTCTGAGTTCAGATCGCGATAAGCAATAGCCCAGCCAATGCCGCGCATGTTCCCGGTGGCCGCAAAGTCCTTCTTTTAATTCTCCACGTCGCCGAAAGATCGGCCGATTGCGTTGTAGAGGCGGCCCGACTTCAACTCCGACGGCGAGCTTGTGAGGTTATCGAAATAGTATTCGTGAAGCCGCATCCCATCGAACTCCCACCCGAGACGGCGGACGAGTTCCGCGAACACCGGGTCGGCGCCCGAGTTCTTGCCCTCTGCGCGCATCGCGGCGATTCGCTCGCTCAGCAAGTTCGTGTTCTTCACATAGCCCTCGTACAGGCCAAAGTGAATTTGAAGCGTTTCGTCGGAGATGCCTTGCAAGCCTGAGAGGTTCCATTTCTTCGGCGCGTACGTCGCGCGTGCCGCCTGTGCGTTCATGTTTCGCTACATTACCTCATCTAGCGTTTCAGTAATCAGGACGCGGGCTTTCGAGGCACGCGATCGGGAAGCCCAGCGAACGCTAGCCTCCTCGCCGGTACAAAGATCTCCTGGGGGGCTTTCGTTCTTTGCGAGGCTGGCGTACGTTTGGCGCGATCTGGGCCACGCTATCCCGACTTGGGTTTAACCTGGAGTTAACTCACCATCAAAAAGACGCTGCATGCTCGCGAATTTGGGCAGGTTCGCAGCCAGGTTCGTGGCGAGGAGGTTGCTCGACCGCCGTTCACGCGACCGGCTTTGTTTTCTCATTCGTAGCAGGGTTCCGAGGATTTCTCCAGGATTGCGAAAGCGTCGTTCTCTAGCCTCGCGGCTCAGGAATCGGCCGATGATCGAACCGAATGCTGGTGCTTCGCGTAGTTCCAATCTTCAAACGCCCACAGAAAGACAGGTCCTCATATGGCATATTTTACTGACGACTCGCTTCTTCCGGAGAACATGGCGCCGCTCATGATCACGGCGGCCCCATACGGGCCGATGTGGATGCCTCAGGACGGTCCTCCGGGATACATCCCGGTCACGTGGGACGAACAAGTTCAAGCAGCCGTAGATTGCTATAACGCCGGGGCGACGCTGCTGCACATCCACGTTCGTGACCCGAAAACTGGACATATCTCGAAGAACTTCAAGGAGTACGGCGAGCAAATCGCGCGTGTGCGCGAGGCCGTGCCAAAGATGATCCTGCAGGTGGGGGGCTCGATATCGTTCGCGCCCGAGCCAGGTGAAGTCGGGGCATTCGGCAGCTACGAGCAGCGGCACAAGTTGACGACGATCGACCCCAAGCCCGATCAAATCACGGTTGCGTGCGGCACCTCGCTCTACGATTTGACTGCGCTGCATCCGATGGACGCATTCGAAGGAACGCATCTATGTAACGAAGACGCGATGCATGGGATTTCCAACATGGTAGCCGATGCAACGCCGGACTTCTATATCGAAGAGACCAGGCTCTGCGTCAAGCACGGGATCCAGCCGTATTTCGCCCTTGGGCACATTCACAGCCTCGAACTCGTCGAGCGTATGATTCGCCGCGGCGAATACATGGGGCCGATGAACGGGTTCTTCACTACCGGCGGCGGCGGGTTCTGCGGCGCAAACCCATTTGACTTGATGGAGCTCGTACGCCGGACGCCGCACGGATCGTTCTTCACGTACCAAACGACATTCCGTTTGACGCACACGATCTCCATGATGATGATCGCCCTCGGGCAGCACACGCGCGCCGGGATCGAGGACAACCTCTGGGACGTAAAAAAAGGCGTGCGGATGAACACGATTCAAATGATCGAGAAGCACGTTCGGATGGCACGCGAGATTGGCCGCGACATCGCTACCCCCGAACAAGCGCGGCAGATGCTGAAGATCGGCGTGACATACAAAACCACCGAGGAGACGCTGGCAAACCTCGGCCTGCCGCCAAACCGTGAATCGGGCCACCAGGGCTTTTTGGTACACAAGAGCGACGGCAAGCTGAGAGAGACGGTCGTGGCGGGTTCCGACGGGCACTTACTGGCGTAAATGCGGCCAACGGCCGAAGGAGGCGTTCGCGTCGTCGGACTTTGCGGTAGCCTGCGCCCCGATGGCTGCACCAGAGCGGCATTGAACGTCGCTCTCGCCGGTGCGGCAGGAGAAGGCGCAGCCACACAACTCGTGGATTTGCGCGACTACGACCTGCCGTTCTGCACGGGCGGGAGCGAAGCCGACACATCGCCCGGTGTTCGTCGCCTGCGGCAAAGTGTTAAAGAATCGAACGGGATCCTCTTGGCTACGCCCAACTATCATGGGACGCTTAGCGGAGTCTTGAAAAATGCGCTCGATTTGATGACCATGAGCGAGTTCGAAGGTAAGGTTGTCGGACTCGTCGGTGTCTCGGGCGGACGGATGGGTGGTGCCTCCACTCTGAACGCGCTACGCGCTATCGGGCGCACGTTACACGCCTGGGTGATTCCCTGGGAAGCGTGGGTGTACGATGCAGCTACGGCATTCGCCGCCGATGGGAGCCTAAAAGATGCGTCTTCTGAGCAGCGACTGAAAGAAGTTGGGCGGAAAGTGGCGCGTTTGACCCAGATGCTTGCCTCAAAGGAAGCGCGCGAGTTACTTCAACTCTGGGAGGAGACGGACGAGTCATGACCATCGACGAAACTGGGCCGTGGGACGCGGCGGCATTCGATACACTTAGGCGTTGGGAACCCGCGTGGAGTGCAGCTGTTGAAAAAGTGACGAATGACCCGTGGACGGGCACGTTTGATCGTAAAACCGTCGAACTTATCTGCGTAGCGATCAACGCAGCTTGCACGAATCTCAGTGAGGATGGCACACGCAGGCATATCCGGAAGGCCCTTGAAGCGGGCGCGACACGCGACGAGCTGGTGACGGTGCTAAAGATGGCATCATTCCTGTCCATTCACACATGTAGCCTCGGCGCACCAATTCTTCTAGAGGAAGCGAAGGTCGCTGGTGTAACTGCAAAAGAGAAACGTGCAGAAACGCGAGCCTGCGATCGGATGCGGGCCGCAGGACAGTGGAACGTCGCATGGGACCCGTTCTACCAGATAGACCCCGTTTGGACTGAAGCATTTATTTCTTGCGCTGCCCCCATTTATTCCGGCGGCGTCCTCGACAGGAAGTTGGCTGAGCTCCTAAGTATTGCTTTCGACGTATCCTACACGCACATGTATGCTCCGGGTACACGCCGTCACATCAAAGCGGCGCTCGAACTCGGCGCAACGATCGAAGAGATCATGGATGTCCTCAAACTCTGCGTCGCTCAGGGCGTCCAAGCGTGCAATATGGGTATTCCAATCCTGGAAGAGGAACTTGAAAAAGGCTCCGATCGTGCCCGCTAACACCGCGAGTGCATCGCTAAGGCGGGCGTCCCGCTCGAAGTCGGCGGACGCCTTCGGAAACTCGTCGGCTAGGAAAAGGGCGCCGCTGTTGCACATTTGTTGCACGGCGCCTAAAAGTGTCGCGAAAAGCCTTATAAAATAAGGAGAATGTTTAGCCCCAGCGGGATTCGAACCCGCGTTACCGCCGTGAGAGGGCGGCATCCTAGGCCACTAGATGATGGGGCCGCGATGCTCCCGGACCTCGACTCGAACGAGGAATAACTGGTTCAGAGCCAGCCGTGATGCCATTTCACCATCCGGGAACGGTAGCGAAGTTTATACTACGACGGATTGCTTCTCTCTTGCAACTGGGCTCGCTTGCCATTCCGTCGCCCATAGGTCTCCGTTTGGCTATGGCAGTTCGGGCAGAGCATTCGTAGGTTCTCTAGTCGATGGTCGTCGCGAATTCCGTTTATGTGGTCGATCTGGATGCTTAGATATTCTCCGAGCCACTCAGTGAGGCCGCACTCTTCACACCGCTCTTGAAGCAAGCCTGCGCGCTTCAGCCGCCGTTTGATGTTGGTTCTGGACCTCCCGGTCGCGAGCAGCGCCTCTAACGGTCGACCGAGCGGACGCGGTACCATGTCGCGGCGCTTAACTGCCTTGTGCCATGCTCCGCGACAGAAGCCGAACTTTCGCATGCACTCCGTGAGCGGGTGGCCTTCATTATAGTATGCCTGCACGGCGGTCCAATCATAGATCTTGCTCATCGGTGCGCTGCTTCTACTGAGGCGCGCGTACGCAGGTTCCTTCCTGAAAATGTCGGCGTTTGACTGTGGCAGTTCGGGCAGAGCATACGAAGGTTATCGAGACGCCAATCGTCCTTCACACCATTGATGTGATCGATGTGAATCGTCAGCGGTTTATCGCGCCAATCCGAGATGCCACACCGGCTGCAACGCTCTTCTAGCAAGCCGAGTTCGAGCATTCGTCGTTTAATCGAGCCGCGCGCCATCTTTTTGCGCACCATTAATTCGAGCCGAAGAGCTTTGGCTCGCGCTTTAAGCTCTCCACGCCGGACCGCGTCCGTCCACGTATCCCTACCAAAGCCAAACCGCGCCATGCATTCGACGCGGACATGGCCCGCGTCATAGTAGGCCTGCACGGCTGCCCAGTCGTATCGGCGACGGCGATCTTTGAACGGCCTAGGCGCTACGTGTAAGACGCCGCGCCTTATCGCCTTGATCCAGGCGGAATGCGAGAATCCAAAGCGCTTCGCACATTCGACGAAGCCATGACCTTCATCGTGACATGCTTGCACCGCGTTCCAATCGTAGATAACTCTTGCCATGTTTCGATGCTACGTAAACACGGTGCCAACTGTGTGGCATTGGTGATATGCGAGTTGCACTTCGCGCTTCGTCCTTCGACACGCGCGCTGCGCGCGCGGCTCAGGATGACAAGGGGAGAACGCGTTTGCGCTCAGGATGACAAAGCGCGTCCTTCGACTGCGGCGCTACGCGCCTTCGCTCAGGATGACAAGGTTGTGCACACCCTCGCCATGCGTGTCACTTTTCGTCCTTCGACTGCGGCGCTACGCGCCTTCGCTCAGGATGACAAGGGGAGGACGCGCTCGCGCTCGGGATGACAAGTGACGGCGCGGGCGAAGTATGTTCCATGCAGGCGATCGTTTTGGTGGGAGGCGAGGGGACGCGGCTGCGGCCGCTGACGTACGGCACGCCGAAGCCGATGGTGCCGATCATGAACGTGCCCTTCTTAGCTCGGACGCTTGAACGCTTGTACGCAGCCGAGATTCGCGACGTCATCCTTGCCGCCGGCTATATGCCCCAAGCGATCGTCGATTACTTCGGCGACGGCAGCCAGCTCGATATGAGGGTCACCTACGTCATCGAGGAGAAGCCGCTCGGCACCGCAGGCGCGATCAAGAACGTCGAGCCGCACATCACCGGCCCGTTCTTCGTCCTCAACGGCGATATCTTGACCAGCCTCGACCTTCGCGCGATGCGCGAGTACCATAAGCAAAAAGGCGGCATTGGGACCATCCACCTGATCCGCGTCGAAGATCCTTCGCCGTTCGGATGCGTCGTGCACGATAGCGACGGCCGCGTGAACACCTTCGTCGAGAAGCCGCCGAAAGGGCAAGAGCCCACGAACGAGATCAACGCCGGCACGTATCTGCTCGAACGCGAGATTCTCGATTTCATTCCTTCGGGCCGCAACGTCTCGATCGAGCGTTCGACCTTTCCCGAGCTCATTGCGGCCGGCAAAGCAATCTATGCGTACACGACCGACGACTATTGGCTCGATGTGGGAAGGCCCGAGCAGTATCTCGCGGCGCATCGCGACGTGTTGAGCGGCGCTATGCGGCTCGCGGTCGAGCCCGGGATCAACGGCGAAGGCTCCTCCGTGCTGCGCGGACATCCGGGCGTCATTCCGCCGGTCTACGCCGCTGCCGACGTCGTCGTCGATGCGAGCGCAAAGGTCGGCCCAAACGTCGTGCTCGGCAAAGGCTGCAGCATCGGCGCCGATGCAATCGTGCGGGAATCAGTGCTTTGGGAGTGTGTCAGCGTCGGAACCGGAGCCGTCATAGAGGAAGCGATCGTCGCCACCGGAGCCACCATAGGACCGAAGGCGCACGTCGCCAAAGGCAGCGTCATCGGCCACGACGTCTCGGTCGACCCTGGGGCCGTTCTGGAACCGGGCGCCCGCCTGGGGGCTCCGGCCGAAGGGATAGTAGGCTAGCGAGGGAACGTTCGGTTTACCGCGCATCTGCCCCAGGGTAAACTGTGGTCCTACGTAGAGGAGTCCGTCGCCTATATGCTATTGCCGCGCGCCTTATTCTTGGGTTCGTATCCGCCTCGTGAATGCGGGATCGCGACCTTTACCAAAGATATGGTCGACGCTTACGATCGAGCGTCGGGCTTTTCAAGTCCGGTAATTGCGATAGACGAGCCGGGCGCGGACGTGCGCCGCTATCCGCCCGAAGTCGTCGGCCGAATCGCGGAGGAAGACCGGACCAGTTACGCGGCCGCGGCCGCGTTCGTCAATGCGTACCCCGTCGAACTCGTCAACATTCAGCACGAGTACGGCCTCTTCGGCGGCGAACGGGGCGAATGGCTCGTCGATTTCATGCGCCTGCTGGAAAAGCCGGTGGTGCTGACGTTGCACACCATCCTACCCGAACCCGACGAAGTCTATTTGCGTGTGACGCGCGAGCTCTGCGCCCACGCTACCAAAGTGGTGGCGCTCTCCGAAACGGGGCGAGGCCTGTTGGAAATCGTTTACGGAATCGACCCGCAGTTGCTCGAATGCATCCATCACGGCGTTCCGGATGTCCCGTTCCAAGACACCTACGCGGCGAAGGCGTCGTTCGGCATCGGTCAGCGAACGGTTATCTCTACGTTCGGCTTAATTAGCCGCGGCAAGGGGCTCGAATATGCGATCGAGGCGATGCGCGGCGTCGTCAAGCGTCATCCCGAGACCCTCTACCTCATCCTCGGCGAGACGCACCCCGTCGTGCGCCGGCGCGAAGGCGAATCGTATCGCGAATCGCTCCATGCGATGATACAGGAGTACGGGCTGCACTATAACGTGCAGCTCGTCGACAAGTATCTCGATTTCGACGAGGTCGTCAGCTACCTGGCCGCCACGGACATCTATTTGACGCCGTACCTCAATCCGGCGCAGATCGTCAGCGGTACGCTGGCCTATGCGGTCGGTTGCGGTAAGGCGATCGTTTCGACTCCCTATCTCTACGCGCAAGAACTGCTCGCCCACAATCGCGGGTTCTTGTGCGATTTCCGCGACGCGGGCTCGATTACGGCGCGGCTGAACATGCTGCTCGACGACCCCTCCCTGCGCCGCGCCACCGAGCGGCGAGCCTATCGCTTCGGCCGGCAGATGACCTGGCCGCACGTCGCCGCGCAGTACGGCGCGCTCTTCGGCGAGCTCTGCCCGCGCGGTCGGCTCGAGCTGGTGCCCTCTGCTTAAGGAGGTCGCCGGAGCTTGGGTTCATCCCCGTCTTCGGGCCGCCTTTTGCCCGAAGACTTCGTTGCTCATCGGTCACGAAGCTACGGCTTCGCTCCCTTTTCGCGCCTTGTCTTCGAACAAAATTCGTCGCCGAATCCGAGAATGACCCAAGCCCGTCGACCTCCTAAAGCCCGCGCGCTTCCTGCGACGCCCCCCCTCGATCACTTGGCCGTCCTTACCGACGACGTCGGCGTCGTTCAGCATGCGCTCAAGAACGTGCCGAATCGCAAGAGCGGCTATTGCGCCGACGACGTCTCTCGCGCGTTCATGGTCGCGCTCGCGTACCTGCGCCTCTCGCCTTCCGACAAGACGGCGGGGCGTATGGCCTCGACGTACCTTTCGTTTCTCCAGCACGCGCAGCTCGACGATGGCCGCTTCCACAACTTTATGGATTACGACCGCCGCTGGATCGACGAGATCGGGACGCACGACAGCTGCGGCCGGGCCGTCTGGGCACTCGGCTACGGCGTCGCGAACGCCCCGACGCAGACGTGGCGGCGCGTCTGCGCGACGCTTCTCGATCGCACCCTGCCGACGCTCGACTCGCTCGAATACATCCGGTCGCGCGCGTACGCCGCGCTGGGATTCGCGCACGCGCAAAGCGCGCTAAAAGAGGCAAAGTATGCCGACGCGCTGCGCTACCTCAGCGACGAGATCCTGGCAGCCTACGATGCGAACGCGACTGATGGCTGGCGATGGTTCGAGGAGTGCATGACCTACGACAACGCGCGACTCCCCGAAGCCTTGATGCGGGCCGGACAGGCGCTCGCGGCGCCGCGATACGGCGAGGCGGGACTCGAGGCGCTCGCCTTTTACGAGAGCGTCACGACCGAGAACGGCGTCCACGTTCCGATCGGCAACGAGGGGTGGTACCCCCAAGGCGGACGGCGCGCCCGGTACGACCAGCAGCCGCTCGAGGCCTGCGGGATGGTCGAGGCCGAGCTGGCCGCCTTCGACTTGACCGGTGACGCTCGCCACGTCGCCGCGGCCGAGCTCGCGCTGGAATGGTATTACGGAAAGAATTCGCGCGCCATCACGATGGCAAACGGCGGCGGATGCTTCGACGGCTTGGGTGAAGATGCGGTCAATCCAAATATGGGCGCCGAATCGACGCTCTCATTGCTCTCAGCGGCATATACCATGGCGGCTCGACGGGCTCGGGTGCTTCGCGCCGTTCGCTAAAACATGCGGCAAACGTCGCATCCTTCGACGAGTTCAGGGTGACAACGGCGTAGAACAGGCAACGACGAGCTCCTCGGCGAACCGCTATAAATGCTCCTGGAAACGGAAATTCTCAACGACGCGCAGTTAGCCGCCGTTCGGCAGAGCGATGGCCCGGTTTTGATCTTCGCCGGGGCCGGAAGCGGTAAGACGCGAGTCTTGACGCACCGCATTGCCTACCTGCTCGGCGAGCTCCGCGTCGCGCCGGAACGCATTCTGGCCGTAACGTTCACGAATAAGGCGGCGACCGAAATGAAGTCGCGTCTCCAAGCGATGATCGGTCCGGCAGCGCGCGATCTGTGGGTCGGAACCTTCCATGCGATGTGCGTGCGCATTTTGCGCCGCGACGGAACTCGCATCGGCATCGGGCGAAGTTTTGCGGTTATCGACGACTCCGATCAGCGCCAGCTCGTCAAGGAGATTCTCGACGACCTCGATTACGACGAGCGCCACCTATCGGCCAGCGCGTGTCTCGCCGAGATAGACAAAGCCAAGAACGCGCTGATTTGGCCCGACCAATACGGGCAGGGTCAAACCTCGTTCGTCGGGGAACGCATCGCAAACGTTTATGCCGAATATCAGCGGCGACTAGCCGAGTCGAACTCGCTCGATTTCGACGATCTGATCGTTCGCACGATCGATCTGCTGGAGCGCGACCAGCAGACCCGGGAGAAGTACCAGCACCGCTTCGAGTACGTCTTGGTCGACGAGTATCAGGACGTCAACGCCGCTCAGTACCGGCTTATCGCACTGCTCGCAGGATACCACGGGAACGTCACGGTCGTCGGCGACGACGACCAGTCGATCTATTCGTGGCGCGGCAGCGATTACCGAATGATCCTTCGCTTCGAAGAAGATTTCCCCGGCGCAAAGACTTTCAAGCTCGAAGAGAACTATCGCAGCACGGGGCGCATCCTCGACGCCGCAAACAGTTTAGTCGGCAATAATCGCGCCCGCGCGCCCAAGCGTCTCTTTACGTCACGGGGGGAGGGAGAGCAGATTACGCTCTATCCCGCCGCGACCGAGCGCGACGAAGCTCGTTACGTCGTGGAAAAGGTCAAGAGCATGGTCCGCGACGGCGCGGCCTATCGCGACTTCGTCGTGCTCTACCGCACCAACGCCCAATCGCGGGTCTTCGAGGAAGCGCTGCTCGCCGAGGGAATTCCCTATCGCGTCATCGGCGGCGTGGGATTCTACGCCCGCACGGAGATCAAGGACGTCGTCGCCTATCTTCGCTACATCCTCAACTCGTCGGACGCGCTGGCCTTTAAGCGGATCGTCAACGTGCCGCGGCGCGGCATCGGGCAACAGACGCTCGCCGCCCTCGTGCAGGCGGCCAATGCGGCGCGCATCTCCGTCGGCGAGGCGATTTTCAGCACCGAGCTCTTGCGCACGGCCGTGCCGAAGAAGCTCAAAGAGCTCGAGCGTTTCGCGGAGCTGATCGCGGAGCTGCGCACGTTCGCGGAGAGCGCCGGCGTCGCCGATCTCCTTGTTGCCGTGATGGAGCGCTCGGGGTACGTTCGCGAGCTGCAAAGCGAGGATACGCACGAAGCGCGCGCGCGCCTGGAAAACCTCTCGGAGCTCGTCGGCGTTGCGCGGGAGTACCAAGCCGCCGACGAAGATCCGTCGCTCGCCGGATTCCTCGCAAACATCGCGCTCGTGAGCGATCTCGACGCGCTCGAAGAGGATGCGTCCTACGTAACGCTGATGACGCTGCACAGCGCGAAGGGCCTCGAGTTTTCGAGCGTCTTTTTGACCGGATTGGAAGAGGGAGTCTTCCCGCATAGCCGCACCCTCACCGAGCCCGAGGAGCTGGAAGAAGAACGGCGGCTCGCCTACGTGGGCATCACGCGCGCGATCGATCGGCTCTTTCTTACCTATGCGGCGAGGCGCGCGCTCTTCGGCAACACCTACGCCTATCCGAAATCGCGTTTTCTCGAAGAAATTCCGGGGCTCGAAGTGCTCGAGAGCGACAGCGTGCCGCTGCCGCGTCCCGCAGGCGGGCGCTGGCGCGAGGTTGCGATCCACGAATCTGCCGGCGCGGGTGTCCACCTCGGGCTCAAAGACGGCGATCGCGTTCGTCATCCGAAATGGGGCGAAGGGAGGATCGAGAGCATCGTCGGCGCCGGCGGCGACGGCTTGGTCACGATCGACTTTCCGAACGTGGGGCAGAAGATGCTCATGCTCAAGTACGCCCCTCTGGAGAAGATCTAGCGCCGCGACCCTCGGCTGAGGTGAAGGATGGCTCGACAATTGCGAGTTGCTGTCGCCGGCGCGTGCGGACGCATGGGGACGATCGCGCGTGAAGCATTGCAAAAAAGCGGCGAGTTTTGCTGCGGGCTCGCGCGCACGGCCGACCCGGAGCGCGAGATTTTCGCATCGCTCGACGACGTGCTGGCGCGTCAGCCCGACGCGCTGCTCGATCTAACGACGCAGCCGGCGAGCTACCAAATTGCGCTTGCCGCGGTCGAGCACGGCTTGCCGACCGTCGTGGGCGCGAGCGGGTGGAGCGACGAGCAACGCACCGCATTCGGCGCGGCGGCAAACGAACGCGGCGTCGGCGCGCTCATCGTTCCGAACTTTTCGATCGGCGCGACGCTGATGATGCGGTTCGCAGAAGAAGCGGCGCGCTTTTTTCGCGAGGCCGAGATCGTCGAGCTGCACCATTCGGGCAAGAAGGACAAGCCCTCGGGAACCGCGCGGGAGACGGCGTCACGCATCGAGCGCGTCGGTGGCGGCGCGCCTCCGGTCCACAGCGTCCGGCTCACCGGCTTGCTGGCGCATCAGGAAGTGCTCTTCGGAGGGCCCGGCGAGGTTTTGACGATTCGTCACGACTCGCTCACGCGCGAGTCATTCGTTGCGGGAATGCTGGCCGCGGTTCGCGCCGTCGTGCACCGTCGCGGTCTCTCGATCGGCCTCGATTCAATCCTGGAGGAAGGGTGAACGTTGCGGTCGTCGGCGCGACGGGCGCCGTCGGCGAGACCATTCTGCGGGTGCTCGAAGAGCGCGATCTTCCAATCGCGGAGCTGGGGCCGTTCGCCTCGCGCGCCCACGATGCGGCGGTGCGTTTTCGCGGCAACGCGCTCGACGTGCGCCCCGCTTCGGCGGAAGCGCTGCGGGAATTCGACGTCGTCTTCTTTGCCGGCGGCGAGGAGACGAGCGAAAAATTCGCACCGGCCCTCGTCGAGGGCGGCTGCGTCGTCATCGACAACAGCGCGACGTTTCGGATGCGGCAAGGCGTCCCGCTGCTCGTTCCCGGCGTCAACGCGGACGCGCTGCGCGCCGAGCACCGGCTCTTCCCGGTTGCAAACTGCACCGCCATCGTGCTCTGCACGGCGCTTCGACCGATTCGCGACGTTGCGGGTCTGCGATCCGTTCGCGTCGCGACGTATCAAGCGGCCAGCGGTGCCGGGCGCCCGGGGCTCGATGAGTTTCTCGCCGGCGAACGCGCCGTGGTGCGAGGCGAGCCGGAGCCTGAGCCGCGAGTCTTTGCAAGCCGGCTCGCGCGCAACGTCGTACCGCAGGTCGGCGCGCTCGACGCGTCGGGGTGGAGCGCTGAAGAGCAAAAGATTTCCGATGAGACGCGCAAGATGCTCGATTTGCCGGAGCTGCTCGTGAGCGCCACGTCCGTTCGCGTTCCCGTTCGGACCGCCCACAGCGAAGCGGTCTTTCTCGAGACGCAACGCGATGCGGCCGTCGATGAGTTGGCGACGGCACTCGAGGCCGCGCCGGGAATCGTGTTCCATCGCGAAGGGATCGTGACGCCGCGCGACGTCGAAGGGACCGACGACGTGCACGTCGCCCGCCTGCGCGCCTCCTTCGACGAGGGTAGGCATTTCGCGCTTTGGTGCGTCGGCGACCAGCTTCGCAGAGGCGCAGCGACGAACGCGGTGGAGATTCTCGAGCTGCTTCTCAAAAAGGGGTATATCGCGGCATGAACGTCACGGCGAGGGTTGCCGTGCTGAAGTTCGGCGGAACTTCCGTCGCGAATGGCGAGGAGCGCGTCTTCGCCTATCGCCGCGTGCGTGACGCGCGCGAGGCCGGCTTCGCAACGGTCGCCGTCGTCTCCGCGATGGGACGCTTCCCCGATGCGTACGCGACCGACACGCTGCTCGGGCTCGTCGACGGGCGCACCGGCAACTCGAACGCCGATCTGCTGCTCGCCGCCGGCGAGCTGATTTCGGCCGCGGTCTTCGCCGAGGGCTTAGCGAAGACGGGCATCCAAGCCGTCGCGCTCACCGGCGCGCAGTCCGGCATCGTTACCGACGGCCGCCATGGCGACGCCAGGATTCTGCGCGTCGAGCCGCGCGCGCTCCTCGAGCTGCTCGAGCGGGGCGTCGTGCCGGTCGTTGCGGGCTTCCAAGGCGTGACCGAAGACGGCAGCGTCACGACGCTGGGCCGCGGCGGCACCGATCTTTCGGCCATTGCCATCGGGCACGCGCTCGATGCGCAACGCCTCGATATCTATACCGACGTGAGCGGCGCGATGACCGCCGACCCGCGCCGGGTTCCCGAGGCACGCACGATCGAGCGTGCCTCGCTGGCCGAGATGACCGAACTGGCGAATCACGGCGCCAAAGTGATGCATCACAAGGCCGCCGAGTACGCCAGTCGCACCGGCACCAGCTACGCGGTGAAGGGACTGCGCACCGACCGCGGCACGCTCGTCGCCGAGCACGTCGACGAGGATCGCCCCGTCACCGGCGTGACCTCGACCGGGCGCGTCACGTGGGTTCGCATCATCCGCGGCGATATCGAATCGCCGACACGGCGCATGGAGACCGAGCTCGAGATGTTCCGGCGCGTTGCGGAGGCAAAAATCTCGATCGATCAGGTCACGATCAATCAGGCCGGCGTTGCGTTCGTGGTCGAAGGCGACCGCGGAAACGAGATCCGCCGGCTGCTCGGCGACTTGAATCTTGCGGTCCGCGTGCGCGAGGGCTGCTCGAAGCTTTCGATCGTTGGGACCGGTATGCGCTACGCGCCCGGCGTCGTCCATCGCGCCGTCGAGGCGCTCTCGCGCGCCGACGTCGAGATCATTCATTGCACGGACAGCAACGTCACGATTTCAATTCTCGTGCCGGCCGACCACGTCACCCGCGCGGAGAGCGCGGTTCACGATCAGTTCGGCCTCGACAAAGGAGATCCGGTGATATGAGCGAGCAGCTGGGAGCGATTCTAACCGCGATGGTCACGCCGTTTGACGAACAAGGCGAGCTCGATCTTCGCGAGGCGCAGCGCCTCGCGTGCTGGCTCGTCGAACGCGGGAACGACGGTCTCGTGATCGCAGGTTCGACCGGAGAAGGCCAAACGCTTGAGCCCCGCGAGCGGGTCGCGCTCTGGAAGGCCGTCAAAGAGGCGGTCGGCACGAGTGCGATCGTCGTCGCCAACGCCGGCACCAATTCGACGCGCGAGTCGGTATCCGCCGTCGAAGCGGCCGCGTCGGCCGGCGCCGACGCAATTCTTGCAGTCGTTCCGTACTACAACAAGCCGACGCAAAGCGGGATGCTCGCACACTTCGGCGCAATCGCCGACGCCACGCAGCTGCCGGTGGTCGTTTATAACATCCCCGGCCGCACCGCCGCGAACATGCTTCCGGAGACGCTCTTCGAGCTCGCGCGCCGCCACAAAAATCTCGCCGGCGTCAAAGAGTCGAGCGGCGATCTCAAGCAAATCGGGATCGTTCTGCGCGAGCGAAGCAAAGGGTTTCTCGTCTGGGCGGGGGACGATCATCTCTTTCTCCCATGCTTGGCGCTCGGCGCCGACGGCGTGGTCGGCGTTGCGTCGCATCTCTGCTCGCCGGAATACCGGCGTATGTTCGATGCCTTTCGCTCCGGGCGCGTCGAGGAGGCAGCTGAGATTCACGCGTCGCTCTTGCCGCTGATCGACGCCTTGTTTGCGACGACCAGCCCCATCCCGGTGAAATGGGCGATGCGTCAGCTCGGATTCCGGGTCGGCGAGTGCCGCCTTCCGCTCGACGGGATGCCCCCTGCGCTGGCGGATCGCCTGCGCCCGCTCATCGCGCCGTATGTCTCGTCTCCCGTCGAGTCGCGGTGACCGCGCTGGAGATTTTGGGATGCCGGCTCGACCCAATCGACTCCGATGAGGCTACCGCGCGGATTCTGGCGCTGGCGCGCGACGGCCAGGGCGCCCAGATCGTCACCCTCGGAACGGAGATGGTCGTCTACGCGCAAAGCGATGCGCGATTTCGCGCGATCGTCAACGCCTGCGCGCTCTCGCTCTGCGACACCGTGGGATTGCTGGCAGTGGCGAGGCGACGCGGCGCGCCGATGCGCGAGCGCGTTACCGGCGTCGAGCTGATCGAGCGGCTCTGCGTCGGCGCCGCTGCAGACGGTTTGCCGGTCTACTTTCTCGGCGCGGCCGAAGGGGTCGCCGCAGAGGCCGCCGCTATCTTACGATCGCGTTGGCCCGCTCTGCGCGTGGCCGGCGTGCGCAACGGTTACTTTAATGAAGACGAGAACGCCGAGGTCGTGCGCGCCATCGCCG
Organism: Vulcanimicrobiota bacterium; assembly: GCA_963834895.1. Lineage (GTDB taxonomy): Bacteria > Vulcanimicrobiota > Vulcanimicrobiia > Vulcanimicrobiales > Vulcanimicrobiaceae > Cybelea. The sequence continues at coordinate 43,461 of CAWIDM010000007.1, read as the reverse complement.
CCAGCGGCGCGCGCCTGCTCTTCGCGGGCCTCGGCTCGCCGCGTCAAGAGTATTGGCTGGCCGAAAACCTGCGCGAGACCGGATGCGGCGCGGGAGTCGGCATCGGCGGCTCGCTCGATGTGATCGCGGGCCGAATCGAGCGGGCGCCGCGGCTCGTTCGGCGGCTGGGCCTCGAGTGGCTCTACCGGTTGCTCAAGGAACCGCGGCGGTGGCGCCGTCAGCTCGCGCTTCCACGCTTCGTTTGGCTCATCGCGCTCGACGAGCTGGGCATTCGTTCGATACGAAAGGGCGCGGTCGAGCCGTGAAGGCGATGATTCTCGCCGGCGGCCTTTCGACGCGTCTCTATCCGCTGACAAAACAGGTTCCCAAGCCGCTCGTCCCGGTTGCCGGCGTCCCCAACGCCGCGCACCTGTTGCGTTATCTCCACGCGTACGGCATCGACGAGATTGCCATCAACCTGCACTATCTTGGCGAAGCAATCGTGGCGGCTCTCGGCGACGGCTCGCGCTACGGCGTGAACCTGCACTATTCGTACGAGCAGGAGCTGCTCGGAAGTGCCGGCGGCTTGAAAAACGTCGAGAGCTTCTTCGACGACGAGGTTTTCGTCGTGATCGGCTGCGACGAAGTCACCGATCTGCGGCTCGATCGGCTCGTCGCGTTTCACCGCGAGCGCGGTGCGCTGGCAACGATCGCGTTGGTCGAGCGCGATGACGTCGATCAATACGGGGTCGTCGTGACGGACGAGCGTGGAAAGATCGTCGGCTTCCAGGAGAAGCCGGCGAAGGGCACCGAGCGCAGCAAGCTCGTCAACACGGGCGTCTACGTTTTTTCGCCGCCGATCTTCGAGCATATCCCCGCGGGCGAGTTCTACGATTTCGGTAAGCAGGTCTTTCCGTCGCTGCAGGCCGCCGGCGACCAATTCTACGGATTCGACGCGCGCGGCGCGTACTGGGCCGACATCGGCACGCCCGGCGAGTACCGGCGCGCAAGCTACGACGTCGTGCGCGGCGTCGTACAGATACCGCAGACGAGGCCGAACGGCATCGACCCCTCCGCGTCGCTCGCCGGCGGCGTCCGCATCGACGGGCCCGTTCGCATCGGCGCCGGCGTACGGGTTGCGGCGGGCGCTTCGATCGTCGGTCCCAGCGTTCTCGACGACGGCGTGCGCGTGGAAGCCGGCGCACGCCTGGAACGGGCGATCTGCTGGCAAGGCGCGGCGATCGGCGCGCGAGCCGTGCTGCGCGATACGGTCGTCGGCAGCAACTACGTCATCGAAGCGGGGAGCGTCTTGGTCGACGCGCTCGTCGCCCGCGACGATTCGCCCTCACACTAAGCAGCGGGGAGTCCAGGCGTGGGTATAGGGGGAGGGTGTCTCGCGCGTTCCTGGTCCTGGCCGCAGCCGGCGCACTCGCCCTAGCCGCTGTGCGCTCGCCTGCCGCGCGAAGCGACGTCGTCGAAGTGGGCCAATCGGCACCGGCATTCCTCATCGACACGCTCAGCGGCGACGCGATAACGAGCAACTTTCACGGACGCCCGGCGTACATTAACGTCTTTGCGACGTGGTGCTCGCCATGCCGGCGCGAGCTGCCGTCGATCGTCGCCGAAACGAAGGAGTACCACGATCGCATCGTCTTTGTTTTCGTCGACGAGCAGGAACCGGTGAATGTCGTGAAGAGCTTTGCGTCGGAGTTCGGCGTCGTTGCACCGGTGGCCGTCGATCGCGGCCAATTTGCCGCGACGTTTAACGTCGGCGGTCTGCCTTGGAACATTTTCATCGATCGGCACGGCGTCGTCCGGTATATCTATCGCGGCGGAATTCCGTCGAACGTCCTCCAAGAGCAGCTCTTACAGCTCGCCTCTAGCTAGTTCGCCGCGAGGTCGTGAACGAGCGCCATGGAGTGGCGCTCGCTCCTGGACTTGCTCTTTCCGGCGCAGTGCGCGAGCTGTAACGCGCTCGGTGCCGGGCTCTGCGAGGCCTGCGCGCCGCAGCGCGAAACGATTCGCGTGCGCTTTCCAACGCTCGCGGTAACGGCCTTCGGCGAGTACGAGGGCGCGCTGCGCACGGCGGTGCTGGCGCTCAAGGACGGCCGGCGCGACGTTGCCGAAACGCTCGGGCGGATCGTCGCGCCGCTGATCGCGCCCGGGACGCTGCTCGTTCCGATTCCCACCACCGCGAGACGCCGGCGGGTCCGCGGTCTCGACGGGGTCGCGCTCGTCGCTCGATGCGCGGCCGCAATCGCCGGCGCGCGGGTCGTGACGGCGCTCGAGCAACGCTCGGGCGACGCGCAGCGCGGACGCTCGAAAAGCGAGCGTCTTGCGGCGCACGGACGATTCGCCTGCAATGCGGCGAGCGTCGCGGGCAGGCGCGTCACATTGTTCGACGACGTCTGCACGACGGGCTCGACGTTGCGCGACTGCGCCGCTGCCGTGCGCAAGGCGGGCGGCGTGGCCGAGCATGCCGTCGTCGTTGCGGTGACGAAGAGCGACCGTGCGTGGAGAACTCCTATCGTAAGCTGACGCCCCTGGACGAGCTCTACCTGCAGCGCACGTACGAGCTCGCCGCGCGCGCGCTCGGCAACGTTTCGCCGAATCCGCCGGTCGGTGCGGTCGTCGTGCGTGACGGCCGGATCGTCGGCGAAGGCTACCATCATCGGGCGGGCGATGCCCACGCTGAGACCAACGCGCTCGCGCAAGCAGGCCCGAAGGCAATCGGCGCGACGGTCTACGTTTCGCTCGAGCCCTGCCGTCACGCCGGGCGTACACCGCCGTGCACGCGCCGGCTCATCGAGGCCGGGATAGTTCGGGTCGTCGCGGGAACGCTCGATCCGACCGAACACGGCGGCGGAGCCTTGGACCTGCGAGAACGCGGGATCGACGTGGTCGTCGCGGGCGATCCTGCGGCTTCCGACCTGATAGAAACCTTTGCGCGTTCGCGTGGCGGCGAACGCAGCTACGTTGCGTTGAAGATGGCGATGTCGCTTGACGGCTCGATCGCGAGCCGGCCCGGAATACGAGAACGGGTCGGTTCCGAAGCGGAAGAGCGATACGTGCGCGATTTGCGCACCGTCTACGATGCGGTGATGGTCGGGGCCGGCACGGTTCGCGTCGACGATCCGCAGCTCACGGTACGTCCGCCGCACGATCGCAGAAGGCCGTACGTGCGCGTCGTCGCTTGCCAAAGCGAAGAGGTTTCCTCGCGCAGCCGCGTCTTCGCAGAAGAAGATGGTTACGCACGGACGATCGTGCTCGTCCCCGCCGGGAGGCGCGAGCGTTTCGCGGCACTACGGGCCGTCGCCGACGTGGTGGAGGTCGGGTCGCCGAATTCGCAATCGCTCGATCCCGCCGAGGCGATGGAGGCCTTACGCACCCGTGAGATCTTCAGCGTGCTCTGCGAAGGCGGCCCGCGGCTCGCCGCGAGCCTCCTAGCGTCGGGGTGCGTCGATCGACTCTACTGGGCGATTGCGCCGCGCTTTGTAAGCGGCGCGCACGCCGTGCCCGTCCTCTCCGGTGCCGAGTTAAGCGGCGTGCCGCTTCGCTTCGATAGGGTGGAGCGTGCCGGACCCGACGTCATTATCTCCGCTGCGGTCGACGGCGCATGTTTACCGGTTTGATCGCCTATCGGGGCACGGTGATCGCGCTCCATCCTTCGCCCGCGGGCGGCGCGGCGTTGCGCATCCGCTGCGAAGGCGTGCCGCGCGAGTCCCCGGAAGCCAAAGACTCGATTGCGATCGACGGCGTCTGCCTTACCGCAACCGCGGTCGACGGCGACGCGGTCGCCTTCGACGTGGTGCCGGAGACGCTGGCCTGCAGCACGTTGGTGGAGCGCCGGATCGGCGACGTCGTCAACGTCGAATACGCGGTTCGGTTGGGCGACCGCCTGGGCGGCCATCTGGTCTACGGACACGTCGACGCAGCGGCGCGGGTTCTCTCGCGCATCCCGGAAGGCCAGGGCGAACGACTGCGAATCGAGGCCGCGGCGCTTGCGCCGATGATCGCTCCGAAGGGATTCATCGCGGTCGACGGCGTCAGTCTCACCATCGCCGCCGTGCAGGCCGGCTGGTTCGAAGTTGCGCTCATCCCCGAAACGCTCGCGCGAACGACGCTGGGGTCGCGTGCGCCGGGCAGCCGCGTCAATATAGAAATCGATCCCCTCGCTCGCTACGCGTACCACGCTCTCGTCGCGCGCGGCGACGTTCAAGGCGCGCGCTGAAGCTCGTGTCACGCTTTCGCGATACGCTGCCACCGAGCGCGCGGATCTTCGAAGCCAGGCTTCAGGTGCAGTGGGCCGACGTCGACGTCGCGGGCATCATGTATTTTGCCGCATATTCGCGCTTTGCAGAGTATGCAGAGATGCAGCTCTTTGCCGAGCTCGGGTTTCCGTACGAACGCGTCTTCACGGAGTATGGCTTTTGGCTGCCGCGCGTGCGCTTCGAAGCCGAGTATCACGCTCCGGCCTTGATGAGCGATTGGCTGCGGATGCGCACGCACGTCGAACGCGTCGGTGCGTCGAGCATTCGATGGCGAACGGTCTTCTTCAACGAGCGCACGAACGAGCCGGGTGCGGCGGTGACGTTCATCGTGGCTGCGATCGACGGTGCGACGAAGAAGAGCTGCCCGCTTCCCGAGCCGGTCCGATCCGCGTTGAGCTCGTGCGTGTAGCAATGCTCGTCGCACCCCGAGAAATCGAGCTGCACGAGGAGCCGCTGCCCTCCGCACCGCCGGGCGGCATCGTCGTCCGCGTTCGCGCCGCGCTGACCGACGGTACCGATCTCAAGACCTACAGGCGCGGACATCCCAAGATGCCGATGCCGACGCGCTTCGGCCACGAGTTTTCGGGCGACGTCGCTGCGGCCGGCGCCGGCGTCAGCGCCTTCGCGGCGGGCGATCCCGTCATGTGCGTGCACACGGCGCCGTGCGGCGAGTGCTTTTGGTGCCGTCACGAGCAGGAGGAGCTCTGCGAGGACTTGATGCCCGCGATGCTCCTCGGCGCCTACTCCGATGCGATCGCGGTGCCGCGAAGGGTCGTCGAGCGTAACTGCTTTCGCAAGCCCGACGACGTGAGCTACGCCGAAGCGGCATTTCTCGAACCGCTCGCGTGCGTCGTCCATTCGATCGCAACGCTTGCCCCGGCGCCGCATTCAACCGTCGCGATTCTCGGCAACGGCGGCTTCGGCATGCTCCACGCGCTCTTACTCCAGCGACACGGTGTCAACGCGCTGCTCTTCGGAAGGAGGCCCGAACGGCTCGAGCTCGCGCGCGGGCTCGGCCTGCAGAGTCTCGACGCGCGCGCGGTGCCGATCCATGATTCTATCTTCGAGCGCACGGACGGACGCGGTGCCGACGCGGTGATCGAGTGCACCGGGAGCATCGAGATGTGGGAGGAGGCGCCGTCGCTGGTGCGGCGCGGCGGGGGCGTCTCGTTCTTTGCCGGATTGCCCGCGGAGGCGCGGGTCTCGTTCCTTGCCGCGCGCTTGCACTACGACGAGGTCCAACTGCTGGCGCCGTTTCATTTTACGCCGTCCGACGTCCGCGCCGCCTTCGAGCTGATTGCGGCGCACGCGCTCCCGCTGATGCCGCTGATCTCGCACGCTTACGCGCTCGGAGATATCGCGACCGCCTTCAACCAATTGGATGCCGGAGCCGGGCTGAAGATCTTGATCGAGCCGTGAGCGAGGCGACGATGCGCGCGGCCGTGCTCTACGACGTCGACGACGTGCGGATCGAGGAGCGCGCAATACCGGAGCTTGCGGAAGGCGAAATGCTCGTGCGCACGATGGCGAGCGGCATCTGCAGCGGCGACGTGATGGCCTGGTACATTCGCCGAAAAGCGCCGCTCGTGCTCGGGCACGAGCCGGCCGGCGTCGTCGCGCAGACTTGCGGTGAAACGCAGTTTGCGGTCGGAGAGAGGGTCTTCGTGCACCACCATGCTCCGTGCTTTGCGTGCCGTGCCTGCGCGCGCGGAGATTACGTACAGTGCACGACCTGGCGCACGACCAAGATCGATCCGGGCGGAATTGCGGAGTACTTTCGGGTGGCGCGGACGAACCTGCGCGACACGCTCGCGCTTCCTCCGAACGTTGGGTTCCCGGATGCCTCGCTCGTCGAGCCGCTCGCGTGCGTCGTGAAATCGCTACGCCGCAGCGGCCTGCGCAAAGGCGACCGCCTCTACGTAATCGGACTCGGCGTCATGGGCCTGCTTCACGTGCTCGCCGGCAGCGCGCTCGGCGCCGACGTCTTCGGCGCGGACTTCCTCGCCGAGCGCCGCAACGTAGCGGAGTGCAATGGGGCGGTCGCGTTTCATCCCGACGATGTGCGGCGCCACCTCGGCGACGGCGCCGACGTCGTTATCTGCGGCCCCGGTACTGCCCAGGCCATGCACGCCGCAATCGAAAGCGCGGCGCCGGGCGGCACCATCGTCATGTTCACGCCGTTCCCGCCCGACGTGCCCGTGACGATTGATCCGCAACGCTTTTATTTCGGGGACTTGCGCGTCGTGGCGAGCTACTCGTGCGGGCCGGACGATACGCGTACCGCGCTGGATTTAATAGCCGCCGGAACCGTCACCGCAGAGAAAATTAGCGCAACGCTCGTCGGCCTCGACGACGTACCGCAGGCCTATCGTCAGCTCGGCGAATCGCGGGTGATCAAGCCTATTGTGATCTTCGCATAGGATGGACTAACTCTCGCGAAGCGAGCCCACCGCTTTGTCATCCTGAGGCCTTCGCCCTTCGACTTCGCTCCACTTCGCCTCGCTGCGCTCGCTCAGTGTCGCTTCGCTCAGGATGACAAACTTCCCGAGCGAACGCCTTGATCTTGTCATCCTGAGCGAAGCGCCGAAGGCGCGAAGTCGAAGGACGAAGGACGAGGGACGACGCAGGCTTTAGTTCGGTAGACGGTTTGGAATGGTGGTGAAGCCGCCGAATCCGCTGGAGTAGTAGCCGTTCGAGTATTGGCCCTCGTACTTGCCCGACGGATATCTTGCCTCATCGACCAGCGGAAAGCCGGCGCTCACCGTCGTGTCGGAGTAGAAGATGTGCGTCGAGCCGGCATCGAGGCGGAACGTTCCGGAACAATACGTACTGTAGAGCTCGCGCCGGATTGAAGTGCGCTGCTTGTACGGCTTGGGATAGATGACCATCCGGCCGTTGGGGCCGCCCGCGCAGAGGCCGGGGTCGTCAATGACGATGAGATCGTCGGTCTTCGGATCGACGCCGACCCCGCCGATATAGCCGCGTACTGCGCGGAGGTGGAGTTTCGTGCAACTTTGCGAGGCGGCCGGATATTTGACGATGCCCTGGAATCCGCTCGGGCCGTAACCATCGACAAAAACATCGCCTTCATTATCGATTGCAATTGCCTCGGCAGTCGTGATGTAAGAGCAAGTGAGTTCGCTCGGCTGAGACGAGCCGGCTTTGTAGAGAGCCACGCTGGCGAGATTGAGCGCGTAGATGTCGCCCTTCTTGTCGATCGCGACGTCGTAAGGTCCGCCGTACGGGTCGCTCATCGTTGCTTGGGCCTTCGTCTTCAGGTTGTAGTTGACGACCTCAGCAGGCGAATAGTTTGCGATCACCATGAGGTTGCCGTTGGCAGCCATCGCGTACCCGCTGCTAATGCCGAGCGAACCGGTGAGCGGCGCAAGAGTCTCGCTTCCTCCATGCCGGATCGGCCAATAACCGAGCGTGCCGGTGTACGTGTTGAAAGCGATCAAAGCCGGCTCGGTGAGCGACGGCGATTTACCGGCTGATTCTGGGCCGGGAGGAGAGAGCGCCGAAGGATTGCCGGGTGTCGCGCTTCCGCTGCATCCGGCAAAGACGAATGCGCTTACAGCCAGCGTGAGCCGAGAGATTAGCACAACGAACGCTTTAATGCGCTGGGTCATCAATCCTAGGAAGCCCTCTCACCCTTGACAACTGTGGGGATGATATACCTGCCTCTAGTTAAGGTGAGTCAGGTATATCATCTTGACAACTGTCAAGCGAACCCTCACCCTTAGACCGTGAGCCACTTCGCGGAATTACTCAACTCGGCAATGGGGGAGGCCGGGCTTTCGGCCGCCGAGGTCGCCGAGAGCGCCGGGCTGACCGAGTCGGCGATCTCGCTGCTGCGGGCCGGGCGCCGTGAGCCCTCGTACCGCACGCTGCAGCGGCTGGCGCACGTCTTCCCGTCGCTCGGCGATCAGCTCGCCGAGCGCCAAAGCCCGTTCGACTCGATCGAAGAGGCGGTCGGAGAGATTCGCGCCGGCAAGATGGTCGTCGTGCTCGACGACGAGGATCGCGAGAACGAAGGCGACCTCGTTATGGCCGCGCAGATGGTGACGCCCGAGTCGATCAACTTCATGCGCAAGCACGGCGGCGGCCTCATCTGCGTGCCGATGATGGGAGCGCGGCTCGACGAGCTGCACATCCCTCAGATGGTGCGTGAGAATACCGCGGTTCACGAAACGGCCTTCACCGTCTCGGTCGAAGCCCGCGGCGTTACGACGACGGGTATCTCGGCCTACGATCGCGCGGCGACGATCAAGAAGCTGCTCGACCCCGAAGCGCGACCTGCCGATTTCTTACGTCCCGGCCATACCTTTCCGTTGCGTGCGCGCGAAGGCGGCGTCTTGGTTCGCGCGGGGCAGACCGAGGCGGCCGTCGACTTGGCGCGGCTCGCCGGGCTCTATCCGGCCGGAGCGATCTGCGAGATCATGGCCGACGACGGGACGATGGAACGCCTCGAAGGCTTGCGTAGCTACGCGGATCGCCACGCGCTCAAGCTCATCACCGTGAAGGATTTGATCGCCTATCGGATGCGCACGGAGAAGCTCGTCGAGAAGATCGCCGAGTTCGCGCTACCGACGACGCTGGGCAAATGGAAGGGCGTCGCCTACACGACCAGCATCGACGAAAACACCCACGTCGCGCTGGTCATGGGCGAGATCGGCAGCGGCAAGGAGATTCTCGTGCGCGTTCACTCCGAATGCATGACCGGCGATGCGTTGCATTCGATCCGTTGCGACTGTGCGGCGCAGCGCGACGGCGCGATGGAGTTGATCGCAAAAGAGGGACGCGGCGTCTTTCTCTATTTGCGCCAGGAAGGGCGCGGCATCGGGCTTGCCGACAAGTTGCGCGCCTACGAGCTGCAAGACCGCGGCGCGGATACCGTCGAGGCGAACGTCGCGCTTGGGTTGCCGATCGACAAGCGCGATTACGGCATCGGCTCGCAGGTTCTCTACGATCTCGGCGTTCGGGAGATGCGCCTGATTACGAACAATCCGAAGAAAATCTTCGGGCTGGAAGGATACGGACTGAAGATCGTCGGGCGCGTGCCGCTGCAAACGACGCCCACGGCGGATAACAAGCATTACATCGATACGAAGCGCTCGAAGCTGGGCCACATTTTGGACGAAGTCGCAGCTTCGTGAAGCGCGGCGACGCTTCGGGCTCGCCATTGCCCGATTGCGCGGGGCGGCGTTTTGCGATCGTTGCCGCGCAGTTTTACGGCGACCTCGCCGCTCTGCTGGTCGACGGCGCCGGACGCGCGCTGCGCGACTGCAACGTCGCCGACGAGCACGTGAGCACGGTGGCGGTTCCGGGCTGTTTCGAGCTTCCGTTGGCCTGCCGAAACCTTGCCAAGACCGATCGCTTCGATGCGCTCGTCGCGCTCGGCGTCGTCATCCGCGGCGAAACGCCGCATTTCGAGTACGTTGCGGGGGAGTGTGCTCGTGGAATCATGGACGTGCAGCTCGCGACCGGCATCCCGATCGGATTCGGCGTGCTCACCACCGAGAATCTCGCGCAAGCGCAGCAACGCGCCCGTCCGGACGGCGGGGACAAGGGTTATGCGGCGGCCCTCGCGGCGGCGACGCTGCTGCAGGAACTGAGCGGGCTTGGTCGCATCTAGGCCAGCTTGACCTATACGGGGGAGCTAGCGTTGGAAGACAAAACTCTCACTTGTAAAGACTGTGCCGCCGACTTCGTTTTCTCGGAGCGCGAGCAGCAATTCTTCGCCGAGAAGGGCTTTGCAAATCAGCCCCAGCGCTGCCGGGAGTGCCGGCAAGCCCGCAGAACGCACGGCGGCGACAAGTCGTTCGCCAGATCGCAAAACCGCGCCAGTTTTGCAGCCGTCTGCGCCGCGTGCGGGGTTCAAACGACCGTGCCGTTCCGTCCGCGTGGCGATCGTCCCGTTTACTGCCGTTCCTGCTACACGGCGAAGGTTCCGGCCGGCGTTTGACGCTCCGCTCCGGATGACCGAGTTCACGGCGGTCGCGTGGGACGGCGATGCCGTGCGCTACCTCGATCAGCGTCTGTTGCCGCACGAAGCGCGCTACCTTCGCGCCCAAAGTGTCGATGAGATCGCGGGCGCAATCAAGAGCCTCGCCGTGCGAGGCGCGCCCTGCATCGGGGTCTTCGGCGCGTACGGCATCGCGTTGCTTCGCAGCAGCATCGCCGACGACGTGGAGTTCGCGGCCGCGGCGCGGCGCGTGCGCGAGGCGCGCCCGACGGCGGTCAACTTGGCGTGGGCCGTCGATCGCGTCCTCGCCGCGGACGACCCGTTGCGCGAGGCTCGCGCCATACACGACGAGCAAATCGCAATCGATGCAGCCATTGCGGAGAACGGCCTCGAGCTGATTCCGAAGGGCGCCCGGATTCTCACCCATTGCAACACCGGGCCGCTCGCCACGGCCGCCGGCGGAACGGCGGTCGGCATCATCATCGCGGCGCAGCGCGCCAGGAAGAAGCCACGCGTTTTTGCCACTGAGACGCGCCCGCTGCTTCAGGGTGCGCGTCTGAACTATCTCGAGCTTCGCGAAGCCGGGGTCGACACGGTGCTGATCGTCGACGGTGCGGCCGCCATCGCGATCAAAGAACAGCACATCGACTTGGCGATCGTCGGGGCCGACCGGATCGTGCGCAACGGCGACGTCGCGAACAAGGTCGGCACCTACGGGCTGGCCGTCCTCGCCGCGCACCATGGCATCCCGTTTTACGTCGCCGCTCCGCGCTCGACGTTCGATTTCGCGAACGAGAGCGGCGCGGCGATTCCGATCGAGGAGCGAACCGCCGACGAGGTTGCATCGTTTGCCGGCGCGCGAGCGGCGCCGGAAGGGGCCGTCGTCTACAACCCGGCCTTTGACGTAACCCCGGGTCATCTCGTGACCGCCTTCGTCACCGAGTACGGCATCCTGCGCCCACCGTACGCAGAATCGATTCCCGCACTCGAGTTTCGTCCGTCCGCCCGCGTTCTCGCGCATCATTCTTGAAGTTTTACGACTTTGTAGATAAAGAACCGTCGATCGGCAAGCTGGTCGTCATCGAGGGCACGGAACGCGTGCTGGCCGATCGCGCCCTGGAGATCCTGCTCGACCGTCTGCTCCCCAGCGACGTGCGAGAGCTGAATCTCGCGCGCTTTACCGGTGACGACGCCGACGACTCTGCACGAATTGCGGAAGCGCTGCAGGCCATGCCCTTTCTCGCGGAGCGGCGCGTCGTCGTCGTCTCGGAAACGCATACGATGCGGGCCGCGGCGCGGCGCGATCTCTGGGAGGTAGCGCAAAGCGTGCCCGAAGGCAGCACCTTGGTGCTCGTCGATCTGCTTGCGCCGCGCGGCAAGGGCCCACAATCCTTCGGCGTTCTGGCCGGACGTGCGGCGCTGCGTATCGATACGAGCGCCGGCGAGGAGGCGCGGGGGCGTTTCGTTGAGGAAACCCTCGGGCGCTTGAGCGCGAAGGCCGACGCGCGCGTTGTGGACGAGCTGGCTCGCAGTCAAGCCGATCTCGCGGCCGTGCGTAACGACCTCGAGAAACTGGCGCTGAGCCGGAAGAAGATCACGCTCAAGGATCTTGCGCGCGAATCGCTCTCGCTCGAAGATCCGAAGGCCTACAAATATGCAAGCCTGCTCGCCGAGGGCAGAGTGGGCGAGGCGCTGGCGATCGCTCACGAGTTCTTTGCCGACGAACCGCGTGGCGCCGCCATGCCGTTGCTCTCTGCGCTTGCCAGCGAATGCCTCTGCCTGTGGGAGCTCGCGCGTTCGGGCGGCGAGCTACCCGCGCGCTCCCGCTGGCGAGAGCGAGTGCTGCGCCCGATTGCGCGCCGGGTCGGCGAACGGCGCGCGCGCATCGCTTACGAGCGGGCGGTTCGCGGCATCGAAGCGGTGGTCACCGGGCGCGCGGGGAGCGATCCCGAAGACCATCGCACGCTGGTCGACCGCATCACCGCCGAACTCTCGCGTCTCTCGCGCTAAATTCTCCACTGCCAGGCGTTCCAGGATTCGATGACCGGATTCGGCGCGAAGCCGTGGAAATCGACCGAGATCGCCTCTTGCTGGCGCTGCCACCAGAAAAAGACGATCGGATTGTCGTCCTCGAGCAGATGTTCGACCGTACTGTAGGCGCGTTTGCGGGCGGCGCGGTCGTAGTGCGTTAATGCAATCTCCTGCGCGACGTCCATCGCACGGCTGCAGTAGCGCGGATCGTTGTAGCCGTGCGGCGGAAAGTTATCGCAGGTAAGCTGCGACGAATCGTCGGGATCGATTCCGGCGTACCAGCCGTAGACGAGCAAATCGAATTTCCCGCCATGCTGGATTCCGCCCATCCCCATCGGCGCATAGAGAATGTCGAGCGGATAGTACTTGACGTTGACCGTGATGCCGACCCGACGAAGGGCTGCCTGGATCAGCAGGCTTTCGGAGCGGTGGGTCGCCGCTTCGGTGTCGGTCGCCAGCAGCAGCTCCAGCGGGCGTCCATGCTTGCGCACCACGCCGTCGTCGCCGGCAATCCAGCCGGCGCGCGCGAGCAGCGCCTTCGCGTTGGCGGGATCGAATTGAACGGATTTTACGGCCGGATCGAAGGCCCAGATCCAGTTCGGAAGATCTTCGGTCGCGGTCGTCTCCTGGCCGTGCGTGAGCTGACGGGTCAGCCCGTCCTTATCGAGCGCGGCTGCAATTGCCATGCGTACTCGAGGATCGGCGAGCACCGGATGCGAGAGGTTGAACTCCACGCCTTCAAAGCCGTTGACGTTCACCCAGACGATGCGCGCGTCCGGTAGCGCGCGTAGCGCGGGATAGGTTTGAATCGACGGCTGGACCAGGTAGTCGATCGCGTGCGTCGCCAGGAGATTGACCGCGGAGTTCTCATTCGGAACGAACTCGATCACGACGCGGCGCAGGCCGGGCGTCCGATTGAAGAAGGCCGGGTTCGCCCCGAGCACGATGCGGTCGCCGCGCTCCCAGCGCTCGAAGCGGAAGGGTCCGTCCGAGACCGAAGGCCGCGCGTTGAACGGGATGTGGTTCACGTCGGGATAGATCGCAAGAGCGTGCGCCGGCATGACGTCGTACGGTTGATCGCTTTCGGCGAAGAAGGTGTTGACGAAAGGCGCGAACGGCCGGTTGAGGTGTACGACGACCGAGTGCGGATCGGGAGCATCGATCGAGCGGACGTCATCGTAGCCGTGGCGAGAGACGACGTCGTTGTTTGGGTTTTCGATCGCCTTCCACGACCAGATCACGTCGCGCGCCGTCACCGGCACGCCGTCGGTCCAATAAACGTCGCGCCGGAGGCGGTAACGGATCGTCAATCCGTCGGGAGCGATGCCGCCATTCGCCTGCGTCGGCACGACGGCCGCGAGCATCGGAACGGGGTTGCCTCGGGGATCGGCCGAGAGCAGCGGCTCGAACATGAAGCGGTCGATGAAGATCTCGGTCGTCGTCCCCGAGAGCAGCGAATCGAGGTTCTTCGGCTCTTCGTTGACGGCCACGCGTAAGACGCCCGCTTGCGTCCAAGGATGGCGCAGCGTCGTTACGCCTGCGACCTTCGTGCAGCCGGAAAGAGCGGCCGCCAGAGCGAGCAGCACGGCCGTCACCGCTTTCATTCGACGTGCAGTACGCTGACGAGGCGGCGCCTTCCCGTGGGGCGAAGGCCAAGAACGTCCATGGATTACGAAACCTACGCCTCGCCGTTCTCGTGGAGATATGGCCGCGCGCCGCTGCGCGCGCTCTACTCGGAGAAAATGCGCCGGCGTCTCTGGCGCGCCGTATGGGTCGCGCTCGCCGAGGCGCAATCGATACACGGATTAATCGAAGAAGCCGAGCTCGCCGATCTGCGGGCGCACGCCGGCGAGATCGATCTCGAGGCGGCGTTCGAAGTCGAGCGCGAGATTCATCACGACCTGATGGCCGAGATTCGCGTCTTTGCAAAGCAGGCGCAGCGCGGCGGCGGCAAGTTGCACCTGGGCGCGACCTCGATGGACGTCGAGGATACCGTCGAGACCTACCGCCTCAGGCTGGCACTTTCGCAGATCGGAGCGACGCTCGACGAGCTCCTCGCAGCCTTTGCCGCGAAGATTCGACACTACGCAGACCTCGTCTGCATGGGCTATACGCACCTGCAACCCGCCGAGCCGACGACGCTGGGCTATCGTCTCGCTTCTTACGCGCAAGACCTGCTCGTCGACGACCAAAACCTTCGGTTCATATTCGAGAACTTGACGACGAAGGGGTTACGCGGCGCAGTCGGCACCGCGGCTTCGTACGAGCGTCTCCTCGACCATTCCGGAGACTCGGCCGCGCTCGAAGCCTACGTGCTCGAGCGTTTCGGGCTGCTCGCTCGTGAGATCAGCACGCAAACCTATCCGCGCAAGCTCGATTATCTTTTGCTCGCGGGACTCGCCGGTCTTGGAGCGTCGCTCTCAAAGTTTGCCGCCGACGTGCGGGTGCTGAGCAGCCCCGGATTCGGAGAGGTTGCCGAGCCGTTCGCTCGAGAGCAGGTCGGCAGCTCCTCCATGCCGTTCAAGCAGAACCCGATCCTTTGCGAGCGGATCGGTTCGCTCGCGCGCTTGCTACCGGCCTATGCGGACGTAACCTGGCAGAACGCCGCGACCAACTTTCTCGAACGCACGCTCGACGATAGCGCGAATCGCCGGATCGTGCTGCCGGAGGCGCTTCTCTGCGCCGACGAGATCGTAACGCTCGCTCGCGCGGTGATCGAGGGATTGCGAGTCGACGAGCGGCGGATCGCGGCTAACCTGCGCGCCTACGCGCCGTTCGCGGGCACGCAAAGCGTTATGCTCGAAGCGGCTCGTGCCGGCGGAGACCGTCAGCGCCTGCACGAAATACTGCGCAGTGCATCGATGGAAGCGTGGGCGGCGATCGGGCGAGGTGAGGACAATCCGCTCTCGCGACTTCTTACCGAGGACCGTGAGTTGACCGCGCTCGTCGATCCCGCCGAGATCCGGCGGCTGCTCGATCCGAGCGCGCATGTCGGAACCGCACCGCAGCGCGCGCGGCTGCTCGCCGACCGCATCGAAGGGCTGCCGCCGTTTCCGCGCCAAACCGAGGTGCGCGTGTGAACAAAGGCATCGAGATCGCGCGCGGCAAGACCAAAGCGCTCTACGAAAACCCAGGACAGCCGTATCAGCTCGTGGTCGCGCAGATGGACAACATCTCCGCAGGCGACGGCGCCCGCCGTCACGAGATTGCGGGGAAGGGGCGTCTCGCGGCGCAGACGACCGCGCGAGTCTTTCGCCTGCTCAATCTCTGCGGGTTGCCCACGCACTACCTCAGCGGCGGGGAAGACGACGACGCCAACGAGATGGTCGTACGGCGCGCCAACATGATTCCGCTGGAGGTCGTTACGCGCGGCGTCGCGGCGGGCTCGTTCGTGAAACGTAATCCCAGCCTGCAGCGGGGAACGCTGCTCGCCCCGCGGGTCATCGAGTTTTTCTTCAAGGACGACGCCGCGCACGATCCGTTGATCACACCCGACGAGATCGTCGCGCGCGGTATCGCGGCGCCGCAAGAAGTCGGGGTGATGACGGAGCTCGCGCGCTTGACCTTCGATATCCTTTCGCACGCGTGGCGCAAGCGCGACGTGCTGCTCGTCGACCTCAAGATCGAGTTCGGACGCCTCGCCGGTGGCGAGAACCAGGATCAGCTGGTGATCGCCGACGTGATCGACAACGACTCGTGGCGCATCTGGCCGCAGGGCCGAGAAGAGCTGATGCTCGACAAGCAGATCTATCGCAACCTTCAGAACGTCGACGAGCAGGCGTTGGAGGAGGTGAAGCGCGCCTACGAACGCGTCGCCGATCTCGTCGGCACTTTCCCCGTGATGCGGCCCGGCATGGCGGCCGTTATCGCCGATTCGCCGGGCCAAGTCGAGCGCGCCAACGAAGCGGTCAAAGCGCTCGGTCAACTGGGCTTGCCGACCGTCCGGCACGTGGCAAGTCCGTCCGCGACGCCCGGATTCGTCATGCAGATCGCGCAGCAGCTCGAAGCGAGCTTCGCGCGATTGATTCTGGTGGCCGTCGGCGAGAGCGACTTGCTGCGCGCGATGCTCGACGCAACCGCTTCGGCGCCGGTGTTGGACGGAACGATGGACCCCCAACGATTGGCGATGCAGTGCGCCAAACTCTTGGGTCTGGAAGACACCGTGCTCTATGGGCGCACGCTCCTCATGCAGGCCAACGCGCGCTCGAACGTGCTGCACGCCGACGCGTCGCTCCAGCAGCAGGCCGGGATGCCGCAGGGAGCGACGCTTGGTTAATGGCCTCCCCGGAGCTCCGAACGTCGCGCTGCGGGACGACGAGCTGCAGCGGATCGCGCAGCGGCTCGGCCGCGAACCGACGATCGTCGAGCTGCATGCGTTCGATGCTCAGTGGAGCGAGCATTGCAGCTATAAGTCGAGCCGTCATCACTTAAAGCGGCTGCCCACGAGCGGCGCGAGCGTTGTGTTGGGGCCAGGCGAGGACGCCGGCGCTCTCTACCTCGGCACGCACGGCGGCGAGCGCTTCGCCGTCGTCGTCGCCCACGAATCCCACAACCATCCTTCGCAGATCGTGCCGTTCGAGGGCGCAGCGACGGGCGTCGGCGGAATCGTCCGCGACGTGCTCTGCATGGGCGCCGAAGTGATTGCCGTTGCCGATCCGCTGCGCTTAGGCCGAATCGAGAGCCCCACGCATGCGCGCCACGTCGCGCAGGGCGTCGTCGACGGGATCGGCGCATACGGCAACGCGATCGGCGTTCCAAACCTCGCGGGCGACGCGTACTTTCACGAAGGCTTCGACGAGAATTGCCTCGTGAACGTCGTCGCGCTCGGCATCGCGAAGGAGTCCGACCTCATCCACTCCTCTGCGCCGAAAGGCGCGGAGAATTGGCCGATCGTGCTCGTCGGCAAGGCGACCGATCCGAGCGGTTTCGGGGGAGCCTCGTTCTCGTCGCTCAGCCTCGACGCGCAGGAGGCCGATCTCAATAAGGGCGCCGTTCAAGTACCCGATCCGTTCCTCGAGAACGTGCTGATGCGCGCGAGCTATAGCGTCTTCGCGTTGTTGCGCGAGCGTCACGTCACGGCCGCGTTCAAGGATCTCGGCGCCGGCGGCATCTTGGGTTGTTCCGCCGAAATCACCGCTCACGGCGGCTACGGCGCGGAGATCGAGCTCGACCGCGTCAATTTGGCGGTCGACGGGATGCCGCCCGAGGTCGTCGCCGTCGGCGAGACCCAAGAGCGGCTGCTCTGGGTTCTCCCGCCGGACGTCGCTTCCGAAGTGGTTCGCATCTATAACGAGGAGTTCACGCTTCCGGAAGTCGCTCATAACGCACGCGCGACGGTGATCGGTCGGGTGACCGCGGAGCGGCGCTACGTCATGCGGTATCGGGGCGAGGTCGTGATGGACGTCGAGAGCGATTTTCTCACCGGCTCGATTCACGACGACCTTCCGTACACCGAGGTGATTCGGCACGCCGGCGCGGTCGAAGAGCTGCCGGCGGTCGACGTGGAGAGGATCTTTACGCGCGTGCTCGGGCATCGCGACGTTGCGTCGCGAGAGCCGATCTATCGCCGCTACGATGCGGTCGTGCGAGGCCGGACGGTGCTGCCGAGAGGCGCCGCCGATGCAGGCGTGCTCGCGCCGGTTCCCGGCTCGCGGCTCGGCGTCGCGCTTGCGGTCGCCGGCAATCCACGCTATGGGCGAATCGATCCCGGTTACGCGGCCGAGCATGCGGTCGTGGAAGCGATGCGACGGGTGGTTGCCGTCGGCGCGCGGCCGATCGGTCTTACCGATTGCCTCAACTTCGGCAATCCGCGCAAGCCCGATCAATATGGTGCGTTCGTCGCCGCGGTTGACGGGCTCGCGCGAGCCGCCGGCGAGCTCGACCTGCCCTTCGTTTCCGGCAACGTCAGCCTCTACAACGAATCGGCAGATGGGAGCGCGGTACCGGCCTCCGCAATCGTCGCCTGCGTCGGGGTGCTCGACGACGTCGAGCAGGTCGTTACGCCGGGGTTGAAGGAGCCGGGCTCCGCGCTACTCTGGGTTGGAAGCCGCGAGCTGAACGTCGGGGGATCGGTGCTCGCCGAACTGCTCGACATCGAGGGTGCGCTTCCGGAGCTTTCGTATGCAGGCGAACGCGCCGCGATGGGGATACTCCACGATGCAATCCTGCGCGGGGTACTGCGTTCGTGCCGCGCGATCGGCGACGGCGGCATGTTGACGGCGCTCGCACGCCTAGCGTTCGATGCGATGCTGCGCGGCCGAACGATCGGTGCCAACATCGACTTCGGCAATCCGCTCTGCGAGGCAGGCGGTTTCATCTGCGAGGTGAGCGACGAAAGCGGGATCGATCTCACCGGCGCGCTGCGAATCGGCGAGACGACCGCCGGTTCGGAGCTGGTCGTCAACGGCACGCGCTTTGAGATCGCGCGGCTGTACCAGATCTGGTCGCGCCCGCTCGCCGAGGTCTACCCATGAGCGCCCGCATCGCCGTGCCGGTCTTCCCCGGTACGAACTCCGAGGATGAGACGGTGCGCCTGCTTCGCGATTGTGGCGGCGAGGCCGAGCTCGTGCATTGGTCGCAGGCGCGGCAGCTCGCGGAGTACGATGCCTACGTCCTATCCGGAGGCTTTGCGTACGAAGATCGCATTCGAGCCGGCGCGATCGCGGCGCACGACCGCATCATGGATTTCGTCATCGAGGGGGCGCTGCACGGCAAGCTCGTCTTTGGGATCTGCAACGGCGCGCAGATCCTGCTCGAGGCGGGGCTCGTTCCAGGAACCGGCGCGATCCGCAGACCCACCGCCGCGTTTGCAAAGAACGCGCCGGAGCCGCATTTCATCTGCCGGCACGTTCATCTGAAGCTCGTGGCCGATCCGTCCCGCTGCGCGATAACGGCCGCGTTGCCGCCGGGCGCGCTCGTTCCGGCGTGGGCCGCGCATGCCGAGGGTCGCCTCGCCGCGGCCCCTGCCCAGCTCGACGAGATCGTTGCGGGCGATCACCTCGCCTTCGTCTACGCGCACGCCGACGGCCGCGTCGACGACGCGGCCGTTCCGAACGGATCGGCGCTGCGTTGTGCCGGCTTGGTGAACCGCGAGGGCAACGTGCTTGCGGTCATGCCGCATCCCGAACGCGACGGCTGGAACTTCAACCACGTCGAGCGGGCCGAAGGCAGCGACGTGCTCGCGCCGTCGGGAGGCGCGCTGCTCTTCCGCAGCTTCGTGCAAGCGGTGTCGTAGTGCGAGCCGTTGCGATCTCTCTGAAGATTCCCGACAACACGGCCTACACGGCGCTGGTCGCGTTGCGCCGACTCGGCGTCGGCGTCGCGCGCGTCGAACGCAGCGAGATCCGGTGCTATGCCGATGGCGACGTCGCCGAGCTCGCGGCGCGGGTGAAGACCGACGAGACCGTTTTCAATCCCAACAAGCATCGCTTGAGCGTTCTGGAGCGCCCGGCGCCGCGGGAGGGGGAAGTGTGGATCGAACCGCTGACGCCGCTCGCGGGGGAGCCGGCCGCGATCGCGTGGCGTCTCTTCGACGCGCACGGCGAGCCGGTCGAGCGTAGCGTGCTCGATGCGGCGATCGAATGCCTCTTATGCAATCCCGCGATCGATCGTGCCGTGAGAGGCGACGACGCGATCGACCGGGACAATCCGATTCCAGGCGAGTAGTAGATTCAAATGGATCGCCCCTACGCAATCGCGACGCTGGGTTCGCACTCGGCGCTGCAGATTCTCAAAGGAGCGCACGATGAAGGGTTCCGCACGATCGCGATATCGAATCGCGACACCGAGCGGCTCTATCGCTCCTTCGCCTTCGTCGACGAAGTCATCGCGCTCAACGACTACTCGGAGTTCATGTCGCGGATCGCGGAGCTTGAGAAACGCAAGGTCATCATCGTGCCGCACGGCTCGTTCGTCGCCTACTTATCGCTCGACGAGCATAAGAAGATGACGATTCCGTACTTTGGAAACAAGGCGGTGCTCGATTGGGAGGCCAGCCGCGAGCTGCAGCGCGAGTGGCTCTCGCGCGCCGGTCTCAAGCTTCCGCGCCAGTTCCGCAGCGGGGCGGAGATCGATCGGCCGGTCATCGTCAAGCTCTACGGAGCCGCGGGCGGCAAAGGTTACATGTTCATTAGGGATGCGCACGATTTCGAAGCGCGCGCCGCCCACCTTAAGGAAGCCTACATCATACAGGAATACATTATTGGGGTACCACTCTACATCCACTATTTTTACTCGCCGCTGCAACGCAAACTCGAGATCATGTCGATGGACCGCCGTTACGAGACGAACGTCGATTCGCTGGGCCGAATTCCGGCCGCCGCCCAGGAGGGCATGGACGTCAGCCCCTCCTACGTCGTCGTCGGCAACCAACCGGTCTCGCTGCGCGAATCGATGCTTGCCGAGGCTTTGCGGATGGGCGACGACGTCGTGCGCGTCAGCCAGGAGATTTGCGGGCCCAAGGGTCTCTTTGGGGCGTTCTGCATCGAGACGATCATCACGCCCGATATCCAATTTTACGTCATGGAGATCTCTGCGCGCATCGTCGCGGGAACGAATCTCTTCATCGACGGCTCGCCGTACTCGTATCTCAACTACTCCGAGCCGATGTCGACGGGCCGCAGAATCGCGCGCGAGATCAAGAACGCCTTGCTGACGAATAACCTTCATTTGGTGCTTGATGACTCGAGCGTTCTGTAAGGCCGTCGCACTCGTGATCGCCCTCGCGATCCCGATCGCGGCACCGCCGGCCGCGCGCGCGACGCTCGAAGTCGATCCGGCAGTCCTCTACGCGCAGATGAAGGACGCCTACGCCAAAGGCGCGGCGGCGGGCTGGGATTTTCGCTCGGAAGAGGTCTACCTCTCGACGATCTTCAACGCCGGGCGAGCGTACTCGCTGCAGTATCCCGACGATCCGGCCTACGCGGAGCTTGCGTCGCTCACGGTGCGCATCGGAACCGGCCTTCATTATAATCCGCTCACCAACCACGATGCGGCGGCCTGGTGGGTGCGCGAGGCGGCCGACTGGACGATGAAACATTCCGACGACCTGGAGCTGATTTCGCAGGCACAGGGATTGCTGCAACGCGTCAACTCCGAGGACGATCCGGGGACGCTCGCGCGGCTTGCCGACGCCGATGCGACCGCGAACGTGAAGGCTTACCCGGGCGACGTCGACGCGTTGCTCATCCAAGTCGAGGCCGACTGGCGGGCGTGGCTGCTGACGGACGATCCCTGGTGGCGATCGCTTGCGCTGGCGCGCGCCGCCGCACCGAGCTTCCCGGTCGCGCACCTGCCGACGAGTTGGGGGAACGAGCTGGTCAACGCTGCGAGTGGAGCGTCGACCGACCGCGGATACAGCGCGGCCGACGTTACGAACGCGAGCACGTTTCTCGCGCGGCTGAAAGCCGTCGATCCGATCCGCGTCATCGCGACCGTCAACGCGCTGCCGCACGACGTCTACCTGACGACCCTCGCGCCCGCCGACGAGTATTTCGGCCCGATGGGTATGTCGATTCTCGAGATCGAGAATCGATTGAAGCACATCAATTTCATGCTCGACTACAACTATGGAAACCAGGAGAGCGACATGGCCGCCGAGGTCGCCCGATCGATCGTCGACATGCAGAAGGTCTACCCACGCGACCGCGATCTGCCGATGCTGCTCTACTGGTGCTACACGACGCTCGAGCGTATGACCGACGAGCAGTCGCGGCAGACCGCCGGCCGGCTGCGCGCAATTCTCACGATCGAATATCAGGACAGTCCGCAAGCTCGAAAGCTGCTCGAAGGCCCTTCGACTCCGGGCCTACGGCCCTCCGCTCAGGATGACAAATAGGAGCTTTTCGGACCAACTCCTAAGGTCGCGAGGTGGACCCGGTTCTCGCCGACCGCTTGCAGTTTGCCTTCACGATCATGTTCCACTACCTCTTTCCGATCGGAACGATTGGGCTGGCGCCGTTCGTCGCAGCCTATACGTGGAAGGCGGCGCATCGGCTCGACGAGGAGTCGGGCCGGATCGCGCGCTTTTGGACGAAGATCTTTACGATCAACTTTGCCGCCGGCGTCGTCAGCGGCATACCAATGGAGTTTCAATTCGGCACGAATTGGGCCGCGTTTTCGCGGCGCGGCGGCGCGGTCGTCGGGCAGCCGCTCGCGATGGAGAGCATGTTCGCGTTCTTCCTCGAGTCGATCTTCCTTGGAGTCTTGCTCTATCGCCGCCGCGGTCAGCCTTCGACATTCACGGCGTGGGCGGCGGTGCTGGTCTGCGCGGGATCCTGGCTCTCCGGGTTCTTCGTCGTCGCCACGAACGCTTGGATGCAGCATCCGGTCGGTTACAGTATCGCACCCGACGGCACCATCCGGCTCGAAAACATCGCAGCGCTGTTCGTGTCGCCGTTCCTATTTTGGCAGTTCGCGCACGTCCTTACCGGTGCGCTCCTCACCGGTGGATTCGTCGTTGCCGGGGTCGGCGCGTACTATTTGTTGTCGGGCCGCGAGGAGGGAATCGGGCGGCGTTTCGTGCGCGCGGGAATCCTCGTCGGATTCGTCTGCGCGCTGGTCGCCGTCTTCCCTACCGGCGACCGCAACGGGGACGACGTCACGAATTATCAGCCGATCAAGCTCGCCGCCGCGGAAGGGCTCTTTGTATCGAAAAGCGGCGCGCCGCTTGCGATTATCGGCATGCCGGATCCTGCCGGCGGCCATCTCATCGATCCGATCTACGTGCCCGACGTGCTGAGCTTTCTCGCCTACGGAAACTTCAAAGCAAACGTCAAGGGGCTCGATGCTTACGCTCGCGCGCTTTGGCCGCCCGTCGAGCTGACCTACTACGCTTATCACGTCATGGTGGGCCTGGGGACGATCTTTGCCGCTGTCGGCACAATCGGCGCGCTCTTGCTCCTGCGGGGGCGGCTCTTTCACCAACGCTGGATGCTCTGGATCCTCATGCTGCTCATGCCGTTTCCGTACATCGCCAATGAGGCCGGCTGGATCGTTACGGAAGTCGGGCGCCAGCCGTGGATTATCTACGGCCTCATGCGAACTGCTGCCGGCGGTTCACCGACCGTCGATAGCGGCGAGACGGTCTTCACGCTGATCGGCTTTGCGGGGATGTACTTTTTGTTAGGGGTGCTCTTTCTCTATTTGGTCTTGCGCGAAATCGGTAACGGCCCTTCCTTCTCGCCTGCGCGCAGCGTAGTCCTGAGCGAGGCGCAGGTGCGCCGAGGCGAAGGGTCAGGGTGACAAGGTGATGAGCGTTGCGGCGTTTGTCGTGATCGCGTTCATGCTGACGGCGTACGTGTTGCTGGACGGCTACGACCTTGGGGTCGCCGCGATCGCTCCGCTGATCGCCCGCGACCCGCGCGAGCGGGCCGCCGCGATGGCCGCCATCGGACCGTTTTGGAACGGCAATGAGGTCTGGCTGGTTGCCGCGGGCGCCGCCCTCTTCGCGCTTTTTCCCGCGGCGTACGCGTCCGCGTTCTCGGGTTTCTATCTACCCTTCGTCGTCGTGCTCTGGCTGCTCATGTTCCGCGGCATTGCGCTGGAGCTGCGCGATCACTTCCCGTCGGAGTTGTGGCATCAGTTTTGGGACTCCGCATTCTCGTGGTCGAGCGCGCTCCTGATCTTCCTCTTCGGCGTGGCCTTAGGAAATCTGTTGCGCGGCGTTCCGCTCGATGCCGCCGGATATTTTCAGGGGACGTTCGCATTCTTGCTCAATCCATACGCGCTGCTCGTGGGCGGCTTCGCGCTTGCCACGCTCGGGCTGCATGGTGCGTCTTTTGCGGCGCTGCGCATCGACGGCGAGCCGGGCTTGCGGGCAATGCGCGCACTGCGGAGCGCGTTATGGCTCGTGCTCGCGTTCTATCTCGCCGTAACGGCGTTCACGTTTGCGGTGCGCGAACCGATTCGGGCTTCCTGGCTCGTCGCAATGCCGCTCGCTTCGCTCCTCGCGCTCGCGGGAGTCTGGTGGAGCGCGCGGAAAGGACGCGCGACCGAGGCGTTTGCGATGTCGTCGGGCTTCATCGTGACGCTGTTGGTTGCGGCGGCCGGGACGCTCTTTCCATATCTGCTTCCGGCGTATCCGGCCGGCCGCGGCGGCCTCTCGATCTTCGAAGCGGCACCGTCGCCGGTCGCGTTCGGTTGTGCGTTGAGCGTTACCATTGCCGGTATTGTGTGCATTGCGATGTACGCGCCAATCGTTTGGCGGCGCATGGCCGGAAAGGTTCGCGTCGAATGACGGCGCCGTGAGCACGGAATACGTCGCGCGCGCGCTCTCCGGATACGACCGCTCACGCTTGACTTTGTGCTCGATCGGCAGCCATTCGGCGCTCGAGGTTGCCTACGGCGCGCGCGCGCAAGGATTGCGCAATCTGGTGGTCACGGCAAAAGGGCGTGAGCGCACGTATACGCGCTACTTCGCCGCTCGCGAGAAACCCGTGCGCCGGGGCTGCGTCGACGCGGTCGTCGAGCTCGCCTCGTTTCCCGAGATTCTGCGCGACGACGTCCAGCAGCGGCTCCTCGACGAGAACGCGATCTTCGTTCCCAATCGCTCCTTCGAAGTCTACCTGCGGCAGAAGTACGAGTACGACGAGATCGAGCGCCGGATGCTGGTGCCGTTTTTCGGGAACCGTCACTTGCTGCGAGCCGAAGAGCGCGTCCTTCGACTCGGCGCTTCGCGCCTCGCTCAGGATGACAACGCTCAGGCGGACCAGTATGCGCTGCTCGAGCGCGCCGGGATTCGGCATCCGGCCGAATTCGCGTCGCTCCTCGAGATCGACCGCCTGGTGATGGTGAAAGCGCCGCATGCCCGCGTCAGCTTCGAGCGGGCCTTCTTCGTGGCGTCGTCGCCGCAAGAGTATCGCGCGACCAGCGGGCGCCTGATCGCCGAGGGCGTGTTGAGGCCCGAGGATCTCGAGGCGGCGCGCATCGAGGAGTACGTGCTAGGGCCGTCGGTGAATTTAAATTTCTTCTACTCGCCGCTGCTCGACGAGCTCGAGCTCAGCGGGACCGACACGCGGCGTCAAACAAATCTCGAAGGCTTTCGCAACCTTCCTCCGGCGGCGCTTGACGCCGTACGTAACGTCCCGATCCGGCTCGAAGAAGCCGGCCACGTCGCGGCGACCGTTCTCGAATCGATGCTCGAGCCGGCCTTTGAGATGGGAGAGCGCTTCCTGGCGGCCGCGCGCGAGCTTCGTCCGCCCGGCGTCATCGGCCCGTTTGCATTGCAGTGCGTGGTGGCTGCGGGGCCGCCGAAGGAGCTGGTCTGCTACGACGTTTCCTTGCGCATCCCCGGCTCGCCGGGGACGCGTTATACGCCCTACTCCGCCTACCGGTGGGGGCGCGACGTCTCGGTCGGCGAGCGCATCGCGATGGAAATCGTGATGGCGCGCGACACCGGCCGGCTCGAAGATGTGTTGACATAAGGAATTCAAAAAACCGCTAGAGGAGGTAATCCATGACCGTCGATGCCGTTCAAGAACGTACCGGAATCGTTACGTTCAAAGGAACACCGATGACGCTGCTCGGGCCGGAGTTGCGAGCCGGCGACCCGGCGCCGCAGTTCGAGCTGACCGCCGGCGACTTATCGCCGGTCAATCTCGACATTCTCTTGGACGAAGGGAAACGAGCGGCGATGCTGATCGTCGTGCCCTCGCTCGACACGAGCGTCTGCTCACTCGAGTCGCAGAAGTTCAACGCGCGGCTCGGGGAGCTTCCGCCGGACGTGCGCGCCGCCGTCGTCAGCATGGACCTTCCCTTCGCTCAGGCCCGTTGGTGCGGGGCGCAAGGTGACGTGAAGCTCGAGATGCTCTCCGATTATCGCGACCGTAGCTTTGGAGTGAACTACGGGCTCTTGATTTCGGAGCTCGGGCTGCTCGCGCGTGCGATCGTCGTAATCGGCAAAGACCGCACGGTCGCCTACGTGCAGATCGTGCCCGAGGTTGCGAGCGAGCCCGATTACGATGCCGCGCTGAAGGCGGCCGCGGCCGCGGCATAGCGCGTCGATGCCCGAGACGGTCTTCGTCCTCGATTTCGGCGCCCAGTACGGCCAGCTCATCGCGCGGCGGACGCGCGAGCTGGGCGTTTACTGCGAGATCGTTCCATACGATACGCCCTGGAGCGCGCTCTCCGTGCGCCGGCCCGCCGCGCTCATTCTCTCCGGCGGCCCCGAGAGCACGCTCGTCGAGGGCGCGCCGGAAATGGACGATGCGATCGTGGAGTCGGGTGTTCCGATTCTCGGGATCTGTTACGGTATGCAACTCCTCGCCCGCGAGACGGGTGCCGAGCTGGTCAAGCTCGATCACGCCGAGTACGGTCCGGCGACGCTGGTGATCCTCGATCGCGAGACGCCGCTCTTCGACGGCGTGCCCGAAGAGTCGCGGGTCTGGATGTCGCACGGCGATTCGGTCGTTTCGCTGCCCAACGGATATCGCGCGCTGGCATCGACCGCGCGCTGCAACGTCGCCGCGATGGGCAACGCCAAGCAGAAGATTTACGGCGTGCAGTTCCATCCCGAGGTCGTGCATACGGAGCACGGGCGCACGATTCTCGACAACTTCTTGCGCGAAGTCGCCGGGCTTGGCCAAGAGTGGAAGATGGACTCCTTCCTCGAAAAGTCGATCGAGGAGATTCGCGGGCGCGTCGGCGGCGACAAGGTCATCTGCGCGCTCTCGGGCGGCGTCGATTCGGCGGTCGCGGCAACGCTCGTAGCGCGTGCGATCGGCGAGCAGCTCACCTGCATCTTCGTCGATCACGGCCTGCTGCGCAAGAACGAGGCGGAAGAAGTGCTCGCAGCCTTTCGTGAGCTGCTCCATCTCAACGTCGTCGCGGTTAACGCGCGCGATCGTTTCCTCAGCGAGCTGCGTGGCGTCGAAGATCCCGAGCGTAAGCGCGTCATCATCGGGCACGAGTTCATCGACGTCTTCGAGCGGGAAGCGGCAAAAATTCCGGGCGTCAAGTATTTGGTGCAGGGAACCCTCTATCCGGACGTCATCGAATCGAAGACGCCGCAGAGCAAGGCCGGCGAGAAGATCAAATCGCACCACAACGTCGGCGGCTTGCCCGAGAAGATGGGGCTTTCGCTCATCGAGCCGCTTCGCGCGCTCTTTAAGGACGAAGTGCGAGAGCTCGGTCGAGCGCTCGGGCTGCCCGAGAACATCGTCCGGCGCCAGCCCTTCCCGGGGCCTGGCTTGGCCGTGCGCATCATCGGCGACGTGACCGAGGATCGGCTCGAGATCGTGCGGAGCGCCGATGCGATCGTGCGCGAAGAGATCGACGGCGCGGATCTCGATCCGCATCCATGGCAGTACTTCGCCGTGCTGACGCCGGTCAAGAGCGTCGGCGTGATGGGCGACGGGCGGACCTACGCGAACCTCGTTGCGATTCGCGCGATTACCAGCGAAGACGGCATGACCGCCGATTGGGCACGCCTGCCGCACGAGCTTTTGGAGCGGATCTCCGCGCGGATCGTCAACGAGGTTCGCGGTGTCAATCGCATCGCATACGATGTTACGACGAAGCCGCCGGCGACGGTCGAGTGGGAGTAACGGATGCGCGTGCTGGTCGTCGGCAACGGCGCTCGGGAGGACGCGCTATCCTGGCGGATCGCCGAATCGCCGTCGTGCGAAGCGGTCTTTGCCGCGCCCGGGAACGCGGGCACCGCCTCGCGCGGTGAGAACTGGGAGCTCGCGGCGACCAATGGTAAGGGGTTGGCGCAACGCTGTTTGGCCGAGCGAATCGACCTCGTCGTGCTCGGCCCCGAGACGGCGATCGCAGCCGGCGTCGGCGACCGCTTGCGCGACGCCGGCATAGCGGTCTTCGGTCCAAACCGCTCCGCCGGACGCCTCGAATCGAGCAAGATCTTCGCAAAGCGCTTCATGGAGCGCTATGGCATACCGACCGCGCGCGCGACCGTCGTTCATTCGCTCGAAGCGGGAAACAAAGCGCTCAACGAATGGCACGGCGCCGTCGTCGTGAAAGCCGACGGCCTCGCGGCGGGTAAAGGCGTCGTGGTTGCGCCCGACGTGCCGGTCGCGCGAAGCGTTCTTGCCGATTGGTACGGCGCCGGGCGGATTCCAGGCGGCGGCTGCGACGTGGTGCTCGAGCAGCGCCTCGAAGGACGCGAAGTGAGCGTCTTTGCCCTCTGCGACGGCCGCGCGATCGTCCCAATCGGCGCCGCCTGCGATTACAAGCGCGCCGGCGACGGCGACACCGGCCCGAATACCGGGGGGATGGGCGCCTACTCGCCGCCCGCCGGTTTCCCTGATGATCTCTACGATCGCGTGAGGGAGCGCATCCTCGCCCCGCTGCTGAACGGGCTCGTCGCCGAAGGCGAGGAGTATATCGGCGCGATTTACTGCGGTTTGATGTGGACCGGCAAGGGTCCGCAGGTGATCGAGTTCAACGCGCGTTTCGGCGATCCCGAAACGCAAGCGCTGCTTCCGCGCGTCGATGGCGATTTCGCGCTCCTGCTCGATTCGGTTGCGCGCGGCGCGATCGATGCGTCGGTCGCGACGAGCTCATCGCAGCACTGCGTCGGAGTCGTCTTAGCGACCGGCGACTACCCACGCAGCAACACTCCGCTGCACGGATTGAGTCCCGACGTCTCGCTCGGCCACGGATGCCGGGCCTTCTGGGGCGCATCCCAACGCATCAACGGCACGGTCACGACCGGCGGGGGTCGGGTGCTGACCGTTACAGCACTCGGCGCGCAGCTCGCCGAGGCGCGGACGCGGGCCTACGATGCGGTCAAACAGCTCGCGGGCCGTCTCGGGACGAGCGCGCTGACCTACCGCACCGACATCGCCCTCATTCCGTAGCCCTCAAGCTTCCTTGGGGGGCCGCGGGGGGCCGCGGGCCGGCGAGCAGTGTAACTCGCAGCCGTCCAGGGGGTTAGTAGAACCGTATGGCTTTTCGCTTTCCGCCGCAAAATCAATACGGCCGTTACGGGGCGCCGATCGCGCCGGCGGTCCCGACCCATTCGCTGCTCGCACAAGTGCTCGGCATTACGGCCCTCGGCCTTTGCATCTCGGCGCTCGCCGCATGGCTCTTCCAAGGATTGCCACCCGGCGTTGGGTTGATCGCGATGCTCATTGGGTTCGTGCTGCTCTTCTCGATCTACGCGGTACGGCAGAATGCGGCGCTCTCGCTGCTGCTCTTCTACGCGTTCACTTTTTGCGAGGGTCTCGGAATCGCGCCGGTCGTCGGCCAATACGTTCGCGCGTTCGGCCCCGAGGTCGTCGTCAATGCGGCGATCACGACCGGCCTTGGAATGTTCGCACTCGCCGCGATCGTCTATGCCACCGGTCTCGATCTGCGGCGTTTCCAGGGAATCTTCACGATCGCGCTGCTCGGCTTGATCGTGGTCGGCATCGTCTCGATCTTCGTGCGCTTCATTCATCCCGAAACCTACGCATGGCTGACGCTCGCGATCTTTTCGGGGCTGGTCCTGATCGACTTCGCACGCCTGCGCGCGGGGGGCGATGGCCTGACGCCGGTGATGATGGCAACCAGCATCTACCTCGATGCGATCAACATCTTCCTTGCCTTGCTCCAAATCTTCGGTGGGAGGCGCTCGTCGGACTAGGCACGCCAGACTCCGCGCTTCTGCTATAATGGATTGAGATGTGCGGGATAACGGGGGTCTTCGCACCGGGGCGCGACGCAGCCCGCCTCGCGTTCTTTGCGCTATACGCGCTCCAGCACCGCGGACAGGAGTCGGCGGGCATCGCCGCAGCCGATGGCGGAACGATCCGCTCCCACAAGGAGATGGGCCTCCTCGGCGCCATCTTCGACGAAGACATCCTGGGCGAGCTCAGCGGCCATATCGCAATCGGCCACACCCGCTACTCCACGACCGGCTCCTCGATCGTCGTCAACGCGCAGCCGCTCCTCGAGCGCTCCGATCTCGGCGACTTCGCGTTCGCCCATAACGGAAACCTCACCAACACCGACGAGCTTCGCGAATCGCTCGCGCCGACGACGGTACTGCAGGCCTCGTCGGATTCAGAAGTTATGGCGAAGCTGATCGTCGAGTCGAAGGGGACGATGCTCGATCGCATCAAGGCGGTCTTACGCTCGGCCCGCGGCGCCTATTCGATCGTGCTCAGCACGCAGAGCGAGCTCTATGCTTTCCGCGATCCGTGGGGCGTGCGGCCGCTCTGCTTGGGGCGTCTCGGCGATAGTGGTGGTTACGTGGTCGCGTCGGAGTCGTGCGCGCTCGGGACGATCGGCGCGCAGTATCTGCGCGAGATCGAGCGCGGCGAGATCGTCCGCATCGGTCCCGATGGCTTGGAATCGCATCAAACCGAGACCGATCGCGCCAAGCCGGCGCTCTGCATGTTCGAATACATCTATTTTGCGCGCCCGGATTCGAAGTTCAGCGAGCGCTCCGTCTACATGGCGCGTTACGCGATGGGACGCCGGCTCGCGCAGGAGCACCCCGTCGAAGCCGACGTGGTCATGGCCGTCCCCGACTCGGCGGTTGCGGGCGGCATCGGCTATGCGACGGAGAGCGGGTTACCTTATATCGAAGGCTTGATCAAGAACCGTTACATCGGGCGCACGTTTATCAGTCCGGACCAACGCATGCGCGCCCGCGGAGTGCATTTGAAGTTCAACCCGGTCGTCGAAAATCTCGCCGATCAGCGCGTCATCGTGGTCGACGATTCGATCGTGCGCGGCACGACGACCCCGCGCATCGTCGCGCTCTTGCGCGAGGCCGGAGCCAGCGAGGTTCATCTAAGGATCACCTCCCCGCCGATCAAGCATCCGTGCTATCTCGGTGTCGACATGGCAACGTACGACGAGCTCATCGCCGCGAACTACTCGGTCGAAGAGATCAGGCAAAAGACGGGTGCCGACTCACTCGGGTATCTGAGTCTCGAAGGGCTGATTGCCTCGGTCGGGCGCAAGCGCGAGGAGATGTGCCTCGGCTGTCTGGTCGGCGAATATCCCAACGTGCCGGCAACGCACGAGGCGCACGCCGCGCCCGCTTAGGAGCCCGTTGAACTCGGAAAGACTCCGTCGCGCACCTCTTGCGCGTAGGTTTGCAACGCTTGGGTCGCGAGACTTCCAATCTCGGCATAGCGCTTCGCAAAGCTGGGCGAATGAGGGTACATGCCCAAGACGTCGTGGAGAACGAGTACCTGCGCGTCGCAGTGGGGGCCAGAGCCGATGCCGATCGTCGGAATCGAGAGCATTCCGGTAATCTCGCGGGAGATTTCGTAGTCGACGACCTCGAGCACGATTGCGTACGCGCCGGCCGTTTCGACCGAGTGGGCGTCGTCGATCAAACGGTCGCGATGCGTTCGCATCTTAAAGCCGGGGCCGAGTCCCGCCGTCTGCGGTGTGACGCCGATGTGGCCCACAACCGGGATTCCGGCGCCGGTGATGGCGCGAATTCGTTCGGCTTGATCGCGACCGCCTTCCAGCTTTACGGAGCACGCGCCGCCCTCTTTGACGAGGCGAATGGCGGAGCGCAACGCGTCTTCGTTGCTGACTTGGTACGAGCCGAACGGCATGTCGGCCATGACGTGCGCGCGCGTCGTCCCGCGCACGACCGCCTGCGTGTGGTAGATGATGCTCTCCAGCGTGACCGGCGTCGTCTCGTCGAAACCGAGGACGACGTTACCGACGCTGTCGCCGACTAAGATGACGTCGATGCCGGCCGCTTCGACGAACTGGCCGAACGGCGCGTCGTAGGCAGTCGCGATCGGAAAGAGCGTCTTTCCCTTGCGGCGCTTGATCGACCCCGCCGTAACGCGGCGGATGGCGGGGTTCTTCTCGGGTTCGTACGGACGAGCGCTCTCGCTGCCGTTACGCGATTTCACACCGTCAGCTCGGCCGCCCGTGCACCGTTGGCATGCGCCTTGTCATCCTGCGTTTGCCCTTGGCCGAATGGCCCGCCGGCCAGCGTCTCGGCCAATGCGACGAAGGCGCGCACCGGGGTTCCCGTCGGACCCTTGGCTTGCCATGCGTATTCGGTGTCGAGATAGGCCGTGCCGGCGATGTCGAGATGGATCCATGGCGTGTTGTCGACGAACTCGCGCAAGAAGGCCGCGGCCGTCAACGTGCCGCCCGGACGTCCGCCCGTATTCTTCAGGTCGGCGATGTCGCTCTTCATCGCAGTGGTGTAATCTTCGTAGTAAGGCATCTGCCAGTAGCGTTCGCCGGTCGGCTTGGCGGCGGCCAGGAATTCTTCGCCGAACGCATCGTCGTTCGTCACCAGCGCCGATGCGGCGTGCCCCAGCGCGATCACGCAGGCGCCGGTCAGCGTCGCCGCGTCCACGATCTTCGTCGCGCCCAGCTTGTTTGCATAGGCGAGTGCGTCGGCGAGAATGAGGCGGCCTTCGGCGTCGGTATTGATCACCTCGATGGTCTTACCGTTCATCGCTTTCACGATGTCGCCCGGTTTCGTAGCTTTGCCGCCCGGCATGTTCTCGGTGGCGGGAACGATGCCGACGACGTTGAGCTTCGGCTTGATCTTGCCGAGCGCGCTCATCGCGGCGATCACGCCGGCGCCGCCCGACATGTCGTACTTCATCTCTTCCATTTTGTCAGCCGGCTTGATCGAGATGCCGCCGGTGTCGAACGTGATACCTTTGCCGACGAGCGCGAGCAGCTCTTTGCTCGAAGGGTCGCCGTTATAGCGCAGGACGATGAACTTCGGCGGCTGGACGCTTCCCTGCGCGACGGACAGGAACGATCCCATGCTTTCGCGGCGCGCGCGCTCCTCGTCGAGCACGTCGATCTCGAGACCGGATGCGCTTGCGACCTTCGCCGCTTCCTCGGCCATGCGGGTCGGGGTCATGTCGTTGGCGGGGGTGACCGCCAGGCGCCGCGCCAAGTTCACCGCTTCTCCGAGCGCGGTGCCGCGCGCGATGCCGCGCTCGATCGCGGCGGCGTCGAGCCCCTTGCCCAGAATCGCAATCTCGGTCACGGCGAGTCGCCGCTCGGGCCGCTCTTGATAGAGCGTCGTGTCGAAGCTTCCGGTGATGGCGCCTTCGGCGACGAAGGACGCGCTCGCCGCCTCGCGGCCTTGCGCCTGGAGCGGTAACGCGATTGCGAGCTTCTCGACGTTGCGCCGCCCGAGATAGCGCACGGCGCTTCCGGCATAGCGCGCGAGAAGGTACGGCTCGAAACTCGAGCGATCGCCGAGCGAGATCGCCAGCACGCGGCGATAGGGCTTCTCTTTCGCGTAGACGAGCACGTGATCGCCGAGCTTGCCCCGGACGTCGCCCGACGCGAGCGCTTCAGCGATAACGCCGCCCAGCTCGGCATCGATCTCCTTGGCGACGCCTTCGAGCGGGCTCTCCGCGAAGAATGGAACGACGAGCGCTCCACCGCTAACTCCAAGTGGTTCGTCAGCGACGAGAAAAACTTGCATGGTGGACCTTTCGAACGGTGAACTACTGCCAGCCTATGGCGGAAAGCTTAGAGAATCCTCGTCTCGGGCAAAAAGCCGCCGCTTTTGACCGTTACGCCGAAGCCGGCGTTGACGTCGGTGCGGGGAGTGAGGCCGTCGCGCGTTACCGCGCGCTCCTCGATGGCTGGCGCCATCCCGACCAGCTCGACGCTATCGGCGGCTTCGCGGGCCTCTTTCGCCTGCCCGGGGATCCCGAGCGCGCCCTTGCCGCGTCGACCGACGGGGTCGGCACGAAGCTGCTCGTTGCCGCCGAGCTGGGGTGTTATGGGGGCGTGGGCCGAGATCTCGTCAACCATTGCGTCAACGACATCCTCGTCTCCAATGCCGCGCCGCTCTTCTTTTTGGATTACCTCGCGTTCGGAAAGCTTCATCCCGCCGTCGCCGCCGAGGTCGTAGGTGGCTGCGCGGAAGCGTGCCGCGCGCACGATTGCGCGCTTCTTGGCGGTGAGACCGCCGAAATGCCGGGCCTCTACGCGCGCGATCACTTCGATCTCGCCGGGACGATCGTCGGAATTGTCGCGATCGATGTTATCCCCGACGCGCAAAGTGTCGCGCCGGGCGACGCGATCGTCGGCCTGCCGTCGGTCGGTTTGCACACCAACGGTTACTCGCTCGCGCGCGCATTGATCCCGAGACCGGAATGGGAAGAGCGATTCGGTGACGGCACCTATGCCGATGCGCTGCTTGCAGAGCATCCATCGTACTACCGTGCGGTGCGCGCGATCGAAGCGGTCGCGACGGTCAAGGCGATGGCGCATATTACCGGTGGCGGCTTGCCGGAGAACGTGCCGCGCACGCTACCGGAGAACGTGAAGGCGGTCTTCGAGCAGCAGCGTTGGAGCGTACCGCCGATCGTGCAAGAACTGGTACGTCGCGGCAAGCTTGGAATCGACGAACGCTATCGCACGTTCAACATGGGCATCGGGTATACGTTGATCGTGCCGCTCACCGATGCGCCGGCAGCGATCGCAGCCGTTCCGGGCGCGAGGGTGGTGGGTTGGGTCGAAGCGAGAGCGCAAGGTGAGCCGAGGGTCGTCATTCATCCCGCGCGCAGCGATACGTGAACGATGTGGTGCGCGCACTCGCGCAGGCGGTTGGCTCGGAAGGGCCGCGCGAAGCGCGAGGCCGCGCCGCGGTGGAAATCGTGCGCAGCGCGCGCGG
This sequence comes from Vulcanimicrobiota bacterium, assembly GCA_963834895.1. Classification (GTDB taxonomy): domain Bacteria; phylum Vulcanimicrobiota; class Vulcanimicrobiia; order Vulcanimicrobiales; family Vulcanimicrobiaceae; genus Cybelea. Next base: position 8,633 of record CAWIDM010000007.1, on the reverse strand, counting down.
CTATCGCTGGGCGGCCATCTACGACGTCGGCGACGACGAGGTCGCCCTGATCGCGGACTCCGGTACGACGCCGCCGGTTCACGAGCGTGTCGGCATCGACAAAGGCTTGATCGGCGAGGCGGTGCGGACGCGGGCAACCGTCGTCGGCTCGGAAGCCGTCGTGCCGATACTCGGTCCCGAAAGCGGTATCGTCATCGGGACGCTCGACGTGGAGAGCGACCGCGCCGGCGAGTTTTCTTATGCGGACCTCGATTTTCTCGAGGAGTGCGCGGCGGCTCTTCGCCCTCTGTACGATTAGTGCCGGAGCTCTACAACCTCGTCGTCGAGCTCGACCGGCATCTACCATCGGAGGAACCGCCGGGAATCGAGGTGGGACCGCCCGCGCCTGCCGACGAGCGTACGTTAGCGTGGATCGACCAGCTCTTCGACGGCAGCTGGAGCTCGGAAGCGCAGGCCGGATTGAGCATCGTCGCGCGCCGCAAAGGTGCGCCGATCGGATTCGCGACGATCGAGCCGAAAGGCCTGAGGTTTTCGTGGCTCGATGGTCTCGCTCGCATGCCGGGCGTCGGCATCTTCGGACCGTTCGGCGTCGCGCCGCACGAGGGCAAGCGAGGGCTCGGGACGGTGCTGCTGCGACGCGCGCTCAACGCGTTGCGCGACGGAGGGTATGCGCAAGCGCTGATTCCGGCGGTCGGCGATGACCGGCTCGTTCGATACTACGGCGAACGTGTGTCCGCGAGCGTCGCCGAGCGCTTCGATCGCGCGGCGCTCTATCGGCCGGGGCGGCGCGCTCTCGTGATGGCATCGGGAAACGGCAGCAACTTCCAAGCGGTGCTCGACGCTTCACGATCCGGCGCGCTGCCGATCGAGATCGTCGCGCTGCTTTCAAACGACCCGAGCGCCTACGTCGTCGAGCGGGCTCAAAATGCCGGTATGGGTTCGATTCAGGTCGTCTCTTGGAATCGGAAGGCGGAGGCGCGCGAGGAATTCGATGCGCGGCTGCTCGAGGCAGCCCAGGCCGTGCAGCCGGATCTCGTTTTGCTGCTCGGATGGATGCACTTGCTCGAGGATGCGTTCGTCGGGGCTTTCCCGGAGATGCTGAATCTTCACCCCGCATTTCTGCCCCTCGATCCGGCGCGCGACGACGTCGCGATGCCCGACGGAGAGCGAATTCCGGCCTTCCGCGGGCCGCACGCCGCTCGCGACGCACTTGCGGCCGGCAGCCGGTGGACGGGCGCGACGCTTCACCGCGTTACCAGCTCGACGGACCGCGGTCCCGTGCTCGCCCGCAAGCCGCTCCGAATCCAGCCGGAAGAAGATGAAGAGCATCTCATGGAGCGACTCCACGAAATCGAGCGCGGCGTCGTTCGTGCCGGCCTCACGCGCTGGCTCTACGAGCGATAACGCGGGCTTTCGTCAGTATCTCGAAGTAACGCGGTCTGAACGTTCGAAGAGCCGCGCAAAGACCGCGCCGAAGATGAATCCTCCGACGTGCGCTAGGTATGCAACGCCGCTGGATTCGTGAGGGGCGATCGACCCGGCGTTCCAAAGCTGCAAAAGAAACCAGCCACCGATCAGAAGTACGGCCGGAATGTACGTGACGCGAACGAAGACGAAGATTACCAGCAGCGAGCGAATCTCGTCACGCGGGAACGTCACCAAGAATGCGCCCATGACGGCAGCGATCGCCCCGCTCGCGCCGAGATTCGGAACCGCGGAATGCGGAAAGAAGGCAACCTGCATTGCCGTCGCCGCTATTCCGCCCATCAGGTAGAAGATGGAGTAACGCCATGGACCCATCGAATCTTCGATCTCGGGTCCGAAGGCCCACAAGAAGACCATATTTCCGATGATGTGGGACCAGCTGGCGTGCATGAACATCGCGGTCAGAACCGTGATGAGGTCTTGCCCTGCGGAAACGTGCGCCGGGACCATCGCCCAGCGTTCGATGAATGCGTCTCCGTTGACGAGTTCGATGATGAAGACGATGAAGTTGATCGCGATGATCGTGAGCGTGACGACGGGAAAATGCGTCGGTCGCCGCGAGACGTCGGTCAACGGAATCATAATTAGTCACCGCTTTAGCCAAGCGGTCGCGTGTGCCTTCGCGCTAGATTTGAGTCGCTCACCGACTTGACACGGCCGACAAGTGGGCGCATCCTAAGCTTCCAAGGGCTCAGCCCCTGTGCATGAGGGCACTTTGCCCGACTGACTTTTCCGGTGCGCATCTTCGCCCGGGAGGGATGAACATGAAGCCAATCTTTCGTGAAAGCAACGCTCTCATTGTCGTTTGCGCTGCGCTCTTGACTGCGTGTACTAGCTCTAGCACGAACCCTTCTCCGGTTCCGCCGAAGAGCACGATGACGTTCGCCTACGTGACGAATATCGTATCCAAGACTCTTTCCGCTTATGCGGTGAATGCTACGAGCGGCGCACTAACGCCGGTGACGGGGTCGCCGTTCCCGACGCGTGCCAACCCGTGGGGCGTGGCGGTGGTTCGTACCGGCAAATTCGTTTACGTGGCAAACGGGCTCGGGACCAATCAGTACGGCCGGGGCCGCAGCACCGTTACTGCGTATAGAGTCAACATGACGAGCGGTGCGCTGACGCCGGTGGCGGGGTCGCCATTCCCGGTGACGGGGCGCGGGGCCGCCGACATGATAGTAGATCCCACCGGTAAGTTTGCTTACGTGGTGGACATCTACTCCGACGATGTTTGCGGCTACACGATCAACGCGGCTAGCGGGACACTCACGCCGATGACGGGCTCGCCCTTTGGCGTAGGCGGCGAACCCGAATCTCTCGCAATCGATCCTCAGGGCAGATTCCTGTATGTACCTAACACCTTAACCGATGACGTCTCCGCCTTTACAGTTGATACGTCCAGCGGCGCGCTGACGCCGGTGGCAGGGTCGCCGTTCAGAGCCGGCGCGACTCCCGCGGGCGTTGCGGTCGATTCAACTGGCAAGTTCCTCTACGTGACGAACGCCAACTCCAACAACATCTCAGCCTATACGATCAACGCTAGCAACGGTGCGCTGAAACGAGTGGCGGGGTCTCCATTTAGCTCTGCGACGCCCTCTCGCGTGGCGACCGATCCCAAAGGCGCTTTCGCGTACGTAACAAACAACGGATCGCATACTCTTTCCGCCTACGTCATTAATGCGAGTAGCGGCGCACTTGCGCCGGTGACGGGCTCGCCGTTCGCGACGGGCACCGGCCCCGGAAGCGTGGCAATCGATCCTACGGGCGCCTTCGCCTACGTGACAAACGATGGATCCAACGACGTTTCCGCTTACACAATCGGGGCGAACGGTGCGCTAACGCCGGCGGCGGGGTCACCGTTTGGCGCCGGAAGCACTCCCGTCGGCATCGTAGTGGGGCCGTAAGAAAGGCTGGATGCGCGATAGGGTTGCTTGCTCGCTTGTCGGCCAGGGCGCTTATGATATCATGGCATCATGATGTCACGCCTAAAAACCCTTCCTATCCGTCTCGATCCAGCCACCTACCTTCGGCTGCGGCGCCAGGCGCAGTCGGAAGGCCGTTCGATGAACGAGCTCATGCTCGCGGCACTACATGAGCATCTGGAAGCAAATCCCATTCCGCGGGAGCGCTTGCGGGAACTCGCGCGTGAGATCGTTGCGGAAGATAAGGAACTTCTTGAGGCCTTAGCGCGCGCCTAGGTGTTCTTCCTCGACGTCGACGACGTGCTCGAGCTGTACTCCGAGCACGTCGATCGCGCCGGCAGCTGGTGCGGCCCGAGCTTCTTGAGTCCGCCGTACCCCTTGCCGCAGGCAACGATGTTCGGCACCGAACTCTACCCGCATCGATTTCAGAAGGCGGCGGCGCTGCTGCGCTCGATTGCGCAGAACCAGCCATTTCTCGACGGTAACAAGCGAATCGCGTGGATCGCGACACGTACGTTTCTGGCGGCCAACGATTTCGACGTCCGAGCCGACGCCGACGAGGGCTTGAAGCTGATGTTTGATCTGGCGGAGCGCAAGTTGGACGTCGACGACGTTGCCGAATTTCTCGCGAGCCACGTGGCACCGCGCGATAACTCCGGCTAAGTTCTTTGGAAAGCGCGACACGGAAGCTTCTTGACATGAGGGCATCTCCGCCGATGGCAACCGTCGTGTCACTCGCAGAGAAAAACGCCCGTAAGAGCAAGCGTTCTTTGGTGGAGGCAAGGAGACTCGAACTCCTGACCCTTACGCTGCCAGCGTAATGCTCTACCAGCTGAGCTATGCCCCCACTCGCCGGACCGGCCCTATTCATTGCGCCTTTATGCTGAGCCTGTTCCCCTGTCATATCAGGAGCGAAGTGCCACTCACCTTGTCATCCTGACGAGCCGAGCGGCACTCTCAACTTGTCATCTGAGCGGAGCGAGCACAGCGAGCGAAGTCGAAGGACGAAGAACGAAGGGCGAAGGACCAAGGACCGCAAGGTAGTGTGGCCCCGACGATAAAGAAGGCAGCACCGCTTGGGGATGTAGCTCAGCTGGTAGAGCACCTGCTTTGCAAGCAGGGGGTCAGGGGTTCGAGTCCCCTCATCTCCAAATGAAAACGCGCCGATTTGATAAGCTTTTTCCGGACCGACGAAAGATTCTGTGAAACGGCGTAGGGCTTTTTGACGACCATTTGACGACCAATCTCCACGCCTTCGAAAACCCGGTCCATCGTCTCGGCTGCCTGCCGGCGAGCTCCTTCGAACATATGGCCGTAGCGGTCGAGCACCATGCGCGTGCTCACGTGACCGTTCCTACGCGCGACTAAGATGGGGTCGGCACCCTCCTCGATCAGGAATGAGTTGGACGAGTGGCGCAACGAGTGAAAATCTACGTCTGGCAACTCAGCCAGGCGGAGCAGCGGTTTGAAGTTGCGGCGTATAAAGTTGCTCTTACGCAACGGCTTGCCTTCGCTGTCGGTGAAGACGAGCGGCCCACTGTAACCCGTGGCGCGGCGCCGATCGCACCACGCCTTCAGCACTCGCAGGGCCAGGTCTGGCAATTCCAGTGTACGTCGGGAGGCTTTTGTTTTTAAGGGACTCAGGCAAAGCCTACCACCGACTTCCTCTGTAAGCTGCCGCACAACGGCGACGGTTCGCCTGTCAAAATCGACACACTCCCAAAGCAACCCGAACAGCTCACCTTCGCGCATCCCGAGCGTCGCAGCCATGACCACGAGAACCTGGGTTTGCCCCTCGGCTGTCTCCATCAGACGCCGTAATTGGTAGCGATCGAGGACAGCCTTATCTTTCGGCTCGTACCGTGGCGCGGCAACGAGGGAACAAGGGTTGAAGACGATCTTGCGCTCACGATAGAGCAGGTTCAGGGCTGAGTTAAGCGTCATGTGCACCTGCTTGCGGGTGGCGGTCCCGACGTCGAGATCCTTCAGTTTCCGCAATAGCAGCTTGACGTCGTCAACATCGAGATCAGCAACGTGACGTACACCGATGTGAGGTACAATGTGGCGATCTACCGCGAGCCTTCGCAGCCGATAAGTATTCGGTCTCCATTCACCATCTTTGAGCCATTGGTCGAGATACTCGGCCACTGTGAGGTCGAGATCAACGCCTGGGACGGATCGAGCTATGTACCGGCGTATCTGCTGGGCGACGTCTTGGCGTGTCTCACCGTAAAAGCTCCTGCGCACGAGATGACTGGCGCGTGACCCGGTACGCAGTTTCCCTTCCCAGCGGCCGTCCTTTCGGCGATGAATCGTTCCTTCGCCACGTGCTCGACGAGACGCAAATACCTACCGACGCTTCCTGTAACGAGAGTCAACATGACGCTGAATGAGATCTCGCACGGCGTCTGGGCGAAAGAGCCGCGAGCCGCCGAGTTTCACCGATTCCAATGCCCCACTACCGATCAGCTCGTATAGTTTTGACTTCTTGCAGCCTAGAGCAGCACATACTTCGTGGGTGTTCATCAGCGCCTCAACTTCATGATGATGTTTGGACTCCACGCTTAAGAAACCCTCGCTATCGTTCTATGGTCATGGAGTCGCGCATCCGATCGAGGGCGCGCTGTTCACGGCGGATGCTGTACTCGACATCACGCCGTAGCGTCTCCGGCACCGAGCGGTATCCGCGCTCAATCGACGCGGCAAGCTCGTCCAGCCGAGCGACATCGTAGCAATCGATGTGCGCGACGCCGGCACGCTCGAGGACATTCAGCTGCCGCTCGATTCTCGGTACCTCGTCGCGAGCGTCACGCGCATTATTCCTTTCGCGCTCTAGGCCCAGTGACGCGGCGACGTATTGCCGGTAGGCGCGTTCCTGGCCGGCAAGCTGTTTTTCGAACTGCGGCAGGTCACGCTGCTCGAACTCATGGATTGCATCCGCCAGCGCTTTTTCGTAGCGCGAGCGCTGCTCGCCGTGCAATCGTTCTTCTTTCTTTGTCGCGGCGCGGCGCGCTAGCGGATTCCACGATCGCTTCTCTCTGGCGAGCTGCGCCAGTCGAGCGCGCTCAGCATCCGTGTGGCCGGTAGCCTCGGCTGCACGCTCTTGAATTCGCCGCCGCTCGATGGCTAGAGCTTCGTCGAGTGTGGGTGGACGCTCGACGTGCTGCAGGTGCTGGCGCTCCAGGCGAGCCCGCTGATAGCGTCCCTCTTCTTCCGCGCGGATGACGTTGAGCCGTAGACGAGCCTGCTCCAAAGTCGCGGGGCGGAGTTCACGCTGCGGAGCCTGCTCGCTCCGGTTGCGCGTCGGAGCAACGAGCGCATCGAGCACCCGCTGCGCTCCGAAGTCGCCCGCACGTGCCCGTTCGCTAACGAACGATCGGTAGGCGACCGGCTTCTCCTCACGCGCGAGCCTCCGCTCCGACGCCAGCACGATCTTCGTCGCCTCCCAGCGCACGCGCGCAGCGTCATAATCTTTCGCGCGCCGGCGGCCCATGACGGCGTCGACCAACCAGTACGCGAGCTGACGGGCGATGACACCGCGCGTGCCCAGCCGCGCCGCTGCGCGCAAAAGCAGGCGCGCTTCGCGGCGCTTCTGGGCATCGCGCTGCCGTTGAGCCCGCTCGCGCTCCCAGGCTGTATCCCGGCGCGAACCCATTGCCTGCGCACGTTCGCTTAAGAAACGCTCGCGGTATGCTTGGTGCTCTGACCGCAGCCGGGCATGGTCGGCGATGCGTTGGGCGTCGCGCAGCGCCCAGCCGGGGTCACTACGCGCGTCGCGTTCGGCGCGATCGCCAAGGACGCTGCGGCTGCGCTTCGGTGGCGCCTCCGGGGTATACGGACACGAGCCAAAGCGCTGCTCGAGGACGGCTTTCTTGCAGCGAGGATGGATCCGCGACGCACCGCAGCCTGGTGCTTGGGGATCTCTGCCCGCAGAAAACGCGAGGCCCTGCACCCGTGCACCCCGCCGGATTACCTTGATCACGATGCCGTCGCGATCAAGCCGCTTCTCAAGATCGCTCCACGTCTTCGCGGCATCGACGGCCGCCAAAATTGCTGGACGAACCGTATCGGCCCATGGCACTGAGCGTGAGATCTCCACAACAGGCTCGCGCCCAGGAGTGAACGGCCCAAAGCGGCTCTCCAGCGCCCGCAGTGCGCAGCGCGCATCGATCCGTGACGCGGCGCACCCCGGCGCTCGGCGATCCAACCCTTCGGAGAATGCAAGACCCTGCACCCGATCACCGCGCCGAGCCAGCTTCACCACGACGCCGTGCGCGCCGAGGCGCTGATGCAGGTCGTTCCAGTCCTTGGCGCGATCGACGGCATCGAGCACGTAGGGCCGCGCACTCTCTTGCCACGGCAGCTCGCCGCGCTCGTGCAGCCGGCGGTACGCGCCGTCGCTCGGTCGGCGCTGCGGATCAGGTGGAGGCGTATACAGATGCTCAACGCGCTGCACGATGTCGCGGTTGTGATGCCCGACTACGATCGTCCAGCCGCGTTCGGCCGCAATCTCGGCACAGACCCGCTCGCGTTTGATCCGCTCGTGCCACAGGTCGTTGGCCTTGCCATCGGGTCCGATGCGGTTGGCGATCACGTGGGCGTGGAAGTCGTCGGTGTCCTTGTGCGCCGCCAGTACGTACTGGCTCTTCTCCATGCCCATTGCCTTGAGCAGCCGCTCCGCGTCGCTGACCACCTGCTCGCGCGTCGGGCGTTCGTTCTTGGCATAGGCGATGATCAGGTGGTAGACGGGATCGTGGCAGCGCTTGGACAATGCTGCGACCGCTTCCATCTCAATCGCCGCCGTTTCCACCGACATGACCCCGCCCAAATGAACCCACTCGGCTTTCTCGGGTGCGCTGGCGTAGGCAACGCCGCCCTCAAACGAGTGACCGGCGGCAGCAACGGCGCGCTGGTGCGTGTGCTCGGTGATGTAGTCGACCCCGATCGCGAAGGTACGGGTATGCGCTCGCGCCGGCACCGCCTTCGTAATCATGGGACCTCACCTCCCCAAAAGAAAAAGCCCCGCGCAAACTGCTGACGCTGGGGCTTGATAGTATCGCCCGCATTATTATGCGGGCGAAAGTCGAGCGTACTTTGTCACCTCAAGTATACCACAGGTGCAAGGTTACCGCTAGATCTTTTTCACGTGCGGCAGGCAGCGATCGACGCGTCTACCCGTTAGCATCTCGCACTTCTACTATAGGTTCTCTTTTCACGGCGCAAGCT
>CAWIDM010000006.1:0-10563 GCA_963834895.1 Vulcanimicrobiota bacterium | reverse complement strand
AGATCTACCTCGAGAGCGCTTGGTCGAGCGGTGTAGCCCCTTGGAAGACCTGGCAGTAAATGCCGCCCGAGCGTTTTACAGTGTTCGGCGGTCACGGCTTCATCGGGTCGCACGTGTGTGCCGCGCTGAAAATAAAGGGCCACACCGTCGATGTTGCCGGCGTCGGTTTCAACCCTAGGGAACGACCGTTACACCACGTCATCTATTGCGCCGGTTTAACCGCAGACTTTCGGACGCGACGGTACGACACGATCGAGGCCCACGTCTCGCTGCCGAATAGAATCCTTGAGAGTGGCACCTTCGATTCGTTTCTCTATCTTTCTTCAACGCGGGTATACTTAGGGTCGCAGCGCACCGACGAGGATGCCCCGCTGATGCTAACGCCCGCAACCCCGGACAGCGTCTACAACGCGTCCAAGATTGCTGGTGAAGCGTTAACACTGGCCGTGGAGAGTGCGGCGGCGCGGGTTGTGCGGCTATCCAACATCGTCGGCGACGACTTCAGCTCCGGCAATCTCCTGAATGCCGTGCTGAGCGAGGCACTGCGCCGCGGCACGATCACGTTCACGTCGTCGCCAGCGTCCGCGCGGGACTACCTCCATGTGGATGTAGCGGCTGGGGCGATAATTTTCGCCGCACTCCGTGGCAAAGAGCGGGTTTACAATGTCGCGAGCGGCGTCAACGTCACGAACGCCGAGCTCGCGCAGCGAATTTCGGAGCTCACGGGTTGCAGAACCGAGTTCGATCCGACTGCCCCAACAGTTGCATTTCCCGTAGTCGATACGCGGCGCTTGCGTCGCGAGTTCGAGATCGCGCCCGAATCACTTCTGGAGCTCCTGCCGCAGTTGATCGGGGAGTATCGCCGCCACCTGGTGAGCGCGTGATCAGGATCGACCTCGAGCGCCGCCTGGTGATCGTAGAGAATGGCGCGACGGAAACGACGCACCGAATGGAGTCACCCGAAGCCTTCGCTATCATTTCCGACGCGTGGATGCAGTGCGGCTGGGACGCGAAATATCCATATACGTTCAGTTGGTTTGGTCGGCCGGTCATTCAGATTCCGGAGGACCTGGTACGTGCGCAAGAGGTCGTCTATCGAATAAAGCCCGACGTGATCGTCGAAACGGGCATCGCCCACGGCGGCTCGCTCGTATTCTACGCGAGCCTGTTGAAAGCGTTGGGACGCGGACGCGTCATCGGCGTCGATATCGATATCCGGCCGCATAATCGGAGAGCAATGGAAGAGCATCCGCTCCGTCCTCTCATTACAATGGTCGAGGGCGGCTCCACGGCCCCCGGCATCGTCGCAAAGGTCACGGAAATGATTGGGGCGGAGGAAAGAGTTCTCGTCGTGCTCGACTCGAATCACACGAAGGAGCACGTGCTCGCCGAGCTCGAGGCGTACTCGCCTCTAGTTTCCGTCGACTCGTACATCGTGGCGGCTGACGGCATCATGGGGGACGTGGTTGGCGCCCCGCGCACGCAGCCCGACTGGGCAACGAACAACCCGCGCGCAGCTGCTGATGCGTTCTTAGCGTCGCACCCCGAGTTCACTCGCGAGGAACCCGCGTGGCCCTTTAACGAGAGTACGGGGCTGAAAGGGAACCTCACGTATTGGCGCGGTGGATGGTTACGCCGACTTCGGTAAACGTAGATCCTGGCTTCTGGCGCGATCGCCGGGTTCTCGTGACGGGCCACACCGGCTTCAAAGGGGCTTGGCTATCCCTATGGCTTGCGCGGCTGGGCGCACGCGTCACGGGCGTTGCGCTCGAGCCGATCGAGCGTCCTAATCTTTTTGAGGCGCTCGATCTGAAGGCTATGCTGCGCTCGCACTTCGCCGACGTCCGCGACCTCGGTTGTTTAGGCGAGATCGTACATACTGCTGAACCGGAAGTGCTGCTGCATCTCGCGGGTCAGGCGATTGTCCGTACCGGCTACGACGACCCGGTAACGACGTTCGAAACGAACGTGATCGGCACCGTAAATACTTTGGAGATCGCTCGCCGGAGTCCGGCTCTAAGAGCCGTCGTCATCGTAACGAGCGACAAGTGTTACCAGAACGACGGTCGAAGCGTCGGATACGTCGAGAGCGATCGGCTGGGCGGTGACGATCCGTATTCAAGCAGCAAAGCTTGCGCCGAGCTCGTGAGCGCATCGTATAGAGAGTCGTTCTTTCAGAATCATTCTTGCTCCGTCGCGACGGCTCGGGCGGGAAACGCGATCGGCGGCGGCGATTGGTCTCGCGGCCGGCTCGTTCCGGACGTGGTGCGCTCGGTATTCGGCAACGAGAGGCTGCAATTGCGAAATCCCGACGCTACGCGACCTTGGCAGCACGTTCTCGAGCCGCTTAGCGGCTATCTCATTCTCGCCCAGCAATTGAGCCGAGTAGGGCCCCAATATGCGGGCCCCTGGAATTTCGGACCGTCATCAGACGGATCGGTCAGCGTCTCCGAACTCGCGGCCGCGATATTGGCTGCCAGCGACAGACCCGTAGACTGGGACGCGCAATCCGTCGCGGCCCTGCCCGAGAGCCGGACCCTCAAGCTCGAGACGTCCAAAGCGCGCGAGCTCCTCGGTTGGCGGTGCAGACTCTCGCAAAGCGAAGCCGTACGCTGGACCGTCGAATGGTACCAGGCTTGGCACCTGGGCGACTCTGTCGCCCGTATAAGCGCCAACCAGATCGACTGTTACGAGCGCATTCTCCGTGCCGAGTAAGGGTTGCCGCTTTTGTAGCGCCCCTCTCGTCGAGTCGCTCTGCGACCTTGGAATGCAGCCGCTGGCAAACGCGTTCCTCTCCGAGCAGCAGCTTGACGAGATGGAGCGATTCTACCCATTGCATGCTTTCGTGTGCGGCTCGTGCTTTCTGGTGCAGGTCGAGGAGTTCGAGTCGCCGGAGGAGATTTTTTCGCAGTACGCCTACTTCTCATCGTTTTCGACGACTTGGCTCGAGCGAGCCGAGCAATATGCGCGCTCGATGGCTGAGCGGCTCGGGCTGGGCAAAGACTCTCGCGTCCTCGAGATCGGAAGTAATGACGGCTACTTGCTCCAACATTTCCGGGCGCAAGGCATCCCCGTCCTGGGCATCGATCCGGCCGCAAACTGCGCTCAAGAGGCGCGGAACCGTGGAGTTCCGACGCTCGTTGAGTTTTTCGGAACGCGCATCGCCGCGAGTCTCTCAGCGGAGGGTAAACAGGCGGATCTGCTCGTTGCAAATAACGTTCTCGCGCACGTGCCGGCTCTCAACGACTTCGTCGCGGGAATCGCGCTGATCCTGGCGCGCCGGGGCACGGCTAGCATCGAGGTGCCGCACCTGCTCAGGCTGATCGAGCAGACCGAATACGACACGATCTATCACGAACATTTTTCATATTTCTCGCTGCAGACCGCGCTGCGCGTATTCGCGTCGCACGGCCTGAGCGTCGTCGATGTGGAGGAGCTGCCGACGCATGGTGGGTCCATGCGAATGCTGGTTCAGCACTCCGGCGGCGCTCCCAGCCCCCGGGTCCGGCAGATGCTGGCTGCAGAAGAGAAGGCCGGCCTAGCGTCGGTGCAGACGTATCGCGAGTTCGGAGCGGCCGTCGTGAGGTCGAAGCTTTCGCTCTGGGAGTTCCTCACAAGCTGCAAGCACGCGAGAAAATCAGTTGCCGCCTACGGAGCAGCGGCGAAAGGGAATACGCTGTTGAACTACTGCGGCGTGCGCAAAGAGCTCGTGAGTTACGTCGTTGATCGCAACCCGTACAAGCAAAACCGCTACTTGCCCGGGAGCCACATCCCCGTCTATCCGGTAGAGCACGTCATGAGAACGCGGCCGGATTATCTCCTCATCCTCCCTTGGAATCTAGCGGACGAGATCGCCGGCGAGATGGCAGCGATACGCGAGTGGGGAGGCCGGTTCGTCACCGCAATTCCCGAAGTGAAGGTCTTTTGAGATGCGGTTTCGGCCAATGGGGATACACGGCGCTATGTTAATCGAAAAGGAGCCGCAGGAGGACGAGCGTGGTTCGTTCAGCCGTCTCTTTTCGAGAGGCGAGTTCGAAGCGCACGGGCTCATGTCGACCTTTACGCAAGAGAGCGTTTCGCGCAGCCGCCGTGCTGGGACGCTTCGCGGGTTTCATTTTCAGGAGGTGCCCTCCGAGGAAGCAAAGCTACTGAGCTGTGTCCGCGGCGCAGCCTTCGACGTGGTCCTCGACGTACGCAAGGCCTCGCCGACGTTCGGGAAATGGCGGTCTGCGATGCTGCGCGGCGAAGACTGGCTGGGCGTATATATTCCGCCTGGGTGCGCGCACGCGGTCCAGGCACTAATGGACGAAACGGAGATCCTTTATCGGATGTCGTGCGATTATGACCCGGGTGTCGAACGAGGCTACCGCTGGGATTCACCCGAGCTGGCGATCCCGTGGCCACTGCACGACCCGATCCTGTCGGAGCGCGATCGCGCGCTACCGATCTTCGATCCTCGGACCATGGATTGAGGACCGTCGCATGCACTTTATTTCACCGCTCGCAAAGATCTCGCCGCTCGCGGACCTCGAGGACTCGACGCTGGGATCGAAGCTCGTGGTCGGCGCGGACTGCGCGATCGATTCGTTCGTAAAGGTCAAATTTGCAGGCGGACGGGGCGATGTGGTGGTCGGGGATCGCTCCCACATCAACTCCGGTACGGTGATTTATTCCGGGAACGGCGTTACGATTGGAAACGACGTCCTCGTCGCGGCGAATTGCACGTTCGCGCCCGCAAACCATGAGTATGCTCGCCGAGAAGTCCCGATGGCCCGGCAGCGCTTCCGGCTGAGCAAAGGCGGAATCATCGTCGAGGACGACGTCTGGATCGGCGCAAACTGCGTGATCCTCGACGGTTCGGTATTGCGCCGCGGCGTCATCGTAGGAGCGATGACCCTCGTGCGCGGAGAGCTTGAGGCTTACGCGATCTATGGTGGAACGCCCGTACGGCTGCTGAGGCGACGGCCCGACACAGAAAAGGCGATGCCCGAGGCGGAGTCAACGTGAGCAGTGAAGTCGCATCCAGGCTAACGATCGCGGTGCCGTTCTACAGGGACGCGGACTACCTCAGGCAAGCGGTCTCGAGCATCTTTGCGCAGCCGGCTTCAAACTGGTCGGTATTAATGGTCGATAACAGCACCGACGAACAGGAGCGCCGCGGGGCGTCGGAGATTGCGGCTGCATATCCAAAAGATCGGATGCGCTACGTCCGGAACGATAGACATCTCGGAGCCGCGGAAAACTTCAATCGTTGTATCGATCTGGCGGAGAGCGACCTCGTTTCGACGGTTCACAGCGACGATGAGGTACTACCGGGTTACGCGGCGGAGCTCCAGGCCCTGGCGTCGCGACATCCCGACGCCGCGATTCTTTTCGCGCCGGCCCGCATCATCAACGAGAGATCGGAGCCGTATCTTTCGTTCGTGGATTGGTTCAAGAATTTCCTGATGCCGCGTGGCAGCGGCGACATCGTCCTCTGCGGCGAGGCGTCGCTACGATCGATCGCGAGGGGAAACTGGCTCAACGGCGCGTCCGTCTGCTTTCGAAAGAGTCGTTTAGGGTCTTTGCGCTGGGACGCGAGCTATTCGATGGCCGCGGACCTCGACTTGTGGTCGCGCGTCATTCTCACCGGTGGCGCGATGGCTGGAACGCGCTACCCGCCGGTCTACTCTTATCGCCGGCATACGGGTCAGGCCACGGCAGCGCTCAGCGCGAATTTGCACCGGTTCGCCGAGGAGGCCCAAGTGCTGGACCGCATCGCCGATGGGGCCGCTGCCAAGGGCTGGGGCTCTGCCGCAGCAGTGGCGAGAGCAAAGAAAATTCTTCAGTTACACTTGCTGTTCTTAATGGCTGGCGACCTGGCCGCCGGTTCATTCAGTCGCGTTCGTTACAAGCTGGGCGTCTTCAACAGCATTAGGAGAACAAGCCGTGCGAGATAAGAGAGCCATGACGAATCAGGGGCGCCTGGTCCTGCTAAGCTTTCTGATGCTCTTCATCGAGCTGGCGCTGATTCGATGGGCTGGCGAAAATGTCGTCTATCTTTCATACTTCTCGAACTTCGTGCTGATGGGCAGCTTTCTCGGAATTGGTGTCGGGTTTCTGCGCGCGAAATCGCGCACCGATCTCTTCCCTTGGGCAATCGTGGCCCTTGCGTTCTTTTCTGCTTTTTTGCTAATTTTCCCCGTTACGATCAACCGCTCGGGCAGTCAGCTCATCTACTTCGGAATGGTTCCGGGTGGTCTGCCGATGTGGGTCATCCTTCCGGCAATCTTTCTAGCCGTAGCCGGCGTTACGGCCGCGATCGCGCAAGGCGTCGCGCGTACATTTGTACAGTTCGAGCCGCTCGAAGCCTACCGGCTCGACATTCTCGGAAGCCTCGCTGGCATCGCAGCATTTTCGCTGCTTTCGTTCCTGGGCGCGCCGCCTGTCGCGTGGGGCACGGTTGCGGCAATACTGCTTCTCGTCGCCTACCTCCCGTCGGTGCGGCTCATCCAAGTCGCCGCAGCCATCGGCATCGTCATCATGCTCGGGCATGAATCGTTCACGCCCGGCTTCAGTTGGTCGCCGTACTATAAGATTTTCACGTATAAGAAGGCGCCGGGACTAACCGCCGTCAGCGTGAACGGCGTCCCGCATCAATGGATCGAGTCGACGGCTTGGCGCAAGAAGATCGAGCCGCTCTATTTCGTTCCGTACGAACGGCTCCGTGCAAATCCTTTGCGCAACGTTCTTATCGTCGGCGCAGGCGGCGGCTCCGACGTGGCAATTGCTCTGGCGCGCGGCGCGAAGCACGTGGATGCCGTCGAGATCGATCCGCGCATCTACCAGCTCGGTCGCGAATTAAATCCCGACAGGCCCTACCAAGACCCGCGCGTGTCGGTTCACGTCAACGACGGGCGAGCCTTCCTGCAACGGACACGTAATACGTACGATCTCATCCTTTTCGCGCTCCCCGACTCGCTTGCGCTCGTTTCCGGACAATCCGCGCTGCGTCTGGAGAGCTATTTGTTTACCGCTGAAGCCATGCAGGCCGCTCGCTCTCATCTCAATCCGGATGGCGCGTTTGGAATGTACAACTACTATCGCGAAGGCTGGCTGATCGACCGCTATGCGCGAACCTTGGAGGCGACGTACGGGTACGCGCCCTGCCTCGACGAGGTCGGGCGCGTTGCATGGTTCGCCCTGCTCATGATCGGTCGCGAGCAGAGCGACGTTGCATGCACCGCAACCTGGAACCCTGGCGCACGCGCGGTGCCGGAGCCGGCAAGCGACGATTATCCTTTCCCGTACCTGCGGACTCGCACGATCCCGCCGTTATACCTCGTCGCGCTCGCACTCATTCTGCTCGCCTCGCTCGTGGTGATCCGAGCCGCAGCCGGTCCGCTCGGTCAAATGCGACGCTATCTCGACCTCTTTTTCATGGGCGCTGCCTTCCTGTTGCTCGAGACGAAGAACGTCGTACAGTTCGCGCTGCTCTTCGGCACGACGTGGTTCGTGAACGCTTTGGTCTTCTTCGGGATTCTGCTTGCAGTCTTCGCGGCAGTTGGAGTCGCACGGCGCTTTCGCTTGTGGCCGCCAAACGTTCTGTATCCTGCACTGTTCGCAAGCCTCTTGCTGGCGTGGGCAGTTCCGCCTGAGAGCCTGCTTTCACTCGATGCGCTGCCGCGTTTTGCCGCCGCCGTGACCCTTGCCTTCGCGCCGGTTTTTCTGGCTAACCTTGTCTTCGCTCAGCGCTTTCGCGCCGTCGGTTCTTCGACGGTCGCCTTCGCGACGAACCTCCTTGGAGCGATGGTCGGCGGGGTCTTTGAATATGCGAGCTTGATTGTGGGGTACCGAAGCCTTCTGATCATCGTCGCGCTGTTTTATGCCTGTGCCTTCATGGCGGGTTTACGAGCCGCTGAGCTGCCTCAGCGGGTCGTTGCAGAGGGGTGACGGGTGGGCGGGAAATTCGTTTCCGCCAGGTCCCGCCGTTACGCGAAACGATAGAGCATTAGAGATTCGATCATTACCGATGCCTCCTACCCGAACCGCGTATGCCAATAGGCGATAGACGCCCGGCGTAAGGTCTGCAGTCGGAATCGTTCCAACGAACGACCCGTTCTTGATGTCGTAACGCGCTGGATACGGGTGCCGTCCGGCGAGCAGCCACGCCGCGTCGTACCGCCGAGCGGTCGAGGGAGCGTCTACGCGCCCGGCAACGAGCAGAACGGCGCCGGCGCTCACGCCGGGCCGCCCCTCGCTCAAAGCGGAGGCGCCCCTGCACGTTCCAACGGTCTTCAGGCGACCAGAGACCGCTGGTGTCCGCTTGACCTCCCCCAGGAACGCATCCGAGAAGCCATCGTTTCGCGTGGTGACAAAGAATAATCTCGTCGGCGCGACGCGTTGATAAGAGCTGTCGTCGAGGGAGTTCGCAAAGGCCTCGACGATATGCGGCCCCTCCGCGAGTCCCGACGTCGCGACGTTTGCATAGAACCCGCCATATCCGGCCGCCGTGTTGTGGAACGCTTCGGCGATTCGAAGATTGTATTGTCCGCTGAGCACCGGCATCGCCGTGCGCCGATCGAGAATCACAGCGATTCGGAATTGACTGCTGCCGTTCGGAACGACCCCCCCGGAGGTGACCAACGGCGTCCCGCGGATAAAAGAAAAAGCGACCCCCGGGGCGTTGATGTATTGGCTGCGCTCCAACGGCCGAAGCACGCCGGAGGCTTCGCCCGGTGAGAGCGTGGCCGGCTGCGGGTTCGCAACGTAGCGGGCCGTTTGGGGCGCGTAATAGCGGCCGATGACGTCCGCTAGCGCGAAACCGGCGGCCACGACGCAGTAGCAGAGAAGGGTGCCCGTCAACGCCGCGCTGAGTGTGCAATGCCGCTTCGTCAGCGCACGGGGCGCGTACCAGACGAGAGAGAGAAACGCCGGAAAGACATACGGGTACCATTGCCGGCCCTCCGCGACGAATCCGTTACTCGTTACCACGTAGAGCGAAATCAGCACCGCCGAGAACAGAATGTAGCTGTTCAGAACGGGATCGGCGACCGCGATGGCGAGAACTCGTCGGGAGTGGCCGCGGGCAGCCGCTGAGAGTAGGCGCAACGCATTACGCGAGAGCGTGAGGACAAGAACGACCACCACGGCCAAGGTGGCCACGCTGACGGTGTCGCGAATCGCCGCCTCAACAGGGTCGTTGAAGATGACGATCGGCGTGTCGAACCACCCGACGACCTGCCAATACGTAGCGGCGCAGACCCCGCTCACGAAGAAATCGGTGAGCGCCCCGACTGCGTTGGACGCGAGATAGTATAGCGTAGTGGGAGTCCCTTGCGCGATCGCGCTGCGAAAAGGCTCAAACAAACTTGCTGCTGCGAACGGGCTCGAACGGCCGCCGGCATCGGCGTGGCCGACGATCCAGTGCTGGACGGAAAGCAAAATAATCGCGGGCAGCAGAAGCGCGGCAACCGCCGCGGCTCGTACCGCTCCAGTTGCCCTGGCATGCGCGAGACGCGCCGCCACCAGCAGCAAGATCGGGATCGCCGCAGTGACGAAGAATTGATACTTCGTCACGGCCAGCAAGCCCAGGGTGAGACCCAATGCCAGGATCCTCTCTGGCCGCGGTTGATCCGTTGGTAGGCTGCTGGCGAAGAAGAAGGCGACGGAAATCAACGCATAGGTGAGATTATCGGGCTGCACGTAGGACGAGACGAACGAAGTCAGCGGGAAGAAACCGATCGCCGCAATTAGTGCGACGCTCGTCCATCGCGGCAGACCCAGATTCAGCGCCGTCCGGTAGTTGAAATAGAGTCCCGTCATCGTGAGAAAGACGCAGAGCAGCCTTGCCGCAAAGAAGACTGTGACGAGCGAGCCGGTCACCAGCGCGACGGCGTGCATCCAGAGCGCTTCGAGCGCGTAGAACCCGAACGGATAGTCGGGAACGATGTAGTTGATGCGGCCGTTCGGCGACGCCGGTTTCTCCAGGCTCGGAGCGCGGGCGTCGATGCGCGCGTAATACGGACGGCTGCCGTAACCCCTGGGGGCGCGCATCGACGAATGCCACGCGATACGCTGGAAATCGGTCGCGCGTAGCAGATACTTTGTGTACGGGCTGACGATCCAATCGAGGCGGCCGTCGGCCAGCCGAATTAGGCCGCGGGCATTGTAGATCGAGATCGCGTAGTCAAAGTGGGCAGGCTCGTCGGGCGCCTGAAAAATCGGCACGACGAACGCCCAAACGGCGCTAAGCGCGCCGGCGAGCACGATGATCGCCAGCGCCATCGCGTCGGTTCGGCGAGGCTGCACCAAGTTACGTGTGCGTGACTCCCCAGGGCAGCATGAGGGCGGTGAAGACCGCGATGTACGGCGCAAGTGCAATCGGGCCTTTCTTGCCGCCGGTGAGCCGATGGCCGATAACGGCGGCGCCCGACGCGAACGCCAGCGTGAGGATTACAGTCGGTGCGCCCAAAGCTGCTCCGCAGAGCGTGACCAGCTTCGTATCCCCCCACCCCATGCCGATTCCACGCGTGATGTAAGAGACGACGGCGAAGGGCACGAACGCCACGGCCGCTGCGATGA
>CAWIDM010000005.1:0-170097 GCA_963834895.1 Vulcanimicrobiota bacterium | reverse complement strand
CGGTTTTTGACAGCCAGAGCAAGTACGGGGAGAACTCATTACCAACAGCACAAGCATCTACTCACTTGGCGTGGTGCTTTACGAACTGCTACCGGAAACCGGCCCTATCGCTTCAAGGTTCAATCTCGGTTGGAGATCGAGCGGGCTGTATCCGAGAAGAGGAGCCGGTGAGGCCAAGTACTGCAGTGACGCGCATTAGCGAGCAGCTGCGGACGGCACCGTGATTGTTGTTACCCCTGAGGCGGTGAGCCGCACCAGAGAAGGCGACCCTAAGAAGCTGTCCAGCAGACTGCACGGCGACCTGGACGCAATCGTGATGATGGCGCTTCGAAAAGATCGCAAAGGAGATACTCCTCCGTATATGAATTCTCGGAGGACATTCGAAAACACCTGGAAGGATTACCGGTCAAAGCCGGGTCAGAGCACGATCATCTATCGTGGAACGAAGCTATTGCCTACACCGGCACAAAGACGCAGCAGTGGCAGTTGGGGCGCTCTTGGTTTTCGTCAGTGCTCTGGCAATCGGCGGATTCTTGTATTCGCGACGTGCGCAGGTGCTAACGGAGGCCACGACCTCAGGCATCTTGGGGTGGTCGCCGGGTACCAATAGACCGGATCGCCATTGTTACGGATTTGCTCAGAGTGAAGGCCGCGTCAGTGTCAGGGAAATGCACAGCTTCATCGTCTCGTTAGCCGGGTTCGGACCATCCAGCACTGCGTACGCCCATGGCAACGGATGGTCGGGTGGTTTTCCTCGTTGACCTTGTTGGGGCTGACCTTTTGGGGCTGTCCCTGTTCCGCGCCTTGCGGCGAGGATCTCGCCGATACCGAAGCGAGAAGCAATTGGTAGCGCCCTGTGCTTGGTTAAGGTAAGGTATTTGTCAAACGATCGACCTTTGCGAGTGGCGCTAAATCCGTCAGTGCGTCTGCCGCTAAAACGTGGTCGAAGTAATCCCCATCTCGGAACAGGCACGAACTCGCCGGCGGCGCTATCGGCAAGTGCCATCATCTCGTTAGACTGGGGCGGCGAGCACACATCGTTTGCTGATCTCAAGAAAATTCATCTATTCCGGGAAGCGAAAGCACAAGCGAGCAATCTTTTCGTCCGATCCCTCCGCGACCACGATCATTTTCGGCACGATGTCGCGTAACGCCAGTCCATCGCCCAGCCGGCGAGGCTGGGTCCGGGCGCCACTACTGCTATCCGAAAATGGTCCTTCGCGGCCAGCCTGAGAGCCCGCTTCACGTCACTCGCGAGCTCGACAGCATAGCCGGATGACTGTAGCTCGCGCGCAAATCTGGCGCGGAGGTCCAATTCCGCAGCAACTAGCAAAACGCGCTGTCGCATCCAACAAACCTCGTCTGTTCCGCTACAGTTTCTTTCGAGTTGTTCATTTCGTCGACTGTTCCCCGCCGCACCTTCTTGGCATCGATCTCCTTGATCAGGGTTCGACACCGTGCTTGGGCTCTGCCACCAAGGCGCTTCGGTAACAGCCCTCCGACCGACGTACGGCGCTGGCGGCCCGGGTAACTAGCCGGGGCAGCTTAACCATGCAGTGCACGTAGAAACTCGTCGTTGGTGAATAACGAAAGCCTAGATCCAGAACTCTATGTGTGATGGCAATCACAAAAAATTCTTTTGTTGGCAACCCTTTATCCGAGCTTGCTTGCCGGTTCGCCGCCGTGGCGGCGGACCGGCACAATGCCGGACGATCGACCAGGGTGCCAAGCTACCCCGGCATTTGGGGTAGCTCCGTTTTCAGGATTTCGCCTGTAAGATCGGCTGAGTGCAAGCCGGACTGAGGCCGAGGAGAATTAGGCGTGTGGATCTTGTGTCTCGTGATTTCGCGAGTTTGCTTACCCCTTTTCTCGACATACACACATGCCGGCACAGCGAACTCATCCAGCTGGCGCATTGCGCGAGACACAGAGTACTGAATTGAACAATCCGGACGATCACAAGCGAACTTCCGGTTCCCTAAATAGCGTCAATGTCGTGTGCCAATCAATCGGATTGGCAGCACAAGTGAGTATGATCTGCCGCTCGTATTCCTAATGCGACTGATTTGGCAGGAGAGTCAATTCGATGTTGACGCCGTGAGCCGGGCTGGCGCTCAGGGTGTGGCTCAGTTTATGCCAAAAACGGCAATCCAGAGTGGGCTTGCTAATGCCTTTGACGCGGTTGAGGCAATACCAAAATCCGCAGAGCTTTTGCGAAACCTCAAGAACCAGTTCGGAAATCTCGGCCTTGCCGCAGCGGCCTATAATGCGGGTCCGAAACGGGTTAAGAATTGGTTCGCTCGTAGCGGCAGTCTGCCAATAGAAACGCAGACCTACATCCGAATTGTAACCGGCCATACAGCGTCAGAGTGGGCGAGCGAAACGCGCCAATTAACATTGGCGCTTCCCGAACCTGTGCCTTGCGCCCAGATGGCGAGGTCTCTCGCCACTCGGCAAGCCCCAATATTAAGGGCTCCAGATCAGCATAACAAAATGAAGGGTGACACTGCCTTGCCCCAAGCGGCGTGGGGAGTTCAGCTTATTGGTAGTGCCTCGCAAACCAATGCGCTTGCCTCCTTTCAACAACTTCAAAGGACGTACAATAGCCTTCTCGGGCTCGTCAGCCACTTGTAATCCGATCGAAAGTTGAGCAGCGCCTTCTGGTATCGCTGAACTCGCTTTTGACAGTCGGGGCGATGCAGAAAAATTGTGCTCACGCCTCCGGGCAATTGGTGGTATTTGTCTGGTTCAACGAAATTAAGTGGTTCGCTCAGTCGCGCTCGGGAGGCCTTGGCGCGCAGCCCCTTGTTCCAGATCTAACTCGTTTGGTCCTACCGACATGACGACGAACAATGATCTTCTCAGTACAATCATGGGCGGTATCGAAAACGCGTAAGATGGTCACCGAACAGAAAGGCCGCATCGCCCGGTTGAAAGCGACAGGCGTTGACACGGCCCTTGCAGAATTGACGCTCTCAGGGCTCTGGAGGCGAAAGTCTGAAGAGATTTCAAAATCATGCTGATTGGTCGAAGCGAGCAGAATCATATACAACCGTCTGGGGTCACCGGCAAATGACGGTCAGGTGCGTACACGACGGGGTGGCTCAAGTACGCTCGTGGTGAGTTCCTCGACGAACGAAGAAATTCCGTCCGTTTTTTTCGCTGATTTGCCTCCTCGACCTCTCAAGACAGCACATTCTTCCCCATCACCTGGAGCGTGTTCCGCCGGGATTGGACCGGGGTAATCCCATGGGGCGGTGCGGCTTTATGGTCGTTGCGCTCGCGGCAAGCGGTTGGTGGGCCATGTGCCGCAGAGTCACTGGAAGACAGTCACCTTGGTGGCCGCTCTGCGCCGGTATGACATGAGAGCGCCACGGACAATCGACGGCTCGAGATCGGAAAGAAATTCTTGGCCTGTGTCGAACAGTGTCTCGCTCCGACGCTCAAACCCAAGGATATTGTCATGATCGACAACCTTCCGGCACACAAGGTCATGGGTGTCCGCGTGGCGATCGAAGCGCGCGCGGCGCGACACTTCGCTATCTCCCCAAATATTCGCCAGACCTGAACCCGATTGAGATCCCTAGGCGCCCCCCCCCCCCCCCCCCCCCCCCCCCCCCCCCCCCCCTCTTTTTTTTTTTTTTTTTTTTTTTTTTTTTTTTTTTTTTTTTTTTTTTTTTTTTTACACTTTCTCAACCAAGCACCAACGACCAGATCTCAGCTAATAAAATGTTTGCCGGTAGGTGGTAGACATTTCCCGTCCCGGTCGAAGTAAAGGTTGCACTACGAACTGGATAGATCGTATTTAACACCGCAGGTCTGACACCGACACCGGAGCTCGGGGCGTCGATCTGCATCCAGGGTGAATTTCCACTCCCACCGACAACCGTTGTCCTCCTGCACGCTCCCGTTCCGTCGGTCTCGTAGTTGCCAACATCAAGGTTTTACCAAGCTCCGACAGCTTGTTGGCTTGCCTGCCGCCGCCCTAAATGACGAAGAAATACTCAAGGCATCGGTTATTGCGCGATATCGTCAGGAATTGGTGTTCAGGCCCTCCCGCAGCCATGCCTCGGATTGAGTTCGCACCCAATTCACACCTTCTAGATGGGCCTTGAAAGCATCAATCTGCTCAATTGTTCCATCAGGCCATTCGACTTCGACATGCCATCGCTCGCCGTCACTTAGGACCACGCAGAAGAAAGGCTTTCGCGCTCTGATGGCGCCCGACGGTCGTATCGGGCGCTCACGTGTAAACATCACTGCCCCTGATCTCATTTTGTCTGCCAGTAAGCATCACGATATGATTTTTTCCTTTTTTTTTTTTTTTTTTTTTTTTTTTTTTTTTTTTTTTTTTTTTTTTTTTTTTTTTTTTTTTTTTTTTTTTTTTTTTTTTTTTTTTTTTTTTTTTTTTAGCAGCTTTTAGATTACCCAAGTTTTTGCTGTCAGCCCTGTATCAGCGATGTAACAATCAGGATATTTTGACTTGGTGGTTGGTGTCGTTCGAGCCAGGGCATTTACTGCCGCCCTGCCGCATTAGTCGAGGGTTTCATGGGCGTGGTCGCGCTTTTTGTGACCATGCGACCGCCAGATATTCGACTAGCAAGCGCGGCGTGGCTTCAGTCGAGATCCGCAGGCCCGCGCACGATGCGGATGGCGGAAAATTCCGGCTGCGCTTCGCTCGCCAGGTGATGCATGATGTTCGCACGCAGCCGCTCGGCACTTTCGTTTACTGTGACCCGTTTCAACAAGGCGACAAACCCGCCGTCGCGCACCAGCGTCCAGCTCGGCTCGACCTTGCAGACGCCGATATCGAGGCCGGTCTCCTCGAGCAGTTCGCGAGCCACACTACCGGCAAGGTCGAGCATGCCGCCTTTGCAGTTAATCGTCGCGGTCCGGCGTGAAGCCCGGAAAAACCCATTGCCCGGCAATCGAGGTGAACGGCGCCAAGCAATACGTACCCACCGTTCTTCCTGCTGGTTCATCGTTGGTCCGTCGTGCTTGGCGCCGTTCACCTCGATTGCCGGGCGATGGGTTTTTCCGGGCGGCACGCCGGACCGCGACGATATCAGCCCAGGCGGCATGCTCGACCTTGCCGGTAGTGTGGCTCGCGAACTGCTCGAGGAGACCGGCCTCGATATCGGCGTCTGCAAGGTCGAGCCGAGCTGGACGCTGGTGCGCGACGGCGGGTTTGTCGCCTTGTTGAAACGAGTTCATCGAGTAGAACAAAATGCCGAGCGGCTGCGTGCCAAGCGCCTCGTGCATCACCTGGCGAGCGAAGCGCAGCCGAGAATTTCCGCCATCCGCATCGTGCGCGGGCCTGCGGATCTCGATCCAGCCACGCCGCGCTTGCTAGTCGAATATCTGGCGGTCGCGTGGGCGCAAAGCGCGACCACTACCCATGCCCTCGACTAATGCGGCAGGGCGGCAGTAAACGCCCTGGCTCGAACGACACAACCACCAACTCAAAATATCCTGATTGTTACATCGCTGATACAGGGCTGACAGCAAAAACTTGGGTAAACTCCTTCTGCCCATCAATCCCCCCCCCCCCCCCCCCCCCCTTTTTTTTTTTTTTTTTTTTTTTTTAAAAAAAAAAAAAAAAAAAAAAAAAAAAAAAAAAAAAAAAAAAAAAAAAAATATCGTGATGCTTACTGGCGACAAAATGAGATCAGGGGCAGTGATGTTTACCCTTGAGCGCCTGATACGACCGTCGGGCGCCATCAGAGCGCGAAAGCCTTTCTTCTGCGTGGTCCTAAGTGACGGCGAGCGATGGCATGTCGAAGTCGAATGGCCTGATGGAACAATTGAGCAGATTGATGCTTTCAAGGCCCATCTAGAAGGTGTGAATTGGGTCGAACTCAATCCGAGGCATGGCTGCGGGAGCGCTCGACACCAATATCCTGACGATATCGCGCAATAACCGATGCCTTGAGTATTTCTTCGTCATTTAGGGCGGCGGCAGGCAAGAGAACAAGCTGTCGGAGCTTGGTAAAACCTTGATGTTGGCAACTACGGACCGACGGAACGGGAGCGTGCAGGAGACAACGGTTGTCGGTGGGAGTGGAAATTCACCCTGGATGCAGATCGACGCCCCGAGCTCCGGTGTCGGTGTTAGACCTGCGGTGTTAAATACTATTTATCCAGTTGGCAGTGGACCCTAGACTACCGCCGGGACGGGAAATGTCTACCACCTACCGGCAAACATTTTATTAGCTGAGATCTGGTCGTTGGTTGGCTATCCCTTTTTTTTTTTTTTTTTTTTTTTTTTTTTTTTTTTTTTTTTTTTTTTTTTTTTTTTTTTTTTTTTTTGGTTGAGAAAAAGTAGTCTGGATCTCAATCGGGTTCAGGTCTGGCGAATATTTGGGGAGATAGCGAAGTGTCGCGCCGCGCGCGCTTCGATCGCCACGCGGACACCGATGACCTTATGTGCCGGAAGGTTGTCGATCATGACAATATCCTTGGGTTTGAGCGTCGGAGCGAGACACTGTTCGACACAGGCCAAGAATTTCTTCCGATCTCGAGCCGTCGATTGTCCGTGGCGCTCTCATGTCATACCGGCGCAGAGCGGCCACCAAGGTGACTGTCTTCCAGTGACCCTGCGGCACATGGCCCACCAACCGCTTGCCGCGAGCGCAACGACCATAAAGCCGCACCGCCCCATGGGAATCCCCGTTCAATCCCCGGCGGAACATGCTACAGGTGATGGGGAAGAATGCGCTGTCTTGAGAGGTCGAGGAGGCAAATCAGCGAAAAACGGACGGAATTTCTTCGTTCGTCGAGGAACTCACCACGAGCGTACTGAGCCACCCCGTCGTGTACGCACCTGACCGTCATTCGCCGGTGACCCCAGACGGTTCTGGCGGATTTTGTTCTTTTCGCTCCGACCAATCAGCATGATTTTGAAATCTCTTCAAATTCGCCTCCAGAGCCCTGAGCGTCAATTCTGCAAGGGCCGTGTCAACGCCTGTTGCTTTCAACCGGGCGATGCGGCCTTTCTGTTCGGTGACCATCTGTCGCGCTTCTTCGATATGGCCCATGATTGTACTGAGAAGATCATTGTTCGTCGTCATGTCGGTAGGACCAAACGAGGCCAGATCTGGAATCTAAGGGGCTCCGCGCCAAGCCTCCCGAGCGCGACTGAGCGAACCACTTAATTTCGTTGAACCAGACAGCTACCACCAATTGCTCGGAGGCGTGAGCACAATTTTTCTGCATCGCCCCGACTGTCAAAAGCGAGTCGCACGCGATACCAGAAGGCGCTTGTCCCAACTTTCGATCGGATTACAAGTGGCTGACGAGCTCCTAGTAGGCTATTGTACGTCCTTTGAAGTTGTTGAAAGGAGGCAAGCGCATTGGTTTGCGAGGCACTACCAATAAGCTGAACTCCCCACGCCGCTTGGGGCAAGGCAGTGTCACCCTCTGATTCGTTATGCTGATCTGGAGCCCTTAATATTGGGGCTTGCCGAGTGGCGAGAGACCTCGCCATCTGGTCGCAAGGCACAGGTTCGGGAAGCGCCAAGGTTAATTGGCGCGTTTCGCTCGCCCACTCTGACGCTGTATGGCCGGTTACAATTCGGATGTAGGTCTGGGTTTCTATTGGCAGACTGCCGCGACCGGCGAGCCAGTCCTGAACCCGTTTCGGACCCGCATTATAGGCCGCTGCGGCAAGGCCGAGATTTCCGAACTGGTTCTTGAGGTTTCGCAAAAGCTCTGCGGATTTTGGTATTGCCTCAACCGCGTCAAAGGCATTAGCAAGCCCACTCTGGATTGCCGTTTTTGGCATAAACTGAGCCACACCCTGAGCGCCAGCCCGGCTCACGGCGTCAACATCGAATCGACTCTCCTGCCAAATCAGTCGCATTAGGAATACGAGCGGCAGATCATACTCACTTGCTGCCGATCCGATTGATTGGCACACGACATTGACGCTATTTAGGGAACCGGAAGTTTGCTTGTGATCGTCCGGATTGTTCAATTCAAACTCGGTGTTTTGCGCAATGCGCCAGCTGGATGAGTCCGCTGTGCCGGCATGTGTGTATGTCGAGAAAAGGGGTAAGCAAAGTACCGAAATCACGAGACGCAGTATCGACACGCCTAATTCTCCTTGGCCTCAGTCCGGCTTGCACTCAGCCGATCTTACAGGCGAAATCCTGAAAATGAAGCTACCCCAAATGCCGGGGCAGCTTGGCACCCTGGTCAATCGTCCGGCATTGTGCCGGTCCGCCGCCACGGCGGCGAACCCGCAAGCAAGCTCGGATAAAGGGTTGCCAACAAAAGAATTTTTTGTGATTGCCATCACACATAGAGTCTGGATCTAGGCTCTTGATGCTGATCAACGACGAGTTTCTACGTGCACTGCATGGTTAAGCTGCCCGGCTAGTTACCCGGGCCGCCAGCGCCGTACGTCGGTCGGAGGGCTGTTACCGAAGCGCCTTGGTGGCAGAGCCCAAGCACGGTGTCGAACCCTGATCAAGGAATCGATGCCAAGGAAGGCGTTGGTGAACATTCGACGAATGAACACCCGTAAGAAACTTTAACGAACAGCGAGGTTTGTTGGATGCGACAGCGCGTTTTGCTAGTTGCTGCGGAATTGGACCTCCGCGCCAGATTTGCGCGCGAGCTACAGTCATCCGGCTATGCTGTCGAGCTCGCGAGTGACGTGAAGCGGGCTCTCAGGCTGGCCGCGAAGGACCATTTTCGGATAGCAGTAGTGGCGCCCGGACCGAGCCTCGCCGGCTGGGCGATGGTACTGGCGTTACGCGACATCGTGCCGAAAATGATCGTGGTCGCGGAGGGATCGGACGAGATCGCTCGCTTGCGTCTCTCGCTTCCCGGAATAGATGAATTTTTCTTGAGATCAGCAAACGAAGGCGTGCTCGCCGCCCGAGTTAACGAGATGATGGCACTTGCCGATAGCGCCGCCGGCGAGTTCCGTGCCTGTTCCGAGATGGGGATTAACTCCGACCATGTTTTAGCGGCAGACGCACTGACGGATTTAGCGCCACTCGCAAAGGTCGATCGTTTTCGCTATTACAAATGCCCACACAAGAGCGCTCGTGCAGACACCTGCAACGACGCTGCCTCTGGTAGCAAAATCCAATTCCTCGCCTTTCATAGCCCGTCGATAAGGAATTGATGGGACCTGCATTGTTGCTCCCCGACAGAACCTGCATAGCTACCCCCCAGTAGACCCCAGGTTCGCTAGATTGCCCGGGGTTCTTTTTTATGGCGGTTTAATGCCTCAATTTTGCTCACCCCCTATTAAACTCCGGTCGGCGAGTGCTTTGAGCCCGGCGGGCGGTTTTTGGATGTCTGCGCCGCCCAATCGATATGTTGCAATTCAGTCACAGGGCGGCGAAGGCCACTGAGGGAGAGGCACGACGCGGTCCGTGCCGCCGAAGTCGAATTTACCATCGACGAACTTGGCTTCGAGTGAGACGAAGCACTTCGGAGGGTGAGGAGGTGAAGCAATCGCAGCGATTGCGTAACAAAAAGAGGCCGCGCCTCTCGGTAAGAGATCGCGGCCCACAGTGTTTAGTTCCGACGACGATCGCGCTCGACAGCAGGCGATCTTGCATGGCGAGGCTCAAATTGCTAAGATTGGTGACAAGAAGATTAGGTGCGGCTTAGCTCTTTTTCTTTCGCGACGCGCTGACGATCTTCGTTCACGCTCCTGATCACATACTGAAATTCCCCTTCTGCTGTCGGCAAGCGCCTAATGATCTGGTATGCTCCCCGTGGCGCGTCGATCGGCAGCTTCGGGTGAAAATATACGGTCTCACCGATCTTAAATTTATACTCGGCCATTGAGGCAGCGCGCATCATAACCAAATAGAACCCCAAGCGGGAGTGTCTTGGGGTTTTGAGTTGTTCCTCAACTTAGGCTTCTCTGGCCGGGCGGGTGCCGGGGTGGATGAGTAAGGGGGACCCGTCCCGTCGGCCTATAATGGGCACGTTAGCCCATATCGCCCGACCCGAGAGTAACGGCGAAGTAACAAACCGATAATTTCATCAGAGGTGAGCCGACAAAGCCGGTAATTGGCATCTGATTGTTACATTGCTGTTACAGCCCTAACAACCATCCTTGAATATGCACAGTCCATGCTCGTGCAGACGCTGCAGCCATTGTGCGTCGTCACGTCGGTCTTGCGGCCGGGTACATGCTTCGCATCGCGGGCATTCACCAGCAGCACGGTGAAGCCGCGCTGTTCCAGAATCTCAAAGGCTGGGATCCAGTAAACGCCGGTGGACTCCATGGCGACTGTGCTGACGCCACGCTGCTTGAACCAGTCGGCAAGGCGGTGCAGGTCCCCGGTGAAGGTGCCGAAGCTGCGGACCGGTTCAGGATCGCGGTGCGGTCCACCAGCTGCTACGTGTAGGGTGGCACCGATGTCGATCGCGGCTGCATTGGCGTGGACCGGAGATATCTCCGTGCACGATCGTTTGGTTTTAGGCATCAAGTCCTCCTCGACTGAGTGAGTGGAGGGGATGGGTTGCGTCACAGATCAATTTCCTAACCGGGATCGCCGTTGGGCGTCACCATTTACAAGTACGCAGCAACCCACGGATCATGTTTGAGAACGGGGTCTTGACCCACAAAAAAGCGGACGGCCGCTCACCTCCGAGGCAAAGTATAACGACGGTCCGTTTTTACACCACAGGCGGACCCGATCCTCGCCGGTTTGATAAGAAGAGAAAGAAAAGAAAATGAAGACGCTGATGACAACTGCTGCACTGCCAATGTCGCTCACGTCCTGGTCTCAGGCCGGAGAGGGCTGGCTTCGCTGGAATGACAGCAACCGCGATTTTCCATCCATCGCATTTAACTCAGATGGCGTGGAGGTGACCATGCCGGACGGAATGATGGCGGAGCCTGCCGCTCTCGGCTTGACGGCAAATCAAGCGATCACTGCATTTCTCAACCACTACGCCGCTCACGTGTGCAGCAGCGTAGGCCCTAACGTAAATGTCAGACACAGCGGCCTGCCGTCAAGGTCAACTTGATGCAGAAGGACGAACGCTACTTGCCGGTCGGCTTCTTCGTTACGAAAGGAGAGCCTGTCACCTACGTCATCGACTATGCTCCAGAGAAGCAGGCGCAGTGCAGCTTTGCGAGCGAGAACGTACCTCAGTACTGAGCTAACTCTGACCTGTCCTGAGATCGTAGCATGGGCAGCAAACAGGAGAGCGTAGAGCGGGAAATCCGCACGCTGCGTTCGACCAGGCGACTGCAAGAGTTAAGCGCGCCCGCGCCAACACGTGCCCCTACCAACTAGAATCTTTTCGTGTAAGTTATAACAACAGATTTAGTCTATTTTATCGGTCTTCGGCGCAGGTTTGCGCACCGCTGCCGCTTCGCCCTCACGCAAGTACCGCCTCACCGTGTTGCGCAACCAGCCGGTAACACGCGCCAGCTCCCGAATGCCCCGCGCCTTGCTGCCTCAGGACGTCCAACTCCATCCTTTCCTCCGCCGTTAGCATCGGCCCCTCCCTGTCGGAGGAATCACCTTGGCGGGTGGGTTAGATTTGAGTTGCCGACCAGGTCAGTTTCCCGCTGCTGCTGACAACCCTTCGGCGAGCCGGTCGACAACGAAGATCCGTAAGGCTCGGTCTCTTTCGAGCCGCGCTTCATGCCGCCTGCGCAATTCATGGGCCCCGGCGGCGTGAAGCGGCGAGTAGCGCCCGCTCGGCAGCCTGTTGCGGGAGAGTTCGCGCCAGACCGTCTTCGGACGGCCGATCGCATGGGCGATCGCACCAATCGAATGGCCTAAAGCTTTGCTAGACCAAATCTGTTCCCTTTCGTGATCCGACAAATGCGAATAGCATCGCATGGCAACACTCCCTAAGGCCTTGATCGACTGTGCCGATTATCAAATCGGCGGGGGGTGTTGCAGTTCGTCTGAACTCAAGCCCGCCGAGGCATCGCGCGCGTCATCGCCTGACGGTCGTAGAACCTTTTGGGCGCAGCAGACGGCCCCGTCGAAACCACACTTTTTGGCAAACTGCGTCGGTAAGCTTTCAACGTAGCGACCCCCCAAAACGGGGGGGCGACAATACCGAATTTCTTTGATAGTGCACTATTCTAGAGTTTTAACCGAATGTCACTCGACCGTGATCAACGCCTATCATCGGGGTCATCGCGTGACCCTCCTGTCCGATGCGTCGGCAAACCGCACCCTCGATGCCGTAGCGGCATCAAACGTGCACACCTGTCGAAGGTCCTGAGCCTGTACGCGACCGTCGCCACAAACGGCCGAATGGATCGACGCCACTAATCAGTGGCCCATTTCCGATGGGCTCGGGCGTGGAGCTGAAAATGATGAGGCCGAATGATCCGAAGGCAGGCCTGGGGACATGTCTGGCGTTTGAGGAATTAGACGAGCGATGGATACTAAAGATGGATTGGTCTTGCTCTTTATGATCGCCGTCTACCGGCTTCCCGGCTTTCTGGCCGACGTCGCGCTCGCGATTTACGTTTTGATCATGATGGCGATTCTGGCCCTCTCGCACGCGACGCTCACGCTGCCGGGCATCGCCGGCTTCGTGCTTTCGATCGGTATGGCGGTCGATGCCAACGTACTGATCTTTGAGCGCATCAAAGAAGCTTTCTGGAACGGCAAGACGATGCGCGCCGCCGTTCGCGTCGGCTTCCAGCGCGCCTTCTCAGCGGTCTTCGATAGCCACTTCACGACGATCGTCGGAGCCGGCGTTCTCTACATGCTCGGCACCGGCACGGTAAAAGGCTTCGCGTTCACGCTCTTCTGGGGAACCGTCGTTTCGCTCTTCACCGCCGTCTTCATCACGCGTTTCTTCGTCGACACGCTCGTCGACAACGAAATCCTGACCACCCCCGAGCTCTACGGCGTCAAACGCTCCGAGCTCGGGATCTTCGCCAAGACTGCCGGCGCGGAGTCGTAGGAGTCACAGGTCACTAATGCTTTTTAGGCGCCTGAACTGGAATATCGTCGGATGGTTCCGCGTCGTTTCGGCGATCTCGTACATCGTCATTGGGCTCGGCTTAGGCTCGATGATCTACCACGGCTTCGCCGGCGGCCACGGCTTTCAGGCGAAGAACATGCTCCGTCTCGGACTCTCGTTTACCGGCGGCACCGATATCACGGTGCGCTTCACGCAGCCGACGACCACCGACAAGGTGAAGCGAGCACTCGCGGGTATCGGCCTGACCGATGAGTCGGTCACCACCGCAGGTACCGACGGCAAAGGCTTCATCATTGAAACCCAGACCGCGTATGCCAATAACTCGGCGCCGGTCTGGAATGCGCTCAACAGCGTTGCGCCGGTCGATCGCGCCTCGTCGCAGATTACTTCGGTCGGACCCTCGCTCGGACGCGAGTACTTAACGAAGGCGCTGTGGGCGTTGGTAATCGCGCTGAGCATTCAGTTCATCTACATCGCCTTCCGTTTCGGCTGGAACTACATCTTCGGTCTGGTGACGGTCATCGCGCTCGTTCGCGACGCGGCCATGATGATCGGCATCTACGCGCTGGCCGACCGCCGTGCCGACGACGCATTCCTCGCAGCGGTGCTGACCGTTATCGGCTACTCCGTCATGGATACGATCGTGATTCTCGACCGGATCCGCGAGAACACCAAGCTCATGGCCGGCGCGCCCTACGACAAGATCGTCAACGAGTCGATCAAGCAGACGATGACGCGCTCGTTCAACACGCTGGCAACGGTCGTCATCACGCTCGTGGCTCTGCTCGCGCTCGGCGGCGGGAGCCTCAAAAACTTTGCGTTCGCGCTGCTGGTGGGCATCTGTTCGGGCGGTTACCACTCGATCTTCTACTCGGCGCCGCTCGTGCTCGTCTTCCGCAAGCGCCAGCTCGAGGCGGCCGCTAAACGGCGTCGCGCCGGACTCGCGCAGGATCGGACCGTCACCTCTCGCGCGCGCGCGGAGTCGACCGCGATGCAGAGCCGCAGCGGCATCGCGCGCGAGGACATCGTTGCCGCGCGGCGTGAGCGCCGCCAGAAGGCGAAGGCGGCGCGCACCGTCGCGTCCGCCGCCGTACCGCGATATCGCAAAAAACGCGCCGACGCGTCGAGCGGTGTTGCGATCGAGGAGCCCTACGCGGGCGAAGAGGGGATCGACCCGCTCGACGCGCAGCAAGCCGGGTTGCACGATGCGGCGTTGGAGCAAGGCCACGAAGAGATCGCCCTCAACTTCGACGACCTCGACGAAGGTCGCGAAGAAGGCACCGCGCACTAGGGGCCTTCCCCCTCCGACGCCATCGGAAGCCGCCTTCGAGGCGGCGCTAAGCGCATTGCGCGAGCCCTCTCGCCCCCGCGTCATCGAAGAGGGTGCGAACGACGCGTTCGTCGAGCGCGTCTTTGCCAAGAGCGACGAATATCTGCACGACCCGTACTCGACGATCGCCGACGCACCGCGGTTCCACACGAAGATCGCCGGCGTCTCGTTCGAAGGGCGGCAAGACGTCATCGCCGGCCTGCGCGCCGGCGCTTCGCTCGAGCTGCGCCGGGAGCCGGGGAATCCGCACGATAGCAACGCGATTGCGGTGCACTACGGAAACCTGCAGCTCGGCTTTTTCAACCGGCGCCTGGCGCTGCATCTCGCGCCGCTCATCGATGCGGGAGCGCGCTACCGCGCCCAGGTTGCGTCGCTCACCGGTGGACCCCAACGAGCCAAACACCGCGGCGTCAACATCTTCGTCGAGCGCGAAGCCGGCAACGCCGTATTTTCGCCCCGCCGTGGCGAGACGCCGAAACGGCGGGGAGCCGACGCGACGGCCGAGCTCGTGCAGGCGGCATTGATCGGTTCCTCCGAGCTGCACGACGCGCAGCGCGCGGTGCTCGAGCGGGTTGAGGCTGGAAAGAACACGCTCGCAGTGCTCGGAACCGGACGCGGCAAATCTTTCTGCTTCCAGTTCTCCGCAGCGCTGCGCGCGTTCGGCGGCGGCGGCAAGACCCTCGTGGTCTATCCGCTGCGGGCGCTCGCCAACGATCAATACGAAGCCTTGCGACGGACGCTCGATCCGCTCGGATTGCGCTGCTTTCGCGCCAACGGGTCGATCGACAACGAGGAACGCGAGGAGCTCTTCGCGGCGCTGGCGGACGGCGCATGGGACGTCGTGCTCGCGACGCCGGAGTTTCTTGAGTTTCATCGCGACGCACTGCGCGGGCCGAGCACGCCGTCGTTTGCCGTCGTCGACGAAGCGCATCACCTGCAGGAGTCGCGCCATCGTGCGGCCTACGCGCGCTTGGCCGCGACGATCGCCGCATTGGGCAATCCCCAGGTGCTCGCGCTCACCGCGACGGCGGCGGACGAGACGTTTGCGCGGATCGTCGAAGAGCTGCGGATCGACTCCTGGGTGATCGATCCGACCGTGCGCGAGAACCTCCACGTCGTCGACGCGCGGGGAACCCGCGACAAAACCGCCTACCTCGTCGAGCTCTTCGGCCGCGCGCGCCAAGGACGGCAGAAAGGCATCGTCTACTGCAACTCGCGCAACGAGGTAACGTCGGTCGCCCGCCGTCTGCGCCGGGAGCTCGGCAACGATGTGATGTTCTACCACGCCAAGATGCCTAACGCCGACCGCCTCGAAGTCGAGCGGCTCTTTCGCGAGGGACGGCTGCGCGTCGTCATCGCGACCTCGGCCTTCGGCGAGGGGATCGATCTGCCCGACGTCGCCGACGTCGTGCTCTACCACCTTAACTTCGACTTCGGCGAGTTCAACCAGCAAGCCGGACGAGCGGGACGCGACGGTTCGGCCGCGAGCATCCATCTGCTCTACGGTCCGAAGGATCGCGGGCTCAACGAGTACCTCATCGATCTCGACGCGCCGCCGCTGGCGCTGCTGCGCGAGATCTATCGCGGCATCAAGAGCCTCGCGCCCGACGGCCTCGTGCGCGGCGGCGATTCAGATATCGCGGGGCTTTTGGGAGACGAACGCATCCGCGACCGGCACCTAACGGCCGCGCTGCGCGTCTTCGCCGACTCGAATCTCGTCGAGATCGGCGAAGACGACGACGGGCGATACGTGCGCCTCTTGCCGGTAAGCGGACGCGTCGAGATGGAGCGCAACGAGCGGTACGCCGAAGGCGAGGCGACGCGCGAGGCCTTCGTCCGATTCGCTCAGATCGCGCTCGATGCGCCCGCCTCGACGCTCGAGCGGATCGTCAACCGGCCGATCTATCCGTCGCGCGTCGATCTGCTCCGCTAGGAGTTTGTCCGACAAGCTCCTAGGCGAGTACGCCGGTCATCTTCGCTTGGTCGGTCTTGCGGTAGAAATCGTTATCGGTCTCCTTCACGCCGGCCGATGCCCAGGGGTCGATCTCGCCGCGCGACGTTGGGAGATGCACGGTCGGTCCTGCCGCGTCGGAGTAATCCGAGCCGCCGAAGGGCTTAAAGTCGTCGCTCTCGCGATGCGCTAGCACGAGCTCGCGCACGGCGCCGCTCGCGGCGCGGGCCTCGCTGCGGAGCTTGGCGTCCAAACGGCCGTCGCTCGCGAGGGTGTCGTAAAACGCAATCGCTGGGCGATCGGCGCGCCAGGGCATGTCGTTCGTGCGGTCGGGTGAACGCACCATACCGTCGATCGTCCGCGCATCCTCGCGCATCGCCGCGCGCGCGTCCGCGTTCTCGCCGACCGCAAAGGCATCGTCGTTGAGCCGTTTGATCGCCACTTCGGCGCGGGCGATCTTCGTTGCATCGAGATCGAGCACGTCGAATGCGGCGGCCGGCCCGAAGCCGCCGAAATCGCCGACGTCGTACTTGGTGCGCATCACGTCGCCTGTGATCGCGTTTGCCATTCTCTTGGGGTCGTTCTCGTGCGACGCGATGACATGCGCGATATTGCTCGGGACGCCCGGTGCGAGCATCGTCTCGGGACTGGCCGCGAGATAACGCACGCCGGCATGCGAAAGCGCGTCTGCAAAGCCCATCGTATCCATCAAGCATTGGTTGGCCACGACGCCGTCGACGCAGCGATTGGGGTCCTCGGGATGCGCGCTTGCGTGCAGCGCGATCCCGTCGGCGATCGCTTTGGCGATGTCGGGCATCGTCATCACGCTT
Organism: Vulcanimicrobiota bacterium; assembly: GCA_963834895.1. GTDB lineage: Bacteria > Vulcanimicrobiota > Vulcanimicrobiia > Vulcanimicrobiales > Vulcanimicrobiaceae > Cybelea. Next base: position 153,047 of record CAWIDM010000005.1, on the reverse strand, counting down.
CCGTCGCGCGTCTCCAAGCCGCCGCCGTCGCCCCCTCCGTGATCGACCAGATCGATCCACGTCTGCTTCGTGCCGGACGCTTCGGCGTGATCGAGCGTCTTTGCGACGAAGCGGGCGAGATTGCTTTCGTCGCTCATGTCCCGGGCCTTCGTGCTGTCGACGCGGCCGACGTTGCCGTCGGCGATCGTGAACTCGTCGGTATGCAGGCCGCGGCCGGTGTCGCCCTGCTCGCGGCGCACGCCGGCCGCTCGCGTCGCGGTCGTGTCTTGGACGGTAAACTCGATCCGGGAATCCAGAGCGCTCGTTCTCGCTGCTTGCGAAACGACGGCCTCTTGGATCGCGTCGAGATTGTTGTCGCCGTCGCGGTAGATGCCAAACTCGAGGCTGCGGCGCGAGGGCGTGATCGAAACGTTCTGCAGCATGGAAACCTCCTGCGTGGTGTGCGCAGGGGCATACTGCGACGACAACCGACGGCGGCAAGGGGCCTGGCGGCGTAGCCGTCGCGGCGGCGCCGACGGCTACGAAACGCATAGGCGGCAGCCGATCCGCTTGCTAGCATCTATTTGAAGTTCGAATTCAAATGATGCATCGAACAAGCGTTCGGAATGTAGCTGCCTCTTTTCGGGAAAGTACGGCCTCGTGATTGCGGATCACGACGTCATCGTGCTCGGCGCCGGTCTAGCAGGCATGCGCGCCGCGCTCGAGGCCGCGCGAGCCGGGGCCGACGTTGCAATCGTCACCAAGGTTCACCCGATTCGTAGTCACTCCAGCGCGGCCCAGGGTGGAATCAATGCGGCCATCGGCGAGCTCGATAGCTGGGAATCGCACGCCTTCGATACCGTCAAGGGGAGCGACTATCTGGCCGACCAAGACGCGGTCGAGGTCATGTGCCGCGAGGCCCCTCAAGACATCATCGAGTTCGAGCACATGGGCGTCATCTTCTATCGCAACGAACAGGGCAAGCTCGGCACGCGCGCCTTCGGCGGAGCCTCGCAGGCTCGCACCTATTTCGTGGGCGACATTACCGGGCAGGCGTTGCTCGTGACGCTCTACGACCAAATTCTCAAGGCGGGCGTCAAGGTCTACGAAGAGTGGTTTGCCACCAAGCTCTTCATAGATGGCGGTGCATGCCGCGGCGTCGTCGCACTCGAGATGGTCACCGGCGAGCTGCATCTGCTGCGCGCCAAGGCCGTCGTCGTCGCGAGCGGCGGCCTCGGCCGGCTCTACGAGCCGAGCACGAACGCGCTCATCTGTACCGGCGACGGATACTCGCTCGCCTATCGCGCGGGCGCTCCGTTGATGGACATGGCAATGGTGCAGTACCATCCCACGACGCTTGCCGGCAGCGGCTTTCTGATGACCGAGGCGGCCCGCGGCGAAGGCGCCTATCTGCTCAACGCGCTCGGCGAGCGTTTCATGAAGAGATACGCGCCGAATAAGATGGAACTCGCCGCGCGCGACGTAACGTCGCGCGCCGAAGCGACCGAGATCGCCGAAGGGCGCGGCATCGACGGCAACGTCTTGCTCGATCTGCGTCACCTCGGTCCCGAGGTGATCCTCAAGAAGCTGCCGCAGATCCACGAGATGGCGCTCGATTACCTCGGCATCGACATGATCGAGGAACCGGTGCCCGTCCGTCCCGGCATGCACTATCAGATGGGCGGCATCAAGACCGATGTCGAGGGCACGACGCTCATCGAGGGGCTCTATGCCGCCGGTGAGGTCGCGTGCGTGAGCGTGCACGGGGGAAATCGGCTTGGTGCTAATTCGCTGCTCGACACGATTATTTTTGGGCGCCGCTCGGGGCGCGCGTCCGCCGGTTATGCAAGGCTGACGCCGGCGAGCACGAGCGGCGAAGAGGTCCTGGACGCCGAGCAAGACCGGCTCGAAGACCTCTTGGCGCGGCCGTACAAAGGTGAGACATCAGCCGGATTGCGTCTCGAGCTGGCGACCATGATGGACCAGAAGGTCGGACTCTATCGCAGCGACGCCGGTTTGCACGAGGCGCTCGAAGCCCTCAAAGAGTACCGCAAGCGCTACGAGAACGTCGCCGTCGGCGACAAGGGACGCGTCTTCAATCAAGCGCTCACGTTCGTGCTCGAGCTCGGCTACCTCCTCGATTGCGGCGAAGCCGTGATCCGCGATGCGATCGTCCGCAAAGAGAGCCGGGGTGCGCATACGCACGTCGACTACCCCGAACGCAACGATCGCGACTGGCTCAAGCACACGCTGCTCACGTTTCGCGGCGACCGGGAGCCGGAAGTCTCCGAAATTCCGGTCACGATCACTCGCTGGAAGCCCGAGGTGCGCACCTACTAACATGCAGTTTACGATCGAAGTCGGCCGCTATAATCCCGAAGGGCAGTACGCCGAGACGGCCGTCCCCGGCAAGCCCTTTCCGCCCCCGTGGAATACCTCGCCGCTGCGCCGCTATCAAACCTACACCGTCGATCTGCCCGCGCATGCGGTCGTCTTGGATGCGCTCATCGCGATTCGCGAGTATCAGGATCCGTCGCTCGCCGTGCGTTGTGCGTGCCGGAGCGCAATTTGCGGATCCTGCGGGATGTGGATCAACGGACATGCCAACCTTGCGTGCAAGAGCAAGCTCGAAGCCTTTACCGAAAATGGAAAGACGCGCGTCGAGTCGCCGCCGTCGATGCCGCTCATTCGCGACCTCGTCTGCGACATGAAGCCCTTCTGGGATAAGCATTTGGCGGTGAAGCCGTGGCTGGAGAACAAAGAGCCGATCCCGCCTCCCGATCAAGAGTATCGCGTGCCCAACGCCGCGATGGAAGAGCTCATCCAAGAAGTGAGCTGCATCAGCTGCGGCGCCTGCTTGATGGATTGCGAGTCGTTTGCCGTCAACTCAAACTTCCTCGGGCCGCAAGCACTCGCCCAAGCCTATCGCTACGTCGGCGACCCGCGTGACGCGAAAACCAAGGAGCGTCTCGGGGAGCTGAGCGGGCCCGGCGGCATCTGGGATTGCACGCATTGCTTCGAGTGCGTGCAGCAATGCCCGAAGGGCGTCGCGCCGCTCGATCAGATTCTCAAGCTTCGCAAGCTCGCCGTCGACGCGGGCTACACCAATAATCCCGGCACGCGTCACGCCGACGCGTTCGCCGAATCGGTCAAGCAGAGCGGCCGGCTCAACGAGCTGACGCTGCTGCCGAAGTCGACCGGTCTCTTCAATATCGTTGGGCAGCTCAAGACGCTTCCGAGCGCGATCAATATGGTGCGCGCCGGCAAGCTTCCGCCGCTGATTCACAGAGCGATCCCCGGCGTGCAGCGCATCAGAAAGATTTTCGAACGGGTTGGAGGACGATTCAAGTGAAGGTAGCGTTTTGGCCCGGCTGCGTCTCGAAAGGCGCCTGCCCGGAGCTCTACGTCTCGACGCAGGCGATTGCCGAGCCACTCGGCCTCGAGCTGCACGAGCTGGTCTCTGCGCCGTGCACCGGTGCCGGCGTACTGAGCGAGCAAAACCCCGAGCTTGCCGACTCGCTCAACGGCTTGACGCTCGCAATGGCCGAGGCCGAAGGGGCGGATCTCATGACGATCTGCAGCACCTGTCAAGGCGTGCTTTCGAACCACAACTACGCCTTTGCGAACGATCCGGAACGCCTGGAGCGCGCGAATGCGACGATCGCCGACCAAGGCTTTCGCTACGGCGGCACGACGAAGGTGAAGCATCTGCTCTGGATGCTCTTCGAGGATATCGGCATCGATCGCGTCGCGAGCGCGATCAAGCGGAAACTCACCGGATTGAAGATCGCCCCCTTCTACGGCTGCTACATTCTGCGGCCGACCGAAGCGCTCGGACTGCGCGAGCGGCCCGAGCGCAAGACGTACCTCGAGCGGCTGATTGCGCTGCTCGGCGCCGAGCCCGTCGAGTATCGCGGCGCGACGAAATGCTGCGGCTTTCCGATGCTCACCTTCAACCGCGATAAGGCGCTCGCGATGGGCGGCAATCACATCATCGAGGCGAAGGAGAAGGGCGCGGATCTGCTCGTGACGCCCTGTCCGCTCTGCCATCTCAACTTGGACGGCCAGCAGCCCGACGCGGCGCGCGTTTTGAAGAAAGAGATCGACGTTCCGATCTTCCATCTGCCGCAGCTCTTGGGGCTGGCATTCGGGTACGAGCCAGATCAGCTGCGGCTGAACCATCACGTCGTCCCGACGAAGGGCGCGCTCGAGAAGGTCGAGCTAAAAGTTTAATCTCGCTCTTCAGTTATGGCGGCGAGCCGCCAGGCTATGAAGCCGGCGTCGGCGATGGCTCGGGACAATCTCGCAGCATCGTCATGCCGTCGGGCGTGCTGTGTTTCGCGACGTACTTCACGAGCGCCGGCTCTTCGGCGAGCTTTTCGGGCGGCGGCGCTTGAAAGCGAGTAGGGAAGTCCGGGTCCTTCACGTTTTGATCGGACCACGGGTTTGCGGCTTCGCTCGGATAGTACCAAGGGTAGTCGAGAATGGTCGTTTGCATCGAGCCGTCCGAAAAGTGTACCGACATGCGGATGTCGACCCAGAATCCGCGCGTGCGGGAATCGAACTGCGAACCGTGCGGATCGGAGAACGTGACGTAACCGCAGGGTTCGTCCGCGGGCGCGCCGCCGCTGCCGTTCCCTTGCGAGCCCGAGCCGCTGCCGGTTCCGACGTCAGTCCCGCTCCCCGAAATCTGCGCGCCGGAGATCGCATGACCGCTCGCGACGTCCCAAACGGGTCTCGAGGTGGCAAACGGACTCTCCCGTAAACGCGGCGGCTGCGGATTTGGCATCGATGCGGAGGCCCCAGCGCGGCCCTCCGTCGTGCGGGTGACGATGCGCGCACTCCGCGGTGCGATGATCGCCGGCCGTAGAGCGATAGGCACGGGGGCCGGCGACGGCGCCGGCGTCGGCCGCATGCTTACACGGAGGATGCGTGCGCTTGTTACGATTTCGGTCTGAGATGCGGTCTCGGACGGACTGCGCGGAACGGCTCCCGCGGCGATCTCGTGAAGCGCGATCGAGATCGCGAACGCCACCGCTAGCCGGCGCCCGCTCGAGTTGCCAAAGAAAACGCCGAGCCCTTCGTGTCGGGGCTCGGCGTTTGCGAGACGGGTCTTACTCAGGGTTGGTATTGTACGTCTGGACGTACCACTGCTTGAACTGGTCGTAGGTCGGATAGTAGCCGTACTTGTGGTAGAACCAGTCGCGATAGGCGTCTTGCCGCCGTTCCACTTCTTGCTGCTCCGCGCGTTTCGCTCTGACTTTGTGGTTGTAGTTGACGACCAGCGGAACCGACGCTGCGGCCGCCGCGCTCGCGAAGATAATGGTGTTCGTGCTTCCGCCGCCGTTGGCCAGCGCAGGTGCGGCAAGGCTTGCGGCAAGCGCTGCCGTCAGCGCGGCAGCAAGGACTTGCGGTCTCTTCATGTTCGTCCTTTCTGCAGGCCATTCGACCTCCCGGCTCCAACCCGAACGTCGTGGAGATCGAAGCCTTAATTCGAGCAATCCCGGATTTTCCGATTCCCGGGATCCTTTTCCGTGACATTACCCCGTTGTTGAAAGATAAGCAAGGCTTTCGGCACGCGATCGACCTCTTCGTCGAGCGGTTTCGCGATCGCGGCATCGCGCAGGTCGTCGGAATCGAGTCGCGCGGCTACGTTTTCGCCGCCCCGATTGCATATGCGATCGGGGCCGGTTTCATACCGGTGCGCAAGCCCGGCAAGCTGCCGCACGAGAAACTCACCGAAGAGTACGCGCTCGAATACGGCACCAACTCGCTGGAGATTCACGCCGACGCACTCGCCCCCGGCGAGCGGGTTCTCGTTGTCGACGACCTGCTCGCGACCGGCGGAACGGCCGCTGCGACGGGCAGGCTGCTCGAACGGCTCGGCGCGCGGATCGAGGCCTATGCCTTCCTCGTCGAGCTCAACGAGCTAGGCGGGCGCGAGAAGCTAGGCGACGCCGAGGTCGTCTCGTTCGTTGCGTACTAACCGTTCTATCCGCTTCGCCGCGGCGTCGATAGCGGCGGCGTTTTTGCTCGCGCCCGCAGTGGGCTTGGCCCGCCATGCGACGCCGACCCCGTCACCCTCGCCGGCGCCGGTCGCCGATCCGGCCATTACGAAAATCGCCCGGCAACAGTTCGTGCAATGGCAAGCCGGCATCATCAACAAAAGCCTCTACGCGCCCGAACTGCTGCCGCAGCTCACCGATGCCAAGATCGGCGATACGTCCCACGCGCTGGCACAGCTGGGGGCGCTGACCACGACGGTCTACGTCGGCCGCTGGATCAATCCGGATTTCCCGCCCGGCGCGCAAGGCTTCATCTACCAGATGCGCTGCGTCAGCGGCAACGTCTACCTTTGGCTGGCCCTCCGAGCCGACGGGAAGATCGCCACGATTTTCTTCAAAAATCGGCTCGACGTCGAGAACGTGACCCCCGCCCCATCGGCGACCCCCTCGAACCCGTTATAATAGCGGGAAATCCATGACTATCTCCGAGCTCATCGACCGCGTCCGCCGCTACGAGCCCTCCGCCGACCCGGAGTGGCTGATGCGCGTCTACGAGCTTGCCGATGCCGCCCATCAAGGTCAGCGGCGCGCCTCGGGCGAGTCGTACATCGAACACCCCCTGGCCGTAGCCGAGATTCTCGCCGAACTCGAGGTCGACCAGCAGACGATCGCCGCGGCGCTGCTGCACGACGTGGTCGAGGATACGTCGATCACCAGCGAGCAGGTCAGCGGGCAGTTCGGCGACGAGGTCGCGCGCCTTGTCGAAGGCGTTACCAAGCTCACGCGCATTCCCTATCAGTCCAAGGAAGATGCGCAAGTCGAGAACCTTCGCAAGATGTTCTTGGCGATGGCCAAAGATATTCGCGTCATCATCATCAAGCTCGCCGACCGTCTTCACAACATGCGAACGCTGGCGAGCCTTCCGGCGCCGAAGCGAGAGGCGATCGCCCGAGAGACGCTCGACATCTACGCTCCGATCGCCCATCGCCTCGGAATATGGAAGATCAAATGGGAGATCGAGGACGAATGCTTGCGCTATCTCGACGCAACGTCGTTCGACGACATCGTGGAGCGGGTTGCCAAGACGCGCCGCGAGCGCGAAGCCGACGTCGAAAAAGCGATCGCGCGCCTGCGCGACGAGTTCAAGGAGCTCAAGATCAACGCCGAGATCCAGGGGCGCCCCAAACATTTCTACTCGATCTACTCGAAGATCAAGACGGGGCGCGAGTTCTCCACGATCTACGACCTCACCGCAATCCGCATCATCGTCGATTCCGTCAAGGATTGTTACGCGGCGCTGGGCGCCGTGCACGCGATGTGGACGCCGCTGCCCGGCCGCTTCAAAGATTATATCGCGATGCCCAAGCCCAACATGTATCAGTCGCTCCATACGACGGTTGTAGGCCCGAGCGGCGACCCGCTCGAGATCCAGATCCGCACTTGGGAGATGCACCGGACGAGCGAGTACGGCATCGCGGCGCACTGGCGCTACAAAGAAGGCGGCAAGGCCGATCAGTTCGAGAACAAGCTTTCCTGGCTGCGCGCGCTGCTGGAATGGCAGAAGGACATGCGCGACTCGCGTGTCTTCATGGAGAATCTCAAGCTCGATCTCTTCGATTCACAGGTCTTCGTTTTTTCGCCTCGCGGCGACGTCTACTCGATTCCGGCCGGCGGAACGCCCCTCGATTTTGCCTATCAAGTGCACACCGACGTCGGCAATCACTGCGTCGGTGCGAAGGTCAACGGCCGGATCGTGCCCCTCGACTACGCGATGCAGAACGGCGACATCTGCGAAATTCTCGTCAATAAGTCGAGCGGGCGTCCTTCGCTCGACTGGCTCTCGCTCGTCAAGACGTCGAGCGCGAAGCACAAGGTCAAACAGTGGTTCCGCAAGGAGCGCCGCGAGGAGAACGTGCTCGCGGGTCAAGAGGCGCTCGAGCAAGAGCTCGCGCGCGCCGGCCTTCGCACCGACGTGGCGCGCGGCGCGCTGCTCGAGCGAATCGCAGCGCGCTTGAACTACGCCACGCCGACCGACCTCTACGCGGCGATCGGTTTTGGCGACGCGTCCTCGCAAGCCGTCGTGAATCGAATTCGCGACGAGCTCAAACACGACAACGTCGTCGATCTCACGAAGATCGGCCGTAAGCCCGCGCCGCGAAAGGTGCTGCGCCGGACGAGCGGCGTCCGCATCGCCGGCGTCGACGACGTCCTGGTTCGCCTTTCGAAGTGCTGCTCGCCGGTCCCCGGCGATCCGATCATCGGGTACGTCACCATCGGGCGCGGCGTAAGCGTCCACCGCGCCGATTGCCCGAACGTCGCCTACATGAACGCGACGCCCGAGCGGATCTTGCAGGCGCAGTGGCTCGAGGCTGCGGGCCTGACGCACGGCGTCGACGTCGAGGTCGAAGCCGACGACCGTTCGCAGCTGCTCCAGGACATCATGGCCGTTTTTGCCGAGCTCAAGACGCAGGTCAGCTCGGTGAATGCGCGCGTGCGAAAGGACGGCGTCGCCGTCGCGAGCTTGACCGTGCAGATCCGCGATCTCGACCACCTGCACAAGCTTCTCACCAAGCTCGAGACGCTCAAAAACGTCCGCCGCGTCTATCGCGTCACCAAACGCGAGCGCACGGCGCTCTAGTTCGGGCCGCCCGGAGGAGTGCCGAACGCCCACGCGATCGTCCCGCTGATCGCCGCGTTCGTCGCGGGCGCGATGAACAGCGTTGCGGGCGGCGGCAGTTTCGTTTCGTTTCCCGCGCTGCTCTTTGCCGGCGTCCCCGCAATCAGTGCCAACGCGACGAACAACGCCGCGATGTGGGTGGGCACGATCGGAAGCGCGCGCGGCTATCACGAGGAAGTCAGGGCCCACGCCGCGCTCTTGCTGCCCGTCATCTGTGCGAGCGTTGCCGGCTCGCTGATCGGTGCGTGTCTGCTTCTCGTCACGCCGCAAGCGCTTTTCGAACGACTCATTCCGTGGCTGCTGCTCTTCGCGACGCTCGTATTTGCGGCGAGTCCGCGGCTGACGCGTCCGTCGACCGGGGCGCCGCGCCACGCACCGTGGCAGATCGCGGTGCAGTTCCTGGTCGCGATCTACGGCGGATACTTCGGCGCCGGAATGGGGATCTTGATGCTCGCGGTCCTCGCGTTTTCAGGGTTGCCGAGTTTTAACGCGCAGAACGCGATCAAGAACGTGCTCGCCGTCGCGATCAACGGCGTTGCGCTCGTGCCCTTCGTCATCGCTCGCATCGTCGATTGGCGCTTCGCACTGCCGATGGCGGTGCTCGCGCTGCTCGGCGGATACTTGGGCGCGCGCTTCTTTCGGCGAGTGCCGCAACCAGTTGCTCGCGCGCTCGTGGTCGCGATCGGCGCGGCGATGACTATAGTATTTTTTGTCCGCACTTTCGCGTGAAAGGTGACGCCGGTTGCTTGTTTCTGCAGGGCGAGCAAAAAGGCGATTCGAAGCGGCTCATTCCAGTACTTTCCCTGAGCTAGACCAATGAGGTTTTCAATGTCGTCTTCTACCAATCGCGGCTCGCTCGTGCTGATCGTCGCCCTGCTCGCAACGTCGGCGTGCAACGGAAACGGGGCGGTACCCGCCGGCTCGTCGGCCGCCGCAAATTCCGCGTCGCAAGCCGCGGGCCCATCTGCGAGCGTCGCATCGCCGGCCGATAATACGTCGATTCTCAAGAAACTCAAGAAGCAAGTCCTCATCGGGTCGACCGTCGATCCGACGAACGGCGATGCCGGGCCCCATGGCCTCTCGATCGTGCAGAACAACTACGTGCTCAAGAAAGGGCAGCTGCTCGTTTGCAACTTCGACGACAAAACCGGCGCGCCCAAGGGAACGACGATCGAGCTCTTCAATCCGGATCCGAGCTCGAGCCCGGCGACGTTCGTGCAAAGCAAGGATATCGAGGGTTGCGCCGGCGATGTCGATTCGAGCGCAAATAGCGTTTACGGCGCGGGCTTCACGAGCGGGCTCGTCGCGGGCTTCGGCAACACAGGGACGCTAATAAAGACTTACGGTCCTCCGCTCGCGAAGCCGTTCTCGGACGTCGACGCGGTCTGTCCGCCCTCGAAGGCGCACTGCCTTTACAGCGCCGAATACATCTTCGTAAGCGATGCAAAGACCGGCGGCATCGTCAAGTTCAGCATCAACTACTACGGTAACCAGAAGCCCATTCAAGTGGCGTCGGGTTTTGCCGTGAATAACCAGCCTGGGTGGAACGCGTTAGGCCCATCGGGTCTTGCGTATACGTACGATAGCGATACGCTCTATATCGCGGACGGCGTCGACAATACGATCGTCGCCTTCGATCACGCTAGCGACCTGCTCATCAAAAACGAGATCGTCGTACAGAAGGGCGGCAAGACGTTCAAGTGCCTGCACAAGAAAACGACGTGCGGTACGCTGATCTACAGCGGCTCGCCCCTCGACGCGCCCGAAGCGATGACGCTGCTGCCCAACGGGAACCTCGTCGTGGCCAACACCGAGGGCGGCAATACGCTGGTCGAGCTGACGCCGGCCGGGAAGGTGCTCGACACGAAGGTCGTCGACAAGAGTCAGACCGCCGGCGTCTTCGCGCTTGCGGCGAGCGGTACCGACGACAGCAACACGGTGCTCTTTTATACCGATACGAACACGAACGATCTGTACGAGCTCGAACCGTAGCGTGACGCCCTAAATGCCGGACGGGACCTCCGCTCTTGCGGGGGTCCCGTCGTCATAGGATCGCGACGAGCGAGGCTATTGCGTGTCGACCGGCTCGTTCGAAGGTGGCTCGTGCAAGAAGTGCGTCATCGAATACTTCGAACCGATCGGCGTGAACTGGCGCGGCTGCTGGGTGAAGTCGAACGCGTCGTCCAGGCTGTTGGCGCGCCCGTCGGTGTAGCCTTGCGACGTCGGCCCAATGCTCCCGGCGGGTAAGTCGTAGACTTCTTCGATGAAGCGAAGGATGCTGCCGTACTCGTACTGCACGTGCGAAACGTAGCCTTGCTTGGCATACGGCGAGATGATCAGGCAGGGCACGCGGATGCCCAGTCCGCGATAGTCCAGCTGCGGCGGTGGAGCGTTGTCGAAGAATCCGCCCCAGTCATCCCAAAGCACGATGATCGCGGTCTGCGGCCAGTAAGAACTTTCGCCGACCGCGTTGACGACCGAGGTAACCCACGAGGGCCCCGCGTCGCCGTCGGAGGGATGATCCGAATCTTGCTTGGTCGGCGTCACAAAACTAACGGACGCAAGCTTCCCGTTCATCGCATCGCTCAACACGTTGGTCTGCGGCGCGCTGATGTCGTTGTTCCAGTCGGGACCGTAGCGAACGTACTTGATCGCTTCGAAGGGCTCCCAGAATCCGGCGTCGAGTAACTTCGTCGCGTAAAATCTCCAGGATACGCCGGCGCTGTCGAGCACTTCGGCGATCGTGTTGAACTGATCGAAGCACGGGAACGGCCCCTTGAACTCGTGCAGCTTCCGGTAGGGCATCTGCGATACGTACGAGCTCTTCGTGCCCGGTGGCGAATCACAATCGTCGGGTGCCGCGCTGGGGAAGTTGACCTCGGCTCGGCCGGGGAGCTTGATGTCGTCCGTTCCCGCAACCAGCGTCAGGTGCGCGGTAAAGCTGCCCCCGAACTCGGTCGGAAACATCTCGTCGGCAAGGACGTACTCCTGCGCCATCGTCCAGTACGGCTGAATTTCGGCGTGATCGATGTATGTGTAGGCAGAGTACTGGCCGTGCTTCATGCCCCAGGCGGAGAAGCCGTCCATTTGGCAGTTGCCGGAGCCGGTGATATTGCAGTCGACCATCGAGGACAGCCAGTCGTGGCGCAGATCGGGATTATTCTCGAACGTGGACTGATAGAGCGTCACCTGCGAGTCTCCGGGCGGACAGCCGGAGCTCGACGTCAGCCGATGAGCGCGCGGTGCGGTCGGCCGCACGCTCTCGCCCGGAGGCGGCGATGCGCAGCCCGTCGTCGGCGCGTTGGCTCCGGGATACCCGGCAAAGAAGTCCTCGAAGCTTCGGTTCTCTTGAATGATAACGACGACGTTCTTGATGTATTGGCTCGCCGAGCCGCTGGCCGGCGGCACCCCGACGCCCGGAAGCGAGCCCGGATAGGCACCGGATGCGGCGCCGCCGTTCGAAGAACAGGCGGCCAAAAGAACGACACCGGCGAGTCCGAGAAGGAGCGGCGATTTGGAAAACATAGGACCGCCTCGTTCAAAAGAAATGGGCGGACTCCTATATCGTGGCGACGGGCAAGCGGGCGTCCCGCGATGGGGATTTCGCGGGCCGGCTCGAAGTAAGATCGTAACCTGCTGCCCACTGCGCGTAGCTTACAGTGGGCCGCCCGCCCTCGCGGGCGTCCATAGTACGGAGAGAAGATGACCGATTACGAGGTAACCTATATTTTGCGCCCTTCGTTCGAGGAGAGCGAAGTCGAGGAACGCGCGAACGCAATCGCCGAGATCGTCAAGAACCAAGGCGGTGAAGTCACCGGCATCGAGCGGCTCGGCAAGAAGCGCCTGGCCTACGAAATCAAGGATGCGCGCGAGGGCAACTACGTCGTCATGCAGTTCAAGAGCGAAGCGGCGGCGTCCAAAGAGCTCGACCGCCAGCTCAGGCTCCACGAGGACGTCTTGCGCGCGCTTATCGTCCGGCTCGATGCCAAAATGCTCACGCACATGGCCGCCCTGGCCGCCGCGGCGCCGCCGCCACCGATTCAGCCGTGAAAAGGCCGGACTTTCGGCAACATCTGTGCCATACTGTTGACACTCTGCGGCGATAGCTTCGTAGCTGAGTGCATGCAGCGAAAGAGGTAAAGCAATGGCAGGTTCTTATAATCGCATCGTTCTGGTCGGCAACTTAACGCGCGACCCGGAGATCCGATACACGCAGTCCGGCAAGGGCGTTACGAAGTTCACGCTCGCCGTCAACAACCCGCGCAACAAGGAGGAGACGACCTTCGTCGACATCGTCGCGTGGGATCGGCTCGGCGAGACGTGCAACACGTATTTGAAGAAGGGCTCGAACTGCTTGGTCGAGGGCCGCTTGGTAATTCGCAGCTATGACGACAAGGACGGCAACAAACGTAAGGCCACCGAAGTCGTGATCGACAACATGCAGATGCTCGGTTCGCCCCGGGATCGCACCGCTGCGGCCGCCGGGGATGACGGCGGCACCGGGCACAACGGCGGTGCAAGCCATGCGCCGGCGCATGCGTCGAGCTCGGGCGATGGTTTCGGCGACGAACTCGAAGACGAAATTCCGTTCTGAATCGATATGGACGGGGAGCTAATCCTCAACCGCCGCTTTGAGGCGGCTTAGCGCGTCGTCCCACTGTGCTGAAATCTGCGCCAAGTAGCGGCGCACTTCGGCGAGGCGCTTCGGCTCGAGCTTCCAGATGCGTTCCCTGCCGCGGCGCTCGCTTCGCACGAGCCCCGCTTGCTGCAGGGCGTGCAAGTGTTTCGTGACGCCTTGACGCGAAATATCGGCGCCCTGCGCGAGTTTGGCGATCGAGAGCGGCCCGCCTTTGCAGAGTTTTCTGACGATCCGCAGGCGCGATTCGTCACCGAGCGCCGCAAGGATGGGAGCGACCTTCATGCGCCGGGCGTCAGCAGATATTTCTCGACGAGCTGCAACTGTATCGCCCAGCCTCCCTCGTTGGCCTCAAAGGCGCTGGCTCGGCGCTCGATCGGGATGGCATCGAATCCCGACTCGACGACCGTGAGCACGGTGCCGCCTTCGGCCGGCTCCAGAGTAAACGTCACGAGGGTCATGGGCTCGCTGGAATAGTCCACCGCGCTCTCGATCGCGAATGGATGCCAGCGAAACGAAAAGAAGCTCATCGGCTCGATGCGCTCGACGAAGAATGCCAAAGGCATACCGGCGTACTTTTCTTGCAGCTGGGCGACCGCGGCATCGACCTTGGTCGGCTTGATCCGGCCCGTTACCGGTGCACCCGGGGCGAAACTTCCCTCGAGCTCCAGGCCGAACCACGTGCCGAATTCGCCTGCATCGGTGATTGCGCGCCAGACGCGCCCCTGCGGCGCGCGCAAGAAGACGCGCTTTTCGATGCGATCCGTGGACGACGTCATACGCAACCTCCTGGTTGCCTAAAATGGTACCACGCATTCTTTGAAAGCGCAACCCTGTGGTTGCGCTTAGAGGCCTCCCTTCGTTTGGCGATGAAACTCGTTGCACTATTTTGGGCATTCTCGCACTGGCGTTTTGCGGATCGTTGCTCGCGTCCGCTCCGGTGGACGCAAAGGCCGACGAGTTGGCCGCGGCGATGACGCCGTCGGAGCGTCTCGTACTCGTACGTGGAGAGCCCGGCGTACCGGTTCGTAACGGCGCTCGCACCGGCGCCCTCGGATCCGCCGGTTACGTTCCCGGAATACCGCGGCTCGGCATACCGGCGCTGCAGGAGACCGACGCGAGTCTCGGCATCGCAAATCCCGGCAACCTTCGGCGGGGCGATCTCGCAACGGCGTTACCCTCGGGTTTATCGCTGGCATCCACGTGGGATCCGCAAATCGCCTATAGGGACGGAGCCGTTCTTGGTGACGAAGCCTGGCGCAAGGGCTTCAACGTTCTCTTGGGACCCGGCTTGAATCTCGCGCGCGACCCCCGGAACGGCCGCGATTTTGAGTATCTCGGCGAGGATCCGCTCTTGGCGGGCACGCTGGCCGGCGAGGAAATCTGCGGCATTCAAGACCAGCACGTGGTCGCGACGGTGAAGCACTTCGCGCTGAATGATCAAGAGACGGGCCGGTTCGTGCTCTCAGCCGACATCGGCGAAGCGGCGATGCGCGAGAGCGATCTGCTGGCGTTCGAATTCGCGCTGGAGCTCGGACGGCCGGGCGCGGCGATGTGCGCGTATAATCGGGTGAACGGAATCTACGCCTGTCAGAACGGCCATCTCCTGAACGATATCCTCAAAGGCAATTGGGACTTTCCGGGTTGGGTCATGTCCGATTGGGGAGCGGTCCAGGCGCTGCAAGCCGCACTCGACGGGCTCGATCAGGAGTCGGCCGCCGAGCTCGATCGCGCGATCAGCGGAAACGAATTCTTCGGCGCGCCGCTGGCGGCGGCGGTCGCCTCCGGCGCGATTCCCGAGTCGCGCCTGATCGACATGAACCGCCGCATCTTGCGAACGATGCTCGCCGTCGGCTTGTTCGACGAGCCGCCGCAACGATCGCCGATCGATTTCGCCGGCCACGCGACCGGCGTACTCGACGCCGCCGAGCGTGGCATCGTGCTGCTCAAGAACGATGGGACGCTTCCTTTAAGTGCAGCGACCGGCCGGATTGCGGTCATCGGCGGCAACGCCGATGCGGGCGTGCTCTCCGGAGGCGGCTCTGCACAAGTAAGTCCGGTGGGTCACGCGCTGGGGATTCCGCTGGGAGGACAGGATGCGCCGATCGCGTTCTACGATCGCTCGCCGCCGCTTGCCGCGATCCGCGCGCTCGCACCGCGGGCGGCCGTGAGCTTCGACGACGGACGTTACCCCAGCGAGGCGGCTGCGCTAGCGAGACGCGCCGGCATTGCCGTGGTCTTCGCGACGGAGTGGACCTCCGAAGGCGTGGATGCCCCCAGCCTTGCGCTTCCCACCGGACAGGACGAGTTGATCGCGGCCGTCGCGGCGGCGAATCCTCGCACCGTCGTCGTTCTCGAGACCGGCAATCCCGTCAGCATGCCCTGGCTCAATCGCGTGAGCGCGGTCGTGGAGGCGTGGTATCCCGGCCAGCGCGGCGGCGATGCCATTGCGAACGTGCTCTTCGGGAGAGTCGATGCGACGGGACGGCTCCCGATCACGTTTCCGTCGGGTGAAGAAGAGCTCGTCCATCCCGCGCTGCCGGGCCTCGACGCGCTGATCTCGCTTTGGGCTGCGGGAGTGAGCGGTTACCGCGCCGCGCGCGCTCTGCCCGCCTTTTCCGTGACGTACTCGGAGGGAAGCGACGTCGGCTACCGGCGCTTTGCGAAAGAAGGCTTGACGCCGCTCTTCGCATTCGGTCATGGGCTCTCGTATACGACCTTTCGCTATCGCGGTTTCGCGCTGCGCGGCGGAAAGACACTCACGGCAACGTTCGACGTGACGAACGCGGGATCGCGCACCGGCACCGACACGCCGCAGGTCTACCTCACGCGAACGCCCGGCGCGATCGAGTTGCGTCTGCTCGGCTGGTCGAAGGTGACGCTGAGGCCCGGCGAGACGCGCAGCGTGAGCGTCGTCGCCGATCCACGGCTCCTCGCCGATTTCGACGCCGCACGAAGCGTCTGGGTCGTTCGCGAGGGACTCTATGAAGCGTCGTTGGGCGCCGCGTCGGACGCCCTGGGCGCTCGTGCGGCCGCGCCCGTCGCCGGTCAGTCGCTCGAGCCGTAACCGAGGTGGTGGTGACGAAGGAGAGTGAGATGGCAAATCGATGGGTCGTTCCGGGAAGCGAGCGTCGCGAGCTGCCGGGAACCGAAGTGCTCGGCGATGCGAATCCGTCCGAAGAAGCGACCGTCACGGTCGTGGTGCGTTCGAAGCGCTCCGGCATGCCGCCACCCGGCTCGATGTCGCGCGAGACCTTTGCCGCCGAGTACGGCGCCTCCAAGACGGACCTCGATAACGTTGAAGCCTTTGCTCGCGATCGTGGCTTGAAAGTCGTCGAACGCAGCGCCGCTCGACGCAGCCTGATTCTGCGCGGGAGCGTGGCGCAGATGAACGAGGCGTTCGGCGTCACTCTTGAACACTGCCGCGCCGGCACCATCACGTACCGCGGACGGCGGGGCGGCCTGAGCGTGCCGCGCGACCTAGCCAACGTCGTCGAAGCGGTCCTCGGTCTCGATACGCGGCCCCAAGCGGAGACCCGCGTGCGGATCGCCGCCGCGCCCGAGACCTCATTTACGCCGTTGCAGATCGCGCAGCTTTACGACTTTCCCACGCAGGTCGACGGGACCGGCGAGTGCATCGGCATCGTCGAGCTCGGCGGCGGATTCAGCCAGGCCGACTTCACTGCCTACCTCTCCGCCCTCGGAGTCAAGCCACCGACGGTTACCGTCGTTTCGGTCGACGGCGCAACGAGCGTGCCCGGTCAAGACAAGAACTCCGATGTCGAGGTGATGCTCGATGCCGAGATCGCGGGCGCGGTCGCTCCCGGAGCGAGCATCGTCATGTACTTTGCGCCCAACACCGACCAAGGATTCCTCGACGCGGTGACAACCGCCATTCACGACCAAACGAATGCGCCTTCGGTCATCTCGATCAGCTGGGGCGCCGCGGAGTCGAGCTGGACGCAACAGGCTCTCAGTGCCCTCAATCAGGCGATTGCGGCGGCCTCCGCGATTGCGGTCTCGGTCTGCATCGCATCGGGTGACGGTGGCTCGAGCGACGGCGTCGATGACGGGAAAACACACGCGGATTTCCCCGCCTCGAGTCCGTACGCGCTCGGCTGCGGCGGTACGACGCTGAGCGCGTCGGGCCAAACGATCGCATCGGAGAGTGCCTGGAGCGAGTCGGGGGGCGGCGTCAGCGATTTCTTTACGCTGCCGTCGTGGCAATCGAAGGCGAACGTTCCTCCGCCGCCGGCCGGCTCCGCAGGCGGCCGCGGCGTCCCCGACGTTTCCGCGGATGCCGATCCCGATACGGGATATCGGATTCGCGTCGACGGCTCGAACATCGTCGTCGGGGGGACGAGCGCGGTCGCGCCGTTATGGGCAGCGCTGATCGCCTTGATGAATCAGCAGTTGGGCCGCCGGCTCGGATTTCTCAATTCGAATCTCTACGCGTTGCCGGGCTATCCCGCTAATCCGGGACCGCTCCACGACGTGACGGCCGGGAGCAACGGCGCCTATCACGCCGCGCTCGGTTGGGATCCGTGCACCGGTTTGGGAACCCCCGACGGCGCACGTTTGGCCCAAGCCCTTTTACCGGTTGGATAAAGGCCGGCGCGCAGAACCGTGCAAGCCTCGCGGTAACGTAACTTCCACAACGCCGAGGAGAAGGAGCACGATGAATTCGACCGACATGCCGACCCGCACCGAGCTGCGCGATTTTCTGACGCTGCCCTATGCCGAGCTGGAAGATCTGAACCTGCATGCGAAGGCGCAGCGCCAAGAACGCGTTCCGCTGCGAGCGCTGCAGGAGGAGCGATTGCGCTATCTCGCCGAGGAGCCGCGAATAAAGGCGCTGACGGTTCTCTTTAGCGATCTCGAGGGCCGGCTGCACATGCTCGACTACGACAAAAAGTTTCTGCTGCGCTCCCACGACAACCTCACGTTCGACGGTTCGTCGATCCGTGGTTTTACGCCGCAGCGCGAGAGCGATTTGCGTCTCTCGCTCGACTGGAGCGCCTTTTACTGGGGCCCGGCCGATATCTTCGGACCCGGAAAGGTGCTCGTCTTCGGCGACGTCTTTGATCGCGACGGCAAGCCGTTTGCGGGCGACATCCGCGGTACGCTCAAGAAGCTTGCCAACGAGTGCTACGCGAAGGAAGGGTACGCGCTTAACGCCGCAAACGAGATCGAAGGCTTCCTCTTCAAGGGCCTCGACGCCGAGCGGCACTACCACGAGACCAGCAGCTTCGAGTACGTAAACACCGGCGGCTACTACCATTCGCTGCCCGGTGACCCGTTGCGAAACTTCATCGACACGGTCGCAGAGGTTCAGCGTGCGATGGGTTTCCAAAACGAAAAAGACCATCCCGAGGTTGCGCCGTCGCAGTTCGAGATCAACTACGGCTACGGCGACGTCGTGGCCGCCGCCGACCAAATCCAGCTCTACAAGCTCATCTGCCGGCAGGTCGCAACGAAGATGGGCATGACTGCCAGCTTCATGCCCAAGCCCGTCGTCGGCGTCAACGGCAGCGGCATGCACACCAACGTCTCGGTCAGCAAGAACGGAAAGAACCTTTTCTGGGATCCGAAGGGACAAGAGCAGCTCAGCAGCTTCGGCTGGAAGTTCGTCGATCGCATCCTGACGCACGGCAACGACATCTGCTTGATGCTCAACTCGAGCGTCAACTCGTACCGGCGCCTCGATCCCCATTTCGAAGCGCCGAATCAGCTCAAGGCGTCGGCGATCGACCGCGGCGCGATGATTCGGATTCCGATCGGCAATCAGCGCAGCATGCGGACCGAAGTGCGTTCCGTCGCGCCCGACGCAAACCCGTATATGGTGATGCTCGCCGTCTTCAAGACCGGGCTCGAGGGGAACACCAGCAGCCTGAAAAACTTGCGCCAGGCCGACCGTTACCTGCCCGACAACATCTACGACGCGCTCGCGGCCTTTCGAACCTCAGAGTGGACCGGCAAGCTTCTGGGCGACGACGTCAAACAGCGCTACGCCGATCTCAAACAGGCGAGCGCCGATCGCTGCCCGCGGCTGCTCGGCACCGTCGTGAAGGCCCAAGAGGTGATGTACCACCACGAAGTTTACAATCAGTACCTCTGGAGCCTCTTTTAGCGGGAAAGCCTTGATTGAGCCCATCTCTTTGTCGACTCGGGCCTCATTTACCGTAGTAAACTTCGGCCCTCGTCTCCTCGACCTGGGCTAAATCAAGGCTTTCGAAAATTTTGATCTATAAAATCGATCCAGTAGTGATAGACGTCGGCAATTCGGACCGGATCGTGCGGGAAATGGCCGTCGACCGGCCAAACGCGGAGCGTCGCGTCCTTATGATTGTCGCGCAGCGCACGCCAATACATTGACGATGTTGCGAAGCTATCACGATTATCGCCGACGTCGGAGAGAATGAGCACCGGCGTGGTGACGTCGGCGACGTAAGAGATTGCCGAGGCGCGGCGCCATTCGGCGGCGTTCGAGCCGACGAAGGGTGAGCCGTGAAACAGATCCACGTCGGCGAGGCTATCGTCGGCCGTGCCGTAGTCGGCGATCCAATCGTCGACTGAAGCGCCGGAGACCGCGGCCTTCCAGATGTGGTATTTCGAAATCATCCACGCCGTCATGATTCCGCCGTACGACCATCCGCAGACGGCGATTTGCGACGCGTCGACGATGCCGCGCGCACGTACTGCATGAACCGCGGCCATGATGTCACTTCCGGGCCCCTCCTCCGGATCGTAGAGCACCGCGCGCTGATACGCGAGTCCGAGATCGTCGCTGCCGCGATAGTTCGGCTCCAATACCAGCCATCCGCGTGCGGCCATCACCTGCGGCCAAAAGCTGAACGAGAGCGTCGATGATGAGGTCGGGCCCCCGTGAACGAGCACGACGAGAGGATACTTCTTACCGGGTACATATCCGGGAGGGAAATACAGCACGCCGTCGCCCGTGATTCCGGTCGCCGTCGGAAACGTGATGCGCTCGGCCGTAGCCAGAGCGAGGTTCGAGATCGGGGCGTTCAGATCGGTCAGCCGTCTCGTCACGCCGGCCGCGGAACGCAAGTAAAGCTCAGGCGGGTGCGTCGCCGTCGTTCCGATAAAGAGAATCGAGCCGTCAGGACCGATGGCGTTCGCAACCGGCGACATGACCGTGATACCGCCGGTATCGAGCCGCGCCGCTCTTCCGGTTACGGAAACGCGATAGAGCGCGATCGACGCGCGATCGGGCGCAACGAGGAAGAGACTCTGCGAGTCGAACGACCAGGCGGCGTTGCCGACGGACCGATCGATCGCGGCCGAGAGTACGAACCCCGCGCCACCCCGGGGAGTCGTCCCGCAGAGCTGCGCAAGATTGACTTGCGGATCGCCCTTCGAGCAGGAGTACGCGATATGGGCGCCGTCCGGCGAAAACCTCGGATCGCTCTCCCATGCCGTATTTCCCGTCACGGTTCGTACGGTCCGCTGAGCGACGTCGACGACGGCGACGCGCGAGTAGCTTTGGTCGTTGAGAATGGCGTTGGGAACGAGCGTGAAGGCGATCGTCGTTCCATCCGGCGACCACGAGAGCGTGGATTTCGCCTCGCCTGTGGCGACGCTCTGCGCGCCGAACGTCAGCTGCGTCGTCGCGCCGTCGGCGAGTGAGAGCGTGAAGAGGTGAACCGGGCGCGGCGACTCGCGCGCGACGATCGGCTCGGTGGTAAAAATGAAGCTATCCCGAAACCGGTCGGGGCCGGCGCGCTGCGGGTCCGGATCGGCCGCAGCATAGACGAGTGCTCGCCCATCGGGGCGCCAAGCAAATTGCTCGACGCCGGCCTTGTCGTGCGTCACAGGTTTCGCCGCTCCGCCGTCGACCGGCATCACGAAGATTTGCGCGTGCGCGTCCTTGCCGGTTCCTTCGTCCGCGATGAAAGCGATCTGCGTACCGTCGGGGGAGAACGTGGGGTCGGAGAGGCTTTCGCGATTAGCAACGATCGTTCGCTGTGCCGCGGTCGCGAGATCGATCAGCACGAGATCGCTCGCGCGCTTGTCGTCGTTCCAAAGGATCCGCGTTACGACCACGACGGCGTCTTTGCCGTCGGGAGCGATCGCCGGGGACTCGAGCGCGACGAGCCGTTGATAATCCTCTTCGCGAATCGTTTGCGGGGACGCGGCCCCGCTGAGCGTCCACGAGAGGCCGAATAGTAGTACGAGTGCGCGCCACCGTCGAATCATGCGTTACGAGTCGTGGCTGGCTCGGATCGTTTGCAGCGGCACCGCGATGACGCTGCCGGAGTCGCTTCCGATGATGAGCGTCTTGCCATCGACGATCGGCGACCCGACGTTGAAGGATGCGTGCATGAACTTATCGCCGACGATCTGTCCGGTCTTTGCGTCGAGCGCCCAGAGATAGCCGCCCAGGTCGCCAAAGTAGATGGTCCCGTCGACGTCGACGATGCCTCCTTTGACGGGTCCGCGCGTCGGCATCTCCCAGAGGAGCACTCCGGTCGCGGCGTCGAGCGCATGCATCCACGGAGCGACCGCGCTTCCGAGATAGAGCAAACCGCCGGCGAGCAGCGGAATCGCCGCCTCGTTTCGTTCGGGTAGCGAGCCGCTCTCGAGCGCGGAGTCCCAGATCAACGCGCCATCGGTGACTCGCAGCGCGTAGACGCGTTCGACCGCGAGGTCGCCGATAACGGTCGAGGTATCCGGAAGCACCGGGGCGATGTAATCGCAAAAGACGCGGGTACCGTCGCTCACGGGAGGACAATCGCCGATTCCCGACGCCCCGCTCGGGAAGGGCCGGCGCCAAACGACCGCGCCACCATCGGCGTGCAGCCGCCAGGCGGCGTTGCTGCCGACGCCGGTCGTAATGAAATCGCCATTGCCGACGGGAAGCGCCGCCGTCATCGAGGCCATCGATCCGATCGGGCGCGCGTACCGCTTCTTGCCCGTGAGCGGATCGACGCCGTTGATCCAGCCGGCGCCGTCGTGATTCACGAGGATCCCGTCGATGATCGCGGGGGTCGGCATTGCGGATCCGCTCAGCGCAACCTGCCAACGCATCTCGCCGCTCGAGCGATCGAAGGCAATCAGCGCGCTCGGCCCTTGACCGACCGTGATCGGAGCGGAAGGGTTGGCGCTGCGGCTCGTGGGATCGCCCTCGCCGACGATAACGACGTCGCCGTAAACGAGCGGCGCGCTCATCAGCGGGTTTGGAACGTGCGCCTTCCAGAGAATTTGACCGCTGCGGACGTCGATGGCATAGAGCGATCCGTGATTGTTTCCGATGTAGAGCGTCTCATCGATGACCGTCGGGCTCGCGGAGATTTGCCCGCTGGTCTCGATCCGCCAAGCGGTCTCGAGGTTGCCGGCGACGACGGCGTTGTTCTGCGGACCCAGGCGGAACTGCGTCCACGCCGGAGCCACGACCGCCAAGGTCAGAACAAGCCAGCCGGCGAGCACGCTCATCGGAGGACTCTTCGACTAGAGCGTTAGCTCCATCCCGTCGTAGACGACCGCAGCTCCGAACTCGCGCACCCGAGCGCTCGCTGCCGACTCGGAATCGAGTATTGGGTTCGAATTATTGACGTGAGTGAAGAAGATAGGGGTCTGCACACCGCGCAGCTGCGCGAGCGTACCATCGGGCCCGTCCATGGGTTGGTGGCCGAGCTCTCGAGCACGCTTGGGAAGCAGACCGGCCTTAACGAGCTCGTCGTCGCTATAGAAGGAGCCGTCCAGGAATGCCACGCGAGCGCGCGCGATCGCGCTGCCGAGCGCATCGTCGATTGCGCTGAAGACCGGCGCGAAGAGCAGCCGGTTCTCGCTTTCGCGCTCTGCGATTTCATAGGCGACGACCGCTCCCGGAACGACGCGGCGCCCCTCGTATCCGGGCGTCGTCCCGGGCACTGGGATCGCGCGAACCGATAGCGCGCTGCCGACGACGTCGCCGTCGTTGCCGCAAGATTCGCCGAGCGGTACGTCGAGCCAACGATGCGGCATCGCGGCATAGGGAGCAAAGGCCGGTTGCGCCGTTGCGATTCTGCGGACCACGGCGCTCGATCGCACTCGGAAGCCCCGCGCGTTGCGCTGCCGTAGAACGGCCAAGCCGCCGATGTGATCGATGTTGGCATCCGTGAGGAGCATTCCGCAGATTGGCGTACCGCGGGGATGGGGAGGATGCAGCGGCGCAAAGCTTTCGATCTGAACTGCGACGTCGGGCGAGCAATTCAGCAGCAGCCAAACCTTCCCGTCGGCGCTGATCGCAAGGCTCGACTGCGTGCGGCGCGGAGCGCGGCCGCCTCGCGCGGCTGCACAGTTCGCGCACGCGCAGTTCCACTGCGGAACTCCGCCGCCGGCGGCGGAGCCGAGAACGCGAACGATCACGCCCGGCGAGGGATCAGCTCGATATCCTCGGCGCCTTCCCGCAGTGCCGCGACGATGGCATGATTCGGACTGAGCGAACAGACCGGATCGGTAACGCCGGCATCGCCGGCGAGCAGGAAGGCCTGGCAACGGCAGCCGCCCCAGTCGAGCTCGCGCCGTTCGCACGAACGGCACGGTTCGGGCATCCAGCCGGTGCCGCGATAGCGCTCGAACGACTCTGAGTTCTGCCAAATCTCGCGAAGCGCGGACTCACGCACGTTCTCGAAACGCAGCCCGACGATCGCGGAGGCTGCGGGGCAGGGCAGCACGCAACCGTCCGGTGTGACCGTCATGAACTCACTTCCCCAGCCGCTCATGCACGGCTTGGGAAATTCGCCGAAGTAATCGGGAAGCACGTAGACGATCTCCATCCTTCCGCGCAGCCGCTCGCGTGCCGCACCCACGATCGCTTCGCCGCGTTGTACTTGTTCGCGCGTCGGCATCAGCGCCGCACGGTTGCGGAAGGCCCAGCCGTAAAACTGCACGTTGGCCAGCTCGAGCCGCGCGATCTGCAGCTCCTCGGCAAACGCGATGATGTCGGCGATGGCGTCGTGGTTCTGGCGGTGGAGGACGCAGTTGAGCGTCAGCGCGACGTCGCGGTCGCGGACTCGCCGCAACGCCTCGAGCTTCTTCTCGTGAACGGCGGCGCCGGCGATGCGGTCGGCCAACCTCGCTTCGGGTGCCTGGATGCTGATTTGAACGTGATCGAGGCCCGCTCCGAGCAGCTCGTCGAGCAACGCGTCGTCGAGAAAAGTTCCTTGTGTGATTAGATTCGTGTAGAGACCTGCGCCGGACGCAGCGCCCACGAGGCTCGCCAGATCGCGGCGCAGCGTCGGCTCGCCGCCCGAGAAGTGCGCCTGGACGACTCCCAGGGCTGCGGCGTCGCGGAGAACGCCGCACCACTCCTGCGTTGAGAGCTCGTCGCGATGGGCGCGCAGCGTCAGCGGATTGTAGCAGTACGGGCATTGCAGATTGCAGCGATACGTCAGCTCGCAAAGCAACGAAAGCGGCCGCGGGTTGGGCATTTTAGAGCTCATGTAAGAAACCGCGTTCTGCGAGCCGCTCGAAGAGATCGCCGACGTCGTCGCGCGCGCGATCGGGGGTCACCTCGAACTGCTCGACGACCGCATCCACGATCTGCGCGAGCGTGCGCTTTCCGTCGACGAGCTCGAGCGCGACGGCTGCCGGGCGATTGAGCACGAGCGCACCTTCGGGAATCAAGAGCATGGCGTTTCCGTCGCCCTCGTGACGAAGTTTGACGCCCTTGCCGAACCGAGGCCGTGCCGCGGCGTTCATTCGAAGACGCCGCAGGAGAGCGCGGTGGCGTCGAGGATGGACCATAGCACGTCGCACTTAAAGCGAAGCGCATCGACGCAGCGTTCTTCCATCTGGAGCGTCGTCGCCTCTTGCAGCACCCACTCCAGCGCCGAGCCGGCGTCGCGGCTTGCCAGCGGAATTCGCCGTTCGAAATAGGCCAGCCCCGCCGGGTCGATCCACGGATATTTATCGAGGATCGCGGCGACGCGCCGTTGCATTACCGGCGGCCCGAAGAGCTCCGTCAGCGACGACGCCACCGCTTCGATCCACGGACGCGTGCGCGCAAACGTGACGTAGGCATCGACGGCGAAACGCGTTCCCGCCGCGACCCCGCGCTCCGATACGACGTATGCTTCGTCCAGACCAACGGCTCGCGCGAGCGCCAGCCACGAAGCGGTACCCCCCTCGGCGCCTCGCTCGCCGTCGTGGTCGACGATCCGAGAAATCCAGACGCGACGGTGGGCCGCCGACGGCAAATTACTCAAAATCGCGGCGTCTTTCACCGGGATCTGCTTCTGATAGTAATAACGATTTGCGACCCAAGCCTGCACTTGGGTGCGATCGAGCGCTCCGGCGACGAGCCGCTCGTGAAAGGGGTGCTTGTCGTGGTAGCGCTCCCGGCCGACCGCGTTCAGGCGCGCGACGAGGCCGGAGCCTTCCGTGGCGGGTTTCCGGGCTTTAGGCTTTCGGGAGGCGGACCGGCGCCGTAAGGTACGCCGTCACCTCGGCACCGAGCGGATGCTCCTGAAAATCCGGGCGTTCGTAGCGTGCACGTGGTTGCTTCATTGCCATACTCCTCGAGTGGGGGCGTTCCGATAGTATACCCTACGACCGCGGGTTTGCATATGCGAGCCGCCGGCGCATGATCTCGTTCGGTATCCGGATCCGGTCGGCGAGTCGCAGGAAGGCCAACACTTTGACGTGCCACCAGGTCATGTCGACCTCGAACCACCGCAAACCGTGGCGCGCCGAGAACGGGAACGCGTGATGGTTGTTGTGCCAGCCTTCGCCGAAGGAAAGGAGCGCAACCCACCAGCAGTTCGTCGAGCGATCGGTGGTGCGATAGGTGCGGTAGCCGAGCATGTGCGCCGCGCTGTTGACGAACCACGTCGTATGATAGCTCACGACGAGTCGAACGAAGACGCCCCAGACGAGCCACGCCCATCCGCCGAGGAGGAAGAGCGCGACCGCGAGCGCGAGCTGAAGCGGCAACGCCAGCCGGGCTAAGGCGCGGTAGAACGGGTCGGCACGGAGATCCGGCGCGTAACGCGCGATCTCGTCCTCGGTCGGGTAAGCCACGTTGTGCCGGTAGAGCCAATCGACGTGCGCCCATTTGAACCCGAGCTCGATGTTGTGCGGATCTCCGTCATGATCGGCGTGGGCGTGATGCTTGCGATGCACCGCAACCCAGCGAATCGGGTCGCCCTGCAGCGCCAGCGTTCCGAAGAGCGCGAAGCAGTATTCGAGCGGCTTGCGCAAGCGCAGGCTCCGATGCGTCAAAACGCGGTGGTAACAAAGCGTCACGCCGAGTGCGCCCGTGCAGTACGAAATGACTGCGAGCAGCACGAGGTCCGAAAGCCGGAAGAACGCAGGGATGAAAGCGCCGAGGGCGCCGATATGAATAGCCGCAAGCCCGATGCCCGTGCCGTACCTAGCCAGTCGATCCATGCCGCTCCGTTAGCAACGAGTCACGCAAGAAAGTTGCTGAGAGGTTGTTCGTCCGATGAAAAAGAGCCTGCCGAAGCAGGCTCCTTGAAACCGGCTCGCTTAGAGCCGCCGAGACTAGCGATACGAGGAGCGCCGAGCCCCGAAGCAGTCGCGACAGTAAACCGGCTTGTCGCCGCGCGGTTGGAACGGAACCTCCGCGACGCCGCCGCATTGGCTGCACGTCGCTTTGAACGTCTCGCGCGGTCCGCCGCGGCCGCCGTTGGACGAGCGTCCGGCTTTGCGCGCCGCGCGGCACTCCGTGCAGCGGCTGGGCTTGTTGGTAAAGCCCTTCATCGCGAAAAACTCTTGTTCGCCGGCGGTAAAGGCGAACGGTTGTCCGCAGTCAACGCAGGTGAGCGTTTCGTCTGTGTACATTGAAAGAGCGAATCTCCTAATAGGGTTGGTTGGCTTGTTCTCCGGATCCGATTCGCTCAGTGCCTCAGAACCGTGCGGACTTCGAAACCTGGGACCAGACCACTATACACTATTCCACGCCGAGCGTCACGGCGGGCGCGGGGGGAGGAGGCGGCTCCGAGGCACCGAACATACGTTCCGAAAATCCGGCTCCTTAGAGGCCGGTGGTGGCGCGAATCTGTCGCTTCACCTGGCTAGAGGTTCAACCCAAAATCGGGGCTTCCGCAGGGTGGGACCGCCAACCACCTAGTCGAGAGGATACCTAGATGCCACCAAAAAGAACCGCGGTCAAGCGCGCTGTCAAGGAGCGCCGCGTCAAGCGTAAACCCTGCAGTTTTTGCACGGAGCGAGCCATCGCCGTGAGTTACCGCGACGTCGGCCGGCTCAAGAGGTTCGTCTCCGAGCGCGGCAAGATCGTCCCTCGCCGAATCTCCGGCAACTGTGCCAAGCATCAGCGCATGCTCACGACGGCCGTGAAGCGCGCCCGTCTCATCGCGTTCCTGCCTTTCACGTCGGAGTAACGGACTGCGTAACATGAGGCTCGTTCTCTTGAGCGACGTCAAGGCGCTCGGCAAGCGCGGCGACGTCGTCGAGGTTGCCGACGGATACGCCCGAAATTTCTTGCTTCCCCGCAAGCTCGCGGGAGAGGCGGACAAAGGCGCGCTCGCGCAGCTCGACGCGCAGCACAAGGCGTCCGCGCGGCGTGAGGAGCAGGAGCTGGCCGAGGCACGCGCCTTGGCTACGCGCCTGGAGTCGGCGAAGCTCACGGTTAAAGCAAAGGGCGGCGAGAACGGAAAGCTCTTCGGGGCCGTGACCAACGCCGCGGTGGCGGCCGCGATCGCGGACGCGCTTTCGGTTGCCGTCGACAAACACCGGATCGAGCTCGGTCGTCAGATCAAGGCGTTCGGTTCGTATCCGGTCGAAATCAAGCTGCACAAGAACGTCGTTGCCAAGGCGGCCGTTGACGTCGAGCCGGCGTAGGCATGGCCAGCGGAGAACACGTTTACGCGACGCGCTTTCGGCGCAAGTTCGGAGTTGAAGACGAGCTGAGCCGCTACGTCGGCGCGCTCTACGAAATGCTCGCGTCGGTGCTCGGTCAAGATAAAGTCGTCTTGCGTGCGGGGAAAGTCAACGCGCTCAAGATGATGCGATCGCAAAACCTGCCCGACCGGCTTTGCGGCCTACAGCGCCTCGTCTTCGAAGATCCGACGCTGGAGCGCGCGACCACGCGCGCGCAGCAGCGCAAAGCGCTCGCCGAGATCGAAGAAGCTATGGCCGACGTCATCGCGCAGCGTCACGCTGAGGATTCGATCGAGCGGCGCGTCAACGAGAAGATGGCCGAGCGCCACCAAGAGTACGTCAAGGACCTCAAGCTCGAAGCTCTGCGCGAGACGAGCGGTCCGGAGACGCCCTCCTCGCAAGCGAAACTCGAAGAGCTGCAAGCGCTCTCGCAACGCCATCTCGCCGCTTCGGCGTTGCAGCAGCTTCGGCCGCAGGCCCTGCGCGACGTCGTCGGTCAGGAGGCTGCGATCCGAGCGTTGCTGGCGAAGATCAGCTCGCCGTACCCGCAGCACGCGATTCTCTACGGTCCGCCCGGCGTTGGGAAGACGACCGTCGCGCGCCTCGTTCTCGAAGTTGCCAAGTCGCGGCCGTACACGCCCTTTGCCAAGGACGCGCCGTTCGTCGAGGCAAGCGGGACGACGCTGCGCTGGGATCCACGGGAGACGATCAATCCGCTCCTCGGCAGCGTTCACGACCCGATCTACCAAGGTAGCCGGCGCGAGTTCGCCGATGCAGGCGTGCCCGAGCCGAAGCTCGGGCTCGTCACGCGCGCTCACGGCGGCGTGCTCTTCATCGACGAGATCGGCGAGATGGATCCGTCGCTCCAATCCCGCCTGCTCAAAGTGCTCGAAGATAAGCGGGTAACCTTCGAGTCGTCCTACTACGACGAGAGCGCACCGAACGTGCCCGAGTACGTCAAGCGGCTCTTTCGCGAGGGAGCGCCGGCCGATTTCATGCTCATCGGCGCGACGACGCGCGAACCCGACGACATCGATCCGGCAATTCGCTCGCGGTGCGCCGAGATTTTCTTCTCGCCGCTCACGCAGCATCAAATCCTATCGATCGTGCAGGGCGCGATCAAGCGGCTCGGTGCCAGAGCGGCTCGGGCTGTCACCAAGCTCATCGCGTCGTATACGATCGAAGGCCGCAAGGCCGTGCAGATCGTTGCCGACGCCTACGGCCAGGCGCTCTACCGGCTCCATCCCGGCAAACACGCCGTGACGCTCAAGAGCCCGACGATCTTAGAAGAGGACGTGCGCGCGGTCGTGCAGACGAGCCGCCTCGTGCAGCACACGCTCGTCAAGGGGCGCGCGACGCGCGAGCTTGGGAAGAGCTTTGGGTTGGGCGTCTTGCACCATTTGGGAAGCATCATCGAGATCGAGGCCGTCGCCTTCCGCGCGGCCCAAACGGGCAAAGGGACGATTCGCTTCAACGACACCGCGGGATCGATGGCCAAAGATTCGGTCTTCAACGCCACGAGCGTGCTCCGAGCCGTGACCGGAATCGATATCGGCGAGTACGACTTGCACATCAACGTCGTCGGCGGTGGCAACATCGACGGTCCGTCGGCCGGACTTGCGATCTTTCTCGCGCTCTACTCGGCCGTTACGAAGACGCCGCTTCCCCAAGACGTTGCCGTTACGGGCGAACTCTCGATTCAAGGAAAGGTGCGCGCCGTGGGTGGCGTCGTCGAGAAGCTCTACGCCGCGCGTCAGGCCGGGATGCGCCGCGTGCTGCTGCCCAAGGAGAACGTGCGCGAAATCGACGCATCGCTTTCGGGATTGGAAGTCGTTCCGGTCGCCAACGTCGATCAAGTCCTTCGCGATTTGCCGAGTAAGCGCCGGCGCAAAGCTTCCTGACTGCCGCGAGTACTGTGCCACCACGTCTGGCACTCTGTTCGCCTAATTTTCGAGCTATGCACAAGGGGCTCACAAGGCGTCCACTGCTGCGGCGCCGGAGAGCAGCTCGATCTCCATGACCGCACAACCGATTCAGACTGCGATCGAACGCATTCCGCCGAGCAATCTCGAAGCCGAGATGGCGGTAATCGGCTCCGTGCTCGTCGACCGCGAAATTCTCGCCGCCGTCGGCGAGATCATTCGGCCGAGCGACTTCTACGCTCACGTTCACGAGACGATCTTCGCCGTGCTGCTCGATCTCTACGAGCGAGGCGAGCCGCTCGATAAGATCTCCGTCGGCGAGGAGCTGCGCCGGCGCGGCCTGCTCGAACGCGTCGGCGGGCTCTCGTACATCAGTGCCTTGATGGATACCGTGCAGACCGCGGGATCGGCGCGGTATTACGCGACGATCGTCCGAGAGAAGTCGGTGCTGCGCTCGCTGATCCACGCCGGCACCGAGATAACGCAGCTCGGTTACGAGGGCGAAGAGGACGTGCCCGGCGCGCTCGACCGCTCCGAGCAGATAGTCTTTACGATTGGCGAGCGCCGCGGCGTCACGGAGTTCATGCCGGTCGGCCGGCTGATGAAGGAAGCCTTCGATCACATCGACCGGCTCTTCCACATGCGCGGTGACCGGACGGGCCTGACGGCCGGCTTCCGGGACGTCGACGCGATGACGACCGGATTCCAGCCGGGAAACTTCGTCATCATCGCGGGGCGGCCCGGCATGGGCAAGACGTCGTTTGCGCTCAACATGGCCGTGGCTGCGGCGCGCGACGAGGGCGCGCCGATTGCCTTCTTCTCGCTCGAGATGTCGAACAACGAGCTGATCCAGCGACTGATCTGCTCCGAGGCGCGCATCTCGATGAACGACATGCGACGGGGCAACATCAAAGCGCATCAGTGGGAGGAGATCTCTCGCGCGATGGGGGCGATCAACGATCTTCCGATCTACCTCGACGACCTCGGAGCGCTGACGGTGAACGACGTGCGCAGCCGGTGCCGGCGCTTGAGATCGGCCGTCGGCCTCGGCGCAATCTTCATCGACTATCTGCAGCTGGTGCGACCGGGCGTTCTCGTACGTAACACCAATCGCAACGAAGAGCTTTCGGAGATCTGCCGTTCCCTCAAGGCGACGGCCAAAGACCTCGGCGTGCCGATCATCGCGCTGGCCCAGCTCAATCGCGGCGTCGAGATTCGCAGTGAGAAGCGCCCGATGCTTGCAGACTTGCGCGACTCTGGAAGCCTGGAGCAAGAAGCAGACGTTGTTGCGTTTCTCTACCGCGACGGCTACTACAATCCCGAGTGCCCCGACCCCGACCTTACCGAGTTCATCATCGCCAAGCACCGCAACGGACCGACCGGTTCCGTGAAGCTCCGGTTCCAGCGCGAGTTCACGTTATTCTTACCGTATGGCGACGAAACTCATTTCGCTCCCGCTTAGGGCTGATTTGGCTCATCTCTGCGTCTCCTTCGGCGCTCATTTACCATAGTAAACTTCACGCCTTGGCTCCTTGATCTAAGCCAAATCAGCGCCTAAGCGGATCCTAGCAGGAAAGCGGCGGAGACCGTACCAAACGTGTTAACCATGGTTAGCGTTACCCATGGCTAACAAAGCAGCGCGCGGGCTGCTTGCGGTGGGCTCGGACCGTTCGCCCGCGCGTGCCCGCGAGGATTACGTCAAGGCAATCTATCAGCTCGGCGCGGATGGGCCGGTCCGGGCTGCCGCGCTCGCGCGCTATCTCAAGGTCAGCCGAGTCTCCGTCAGCAAGGCGAAGCGACTGCTCGAAAAGGAAGGTCTGCTCGAGCGCGAGAGCGCGCCGTCGCGCCCGCTGCGCTTGAGCGGTCGCGGTGAGAGGCTGGCCGTCGCGATGGTGCGGCGGCATCGCTTGCTGGAGACCTTCTTTCACCGCGCCTTGCGAATGCCGCTTGCGCGCGTTCACGCAGAGGCCGAGCGGATCGAGCACGTAATCTCCGACGACGTCGCGCTGCGCATCGCGGCACTGCTCGGGCGTCCGCGATCCGATCCGCACGGGCATCCGATCCCATACGGCAACGCGCCCCGCAGCCACAAGCCGCTGCCGACGCTCGCAACTCTGCCGGAGGGCTCCATCGCCCGCGTCGTCAGCCTCGACGACCGCGACGATGACGCGGTCGCGGCGCTCGCTGCGGCGGGCGTGCTGCCGGGATCGGCGTTGCGCGTCGAACGAAAAGATCGCGGCAAAATCTTCGTGCGTCGCGGAAGGCGCGTGCTCGCACTGCTTCGCTCGCACGCCGAGATGGTTCGAATTGGAACGTAGTTACGGCGTCGGTGCGAGCAGTCCGCGCGTCGTCGCCGCCGCGCGCGACGTGCTCGCCGGAAATCGCCGCGGCTGGCGCGCGCTGCTGCCCTTCACCGGGCCGGCCTTCGTCGCATCGGTCGCCTATATGGACCCCGGCAACTTTGCAACCAACATCCAAGGCGGCGCGGGCTTCGGCTATCGCCTTCTCTGGGTCGTCGTGCTCGCGAACCTGATGGCGATGCTCTTGCAAGGCCTCTCCGCAAAGCTGGGAATTGCGACCGGAAAGAATCTCGCCGAGCTTTCGCGCGAGCACGCGCCCAAGCCGGTCGCGCTGGGCATGTGGGTCATTAGTGAGTTCGGAGCAATGGCGACGGATTTGGCGGAGTTTCTCGGCGCCATCATCGCGCTCTACCTACTCTTCCACATTCCGATGCTGATCGGTGCCGTCATCACGGGCATCGTCACCTACGCGATACTCGCGCTCCATCGCTACGGCTTTCGGACCATGGAGACGATCATCGGCTCGCTCGTCGGGGTCATCGCCGTCTGCTACGCAATCGAGACGCTGCTCTCGAAGCCGAACTGGAATCAAGTCCTCTATCACTCGGTCGTCCCGTGGCTGGGCGGACCGTCGAGCATTCTACTCGCCGTCGGCATCGTCGGCGCGACCGTCATGCCGCACGCCATCTATTTGCACTCCGCGCTGACCCAGGATCGCATCGTACCGCTGAATCGGAGCCAACTACCGGCGATCGTGCGCTTTTCCTACATCGACGTGATTATCGCGCTGACGCTCGCGGGCCTCGTGAACTGCGCGATGATGTACATGGCGGCCGCCGTCTTTCACTCGAGCGGTCACGCCGGCGTCGCCGACATCACGACCGCCTACCGAACGCTCACCCCGCTGCTGGGGAATCTCGCAGCCGTGGTCTTTCTCATCTCGCTCATGGCCTCGGGGATTTCGAGCTCGGTGGTCGGAACGATGGCCGGCCAGGTCATCATGCAGAGTTTCGTCGGGTTCACGGTGCCGCTCTGGGTCCGGCGCGTCGTGACGATGCTGCCGGCGGTCGCGGTCGTCGCGCTGGGATTGAACGTTACGCAGACGCTCGTCATCAGCCAGGTGATTCTAAGCTTCGTGCTTCCGGTTCCGGTGATCGCGCTCGTCTATTTGACGGCGCAAGAGAAGACGATGGGCACGATGGTCAACAGACGCTGGGTCACGGCGCTTGCGATTGGAGCAGCCGTTGCGATCCTAGCGCTCAATACAATTCTGATCTGGACGTCCGCTCATCCGGCATAACGGCTAGATCGTCGAGCGCTGGTCCTCGAGCACTCCGATGCTTTGGGCGAGGTAGAGGCGCGAGAGTTTGACGTATTCGTCGGAGGCGGTCTCGATCCACGAAGCCGCCTCGCCTTCGAGCGCCTTCTTGACCGTCGCCGGTGCCCCGGCCGCAACGACGCGCGCCGGAATTGCCGCGCGCGCAGCGACGACGCTCCCCGCGCCAACCAAAGCCCCTTCGCCGACGCTGCAGCCGTTGAGCAGCGTCGCGTTGCTTCCGATCAGTGCGTGACGATCGATGCGACAGTCTTCCATGACGGCGCAGTGCCCGACCGTCACGTCGTCGGCAACGTACGTGCCGCCGTCTTCGCTCACGTGCACCACCGCGTTGTCCTGAATCGAGGTGCGCGCGCCGATGCGGATCGGTCCGTTGTCGCCGCGCAGGACCGCTCCGAACCAAATGCTCGATTCCGGACCGACCTCGACGTCGCCAATCAACACGGCGCTCGGCGCGACGAAGGCCGACGGGTCGACCTTCGGCCGCTTCCCTCGATACTCAATGATCATGAGCGATGCTTCGCACGCAAGCCCGTCGAACCTCGCCGCATGCACCGACACCGTACGCCGCTGCGGGGCGTTAAGGCGACGCCGCGCCCAAAGCCGGACGATCCCAGCTACACGGCCGTGAACTACGAGTATGCCGGGCGCGCCGGCCACGTCCACGAGGTCGTCGAGATCGGCGGGCGTTCATTGGCGAAGGTCGGGTTCGACGACCGAAAGATCGTCTATTATTTTCTCGACGACCTCGAGCTCGACGAGAGCGCGCGCCGAGGCACGTTTCACGATACGGAAATTTAAGGAACCTCTGATTAATCCCATGTACTGATCGTTTGGACCGCAAAGCCGTCAGATGCTAGGAGATGGCGAGGAAGCATACTCGCAGCAGCCTGTGACCGAGCCTTCGACAACGCAGATGGCGGCTTTGCGGCCAAACCCTCCGGGCAGCGGCAGTTTCGCCGCAGCTCCTTCGTTGCGCCCTCAGTCACAGAGCGCTCTGCTATGCTCCCTCGGGCGCGCCTCGGCCTGCGGCGAAACTGCTCGCTGCGATCGGTACAGCGGATTAATCAGAGGTTCCCTAAATCTCCTCAAGGCTTTACTAGAGGGTTCTCCCAGGCGAATGCGCCGTTTGGATTGGGTTTCACCCACACGATGAGATCCCATATCGCCGGGAAGTGGAAGATAGTGACGACCTGATCGGCGTTCGCCACCTTTTTCATCGCAACGACCGTTGCCGCATTGGGGTGCTCCGGATCGCCGCCGGCCGCGACGAACGCCTTGTCCCAAGCCCACTGGTCGTAGGTCAGTTGGCCCGTTGCCGGATCCTTGGTAACCCAATGGACGTGGCTGTCGAACTCGACCCAGCGGCCCGGGTTGACGCCCCACAGTTGCGGCCGCCCGGGACTGCTACTGAGCAATGCCGAGTAGTCCGCGCCGAGCAGCTGCCCGTGCTTGTCGTACCAAAGCTGGCTCGGATGGTGAATGTCGGACGATTGCCACTGAAAGTTGGCATAGCTGATCGCACCGGTATCGTCTTCCTCGGTGTAGCGAACGTACCCGGCCTTCACGGCGTCGGCAGCGGTGGGATAGCGGGCCATGAGGTCGCTCGACATGGCGGCGACGAAGGCGCTCTCCGAGGCGCTAAGCGGACCGTGATATGTTGGCGGCCGATCGGCAAGCGCGCTGGCGGGCACGGTAAGCACGCTCAGAAGGAGAAGCAATGGAAGGCTTTTCATCGTTTCATGATAGCGCGGGAGCGGCAGCCAGCCTATCAAAACGCTCTCAAAGGCCGAGGGAGGCGGCGGAAGGGGCGCTCCAAACATCGTGGAAGGACCGGCGGCACGGACGGGCTGCGCTTCGCCGGCGGCAGAATGCCGACGTAGCTCAACGGTAGAGCAATCGCTTCGTAAGCGATAGGTTATCGGTTCAAATCCGATCGTCGGCTAAATCTTTAACTCCATGAACGTCGGGCACTCGTAGGTGACGGCGACCAGCGGCTCGCACTCCTCAAACCCCAGCGACCGGTAGAGACGGTAGGCCGGCTTCAACGCATCCTTATGCGTATCGAGAACGATGCGCCGGCGCCCCTGCGCTCGTGCGAACGCGATAGCCGTCGTCACCAGCGATCGCGCGGCGCCCAAACCGCGGCTCGACGGTTTGACGTAGAGGCGCAGCACGGCCGCCGACTCGAGGTCGTATTCGCGCAGCCCAACGCAGCCAATGGCGTCGCCTTCGGAGATCGCTAGAAAAGCAGCATTCGCACCGGCGTAGGATTGCATCAGCACCGCCGGCTCCGGTATCGTGCCGTGCCGAAGGTTCGGCGGCAGATCGGCCTCGTACTCGACGAAGAGATCGTAGAGCCGCGCGAAGTCCGACTCGCTCTCAACTCGCTGGATCGCTATCACTCCGGGCTCTCATTTCGCGCCCCGGCCGGCATGCCATGTTCCGCCTCCGGCAACACAAGCGACCGTGCAGGTAGTCAATGAAAGCATCGAAGAAGGTTCGCGCGAACGTGAACAGTTGGAGCTTTCTTACTCGCCTGATCGGCGCGTCTGTCGCCGCCGCCACCCTGGTGGGCTGCCGCGGACTTCAAACGCCCGGTGAGATTCCCGCTTCGGTGCCACCGCCGGCGTCGCTCCCCGCGTCATTGCGGGGCGCACTCGTCTATGCGGGCGGCGACGAAACCTCGTACGTCTTCACCTTTCCGGCCGGCAAGCTCGTGGCCACGATCGCTGGAACGTCCTTCGGGACCTGTTCGGACCGCAACGGGGACGTCTTTTTCACGCGTGTCAAGAGCGTCGTCGAGTACCAACACGGCGGCACTTCGCCCATCGCGACCTTCAAAGTCCCCGGCACGGCCTATTCGTGTTCGGTCGACCCAACCAATAGGAATCTCGCCGCGGTCGTCTTCTGCATCTCGAAATGCGGCGAAGAGGTCATCGTCTTTCCGGCCCACGGCAGGCGGAAGACCTATCACGACGCTTCGTTGAAATCGCTCCTCTATTGCGCGTACGACGACAGTGGAAATCTTTTCGTCGACGGGTACAACGGTGCACAGTTCGGTCTGGCGGAGCTCGTTAGAGGTAGCGGCGACTTCGCGAGCGTCGCGCTGAAGCAACCGATTGAATTCGCCGAGCAGATTCAATGGGACGGCAAAGATCTGGCGATCGAAACCCGAGAGAACCCCGTGATCTATCGCATCGGGATCTCCGGATTAACGGCGCGGGTCGTCGGCCGAACCCACCTCAACGGCGTCGGCAACCGCGCCACGCAATCATGGATCGCAAATGGGAAGATCGCCGTGCCGACCGGGCGTCGGAACAAGCGCGCGATCGAGATCCGCTTTTGGGATTACCCGGCGGGTGGAAACCCGACCAACGTATTCAAGGGATTTATCGGCGGCGGCAGCCACGCCATGATCGACGGCGTGACGTTCAGCCTCCCTCCGGGCAGCTAGTCTTAGTACTGCACCCTTCCCGGCATATTCTTGTACTTTTTCCAGACCTCGACGGCTTCGTCGCGCAGGATCTGCTCGGCGGGGATCGATCGCTCCAGCGTCGGTTTCTTGAGTTCGGCATAGATCATCGAGTCGTCGAAGTTCCCGTATTCGAGCGCGTCGCCGACCGTCGCGGCGAAGTAGATTTTTTCGATCCCCGCCCAGTATGCGGCGGCCGCGCACATCGGGCAGCACTCAGCGCTGCTGTAGAGGGTGCAGCCGTCGAGCTTAAAGCTTCCCGTTCGTTTGCAGGCTTTTCGTATCGCCTCCATCTCGCCGTGCCAGGTGGGATCGTTCTCGGCGACGACGCGATTGGCGCCCTCCGCCAAAATCTCACCGTGCTTGTCGACGATGACCGTGCCGAAGACGCCGCCTGCCTTCTCCACGAGCGCCGTTTTCGCCGAAAGCTCGATTGCGCGCCGCATAAACTTTTTCTCTTGTTCGTCCACGAGAAGCTCCTTCAAGCAAAGCGAGAGAAGACGGCGATCTCTATAACGTAGAGTGCGATCACCAACAGAAGGCCTGCCGGATCGATCCAGCGTGGGGCATCCTTTCTCGGCGAGAGCCACCAGTTCATGCGTCCGATCACCAGCGGCATGAACGGCCACGCGAGGAGCGCGACGCTAACGACGTTTGCGATGAACGTTGCCGGCGCCGAATTGAGTGCGCCGAGGAGCGGGCGCAAGTAGCGCAGCTCCAGCATGACGATCGGGAAGAGGACGAGGACGACGAGCATCGATTGCTTCCACACCGCCGGAGATTTGCCGGTCGCAGAGTCGTTCGGAAACCAG
This sequence comes from Vulcanimicrobiota bacterium, assembly GCA_963834895.1. GTDB lineage: Bacteria > Vulcanimicrobiota > Vulcanimicrobiia > Vulcanimicrobiales > Vulcanimicrobiaceae > Cybelea. Next base: position 115,037 of record CAWIDM010000005.1, on the reverse strand, counting down.
CCTGCAAAGGGACTGGGAAGTCGATGATGCTCCCACGATTCGACCAACTCGGCGTGTTCGCGCAGTAGCCCGCGCCGCTCGCCGGAGTTCAGCCACGCCTCGAGTTGCGGCGCGGTCCCAAATCGAACGAGCGTCGTCCAGGAACGTTCTTGGGACGAAACCGGCGGCTGAAGAAGCCAGCCGCGGTAACCGGGAAACTGCGCCTCGGCGCTGTGAATGCGCGCCGCCCATTGCGCGTACTCTCGTTCCTTGCCGGGTTTCACGAGCGTCGTGACGACCTCGCAAACCGTGGCTTCGCCGTCGCCGCCCTCCGACTCTTGCTCGGATAGGGCCGCCGGATCGCCGGCGTCAACGAACGATTTTGCGTCGTCAAGAAGGCGATGGTGCTGGGCGGAATTGCGCCACGCTCGCAAATCCTCGAGCGTGTGAAAGCGCGCGATGCTGCGCCAGGCGGCCGTTGCGTCCGCCGAGGCCGGCGGGGCGGTTATCTCGGCGCTGATGAAGCCGGGGAAGCCTGCCGCAACCATCGCCATCTCGGCCTGCCAGGACGAAAACGCCGCAGTGGCGTTCGCGCGCGGACGCAAAGTAATCGTAACGGCGGCCGCAGGCTCCCTATTCAGGACTACGTTCCGCCAGCAGCTTGCGTAGGTGATATTGTGCTTTGATCGTCGCGTAGCCGTTTCGCTGATAGAAGGCGTGTGCCCGCTCGCGGACCACGTTCGACTGCACCCGCATTACGGTGCAGCCGCGTTCGCGAGCCCAGGCTTCGGCCGCCTCGAGAAGCCGCGCGCCGATCCCCGCGCTGCGCGTTAACTCGTGAACGACGAGTCCTTCCAAATGTGCGCCGTAGCCTTCGACGAACGGCTCGTCGGCGCAAACGGCCGCCCAGCCAATCACGTCGTCTTCACCGATCGCGACGAAGACTTCGCGCCGATCTCCGCGCCGCTCTAAGCGGCCGGCAAGGTGTTCGGCGCTCACCTCGTACCCGAGCTGCACCATGAGCGCCGCGATACGCTCTACGTCGTCGAGTTTGGCCGCGCGGATTAGCATCGCTTACGGCAACAGGGTCTCGCGATATACGGCGGTGCGTTGTACGGCCGCATCGCCAAATGGAAGGGGCCAGAGGCTGCCTCGCACCCACGCCGCGGCCTCGTCGGTGTAGTGCCCGGAACCGGGCTCGCCCGACTCGCCTTGAGGCAGCGTGATGCCGCCCGCATCCCAGTTTCCGACGTCCCAGACCGCCCGAAAACTCTGCGAGTATCCGGGCGTCTGAACGTGAAGCGTAAACGCGTCGCCATATCCGGGCAAGACCGTTCCGTCGAGGAAGTCGACGCCGAGCGACGAGAGCGAGTGTAGCACCGGCACCGCTCCGGCGATCCGCCACGGCGCAGGCGAAGGCAATGCGATCGCGCGCGGCAGGGCCTCCATCTTCTCTGCGGTGCCGAGCAGCGTCGGCATGCGGCCGTTGTGCCGCTGCGTTAATTGCAGCCGCAATCCCGCGACGACGGTCGCGGTCGTCGAATCGCCGTCCATTTCCCCGTTCCAGCTTGCCGCCGCGTCGCCGAGGGCGGCGTCGCGTCGCCGGATCGCGGGTGCCAGCGACTGGGCAAGTTGCCGTTCGGGCAGCGAGAGTGAGTCCATTTGCATCTGCGTGAAGTAGGGTATGTCGTACCGCCGCCGCGCGCGCAGCAGCTGCGCGATGCGATAGGCTCGGTACGGCGGCGCAAACTGCGGGCTGAGCGCAAGCGGATATCGCTCGTCGTACATCTTGTTGTTCGCGGTCCACACGATCGCGTTTCGCCCCGCCGCCACTTTCGGCAACGCAGCGAAGGCAATCATCGGATAAAAGCGAGCGAGATCCTTCGAGGGATGGAACCACCGGCCTCGCACGGGGTCGTTGGGGATTTGACCGGCCAGCACGTATGCGGCGCGGCCGCTCGTATCGGCGAGAGCGAAGTTGAGCGTCGGGTTTGGGAAGTTTGCGAGCGCGGCGACCGCCGCCTCGATTGATTGCGCGCGATCGAGCTCGATGAAGTTCGTCGCCGAAGAAAGGGGTGCGTCGTAGCCGCTCCAGCGGACCAGCACGAAGCGTTTGTCGTGGGTCGTTACGCCGAACTCGCGGGCCGTACGGTAGTATCGCGCCGATACCGCCGGGTGAAATCGCACGGCAATGTGTTCGGTCTGCCACGCTGCCGGATCGAGGTGGGCGGGCGGCGAGAAGACCGAAAGCGACGTGACCGTGCCGGAGGTTGCACCCCAGGCGATGCGTTCGTTATGACCCAGCACGACCGCCGGAAGCCCCGGCAGCGATGCGCCGGTGACGTGATAGCGGGGCGAATGCAGATCGACCAGATACCAGACGCCGGGAATGCCCAAGCCGAGATGCGGATCGTTTGCAAGCAGCGCTCGTCCGTAAAGCGAGTGGTTCGCTCCGACTGCCCACTCGTTGCTTCCGGCCGGCGCGCGCGCATCTGCGAGCGCGCTGACGAGCTCCGCGATGCGACGTTTGCAGCGCGCGCCCGGACCCATCCCGCGCAGACCGGCCGTCACCGGCGCGTCGTAACAGGGATCGGTGAACGGAAAGAGCGCGTCGAGCAGCTTCACTCCGCCTCGGCGATACGCGGCATCGCGCGGTGCGATCGCGTTCCAATCGTCGATGAGATCGAGCACGGTCGCCATTCCGACGGCGAGCGAATCCTGCGGCGTCCACGGGCGTGGCCGGTAGGCCAGAAGCCGAAACTCTACGGGAAGCGGCTCGCGCTCGATGGCGGCATTGATTCCGTCGCTGAAAGCGCCCAGGATTTTGCGCGACGAGAGGTCGAGGTTGCGCCACTGGCCTTCGACGATTTCGCGAATCGGCACCGCGCGCTGATCCTCGTCGGTGGCGAGCGCTCCCGAGCCGAAGACTTCGGCGAGCTCGCCGAGCGTGAAGCGCCGCAACACGTCCATCTGAAAGAGCCTGTCGGAACCCTCGACGTATCCCTGCGCGAAGAAGAGATCGTGATCGTTCTGCGCGATGATGTGCGGAACGCCGCGATCGTCTCGCAAGATCGAGACCGGCGCCCGCAGCGGCAGTCCGGAGATCGTTCCGGCATATTTCGCGTGCCCGCGCATGCCGACCAATACGTTGACCCCGTACGCGATCGCAGCCAGCGCGACCAGCCCGAGCGCGGCTGCGAGAAGCCGCGCAAAAAGTTTCACGCGCGCTCAGGCATCGACGAAGACGTCGTCGCCTTCGACGCTGACGTCGAACGTCATCAGCGGCAGCACCGCGGGCAGCGTGAGCGCGTCTCCCGTGCGCACGTCGAACGTTGCACCGTGGCGCGGGCAGACGACGCACTCGCCTTCGAGCTCGCCCTGGTCGAGCGGGCCGCCGTCGTGCGTGCAGACGTCCTCGATGGCGTAGATCTTGCCCTCGACGTTACAGAGCAGGATCCCGACCGAATCTACGACGACGCGCCGGGTGGTCCCCGGCGCTAACTCTGAGACTTTTGCGACTCGATGTCTAGCCACGCGAAGCGTTTTCTACGTCGTGCACCCTTGTCATCCTGAGCGCGGCGGAGTCGAAGGACAGTCTAATTCTTTCCCACGCAGACCAAAAGGCGGAATCAGGCTGCCGTCGATCGGCGGCCAGCTCGTATAGCAGCACGTATGCGTCGCGCGTCAACCGTCCGAGCTCGCTGCCCGCATCGATCTCCGCAGGTGAAAAGAGCGTATGACGCAGCTTCGCATCGAGAAAATCCGCAGCGAAGCGGTCGACCTCAACGGCATCGGCGGATATTTCCAGCTTGCGCGCGATCCGTTCGAGCTGACCGCGGGGATCGCCCATAAGCAGATCGTAATCGACGACGACCAGCGGCTTATCGGAGATCGTGCCGAGGAACGGCATGACGTAAACGAGCCACAAGCGCTGCGCGGTTTCGAGATCCATGCCTTGGCGCGCATGGAGCGAGGCCGCCACGCTCGAGGGGTTCCGACTCACGAGCAGATAGGCGTCGTCCACGTCGCAGTCGCTTAGCACGCGTCGCCAAAACGGCAAGAGCCGCATGGTACGAGGATCTTTGAAGCCCCAGATGGGCTGGTGCGTAAAGCGCTTGCGCAGATAATGGATCGTCTCTCGGCGCAGCCTCCAGATCCGCCATCCCACGAACCGGCGCGGATCTATTGGGGCGACGCCATCCCATCTCAGCCCCAGCGTTTTGAGGACTCTCTCGTTGAGCTCGACGACGCCGCGATCTTCCCAATAGCCGGTCGGATTCTCAGGCTGCGCGTCGAGAAAATCGTTGCCTAGGTAGACTGAGAGCGCCTGAAGACCGCGGGCGACGGCGCTGGTGCCGCTGCGGTGCATGCCGATGACGGCAATCCCCCGCGAGGTGTGGCGCATAAGTAGACCGGCCCATTCGGCCCCCCGAAACGAACTCCTCAGGACGATGGCAAGGTCGCACCGGCGACCGGGCGAAAGCACTCCGCCCGGCTCAAGTCAATCCGACGAGGAGAAAGAGTATGCGCCCCACTCACCAGCCTGCTCGCATAGCTGCGGGCGTCATCGCCGTTACTCTAACCGCCTGCTCGAGTGCGCAGAACGCCGCGTCCCCGGCCACGCCCGGAACCGGCTCCTCAGCAGCGCTTGCCCCAAACGCGAGCGTTGCAGGATACTTGACGCAGTCGCCGCCGTCAGTCGAGCTACGCGCCCGCGGCTCGGTGCGATACGACGCCAAGCAGGCTTTGATTTTCGTTACGAATTACTCGAACAGTACCGTCGAAATTTACAATCCGAAGATCAACAATCCAAGTCCGAGCGCTACGATTACCGACGGCATCGCCGCTCCAACCGGCGATTGTCTCGACAAAAGCCGGACGCTCTATGTCGTCAACGAAAATGCCAACTCTATTCCCGAATACAAAGCGGGTCACACTTCGCCGTTTCAAACGATCACGCAGGGCCTCGACATCCCGGCCTTCTGCGCTATCGACGGTAGGGGCAATCTCTGGGTGACGAACCTCGGCGGCCTCAACGTCACCGAGTATCCAAAAGGCTCGACGACCCCCTCGACGATTATCACCGACGGGATCAGTTCGCCAATCGGCATTGCTTTCGATCGAAAGGGTGCCATGTACGTTTCGAATCGCTCCGGCGGCTCGGGCACCAACGTTCAAGTCTATCCACCCGGCGGCACGTCGCCCACAATGACGATCACTGACGGAATCACGGATCCGTGCGGCATCGCCGTCGATGCCAAGGGGACGCTCTACGTCACGAACCTGACCTATAATACCGTCCCCGAGTATCTCGCCGGCCAAAGCCAGCCGTATCAGACGATTACGTCGGGCCTCTACTACCCGGCTGCCGCAACCGTCAACAAAAAGGGCGAGCTGTTCGTCTCCAACTACTTCGGCAACAGCATCGTCGAATACGCGCCCGGTTCTACGATGCCGTCCTCAAATTCGATCACGCAAGACCTCGACAGCCCCGAAGGAACGGCGTACTCGCCGCCGTTTTTGCCGAAGAAATAGTTCTCGGCGGACGCCGCGAAACGACCGCGGAGCAGCCAAAAAGCTGCGAAAAGGAACCGGATCGCTAGCGCGCAGGCTTCCGGCGCGCTAACGAAATTGTTAGCGAGCTGGGGTAGAAGACCGAAGTTGGAACTATAGCGCCAGCGCTTCCTTTACGGCCTGCTCTTGGGTCATCAGCGCACCCTCGGCCATGAGGTCCGCGACCGCATCGACGCCTAGCGCGTCGCGTAACGCGCCAAACGTCTGATCGTCTAGTCGCTGCTCGGCACTTGACAAAATTTTTTCGCGGGGGTGCTGAGCGTCGACGAAGCCCAAGAGCCGCGCGGCCCGCACACATGCCTTAGAGCGGTGCTTCGCGCTGCCTCGCGGCCAAAGCGCTGTCACCGTTCCGATGGCCTGCAACGCGAGCACGACCGAGTCGGCCGATTGCTGCTCGCTTGGAAGGTCGAGCGCCTCGCGAGCGTGACCCACTGCCTCATCATACCGACCTAAATAGATGAGAAAAATTGACATGTTACAGAGGAGTCTTGCGTTGGACTGAGTGTAGTTGAGCGCGCGAAAAGCGGCGAGCCCTTCAGATGCGCGCATGAGAGCCAGTTCGGCGTTGCCCGCATGAAACTCGAGACTGGCGAGAACAAACGCAATCATCTTCGCTCTGTCGCGCTCGCAGCCCAATGCCTCATAAATGGCGAGTGCCTCGGCCGCGGGGGCGCGCGCCTCGGCCAAGTCGCCATTGAATCGGTGGACCACAGAGAGTTGGCGCAGCACATGAGCGAGTAGCCTGTGAGCGCCCAGCGTGCGCGCCCCCGCCAGTGCTTCGCGCAACAGCGACTCCGCCTCCGCAAGCCGCCCGTACCGTAGGAGTGCAGTGCCCGCTGAATGCTGGGAGCGTGCGATTCCGAGGGCATCGCCGAGGGCGACGTACCGCTCAAGAGCGATTTGACTACTCGTAAGCTCAACGTCGAACTCGCCCAGCTCCGAAGCGATTCCCGCCTGCGCATAATTGAGCTTTGCAACCACCTTCGACGGCGTTCGTTCATCAATGCATTCGATCGCTGACGAGACCCAACGCTGCCCTTCGAGGTGCGCGAAGAAAGGCCACGCGGGGTCTAATTCCCCCGCCAATCGTTGCCCCAGGGCAACGTCGGCTCGCGCGCCCAGTGACCACTCGAGCGCGGCTCGCCAATTATCCAACTCCTGCTCGGCTTTGTCTCGCCAGACTCCTTCAAGCTCGGTGTCGTAGGCGCGATCAAGTTGTTCGGCAAGCTCGAGACACGCACGCGCGTGGCGATGCGCAACGATTTCCGTTTCACCGTGCGCCGCGAGCTTCTCGCGCCCGTACTGCCGGAACGACTCTAACAGACGATAGCGCGGTTCAGCTCCGTCAAAATCGGCGTTGACCATCGACTTATCGACGAGCGATGAGATGACGTTAACTACGTCAGCCATGGCGACATCCTCGCCGGCGCAGACCGCTTCTGCACTAACAAGCGTGCCGCCGCCGGCGAAGATCGAGAGGCGCTCGAAGACGCGTTGCTCCGGCGGGGAGAGCGAGTCGTAGCTCCAATCGATCGCCGCGCGCATCGTCTGCTGCCGGGGCAGCGCGGTGCGTTCGCCGCCGGCGAGAATTCGAAGGCGGTCCTCAAGCCTTTCCGCGAGCACTTTGAGAGAGAGCGAGTTCACTCGGGCGGCGGCCAGTTCGATCGCCAGCGGAATGCCGTCCAAGCGCCGGCAGAGCTCGGCCACTGCAGGCGAGTTTTCGTCGGTCAGCGTGAAGCGGTGGTCGATGGCGCGAGCCCTATCGCAAAAGAGCGTGACGGAATCGCCCGGGCTCAACGACGGTAGCCGGTAGGTGTGTTCGCCCGAGGACCGCAGGGGTTCGCGGCTGGTCGCAAGGATCCGAACGCGCGGGCAGCCCGCCAGCAGAGTGTGGGCAACCGTCGCAGCTTGCGTAACGACATGCTCGCAGTTATCGAGCAGCAGCAGCAGCGTCCTATTCTTGAGATACTCGAGCAGCGTCTCGAGCAGCGGACGATTGGGCACTTCCTGCACGCGTAGCGCCGAGGCGATTGCTGTCGGCACCAGCGAGGGATCGCTGAGCGGCGCTAGTCCGACGAACCAAACGGCACCGGCATCGCCGAGCGCGGTCGCGACCTGCAGCGCGGTCTGGGTCTTGCCGACTCCTCCGCTTCCGGTGAGCGTGACCAGCCGATGCTCGCGCACGAGTGCGTCGATCTCGTCGAGCTCGCGTTCGCGCCCGACGAAGCTGGTCAACGAGAGCGGCAGACTCGAGCTGGACGTGTCGGGCCAGGGGCCGACGAGGACCGAGGCTCTCCCCCCGTCGCACAGCAACACCCAACGCGCGGCGGCGGCCTCGAGCTCCCGGCGCTGCTCGTCGCTAAGCGCCAGCGCACCGGACAAGAGCGCGAGCGTTCCGCGTTGCGGCGTGCGGCGATATCCACGTTCGAGCGCGCTGACGCCATGCGCGCTCATCCCGGCGCGCTCGGCTAGAGCCTCCTGCGAGAGTCCTGCGGTGAGCCGAAAGCTCCGCAGGAGCGTTCCGAATTCCGGCGGGCCGGCTCCTCGGCCCTCGTTTTCCACGGCATTTGGTAGGGTTCGGGCCGAGCCCGGACGCACCCGCAGGGGCCGAGCGCCGGCAAGTTGTGCGGGTTGTTGTGCCTTGTTACGGCCTCTGTGCGCCGTCATGATTGCTTTGCGACGAGGCCATGCGCCTTGCCGCGCTTGCGAAGGGAGCTTTCATGCACGGAACCATGAAACTGGTCGCGCCGTTCGTTGCCGCGCTCGTAATCGCGGGCTGCAACGTAGGCGGCTCCGGCCTGCCGGCGACGATCGGACAATCAGCCTCAGAAACGCATCCCATCCCGCAGTGGCAGGCGCAGAACCTCGCGCATCGGGCCTGTCCAGACGTCCCGCCCGGGCAGGCGCAGTGCGAGCTGCTGATCTTAAACAAGAGCCCTCAGGACAAAGAGCCGGGATGGGGCGCGCGAGATATCGAGGCGGCCTACAACCTCCCCTCGTCGAGCAAAGGCTCCGAACAGATCGTGGCGATCGTAGATGCCTACGACAACCCCAACGTCGCCTCAGACCTCGCGGTGTACCGCCGGCATTACGGTCTACCGAAGGCGAAGTTATATAAGTACAATCAGGACGGGCAACAGAGTCATTATCCCAAAGGCAATATGAGCTGGGGCAGAGAGATCGACCTCGACGTCGAGATGATTTCGGCCAGCTGTCCGAACTGCACGATCTATCTGATCGAGGCAAACAACGATCACGATGCCAATCTCGCAAAGGCTGAAACGGCAGCCGTGACGCTGGGTGCCCACATCACCACCAACAGCTGGTTATGCCGCCCGACGACGAGCTGCCTTGACCCAAAAGACTTCGATACCCCGGGCGTAACCTACGTTGCCAACGCGTGGGACGATGCCTACGGCGTCGGAGCGCCGATGGCGTTCCCAACCGTCGTCTCGGTCGGCGGCACGATCCTATCGAGAAGCGGTTCAATTTATAGCGAAGTCGTCTGGTCCGACACGGGCGGCGGCTGCGCAATGAAAGTCGCCAAGCCGTCTTGGCAACACGATCCTGATTGCTCGGGACGGACAACCAACGATGTGGCGGCCGTCGCCTGGAACGTCGCGGAGTATGACAGCTACGGCTACGGCGGCTGGTTCACCGTCGGAGGCACGAGCGTTGCGTCGCCTATTGTTGCCGGCGTGTTCGGGCTTGCGGGCAACGCCACCAAACAAGACGGCGGCAAAATCTTCTGGACGCTAAGCAAAAAGAAGCTCCAAGAGGGCCTGCACGTCATCAGTAGCGGCAACAACGACTGCCCTCCTCGCTTAAGCGGCAGCTACCTCTGCACTGCCGGAACCGATGGGTTCGGAACGTACTCCGGCCCAACCGGCTGGGGGACCCCCAACGGCATCGTCGCGTTCTGAACGTGAAGCCTAAGAATGAAGGGAGACTCGGCACCATGCGTCTATCTTTAGCGGCCGCGAATCGTGCGGCGATCCCCGTGCTCGCAGCGCTGATCGCGGGATGCTCCAACATGACTCCGAGCTCACAGGCGTTACCGCTTGGCTCGTCCGGCGCAACCCAACCGGTCGAGCGTGAGCGTAGTGGCCGCGATGTCGCTGTTCAGTTTGCCTACGTCACCAACTTTGGTTCCAAAAATGTTTCCGCGTATGCTATCGACGCGACGAGCGGCGCGCTGACGCCGCTTGGAGGGTCGCCGTTTGGCGCTGGTACTGATCCCTATGGAATCGTGGTCGACCCAACGGGCAAGTTCGCGTACGTTGCCAACTTTGGCTCCAACAGCGTTTCTGCCTATACTGTCGATGCAACGAACGGCGCACTAAAAAAGGTCAAAGATTCGCCGTTTGCTGCGGGCACCGGTCCCGTTAGCGTCGCGGTCGAACCTTCGGGCAAGTTCGCCTACGTTGCCAACCTTGGATCCGATAACGTTTCCGCGTATGCCATCGACGCGAACAGCGGCGCGCTGACACCGGTGAACGGCTCGCCGTTTAAGGCGGGCCACGAGCCCTTCTCGGTAGCAGTCGATCCCGTGGGCAAGTTCGCCTATGTGGCCAACTTTGGTTCCAATAACGTTTCCGCCTACGCGATCAACGCGGCTAGCGGCGCACTAACGCCGGTAAAAGGGTCACCATTCGCTGCGGGCTTCAATCCTTATAGCGTTACGGTGCACCCCAATGGCAAGTTCGCCTATGTGGCCAGTTATGGGTCCGATAATCTCTACGGCTATACAATCGACGCGGCAACCGGCGCGCTGAGGCCGTTGCCGGGATCGCCGTTTGCGGAGGGTTACGGTCCTCAAGATGTGGTGATTGCTCCTACGGGCGCGTTCGCCTTTGTGCCCAACGCGCCCCTCAAAACCTTCTCCAATATTTCTGCCTATACCATCGACTCGGCCAGAGGCGCACTGACGCCGGTGGCGGGGTCGCCATTTAAGGATGGACCTCCAAGCGATTCTCCCCGATATGGGGCAGTCGACTCCACAAGCAGGTTTGCATATATCGTAAACAATGGCTCGAACAACATTTCCGCCTATACCATCACGGCCAGCGGCGCCCTGAGGAAAGTCAAGGGATCGCCGTTTGCTGCAGGTACGTACCCTGCGGGCATGTCCGTGTGCCGCGTTACAGCCGGCAAATGCATCCCGCCGCCATTGTAACTAACGCAGTTCAAAGCCAAGCACTTCGCGTGCTTGTAGTGGAGCACCGTTATGAAGACGATCTCACGCGTCCGTTACGCTTTAAGCGTTTGCACTGGCGCCGCGATGCTTGCAGGCTGCGGCGGATCGGCCCAGTTCCCAAACCCCGCTGCGCAGGCGCCGCTCAACGGGAGGCGCACTATTGACGTGATCGCTTCCGCAAGTCGCACCGCACTTGAAGACTCAAAACCTGACTCTTCGAGAATTGAACTTCTCACTGCGGAGGCCCAGGGCCATTGCAAAAGGAGCCATTCCGGACTATCTGGGAGTTGTGACTTTAAAGCGGGCGGAACGGCAACGGGCCCATATCCCGGAACCTTTACCGCTAACGGGAGTTATAATTTTTGCTATTTTTATTGCGTTTGGTCTTTCGGGGAGTCGTTCACGATAACATCAGGAACCGCTAAAATTTCAGGAACGATATTCAAAATGAGAGGAGGATCCAGTCCACCCTTCCCCGCTTTCTACCCCTACACGAGTTCACTCGGCGATGGAAGAGTAAAGATCGGGGCGGTCGGGCCGTACGGTCCCTTCCGCGAGAAGCTCCACGGGCTCTAGCTCGATCGCGCGGCTCTTGACTAAGGACAGCCGCTCGGAATGTGGTTGATCACAGCGACGCGCGCTCCGATGCGTCGCGACGAACATCGCGACGATCCTGTGGAAGACCCACCAGAATCCCAGGTGCGGATGAGTTCAAACGTGAGATTCCACAATTATCCCTGGCCTAGTTTTCGGGGCTCAGGCCCCCTTACTTGGCCCTAGATACAACCGATACCCATCCAGCACAAAATCAGGAGGTACAGGGAGACGCCTAAGTAGCCGCCGCCGACGGCAAGGGCAACTCCGATCACCAGTAGCTCCCAACGCTTGCTGCGAAAGCCCCGTATAGCCAAGTTTACACCGAACCCGATCATTGTTACGGTTGCCACTAAGAGCATGAGCGAAGAGAAAGCCACGGGCGAGTCTATGCCCGGGAAGCTTTAGTAACCTGTCGCGGGGTCGCGATTAGACAGCCGATCCTTCGCCCCTCAACTACCTCGCGTGCACCGCGGATCGGAACTACTGACTCCCCCTCTGCGAAGCGCATCTTTGAAGCGAGAGGAGCGCAATGGCCCGAGGACGGGCTAGCCTACCGCCAGCAAAGAAATTATGCGGCGTGCCGCGAAACGATTGTACTATGGCGGCGCTCGTGTTGGTGTTTGGACCATTCGTCGCGCTATTGGTAGCGATGGTTGTCGTGGGCGACCTTATCAAGCCGCTCTGGCTACGGCGGTATCAAACCTGGTTTCAATCGCAATCGGTGCTTCAGCGAAAACACTTCCAAGCCGGCGTGTACCTTTTCGTTGGCCTGCTAGGTGCAGTCCTCGCGCTATTAGCGATACGGTTGCACCTTAGCGGGGGCCCGACGCTCCTCGCAATCTGGCTCCTAGTCTGCGCCTCGTTGGTCGCCTCTGTGTATATTCGGCCCATGCTGTTCAAAGCAAGTTCGGAGCCGGAAGACTTGTAGTTATGGCAGTAACCGGCATTGGCGGGTTTTTCTTTAGGGCGCGCGATCCGCAGGCGCTGGCAGCGTGGTACCGCACCCATTTCGGCCTTACCGCCCCCGAGGAGGCGATCTGGCACCAGCAGGCAGGGCCCACGGTGTTCGTGCCATTCGCCGCCGATACCGATTATTTCGCCGCCGACAAGCAGTTCATGATCAATTTGCGAGTGGATGATCTGGATACGCTGCTCGCCGATTTGCGACGCGCGGGCATTGAGGTGCTGACCGATCCAAGCTGGGACACGCCGGAAACCGGCCGCTTTGCGCGGGTGCATGACCCGGAGGGCAACGCGATCGAGATTTGGGAGCCTCCACCGGGCTAGGCTAACCAAAAACTCTCCACGGAACCAGGCCACCTTCAGTCGAAAACCCAATGGACACCGGTGTTGCTATTCGGCGTGCTGATTCGTAACTAAGCCTCACATTGCAAGAAGCCGAGCGCGACGCCTGATATCTACTTCAAAGGAGCAAGGTTAATGAACACCCCTGGTTTACTTAAGTGCGGCGGCGCTGTCGTTGCACTCGTAATTGTTTCGGCGTGCGGGAGCGGCTCGACGGTCGCGCCGTCAGCCGCTACGCTCAATGCGACCTACGTAGGTAGGACGCTGTTCGTGAACGGGAGGCCGGTAACGGCGGCGAGGCTGAACCCACTGCCGCGTTACGCAGAGCTTGTACCGGATAGATCGAAGTCAAAGGACTACGAGTACATCTTCAACTTCTACGATTCCTACGCCGGCATTTTCGACTATCCAAAGAGCGTTCAGCAGATCGGTACGATTTATGGCGCCGGCGGCCAAGGGTGCACCAACGTTCTGTACGGCTATGGGAAGAAGATTGTCTGGAACCCCGGGCGTACGAACGACCTGATTAACGAATACAAGGTTCCAGACAAACTGCTCAAGAGCCTGTTTCTTAACTACACGTTCACATCCAGCTGCGCCATGAATACCAGCGGCGATCTTGCAGTCGGAATCCTGTTGGGTAATTCTTACGGTCCCGGCGGTCAGGTGGTGATCTTCAAGAACGCGACCGGCTCGGGTACGGTGTACAATACGCCGTTGGCCAAAGAATACTTCGACGGCTACGATCCCAGCGGCAATCTCTTTGCCGACGGTTTCGGCAAGAGCTATAATTTCACACTCGTCGAGCTTCCGAATGGCAGCAGCAAATTCGTTACGATCAAAACGAGCAACTCTCCGGAGTTTCCTGGCTCGGTGCAGTGGGATGGCACCTACCTCACCGTGTTCGATCAGCTCACGAACGAGACGTATCAGTACACGGTTAGTGGAACGACGGCGACGTTGGAGAACACCGTACAGTTCACCGGGGCTAGCGACTGCGCGCAGACGTGGATCGTTAAGGGCCTGCTGTATTGCGGCGACGCGGGAAATAACGACGGCGAGGTTTTCAAATACCCGGCCGGCGGTTCACCGATTGCGGTCTTTACGGGGAACTTCGACGAACCGCTCGGCGTGACGGCAGCGAAGAAATAGTCTACTTCATCAAGGAGCACGGTTAATGAATACCCCCGGTTTCCTTACGTGCGCCGGCGCTGTCGTTGCACTCGCAATTGTTTCGGCGTGCGGGGGACCCCCGTAGTAAGCGGAACCGGGACTGGAGAGGGCGCCCTTTGTAGTATCCCGCGGCAAATCCTATGGGTTAGTTCACGGAGCGAGGAGCAAGGCAAATGAACAGCTTAGATTTTAGCCGCATGGCGCTATGCAGCTGCGTCGCTGCGGCAACGCTGACGGGCTGCGGATCGCGGCCGCCGATCGGCGCGCCGGGCACTTTACCGCCTTCCACGACCTACACGCAGAAGAGCTGGGCGCGCGCTGCGCGCCCAGCCGGCGCTACCGTTCATTACGTCTACGTGACCAACGATGGGTCCGCCAATGTTTCCGCCTTCGCGATCAATGCGAGTACTGGTAGCTTGACGCAGGTGAAAGGGTCGCCGTTTGCAGCAGGCTCCGAACCGTGGGGAGCAGCGGTTGATCCGACTGGCAAGTTCGCCTACGTAACGAATGTCGGGTCAGACAGTGTTTCCGCCTATGCTATCAACGCGAGTACTGGTAGCTTGACGCAGGTGACGGGGTCGCCCTTTGCATCGGGCGGCTCCGAGCCATGGGAAATGACGATCGGTCCTTCGGGCAAGTTCGCCTACGTGACGAACTTTTATTCCAACAACGTCTCCGCCTACGCCATCGACGCGAAAAGCGGTGCCTTGACGCAGGTACAGAGCTCCCCGTTTGGAACAGGCGCCAACCCGGCGGAAGTGGCCGTTAATCCCTCCGGTGCCTTCGCCTACGTAGCCAATGGTTATGGCGAGAACGTTTCTGCCTATTCCATCAAGAGTACCGGCGCTTTGACGCAATTGAAAAAGTCCCCGTTTGCAGCGGGCAACTATCCGTGGGGTGTGACGGTCGATCCGCTCGACAAGTTCGCCTATGTGACCAACTTTGATTCCGGCAGTGTTTCCGCCTATGCCATCAATGTGCGCAGCGGCGTGCTGACGCAGGTGCAGGGGTCGCCGTTTGCAGCGGGTTCCGGCTCGTTCGGAGTAGCGATTGATCCGGCGGGCCCGTTCCTCTACGTGGTCAACGAACATTCTAACACTGTTTCCGCGTACGTCATCAACCCGAGCAGCGGGGTTTTGACCCAGGTGCAGGGGTCGCCGTTTGCAGCGGGCACTGACCCGTACGGAGTGGCGATCGATCCCACGGGCAAGTTCGCCTACGTCGCCAACGCGTATTGGGGAAGTGCTTCCGGTAGTATTTCCGCCTACGCGATCAAGCGAAGTGGCGCCTTGATACCTGTGAAGGGATCGCCGTTTGCAGCGGGCGCCGGTCCGGTGCAACTGGCGATCCGGTAGGAACGACGCTGCTCGCGCTCGTTATGCGAGGAAGAAGTTTAACGGAAAGACGGTCGGAGATGTGGAGGTGATTCATCGTTCATCGAATGCGGAGCGACAAAACGCTCCAATCGTCCCGGCGGCGGTGCTTTCGAGGATAACGGACTGGTGACAATATCGTGGGTTGCAAGGCCGTGAGCTTGGCTTTAGGTCGAAACGCAGCTGCGTTGGCGACCGCACTGCTCACGGCGTGCGGCGGCCCGCAGCCGCCGATCGGCGCGTCGAGCGCGATGGCGCAAAGCCGCGCAACCGCAACGCAGCACGATCGCGCGGGATCGTGGATGTTGCCCGAAGCGAAGAGCAAAGACCTGCTCTACATCGTCTACCCAACCGTGAACTCAGAAGGCTACATCGATGCATACTCGTATCCGCAAGGGGTTCTGGAAGGGCAGATCACCAGCCTTAGCAACCCAGGCGGCGATTGCACCGATGCCAACGGTGACGTCTACGTTACCAACGCCGCCGCCAGCGGACACAGCATCGTCGAATTCGCGCATGGCGGCACGCAGCCGATTCGCACGCTGTCGGTGCCTGGGACCAACCCCTTCTCGTGTGCGGTCGATCCAACCAATGGCGATCTCGCCGTTACCAACTACGGAACCACGGCAGGGCAAGGCGCCAGCGTCGCCGTCTACCGTAAGGCAAAGGGCAAACCGCGAATCTATACGGATTCCAACTTTCTCAACTACGCCTACTGTGGTTACGACAACGCCGACGATCTCTTCGTCGATGGAAAGTACCCCGGTGGGTATGAAGTGCCCATAGTCGCGGAGCTTCCGCGCGGTGGCAAGTCGCTGCTAACCCTCAACCTCAACTACGAGATTGGATGGCTCAGCGGCGTGCAGTGGGACGGAAAATATCTCGCCGTCGGGCAAGCCGTCAAGCCTTATATTCTCCGGTTCCAGATCAGCGGAACAACGGGAACGCTCGTTGGCTCGACACCGCTTACCGACGCGACAGATGCACTGGCCAGTTTGCACTGCGACCCGGAAATGAGACACCAAGTTAAGCTGGGTTCTCCCACCGAAAGGGGAACCCATGGCTCGCAACCGACGAACTTTTACCAAGGAGTTTAAGCTCGGCGTCCTCGCTGAGCTCGATGCCGGCGCAACGATCACGCAAGCTGCCCGCAAGCACGGCGTCCATCCGGAAACCCTGCGCCTCTGGAAGCGCCAAGAGCACAAATACGGTGACCGCGCCTTCGCCGGACACGGGAATGCGTACACCGACGAAGCCCGCGTCGCCGAACTCGAGCGCACGATCGGCCAGCTGACAATCGAAAACCGCTTTTTAAAAAAACTCAACGCCACGCTCAAGGAGCTCGACCGCAAGAGCGACGGCAGGCGATAGTCGAGCTGATCCGCAGTGATCTTACATATGGCCTGCCGATCACGCGCCTTTGCACCGTCGCCGGTATCAGCCGCCCGACGTTCTATCGCTCGCGAACTCGGGAATCGGAGAGCGACATGGCGGTCCGAACGGCGATGCACGAGATCGTGACCGAGACGCCGTGGTATGGCTACCGGCCGATGACCAAGGCGCTGCGCCGCGTGCTCAGCATCGAGATCAACGAGAAGCGGGTTCGTCGGCTGATGAAACTCGATGGCCTGATCGCCTCGCGCAAAACGGTGCGTCGCTGGTTGTCGCCCAAACATGGCTTCCCACGCTACCCCAACCTCGCTGCCGAGCTGGTTCCGACAGCAATCAACCAACTCTGGGTCGCAGATCTCACGTATGTGCGGCTGCGCTCGACGTTCGTCTTCCTGGCCGTGGTTCTTGATGCGTTCAGCCGCTACTGCGTCGGCTGGTCGCTGATGACGCACCTGCGCGCGGAGCTGGTGATCGACGCGCTCAAGATGGCGCTGCGACGTCGGCAGCCGGCGCTGGGTCTGGTCCACCACTCCGATCAGGGCGTGCAGTACGCCTGCACCGAGTACGTCGCGCTGCTCACCGAACATGGCATTCGACCGAGCATGAGCCGCGCCGGAACGCCTTACGACAACGCGAAGTGCGAGCGATTCATCAAGACACTAAAGTACGAGGAAGTCTACGTCAAAGAATATGAGAGCGTGAGCGACGCCCGGCGATCGATCGGGCACTTCATCGAGATCGTGTACAACCGGAAGCGGCTGCACTCGGCTCTGGGCTACGTCCCTCCGGCAGAGTTTGAGGCGGCGCAGCTCGAACAACCTACTGCACTCAACCCCAGCTTAACTCTTTGTCTCACATAAGGTCGCAGTGCACCCGCAGACTGCGGCGGATCGCAGACGCCGATCGGCGTGCCGGGCATGACGCCGCAAAGTTGGGCGATAAGAACGCAGCAGATCAGAAATGGGCATTCGGCGCCATTGCTTTACGTTGGCAACATCTCTAGCTACGATAATGTTAAGGTATATCGTGCGAACGGCAAAGACCCAGGCCCAATAGAAGTTATTTCGACTGACGTGGATGCCCCGACGGGCGACTGCATCGACAGTGATGGGACGCTCTACGTCGTCAACGAACCGGCCGGGCCGGGCTGGGTAACAGAATTTCCCGCCGGTAAGACGAAGCCGTCCAAGATTATTAAGAAGGGTATCAATACGCCAGCCTTCTGCACGATCGATAGCAACGGAAACCTTTGGGTAACGAACATCGGTGGCCCTAACGTCGCGGAATATGAGAAAGGCTCGACAAAACCACACTCACTTATCACGAAAGGCATCATCTATCCGGACGGCATCGCGATCGACCACTCTGGGACCATGTACGTCGCCAACCATGTCACCGACGTTTCGGGGCGGGACGACACTTTCGGCCCCGGAACCATCGTCGTCTATCCGTCCGGCAGCAAATCGCCCAGCAGGACCATCACCGACGGCGTCGTTTCTCCGGTAGGCATTACTGTAGACGCCACTGGCACGCTCTACGTAACCAATTTTACCGAGAACAACGTACAGGAGTATCGCTCCGGCCAGAGTCAGCCTTATCAGACGATCACGCAGGACATTGACGATCCGTTCGCGGTTACAGTCGACAAAAAAGGCTATCTCTATGTGACTGACAATGGGACCAGCGTAGTCGTCGAGTTTGCGCCTGGCTCGATCACGCCATCGAAGCGGGAAATCAGCAAAGGCCTCTTTGGCCCGGCCGGAACAGCGTATTCTCCACCGCTTCTGCCATAAGCCCCGCCGCCCCCGCGCCCGGCGTCCGCGATCGCGAGGCCGTTGTTGCACGCAGCATTGCTTGCATTGCAGCTGCGAGCGCCTCGCAACGCAGGCAGCCTCGCAGTCTAGATCGCGATGCTTAGATCACCGCCGCGCAGCAGGTCCGTGGATTGCTCTTTAATGCCTTGACTGTTCTGTCATCGCGCGTTTGATATTTTGCATTTCTGCGGGTGTTGCCAGGCTGCGCATAACGATGACGACTTCACCCCCAACATTCCAGTGCACTGAGCCAGTTGCAGCGAGTCCTCCGATTCTGAACACGAAGGCATGAGGTTCGCTTGACCCAGTCAGCGCTCGCGGATCAGCGAGGACGACGCGCAAGAGGTGGTTCGACCTTCGCCAGGTGCCTGGAAGGTTATAGTCAGCGAGGATGATGCTCGGCCCGTAACCAACTTCTGCAATCGTCGTTCCCGCAGGGAGCCCAGAAGGGAAGCGGACAGGGAACGTTGCTTGTCGAGCAAGATCGCGAAGGTCCTCGCGCGTCGGATTCACCTTCAAATGGAATGGCCCGGTGGTGGAAATGCGAAGCGAGTTGCCGAACGGCCCGAACCCGACATGCGCACCTTTCCAATACTCAGCTGCTGCGGCCGCGCCAGCGATCACGAAGCTGGACAAAATGACAGCAATGATTCGCTTATGGTGGTTGTTTGGCGTTGGAGCGCGTTCCGCCGCGCTTCGGATCGCCGCAAGTGGGATTTCGGGCACCGCGATGCCCAAGCGAGCGGCCTCGCAAGCGGCGCGAAGATCAGATTGCACTCGTCTTTACCTCGCTGATGGTACCGGTCGCGTTCTCGAAAACATCGCCCAAAAGTCGGCGCAGCCGGTGCCTGGCTTTCATGAGCCGAAAGCGTACGGCACCGTCATGAATTCGTAGAATCGCAGCGATTTCGCGAGTAGGTAGGTCCTCGAAATAACGCAACACAACCACCTCGCGCAAGCCCAACGGAAGGAAAGTGAGGGCACGCCAGATATCGATACTGGTCGCTGGGTCCGGATCGTACGACGATGATTCAATGGAACACTCCGCGCTCGCGCGCTTACGCTTGATTGAGGAGGCCTCGCGCACGACGATCCGATAGAACCAGGTTCGAAATGCCAAGGCATCCCGCAATGAAGCGATCGTGCGATAAAGAAGGACACAAGCTTCTTGGGCAGCGTCCTCGGCGCTTGTTCGGTCGCCTAGAACCCCGAATGCCAGGCGGTACGCATCGGGCCACGCCGCACACAGCAGTCGCTCGATGTCCGCAACACTGCCCTTACGCGCGGCCTCGACTACATCGATCGGCACCCGATCGGGCATTTAGTACCCTCCGCTGGAAGAGTTCATACCCTATAGAGCCCAGGACCTGGCCGATTTGTTAGCACCACGTTCCGCCCCCCGCGCCCGGCGTTCGCCATCGCGGGCTGAGAACCGGACGTTATGAGGGCCTTGTGTAGTATCCCGCGGCAAACCTTACGGTGTCCATCAAGCACTGAACGGCGCCGAGGGGCGCCGTTCAGATTATTGGGAACGCAGCGGCTTCTTAGCCGACGGCGCCTTCCATCTCCATCTTGACGAGGCGGTTGAGCTCGACGGCGTACTCCATCGGCAGCTCTTTGATGAAGAAATCGAAGAAGCCGTTGACGATCATCGCGACGGCGTCGGCCTCCGAGAGGCCGCGGCTCATCGCGTAGAAGAGCTGCTCCTCGCCGATCTTGCTGACGCTCGCCTCGTGCTCGACCGTCGAGCGCTGCTCGTGGATCTTCATCGTCGGCTTGGTGTCGCTCGACGATTCCTCGTCCATGATGAGCGCGTCGCAGCGAACGCGCGTCTTCGCGCCGACCGCTCCGGCATGGATCTCGACGAGGCCGCGGTACGTCGTCTTGCCGCCGTGCGCGCTCACGCTCTTGTTCGTCACGACCGACGTCGTGCGCGGAGCAACGTGGATGACCTTCGCCCCGGCATCCTGGTGCTGACCTTCGCCGGCAAAGGCCATCGAGAGGACCTCGCCGCGGGCGCCTTCGCCCATCAGATAGATGGACGGATACTTCATAGTCAAGCGCGAGCCGATGTTGCCGTCGACCCACTCGACCGTCGCGTTGGCGTACGCGATCGCGCGCTTGGTAACGAGATTGAAGATGTTGCGGTACCAGTTCTGAATCGTCGTATAGCGAATCGACGCGCCTTCCATCGCGATCAGCTCGACGACTGCCGAGTGCAGCGATGAGGTCGAAAACTTCGGCGCGGTGCAGCCCTCGATGTAGTGCACCTTGGCGCCTTTGTCGGCGATAATCAGCGTGCGCTCGAACTGGCCCATGTTCTCGGCATTGATCCGGAAGTAGGCCTGCAACGGCATCGCGACCTCAACGCCTGGGGGCACGTAGATGAACGATCCGCCCGACCACACGGCCGAGTTGAGCGCTGCGAACTTGTTGTCGCCCGGAGGAATCACCGTCGCCAAATACTTCCGAACGATATCTGGATATTGCTTGACCGCGGTATCCATGTCGCAGAACAAGACGCCCTGCTCGTCGAGCGCCTTGGTCGTGTTGTGATAAACAACTTCCGACTCGTACTGCGCCGAAACACCCGACAAGAACTTGCGCTCGGCCTCCGGGATGCCAAGACGATCGAACGTGCGCTTGATGTCGTCGGGCACGTCGTCCCAGGAGCGCTCCGTCTGGTCGGTCGACTTCACGAAATAGTGAATATTGGAGAAGTCAATCTCGCTCAGCCGGGCCGTGTCGCCCCACGTCGGCATCGGCTTGGAAAGGAAGAGCTCGTAGGCTTTTAGCCGGAACTCGCGCATCCAAGCCGGCTCGTCCTTCATGGCGCTGATGCGCTCGACGATCTCGGACGTCAGCCCCTTATCGGACTTGAAGACGTAGTTCTCAGGGTCGTGAAAACCGTGCCGGTACTCTTCGATGAGGTCGGAGGGCGAGACGGCGGTTTCGAGCTTTACTGCCATTGCACAACTAGCGTACGTCCTGCGACCGGATATAGTCAAGATAGTACAGCAGGAGCTTAACTTTCGGGTTGTTATCCACTTGACACACCAGCAGGCGCTCAGTTATACTTAGAGCATGGAAACGCCTAGTACTCTTCTTGAGGCGGCGCAGTACTTTTCGGACGCGCAAACGGGCTCACGACTACTTCGTCGCAGTCCGCTGGCCGAACGGTATTGCTTGCCCTCGAATGGGCTGCGGGTCCGCCAGCGTACGCTCTATTGAGCGAACCGTCAAGGCGCGTTCCCAGAAGCGGCAGGGGCAATCGCCTGGAAGCAGCCTCTTTGGTTCTGCAAGGAGTGCAAGCGGCAGTTTACCGCCAAGGTCGGTACGATCTTTGAGGACTCGCCGATCGGGCTTGACAAATGGTTGCCGGCGATCTGGCTTCTTTCCGCCGATCGCAACGGTATTTCGTCGTGCGAGTTAGCGCGAGCGCTCAAGGTCCGGCAGCCGACGGCGTGGTTTATTCTTCACCGCATCCGAACCATGATGAGCCCCGAGAACCCTGAGCCACTTAACGGTACCGTAGAGGCGGACGAGACCTTCGTGGGCGGCAAGCTAAAGTTTTCCAAAGAGGGGCGTCGTCGTGCTCGTCGCGGTGAACCCTGGGACCCTAACTTCAATAAGACTCGCGTCCTGGGCGTTGTTCAACGCGGCGGGAAAGCCCGTGCATGGGCTATTCCTAATCTGAAGAAGCAGACGATGCTTCCGAAGCTAGTCGAAGCTATTCGGCCCGACGCAACCCTTTACACCGACGGCTCAGGCGTTATGTATCAAATGGGCAAAGAGTTTGCTCAGCATGATTGGGTCAACCACGCGCTAGAGTACGTTCGCGATAACGTGCATACGAATAATATCGAGGGCTTTTGGTCGGTTCTAAGGAGAACCCTCGGAGGCACTTACATTCACGTTAATCCGCGGCATTTGAACCGCTATATCGGCGAGCAAGTGTTCCGCTTCGATGAGCGGGAGAATAGCGACGGGCCGCGGTTCAAAGCGGCCCTGCGTGGAGCAGATTCTAAGCGCCTCACCTACAAAGCCTTGACGGCTAAGGGCAGCGAGGAGTAAGAAAGACTTGGCCGGACGGGTGTCCGGCCAAGCCCTCAAGGGCACCGGGGCGGCTGTCAACAGGTAGGCCCGGTAGCGTGCTCCTTTCGAGGGGGTTGAGGGATAGCGGGGGCTCATACTAGTGGGCCTCCGCCAAACTTTTGTCTAGGCTGTAGTAACCCAGGGCGACCTTTCGCAGTTTTTTCCGCGCATGGAGCCGCCGAATGGCGGTCCGCGCCATCGCGTCGTAAGACTTCGCCGTTTTCGGGACTCCGCGAAGCTCTAACGCCTTCGCCGCCTCGGGGACGTTCATTCGACGACCGTGCTCGCGGAACACGGCAAGGACGGTTTCCGTGATTGCCCCATATCCCGGCGCCTCTCCGTTGGTAGCAGCGCGGCTCTCGTTCTCGCCAAAAGTATCGAGCCGGAAGTTGAACATGTCGGGCTGTTCGCCGATCTGAGCCTTGTAGGCCGCGACGAGATCGGTTAGCTCACGCTCGCGGCGATCTATGGCCTCGCGCTGGCGCTTAACGTCCGCCAGCAACAGTTCTGCTGCGGAGTAAAGGCGCTTAAGCTCGTCGCGTTCTGAATTGGTCATATGCATGCCCTTTCGGTTCAGTTCAGCGCCGAGCATACCACAATAGCCAACAAGGCACAAGAAGGCATAAGAGGAGCCTCCTTTTTGGCGGGAACGGCTCAATCACTTGCGTTGGCGCGTTGGCTCCTGTTATGATGGCACCGTTGGCTTGTTGCCCCTGTAGCTCAGTCCGGATTAGAGCGGCTCTTTAGCGAAGAGGCAGGTCGGGGGTTCAAATCCCCCCAGGGGCGATCTCTCCCGAAGTATTTCTTGATACGGGGTCGCTGCCGTGCTAAAGTCAAGGTGCTTCGCTAAGGAGCCGCTCTCGAAAGAGAGTCCCTGAGGCCCTCTTTAACAGGGGGGCCTCGGTCTTTTATACGCCGGGTTTGGTATAATCACCCCATGCCCGAGTACCCCGATAGGCCCCTAGGGCCGGAACCGCAGTTCAGGGCGCTCCTAAAGCGCCTGATCGACACGCCGAAGGCCGCGCTCGATAAGCTCGAAGCCGCTCGGACCAAGCGCCCCAGGCGAAAGAAGCCTGCCGCCTAGCGCGGCGGGAGCCTGCGTATCGGGTACATCGCCCGCCACGACGCAACCGCATATACCCCGAACGCGATAAGGACGCCCCAGAGCCGTCCAAAGGCTGCAAAAGAGCCTACCGCTATTAGTGCGTATCCGGCCGCCGCGGCGTGCATCATGCGGCGGTCTTGCTCCTCTTGCGATCTCTCCATGTCTGGAATTTTAGCAGCCCTGTCACGGCCTATCCAGAGTACCGCTTACTTGGCGGTGCGTCAAATGGATAATAACCAACTTTCGTAGCCGACCGAGCTGTGGGCAAGCTGTGGGCAAGCACTTTACAGCGGGGGTGGGAGGGGGTATGATTCCATCCGGTTTCTCAAAAAGGAGGAGCTAACGCCCCTGTCATCCGTAGCGAGGCGCCTGGGCGCCGAGCTGAAGGGCAGGCGCACGGTTTTTGGGAAGGCGCGCCCTTACGCGCCAACGCGTCGAGCCGCCCGCGCACCGCTCAAAAGCGCCGGCAGGAGCTCGCCGATAGGTCGGGGACGTGTCTGCACCGCAGCCGCCAGCCGACGAAGTCCGGAGGTGGGATTCCTCAAGGGTCAAGGAGACCTGAACCAAATTGAAGGCACTCGGCAGGCACATCGTGTGCGAGCTATCGGGCTGTCGCCCCTCCTTGCTCTCGGATATAGACGGTATCGCGGCCATGATGATCGGCGCCGCGAAAGCCGCTCGCGCTACTATCATGGAGAGCGCCTTTCACCGCTTCGAGCCGGAGGGCGTTTCCGGAACGGTCATTCTGGCCGAATCTCATATTTCGATCCATACCTGGCCCGAGAAGGGCTACGCGGCGATGGACTTTTACACGTGCGGCGACCATACCGACCCCTGGCTCGCTTGCGAACACGCCGCCAAGGAGTTGGGCGCCACGAGCGTACTCGCGACCGAATTCAAGCGCGGAATCGAGAAGAGCGACGGCGAGTTCACCCACGTGCTCAGCCGCAATCACGACGTTCGCGTGCGCAGCCGCGATCACGACGTTCGCGTGCTCAGCGCGTAATCGCTCGATTATTTAACCGGTATCATCAGCAATTATCAGCTTTCCCACGCGCAAATTCGGCAGGCTTGCTGCGCTTGCCGTCCAATTCTTTCGTAACAAAACCGTCAGTGCTCTCGAGCGAGGTAGAACAAATTCGATGCGTTTATCACTAATTCGGGCCTGCGTGACGACGGCGAGTGCGGCGTTCGCGCTGGCAGCCTGCAACGGCCACGGCGTCGTTCCGTCGTCAACGTCATACGCTCCGCCGGCGTCGTTCAACGACGCGGCGTCGCCGTTTTCGTCAACGAGCTGTGCGACGAGCCCGCCGCAGTACGACTGGATATTCAAGGGCTCTTGCGACACCTTCACGCTGAAGCCCACCGGTGGAACGTTTAGCCTGGCGGAGTACGAAAACCTAACGATCACGGGTTCGATCGGCAAGAATACGGTGAAGGGCTCCGCGAAGGTCGCGATCGCCGACGCGATCGATAAGGACGGCGATATCTTGAAATATAACGGCAAGAGCTTTCCGCCTTACAAAGCGAATGGAACGACGGTCGCCTACGCCTCCGCTTCCAACCAAAGCAGCCAGACCATCAAACCTATCTCGGTACCGAAGAAGCCGGTTCTTCAATACGTGATTACCGACAAGAAGGGTTTCCCGGGGAACACCTGCGGCGCCGCGGTGCTCGGACAACCCAAACCGGGTCAGTACGAGTGGGAGGCGTTTCCGGGGACCTTTACCGTGAAGGACGACAAGGTCACGATCAGCGTGTACGAAGCTCCGAAAGGCTTCGCGCTGCCCCCCAAGGGGACGCCGCTGTACTTCGCGGTCAATTGCTACAAAAGCTAATCCCGCCGAGAGGACGTCAATTGGAGAGCCCCGCCGCGCGGCGGGGTTCTCGTTTTTGCTCCGCTAAATAGCCCGCATGCCGAAAACGCAGACGTGGCATTGGTACGTCGAGGAGTTCGCTCCGACCGAGGCGCATCACCACGCCGTCGATCAGGTCTACTACTCCGGCCGCTCGGATTTTCAGCAGATCGCGGTGCTGCGCTCCCCGGTCTTCGGAAAGATGCTCGTGATCGACGGCGACACGCAAAGCGCTCAGGCCGACGAGCGAATCTATCACGAAGCGCTGGTGCATCCGGCGCTTGCCGGCGCCGCCGACCGGCGTGAGGTGCTCGTTCTCGGCGGTGGGGAAGGCGCGACGCTCCGCGAGGTCTTGCGTTGCCCCGACGTCGAGCGCTGCACCATGGTCGACATCGACGGGCTCGTGGTCGAGCTTTCAAAGAAGTATCTTCCCGAATGGTCGGACGGAGCGTTCGACGACTCGCGAGCGCGCGTGATCGTGGGCGACGCACTCGAATTCATGCGCGCCAACGGCGAGCGTTACGGGGTTATTCTTTCGGATCTCACCGAGCCGCTCGAAGATTCGCCGAGCCATCCCCTCTTCAACGACAACGTCTTCGAGCTGATCAAGTCGCGCCTCGTCGAGGGCGGTATCTACGCGCTGCAAGCCAGCACCGGCGCGGCCATCAACGCGGCGCTCCATTGCAAGATGGCGCGCACCCTGCGGCACCACTACCGTCACGTCGTTACGTTCGTTACGCACGTGCCGGCATTCGATACCGAGTGGGCGTTTCTGGCCTGCAGCGACGGCGTCGATCTCGCGGCGCTCGACGGCGAGCGGATCGATGCGTACTGCACTCGTCTGCGCGGCGAGAGTTACTTTTACGACGCGCTCACCCACTGCCGGCTCTTCGCGCTGCCGCTGTACCTGCGCCGAATGCTTGCCGCGAGCGGGGATACCTTTTAGCGGGACGGAAAGGCGGACAGAGTATGGCCATCGACTATTCGCGCGCACCCCACGCCTGGGAAAAGGAGAAGAGCAACTTCGTCGCTCTTCTGGATTTGAAGTTGGAGAGCGTCGAACGCGGCCGGGCCGTTATGCGCATGCCGTACCGCCCGGAGATTACGAACGGCACGGGCGCCGTCCACGGCGGGGCGATCGTCAGCCTTTGCGATACGGTCTTTTACGTGGCGCTCGCCTCGATCTACGGGCGGGATCAGGAGACGACGACGGTCGCTCTGCAATGCAATTTTTTGGCTCCCGCACGGCCGCCGCACGATCTCGTCGCCGAAGCCAAAGTCTTGCGCGCCGGCCGGCGCATCGTCTACGGCGAAGTCTACGTTCGCAGCGGCGAGAAGATCGTCGCCCATTCCACGCTCGATTTCCTCAATACGTACCCGGAAGAAAAACCTCGGAAGGAATGAAGCGCACCGCGCTATACGACGCTCACGTGCGCGCCGGCGCTCGAATCGTGCCGTTTGCGGACTTCGAGATGCCGGTGCAATACGCGGGCATCCTCAGAGAGCACGACGCCGTCCGCCGGCGGGCGGGACTCTTCGACCTTTCGCACATGGGGCAGTTCTGGCTAACGGGCGAGATGGTCGCACCGTGGGCCGATGCGCTCACTATCAACGCAGTCGGCACGATGAAGCCGATGCAAGCCCGCTATAACGTCTTTTGCAACGAGCGTGGGGGAACGCACGACGACACGATCTTCTACCGCCTCGAAAAGGGCTGGCTGCTCGTGGTTAACGCCGCCAACGCCGAGAAAATGTGGAAGCTCCTCAACGACCGCCTGCCGGCCTCGGGTGTCGAGCTCGAAAACCGGCACGGCCGGCGCGCGCTGATCGCGATTCAAGGGCCGCGCTCGGTCGAGCTGCTCCAGCCGCACGTGGACGTCGACCTGGCGACGCTGCGCTACTACTTCTGCGCGGAAGGCCACGTTAACGACATCCCCGCGGTAATCGCCCGCACCGGTTATACCGGTGAAGACGGCTTCGAACTCTTCGTCGACGGCAACGATGCATCGCCGCTATGGAACGCGCTGCTGCGCGACCACGAGGCCGAAGGCCTGGAGCCCTGCGGTCTGGGTGCCCGAGACGTCTTGCGTCTCGAAGCCGGCATGCCGCTCTATGGGCACGAGCTGACCGAGTCGATCACGCCGGTCCAAGCGGGGTTGAAATGGGCACTCAAACTCGAGAAGCCGGACTTTGTGGGGAAGGGCGCGCTCGAAGATCAGCTCGATCTCGATACGTATTCGCGCATCGTCGGCCTCGTGATGGAGGGCAGGACGCCGGCGCGTGAAGGCTACCCCGTCTGGTTCGACGGCCGAATCGTCGGATCGATACGGAGCGGATCGATCGCGCCGTCGGTCGAGAACAAGAACGTCGCGACCGCGCTCGTCGCACCCGAGGCGGCTGGGATCGGGACGCGCGTCGAAGTCGAGGTTCGCGGCCGCAATCACGCGGCGACCGTCGTCGCGATGCCGTTTTACAAACGTCAGAAATAATCGAGAAGGAGAAGAAGTGGCGCCACCACCCGATATGCTCTACAGCAAGGAACACGAGTGGGTGCGGATCGACGGCGATTCCGCGACGATCGGCATCACCGACTACGCGCAAAACGCGCTCGGCGACATCGTCTACGTCGAACTGCCGAAAGTCGGCGCGACCATCGAGCAGTTTTCCAACGTCGGCGTGATCGAATCGGTCAAGGCCGTTTCGGATCTCTTCACGCCGATGTCCGGCGAGGTCGTCGAAGTCAATGCCGGCCTCGAGAACGATCCTGCCGCCGTCAACCGCGAGCCGTACGGCGCCGGCTGGCTGCTCAAGGTTCGCCTCTCCAATCCCGATGAAGCAAAAGGCCTTCTTTCTGCCTCCGAGTACGAAAAAGTCTCCGCCGTCTGAAAGGATCCGATGATGGTACGTCTCGTCGCTCTCTGCGCGCTCGTCTTTGCTTTCGCCGCGCCGGGCGCGCCGGCCGCGGCCGATTCCGCACAACCGATGCTGCCGCCGCAGCCCAAGGTTCACCCCGCCGGCATTCCGGCCGATGCGGTGAAGGTTTCACCTTGCGTCGCAACGATGGGCGAGCATTGGGCCAATCTCAAGGACTTGCCGCTCGGCCCGATCTACGGCGTTTGGCATGGCAAACCGGTCTTTACCGAGATGATGATTTCGGTGAAGCAGCTGCAAGACGGCTTCAGCTATGCGGACATTCACGCGCTGCCCGGCTACACGATCGACCACGTCGATTTCAAATACGAGCCGAACGGGCACCACGGCTTTCCGGTTCCCCACTACGATTTGCACGCATACTACGTCTCGACGGCGGTGCAGGCGACCATCTGTCCGGACGGCCTTCCCGATCCGTCGATGAAGCCAATGGACCAGTAGCGCGGGTTCTAGGGCTTAGATGTACGCACCCCACACCCAGCGCGACGTCGACGCGATGCTCGCGACCATCGGCGTTGAATCGATCGACGAGCTGCTGCGCGTTCCCGAGCCGATCGCGCTCAGAGCGAAGCTCGAGGTCGTCCCGGCGCTGCCGGAGTATTTGATTGCCCGCCGGTTCGCGCAGTTCGCCGATAAGAACGCCGGCGTCAACTACCGCTCGTTCCTCGGCGCCGGTTCGTACCGGCATTACGTCCCGCCCGCGATCGCGGCGCTGGCAATGCGCGGCGAGTTTCTGACGGCGTACACGCCGTATCAAGCCGAGGTTTCTCAAGGTTACCTCGAGGCAATCTACGAGTGGCAGACTTACATCTGTTTGCTCACCGGCATGGAGCTGGCCAATGCATCGGTCTACGACGGCGCGACGGCCCTGGCCGAAGGCGCAATCATGGCGCTCGGTGCCACGGGCCGTCACAAAATGCTCGTTTCGCGCGCGATTCATCCCAACTATCGAGCGGTGCTGCGCACCTACTGCGACGGCCTCGACGTCGCGGTAGACGAGGTTGATTTCACCGATGAGGGCGTCACCGATTACGCGGCCTTGAGCGAGGCCCTCGCCGGCCAAGAGTATGCCGCCGTCGCGCTGCAATCGCCGAACTTTTTCGGCAACGTCGAGGCTCCGGTGGCCGGAACGTTCGAATCCATCAAGTCAAGCGGCACCATTCCGATCGCGGTCGTCGCGGAGGCGCTCTCGCTCGCCGCCTTCGTCCCGCCGGCGTCATGGGGTGCCGAGATCGTTGCGGGCGAAGCGCAGAGCTTCGGCGTCGCCGTCGCCTACGGCGGACCCTACGCGGGCTTCATCGCCTCGACGAAGGAGCATATGCGCCGCATACCGGGCCGGCTCGTCGGCAAGACCGTCGACAACGCCGGTCGTACGGCCTACGTGCTCACGTTGCAAGCGCGCGAGCAGCACATTCGTCGCGAGCGCGCGACCTCGAACATCTGCACGAATCAAGCGCATTGCGCGTTGATCGCAACGATCTATCTCGCGCTGATGGGAAAGACCGGACTGCGTGACGCCGCCGCGCTCAATCTTGCGCGATCGCGCGAGCTTGCCGGCGCCGTCGCGAGGATACCGGGAGTGCGGCTCAAGCATCAAGCCCCGTTCTTCAACGAATTCGTCGCGGACGTGGGACGGCCGGCCGGCGACGTGCTTACGGCGCTTCAGGAGCGCAAGATCTTGGGCGGTCTGGCTCTCGGCCGATTCTATCCCGAGCTAGCCACCTGCATTCTTACAACGGCGACCGAGCTTACGACCAGCGGCGACATCGAGGCGCTTGCGGGCGCGCTTGGAGAGATCCTGAATGTCCCAGCAGCGGTCTGATCGCCGCGACGGCGGCGCCGCTGAGATCCCTCTGATCTTCGAGCTGGGGCAGGACGGACGCGCAAACCGCTACCTCGACGAAGGCAAGCCGCTCGAGACCTTTTTGCCGAAGGCGCTGCTGCGCGAAGAGCTGCCTCTTCCCGACAACAGCGAGCTCGACGTCGTGCGGCATTATACGCGTCTTTCCCAACGGACCTTCGGGATCGATCTAGGGTTCTATCCGCTGGGCTCCTGCACGATGAAGTACAATCCGCGCATCAACGATGCCGTCGCGGCGCGACGCGAATTTGCCGAGCTCCATCCCTACACGCCCGACGAGCTCGCCCAAGGCGCACTGGAAGTTATGTATGAGCTCGAGCGCTCACTCAGCTCGCTCTTCGGCATGGCGGCGTTTTCGCTCAACCCGTCTGCCGGCGCCCACGCCGAACTCGCCGCCTTGCTCGTGGCGAAGAAATACTTCAAGGAGCGCGGCGAGGCACGACGCGACAAAGTGATCGTGCCCGATACCGCACACGGGACGAACCCTGCTTCGGCGGCGATGTGCGGCTTTAAGGTGATTTCGCTGCCGAGCAACGAGCGCGGCCGCGTGAGCGTTGCAGAAATTCGCCGCGTGCTCGGTGACGACACCGCGGTCTGTATGATGACCAATCCCAACACGCTCGGACTCTTCGAAGACGAGATCGCCGAAATTGCCGGCGCCGTTCACGCGGCCGGCGGCCTCATGTACTACGACGGCGCCAACGCCAACGCCATCATGGGATACGCGCGTCCCGGCGACATGGGATTCGACCTCATGCACCTCAACACGCACAAGACGTTCACGATTCCCCACGGGGGAGGCGGCGCGGGCCACGGGCCGCTCGGCGTCGCGGCACATCTGGTCGAATACCTGCCCACGCCCGTGGTCGCGCGCGACGAGTCCGGCTTTCGGCTCGACTTCGATCGTCCGAAGTCGATCGGACCGATGCGTTCGTTCTGGTCGAACTTCGCGCACGCGGTGCGCGCGCTCGCTTACCTTTACGCAAACGGAGAAGCGGGGCTCAAGCGTGTCTCGCAGCTCGCGGTGCTCAATGCCAACTACCTGCGTGTGAAGGTCGCCGAGTTTCTGGAGACACCGTATGCGGAAAACTGCCGGCACGAGTTCGTCGCTTCGGCCGAGCGTCTCAAGAAAGAGCGCGGCGTACGTGCGCTCGACCTCGCGAAGGCGTTGCTCGACTACGGCTATATGGCGCCGACGATGTACTTTCCGTTGCTCGTGCCGGAGTGTTTGATGATCGAGCCAACGGAGACGGAGTCGAAAGAGACGCTCGACGACTTCGTGGAGGCACTGCGAGAGATTGTGAACCGCGCGCAGACCGATCCGCAGGCGCTCCTTGACGCGCCCGTGACGACCGTCGTCGGGCGTGTCGACGAAACGCGCGCGGCCCGGCAACCGGACTTGCGCTGGAGAGCTTAAGACCGAGGCCTCGCTCGCTTCGGAGATTGTCCTAGGCCCTCGGAAGGACCTCACGATCGGTCAGAGCGCTTGCCTCCGATAGCAGCCAAGCAAGGAAAAAGAGGCGATGCTTCTCGCAGCCTTTCTTGGGCCGCGAAGGTATAATAGAAGTAATCGGGGGCCTCGCAAGTGGGCCCCTTCCCCGTCCCCAGTGGAGCGGTCATGCGAATCAAGTACGAGGTGTCGGCGGGCGGCCTGCTGCTGCGCCGCCGGGATTCGAGCTACGATGCCCTGCTGATCGGGCGTGGTGTGCCTCCGCGCATTTGGACGCTGCCCAAGGGGCACGTGGAAGCTCGCGAATCGACCGAGCAAGCCGCGTTGCGGGAAGTCCACGAAGAGACGGGCTGCTGGGGCGAGATCGTCACCCGGCTCAACGAGATCTCGTACTGGTTCTACGTCGGCAAAGCCAAGCACCGAAAGGCTGTGACCTTCTTCCTCATGCGCTACCTTTCGGGCGATCCGGCGAACCACGACCACGAGGTCGACGACGCCAGGTGGTTCGATCTAGCCCAGGCGCGCAAGAGCCTCAAGTACGTCAACGAGAAGCGTCTCGTCGATCTTGCAATGGAGTTTCTCTCCGACCATCCCGACGCGCTCGGCGAACCGCCCGCAGTTGCTCGCCTTGCCGGACGATGAAGGACCGAAAGAGACGAACGCCTTTTGCGTGCGGCTCGACACCTTTGACGGGCCGCTCGATCTCTTACTCGGGCTGATCAAAGAGCAGCAGCTCGACATCGCGACGGTTCCGCTCGCGAGCGTTGCCGAGCAGTACCTCGAATACGTGCGCGCGCTGCAAGCTCGCGACGTCGAAATCGCGGCCGAGTATCTCGTCATCGCGGCGACGCTGCTCTTCTTGAAATCGAGGGCGCTCTTGCCGCCGATTCCGCAAGAGTTCGTGGAGGACGAGGACGAGACGCCCGAAGCGGTCGAGGAGCGCCTGCGCCGCCGCTTGATCGCCTACTCGAAGTATCGCGAGCTGGGCGAGGAGCTGCGTTCGTATCAGAGCGAGGCGAGCTCGTTCTTTTTTCGCGAGCCGGGCGACCCGGCCGGCGAGATACTCCAACGCTACGACATCGATCCGGAGAAACTCAAGCGCGCCTTCATAAAGATGCTCGCGCAAGC
Source organism: Vulcanimicrobiota bacterium (assembly GCA_963834895.1). GTDB lineage: Bacteria > Vulcanimicrobiota > Vulcanimicrobiia > Vulcanimicrobiales > Vulcanimicrobiaceae > Cybelea. Next base: position 82,207 of record CAWIDM010000005.1, on the reverse strand, counting down.
GCGCCCCGAGAAACGGTCGATCGCGCGCGAACGCGTCTCCCTTCTGGCCTCGATGGATTACATCATGAAGCGCATCAAGGAACGCGGCGAGGCCTACTTTTCCGAGATTTGCGGCGAACTGGGCATGAGCCGGGGCGTGATCATCGTCACGTTCCTCGCCATCTTAGAGTTGATCCGGCGGCGTCGGCTTGGATTCGAGCAGCCCGAAGCGTTCGACGACATCCGCCTCTTCCCGGCCTCGAAGGCTGCGGCATGAGCGTGCTCGACGAGGCGATCCTTCGGCTTGCGCGCCCGGTCGAAGCGCTGCTCTTCGTTGCCGGCGAAGCGCTCTCGATTCCACAGCTCGCCAAACTGCTGCACGCCGACGAGCGCGAGATCGCGACGGTGTTGCAGCACATCGAAGCCGAGTACGGTGAGCGCGGCATCGTCCTGCGCGAAGTCGCCGGCGGCTACCGGTTTGCGACCTCGCCGCTCGCGCGCGACGTGGTCGAGGCCTATTTGCTTCCGCCCAAGACCACGCTCTCGACGCCGGCGCTGGAGGCGTTGGCCATCATCGCCCATCTGCAGCCGGTCACGCGCAGCGAAATCGAAGCGATTCGCGGCGTGAACTCCGATAGCGTGGTCAGCACGCTTCTCGATCGCGGTTTGATCGCCGAAGCGGGACGAAAAGACGTGGTGGGGCGTCCGATGCTTTATAAAACTACACCGTACTTCTTGGAGTCGTTCGGGCTGCGCTCGCTCGACGATCTGCCGGAGCTCGAGCTGGAGCCGGGTCAAGCGCTCGAGTTCGATCTGGGGGAAGCGCGGGCGCAATAAATGCGCATCGGGCTTCACGTGCACGTTGCCGGCGGCTACATCAAGGCGGTCGAGCATGCAAAGAGCGCCGGCTGTAGCGCGCTACAAGTCTTCTCGACGAACCCGCGAAGCTACCGTACGAGCGCAATCGACGTGGCGGCGCTCGAGGACTTCGCGCGGCGCCGCCGCGAGGCCGGACTCGACCCCTGCGCGATCCACACGCCCTACCTTATCAACCTCGCGAGCGCCGATCCCAAGATCGCTGCAGGCTCGCTGCGGCTGCTGCAAAACGATCTCGCGGTTGCCGCGCGCGGCGGGATGCGCTTGGTGAACACGCATCTAGGTTCCTACGGGACGCGCGATCGCGCCGAGGGGTTCGGCGCAATTTGCCGCGCGCTCGAAACTGCGCTGCAGAGTATCGAACCCGGCGTCTTTCTCGTGCTCGAGAACTCCGCCGGAGCCGGAAGCCTAGCCGGCGGAACGCTCGCGGAGCTAGGTGCGTTCGTGCGCAGCCTGAGTCATCCGCAACTGGGAATCTGTCTCGACACCGCGCACGCGTGGGCCTCCGGCTATGTGATCGATTCGCGCGAGGGCGTCGACCGCTTCGTCGAAACCGCGGAGCGCGAGATCGGCCTCGGCCGCATCTTGATGTTTCACTTCAACGACACGCAAGTCGAGCTTGGCGCGAGTCGAGACCGGCACTGGCACATTGGGGAAGGCCGAATCGGCTTCGAAGGCTTTAGGGCGTTTCTCGCTCACCCGGAGCTGCGTGAGAAGACGGCCATTCTGGAAACGCCGGGCAGCGACGAAGACGACCTTCGAAACATGCAGACGATTCTGGCGATCCAAACGGGAGCGCTCGCCTCGCGCTAGCCCGGGATCTTTAAAGAATCCGCAGCTGGGGCAGCCGGAAGTTCGACTCGAGGAAGAGCGCCGAATCGGCTCGCGTGACTCGAAGCTTGAGATCGATATCGTTCATGTCGGAGACGAGGGGTGCGGTGCGGACGGGATCGCGGAACATTTGAAACCTCTTGACGGATGTGGTAACCTTCAATCATTATACGGTGGTGACAGTAACTTGTCAACATACTTTGATGGTGAAAAGGCCGCGGGCTCGCCTCCTAAAATGATCCCCGCTTCCGAGCTTGCCCCGGGACCGCTCGAGCTCGTGCGGCGCTTCGAGAACACGATCGAGCTGCCCGACGGGCCCGACCGGCTCGATACGGTCGCGCACGCCGCCGATTGGTGCCTGAGCCATGGCCTGCCCCCGGTCTGCAATGCCGGCGAGCTGGAGCGCCTTCGAGCCTTTCGCGAGGCCTTGCGGGACGTTCTCTTTGCCAATAACGGCGAGGGCAAGGCCGCCGAGGCCTGGGAGGGTCTGCGGACGTTCGTTCGCTCCGCGCGCCTTGGACTGGTCGTCGATGCGCAGCGCGGTCTGGAGCTAAGCCCGGCAGACCCGGGAAGCGAAGGTGCGGTCGCGGCCCTGCTTGCAATCGTCTATGAGGCGCTGCTCGACCGCACGTGGTTCCGCCTGCGCGCCTGTCGCAAGGCGTCGTGTCGGTTTGCCTATTACGACCATACAAAGAATGCCTCGCGCGCGTGGTGCAGTATGGCGACCTGCGGCAACCAGGCAAAAGCGCAGCGGCGCCGCCAGCGTGAACGGAACGTGTCACCCTGAGCGCCGCCGAAGGGTACGTCGCGCACTTCGACGTCGACGCGTTTTATGCCAGCGTCGCCGTTCGAGAGAATCCCAATTTGCGCGGCAAGCCGGTTGCCGTTGCAGGGCGCAGTCGCCGCGCAGTCGTGCTCACGGCTTCCTACGAAGCGCGCCCCTACGGCGTGCGCTCGGCGATGCCGCTGTACCGAGCGCGCGCGGCCTGTCCCGAGCTCGTCGTCGTTCCGCCCGACATGCAGAAATACCGCGAGATCTCGCGCGAGATCTTCGCCGTCTTCGGCAAGCGAGGTCATCCGGTCGAGGGTCTGTCGCTCGACGAAGCCTTTATCGGATTCGGCGAGACGACGTTTGAGGAAGCTCGGGCGCTGGCCACTACGCTGCGCCACGAAGTCTTCGAGCAAACCGGCCTGACCGTGAGCGCAGGCGTCGCGACCGGGAAGATGATCGCGAAGATCGCCTCCGACACCTGTAAGCCCGACGGGCTGCTCGCGATTCCGCAAGGCGAAGAGGCCGCGTTTCTCGCGCCGCTCCCGGTCGGGCGGCTCGGGGGCATAGGGCCGAAGATGCAAACGCGCTTGAGCATCTTCGGCATCGCGACGATCGGGGAGCTCGCACTGCTCGACGACGCGCGTCTGCACGAGCTCTTCGGGTCTTGGTGGCATGAGGTTCGCGAGTTGGCGGGCGGGATAGATCGCCGTCCGGTCGAGCCCGAGCGCGAGACCAAGTCGATTTCGACCGAAGAGACCTTCGAATACGACGTGAGCGAGGAAAGCCGGCTCGTCGAGGTCCTTCGGATCCAAGCGTGCGAGCTCGCCGAGGCGCTCGAGCGCGAACGGACCGTCGCTCGCACGATCGGCGTCAAGATAAAGCGTGCCGACTTTACGATCGTCGGCCGTCAAACGCATCTGGCCGAGCCAACGCGCGATGCGCGCCGCATCTTTCGCGCTGCGGTCCACTGTTTGCGCAGAGCGGCCCTGGAGGGCGCGCCGGTGCGCCTTCTGGGAACTCGCGTTGCCTCGCTTGTCGAAGGAGATCCGCTCCAAACCACGCTCTTTTGAGGCCAGGCCAAGCAGGCCCAAGGTCGGACGGAGCTCGCCCGAGAACGAAATCCGCCTCGTTTTTGCAATAGAGGAGGTATTGAAAGATGGGTCTATCGTCTCGTCATTTTGCGATTGCGGTAACCGCCGCTCTCGGGCTCATGTCGATTCCGGCCGCGCTATCCGCGGCGGCCGCATCTCAGCAAGCGACGGTACAGGCACTTGTGGGAACCTGGAGCTGCGTGTCGCATACCAGTGACAACAAGACGTACCAGTCGACCGACGTCGATACTATGTATGCCAAATGGCTCAAGATCTCGAGTAGCTCTCCGGCCCAGAACGGCGATCCCGCGGGCACCGAACAGGCGTTCTTTGGCTACGATCCCAAGCACAGCCGTTGGATCATCGCCGGCGTTACCACCGAAGGCGAATATTTCGTGAACTACAGCAACTCGGCGGTGTTCAACGGTTCGCAATGGTCCGACGGCTTTCCGAACAATCACGGCAGCGCCGTCGTTCACATGACGCAGTCGACGTCGTATACCGTCGACGAGAAAGGGCCGAACGCGGCGGGCAAGATGATCACTTCACACGACGTTTGCACCAGGCAATAACGGCGCGACCGTACTGGCTGGTCGCCGCGCTTCTTGCAGGCTGCGGCGGCCAGCCGCTTGGAATGCCTTCGACGATCGCGCAGACGGAGAACGCCGCTGCGCATGCCGGCGGAACGCACTCGTGGATGGCTCCCGATGCCAAAAAGCTGAACCTTCTTTATGTCTCCGATTATCAAACGGACGACGTTTACGCATACTCATATCCGCAAGCGAAGCTGCGAGGCGTGCTCGCGGGAATACTGAAGGGGTTCGTCTACCCGAGCGGACTCTGCGCCGACGCTTCGGGCGACGTCTTCGTGCCCGACAGCTCGAACGCGACCGTGCTCGAATTTGGGCACGGCGGCACCAAGCTCGTTGCGACGCTGGCCGACCCGGGTGAGTATCCCTACAGCTGCGCCGTCGATCCGGCAAGCGGCGATCTCGCGGTCGTCAACCTCGAATCGGTGAGCGGCGCGGGCGGCGTCTCCGTCTATGCCGGCGCACGAGGCCGGCCCAAGGAGTACACGTTCGGATTTGTTTACAAGTATTTCTTCGACGCGTACGACGGTCGCGGCAATCTCTTCGTGGATGCGGCGTTCGACCTTGCCAGCGATCCGTTCGCCTTCCTCGAGCTTCGCAAGGGAGGTCACTCGCTTTCCGAAATCTCACTCGATCAGAGCTTCGGGGTTCCGGGCGGAGTCGGCTGGGACGGCAAGCACGTGGCCGTCGGCGATTCGAAATCGTCGGTGATCTACCGGTTCGACATAGCCGGAAGCGCCGGCACGAGGATAGGATCGACGCGGCTGCGGCAGGGTCGCTTCGTCACGCAATTTTTCATCGACGCACGCAACCTCGTCGGCGCGAATTTCAAAGGATCGAGCGCGATGTTCTGGACCTATCCGGCCGGCGGCACTCCGGCGACGACGATCGGCGGCCTCGGCGAGCCGTTTGGCGTTACGCTCAGCAAGCGCCGCCGCTAGCGAAGCTCTTCGAGGAACTCGGGTGCCGTCGCGGTGCGGATCCGAGTCCCGGAAGCTGTGACGAGCGCGCTCGAGCGCGCCCGGCTCAATGCATAGCGAAAGGCGCGCCGCTCGCGGTCGAAGTACTGCTGGGCGGCCTTCGAGCGAAACATGTAGTAGCTGAACTTCGCGGTGCGCGAAGCGCGAGCGGCGCCGGCGTTCTCTTTCGGAATCATGCCGTACCGAGGGCTGAAGAGAAAAGCCTCAGGCGAATAGTAGCGCGGGAAGGCACCGGGCCGAACGTTGGCAACGACGACGTGATCGAACTCGCGTCCGCGCGCCGCCTCGATGCTCAATATGCGGACGAAGCCCGCCGCCTCGTCCCATTCGCATGATTCCAAGTCGCTGCCCATGCGTTTCTCGGCGTAGTGAAGGACGCCGGCGACGGTCGCATCGGGATTCTCGGCGGCAAACTGCGTGAGGCGCTCCAGCAATCGGCGCAATACGACCTGCTGCGCGCGTGCGCGCGCCGACTCGGGCTCGCCTTCGCGCGCGAGACCCTCGCGCCACACCGCGCGCGCGAAGAGCTCGAACGGCCTTTCGTGCATCGCCGCAAGCCAGCCTTCGCGCAAACGACGGAAACGGCGTACGCGTCCGGTTGCATCCGCGCTCAGCGCATCGTCGCGCTCGCCGCGAATGACGTTCCACCCGAGACGCAAGTCCCGCTTTGGGTTCCATCGGCTTGCCCGTGCCGTCGGCGCCGGCTCTTGATCGAAGGCAAAGAGCGGCCGCTGAGGATCGGGCGGTTCGCTGCAGAGGATTGCCAGCGATGCGTCCGAGAGGGCGAACGCCGGGCTCGCGAGGGTTCGCAATAACCAGTCATGGCGGAACGGGTCGTAAACGTTCCAAAGCAGCGCGAGCGCGTCGAGGGCGCGACGGTCCGCAAAGACGTTGACGTCGCCCGTGACGACGGCCGGAATGTCCCGATCGAGCAATGCGGATTCGTAGCTTTCGACGTTGCGGACGGAGCGAAAGAGCACCGCGATCTTCTCGGGCCGAAATCCTTGCGCGAGCCAGGTGCCGACGCGCTCGGCAATAAAGGCGGCTTCCTCCCGGTGAGTCGAGAGTCGCTGCACCTCGCGGCGCGGCTCGCGGTGCGCCTCGTGAAGCTCGACCTTCGAGCGCGCGAGCGCGAACGCTCCCTGCGGATTCGTCATACGCATGCCGGAGATCGCGCACGAGGGATCGCCGCAGAGCGTCACCCCGGGGAGTCCTTCTCCGAAGATCGCCGCCAAGAACCGCAGCTGAGCGTTGGTCAACTCTTGTGCATCGTCGACGAACGCAAATCGGTGGCGGTTCCGCACCGACGCCGCCAGCCGTTCGTCTTCGCGCAGCATCTCGGCGGCCGCGATGATCGAATCTCGGCCGGTCATTCGGCCGGTCGAGCCGGCAAGCTCGACGTACCGTTCGTAAAGTTTCGCCAAAATTTTTGCGAGGTCGACCTCGCGCCGGTGCTGCCGCAACAGCTCCTCGGGCGTCGCGTCGAGCGAATCGTGATAGGACGTTCTCGTCGCCGAGAGCAGCGACGGATCGGCGAAGTTCGGCGGCTTAGAATAGAATTCGGTCGCGCCGGTCAAGGAGCGAGCGAGAAAGAGCGCCGGTTCGACGTCGGCATCGCGCAACCGGCGAATCAATCGAAAGGCGGATTGTAGAAAGCGGCGCGGTGAGCGCAATCCCGGGACTTCGGGATCGAGCTGATTGCGCACGAACTCTTCCCATTGCAGGGCGAAGAGCGGCGCACACACTTGCGAAAAGGCGAGTTCGGCCTCGACGTCGTCGACGAGCTCGACGCGCCGTCCCAGCCCCGTGAGGAGCTCGGTCGCATACGTTTCGAAATCGTGCTCCGAACGCAGCACCAACGGCTGCGCGTGCGGATGGAGTTCGCGGACGCGCATGACTCGCTCGGCCAGCGCGGTGCTCTTGCCGGTCGCGGCGGGACCGGCGATGGCGAAGCAGTCGTCGTAGGGTGCTTCGACGGCCCTGCGTTGCTCCGCGGTAAGCTCGAGGAGGATCAACTTCCGAAGCGCTGAGGTTCCGGCGCGGGCTTCGACGTGCACGCAACGGCATACGCGCAGTACGTGCAGGCCGCCGGATCTGCCGTCGCGTTGAAATGCCGCGTCTTGGCCGACGCCAGCTCGTCGCTCAGCTCGATCATGCGCGAGCGCGACCGTTCGAGTTCGTTGATGCTGATGTTGGCGCCGACCCGCAGCACGATCGGCCGCACGTCGAGCAATGCATCCCGGAGCGGAATAAGCACCAGCTTCGTGACGCGGTCGCCGGCCGCCGTGCGAGCCCAGTAGTAAAAAGGGAGCTGGAAGTCGTGAAAGGCGCGAACTTTTTCGGCGTATTCGGCCGGGCTCGTCGCGATGCTCCCGGTCTTATAATCGACGACGCCGATGCCGCCGGTACGCTCGTCGCGATCGAGGCGGTCGATGTATCCAATGAAGGGTCGTCCCTCGAGATCGAGCTCGGCGGAGACTTCCCGGCCGAGTACCTCAAAGGGCGCTTCCTTTTCCTGGGCGAGCAGCCAGTCGACGTAACGCTGCGCGGTGCGCTGCGCGCGCCGAACCTGCAGCTCGAACTCGACGGGCGTCTCGAACCCTTCACGATTGCGCTCGAAGGCCCACGTGACGCATTCGCGAATTCGCCGGCGCATCGCCGCATCGTCCGAAGCGGTGGGGCGAGGGAACTCGCCGTGAAAATCCTCGAGCGCCAGGTGGAAGGCGCTCCCATAGGCCGATGCCGCCGAGCCGCGATCTTCGATCGCGGCGCACGCGTATCGGAAGAACCACTTTCGGCCGCACTCCGCGTACGTGTTGAGCGCCGATGCGCTAAAGTGCTTCTCCCATGCAGGCACGCCTGAGGGCTCTTCGGGCGGGAGCGGTTCTGCAAGCTCGATTCCGCGCTCGAGTTCGACCTGGTCCGATCTCAGCGGCGCGACGGCGTTGGGCTCGAGCTCGAAAGTGAGGGCGATAGCCTCGCGCAACTCGTCCTCTTGCTCGGACGAAATCGCTCGAATCCGGCGCGCCAGGCGCGCAAAGCGGAGGACGCTGTCGCGCTCGGGAGAGGGCAGTGCAAGCTGACCGCGATCGATCGCGTCCAAGAGCGCTCCCGAGCGCGCGGCGAGCGTGGCATATGCGGCTGCAACGTCGTGCGGGACTCCCGAGCACGACGAACGGATGAGGCGCAGCAGGAATGCTTCGGAGCCGGTACGATGCCAGCCGGCGGCATCCTCGACGAAGGAACGAACGTGCGCGGAAACGACGACCACTCTCTCTGAAGTTAAAGCTCCCACCAGGCGCCCCTGCAGCCCGCGTATAACCGGCTACCGATGCGGCGCATCATCATCGGCATCACCGGCGCGAGCGGAAGCCTCTACGGCTACATGGTGCTGCAAGCGCTGCGTGCCATCGGCGGCATTGAGACGCATCTGGTGCTAACGGCGGCGGCGCGCCGCACGATCGAGCTTGAAACCGATATGATGGCCGACGACTTCGAAGCACTCGCCGACGTGGCGCATCCCGACGACGACCTCGCCGCGGCCATCTCGAGCGGTTCCTTTCTCACCGACGGCATGCTCGTCATACCGTGCTCGATGAAGAGCGCGAGCGCGATCGCCTACTCGATGAACTCGAATCTGCTCGTTCGCGCGGCAGATGTTTGCCTGAAGGAGAAGCGCCGGCTCGTTCTTGTGATACGCGAAACCCCGCTCCATCTCGGGCACCTGCGCACGCTCGCCCAACTCGCCGAGATAGGAGCGGTGATCCTGCCGCCCCTGCCCGCGATGTATGCCAACCCCCAGAGCGTCGACGATATTATCGCGCATACCGTCGGGAAGGCGCTCGATCAGTTCGGCATTGCAAACGAGCTCTTCAAACGCTGGCGCTCGCCCTAGCGCCCCTTGTCACCCTGAGCGGAGTCGAAGGGGACGAGCTGCCGCGCCAGAGCGACATCGCTGGGCCGATCGACGTTCACGGCCGTCTCCGGATAGCGCGAGACGAGCGCACGCGCCGGTGCCCCGAGCAAGCGATGCGCGCGCGCTTCCGCTGCCGCGATGGTGAGCCGTCCCACGGCGAAGCGCGCCAGCATATCCCAGCCGAAGAGCGATGCCAGCTTGAACGGGTCTTTGCGTGCGGCTCCGAGACGCTCGATAAAGCGCTCGAGCCTCGGCAGCACGCGCGGCTTCATCGCGACGATTCCGCCGCCGCAGAACGTGCCGTCGCGCATGCGGGCCCACGTGTGCGGCACGTCGGGAAAACGCCGCAGATGGACCTGCTTTTCGACGCATCCGTAGACGAGGTCGGCCGCGAGCGCGTTTACGCCGGAAACGAAATCTTCGACCGCCGCCGGCGTGAGGACGGGGAGGTCCGAGGCGACGACGAGGACGTCGGCATCGGGCGGGAAGCCTGCAAGCCCGTTGCGCAGGCTCTCCGTTATGTGAACGCCGTCAGGGCGCAGCTCGTCGGCGAAAGCCAAGTCGCGGTGACCTTGCATGCTCGGCGGCGCGACGACGACCAGCCGCCTGAGCGTTGACGCGCCGCGCAGCGCGGCGAGCACGCGTCCGACGAGCGTGATCTCGCCGATCTCAACGAAGGCCTTGTTCGGCGCTCCCGGCTGTAAGAGCGCGACCTCATCTTGCGGCCCCCCCGCCAACACCACCGCGTCGATCACGCGGACGAGCGCCACTCCGGCGTCTCCGCAAAGGCCGTCGTAAAGCGCTCGTAGGCTTTCGGAAGATCGAGCCGCTCGAGGATGCCTTCGATGGGTTCACGTTCCGGAGCCAGCGTAAAGACGCAGGATCCCGAACCGGCCAGCAGAGCATTCGTCGCGCCGGCCGCGCGAAGCGCGGCAATCGCGCCGGCAACCTCTTGGCTCTGCGACGCAATCACCTCGTGAAAATCGTTTTGCAAGCGTCGCTCGACGCTCGCGAAATCCGCGCGCTGCAGCGCCTCGAGGAGCGCGATCGAAACCGACCCGGCACGCGGCCGCTGTGGCCGTCCAAACCGATCGAGCGCGTCGTAGGCGGCCGACGTCAAGATCGCCACCGGGGGCTTGACGATCAGCGCGTGCCAGCGCGGAATCGCTCCGGCCGGCGTGATGCGCTCCCCGGTTCCTTCGACGAGCGCCGCCGTGCCGCTAAGAAAGAACGGCACGTCCGAGCCGAGGTCGCGCGCGACGCGAAGCCAATCGCGCTGCGGCGCGGGGCCCCAGGCGCCGCTCATCGCCGCGCGCAGCACCGTCGCCGCGTCGCTCGATCCCCCTCCCAAGCCGGCTTGCACCGGAATCCGCTTGCGGAGCTCGATTCGAACGAGCGGAAGCTCTCCCAGCGCGCGCATCGCCGCGTACGCGAGGTTCCGTTCGCCGTCGAGCTCGGAGCGGTCGCACTCGAAGGCGAATTGACTGCTGGGCTCGATCGTCAGTTCGTCCGCGAGTTCCAGCGGCACCATCACGCTTCGGATGCCGTGGTATCCGTCACTGCGCCGAGCGAGCACCTCGAGCGTCAGGTTGATCTTCGCGGGAGCCCGCAGGGTTAACACCCCCACGACCGTTTGCCGTCGCGCGAGAAGGCGCCTCTGCACTTTGCGCCGCAGTAGGGCTTGAGAAGAATGGGTTTGAGTTACGATGCGCAGCGCAATGAATTCTGCGCCTACGTCCTGCACGAATCCCAGACGCCGTACGGCCTTCTGCTGGGAAACTACAAAACGTACGCACAATCGACGGCGAAGGGCGGGGTGCGCGGCCTTTGGGACGCCGACACCGACCAAATCATCTTCGGCACGCACCACGTCGCGTACCGGATTTCCGATACGACCTTCTTTCCGCATCAGATCGAGCGCGAACTGACGTTCCTTCCATACGCGCAGATTTCGGAGTTTACGCTCGATCACCGAGTCCACGTGACGGAAGCGTTTTTCGTGCCGCACGGCTCGGGATTCGACCGCGCGGTCTCGTTCGTCGTGGACGTTACCCTCTACAACCCCGGCGCGGCCGAGCTCGAAGTCGGCGTCTTCCCCTGGGCGATGCTGGTAGGCCAGCGCTTCTACGGTGAGCCCGAGCACGAGGTGCGCGCGTGGAACGACGGCCGCTTCATCTGCTCGAAGAATCTCGAAACCGGCAGCGAGCGCTGGTGGGGCGGCTCGTGCATCCCCGTTGCGGTCGAGCTCTCGCTGCGCGAACAAGTGCTGCTCAAGTCGATGCGGCGTGGAACGCTGACGAGGGAGTCTGCGCAAACGCAAGACGACGTAACGCCGCAGGAGGCGGAGCTCGTCAGCCGCCGTATCTTCGGCGCCTTCGAGTACCGCATCCGGGTCGCTCCGGGCGCGCGCGAGTCGCTTCGTCTCGCCGTCGTCTTCCACAAGGACGGCACCGAGCATAGCCGGCCCGTCCTCGAGGCGTTGCTGCGCGATCCGCGAGCGCTGCACGACACGCAAGGTTACTTCACGGATCGCCTCGCCGACGCACGCTTTCTCGTCCCCTCGCCCGAGATCAGCCGCGGCGTCGCTTGGGCCAAGGCGAACATGTTGCGCATCGTCAAGGAGTATCCGCACGGTTGGGGAGCGACGAACTCTCCGCCGTCGGACATTCTCGTCTCGCGCGACACGTCGTGGCTCGTGCACGGCTTCGATTATTTCTGGCCCGAGTTCAGCCGCAACGCGCTCGAGGTCTTCAACAGCGCCGTCGAGGAGAGCGGCCTGATGATCGAGTACGTCCGCGGCGTCAGCGGTTACAAGACCGACTACGATCTAAACATCAACGACGACACGCCGCTGCATCTGATCGCGATGCTGCATCACTACAATGCGACGCTCGACGACGCGTGGGTACGCGACCGCATCGGCCTGGTGATCAAACTCACCGATTACATGCTCACGCAGCGCGACGACCACGGGCTGATCAACTCGCGCGCCAAAGGCGTCGACATGTATGGCATCTCCTCGTGGCGGAACATCATACCGTACTACACGCTCGACGGCGCGGTAACGGAGATCAATGCAGAAGCGGTCTACGCGCTCGAAGCCTCCGCGATGCTCTGCGCGGTCGTCGGCGACAACGATCATTGGGAGCGGTACGGCGCCGAAGCGCAGCGGATGCGCGCGGCGATGATGGATTACCTCTACAACGACGATACCGGCGCTTTCGTCCTCAACTACGATCAGGACGGCAACTACCAGGACAACTTCACGGCAGACGAGGTCTTCCCGGTGCTCTTCGGCATCGCCGACCCGGAACAGCGCAGGGCGATTCTCGCGCGCCTGCAGGAGGCCGATTTCGTTACGGCCGTCGGACTTCGCACGATCTCGACCGCCGACGCGTGGTACTTTCCGTCGTACGGCTTCGGCCTGCTCGGCGGCATCTGGCCCGACCTTACGATCTGGTGCTCGGTCGCGCTGGCGCGCAACGGCATGACCGAAGAGGCCGTCCACTTTCTCAACGTCTCGTATGCGGCGATGGAAGGGGGGAGCCCGCGCAACACCGTGCCCGGCGAGTTCGCCGAATGGTTCGACGGCGGTTCGTTGAGCAATCGTGGAATGTACCTCTCGCCGTGGACGGGCGCGAAGTATCTCTGGGCCGTCGCCGAGACCGTCGGTGGTCTGAACGGCTATCGCACCAGCGGGCGGCCGCACTTGGCGCCGTTGCGGCCCAAGGGCTGGCAATGGGTTGCGGCGGCGCGCGTCCACTGGGGAGGACGCCGTTGCACGTATGTCGTCGATTTGCGAAACGACACGATCTACGGCGATATGCCGGAACTCTCGGCAGAAGAACCGTTTGAGTGCATACACGCGGGGCGCGACGTCAGCGACGAGGTCGCGACCTCGCCCGTCGAAGTCGGCGCGATTGCCTTTGAGGACGAAGCCGGCGCGGTGCGCATCTTCCTTGGAAATCAGCTCGATTCCGCGCGCAACGTGCTCTTGGAGTTTCGCGGTCACACCGCGCGCGTCGATATGGCGCCGGGCGAGCTGCGCGAAGTGCACCTCCTAGGTAAGCCGAGCGATCGTCGCGCACGAGCCGCAAAGCTCGACGTGGTTCGGCCGTTGGCTCGGGTATAAAGCCGATGCATCCCTCGACGCGACTGCCGACGATCTTGTTGGCTGTCGGCGCCGTGGTGCTGCTCGTTGCGGTTGCCGTCGGTGAGCGGATGGCGAATAGGGTCATCGGGCAAGCGACCGAGCAGACGTTGCAATCGGTCGTGACGCAGGCGGTGACGCCGGCGCCCAATGCCACGCCGCAGCCGTACGGACCCGACTGGAAGCGTTCCCAGGCGCTCTCGGCTGCGGGCGATCCGCACTTCCCGGATCCACGCGTCCCTCCTCAGCCCTTGCCGACGCCGGCGCCAACGCCGAAACCGCAACCGACCCCGGTTCCGACGCCGACCTTGAACCCCAACATCCCAATCTGGCGGCAGCGACCCTTCCCGACGTTCAATCCCTCGGCGCCGCCCTCTGGGGAAAACTCCGCGATGCCGGGGGAGCCGACGCCGGAACCCTCGCCCGGAGGGCGCTGAGCGGGCTCCAACGGCGTACCCAATGTTCTCATTGGGATCGGCTGTTATGATAGGGACATGGGAAGCACTGGAACCGTAACCGTCAAGCGCGGGCTCGCGCAGATGCTCAAAGGCGGCGTCATCATGGACGTGGTTACTCCGGAGCATGCCGCGATTGCTCAGGAGGCCGGCGCTGTCGCCGTGATGGCGCTCGAGCGTATCCCGGCCGACATCCGGGCGGCCGGCGGCGTCGCGCGGATGAGCGCGATCGATTTGATTCGCGGGATCATGGATGCCGTGACGATTCCCGTTATGGCGAAGGTGCGCATCGGCCACTTCGCCGAGGCACAGGTGCTGCAGCAGCTCGGCGTCGACTACATCGACGAATCGGAAGTGCTAACGCCCGCCGACGACAAGTATCACGTCGACAAGCACGCATTCACGACGCCCTTCGTCTGCGGAGCACGCGATTTGGGCGAGGCGCTTCGCCGAATCGCCGAAGGCGCGGCGATGATTCGCAGCAAGGGCGAGGCCGGCAGCGGCAATATCGTCGAGGCGGTCCGCCACATGCGCGCGATCGGCGACGCGATTTGCGAGCTGAGCGTCGTGCCGAAAGAAGAGCTCGTCGCGCGGGCCCGCGATCTCGGCGCTCCGCTGGAACTGGTTGCGCAAGTCGCCAAGGAGGCAAAGCTCCCGGTGGTGCTCTTCTGTGCCGGCGGCGTGGCAACGCCCGCCGACGCCGCGCTGATGATGCAGCTCGGAGCCGAGGGCATCTTCGTGGGGAGCGGCATTTTTAAATCGAAGGATCCCAAGCGGTTCGCTCGCGCCATCGTCGACGCAACCACCCATTTCAACGACCCGGCTGTCGTGCTGGAAGCGTGCCGTTCGCTCGGAATCTCCGAAGCGATGCCCGGTCTCGACATCCGCGCGCTCGACGAGTCGCAGCTCCTCGCCCCCCGTGGCAACTAAACTGCCTTGTCATCCTGAGCCCTTCGACTCGCTACGCTCGCTCAGGACAGGCTACGCGTGCCACACCTTGTCATCCTGAGCGAAGCGAGCGCAGCGAGCGAAGTCGAAGGACGGGCTCAGTAGAAGGATGACCAGCATAGGAGTCCTAGCCTTGCAGGGCGATGTGGTCGAGCACCTCGCGGCGCTCGAACGCGCCGGTGCGACTCCCGTCATCGTGAAGACCTCCTCCGATCTCTCGAAAGCCGGCGCGCTCGTCATTCCCGGTGGGGAATCGACGACCGTCATGAAGCTGCTCGAGCGCTCCGGCCTCGCACGGCCCATCGTCGAGCGCGTGCGCGGCGGAATGCCGCTGTGGGGGACGTGCATGGGTATGATCGTCGCAGCGCGCGAGGTTCCCGATCTCGATCAGCCGACACTCGACTTGATCGACATCACCGTACGGCGCAACGCGTTCGGGCGCCAAAACGAATCGGCCGAGATCGATCTCCCAATCGAGGCGCTCGGCAGCTCGCCCTTTCCGGCAATCTTCATCCGCGCGCCATGGATCGAGCGTTGCGGTCCGAACGTCGAAGTGCTTGCGCGGCGTGACGGACACGGCGTTATGGTACGCGAGGGCAACGTGCTTGCAACGTCGTTCCACCCCGAACTCGGCAACGACCCGCGCGTGCACCGGTACTTCCTCTCTATGGTTGAGCGTGAACGGGGGTCCCACGCCGCGTAGTCGGCGTGGGGGCGCGCAGCGCAGATTTCGGCGCTGCGAAGCAGGTGGCGAAAGCGGAGCGTAGCGCCAAGCGAGGCGCGTAGTGCCGAGCATATGAACGGGGGTCCCACGCCGCGTAGTCGGCGTGGGGGCGCGCAGCGCAGATTTCGGCGCTGCGAAGCAGGTGGCGAAAGCGGAGCGTAGCGCCAAGCGAGGCGCGTAGTGCCGAGCAGTTAAAAGAAAACGGGTCCAGCGCGGCGTAACTCTCGCTCGAGATGTCGACCCGGGCCACCTCCCCCGACGTGGAGGGAGGATTTCAAGGGCAGATTCCGCCCGTCGAGCCTTTGATTAGCGAGGTGATCGCTACGCTGGCGCTCGCGGCGCACGCCTATATAACCGAGGAAGACGGCCGCAATCCCGATTACCTTTCCGCGGAAGTAGCCATCGACGTCGCCACCGCGGCATTCGAACGGGTCAAAGAAAGGTTGCAGCCCGACCAGCGGTTAGCGATAACGCAAATGCTAACCGAAACGCGGCTCACGTTTGTTCGGAAGCGAGGCACCTGATGCCTCGCTTTAATAGCTCGGCACGGAAGTTTTGGGGGCCCACGCGCGTAGTCCGCGTGGGGGCGCGCAGCGCAGATTTCGGCGCTGCGCAGCAGGTGCCGAAAGCGGAGCGCAGCGCCAAGCGAGGCGCGAAGTGCCGAGCATATAAATGAGTGAAGTGCTGGTCCTCAACTCGACCTATGAGGCGCTGAACGTCACGAGCTTTCAGCGGGCGGTGAAGCTCATATTCGCCGGCAAGGCGGAGATGCTGCACGGCCGCGAACGCATGCTCGCGTCGCCGACGTTCGCGATGCGAATGCCGTCGATCATCCGCATGCTCTACTATATCCGGCGCCCGATGCAGAAGGTCGCGCTGACGAAGAAGAACGTCTTGATACGCGACGACCACACCTGCCAGTACTGCGGAGGCAGGGGCGATCGGTTGATGACCGTCGACCACGTTACGCCGAAGAGCCGCGGCGGCGAATCGACTTGGGAGAATCTCGTTTGCGCCTGCATGCGGTGCAACAACCGCAAGAACAATCGCATCCCGCAAGAAGCGAATATGAAGCTGCTGCGCAAGCCGCGCCAACCGAAGTACATCCCCTGGATTCAGATCAAGCGCAACACGCTCCCCGACGAGTGGGGTAAGTTTCTCTTCCTTTACAACGTTTCCATCGACGAGCGCATCGAGGCGTAACGGCCTCATTGTCGTCCCGACCTCGTCGAAGCACGATGCCGCTGCCCAACCGCGTTACGCCTTTCGGTGAAGTGGTCGCGTTGCCGGGGCGCGGCCTCATGATGGGCAATCGCGGGATCCTGCACGACGACGCTCGGCGAATCGTTCGCCCGTGGCAAGTTCGTCGCTGGATCGCATGCGTTTTGGAGTTTCGCGGGCGCCGGCGCAGCGTGATGACGCCGCATCGGTACACCGAGCTCTTCTTTCTCGACGAAGCGACGGCGCTGAGCGCGGGGCATCGGCCCTGCGCCGAGTGCCGTCGCGACGATTACCGGCGATTTGGCTCGTTTTGGCAGAGCCGCTACGGAGAGCCCCTAAATGCAGACGCGATCGACGCGAGGATTCACGCCGACCGGATAACCGGAAAGAAGAAGCGCACGTATCGCGAAGAGATTGCGAAATTGCCGGATGGTGTCTACGTTCTCCACGATGGCGCGGCTAAGATGCTCTTCCGTGGAGATTTGCACGAATGGTCGGATTCCGGCTATCGGTCTCGGCGCCCGCGACCGGCGCGGGGCGAGATAGAAGTTCTGACTCCGCGCGCGATCGTCGCGGTCCTCTCTGCCGGTTACTCACCGGGGGTTCATCCTAGTGTCGAATAAACCGACGGCGGCCAGCAAGCCATCCCAAGGCGAGGTCTTCCTGACGTTCTTGCAGATCGGCGCCATCAGCTTCGGGGGAGGCGTCGTCGCCTATCTGCGCGATTCACTCGTGCGAAAGAAGAAGTGGTTCGACGACGTCGAGTTTCTCGAACTTACGTCTATCAGCAACACGTTGCCGGGACTCAACGCGACGAACGTTGCCATTCTGGCCGGCGACCGTCTGCGAGGTTGGGCGGGCTCGCTCTGGGCGATGTTCGGAATGTGTTTGCCGGCCTTCCTGTTTATGACGGCCGCCGGAATCGTCTATGGCGAGCACACCACGCGGCCGTTAGCAAACGCCGCGCTTCGCGGCGTCGCCGCGGCGGCGACGGGATTGATCGCCGCGACGTGGTTCCAGATCGGAAAGAAATCGCTGCGAGGTTTCTACGACGCCTTCTTCGTCATGGCTGCCATTTTAGGAATCAACTATTTCAAATGGGGGGTGCCGATTACGTTGCTGGCGGTCGGAGCGCTCGCCATCTTCACCTATCGTCCGCGCACGACGCCCGAGAAGCCGGAAGAGGAGACGGAAGCATGGATCAAATCCCTGCCCTAGCCCGCGTTTTTGCATACCTTTCCCTCTTGACCATCGGCGGCGGAATGGCGGCCTTTCCGCAAATGAAGGTGGAAATCGTCGACGTTCACCATTGGTTGACGAGCGACGAGCTCATCCACGTGTACAGCACCGGGCAAATGTCGCCGGGGCCGAACATGATGATGGTTGCGGAGGTCGGTCAGCTCGTCGCCGGGTTCGCCGGTGCAATCGCGTGCGCGTTCGCGTTCTTCGTGCCGACGGGGATACTCACGTTTATGGTCGGGCGGCTATGGAATCGTCTCGAACATTGGCCGTGGCGAACGTCGATTCAGAAAGGCCTCGGCCCCGTCGCAATCGGTCTGGCAGTGGGGGGATTGATAACGTTTGGTAAAGGCGCCGTGACGGGATGGATCACGCTGGCAGTAGCGCTGGCAACGTTTGCCGCGGTGCTTAGGACCCGAATCAACCCGGCGCTCTTCATTCTCGCTAGTGCCGTCATCGGCTTTTTTGCGCTACGATAGACGTGGCGCCGGCGGTGCGGCGCACCACGCGAACCCTTCTAACGGCTGACCTTCGCATTGGACCAGCATCGAACGCCCTACTTCCAAGCACTGCTCGACTACGTCGATTCGGGTGTGCTGCCGTTTCACACGCCGGGGCACGTGCAGGGCGTCGGGATGGACCTAGCCTTTCGCGAATTCGTCGGCGACAATATCTGCGCGATCGACTTGACGCCTATGCCCGGCATCGACGATTTGCTCCAGCCGACGGAGTCCATCAAAGAGGCGCAGCAGCTCGCCGCCGAGGCCTGGGGCGCGGACCATACGTTCTTTCTGATCAACGGCTCGACGAGCGGCAACCAGTGCATGATGGTTACCGCCGTGAACCCCGGAGAGAAGATCGCCGTCCCGCGCAACTCGCACAAGTCCATGCTCGGCGGCCTGATCATGAGCGGCGCCGAGCCGGTCTACATGCAGCCGGAAGTCGACGAAGAGCTGCGCATGGACCATTGCGTCACGCCGGAGACCGTCGCCGAAACGCTGCGGAAGCACCCGGACCTCGCCGCGGTTTACCTGGTTTCGCCGACGTACTACGGCGTTGCCGCGGATTTGCAATCGATCGAGCGGATCGTGCACGAGGCCGGGAAGCTCTTGCTCGTCGACGAGGCGTGGGGGCCGCACTTCCACTTTCATCCCGCACTCCCGCTCTCGGCCACGAGGGCCGGCGCCGACCTGAGCATCAACTCGACGCATAAGATGCTTTCGGCCTTCTCGCAATGCGCGATGCTCCATCAGAAGGGCGAGCGCGTCCCGCTCGACCGCCTCACCGCCGTCCTCAAGATGTTTCTCTCGACCTCCCCGAATTTGCCCATGGTTGCTTCGCTCGACGTAGCGCGCAAACAGATGGCGACCGAGGGAGAAGCGTTGCTCTCCCGCACCATCGAACTGGCGCAGGAGACGCGCGCGCGCCTCAACGAGATCGAAGGCATTTACTGCTTCGGCGAAGAGCTGCGCGGCCGCAGAGGCGTCTTCGCAATCGACCCGACGAAGATAGTCGTCACCGTAACCGGTCTCGGCTACACGGGGTACGAGGCCTCGGCGATTCTGCGCCGGCGGCACAACATCCAGGTAGAGCTGGCCGATCTCTTCAACGTAGTAGCACTGTTTACGATCGGAACCACGCGCGACGCCGCAGACCGGCTCGTTTCGGCCTTTCGGGAGATGGCGCGAGACGACCGCAAACTCGATATGCTCGCGCCTTCGGGAATTCTCGAGCAGCGCCTGAAGAGAGGCAACTTCCGGCTGCCGCCGGTCCCTCCCATGCGAATGCGCCCGCGAGAAGCGTTCCTCGCCGCTGCCGAATTCGTAAAGTTTCGCGAGTCGGCGGGTCGGATTTGCGCCGAAACGTTGACGCCCTATCCGCCGGGCATACCCGTCATCGCACCGGGCGAAGAGATAACGCCGGAAATCATCGACTACGTGCGCCTCGAGTTGAAGGCGGGCGTTCGCGTTCAAGGGCCGTACGACGACGAGCTGCGCGTCATCCGCGTCGTGAAGGAGTGAGCGCGGACCTCGTGAAGTTTTAGACGCGTACCCGTGGGGGAATCCGCACGGAAGGCAGGATCAGTATTGGCGGTCAGAGTTCACTCCGTCTCCCCAAGTTGGGAGCTCTCCCAACTTCTCGACATCTTCCCACTCGCGATACGGCAAGCGCTCGTCCGTCTCAACAACGTTGAAGAGATCATCGAAGTCGTCTTAGACCTCGGGCGCCCGCCCGAGGCTCGTTTCGAGCACGATTTCACGTATTTGACCGACTCGCCGGTAAGCCACGAAGACATCGCGCACGTTTGCTCGCGCATCTCACCGTTTGGCGCCGACAATCGCGCCGGCATCGAGCAAACGCTGCATCGCATCAGCGCGATCCGAAACCGCACCGGAAAGATCGTCGGCCTCACGTGCCGCGTGGGGCGCGCGGTCTACGGAACGATCGACATCCTGCTCGACGTGCTGCGCAGCGGCAAGTCGATCTGCCTGCTCGGGCGTCCGGGCGTCGGAAAGACGACGATGCTGCGAGAATGCGCGCGCGTGCTCTCCGAGGAGCGCAAGCGCGTCGTCATCGTCGACACGTCGAACGAAATTGCCGGCGACAGCGACATCCCGCATCCGGGAATCGGTTTGGCGCGCCGGATGCAGGTCGCCGATCCGGCGCTTCAGCACGCCGTGATGATCGAGGCGGTCGAAAATCACATGCCCGAGGTGATCGTCATCGACGAGATCGGCACTGCAGCCGAAGCGGAAGCCGCCCGCACGATCGCCGAGCGCGGCGTGACGCTGATCGGGACGGCGCATGGCCAAACGCTCGAGAACCTCTTAATGAATCCGACCCTCTCCGATCTCGTCGGCGGCGTCAGCGCCGTGACGCTTTCGGACGAAGAGGCGCGCCGGCGGGGAACGCGCAAGACGGTGCTCGAGCGCAAGGCGCCACCGACGTTCGATGTGGTCATAGAAATCCGCGATCGCGACCGTCTCGCGATCCACAAGAACGTCGCCGAGGTCATCGACGCCTTACTACGCGGGTATCAGCCGCAGCCGGAAATCCGGCAGCGCGAACCCAGCGGCGAGGTCACCGTCGTGCAAGAGGCCGATACCGAGCTGATGCCGCGTCTATCGGAAGCGTACGAGCACGATCGCGACGGTGAGGAGCGCGATCGGCCGCTCTCGATCTTTCCGTACGGGGTCTCGCGCAACAAGATCGAGAGGGCAATCGCGAACCTTCGCGTCAACGCTGCGATCGCGCGCAATTGGGACGACGCCGACGTGGTGCTCACGCTGAAGACGCTCGAGCGAAAGGAACAGCCCAAGCTCAAGCAGATCGCGTCCGATAACGTGCCGATCTACTCGATCAAGACCAACACGACCACGCAGATCCAAGCTGCTCTGCGCGACGTCTTCAACCTCGGATCGATCGACAACGAAGAGATTGCGCTACGCGAGACCGAAGAAGCGATCTATCAAGTGCTCCTCAACAATCAGGCTATCGAGCTCTCTCCGCAGACGTCGTACATTCGGCGCATGCAGCACCAGCTCGCGGAGCGCTACCGGCTGCATTCGCGCAGCACCGGCTTGGAGCCGAACCGCCGCGTCCGAATTTACAAAACCGCCGACGCTTCATAATTTGTTCGTCGTCGTTGAGGGGATCGAGGGCAGCGGCAAGAGCACCCTCATTGGCGGTCTTGCGGCTCGGTTGGGAGCGGAGGGCCTCGACGTGCTCGTTACGCGCGAGCCGGGAGGGACGCCGGTTGGGGATGCGGTTCGCGAGATCTTTTTGAATCGCTCGATCGCAATCGCGCCCCTGACCGAGACCTTGCTGGTTAACGCGGCGCGCGCGCAGCACGTCTCCGACGTAATCCGCCCGGGGTTGGACGCGGGGCGCATCGTCCTCTGCGATCGGTTCGTCGACTCGACCTTGGCCTATCAAGGGTACGGTCGTGGCCTGGACGTTGAGGTCGTGCGCGCACTCTGCGCCATCGCGACGGCCGGCCTCCAGCCGGATCTCGTTCTACTGCTCGATCTCGCGGTCGGCGTCGCGCGCGCGCGCTTGCGCGATAGGTCGGCCGCGGTCGATCGCATCGAAAGCGAGGACGATGCTTTCCACGAACGCGTGCGCCGAGGCTTTATCGCGCTTGCAAAGGACTCACCGCGGCATCGCATGCTCGATGCGACGCTCCCGCCTGACGAGTTGATAGGGACGGCGCTGCAAGCGGTGCGCGCGGTGCCGGCTGCGCGGGTCTCGTGAGCGAGCTGCATTTCGACGTCGTCGGCGCGGAAGGACCAAGGCGCTACTTCGAAGGACTGACGCCGCAGCAGCTCGCGCACGCATATCTCTTCACCGGGCCGGCCGGCGTCGGCAAGAAAACCTTCGCGCGCAGACTGGCGCAATCGCTGCTCTGTCTGGCGCCGAAGGACGGCCTGCTGGGATACGACGGCACCTGTTCTTCGTGCGCGCTCTTTCGCGGTGAAAGCGCGCGGCATCCGGACTTTATCGAGCACGAAGGCGTCCTCAAAATCGGAGACCGCGACCTGCCGATGCGATTCTACGACGAAGGACTTTCGGCGCGCGATCTCGTGCGGCAGCTGTCGCTGCAGTCTTATAGCGGCGGCATGCGCGTGTTGCTGCTCGGCGACGTCGATTTTGCGACCCCCCATGCGGCCAACGCTCTCTTGAAGTTTCTCGAGGAGCCTCCCAAGGGCGTCGTCATGATCCTGACGACGGCGACGCCAGGCCGTTTGCTGCCGACGCTGCGCTCGCGCACGATCGAAGTGCGCTTCCCACTCCTTTCCACGGCGCAGGTTCGCGAAGTTCTAAGCCACATGCACTACGGGCGCGAGGATGCCGAGCTCGGGGCGTCGCTTGCCGGTGGAAGCGTCACGCGCGCGCTCGCGGCACTCGAAGGCGAGGAGGAGTCGCTGCGCGGGCAGGTCGTCCGCTGGTTCTTCGAGAGTCTAGCGGGGAAGTCGCCGCAAGATTCCTGGGCGACGCGTGAGACGCTCGAAGACGGACTCGAGACCGTCAAGATGCTCGTGCGCGACTGGATCGTTGCGAGCGGGCACGACGGCGTCTCGCTTCTCACGCTCGACCACGCCGAGCGCCTGCGGCGCCTCAAGCCGATCGATGGACGTGCGGCCGTTGCGCTGCTTGGAAAGCTCGACGACGCGCAGCGTCTCGCCCGGACGAACGTCAGCCCCGCACTGGTCGGCGAGTTCGTACGGATGGCGCTTACCAGTACCCCCTGAATGCGACGTCGTCGTACTGCTTCGCGAACGGAAACGCGAGATAGGCAAGGGCGAGGGCCTTGAGGGCGGCCCTAACCAGCTCGTATCCAATCACGCCGATGCCGAGTGCGAATCGATTAGCAATGAATTCCGGCAGCCAGTACCAGAGTACGACAAATGCGATCGCCAGAATCGCCGCCGCGGCGAAATTCGCTCGTACCGCTCGGAACGATGCGCCGATCGCGAGATTTCCGGGCATCCCGCCGATGGCAGCCGCCGGAATCGTATAGATGAGGAAAAACGCGGCGACGAGCTGCAGGACGATTTGCAAGACGGCACTGCCCAACAACGACCCGGCGTATTGCCCGACGTAGATCAAGAAATAAAAGCCGATCGCGGCGATCAGAATGCCGCCGGCTTTGTGCCGGCCCTCTTCCCAGGCCTCGTCGAACGTTGCGCGCCGTCCGCGCCAGACGTTGTTCGCGGCGATAACGGCAACTCCGAAGCAGAAGCCGTAGACGAGGTTCACGATGATTCCGAATAAGAAGCCGCCCGCGCCCCCCGCGGCGTCGGTGAAGAAGGGGGTGATCTGCTGGATCAGCAGGTCGACGACCGCCGCGAGCAGAGGCATGACGAAAATCGACGGGTGGCGCAGCAGCAGCGGCACCGCCTGCACGTACATGGCGAGGTCGAGACGCGGCCGCTGTCGCATCTCTACGGACGAGCTCCCTCGAGCGCGTGCCGGCACGGGCAATCCGCAGCGAGCGGAATCTTCTCGACGATCTTGGCGATCGCGGCCTTGACGCGCTCGTTGTTGCGGTTGAAGACTTCGATGACCTCGTGGTGAGAAACCGGAGCCATCCCTTCGAGACCAACGTCGTAATCGGTGATGAGCGCGATGTTGACGTAGCACATCTCGAGCTCTCGTGCCAGATAGGCCTCGGGATACTGCGTCATATTGATGACTTCCCAGCCCTGGCTTTGAAACCACTTCGACTCGGAGCGCGTCGAAAAGCGCGGGCCCTGGATGACGACGACCGTACCCCTCGCGTGCGTCTCGACGCCGAGCGAGAGGAGCGCCTCGATCGCGATCGGGCGCAACGTCGGGCAGTAGGGATCGGCGAAGCTGACGTGCGTTGTAATCGGCCCGTCGTAGAACGTATCCCTTCGCCCATTGGTCCTGTCGACGAGCTGATCGCAGACGACCATCGACCCGGGACGCACTTCCTTCGCCAGGGAACCTGCCGCCGTCGGACCGACAATCCACTTGACGCCCATCTTTTTCATCGCCCAAAGATTTGCCCGGTAATTGATCGCCTGCGGCGGAAACCGATGGTCCTTCCCGTGTCGCGGCAAAAACGCCACGCGCCGCCCCGCAATCTCGCCCAACGCAACCTTATCGCTCGGAGCACCGTAGGGCGTCTCAACCCACGCTTCGTGCGCACCCTCGATCAGCGAATAAAATCCCGAACCTCCAAAAACCCCGATCTCCGCACTCAAACCTGCCATGGGTTCCCATCTAGCAGAATGAATCGAAATAATCCTTGAGACTTAAGGGTTGGCGACCCCTTGTTATTGCTATTAACTGCACTGAGTGTGAATGAGTCTGCGCTGGGGCGCATCGATGGTGTCGACCGCGAGTCTGACCCACTACGCGGCTCCGGGTTCAATTCCCGGGCGCTCCAGCCGCAGCGGCAGTCCCGTTGCGAAGGGATCCACCGTCGTGATATCCTGAGTGCGGGTCAGACTCGCGATCACGTCGGAGATGCGCAAGGCGCCGCAGCAATGCGGCGCCTTGTTTTTGCGTATTGTCATCCAGAGCGGATCGCGATCTCTGCTTTGTCATGCTGAGCGGATCGCCATCTCCACCTTGTCATCCTGAGCCCTTCGACTCGCTACGCTCGCTCAGGACAGGCTACGCGCCGAAGACGCGGAGTCGAAGGACGAAGGGCGAAGGACGAACGCAGCCGCTAGCGTTTCAGCGGGCGCGCAGGGAAACCGCGCCAAGGGGCAAGTACAGGCCGGTCAGCGTCGCAACAGGTGAGCCGCCTGCTGGGTACTTGTAGACCAAGCCTTCGCCCAGGCCGGCATCTGGGCAGTAGACGTAGGGCTGCGCGATCCACGTCTGGACGCAGTCGCTGGAACCCGAGAGCGAGACCGTCTGCTCGAGCGTGCAGCTCGTGCCGCTGCAGGTGTAGCCGTAGATGTTGTGAGCTTCCTGGTCGTTAACTGTGATGTAGGTGCCGTCGTACTGCACGGCGCCCGGGAACTCGACGCTATTGCTGAGCGTGAGAGCCTTGAACTTACGCTTACCGTGCGGAAGCTCGGCCAGAGCGCTCTCGTCGCTTTGGTTGAAACCGTCGACGTAGAGGTTGCCGGCGCCATCGTAGCCGTCGAAGTAGGTTTCGATGAGACCCGAGCTGACGGTCCTGCCGGAGTTGCTGCCCGGCTTGTAGATCACGACGCCGTCGCCCGAAAGGGTCGTCACAGCCAAATCGCCCGTCGTCGGGTCGACCGCGCACCCAGATCCTCCCGTATTGTGCGTTGCGATCGGCGTCGTGCCGCCCGCTTTGAACTCTGCGACTTGTTCGTTCTCGGTGATCCAGAACGTTTTCGCCCCCTTCGTGCACTCGCCCCCAGGACCGGAAAGGCCCGTAATCTCGCCGATAGGTGATTCGCTCTTCGGATAGTTGTACTCGAGCGCTTCGTTACTCGTTGTGAAGTACTGAACTTCGCCGCCCCGCAGCGATCCGGCGCCGATGCTCTGCGGCGCAGGCGCCGGAGCCAATGCTCCTTGCGATCCGCTGCAGCCCGCAAGCATCGCAATCCCGATGGACAGGCTCAACGCGCGGCGCGGCAGAGCTGAAATCATGAGGTTACTCCACCGAAAAAGTCGGGGCTAGCTACTTAGCGATTGAAGTCGGACGGTTTGAGGTCTTCCAAAAACTTCTTGAAACGTGCCATCTCGGTGTCGTTGATCGGCCTCTTCTCGGCGGTCGCTTCTTCGAGCACGATCTTGTCGGAGACGAAGATCGGCGCGGGAACGCGCAGGGCGAGCGCGATGCCGTCTGAGGGACGCGCGTCGATCTCTTGAATCTCGCCGTTCGTGCGCACGATCAGCTTGGCGAAGAACGTGGAGTCTTTGATGTCGTGAATGACGACTTGTTCCAGATTGGCATTGAGCGTTTCGAGGATGTTTCGCATGAGGTCGTGCGAGAGCGGGCGAGGCACCGGTGCGCCTTCCAATGCTAGAGCGATCGCCGTCGCTTCGAACGGGCCGATAAGAATCGGCAGGTAGTGCGAGCCGTCCATGTCCTTGAGGATGACAACCGGGTCGTGGGTCAGGAGGTCGATTCCGAGTTTGTCGACCTTCATTTGGCGCATATGGAGATTCTATCCGACATGCCCGGCGGATTTTCTTGCCGGCTGCACGAACGGGCCCGCTCGACCATGCCACTCTCGTGCGGAATCGTGGGTCTCCCCAACGTGGGCAAGAGCACGATCTTCAACGCGCTCACCCGCTCGGCCGAAGCCCTCGCGGCGAACTATCCGTTCGCGACGATCGAGCCCAACGTCGGTGAGGTCGCCGTCCCCGACCCGCGCTTGCCCGTGCTGCAAAGCCTCGTTAACGCGCGACGCGTCATTCCGGCGACCGTTCGCTTTGTCGATATCGCCGGATTAGCGCGGGGAGCGAGCACCGGTGAGGGGCTCGGAAACGCATTCCTGAGCCATATTCGCGAAACCGACGCGATCGTGATGGTCGTACGCTGCTTCGAGAGCGAGGACGTCACGCATGTGGAAGGGCACTCCGACCCGAGACGCGATAGCGAGATCGTCGCAATCGAATTGGCGCTCGCCGACCTCGCAACCATGCGCAAGCGCATCGCGAAGCTCGAACGCGAGATACGAGCGCAACCCAACCTTCGCCCGTATCTCGAAGCCGCCCAGCGCCTCAGCGAGGCGCTCGAGGAGGCGAGACCTGCCCGCAGCTTTGAGCCGGGGACGCTCGAGGCGCAAGTGGCGGCCGACTCCTTTCTGCTTACTCGCAAACCGATGCTCTACGTTGCTAACGTGGACGACGCGCAAGCCGCGGGCCAAGGCGAGCAGGTCCATATCCTGCAGGAGATCGCGCAGGAAGAGGGCGGCCGAGCCGTCGTGCTCAGCGGCAAACTCGAGGCCGAGCTCGCCGGCCTGTCCGAGGGCGAAGCGGCCGAGTTCCGGCGCGAGCTCGGGTTGGAGCGCAGCGGTCTGGACGATCTCTCGGCGGCGGCCTACGATTTGCTCGGGCTCATGACGTTTCTGACCGCCGGCGAAAAGGAAGCTCGCGCCTGGCCGATCCCCAAGGGGACGAAGGCTCCCCGGGCGGCCGGAACCATTCACAGCGACCTCGAGCGGGGCTTTATCCGGGCCGAGATCGTCTCGTACGACGACTACGTGCAGTACCGAACCATGGAAGCGCTGAGAGCCGCCGGCCGGATGCGCAGCGAGGGCCGCGAGTACGTGATGCAAGAGGGCGACGTCGTGAACTTTCGGTTCAACGTCTGACCCCAGGGGCTGCGCTTTCGGGCGAGCAACTCCTAGGGCATGACAACCGCGCTGCGTGAGACCTCGGTTCGCGACGTTTCCGTTTTCGGCGACGCGATCGCCTATTTCAACGAAGCGGCCGATCTGCTCGAGCTCGACGCCGGAATGCGCCGAATTCTCACGCATCCCTCGCGACAGATCATCTTTTCGATTCCGTTTCAGCGCGACTCGGGGGAGTTTGAGGTCTACACCGGCTACCGTGTGCAATATAACTTTGCGCGCGGACCGGCTAAGGGCGGCATACGGTTCCATCCCCGCGTGACGCTCGACGAAGTGACCGCACTCGCCTTTTGGATGACGTGGAAGTGCGCGGTGGTGGACCTTCCGTTCGGGGGCGGGAAAGGCGGCGTCACGTGCGATCCGACGACCCTCTCGTCAAACGAGCTGGAACGCATCACCCGTCGCTACGCCGCCGAGCTCGTGGAAGTCGTGGGCCCCGATAAGGACGTCCCCGCTCCCGACGTCAACACGACGCCGCAGGTCATGGCGTGGTTCATGGACACCTACTCGATGCATGTCCGCCAGAACATCCCGGGCGTCGTCACGGGCAAACCTCTAGAGATCGGGGGATCGCGCGGCCGGGTCGAGGCGACGGGGCGCGGGGTGACGATCTGCGCGCTCGATCAGATGGCCGAGATGGGTCTACGTCCCGACAAAGCCGCGATTGCGATTCAAGGGTTCGGCAACGTCGGAATGCACGCGGCGAAGCTCTTCGAGGAGCGCGGTTGCAAGATCGTCGGAATCTCCGACGTAACCGGCGCTTACTACAACGCCGACGGCATCTACGTCAACGGCGCCATGGAGCACGCCGCCAAGTTCGGGACGCTCGAGGGCTTCAAGGGTGGCGAAAAGATCACCAACTCCGAGCTTTTGGCGAGCCAATGCGACGTGCTCGTGCCTGCGGCGCTCGAGAAGGTCTTCACGGCCGAAACGGCATCGAAGGTGAAGGCGAAGCTGATCGTCGAGGGTGCAAACGGTCCGACGACGCCCGAAGGCGACCGCATCTTCCGCGAGCGTGGCGTCATCGTCATTCCGGATATCATGGCGAATGCCGGCGGCGTGACCGTCTCGTACTTCGAATGGGCGCAAGACCGCATGGGCTACTTCTGGAAGGAAGCCGAAGTCAACGAGCGTCTCGAAGACTTCTTGCTTACGAACCTTCATCAGGTTCGTTCGATCGCCAACTCGCGCAAGGCGACGCTGCGAACGGGGGCCTATATGCTGGCGATCGACCGCGTCGTCAAAGCCTCGAAGCTTCGCGGGATTTACGCCTAGCGCGAGTCAGGCTTTCTTCTGAACGCCGACGAGCCGCGCGAGCCGGTCGGTGGCCTCGACGTAGGCGTGCAGCCGTTCGAGGATGAAGCGCCGCTTGGGATCGTCGGTGCCGTCGATCTCGCGCTCGAGCTGCGCCGCGACGCGCGCCGGCCGGTCTCCGAGCTTCGCTCGGCGCGATTCGCGTAGCGCGGCGGCCAGCTCGGCCATCTCCTCGTCGAGCGCGTCGGCGAAGCCGCCGAGCTCCGGCAGCGCAAGCCGAGGCTCAGTTTCGAGTGCGCTCTCTAATGCGAGATTGGCAAGCGCGAATCGTTGGCTCGCCGCGAGAATCCGCAGCGCTCGGGCCGGGCCGATGGTATGAGGGATATCGGGCTCGTGGCGAGTTCGATCGATCGACGCTTCAACCGTCGTACGTATTCTCCACGCCGCGCTGCGAGCGCTCTCGATCGCGCGGCTTGCGTCGCCCGACGGCATCGCATAGGCGCGGAGAATGGTGCTCGCCAGCCGGCGCTGAGCGTCGAGCAGATCGGCGAGCAGCGCCCGCGTGCGCTTGCGCTCCCAAGAGGGCAGGATGAGGTAGCTCGTCATGGCGAGCGCGCCGCCCGTTAGCGTATCGAGAAGCCGCGCTTCGACGGCAGTCGTTCCGGGAAGACCTCGCATGGAGAGCACGATGACGACGAACGACGTGATCGCTACCGAGAAGAGCGCGTAGTTCGGATTGAACGTGATATAAGCGGCCGCGGTCGTTACGAGGACGCCCGCGATTTGGAGCGCTTCGTGTCCGCGAACGAGCGCGACGGCGAGGCTGGCAATCACGGCACCGGCCAACGTGCCGGCGATTCGCGCGAAGCCCCGCACGAACGTGGTTTGGAAGTCCGGTTTGAGGACGATCGCCGCGGTGAGCGGAATCCAATAGCCGCGATCGGCCTCAAAGTGGCGTCCGAGCACCATCGCAATTGCCAGCACGACGGCATAGCGCATGGAATCGAGACTCCGCCAATCGATGTGGTTCTCGCTGTAGGGTGCCGGCCGCGCCTTCGAGAGCAGTTGGAACTTCGGAAGCCGTCCGATCGCGAGCATCGTTGCCGCCTCGGTCGCATCTCGCACGTGGGAGGCAAGATCGGAGGCGCCGGCGAGTTGCAGGCTGCGGCTCGAGGCGGGCCATTCGAAGAGCTCGGCGTCCCGCGCACTGCCGGTCAAGACGTTCGCAATGGCATCCAACTTCGTCGCGACTGCGCCGGCGAGTGCCCGCGCCTGCTTCTCGCTCGAAATCGTCGCCAACGCACCGAGACGCCTTCGAATGATCTCCGAATCTTCGAGGAGCCGGCTCAGCCGCGCCACCTCGCCGGCGCGCGCAAAGGGTTGCGGATCCGCCAGCACTTGTCGCGCTGTGGCCAGCGGCGTCATCGGCGGAAATGACCGCGAGCCGCGCGCAATTTGGCGCGCATACTCGGCGAGCTTCCGATAGACGTCCGCCAACGCGGCGCGCTCGAGCGCGTGTCGCACGGTCGGCCATGCCAGCAGCACGAGAATCGCTTGTATGAATCCGCCGGCCAGCACGAGCGCCGATTGCTGCGCGGCGGCAGCCGGCGACAGCGGTTGACTCGAGAAGAGCACGAAGGCGACGAACGAGTTTAGCGCGACGGTCGACGCGACGGGACCTAATTGCCCGACCGTACCGAGAACGTAGCCCGCGACCGCGGTCGTAACGACGAGCCCCGGCGTCGAATGAGCCGCGATCGCGCCGGCGAAGCTGG
Organism: Vulcanimicrobiota bacterium; assembly: GCA_963834895.1. Lineage (GTDB taxonomy): Bacteria > Vulcanimicrobiota > Vulcanimicrobiia > Vulcanimicrobiales > Vulcanimicrobiaceae > Cybelea. Next base: position 51,591 of record CAWIDM010000005.1, on the reverse strand, counting down.
TCACCGACATCGCCAACGCTGCGCTGAGGATCGCCGTGAGGCGCGTTCGATAGATTCCCTGCAGCGAGGTAAAGCCGGTTATGAAAGCGCCGATCGCCGCGGGCACCCCGAGGGCCGGATGCCCCAGCAACGCCGATGCAACGAGCGGCACCGCGACGCCGACCGTGCAGCGCAGCGCGTACCCCGGCTCGAGGGCGGATCGGTCGAACGTTCCGATCGTCGCGGCGAGCTCGCGCAGCCATGTCAGCCACGGCGGGGCCGGCACGCCGGCCCTGGTCTTAGGCGTGCGGCGCGTATGGGTCGGGGTAGCAGTACCTCGAGTTGCTGCAGCGAGTCCCGTTATAGACCGCGTCGAGATCGACTTGGGGTATGTGCGCCCCGTACGCTTTATTGATGGTGTCGATGAACACGTACGCGATCAGCGCGTAGCCCGTATTCGAGGGATGGATGCCGTCGAAACTCAGGATTCCGAACAGGTAGCCGAGCGTGCAGCAGACTCCGGGCGAGATCGATGCCGCGAGCGCGAAATAGGGATTCGAGGGATCGCCGCTCGCCAGACCGTGAAAAATCGTTTCGATATTGACCAACGGGACATGCGTCGCCGTGGCCGCATCGTCGATGCCTTCATTGACCGCGTTGTTGAGCGCCTGAACCTTGCCGGCGAACTGCGGCGTGATGTAGTTGGCGCCCAGGCCGCTGCCCGGTATGGCTTTACAGTGAGGAGCCGGTGTTGCGCAGTCGAGGTCTACATACGTGTGATAGGTGAGATAATAGTCGATGATCTCGTTCGCGCCGGCCAGCGTCAAATATCCACAGGGAGCAGATTCGGAAGTGGGCGTGCACCCTTGTGGCGTCGCGAGATGATATTTGTTTGCGTAGTAGTTGACGATTCCAGGTGGCAGGCCGGCAAAAGCTACCAATAAACAATATGCGTATGTCCGAATCGCGCACTGACGATTCGGATGCGTGGGAACCGTGATGCGCTGAAAGTAGCCGGTCTCGACGATGTTCGGCAGGTTTGCGACGACCACGCGCGCGCCGGCGTGCTGCAGCGTCGAAATCGTCGCGCGCAGATCGCTCTCGACTTGACCCGGAGTGCGATCGCCGCCGACGAAGCGGCCGCCGCTGCCCATATATTTGAGGACGTCGTTGGCGCCGAGCCAGACGGTTGCGAGCGTTGGATGGACCGAGGCCGCAGCATTGACCTCCGTCAGATGTCCGTCGAGGTTCGTGAAGTTGCGAAGCACCGGCCAGAACGTGCCGCTCTCTTCGTTGACGACGTCGCTCAGCAATCCGGGTATTCCCGGTAGCGGGCTGCACGTATCGGTCTGCGGTTGATGGATCGTGTTGGCTTCATGCAGCGTCAGACCTGGAATACCGACGTTCCGTATGGTCGTCGAGTTCGGATTGATGCGCACCCGTACCGATCCTCGTAGCAAAAACCCCGATTGATCGAAGCCGTCATCGAACGTACACGCATCGCTGCCCTTAAACTGACCGAAGGGCTGGTAGACGTTGTTCTGGGGCACGATCTGGTTGTCGAGACCCGGACCCTTGACCAGCGGCAGCGGGCTTTTCGCCGGGTCGAACATCGCATTTATCGCGTCGCCCAAGTTTGAGCCGGAGGCCTGCTCGACGAGCAGCGCCCACCAACCGTTTTCCTGCGTCGGCGGAATCTGCGTCTGCGGATAGAGGGGATTCTTGACTCCCGTCTGCCCGAGGAATCCATCCGATTGGTATCCTGCGGTCAAGCTGTCGCCGATGCCGACGATGCGTGAGAGTATCCCGCTTTGATCCGACCGTATTCCTTGCTGCCCCGAGCGTATCGATTGCGACGGCAAAGCCTGGCCTACCCTGGGTCCCGCGGCGGGCCCGCCACAGGCTGTAAGCGCTGCCAGCGCGACGAGGGCGATGGATTTTTTGACGTACGTATTCATCTTGGCCTCTGAAGCTATAACGGGAAGACGTTCGGCGAGCCGACGCCAAACTGCAGTTGGAGTTGAGTCGCGCGCAGCCCGCCGATCGCGAGGCCGCATGCGTTATTTAGCGCCTGCTGAACCGTCAAGCATTTGATCCCGATGATGCCGTCGGGCCCTTCGTTCGTCGGGCCGCCGCTGTTGAGCACCGCCTGCACGAAGGCGTACTTCGTGATTCGCTGCGAGACGCCGAGAAAGTAGGCGATGAGATGCTCGGGGTATGGATCGGTCGGCAGATAATCGCGGGCGCTCTGCGGCTCGAAGAAGAGCGTCGTACCCTGCAGCGGCGTGTACTCTAGATAGAGTACCTGCGGCAGCTGCATCGAATTCCCCACGTTCGCCCCGGCCGTATGAACGAGCCACTGCGGAGCGATCGTAAAGGTACCGAACATCTTGGGCGTCTTCAAGAACGGCAGCGTGATGGCCAGTGCGTAGTATTGCGCCGTGCGCACGGGGATATCTTCGACTGGTCCGTCGGGTAGGTTATACGCGAACGGCACGACGTCGTTGTTGCTCGGCGAGAAACCGATTTGGCCGCCGCGCGCGACGTAGGTCGGCGAGATCACGACCGGTATCGGTCCCGGCAGCACATCGGGCTTGATGGTAAAGAGCTTCTGAAGCATGAAAACGCCGAACGTGTCTTTCGTTCGCACGTTGATGTTTCGGCCCGTACCGGGACCGCAGGCGTTTCCGCCGCTCAAGTCCGCGCAGCCGACCGGGTTTTGAAAACCGGCTAGATAGACCGGCGCGGTGCCGGTGTTGAAACCGTACGGCCAGTGCTGAAGCTGAAACATGCTCGCGACGATCTTCGTCGACCAATTGAGTTTGTAGCCGAGCAAAGCATCCATGCCGCCCATCAACCAGCCTTGTTTTCCATAAGATCCGATATCGCCGTACGGGTCCGCCATAGAGACGTCCACCATGTAGGTGAACCGGTCGCCGGGCAGCTCGATCGTCGGCCCCACCGGGGGCTGGCTTACCGGCGGCGCTTGCGCGATCGGCGAGCCTTGCGGTTGAGGTTTGGGTCGACTCATGACGCTTTTGATTGCGTCGTTTGCGCCGGGAACGATCGCTTTTTGAAAAACGTCGCCGGTACCGTCATCTGCCGCCGCAGCCAACGCGGAAGCGGCAACGACAGCGGCGGCCACAGCTCCGGCAATCCCGCGAACTACGTGTTTGAGCATGCACAACTCCGTTGGTTTTTTGACGTTGCGTTGAAGTTGCGCTACGGGATACTAAATCCTTTTCCCCTTATACGCTCGTTGGCGTTGCGGGCGTTTCCACAGCGAGCTCGCCGCGCGATTTGCCGTCGTGCCGGGAGCGATCGCCGCGCAGCTCGAGCGACTTGATGATGACGTAGAGCACCGGCGTGATAGCCAGATTCAAGAACGTCGACACGAGCATTCCGCCGAAAACGACCGTCCCGAGCGAGTGCCGAGCCGAGCTGCCCGCCCCCGTCGCGAACACGAGTGGAATTACGGCGATGATGAAAGCGATTGAAGTCATCAAAATCGGCCGCAATCGGGTCTGAGCTCCGCGCATCGCCGCCTGCACGATGCTCGCGCCTTCGCGCAGCTGCTGATTGGCAAACTCGACGATCAGAATCGCGCTCTTGCTGGCAAGCCCGATCAGCATGACGTATCCGACCTGTGCGTAGGCGTCTTGCGCGAGATTCTGATCGAAGAGGCCGGGGATCGGAAGATGACGGAAGTTCATGAATCCAAGCGCGCCGAAGAGCGCGGCGGGGACGGCCAGCAAGACGATGAGCGGGTCGATGAAGCTTTCGTATTGTGCCGAGAGCACGAGAAAGACGAAGACGAGGCCGAGCGCGAAGATGATCGTGCTCAAGCTGCCCGCTGCGATTTCGTCGAGCTGCAAGCCGGACCACTCGTAGCTCATTCCGGCCGGCATCACGCTCTGGGCAATCTGTTCCATGGCTTCGATGGCTTCGCCCGATCCGTGTCCGGGCGCGTTCTGCCCATTGAGCTCGACGTTTCGGTAAAGGTTGTAGTGCGTGATGACCGGCGCGGCGAGCACCTGCTGCACCCGGACGAGTGCGCTCAGCGGCGTCATCACCGTTCCGGTCGCCGTGGTCGCCGTCGTCGCAGCGCCCGGCGGCGTGGTCGGGAACGGGTTGGTTCCCGTTGGGATCGCGGCATTGGCCGCGGATCCCGAGCTGACGAAGAGTCCCTGCAGCGAGGAGACTCGGTTGCGGTACGGCTCGTCCGCCTGAACGTCGACTTGCCAGGAGCGATTGAGATAGGTGAAGTTATTGACGTAGAGAGAGGCGAGATCGACTTCCAGGGTATCGAAGATATCGTTGAGCGAGATGCCGATCGCCTTGGCTTTGCTCCGATCGATGTCGATTTGAACCTGCGGCGAGTTGATGCGGAACTGCGTGAAAACGTTCTGCAGCCGCGGATCCTTGGCGGCCATACCCATGATCGCGTAGGCCGTCTTCGTGAGCGCCGGCAGTCCGACGTTCGTCCGGTCTTCGAGCTCGAATTGGAAGCCTCCGAAACTCGAGACGCCGTTGATCGCCGGCGGATTGACGGCAAAGATTTGAGCCTGCGGAATCTGCAAGAAGAAGCCGAAATTGACGCGGCCGATCACGGCGTCGATGTTGTCGCCGGGGCCCTTGCGCTGGCTCCAGGGCTTCAATAGAACGAAAATCAAGCCGCGGTTCGGCGCGTTGCCGGCGAAGCTGAAGCCGCCGACGTTAAACATATATTTGACCTGCGGTTGCTGCCGAATGATCGCTTCGGCCTTCTCGGAGATTGCCGTCTCTCCGGAAAGCGAGGTCCCTTCGGGCGCCTGTACCAGCACGATGAAGTAGCCTTGGTCTTCGCTGGGAATGAACGACGTCGGCGTTTTTACGAACATGAACAGCGTGGCGAGCAGCGCGAGCGCGAACACGCCCATGACGAGCCACCGATAGCGAAAGAGGCGCGGCAGCTCCGAGGCGTACCACTGGCGAAAACGCTTCAGCCCGGCGTTGAACCAGCGGAAGAAGAGAAACTGCGATTCGGTCTCGCCGGTGAGCAGCCGTGCCGACATCACCGGCGCCAGCGTGAGGGCTTGGAAGAGAGAAATCGAGATCGCCGCCGCAATCGTCAGGGCGAACTGCTTGTAGAGTTGGCCGGTCGTTCCCGGGAAGAAGGCGACCGGAATGAAGACGGCGAGCAGCACCAGCGACGAGGCCACGACGGCGCTTTGGATTTCGCGCATCGCTTGGGCGGCGCTCGCAATGCCGCTCTGCCGCCCTTTGTTCATCTCGATGTGGCGCGCGATGTTCTCGATGACGACGATTGCGTCGTCCACGACGAGCCCGGTCGCGAGCGTCAAGCCGAAGAGCGTGATCGTGTTGATCGTGAACCCGAAGATCTTCATCACGAAGAAGGTTCCGATCAACGAGACCGGGATGGTCACCGCCGGAATCAACGTCGAGCGTGGATTCTGCAGGAAAACGAAGATGACCAAAACGACCAGAAAGATCGAGAGCAGCAGCGTGATGACGACTTCCTTAACGGATTCGGCGACGAAATCGGTCGTATTGAATGCGACCGTGTAGTGAATGCCCGGAGGGAATTGTTTGGAGAGCAGGCTCATCTCGGCGAGCACGCCTTTGGAGACTTCCAGCGCGTTCGAGGTGGGATACTGCTGAACGCCGAGTCCGATAGTCTCGGCATTGCCGTTGAAGCGCAGGGAGCTGTTGTAGTTCATCGCCCCGAGCTCGACGCGCGCGACGTCTCTGAGCCGGGTAAAGCCGCCGTTTGGATTTGCCCGCAAGATGATGTTCGCAAACTCCTGGGGGCTCGTTAGCTGCGTCAGCGCGTTGACCGTGTACGTATAGGGCTGATTCTTCGACTCGGGCGCCGAGCCGATGCTTCCGCTTGCGACCTCGGCGTTCTGTTCCTCTAAAGCGGTAACAACGTCGCCCGCGTCGAGCCCCTGCTGGGCGAGCAGATGCGGATTGAGCCAAATTCGCATCGCGTATTGGCGCTGGCCGAAAACGATGACTTGCGAGACGCCCGGAACGCGCGAAAGATCGTTGACGATGTTCAGCTGGGCGTAGTTGCTCAGGAAGAGCGTGTTATATTGGCTCGTGTCGGACGTCAGCGCGACTCCCATCACGAACGAGCCCGAATTCTTCGTGACCTGCACCCCGACTTGCTGAACGGTCGCGGGGAGCTGTCCGACCGCCGACTGCACAAGGTTCTGCACGTCGGCGGCCGCGATGTCGAGGTTCGTCTCCAGCGTGAACGTGCAGGTGATGCTCGAGGTGCCTTGCGTGCTTTGCGAACTGATGTAGCGCAGGCCTTGCACCGTATTGACTGCTTGCTCGAGAGGCGTCGTAACTTGCGCCTCAACCGCCTGAGGCGAGGCCCCGACGTAGCTCGCGGTGATCGTCACGACCGGCGGCGCGATCTGCGGATACTGAGCCAGCGGGAGCGTCGGCATAACGACGAGGCCGCCGATCAGGATGACCAAGGAGCAGACGGCCGCGAGCACGGGCCGAGTGAGGAAGACCTTCGTCACGTTAGCTCTACCAACCTAACGGGCGCAGCCGCGGTTGCGCCGGTTCCTTCGCCTAAAAGGCCTGTTCCGCGTGGTAGGAGCTGCGCGAAAGCGGGCTCGAGACTACCTGATGAAAACCCTTTTGCTTGGCCAGCGCGCCGAGGTGCGCGAACTGCGCCGGCGTGAGGAACTCCACCACGGGCAAGTGCTTCTTGCTCGGTTGCAGGTACTGCCCCATCGTGAAGATGTCGACGCCCGCCGCGCGCGCATCGTCCATGGCCGTCTCGATCTCCGCTTCCGTCTCGCCCAAGCCGAGCATCAGAGAGGTCTTCGTGTACCGGTGAGGGGCTCGTCGCTTCACGTGCGCGAGGACCGCCAGCGACTGATCGTAACCGGCACGCTTGTCGCGCACCGCCGGCGTAAGCCGCCGAACGGTCTCCACGTTGTGCGCGAAGACGTCGGGCCCTGCGTCGACCACGATGTCGACGGCTCGCAGATCCCCGCGGTAATCCCCGCTGAGAATCTCGACCCGGGCGCCCGGAACGCGCTCGTGGATCGCTCGCACGGTGTTGGCAAAGATGAGCGCGCCGCCGTCGGCGAGATCGTCGCGGTCGACCGCCGTTACGACGAGATACTTCCAGCCCAAATCGCGCACCGCTTCGGCGACGCGTACCGGCTCGAGCCAATCGATCTCGCCGCGCGGGTTGCCCGTCTTGACGTTGCAAAAGCGGCAGCCTCGCGTGCAGAGGTCGCCGAGAATCATAATCGTCGCCGTACCCGCGCCCCAGCACTCGGCGACATTCGGGCAGGCCGCCTCTTTGCAGACGGTGTGCAACGAGAGCGCCTTCACCTTGGCCTTGACGCGTTCGTACTCGTCGCCGATCGGCAGCGAAACCCGCAGCCAGTCCGGCTTGCGACCCCTTCTGCCCTTGTCATCCTGACCCTTCGACTCGGCACTTCGTGCCTCGCTCAGGACTGCGCTTCGCGCAGGCCGTAAGGAATTGTCATCCTGAGCGGAGCGCGCGGAGCGCACGGAGTCGAAGGACGTTATCAGATCGATCTCGACGGCCATGCTATGCCGCCACCGGCAGAACGAATTCCACGTCGAACGTGCGTGCCAGCTCTTCCAAGAGAACGCGTTTCGCCTCGTCCGTTCCGACGAAGCGACCCGTCTGCGCCGAAAGCGACGTCACGCCGCGATTCGGCAACCCGCAGGGAAGGATCAGCCGATCGTAGCCCAGGTCGGTCGTTACGTTGAGCGCGATGCCGTGAAGGGAGACCATCCGCCGTATTGCAAGGCCGATTGCGCAGATTTGGTTGCGGCCGATCCAAACGCCGGCATGCTCGTCCCAACGCTCTGCCGTGACGCCGAATTGCGCGCACGCATCGATGACCGCGTCTTCGAGCGCGCGCACCAGTGGCACGACCTCGCGAAAGCGCTCCAGCTTTCGGATCGGATAGACGACGAGCTGCCCCGGCCCGTGATATGTCACGTCGCCGCCGCGCTCGACCTCGACGAGATCGACCCCGCGCCGCGCAAGCTCCTCGTCCGAAAAGAGAACGTTCTCGCGCTTCGCCTGTCGCCCCAGCGTCACGACCGGCGTGTGCTCGACGACGATCCACGTATCGGGCTCGCGCCCTTCCCGCACCGCCTCGTGCAGCCGGTGCTGCAGCTCCCATACCTCCCGATACGGCCTCACACCAAGGTCCAAGAGTCGTGCTTTTCTCATTTTAAGTTGCTTGTGTTGACGTGCCGGCTACGTGCCGACGAGGACCCTCTGACGCGAGCGCCATTGACAGGAGGTCATAATTGTCCTCAGCAGGTGGCGCGAGCGCAGCGGAGCAGGAGCCCACAGGATGTGGGCGACGAGCGAGTCCGAGTCGGCACGTAGCCGGCACGCCGGCATCAAGCCCCCACGGGCGTCTTCGGCTTCGGATTGATGATGTGTATCGCCTTGCCGTGCGCGGCTTCGGCCGCATCCATGATGCCTTCGGTGAAGGTCGGATGCGGATGAACCGAGAGGCCGATGTCTTCGAAGGTCGCGCCCAGCTCGAGCGCGATAACGCCCTCGCCGATGAGCGATTCGGCCTGCGGTGCGACGAGGTGCATGCCGAGCAGCAGATCGGTGCGCGCGTCGCCGACGAGCTTGATCAAGCCCTCGCTCTCGTTCATGGTACGCGCGCGCCCGCTCGCGGCCAGCGGGAACTTTCCGATGCGGACCTCGTATCCCGCGGCCTTCGCTTCCTCTTCGGAGAGGCCGACGGTCGCGACTTCCGGGTCGGTATAGATGGCGTTCGGAACGGCGACGGGGTCGAACGCGGCGGACCGGTCGCCGTTGATAACCTCGGCCGCGACGACGCCCTGTTTCATCGCGCGGTGCGCGAGTAGCGGCTGTCCGGTAACGTCGCCGACTGCAAAAATGTTCGGTACCTTCGTGCGCTGCTGGCGATCGACCGCGATGAATCCGCGCTCGTCGGTTTCGAGGCCGGCCGCTTTGAGGTTCAGGTGATCGGTGACGGGGCGCCGCCCTACCGCGACGAGCACCATGTCGAACTCGCGGGTCTCGTCCTTACCTGCGGTGCCCTCGCCGTTGAGCGTAGCGCGCGCGGTTCGATCCGACTTCTCGATCGTGCTCACCTTGGTGTTGAGCATGATCTCGATGCCCTGTTTCTTCAAAATGCGGCCCAGCGTCTTACCGATCTCGAGATCGGTGCCGGTGAGAATCTGCGGCATCATCTCGACGACCAAGACGTCGGCACCCAACCGCCGGTAGATGGTCGCAAATTCGAGTCCGATGACGCCGCCGCCGACGACGAGCAGACGTTTTGGTATGCGGGCGAGGCGAACTGCGTCGTCGGAGTTTACGATCGTCTCACCGTCGCGCGGCCAAGCCTTGACGTCCACCGGAGCAGAGCCGGTCGCGATGATGATGTCGCGTGCTTCTATCCGTTCGCTCCCTGCGTCTTCGCGCTTGAGCTCGATCTCCGTCGCCGACTTGAACGAAGCTTCGCCTCGTATGAACTCGACGCCGTTAGCTTTGAAGAGCGTCTTGACGCCGCCGACGTTGGAGTTCACGACGTCGGTCTTGAATTTTGCAACGGCTTCTCGCTCGACCTCGGCCTTGGGGACTTTGAGGCCGATCGTACCGGCGCGCTCGATGTGACGAATCACTTCACCGACGTGGAGCAACGCTTTGGTCGGAATGCAGCCCCAGTTCAAGCAGACGCCCCCGACCTCGTCGCGGTCGACGCAAACGACCTTCTTGCCGAGTTGCGCGAGCCGAATCGCTACGTGATAGCCGCCGGGACCGGCGCCGATGACGGCCGCGTCCACGTGATGTTCTGCCGAAGTGCTCATGCCCGAGGTTTTCGCAGCGACCGGGAGCGTTCCCCAGGCCGGGCGCGAAATGGAGTCATCCAGTGTCCCGAATTGGATGGTCCGGCCTCGTGGCGGAGCTCGACCGCGACTCGATCGTCCCGCTCTATCGCCAAATCTACGAGCGACTCCGCGAGGCGATTCTCGCCGGAACGCTCCCTGAATCGACGCGGCTCCCGCCCGAGCGGACCATGGCCGAGCGGCTAGCCGTCAACCGGAGCACGGTCGTGCATGCCTACCGCGAGTTGGTCGGCGACGGCCTGATCGAGCAGCGAGTCGGCTCCGGGTCGCGAGTCGTCCCGCAGGTTCGCGGCGGACAACCCGAGCGATCGGCCGGCGTTCCGTGGTGGGTAACGCTGCCGCCGTGGCGGGTCGGCGAGTTTCCCAACGTCTTGGGAGAGCTCGCGGCCAAACCCCAGCCCGGCCGCATATCGTTCGTTCAAGGCGTCGCGCCCGACGAGCCGTCGCCGCTCGTCGAGCTTGCAAAATCGTTCGGCCGCGTGGCACGCGATCCGCGCTTCGTCCTCTCGTACGGTGACTCTGAAGGCTACGAGCCGTTACGCGCGGCGATCGCAACGCGAATGAAAGCGCGCGGCGCTGGGACGATCACCCCTGCGAGCATCATCGTTCTCACGGGGTCGACTCAGGGAATCGCAATCGTCGCGCAGAGCTTGGCGGAGCCGGGCGACGAGATCATCGTCGAATCGCCGTCCTATCCCGGCGCGTTGCAGGTCTTTCAGATCAATGGGCTGCGCGCGATTTCGGTGCCGGTCGACGACGACGGCATGCGTGTCGATCACGTCGAGGCGGTTTTGCGCACCCGGCGGCCGCGCTTCATCTACACGATGCCGTCGCTGCACAACCCCACCAATGCCTCAACGAACGCCGACCGCCGGGAGCGCTTGGCGACCATCGCCCGGCGCGCGGGCGTCCCCATCGTAGAAGACGATCCCTACGGGCCGCTCGCTCCCGCCGGCGTGCCGCTCGTTGCGCTCGCTCCCGATCACGTCGTTTACATCTCTACCTTCTCCAAGACGATCGCTCCGAGCTTGCGAGTCGGATGGCTCGCCGCGCCGCGCACCATTCTCGAGCGGCTCCTCCTGCGCAAGCAGGCCTATGATATGGCGACCAGCCTCTACGTTCAGGCGGCAATCGCGGATTATCTCGAGCGTGGATACGACGCGCACGTCGACCAGTTGCGCGCCGAGTTGATCGAGCGGCGTGCGATCGCCGACGAAGCGATCGCCAAGCACTGGCCTGCGGGGCTGAAGGTGAGCCGGCCCTCGGGCGGTTTCTATCTGTGGACGTCGACGCCGCGCGAGCTTCGAGCGCGTGCCTTGCTCGATGCGTCCGAGCGGCTCGGGGCCTCGTTTCTCTTCGGCGAGGCATTCTTCGCGAATTCGGGCGGCGACCATTACTTTCGGCTCGCGCTTACCGCGGTCACGCGGCGAGAGATCCCCGAAGGTATTCGCCGCATCGGGCAGGCGATCTCGACGCTGCGCTCGTGAACGCTGCCCAGCGTCGCCTCTTGCAGTGGTATCGCCGCTACGGCCGCGCGGCACTACCGTGGCGCGTGGCGCGCAATCCGTATCACACCGTCGTCAGCGAGTTCATGCTCGCGCAAACGCAAGTCGACCGCGTAGTGCCCAAGTTCGAATCATTTATCGAGCGCTTTGGGGATTTTCGCTCGCTCGCTCGTGCCTCTGTGGCCGAGGTCCTACGCGAATGGAAGGGCCTCGGTTACAATTCGCGCGCCGTGCGGTTGCACCGTCTCGCTGAAACCGTCGTGCGGCGGCACGGCGGCGCGCTGCCTTCGGAGCGTGAAGCGCTCCGGTCGCTCCCCGGCATCGGCCCCTACACCGCGCCCGCAATTCGGGCCTTCGCGTTCGATATCGACGATGCGCCCATCGATACCAATGTCCGCCGAATCGTAAATCGGCTCTTCTTTGGGCTGGAATATCCAAGGGCCGCGAGTGCGCGCGAGCTCGACGAGCGTGCCCGCGCGCTCGCCCCGCCCGGGCGCGCCCACGATTGGAGTTCGGCGCTGATGGACCTCGGAGCAACGATTTGCACGTCGCGCGCGCCCAAATGCCTGCTCTGCCCGTTGCGTTCCGATTGCAGGGCGGCGCCGGTCGACGCGGCGAGCCTCGACCGGCTGCGCGCCGCCGCGCAGAAGCGGCGCTCGCCGCAAAACAGCATCCCCTTCGAGCGCACCACGCGCTACGCGCGCGGCCGGATCGTCGATCGGCTTCGCGATCTGCCGCCCGGCGAGCGCATATCCTTCGTCGACCTTCACCACGCAATCGCATCGCAGATCGCGGGACGCACGATGGAAGAGGTGCGCGAATTCGTCCATGCGCTGGAACGCGACGGACTCGTGACGCACGACGGAACGCGCGTCGGGTTGCGAGAATAACCTCGCGGTGCCGCGCATCCCGTTCCCCAAGAAGAGAGTGCCGCGCCGCATCGCGCTCCAGCAGTTGGCCGTTCTCGAGCGCACTTATTCGCATGCGGCAACCGCGCTGGAGTATGGAAGCGAGTTCCAGCTCCTCGTTGCGGTGATACTATCGGCGCAATGCACCGACGCGCGGGTCAACGCCACGACGCCGGCGCTCTTTGCAAAGTATCCGACGCCCGAGAAGCTCGCGCGAGCGCGCCAAACCGACGTCGAGAAGATCATCAAGTCGTGCGGTTTCTTCCGTATGAAGGCAAAGAACATCATCGCGTGCGCGCGAGATATCGTCGAGCGTTTTGGCGGGCGCGTACCGCACGAACGTGAAGAGCTCGAATCGCTCGCGGGGGTCGGCCGCAAGACGGCCAGCGTCGTGATGGCCGCGGCTTTTCATGCCGAGGCGCTGGCGGTCGATACGCACGTATTTCGCGTCGCGCATCGCCTCGGGCTGACGGTCGGCAAGACGCCCCGTGACGTGGAAGAAGACCTCACCGCGCTGGTGCCCCCGCAAAAATGGGGCGACGCTACGCACTGGCTCATCATGCACGGGCGACAGATCTGCAAAGCCCCAACGCCGCTCTGCGACCGCTGCCCGGTCAGCGAGAACTGCCCCACGCCGCGCATCATCCGCCGATTGTCATCCTGAGCCCTTCGACTCGCTACGCTCGCTCAGGACAGGCTGCGGCGCGCAGCCTTGTCATCCTGAGCGGAGCGACACTGAGCGAGCGCAGCGAGTCGAAGTGGAGCGCAGTCGAAGGAGGGCTAGTAGTCGACCTCCTCGTTCGATATCGGCTGCCGCAGAAAGTAGTCCGCGCCGTGCGAGCTCGGGATCGGCGTGAAGGATCGCGGCTTCTTCGAAAAGTTGAAGCAATCAGCGAGGTTATCGGCGCGAACGTCGGTCGTTCCGAGAGATCCGAGGCCGAACGCTTCTTCGGTGAACTTCAGGATGCTCCCGAACTCGTGCTGCTTGTGTGAAACGTAGCCCGATTTGGCATATGGGCCGATTGCGATCAGCGGCACGCGGAAACCGAGCTCAAACGAATTGTACTGCGTCGGCGAAACGTGATCGAACCATCCGCCCCAATCGTCCCAGGTGACGAAGATGACGGTGCTATCCCAGTATTGGCTCTCGCCGACCGCATTGACGACCGAGGCGACCCAATCGGGCCCCGTTCCGTTGGTGATTCCGGCGTGATCGGATGCCTTGGCCGTCGGCGTTACCCAGACGACGTTTTGTAGCGCCCCGTTCTTGATGTCGGTTAGAACCTGCGATGGCGGGGAGACGACTTCGGTTGAGAACTGCGAGCCGTCACGGATGTGCTTGATCGCGTCGGGACCGTTCCAGATCCCGGGTCCCGGGTGGGCCTGATAGTAGCGCCAGGTGAAACCCTTCGCCTCGAGCAAATCGCTGAGCGCAGGCCGATCGAAACAGGGATAGACTTGTTGATCCTCGGTTCCGTTTTCGTCGATCAGCATCACGAGTGAGCCCGACGGCGAATCGCATCCGCCCGTATACTTCTGCGCGGCGGTCAGCGGTAGTTCGGCCGCGCGCAGCGGCGAGCTAGGCTGGATCGTCGACGTACCGCTCAAAATGTACTGGTGTGCGGCGAAGCTCGGTCCCTCTTGGGTCGCGAACATATCGTCGGCAAACGCGTACTCTTCCGCCATCGTAAAGTACGGCTTGACCCCGTCGTGCGGTACGTAGCCGTACGCCGCTACGCCCGGCAACGGACAGGTCTTTTTCTGCTTCGGACAACTCATGTGCTCCATGTTGAACGCGTCCAAAAGGCCGCCGTCGTACGCCTGTTCGAAGGCGTAGTGCGAGTGGTCGATATCGTAGGGAGCGTTGAGCGGCTCGGGCTGCAGCGGTATCTGCTGGCCCGCGGAGTTCGCCCCGCTCGTTACCGTATTCGCTCCGGGCAGTCCGTTGAAGAGATCGTCGGGCGTGCGGTTCTCTTGTAAGACGATCACGACGTGCTCGATGGTTCCCTTGCCGAGCAGCGCCCGCCGCGCAACGCTTCGTACGCGGCTGCGCGCCCGCGCGCTTACGGCCGTCGCCGGCACGGCCGGCGCAACCGCTTGTGAGGCGTTGCCGGCGCTCTGGGTTTGCGCGCATCCGGCAAGCGCGAGGGCCGGGAGGCCCAGCAGTAGCGACGCTCTTTTCATCGTCGCTTAGGCTCGCCCGACCAGGGACCGCGCGATGACCAGCCGTTGAATTTGTTGCGTTCCCTCGTAGATCTGCGTGATCTTCGCGTCGCGCATCATGCGCTCGACCGGGTAATCGGCCGAGTATCCGAAGCCGCCGAGCACCTGCACCGCGTCCGTCGTGACCGACATGGCGACGTCGCCGCATTTTAGCTTCGCCATCGCCGCCCAAAGCGTGACGTCCGGCGCTCCCTCGTCGCAACGCCGGGCCGCTTCATAGAGCAGCAGGCGCGCCGATTCGACTTCCGTCTTCATGTCGGCGAGCATGAAACCCACGCCTTGGTGCTGGCCGATCGGCTTGCCAAAGGCGATCCGTTCCTTGGCGTAACCGGTCGCGTACTCGAGCGCGCCGGCGGCGATGCCCAAAGCCTGCGCCGCGATGCCGGGTCTCGATTTATCGAGGACTCTCATCGCGATCTTGAAGCCTTCGCCCTCTTCGCCGAGTCGATTGGCGGCGGGAACCTCGCAATCTTGGAAGATCAGCTCGACGGTTGGTGAGCCGCGAATTCCCATTTTTTTCTCGACGTTTCCCACCGAAAAGCCGGGCGTGCCTTTCTCGACGACGAAGGCGGTGACGCCGCGCGAGCCCGCAGATGGATCGGTCACCGCAAAGACGCAGACGACCTCGGCGACGCTGCCGTTGGTGATCCAAATTTTCTGTCCGTTGAGCAGGTACTTGTCGCCGCGCTTCTCCGCGCGCGTGCGCATCGATCCGAGCGCGTCCGATCCGCTCGACACTTCGGTCAATGCGTAGGCGACGAGATGCTCGCCCGAAGCGATCTTCGGTAGGAACCTGCGCTTTTGTTCGTCGCTGCCGCCTATGACGATCGGGAGCATGCCGAGCTCTTGAACCGCGACGATGAGGGCGCTCGAGGCGCAGGCCTTGGCAATCTCTTCGACCACCTTGACGTAGGTGAGAAACGTGCCTCCCAGACCGCCGTAATCGGCCGGAATCGGAATGCCGAGCAAATCGTTTTGCGCGAAGAGCTCTTTGACGTCCCACGGAAACTCGCCGGTCGCGTCGATCTCGGCGGCGCGCGGTGC
Organism: Vulcanimicrobiota bacterium; assembly: GCA_963834895.1. Lineage (GTDB taxonomy): Bacteria > Vulcanimicrobiota > Vulcanimicrobiia > Vulcanimicrobiales > Vulcanimicrobiaceae > Cybelea. The sequence goes on along the minus strand of CAWIDM010000005.1, from coordinate 36,020 downwards.
GACCTTCTCTGCGACCAACTCGCGGACCATCGCGAGGATCATCGCCTCTTCGTCGCTGGCTAGAATTGAAGTCGGTGCCGTCGTCATACAACCCACCTTCCACGGAGGCGGCTTCGTTTCCGTCGGCGCATACTCCCAGGCGAATGGAGAAGGTCTATGCCTCCTGTGCCGAGGCCATCGTCGACATTCCGAGCGGCGCCTCAATTGCGGTTGGAGGCTTCGGGCTTAGCGGTATTCCGCACAATTTGATCGAGGCGCTGCTCGAACAGGGCGCTTGCGATCTCGTCACCGTCTCGAACAACTGCGGTGTCGACGGCTGGGGGTTGGGGGTTCTGCTCGACCACAAACGCATTCGCCGCACTACCGGCTCGTACGTCGGCGAGAATCGCGAGTTCGAACGGCAATACCTGTGCGGCGAGCTGGAGGTGGAGCTCGTTCCGCAGGGGACGCTCGCCGAACGCCTTCGAGCCGGCGGCTGCGGGATTCCGGCGTTCTATACGGCCGCCGGCGACGGCACGTTGGTGGCAGACGGCGGCTTGCCTTGGCGTTACAACGCGGATGGAAGCGTCGCGGTGGCATCGCCAAAGAAGGAGACACGCGTCTTTGGCGGGCGCGAATACGTGCTCGAAACCGGGATCGTCTGCGACTACGGGCTGGTGCGCGCTTCGGTCGGCGATCGCACGGGCAACCTGGTCTTTCATAAAGCGACGCGCAACTTCAATCCGCTCTGTGCCATGGCGGGGAAGATTACGATTGCCGAAGTCGAGGAGCTCGTCGAGCCGGGCGCTATCGACCCGGAGCAGGTCCATTTGCCGGGCGTCTTCGTGCAGCGAATCGTCCACGTCGGTGCACAGGGGAAGCGAATCGAGCGAGTGACGACGCGCAAGAGAGCTGACGAGTAATGGCGTTGACGCGAACGCAGCTGGCCGCACGCGTCGCTCAGGAGCTGCGCGATGGCCAGTATGTCAACCTCGGCATAGGTCTTCCGACTCTGTTACCAAACTACGTGCCGCGCGACGTGACGGTCACGCTCCAGAGCGAGAACGGAATATTGGGGATGGGTCCCTATCCGTACGAAGGCGAGCAAGACGCCGATCTCATCAATGCCGGCAAAGAGACGGTGACCGTTCTGCCGGGCGCGTCGTTCTTCGATTCCGCACTCTCATTCGGCATGATTCGCGGAGGCCACATCGACCTCGCGGTGCTCGGGGCGATGCAGGTTTCCGAGTGCGGCGACCTCGCCAACTGGATGATTCCAGGCAAGATGGTAAAGGGGATGGGCGGCGCGATGGACCTAGTGCACGGTGCAAAGCGCGTCATCGTCATGATGGAGCACGTCGCGAAGGGGAACGTTCACAAAATTCTGCGCCGCTGCTCGCTGCCGCTGACCGGAAAGCGCGTGGTCCACCGGATCATCACCGACCTGGGGACGATCGACGTGGGAGAGGATGGCCTGATTCTGCGCGAGCTCGCGCCCGGCGTAACCATCGATGAAATTCAAGCGGCGACCGAACCGGCGCTGCAAATTCCCGTCGAACCAATGGTCATGGAGATCCCCTCGTCCTTGTCATCCTGAGCGAAGGGCCGTAGGCCCGGAGTCGAAGGACGAGAGGTCCCGGATTTGTGTCCGGTAGAGGCGTGAGTAGAGGCCGCCGCGCGCGAGCAGCGTCGCGTGGCGACCCGACTCGACGATGCGCCCTTCGTCGATAACGAAGATCACGTCGGCGGCCAAAACCGTCGAGAGCCGATGGGCGATGACGAGGCTCGTCCGGCCGCGCATGACGACCTCGAGCGCGCGTTGAATCGCGGCTTCGTTTTCATAATCGAGCGAGCTGGTCGCCTCGTCGAGAATCAAGATCCGGGGGTCTTTGAGCAGCACGCGCGCGATCGCCAGCCGCTGGCGCTCGCCGCCGGAGAGCTTATGCCCGCGCTCTCCCACGACGGTTTCGTAACCGTTGGGCAGCGAAGCGATGAAATCGGCGATGTTGGCGGCGCGTGTCGCCGCTTCCAGTTCGGCATCGGTTGCGTCGGGCTTACCGTAGCGCAGATTGCTAGCGACGGTGTCGTGAAAGAGGTATGTCTCCTGCGTCACGATGCCGATGTCGCGGCGCAGCGAATCGAGCGTGACGCTGCGGACGTCGTGCCCATCGACGAGCACGCGGCCGCCCTGAGGATCGTAAAAGCGCGGGACGAGCTGGGTGATCGTCGTCTTGCCCGCTCCCGATGGACCCACAAAGGCGGCCACTTCCCCCGGCCGCACGTGGAAGGAGATGCCGTTGAGCACCTCGCGGTTGCCTTCGTACGCGAAGACCACGTCTTCGAATCGAATGTCGCCCGTAACGCCTGGAAGCGCGATCGCTCCCGGGGGGTCGTACTCTTCGGGCGTCATGTCCAGATAGTCGAAGATGCGCTCGAATACCGCGAGCGCGCTCACGATCTGCACTTGAATCCCGGCAAGCGCCGCAGCCGGGCCGTAAAGCCGCCCTTGAATGAAGGAAACGAAGGCGACGATGACACCGACTTTTAACCCGGAAGAGATCGCAAGCCATCCGCCGCCGAACCAGACCAGCGCGGGACCGACGACGACCATCGCGGTCACCGAGGCGATGAACCACCGGCCGACCATCGCGAGATCGATCTCGAGCTGCATCAGCCGCGTGCCGACGGTGTAGAAACGCGCTCGCTCGAACGCTTCGCGTGCGAACGATTTTATCAACGTGATGCCGGAAATCGAGAGCGTCTCCTGCGTGATCGATTCGATCTCGTCGCGTTTCTCTCGCGTCTTCTTGCGGATTTGGTACATCCGGCGTCCGACCGGCCCGAGCGGAAAGACCATGAGCGGAACGATCGCGACGGAGATGAGGGCCAGCCGCCAGTTCCAGAGGAACATCGCCACGAGCGTCGTCGCGATGACGACGACGTTCGTCACGATGGTGGTGAGCGTGCCGGTCACGACGTTATCGACGTTGTCGACGTCGTTGCTCACGCGATTCATGATCTCGCCGGTCTTCGTGCCGGTGAAGAAGTGCAGCGGCATTCGGTGGAGATGCGCGACGAGGCTCGTTCGAATGTCGCGCATGATCCCTTCGCCGACGAGCGAGTTGAGGTAGCCTTGGAGAACGCCGATCGCTCCCGACAAAAGTGCGGACGCGAGGATGATCCCAACGTCGACGGCGAGTTCGCCGAGATTCTTATTTGGAATCGTTTCGTCGATGATGTGCGCCACGATGAAGCCGGGCACGAGCCCGATGGCCGAGACGACTACGATGCACGCGAGTACCGTCGCCTGCTGGCGCCAATACGGTGCGAAGAGCGCGCCCATTCGCTTCCAATCGACGCGCCGCTGCACTTTCGGTGTCTCGGGCTGATAGATGTTCGACCACATCAGCCCGTGGCCGGCCATCATGGTTTAATGCGGAACGGTGATCTGATGCAGCGAGACCTTGTTGCCTTCCAGGTCGCTCAACGACGCGATCTTGCAGACGGGAGTCGAATACGGATCCTCGACCTCGACGCCCTTGGCGCGAAGATCGGCGATGGTGTCGTCGATGTTATCGACTTCGAAGACGATACCCGAGGCGCTGCCGGGGTCGCGCTCGACCCATTCGTGCCAGAGAACGCCGAAGTAACCGCCTCCCACGTTGGCCTCGTTATATTTCTCGACCCCGTCCTCTTCGAATGGCGTGCTGAACTTCAAGCCGAGCTTCTCTTCGTACCATTTGCGTAGCCCGGCGACGTCTTTGGCCGGATACGCGGTGAACGCAATCTCTTTAATCACGAACTTCTCCTGACATAGTAAGTAAGCTGGACCCTCCGATAGACCGCGCTCAGACGCCGCGGGGTTGCTATGCTATCTGTAGTCTTGTCTTCCTGAGCCCTTCGACTCGCTACGCTCGCTCAGGACAGGCTACGGCGCGTTCCACATTTGTCATCCTGAGCGGAGGCGCGAAGCGCCGGAGTCGAAGGGCGAACGACGGGCCCTAAACCTGGCCATTCCTGATGGCCGCCAGTTCCTTGAAGAGTTTCTTCTCTTTGTCGGAGAGGTTTTGCGGGAGCTGGCCGATGAGGCGGACGTATTCGTCACCGCTGCCCTTGCCTTTAACCTGCGGCATGCCCTTTCCCGAAAGCCGGAGGAGACGGTTGTTCTGCGTGCCCGCGGGAATCTTCATCGCGACCTCGCCGTTCAAGGTCGGCACGTTCACTTCGCCGCCCAATATCAGATCGTAGATGCTCACGGGGAGATCGACGTAGAGATCGTTTCCCTTGCGTTTGTAGGTCGGGTCCTCTTGGAGCTTTACTATGAGGTAGAGGTCACCGTTGGGGCCGCCATTGACTCCCGCGCCTCCCTGACCGGCGAGACGAATGCGCTGCCCGTCGCCGATCCCTCGCGGAATGCTGACCTCGAATCGTTTGTTGAGCAGAACCCGGCCGGTTCCATGGCACTGCGGGCAGAGACGCCCGCCGTCGGTGCCCGTGCCGTGACATCGCGGGCAGAGGTCTTCGATTTGGAGCGAAACCGCTTTCGTTCCGCCCGCGTAGACGTCGCGCAATCCGAGCTCGATCGTCGTCTCGAGGTCCTGACCTCGCCGCGAACGTCCCGGGCTCTGCGCCGTCTGCCGGCGCCCGATGCCCGAGAAGAACACGTCAAAGAAATCGGAGAAGCCGCTCGGGCTGCCGTCGCCTCCCAAGTCGAACTCGAACTCTTGCCCGCCGACATTGGTGTGATAGCGACGCTGTTGTTCGGCCTGCTGCGCGGCCTGCTGCCAGTTCGGGCCGAGGACGTCGTACTTCTTGCGCTTCTCCGGGTCGCCTAGGACTTCATAAGCCTCGGAAATCTCCTTGAATTTTTCCTCGGCTGCTTTGGGATCTTTTAGATTCGCATCCGGGTGCCACTTGCGGGCGAGCTTCCGATAGGCCGACTTGATGTCTTTTTCGGTCGCGCTCTTCGGAACGCCCAAGATCGCATAATAGTCCTTAAAATTCATTCGCCGGGACGTTTCGCGACGATCACCTTCGCGGGACGCAGCAGATCCTCGCCGAGTTTATAGCCCTTCTCGGCGACTTCCACGACGGTATCTTCGGCGATGCCGTCCGAGGGCGCGGTCCCGACGGCCTCGGCCACGCGCGGGTCGAACGGCTCGCCGCGCACGTCGATCGGTTTGACCCCTTCGCTTGCCATGACGGCCTCGAAGCCGCGCAGCGTCTGCTCGAGCCCGCTTCGAAGCGTTTCGTCGCCGGCATTCGATGCCAGCGCTCGTTGAAGATTATCGAGAACCGGAAGCAGACGCTGAAGCAGCATGCGCCGGCGCGACGAGACGATCGAGTCTATGTCGCGCTGCGTTCGCTTTTTGTAATTGTCGAAATCTGCGATGGCGAGCAAGAACTTGGCGTAGTTCTCGTCGGCGCGTGCGTTAGCCGCGGCGAGCTGCACCTCGGGGGAGGGGGTCGCCGCGGCTTCTTCGATGTCGGCCTCTCCGGCCTCCGTCTTTAGAACCGATGATTCGTCAGACATGGAATCCGTCAATGTTTCGAAAAGCTACTGTGCTTCCTTGAATTCGGCGTCGATGACGTCTTCGCTCTGTGAGCCGGCGCCGGCGCCGTTTCCGCCCGCTGCCGAGCCGTCGCCCGTCGGGGCCTGCTGCTCGCCTTGCGGTGCGGAAGCTTTGTAGAGAAGCTCTGCCATTTTGTAGCTCGCCTGCTGGAGCGCTTCGATCGCCGGTTTGATTTCGTCGACGGTGCCGTTCTCGCTGACACGCTTGAGCTCGGAAAGCGCCCGTTCCACCTCCGCCCGCGCGCTCGCATCGAGCTTCTCGCCGACTTCCTTTAGAGACTTCTCGGTCGAGTAGATGAGGCTCGATGCGTTGTTGCGGACTTCCGCCTCTTCTCGCTTGGCCTTGTCGGCTTCCGACTGCATTTCGGCATCGCGGACCATGCGATCGACCTCCTCTTTACTGAGGTTCGTCGAAGCGGTAATCGTAATCGCCTGCTCTTTCCCTGTTCCGAGGTCCTTTGCGGCGACGTTGACGATGCCGTTGGCGTCGATGTTGAACGCGACGTCGATTTGCGGCACGCCGCGCGGGGCCGGCGGAATACCTTCCAGTCTGAAGCGTCCCAGCGTCTTGTTATCGGACGCCATCTGGCGCTCGCCTTGGAGCACGTGAATGTCGACCGACGTTTGACCGTCTTCGGCCGTCGTGAATATCTGCGACTTTTTGGTTGGAATCGTCGTGTTGCGATCGATCAACTTCGTCATTACGCCGCCGAGCGTCTCGAGACCGAGCGAGAGTGGGGTTACGTCGAGCAATACCACGTCGCGAACCTCGCCCGAGAGCACACCGGCCTGGATCGCCGCACCGATCGCGACGACTTCGTCGGGATTGACGGTGAGGTTCGGTTCCTTGCCCGTCAGCTTTCGCACGAGTTGCTGGATGACGGGCATGCGCGTCGCGCCGCCGACCATGATGACCTCGTCGATCTTCGAGATGTCGAGCTTGGCATCGGCGATCGCATTCCGGAAGGGGCCGACGCAGCGATCCGTTAGGTCGCTCGTCAGCTCTTCGAACTTCGCACGGGTCAGGGTGTAATCGAGGTGCTTGGGCCCATTCTGATCGGCCGTGATGAAGGGGAGATTGATGGTCGTCTGCACGACCGACGAGAGCTCGATCTTCGCCTTCTCGGCCGCTTCCGTGAGTCGCTGCATCGCCTGTTTGTCGTTGCTGAGGTCGATGCCTTGATCGCGGCGGAACTGATCGACCAGCCATTCGACGATGCGCTGGTCGTAATCGTCGCCGCCCAAATGCGTGTCGCCGTTGGTCGCCTTGACTTCGAAGACGCCGTCTCCGACCTCGAGGATCGAAACGTCGTACGTGCCCCCGCCGAGGTCCCAGACGAGAATCGTCTCGTTGCCCTTCTTTTCGAGCCCGTAGGCGAGTGCAGCCGCAGTCGGCTCGTTGATGATGCGCAAGACGTCGAGACCCGCGATCTTACCCGCGTCCTTGGTCGCCTGGCGCTGTGAGTCGTTGAAGTAGGCGGGCACCGTGATGACCGCTTTGGTCACGCGCTCGCCGAGATAGTTGCTCGCGTCGTTGACGAGCTTTTGCAAGATCATCGCCGAGATCTCTTGCGGCGTGTAATCCTTCCCGTCGATCTTGACCCGATAGTTCGGATCGCCCATGTGGCGTTTGATCGAGCTGATCGTGCGGTCCGGGTTGGTGATTGCCTGACGCTTGGCGAGTTGTCCGACGAGACGTTCGCCGGTCTTCGTAAATGCCACGACCGAGGGCGTCGTGCGCGAGCCTTCGGCGTTGGGGATAACGACGGGCTGCGAGCCCTCCATAACGGCAACGACCGAGTTGGTGGTGCCGAGGTCGATGCCGACCGTTTTAGCCATGAAACTTTGTACCTCGTTTTTATAGATTATCCGACTGCTCTGGACCAGCTAGCCGAAGATCCCGCTTGAGGCCGAGGTGAAAGCCTGCCGCCGGAGCTTCGGCGGCGCCTTGCCGCTTACGGCACGTCGGATTTTGGGGATACCGCATCATCATACCCGATGTGCGGTAATACTTGTCTCGCTCTTTAAAACAAGAAAAGGAGGTCCCATGGTTGCAGGGGCCTCCTTTCAGGGGGTCAGATTTGAACCAGCTCTTTGTCGCCTCGGGCCTCATTTACCGTAGTAAACTTCGGCCGCTCGTCCTTCGACTGCGCGCCTACGGCGCTTCGCTCAGGATGACAAAGAGACGGTTGCCGGGTCCTTCCTAAGGCTGCTGCTCTTCGGGTGGCTGCACCTGCTGTTGCGGCTGCTGGACGGAGACCGGCTGTTCGGCCGGGGTCTCTCCGAGCTTGATCGCGACGAACTTCTTCATGCCTTGCGACCAGACGTTAAGACGGATCGTGTCGCCGGGCTTCTTTGCGGCGATGTAATCGTGCAGCACCTTGACGCTGCTGAACTCCTTGGCGTCGACCTCGAGGATGACGTCGCCCGGCTGAATCCCGGCCTGGTCGGCCGGCGAGCCTGAGAAGACCTGCTGCACCGCGATGCCGCCGCTGCCGGTATAACCGATTTGGTTCTTCACGCCCGGCGTTAGCTCGGCCATATAGATTCCAAGGAAGCCGGTATCCGTGCCCTGATGCGCGCCGGGGTTGCGCTCGAGCGACGCGACGACGGTCCGAACCGTGTTCGACGGTATCGCGAAGCCGATGCCCTGGGCGTAGGCGGACTTGACGGTCGACTGGTTCATTCCAATGACCTGCCCGTCCATGTCGATGAGCGGGCCGCCGGAGTTCCCCGGGTTGATAGGCGCCGAGGTTTGCAGCAAGCCTTTGAAATTGATCTCGCCGCCGTTCTCTACCGGAATCGGCTCGGAGCGATCGAAGGCCGAGACGACGCCGACGGTGACCGTCTGTTGAAGCTGGAGCGGTTCGCCGATGGCGATCGCCCACTGGCCCTGCTCGAGCTTGCTGGAATCGCCAAGCTGCAGGGGCGGCGGAAGCTTCGAGTAGTTGTCGACCCTCAGGATGCCGACGTCGGCTGCGATGTTATACGCTACGACGTGCGCCGGAATGCGATCGCCGTTTGCGAAAACGACCGTAAGCTTGGTCACTTTTCCGCCGGAGGGCGGCTGGAGAACGTGAGCGTTGGTCACGATGTCGCCGTTGTTATCGATTACGAAACCCGACCCCGAGGCCTCGCCGCGATACGGCTGGACGATATTGGGGCCTTGGCCTCCAAAGAATTGCTGGAAGAAGGGATCGGCTGGAATGACTTCCTGTCCGTTTACCTCCTCGGTGATTGCGACGACTGAACCCTTCGTGCGCTTTACCGCGCTAACGATGCGATCTTGGTCGCTCACCCCGCTGAGCGGAACGGCCGCGACCGCAGCCGGCGTGCGATCGGCTCCGGTTGCGCCGCCGAGGTGGCTGCTCGAGTAGAGCAGCATCAAAAAACTGCCGATGACGGCGCCTACCAGGCCTATGATGAGCGTCGGTAATATGCGATTTTGCACCATTTAAAACTTTTTCCGTGGCTGATAGAGTGATCTCTTTCACCCATCTACCCGGGTAACGGCAAAAAGTCGCAAATGGTGGCAGGCCATTCTGACCCGCACGCTTGCTTGTCCTAGAATTTCTCCAGGCCGGCGCAGCGTTGCGCCGCTTCGGCCGCGTTCGCGGTTCCGCGCGAAGGCGAAGGTTCTTCGGGCCAGAGCGCCTGCGGCAATTCTCGCAACAGCGCCTGCCGAACGCACTCCAAACGCTCGTCCCGGAGCTGCATCAAGCGCATCTGTACGAGAAGACGCGCCCGGCGCAACGCTCGGCGCGAGAAGAGCTCGTCGGGTGAAAGCGAGGCGGGCGAGGGGCTCGTCGCCGGGCGGCTGGCCGATGGCGGTGCGCTTACGGGGAGTGCGGCGACCAGAATCCAGAGCAGAGCAAAGAGACTCATTTTCAGCAACCTCCGCGGCGCAATTCACCACGAAGGCGCGGGGGAGCAAGGTCAAAGGGCAAAAAGCACCGGTCGTGAGCAGCGATATCCTGAACGTCCCCGCGCCGCCCGGCTCTCCTTACGTCCGAATCGTGCCGCTCGGCGGTTGCGGCGAGATCGGGCGCAACATGACCGTCATCGAGACCAACGACGACCTCGTCGTCGTCGATTGCGGTCTGATGTTCCCCGACGACGAAATGTACGGCGTCGACATCGTCATCAACGATTTCACCTACGTTCGCGAGCGCGCTGCGAAGCTGCGCGCGCTCCTGGTAACGCACGGCCACGAAGACCACATCGGCGGCGTTCCGTACTTCGTAAAGGAGTTTCCGCAAACGCCGATTGCGGCGACCCCGCTGACGGTCGCGCTCATCAAAGCGAAGTCGCGGGAACAGCAATTGGGCGAGGCCGAGTTCACGTTGGTACAGCCCGGAGGCCGCGTCCGCTACGGATCGATCGAAGCCGAATTCATCCACGTGAATCATTCCGTCGCAGGTGCCTGCGCGATCGCAATGCGTACGCCGGTCGGAACGATCTTCCATACAGGCGACTTCAAGTTCGACCAAACCCCGATCGACGGAAAGCCGGCGGACTTTGCGCGGATCGCCCGGATCGGCGACGAGGGCGTGCTCTGCATGCTCTCCGATTCCACCAACGCCGAACGGCCCGGCCACACGCTCTCGGAGCGGATCGTCGGCGAGGCCTTTACCTCGATCTTCTCGCACGCCAAAGGGCGCATCGTCGTCGCCTCATTCGCTTCGAACGTCCCGCGCATCCAGCAGACGGTCGACCACGCGGTGCAATTCAATCGGAAGATCGCGTTCTTGGGGCGCTCGATGCGCAACGTCGTGCACTTTGCCGGCGAGCTCGGGTACTTGCGCATTCCGCCGGACACGGTCGTGAAAATCGAAGACATCGACTCCTATCCGCCCGAGCAGATCGTCGTAATGACGACCGGATCGCAAGGCGAGCCCATGAGCGGCCTGGCGCGCATGTCGGTGCGCGACCACGCGCGCTTCCGGATCGTGCCCGGCGACACGGTCGTGGTGAGCGCGACCCCAATCCCCGGCAACGAAAAGAGCGTCCACAAAACGATCAACAATCTCGTTAAGCTCGGCGCGACCGTGATCCACGGTACCGACGGGCGCTCTCACGTCTCCGGCCATGCATCGCAAGAGGAGCTGCTGCTGATGCTCAACCTCGTGCGGCCGGAATTTCTCGTCCCGGTCCACGGCGAGTACCGCATGCTCGACGCGCACAAGCAGCTCGCGGTTCGTACCGGCGTCGAACCCGGGAACGTCTTCGTCGTCGAGAACGGCGACGTGCTCGAGTTCACCCACGACTACGGCGACAAAGTCGGAAAGACGTATGGAGGGCACGTCTTCGTCGACGGCTCGGGTATCGGCGACGTCGGCGAAGCGGTGCTGCGCGACCGCAAGGCCCTCTCGAACGACGGCATCATCATGGTCGTGGTCGCGATCGATAGCGAGGAAGCCCGCGTCATCGCCGGCCCAGATCTCATCTCCAGAGGCGTTTTCTATCTGCCCGAGGCCGGCGGCGTGCTCGACGAGCTGCGCGCGGAGCTGCGCGCGACGATCGAAGGCCTCTCGGTCGACGCGCTCCGCGACGTGGACGCGGTGAGGGAGCACATTCGCACCGTTTTGGCAAACGGCGTGCACGCCCGCACCAAACGCCGCCCAATCGTGATTCCGGTGGTGATGGAAGTCTAGTCACTCACCTTGTCATCCTGAGCGCGAGCGCATTCCTCACCTTGTCATCCTGAGCGGAGGCGCGTAGCGCCGAAGTCGAAGGGCGAAGGACGACGAAGGACCCATTCACACCTCCACAACGTCCAGGAAGTGCGACGGTAACAGTAGTATGATGTCGTGGCGCCGTGGACGATCGCCAGTACAAAGATTTATTCGAAACCATTCTCGACCTGCGCGGAGCGACCGAGATAGGATTTACCCATGTCTACCGGCGTTTCGATGAAGTTGGTCGGCGCTTCGATAGAATCGAAGAACGCTGGAACCGTCGTTTCGGTTCGTTGGAAGACCGCGTCGAGGACGGCTTCCGAGACGTCTGCGCTTCGCTCGCAGAAATCGGCTCTCGCCTGAGCGCCGTCGAGCGGCGCTAGCGCCAGGTCATCTTCCCAGCCGTGAGGCGACGCGAGCTATGACGGCGTCGGTGAACTCAGTCGTCGTCGCGTGGCCGCCGAGATCGGCGGTCGCGATTCCGTCGGCGACCGCTTCGATCGCCGCATCGTAAATCGCGCGCGAGGCCGTCTTCGCGCGCGGGTCCTCCATGTAGGAAAGCGCGGCCGCGGCCGCGAGGATCATCGCGAGCGGGTTCGCGACGTTCTTCCCCTCCAAGCGAGGCGCGGTGCCATGCGGCGCTTCGGCCATCACCGTCGACGGCTTTAGATTCTCGTCGAATGCGAGCACGAGCGACTCGGCGCCCGCAATCGAACCGAAGAGCTGCATTACCAGGTCCGAGAGGCAATCGCCGTCGCGATTGAGCGCCGGAATTACGAGCGGCTTATCGCTCGTCGCCGAGAGCAGCAGCGCATACGTCGCGTCGATCAGCTGGGGATCGTAGTCCACGTCGGCGTGCCGTGCGGCAGCGGCGTCCATTTCCTCTTTGAGCATACCTTCATAGATGGGACTGACCGTGTACTTCGGGCCGCCGAAGACCGTCGCTCCTATCTTTTCCGCATGCACGAATGCGTACTCGGCAACGTGGCGGCAGATGCGCCGTTCGATCGTCTCCGTGCGGCAGGCAATCTCGTCGACGCCTTCGCCGCTGCGCCACTCCTTGGCGCCGTAAGCGTCGCCGACCGCCATACGCACGACCGCAATCGGCGCGTGGATTCCGCCCACGGGACGAACTCGCGGCAGTTTGCGGCCGCTGCGAAGGATGACGCTCGCGCCGATCGCTTCGCGCAGAATGCGATTCGGCGAACCGACGTCGTCCTTGGCTTCCGGCGTGATCGTCGCGGCCTTGAGCCCAACACCGAGTCGTTTGAGCGCGGCGGCCGCATCGAGCACCACGCGGTTCGCGGTTGCGCGGCGATTGGGCAGTGATAGATCGTACCGTTCGAACTCGAGCTGCAGGCCGATCTTCGACGGATCGAGCACGCGCAACGCTTGGAGCAGCAACTCTTGTCCGGTTTGATCGCCCTCGAGGGCTACCAGCGTCGGCGTCGTCAAAATGAACTCCCGCTGTGACGAAGAAGAGATAGATTCCATGGCGCGAACCCGCTTCGGCTCGACTGCGCACAGGCGCCGGCGAGCGTTTGCGAGGACCCGGCTGAACCTGGAGATCGTCGGGATCGCCGCCGTCACCCTCGCCGTCTTCTGCGGCGTCGCCCTTGCGTTTCCGCATCATGCCGGCGCCGTCGGCACTTGGACCGCTGGGGTACTGCGCCGACTCTTTGGAGGCGCGGCACCGCTTTTCCCGGTGCTCGTCGCGCTGCTCGGTGCGATCGCCTTCTTGGAGGTCAACGTCCCAAGGATGGTCGCTTCGCTGGGAAGCAGTGCGCTTGCGTACTTTCTGCTCGTCGATGCGATGTTCGGCGCGGCCGGTCCGAAGCGCGGAGGGATCGTCGGCGCGAACATTTGGTGGGCGCTGCACGCGCTCGTCGGGGGCGTTGGCGCGTGGATTTTGCTCTCCGTCGCGCTGCTCTCGCTGACGCTTTGGCTCACCAATGCGAGCATGAAGCAGCTCATCGGACGCGTGATCGTCTTCTTTGGCGGCCTCCGCCCGCCGCCGGTTCCGAAGCTTCCAAAGCTGAGGATCGAGCTGCCGCAGAGCCACGATTCGTTGCGCGAAGCCTTCGCGCTTCCGTCGCACCCGATCGTTCCGATCGAGGAGAGCGTCGTCATCCTGAACGAACCCGCCTCTCGTCATCCTGAGCGTACCGCCGTAGGCGCGGAGTCGAAGGACGAAGCCCCTTGTCATCCTGAGCGTAGCGCCGTAGGCGCGGAGTCGAAGGACGGAGCGGCAGAATTCAGGATGGCGGGGAAGACCTACCGCCTTCCCGATCTGGCGCTATTTGACGTGGCGCCGAGACAGACGATCGACGAGTCGAATCGGGCACACATTCTGGAAGACACCTTGGCGAGCTTTGGCGTGGGCGCGAAGGTCTCGCACATCGAACGCGGCCCTTCGATCACCCGCTACGAGCTCAAGCCCGAGCGCGGCGTGAAGATTTCGCGCATCGCGTCGCTCGCCGACGACCTCGCGCTCGCACTCGCGGCGACGAGCGTTCGGATTGAGGCGCCGATCCCCGGAAAATCGGCGGTCGGAATCGAGGTTCCGAATCAAACCGTTGCGGTCGTGGTCATTCGTGAGATTCTCGATGCGCTGCCGAATCGCGGCCAGGTGCCGCCGCTCTGGATGGCGCTCGGCAAGGACATCACCGGCAGGCCCGTGATCGGCGATCTCTGCAAGATGCCGCACCTCTTGGTAGCCGGCGCGACGGGCTCGGGCAAATCGGTCTGCCTCAACATGATCATCGCGTCGCTTTTGGCGAGCGCAACGCCCGATCAGGTGCAGATGCTGATGATCGATCCCAAGCGCGTCGAGCTGGCGGTCTTCAATGGAATTCCGCATCTCATCAAGGACGTGATCGCCGATCCGCGGCTCGCCGCCGGCGCGCTCTTCGAGATGACCAAGGAAATGGAAGCCCGCTACGAGCGCTTCGCCAAGGCATCGGTGCGCAAGATCGAGGAGTACAACGCGAAGTACCCCGAGGAGCGCTTGCCGTACGTCGTCATCGTGATCGACGAGCTGGCCGACCTCATGCTCGTCGCACCCGCGAGGGTCGAGACGACGATCATGCGACTCGCGCAACTCGGCCGCGCGACGGGGATCCATCTCGTCGTCGCGACGCAGCGCCCTTCAGTCGACGTCATCACGGGCCTGATCAAAGCGAACGTGCCGTCGCGCATCGCGTTCGCCGTGAGCTCGCAAGCCGATTCGCGCGTGATTCTCGACATGAACGGCGCAGAACGGCTGCTCGGGCGCGGCGACATGCTCTATCTGCCCATCGACGCCCCGAAACCGGTTCGCGCACAAGGGGCGCTCATCACAGCCGCCGAGGTGAGCCGGCTGGTGGAGTTCTGGGCGCGGCAGTCGCGCCCCGACAACCTGCTCGACGTCGAGGTCGTGCCCGTCAGCGATGAAGAGATCGCGCGCCGCGACGCCGATCCGCTCTGCTACGAGGCGGCAAAGTTTATTATTGAAACGAAGTACGCCTCGACGGCGGCGTTGCAGTCGCAGTTCTCAATCGGGCATCCGCGCGCCGTGCGCTTGATGAAACAGCTCGAAGAGTTCAAGGTCGTCGGGCAGCACGAGGGCACCAAACCGCGTAAGATTCTCATCGGCCTACCCGAGCTCGAGCTCGTCGCGCCGCGACTCGGCAAGGGGCGCGAAGCGCAACAGGATCTCTTTGCAAGCAGCGAATAAGTTCGCGCTCTTGCGCGCGTTCTGTTGTTTCGAGGTGGGGTTCGCGGCGCTTGCGGGTTTCTTCGCGCTCGGGTACTTCGTGCGATCCCATGGCGAACCGGCAGTCTTTGTCGGATGGGATCGGTCGTTGTTCGACCATTCGACTCTTGTCGCATGGTGGCTCACGTGGGCGTGCTACCCTGTATGTCTGATTCCGATTTGCATCGCGCTCTTGATCGTGGCATGGCGTTTGCCGGCGTGGCGATCGCGCATCTTCCTCAGCATTGCGACGCTTATCTTCTCGTGGCGTGCCGCCGACTTCTTCCAGCATTTCTTTGCGCGGCCCCGACCGCTCGATTGGGTGGTTAAGCACGAAACCTCGTTTTCGTATCCAAGCTCCCACGCGGCGATCGTGACGGGCTTCTACGCGCTTTGGGCGGTGATGCTGTACGCGTCGGAGCTGCCGAAACCGGCGCGCACGATCGCGGCCTCCTTGCTTACGATTTTTTCGATCGCGATCGTGTGGTCACGCCTAGCGCTGGGCGCGCACTACATCACCGATCTGGCCGGCGGCATGCTGCTCGGCATCGCCGTAGTTGCTTTCGCGCTCGGGCCCTTCGCCGCGGGCGTCTTCGGCCGCCCTGCGGGGCGACTCTTCGGCGCGGCAGAATAGGGTGGCGATGCGGTACGCTGATCCGGCCCTGGTGGAGATCGAGCGCAAGCTCGATGCCGGCACCCCCCTCTCGATGGAAGATGGGCTCGCGCTCTATCGCACCGGCGACATTCATAGCCTCGGGCGCCTCGCGCGCAGGCAGAAAGAGCGCAAGAGCGGCAAGAAGGTCTTCTACGTTCTCAATCGCTACATCAACTCGACCAACGTATGCTTCGCAGGCTGCACGTTCTGCTCGTTCGCTGCCGACGAGTTCAAAGAACCCGAGCGCGTCTTTCGCATG
The DNA here is from genome assembly GCA_963834895.1 of Vulcanimicrobiota bacterium. GTDB lineage: Bacteria > Vulcanimicrobiota > Vulcanimicrobiia > Vulcanimicrobiales > Vulcanimicrobiaceae > Cybelea. The sequence goes on along the minus strand of CAWIDM010000005.1, from coordinate 20,144 downwards.
ACCCCCGACCAGGTTTTCGCTAAGGCGGTCGAGACGGGCACGAACTTCAATCAAATCCACGTCGTCGGGGGGCACGATCCGCGCCAGCTTTCGCTCGACTATTGGCTGCCCTTGATGCGGCGGTTCAAAGCCGCCCTCCCGCACGTGCAGCTCTCGCTCTTCACCGCCGCCGAAATCGAGTACATGGCCAAACGCCATCGCCTTTCATTTCCGGCGATCGTCGCGGCATTGAAGGAAGCGGGTCTCGATAACGTCAACGGGGGCGCCGCCGAAATCTTCGCCGAGGCGACGCGCTCGAAGATTTGCCCGAACAAGGTCTCCGCCGAGAACTGGCTCGTGCTCCACGAGGAGCTGCACCGGCAAGGCATTGCGAGCAACGCGACGATGCTCTACGGCCACATCGAATCGATCGAAGATCGCGTCGACCATCTGATTCGCCTGCGCGAATCGCAGGATCGCTCGCCGGGGTACAACGCTTTCATTCCGCTCGCCTTCCATCCCGATGGAAACGAGCTCTCGTACTGCGGCTGGACGACGGGGCTCGACGACATTCGCACCTTTGCCGTGGCGCGGCTCATGCTGAACAATTTCGATCACATCAAGGCGTACTGGATGATCCAAGGACTGAAGGTCTGCCAGGTCGCGCTGCACTTCGGCGCAGACGATATGGACGGTACGCACGGCTCGACCGATGAAGAGATGATCTATCATTCGGCCGGAACGAGCTCCGGCCAGTACGTGGACGACCGTGAGTTTCGCCGTTTGATTGAAGAGGCCGGATACGTTCCGGTGCGCCGCAACTCGACCTACGACGAGTTCCCCTGGGACTGGACCCCACCCGCGGCCGAACGCGAGCGCGCACTCGTGTCACCGTGAAGCGCCAATGAGCTTGCGCTGTGGGCGGATCAAGTACACGAACGACCTGCCGGTCTACGCCGCATTCGATGCCGGCGTCATCGAGTATCCCGGGTCACTGCATGCCGATACTCCCGCGCGCCTCAACGCGATGTTGCTCGCCGGCGAGCTCGACATGAGTCCCATCAGCGCGTTCACCTGGGCGGCAAACGCCAAAGATCTCGTGCTCTTGCCGGACCTCTGCATCGGCGCGCGCGATGAGGTGGTCTCGGTCGTGCTCGTCTCCGAGACTGCTCCGGCAATGCTCGACGGGACGCCGATCTTCGTGACATCCGAATCTGCCAGCGGTCGCTATCTGCTGCGGGTCATACTCGAGCGCCGCTATGGGATTCAACCAACGTACATCGACGAGCCCGCACCGTTCCACCGAGCGTTGCGCGGAGACCCAACGCTGCTCATCGGCGATTCGGCCATCGATGCGGTCGAGCGTCTTCCTCGCGAGATCGTCTACGATTTGGGCCGGCTTTGGCACGAGTGGACCGGGCGACAGACCGTGTTTGCCGTCTGGGCGGCGCGCCGCGACGTCTACATAGATCGTTGCGCGGCGGTTGGCGAGTGCATGCACGCCCTGACCGACGCCTACACCTGGTCGCGATCGCATACCGAGCATGTCATCGCGCTCGCTCAGCGCGCCATTCCGCGCCGGTTGGGATTCTACGAGGAGTATTACGGCAAGCTCAACTTCACGCTCCACGTTGCGGCGCAGAGCGGATTGGCCGCCTTTTGCAGGGAGCTGCTCGAGCTCGGCGCGATTCCCGCGCTTCCTCCTCTCCCGGAGACCGCCGGTGCCGTCGCTAGCTGATCTGCTCGACCGCGCCGCCGCGGGCGGAAGGCTCGACTTCGACGAGGGCGTCCGCCTTTACAAGGAGGCCGACCTCCACGATCTCGGCGCGGCCGCACACGCGCGCCGCATGGCGATGCATCCGCATGACGTCGTCACCTACGTAGTCGATACCACGATCAACTACACCAACGTCTGCAACGTGCACTGCACGTTCTGCGCGTTCTTCCGGCCGGAGCATCACAAAGAAGGCTACACGATGTCGCACGACCAGGTGCTCGATCGCGTCAAGCACGCGGTCGACCAGGGTGCGACGCAGATCATGATTCAAGGCGGCGTCAATCCGGAGCTTGGGATCGCGTGGTTCGAAGAGCTCTTCGTACGCGTGCGCCGCGAGTATCCGCAGGCCGACCTGCATTCGCTCTCGGTCTCGGAGATCGTCGGACTTGCCTACGTCGAAGGCATCTCGACGCGCGATGTGCTCGCACGGCTGAAAGAGGCCGGCATGAAGTCGCTCCCCGGCGCCGGTGCGGAGATTCTCGTCGAGCGCGTGCGCAAGCGCATCTCGGCGCGCAAAGTAAAGCCGCACGAATGGCTCGGCGTGATGCGCGAAGCCCAAATGCTCGGCATGCCGACGACCGCAACGATGATGTTCGGGTCGATCGAGACGCCGGCCGAGCGCATCGAGCACCTGCACGTGCTGCGCGAGCTTCAGGACGAGATGGGCGGCTTTACCGCCTTCATCCCATGGTACTACGTTCCGTTCAAGACGCCGCTGCGCGGCAAGGAATCGACGGGCTTGGAGTACTTGCGCGTGCTCGCGATCTCGCGGCTCTACCTCGACAACTTCGCGCACCTGCAGGCGTCCTGGCTGACGCCGGGCCTGAAGATGGGTCAGCTCGCGCTCTTCTACGGCTGCGACGACATGGGCGGCACCATCATCGAGGAGCGCGTCGTGCACGATGCCGGCAGCACGAACGAAGCGACGCGTCGCGATATCGAGAACGTCATCGTCGGCGCCGGCTTCAAACCGGTCGTCCGCGACACCTACTGGAATTCGCGGCCGGAGATGGCCCTCGCCACCGCCTTGTCATCCTGAGCGAAGCGCCCCCACAGCTTGTCATCCTGAGCGGAGGCATTCCAATTTTGTCATCCTGAGCGGAGCGAGCGCAGCGAGCGAAGTCGAAGGACGAAGGACGAAGCGCGAACAGCCGCCTGCCGCTACTTCGCAGTCTCGATCGTGGCGGCGCCGAGGACTTCCTCGGTGTCGAGATCGAGCAGCGCGACGAGCTGACCCGGCGTAATCGCGCGTTCCGGACTCTCGAAACGCAGGCGTAGGCGGCCGTCGCTTACCGTTGCGAGCGCGAGCGCCGGCGCGGCGCGGTAGCGAATCATCGCCCGCACGGGCGTCTCGGCTTGCGCGAATCGCTCGGGCCGAATGAGATTGACCTCGTCGGCGAGCAGCTCGCGAGAAAGCAGCTCGTCTTCACGTCCCACGACGACGGTGTTCGTTGCCGCATCGATTCGCGTTACGTACTGCGGGCCGTCGCCGGAAGCCGGTAATCGCGCGCGCTGGCCGACGGTGTAATTCGCGATGCCGGCATGGGTGCCGAGCGTCTCGCCGCTGGTCGCGACCACGGCGCCGCTTGCGTTGACCTCGGGGCGCAGGCGCGCGAGCACCTCGCGGTAATCGCCGCCTTCGACGAAGCAAATATCTTGCGACTCGATCTTGTCGTGCACCGGAAGTCCGAACCGCCGCGCGTGAGCGCGCGTCGTCGCCTTATCGAGCTCGCCGAGCGGCAGTAAGAGGCGCGCGAGCTGTGCGGGCGCGAGCTGGGCCAGAGCGTAGGCTTGATCTTTGGCATATTCGTTGCGGAAGAGATGCGGGCCGTCCGCGCGGCACTCGACGCGCGCGTAATGGCCCGTCGCAACGTAGCGCGCGCCCAGCCGATCGGCGTACTGCGCGAGCGTTCCGAGCTTGACGAAATTATTACAGGAAACGCACGGGTTCGGCGTTCGTCCCGCTGCGTAGTCGTTGACGAAGCGCTCAACGACGTTGCGCCGAAATGTTTCCTCGAAGTCCAGAACGTAGTGTGGAATACCGAGCGTTGCCGCGCTGCGGCGCGCGTCGTCGAAATCGTCGATACCGCAACAGCTCTTGGCGTGCGCGGGACGGGACGGCTCGTACATCTTCATCGTAATTCCGACGACGTCGTAGCCGTTTTCGACCAAGAGCCCGGCGGCGACAGCGGAATCTACGCCGCCGCTCATAGCCGCAATCACGCGTTCTTTTGCCATGTGACGTGGAACAGGATAACATTAAAAGGGGGCTAACTCAAAGCTCAAATGCCAGGAGCGTCAGACGCGCTGGGTGAGCGGTTTCGCGCGGCACGCGAGGCCCGCGGCCTCTCACTCTCCGACGTCGCCGACAAAATCCGAATTCGCTCCGTCTACCTATCGGCTATCGAAGAGGAAAACTGGAATGCGATCGGCGCGCCGGTCTACGTCCGCGGCTTCCTTCGTACCTACGCGCGCTGCGTCGGGCTCGATCCCGAAGAAGCGGTCGCCGCCTTTAACCGGACGCAGCCCGCGCCCGCGACGCCGCAGGGCCTCGCGCGCGGTGAGGCGCCCGGACGCGAGGGGCCATCGGCTCGTTACGGCTCGCTCCTCATCTGGATCGCCGGAGCGGTCGCCGTGCTGCTGGTTGCCTTTGTGGTCTATAACGAGCTGACAATGTTGAACCGGCCTAGCACGACGGCGGCTCTGCCGCCGAGCGCCGCCCCTTCGGCGACGCTCGCCGCATCGGCGGCGCCATCCGGCACGGCGGTTGCCTCGCCGCGCGCGCTGCCCGTCGCCGACGGCGTGAACTCGCTTGCGCTCGTCCTCTCCGCCCCGTCCTGGCTCAGGGTGACCGTTGACGGCAATGTTAGCATGGAGGGAACGTTCCCCGCGGGAACGTCCAAGACGTTCCACGGAAAGAATGCGTTGGTGCGCATCGGCAACGCCGGCGGCGTTGAGGTCTACGTCGACGGCAAAGACGTCGGCAAGCTCGGAAAGTCGGGCGACGTCGTCGAGCAAACCTTCACCCTTTGAGAGGAGAACCGTAAGCATACGTGGCGAGCGAATCCTCGTTCGACGTCGTTTCGCGCGTCGATCGCCAAGAACTCGACAACGCGCTCAACCAAACGCGCAAAGAGATCGAAAACCGCTTCGATTTCAAGCACAGCAAGACAAGCCTTGAGTCCGACGGAACGAAGATCACCCTGATCTCCGACGACGAGCTCAAGATGCGCAACGTCGTCGACATGCTTCAAAGCAAGGCGGTTCGGCGTGGCATCGACATAAAGGCCTTTGAGTTCGGGACCGTCGAGCCGGCGGCCGGCGGCACGGTACGACAAGTCGTGACGCTGCGCAGCGGTATTCCCAAAGAGCAGAGCAAAGCGCTGCTCGCCCACATCAAGGGGCTGCGCCTCAAGGTCACCGCGCAATACCAGGACGATCAAATCCGGGTCTCCGGTAAGAACAAAGACGATCTGCAAAAGGTCATCGGAGCGCTGCGCAAGATGGAGTTCGAGTTGCCGCTGCAGTTCGTGAACTATCGGTAGCCATAACTTCATGCGAAGCGTTGCATTCGTGAGTCTTGGCTGCGCCAAGAATCTGGTCGATACCGAGGTGATGATCGCGAAGCTCGGCGCCGCCGGTTGGCGTTTAGAAGCGCGGCCGGATCTCGCCGATACGGTCGTGATCAACACCTGCGCCTTTATCGATCCGGCAAAAGAGGAGTCGACGCAAGTGATTCTCGAGCACGCGGCGCAAAAACGTCGCGGGCAGCAGTTGATCGTTGCGGGATGCCTTGCGCAGCGGTACGGCGCGCAGCTCCAAAGCCTCGTTCCCGAGATCGACGGCGTCGTCGGCACGGGTGCCTACGCGAGCATCGTCGAGCTGCTCGACGACGTAGATGCCGGCCGCCGGCCGATTCGGCTCGACTTCGAAGCCGAGCCCGAACACGACTTCTTGCCGCGCTTGGTCACGACGCCCCGCGCGACCGCCTACCTTAAGATCGCCGAGGGCTGCGATCACCCGTGCACCTTTTGCATCATTCCGGCGCTGCGCGGGAATTTCCGCAGCCGCAGCGCCGAATCGATCTGCGCGGAGGCGCGCGCGCTCGTTGGGGGCGGGGCGAAAGAGCTGATATTGATCGCGCAGGACACGTCGATGTGGGGCAGAGATCGCGGGCTGCGTCGCGGCGGCCTCGCGAAGCTGCTGGAGCGGCTGCACGAGATCGATGGACTCGAGTGGATTCGGCTACTCTACCTCTATCCCGCGACGGTCGATCGCGAGCTCGTCGATGCGATCGCGCGCCTTCCGAAGGTCTGCAAATACATGGACATGCCGCTGCAGCACGCGCATCCCGAGGTGCTGCGCGCGATGCGCCGGCCCGGCAACGGCGAGCGCTATCTCGAGATCCTCGATGAGTTTCGCGCACGCGTTCCGGGCATCACGATGCGCTCGACCTTCATCGTGGGCTTTCCGGGCGAACGCGACGAGCACGTCGCTTATCTGGAAGAGTGGATCGCTCGCGCGCAGCTCGATCGCGTCGGCTTCTTCGAGTACAGCGCCGAGGAAGGAACGCCGGCTGCCGGCCTGCCGGGTCGCATCGCGGCGCGACGGCGCCGCGAACGATTGATTCGCCTGCGCGAAGCGCAGCGCGTCGCATCCGAGCGCGCGCGCGCCGTGCGGTGCGGCACGACGGTGCGCGTGCTCGTCGAGGAATCGCGACGCTTGCGCGAGCGCGACCCGCTTCGCGAGCCCCTGGCCGCGCCCCGGGCATGGTTCGGACGCTCCGAGGGTGAAGCGCCGGGTGTCGATGGCGGCATTTATTTCACCGGCGGCGCGGTGATCGGCGATTTCGTTTCCGTGCGCCTCGAAGGGAGCGGGCCCTTTGATTTCTTCGGCCGCACCGTTCCAGCGGAGCGCGTTGCCGTATGATTAAAACGATCGCGACGATCGCCGCGTTTCTCGTGCTCGGCGCCGGCGCTGGGTTAGCCGGCTACGCAATAATCGAGCACCGCAATCCGGTCGCCGCATTTTCGCAGATCTTCGTCCCGCTTCCGCAGGAAGTCTTTGGGCGGCAGAACCTTCTGGTGCTCGTCGAAGGCTTGGACTACGACTATACCCCCAGCGACGAAGAGTATTCCAAGAATTCGCGCAGCGACGTCATCTGGGCGGTCAACCTCGACTTCGCTAACAAGCGCATCTACCAGCTCTCGGTTCCACGCGACATGGTTGCCACGCTGCCCAATGGGACGCAGGCGAAGATCAACCAAGCGCAGTCCGACGGCGGCGTCCAGGAGGCTAGGAGCGTCATCGCGCAGTGGCTCGGCATTCCCGGGTTCGATCGCTACGTCGTCCTTCGGATCGACGCGACGAAGCAGTTCATCGCCGCAATCGGGGGCGTCGACGTCGACGTCAAGTCGTCCAACTGCCTGCGCTACAACACGAATTGTACCGGCGATACCCTCGACTACGACGACACCTGGGGACACCTGCACATCCATCTAAAGGAAGGCATGCAGCACCTCAACGGCGGGCAGGCCGTTGCATACATGCGCTTCCGGCACGATTGGTGCAGCGACCCCTGCCGGATCATGCGCCAGCAGCAAGTTCTTCGCGCGCTCATCGATAAGCTCAAGGGCGATCGCGTCAACACCTTCTTGCATCTGGGCACCCTGCTCGGGGTCTTCCGAAAGTACGTGCAGACCGATTTTACCGATTCCGAGCTGGTCTCCATCGCAAACTACTATCAAGGAATCCCCAACTCGGCGATCGTGAACAACCAAGTCCCCTATACCGCCGACGTGGATCTGCCCGGCTACGGCGACTCGCTCGTGCCGGACACGGCCGCGCGCGCGCATTTGGTAGCGACCATGCTCGTCGAGCCGCCGACGCCGATGCCATCGCCCGACGCGCTCGCAATGGCCGCGATTGCGCCGTCGACGCTGCGCGTGGACGTTGAGAACGGCAGCGGCGTAACCGGAGCGGCCCGCCGCATGGCCACCGTACTGCGGCATGCCGGATTTACGATCGGCGACGTCGGCGATGCGGATCGGTCGGATTACGCGACGACGCAGATCCACGAGCATTCGAGCGTCACCTTTGCGGGAGCTCGGGTGCGCGAGGCGCTCCCGCCGGCGTTGCGCGACGCGGCGGTCGTCGATTCCACTGCGAGCGCGTCGCCCGAAGCGAGTGCGACGGCGACCAGCGACGTAACGGTCATTATCGGCAGCGATTTCACGAAGAGCTCGCCCGCGTCATCGCAAGATCATAGCTGAGTGCGGTGTCGCCCGCGGTGAAAGGCGTGCTCGCCATCGTACTCGCAGCCGCCGTCGCCTACGGCGGCTGGCGCACGATCGTGCACAAGAGCAACCTTGCCCCTGCGATCGTGACGCCGGGGGCGAACGTACGCCTCGAATTCTCCGGGGATCCGGTCGCGCGGCTCTACCGGGCTTCGCGCGAACTGACGCCGGAAGATCGCGCGAACCGCCCGCGACTGATCGCGCTGACGTTCGACGATGGGCCATATCCGATCTTTACGCCCATGCTTCTCGACGTTCTGCACGATCTCAGGGTTCCGGCCACGTTCTTTCTCATCGGTCAGGACGCCGAGCAATGGCCGGAGCTGACGCGCCGCATCGAAGCCGACGGTAACGAGATTGCGGATCACACCTATACGCATCCCAACCTCGATCAAGAATCCACCCCGCAAGTGCGAAAGGAGATCCTCGAAGGAGGCGACGCGCTTTGGTCGCTCACGCGCGATCCGGCCGCGCGTACGCTCATGCGTCCGCCGCACGGGCGTTACACCGAGCGCACCTTGCAGATCGCGCTAAGCCTGGGCTATTCCGTCGTCCTCTGGACCGACGACAGCGGCGACTGGCGAAGCGTGACCGTCCCGCAACTGCAGCGTCATCTGCTCGAGCACGCGACGGCACCCGAGATCGTCTTGCTGCACAGCGGAAAGCTCGCCACCATCGAGGCGCTGCCGTACGTCGTCGACCGGTTCAAGCAGGCCGGATACCGCTTCGTCACCGTGGGAACGCTGCTTAGGCTGGTGCAGAGCGACGAGCTCAACCATCCGCTGCGCCGCGCGGTTTAGAGGTTCCTTAGAAAATGCCGCGCCAAATCATCGACACCGAGTCGAGCCGGCCCGCGTACGTGCGGCGGCGCACGCGCCGGCTGCTCTTTTCGCTGCTCGTTATCGTCCTGCTCGTAGCCGCCATCTGGTTCCTTGCTCATCGCGCGCCGGGCCAGGAAATGCGGGCGGGTAGGGGAACCGCCTCGCAGTGCCTTCATTTAGCGGTTCTGGGATGAGAAAATTCCCCGGCGCCTTCGGATTCCTCGCGCTGGCCATGACCGGCGCGATCGTCGCGTGCAGCAGTCTCGGTCAGACGAGCGGTGTGAACGTCGGGCCGAACTTCCCCTCGAAGACGCTCTACGCGACGAACAGCAATCAAAACGCGATCAGCATTTACACGAGCGGAACAAAGGCCGGGCCATGTGCGCCCGCCTGCACCGGCGGCGGCGGCCCGACCTATCAGATCGGCGGTGCGAACACGGGCCTCAACGGGCCTCAGTACATCGCGTTCGATCGCGGCCAGAACCTGTGGGTGACCAACTATAACCCGAGCACGGACAGGGCGCTGATCATCGAGTTCGAGGCGCTCGCCACCGGCGACGTCGTTCCGCTGACCTCGGCCGTGCTGCCCGGGCGGCCCCGCGGCATTGCCTTCACGCCGAAAGGCCCGACCCCGGCGCCGTCGAGCTCGGCGTCACCGGTGCCGAGAATCATGGTGATCGCCGATAACGATCCGGAAGACATCTTCCCGAGCCGCGTCCTGCTCTTTCTCGCAGGCACCACGTCGCCGTACCAATCGATCGGCGGCCCGAAGCCAGGTCTGAAGATCCCGGGCGGGGTTGCAATCGACGGCCAAGGGCACATTTACGTTACGAACATTCAAGGCGCGTCGGTCGCGCAGTTCATGCTGCCGACGCCGACGCCCTCACCGAAGCCGACGCCGACGCCGACCCCGACGCCCTCGCCCTCGCCAACGCCGAGCACCAAGCCCACGCCGTCGCCGACGCCTTCGCCGACCCCGACCCCCGTCAACATCTTCCCGCGCTTCGAGATCACCGCGCAGAACGGCGTCATCACGCCCTATGGCGTCGCGCTCGATTCGATGGGTAATATCTACATCGCCGATGGGGGAAAGCCGAACGCAAACTGCAAGTCGTCCAAAGCCCCTGCGATCCTCGTCTTCCCGCCTTACAATAAGAAGATTCCGTATACGAAGCCGATACGCAAAATCCAGGGCTGCAAAACGCAGCTCCTCGCACCGACCGACATCAAAGTGAACTCGGACGGCGTGACCTACGTCGCCGATTCCACGCAGAGCGGCGCGGGGGTGATTTACATCTTTCCCGCCGGTGCGAATGGCGACGTCGCGCCGACGTATTATAAGTCACCCGGTGCGGTAACGGGAATCGGCCTCGTGCCCTAGGCGTCCATGGCCTTTCTCAAGAGCATCATTGACGGCAACGAGCGCGAAGTCGCACGTCTGCGGCGCACCGCCAGAGCCGTAAACGAATTCGAAGCGGAGCTCTCCCGGCTCTCCGACGCCGAGCTGCAAGCCAAGACCGCGGAGTTCAAGCGGCGGCTCGAAGAGGGGGCGCTGCTCGACGACATGCTGCCCGAAATCTTCGCCGTCGTGCGCGAAGCCGGAAAGCGCACGATCGGCATGCGCGACTTCGACGTGCAGATCATGGGCGGCCAAGTGTTGTACGAGGGGCGGATCGCCGAGATGAAGACCGGCGAAGGCAAGACGCTCGTCGCGACACTGCCCGTCTACGCGCGCGCTCTCGAAGGGCGCGGCGTTCACGTCGTCACCGTCAACGATTACCTGGCGCGCCGCGACGCCGAGTGGATGGGGCCGATCTATCAGTTCTTGGGCTTGACCGTCGGCGTCATTCAGCATGGCCTCGACTCGGCGCAGCGCCGCGCGGCCTACAACTGCGACGTTACTTACGTGACGAACAACGAGGTCGGCTTCGATTATTTGCGCGACAACATGGCGTGGCAGGTCGAAGACCTCGTCCAGCGCGAGCTCTACTTCGCGCTCGTCGACGAAGTCGACTCGATTCTCATCGACGAGGCGCGGACGCCGCTGATCATCAGCGGCCCTTCGCAAGAATCGGGCGAGCTGTACGATAAGTTTGCCCAAATCATTCCGCGCCTGAAGAAGGGCGAGGATTTTACGGTCGACGAGAAGGCGCACGCCGTTCCGATCACGGAAGTGGGCGTCGCGCGAGTCGAGAAGATGCTCGGCATCCAGAATCTCTACGAGCAGCGCAACATCGAGCTGACGCACCAGCTCAATGCGGCGCTCAAGGCCTGGAATCTCTTCCATCGCGACCAGCAATACATCGTCAAGGAAGGCGAAGTGATCATCGTCGATGAGTTCACCGGGCGGCTCATGTACGGCCGGCGCTACTCCGACGGCATCCATCAGGCCATCGAAGCGAAGGAAGGGATCAAGGTGCGCGGCGAGGATCAGACCCTCGCGACCATCACCTTCCAGAATCTCTTCCGGCTCTACGAGCACCTCGCCGGAATGACCGGTACGGCGAAGACCGAGGAGCGCGAGTTCCGCGACATCTACGGCTTGGATGTCGTCGTCGTTCCGACGAACATGCCGATGGTCCGCAAAGACAACTCCGACATCGTCTACAAGTCGGAGAAGGCCAAGTTCGAGGCCGTCGTCGACGAAATCATCGAGGAACACCGGAAGGGACGGCCGGTGCTTGTGGGCACGCGCTCGATTGAAAAGAGCGAGCTGCTCGCAACGATGCTGCGCCGCAAAGGCGTCGAGTGCAACGTGCTCAATGCCAAGTACCACGAACAAGAGGCCGAGATCATCAAGGATGCCGGCCAGGAAGCCCAGGTGACGATCGCCACCAACATGGCGGGCCGCGGCACCGACATCAAGCTCGGCGAAGGCGTGGCACGCAACGGAGGCCTTCACATCATCGGCACCGAGCGCCACGAATCACGACGCATCGACAACCAGCTGCGCGGACGCTCCGGACGCCAAGGCGACCCCGGTTCGTCGCGTTTCTACGTTTCACTGGAAGACGAGGTGATGCGGCTCTTCGGCGGCGACCGCATGAGCAACATCATGGAACGAGTCGGCTTCACCGACGAGCAGCCGATCGAATCCGGGCTGGTGACGAAATCGATCCAGCGCGCGCAGGGTAAGGTCGAGAATCACAACTACGAGATTCGCAAGCACGTCCTCGAGTACGACGACGTGATGAACAAGCAGCGCTCGATCATCTACGGCGATCGGCGCGCGATTTTGGAAGGCAAGTTCGATTCGCAAACGTTCATGCTGCAGACGCTCCAGGCCAAAGTCGACGAAGCCGTCGAGGAGAACGCGCCCGAGAACGCGCACCCAAGCGAGTGGGATCTCGAGGAGATGCTCAACGCGCTCGAGCTCGTCTTTCCGATCAAGCAGAAGCTCTCGGTTGAGGATCTGGCAGGGAAGGACCGTGAGGAGATTCGCCGGCTGCTACGCGAGCGCGCTCAAGAGGCATACGAGGCGAAGGAGAAGGAGGTAACGCCGGAGATTCTGCGCGTCGTCGAGCAGCGCTATCTCTTATTGCCGATCATCGATCGGCAATGGGTCGACCATCTCTACGTGATGGATCACTTGAAGACCGGCATCGGCCTGCGCGGCTACGGTCAAAAAGATCCGCGCGTCGAGTATGAGAAGGAAGCCTTCGAGATCTTCGAGTCACTCAAGAACAACATCGCCGACGAAGCGATCAAGGGCGTCTTCCGCGTCGTGATCGAGCACGGACCAGCCCAGCCGCAGATGATGCCGCACGGAGCGCAGTTCGAGCCGATTCCATCAGGCGAGCTCGTCCCACAACCCGTTACCGCCGGCAACGCACTCCCACCGCAGCAGGTCGAACAACTGCTCGGGCCGATGCCCGGCACCGCGCGCCGCCCCCAACAATTTCACACCAACAAAGGCGACGAAGAACCGCCCAAGCCCATTCATCGGGATCAGCCTAAGGTCGGCCGAAACGAACTCTGCCCGTGCGGCAGCGGACGCAAGTACAAGAAGTGCCACGGTACCGCCGCTTAGCGGGCATAGAGGAAGGGGCTCGAAACGGCGCCCCCTCCTAGTGTGAGTCGCCCCAGCCCTGGGCTCCCCGGCCACGGAGTCCGTCGTCCGGGGTGCTACTGTCGTTGGCGTCGCAGGAAATCGCCGATAGACGCGGCACTTTGCAAGGCTTGCTCCCGGTCGGTCACCAATTCCGGGCTGTACCGATGGGTCGGATTCGGGCACGTTTCTGAGCCTGCGCATGTTCGACACCCGACTGCTCAGCAGGCCGCTTCCGTTGAAGCGTTTGAACTTTACGCGGGCTCAAATGCGACAGATTTCTCATGCAGCAGAATCACCTCGTTGCGCGAACGCTGTCGGCGCTCGGGATCGCCGTCTTTGCCGCGTGTTCGAACTCCGGATCCTCGGGAACGATAGCGCCAACCAGCGTAACCTCCGATTCGCAAATGCGTCGCGAGCAAGGCACGGTAGGACCCGACGCCGTCGTTGAGTTCGCCTATGTGGCAAATCACAACGGCGCCAGTATTTCGGCTTTTAAGATCAAAAGTAGCGGCGCGCTGACGCCGGTGGCGGGATCCCCGTTTCTTGCGGGCACGGGGCCCGATCGCCCGACGGTCGATCCCACGGGCAAGTTTGCCTACGTGGCGAACTTTGGCTCCAACAATGTTTCCGCCTATACCATCGACGCGAGCACGGGCGCGCTCACCCCGGTGGCGGGGTCGCCGTTTACGGCCGGCGACGAGCCCTGCGGCACGGCAGTCGGTCGCAACGGCAAGTTTGCCTATGTGACCAACTATGATTCCGGCACCGTTTCCGCCTTTAGCATCGACGCGAGCACCGGTGCGCTGACGCCGGTGGCGGGATCGCCGTTTAAAACCGGCAGCGGCCCCGTTGGCGTAACAGTCGATCCTAAGGGCAACTTCGCCTATGTCGCAAATTACAACGGCGCCAGTGTTTCGGCTTATAAGATTAAGAGCGGCGGCGCGCTGACCATGGTGGCCGGATCGCCGTTTGGGGCGGGCACCAATCCCGTTGGACCGGTGGTCGATCCTTCGGGCGCGTTCGTCTATGTTGCAAACGATGGATCGGGTGATGTTTCCGCATACACCATCGACGCGAGTACCGGTGCGCTGACGCCGGTGGCGGGATCGCCGTTTGCAACGGGCAGCAAGCCCACTGCCGCGGCAGTCGCTCCCAATGACAGGTTTGCCTACGTACCCAACTTTGGATCCGACAATGTTTCCGCCTACACTATCGACGCGAGCACGGGCGCGCTCACCCCGGTGGCGGGATCGCCGTTTGGGGCGGGCAGCAAGCCCGAAGGCCCCGTGGGCGTTGATCCTGAGGGCAAGTTTGCCTATGTGGCCAACCTGGGCTCCAACAATGTTTCCGCATACACCATTGACGCGAATACCGGCGCGCTGACGATGGTGGCGGGATCGCCGTTTGGGGCGGGCTCCAAACCCGTTGGCGTAGCCACGTGCCAACGCGTCGGCAGCATATGCAAGCCGCCGCCCTTGTAAAAACGCGGTTGAGCGCCCCTAAACGACTCCTCTCGGCTGGCCGCCGTGCAACGCAGCGATGCCGCGATGGGTAATGCGATCGCGTCGCCGTGCTGCGCGGCGGCAATGTTGCAAAGGCGCACAGCAACAACGGCCTCGCAAACGCGAAGCCGCGTGCAGGGGCCGGGGTTATTTTGCGACGCTGACCGTCGCGCCGACAGGAATATCGAGGCCCGTGATTATCTTGATGGGCGAACCGCCTGCCGGGTAATCCCAGAGCTTGACGTTCGGATATCCGTCATTCGGCCCAATAACCTTCGGCTTCTGTATCCAGAACTGATAGATGTAAGAAGCACCGCTGAGTGAGGTGGAGCCGACTTTCTTTCCTTTCTTTCCACTTATAGTGAACTGGTAGATAACGTTCGCGTACGTATCCCCGACCGCCACGTGCTTGCCGTCCCACTGAACGCCACCGGGGTATTCGATACTCTGGTTCAGCTTAATGTTTTGGAGCGAAGAGCCGCCGCTGGGAAGCTCGGCAAACTCGAACGCCCCGCTTGAGGTTGCGCCGTCGACGAAGAGGTTGCTCGCGTTGTCGTAGCCGCAGCTCAACATGTAGAATATATCCGGATCCGAGTAGTATGCCTTAGGACTACCCTTGGCATGCTTGTAGATCGCAACGTCGCCCGAGAGGGTGCCAGTAGACCCGTAGTTTGTGACGGCGAGATTTCCGGTCGTCGGATCAACGGAGCAGTCGATGGGGGCATAGCCCGGGTCGCTCAAGGTCGCGATTGGGCTCGTGCCACCGTGCGCGTACTCGATGATATTATGTGAATAAAAGTTCGTGATGAAAACGTCGCCCGTCTTGTCGACGCACTCGCCTCTGGGCGCAGTGAAACCCGCAAGCGCTCCCTTTAACTTGCCCTTTGGATACGAGTACACGTATACTTTGTCGGCACCCTCATCGGAAATGTAGAGGAGGTCTTTCTTCTTGGCGTCGGGAGCCATCCACGACGTGCCACGCTCGGCGTCCGCTGCGTTCGCGGAAGTCTGCCCTATCGCGCCCGGCGCTCCGAAAGGTTGCGGTCCACCGCAGCCTGCGAGCAATGCGACCGCAGCGCCTCCACTCAGGGCGTATGTGCCAAGACTAAAGCTCTTCATGCTCCGCACTCCCCCAATCCACGTAACGGATCGACGGCTAACAACGTTCGGCGCTGAGGCTTAGTTCCCGGCTTCGACCAGCGCGAGCAAGCGATCCCAGTGGCGTGGATGGGGGACCTTTGCGCCTGAGCGGATGCGGGAGCTGGCCGCGAGTGAGAGGCCAGTAGTGTTGCCGATTTCCTTGAGCGAGAAGACATCGAGCTTCGGCGTGACCTCGCGCTTGAACCATGCCTCGTCGCACTGGCCCGGATGCTCGCGCGCCCAGCTGCGATTGCGGCGGTGCCCTTCGCTGATCGCCTCGCCTCGCATGCGGTTCACGTCGGCTCCGCCACGTGGATCGTGGCCCGCGGCAGTCTGCGCTGCGAGCACCTTGCGAGCCGCTTCGATCGCTCGCAGTCCGTGCTCGCGCCGCGCTTTCGGCATGCACGCCTCGCAGTGGCGGCGCCTGCGCTTTAGCACCGGTTCGCCACACATCGCGCAGGCGGTTGGATTGGCCGGCGGTGCTTCAACGGTTGGCGCGCGCCACGCGCGCGTTGCGTACGGCCGCGGCTGCGAGGTCTTTCGAGGCGTATGCGAGAGTGGCGACGGTGGCCCCGGTTTCGTTCGACGCCCGGGCACGCGAGCGGAGCGTATGCAAGGCTCGACGCTTCGATTGCTATGGGCATCGCGGAACGTTTGTGCGAGGTCAGCCACAATCGGTCGCAGACATTCGCGCCAATGCGGCAGCGTCAGTGCGAGTTCATGTGTCAGCGGTGCGGAGATTCGACAGATTCCGTTTGAAAGTTCCGTGAAATCGCGCGAGGTGAAAGTCCGATCTTCCAGCAGATCGAGCAGAAACGCGTCTACGTCCGGCCGGACGGGTTCCATCGCGTCGAGCGCAAACGAATCACGATTCCGCTGATCTGCGTGCAGTACACCCAGGGTCGGATCGAGACCCGCCGCGAGTAGTGCGAGGCGCGCTTCCGATTCAAGAAGGGCGTATATGTAGTTGAGCAACGCATTAACCGGATTGGTCGCCGCGCGAGGTGCGCCGGTCAGGATTGAAGCGCGGGAATCGTACCGCGCCCATCGTGCCGGGACGCGAGCAAGATCACGATTTCGAAACCGTATCGGAACGGAGGACCACGCGTTCCAATAGATTGCCGCCGCTTGTCCCTCGTAAACGCGTACCTGTTCGATTGAATCTGCATGCTCCAACGCCTCGCGGAGCGCGTCGAAACCCTGAAGGTTGCCGCGAAGGCGCGAGAGGTTCGCGCGCTGGCCGGTGAGCTTTCGCGCGATGAGGTCTCGCGCCACCTCCACGTCGAGTCCGGTCGCGACGGCGAGCGCCTGCGCGCGACGAATCGGCTGGCCATCGTACCCGTATGGAACCGAATGCGCGAGAACCTCGCCACTGGGATTAAGCTGCACGAGCGTTGCGCCGATCGCGCGCAGCCACGCGAGGGCTTCCAGCGTAATAGTTCCGCTCTTACCGAGCAACACGAGGCGTTCAAGGCCCGAGCCCGCGCGATCGAGGACGATCGAGCGACGGTGCGGGCCGATTCCGTCCTCAATATGGAGCTTGCCGTAAAGTACCCGCAAGCTAATCCCGTAGCCGTCGGCAACGAGCACGCCCGCCCGGACTTGCAACGGCGGATAAGGAAGCGTAAACTTCTGATCTTGCATTGGGAGCTAGTACCTCCTGGTGCGAGGCCTCCGGTCCGTTGTCGCGGGCCGGGGGCATTTTTTTTATTATGAGTAGGTTGTCAGCGTTTCGATCGGCGGTAACTCTGCGCTATAGTGCGCTGGTAATCCAATAAACGCGGGGAGCGACGAAAGAGGAGCCCCCGCTTCGGCTGGGCGGCGCAACGCCGCAAGACGCACATAATCCGTAAACGGTCTGCATATCGCTAACGCCCAAACGGCCGCGTGCTCTGCTGCGATGAAACGTCGCGCATCGAAGGCAAGCTCGGGATCACCAAGCACATCGCTCACGCCCTGCAGAAACGAGTGCAACCGCTTTGGGCGCCCAACCGCTTTCGATTCCGCGCGACGTAGTTCGGCTTCTCGGATCATGGCATCGGTCGCTGGATAGAGCGCTCGTGCGTACGCTAGCGCCTCTTCCTTATAAACGTCCCCTCGACGTGGAAAAATAAGAACGATGAGGGCTATTACGAGTGCAATCGGCTTTGGCAGCATCACCGGGCTCGATCGTCGAGGCTCAAGGACCTTCTCGCGTTTTATGGGGGGCTGCGACATGTCTGGAACTAGAACGCCGTTCGATCCCTCCTGCTCGACCCAGGGATACTCAACGCGCTCGATCTCGCGCTGCGGCGCGTGGCACCAACCAACGCAATAACGATTGAGAAACTCGGGGTTTTTCAAGAGGTTGCCAGTTAGCGGCTTTCCATGCCAGTGCAAGACGCCCGTATCGCGCAAAGAAAGCAATCGAGTCGCTTTGCTGCCATCGCGATTAAGCGTACCGCCGCGCGCATCATCCTCTTCAAGCCAACGCTCGCCGAGCCAAACAAGGTTGTCGAAGATGCGGACAAGCTCCCGATAATACCCTGCTCGCGCGACGACTTCAAGCCAAGGAATACGCAGGGGTTCGTTGAGGCGACGCATCGTTTCCGGCCTGGGAATCGCGCCCTTTTCGAGATAGCGATTCACGCTCGACGAGCCGCCGTCTGCAACATAGCCCGAGCCTAATGCGGTCCCGAGGGCGCTCTTGGAAAGTCCGCGCGTCCTGCGCTCCCCGTCGAGCCACGCCGAAAAGCCGAGACGTTCCCCTTCATTCTCCAACCACGTCTCGACCCGGCGTTTTTTCTGGCGTGGCGCGACCCGTTCTGACCTGAACATTATAGTTTATAATATTGTGCCTATGCTGGCCGATTCCTCTTCTGGTAAGGTGTCGCCAGTGGGGATATTAACTTGAAGAAAAGCAGGCCTAAGGGGCACGGGCAGCCCACACCTGGGAAGGGCAAGCCGATCCCCAGCGGATCGACCTCCCCTGACCAGTTCATGCCGATGCTCTCTGAAGACGAGGGGGTCGTCTGGGTGAACCCGACCGGCGCCGATCGAAGCGCGCTCGGCGGCTACTGGAGCGCCGTCAATGCCGTTCGCGACAATCGCAGGCCGCTGGCCCTGAACGATTTTGACAGCCGATCAATCCTTGATGCTGAGACCGGGAAACGTTTCCCCTTCATTACGGATGTGGAGACGGTCCTCGCCTATCACGAACACTTCGATTTTGGCCCTTCATTTTACAAGTCGCGCGGTGAAGTGCGAAGGCTCGCTCGATGAACCTCGTCGCAGAAACGGTTCGACGAGCATCGATGTTTCCGCCGGGCTCTCGCTGCGAAGACTGCGGTGAAACGGACCCGATCGTCCTTGACGCTTCGAACGTCTGCCGCATCCTTTGTATGGAGCATTCGGCGATCCGCCAAGGGAAGAGCCCGATCGAGGAACACCATATCGCGGGTCGGCGATATAGCGCGGTAACGATTTACGTCCCGGCTAATCTGCACGAGCGTCTAACGGCCATGCAACGCATCCGCGCCCGGGCGAAGCGGCGCGAAGGTAGATATGAAACGCATGGCCTCGCCTAAGAGGAAAGCGTCAAAGCCGCCTCCGGCCTGCAAGCCAGCGCCGGAATCGCGAGAGATAGCCCTCTCACCCGACGCCCCTCGGCCGGGAGCCCAGCGAATCTCGTATCCGCGCGAAGTTCTTGGCGACGAAGCGAACCTAGAGTTCCTGCACGGAGTGGTCGAGCTATGCACTGCACGAATCGACGAGATCGAACGCGAACGGGCCAAAAGCAAGACCTCGCGCGCTCCGAACCAAACAAGTTAGTTCATGAAGGCGCCCAAGGACGCGCCCTTGCCGACCATTGCGCCGGGCTCCGTTGCCACGAAGCTCTTTGTTCGCGCGTACGCCGAACCACGCCAGCAGCGTCGATACCGTGAACGGGAGGAGGCAAAACACGCGAGCTCCGTCCCAAAGCCGACCGCGCCAGCACGCGCCATGTTCGATGGAACGCTCTTCGTCTTCGACACGGAAACGGTTGAACACCGGCTCACGTTTGGGGCTTTTGAGGAATGGCGGCGGCGAAAACTCGTGGCGCGTGCCGTCTTCTACGCTGACGCGCTTCCAACGGAGGACGCCGTCACGTTTGAGCGCTTGCGCGGGATATGCGAAGCGCTCGATGTTCGGCTCGTATCGCTCGAATTTGGACGATTGAGGAATGGCTTGTAAAACAGTCCATGAGCCGCGTTAATGCTGAAATAGCGAAACATCAAAAAACACGTTCGGTAGCGTCGATCGACGATTTTGCGTTTGTGAACGATCATACAGTGTTATTAGCTGCGCGTGACCTCGGACTGTGGGACAAGGGTCAACATAAAATGGTTGAAAATGCGCTTGATCTTCGGAATCAGTGCGGGCATCCAAGTCGATATAAGATCCCACTATCCCGCTGTAAGTCAGTCATCGAGGAATTGATCGCGCTCGTCTTCGCGCACGCCACCTGACTCGCTGGTCGGCGGTGTCCGCGGCGCGCTGATCGCCGGGCGAGGACAGGGGGGGCGCCGTTTCGAGCCCTTTGCTCTATGCCCGTACCGC
>CAWIDM010000004.1:0-333441 GCA_963834895.1 Vulcanimicrobiota bacterium | reverse complement strand
CACTTCTCGCGACTCGCCTACTTACAACGATGCTCGTGCTCTTTGGGCTGGTCGTCTGGCTACCGTTGCTTTTCTCGAATCCCCACAGCCCCTCGAATTGGAGCGAAACCGCCGAGACCTTCGCGATTGCCGGAGTGGCATGGATCCTCGCCGATCTCCTCCGCGCGTATCGGCGTGATGACGACCGCGTGCTACTTGCGACTCCGTGAGCCGGACGGTGCGACCGCGACGGCAACGAAACTTACGACGTCGTTTCCGCCGCTAGGCAGCAGTCTAATTATCTTGTACGCACGGTCGCCGGCCGGGTAGAGCCAGAAGCCCACGTCGTAGTTCTTGAGCTTTGTTTGCCCTCTCATCCAGTGCCCCGCGACAACAGTGTGGCCTTGTATCCAGGTCTCCGCGCGGCGATCCCGGTCGAGTCGAACCTTGCCAACGAGCGTGCCGGTTGAGCCCGAGACGGCTATTCGGTACACGCTAGGAACCCTCGGGGTTTCCAACGTTATATAGGTACCATCCCACTGAAGCGGGCTGTCGGCGCCCACCGTGAAGTTTAGAGAGATCGTAATGAACGAGCTGCTGCCTTTGGGCAATTCGTCGAGTTTGAAGGCGCCGCTTGCGCTGCTCTCTCCATCGATGAAGAGATTCCCCTGGGCGTCGTAACCGCAATACTCGGATTGCGTGATATCCGGATCGGAATACTGCGTAGGCGGGCTATTAAGGCTGCTGTAAACGTTTACGTAGTATTGCAACACGCCGTCAACTTGTTGCTTCATCATGACGGCAAGGTCGCCCGTGGTCGGATCTACGGAGCAACCCCAGGAATATTCATGCTCGCTTTGTGGAAAATCGACGTACGCAATGAGCGTCGTACTGCCGGGTGGATACTCGTCGACGTCAGTTCCGTTGCTTATGTAAACGGCGGCCGTGTTCGGGTCGGTGCATATGGGGCCGTACTTATCGATCTCCGCAAGCTTCTTGCCGTCTGGATACGTCAAAATGTCCACGCCGCTGGTTACCGCGGCATACAAAAAGCCGCTGCCGGAACCGGGCGCCCGATGCGCCCGGCTTTGCGCCGTCACGCCCATCGGCATCGCGCCGGTCGTGGCCGCCTGCGAGCCGCACGCCGTCAAAACGCCAATCGTCAGGCCAACACCCAACGCACGGCGGCCAAAACTTAAATCACAAATGCGTAAGCGGCAATTCAAGAGCAGCGACCCCTTCGAGCGGTGGAATTCGCCGCGGTCTTCTTCGCCTTGGCCTCGCCAAGTCATGGGCCAAGTGGGGAAGCCCTTGCAGGGGGCAAGCGACTCTAGTCGCATGGAACTAGCCCCGGCAAGCGGCCGGCGCGGAGGGATTTGAAAACTCGGTTTATCGCTTTCCTGCGGGGCGTCAACGTAGCGGGACGGACGGTCAAGAAAGACGTCTTGACGGAAACCTTCCTGCGCGCCGGCCTCACCGACGTGCGCACGCACATCGCGAGCGGAAATGTTTCCTTCGAGGCTTCGCTCGGGATAAATCGCGACCGGCTCTCGCGGAAGCTCGAAACGCTATTGACGGACGCCGCGGGCTATGCGATTCCGGTGTTTTTGCGTACCGTGGACGAGATCGCGGCGCTGTTGGCGCTCGAGCCGTTTGAAGGATTGCGGATGACGGCCGATATGCGCTCGTGCGTGATTTTTATCTCCGACTCGCTTCCGAAAAGCGCTCGGCTGCCGTTTTCATCGCCACGGCGAGAATTCGAACTCGTGCGGGCTACCCCGAACGAGGTCTTCGCGATTATGTACTTGCGCGAGGGACGCCCCGGCAATCCGAGCGCCTATCTCGAGAAAACTTATGGCGTCAAGGCGACGACGCGGTTCCTCGGCGCGCTTGAGAAGATCTTGGCGGCGGCAACCGGCTCGTAGTGCTCGCCACTGGCTAAAGGCGCCCGCGGATCGCGGGCGCCTTTTTTGGGCTATCGCCGATTCAAGGGATGCTAATCGTCATCGTCCTTGCGTGGAGGAAGCGGCTTGACGTTACGCGATCCCTCGAGCTGTTGGTGCAAATAATACCCAGCGGTCTCGTATTCATTTGGAAGAGATGTTGGTGAGGGGATCGGAGTGATTCCCAGCGAGGCACAGCTCATGTTCGGCGGAACGCCCGGCTTTGGAATCTCGGCGAGTGCCGGAGGATTTCCCCCGCCGCCGCGGAGCTTGTTTTCGTCGAGCGCATCGAACAAATTCGAGGTCGCTCGATCGCCGTCGGCCGGCGACAAGCCGACGGAAACGCCCTTGGCTTCGTCCGGCAGCGAGGCGAACGCCGGCAGGCCGAAGACCGCTTCGATCAGCTTGGAGACCGAGCCGTGATCGGCGAAGTCGTGGACGACGACTCCGGTCTTGGAGAACGGCGAGATTATTAAGGCCGGCAAGCGGACGCCGTCGCCGCACGGGTAGCCCTCATTTGGGCCGGTCTTATCCTGCGGGCAGGTTTGTCCGAAGCCCGGCGGCGCCAAGTGATCGTAGAAGCCGCCGCTGTCGTCCCAGGTGACGATGATGATCGAGTCTTTCCAGTATTTGCTCTTCGCAATCGCGTTGATGACTTCCGCGAGATACGCTTGCGCGACTTGATGGTCTGAGCTACCGCTCCCGGGATGATCGTCGTCGCCGACGTAATACTTCTCGCCGGATGGATTGTCGGTGAAGATCGGGTCGGCCGGCACTAAGCCGTACGTGTTTTCGTTTCCGCCTTTGACCCAGAAAACTCCGGCCGGCGGCAGTTTCCCCTTCTTGATGTCCGTAATGAAACCGTTGCTTTCGGCGTTGTCGCGCAGCGTTTTCTCGCTCGCGAACCCGGAATTTACGTTATTGATGTAATCGAAGTACAGCGGCGCGGTATGATGCGCGGAGAAGCCCGCGTTGGGAGTGTAGAGCCCTTCTTCATACCATGCCCAGCCGAACGACTGGCGGTCGCTCTTCGCCTCCTTCGAGATGTCGCGGGCTTCGTAGCCGACGACCTTTGACTTTAGGGCCGCTTGATCCATGGCCGGATTGAGCAGCACCGGCATGGTCGCATAGCTTTGGACCGTATTGCTATCGCCCGAATACGGCGTAATCGAGAAGGGCAGGTCCGACGGGGGCGGATTATCGTCGTTCGAGATCGGCACGCCATCGGTGTAGCCGCCGCTCGGAACCGGCTGGGAGAGTATCCCTTCGCCCGCTGCGGCCTCCGTTTGTCCGATTTGACCCGAAAAGAGCTGAATGTTGCTCGGCGTCGAGTCGCCCGTTTCGGCCTGGAAGTAGTGATCGAAGAGCGCGAAGTTCTTCGCGTAATACCAGAGGTACGGGACCGTATCGCAGTCGTAGACGCCCTCGATACCGATGTCCTCGTTGTGCTGTTCGATCTGCTCGGGGTTTGGGGTCGGCCCGAGTATGGGCTGCCCGGCTTCGACATCGACGAGGAAATCGTCCATCCTGCCGCGATCGATCGCGATCTCTTGGTCGTAGCGATTGTTGTTGCCGCCCGTGATATCCGGCGCGTCCTCAACGTAATTCGGGCTGCTTTGATTTGCCGAGATCAGGAACGGACGCTGACAGCCAAGCGTTTCCGGATCGTACTCGCAATCGGTCTCTTGAGCGAGATAGGTTCCGAGATTCTCGACGTACTGCCCGTGCATCCCGGGGAAAAGTCCATAGATTTGATCGAAGGTGTGGTTCTCTTGAATGAGCACGAAGACGTGCTTGACCTTCGACTGCACCAAATTCGCTATCCTCCGGCGAGCGGCAGGATCGTCGTGCTGCTGGTTGGAGAATCGCGCCGTTTCGACTTGCGCGTTCTGCGATGTCAACGGCCTGACCGAGGCGCCACCACCCGCTCCTCCACATCCCGCCAGCGCCAACGATGCCGTCAGAAACACGATGTTCGACACTAGAGAGCGACGCATTATGCTACCACCTTTCAGTCTTGTAAAATTGAGGCGCCTACGCCTCAAAAGTAGCAAAACGCAAGCTCGCATACATGGAGGGCGGAAAGCAAGTTTGACAACCTTGATAATCGCTTCTTAAATTTGTATTCGTAGGGTACGGGCGTACTTAAACGTTTCTTAACCGCCGGCGTTCCGCTCTCTATCGCTATCGTGCCGGCGCGGCGGAAATCGCCAAGCCACGCGGCGCATAGGGAAAGCGGCCGAGTTCCTTCGCCGGTTTACCCCCGGCCGGATACGGCCATATCGCAACATTCCGTCCCTTGCTGCCGCGGCTCGCAACGACGGAGTTGCCGTACGGGTCGAAGGCTGCGCCGTAGAAGAGACCTTTGAGATGCACCAGGCCGGCGACGTGGCCTTTGTACTGCGAAACGTCGACGCGATAAAGCTCCGGACCGGAGCGAGGATTGTCGCCGGCGATGTCGACGTAACTTCCGTCCCACCGCACGCCGCCGGGGTAGCCTCCCGGCTCTTTGTCGAGGGTAACGTACTGGAAGCCGCGGCTTCCATTTGCCAGCTCGGCGAAGTCAAAGAAGACCGTGCTGCCGAGGGATCCGTCGACGAAAAGATTCCCGCTATCGTCATACGCGCAGCCGACGGGCGTGAACGGGATCGAGATAATCTCCGGTTTTCCGCTGCGAGCGCCCTTCCAGATGTCGACCGCAGCTTGACAGATGCCGCAGTTGACCGCGCCCACCACCACGGCTAAGTTTCCAGTCGACGGGTCCACACCGCAATCGCCGGCGATCCCATGCGGGTGTACGACATGGATCTCGGCGATGGGCTTGCTCTGCCCGTGCGCGAACTCATAGGCGTCGTAGACGCGATTCGGCTTCCCGACGACGACCCACACGTCTCCCGACGCATCAGAGCACGCGCCGTTAGCAAAGCCGTCAAGCCGAATCGTGCCAAACGGCTTGCCGGAGGGAAACGCGAGCACCGTGAGGACGCCTCGATATCCGGTGTGTGCGCGCTCGGTGCGAGCAATATATACGAGATCGCCGGGAGAGCGCGCAACGCGCGCGCCGTTCATCATCGGCTCGGTCGGCATCGTGCTTTGCAAACCGCCGCATCCCGACAAAACGATGCTGGCTGCCAGGGTGGCGCCGCAACCGGAGCGCAAGTAATCGCTCGCCATGCGACAACGATTTTCCGCGTCCGGAAAACTTCTCCCGCTAGAGCAGCTTTTCGATCTCGACGGGCAGCGTGCGCACGCGCACGCCGGTCGCGTGATAGACGGCCGACGTAATGGCCGAGGCGACGCCCGCCAGACCGATCTCGCCGACGCCGCGAGCGCCCAGCTCGTTCACCTTCGTATCGGGATAATCGAGGAACGTGACGTCCATGTGCGGCGTATCGGCGTTCGTCGCGACAATATAGTCGGCCAAGTTGCTGTTGATCGGAGCTCCCGTGCGCGGCTCGTAATGCGTTTGCTCGAAGAGAGCCATTCCGACTCCCATCACGACCGCTCC
Organism: Vulcanimicrobiota bacterium; assembly: GCA_963834895.1. Classification (GTDB taxonomy): domain Bacteria; phylum Vulcanimicrobiota; class Vulcanimicrobiia; order Vulcanimicrobiales; family Vulcanimicrobiaceae; genus Cybelea. The sequence continues at coordinate 328,011 of CAWIDM010000004.1, read as the reverse complement.
CTCGATCTGGTTGCGTGCGGTCCGCGGGTTCACGATCCGCCCGGCGTCGATGACCGTGACGACGCGGTTGACGCGCAGCCGCGCGATCTCGGGTTGCCACGCAATCTCGGCGAACTGAGCGCCGTACGAGTGCAGCGAAAACTCCGGGTGCTCTTCCCCAAGCGTTCGCGTTGCTTTCCCGGTGCCCGAGACCATCGCTACCGACGCCTTTTTTAAAACGTCGCAAAAGTCGACCTGGCCGCGCGCGGGCTCATTGCGAGCGACAATTCTGCCGCTGACAAAATCCAGATCGTCGGGAGACCAATCCCTGAAGGGTGCCTTTGACGCGGTCGTGGCGAGGCCGATCGCCGACCTCATCGCGGCGCGCACCGCCTCCAGCACGGCTGGGATGACGGAGGAGGTCACCAACGAGCCCCCGGAGGTAGGGCCCGGCGGCAGGCGCGTGTCGCCCAGCTCGACGACGACGCGCTCGATCGGAATGCCGGTCTCTTCGGCGACGAGTTGCGCGAGCACGGTGTAGGTTCCGGTGCCGATGTCCTGCGTTCCAATCGCGACGCGAGCCGAGCCGTCGGCATGAAGCTCGACGCGCGCTTCGGCGGCAAAACGCCCGGCGATCCAAGAGCAGCCGGAGATTCCCCATCCGAGAATCGCGCCGTCTTTGCGCATCGACCCGACCGCCGGCGAGCGCTGCGACCAGCCGAACCGCTCGGCGCCCAGCGTCAGACACTCGGTGTAATGGCGGGAGGAGAACGGGATGTCGAGCCCTTGGTCTCGCTCCGGTTCGTTCTGCAGCCGCAAGTGCACGGGATCCATGCCCAGCTCGATCGCGAGCTCGTCGTACGCCGATTCGGTTGCGAAGATACCCGGTACCGCGCCGGGCCCGCGCATCGCCGTCGGCGAGCCGATGTTGCGTCGCGCCTGTGCTGCGGTGATGAGGAGGTTCGGCGTTCCGTAGAAGTACGGCGTCGCTTCGCCGCAGTTCTCGTCGTACTCGTCGAGCATGCCGGCGTCGTTGATCGCTTCGTGCAGAAGCGACGTGAGGGTCCCGTCGCGCTGCGCGCTCATTCGCACCCGCTGCTGGGTCCGCGCCCGATGGCCGACGCTCGCAAACATCTGCTTTCGCGTAACGACGAGCTTTACCGGGCGACCGAGGATGCGCGCCGCCGCTGCGGCCAGCGGGCCATGCGGCCAGGGCCAGAGTTTGCCGCCGAAACCCGAGCCGAGAAACTTCATGACGATGCGCAAGTTCTCGCGAGGCACGTCGAGGATCTCGCTGACGACGTTGCGATGATTGACGACCGCCTGCGTCGTCTCATAGAGCGTGAAGCCGTCGCCGTCGTAGATCGCGAGCGTCGCGTGCAACTCGATCGGGTTGTGCGTCTCGGCGGGCGTTACATACGTGTGATCGATCTTGACGGGCGAGGCGTCGTAGGCAGCCTCGGGATCGCCGCGCCGGCTCACCTCGTTCGGCTTGTCGTCGCCGATGAGGTCGAGTTCCACGTTGGGAGCGGCTACGTCCGCATAGGTTACCTCGACGAGCGAAGCCGCGGCCGTCGCCTCTTCGAACGTTTCCGCGACGACGAGCGCAACGTATTGGCCGTAATACCGAATGACGTCGTTGGCAAACGCCGGCCGCGCCTCGTCGAACGCACCCGCGTCGGGGGACGGCTTGTACAGCGCTCCGATATTTCCGCGATGAAAGATCTCGATCACACCCGGCATTTCCCGGGCCTTCGAGACATTCAGCGACGCGATGCGCCCGTTCGCGATAGTGCTGCCGATCGGAACCGCGTAGGCGACGTTCTCCAACGTGTGATCCGATGTGTACCCGGCCGTGCCGCTTACCTTGAGCGGCCCGTCGATGCGCGCGAGAGGTTGACCGACGACGCTCCCCGACATCGACTACGCGATTCCGGTGGCCACGCTCAACGCATGTACGAGGCAGCGCTTCGCAAGCTCGACCTTAAAGCCGTTCTGTGATTGCGGTTTCGCGTCGCGCAACAGCATTCGCGCGGCATCGGTAAAGCGCTCGCGCGCCGGCGGCTGCCCTTCCAATGCCCGCTCCACGTCGAGGTCACGCCAGGGCTTTGTGGCGATTCCGCCCATCGCGATGCGCACGCGCTGCATCGCGCCGCCTCCTACGGTAACCACGACCGCAGCCGATGCAAGCGCGAACTCGTACGAAGCTCGATCGCGCAGCTTAAGGTAGATCGACTTCGCTCCGGACGGCGGAGGCGGTAACGTAACCGACGTCACGAGCTCCCCGCGTTCGAGAATCGTCTCGCGCTCCGGCGTATCGTCCGGGAGCAGATAGAAGTCGCCGATCGGAACGCTGCGCTCGCCGTTGGCACCTGCGAGATGAACCGTCGCTTCGAGCGCGGTCAGTGCGACGTTCTGATCGGACGGGTTTGTAGCGATGCAATGCTCGCTCGTACCGAGGATGGCGAGGTTGCGATTGAATCCTCCGATCGCCGGACAGCCGCTTCCCGGCGAACGTTTGTTGCAGGGCATCGCCGGATCGCGAAAGTAGACGCAGCGCGTCCGCTGCAAGAGATTGCCGCCGGTCGACGCCATGTTTCGCAATTGCACGGTGGCCCCCGAGAGCAGTGCTTGCGACAGCAGCGGATAGTCGCGCAGGACATCGGGATGATGAGCGACGTCGGAGTTGCGCGCGAGAGCGCCGATGCGAAGCCCGCCGTCCGGGGTCCGGTTCACCTCGGCAAGGGGAAGAGCGTTGATATCGATGACGGCAGCGGGGCGCTCGACGTCGAGCTTCATCAAATCGACCAGCGTCGTTCCCCCGGCGATGAACCTGACGTTGCCGCGGCCGGCCCGCAGCGTATCCGCAACGCTGCGGGCGCGCGTGAAGGCAAAAGAGTTCACGCCGGCTTCCCCTTCCGCACGGACTGTACGGCGGCTACGATATTCTTATACGCGCCGCACCGGCAGATGTTGCCGCTCATGAATTCCGCAACGTCGGCGTCCGAGTCACCGCAAGTTTCGTTCAGGAGTGCTACCGCCGACATAATTTGCCCGGGCGTGCAGTATCCGCACTGGTAAGCGTCCCATTCCAAGAACGCGGCCTGCATCGCATGCAGCCTATCCGGCGTTCCAAGCCCCTCGATCGTGCCGATCGTTGAGCCATCGTGCATGGCCGCGAAGGAAAGACACGAGTTGACGCGTCGCCCGTCAACGTGCACCGTACACGCACCGCACTGGCCGTGGTCGCAGCCTTTCTTCGTTCCGGTAAGGCCGAGCCTGTCGCGTAGCGTGTCGAGTAAGGTCGCGCGCGGGTCGACCGCGAGGTCGAACCGCTTCCCGTTGACGGTAAAGCTGACGGGAACGCTCTCGGGCGCGGATTCATCGGCGCTCATCGCAGGGCCATTAAGTTTAAACGAACGTCGCCCTGCAACCGAGATGGAAAGGTCTTCCAAACGGGCGGACGCGTCAACGCGGTCTCGCCTCACGCGACCGCGTTCGTCCATCGCCGCAGCCACTGGTTGAGCTCGATCGACCTCGTATGGGACGACTTCATGTCAACCGAGGAGCTGCATCGAAACCTGGCTTGGCAATCGGGATTTTACGACGCCGTCATACCGCTGGCCAAAGGCGGAGCCTACCAGAACTTTACCGACCCACCACTGACCAATTGGCGCGGCGCCTACTACGGCGCCAACCTGCCACGGCTCGAAGCGCTCAAGATGCGCGTCGATCCGGCACACGTCTTTACGTTCCCCGAGGCAATCCCATGAGAAGCGCTAAAACCTGACTCGTCAACTCAGGTTGCTCGCCGGATGTTGCGAGGCTAGTGTGCTAGCGGTCGCTTGGCTTAGTTTAAGCGCTGCTTAGAAACATCGCCCCCTCAATGCGCTCTTCGCTCCTGGGTGCTTACTATGGTAACGACCCACTCGATGAGTAAGGAGGTTATCGATGTTTTGCAGTCGCTCCCTGGGGACGATCGGTTTGCTTATAGCGTTGGCTGCCTGCAATGGAAACTCGGGCGGTTCAAGCGTGCCTTCGGGTGAAAATCCTAGCTCTGCAACCATTACCGTTACGGGAAAAGGCGGAGGGCCTCTCTTTGAAGTCTCGGTGACGCTCTCGACCTCAATCGTCGCGGGACAGCCGAGCGGAATCATTTCGTCCGATCCAACGAACTCCGCAGGTCAAGTTACCTTCTTCAACTTGCCGCGTTCCGGTCAGCTGTGTGTCTACGCCGCTACGAATATCAGCGGGCCTCTGAAACACGCCAGTCATTGCGCGTACCCATTTCCCGCGCGATACTCGCTGAAGCTCGGCTAACTTTTCATCATTGCCGGAATCGGTAGCCAAAGTTAAAGGTGCGCGGCAGCGCGTAATGGTTGCCCTGCGCGTTCAAGAGCGTCACGTAAATAGCGTCAGGGGAACGTGCGCACCGGACGAACTTCGTAGAACGTCTCACCTGGTTCGCCGGTAGGTCCCAAGGCGCGTTGCGCCTGAGAAGTCGCGCGGAGGTCTTCGATCTCTTCACCGCGCGAGAACCGGTAGAGGATGACGGAAGCTCCACCGTCGTCCTCTTCGAACAGAGACGCGCCGCGGAAGCCCGGCGCCGAAGCGATCGCAGACATAACGGCTCGCGTCCGGTCGGCACCGAATAAGACTCGTTCGAACGCGTAAGCGTCGGTCGACGACGGGTCAATGGCCGCCTCGCCCGCAAGTGCGACGAGCCGGTAGAGCGCCAAGGAGTGCGATTCGGCGACGGCGTGGCGCTCGGCAAAGAGATGATGATCGTCCCACGCGGCCGTGAGATGCTTGAACTCCTCATGGCCTTCGAGATGAAGCAGCACGATGACGCGGCGATGATTGCGCGATTCAAGCACCGCCGACTCTCGAGCTTTCGGCGCCGAGACGCGAGCCTTCTCGATGAGGGTTTCGTAGGACGCGATCCCAGCAGGTGCGCGCTCGGCAGCAACGTGCACCACGCCAATCGCCCACCACAGCGGCGTAAGAGCGATCGCCGGTCCACCTGGGCGGTGGTCGGTGGGGGTGTGGCGCTGCAGATCCTCGTGTGGCCGTGGCATCAGCTTTAGGTGCCCGCAATCTCCTCGCCCGAAACCGCGTTTCGGTTCGTAAAGCTCCCCGCCGGGAATCCTAGAAGAAGACTTAACAAAGGGGGGTCGATCCATGAGTACGATAATGAAGCGCGATCTCATTCCCGAACCGGGCCCCGGCGATCACGTGCGCGGTTCCCTGGATGCGCGGTGAAAATCCTCTGTGCCAGCGACAGCTCGGACGACGGCTATCGAGGCCTCGAAGCCCTCGCTCGAATAATCGATCGAAACATGGTCGATGAAATCAGGATTCTCATGATCACCTGGCCCGAGCGCGAGTCGAAAATTTGGGAGAGAGCCGGCGAAACGTGGCTCGTGGAAGACGACTTACATCAAGCCATGGAAGTCACGGTCGAGCGAGAACTCGAGCGGTTTAAAAGCCTGCTTCAGGACCGCGCGAAGCACGTCGTCGCAATGCGAGAAGCGGGCGAACCTAGCGCCAAAGTATTGCAAGAGGCTGCCTCCATGAACGCAGATCTGCTCGTATTAGCCATCACGAGCGATCCGGAAGCTGCCGGCGTCCGGCAGACGGCGTCGAGAGTTATCGCGAGGTCGCCGGTTCCGGTCATCATCGTACAAGGAGTCCCGGAGCACCGCACGCCGTCCTAAGGCTCGAGCACGACTTTGATGTAGCCGTCGCTGCGCGCGTCGAACTTTGCAAAGGCGTCGGCAGCATCGCGAAGCGGCAACCGGTGCGAGACGATGGCGCTGGGCTTGATCCGACCGCGGACGATCGCGTCACGCAAATGGTCATTGTAGCGCTTGTCGTCATCTCGGCCCATGCCCACGGTAACGCCTTTCTTGAAGAGCGTACCCCATGGGATAAGATAGTCGCCGCGCCGCGCGGCGTCGTCCCGCGCATGCGGATCGCTGTCGAGGAAGACGCCGATGATGCTCAAGCGCCCCTTTGGAGCGACGATGCGGGCCAGATCGTCAATCACGGTCGTCGGCTTTTCCACGGCGTAATCGCGCGGATCGCGGGCCTGAAATCCGATCGCATCGATGCAGACGTTCGCACCCAGGTTCGCCTCTTCGCCGCGCCACGCAATCCCGGTTCGCTCGCGCGCGATCTGCTCGAGGATCCGGTCGGCCGCATCGCCGTTGCGCATGTCGATCGGCACCGCGCCGAGCTCCCCCGCCTTGTCGAGCCGCTCCGGAATCGCATCCACGACGAAGACCTGGACCGCGCCCCGCATGAACGCGCACGTTATTGCCAGCAATCCGATCGCGCCCGCGCCATAGATCGCGACTATGTCGCCTTGACGCACTCGCGCCAGTTCCGTCGCGTGGAAGGCCGTCGGCAAGGCGTCCGCGAGCAAGACGAAGTCGTGCTCCCACGAATCGCCGGGCTCACCCGGCAACCGCAAGCAATTCGCGTCGGCGAACGGAACGCGCAGAAGCTCCGTCTGCGCGCCGGTGTACCCGCCCATGCCCGGGTACCCATAGGCCGCGCCTGCTTTTCCCGGGTTCGTCGTCAGGCACTGTGCCGAATAACCATGGACGCAGTTCGGACAGAAGCCGCAGCAAATATGGGTCGGCACGGTAACCCTGTCGCCCACGCGGACGTTGACGACGTCGCCGGCGACACGCTCGACGACTCCGAGCGGTTCGTGGCCGATTACGATGCGCTCGCCGCTGCCGAGCCGGCCTTCGTAAATATGCAGATCGGTGCCGCAAATCGCGGTCGAGGTTAAGCGGAGCACCACATCGGTCGGAGCCTGGAGCTGGGGCTCGGCGATCTCTTCGATGCTGATCTCTCGAGGCTTCTCGAGGACAACTGCCTTCATCGCACTGCTCCTTTATCGCATCAGAACGAACCGGCCGCCGTCGGTGAAGAGAATGACGAGCAACATCGAGACCAGCGTGAGATCGTACGACCAGCCAAAGCCACGGTCGCCCCAGAAGCCCGTCTTCCAGACGAATATCTTCTTCTGAATCGCTCCGAGCATGACGAGGATCAAGCCGATGGCCGCGAGCTGCGTGAGCACGCCCAAGATGACTCCCGCTCCACCGGCAAGCTCGGCCACCGCTAGGAAAATCGTAAAGCCTTTGGACGTCCCGATTTGCTTGCTGCGAGTCGCCGGGTCTTTGAGATCGTTGTAGCCGCTGTCAAGGTAGGTCAGGCCGGCCATAACCCGCAGAAAGAGCAGGCCGTAATCGGTTAGTTGAGCGAGATGAAACATGAGTTCGAAATTAAAATCGGGCACGTGCCGGCGCCGGCTTTCACGTTCGCGACTGCCGGCGGCAGCATCGTCGGGAACGGCTTGCCGCCTCCCGTCGACTTCACGCATCCGTACGCGAGAATGTACGCCATGACTGCCGCGTAATCGGACTTCGAAAGCGAGCCCGGGGCGGTCAGCGGCATCTGCGTCGTGACGATCGTAGAGATCTGCCCGACGGTAAGGTTGGCGTGCGCGAATGCCGGACCCGCAAGCGCCGGCCCCGAGACGCCCTGCAGCCGCGCTCCATGACAGGATAAGCATTTCGTCTTGTAGATCGCGGCGCCGGCCTTCACTTGGGCAGGCGTGTACGGCACGCTGCCGCTCGGCGACGAGACCGCGGCTGGGCTGCTCTGCGTCGTCGTAGCAGCGGCGGCTACCTCAGGCTGGCCGGTGGTGTCGTTCGTAACGGTTTGCGGGACGCTCAACGCGTAGGCGATGACGCGACCGCCTTGCGACGGCGGCAGGTTCGGCGTCTTTTGGTTTCCGGCTTCGCCGGCCTCGACGACGAGATACTCGTTGCCGTCCACGCTGTAGGCCGAGATCGGTGCGACGATGGCCGAACCGGTATCGTCGCGCCAGAGCTCGCGCCCCGTCTTCGCCTCGAGGGCGTAAACGCGACCGCTGGCGTCGCTCGTGAAGAGCAGCCCGTTGTTCGTAACGAGCACCCCGCCCTGCGCTGGATAGGGCAGCTGGTCACGCCACGCCGGTTGACCATTCGAAACGTCGACCGCCGTCACGACGCCCGTTGCGGGCTGACGTTTGGGCAGCGGTCCGGCGGAGTATGGCTGCCCCGGGATGTATGGAACCTGCGCGGGGTAGGTGATCTTCCATATCCCACACTCTTGCGTGCTCGGAATGATGAAGTAGTTCGTCGTCGCATCGTACGAACCGCCGTTCCACTCGATTCCGCCGCCGTGATTCGGACATGCAAACGTTCCGGCAGCGGTCGGAAGCGTTGTGAAGATGCCCTGTTGATTGCTCACCGCCAGGCGGCTGACGAGTTCGCCGTTGGTACGGTCCAAGATCACAAAATCGCCGGCCTTGTCGCCGACCGCCAAGAGCTCGCGACTCGTTCCGCCGACGCTGCCCGTGAAGAGAACCGGCGGCATCGAGGGATCGTTGTCGTGGACGTCGTTGGGAGAAACCTTGTAATACCATTTGAGCTTTGGCGTCGAGCCGGAGATATCGAGCGCGACGACGCAATCGGCGTAGAGGTTCTCACCTAAGCGGCCATATACCGCGAGGTTCGGGCCCGGGTTGCCGGGAGCCGCGTAGAGCGTATCGGTCGTTTGATCGATCGAGAGACCGGCCCAGACCGCGGCGCCGCCGTGAACCCAGGAATCGCCCGGCCAGGTGAAGTTGTTCGGGTCGCCCGGCTGCGCGACGGTATGCCAGTCCCACAGACGCGACCCGTCTTGCGCGTTGAAGGCGCTGACCAATCCGCTCCCGCCGAGATCGCCGCCGGAAGTTCCGACGATCACTTTGTTCTTATAGAGATACGCGGCCGTCGAGTACCACGTATTCGTCGTATCCTGACAGGCGGGGACGTTGAAGACCTGCGCACCGGTCGCCGCGTCGATCGCGACGAGGCGGCAATCTTGCGTGACGATATAGAGCTTTCCGTTGAGGAGCCCGACGCCGCGATTGACCGCGTACTGCAGCTCGTACGCCGGATTGTAGGCGAAGGCCCATTTGAGCGTGCCGCTCTTTCCGTCGAGAGCTAAAACGTTGTCGTGCGACGTCGAAACGTAGACGACGCCATTCCAAACGATCGGCGATGCCTCTTCTTCTCCGTCGTCCCTTATCGCGGTTACCCACGCTTTGCGTAATGTGCCGACGTTTGACGGATCGATTTGCGTCAGTGTCGTGAGGCGATTGCCCGCATAGGTTTTCCCGGGAATCAGCCAGTTCGGACCGTTTGTCGCGGCTTGGAGCAAGGCCGCAGTGTCGGAGGCGCTGCTTCCTCCACCTCCCGAGCACGCGGCCGCGAACAAGAGAACGATAAGGGTCGCGAGGCGTCGCTGCATGTCACTGCCCTCACCAAACGTCTAGTGGTGCCGACGGCTTTCCAATTCGAACGCGCGCAGCCTGCCGGCTGCGCGCGAAAGAATGAGAGGAAGGGGCCGTGAGGAGTGCGGCCCCTTCGCCTGGGATAATGTAGCCTAGCGAGCGCTTATTAGGCTACTGCTTGGGACTGACGACCGCACCGAACGGAGTGTCGAAACCGGTCAGCGTGTTGGTGGGCTTGCCCCCACCCGGGTACTTCCAGAAATCGACGTTCGCGCCGTATTGGTTCGCGCCCACAATGGTATCGGCGGATTTGCCGCGGTCGATGTACGTCTGGAAAAGGCCATTCGAGCCTTTCAGCGTCGTCGTGCCGACGGTCGTTGCGCTCGAGCCGTTGACCTTGATCTGATAGATCTCGCCATTCGTCGCATCGCCGACCGTGATGTGCTTGCCATCCCATTGAACGCCGCCCGGCGTTGTGATGCTCTGGTCGAGCGAGAGGTTCGTGAACTCGTAGCCCCCTGCCGGAAGCTCGGCGAGTGCGAAGCTGCCGGTCTGCGTCTCACCGTCAACGAAGAGATCGCTCTTGTTGTCGTAGGTGATCGAGAATATCTCGTTGATGGCAGTATCGGTGTAGTCCACCGGGAAGCCCGAACCATTTTGGTAGACCGAAACGCCGCCCTCGAGCGGGCTGCTGTTTTGGTCGCCCACGAAGTTCGCCACGGCGAGATTTCCCGTGCTCGGGTCGACGGCACAGCCCTCGATGTAATAGCCACCGTCGTTCACGCTTCCGATCTGGTTCGCGCCGCCATGTGCGTACTCGACGACTTCCTCAGACGAAAAGAGCGCGACCCAAACGTTGCCTTGTTTGTCGACGCACTCACCTTGCGGCTGGTTCAAGCCCGTGATCGTTCCGTCCGGATTGCCGGCCGGATAGGTGAACACATCGATCGCACCGGCGCCGGTGTCCGAGACGTAGAGCAGATTCTTATCCTTGCCTTTGGGGTCCATCCACGACCGCTGGTGATCTGGACGAGACGCGTTCTGCTGCGGCGCGGAAGCGAGCGGTGATTGCGAGCCGCCACCGGTGCAGGCGGCGAGTATGGCGAGGGCCGCGCAAGCGCCTACCAAAAACCGGACCGTATTCGAAATTTTCATGCGGGATGCTCCTTCACTCACGCCAACCGCCGTGCTGGTTCTAACGAAAAACTTGACCGCTGGCGCTTTAGTTATTAGGGTTAGCGCCGGGCACTTCCTCGGCGCCCCCCTGGATGACCGAAATGGGACTTTGCGAGCGGTCCTCCGGGGCTGATGTAAACGCGTTAACGCTCCTTGTGTTAGCCATAACGATGTTCGCTCTACCGACGATTAAAGAGGGCCGGCTGCAAGCCATGGCATCTAAGCGAGGCCATGAGCTTGCATGCCGAACCTTGTGCTCATAAGCACGATGGCCCACGCTCAAACCCCTAATGAAGCGCGAAGTAAGTAGAGAGCAAGATACGCAAACTTCATGCGGGTGTAAGACCGCAAACCGAACCCGGCATATAAATGCCGCGAACCAGCCCATTATGCCACTAAAGTCGTGGGGCGTCAACCTTCCCCGGGAAAGGCGCCGCGTAAGGGCGCCGAAGGGTGGAGCATGAAGCTACGATGCGGCGATCACGTCTTCATCAAGAACCTCGGAATCGAGGGCCAGGTCATCGAAGCGGACACGCGGACGATCGTCGTCCGCTATAAGAAGCGCGACGGCGAGCTGGTCGAACACCGCTTTCCACCCGAAGATTTGGAGTACCGGCCCAAGCCGCACCTACAGTGAACGCTCGGCTCCGTCTTTCTCTTTACGGAGTTGCTCGGCGCGAAAACGAATGTTCTGCGCGGCCTTCGCCTTGATCTGACCGATGAGTTCCTGAACGATGCTGTTGGCTTGAAACGGCAGTAGACGGCGGTCCACCTCGTCGCTTACGGCACGAATCGCGGAATCGACGCCGCCTTCATCGTTCGGATCGAAACGAACCGAGTCGATTCGATCGTCTAACTTGCGAAGGGCCTCTACGATTTCGTCCTGGTGTTCTCCCAGTTTATCGAGGCCTTCCATGCGCAGTGAAAAACTCACGCTTGACCTCCAAATCCTACTCTTCGATTTCGGGGTGCCCGGTAGTACCGAGAAGCTGAACTTCGATCCTCTGCAGGTCGAGCACACGCTGGACGCGCCTCAAAACGGTGTTATCGATATCCCCGTGCGCGAGCAGTTCAATCAGTTTTCTCCTCTGCGTATCGAGCAGCTCGCGCTCAGCTTCGCGATAGAGAGCCGTCAGCCGTGCCGCTGATGCGTCGCCTTCTTCCGTTCGGAACTCGGCCCACCTGGCCTGGAATCGCGCCCGCAGCAGATCGAGGATCCCGCGCGGATACTTTCCCTCGCGTTTGAGCTCGTCAATGCGAGCGAGCGCCGCGGCGGCGGTCAGGCCGAGTGCGATTCGCTCCTCTTTCTCCGCCGCACCGTCGTCCTTAACGCCGAGCCACTTAATGACGTACGGCAGCGTTCCACCTTGTCCCACGAGCGTCGCCAGAAGGACGCCGAACGTAATGAAGATCACCAGGTCGCGAAAGGGGAAAGGTCCGGCTACGGTTTCGAGCGGAATCGCAAGTGCGGCGGCGAGCGAAACGCCTCCGCGCATTCCGGTCCATCCCAGGATGGCGACGTGCGACCAGTCCGCCTTCCCCTCGACGTGCTCGGGCTCGTTGGTAGCCGGGAGCAGGCCCTGCGCGAACGTCCACACCAATCGCACGACGATGCACGTCAGGGCCACGGCGCCCGCCCAAAAGATCAGCTGAACCGCGGAATACTCGTGCAGACGCAACAGAATGTCGTGAAACCGGATGCCGACTTCGACGAAGATAACTGCGTTGAGCAGAAAAACGACCGTCACCCAAAATCCGGTTAGCACCTCGCGCGCCATCGGAGTAAGGACGCTCGGCGTAAACCGGCTGATGAAGATGCCCGTCGTAACCGTGGCCAAGACGCCCGATGCGCCGATCGAATAGGCCGGCAGATACGAGACGAACGGTATGACGACCGATATCACTCCCTGCAGCGTCTCGTTCTGAATCGAGCGCCAAGCCAAGACCGCGAGGCCGCCGACAGCGAGGCCGATTGCGACCGCCTCGACGACGGAGAGTGCCAACGATCCCGCCGCATGCCAAATCGAGAACGATGCCCCGACGACCGCCGCAATCCCGATGCCGTAGAGTATCAGCGACGTCGCGTCGTTGACCAAGCTCTCGCCTTCGATCGTCCCGATAATATGGCGCGGAACGTTGAGCCGGTCGGCGATTGCCGCAAATGCAACCTCGTCGGTGGAAGAGACGACCGCGCCCAGCACGAACGCGACGCCCCAGCTCATTCCCGGCACGATGGCGTGCGCTACCACCGCGACGACGATCGTCGTCAAAACGACCAACCCGAACGCCATTTGAAAAATCCATACCGCGCTGCTGCGAAATTCGCTCGTCGGCGCCGTAACGCTCTCCCAGTAGAGCAGCGGTGGGAGGAATACCAGCAGCACTAGATCGGGAGGCAACTCCACGGTAGGGACGTACGGGATGAAGCCGATCACCATACCGCCGAGCAGCAACACGATGGGGTATGCGACGTTGATCCGGTTCGCGATCGCACCGAGCGCAATGATCGAAATGAAGACGACGATCAGAGCGGCCACTTACAAACGGCTCAGCGATCGAACGTCGCCGTCCTCGCCGCCGACGAGCACGTCGGTAACGATGGAAGGGTTGAAGATACCGGTTGCGACGACGCCGTGGACGGTCCGCAACGCGAGGTCGAGCCCGGCCGGGTCCCCGATTCGGCCGAAATGGCAATCCAAGATCCAGTTTCCGTTATCCGTGACGTATGGGGCTTCTCCGCCGCGGCGAACGATCTCGAGGCCGGGGTTCGCGCCGCGGATTTCTCGCAAGACGTATGGCTCGGCGTACGGCACGATCTCAACCGGCAACGGAAAGGCGCCGAGGGCCGGCGCCAGCTTCGCTTCGGTGACGATCACCACGAACCGGTCTGCGCAGAGCGCGACCGCTTTCTCGCGGAAGAGCGCGCCGCCGCCGCCCTTCGTCAACGCCCAGTCCGGGGCGACTTGATCGGCGCCGTCGATAGCAACCGGCATTGGGCGCTCCAGCAATCCGAGCACCGGGATGTTCCAGAGACGGCAAAGGTGCTCGGTCTCCGAGGACGTCGGTACGGCAGCGATGCGTTCGCCGGCCGCCACGCGCCGACCGACCCGTTCGACCGCCCAGTACGCGGTCGTGCCGGTCCCCAGGCCGATGCACGTGCCGTCTTGCACGAAGCGGTCGACCGCGGCGTACCCGACGGCGCGCTTTCCAATATCGACGCTCATCGAGCGGCGGCTTCGAATACGAGTCGTGCCGCGGCGACGTCCTCACAAGCGATCCCGACGGATTTGAAGATGGTCGTCGAGGATTGCGGCGGCTTCTTCGTGCCGCCGAAGATCTCGCCGATCTCCGCGTAGATCGCTGCCTTTGCCAAGATAATGTCTCCGGCTTCTTTCGCGGCCGCCTCGCGAGAATCGACGACCACGGTGTTGGCCATCGCTTCGTCGTCGAGCTCGCGCCAGTCGGGGCGGCACGAGCCGACGGCATTGACGTGAGCGCCCGGTTTGAGCCACGCCCCTTGCAAAATCGGCTCGCGCGCCGCGGTCGCCGTGACGATCACGTCGGCTCCGCGCACGGCAGCCTCGGCTGATTCGACCGCCCGCACGCCGTGCTCGCCGGCAAAGCGCCGGACGTGCGCGGCATTGCGGCTCCAGACGCGCACCTCCGAAAATGTGCGCACGCGTCGCAACGCCTCGAGATGCGAATGCGCCTGGACGCCGCTGCCGAGCAGTGCGAGCGCGCGGCTCTGCGCGGGCGCGAGATACTTGGTGATCGCCGCGGAAACGGCGGCCGTGCGCATCTCGGTTATCAGCCGCCCGTCCATCGCCGCGAGCGGCTGACCACTCCCCATTTCGTACAGCAAGACCGTCGCGTTGTGCGTCGGAACTCCGGTACCGGCATTGACAGGGTAGAACGTCACGAACTTCACGCCCAGCACGCCGCCGGTGACCGCTGGCATCAGGCCGGCGTACCGCCGGCCTTCTTCGATCGTCAGAATCTCTCGTACCGGCTGCATCACCTCGCCGCGGGAGAACTCCGCGAGGACGCGCTCCATCGCGCCAATGAGCTCGTCCCAGGCTAAGAACCGCGCAACGTCTTCCTCATCGAAGTACCGCACCGCATTCCCCCCTTGTCATCCTGAGCGAAGCGCCCTGAGCTTGTCGAAGGGCGCTTAGTCGAAGGACGCCGACGCTCCTTATGCAGTTCGACCGTCCTTCGACTCCGCTCACTGCGTTCGCTCTGCTCAGGATGACAAGGATTGAACGGTCGCTCAGGAGAGGCTCTGGCGCACCTCACTCCTTGGATGACAAGGATTGAACGGTCGCTCAGGAGAGGCTCTGGCGCACCTCACTCCTTGGATGACAAGGATTGAACGTCGCTCAGGAGAGGCTCTGGCGCACCTCACTCCTTGGATGACAAGGATCGAACGGTCGCTCAGGACAGGCTCTGGCGCACCTCACTCCTTGTCATCCTGAGCGGAGGCGCGTAGCGCCGGAGTCGAAGGACGAATGCCGTCGGCGACGAGCGCAGGCGCCCTCGCGTGCGGCAAGAACTTCTCGAGTCAAGGTCGACGATGGTCAACGGCTCGCGCGCGCTTGCGTCCCTGGTACTCGGTGTAGTCACGCTTGCAGCCTGCGCGGGCGGCACGCTCACTCGGTTGGAACCACAGACGCAAGCTCGGGCGCGAGCCTCGCCGGCGCTGCGCTCTCCGATCGCGCACGTCGTGCTGGTCGTCCAGGAG
This sequence comes from Vulcanimicrobiota bacterium, assembly GCA_963834895.1. Taxonomy (GTDB): domain Bacteria; phylum Vulcanimicrobiota; class Vulcanimicrobiia; order Vulcanimicrobiales; family Vulcanimicrobiaceae; genus Cybelea. The sequence goes on along the minus strand of CAWIDM010000004.1, from coordinate 312,775 downwards.
AACCGAACGTTCAACAACTTCTTTGCGACCTTCCCGGGCGCTGACGGCGCGACCACCGGCGCCATCGCAAAAGAAGCCGCCTGTCACATCAAGACGAACGGGACGATTGCGCTCAAAGAGAGCCCGCTCATCGAGCCGCGCGACCTCAATCACAACTACCAGGGATACCGGGCCGCGCGCGACGACGGGAAGATGGACGGCTTCGATCAGATTCTCTTCTCCGACGACGAGCCGGAGTGCACGTATCCGTACCAGTATGTCGAGCCGTCGCAAATTCAGCCGTATTGGGAAATGGCCGAAGAGTACGTGCTCGCGGAGCATATGTTCACGACGCAGGGCAGCAGCAGCTTCACCGGACACCAAGACCTCATCCGCGGCGGCACCGTCGTGGCGCCCGGCGAGGCGATGGTCAATTTGCCGTCGTGCTCGGGCGGCACGTGCCGGTGGGGATGCGACGCGCCGGCAGGCACGCACACGTCGCTCATCACCAAAGACGACGTCTTCGAGCCCGGGAAAGGGCCGTTTCCGTGTACCGACAAGTTCGCTTCGACTTACGCGACGCTGCGCGACCTGCTCGATGCCAAGAGCGTTTCCTGGAAGTACTACGTTCCGTCGCCGTGCTGCAATACCAACGGCCGGCTCTTTACCGCGTTCGACGTCATCTACGCGGTGCGCTACGGACCAGAATGGAAGACGAATATCTCGACGCCGCAGACGAATATCTTCAACGACATCTCGAACGGCACGCTTCCCTCCGTCTCTTGGCTGATCCCCGACGAACCCGACTCCGACCATCCCGGAGAAAAGGTCGACGACGGACCTTCGTGGGTCGCAAGCGTAGTCAATGCGATCGGGGAGAGCTCGTACTGGAAATCCACCGCGATCGTCGTCGTTTGGGACGATTGGGGCGGCCTATACGATAACCTGAACCCGCAGCAGGCCGGGTACGGCGGCCTCGGCCTGCGCGTGCCGGCGCTGATCCTCTCGCCGTACGCAAAACCGGCCTACGTCTCCAAGACCTACTACGAGTTCGGCAGCATTCTCAAGTACATCGAGCAGAACTGGCACCTCGGCTCGCTCGGCACCAGCGACAAGCGCTCCAAGAGCATCATCGACTGCTTCGATTACTCGCAGACGCCGATCGTCTTCAAGCCGATCGCTTCATCGCACTCGAAGGCCTACTTCATCCACCAAAAGCCGTCGTACTTACCGCCCGACACGGATATGTAAGTCCGCCCTTGTCATCCTGAGCCCTTCGACTCGCTGCGCTCGCTCAGGACAGGCTTCGCGGACCTCACTTCTTGTCATCCTGAGCGAAGCGCCCTGAGCTTGTCGAAGGGCGCGTAGTCGAAGGACGCCGACGCTCCTTATGCAGTTCGACCGCCCTTCGACTCCGGCGCTGCGCTAACGCTCCGCGCCTTCGCTCAGGATGACAAATTCCTTAGCGCCTGCGCGAAGCGCAGTCCTGAGCGAGGCGCAAAGCGCTTCCCTAATAGGCTTTGGTGCCGTTCGGCGTTCCCCAGCCGCCGGGGCCGGAGTACGTGGAGAACTGCTTCGTTCCGGCCGTGCAAAGGTACTCGCCTCCGCACGATCCGTCGTTGCCGGAGCTGATGTAATGCAGCTCCTTCTTGCGCCGGTGATTCTTCAGCGACCAGAACTTTTTGCCGGCGTTCTGGCTGCTTGCATTTCCTGCCAGAGCGAAGACCGCGGCCGTCATGGGCGTTGCCACGCTCGTTCCGCCGACCGTGAACCAACCCCCGTAGCCGTAGGAATCGTACTCGGCGACGGCCCAAGCGACGGCCGAAACGTCGGAATCGGTGCGGGCGGTACAATCGGGATCGTGTTGCCAAGTGGGCTTCGTCACGCCTGACGCGCAGCCGGCTCCCGCGCCGTCCCAAATTGTCTCGCTGTAATTCGAGCCGCTCTTCGCGAGCACCGTGCCGCCGACGGCGACGACGCTTGCGAGCGCCGACGGAGCGCCGATGTTATTATATCCGGCGTCTCCCGATCCCGCGGTGTAGACGACGCCCGGCACATCGAAGTCCGAAACGTCGACGCAGTCGAACGAGCCGTAGCAGATCCAGCTGTTGCTGACGATGTGCGCGCCGAGCGTTACCGCCTCGACTTCGGCGGTCTCGAGATCGCTGTTGTCGGAGCTATTCGCCTCGATGAGGTAAATCGTGCAGAGCGGACAGGCCGCCGAAACCATTTCGACGTCGAGATCGATCTCGACGCCCCAGCCGGTGCTGCCGCCCGGGTAGTTGCCCTCTTGCCCCTCCTGATTGTATTTCGTAAAGTTCGCCGTTCCGAGACCGAACTCGGAGCGATACTCGGCGAGATCGGAGGCGACGTTGGGATTGTCGTAGGCGTCGACGATCGCAACGATCTGTCCCGAACCCTTCGTCGCCGACGGCAGATTGTAGCGCGCTTGAAAATCGGCCGGCGCCCAGCCGGCGACGTTCGGGCTAATACCGCTCTTCGATTCGATCAGCGCCAAGCACGTCGGCTTCCCGACGATTTGCGGGCAGGCCGGCTTCGCGAGGCCCTTCGCCATCCATTGCGGCATCTTTGAATGCGTTCCGGCGGGCGCGGTTTGAGCCGCCGTTCCCGGGACGCCGGAAGTGCCGCCGGCGTTGCATCCCGCGACGGCCAGCGCCGCGACCAGCGGCGCCACGAGCTTCAGGGATCCGTTCACAAACACTCCTTATTATTAACGGGATAGCCTGGGAACCGCAGAGATACGGGAAATGCGCGCCGCTACCTTTCGTCGCGCTGACGCGTGCGTTAGCCGGAAGGCAGCGACGAGTCGTCGCGCCAACAGAACGACGCGTGAAGGAGAGCGATCGGCTCGCCGCACTTGGCTATCGTCAAGAATTGTCGAGAGTGCTCTCGCTCTTCGACAATTTCGCGGTCGCCTTCAGCTACCTGAGCCCGATGGTCGGCATTTACTCCCTTTACACGCTGGGCTTAGGCACCGGCGGCCCACGCTACATTTGGACGATTCCCATCGTCGTTGGTTGCATGATGCTGGTCGCGCTCGTCTTCGGCGAGCTCGCGAGTGAGTATCCGCTCTCCGGGGCGCTTTACCAATACGGAAAGTACACCGTTGGCCCGCGCTACGGATGGTTTATCGGCTGGATTTACGGCTTCGCCCTCCTCGCGACCGTCGCTTCGGTCGATTCGGGCGCGGTTGGTTACGTGACCTCGCTCTTAAATCAATGGCTCAAGACGCGTCTCGATCCGGCGAGCCACCTAACCATCTTCGCCATTGCCGGAACGATCATCGTCTTGTCGGCGATCTCGAACTGGGTCGGCGCTAAGATCATGGGACGAGTAGCGCGCTTCGGAGTCTATGTCGAGAGTATCGGAACCTTTGGCGTCTTCATCGCGCTCGCGATCGTCGGTTTCCATCGGCAGCTCGGCTTCATCTTCAGCTCGCAAAACGTCGAGCACGCCGCGAGCAATCCGCTCGGATTGAACTTTGGCGGGAGTTGGATAGGGGCCGCGCTGGTCGCGATCCTCGCCAACGTCTATATCTTCTACGGCTTCGAATCGGCGGGCGACATCTCGGAAGAGACGCTCGAAGCGCAGCGCCAGGTGCCCCGAGCGATGCGCAACGCGCTGCTCTACGGCGGCATCGCGTCGTTCGTCTTGATCTTGGGTCTCTTGCTTGCGACGCCGGCCGCGGGCATCGGCGGGGTCGTCACCGGCGGAATCAACGTCATTCTGTCGGAACTGCCGCGCTGGCTTCAGGACTTCTTTCTCGTCATGGTGATCGTTGCGTTCTTTAGCTGCGGCACGGCGGTTCAGGGCGCAGGCGCGAGGGTCGCCTTCGCGCTCGCTCGCGACGGCGCGCTGCCGCTCGCCGAAAGAATACGGGCGATCTCGCCGCGCTTTCATACGCCCGCCAACGCGATCTTGATAGGAACGGTCGTTCCATTTCTCTTTCTGCTGCTCGTGCTGATCAACCCAAGCAAACCGGTGCACGTGTTCTGGTTCGACTATCCCGCGAACGTCAACGCCCTCTACGCCCTCGTCTCCTTTGCTACTTCCGGCATCTATCTCGCTTTTTTGCTGACCGTCGCTGGTGCGCTGGCGGCACGCCGGCGCGGTTGGAAACCGGCCGGACCGTTCACGCTCGGCAAGTGGGGAGTGCCGGTCACAATCGGCGGAGCGCTCTATCTCGGCGCGATGTTAATCGATATCGTCTGGCCGAGCCCGCTTTCGAGCGGGCGGGCCATCTTCAACTACGGCTGGGTGACGCTCTTGGTCATGGCGGCAATCGTGGCTACCGGGGCCATCTACGAAGCGATCGCGCGTCCGGATCGCAACGTGATGCCCCGATAAGGCCAACGAGCTTTAGCTACCCGATTTCATGCAGGTGGTGGTGGCGTTCGTCGTCTTCCCCTGCGCGTCGGTTGCGGTGTTGGCGTCGGTGATCGAGGTATCGCTGTTTTTCGTGATTACATCCGTAAAGGTGCTGCCGTCGAGACCTTTGCCCGACCAGGTAGCGGTATTGCCCACCCAGCCCGGTGACGATTCCATGCCATAACCGCCTCCGGAATCGACCTCGACTTGCACCCATTGCTTGATCGTGGGATCGTAAGTCGTATAAGTGGTTGAGTTGATCGTAACGGTGCGAAATTTATCGAACGGCGGTGCCGTATCTTGGCTCACCATCCACATTCCATCCATTCCCATCGTCGTCGTGCTGGTATCGGGGCGGCTCTTGCCGCGCAGCATCTGCGTGCAAGTCCAGGTGCCCGTTAAGAACATCATCGATGAAAAATCGGGCTTCGCCATCGGAACCATCGTCGGCGCGGGAGCGGGCTGTGCGGCCGAAACCAGCGGGGCGGCCAGGAGCCCGAGAGCGAGCGCAACCGCGCTCAGCGCTACCAAAGCGGAGTGCTTCATTAGCCTTACCTTTCGTGCTTTACTTACAACAAGGAGTTGGTCGGTTCGTCGGCGACCCATGGCCTCCTTGCTTGGCCGAAAGGCTACGGCGTTAGCTCGTAGACCGTTCCTTCCGAGGTCGAGCCGCCGCCGGCGGTCGTGCCGTACAGCGCAGTTCCGCTGAGCAGCAAGCTTGCCATGGGCTGCGCACCGTCAGGCTTGCCCGTGAAGTCGTGGAGCAGGCTCTCCGAACCGGACGCGGTGATCTTAAAGACCGTCCCCTTGCCGCCGGTACCGCCGTTGCGAGTCGTGCCGTAAAGCATGCCGTTTGCGCGGATGAGGCGCGCAAAGGGATATTCGCCGTCGGTGCTGCTCGCGCAACAATCGAAGCTGTGAAGCACGCTCTCGGCTCCCGACGACTCGTTCAGCTTGAAAACCGTTCCGTCGCCCATCGCGCCACCGCCGACCGTCGTGCCGTAGATCTCGCCGGCCATCGCGGTTACGCCCGCCGCTGGATAGGCGCCGTCCCTCGACGCCGAGCCGTACTTGAAATTATGAAGATTTTTCTTCATGCCGCTCGTGCTCAGCTTGAAGACGGTGCCGCATCCCGTCGCGCAGAACGAGGTCGTCGCGCCTCCGTACTGCGTCGTCCCGTAGAGCGTGCCGTCGAGCGCGATCAATCGATCCATCGGCTCGGCGCCGTCGCCCGCGCCCTTGAAGCGATAGATGACGCTCTCGCCGCCGCTCGAGCTCACTTTGAAGACGGTGCCGCATCCCGCCGAACAGAGCCGTGTGCTGACGCCTCCGAATTGCGTGGTGCCGTAGAACGCGCCGCCGAGCGCGACGAGGCCCGCGAGCGGATTGGCGCCGTCCTTTCCGCCGCCGAAAATATAGAGAACTCGTTCGGCCCCGTTCGTGCTCAGCTTGAAGACGGTCCCGCATCCGCCCGCGCATTCGCTGCCTCCACCGGCGCTCGTAGTTCCGAAGAGCGAACCACCGGACTCGATCAATCCGTCGACCGGCAACGCGCCGTCGCTGCCGCCCTTGAAGCGATAAAGGACGCGTTCGGTTCCTGAGGCGCTTATTTTAAAGACCGTGCCGCAACCGATATTGCAGTGCGCGTTTGTCGTGCCGCCGTACTCCGTCGTGCCGTAATACTCGCTTCCGGCCGCGATGAGGTCGGCGACGGGCTGTAATCCGTCGTCGGACTTGCCGAACCGCCCGAAGCTGTAAATGGTCTTGTAACCCGAACTGGGGGAGAGCCGCGAGCCTTCGGACGGAAGCGACGGCGAGCCGATCTGGTGCGGCGAGCACGCTGCGAGGCTCGCGCCGAAGAAGAGCGCGGCGACCCCATTGGCGAGCCGGCTGTTAATCGTCCGGCTCCGTCGAGGGCTGGGTCAGGAAATAGCTCGGCGGATACTTTGCGGGGATGCGTTTGAACTTCTTCGGCGGCGCGGAGAAATCGAAGCAATCCATGAGATCGTCGGAGCGAACGTCGGTCGTATGGAGCGACGGCAATCCAAACGTCTCCTCGGTAAACTTCAGGATGCTTCCGAATTCGTGCTGAACGTGCGAGATGTAGTGAGACTTCGCGTAGGGCGAGATCACGATCAGCGGCACCCGAAAGCTCAGCTCGTAGGAGTTGTACTGCGGCGGCGGCACGTGATCGAACCAGCCGCCCCAATCGTCCCAGGTCACGAAGATCGCGGTACTATTCCAGTACTGGCTCTCCCCGATCGCATTGACAACGCTTGCGACCCACGACGGACCCGAGCCGTTCGTCGCCAGCGCGTGATCCGACGAGAGACCCGTCGGGGTTACCCAGACGATGTTTGCCAGCTCTCCGTTCGCGATATCGGTCAGAATTTGCGACGACGGCGAGACGACGTCGGTTGAAAATTCGCCGCTCTCGCGAATGCGCAGAACGGCGTCCGGCCCGTTCCAAATTCCGGGTCCCGGCGTCGCCTGGTAGTAGCGCCAGGTCAAGCCGGCCCGGTCGGCCAGCTCCATCATCGAAATGCGGTTGAAACAGGGGTAGGCCTTTTGGCTCTCCTTGCCGGCCGGATTGATGAGCGTGACGAGCGCTCCGGAGGGCGAATCGCAGCCGCCGCTCGGACCGGTCTTGGGATTGAACGGGTTTTCGGAGGCACGCAGCGAGGAGCCGTTGACGACTGTCGACGTGCCGCTGACGATGTACTGATGCGCCGGAAAGCTCGGGCCTTGATTCGTCTGGAACATGTGGTCGCCAAACGCGTAGCGCGTCGCCATGATCCAATAAGGCTGGATCTCGTTATGCGGGACGTAGCCGTAAGCGCGAAGGTCGGAGGGTAAGCAGACGATCGCGCCTTCGCAGGTCGATCGCTCCTCATTCCAGCCGTTCTCCTCGCCGCTGGCGTATTCGGTCAGGAAGCCCGCGTGCGTGTGGCTGAGATCGTACGGCGCGGTCAACGGGATCGGCCGCAGCGACACCTGCTTTCCGTCGGAGTTCGGACCGCTGCGCACCGTGTCGGCTCCCGGCAATCCGTTAAAAAGGTCGTCGGTCGACCGATTCTCTTGGAAGATGATAACGACGTGCTGGATTTTCGACGAGGACGCGGCGGCAGCGGCCGTCGGGGCTGAAACGTTTACGGCCGCACCGCTTTGCGTGCAGGCGGCAAGAGCGACGAGGAAGGTTAATGCGCCCCAGCGGGCATTCACGGCGCGATGCCGATCGCCACGGGACCGTCGAGACCCTTGGTGATCGAGTGCATGGGCTTGCTTCCTGACGCGGCGTAGACCGAGATGCTGCTCGGGCACGTGTTCGCGACGTAGAGCAGCCCCGATTGGCTCATCGCCATCGTCGTCGGGCAAGCGATGCCGGCCGAAATGACGCGTACGAGGTCGAGCGTCTGCTCCGAGTAAATCGAAACCGTGTCGTTTGCGTAATTTAAGACGTAAAGCTCTTTCGACGGAGTCGAAATCAGGCTCAACGGCTCGCTCACGCCTTTCTTAATCGTTCGCGGGCGATTTTTATGGGTGCGACCGTAGATCGTCACCGAATTGCCGTGGTGATTGGCGACATAGAGATTCTGCGCGGCATCCATTGCCAGGGCATCGGGTCGCAGCACGCCCGTCGTGATTGTCTTAAACGGATTCAGCTTGCCCGGCGCGTAGACCGATACGCTATTGTTCGCCCAGTTCGCCACATAGAGATTGCCGGCCTTATCAAGAACGAGCGCCTCGGGAGAGCGGACGTCGTGCGTGATCGTCTGCAGAACCGAGCTCGATCCGCGCGCGTAGACGGTGACCGAGGGGCCGCCATAGTTTGCCACGTAGACCTTGCCGGACGGACCGAACGCGATCGCGTACGGACCGCGGACGCCCTGAACGATCGTTCGAGTCGGCTGCGTTCCCCCCGGCCCGTAGACCGCGACGCTGCTGGAAATACTGCCGCTCGGAGCTCCGTAGTTTCCGACGTAGAGGTTTGCGGATTTGTCGAGCGCGAGCGCGTTTGGATAGGCTACGCCGTTCGTGATGGTCTTAAGCTTCGATCGTCCACCGGCCGAGTAGACCAGAACCGAGCTGCTGTACCAGTTGGCGACATAAACGTTCCCCGCCGCGTCCGGAAAGAATCGGCCACGGGCGGAGGGAGCGAAGCCGCCGGCGTTTATCCCGGACGGGATCGGCTCTTCCCTCCCAGCAGAACAAGCGGCGAGGGCGAGCAAAATGCACGCAACGAGCAACGGTCTCATCACAAAAATCGGGCTTCGAGTCAGCGCAAGCTAAGCCTGCCGCGTGTTACCAGGTCCGCGGCTCCTGTTGGAGCAAACGACCCAGCGTTCGCACCATTGGAAGCGGAAGACTCGAGGCGCACGTGATGATGAGAAAAAGCGCGAGACATTGACGGCACGACGCCCTCACGGAAGGACTGCGCCGCTCAATTCCGAGCCTGTATCGCGGCGCAAGGCCGCCGCCGCAACGGCAGTGCAGGTCCGAGCCTCGGTCGGGTCGGTGCAAATCAGAGCGCCGGTGAAGCTCGCTCCCTGGACGCGGGCGCCCTGCAAGGTCACGCACTTTGGCGTGCGCTGCGCTCCGTCGATGACGTACCAGCAGAGCACGGCTCCGTCGAACCGCGTGTTGCGCAGATCCGCCTGCGAAAAGTCGATGCCGATCAACGATGCGCCGGAGAGGTCGCGTCCCGCGAGCGAGGCGGCGCGAAAGTTGCAGAAGTAGCAGCCCGAGAGCAGCGCGCGCAACTGGTCGTCGCCAACCACCGCGGAAAATCCGGCGAAGTTAGCGGCCACGATTCGGGCCCCCGAGAAAGTGGCGCCGTCGAACTTCGCTCCTTCGAAGTTACACGCCGTGCACTCCGCGTTGTCGAACGCCGCGCCGCGCAGGTCGGCCCCCTGAAAGTTCGCCGCAACGAGCTTCGAGCCCCGAAAGGAGGCACGCTCGAGCACCGCGCCGGCAAAATTCGATCCGATGTAAACGCCGCCGCTAAAATCGGAACCCGCAAGCTGCGCCCCCGCGAAGTTGCATCCCGCGCAGAAGTGCGGATTCACTACGAGCGCGACCAGGAGCGTCCAAAGGATCACTCGCGGTTCATTCGCGCCGTTACCTCCTTGTCATCCCGAGCCCTTCGACTCGCTACGCTCGCTCAGGACAGGCTTCGGCGCGAATTCCCCACCTTGTCATCCTGAGCCCTTCGACTCGCTACGCTCGCTCAGGACAGGCTGCGGCGCGAAGCGCCGGAGTCGAAGGGCGAAGGGCGAAGGGTGCGGCATGAAATATCTGCGGCTCGCCCCCGACCCCGTGCACGCGTACGTGCTCGTCTTCGATCCCGGAGACGAAGTCGCGCGAGAAATCACCAGCTTCGCGCGTACCGTCGGCATCGGCGCGGCGCGACTAACCGGCATCGGCGGCTTTTCGCAAGCGACCCTCGGATACTTTGACCGCAATCAACGGCGCTACGAGCCCATCGCCGTAGACGAACAGGTCGAGCTCCTCTCTTTGCTGGGCGATCTTGCGTTAAAGGACGGCGAGCCGCTTCTTCACGCGCACGCCGTGGTCGCCAGACGCGGCGGCAGCACGATCGGCGGACATCTGATCGCCGCCACCGTCTGGCCCACGCTCGAGCTTTTCATCGATGCCTACCCGACGCAGCTCATCAAGAAGGACCGTTCCGAATTGGGCATCGCCACGATTGAGCTCGATACGTAGCGTCTTGGCATGCGCGTCCTTCGACTTCGCTCGCTACGCTCGCTTCGCTCAGGATGACAAGGTGGGGAATGCGCGAAGCCTGTCCTGAGCGAGCGCAGCGAGTCGAAGGGCTCAGGATGACAAAGGGGTGGCACGCGCGTCCTTCGACATTGTCATCCTGAGCGAAGGCGCGAAGCGCCGGAGTCGAAGGACGCTAGCAATCACAAACTAGCGCAGAAACGCCGGCGCGGTGTGGAGCGCGCCGCGGCCCTCCCGCCAAAGGGCGTAAGTTAGCTGCTGCTTCGTGTTCATCGATGCGGCGCCAATCTCGCCGCTCATATTGATCGCGATGACGCAATACATGTCCTCACGAAGGTGCGGCGCGCCCTTTGCCATGTAGCGGAGAACGTCATCGCACGCCTCCTGCGGGTGCGCTCCTTGGGCCATCCGCTGCACGATGAACGACGACGTGCAGTAGTTGGCCATCACGTCCCCGTCGCCGGTCGCCGAGGCGGCGCCGGCGGCATTGTCGGCATAATAGCCGCAGCCCACAAGCGGCGAATCGGCGACGCGGCCGGGAATCTTCCACGCTAAGCCGCTCGTGGAGCAGCCGGCGACGACGTTCCCTCCGCCGTCGATTCCCACCATGCCGATCGTGTCGTGATGGTTCCGGTCGATCCAAAACGTCTGGTGGTCGGGCGTCCGCTTCCACTTTAGCCAGGCTTCGAGGCTGTGCGGCGTGAGTAGCTGCATCGGCTCGAAGCCCATGGCGATCGCAAACTGCAGTGCGCCGTCGCCGGCCATGGTCGTGTGGCGCGTCTTCTCCATCACCAAGCGTGCGACCGAGATCGGATTTTTGATCTTGTGGAGATTGCAGACCGAACCGGCGCGGTGCGCGGTCCCATCCATAATGCCGGCATCGAGTTCGACCTCGCCCTGCGCGTTCGGCAGGCCGCCGTAGCCGACGGTGTCGACATCCGGGTCGTCCTCGACGACGTTGATGCCCTTCTCAACCGAGTCGAGGAGCGATCCGCCGCTCGCGAGGACTTCGGCCGCGCGCGCATTCGCTTCGATTCCCCATTCCCACGTCGAAAGGAAGACGGCAGAGCTCGGAACGGCTTGAGCCGGTATGGGCGTTGCCGCCGCCAGAGTGGCAGTGGCGGCTCCGGTCGTTATCAAAAAGCTGCGGCGATCGAGCGGTTCCAATGGGAGCCTCCAAACGGTGACGGGCGAAGGCACGGTAACGCAGCTTCGCCTTCGTCGAGCTTAATCCGGCGCTCATCAAAAACACAGCAATATCGAAGCGGGCGCGACGATGCTGAGCCTATGAAGTTCTTCAAATTCGCTACCGTGCCGGCGACGGCTTTCGTTGTCTTTGCCCTTGCCGCAATTCCTGCGTTAGCGGTGACGAACTTCGGCGGCGGGGCCGCGACGCCATACGTCGCGGCCTTTGCCCCCATCTTCGGCACCGCGGGAGTACCGCACACCGGCACCATGCGCCTCGTCGTGCGCGACGCCGCCATCAGCGGAACCTACAGCGGAACGTCGGTCAGCCCCGATCCGCTCGACAATCGAATAGAACCCGTCACGGGCAGCATCTCCAACGATGGTTACGTGCTGCTTCAGATCGGCGGCGCGCTCTCGTTGCGCGGCTCGATGCAACGCGACGGCACGATAACCGGAACCGCGACGTACCTGGGGCGGCTCTACGAGTTCATGGCGAAGCCAAGCTAACTCGGCAAACTCCTCATCGTCCCTTCGAGTCGGTAGCAACAAAGAGGCACTCAGCGGCTTCGAGCGGTATGCTCCTCCACTACGTTCGATATGGAGGGGTAAAATGGGAAGCTTATTTGCGCGCAGGGCGTTTGGCGCGGCGATCGCGCTTGGAATTTTGACCGGCTGCGGCAGCAGCGGAACCGGCGCGCCGAGCGCGGCACTGGGGTTGCAGGGCGGCGCAAGCCGTATCGGCAGCGACAAGTCTTCTTCTAACTTTAGCGGCAAATACTCCGGAAAGTTCAAAGACATCGCCTACGGAACCGGCAAGGCCACCGCGTCGTACGCGCAGGCGCAGGACGGACTCGGCGGCATCCTGACGGTGAAGTACGCAAACGCGACGATCACTGCCTCGGTTGCGCTGATTGCCAGCGCGAGCGGCATCAACGGAACGTCGGTCGCGGGCTCCGGAAGCCTCTACTGCACGCTAGCGACGACCGGTACCTACGATGCAAAGACCCGCACGATCACCGGATCGTACAAGGCGGTCTACGGATGCACCGGCGACAGCGGAACCTTTACGCTCAAGCACCAGTGCTATTACAAGGGTAACGGCAGCGAGAACGTGGATGTGCGGCCGGATACGCTTCCGCATCCCTGTTAGTGCGAGAAGGCGTGACTGAGAGCTCGATCTTCGCTTAACGCCGTGCCTTCCTCGAGCAGACGCTCGAGTTCGGCTTTGTCGAATCTCCCTTCGAGGTCCGCCATAAGCCGCTCGATCAAAGCCGGCTCCGGTGGAGTCGGTTCATAACCTTCTTCGTGTAACCGTGCCTGCGCGTAGCCGAGCAAACGCGCCGCTGCATGCGGATCGCGATTGGCAGCGAGGACGGCAAGATGCAAGATCGCTATCGCTGTCCCAACGGCATATCTCGCTTTCACCGCGACGGCGAGGCCCTTGCGAGCGAACGGCTCCGCGCGCGCGAGGTCGTCGAGTGCCAAGTAGCACCCGGCGATCTCGACCCAGTTGAACATCGCCGCGGAATCTTTGCTATCGAGTATCGCAGCCGCCGTGAAGCGCTCCACCGCCTCCGAATAGTTCCCAGCCTCTGCTTCCCATTGGCCCCACCACGTCAGCGCCCGCCCGGTATCGTCATTCCGGCCCAGCGCCTGAAAGAGCGCGACGCTCTCGGCGAAAACGGATCGGGTGCGATCCGGCCCGTCAGTCGCAAAACACCCGGCACAACGGCGCAGGACGTCGGCCAAGAGCCGCCGGTCACCAGTGTTGCGTGCTAACTCGAGCGCTTCTTGCGCGGGCGCTTTCGCGTCGTCATACCGCGACTCAAACGCGTACCGCGACGCCACTTGCGAAAGGGCGCGCGCCAAACCGCGCGCATCGCCGGCGGCCCGGAAAAGACTAACCGCGATCAGCGCTTCCTCGAGGCAGCTCTTACTCTGGCCCAGGTTACTGTACAGCATTGACAACCCGTAGCGAAGACGTGCCTCCACCGCGCCATGAAGGCGCACTCCCCGCTGCAGGATATTGTCGCACCGCTCCACGCCCTCAACGAGCAGCGCCAGCCGTAGAAAGACGATCGTTGCGTTGGCGGCGAGGCGCGCGCCCACCTGCAAGATCGTTCGCTTCCTCGACGCTCCAACGAAGTGCGGCACGGAGATTAGCAAGGTCCCGATCCACCCTCACGAGCCAATCGGCTTCAGGTCCCCCGTCCCATTCTTCGTACCACGCTCCCGCTAGCAACGCGATTGCGGCGGCGTGAAGGCGCTGGGTCTTGCGGGTCTCGGCGGCGGCCTCGAGTTTCTCCCAGCAGTACTCTCGAATCGGCTCGAGCAAGCGGTACCGTTGATCCCCCTCTTGCGCTTCGGCGACGACCAGCGATTTATCGACGAGCGACGTAAGAAGCTCGAGGATTCGCCACTCGTCGTCGCCTTCGGCTCTGCAAACCGCGGTGGCGAGCCCGAGCGTGAAGCCTCGCATGAAAACGGCGGCGCGACGAAGGACGACCCGTTCCTCGTCGGTGAGCAGATCGTAGCTCCAATCGATGAGCGTGCGCATCGTTTGCTGGCGAGGACGGCGGTCTCGGCCGCCGGCGAGCAGCCGCAGCTCGAGGTGCGAGGCTACATCTTCCACCGACATCGCGCGGACGCGTGCCGCCGCAAGCTCGATCGCCAGGGCGATACCGTCCAAGCGCGCACAGATCTCGTCGACGACGGCAGCTTTCGTTTCGAGGCGAAATGCCGGGTTCGCCGCGCGAGCGCGATCGGCGAAGAGCTGCACGGCCGACGCCTGATCGAGCGTCGCCAAACGGTAGATACGTTCGCCTGAGATGTCGAGCGGCGAACGGCTCGTCGCGAGCACCGTCACTTGCGTGCATCGTGCGATTATTTTGGCAACGATCGTCGCGACTTCGGAAACGATGTGCTCGCTGTTGTCCAGGACGAGCAGCAGATCGCGCTTCTCGAGATGCGCGAGGAGGTCGTCGAGCGGATCACCGCCGGGGGAAGGCTCGCCGCCGAGCGTCGAGAGTATCGTGCCCGCGATGAGACCGGCGTCTCCAATTGAAGAAAGATCGACGAACCATGCGCCGTCGCGCTCGTCGTTGAGACGAGCGGCCGCGACTTCCAAGGCAAGCCGGGTCTTGCCGATGCCGCCCGCCCCCACAAGCGTTACGAGTGGCCCTTCGTCGAGCAGCGCTTCAACGCGCGCGAGATCCTCGTGACGGCCAACGAAGCTGGTGATCCGCCGTGGAAGGTTGTTTGGCGGCGTTTCAAGCGCGCGCAGCGGTTTGAACTCCGAACGCAGGCCCTCAGCGGCCGGCTGATAGACCCGCTCGGGCTGCCTGATGTCTTTGAGCGGCAGCGAGCCAAGATGGCGCAGATTTATCCCGGGCGGGAGGCTCGCCAGCGCGAGATCGGCCGCGTCGCCTGAGATCAGAATCTGTCCACCGTGGCCGGCCGACAATAATCGAGACGTGCGATTGAGGGCCGTGCCGAAATAATCGCCGTCGCGCTCGTCCGTCTCGCCGGCATGAATTGCCATTCGAACGTGGAGACCGTCGACCGAACTAAAGTCCTCGCGCGCGATCCGGCGCTGCGTCTCGACCGCCGCTTCCAGCGCTTCGTCGATCGTCCAGAATGCGGCGCAAAATGCGTCGCCTATTGTCTTGAAGATATATCCGCGTCGCGCCGCAATCTCCGAACGCAAGATCTCGTCGTGCCGGCGCACCGCGTCGCGCATCGCCTCGCCATAGCACTCCCACCGGCGCGTGCTCGCCTCGACGTCGGTAAAGAGAAAGGCGACCGTACCCGTGGGTCGACTCTCGACGTCAAGCTCGCGCGGAGTGCGCATGCTGCCTCTTTCGCGCAGGCCGCCTTATCATCCTGAGCTAACTGGGATTTCATCGTCCGCCCGGTCGAGAAAGGAGCGTGATTCCCATTTCATCGCAAAGGCCGAATGAGGTCACCGTTCGGGTCAACGACGTGCGCGAGCTCTTTACCGAGGGCGCATTCGACCCGTTTAATGACGACGCCGAAGCAATCGGCAGCATCGCACGGATGGCGCAGCTTCCACATCTCGTCTCGCAGCTAAAAACGATCCGGTTGCGCGTGCTCGTCCCCGCCGGAACGCTAACGCCGCAGACCGAGGATCAGGTTCGCCGCGCGCTTCACCGCTATTGCGCGCATATGATTGCGGAGGCTCGGCGCAAGCTGGCCGCGATGCGATGGGTCGGCGTACGAACCTTTCTCGTCGGTTTGATATTCTTTGGCATCAGTCTGGCAGCGTCGACCGCGGTCGGGCGGGCGCTTTTCATCCCCGAAGGCTTGCGCACGCTCGCGAGCGAGAGCCTGATCGTCGCAGGCTGGGTCGTTATTTGGCAGCCTCTCGACACGCTCGTGCAAGGCTGGTGGCCGCAATGGGAGGAGGAACGAACCTTTCGCGCTATCGGGGCGTTGCCGTTGCGCGTTGAAGCTTCTTAGGTAAGCAAAGTCGAAGGACGGCAAAGTCGAAGGACGACACCCAGCTGTTCGACCGTCCTTCGACTCCGCCGCCTTCGGCGCTCACCATTGACAAGCTCTAGTTGAGGCGCCTCCGTCTGGTTTCCAACGACGTTACCGGAGCGAGCGGCTTCGAGAGCGCGGCGACCAGCTCGGCCCGGCTCTTCACGTTGAAGGTTTGGAAGAGCTGCGAGAGCTGATTGCGCACGGTATTCGGACTACGGCCGAGGGTCCGTGCGATTTCAGTGTTCCGGCGCCCGGAGCGAACGAGCTCGAGCACTTGCCGCTTCGCCGGCGGGATGTGGTCGAGACGCACCGCCGACGTCGTCTCGACGATGCGGCGCGCGATCCAGCTCTGCGGCCACGGATCGATCTTTTTCGCGGCACGCTGTATCCAGCGCCGATCGTTCGTCACGTCGTAGAGCGCCAGCGCGCAGAGCGCTGCGCGCCAGGCATAGTTAAAGTCCTCGAAGATCGACCACGCTTCCGTCAGCGCCGCCTTTCCATTATCTGCGTCCCCCAGCCGCAGCCACGCAACGCCCTGCGAATACGCTTCGAAGCCCTTGACGCGCGGGTCCGATCCGAGCGAGAGAATCGGGATGACGGAGGTCCGTAACGTGCGGAATCGCGCCAGATACTGTTCGGCGACCGCCGGATCGTTGGTTGCGAAAAGCTCGGCCAACACGAGGAGCGCCGAAAGCTCTTCACCGTTGACCTCGTTCCACGAGACGCGCTGCGCGATCTCGTGCGCTTCCTGGAGCTGCTCCGCCGCAAAGGCCCTCTCGCCCGTGTTCTTGGCAAGCAGCGCTCGATCGAGGTAACAGTGAACGCTCCAATGCTCCGAAGGCGCAAGGCGCGCCGCCTTCTTGAAGCTCGCAAACGCCGCCAGCTCGTTGCCGTTGAGCTCGTCGAAGGCACCAAGATAGCGGGTGACCTGGAAATGCTCCAGCCGCAAGGCCGAAGTCCAGGGCAGCGACTCGAAGACACCGCGAACCCGGTCGCCGACCTCGTGAAGCGGCAGCTCGCGGCACAACAGAGCGAGCGTCAAGAGTGCGTTGGCCCGGACAAATTCGTCGGGAGGCTGCGCGAGGTCGAGTTCGTCGAGCGCAGTTTGCAGCTCGTCGACCTGGCGTAATATCGTTCCACGGCGCAATGCGATCCAGGAGAGCAAGATGTGCGCCCTCGCGCGCCTATTCGGATCCGGCGATGTGAGCTGCCCCTCTGCCCCCTCTTCGGCTTCGGCGTATTCCTGTCTCATCCAGGCGATCAACGCCTTAAAATGCAGCGCATCGTAGTACCACGGGTAAGGCGGCGACAACTCGTTGAGGGCTCGCTCGATAAGGCGATTACCGGTTGCATAATCTCGGGTCAAGCCGAGCGCAGCGCCGAGCATCACGTCGCGCGCGACACGATCCTCGGGGTTCATCCGTGTAAGCTGCGATAGCGAACCGATAACGTCGACGTATCGGCGCTCGCGCAACGCGAGTCGCGCCGACGCAAGCAGGGCATCAATGCCCTCCGGCTTCTCGACGAGCTCGCGACAACGGTCGAAGTCGGCAGCCGTGAAGGCCTTCTCGAACTCCTCGGCGTTGAAGCCGGGTTGAATGATTCTAGCAGTTGTAAACATCGTCCCCGTCACATTGTTGGAAGAATAGTTGAAACGTCGGCGGTCATAGCACCGCCCGGGATCGCTGGACTTGACATTACTCCGTCCATCGACTGGTTCCTTTCTACCACTATATACACGTCGATCTACTGACCGATTGTACCCGGCGCGCCGCCGGCGTTATGGCCGCTCACGACCGGGCCGCCGCCAAAGTCCGACGGCTGGGCATGTCCGTTGTGTCCGCTCACGACCGGGCCGCCGCCAAAGTCCGACGGCTGGGCATGTCCGTTACGGCCGCTCACGACCGGGCCGCCGCCAAAGTCCGACGGTTGGGCATGTCCGTTATGGCCGCTCACGACCGGGCCGCCGCCAAAGTCCGACGGCTGCGCATGTCCGTTACGGCCGCTCACGACCGGACCGCCGCCAAAGTCCGACGGCTGCGCATGTCCGTTACGGCCGCTCACCACCGGGCCGCCGCCAAAGTCCGACGGCTGCGCCTGTCCGTTATGGCCGCTCACGACCGGGCCGCCGCCAAAGTCCAGCCGATGCACGGAGCTTTGGGCGCCGCTCGGGAGGAGCGAGGTACCGCCTAAATTGCCGCCGGCACAACCGCCGAGGAGGGAAGCAGCGAATACAAGGAGACCAACAGCCACGATCTGACGCATGATTCTTTTTTGCCTTTCAGCCCGAGAGGGGGCAGGGAGGGGGTCGAGTGGTACGAATATACTAGTACCAAAAAGCCTCCAAGGATAGGGCCGCTTGGCAAACTTTGCATCTACTAAATAAACATAGCGGGATCGACGAATGGTACTATGGAAGGGCTGACAAGGGTTAGTGGCGGTTCTCTAAAGAGCCGGCACCGTTTCGCCGTTCTCTTTGAGAGTCGGGAACAGTTCGTTCTCTAAAGGTATGAAGAGAGGATCACGCATTATGTCTCACTCAACTCTTCACGCATGTAAGCCGCTCTTGACGGGAGCGTTCTTCGCAATTGCCGGTTCGGCGATGGCCGCGTGCAGTGGGCCGGCGGCGATCGCGCCGCCGTTGCAAACACAATCCAGTTTTCAGGACGCAAGCCGCGTTCATCGCGCGAATGCCTCGGCTTGGAACTTCGCCACGCTCGACAATCCCGACGACGGCACCCTAAGCCGCCTTACCGGCATCAACAACGTCGGGAAGATCTGCGGCTTCACCGGCAACCCCGCATCGGGCAAAGATCCGAGCAAAGGGTTTGTCGTCGCCGATTACGGCAAGGATAGTTTCCGCAACGAAAACTATCCGGGCGCCGTCGACACCGAAGTCACGTCGCTCAGCAATACCAAGGCGCTCGCGGGGTTCTATATCAGCACCCAAGGCTGG
Organism: Vulcanimicrobiota bacterium; assembly: GCA_963834895.1. GTDB lineage: Bacteria > Vulcanimicrobiota > Vulcanimicrobiia > Vulcanimicrobiales > Vulcanimicrobiaceae > Cybelea. Next base: position 294,018 of record CAWIDM010000004.1, on the reverse strand, counting down.
ATCTTCGGATGGATCCTGCAAGACGGCGTCTGGAATATCTACAAGGATCCGGAACTGCGCAAGGGCTCGTCAAACATCACCGAGCTGCTCGGGCTCAACGACGCCGGCTTAGCGGTCGGATTCTACACCGATCAGTTCAACGTCAACCACGCTTTCGAGCTCAACGCAACGACCGGGAAGTTTCACGGGATCACGCCGCCGGGTGGCATCAGCGTCGAGGCGACCGGCATTAACGGCAAGGGCGACATCGTCGGCATCATGACCACGGCCGACGGTACGACAAAGAGCTGGCTCCTCAAGGGAGGCGAGTATACCGAGTACGGCTATCCGCATTCGACGAACACGGAGGCGCAAGCCGTCAATTGGCAGGATCAAGTCGTCGGCTTCTTCGTCGACGGGTCGGGTTTGACGCACGGCTTTCTATTAAGCAACCCGATCGAGAGCCAGCAATGGACGCAGGTCGACGAACCAAGTGCAAAAGGACCGACGGTTCTGACCAGCATCGAGGACCACGATTACATGGTGGGATGGTACATCGATAGCAGGAAGCACACGCACGGCTTCCTAGCAACACCGCAGAAGTGAACGGACGGGAAGACTAACTAATGGAAGGTCGCGTAATTGACGTCGCCGGGTCTCAGATAACCGCCGCATTCGAGACGTGCCGAAACGGCAGTGTCGTTCGCGTCGGCTCTTTGATCAAGATCGCCAGAGGCTCGCGCACGGTCATTGCCAACGTCAGCGAGGTCAAGACGACCGGCACTTCTGAGGACGGCCACGTTCTGGTTTGTGGTCTCCTGGGCGAGCTCATTTCCCTCAACGGGAGCGGCGGGTATCGCTTCAGCCGCGGCGTTTCGGACCATCCCATCCCCGGCGAATCGGTCGAAGTCGCAAGCGACGCCGATCTCAGCGCCGTCTACGGCGCGCCGTCGCAGTCCCACGTCCAAGTAGGAACACTCCATAACGAACCGGGACGCCCCGCGTTCGTTCTTACCAACGAGCTGCTCTCGAAGCATTTCGCGATTCTCGGCAGCACCGGCTCGGGAAAGTCATGCGCGCTGACGGTTCTGCTTTCGGCGGTTCTGGAGGCGCATCCCAACGCACACGTGGTGCTCTTCGACCCGCACAACGAATACGGCGAGGCTTTCGGCCAACTTGCCGACGTCGTCAGCGTCGACAATCTTCAGTTGCCGCTCTGGGTGCTCAACTACGAAGAGGCGCTCAGGGTCCTCGTTCGAAGCGGCTCGGAGACGGAGCAATCGTCGCAAGCGCTGATCCTCGCCGACGCGATTACGTACGCCCGGCGCAAATACGGCGGCACGAGTGTCGACGAAAATTCGATCTCGGTCGACACGCCCGTGCCGTATCACGTCCACGATGTCGTGCGTTACTTGAACGAGCAGATGGGCCGGCTCGGGAAGCCCGACAGCTCGATACCGTACATGCGCCTGCGAACGCGAATTGAATCGCTGCGCGGCGACCGCCGGTTCGATTTCTTGTTCTCGTCCGAAGAGGACATCTTGGCCGATATCGTCGGCCGCCTGTTGCGAATTCCGGTGAACGACAAACCGCTCACGATCATCGATCTCTCGGGCGTCCCATCGGAAATCGCCGACGTCATCGTCTCGACGATCAGCCGCATCATCTTCGACTTCAGCGTCTGGTGCGAGCACGGGCAAATGCCCCCGGTCCTGCTGGCCTGCGAAGAGGCTCACCGGTACGTTCCGGATGACGAAAGCCGCGGCTTCGCGCAAACCGTACGTACCATTACGCAGATTGCCAAAGAGGGACGAAAGTACGGCATCTCGCTCGCGCTGATCACCCAGCGCCCCTCCGAGCTCTCGATGCACGCCCTGTCGCAGTGCGGGACGGTCTTCGCATTGCGCCTCGGAAGCGACGTCGATCAGCACTTTATCGCAAGGACGCTGCCCGACGTGGCGCAGGAGTTGCTTACGGCGCTGCCAAGCCTTCCCACTCAGGAGGCGATCGTCTCCGGAGAGGGCGTGAAAATCCCGATGCGCATCCGGCTCAGCGACCTGCCCGAGCACCGCCGCCCGCGCAGCGACGACGCGGAGTTTTCCAAGGCGTGGCAGACGGATGACGCCGACCGAGCCTTCGTCGGTCGCGGCATCCAGCGCTGGCGTTCGCAAGTTAGGAGCTAAGCGCGCATGGCAGCCCCATGCGGCGCCTGAGTTTTCTGGGCGCCATCGCCGGCGCCGCATTCGCCGGCATGTCGCCGCGCGCGGTGCGGGCCGCGGTGCCCAGCGCAACCAAACGAGTCATCTGGCTGCGCCGCGCAGGATCGGGCGAAGAGATCGTCACGCCGTTCTGCGTCGACGGTCGCACCGTTTACGCGCCGGGTTATCGCCAGATCTGCTGGCTGATGCGAGACCATCAGGTCGCGATCGCGGAAGGTTACGTTCAAATCGACATCGTCGAAATCGAGGCGCTCTGGGAAGTGCAGCGAGCGCTCGCACTGCTCGGAATCTTGCAGCCCCTCGTCATCACGAGCGGCTACCGCACGGTCCAGACGAACGAAGCAATCGAAGGAGCCGCGCGCAACAGCATGCACCTTTATGCCAAAGCCGCAGACTTTTACGTACCGGGCGTCTCCATGCGCGAGCTCTTCGACGTCTGCTGGTCGCGAGCGGTCTCAGGCGGAATCGGATACTACGACGACCACGTGCATCTCGATTCGGGAACGCGCCGCTGGTGGGTAGGCGACCTCGCGGTACCGCAGTTTGCGCCTCTTGCTTCCTAGCTAAATGCAACGCCCGGCGACCGGCGCAGGTTTTGTCGTGAATGCCGGCACAGCGGGAGGAGGCCCCGGTCGCGCTGATCACCGTGACCGTGATGCTCGGGATGATCATGGCGATCATCGACTCTACGATCGTGAACGTGGCCATCAACACGATCGGCGGCAATCTCGGCGCGACCGTCGACGAGGTAGCCTGGGTGGCGACCGGCTACATTCTCGCCAACGTCGTCGTGATGCCACTCAATGGCTGGCTTACGGCGCTGCTCGGGCGCAAGGCGTTTTACGCTACCTCGCTTGCGCTCTTCACCGTTGCCTCGTTCTTCTGCGGCACCGCACGCTCTATCTGGGTTTTGGTCTTCTACCGCGTCATTCAGGGGCTCGGCGGCGGTGCGCTGCAGCCGACGGCCCAAGCGATTCTCTTCGAAACGTACCCGGCGGCGAAGCGTGGCGCCGCAATGGCGATCTTCGGGATGGGAGCAATGGTCGGTCCGGCGATTGGCCCAACGCTCGGCGGCTGGATCGTCGACAACGCGAGTTGGCCGTTGATCTTCTACATCAACGTGCCGATCGGCATCGTCGCATTCTTGATGACGATGGCCTTCATTCCCAATCCGAAGTACATAACGAAGCCCAAGGGCGGGATCGATTGGATCGGCCTGGGTCTGCTGACGACCGGATTGGCGTCGCTGCAGTTCGTGCTCGAGCAAGGAGAGCGCGACGACTGGTTCCAGTCGCAAACGATCGTGATCCTCACCGTCGTCGCGGTTGTAGCGCTCGTGCTCTTCGTGTGGAAGTCGCTGCGCGACCCGCATCCGCTCGTCGACCTCAAAGTCTTTGCCTTCCGGTCCTTCTCGGTCGGATCCATCTTGAGCATCATTATGGGCTTCGGTCTCTTTGGAACCGCCTTGATCTTGCCGCTCTTCTTTCAGACGATTCTCGGCTTTACGGCCTTCGACACCGGCTTGGCGCTGATGCCCGGCGCCTTCGCGACGGCCGCATCGATGCTAATCATCGGCCGCATCCTCAACCGCATCGACGGACGCTGGTCGATCGTCTTCGGAACGTTGCTCTTTGCGTGGTCGACGTGGCTGCTCGGCAATCTCAACGTGCAGGCCGGCTATTGGGACGTCTTCTGGCCGCGGCTCATCCAGGGATTCGGGCTTGGTTTTCTCTTCGTTCCGCTGACGACGATCTCACTCGGAGACGTGCCCGTGCCGGAGCTCGCGAACGCAACCGGCGTCTTTACGCTGCTGCGCCAGCTCGGAGGGAGCCTAGGAATCGCGATCCTCACGACGCTGCTGACGCACGAAACGGCGGTCGCGTGGAACGTCCTCTCATCGGGCGTAACGCAGACGCACGGGTATTCGGTCGGACAGCTCACGCAGATCGTCGCGCAGCAATCGGCGATGATCGCCTACAACTATCTCTTCCGCGTGACGGCGCTGGTCTTCGTGCTATCGACGCCGCTGATCTTCTTCGTCAAGCTGCGAAGGCGGCAAGCGCAGCAGGCGGTCGCGGCTTAAGGGGCGACCGTGATCGGCTGGACGATGCTCTCTTGGCCGAAGCCGTCGACGAAGCTGGCCACGACCGTATAGCGCGTCGCGACCGAGACAACCGGAGCCTTCAGCGTCACCACGTCGGCGTCATCGCCGACGTTAATCGCCGAAATCTGGTGCGATTGCATGTCGTTGAGCGCAAGCTGCATGCCGTTGCGCGGCGAGAGGATCCGAACGCGAATCGTGGCGCCGCTCTTCACGGTGGGAGTCAAAACTTGAAAGGTGCCGTTCTCGTCGGCCTCGGCCGGCGCGACGGCATCGGGATTATCGTCCCCGGCGACGAGGCTACCGGAGTTAGGGGGTTCCGACGGTCTCGTCGCCGATTCAGTTATCTGCGAACTCGCTACGACGAGCCCGGCCATCGATTGAGCCGCGGAACGTCCCTTCGTTACGTGGAGAAGAACGCGCATCTCGCGTAAGTTCGGGACCGCCGGAATGACGAACTGCGTCTCTCCGTCTCGCGAGTACGGCTTCTGCCCCCAGACGGTCCCATCGGTGCCGAGCAAACGCACGTAGCCGCTATCGCCGGCAGCGGCATAGGCAACGTTGATCGTCTGGCCGGGCGTAGCGACGATCGGTTTCACCGCAATATCGCTGATCTGCGCGCCGCCGCGCAGAAGCGGAACGACCGCGTTCAGCACGCGGGTCTGGGCCGCGATGCCGAGCGGACCGTCCAGGACCAGCTGCAGCGTGTAGGCACCGGGCTCGTTCGAATCCGGAATCGCAACGGGAATCGCTCCGGATCGATCGGCGAGCGTTCCTCCTTGCAGTTGCCGGCCGTCGAGCGCCGTGACGGAATACGAGAGGCGCCCCGCGCCGGAGGTATGGTACTCGGCTTGCACCGTCGTTCCGACGAGCGTCTCAGGGGGAACGGCGAAGGCCGCGATCCGAGGCAACGCGCCGCCGAGCGCACCGGCGAGGCCGAACGCGAGGGAGCCGACCACCAGGCACGCCGCGGCCACGAAGGCATAACCGCGTTGGGGCCTTTGGGTAACCGGCGCGGCCGCTTCGGCGATACAGTGAACGCCTTCGCCGACCACCTCGAGCACCGCCCGATCGAAGGAGGTGAAGTCTCGAGGCCAGATCGGAATGCGTGTGGAGGAGGTGGAGAGCGCGGGGACTTCGATCGGCAGCGGCGAGGCCAAAACCGGTGCTTCGCTCTGCGAGACGACCCAAATGCGGCAGAGCAAGGCCGATTTGGTGCGATTCATCACACGCAACCCGTAGGTCGCGATGCCGCTGCGACGGTCGAAAGATTCGAGGGTGAAGAAGGCCGATACGGCGCCGGCCGGCGTCTGAAGAGCCGTGCCGGAATATATTCGGGAGGGGCGGACGAGCCAGTTCGCCGAGCGGAGCGCGAGGGCTCCGCTCGACGAGCGCTTCGGATCGCTAATTAGTGAAATGCATTCTTGAGGCGGCGCTGAACGTGAATGTGTCCTTCGGCAAGTACGGTAGGCTGAAGCTGAACGGATAGCTGAGGTACAAGACGAAGAGACCGGCCTGCCCGGGCGTGTTGCCGTTGGCGCCGGTGCCGTCCCAGTTAGGCGAGATCGTTACCAGCGATGGATTCACGATACCGCGCGCGAGAGTACCCGTGATATAGGTATTAATGTATTTGACGTTCTTGTTATCGTTGCAATCGGTGAGGCGGGTGCAGTTCGCGCCACGCACCATCTCCCAGCGAGCCGCGCGGTTGGCGGCGTTCTGAAGCCACGTCCAGGTATAGATGAGCCGCCCAAAATCGATCGTTCCAAAGAGGATCGTCATCAGCGCGACCATGACGATAGCCGTCTCGGCCATGCTGCTGCCTCGGATATGATGTCGGTTCGCTTCATTGCGTTGCCACCTGCCTGTAAGAGATTCCCTGCACCGTCACGGTTTGTGGGAGTGCCTTGCTGAATGCGGGGAGCGTGATCAGGGGCGTGTACGTCCCGGTGACCGTGATTTTTACGTAGTAGACCGTGTTCGACGGCGGATTCGTGGCAAACGAGGGACACGTCGTCGGCGGCTGAGCCCCGTTAACGGAGCAGGCGTGACCGACGCTATAGGTATAGCCGCTCGGCAGGAACTCGGCTGCGCCCGTCGTGTAGCTGTTCATATTCGCGGTATTGTCGGCCGTCGTCAAGTCAAAGGCGCCGTAGGTAGCGCCGAACCAGGCGCCGGACTCGGCCATAACCGCGTAACCCGCCCAGTGTGCGCCCTCGATCATCCCGACGAACAGGAGGGTGAGGACCGGCGCGGCCAGAGCGAACTCGACCATTGCCGTACCGGAGTCGCGTCGACCGAGGCGCCGGGCTTTCATGAGTTTCTTTATTAGCATTTTCATCTTCATTCTACGAGCACCACCTGATTGACGACCCCGGTAGCACTGGGCGCCGGCGTCGGGATGGTTGTGTTAGCGCCGCTAAAGTTCGCCGCGCCGAAAACGAGGACGACCGGCTGATTGGCGGTGCCGTTATAGGTCACTGAGTTCGCTCCCGGAGCGTAGATCAAGCCTCCGACGGTCGGTCCGTTTCCCCCAAAGGTTGGTGAGTTTGCATTGGATGGGTCTTGCCAGTAGAGCACCCCGGCATACGAGCCGGTCGTGGGGGGCGTCAACGAACCGCCCGAAAAGAGCGTGAAGCTCGGCGGGCTCGGATCCCCGGGCGCCACGTAGAACGTGACTCCCGTGCCGTTGAGCGAGATGGTGTTGCCGCCGGCAGGCAACGTGATGCCGCCGGTGAGCGTGTAGGTTCCGGCGCTCAGGGTCGTGTTACCGGTGAGCGTCAGACTGCTGTAGCACTAGTTGGGGGCCGGATTCGTGCCGGTATATGCGCTGCATGAGGCCGTCGAGGGCGGAGCCTGCTGCATCGCATAGCAGCCGGCGATTTCGGCGCACGGGTCCTGGGTCTCGAGCATCGGAGTCGGCTGCGCCGACGGGAACGAGGCGCCGCTCGTGTTATTGCTGCCCGTCGCCCACCCGATCTGCTTCGCAGTGACCGTCGCACTGGAGAAGTTCGCGTTGTCGTTGATCAGAATCCCGCAGCTCGCAGCGTTGAACGTCTTTCCCGAAAAACTCGACTGCGTGGTCGGGTTGAGGAGATAGATGCAGCCGGGATTCGTGTTCTGCATCTGCGCGACGGCGGTCGTCGTCTCGGGGACCCCCGTCGGGTTGCCGAACCACCGCATGAAATACGCCGCCGTGTTCGGGACGGAGATCGTCACCGCGACCGAACAGTTCGCGCCCGCTGCCGATTCGCCGCCCGCTACGGAATAGGGTCCGGCGACGGGCGGATTTTGCGCGACAACGGTCACCCCGGAACCGCTAAAGCCGTTGTTCGTGGCGTCTGCGAGTGCGGCATTTTCCACGTTGGTCTGCGGGGACGGGGCTGGACACGTCCCGTTGAGGAGCTGCCGCGCGGCGGAAAGGGCGGCGGAGTCGGCGGCGTTCTGCTGCCGCTCCCATTGGTAATCGAGGCTTCCAACGTCGACCGCGGCGGCACCAAAGCCGATGATTACCGCCATGGTCAGGCCGATCATCGGCAAGACCGAGCCGCGTTCTCCGGAATGTTTAAAGTCAGTCAACTTAGCGCTTCCTCCCTTCACTTCTACAGGTTTAGCGCGTTTCGAATATAGGTTTAGCGCGTTACGATTTCAGGTGTCATTACGAAGACCACGTCGGTCTGCGAATTTTGATACGCAGTCGACGTGAAGAGTTTACCTAGAATTGGGATCGCGGACAAGAGCGGAATCTTTTGGATCGTCTTCATTTCGAGCCGTTTCACGAGGCCGCCCATGAGAATCGACTCGCCCGGGCGGGTGATCACGTCGGTCGAGAGCTCGCTCACGGTGAGCGCCGGAATCGAGAAGCCCGAAACGACGACCGCATTCGAGTAGTCGAGCGCCGAGATCTCGGGCGCGATCACCGCCTCGACCGAACCGTTGCCCAGGACCGTCGGCGTCACGTTGAGCTGGACGCCGTAATCCTTATATTGCACGTTGACGGCACCGAGGCCCGTCGAGGTCACGACCGGGATCTGCCCGCCGACCAGGAAGGTCGCCTTCGCGCCCGGGCTCGTGACGAGATCGGGGCTCGAGAGAACGCGCGCATGGCCCTCCGACATCAACAGGTTCAACGTCGGAGCGAGCGTTATCGTGCGGTAGAACGGGCCGATCGTGAGCGCGGTGCCCGGCGGCCGTTCCGACTCGAAGAACGGAATCTGGGGCGGTATGAGGCTCGGCGAAGCCTGGCCCTCGACGGGCTGCCCCCCATAGAGCTGGATTCCCAGGTTCGACTGCGCGGTCTTGTCGACTTCGAGGACGTAGACCTTGATATCGATCTGGCTGTTCGACAGCGCGTTCAGCCGGTCGATGAGCTGACCGTTGCTGGCGAGATACGGGCCGGCCAATCCGCGCGCCCGGTCGAGAATCGCCTGCGCGGTCACCGCGTCGGCGGCGTTTCCGCTGACGATGACGTTCCCTCTCCCGTCGGGATCGACCCGAACGTTGCTCGCCCCAGGCATGCTCGCGATGGCGCGCTGCAGGTCGCTGAGGTTCTGCGAGATCGTCACGGCATTGACCAGGACCGCCTTCTGGTCGTCGAAGACCGGCTTGAAGCGCGCGACGATATCGGAGATCTGCTGCAGCTGCGCGCCGTCGTTGACGGTCCCGCGGATGACGACCGAATGATCGAAGCTGACGACTTGCACGGTTGGGAGGGTGATCGCGCTGCGCAGCATCTGGGCGAGATCGTCCAGCTCCTGCGCCGTCACCGTAACCTCGTACGTCTGGCGTCTGCCGCCCGCCCAAATGAAGATGGTGGTATGACCGGGCTCTTTGCCGTTTACGACGACTTGGGAGGTCCCTACCGGGACGACGCCCGCGATCCGGCCGTCCCCGACCGCAACCCGGGTCAGTCCCTCGGCCTTCAATAGCACCGAGTGTCCCGACTGAATCGAGAGCAGCGTTATCTGATCGGCATAGGCCGGCGCCGCGCTCAGGATGAGCCCGGCAACTACGGCAACGATCGCTCGAGTAAACGAATTCATCCGGTCCTCCCCGGGGACATATTTATACGTGGGCGCCTGCTAAGGCCCCCTCTGCTTGACGATTATGGCATGGATTTTAGCGTTAACGCGTTAACGCAATCGATACGTTGAGTTAAACTTCACGAAAGGCCCGCCGGCCGCCTTGCAAGAACGCTCCGGGAGTGTCATGATTCATGCGCACAGGAGCATGGAGGTTTACATGCGGCCTTTACGTTGTTTAGTCTTCTTGGCGTTCTGTTCGCTTCTAGCGACGCCCGGCGTCGCAGTTGCGGCACAGCAAGGAGTTCCGCTAGCCAGCGTCGCTCGCGTGGCCAATCTTCAATATGAATGGCTAGCCGCGCAGCGGGCCGTCCAATTGAGCTGCCCTGGTCTCGTGCTGATCATTCGCCCCGGCGATCAACTCTACGAAGTCAACGATCGGGTCGAGGTGGCGGCCGTCCACGCCATACTACTCAGCAAACGACATCTACGTGTCGCGCGCGCTCGCCTCTCATATCGAGGCGCTTGCATCCCAGGCGTGGCTTGCGCTCTCCGAAGCGCAAAACCGGGCCCGGCAAGCGGCTCTCGAAGAAGAGTCCGCGGTCGCCCCCGAGCTGCACGGCACGATCGTTCTTCAAGTTAAACCGCTCAAGGGGGCGGAGGCGCTTCTCATAACGGGGCAAGCCCCTCCGTCGACACCGATTCGAATCACGCTGCTCGGAACGCTCTCGTATGCTATCCCCAACGTTCTGCTCAGCCGGCATGACATCACCTCGGGTCCCGACGGGACGTTCCAAGCGATCGTCCCGATCGACGACTATTTCGAAGGAACCTACATCCACGTCTTGGCGACATCAGTACCAGGGGTCGCCTCGGCGAGCGCTCAGGTGACGATTCTCCCGCCGAACGCCGGCGTGCGAGTCCCGCCTGAAATTGTACCTGGTGGCATATGGTAAAACTGAAGGAGTTACGAATGATCGCTCACCTCAAATCCATGATTCGCGACGAAGAGGGCGCGACGATGGTCGAATACGGCCTCCTGCTCGCCCTTATCGCGATGGTTGCCCTGGCAGCCGTACAGTTGATCGGAACCAATCTGAGCACGCTCTTCAACACAGTTGCGGGCAACCTCTAAAGTCTAAACCCAAACCGGCCGAAAACCGGAACGGAACCCTACCGACGAACGTTAATCACCCAGCAGCCAACTAACCCACATCCAGCATCAACCCAGCAAAACCCAGCACCTAAACACACTGACAAGGAGATAGAATGATCACCACCCTCAAGACGATGATTCGCGACGAAGAAGGCGCGACGATGGTCGAATACGGCCTGCTTCTCGCCCTCATCGCGATGGTTGCTCTCGCCGCCGTGAAGCTGATCGGTACCAACCTCAGCACGCTCTTCAACACGGTCGCGGGCAACCTCTAAACCGCCGCTAACCCAAACGCCGGGGCGCGACGCGCGCAAATGCGGGTCGCGCCTCCCGGTCATTTCTAGCAGATAGCGAGCAACCATGCTAAATCTTCGTGTCTTCTTACATGACGAAGATGCCGCCGTATTGACGGAGTACGTTCTGCTTGCCTTTTTCATCGCAGTCGTCTGTTTCGTTGCGGTCCAGCAGATCGGCACCGCCCTCAGTACGATCTACAACAACGTCGCGAACGGCATATAAGGTCCCGGCTCGGCGCTTCTTCCGCCTAACATGTCCCTTACAATTTGGTTAACCCTCGCCGCCTGTTTCGCCGCTAGCTACTTCGACGTCAGAGCGCGGCGGATTCCGAATTGGCTCACCGCTTCGCTCGCGGCCGCGGCCGTTCTCGTCCACGCCTTCGGCGGCATTCGATCGGTGGCCGAGAGCCTCGCGGTCATGGCCGTCTTGACCGCGGCCGGCACGCTGATCTACGCTCGCGGCGGGATCGGCGGCGGCGACGTCAAGCTCGCCATCGCCGCATCGGGCATGCTCTCCTTTCCGCTCTGCATCCCGTTCCTGCTCTATACGGCGATCGGCGGCGGGCTCTTCGCCGTGATCGTCGTCCTGGTCCGAGGGAACGCGCGCGCCTCATTTTCGCGCGCGATCTCCATGACGATGAGCGCTCCGCAGGGCGTGGCCGCCCGTAAGGGCGAAACACTACCCTACGCAGTGGCCTTTGCCTTCGGCGCTATCATGGTAGCGCTTTCGCAGAGCATCGCTCCATTCTTGAGGATAACGCAATAATGAGTACTCGCCGCACTACGCTTCTCATCGCCATCATTCTGGCAATCGGAACCGGCTGGCTGACCTTGACGTACCTCTCCTCGCTGCGGCCGCCGCCGAACAAGCTGCGCCCAGTTCTCATCGCGACGCAAGACATTCAGGCGCGCGAACATCTCACCACGACGATGTTCCGCGTTGAGAACCGGCCCGAGACGTCGCTCGAGCCCAACGCGGTCTCCGACCCCAACCAAGCCGTCGGCGCTCTGGCATTGATTACGATTCCCGCCGGCGCGCAGATCACGTCATCGGAAATCGGGAACGGCGTTGCCCAAGCGCTGCCGGCGCGGTTGCGCCCCGGCATGCGAGCCGTGAGCATCCCGATCGATCGCGTTAAAGGCGTCTCCGGCATGATTCTGCCGGGAGACCGCGTCGACGTCATCGCAATTCCGCCGTCGCGCGGCAACGGCGCGCCGCCGAAGGCGGTAACCATCTTCCGCGGCATTCGCGTCCTCGCCATCGGCACAAATCTCGAGAATCCGGCCGCGACGCCCTCGCCCGAAGAGGAGGCCTCCGCGACCGTTACGCTCGAGGTAAATCCGAAGCAGGCCGATCTGCTCGCCTTTGCCGATGCAAACACCAACCTTCGCCTCGCTCTGCGTTCGCCGCGCGAGGCGATCCGCTCCGAACCGGTTGAGGACCTCGCCTTGGGCGCTGCTGAAGTGCCGCCGGCTCCCGCGCCGGCACCGGCTCCGATGCTGGGTCCGTCGTTGCCGCTTGCACCGCCTTCGCTCGCAGCTCCGAAGATGGCGTCGCTGAGCCCCGTCGAGCTGATCGTCGGCGACCAGATCGTCTCTCCGGGCGCTGCTCGCTGAGCGGCCGGATGGCGAGACGCACCGGTCGTCCTCTTCATCGGCTCGAAGGGCGGCGCCGGGACCACGACGCTCTGCGGCGAGCTGGCGCGCGCGATGCGCGCCAAGTCGAATATCGCGCTCGTCGATGCGGATCTCAACGGCCGGCGCAGCGTTGCGGTCATGTTCGAGATGGTGCGCAGCCTGGATGCGGGCCGAACGGCGACGCCGATCTCCGGCGTGCGCGCCGAGAACATCACGGTCGTCGAGCTCGTCGACCGGTACGACGCCGTCTTTACTCTGAGCGAGGCAGACCGTCGAGGCATACGTCGCCGGCATGAGCGGCTTCGACGCGATCCTCGTCGATGCGCCGCAGCCCTTTGCGGCGACGGTGCGCCCGTTCGTGGTCCGGGCGCGGCGCTTTGTCGTCGTGCTGGAGCCGACGCTGCTCGGCGTCGCCGGCGCGAAATCGCTGCTGGCGGCGTTGACGCGGTTCGGCATTCCGGCCGACCGCATTGACTTGGTGACGAACTCGCGCAGTGCCGTCGAGCCGGTCGCGCGCGGCGAGATCGAAAAGGCCCTCGACGTCAAAATCGTCGGCGAAATCCCACTTGCGACGAGCAAAACCTACGCCAAGAGCATTGCGACCTTGGCGCGTTACATCGAATCCCTGCCGGCGAGCGCCGCGCTTCAGACGCTCTTGCCTTCGTCGACCTCACCGGTCGGAGGCGTGCGCGCGAACGGCCATGCCCCAGCAGCTGCGCCCAACGTGCCCGATTCCGACCGCGACGCGTTCAAGCAGCAGGTGCATCAGGAGCTGCTGCGCGAGATCGATTTGGTCTCGGCGAGCAGTGCCTCCGGCGATGCGGGAAAACTCGCCCAGCTGCGGGCCCGAATTGAGAGCGTCACGTCGGATATGATCGCGGAGCGCAAGTTCGAAGGCTCCGCCGAGGAGCTTGCCGCTCTACGCGAAGAGATCGTCGACGAAGCGCTCGGCCTCGGTCCGTTGGAATCCCTCATCCGCGATGAGGCCGTCACCGAAATCATGGTCAACGGCCCCGAGCAGATTTACGTCGAGCGCCGCGGCATTATCGAGCCGACGACCAAGCATTTCAGCGATGCGCAACAGTTGCGGCTCGTCATCGAGCGCATTATTACGCCGCTCGGCCGGCGCGTCGACGAATCCTCGCCGATGGTCGACGCGCGCCTTCCCGACGGCTCGCGCGTCAATGCGATCATCGAGCCGGTCTCGATCGACGGCGCCACACTGACGATTCGGCGTTTCGGAAAACACCGGCTATCGCCCGAGGACCTGATCAGGATCGGCGCCATCCCCGAGCCGGTAATGGATTTTCTGCGGGCCGCAGTGCAAGCTCGGCTCAACTGCCTCGTCAGCGGCGGGACCGGTTCGGGAAAGACGACCTTCCTCAACGCGCTCTCCTCGTTTCTTCCCGATCGCGAGCGGATCATCACCATCGAAGACGCCGCCGAGCTGCTGCTGAATCAGTCGCACATCGTTCGTCTCGAGTCGAGACCGCCGAATATCGAGGGGACCGGCGAGATCAGGATTCGCGATCTCTTCCGCAACGCGCTTCGCATGCGCCCCGATCGCGTGATCATCGGCGAGTGCCGCGGTGCCGAGGCGCTCGACATGCTTCAGGCGATGAATACCGGCCACGACGGCTCCCTCACGACCGTTCACGCCAATAGCCAGCGCGACGCGCTCTCGCGCATCGAGACGATGGTACTCATGGCCGGCTTCGATCTGCCCGTGCGGGCGATCCGCGAGCAGATCGCGAGTGCGCTCGATATGGTCATTCACACCTCCCGCCTACGCGACGGATCGAGAAAGGTCGTGGGCGTGAGCGAGGTCGTCGGCATGGAGGGCGACGTCGTGACGATGCAGGAGGTCATTCGCTTCGCGCAACGCGGCGTTGACGAGCATAACCGCGTCGTCGGTGAGTTCTGCTATACCGGCGTTCAGCCGGTCTGCCTCAAGCGCTTTGAGGAGTATGGAATCCCATTCGACCACAGGCGCTTGAGCGAGCTCGCACTTCTGCAATCCCTATGGTAACCGCGATCGCTCCAATTGCGATCTTCGTCGCCGTTGCGGCGACGATCATGTTTATGTTCTTCTCGGTCTGGGGCACGATCAACGAGCGCGCTCTTACGCGCGTTCGCGGTTTGGGCGACCAGCTCGACCGCGCCGGCATCCATGCGAAGCCGCAGGATCTGGTTCTGACAGTTGCGAGCGTCCTCGCGCTGGTATGGATGTTGCTCGTGCTGGTCATCCATCCGTCGCCGGTCTTGGCGATCGCGCTCATACCGATCGTCGGCCTCGCTGGAGCATCGCTCTTCACGACCTACGTGAACATCAACCTTCAGCGCCGGCTCGATGCGTTCGTCAACCAGCTCGAGATAGCGCTGCACCTGCTCGCAGGCGGCATCCGAGTCGGCTTGAGCATGCGTCAGGCGCTCGCGACCGTCATCGAGGAGCTTCCCGATCCGGCGCGCTACGAGTTCCGGCGCGTCATCGGCCAAACGAATCTCGGCGTCGCCATCGTCGATGCGATGGACACGCTCGCGAGGCGCATGCCGAATAACGAGACCTTAATGGTCGCGCGCGTCTTTCGCGCACAATCCCAGACCGGCGGCGACCTCTCCAAGATCCTCGATCAGCTCGCCGACACGATCAAACAGCGGCGTCAGGTGCAGCGGAAGATCTCCACGCTCACATCCGAAGGCCGGATGAGCGCCTGGGTGCTGATGCTGATCCCGGTCGGGTTGGGCGTCTTCATCGTCACCACGCAGCAAGACATGGGGCAGGCATTGCTCTATACCTATATCGGGCACATGGTCATCTTCATCATCATCGTGCTGGAGTTTCTGGCGGGCATCTGGCTGAGAAGCCTCTTGCGTATTCAGGTATGATCACCGTTATTCTCGGCGCCGCAATCCCCATTCTCTTCGCCCTCACCGCGTTTTTCACGGCCCTCTCGCTTATCCCGACGAAGAGCGTGCTGACCGCGCAGCTCGAGGAGCTGCAGGCTTACGATCCCGGAAAGCGGGATCGAACGGCACTCCCCTTCGTCGATCAGTTTTTGACTACCGAGCGCCGCCGGGCGCTCTCGCATCGTTTTGCCGAAGCCGGCTGGTATACGATGACGCCGGCGAAGTTCACGATGCGCGTTCTGGCGGGGGGCACCTTCGGCATACTGCTTTCGCTGATCATTTGGAAGGTCTTTTCGCTCGACATAACCTGGCTGATTCCGCTCGTCGCATTGGTCGTTTTTTGCGCGGGCTACTCGCCGTTCTACGTCCTCAACCGCGCGGTCGACGCACGCAAAGTTGCGATCCAAAAGGGCTTGCCGGAATTCCTGGATATGGTCGCGGCGACGGTTCAGGCCGGGCTCGCGCTCAACTCGGCGCTCGGCTACGCCGTTGAGGCCGCGCCGGGACCCCTTGGCGAAGAAATCAGCGAAGCGCTCGCGGAGATCCGGCTCGGCCGGCCGCGCGCGGACGCGTTGAAGGCGGCGGGGGAGCGAGCGAATCAGCCGGAGCTGAGAAACGCGCTACGCGCTATGGTGCAAGCCGAACGGCTCGGGGCGAACATCGCGAACATTCTGGTCGATTTGGCGCAGGATGCCCGCCATCGCCGCCTCATGATGGTCGAAGAGATGGCGGCGAAGCTGCCGGTTAAGATGGTCTTCCCAATGGTCTTCTTTATGATCCCGGCGATCTTCGTGATCATCTTTGGCACCGTCGCCGCCAACTATTTCTCGAAGAACCCAATGCCGTAATGGGAATCGCCATCGCGGCGATCTTCTTCGGGTCGATCGCGTTTATCGCAACGTACGTAAGCCAGATGGTCTGTACCGGGATTGTGCCCGCCGACGATGGGCCCCCTCGCGGTAAGCCGCCGGTCCCGATTCTCGTTGCCGGAGCTGCGCTACTCGGTGCGGTACTCGTTTGGCAGGGTACGGCGGCGGCGGGAATCGCGATCTCCGCAATCGTCGTCTTCGCGCTCGTCGCTTGCTGGTGCAGCGACATGATCTGCGGCGTTCTGCCCGACGCGTTCACGCTTGGACCGCTGGCGGCCGTTCTGCTCATCGCGCTTGTCGAGCGCGATTGGGCGATCCTTATCGCGGCGGCCGTCGCGTTCGTGCCCTTCGCCGTCGTCTCTTACATCACGCGCGGAATCGGCATGGGGTGGGGCGATACGAAGCTGGTAACGCTCTGCGGGGCGGCCTTGGGCGCGCCGACCGTGATCCTCACGCTGGCGCTCGCGTCGGGTGCCGCCGTTAT
This sequence comes from Vulcanimicrobiota bacterium, assembly GCA_963834895.1. Taxonomy (GTDB): domain Bacteria; phylum Vulcanimicrobiota; class Vulcanimicrobiia; order Vulcanimicrobiales; family Vulcanimicrobiaceae; genus Cybelea. Next base: position 277,348 of record CAWIDM010000004.1, on the reverse strand, counting down.
CGGGCATCGGCTCACCGGCGGCAAGAAAGGCCCGATTGCGCTTGCGCCGTATATCGCCGTCTTTACCGCCCTCATGCTCCCGTGGGGAATCACGCACACGTAACTTGGCGCAGCTTCCGCCCAGGTCAATCCCGTGAGCATCGTGCGAATCGTCTTCTTCCTCTGGGCAGGCCTTTATCTTGCGCTGGGGCCGCTTCACTCGATCGGCGACGGCGATCTGTACTGGCAGCGTTGGCTCGGCGATCTTCTTCTCAAGACCCGCCGATTGCCAACCGTCTTGGGAAGCGGGACGTTCACCGCCCCCGGCGCTCCGTGGGTTCCGCAAGAGTGGTTCTTTAGCCTCGCCGCCGCCGCCGCATCGGATCACCATCTCTTTCTTCTGTTTTCAATCGCGGTAAGCGCGATGCCCGTCCTCATTCTGGCATCGATCTACTGGCGCGCGCGTGGAGCTGCAAGCGCTGAAGCAATCGGCGTCGCCTTGCTCTTTTGCGGAATCGCCCTCCTGGAATCGTTTGGGGTCCGGGCGCAGGTACTCGGTTGGGCGGGCCTCGCGGCGTTTCTCGTATTTTTGGAGCGACGCGACCGCTGGTATTACGGCGCTTTGCCGGCGGCGATCGTTTGGGCGAACGTCCATGCCAGCGTTATGATTGCTCCGGCGATCGTCCTTGCCCGGGTCATCGCGACGGTCGCCGACGGTGGTTTGCGCGCGCTGCGCTCGAGCCGCGATCTGCTCTTGTTACCGCTCGTTATATTCGCGACGTTTTGCACGCCGCTTACCTGGCGACTGCCGTACTTGGCGGTGACGCTGGCCAGCAGCCCCATCCGCCGATATATCACCGAGTGGCAGCCCGTGACGTGGCACGATCTGTCCTTCACGCTCGGCGCGCTGCCGCTTGCTCTCGCCGTAATCGCCGGCGGGCGCGCTACTTTGAGCCGCGAGAGACTCCAGGCCTTTCCGGCCGCGGTGCTCTTTCTTGCGATGCTCTTTGCGACGCGGAACATCCCGCTCTTCGCGATCGCTGCGGCGCCGCTAGCGGCCCGCGGCCTAGACTTCCGCTTCGGAAAGATCGGTCAGCTCGGCAAGAAAGCTCGGGAGCTCGAGCCGGTCGCGCTGCCCGGCATAGCCCTCGCGATCGTGTTCGCAGCGGTCAGCCTGACGCGAGCGCAACAGCGCGAGCCATCGCCTTTGCCGGGCTTCGCGATCGCGTCCTTGTCCGGCGATGGCGCCACCCACCGCGTTTTTTGCGAAGACTTCACCTGGTGCAGCATGGCGCTTGGATATCCGACGCTGCGGGTATTTATCGATGGGCGATGCGACGCCTATCCGCTTCTAGTGTGGCGGCAATACATCTCGACGGTTCAGGTTCGAGGCGCTTGGCGTGATCCGCTGAATGCCTATGGCGTTGATTCCATCGTTACGCGGACCGAGAGTCCCCTCGCGCTGGCCTTAGCAAAGACGCCGAATTGGGAGCGTTCCTATCGCGACGCTTCCTTTGTCGTCTTCCGCCGTGACTAATCCGTCGCGCGCGCACATTGCCGCGATCGTTCTTATCCTGCTTTCGGGGGCGCTGAGCACTGCTTGGGCGTTCCTCGTTCCGATCTTTCAGGCGCCGGACGAGCCGGCGCATTTCGACTACGCGATCTCTATCTACAGTGCGGGGCGTCTCATTCGGCTCGCCGACGGCAGGAGCGATTGGCTCGTCAGCCCCTACACGAGCTACCTTATGCGCGCGTCCGACTCGACCCGGATCGTCGAGCGTTCCTCCATGCGTGTGCCGCGCGGATACGGAACCGCTTCGTATTTCGCTAGGCTGAGCGCCCGAGCGCCCCGTCTGAACCCGCCGATCGCGCCCGAAGGCCATATAAGCTACCTCGTGGGGGCGTACCCGTTTGGCTTTTACGCATTGGAAGCCGTCTGGATGCATGCAATTTCGCTGCTAGCGCCGTCGCTGGTCGCACTCTTCTTCGGCGCGCGTTTGCTCTGCGTCTTGCTCGTGATGCTGGGGCTGTATTTCAATTACCGTACCGCGATGAACATCGGGGTACCGCCTTGGACCGCCGTCGCCCTAACCGGCGCGATCGGGCTCCTTCCGCTCACCTCGTGGGTCTCGTCATACATTCAGCCGGACAACCTCGCGTACGCGCTCGTTTCGGCTTGCCTCTTTTTCGCAACCGAACTACGCAAAGGAAGACTCCGCTTCGTGACCGCGGTTCCCCTAGGCATAGGGCTCGGGCTGCTCGCTATAACGAAGTACCAGTTCTTCCTTGCAGCGGCGATACCAATTGCGCTGCTCTTCGCCTACGACTTGGTCCGAGCGAAGCTTACCGGCGCGCGACGTTTCGCACTCTTCGCAGCCTTTGCCGCGCCGGCAGCTGCCTTGCTCGCAGTGCAACACTGGGTAGTCAATCAATCGGGCGCGGAAGACCTGGGCGGGATCACCTCACCGGCGATCTTCGACGCCTTCCGAAGCACCCTCGCAATGGGTTCGTTGGCAACGATTCGCTACGTCGTCGGCTCCGGTCTCGAGGGCTTCATGAATTGCTTCGTATCGGGCGGCTGCGCGGCAACTTTTTGGGGAGTGGTCGGATGGGTCGACACGCCGATCGTCATTCTCAATGGGACCGTCGAGACGTGGGTCCGCGCCGCAATTAGTCTGCTCACGCTCGTGGTAGTAGTCGTGCTCGTCTTCTACTCCAGCCGGAATTCGCTTCGTCTCCTCGCGGCAGCGGGTCGCGGGCACCCGCTTCTCGCAGTGGGCCCGGTCGTGCGGGACCCGGTTTTCAACAGCTACGTCTGCATCGTTGCTATTATGCTATCGTTGTACATTCTGACGAACAACGCGTTTGGGGTAGAGGGCCGGCAGTGGTATGCCTACATATTCCCGGCGCTCCTCTGTTTTGCTTGGTACACGCCTCGAGCGCTCAGCAAGCACCATCATAGGGTCAGCTCTATACTAGCCTTCGCGTTGCTCTGTTACGCGATAATGGCGGCGGCGTACGCATTGTACGACGTAGCAGAGCGATATTATGGGCCTTCGACTGCTCGATACACGGTAACGCATCCCGACCGAGGCGCGATGCTTCCCGGCCACGCCCGAGGTGTGCTCTGGCCAGTCGAGGCTGCGGCATACCACGTCAACGGGCCCGGATTTCCTTTCTCTTTTGTCGAAGGGTCTGCGCTTGTCGCATCGGGAGTGCTTCCACCGTATGGTGACTCGCGATCTGCCGTGGCGGCGGTCGTTCTCGACGAGCGAACGGCCTTGCCCGTGCTTTCCGGCCAGTATCAGTATCTGATCGCAGAAGCGACGCACAGTCTAACGGATGGCTACAGCGCATTTTTTGTTAACATCTCCACAAAGGCAACCGGGGAAGGCCCTCACGTCGTCGCGGCCTACGCAAGCCTGCCCGGAATACAACGCTATCAGCCTATTTCGCCCGTGAGGTTATTCTTCTTGACGGGGCCGGACGGGAGGTTCTCGGCGAGCCTGTTGCGCACACTCCGCGTTGCGCGCGTCGTTGGAGGCACCCTAAGAGCTATCGGCGCGTGTCGCGGCGATCTGTCGGCGCAGGCGGAGGGACCGACGGTCGCGCAAGGAGCGGTTCTCCTGCTGGCAGGAAAGTTCTCGCCCGACCCGCGCGCCGCCGAACACTCCGGCATATGGTTCCTGATCGATGATCGACCTTATCCCGCGCGCTACGATGCTAGGGCCCGTTCGTTTCTCGGAACCATTCCAACTGCAACGCTGACCCCCGGCGCCCATCGCGTTTTTGCATACGCACTCGGAGGAAGCCCCTTTGCCGACGACCGAATCTCGCAGGGCGCAAGCTTCTATCTGAGAGAGGGTCCGGGCGGTCGCGTATATCCCCGCAGTCCGCCCCCGGTCTGCGCCGACCCGCTACGGCAGCTCAGCGGTACGTAATTTAACGGCGCGTCTCGTCCGTCCCGAGAAGAGTCCCTTCAAGGAGAGGCTCGGCTTTTCGATTGTAAACCAACTCGCGGCAGCCAGCATCAGCACGATAGCAAATGCGATCGCGAGATACGGCGCGAGGCCCCAGGCGCCAACTCCGTAGAGTACGAGGACCTGTTGAACGGGGAAGGCGTAGATGTAGATCCCGTACGAAAGATCCACTCGCCGGTCGAAGTTGCGCAATGGCAGCTTCATCGCTGCGAAGAGGGTGACGTATGAGATGCACGGGATAACGACATAGGCGCCCGCTCTGGTTGGCAGCGCGACGAGTAGAGCCGCCGCGCAAAGAGCCGCCAGCCACCAACGCATCGGAATTCGCTCGCGCAGCAGATAGGCGCTCGAACCGAAGCCGAAATAGACCAGTAGCGAAAGGACGTCAAGACCGATCGCCACACCGTGCGCACTAAAGCGCCAGAGAAGCGCGCCGTAGAGCAAGAAGGCGCAGAGCGAGACCAGCGCGAGAAGCGCCGGAGCGCGCTTGATCAGTCCAGCCAAGCCAAAAATTGCCACGACGAGGTAGCAGCAGAACTCGTATAAGAGTGTCCAGAGCGAGCCGTTGAACGTCAACGGCGCCGGCAGCGTCGCCAACAGCCCCCTGATGCCGGGTTGGCGGATCACGAGCAGCGCGTTGGTCGCGACGTAGCTCCACGGCGAGTCAGGCCCCGCAAAGAAACCGGCCAGCGCACCGTGCTGAAAAAGATAAGCTAACGGCGCAAAGCCGAATGCGGTAGCGATGAGGCATATCCAGAATGCCGGAAATATCCTCAGAAAGCGATGCCATAGATAAACGAACGCGCTGCTCGCCGTTTCGTAGCTGCGCGTTATGAGGAAGCCGCTCAAAACGAAGAAGCCGCCGACGGCTAGCAGGCCGGCGATGACGTTGCCATGACTCAGGCGACCGATCGGATCGTAGCCGAACCCGCAAATCCCATAGCTGTGCGACCATAGGACGGTCGACGCAAGGAAAAGACGTAAGAAGCCGATGCTGTTGCTTCGGAAGTCCAAATCTCCGAGCGTCAGATGACGGCGCCGGTTCATATGACTCGGATTATAGCATAGACCTCAGCGCCCGGCTCAACTTGTGGGGGCGTCCGCTTCACCGGCGACGTCTACAACGAGCGCATAGTGCGGCGGTTGAAGGTCGTACAAGCCGGTTTCACGGATCGCTATGTCGGGGCCGAATTCCCGGCCGAGCAGCGCCGACAACTCGCGACGGCCGATGTGCGACGTGTTCCGATCGTTGCTGATATATCGGTCGGCGAAATAGTTCATACGAGCTGACCAACTGCCGTCCGGTTCTATATCCTTGAAGATCACCCGCAGGGTCGCCGGGCGATGCGCCAGCGTCAGCAGATCTCGTAATAGACCCGCCCTCTCGGCCGGCGGAACGTGGTGAAGCACGTCGAGCATAATGACCACTACACCTGCATTCGGATGGCTTTCAGAATACTCCAGAAGAGAAGTTTTCGGGAGAATCTCCACCCGCGCGCGCAACGGGGCCTGAATCGCGTCTCCGATGTTCGCTGCAATATCGATCATTGTGACGGTGACGTTGGCGCGCGCGGAGAGTACGAAATTCAATGGCGCGCCGTCGCCTCCGCCGACATCGAGCACGTGCGCACCGGGCGGTATTTCCGCCGCGAGGAGAGGCGCAATTCTGCTGTAGTCCGCAAACAACCGGGTGTAGTAGCGACCCACCACGTGAAAGACTCTCGGACCGAGGGTCCGGCGCGCTAACGAGCCGATGCTCAATCGCGTGGCCACGCGCCCCTCCTTAAAGCACCGTCTGTCTCGCCATTTAAAGTGCTCCTTCCGATGCCTCGCGCAGCCGTCAGCTTGGCGAAAGCGCGACCAAGGGAGCATTTCGCGATGTCGTTTGTTGCCAAGAACAGCAGGTGAAGCCGAAGGGCCGTCTTGGCCCTCGCGACTCGAGCGACTGAAGGCCACTCACGGGCGGCGGCGCGGGCAGCTATGAGGTCCAGCACCAGCGCCTCTTCGGAAAAGCGATCGAGGTTTGCGCTGAGTTGTGCTGTGGTCTGAGCCGCATGTCGACGATAGCAGTAAACCGGGGGGCGCCTTGCGGCCGCCATCGTCCGATCCGAAAGAAGAACGCGCGACCAGAGCTCCAGGTCGCTCGCCATCGGATAGGCGCCATCCCATCTCAGGTCACCAAGAAGGCTCTTGCGGTAACAGACAGCCGCACCGTTTATCCAATCGCCTCGCACGATCGAGCGCAGAGACGGCTCGCCATACAAAACGATGTCTCCCTTCCCGATCGGCATGAAAAACTGCTTGACCCAATCCACGAACGAGAAGCGCGGCCGCGAATCCTTATCGATGATTCGGACTGCGGCAAAAAGCACGGCGGCCGCCGGGTGTTGAGCGGCAAGCCTGAGAAGTTCCTGCGCATAGTTTGGCGATACTTCATCGTCGCCGTGGACGGTCGAAACCAGATCCGTCTCGGCAAGCTCAACGCAGCGATTGAAATTGTCGCATGCGCTCAGATGCCTTTCGTTTCTAACGTAAGAGATTCGGTCGGCCGGAAAAGTGCGCGCCAGCGCTACCGCAGCTTCGCGTTCCTGGTCGCTGACGCTATTGTCGACGATCAAAACCGTCCAGCTAGATGGCTGCTGCCTGAAGATGCTCTCGAGGGTACGGCGAAGATACTCCGCACCCTTATAGAACGGAACAGCAATCGTCAAAAGCGGCGCCGGCGTGTCGTTCACCTCGCTTCCATATCGATATGCCTATGAAGGCGCGCCGGGTTACCGCTCACAGTCACGCTCGGAGGCACGTCCTTCGTTACAACCGCCCCAGCGCCGACGATACTCCCGGCACCAATGCGAAGCCGCGGGAGAACTACCGCCCCGGCTCCGATGAAAGCGCATTCCTCGACCAACACGCATCCGGCGAGCACGGCTCCCGGGCCGAGATGCACGGCGCGCTCGATAATGCACTCGTGATCGACGCTGGCCGAGGTGTTGACGAGCGCGGCATCACCGATGATCGCACGCGCACATATCGTTGCGTGCGCCATGATCTGCACGCCCTCGCCAAGTGAGGCATCGCCCGCGACAAAGGCCGACCGATGGACCGCGCGGCCGAGTCGAACGCCGTGTGAGGAGAGCAACGCGCACACCTCCAACCTGTCCGCTCCACGCTCTCCGCCGATCGCGGCAAACCCTTGCACCTCGCGACGTCCTCTGTCACGCAGCCAAGCCTCGAAGCCGGACAACCCATAGTATAGCGGTACATCCTCAAACGGCGAGCGGACCCGCGGGTTGTCGTCGAATAGTGCAACGATCTCGTCGCCGCCGGCTTCAAGGAGCTCCCGCAAGACGATCGCTTGACCGGTCGCGCCCCAAAGTATCGTATCCATTGATCTTCAGCTCACCGCCGTACGAACCACGTCGACCACACGGTCCATATCCGCATCAGTCAGATCGTGGTAGGAGGGCAAATTGATTGCGTTCCGGTAGAGGCGATAACTCACGGGATGGTGCGGCTCTCCGGCGAACGGCGGCGTCATCGTTAAGGGCCAAAAGAAAACGCGTGCGTCGATGTTCCTTCGCGCGAATTCGGCAAGCACCGCTTCTCTGTCGAATCGCGAAGTTTCCGCCACGATCGTCGGCATCCAGAAGCCGTTGGTCGTGCCGGGCGGCTCGGGGTTCATTCGCACGGGCATGTCCGTTAGGGCAGCGCGATAGTGCTCAAAGACTCGCCGCTTCCCGGCGATAAGCTCGCCGATTCGCTCCATTTGCGCGCAGCCGATGGCCGCTTGAATGTTCGACAGTTTGTATTTGTAGCCGACGGCGGACGGCCAAAACTGGCGCACCTCGCCGAGAACTCGCCCGTGATTGCTCAACATCGCTACGCGGCCGTACAAGGCAGGGTCGTTCGTGACAAACATTCCCCCCTCGCCGGTCGTTACCGTCTTTGTGCCGTGAAACGAGAAGGCGCCAAAGATGCCGCGCGCTCCGGCAGAAATTTTGCCCCACGAAGAGCCTATCGCCTCCGCCGCATCTTCAATCACGGGGATGCCGTGATGCCGCGCTATCGCTTCGAGAGCGTCCATGTCGCACAAATTGCCGTAGAGGTGCACCGCAAGAATCGCCTTCGTGCGCGGTGTGATCGCCCTTTCTACCGCGTCGGGGTTAAGACACCAGCTCGTCGGCAAAACGTCGACGAAGACGGGAGTCGCGCCTAAGTGCACTACAGGGGCCACCGACGCTATCCAGTTGACGTCGCCGACGATCACCTCATCTCCGGAGGTGATGCCGAGACCGGCCATTCCCAAATGCAACGCCCCCGTGGCACTCGAGGTTGCAATGGCGTCTCTGTGCCGAGGTGTGCTCGAAACGCCGCCTCAAAGCGCCGGACATAGTCGTAGCAGTGCTCTCCCCAGCCGTTTGCGGCCGCGTCGGTCGCATAACGCACCTCGAGGTCGGTTATCGACGGCCGCGTATAGTAGATCCGAGGCGGGTTCGAAGGTACCGCCATTCAGCCAACGCTCGCCGGGTCAAATAGCGGCAGCAGCCGATCCCGCTCGGAAAGGATTGGATCCGTCATGGGCCAGTCGACGGCGATGCCCGGAGAATCCCATCGATAGCCGCGCGCAGCGCTGGCGTCGTAGTCGCACGACATGCGATAGAGTATCTCCGTTCCGTCGGTGAGCGTCTGCACCGCGTGCGCGCATCCGGGCGGAACGTAGACCCCAAGCCAATCGCCTGCGTGTAGGGAGACCGAACACCACTTTCCAAAGGTAGGCGACGCCGCGCGTATGTCGAGAATCACGTCGAACGCGTCACCGCGCATGCAGCTTAGCAGCTTTGCTTCTTCCGACGGCGGCGCCTGGAAATGGAAACCTCGAATCGTCCCGGCGCGCAACGTGCGCACGATGCTTTCCTGCGTAAAGGTAGCCATCAGCCCGTTTTCTTCAAATTCGCGCCGCGAAAACAAGCGGCAAAGTTTCCCGCGATCGTCTTCCTGCGGCTACCCTCGATTATCATTGCCCCTTCGATGCTCAGCCGATGATAGCACCTTAGAAGATTCGCACCTCGGGAATGGCGGTGACGAAGCGCCCGTCCCACTCGCGGATCACTGCGATGTCGGAACTGATCTGGTGGCAAGGTTCCAAGGCAGGATCAGTAGATAATCCGGGCGTGTCTCGATAACGCGCTCGACCGGATATACCGGAATGTGACTCCCGGGCAGATACCGATACCGCTTATAGGGGTTGCGATCCACGACGTATTACCGGATGCCGCGCGGAGCCGGAGTAGTTCAGCAGCGTTTGCCCTTTGCCGCTGCGCCGTATGCCGCGGCAATTTTCCGTTCCGACTGCTCTCTATAAGAAACTGCCAAAGCGAGATCTTCGAATTGACGACCGCGTCTCCAAATGCTCGATATCTCTCGAGCGAAGCCAGGCCGGCGTCCGACTCTCTTGCGACCACCTGGGCTACTCGATCACCAACCGGCGCGGTGCCTGCGTGACGCACCCAAATTCGCATCGAGCCTCCGTGCGTCGTCAGCTCCTCGACGTCTACGATATCGAGCCCTTGGGCCGCGAAAACCCTCTGGGCGGTACCGAGAGAGAAATACGAAAAGTGCTCGTGATAGATCGTATCATATTCCGTCTTTTCGATGAGCGAGAGAAGGTGGGGAACCTCAATCGTGGCGACGCCGCGGTCGTCCAAAAGCACCGCGATGCCGGCTACGAAGCCATTCAGATCGGGGACGTGCGCGAGGACGTTGTTTGCTACGAGCAAATCGGCGCGCTTCCCGGCGCCGGCGAGCTGCCGCGCGACTTCCTCGCTAAAGAAGGAAACCATCGTTTCAATCCCGCGGCTGCCGGCTGCCTGCGCGCAGGTGACCGCCGGGTCGATACCAAGCACGGGGACCTTACGCTCGTGAAAATACTGCAAGAGGTAACCGTCGTTACTCCCAATCTCAACCACTAGCGAACGCTCGTTCAAGGCCAAGCGTCCGATCATCTCCACGGCATAGGTCTCCGCGTGGGTCAGCCAGGTGCTCGAAAACGACGAAAAATAGGCATAGTCGGTGAAAATGTCGGCCGGCGATTCAAACTCCTCGAGCTGGACGAGGAAGCAGACCCCGCATACGAACGCTTGAAGCGGGTAGAACCGCTCCATCTTGCCGGACGACTCGGGTGGCAGAAATGCGTTGGCGGGAGGCTGCATTCCGAGGTCACACATCGATTCGGTCAAGGGTGCCCTACAGAAGCGGCAATACCTACCGGACATGCGCGCGATCCCGATAACGCTCGAGTTGACGAGCGCTGATCTTTTCCGGCGCCTGGCCCTGATGCCATGCCCTGTACCAATCCACCGTCCAGTCGATCGTCTCGGCGGGCGATAAGCGCGGCTCCCAACCGAGCCGCTCGCGCGCTTTGGATGCGTCGACGGCGAGCCGAAGAGGCTCGGGTTCGGACGCCGGCGCGTGTGCCCAGGACCGCGCCTCGCGCCATGCAGCGAAGATCGATTCCGCCAAATCGGAGACTGTCACCGATTCGCCCAGCGGGGGACCGAAGTTCCAAGCCTCCGCAAACTCCTGTCCATCGGTCCAGAGCCGCTCCGCCAGCAGCAAATATCCCGCAAGCGAGTCGAGCACGTGTTGCCAAGGCCGAGTTGCGCCTGGGTTGCGAAGCCTCAACGGCGACCGCTCCACCACCGCGCGCACCACGTCGGGAACCAACCGGTCACGCGACCAGTCGCCGCCGCCGATGACGTTGCCCGCACGCGCGGTCGCTATCGCGCAGGCGCTCGCGCCGAAGAACGATTTCCGATAAGAGGAGACTACCAGCTCCGCGGCCGCCTTGCTGCACGAATATGGATCATCCCCCCCGAGCGGATCCCCCTCGCGGTAACCCGTTAGCCGACCGTCGTTCCTATAGCATTTATCGCTCGTCACGACGACCATTGCGCGTAAATCCGCCGCATCACGAGCAGTTTCGAGCGCGTGCGCCGTCCCCATGACGTTCGTCTCGAAGGTGTCAGCGGGGCGGGCGAAACCCTCCCGAACTTCGGCTTGAGCCGCCATGTGAAAGAATATCTGGGGACGAGCTACGCGCACGACTTCTCGGAGCTCGCTGAGGTCGCGCACGTCGCCGAAGCGCGAAGAGACCTTCTCTCCTATTCGCAGAATATAAAACAAGCTCGGGTCGGTATTGGGCGGCAGCGCGAACCCGGCTACATCTGCCCCTAGTTGCGACAGCCAAAGGGAAAGCCACGAGCCCTTAAACCCGGTGTGCCCGGTTATCAGGACGCGCTTGCCCGGCCAAAAACCTAGGTTCGATCGCACTTAGAAACGGAGGGCACCGCTATTGCGGCCAAATTTTCCAAGGCGCTCTTCCAGCCGCCCAGAGCTCTTCAAGGTGCACTTTGTCTCTCAAGGTATCGACCGCGTGCCAGAAGCGGACGTGGCGAAGGGCATTAAGCTCGAGTTCGCCAGCAAGGGTCTCCAGTGGTCTCCCTTCCCAGGCGTACGATCGCCTTCGATGTAGGCGAAGACCGCCGGCTCCAGGACGAAGAAGCCTCCATTGATCCACATCTTATCTCCGTCGGCTTTTCAGTAAACCTGACGACCAGGTCGCCTTCCGCGAAGACAAGCGCTCCATATCGCGGCGGCGGCCGGACTGCAGTAACCGTCGCTTTCTTCCCACCCGTCTTATGGAATGCCACCAGCGCGCAGATATCGACGTCTGACACTCCGTCTCCGTAAGTGAAGCAAAAGGTTTCGCCGGAAACGTACGGCTCGACGCGTTTCAAACGGCCGCCGGTTTCGGTAGCGTCACCGGTATCGACCAAGGTCACGGACCATGGCTCGCTATCTGTCTTATGAACCCGAGCCTTGTTCGACTGGAGGTCGAACGTCACGTCGGAGCTATGCTGATAAAAGTTTGCGAAGTACTCCTTGATCATGTACCCCTTGTATCCAAGGCAGATCACGAAATCATTGATGCCGTATACCGCATAACCCTTCATGATATGCCAAAGCAACGGGCGTCCACCGATCTCAATCAACGGCTTCGGCCGCACCGACGTCTCTTCGCTGATCCGCGTGCCGAGACCGCCGGCGAGAATGACAGCTTTCAAAGCTGGCTACGGAACTCCTTACTCAATTCAATGCAGCGTTGCGCAGTTGCTCCCTGCGCACCTTCTGCCCAAGTACCTCGCGCATCGATTTCGCGCTGAACTGCACGTCGTATAGCAGCGCGTTGAGCAAGAGCTGAAAACCCATAAGGAAGGGCAGCACCGCCAGCATGACGGTTCCGGTCGTCCGAGGAACCCCCGTCAAGGCGCTCTGCACCCACTCGAAGGCTGCGAAGCCGGCGCCAAACGCGCAGAGCGCTACGCCGAGCATGATGTAGAGTGAGCCCAAGTTGACGTCGAATAGGAAGTACTGCAGCAGCAGACGGCGCAGAAAGAGACGCGCGAGCTTTGGAGGGAAGCTGAACAGCGTCCTCGATATCGACAGCGAGCTCGGTTCGTCTCCGTACGTCGTTTCCATATCTACTTCCGCGACATTCGCGCGAATCAAACCAAACTCGCAAAGCGCCGAGATCTCGAAGAAATAACGGTCGGCAAGGCCCTGCCAGTTGATCGCCGGCAAGACGCGGCCGTTGAACGCCAGATAACCGTTCGTCGGGTCGAGGATGTTCCAATAGCCGCTGGCGAATTTTGCACAGAGCGATAGGCAAGAGTTCCCGAAAAGCCGGATCGCGGGCATCTTCGAGAGGACGCGGGAATCGAGGAATCGATTCCCTTTTACGTACGCAAGATTGGGATCGCCCGCAAAGAGCTCGGCGATCGCGGGGATGTAACTCGGGTCCATCTGACCGTCCGCGTCGAGCTTTACGATAACATCGGGAGAGAGTTGCAGCGCCTGTTCGATTCCCGTTTTTGTCGCGGCTCCGACGCCGCCGTTGCGCGACCGCTTCATAACTTGGACGGAAGGATGCCCGCGAAACCGCTCGCGGACGGCATCGCCCGAGCCTTCGGGGCAGCCATCGTCGACGACGATCACCGCGTCGACGTAGCGCAGTGCGTTTCTCACCACGTCGCAGACGGTCTTGGAAGCGCGATAGGCGGGGATGACGCAGCAGGTCGTCATGCGCGCTGCTCCATTGCGAGCGATCGCGCACCTGCTGAACTTCAAGAGGCCGGAATCGCGAGTCAAGAGCAGCAAGAGCAAGCCCAGCCCGGCCCACGTGGGAATGCGCAGCATCCATGCGGCGATGCCGTTCGTCGAACTCTTTGCGGTGAAGACGCTCCAGCTTGCCTCGGCCAGCCGCGGATCGATCGCCGGCGCAGGATGCGGCGCGACGTGCGGAGCGATCCCGACGAGATACGCGAGGCCGACCCAGAGTGCGGCTGCGGCGAGCGTGGCGATGAGCGTCGCGCGGAGGCTTCCGTTCCAATACTCCGACGCAAGGTAGCCGACCGGAAATACCGGCGCGATCATCAACGCCGGTGAGATGGCCCATGCCCACGGCGCGGCTAACGCAAGCAATGCGATTAGCACGGGCGTCCGGTACTCCGCCTTCGTGTAGGAGACGAGGAGCACGGCTGCCGGCAGCGCCGCAGCGATCTGCGTGACGTGAATGAACGTGCCTCCAAAGACCGCAAACGCGGGCGGAACGCTGGCGAGGAATGCGGCATTCGCGGTCCTCTTTGCCAGCAGGCCGGCCACCAGCGTCCCGAGCGCGAGCATAACGAGATACCAGAGCGCCCCGCTTCTCACCGCGGCGTTCTCCGGCGTTCCGGCGGAAAAGAGCACGGCCGTCAAGCTATATTGCGTGTCGCGGGCGACTTCGGAGATCGCGTGAGCGGGCAGCACGCTCGTGAAGTATTCGAGATTCGTCGCCGGACCTAAAACCGCAACTGAGATGGCTCCAAGAACGGAGAGCGCGAGCGCCAGCGAAACGCGCGAGGCCGGCGCCCATACTGCGAGCGCGATGCAGACCGGAAGCCCGAGATGCGGCTCGAGCATCGCGAGTGCGGCGCAGAGCGCTGCGGCTACCCAGCGAGCCTGCCACGCAAAGTATGCGGCCGCGCAGATGAACGCAACCGCAATCGGGACCACCTCGCCGAAGGGCAGTGAGATCGCGCAGAGCGAGAGCGCAAAGACCGCGAGCGCAACGTGCCACGAGACGGCGGCAAACCGGACAAGTGTCGCGATCGCGGTGATCGACGCGACCAGCAATACCACGCCCCAGAGCGCCGCTGCGACGCCGAACGGCAACGCGGCGAACGGCTCGAGCATGGCGACGGCGTAGCCGGGCAACGGCGCGGGTATCGTGACGCCGGGGTTCTTCTCGAAGAAGCGCTTGGGCCCGATGCTGTTTTCGCACGTGCGGAGCGGTTCGGTGCGATAGGGATCGCCGCCATGCGTTGCAACCGCCGCCGCGCAGTAAAACGCGCGGAAGTCGCCCATGAAGAAGCCGGTTCGCGCGACGACGGCCGTCTGCGCGCCGAGCGTCACGACCGCCGCCAAGACGAGAGCAGCCCCGATGAGGCGGGTGCGCATGTACTACGACTCGGCGGCGACCGCCGGACCTGGTTCGAACTCTTCCAAGCGCTGGAGCACTCGTTTGTGAGACCGCTCGAGCGCCGCGGCCCGCGGTGCGACCCACGGCTCGCGCGCGTCGGCGATCAGGAGATTTCCGTACAGTTCCGCCGCGCTGCGGTAATGCTTGTGGGCCGATTCCCGATCGCCGCGCTCGTACTGTTCGTCTCCGTCGTCGACGTGTGCCATAAAGCGATGGACGTCGACGACGACGTTATCGAAGTCGATCGAAAGCTCGTCGTTCGCCCGAAAGTAGGCGCTGACCCGATCGAAGCCGGCGACGTGGCCGATGGCTTTGCGAATGTTGGAACAGGCCGTTCGAACGCCTTGAGCGACGAGGTGCTTTTCGGAATCGGGCCAGAAGACGGCGCCCAGCTCGGCGCGAGTGACCCGGCCGCTGGGCTGCAGCGCGATATATTTGAAGATCTGCCGGTCGCGCCGCCGAACCCACTCGATCGCGCGCCCGTCGATCTCGGCCTGGAACCACCCGAAGAAGCGCACCTGCAGCGGCGACGGCGTCTGTACGCTCGAGGCGTAGCGATCGTGCAACCGGCTGCGCGTGATCACGTGGAGCGGCCGATACCCGTGCGAGGTATGAATCACGAAAAGCCCTTGCTCTTCCAAAGCCTCCAGCTCGCCGTCGTCGAGCAACGTCCCCGCCATGAGCTTTTGCACCAATTCGGCCTCGCGCGCCGGCGTTTGTGTCAGCGTCGAGGCGATGAACTCCGTGAAGAAATGGGCTCGGCGCGTGCGCCAGTTTTCAAAGGCTTCGTAGAGGCTGCGGCCGTCTTCGGCGGCCTTGCGAACGGCGCAGCTGACGACGAGCGGCCATCCATCGGTTAATTCCAAGAGCCGCACGACGTCGGTATAGAAGAATCGTACGTTGCACGTCTCGGCGAGATGACGAATTGTGTCGCGCGTGAATGCCAACTGCTCGACGTCGCAGAGCGCGGCCAATCCGCGCGAGACCAAGCTGCCGACGCGAAACGCGACGCGCGACCGGGCTGCGATCAGCAACGACACGTCTTCGGAGACGTTGTCGATGAGGCGGAGGATCGCGGCGACCCCCTCGGCATCCGGAAGGCCCTCGCAATCGAGTGCCAGCTCGACCGGCGCGCGAGCGGCGAGCGCGCGAACGACGTCCTCGTGCGACCCGCCGGCGCCCGGCGTTCCGATCGCAAACGCGACCGATTCCCAAATGCTCTTGGCGTTTGCGCCCGGGGAGAGCGGAGCGTAGAACGCCTTACTTCCGGCATGAGACAAATAGCCCAGCAGCGTCACCGTCTTGCCGAAGCCGGGCGGCGCGATCAAAAAGCGAACTGGGACGCTCCTAAAGCGTCCTAACCATTCCTCGAGCCGAGGTCTACGTACGATTGAAGGCCCGAGGCGCGGAAAGCCTTGAGTCACGGCGTTCCGAGATACCCCATTGGTTCCCCCCTCTAGCGACCGAGTATAAGGCGTCTAGCCCCTTCATGCAATGGGGGCTTGCTGAAAAGGCCTACTGTTCAAGCCTGCGGGCAAGCAGCGTCAAAGCGCGACTTTTCCAACGAAGCTCGTAATTCAGTTTTCGGACGGCGTTGCGCAGCTCTATAGTGGGCGGCAAGTTCCTCACGATTCGCTCGGTCGTTTCATGATGCAGGGCAAGACCCGGACGCAAGCGTTCGAGGGTCGCTCGCACCGCCGGGGGATGCTTGCCGGTAAAGCGGAGAAGCCGAGGATAGACCGGCGCAAAGTACCGGACGACGTCGAAGCCCTCGAGCTGATCTTCCCGCAGCACATTGCCGGGAGCGCCGAGCGACGAATAGTGTCGCCCTTTCTCGGCGTGGCGGCGCGGCTCGAGCGTGTGGCCGTAGTGCCCGTAGACGTAGGGGAGCACGATTCGCTTCCCCTTTAGGCCGGATAGGCGCTCGTGGACGGCGCCGCTCCACTGGAGATCCGGCCGATAGCGAAAGAACATCATCCGTCGCTCGATCGACGTGTAGTACTCGAACGACGCGAAGAAATGCCACGTATAGCCGTCCACGAAATCATACTCCTCGGGAACGCGATCGAGATGCGCGGCGATCTCGCGCACCCGCTCTCCGTGCACTTCGTCGGCGTCCACGAACGCCACCCATTGCACGCTGCTGTGCTGCGCATGCGCCCGCAGACAAACGTTGCGCGCTTCGGCGAACCCCGAGAAGGGCGTCCGGTCGACGACGAGCCGGCCTTCTTCACCGAAGGGGCTTGCGTTCAAAGTTGCCGTGTGCGGCGAGGGATCGGGAGCGTTGTCGTTGACGATGAGCATCGAGGCGGCGCCGGCGATCGAATCGAGCATGGCCGCTAAGAACGGCTCTTCACGCGGACCCAATATGAGGTGAGCGGCGACTTCGGTCACCCGGAGGATGACACCATGCGGGTAGCTTCGAAGTCGGCGCGATGCCGCCTTTGCGCCTCGCGGTTGACGCGCGGGTGATCGCCGAAGATACGCGGGGAATCGGGCGTTACACGCGCGCGATACTTCGGCGGCTCGCCGCATGCGACGACGTCGCGCTCACGCTGCTCGCCGACGGACCCTTCCCGGGACGCCGGCGCGCGGCCTACGCGCTTGCGCTCGGCAGCGATCGGTTCTCCGTCGCGGCGCGAGTCGAGCCAAACCTCGATGCGATCTGGCATCCCGCAAACGGCACCTTCTTCTCCTCGGGGCTTCCGAACGTCGCAACGATTCACGACGCGGTCCCCTTTCGCTATCCGAATCCCGATCGCAAACGGCGCGAGCGTGCGCAGCAGCCATTTCTTCGATCGGCCGCCGGCGCGACGCGAGTGATCGCCGTCTCGTTCTTCGGGCGCGGCGAAGTGCACGAGCTGCTCGGCGTTCCACTCGAGCGCATCGAGGTCATCGAGCACGGCGTCGATGCGTCGTTTGCGCCCGGAGCGGTGCAGCCGCTTCCGCCGGCGCTCTCCGGCCTACCGTTTCTGCTCTTCGTCGGCGATCCGATCGGCGAGCCGCGCAAGAACTTTCCATTGCTCTACGAGGCCTATCGTCGCGCGTGGCCCGACGGAAGCGGACCCGCGCTCGCGGTCGCCGGTCCGCGCGCGCCGGAGCTGCCCGGCGTCGTCCACGCCGGAAACCTCGGCGACGACTTGATCGCGGGACGGGACGAAACGCTGCGCGCCTGTTACCGCGGCGCGATTGCGCTGACGCTTGCGTCGTATCACGAGACTTTCGGCATGCCGATGCTCGAAGCGATGGCCTGTGGAACGCCGGTCGTCGCATCGAAGGCGAGTTCGCTGCCGGAAATCGGCGGCGACGCGCCGCTCTACGCCCCCGCGGACGATGCCGGCGCATGGGCCGAGGCGTTGCGGCGCGTGACGGACGACGCTCCTCTTCGCGAGCGGCTCCGCAACGCCGGCCTCGAGCGCGTGAAGCGTTTCAGCTGGGACGAAAGCGCACGCCGGCACCTGGCGCTCTTTCGCGAGGTCGCGCGATGATTCGCCTCGGCGTCGATGCGTGGAACCTTCCCGGTGACCGGCGCGGCATCGGCCGCTATCTTCGGCAGATTCTACGTGCCTGGTGGAAGACGGCGCGCGACCGCGTGGAGGTCACGCTGATCGTGCCGGAATGGCATACCTGGACGGTGCGCGGCCGCTATTTGGCCGAGCTCGAAAACCGGCCGTATCGCGTCGTTTCGCGGCGTTGGCACGCGCGAGCCGGGCTCGACGCGCTCTGGTTTCCGTTCAACGGATGTAGCTGGACCCGCTTCATTCTTCCCGCAACCGCGACGCTGCACGATGCGTCGAACTTCGTCGTCCCCGACTATGCGCCGCAGACTCAAGCGATCTTTCGAGCCGCCGCGCAGCGCTGCCGGGCACTGATCACCGACTCGCGCTTCGCGCAGGCCGAGCTCGCGCGCGAGCTAGACATTCCCCTCGAACGGATCTTGCCGATCCCACTCGGCGTCGAGCCGCCGCGGGCGCCGGTACCGGTCGTGCTCGACGTCGCCGCGCTGCAGCCATACGTGTTATACGTCGGAACGGCGGAGCGACGCAAGGGATTCGACACGCTGCTCGCCGCGATGGAGATCGTCGCGCGGGAACGGCCGGATCTCTCGCTGGTCGTAACGACACGGCTCGAGGGCTGGCAGCCGATCGCGGCACCGCGCGTCGTCGAGCTCGGATTCGTCGACGATGATTCGCTCGCGGCGCTCTATCGCGGCTGCACGCTGCTCGCCTTTCCATCGCGCTACGAGGGCTTCGGATTGCCGGTGCTCGAGGCGATGAGCTACGGCGCGCCGGTCGTTGCATCGAACGCCTCCTCCATTCCCGAAGCGGGGGGCGATGCAGTCTGTTATGTCGACCCCGACGCGCCGGCACAGCTCGCGGGCGCAATCCTCCGCGTCGCCGGCGACCCAGCCTACGCGCAAGAGCTGAGCCTGCGCGGGCGCTCGCGCGCGGAGATGTTTACGTGGGAGCGCACCGCCGCGCGGACGCTCGCGATCATCGAGGCCACGGTCGCGTGATTCATCTGGCGACCGGCATCCTGGTGCGCGACGAACGATTGCTCTTGGTTGCGTCGCGCTATCCCAACCACGCGCAGCCGCTCTGGAATCTTCCCGGTGGACGTCAGTTGCCGGGCGAGCTGCTCGCCGAGACTGTCGTGCGCGAGGTCTTCGAAGAGACCGGTCTGCGCGTCGAGGCCGACGAGGTCGCATACGTCAGCGAGAGCTACGACGGCGCGATGCATTTCCTCAACGTAACGTTCCGCATCGCGATCGTTGATGGCGGATCATCCTTCGACAAGCTCAGGATGACAAGGGACCCCGCCGAGCTTTGTCATCCTGAGCGGAGCGACACTGAGCGAGCGCAGCGAGGCGAAGTGGAGCGCAGTCGAAGGACGACAACGGACCCCCAGAGCCCTTGTCATCCTAAGCGGAGCGACACTGAGCGAGCGCAGCGAGGCGAAGTGGAGCGCAGTCGAAGGACGGCAAGCGATCACGTCGTGGGAATCGACTGGGTCCCGCTTGCGGAAATCGCCGAACGAATCACCGTTCGTGTAGTTCGGGAGCCGTTGTTAGCCTATCTGCGGGGAGCGTTGACCCAGAGATATGCCGGGTTCCACGAGGCGGACATCACGATCGAGTGGCCGCCGGATTCGCAGTGAGGGCCGCGGCCCAGCGCTCGCGATCGAGAGAGTGAACGATGACGTCGACCGGCTTTCCTTGGACGGTTGCGCCGCGCGAGAGCGTGCCTTTCTCTTCGAAGCCGTTGTGGCGTAAGACCGCACGTGACGAGAGGTTCTCCGGAAGACAGTAGGCCTTGATCTCGCGCAGACCACCAAGCCGAAAACCTTCTTCGACGAGCGCTGCCACTGCTTCGCTCGCCACGCCCTTGCCACGATGCGCGTGCACGACGCTGTAGCCGACTTCGGCCGTCTCGCGCGTCGCTTCGGCGACCCGCAGCGAGATCCAGCCCAGCGGCGCACCATCACCCGCTACGTTGTGCAGCAGCCACTCAAACCTGCCGACCGCGCCGGGGCCGAAGCGTGCCGGACGCGCCGCTACGATGCGAAGGAAGTGGACGCGATCGACGTCGGGAAGGTCCTGATAGTCGCGCAGATCCGGCTCTTGAAGCAGCCGCCAAAGAATTTCGGCATTCGCCGAGGTCACGGGTACGAGGCTCAAGCGCGCCGTCCGAATCGTCCTCACCCGCTATAGCTTCCCCACTCGCGGCGCTCCCCTTGTCGGCGCCGCCTGGTCGCGTGATCGGAGCGGCGATGGACTTGGCTGCTGCATACGCCGGCACGGCCCCCGCCTGGGTGGACTTTACCGCGACGGTCGCATCGGCGCCCCGCTTCTTCTACGGATCGCGGACGCATGCGATGCACGAGGCCTTCGACGCCCAGACCAGCGCGGGAAAGCTCGAGATTGTCGACAACGTCTCGATTGCCCCGCGTTGCCCCGTTCGCGCGGGGGATCGCATCGAAGTGCGTGGCCAAATGGTTCACGATCCGGGACGCCCTCCCGTCGTGCATTGGACGCATCACGACCCGGCTCATCGCCATGCCGATGGGTTCATTCGGCTGCACGGACGACTCTACGCCTAACGAATCTGCAAGAGCTCGGGGATTGTGACGAATCGGTAGCCTTTGCGTTTGAGGGTTTCGACGATCAGGCGCGTCGCCTCGACGTCCGCGCTGCGATCGCAAACGTGCGGCGCCACATGCATACGCGCGCAGAGAATCCCCTGGTTCCCGTCGTGCAGATCGATGATTGCGCCGTCGCCGACGTAGCGCGTGACGCGCGCGGCGATCACGCGCGCCGACGGATACTCCCAGTCGTTGGCGAGCGGAACAGACCACATCACCGGCGTGTAGCCCAGCTTTCGCACCTCGTCGAGCACCAGCCAGTCACGCGCACCGTAGGGCGGGCGCATGATGCGCGTATGGATTCTCGTCGCCGCAAAGATGGCTTGATCGGTGCGTTCGAGCGTGCGGCGCAGCCCGGTTCCGTCGTAGAGCAGCAGGTGGCCGTGGCTCCACGTGTGATTTCCGAGCGCGTCGCCGGCCAAGACCTCGCGGCGCACGACGCCCGGGTAGGCTTGCACCGCGCGGCCGACGACGAAGAAGGTCGCGCGAACGTGCTCGGCCCGTAGCACGTCGAGGATCTCG
Source organism: Vulcanimicrobiota bacterium (assembly GCA_963834895.1). Lineage (GTDB taxonomy): Bacteria > Vulcanimicrobiota > Vulcanimicrobiia > Vulcanimicrobiales > Vulcanimicrobiaceae > Cybelea. The sequence goes on along the minus strand of CAWIDM010000004.1, from coordinate 256,147 downwards.
TTGGTGTACGGGGGGTTCGGCCCGTCGTCGTAGGTAAGCGCGACGACTCGTTCGTTCTTGGGACCGCTCACCAGCGTCTTGCCGAAGAGCTGATTCGCGGGGCTCTCGACGAACTTGTACGTCTCGAAGGCAACAACCGCGAGCAACGCCAGCGCGACGAGACCCCGCATCGTCAAGCGCCTCCCCATACCGTTTGTCATCCTGAGTCCTTCGACTCGCTACGCTCGCTCAGGACAGGCTCCGCGCCGCAGGCCTTGTCATCCTGAGCGGAGCGAGCGCAGCGAGCGCAGTCGAAGGACGAGGACGAACCATTTGTCATCCTGAGCGAAGCGCCGTAGGCGCGGAGTCGAAGGACGAGGACGAACCATTTGTCATCCTGAGCCCTTCGACTCGCTACGCTCGCTCAGGACAGGCTCCGCGCCTTCTGCTTGTCATCCTGAGCGAAGCGACACTGAGCGAGCGCAGCGAGGCGAAGTGGAGCGCAGTCGAAGGACGAAGGACGGAGGCCATTCGAGCGGTCCTTCGACTTCGGCGCTGCGCGCCTCCGCTCAGGATGACAAATGGCGGTCGGCGCTGCGCGCCTCCGCTCAGGATGACAAATGGTGATCGGCGCTGCGCGCCTCCGCTCAGGATGACAAAGGGCGCGCCGATTTGCAGCGGGCGAGGTTATGAATTTTCTCCCAATCATTAAGTACAAGTGCTTCCTTCTTCGCGCGGCTCCAGCCCTTTAGCTGCTTCTCCCACCGGATGGCTTCTTCGACCCAGTGGAACTCGGAAGCATGCACGAGTTCCACGGGCCGTCGCGTATACGTGTAGCATCCGGGATCCTCTCCAAAGTTATGCTGACCTACGCGGTATTCTAAGTCGTTCGTGACCCCAACGTAGAACGAGCCATCCGAGCAGCGCACCATGTAAACATAGAAAACCTTCACGCCCCCTAATCTGCGGCGGAGAGGTGCCGTCGCTAGCGGATCGTCCTGCGTCGTGCGTCCGTCGTCCTTCGACTCCGGCGCTACGCGCCTCCGCTCAGGATGACAAGCACTGGGGTGCGCCGGAGCCTGTCCTGAGCGAGCGTAGCGAGTCGAAGGGCTCAGGATGACAAGCACTGGGGTGCGCCGGAGCCTGTCCTGAGCGAGCGTAGCGAGTCGAAGGGCTCAGATGACAAGCACTGGGGTGCGCCGGAGCCTGTCCTGAGCGAGCGTAGCGAGTCGAAGGGCTCAGATCACAAAGAGGGGCAGCGCCTTCGCTCAGGGTGGCAAAGACGGGGGTGTTCCGCGCGATGACAAGTCCTAGCCATGCATGGCGCGGATGCGGGCCTGCGCGAGCTCAATGTTATGGCGGAACTCGTCGGGCCCGAAGTCGCGGAAGTCGGTGACTATCTGCTCGTAGTGCGCGTCGCCGGCCTGTTGGCTCGCGATATAGACGAGGTTCTTCGGCACGCCCTTTGAGAGGTCTATCTGAAATTGCTGGCCGGCCTTCTTGGCCCAATACTCGGGATTGGTAAACGTCACGGTGCGTTCGCCCTGTTTGTAGTCGGCAAGCTGCTTTACGTAGATCGTGTAGTACGCGTCGGCGTTCGGCAGCGGCGGTTTGTTGACGAGCTGCCAAACTCCGTCCTGGCCGAGCCTTCCGAAGAAAAAGCTGACGTCGTAGACGCGCGCCGGCGGCGCGGTAACGGTAATCTGATGGCCCTTCACCCCGCGAATGCGATATTGAAAGGTCGAGACGCCCTCGATGTCCGACATGCGGTACTCTTCTTGGTAAATCGGCGGCTTCGTATAGCGTACCGTCATGCGCGCGATGAGGACGCTCGGAGCATGCTGCGCGTGAATTGCCGGTCCGAAACGCCCCATCTCGCCCATTCCATAGATGCGCCAGCCCAACGCCAGCATCACGACGCAGAGCACGACGATGAGGATCTCGATAGGAAACCGCCGCATGCTTTCGCCCTACCGTGCCGCCGCTTTCGCTTCCCGGTCGAGCAGCCGGTTCACTAACCGGTCGGCGACGGCGTTCTGCTTTCGCGGCACGTGACGGATTTCGACTTCGGCAAAGCCGCGCAGCAACTGCTGCGCGCGCCGGTAGAAAGGTTGCAGGCCGGCGTGCTTCACGCGGTATTCGCCTCGCAGCTGTTTGACGACGAGCTCTGAGTCGAGGCGCACCGCCAAGCGTTGTATGCCGCGTTTGGACGCGGCTTCGAGACCGAGCACGAGCGCAGTCCATTCGGCGACGTTATTCGTCGCGATACCGAGGTAGGCGCCGATCTCTTCCAGGAGCTCGCCCGACGGATCGATGAGCACGGCCGCGCCGGCGGCGGGGCCGGGATTGCCGCGCGATCCGCCGTCGGCAAAGAGCGTCGCTTCCACCCGTCGCCCTTCGCCGTACTTGCGGCGTAAACCGCCCGCGCCGTGGGTACACCCGATGGCATGAGATATTCAACAGTTCTTCGAGCTTCCGCCCTGGCGCTGGCGACGCTCTGCAGCGCCGTGCCGCCGGCCGCGTCGGCGGCGACCACTCCGACCTTCTACGGAATCGTTACTCACGTCTCGACCCAGAATATCAAAGTAGAGGACCCGCGCACCAAGCAAATCTTGAGTTTCGTGCTGCTGCCCAAGTTCGATCAGGTCTTTTCGGCCGACGGCAAGACCACGTATCAAATGAGCAAGGTCAAGCCGGGCCAATACGTCGGAATCATTTACGATCAAAAGGCGCTCGGCGTCCGGCACGCCGACAAGATCTACCTGCTCAACAACGCGAACCAGAAGATCGGCGTTCAGTAGACAGCAGTTCGTCCTTCGACTGCGCCTGTCCTGAGCGAGCGCAGCGAGTCGAAGGGCTCAGGATGACAAGGTGGGTCAGCGCAAGAAAGGGGCTACTCGTCGTCGAGCGGCAGGCCCGAGGGTTTCTGCCGTTCGAAGAACGCCTTCGAATACTTCGTACTGATGGGCGTGAACGGCCGGGGAGCCTGCGTGAAATCGAAGCTGTCGATGATGCTGTTCGCCCGAACGTCGCTCGTTCCGAGGCTCCCGAGGCCCCAGTTCTGCTCCATGAACTTCAGAATGCTGCCGAACTCGTACTGCGTGTGGGAGATGTAACCCAGCTGGCTTGACGAGGTCTCACGGTCGTACGGCGACACGATGAGCATCGGGACGCGCATGCCCAGCCCCTGGCCGTCGAGCTGCGGCGGCGGAACGTTGTCGTATTCACCGCCCCAGTCGTCCCACACGACGATGACGACGCTCGAATCCCAATAGGAGCTTTCGCCGACAGCGTTGACGACGTCGGCGACCCACGACGGTCCGGTGTCGGAGTGGTTTCCGGGATGGTCCGAGTTCACGGCGTCGGGGATGACCCACGCCACGTTCGGCAGCTCGCCGTACTGGATCGTTTGAAATATCTTCGTCTCCGGGATCACGATGTTCGTGCTCCACTCCGAGCCTTCGCGCACCGCTTTGATTGCGTCGAACGCATTCCAAACGTCGGCGTTCGAGGTGTTGGTGAAATAGAGCCACGTGAGGCCCGCATTATCGAGCAGGTCGCGAACCGTTTCGTAGGTGAAGCACGGGAAGGGGCCTTGGTCGCGTTTATAATTGCCTTTCGGCCCGATTATCGAGGTCACGGTTCCAGGCTTCGCATTGCATCCCCACGACGACGGGCTGGGAAAGTCGATGACGTTGTACCCCTTGTCGCCGACCGGCGTGCCGCCGGCGATGATGTCTTGATGCGCGGTAAAGCTGCTGCTGCCTTGGGTCGTGAACATGTGATCGGCCAGCACCCACTGCTGCGCGATCGTCCAGTACGGCGCGATCTGGGCGGGATTGACGTACCGGTAGCCATAGGTCCCGGCGGGAATCTTGTAGCCCTTTCGCAGCGCGCGCTGCACGAGGTTGAAGCCGTCCATCTTGCCGTTGTCGAACTCTTTCTCGAACGAGAAATGCTCGTGTCCGAGGCTATCGAACGTCAGGCCGCCCTCTTTGAGCGCGATTTCCGTGTCTCCGGGCGGGCAGCCGGAGCTGGAAAGCGGGCGCGACGAGGGCAGACGCCGCGACGGCGACGTGTTCTTCATGCACCCCTCCGTCGCTCCGTCGGCGCCGGGGAAGGTCGCGAAGAAATTATCGAAGCTGCGGTTCTCCTGCACGACGATGATGACGTGCGAGAACGTAAAGGGCGTCGAGCTCCCTCGCTTTGCCGAATTATCTGGCAACGTCCCCGCGGCGCCGCCCGAGCCGGGCGAAGTTTGCGCACAGCCGGCCGCGACGAGCGCGCTTAGTGCCAGAAACGCCACTGCCCTGTTTATCATCTCTCTATCCCTTCGGTGGACGCCGCGGCGGCGGTTCTGCGCTGCAGCCCGGCTCGGTGATTGTGGTGACGACGTTCTTCTTCGATTGAATCTGCTTGCCGTAGCAAGTCGCCGGATGGTTCGACTTATACGTGTAGAGCTGGATCGACGTGCTGTTGCGCTCGCCCGTCAAACCGAAGCCGGCGTTGAAGAGCAGCGTGTTGGCGCTCTTGACCGTATTCGATGTTTGGGTGGAGAGAGTGCTGTTGCCGGTATCGGTGATCTCGGCGCGGTAACCCTGATAGACTTTGACCGGAAGCCGGAAGCCCGAAGCGATCGGCAGGATCGGATAGCTCACGGTGAGCGGGTATTCGAACGACGCCGACGCCTTCGTCGTGGTCGAGCCGCTCTGGCTCGTGGTGGTCGTGTCGAAGTGCGTGTTCTGCGTCGCGAGCTGGACGTACCGGGTCGGCGTGTAGTCGAAGGTTTGATCGTTCACGAAGAGTCCGGAACCGGTCACGGTGGTCGTGACCTTGCCCGCCGACGTGTTGGCATAGCCCGAGATCGTGTAATTGGTGCGGCTGCGAGTGTTCACGTAGCCCTGTGCCGGAGCGCCGGCGCCAAAGAGCCCTATGCCGCTTCCATAGCTGATGTGATCCGCGACGATGAGATCGCGCTTCGCGGAGAGCGTGTCCTTCGTTACCTTGCCGGTGACCTGCGACTGCTTGGGATCGAGGTAAAGCAGCAAGTCCCCCGCACCGCTGAAGTAATCGTAGGCGCGAAAGACGCTCACATCGACGGTTTGCATCGAACCATTGGAAAGCTCTCCCGCAAAGGGCGTGAGATCGACGCGGAAGGGCACGAAGTTGAGCGTCTGGACGCCCGGAATCGGATACCAGAGCCAAGGGTCCATGCCGCCGGTGTAGATCCACGGATAGATCGGCGCGACGCCGGCGGGTTTGCCGTTGACGGTGATCTCGCCCTCGCGGAAGGCGGTGCCGCGCGAGAAACCGAGCGCGTGATCCGACTCGCTCCAGACTTTGTCCGGAACGTCCATGAACCATTGTTCCTCTTTATTTTGCGACTGTAGGAAGACGTCGACGTAGGCCTGCACGATGTTGGTCGGCAGCGTGCCGGAGAACTCCATCGGCGTCTTGGGCAGCGTCGCGACGTTGCCGAGCGGCGGACTATAGGGAAGCCCGATGACCTCGTCGGGAACGCGCGGCGCCGGATACTTCTTATCGGGCGGATAGAACTGCAAGTAGGCCTTGCCGACTTGATAGCCGTTGAAGCCGCTGCCCGTGCAGTAGCAGTTCCAGAGCTGGATCTGCCCTTTCGACGGCTGCGTGAAGAGCGCCGACAGATCGGTCACGTCGCGAGCCACGTGCCAGTGCGGCGCCAGCGTGTTCGACGGCTCCGACGTGGTTCCAAAGAAGATCACGGCGCCGTCCACCCAGAGGATCGCGGTGCGGTCGTACTGCACGCCCTTGGTCACACGAACGTCGAAGTTGAAGACGACTTTCGCCCACGGCCCGGGACACGCAGCCGGCGGTTTATAGGGAAACGTCTTATTGCTGAAGTTCTTGAACGTGTAGTGGTAAAAGAGCGTTACGACGCATGGTGTGGTATCGGGGCGCGGAACCGGCATGTCGGCGGTGATGGTGTTCGACGATCCGACGCCGCGGCCAAACGGCATCACGCGCTCCGAGGCTTTCGGCCCGACGGAATTTTCGTTCGACGTCGCGACCTGATTGAAAGCCTGCGGCCCAACCGCCGGCAATCCTCCGACGTTGCTTCGGCATCCGGTAACGATCGCTAACGCGAGGCTCCAAATCGCGAACGAGGACGGACGTTTCATCGGGGGCAGCTCCTTTGGGATACACTCTACTTTCGGAGCGGCTGATGCCCGACCTTTGGTGACGGCAGGTTGCTTGGCCGCCGACGCGAACCAAACCGGGGAGGTTTTTGTCGATGCAGACCTCAGCTTCCGTCACGCGCGCACTCGCCGCGCTCTCCCTCTTTCTCGGCGCATGTAGCGCGCCGGCCTCGAACCCCATGAGCGCCGGTCTCCCCGTCGTGGAACGCAGCGGCGCCGTACGCGCCGCAGGCGTCATGCAACCGAACCGGACGGCGTCGTGGATGGCGGCAAATCCCGATGCGGGATGTCCGTATAACGGCTCGATTCCGCCCTGCGGCCTGCTCTACGTCTCCAACTACTACGCCGACGACGTTTTGGTCTACAGCGACAACGCTCTGGTCGGAACGTTGACCGGCTTCGACGGTCCGGACGGCGTCTGCAACGATCGGGCCGGCGACGTTTGGATCACCAACAATCTCGGAGCGAGCATCGTCGAGTACGCACACGGCGGAAGCTCGCCGATCGGCTCGCTGCAAGATCCGAACGTTTATCCGCTCGGGTGCTCGGTCGACCCCACTACGGGCGACCTCGCCGTGGCAAACGTCTATCAGACCGACGGCGCGCAGGGAAGCATCGCCATCTACCGCGGCGCGAAAGGAAGTCCGAAGATTCTGACGGACGCGGAAATCTACTACGTCTATTTTTGCGGTTACGACGACGCCGGAAACCTTTTCCTCGACGGGAGAAATGCCGCCGGCGCCTTCCAGTTCGCCGAGCTGCCCGCGGGCAAGAAGAAGTTCACCAGCATCACGCTCACCGGTGCGACGATTTACTTTCCCGGCAAAGTGCAGTGGGACGGCCGCCACGTCGACGTCGGCGATCAGGAGTACTTGAACTCGGAGCACTCCGCGATCTATCGGACGACGGGTGCGGCCGGCGAGGTCGTCGGCACGACGCTGCTCTCCGGCGCGCACGACGTCGTTGGGTACGCCATTCACGGCGGAAGCGTGATCGGCCCGGACGCCAACCGGAACAACGTCGCGCTCTACAAGTTTCCGATCGGAGGAACGGCCACGGCGAAGATTAGCGGCTTCGACGGCCCCTACGGCGCGGCGATCAGCCGAAAGCCGACGAGCGACCGCGTACCGGCGATCTATCCTTCACCGGCAGCTCAGCCTGCGCAGGCTGCGGGGCCCGGCTGGATCTCGCCGGCAGCGAAAAGCGACAGCGCGTTCGTCTACGTCGCCGACGGCGACGAGGTCCTCATCTATCCCGAGCAGGGCAAGAACCCGCCGCCGATCGGGATGATCAGCGACGGGGTCTCCGGCGCGTATGGCTTATACGTCGACCGGCACGGCAATCTTTACGTTGCCAACGACGGCAACAACAGCGTGACTGAGTACGCGCAAGGCTCGCTCTCGCCGTCGGCCACCTATTCGGGCAATCTCAGCCGCCCGCTCTACCCGCTGGTCGACCGCAAAGGCAACCTCTGGGTGGGCAATGCGAACAACGGCACCGTCGTCGAGTTTTTGCACGGCCACACCACGCCGCACAAAATCTTACAGACGTTGGGAACGGAAGCTGACGGGATGGATTTCGACTCGAGCGGCAACCTGTACGTCGCGTACCGCAACTACTATTACTATAACGGCAGCATCGAGGAGTTCGCGCCCGGATCGATCGTCGGCCGCGACCTCGGCATGCAGCTCAATCAGCCGCAAGGCGTCATCGTTTCAACTACGGGCACGATCCTCGCCGTGGAGACCGGCGGGACCAACCGCATCGACGTCTTTGCGGCGGGCAGCAACACTCCGGCGCTCGAGGTTGGAGTTTCGGGAACTCCTACGCAGATCGCCATAACCGAGCCGGAGCACAAGCTGCTCGTTTCTACCTTGGAGAAGGGAACGGTTTACGAGATCCGCTTTCCGCTCAATAACCCCAACGGAAGCCCCAACGTGCTCCACGAGAAGATCGACGTCGGCAACAACGGCACGCAGGGCCTCGCCTTAAGCAACGGGCAGTATTTTTAGCACGAGGTTCCTCACCGGCGCTGCAATGACGTTGCTCGCCGGCTGCGCAGCGGCGACCACGGCTTTGGCTCCGCCCGCGACTGACCTCAATGCGACGCAGCCGAGCGCAGCCGCCGCGCAAGCGGCGCTACTCTACGTTTCGGATTGGGATACGAACGACGTATTCGTCTATAACTTCGCAACTCACGCCGCGGTCGGGCAGCTGACCGGATTGCGGCGCCCCTCGGGGCAGTGCGTCGATGCCTCGCATAACGTTTGGATCACCGAGCTGCAAGGGCTCGACGTCGTCGAATACGCGCATGGCGGAAAGGCGCCTATCAAGCGCTTGAAGACCGGCGGCTATCCAATCGGCTGTGCGATCGATGCCGCGACCGGAGACCTTGCGGTCGCGAACCTCTACACGAAGAACGGTCCCGGCTCGCTGCAAATCTGGAAGAACGCGGCCGGAACGCCGGCGACCTTTACGTCCTCCACGCTCCACGATCTTTGGCCGCCGGCGTACGACGACAAAGGAGACGTCTTCGTCGAGGGCCAGTTCGTCAGCGGCGCAGGTTACGGCGTTTCGGAGCTGCCGCGCGGCGGCAAGACACTTCGCTCGGAATCGCTCAAAGGCGCGACGATCCACTTCGCGGGCGCCGCACTCTGGGACGGCGCGCATATCGGCCTCACCGATCAGTCGTCCGCAAGCGGCGACACGACCGTGGTCTATCGCACCGATTTCGTTGGAGCGGTTGGATCCGTCGTCGGCCGCACGCATTTGCTCGATCCGTCGTGCCATGCCGGAACCGACGTCGTCGTGCCGGACGTCGTGCACCGCGGCCCGGCCATCGACGTCATCGGCGGGAATATCGCTTGCCGCAAACGGTTCGATCTGTGGAGTTATCCCGCGGGGGGAAATCGCAAAGCAGCCCTACGCGGTGCTCCGAATGAGCCTTTTGCCGAATCGGTCAGCCCACCCAACTAGTCCGTGCCACACTGCTTTGCCATCGCGGCAATTACGCTCATCGCCGCGACATCCTCTGGTTCGGATCGCGACGATTCCGCCGCGTCGCTCTTTGCACGCGGCGATTTTACGGCCGCGGCCGCGGCATACCAGGCGGTCTTGAAGACGAATCCCTCCGACCCCGACGCCAAGCTCGGGCTCGGGGCGATCTTTCTCTACGAAAACGATCTGCGGGCGGCCGAGCCGCTTCTGGACTCACTGCTCTACGCCGACCCTCAAGACGTGCGCGCGTCGCATCTGTTCGCCGAGCTTCAGCGGCGGCGCGCCGAGGGGGCGCGGCGCGTCATGCTCGATCGCGCGGAGGCTCACGTGCCCTTCGTCACCGCCGACCCGCTCCCGGTCGTGCGCGTCGTCGCCAATGGCGCAAGCGCGAACTTTCTTGTCGACACGGGCGCCGACGTCGAGCTGGAAACGAGCTTCGCGCAGAAGCTCGGCGTGAAGACGAGCAGCGCCGGCACCGGCGTCTTCGCGGGGGGCCGGCGCGCGCCGATGCAAAGCGGAATGCTCGCCTCGCTAGCGCTCGGCGGCGCCACCGCCTACGACGTCCCGGTACACGTGATGAACACGAACGCTTCCGCGCTCTTTCCGCACCTCAAGATCGATGGAATCGTCGGCACGACCTATTTTGAGCGCTTCTTGGTGACCATCGACTATCCGAATAACGAGCTGATCTTACGGCCGAGATCGCGTCAGGTCTCGGCGGCATTCGAGGCCGCAGCCGCGCAGGCGCAGGCGGCGATAGAGCCATTCTACCTCGTGGGCGATCATTTCGTCGTGGCGCGAGCGCAAGTGAACGAGGCTCCGGCGGGACTCTTTCTCTTCGATTCCGGTTTGGCCGGCGGCGGCCTGATGCCGTCGGCGCAGCTCCTTCGCGCGGCCGGCATTCGGCTGAACGAAGCCGGAGCCGGTACCGGTGTCGGCGGCGGCGGAGCGGTGACTGCGGTGCCGTTCGTGGCGCAGCGCCTCGCGGTAGGAACGGCCGTGCAACAGAACGTTGCCGGCATCTACACGCCGCAGGGAAGCCCGCTCGCGCTCTTTCCCTTCACCGTCTGGGGCGCCGTCTCGAGCGAGTTTCTGCGCCACTATGCCTACACGGTCGATTTCGACGCGATGAAGATCGTGCTGCAGGCGCAAGAGCCGGTAGGGACGCAGCTTCCCCCGGCCCAGGGCATTTTCGATGCCGCCTTTCGCCGGCTGCAGTCCTACCCGGTCCCGCCCTACGCGATCTGGACGGCGACCTGGCACATAACGGAGCGGCCGATGGGCTACTACACGGGCGAGTCGTCGTCGGTTGAAGTGCATCGCTACGCCGTTCGCCTCTCCGACGGCATGGAGAACGTAAGCGATCCAATTCCAAGCGGAAAGCTTCCGCCGGCGATGATCCTCCCCGAGTTCTTGGGCCCGTTTGCATGGACGTTCCGCTCTTCCGTGCACGTCGCGCCGCCCGGCGGCGTTACGATGCTTCCCGATCTCGCCGGCCTAAAGACGATTGCAACGGTCGTCGCCGTCGCGACGCCTTCATACACGATCGGGACGACGACCGCGCAGACTCCCCCGATCGAAGAGATCGACGGGCACGAAGCGTATCACTTGGAACTGCATCCGCGCAGCGATCCCGAGAAGCATAACCTGCGCGATCTCTGGATCGACGTGCAGTCACACGATCTGGTAAAGGCACACTTCGTCGGCAGGTACGCGCCGACGCCAAAAGCGCCGGTCAGCCCGACCGACGTCACCGTGCACTTTCGCAACGTACTCGGCTGTTGGGTCGTAACGCGGGCCATTTGGACGTACGAGGATGCGCCGCTCGTCTATGAGTTCGACGTCCAGAACGACGAGATTGGACTCCCCGCCGCGCTGCCCGATTGGCTCTTCGACCCCGCGCAATATCGTGCGCATCAGCTCGCCGGCGAGCCCGATTATCTCGGCGAGCTGCTCGCCCGCTTGCGCCGCGGCGGTGGGTGAGGTCAAAGCACCCGTCGAAATCGCAGCCCTTGACCCGCGCGCTACTTGCGGCGATCGCCGCCCTCGCCATGACTGCGTGTGCCGGCAATTCCGCAACGCCGGCAGGCACGGCGTTGCCGCCGCTGACGCTGCGCGAATCAGGGCACGCGAGCTCCCGCTACGTCAAGCACGTCATCGTGATGATTCAAGAGAATCGCAGTCTCAACGATTTCTTCGCGACCTTTCCCGGAGCGGACGGCACGACGGTCGGCGAAATGAAGACGCCGAGCGGACCGAAAAGCTACAAGCTGCACGAGGCCAATCTCGTGGAGATCTGCGATTTCGGCCATTCCTATGAGGGCTATCTCGAAGATTACGACGGCGGAAAGATGGACGGCTTCAATCTTGAAGGCGGCGGAGGGAAATGCAAGGGAAGCAAGGCCGGGAGGCGCCCGTATCAATACGTCAATCCGAGCCAGATCGCGCCGTACTGGGACATCGCTGGGCAGTACGTGCTTGCCAATCACTTCTTCCAGACGCAAGGCAGCGGCAGCTTCACGGCGCATCAAGACCTTATTCGCGGCGCAACCACGATCGATCCAAGCGAGAATGAAAGCCTCGTCGACTCGCCGACATCGCGGCCTTGGGGCTGCGATGCAAAGCCGGGCACCGTCACCTCGTTCCTGAAGTGGACCGGAAGCGTCATACAGTACCGCGGCGGAGCCGGTCCCTTCCCATGCACGAAAGACTTTGCGCCCTCCGAAAACTACGATACGCTGCGCGACCTGCTCGACGCCAAGTCGGTTTCGTGGAAATACTATTCGCCGGCGGTAAAGAACGGCGTGGGCGGCTATTGGAACGCCTTCGACATGATCGCGGCCGTGCGCTACGGACCGGAATGGGGCACCAACGTCACGACGTCGCCGCCGTTTGAGAAAGCGATCTTCAGCGACATTCAATATCAAAGGCTTGCGGCCGTCTCTTGGCTGATTCCCGACAGCACGAACTCGGATCATCCCGGCGACGCATCGGATACGGGACCATCGTGGATCGCGAGCGTCGTGAACGCGATCGGTGAGAGCCCGTACTGGAAGAACACCGCGATCGTCGTCGTTTGGGACGATTGGGGCGGCTTCTACGATAACGTTCCGCCCCCGTTCTTCGATCACTGGGGCGGCTTGGGATTTCGGGTTCCGATGCTTCTAATCTCGACGTACGCGCGCAAGGGAACCGAAAGCCAAGGCGGCCACGTTTCGCAGACGCAGTACGAGTTCGGCAGCATTCTGAAGTTCATCGAGAACAACTGGGATTTAGGCAGCCTCGGAACGACCGACGCGCGCGCGCACAGCATCGTCGACTGCTTTAACTTTAAGCAGCCGCCGCGGAGCTTCAGCGCGATTCCGTCGAAATATTCGCGCGCCTATTTCGAGCGCCAGTCGGAGTCCTACAAGCCCGTCGACACGGAGTAGCTATTCTCATCCTGAGCGCGAGCGCAAAAAGGCTACTGGTAGTCCGGGGCTTGGTACTCGCCGTATTGGCGCATGAAGAACTTCGGCGGCTTCGGCGCTTGAATTTCTACGAAGGGGCGTGGCTCCTGCGAGAAATCGAAGCAGTCGTTGGCCGGCGAGTTGGCGCGTTTGTCGGCCGCCGCGAGCTGACCTAAACCCCAAAGATCCTCGGCAAAGCGTAAGACGCTCGCCGTTTCGTACTGAACGTGCGAGACGTAGTTCTGCTTCGCGTACGGCGAGATCACGAGCAGCGGAACGCGGAAGCCGAGGCCGTCGTAATCTTCGAACGGCGGCGGCACGTGATCGTAGAGGCCGCCCCAATCGTCCCACTGCACGAAGATGGCCGTCGAGTCCCAGAACTTGCTCTTCCCCACCGTGTTGACGAGCGCCGAGACCCAGGACGGCCCGAAGCCGCCTGGGCAGTTGACGTGATCGGAGTCGTTGCAGACCGGCGTTATCCACGTAAAATCGGCGAGCTTACCAGCGCGGACGTCGGTAATGAACTTCCAGTTCGGCGAGATGACCTTCTTCCAGTCGGGGCCGTAGTAGATATGCCTGATGGCTTGATAGCTCGACCAGTAGCTGCCGTCGCCGCTCGAACGGCTGCCGTACGCGCTCGCATAGAAGCGCCAGGAGAGGTGCGCGCCATCGAGCTCGTCGCCGAGGGTCTGGTAATCGAAGCAGACGGTCTGCGTATCGGGACTGTAGGTTCGCTCCTTCGTGATGATTTGGACTTGGTCGCCCGCGCCGCCGGGGCAGCCCCACAACCCGTAGGGCAAGTCGACGCTCGACTCGGCCTGCGCCGCAATGATGTACTGATGGCTGACGAAGCTCTCGTCGAGATGCGATTGGAACATGTGGTCGGCGAGCGCCCATTCGTGCGCCATGTCGAAATACGGTTTGGAGTCCGGGTGCGGCACGTAGACGTACATCGCATCCTTGACCGGACCGCCGAAATTCTCTTCCCGGTCGAACCCGTCCATGCGGCAGTCCGTACCCGGAAGCTTGCCCGTTCCGTTGCAAGCGGTGAACATCGCGGAGGCCGAGTGATCGATGACGTATTGGTCGGAGAGCCGCACCGGCCGCAGCTTGATTCTCTTTCCGTCCGAGGTCTTGCCGCTCGAAACGGTATCCGCACCCGGGTAGCCCTGGAAGAGATCGTCGAAGCTGCGGTTCTCCTGCACGATGTAGACGATGTGCTTGATCTTGCCCGCGCCGGTCGAATCGAGCGTCCGCAGCGGCGCGCCGTTCTGCATGTACGGCAACGAGCTCTGCGAGCCGGTCGAGCAACCCGCGAAAGCAACGGCGAGAGCCAGCAGCGGCGGATACCGGAGTAACGTCTTCATCGAAAGCAGCCTCACTTATTCGTAGTCGGGAGCGCGGTAATCGGCAGGTTGACGAAGGAAGAAGCCCGGCCCTTTCGGCGCCTTGATCGGAACGAAGGACCGCGGCTTCTGCGAAAAGTCGAAGCAATCGCCGGCCGGTGAGGCCGCGCGCGCGTCGGCGGCCGCGAGCTGTCCTAAGCCGAAGAGCTCTTCGGCAAAGCGAAGCACGCTCGCGGTTTCGTACTGGACGTGCGAAACGTGGTTCGGCCTGGCGTACGGCGAGATGACGAGGAGCGGAACGCGGAAACCTAGACCGTCATAATCCTCGAATGGCGGTGGAACGTGATCGTAGAGACCGCCCCAATCGTCCCACTGCACGAAGATGGCGGTCGAACTCCAAAACTTGCTCTTGCCGATGGTGTTGACGAGCGCGGCGACCCAGGAGGGCCCATACCCGCCACCACAGTTGACGTGATCGGAGTCGTAACAAACCGGCGTTACCCACGTGAAGTTCGAGAGCTTTCCCGCCCGCACGTCGGTGATAAAGCGCGTCTGCGGCGTGATGACGTCCTTGATCCAGTCGGGCCCGTACCGTATGTGTTTGACGGCTTGATAGCCCGACCAATAGGATCCGCCGTCGCTCGAGGGAGCGTCGTACTTGCTCGTATAGAATCGCCACGAAAGCCCCGCGGCGTCGAGCTCGTCGCCGAGGGTCTGATAGTCGAAACACGGATCTTGCGCGCGGCCGTTCGGGTTGCGCCGCTGCGTGACCGTGTAGACGGAGTCGCCCTTCTCGCCGCATCCCCATAGGCCGAAGGGAAGATCGACGCTCGACCGGGCCTGCGCGGCGATGATGTACTGATGCGCGACGAAGCTCTCGTCGAGCTGAGACTGGAACATGCGGTCGGCGAGAACCCCTTCGTGTGCCATGTCGAAATACGGCTTGGAGTCCTTATGCGGTACGTAGACATACTGCGGATTCGGCGGTCCCCCATATGCGATCTCTTTGTCGAAGCCGTCCATCCGGCAATCGGTGCCGGGAAGCTTCCCGGTTCCGTTGCAGGCGGCGAACATCGCCTGCGCGGAGTGATCGATGTCGTACTGCGTCGCTAAGCTCACCGGCACGAGCTTGATCGTCTGCCCCTTGGAGTTCTTGCCGCTGGAGACGGTGTCGGCGCCGGGATAGCCTTGGAAGAGATTGTCGAAGCTGCGGTTCTCCTGCACGATGTAGACGACGTGGGTGATCTTTCCGGCCCCCGTCTGCGCTAGCGCGCGCTGTGCGGCCGCGCCGCTCGGCAACGACGACGCTCCGGACGAGCAGGCCGCCAGCGCGACGAGCGTCGCAAGCGCCGCAGCGCTACTGCGGGTCACCATGCTGGACGGTATGCGGCTGGTCGATGAAGTATTGCGCGTCGTGCGACGACGGGATCGCCGTGAACGCGCGCGGGCTTTGACTGTAGTTGAAGACATCGCCGATGCTGGTCGCTCGCGCGTCAGTGGTGTGCAACGACGGCAGATTCCAGTTCTGTTCGATGTACTTCAGAATGCTGCCGAACTCGTATTGCGTATGCGAGATGTAGCCGCCTTGGCTTCCAGACCCGGCGATTGCGTAGGGTGAGATAATGAGCGTCGGCACTCGGAAGCCAAGACCGCCCCACTCGTCCTGAAGAAACTTCGGCGAGGCGTTGTCGTAAAAACCGCCCCAATCGTCCCAAAGGACGATGATGACGCTGGAGTTCCAGGAGGAGCTTTCGCCGATCGCATTGACGACGCTCGCAACCCACTCCGGCCCGTTGTCGCACCCACATTTTTCGCCCGGGTGATCGTTGTTTGCATCCGCCGGAATGACCCAGGAGACCGCCGGCAACTGATTGTTCGAGATATCGATGAAGATGTTGGTCTCCGGCCAGGAAACGTTCGTCCCCCATTCCGGACCGTAACGGACGGGATAGATGGCGTCGAAGGCATTTAACGTGCCCCCATCGCAGTCGCCGCTCGGCTTGCAATCGGAGCTCGGGCTGCAGCCGGTCTGCTTCGTGGCGCTGAAGCACGGCGTGTAGTATTTCCAGGCGACGCCGGCGTCATCGAGCAGGTCGCGCATCGTTTCGTAGCCGTTCGAACCATAGTTGGAAAATTTATTCGAGCACGGGAACGGACCGTTGGCCGGCGACGCGATCACTCCGTAAATGTTGATCGTATACGTCTTTGTGCCCGGCGGCGCGTCGCAGCCCCATGGGAAGTCGGTCGGGTTGTCGACGAGGCTCAAGGTGGACGACGACGGTGGGTTGCAGGCCGTCGTGATGCAGGTGCCGCCACGAATCAGATCCTGATGCGCCGTAAAACTCCCGCTGGCTTGCGTTTGGAACATTTCGTCGGCCAAGACCCATTGCGTCGCGATTGCATAGTACGGTTCGATGTCCGACGCCTGGACGTACTGATAAGGCTCGGTGCCTGCCAGCTTGCCGCCTTTTTGCCCGCAGACGCCCCGCTCGATGAGGTTGAATCCATCCATCTTGCCCCCGTCGTATTCGGTCTCAAAGGAGGCGTGGCAATGCTGCAGGTCGTTTCCCATAACCAGCGTATGCGGCTTGAGCTTCACCCATTTATCGACGTACTTGCCGCCCTTCTTTACCTTCTCTTTGCCGCGCGTCGCGCCGCCGGGAAACTTCGCGAAGAGATTATCGAAGCTGCGGTTCTCTTGCACGATGATGACGACGTGCTGGATCGGCGAGCTGCCCGAGCCGTGATGCTGCGCGAACGGCAAAGCGCCGGAGAGCGACGAGGTGCCGCCGTTACACGCGGCGAGCGCGAGGCTTACGGCGATCGCCGCCGTCCAAAGAGAGAACGTTCGATGCTTCATCTGCGGTCCGTTTCTACTCGGAATCGGGCGCTATGCCCGACGGCTGTTGATGGAGGAAGTAGGAACGGGAATATTTGGACGGGATGGTCGTGAACTTTCGCGGCGACATCGTAAAATCGAAGGCGTTGCCGATGCTCGTCGAGTCGGCGTCGTTCTTGCCGAGCGTTCCGAGGCCCCAGGTATCCTCGATGAACCGCAGAACGCTGCCGAACTCATAAACGGTGTGATCGACGTGCGGCTTGACGTACGCCGAAACGATCAGCATCGGAACGCGAAAGCCCGGCCCGCCCTGCCAGTTGAACGGTCGCGGCGGCGCCACGTGATCGTAGAAGCCGCCCCAATCGTCCCAGAGCACGACGATCGCCGTGGAGTTCCAATACGAGCTCTCGCCGATTGCATTGACGACCGATGCGACCCACGACGGGCCCGTATCTCCCCACGAACCACCCTTTCCGCACGGCGGGTGCTTCGTTTCGGAGGGATGGTCGGAGTTCAATCCATCGGGCGTAATCCAGGCGACGGCCGGAAGCTGGTGCTTGGTGATGTCCGAGAAGATCACGTTGCTGTTGCGCGTCACGTTCTGGCGCCACTCCGGGCTGTACCGCACCGCTTTGATCGCGTCGAAGGCGCTCCAGATGCCGGCGGTATCGCCTTCCTCGCACCCCGACTCCTTCTGCACCGGCATCGCGTAGAATTTCCACGAGACGCTCTTGGCATCGAGCAGATCGCGCAGCGTCGAGTAGCTCATGCACGGAAACGGGCCACCGTAGCGGTAGACTTGATTGCTGCCGCGTTTGATGATGGCGGTGCGGACCGTCTTGTTGGCGTCGCAGCCCCACGGGAAGAACGTGGGATTGTCGATGAGCGCCTCGTTCGACGTGAACTGCGTCCCGCCGGCGATCAGATCTTGGTGCGCGGTAAAGCTGCCGCTGCCTTGGGTTTGAAAGGTGTGGTCGGCAAGGACGTACTGCTTTGCGATATCCCAGTACGGCGCGATGTCCGACGGGTTGACGTATTGATAGGCGTAGGTGCAGAGCGGCGCGCCGCTGCCGTTCGCGCCGGTGCCGACCAGGTCGAAGCCGTCCATCTTACGGTGGTCGTACTCGAGGTCGAAGCCGCTATGGATGTGCGGAAGATCGGTATCCTCGGCAAAGTCGCCGCTCGATCCGAAACCAGAGCCGATCAAATTCGTCTCGGTGAGCGGCACGCTCGTCGGTTTCGTAATCACCGGCATGCCGTTGCTCGCGCAATACGACTGCTCCGTCTCGGACATCGCTGCGGCCTTGCCGGTCTTGGTGCCGTCCGCGCCCGGAAAAGTTGCAAAGAAATTGTCGAAGCTGCGGTTCTCCTGGATCAAGATCACGACGTGCCGAATCGGCGTCTTCCCCGCCCCTGTCATCCTGAGCGAGGGGCGGAGCCCCGAGTCGAAGGGCGAAGGACGTAAGCCACCGCACCCGGCGATCGCAACCGCCAACGCGAGAGCGATAAAAGCGCGCACGCTATTCGGAGTCCGGCGGAATGCCCGACGGCTTCTGATGAAGGAAGAACGACTCCGAGTATTTCGCGGGAATCGTTTGAAACGGCCGCGGCGCTTGGCTGAAGGTGAAGGCGTTTCCGATGCTCGTTGCGCGCTGGTCTTCTTGGCCGAGCGAAGGCAGGCCCCAGTTCTCTTCGATGAATTTCAGCACGCTCACCGTTTCGTACTGCGTGTGCTCGACGTGGGCTTGCACGTAGGGCGAGATGATGATCATCGGAAGGCGAAAGCCGAGGCCGCCCTGGTTGTCGTAGAACGGCGGCGGAACGTGATCGTAGTACCCGCCCCAGTCATCCCAGAGCACGACAATCGCGCTGCTGTTCCAGTACTTGCTCTTCCCGACCGCGTTCACCACCGAGGCAACCCACGACGGGCCGGTATCGAGCGGTTTGTTATTCTGGTTTTTTTCGTCGGGATGGTCGGAGTTTGCGCCGTCGGGCGTCACCCAAGCGACGGCCGGCAAACGGCCGTTTTTGATGTCGGCAAAGATTTTCTTGTCGCTAAAGGTAACCTTCGTTCCCCATTCTTTGCTGTAGCGAACGGCTTTGATCGCATCGAAGGCGCTCCAGATGCCCGAACCGCCGGCATCCTTGTTGTAATACGGATACACTTTGTTCGCGTAGTACTTCCAGGAGATACTCTTCGCGTCGAGCAGATCGCGCATCGTCTCATAGCTCAAGCACGGAAACGGGCCTTTGTCGCCGAGGTATTGCCCGTAGATCGTAATAAGCGACGTAACCTCGCCGCTGGGATTGCCGTCGCAGCCCCACGGAAAGCCGGTCGGATCGTCGATCAGGCTTTCGGTCGAGTCGATCGCCGTTCCGGCGGCAATCAAATCCTGATGCGCGGTAAAACTCTCGCTGCCTTGGGTCTGAAATGCGTTGTCGGCGAGCACGTACTGCTCGGCCATGTCCCAGTACGGCTTGATGTCGGCGGGGTCGACGTACTGATACGTATAGGTGCACGTCGCCTGCGGGCCCTCGCCGTCCGGCCCGAACTTCGTCGTATCGAATCCGTTCATTTCACACGGATTGGAAGAGCTCGGTGCCGAGCCGCCGGCATCGCATTCCAGCAGGTATCCGTCCTCGTAGTTATGCGCGAGATCGTTATCCCAGCCAAAGGGCTTCCCGTACTCGTTGTTTGGGAAGCCTTTGCCGGTTAGCGTCACCTTGGTCAACGGCACCGTCGTGGGATACGTGATGACGGGCTGAAGCGCTTGTGCGCACGAGCTCGCGATTGGCGAGGGCATCGGCTCGGCATATCCGATAGTCGATCCGTTCGCGCCGGGGAACGTCGCGAAGAAATTATCGAAGCTGCGGTTCTCTTGAATGATGATGACGATGTGCGAGATCGGCGTGCTCGCCGAACCGCGCAAAACGCGGGTCGTGGGCGGCAGGCCGGATGTCTGCGAACCGTCGCCGCCGCACGCAACGATGGCGCCGGCCGCGACCAGCAGAAAAAATAGCAGACCGGCCGTCCGATACTGCAAGCAGGCTCCTCTCTTCAGCCGCGCATACTTGGCCGCAAGGCCGGTTACTTTCCTTTACGGGAAGTTGACTTTGTTTATGTTCGATGCGCTATTTCAGTCGTAACTCTCGCGCACCGTTTCCAGCAGCGTCTGACCGAATTCGACGATCTCGCCGTCGCCGTCGAGCACGTCCACGCCGAAACCCGGATAGAGGCTGACGAAGCGCTCCTGTTTCCAGCGCGCGACCGACCACCGGTCTCGGGCGCCCTTCTCGTACGGCCAGGGCGGCATGCCTTCCCGATCCGAGCGGATGTCGCGTCCGTCGGAGGTGCGGATGCGAACTTGAAATCCCTCGACGCGAGCGATCTTCATCTCGAGCGTGCCGATTTTCATTTACTACGACGGCCTGCTTCGCAGCCGGACCAACCCACACCCTCCGGCTTTAACGATGCTCGCCGGGACGGCCTCAGCGCACGTCGACGCTTACGTGGTCCGGAATCCTCAGGACACTTCTTTTAAGGCTCAGGCGTAAAGACACGTCGCGCAAGGCTCGATCGTTGCAAATCGCGCACGAAAGGCGCCGGTCCGATCGCCACCGTATAAACGCAGTCTACGTATGCCTATCGAATCGCTTGTCCCGATTATCCACCAGCTCACCTATGGAAAAACCAAAATGACGGTTAAAAAATGAGGACGGAACTCGGTACGCATCCTCCGTCGACGAGTGCAGCTGATGGTGTTCCAGATGCAGTTAGCCCCATGCTTAGGGCGCTGGTCACTGCAATCTTCTTCGCGTCAGGTGCGGCGTCCCTTACCCTCCAAGTCGTTTGGTTCAAGCAATTACAGTTTGTGCTGGGAAGCGCGACATTCTCAGTAAGCGTTACGGTCGCCAGCTTCTTTTTCGGACTCTCCGTTGGCAGCATTCTCGGAGGCCGGGGCGCCGATGCGGTTACTCGCCCCCTTAGGGTTTACGGATTTCTGGAACTCGGCCTCGCGCCCGTATCATTTGCCGTTACAGCGTTTCTAACACACTGGTCCACCTGGGTGGGCTGGATTTCGCCGATGCTGAGCCTGGACTCTCCGGCGCGGCTGCCTCTTATCGTCTTGCTGTCGCTCGCGACATTGTCGCTGCCAACGACGTTGATGGGCGCGACGCTGCCCTTCCTTGTGAGATTCTTAACGCGTTCCCGGACGGAGCTGGCCAATCAGATCGGTCATCTGTATGGCTTCAATACCCTGGGAGCCGCCATCGGTACCCTGGGTGTGGGCTTCATCCTCATCGGATTAGTGGGGGTGACGGGATCGAGCCTGTTTGCGTCGATAATATACGCTTGTATCGGCGGTTTCAGTCTGATTGCTGCACGCCACGAGCACCCTTTGCCAGTAAAAAAAAGAGAACAGGAGCAGATACACTGGACAAAATCGGAGGTTAGAGAAACAAATTTCCTGATTTGGGTTTTCGCCTGCTCCGGCTTTGTCTCCATCGCCTATGAGGTTGTCTGGTTCCGTTTCCTGACTAACGTCAGCAGCTCTAGTGTTTACGCATTTTCGGGTATGCTTAGCACATACCTTTTCGGGTTGGTGGCAGGCGCCTTGGTATGCGCTAGATTTCTGGCGTCCCGTAAGGATCAATTGCTTCGTTACTTCGCCGTCGTTCAGTTCCTCATCGCGGTCGCCGCCACGCTCACCCTGGCGATACTCGGCAAGGCCGGTACGCTTCACTCATTCTTGCACCCGATCGTTTCAGAGCTTCTGCCGATCCGAGCACAGATGCTGTTGGGAGAGGATGTTTCGTTCTTTTTAACCTGTGTTCTAGCCGTCCTGATACCCACTACCCTTATCGGCATCAGTTTTCCCCTCGCCAGCGAGCTGACGGTGATCCGGATGAGCGCCGTTGGGCGCGGAATCGGCACGCTCTACGCCCGCAACACGATTGGTGGCGTCCTGGGGTCCCTGGCGGCGGGATTTCTCCTAATCCCCTATCTCGGCAGTCAGTGGACGCTGACGGTGCTGATCTTGATGAATATCCTTTTGTTCATCGCGATCGTCGTGTCGCAGCGCAGCCTTCTGACAGACCGGATTCTGTGGCGGCAAGGGGTGATGGCACTGAGTGTGATTGTTGTGTCGTTCCTACTGTTTGGCCCGCATTATCTGGAGCGGCAATTGACCGCGTTTGAGGGTGCCAAGGTTCTAGAACTGCGGGAGTCAAAGGAGGCGACTTTCGTAGTGCTCGAATATGACGATGAAGTATCCGGGAAGTATCAGCAATTACTGGTGAACTCGAAGAGTTATGCCAACAATCGCCCGGAGGGACGACGCTATATGGCGGCGCTGGGGCACTATCCCCTCCTCCTGCATATAGGCCCTTCTCAGACCGCGGCCGTCATTTGCATCGGGACCGGAACCACGGTCGGTGCGGTAAGCACCCACAATGAGTTAAAATCCATCTACGCAGTTGATCTGGCGCCGGCGGTGTTCGACTTTGCCCGGTATTTTGTACCTATCAACAACCGCTTCTATCAGAACCCTAAGGTACATGAGGTCGTGGCGGATGGCCGCCATTACCTCCTCAGCACTCGGGATACGTTCGATGTGATCACCCTCGAGCCCCCGCCGCCTCATGATGCCGGCACCGTCAATCTCTACACCGAGGAATTTTATTCACTAGCGAAGCAGAGGATGCGCCCAGGGGGCGTCCTCGCTCAATGGGTGCCCATGGATATAGGACGCGGCGCTCTGCCAAAAATGATCCTCAAGGCCATGCTGTCACAATTCAAGCACGTATCCTTGTGGCTGCCTTCCCGAATGGAAGGCGTGGCTATCGCCTCCGACGAGCCGTTGCAAATCGACCGCGACATCCTAAGTGCCCGCATGTCGGCACCCGCGGTTGCTGACGATCTCACCGCGATCGGGCTACGTTCGCCCGACGACCTTCTGGCGACTTTCATTGCCGCGGATGAAAGGCTCGCGGCCTATGTTCGCGATGTCCCAAGTCTCACGGATAACAGGCCGCGAATTGAATATTACAACTGGTATCCGCTGGAGCGGATCAGCGTGGCGGACCTGGAGCGACTCCGCGAACCCGTTGAACGCTATCTCACCGATAATTCTCCTTCCGAAGACGCCCGGCTGGACACGGCCCGGACTGTGGTCGATGCCATTTGGGAAGAGCACGAAGCAACCGCATACGGAAACACGACCACCGCCCGCTCGGTACTCGGCGCGGCCTTAAAGTTGGAGCCGGATAACCTCTACCTTCGCTTCCTTGACCGCAAACAGCGTGCCGCAGTCAAAGAGGCCCTGCAGCGGCAGCGGCTGCTTGAATCTGGAGTGTGAATCAGCACCGAAGCGGGGCCCCTGTCGAAACCGGAACGACACCTTGAAATAACGAGGTGGGCTTGCCACGCGCGTTCTTGTAAACCGCAGCGGACCGGTTTACTCACACGCGAAGGCATGCACGGCGTTTGCATTTATGTGGAAGGAGTGGCCCCAATACTGGTCTACGTTGCTGAGCTTCAGCGAGAGGCGATCGCCCTTCGGCACTTTCGAGAGGCCGACATTCGGCCACCACTCGTTGGCATAGGGCGTTCGGTGAAGATGGGCCGGGAAGCAGCGGCTCCCCGGGAAGCCGCTCTCGCTGGTAAGCGTCGCGGTCGGCACGCCGGTCAGCGTGATTACTTGCTGGTTGTTTCCAGCCATGTGGAGGTAGAAAAAGACCTTGCCGGGGCACTTTCCTTTGCGCCCAACGCGGTGGTAGCAGGTCGGGCCGTAGGGCGGAAACGTCGCACCGTTGTACTTGCCCGTGATGTCGCCGTTGCCGGTGGCATCGCTGACGTCGAATACGGCGGTGCCGTTGCCGTCGTTCTTCGGGATGGTAACGGCGAGCGCGTAGCCGCGATACGCCGCGAGGTTGTAGGTCCAGCCGGAAGCGGGCAGCTCGTGCGAGACGCAAGCGCCATGGAAGTACCAATCATTGGGCACGCGGCATTCCCTCCCGGCCGGCGCCGCAAGCAGACTGGTCTGCGGGATCGCGCCGGGAGCTGCGATCGGCGGCTGCGAGCCGCCGCACGCCGCGAGCATAGCTGACGCTACGCCGATGGAAAGAGCGTCGCGGCGCAATACGAGCGTCATCATGTACCCTACCTCCCAGAAGCCTGCACCGATTGGGGTCTTACGAATCGTGCATTACTTCGTGAACGTATCGATGGTCGGGCTGACTGGATTCGAACCAGCGATCTCTAGTCCCCCAGACTAGCGCGATAACCAAGCTTCGCTACAGCCCGACGTTTCAGTTTTTGGGCGGCTCACGGTGAGGATGTTTTGCGCGACGTTTTCTTCTTGCGCGAGCGCGCTCCGCCGACGGCCTCTTTGAGCGATCGGCCGGCAACGAAGGCCGGCACGTTACGCGCGGCGATGGCGATTTTCTCGCCCGTCTTCGGATTGCGCCCTTCACGCGCTTTGCGCGCGCGAACGACGAAACTTCCAAACGGATTGAGCGCTACGCGATCGCCTTTCTGCAATGCCCCCTTGATTTCGTTCAAAATTAAATCGACTATCTCACCAGCCTGACGCCGCGAAACTTCCGCTTGTACGGCTACCGCGTCAATCACATCGGCTTTCGTCAACTCACAGCTCCTCGGCGGCACGATGGAGAAATCGCTCGGCGGGAAGGTCCTTCGAGGGATATACGCAGGCGATATGTGCCCTCCTCCCCTCGGCACAGAGTCTCACCGCGCGAGCATTTCGGCTAGGGCGCGCAGGGCCAGCACGTAGCCTGCGGCGCCGAGTCCGCTCACGACCCCGCGGCAGGCGGCCGCCGTCACGCTGGTGCGGCGGAACGTCTCGCGCGCGGCAACGTTTGAGAGATGAACCTCGATGGTGGGAATACCGATCGCCGCGACCGCATCCCGGATCGCGTAGGAGTAATGCGCGTATGCGCCCGGGTTGATGACTACCGCAGCATAGCTCTTGCGTGCCGCTTGGAGCGCTTCGATGATCGCGCCTTCGGAGTTGTGCTGTTCGCAGCGAACCTCCAAACCGAGCTCCTTTGCACCGGCGGCGATGGAATCGTTTAGCTCGGCGAGCGTCTGCGTTCCGTAGACTGCCGGCTCGCGCTCGCCAAGCAAGTTGAGGTTCGGTCCGTGCAAAACCAAAACGCGCATCGTTCTCGCTTCTTTGGAGGAAAAGCATTGGCCTCCGCACCAGTGGCGCTCATGGCCGACACGCTGCTCGCCGCATCGAACCTCGACGCCGGAGTCGCGCTCGTAGCCGCAATCACGACCGACCTCGTGACCGAAGTTCGCGATCGGCACGATCTCTGGCCCACCGCGACCGCTGCGGTCGGGCGCCTGGCGACGGGAGCCGCCCTCTTCGCCGTGGGTTTCAAAGGGAACGAGCGCGTCTCGCTTCAGATCGCCGGCGACGGGCCGCTGGGGAGGATCGCCGCGGATGCGTGGCTCCTCGACGACCGCACGATCGGCGCGCGGGGGTACGCGCGCAACGGGCGCGTCGAGCTCCCCATCGACGCACGCGGCAAATTCAACGTTGCGGGAGCGATCGGCGCGGGCTCGCTGCAGGTCACTCGCTCGAGCGACGTCGGGCAGCCGTATGTCGGCGTCGTGCCGATTCATTCCGGCGAGATTGCCGAAGATCTCGCGGTCTATCTCGCGCGGTCGGAGCAGATTCCGAGCGTCGTCGCGCTCGGCGTGCTGGCAAATCCCAACGGCGTCGTCGCCGCGGGCGGCATTCTCGCGCGCACGCTGCCGGGAGCGGACGAAGGCGCGATCGCAGCGCTGGAAGCCCGCGCGGCCGCGATGCCGCCCGTAACGCAGCTCATCGCGCAGCATGCCGACGCCGCGGCGCTATTGCGAGAGCTCGCCGGGGATCTCGAGCTGCGTTCGCATCACGCGATTGACGTCCGCTTCGCCTGCCGCTGCAATCGCTCGAAGGTCGAAGCGGTGCTGCTCGGCATGGGCGCCGACGAGCTCTTGCAGCTCACGCGCGAGCGCGATCGCACGGAAGCAATCTGCGAGTACTGCAAGACGCGCTACGGCTTCACCGCAGAAGAAATCCGCGACCTCTTGTCATCCTGAGAGAGGGGGCAGGACGCGGACGAAGCGGCGGGAGCCGACCGAAAGCACCGCGGGCTGCGTCGCCGTCCAGGGCGCGTTCGGATCGCTCACGGGCTGCCCGTCGATCTTGACGGCATTCCCGGTGATGAGCCGCTCCGCCGCGCGCCGGCTCTCGGCAAATCCGGCTCGCACCAAAACCTCCGCGATGCGCTTGCAGCTTCCGAGATCGATCTCGTCGAGCTCGCCGGTTGGAAGCTCGCGGCGCTGAACGGTGCGCTCGAAGTGCTCGCGCGCGGCCGCAGCGGCAGGTTCGCCGTGGTAACGCGAGACGATCTCCTGCGCCAAGCGCTTCTTCTCGTCCATCGGACTTGCGCGCCCTGCGGCAAGCTCGGCGGCCAGCCGTTCGCGCTCCCTGCGAGGACGAAACGCCGCAAGCTCCGCATAGTCCGCAATGAGCTGGTCGGGAATTTTCATGAGCTTACCGAACTGCTCGTTGGGCGGCTCCGCGACGCCGACGTAGTTACCGAACGACTTGCTCATCTTCTTCTCGCCGTCGAGCCCGACGAGCAGCGGCACCGTCGCGCAGATCTGGGGAAGCTGGTCGAACTCGCGCTGATACTGCCGCCCCAGCAGCAGGTTGAAGAGCTGGTCCGTGCCGCCGAGCTCGACGTCGGCCCCGATTGCAACGGAATCGTACGCTTGCGCGACCGGGTAGAGAAACTCGTGCAGCGAGATCGGCACGCCGGAATCGTAGCGTTCGTGAAAGTCGTTGCGCTCGAGCATCTGCGCCACGGTCGTCTTCGAGAGCAGCTTTACGAGGTCGGCGAGGGTCAACTCGTCGAGCCATTCGGAGTTATAGCGCACTTCGATCCGTTCGAGATCGAGCACTTTTCCGGCCTGTTCGCGATAGGCTTGCATGTTCGCTTCGATCTCGTCGCGCGAGAGCTGCGGCCGCGTGACGTTTCGCCCGCTCGGGTCGCCGATGCGCGCGGTAAAGTCGCCGATGATCAGCGTGACGCGATGACCCGCCTCGGCGAAGCGCTGCAGCGCGTGAAGCACGACCATGAAGCCGAGATGAAGATCGGGGCTGGTCGGGTCGATGCCGAGCTTGACCCGCAGCGGGCGTCCCGAGCGAAGGCGCTCGTGAAACTCCGCGACCGTTTCGACGTGGTCGAATCCCTCGAGCAGGTCGTGCGCGCCGGCCGCGCTCAGGTTCGCAGCTCGATCAGCGTCACGCCGGTCGATCCTTCCTCTTCGTTGCCGTACCGCAGGCTCTTCACGGCCGCGTGACCGCGCAAGAACTCCTGAAGGCCGCGCCCGAGCATGCCGGTTCCTTTGCCGTGAATCAAGCGCAGCGGCGAGCTCCCCGCCAACAGCGCGTCATCGATCCATCGTTCGACCAGCGGCTCGGCTTCGGCGTAGCGTTTTCCGCGCACATCGAGCTCCGCGCTGGAGCGCCGAGCGGCGTTCATGCGCGCATCGGCCTCTCCGCCGGAGCGCTGCGTCCGTTTAGCGGCCCGCTCCTCGCGCCGGACGTCGCTCTTCTCCACCATCATCTTCATTGAACCGACCGAAACGAGCAACCTTTCGTCCCAATCCTCTGCGACGATTCCCTCCTGATTCAACGAAAGGATGCGCACGCGATCTCCCGCGGAGAACTCGGTATCGTCCGGCTCCTCGCCTCGATCGGGCCGGATTCCGAGCTCGCGCCGCATCGCCTCAATCGTCTCGGCGAGCGAAGCCGCTTGCGAGCGGGTTACCTTGGGGCGTTTCAGCTCGCTCACGAACTCGCGCAGCGCTTGCGCAAGACGCTCTTCAGCCCGCGCGCCAAAGCGCCGCCGCTCGGCATCGAGCTCGCTGCGAGCGCGCCGCAAGTCCTCGAGCTCGCGTGCCGCCGCGCGGCGCTCGCCCTCGAGCTGCACTCGCTCGTCACGCAGCTCGCTGCTGCGTAGCGCGAGCTCCGACAACGCGGCCTCGTAATCGCGCTCCCGGCGCTCCAGCAGCGCCTCGGCGCGCTCGACGATCCTCGGATCGATTCCCAATCGTGTCGCGAGCGGAAACGCCAACGACTGTCCCGGCGTTCCAACGTCGAGCTCGAAGGTCGGCTCGAAGGTTCGAGGATCGAAACGCACGCTCGCATTCGCAACCCCACCGGTAGCGTGAGCGAAGAGCTTGAGCTCGACGGAGTGCGTCGAGACGATCGCGCGGGCGCCGCATGCGAGCAGCCGTTCCAGCATCGCGATCGCCAGCGCCGCGCCCGCGCTCGGCTCGGTGCCGCCGGCGATCTCGTCGACGATCACGAGCGTGCGGGAGTTCGCGCCCTCGAGCATCTCGCGCATGCGATCCAAATGGGCCGAAAAGGTCGAGGCGTTCGCGACGAGAGATTGCTCGTCGCCGATGTCGGCAACGACGCGGGCGAAGCGTCCGATGCGCGCACTCGTTGCGGGAAGCTGCATTCCACAATAGGCCATGACGACGAAGAGCCCGGCCATCTTCAGCGCGACGGTCTTGCCTCCCATGTTCGGCCCGCTCACGACGAGCAAACGCGTCGTTTCGTCGAGTGCAAGCGATTGCGGAACGGCGCGCTCGCCGAGCAGCGGATGGCGGCCCCGCTCGATCGCAAGAACCGGATCGTCGCTCAAATCGGGGACGACGCTCTCGGTTCTGCGCGCGAGCTCGGCCTTCGCCGCCAGCAAATCGAGCCGCGCGAGCATCTCGACGTTTGCGTCGATCTCGGCTGCGCGTTTCCCGACCTCGCGCGAGAGCGCCTCGAGGATGCGCGCGACCTCGCGCTCCTCGTCGATCTGCAGCGTGCGCACGCGGTTATTCGTTTCGAGGGCGGCGAGCGGTTCGACGAAGAGCGTCTGCCCGCTCGAGCTGGTATCGTGAACGATGCCGGGGAGCGTGCCGGCAAACTCGGCCTTGATCGGGACGACGAAGCGCCCGTTGCGGATCGTGACGATTCGGTCTTGGATCGCCTTGGCGTACTTCGAAGAGGCGAGAATCGATCCGACACGGTCGCGCGCGTCGGCCTGCGCTTGCGCGAGGCCGCGCCGAATTCTTCCAAGCGCCGGCGAGGCGCGATCGAGCACCGTACCGCGCTCGTCGATTGCCTCGACGATCGAGTGCGCGAGCTCGCGCATCGGCGTATAGCCCGCCAGGACGCCGGCGAGATCGGCGTGCTCGCGCGCGGCGCGGTGGGCCGCCGCTGCAGCGGAGATCGCATCGCCGATCGCGCGGAGGTCGCTCGCCGAGAGCGTCTGCCCGACGCCGGCCGCATCGGTCAGCGCCGACGTTTCGACCGCCGGCATTACCCGAAAATCCGAGCCGGCGATCAGCGAGCGGACCGCTTCGGTGCGAAGTTGTTCGAGCCGCACCTGCTCGAAGTCGGCAAAAGGAGCGAGTTCGAGCGCGTACGACCGCCCGCGCTGCGTGTGCGTGGCCTCCACGACGCGGTCGCGCACCGCCGTAAAATCGAGTGCGTCGAGCGTCCGGTCGTCGGCAAGTACCATGCGCGGCTGCCGCTTCAGCGGGAAAGCTTTTTCCGTACCAGGTCGTTGACGAGCGCCGGGTTCGCCTTCCCGCGCGAAGCCTTCATCACTTGACCGACGAGAAAGCCCATGACGTTGCTCTTGCCCGCTCGATAATCCGCGACCACCTTTTCGTTTGCCGTGAGGACCTCGTCGACGAGACGCTCGATCGCCGCCGGATCGCTCGTCTGCGCCAGAGCCTCTCGCTCGACGATCGCCCCCGGCGCGCC
Organism: Vulcanimicrobiota bacterium; assembly: GCA_963834895.1. Lineage (GTDB taxonomy): Bacteria > Vulcanimicrobiota > Vulcanimicrobiia > Vulcanimicrobiales > Vulcanimicrobiaceae > Cybelea. The sequence continues at coordinate 226,507 of CAWIDM010000004.1, read as the reverse complement.
GCCGCCCTCCCACATGCGCCCGAGAAGCTCCTTGGCGATCTTCGAATTGATGCGCTTCTTCTCGACGAGCGCGATGAGTTCGGCGAGGTCCTCCGGCGCAACCTTCGAGTCGCCGACGGCGACGCCCGTCTCATTTGCGAGCCGCGACAGATCGCCGAGCACGAAGTTGCTCGACTGCTGCGGGTTGCCGCTGCAGGCGACCACGCGATCGAAGTAGGCTGCCAGCGCGGTGTTATCGATGAGCTGCGTTGCCTGTTTGGCGCCGAGATGGTATTCGCCCGTATAGCGCTCAAAGCGCTTCCACGGAAGCTCCGGCAACGCGGCCTGGAGGCGCGCGACGTCGGCTCGCGCGATCTCCAGCGGCACGAGATCGGGATCGGGAAAGTAGCGGTAGTCGTGCGCCTCCTCTTTGCTGCGCATCGAATGCGTGACGCCGTTGACTTCGTCCCAGCCGCGCGTCTCTTGGACGATCCGGCCGCCCGATTCGATCACCTCGATCTGCCGCACGATCTCGCTTTCGATCGCGCGCTCGACCGACCGGAACGAGTTCATGTTCTTGATCTCGGTCTTCGTGCCCAGCTCCGAGGAGCCGGCCGGACGAATCGAGACGTTGGCATCGCAGCGCAGCGAGCCTTCCTCCATCTTCACGTCGCTGACGCCGAGGGCGAGCAGCGTTCGCCGCAGCGATTCGAGATAGGCGATGGCCTCCGGCGCGCCGTGCAGGTGCGGCTCGGAGACGCACTCCATCAGCGGAACGCCGGCGCGATTGAAATCGACCAGCGAGTACGAGCTTCCGGCGATGCGCCCGTCGCCGGAGCCGGCGTGCGTCGATTTGCCGGTGTCTTCTTCGAGATGAATGCGCGTCAGGCGGCACTCCTGCAGGGTGCCGTCCTCGAGCCAGTACCTGACCGCGCCGCCGACCGAGAGCGGCATATCGTACTGCGAGATCTGATAGTTCTTCGGCATGTCGGGATAGAAATAGTTCTTTCGGTCGAACTTCGAAAACGCCGGAATCTCCGCGCCGAACGCAAGCCCTGCGATGATCGTATACTCGATCGCCTTACGATTTGGTACCGGCAGCGCCCCGGGCATTCCGAGACAGACGGGACAGATCTTGGTATTCGGCTCGCCGCCGAACTCGTTGGCACAGCCGCAGAACATCTTGGTGCGCGTCCGCAGCTCGACGTGACACTCGATCCCGATGACCGCTTCGTAGCCTGCGCTCACGCGCGCACTCCTTCGAGCACCGGCTTACGGAGCAGCGCGTGCTTCGTCGCGCGCTCGTAGGCGTGGGCTGCGCCCAGCAGCAGCCGCTCGCCGAAGAGCGGCGCGCAGAGCTGAAGGCCGATCGGCATCGGTACCGCTCCGCCCTCGGGCGTGCTCCAACCGCACGGAACCGAGAGCGCGGGCAGACCCGCGAGCGCCATTGGAATCGTGTAGTAGTCCATCAAGTACATGCTGTACGGATCGCTCTTCGCGCCGAACGGGAAGGCTGGACAGCTCGCGGCGGGACACGCGATGAGATCGCACTGCGCAAAGGCGCGCTCGAAATCGCGGGCGATGAGCGTGCGCGCTTTTTGAGCGCGAACGTAGTAGGCGTCGTAGTAGCCGCTCGAGAGCGCGTACGTCCCGATGAGGATCCGGCGCTTCACTTCGGGACCGAAGCCGGCCGCGCGCGTCTTGTCGTACATCGACCGGACGTCCTCGCCTTCGACGCGCAGCCCGTAGCGCACGCCGTCGAAACGTGCCAAGTTCGACGACGCCTCCGCCGGAGCGATGAGATAGTAGGTCGCGACGCCGTAATCGGCGGTCGGCAGCGAGACCTCGACGAGCTCCGCGCCGAGCCGCTCGAGATCGCGATAGGCGGCGCGATAGATCGCATCGAGCTCGTCGCCGAGCGCCCCGGTCTCGAACTCGCGCACGATGCCGACGCGCAGGCCGCGCAGATCCTCGCGCAACGCATCGGCGGTGCGCTCGACGGGGCGATCGATCGACGTCGCGTCCATCGGATCGTAGCCGGCCATCGCATCGTACGCGAGCGCCGCGTCCTCGACCGTGCGCGCGAGCGGGCCGATCTGATCGAGGCTCGACGCAAACGCGATCAAGCCATAGCGCGAGACGCGTCCGTACGTCGGCTTGAATCCGACGAGGTTGCAGAATGCCCCCGGCTCGCGAATCGAGCCGCCGGTATCGCTCCCCAATCCAATCGCCGCCTCGTACGCTGCGACGGCCGCGGCGGAGCCGCCGCTCGATCCGCCCGGAACGCGCGCGGGGTCGTACGGGTTACGCGTCACGCCGAGCGCCGAATTCTCACACGAGCTGCCCATCGCGAATTCGTCGCAGTTCGCCTTGCCGATCGCAACCGCACCGGCAGCGAGCATGCGCGCGACCGCCGTGGCGGTGTACGGCGCGATCCAGTGCTCCAGAATCTTGCTGCCGCAGGTCGTGCGGGTCCCGTCGAGGCACATGTTGTCCTTCACCGCGATCGGAACGCCCGCGAGCGGGAGCTCCTCGCCGTTGCGAATGCGCTCGTCGACCCGCGCCGCCTGGGCGCGGGCGAGATCGGCGATCACCGTCAGATACGATCCCACGACGCCCTCGACGGCCTCGACGTGCGCGAGCGTCTCCTCCGCGATCTCGGCCGCGCTCACGCGCCGCGACCGCACCTCGGCGGCGATTTGCGCTGCGCTGCGCTCGATGCGTTCGGAAGCCATCGCTCTTTACTCCGCGATGATGCGCGGCACGCGGAAAAAACCGCCCTGCCGCTGCGGCGCTTCGGCCAAGACGCGTTCGCGATCCAGACACGGCTGCAACGTGTCGTCGCGCATCACGTTGCGAGACTCGACGACTTGCGCGGTTGCCGGTACGCTCGCCGTATCGAGTTCGGCGAGCGCGTTCACGTGACCGAGAAGATCGCCGAGCTGGCGTCCAAAGATCTCGATCTCGTCATCGGTAAGCGCGATGCGCGCCAGCTCGGCGACGTAACGGATGTCGATTGTATCGGGCGGCACGTTTACGAATACTCCAGTTGGACGAGCGTCTCGACGTGGCCGGTCTGCGGAAACATATCGAATGGCTGAACGGTGCCGAGCCGGTAGCCCTTGGCCACGAGGAACTTGGAATCCCGTGCGAGCGTCGCGGGATCGCACGAGAGATACCAAAGCGCCGGCACGCGAGCCTGCGCGATCGCGGTGAGCGTCACCTCGTCGCAGCCCTGACGCGGCGGATCGAGAAAGATCACGTCGGCCTGCAGCTCCTTCTGCAGGCCGTGCGTGCCCGCGAGCTGGTCGACTCGCCCGGCCTCGAAGCGAACCAAGTCTGCAAGCTGGTTGCGGCGCGCGTTGGCGGCGGCCTCGGCGATCGCGTGCGCGTTCTCCTCGATCCCATATACGCTCCAGCCGTGCTTGGCAAAGAAGAGCGCGAACGTTCCGACGCCGCAATAGAGATCGACGATGCGGCGCGGCGGCGCGAGCCAGGCTTCGAGATACTCGAAGATCCGTCCGACCATCTCGACGTTAACCTGAAAGAACGAAGCGGCGGAGACGCGGTACCGCAGCCCTCCGATCGTTTCTTCGATCTCGGCATCGCCGGCAAGGACGCGATGGCGCCGGCCGAGGATTGCGTTGGCGCTCGCGGGATCGAAGGAGTTCGTGACGCCCGCAAGGCCGGGAATCTCCCGCAGCAAGACCGGCGCGGCGCGGCGCGCGCTCTCGGAGGGTCGCGCACTGGTAACGGTCAGCACGCTCTTTCCCGTCGCGTTCGCGCTGCGCGCGACGAGGTGGCGCGCTTCCTCGAGCATGGCGCTCATCTCGGGCGTCCGGCGCAGAGCATCGAGTCGGCCGAGATCGGCGTTCAGCTTCGGCGTCACGATCGGACAGGCATCGATCGGAACGACGTCGTGCGATCGCTGCCGGTAGAAGCCGAGCGCTGCCGGTCGCTCGCGGCGATCGACTACGAGCGACATCTTGTTGCGGTACGCGCGCGGCTGCGCCATGCCGATCGTCTGGTGAACCTGCGCACTGGTGAAACCGCCGATGCGCTGGAGCGTCTCTTGCACGACCGTGCGCTTCCACTCGAGCTGTGCGGGATAGGCCAAGTGCTGGAGCTGACAGCCGCCGCAGGCTCCGAAGACGGGGCAGAACGGCTGCGCGCGCATCGGCGATTCGCGCAGTATCGCAAGCGGCTGCGCCACGGCGTATCGCTGCTTCACCTCGGTGACGCGAACGCGGGCAAGCTCCCCGGGAAGTGGGCCGAAACAAAAGACGACGATCCCATCGGCACGGCCGACGCCCTGACCATTCGCGAGAAGATCCGTAAACGCGAGCTCGAGTTCGACGCCCTTGCGGAGCGTCGCGCTGGGGTTAGGCGCTGTTTCTTTGGTCGTCAAGCGCCTTGAGCAACGAGTTCGCTTCGTCGATGAGCTGTTGAATGCGCTGCGTGGTCGGGTCCTCACGCCGTTCCCCCGCAGCCATGCGCAACGCAACGTAGGCGAGCGTGGCACCGAGCGCGGCGACTCCAACTCCCAGACCGACCCAAAAGAGCACCGGTCCGAGCCGCCTGGCTTCGCGTTCTTCGTGGCGCTGCGATTCAAACCGAGGGTCGGGCGATTCCATGAGTCTTATTGTTCGCTCCCGAGCTGCAGTGTCATGCTATCGGGCGGTTGCGCTCGTCAAGACGACGTCGTCGACGAACTGTTGCGTGCAGAGGAGCGCCACGGCCATCACCGCAATCACCCAACCCGGAGAGGTGGCAGAGCGGTTGAATGTACTCGCTTGGAAAGCGAGCAGAGGTGATGAGCCTCTCGAGGGTTCGAATCCCTCCCTCTCCGCCATCGGCTCGCAGATTACGCGCCGGCGACTCGATCGAGATGCGCGAGCCAAAAATCGAAGCTTGCGCGAGCTTGCGCTTCGAGCATCGCATCCCCCGGAACGACGTCGCGGCCCAACCGGCGCGCAAGTGCGGCGCGCGCCCCGTAGTTTGCGTCCATCACCAGGTCGGGAAGCTGCAACGCCGCGACGAGCTCGTCGGGAAGGACGGCGTCCGGCGGCAGGGTGCTCACCACGATTTCGGGCGGGTTCTTTGCCGGCCACGATCTCGCTTCGTAGCGGCGGCAGGTTTCGCGAACGCGCTCGCCGTTGCGCCCCCAAACAAACGTGTATGCATCGTTATCGTGAAGCTCGGCGAGAATCGCGCGAGCCGTTGCGCCGTAGCCGAGCAGGCCGACTCGTTTGAGTGCGACCGGCTCGTCGAGCAGCGCTTCGATCGCCGCGCGAGCGCCGATCCCGTCGGCGTTCGTACCGATGGTTTGCGCTCCGAAGAAGATCGTGTTGACCGCACCGGCGCGGCGCGCTTCTTCCGTCAATGCGTCGCAAGGCGCGACTGCCTCCTCCTTGAGCGGGTAGGTAACGTTGCATCCGGTGTAACCTTCCGCCCGCAAGCGCGCAATCGCCGCCGCGCCGTCGCCGCGCGGGACGCGTATTGCGACGTAGCTTCCGTCGATGCCGGCCTCTTCGAGGAAGCGGCGGTGCAGGTGCGGACTGCCGCTATGCTCGACCGGGTCGCCGATCAGCGCAAGCTTCACGTGCGGCGACCGCGCAGCATCAGGCGCTCGAAGAACCGGAAGAAGCGCGTAACCGCAAAGTCCTTCAGCTCGATGGGCTCAGTGAGAATCGTGTAGAGGCCGCAGAGCTTCCCTCCGAGCACGTCGGTGAAGAGCTGGTCGCCGACGACGGCGATCTCGCGGCGGCGAAGCCGCAGGGACGCCTTCGCGCGCAGAAAGCCGAAGGGAAGCGGCTTGAGCGCGTTCGGGAAGCATGCCACGTCGAGCCGCGCGGCCAGGAGGTTGACGCGCTCGGAGAAGTTGTTTGAGAGCATCACGATGCGGAAGCCGCGCTCCCGAGCGCGAGTGACCCAGTCGAGATGTTCTTGAGCAAGTTCCGTCTCTCGGAAGCCGAGCAGGGTGTTGTCGAGGTCGACGATGAGGCCTCGGATGCCGGCCGCTTCGAGCTCCTCATGGGATACGTCGTGAAGCCGCGGCGCGAAGCGATCCGGTCCCAACATGGCGTTTGCCTTGTACCGGTTATCCCCGGTATCCTCGGGACTGTCCACACCCCCTCCACTCGCCTACTCGCTTGCCAGGGGCGTCCACACGCTTTCCACCGCCCGGCCACAGCAGGTGCACAAGGATTTTATCCGCTACCACAATATCTTGTGGTAAAGGGCCGGATATGGCACAATAGGTAACCTATCCGCGCCGAAGAATCCATCGGACGCGAACGCGTGTTCGATTAGAGCAAGGAGCTTGCACATGAAGTTTGCGCGTATTTATTCCGCCCCCGGCGACCCTTACGCCGGCTTGACGTTCGAGCCCCGCAACTCGAAAATCGTCAATCCCGACGGCTCGGTCATCTTCGAGGCCAAGGACGTGATGGTGCCCTCGACGTGGAGTCAGGTCGCGGTCGACGTCCTCGCGCAAAAGTATTGCCGCAAGGCAGGGGTGCCCAAAGCGACGACCCGGGTCGCCGAAGAGGGGGTTCCGGAGTGGCTCCAGCGCTCGATCGCCGACGGGCCGGCCTTAGAGGCGATTTCACGCGACGACCAGTTCGGTGCCGAGCGCGATGCGCGCCAGGTCTTCAATCGCATGGCGGGATGCTGGACGTATTGGGGCTGGAAGCACGGCTACTTCGACTCCGAGAACGACGCGCAGATTTACTACGACGAGATGTGCGCGATGCTCGCGCGCCAGATCGGCGCACCGAATTCACCGCAATGGTTCAACACCGGTTTGCATTGGGCGTACGGCATCTCGGGGCCGGCGCAAGGCCATTGGTACGTCGATGGCGCCGACGGCGTTGCAAGACCGTCATCGGACACGTTTTCGAGGCCACAGGTCAGCGCGTGCCTTCCGCACCACGCGCTCGTGTCGACGCCCGATGGTCCAATTCCGATCGGAGACATCGTCGACGGCAAAATGATCGGCCAGCTCGTCTTCGATAGCCAGGGCCTGACGCGTGTTATCGCAGCGAAGTCAAACGGGGTCAAGCCCGTATTTCGCGTCACTCTGGCGGACGGTAACTTTATCGAAGCCACTGCCGACCATCTGGTTTTGACACGGACCGGCCGTGTGAAGACATCCATTTGGAAGCGAGTGGACGAGCTTGTTGCAGGCGACCGCGTGGTCGAAAAGACGCGAACGACGATTCTCAAGCGCTCCGCGTCCTTCGCTGATGTCGCGGAGGCCTCCTTAGCCGGCTGGGTTCAGGGTGACGGATTCGTCGGACAGTATAACCACGGGACCAACCGGAGTCTGACGCTGGAAGCCATGGCCGTCAACGACGACGAGCGCGAACATATGAGGGCAGGTAGCGATTTAGTTTTGGCCACCTGTCACTACCGGGAAGCAACAGGACGGACGCCCAGCGGAGCCGTGCTCGTAACGCGTAGACGTTACTACGGCGAGGTCCTCCGGCCGTTCATCGAAAGGTATCAGCTCGACCGTCGCAGTGACTCACTTCGCGTTCCTAAACTCGTAATGCGACTCGGACGAGAAGCAGTATGCGAATACCTGCGCTCGCTCTTCCAAGCAGATGGCTGCGTAACAGCACGGGGCAAGGTTGAATTCGGCACGGTCTCACGCGCCTTCGCTGATGACATATCTGCTATACTCCGTAATCTCGGGATTTCGCACGCGGTCCACACGTATGGTCCGTACGACGGCATTCGCAAGCCGTTTACAAAGATCATCATCGGTCTGCATCACGCACGGCAGCGCTTCGCCGAACAGATCGGCTTTGTCGACCGAGCAAAGACGGACCGCTTGTTCGAAACTTTTCTGCGCCGCGGAAAAGAAGCACGGCCCGAGCGATTGCCAAGGATAGTCTCAATCCAGGCGCTGGGTCCAATGCCCGTGTACGACATTCAAACCGAAAGCGGCACCTTCCTCACCCGTAACCTCGTAGTACACAACTGCTTTATCCTTGGAATCGAAGACGATCTCGTTAACGAGGGCGGCATTTTTGACGGCGTGATTCGTGAAGCGCGGATCTTTAAGGGCGGTTCTGGATCCGGCGCGAACTTTTCCAAGCTTCGTGCAGCTGGAGAGAAACTGACGGGCGGCGGGACTTCGAGCGGGCTCATGTCGTTTCTCAAGGTTTTTGACCGCGCCGCCGGTGCGATCAAATCCGGCGGAACGACGCGCCGCGCCGCCAAGATGGTCGTGCTCAACGCCGATCATCCAGACATCGAAGAGTTCGTCAATTGGAAAGTGCGCGAGGAGCGCAAGGTCGCCGATCTTGTGATCGGCTCGCGCGTCTTCGAGCGCCAGCTCAATGCGATTATCGCTGCGGCACACGATACGCGCGTTCCCGAGCACGCGCGGCTCGACCCTGCTTTGAACGGACACCTGCGTCAGGCGATTCGCGAAGCGATCGCCGCCGGCGTTCCGTCCGGAGCCGCGCAGAGCGCCCTCGACTACGCACGCCAGGGGTACACACGGCTCGAAGTCGAGCAGTACGATACGAGTTGGGATTCCGAAGCATATATTACGGTTTCGGGACAGAATTCAAACAACTCGGTTCGTTTGACGAACGGCTTCTTTGAAGCGCTCGACCGCGACGACGATTGGCTCCTTACCGCGCGCACGACCGGCGACGTTGTTAAACGCATCAAAGCGCGTGATTTATGGGAGCAGATCGGCGTCGCCGCATGGCAGTGCGCCGATCCCGGCTTGCAATTCGACGATACGATTCAAGAGTGGCACACGTGCTCGAACGACGAGAGGATCGAAGCAACGAACCCGTGCTCGGAATTTTTGTTCATAAATGATACGGCGTGCAATCTTTCAAGCGTCAACCTCGTCAAGTTTTTGAACGACGGCGGCAACTTTGACGCGAAGCGACTTGCAGACGCTACACGAATCTGGACAACGACGCTTGAAATTTCTGTCGCAATGGGGCAGATGCCGTCGAAGCGGATTGCGGAAAAGAATTATCGCTACCGGACGCTTGGACTAGGTTACGCGAACCTCGGCACGCTGTTAATGCGAATGGGACTCCCGTACGATTCTGAAGAGAGCTTCGGCTGGTGCGGAGCGATCAACGCACTCTTGACGGGAACGGCATATCGTACGTCGGCAGAGATTGCTCAAAAACTAGGGCCCTTTGAACGATTTGAGGCCAATCGCGAACCCATGCTGCGCGTCATTCGCAATCATCGCCGTGCGGCTTACGCCTCCGATCCGAGCGAATACGAAGGCTTGACCGTAAAGCCCGTTACACATCCGCCGACGCTTTTCACGCAAGAAACGTGGGCACTCGCCCGCAAAATGTGGGACGAAGCGCTCTTGATTGGAGAGGTAACCGGCTATCGTAATTCACAGGTTACCGTCACTGCGCCGACCGGAACCATAGGGCTCGTCATGGATTGTGACACTACCGGCATCGAGCCCGACTTCGCTTTGGTGAAGTTCAAGAAGCTCGCCGGCGGCGGCTATTTCAAGATCGTCAACCAATCCGTCGACGCTGCGTTGCACAAGCTCGGATATTCGCAAGAGCAAATTGATGCGATAGAAACCTATGCGAAGGGCACCGGGACGCTCGAAGAAGCGCCCCACATCAATCGAGCGACCCTGAAGGCCAAAGGCTTCGACGATGATGCGATCGGACGCGTCGAGGCCGCGCTGCCGAGCGCGTTCGAGTTGCCGTTCGTCTTCAACAAGTTCGTCCTGGGTGAGGACTTCTGCAAAGAGAAGCTAGGTCTCAGCGACGAGCTGCTCAACGACTGGAGCTTCTCAATTCTGCGTGACGCACTCGGCTTCACAGTGCGACAAATCGAGGAAGCCTCGGCGCACATCTGCGGCCGCATGACCGTCGAAGGAGCTCCCTACCTCAAGGATGAGCATCTCGCGGTCTTCGACTGCGCGACGCCATGCGGGAAATACGGCACGCGCTACATCCGTCCGCTAGCGCACGTGGACATGATGGCAGCCGCGCAACCGTGGGTTTCAGGCGCAATTTCAAAAACCTTGAATATGCCGCAAAATGCCACAATCGCGGATGTTAAGGAAGCGTATCGCTACTCGTGGAAGCACATGATCAAAGCGGTCGCGCTCTATCGCGACGGCTCGAAGCTTTCACAACCGCTCGCTGCGAGCTACGATTTCGGCGGCGATTCGAGCGAAGAGGAAGCGGCGGCTGCGCAACGGCCGTACGCGACGCCGCTGCAGATCGCCGAGAAGATCGTCTATCGCTACATCGCCAAGCGCCGGCCGATGCCGCAGCGCCGCAGCGGATACACGCAGAAGGCGACGATCGCGGGACACAAAGTCTACCTGCGTACCGGCGAGTACGAGGGCGGCCAGCTCGGCGAGATCTTCATCGACATGCACAAGGAGGGCGCGGCCTTCCGCTCGCTGATGAACAACTTCGCGATCGCGATTTCGCTCGGCTTACAGCACGGCGTGCCGCTCGAGGAGTTCGTCGAGGCCTTCACCTTCACGCGGTTCGAGCCGAACGGACCGGTCGTCGGCCACGATCACATCAAGATGGCGACGTCGATCCTCGACTATATCTTCCGCGAGCTAGCCGTTAGCTATCTCGGCCGCTACGATCTCGCGCACGTCCAGCCGTCGATGCAGATGGACGCGATGGGACCCGAAGCCCAAGAGGAGTACATCGCCGAGGAGGAGGCCGGCGTGCAAGTGCGACCGGCCGGCGTCGCCGAGAGCTTGCATCCCGTCAGCTCGCACCTCCACCCGGGTCACGACGCGCCGCAAGGCTCGAGCGCGGCGGTTTCACCGGATCCGACGGCGCCGCGTTTTACGCCGGGTAGCGGCGGCGGAGGCACTGCGGTCATGGCGCTCGCGCGCACCGAAGCGATCAGCGCATCGAAGGCCAAGGGTTACACCGGCAACGCCTGCGCCGAATGCGGCCAGCTCACGATGGTGCGCAACGGCGCCTGCGAAAAATGCGACTCCTGCGGAGCCACCAGCGGCTGTAGCTAGAGGGTGACGACCACCTTTCCTGGTTTAATGAGAGCCGGCCTCGTCGCCCTCGTGCTTCTCGAAGCGGGCGCCGGCGTGCGGGAGACGGACGGGATTCACAAAATCCGGCACGTGATCGTCATCATGCAGGAGAACCGCTCCTTCGATAGTTACTTCGGCACGTTTCCCGGCGCCGACGGAATCCCGACGCGCGACGGCGTGCCGCAAGTTTGCGTTCCAGATCCGCAAACCAAAACGTGCGTGCACCCCTATCACGACCGCAACGATGAAAATAGCGGCGGCCCGCACTTTGCGACCGGCGCGGATCGCGACATCGACGGCGGCAAGATGGACGGCTTCGTTGCCCTCATGCGAGAAGCAGCTAAAACAGGGGGCTGCCCAACCGACATTCCAACCTGCGCCGTCCGGGGAAACGAGCGATCGGTCATGGGTTACCACACCGGCCGTGAACTGCCCCGTTACTGGGCGTACGCGCGCAACTTCGTCCTGCAGGACCATATGTTCGAGCCGATCCGCTCGTGGAGTCTGCCGGCCCATTTATACATGGTCTCGGAATGGGCGGCAAGCTGTGCGGTCGCCGGCGATCCTACGAGCTGTAAGCCCGAACGAACGTATTTTAACCCAACCGACTTTCCGCGCGACATCTCGCCCGCGGAAGCACCCGGGCGTCCGAGCTATGCGTGGACCGATTTAACGTATCTGCTTCACGCGCACGGCGTCTCGTGGGCGTACTACGTGATGGACGGCTTCGAGCCCGATTGTGTCAACGACCAGACCAGCTGTAACCTCCGGCCGCAGAGCGCGAGAACGCCGGGCATCTGGAATCCGCTTCCGTCGTTCACCGACGTCAAACAAGACGGTCAACTTGCAAACGTCAAAGACACGAGCCTCTTCTTTCGCGATCTCCGCGACGGGCGATTGCCGGCGGTCGCCTGGCTCGCGCCGAGCAATCGCTATAGCGAGCATCCGCCGGGGCTCGTGAGCGCGGGCCAAGCCTACGTCGTGGGAATCGTCAATGCGGTGATGCGCAGCCAATATTGGAACTCGACGGCGATCTTCGTGAGCTGGGACGATTGGGGAGGCTTTTACGACCACCTCGCGCCGCCGAACGTCAACTGGTTCGGTTACGGTCTGCGCGTTCCGGGCCTGGTGATCAGCGCGTACGCGCGCAAGGGCTACATCGACCATCAGACGCTCAGTCACGACGCCTACGCCAAGTTCATCGAAGACGACTTTCTCAACGGTGAGCGGCTCGATCCAAAAACCGACGGTCGCCCCGATCCGCGCCAAAGCGTCGCTGAGAACGCGCCGCAACTCGGCGATCTGCGCAGCGACTTCGACTTTGCGCAAGCGCCGCGCCGTCCGCTGCTCTTGCCGGGCGGGATCGGGCCGCCGTATAAACCCGGCTACACCGGCCCGCCGTAAGTTAAACTACTCGAATAACCGCCATCATGCCGCGGTCTTCGTGGAAGAGCATGTGGCAGTGGAAGACGAACTCGCCGCGCCGCACGTTGCGGAAGTCGAGTAGGATCCGGGTGATGTGCGGCTTGACCAGCGGATAGTTCGGATCGCGACGGTTCGGCAATACCCTGCCGACCGGGAGAAAGACCGTGTCGCGCGTGAGCGGTATGCCAGTAAAGCTCTTCTCCACGACGAAGGCCATCTGATGGATGTGAAACGCGTGTGATTCCAGAGTCGCATTGACCAAATACCACTCCTCGACGCTGCCCTTCTTGACGACGATGTCGGGATTGGACGGCACCGTGGCCGTTTTCGAAGCATAGACCGGCCAGAACGGATGCTCGTGAAAGTTGGGATTGGTAGTTTCGGTGATGTAGAAGCCGTAGTGCGGCGGCACCTTACCCTTCTTCGGAAAGAGGTACTCCGTAAACGTAAGGGCGCGCTTGCGTATGAGCGAAGGATTGGCGCGGGCGTACGCGACGAGCTGCGCCGCCGGCGTATCGGCGATTCGCACGGGCGTTGCATTGAGGGCGACGCTTTCCGTTGCGGCATTCGGCGACGCGACGACGTCGAGCAGATCGTGATGCATCTCAAAAAAGCCGTCGGCGCCCTGACAGTAATGCTCGCTCGATAGCGTGATGCTCTGGCCGGGGTCGACGGTCACCAAAACGTCCGCCCTCGACATCGAGGTCAGCATCACTTCCTTCATCGCAATATATTGCGCCAGCGGCCGCTCCATGTTGCCGGAAACCGGAACGCCGTCGAGGCCGACGACGTGCATGGGCTCGTGGCGCCCCGACGAATCGTGAATCCGCAGCAGCGTTGCGGAATCGGACGTCCCGTTGAGGATTCGAAGCAGTTGCGGCTGACCTGCCGGCACGTGCAGCGACGCCGGCGTGTCCGAGCCATCGGCGGAGACGAGCACCTCTGATGCCAAGCCGTTGCAGCCTGTGGAATCGAGGCTCACGCCGCCGGCGCGCATCGGAAAAGTCACCGGCCACGGTGGCGGATTGAAGGGATCGTAGGGAGCCGGCGATGCGAGCGCTAGGGCCGCTTCATGCGTCGCCGCGGCCGGGCTAAACGCGTCTCCGTCGGGCGCGAACGGGTTGTCTAAGATAAACGGGATCCGATAGCGCAAGAGGACGACGTGTTCGGCGGAGCGCGCAATCTGCGGCGCGTCGGGTTCGACGATCCAAGCGCCGTCGAGCCCGCCGGCGACCTCGTCGTCCGACGAGCCGTGCGCGTGGGGATGATAGAGATAGGTCCCCGGTGGTTGCGTTCGAGGAATAGTGACGCGGTACTCGCAGGCGTGCATTGGCGTGCTCAGCGTCGATAAGAAGATATTCTCTTCCGACGCCGGACCCTGGAAGCCGTGCAGATGAATGTTCGTGTCGATCGGCGGGGCGTGCATGTATCGATCGTCGATGGTGTGGTTGAGATAGCCGGCGTAGTGCGTCGTTTTTGCCGCCGGCATCGCCATCGGCAAACAGGAAGGAATCGCCGTCGATGCGACGGTCTCTCCTCGGCTTTGACCGGCGATGTCGTTGACGATCCGCAGCGCAAAGTGCTCGCCGCGACGGACGCGAATCGTCGGTGCAACGGAGTGGACGGTGCCGTTCGCGGTGTACTGGTAGCAAAACCGGTCGCCGTCTTTGCGCACGGCGAGGATGAGCTCGCGCTCGCCGCTCGCGTCGACCGGAAGTCTCCATGCCTCGACGTTGGGCGGCTCCACGAGATCGTGCGACGTCGAGGACGTCCCGCACGCCCCCGCATGCGATGCCGGGGAGGCGACGCCGGCTTGCGGCGCGGCACCCGCTACGCAGGCCATCAATGCGACGAAGGCTACCCAGAGGAAAAACGGTCGCTTCATTGATCTATTGACGCCTCCCAACTCCCATCAGCTCCAGCATGTTGCCTGACGGATCGCGCACGTAGAGCGAAAGGCACGCCGCCTCTCCTTCACCCTCGACGCGCTCCTCAGCGATCTCGACACCGTGCGCTGCCAAGTGGCGCCGCAGCCCAACTTCGTCCCGCGCATCGACGCGCAGGGCAATGTGATCGACGTTACGGCCCCCGGGAACCGGCGGCAGCGCCCACGCGCCCTCAGGAACCGCGACGTCGACCAGATCGAGATGCGAAGCACCGGCCCTCAGCTCGACCATTGCAAAGTCCGGCAGCCGCGACTCGATCGCGGCGCCGAGCACGCCTTCGTAGAACCTGAGAGCCGGCTCGAGGCCACTGACGAGCAGCACCACGTGCTCGATGCCCTCCAACGCGAACGGCGGCGACAGACTTACGTTGCGCATGGCGCAGCCTTCAAGGCCCTGCCCGCTTTCTACTTCTGCCCGGACAGGATTTTCGACCGTGCTGACGCGATATCGCGAGCATGAAGCGCTTTCTCGTTGCCATAGTTGGAGCATCGCTCGTCCTCTCTCCGCTCGGAATCCGGGCCGCCAATTCGCCGTCGCCGTCGCAGCAGATCATCGGTAAGCTGAAGTGGCGCAGCATCGGGCCGTATATCGGCGGCCGCTCGGTTGCGGTTGCCGGTGTCGCCGGCGATTCGAGCCTCTTCTATTTCGGCGGCGTCGAGGGCGGTGTTTGGAAGAGCACCAACTACGGTCTGAGCTGGACGAACATCACCGACGGCAAGATTCCCGGCATCGCCGACCCGATCGGCGCAATCGCCGTCGCCTCATCGAACGCAAACGTGATCTACGCGGGCACCGGCGAGGCCGACATTCGCAGCGACTTCGACACGGGCGCCGGCGTCTACAGAACAACGAACGCCGGCAAGACTTGGGTCTACGCGGGCCTTCGTGAGACCCACATGATCGCAAAGCTCGTCATCGATCCGCGCGATCCCAACGTCGCCTACGCCGCCTCGATGGGGCACGTCTTTAAACCGAATCCCGAGCGCGGCGTCTTCAAGACGACCGACGGCGGCGCGACGTGGCAGAAAGTTCTCTTCGTCGACGATAACACCGGCGGTATCGATCTCGACATCGATTCGCGCAACCACAACGTGCTCTACGCGGCGATGTGGCAAGCGCAACGCCAGCCCTGGAAGCTCACCAGCGGCGGCCCCGGGAGCGGCCTCTACAAGACGACCGACGGCGGCGCCCACTGGAAGAAGATTTCAACCAACCCCGGCTTTCCAACCGGCATCCTCGGAAAGATCGGCGTTTCGGTCGCGGCGAGCAATCCGCGCATCGTGTATGCGACCGTCCAGGCGAGCGAAGGCGGCATCTACCGATCCAACGACGCAGGCGCAACCTGGAGGCGCGTCAACGCCGAGATGAAGCTGCGCCAGCGCGCGTTCTATTACACGGCGATCTCCGTCGATCCGACAAACGCGAACGTGGCGTACGCGCCGGAAGTCGATGGCGTTTACAAGACCACCGACGGCGGCAAGACCTTCAAGAACATCGAGATGCCGCACGGCGACAACCACATCGTCTGGATCAACCCGCGCAACCCGCGGATCATTCTGGTCGGAAACGACGGCGGCGGGACGGTCTCCGTCGATGGCGGCGAGACCTGGAGCAGCGAGCAGAATCAGCCTACGGGCCAATTCTATCACGTCGCGCTCGACGATCAGTTCCCGTTTCACATCTACGGAGCGTCGCAGGATGAAGGCGCATTCGAGGGGCCCAGCGCCGGCGTCTTTGGGATTGGACCGGATACATGGCATCCCGTTGCGCTCGGTGAGAGCACCTACGTTGCGCCCGATCCCGACAACGTCGACGTTACGTATGGAAGCGGGTATTACAGCTCGTTCGTTCGGTTCAATTGGGTAACCGGCGACGAGAAAAACGTCAGCCCGTGGCCGCGATACATGGCCGGCTCGCCGTCGGGCGAAACGAAGTACCGCTTCGGATGGACGCACCCGATCTTCTTCTCTCCCGCCGATCCGCACGAAATGCTCGTCGCCGCACAAGTCGTCTTCTCCAGCATGGACAAGGGACAAACGTGGAAGATCATCAGCCCCGATCTGACCCGTAACGATCCCAGCACTGAAGGTCCCTCGGGCGGTCCCGTCACGTTGGATCAAACCGGCGCCGAGACGTTCCCCGACATTGCGTCGCTCGCCGTTTCGCCGCTCGATGCTAATGTATTGTGGGCAGGCTCGGCCGACGGTCTCGTGCACGTTACCACCGACCATGGTGCGAATTGGACGCTCGTCACGCCCCCGCAGCTTCCGCAATGGTCGCAGATCAGCTCGATCGAGCCCTCGCACGCCGAGAAGGGAACGGCGTACCTTACGGCCTCGCGCTATATGTGGGACGACTACCATCCCTACGTCTACGAAACGACCGATTACGGCGCGCATTGGACGGCGCTCACGAACGGCTTGCCCTCAGATCAGTACGTCTTCGTCGTTCGGCAGGATCCGCGCGAGCCGCGCCTGCTCTTCGCCGGCACGCGAAGCACGGTCTACGTCAGCCTCGACGGCGGCGGCCAGTGGCAGCCGCTGACCTTGAACCTGCCCGGCGTGCAAGTGCGCGACCTCGCCATCGACAAGCGCGAGGGCGAGCTGGTGGCCGCGACCCATGGCCGCGCCTTCTGGATTATGGACAACATCACGGTGCTCGAACAGCTCGCGCGCGAAGGAGCGCCGTCGGCTTCTGCTCCAGGGCTCTTCACGCCGGAGATCGCGTGGCTCAGCAATGCCTATGGCGGTGGGGAATTTCCGGATCCGAACTACGGCGAGAACCCGAGATATGGAGCCGCCGTCTTCTTCTACCTTCCCCCGAGCTATCGCGCCACGACGCCGGTGACGCTCTCGTTCATCGACGCGCAGGGCGCGACGCTTCGTACCTTTACGCTCCATTCGGCGAACCAGCGCCGCGCTGCGCTGACGCGTAAAGAAGCCGCCGATCTCAGCGTCGACGAAATCCGCGACCGAGAGCTGAGAGAGCTGACGGCGGTCAAACCGGGGATGAATCTGCTGCAATGGGACCTGCGCACGACGCCGGCCTACGAAGTGCCCGGCTTTCATACCGTGCCGACCGACGATTGGCCCGACACGGCCGACGGCCCGACGATCGTCCCCGGCGCGGATACGGTCGTGCTGCAGTACGGATCGCAGCGCTTGCAAGCGCCGCTGACCGTCAAGCTCGATCCGCGCGTACATCCCGCGCCGGGCGACTTGGAGGCTCGCTACGCGCTCGAGGCCGAACTGCTTGGCGCAATCGACCGGCTCGACCGCTCGATCGCCGCGGCGATGAGCGCGCGGGGCCGGCTGCCGCAAGCCCAACGTGCGCAAATCGATGCGGAGATCGCAGACTTGATTCTGTTCGACGTGCACTCGAGTGAAGCCGATGTCGTGCATCCAACGAAAGTTCGCGAGCAGCTCGCCTTCCTAATGAACTCGCTCGAAGGGGCCTATGCGAAACCGACCGTTGCCGAGTACGCTGCGGCCAAAGACCTCGAAGCACTCGCGACCGCCGGTGAGGCGCGCTTACGGACGCTGGCTCAGGAGTAGCAGTACGAGTCCGACGATGCGTCGCCGCCCTGCAGGCGGACTTGGTGAGCGCGGTGCGCGCCGTCGAATTGCGTGAAGAACTTTGGATCGAAGGCGATCGCGCCGTCGTCGGCGACGTCGAGCTTCACCATCCAATTCCCGACGCCGTCGGGATAGAACTGATCGTCCCACGCGCGATAGAGTGAGTTCGTGAAGTAGACGCGCCGCCCGTCGCGGCTGATTTCCACCATCTGCGGACCGCCCGCCAACGGCTTGGAAGGATCGCTCGGATGCGGCGCGCGCCGCACGATCCCGCCGATATGGACCGAGCCTACCAGTTTCGGTTTGAACGGGTCGCTGACGTCGTACTGCCGCATCTCTCCGGTCCCCCAGCACGACGCGTAGAGGTAGCGGTCATCCAGCGAGAGATCGATGTCGCTGAGCAAGGGTGGCACGGCGGAGAAGCCTTTGAGCAGCTCCGGCAGCTGCGCGGGGTCAGCCGGCTCGGCCGGAATCTCGATGACCTTCTGTACGTCCCATTTCCCGTTCTCGCGATGCCAAAGCCAGATCGAGCTCGAGAGATCCTTGAGCGAGACGACGACTCCGACGAAGCCGTAGGTCTTTGCCGGATCGTGCGCGGGACGCAGCTCGAGCACCATCTGCTGCTCGGCACCGAGATCGAAGCTCTGGACGTGCCGGCGGCGCCGGAGATCCCAAAAGTGAAGCTGATGGCCGTATTTGCCTTCGAGCAAGAGGGCGGGATTGAGCCCGCCTTCGATCATATTCGGCGTACCCCATTCGCTCGTGATCATCACGTCATGCGTCAGGTGCCACCAAAAATCGTAGGCGAGATATTGCGGGCCGCGATCGACTTCCCAGCGCCCGATGATATCGAACGTGTCGCAGTCCATCATGAAGATTCCACCCGGGCCGTCGCCGTCGGCGTTGCCGAGCGCGCTGACGTAGATCGCGTCCGGCCCGCAATGGACGGTGTGGGGCCGGGTGTAGCCGGTGCGCTCGATCACCTCTTGCGGCTCGATGACGCGTACGATTCGCGGCTGCGCAGGGTCCGGCTTGGTGTCGATGACGTGGATTCGCGAGGACCGCAAGCCGGGCACGATCAGAAATCGACGTTCGACGTGCGGCCGGGATGCGAACGGACAGAGGGCCGCGCTACACGCGTTCCAGCCGAAATGGTGCAGCTCGTCGCCGCCGTTGGGCAATTCGACGCGACCGAGCTCCCGCGCATACGTTTGCGACGAGCCGTTTGCGTCGATGACTGCGAGCGCGTCGGCCGATCCACTTCCGGTTGCGCTCAGGAGCGCAACGTAGGCGACCGTCTCGGGAGGAGCCTGCATGGCGTCCTTCGCCGATGCGTAAAAGGTCGGATCCGGTTTGAGAAGCATGCGCGAACATTTAGATTAACAGCGTAATTATCCCGGTCGCCATCAGCGCCGCCCCCCAGACGAGATCCAGGTTGAACCAGGCCCTTCTCAAGAAGCTCACGCCGAGCTTCGTGTAGACGACCAGGGCCACCGTCGCCGTGGCGACGACGTAGCCCAGCGTGTGAACGCCGATCATCAGCCAGCCTAGGGCGTATGGCGCGTGCGCGGAGGGCGCCGGCATGGGCATCGCCATCGAAGAGGCACCCTGCGTCGCGGAAGTCCCGGCGGTAACGAACGGCACGAGCATCAAGCCGGCGCCGTGCGCGCTCGACATGAGGAATCCCCATGCCGCAAGGCCCCAGAAGCCTACCTGCATGCCGACCCATCGCGGATGACGCGCCCGAATCAGGCGATATCCCCCGAAGCCCAAGAGCAGCGCGGCGGCCGCGGCGTGCACGAGTGCGTGGGGAAGCTTCACGACCGCGACGACCGTCAGGAGCACGACAATCGCAACCGCTGCGAGATGCCCCAGCGCGAGCGGCACGATCGCGCGCGCAACGGCGGCCGTACTGCGCTCCTGCAGCCCGAGCGCGACCGCGAAGAGCCATCCCATCGCCGGATTGATACCGTGATAGCAACCGAGGAGAAATAGCGCGAGCCACAGATAATTGGATCCTACGCTCGTCATCGGCTTTGGAGGTTCGCCATGTTCGCTGCACGTTTCCGGCTTCGCGGCTCACTCGCATTGGCCACGGCCGCACTTCTCGCCGCCTGCGCGCATAACGGCGGCACGATGCTCCCTTCGACGCCGCTCGCGCCGCAAGAGCGTAGCCTGCCCGACGCCAACCCTCCGGCGTGCAAAGGTCAAAAAGACGCCAAGCAGTACGCGTCGCTGACCGTAACGCTTTCGACGAAAGGCGGATCGCTCTGCATTCCCGAGTTCGGCGGCTTCGGCGGTACGGTGAAGTATCCGAGCGCCAATCCTTCGGTAAACTTGACGCTCATCAGCAGCATCAAGAACTACAACCACCAGCCCGAGCTGGGACAGGGAACGCCGATCTTCTATCTGCAGCTCGCGCTCTCGGGCGGAACGTCGTTCGGCACGAAGGTCGGAGCGGGCGGTGGTCTGACGTCAAAGCAGATCGATCCGGGCAAGCCTTACACCGCGTACGGTCAAGCCGTGATCTCGGGATTTAAATTCGACTTTGGCCCCTGCTACGCGGTCGCGAAGAAAGGCAAGTACGGCGGCGTCATCGGCGGCATCGGAACGCTTTTGAAGGGCGAGAGTATCCCGTTCGCCGCGAGCGGCGTCGTCGAGATCTATTCCGGCCAGCAGACCAGCACGCCGTGCTAGGCGACCGCGCTGGGCAGGATGATGCCGGCCAGGTTGAGCGGGTCGTAGGTGCCGAGCGTGACCGGCTCGACGTCGCCGCCGCTGCGGCGAACCGCCCGCAGCGCGTCGACGGCTTCGGGTAGCGCGAACTGCTCGCCGACGAATCCCGCGACGAAGCGTCCGCCGCGGATTTCGCCGCGCGCCTCCATCCGGCGCAATGCGACGAGCAGCTCGCGCCAGGGCGGGGCGAGGCTCTCGCGCGCGACGACGTCGCGAAAGACGACGCCCCAGCGCGCGAGCAGCCGGCGCGCAAATGCATCGCGGTCGATGCGTTCCGTCGCGGCGGCAAGGAGCGTCCAGCGCCCGCTCGACGAACGTGGGCGGGCGCGCAGTCCCTTCTCGCCTAGGCGGCGTTTTGCGTCGCTGAGCGAGCGGAGCGCGTCGAAGCCGTCGGCCGTGACGAGGCCCGCCGCGACGAGCTGCCAGAGCGCCTCCTCGACCTCGCTCGGCAAGCGTTTTGTCGCGCGCGCGATCTCGGCAAAGAACGGTGCGCGCAGCGCTTCGACCTGCTCGAGAATCTCGCGGGCCGCGTGCGAGAGTGCGCCGCGTTCTTTCTCGCGCCGAACGATGAGCTCGTCGGCGTTCGCTCGCAGGAAGAGCGCGATGGGCGCGAGGCGCGTCGGCCGCACGCGCGTGCGATCGGCCGTAAGGCTCGGCTCGAGCGCGGGATGTGGCGTGAGACGCCCCCACATCACGTCGCCGGCGTAGCAGAGCCGATCGAGCAGTTCGGGGCGGTAACCGGCGACGCGCGCCGGCAAAATTTGCTCCTCCCACGCGAAGGCCGGAATCTCGTATCCCTCGAGCTGCCGCACGATTTGCAGCGTCCCGTCGATGCCGTGCAAACGCATCGAGGGCGCCACGTGCTGCCATCGCTGCAGGAACGTCACGTATGCGGCAGCGGTGACCGGCTCGATCTCGCGCCGCAAGATGCCGATGGTCAAACGATGAATGCGCGCGAGCACGCGGCGGTTGCACCACTCCTCGCCACCGTCTCGTCCGGTAAATCGGCCGCGCAAGACCTGTCCTTGCGCTTCGAGGCGCAGCAGCGCCGCTTCGATCGCTTCGCACTCGAGCCGCAATCGCTCGGCGATCGCGCCAATCGTTAACGGACCGCTGCACTCGAGCCAGCCGCGCACGATCTCGGTGACCGCTTCATCGCGCTTCTCTTCCGTGCCCTCGTAGGCGCTGCGCGCGAGCTCTTCTCGTTCGGCGCACGTCCACGCTTCGACGCCGCTCCGCGTGAGACTGACGGTCGTCGCGCGCCGGTCGGCGACGAGCTCGTCGTACCAGCCCTGCCACGCCGCCACGGGAGGCAGCACGATGAGCGACGCGAGCGCGTCGTGGAGCTCGTCGGCATCGCGCACGACGGGCCATGATTCGGCCGCAACCTCGGCGATCGCGGCGGGATCGAGCACGCCTGCGCCGTCGACGTCGTCGCGCAGCGTCCGCCGGAGCTGCACCGCGCGCGCGCGGCGCTCTTCCAACGGCGCGTCGTCGAGATAAGCGTACGGATTGGCGTTGAGGATTTCGTGAGAGAAGGGCGAGGGCTCGGGCGTGTCGATCGCCACGGTCTTGATCGCGCCGCCTTCGACTCCGCGCAGCACCTCGACGAGCCCGTCGAGGTCCATCGCTTCGCGCAGACAGTTGCCAATCGTTTCGCGCACCAAGACGTGATCCGGAATGCGGATCGGCCCGGTGAGATTCTCGGGGCACGCCGCCTGATCGGGAAAGACGGAAGCGAGCAGATCGTCGGCTCGCATGCGCAGGATCTGCGGCGGCACCTTGCGGCCGCCGCTGAAGCGCAGGATCGCGAGCGCGCGGGCCGCGTTCCAGCGCCAGCGCGCCGCAAACATGGGGGCCGGCAGGACCGCCTGAGTGAGCGTCTGCTCGACGCTGGGCGATTTCACGAACTCGAAGGCGACGTCGAGCGGAAAGGCGTGCTGATCGGTGAGCGAGAGCACGAATCCGTTGTCGGTCGCGGCGGCTTGCAGCTCGAGATTGAACGACCGGCAGAAACGCTTTCGAAGCGCGAGGCCCCACGCGCGGTTGATACGCGCTCCGAAAGGCGTATGGAGGATGAGCTGCATCCCGCCGCTCTCGTCGAAGAAGCGTTCCGCGACGACGGTGCGATCGGTCGGAACGACGCCCAGAATCGCTTTACCTGCTCGCACGTACGCGACCGCCTGCTCTGCGCCGGCGCGATCGAGCGCGCACTCGCGCTCGAGCCATTCGAACGCCGCGCCATCGTCACGCTCGTCGATCGCTACGCGCACCTCGCAGACCTCGCGCGAGAGCTCGATCGTTCGGCCCAGCCCTTCGCCGTTCCAGAACGGGATCGACGGCGGCGCGCCGTGTGCGTCTTCCACCCGCACGACACCCGCCTCGACCCGCCGAATCTTCCACGAATTCGTGCCGAGGAGAAAGATGTCGCCGGCCATGCTCTCGATCGCAAAATCTTCGTCGAGGCTCCCGATGACGTGGCCCTCCGGCTCGAGGACGACGCTATAGTTCGCGGTGTCGGGAATCGCGCCGCCGCAGGTGATCGCGGCAAGGCGCGCGCCGCGCCGCGCCCGCAGGCGTCCGTTCACGCGATCGTAGTGAAGAAAGGTGCCGCTGCGGCCGCGCGAGGTTGCAACGCCGTCGGCGAGCATCGAGACGACTTCGTCGAAATCGTTGCGTTCGAGTTCGCGATACGGATACGCGCCGCGCGCCATGGCATACAGGGCATCGGCCTTCCACTCGTGCTGCGCGCAAGACGCGACGATTTGCTGCGCGAGTATGTCGAGCGGCGCCGCCGGGATTCTCAGCGCGTCCAACCCGCCGCCGCGAAGGGCGCGCACGAGCGCCGCACATTCGATCAGCTCGTCGCGAGTCGTGACGTAGAAGATCCCCTTCGGTTTCGCGCCGACCCAGTGACCCGAGCGGCCGATGCGCTGGAGGGCAACGGCGATCGCGCGCGGCGATCCCAGCTGAACGACGAGATCGACCGAGCCGATGTCGATGCCCAGCTCGAGTGACGCGGTCGCGACCACTGCGCGCAGCTCGCCGGCGCGCAACCGGCGCTCCACGTCGAAGCGCGTTTCGCGCGAGAGACTGCCGTGATGGGGCATGACGAATCCTTCGCCGAGCCGTTCGTTCAATGCAAAGGCGGCCCGCTCGCTCATGCGGCGCGTTCCCACGAAGATCAGCGTCGTGCGATGAGCGCGGATTTGCTCCGCAACGCGATCGTAGATTTCGCCCCACATTTCCTTGCTCGCAACGGGCCCGAGCTCGTCGGCCGGAACCTCGACGCAAAGCTCCATCTCGCGACGGTGGCCGACGTTGACGATCGTCGCACGCGGGCTCAAGAAACGCGCGACCTCTTCGATTGGACGAACGGTTGCCGAAAGGCCGATTCGCTGCGGGCGGTGCCCGCTCTCCCGGGCGACGAGATCGTCCAAGCGCGCGAGCGTGAGCGCGAGGTGCGCGCCGCGCTTGTTCCCGGCCATCGCGTGAATTTCGTCGACGACGACGGTCGTTACGCCGCCCAGGAGCCGGCGCGATTTTTCGGCGGTGAGGAGAATGAAGAGCGACTCCGGCGTCGTGACGAGCACGTGCGCCGGCTTGCGCAGCATTCGCTGCCGCTGCGCGGCGGTCGTGTCGCCGGTGCGGACCGCCGTGCGAATCACGTCGAGCGGAACCCCGGATTCGACGGCGCGGGTGAGGATCGCCGCCAACGGCTTCTCGAGGTTCTCGCGCACGTCGTTGGTCAGCGCCTTGAGCGGCGAGACGTAAACGACGAGCGTTCGGTCGGGGAGCGTTCCCGCGCTCGCTTGACGCACGAGGTCGTCGAGGGCGAAAGTAAACGCAGCGAGCGTCTTACCCGAACCGGTGGGCGCGGAGATCAGCACGTCCTCGCCCGTGCGAATCGCCGGCCAGCCCTGCGCCTGCGGCTCCGTCATCGCGCCGAAGGCCGAGGCGAACCATTCCCGGACGAGCGGATGGAGAGCGTCGAGCATCGGCGCTCTCTTCAACCGCCGCTTCGGCGGGTCCGTTGCGGGGGCAGGGAAGAGCTTCGCACGCCGGCCCGAACCGGGCTCGGATGCTGAGCATTCTTCTTGCCGCAGCCTTACAAATCGGTGACATGTCGCGAATCGTCGACCTTGAAGAGCCGGCGATTTCGCCCAACGGCAGCAGCGTCGCGCTGCTCGCGATCGCGCAAGACCTCGCCCGCGCCGCATACGTCAATCGCTTGATTCTTGTCGACGTGCGAACGGCACGGACGCAGACGCTCGTGCGCGGCATGGACGTCGCGGTTCCGCGCTGGTCGCCCGACGGCAGACGGCTGACATATCTCGCTCGTCCCTCGGAGAGCGGCGTGCGCCAACTCTTCGTTCGCTCGGCCGGCGGCCGCGCGATGCAGCTTTCGCGCGCCCAAGGCGACGTGATCGATGCAGCCTGGAGCCCAAACGGTCGAGAGATCGCCTTCGTCGCCGCCGATCCGCAGCAGCCCGAAACCTTTTTCTTCGCCGGCGACAACGATTATGCGGCGACCGCGCCAACGCCGCCCGATCACCTCTGGGTCGTTTCCGCAGGCGGCGGGCGAGCGCGTCGGCTGACGAGCGGCTCGTGGACGATCGCGCCGACCGATCCCGGCGGGATCTTCTCGCCGCAGATCGCTTGGACGCACGACGGACGAAGCATCACGTACACTCGGATCGAGAACACGTTCAGCGGCGACGACGAGCGTTCGACGCTCTGGCAGATCGACGTCGCCACGCGCGCGACCCACAAAATCGCAGCTCATGCCGAGCTCGAGCTCAGCCCTTCGTACTCACCCGACGGATCGCGCTTATCCTATTGGTATGCGCTCGACGGCGATTTCAACTCGGAGAACACGGTGCGAATCGTTGCGGGAGCACGGGACGCTGGGCTGGCACCGACTCTGGACCGCAATATCGCCGGCGCTCTTTGGTTTCCGGACTCGCGACGGCTGCTCGCCTGCGCGAGCGATCGCACGCAAAACGCCGTATGGCGAATCGACCTTGCCGGGAATTGGGTGCCGCTTCGCTTGGGCGATCTTCACGTCGTCTGCGACCCCTATTCGAGCAGCACGTTCGACGCCGGAATCGCCGCCGACATCGCCCTCGATGGTTCCATCGCGTTCATCGCCACCAGCGCAACGAGGGCGCGCGAGCTCTACTATCTAGCCCCCGGCTCGGACGCGCCGCGGCAGCTTACGCACGTCAACACCTTTCTCGCACGCGTTTCCCTCGGAAAGATGACGGAGCTCGATTGGACCGGGCCCAATGGTTTTACCGAAGACGGTGTCGTGACGTATCCCCCGTTCTTCGGCTCGCCCTTCGACTCGGCTCAGGGTAACGAGACTCGGAAGTATCCGGCCGTGCTGCTGATCCACGGTGGACCCGGGCTCTCGAGCACTCGCGATTTCGTCTGGGAGGCGTGGCCTCTCGCGCAGATGATCGCTTCTCGCGGTTACGTCGTCTTGCAGCCCAACTATCGCGGGAGCGACAACCTCGGCAACGCGTACATGACGGCGATCGTGCACGACACCGTCGCCGGCCCGAGCGCCGACATTCTCGCAGGCTTGGACGCGCTCGTTCGGACCGGCAGCATCGACGCGTCGCGCATCGCGGTCTCGGGCTGGTCGTACGGCGGCGAATTAACGTCGTGGCTCATCGGGCACGATCGCCGCTGGCGCGCCGCCGTTTCGGGCGCCGCGGTCAACAGCGAGTTCGACGAATACAATCTCTCGACGTCGAACGTGCAGGACCGCTATCCCCTGGGGACCTCGCCGTACACCGACGACGGCCAGCGGATCTACCGCGAGAACTCACCGATTACGTATTACGCGCAGATCGTCACGCCGACGCTGATCTGGGGCACGACGCTCGATCCGGTCGTGCCTATCACGCAATCGTACGCGCTCTACCACGCCTTGCACGATAACAACGTCCCGGTACGCTTCGCGGTCTTCCCAGCGGCCTCGCACGGGCCCGCCGACCCTCGCCAGACGGCCGCTCTTACGCGTCTCTGGCTCGCCTGGCTCGACAACTACATGCGGTGACCGGCATCATCCAAAGAAGGCGCTGCAACGTTATACGGATATGAGACTTCTTAGCGTCGCTCTCTTGCTGAGCCTCTGCGTCGTCGGGGCGGGGCCGGCTCAGGCGACTGTGCCGGCGCAGCGCGTCGTCCTCGCGGGCGGTTGCTTCTGGGGAATGCAGCTCGTCTTCGGATCGCTCAAGGGCGTCGAGAGCGCGGTCGCCGGGTATTCCGGCGGGCGCGCCGATACGGCACAGTACGAAACGGTGAGCACCGGCGCGACCGGGCACGCCGAATCCGTCGAAGTAACCTACGACCCCGCTCGCATTTCGTTCAAGGAGCTGCTCGAGGTCTATTTCCTCGTCGCGCACGACCCGACTCAGCTCGATCGCCAAGGCCCCGACGTCGGCTCGCAGTATCGTTCCGAGATCTTTTACACCTCAACGCAACAGCGCTCCGAGGCGCTCGCCTATATCGCACGTCTCCAGAGCCAAGGGATCTATTCGTCGAAGATCGTGACCATCGTGGCACCGATGCACGGCTTCTATCCGGCAGAGGCCTATCATCAGGACTTTGCGGTGCACAATCCGCAAGACCCCTACATCGTCTTCAACGACCTGCCGAAGATGCGTAAGCTGCGCCAAGAGTTTCCGCAGCTCGTCAAAGCCGACGCGCCCTTTAAGGATTAGTTTTCATTCCTTGTCATCCTGAGCGGAGGGGGCGCAGCTCTTGTCATCCTGAGCGGAGGCTCCTGAGCGAGCGGAGCGAGGCGAAGGGGCCGGAGTCGAAGGACCGGCCATATCCGTTTCGCGTCCTTCGACTGCTCGCTACGCTCGCGCTCAGGATGACAAGAGCTGCGCCTATAACGGGGCGTCGGCAACGTGCTGCGCGTAATCGCGAGGATCGAAATACCACTCCGGCAGTGAGGCCGGGAAGGTTATGTCGATAAAATCGTAATCGACGGTCGCGTCGATCCCGAGATATTCGGCATCTCTCTCATAGGTCGGCGTTCCATGAATGTGGGTGACGATCGGCATGTTGTTCATCCAGCTGAGCGTGATCGTGAAGAGCATCGGATAGACGTGATGGCCGCTGTCCTCCTCGTAGAGCTTATCGGTGGCGATGACCTCCTTGAGCTCGAGCGTCTTGCTGTCGACGTAGAGCTCGCGAAGGCGATTGCGATCCGGATCGCGGCGCGGCAGCAGGCTCACGTGGGTCTCGTCGCCTTCGTTGGCAACGCGGGTCACGCGGTAATCGAACTCGCCGAGAGCGGTCACCGTTGCGATGACGGGCGGGAGGCTTCCGGTCGGCTCCGGAGTCGGAACGAACTCGCGCGGATTGGTGTGCGGATGGACGGGCGCGGGCTCGAAGAGATCGGCCGTGGGCGGCCCCGGATCCCACGGTTCGTTGAACGAGGCGCGCAGAAACTCGAGCGTTCCGCGCGACGAGCCCCGATAGACGCGCCGGCCGAGGGCCGCCCGATCGTACGTCCGGCACCAGATGTGATAGGTGTAGCTGTTGACCAGGTCCGGATAGCCGTCGTCGAGGGTCTGCTTGCGAATCAGCGTGTACGTCACGTACGGCGGCGGCGGACGATGCGAGCGAAACTGGCGCCGGATCTGATAGAGCAGCAGTTCGGGCGACGGCAGCGCGATCGGCGTGGCCGTCGGATGCACGGAGAGCCTAGCGGGCGATGGTGCGGTTGCTAACGAGATGCCGAGCAATACAAGCGCGGCAACAAGCGCGGATTTCACGCTTTGTTTTTTGCTGTTCGGTCTTGCCGGGTCCTACCGCGGTGCCATTCGTATCGCGCCGTCGAGACGGATGACTTCACCGTTGAGCATTTGGTTCTCGACGATATGGCGCGCGAGCGCCGCGTACTCGGCCGGCCTTCCGAGGCGCGACGGGAAAGGCACCTGCTTGCCGAGCGACTCGCGAGCGGCCTCCGGAAGTCCCGCAAGCATCGGCGTGTCGAAGATCCCCGGAGCGATGCTTGCGACGCGGATCTGGTGCTGCGCGAACTCGCGCGCGATCGGCAGCGTCATTCCAACGACGCCGCCCTTCGAGGCCGAATAGGCAGCCTGTCCGATTTGTCCGTCGTACGCCGCAACCGAGGCGGTGCAGACGATGACCCCGCGGTCTTCGCCCGGCTCGACGGCGCGCTCGATCATCTTCACCGCGGCCAATCTGATCACGTTGAACGTTCCAATGAGATTGACCGATATGACTTTGGAAAAATGCTCGAGCGGCTGCGGCCCGTCGCGGCCGATCACCCGTTCGGCCGTGGCGATTCCGGCACAGTTGATCGCTCCGTGCAGCGCGCCGAACCTTTGCGCGGCCGTATCGATGGCGCTTTGAACCTGCTTTTCGTCGGTGACGTCGGTGCGCGCGAAGACGACCCCGTCGCCGAGTTCACGCGCAAGCTCGGCGCCTCGCTCGCTTACGTCACAGATCACGACGTTGGCGCCGTTCCGCGAGAACTCCATGACGCAGGCGGCGCCGAGTCCCGAGCTGCCGCCGGTTACCAGAAACGTCTTCCCATCTAACTGCATACGCGCGGTGGTACAGCCTCGCGAGGCGGATATCCTGGACGCGGGGCAGCTTGCAAACCCGCACGTCGAGGCGGGGTCATACGGTAAGAATTTGGGCAATAGCGTGAGAGAAAGGGGGTCCCGTGAGCGTTGCGATAAGCGTTGCGTTTTTGGTCGCTCGATTGATTCTGGGGCTCGGTTTGATGGCCCACGGCACCCAGAAGCTCTTCGGCTGGTTCGGCGGCCACGGCATCACCGGAACCGGCGGTTTCTTCGAAAGTCTTAGCTTCCGCCCTGGCAAGCTCTTCGCGCTGATGGCCGGCTTGGGCGAAACGGTCGGCGGTCTCTTGACCGTGCTCGGCTTGGGCGGTGCGCTCGGCCCGGTGCTGATCGTCATCGTGATGCTCGTCGCCGTCGGCTCGGTGCATTACAACAAGGGCTACTTCGTCACCAACGGAGGTTGGGAGCTCAACGCCGCGATTATTGCGGCGGCTATTGCGATCGCCTTCGGCGGCAACGGCCTGTACTCGCTCGACAACGCGCTCGGGTTGAACTTTCTAACCGATCCCGTGCAGATTTGGTACGCGCTGGCGGCGGCGGCGATCGTCGCTGGGCTTAGCCTGCTGGCGCGCAGGCGAACGTCTTGATCGTCGCCTTCTACGGAGCCGGTATGCTCGGCTCGGCGATGATTCGTGCGATGCTGCAGCGCGCCATCGAAGTGCGGGTTTGGAATAGAACGCCGCAAAAGGCGCAGGCGCTCGAAGAATACGGCGCGCATGTTTTTACGGATCCGGTCGAAGCCGCACGGGGCGCCGATCTCGTTCACCTCTGCTTGGCCGACGATGCGAGCGTCGACAGCGTTCTCGATGCGGCACTCCCCGGAATCGCGAAGCAGAGCCCGATCGTGGACCATAGCACCGTCCTGCCCCAGCGCGTCGCCGAGCGCGCGCACCGGCTGGCCGAAGACGGCTACGCATTCCTTCACGCGCCGGTTTTCATGGGGCCGCCGATGGCCCTCAACGCCGCCGGCGTCATGATGACGTCGGGCGATGCCGCGCTTTTCGAGCGCGTTCGAAGCGTGCTCGCGGCGATGTGCAGCGACCTTCGGTACGTCGGCGATCGCCCGCAAGATGCCGCCATCTTCAAGCTGATGGGCAATGCGATGATCCTGGCGGTGGTCGGAGGCCTCAACGATGCGATTCGGATCGCGGAGATACAAGGACTCGATCGAGAGCGCGCTTATGCGCTCTTCGACTTCTTCGATCCGTGCGGACAGATCAAGGGGCGCGGACGCCGCATGGTCGCGGGGGAGTACGAACCGATGTGGACGCTCGACATGGCGCACAAGGACGCGACGCTCATGCAAGCCGCCGCGCACCACGAGCGTCTCCCGGTCGTCGATGCCATGGAGTCGCTGATGCGCAACGTCTCCGACCGGGGATTGGGCGCCCTCGATCTCGGCGCGGTCGCGGCGAGAGGTTCCTAGGGCGGCGGAAAGGGCAGGGCGGTCCGCCGCGGCATCGGCGAGCCCGTCCAGAACGGATGCGGCGCCGGAGGGGGCGAGGGCGTAAAGACCGCGCCGGGCGCAGCCGACGGAACGGCCGGATTGAAGGGCGTCGGCGACGCCACGACCGCGCGCGTCGAAATTGCGACGATCAGGCGATGCGAGGCCCCGTCGTAGCGAACCGAGGCGCCCAGCGCTCGAAGCGCCGGGCCGGCCGGCACGAAGGTTGCGTAGAGCGGCACGCGGTACCCTCGCGCGGTCCGCACCCGCACTCGCCGTCCCGCGCGTTCCACGACCAGCACGTCACCATCGAACCAGACGCGGTCGGCGAGGCTCGTCAGCAGCGGATCGACGGGCGCGAAGACGCGCCCGCCGGTCAGGTACGCGCGCGTGTACGCGGCCAGAGGGCGCCCGTCGACGAGCACGGTGACGGGAGCTCCCGGTGGGAATAGCGGCACGTTCCCACGATATACCGCCTGGAATGCAGCGACTCATCTCCGCGTTTCGCGAAGCCGTGGTGCGCTTCGCTCGCGACGGGTGCGCCTTCCTCGCGCAATCGGTTGCATTCAACGCCCTCTTCGCGCTCTTCCCGCTCGCCGTGCTGGCGCTCAGCGCCATAACGCTGGTGTTCCCCGACTCGCAGCACCGCGCCAGGGTCTTCTTCGATGCGCTCGCGCCGACACTTCACGATTACATCGTCAAAAATCTCGCGACCTATATCTACGGGCGAGGCATCTCCGGCGTCATCGCGGTCGCCTTCCTACTCTGGTCCGGAAAGAATCTTTTCATGGGCCTCGCCTATGCGCTCGATCGCGCGCTCAACGTGCCGAAGGGGCGGCCGCTCGTGCACAACCTCGCTCTTTCAATCGTGATGTTGCCGGTCACCGCCATACTACTGTTGATTGCGATCGCGCTGCCGATCGGGCTCTCGATCTCCTTCCACGTTGCCGGCATTCACGATCCGCGCCGCGTCACGCACATCCTCGCCTATCTGATCTCGATCGCGCTCGTCTTCATCGTGGCCGTCGTGCTCTATCGCTGGCTTCCGAATCTAAGCGTCTCGTGGGGTTTTGCGCTGCGCGGTGCGACGGTGGTAGCGATCGCATGGCCGGCGGTGCAGTACGCGTTTGCGGCCTATCTCACGCACGTCGACTTTTCGCACATCTACGGCGCCTTGTCGGCTCCGCTCGTCTTGCTTCTCTGGTTCTACTGCATCGGGTCGATCTTTTTGTTCGGCGCCGAGTATAGCATCGCATGGCAGACCGGACATCCCGAGGCAGCTCGCGAAGAACCCGCCGTCGATGACTGAAAGAACCTCGCTACGCCGCCTTCTCGGCACGGCTCTACTTTGTTCGGCGCTCACGTTTGCGACGGCAGCGGCGCCGACGCCGGCGCCCGCCCCGCACCCGACGGCGTCCGCAACGCCGATCGTTCCGCCCGCAGGGATCGAACAGATGCCGGTCGTCGTGGTCTACCCGTTCGACGTCCAGACGGGCGCCGACCCTCGGCTCGGTACCGCGATCGCGACGATCCTCGCGCAGGAGATGATCGCGGCGGGCGGCATCACGGTGCTCCCCGTGCCGCAAGGCATCAAACGAGCGGATTTCCTCCAAACCGCGCGCGCCGATCGCGCCGACTTCTATATCAGCGGTTACGTCACGCCGGTCGGCGACAGTGCCGCCGTGGTCGAGCAAGTCGTCAGCGTCTCGAGCGGCGTCATCCTGTTTTCGCAGACGGCGCAAGTCTCCAGCGTCGCCGACGTCGCGTCGCAATCGCTGCTCGCGCGCTCGCAGATTTTACTATTCGTCGGGCGCAGCACCGAGAACGTCCAGACGCAAGCCGCAAACACGCCGGCTCCCACGTCGACAAACGGCGCGGCCGTTCCGATTCAAGGGCTCGGAAGCATCGTCAACTCGGTCTTCAAGCACAAGGGCGGCTCGCATACGCTGTCGCCGCCGCCGGTCGTCAAGCCGTCGCGCGGCGTCATCGTCGCGCCGGTCTCCGCATCGGGCGCGGTTGCGCCGGTTGACCTGGTCAACGCGTTGCACGAACTTTACTTCGCGCTCAACGCTCGTTTCAACACGCGGATGACCGCGATCACGTCGAGCGTCGAGCAATCCGCCGATGACATCTGCGGGGCGAATCGAGATAACACGATCGCGACCGGCACGCTGCAAGAGTCACCCGCCTCGCACGGCAAGATGCAGGCTACCTTCAACCTGTCGGTTTACACGTGCTTCGGCGCGATGCTCGGACACGCGGTCGGCAAGGGCCCGTCGATCAAGATCGCCGTCGACTCCGCCGTCGCGGCCTACGCAACGGCCCACCCCGAAAACAGTTAGCTTGCGAAGGGCTAGTCGAGCAATCCTGCGGGCGGCTCGACGACGATCCGGCGCCGCTCGAGATCGATTTGTCTGACGATCGCGCGCACCATCGGCACCATGCGTCCCGCGACGACGAGCATGTCGCTCGAGGGATAGTGCTCGATCCGCTCGACCTCGCCATAGTGCCTGCCGTCCGCGCCTTCCACCGTGCAGCCGACGAGATCGTCGTCGAGATACTCACCCTCGCCGAGCACGATTTGCGCTCGCGGGGCGAAGAGCACGGCTCCCACATAGGCCGCGGCCGCGTCAGCGTCTTCGACGCCCTCGATTTCGACGAGCAGCCGGCCCTTGTGTGCGCGCACTCCGTTGAGGCGAATCGCCCACGATTCGTCTCCCCGGGCGCAGCGCAGCTCGGCTCCCGCTAAAAGAAGGGTGCGACCCGAACTCGTCGGGTCGCACTTGAGCTCTCCGCGCACGCCGAACGCTCCGGCGATCCGCCCGACCGCGACGTCATCCGTCGGCCTTGTCATCCTCTGAGCCTTGCGCCGCCTCTTCGGTGTCGAGAATGTCGACCGAAACGCGACCTTCGGCAGTTGCGCGCACGACGGTCCGCAGCGCCTGCGCGACGCGGCCGCTGCGTCCGATGACCTTCCCCAAATCTTCCGGATCGACAACCAACTCGATGACGGGTTGCGCGTTCTCGTCGATAAAGAGCTCGACGCTCACGGACTCCGGCTTCTGCACGAGTTTGCGCGCGAGAAAGCCTAACAGCTCGGTCGCGCGCCGGTGTCCCGCCCACGGGTCCGCGGCCGAAGCGCTCGGCCTGCGCTCGCGCCGCGCCGGAGGCCGAGACGGCCGAGGCGCGGGCTCTTTACGCGGCGCGGGCTCTTTACGCGGCGCCGGCTCCTTACGGGGAGCCTCCTTCCGCGGCGTGGCTTGGCGTTCGGGCTCGTCGACGACCGTTTCGCTGAAGAGTCCGAACTCGTCGTCGAAGGCGCTCACGATGCGGCGCTCTCTGCACTCTTGGGTTTGCGTTTCGTCGTCGGAATCGGACCGCGCTCGACGATGCCCTTTTCAGCAAAGAGACGGCGCACGGTCTCCGAGGGTTGGGCACCCTTCGCCAGCCATTGCCGGGCTTTCTCTTCGTCGACGACGACCGTTCGCGGCTCCGTGCGCGGATTGTAGTGGCCTAGGATTTCGATGAATCTGCCGTCGCGCGGTGCTCGCGCGTCGGCGACCACGAAACGATAGGTGGGCTGTTTTTTCGCGCCAATGCGGCGCAAGCGAATTCTTACCATTCTTTCCTTATCTTCCCCGCCTAGGTCGGCTCAGCTGTTTGGTCATTTGGCGCGCTTGATCGAACTGCTTCACGAGCCGGTTCACGTCGGAGACTTGCGTGCCGGACCCGCGAGCGATCCGCTTCCGGCGCGACCCGTCGAGAACTTCGGGATTGCGGCGTTCGCCTCGCGTCATCGAGGAGATGATCGCCTCGACCTTTACGAACTCGCGCTCCGGGATTTCGAAGTTCTTGGGCAGCGCTTTCGAGAGGCCCGGGATCATCTTCAAAATGTCGTTGAACGAGCCGAGCTTGCGCACTTGTCGCATCTGGTCGAGAAAGTCGTCGAGCGTGAAGGTCTGCTTGCGGAGTTTCTCCTCGAGCTTCTTCGCCTGCTCGTCCGAATAGATGCCCTGCGTCTTCTCGATCAGCGTTAAGACGTCGCCCATACCCAAGATGCGCGAAGCGAGCCGTTCGGGATAGAACGGTTCGAGGGCCGAGAGCTTCTCGCCGACGCCGACGAACTTGATCGGTGCGCCGGTGACGCTGTGGATCGAGAGCGCCGCGCCGCCGCGCGCATCGCCGTCGAGCTTGGTGAGAATTACGCCCGTGATGCCGAGCCGGTCGTGAAAGCCCTTCGCGACGTTCGTCGCCTCTTGACCCGTCATCGCGTCGGCAACGAGCAGGATCTCACATGGAGCGGCGACCGCCTTGATCTCCGCGAGCTCCTCCATCAACGGTTCGTCGATCTGCAGGCGCCCCGCCGTATCGATGATGACGGTAGAAAGGCCGAGGCGTTTGGCTTCGGCGACGCCTTCACGAACGATCCGTATCGGATCGGCCGCGCCGAGCTCGTAGACCGGAAGGCCGACCTGTTTGCCGAGCGTCTGCAGCTGCTCGATTGCGGCTGGA
The DNA here is from genome assembly GCA_963834895.1 of Vulcanimicrobiota bacterium. Classification (GTDB taxonomy): domain Bacteria; phylum Vulcanimicrobiota; class Vulcanimicrobiia; order Vulcanimicrobiales; family Vulcanimicrobiaceae; genus Cybelea. Next base: position 191,213 of record CAWIDM010000004.1, on the reverse strand, counting down.
CGGTAAACGTCGGCGGCGATCAAGAGGGACCGGCGCCCCTGTTCTTTCAGGCGTAGGGCGAGCTTTGCCGCCTGCGTGGTCTTGCCGGAACCTTGCAACCCGACGAGCATCAAGACCGAAGGCGGTGCGTCGGAGAAATGCAGTCGGGCTCGTCCCGAACCGGTAGGCGGCCCGAGCAGCTCGACCAGTTCGTCGTGAACGATCTTGACGATCGTTTGGGCCGGCGTCAGCGACTCTAGTACGTTGGCGCCGGCGGCGCGCTCCTTGACGCGTGCGACGAATGCTTTAGCGGCGCCGAGAGAAACGTCGGCCTCAAGCAGAGCGACGCGGACTTCGCGCATCGCTTCGTTGACCTCGTTTTCGGTGATCCGTCCGCGCCCGCTTAGGCGCTCGAAGATCGCGCCCAGGCGTTCCTGGAGTTGGTCGAACAATTCGGTGCTACGAGGTCGAGGAGCCGGCCGTCGTCTCGTCGATGCGCTTGACCGCGTCGCCGACCGTCTTGATCTTTTCAGCTTCCTCGTCGGGAATATCGATGTTGAACTCGGTCTCGAACGCCATCACCAGCTCGACCTGGTCGAGCGAATCGGCACCGAGATCGTCGGTGATCGACGCCTCGGGCGTCACTTCCGACTCGTCGACCCCAAGCTGCTCGACGATGATCTTCTTTACTTTATCGAAGGTGGTGGACATTACGTCTCCTTTCAAAACCCTCAAGTCACATCAGGATGCCGCCATCGACGACGAGCGTTTGTCCGGTAATGTATCCCGCGTCGTCGGAGCACAGGAATGCTACGACTCGGCTGACGTCTTCCGGCTTCCCGGCTCGGCCGAGAGCGGCTTGCTTGATCAAAAACTCCCTGGCGGCGTCGGGCATCTTCTCAGTCATGGCAGTCTCGATGAGACCCGGCGCGACGGCGTTGACTCTTATATTCCTCGAACCCAACTCCTTTGCCAGCGATTTGCAGAGGCCGATGAGCCCGGCTTTCGAGGCCGCATACGCAGCCTGGCCGGCATTGCCGATGATCCCGACGATGCTGGTCACGAGCACGATCGACCCGGCGCGCTGTTTCATCATCGGCTTTGCAACCGCCGCGCAGAGGTAAAAGGCCGATTTGAGATTCACGTCGAGCATCCGATCGATGGTCTCGGGCTTGAGTCGCAAGAGCAGCGCGTCGACCGATTGGCCGGCGCCGGCCACCGTACAATCGATCCGGCCAAAACGCGCGACGACGTCGCCGACGATCCGCTCCATCGCAGCCTGATCGGTCACGTCGCCTTCGAAGATTTCCGCGACCGCTCCGGGGCGCGAATTCGCGCACGCTTGCGCGCTCTCCGTAAGCGCGTTCACGTCGCGTCCGACGAGCGCGACGTCGGCGCCGCGCTTTGCCAACTCGATCGCAACGGCGCGACCGATTCCGCGGCTCGCGCCGGTGATCAGGGCCGCTTTTCCCGCGAAGCTCATACGTTTGCTTCCGTGCGCCCCTCGATCGCGCCGCGCATTCGTTGCACGCCCGCGTAATCGCTGACGACCATCGTGTCGGGCGCCGCCGGGAGACGCTTGGTCAGCGCGCTCAACACTCCGCTGGCGCCGAACTCCACGATGAGCTGCGGCTCGTAGGTGAGAAGACGCACGGCCGTATCGTGCCAGCGCACTTCGTCCACGACCGAGCGAATCAAGTTCTCTTTAATCGTCTCCACGTCGCGATACGGCTTTCCGTCAACGTTGGAGATAACGTCGAATACCGGAATCGTAAAACGGCTCGCGTCGACCGCGCCTTTGACGGCCTCCAGTGCCGGTTGCATCAGCTCGCTGTGCCAAGCTCCCGAGACGTTCAACGGCACGACCCGCTTGGCGCCCGCATCGAGCATCGCTTGCCGCGCGTTTTGCAGCGCGTCGAGCTCACCGCTGATCACGATCTGGGTCGGTGAGTTGAAGTTGGCGAGACCGATCCGGCCGCGGCCGGGAAGGCTCTCGAGCACCGTTCGAACCTGCACGGCGTCGAGCCCTAAGATTGCGGACATGCCGCCGCGCGTCCGTTGCGCCGCCGATTGCATCGCCTTTCCGCGCTCGCTGACGATGCGCAGCGCATCTTCAAATGAGAGCGCGGAGGCGATAACGAGGCTGCAAAGCTCCGCGAAGGAGTGTCCCGCGGTTACGACCGGCCTGAAGGAGCCGCCCAAGGCATAATAGAGCGCCAGGTTCGTCGTGAAGATCGCCGGCTGGCTAAACTCCGTCTCGCGCAGCTTTGCTTCGGGACCCTCCCGCTGCAGCGCGAGCAGATCGTAGCCAAGCACCGCGTCCGCGCGGGCGAAGGTTGCGCGCGCCTCGGGCGAATGCGCGGCCACGTCGGATCCCATTCCGACGCATTGGGATCCCTGTCCGGGAAAGACGACCGCAATGCGCATTAGGCCGCCCATCGCCACGCCACGGCGCCCCACGAGAGGCCGCCGCCGAAGGCGACGAAGACGAGCAGATCCTCGGGCTTGACGAGCCCCGCGCGCACGGTCTCTGAGAGCGCCAGCGGAATCGAAGCGGCCGACGTGTTTCCGTACTCGGCGATGTTCACGACGACTTTCTCTTCGGGCAGCTCCAAGTAGCGGGCCGTCGCATCGATGATGCGGCGGTTTGCCTGGTGCGGAATCAAGTAGGTAACGTCGGACTTTTGCAGGTGCGCCTTCTTCAACACCGAGCCGGTCGCTTCAACCATTCGCTGCACGGCCAGCTTAAACGTCTCGCGCCCTTGCATGTGAATGAGGTGGACCTTCGCGTCGAGCGCCGCATGATCGAGGGGCCGGCGCGCGCCGCTGCCCTGCGCGCAGAGCAGCTCGGGGCGCCTGCCGTCGGCGCCTAGATCGGATGCGAGAAAGCTGTCTTCGGCGCAACGTTCCAGGATGACCGCGCCGGCGCCGTCTCCGAAGAGTATCGCCGTCGAGCGATCCTCCTTATCGAGGATCTTCGAGAGCGTCTCTGCGCCGATGAGCATGATTCGTTCGTAAACGCCGGAGCGTATCAAGCCGGAAGCGACCGTGAGCCCGTAGATGAATCCACTGCATGCGATCGCGATATCGAAGGCGGGCTTGTCCGTGACGCCGAGTTTCGAAGCGACGAGACACGCGGTGGCCGGGAAATAGTAATCGGGCGTAACGGTCGCGACGATGAAGCAATCGATCTCCTGCGCTCGCAATCCCGCGTGCACGAGTGCGGCGCTCGCGGCCGCCGCCGCCAAGTCGCTGGTCGCCTCGTCGTCCGAGGCCCAGTGGCGCCGCTTCATTCCGGTACGCGTCGCGATCCACTCGTCCGAGGTGTCCAACCACGCTTCGAGATCGTGATTGGTAACGATTCGCGGGGGCGCGTAGTGCCCAACGCCGACGATCTTCACCCCAGAGGATGGCACGTACGCTAACCGGCCGACTCTTCTTGCGTCTTGAGAACCTGTCGCCCCTTATACGTGCCGCAATTCTGACATGCGAAGTGGGGCCGCTTGGGTTGATGGCACTGCGAGCAGAGGACCGTCGTAACCTCGCCCAGCTTCCAGTTGGCCGCGCGACGGCTGCGCGTTTTGCTGCGGGGCGTCTTCCATTTTAGATTCGCCACATTACTCTCCGTTTCAAAATGTCACGCGGACTCGCACGAGCATTCGCTCGTATTTCGGTTCGCCCCGCAAGCAGGGCAAAGGCCGAGGCACTCCGGACTGCACCGCACGCCCATCGGAAGCTCGCTGAGCACGGCCTGCTGCGCCAAATCCGCCACGTCGAGACGCTCCCCCGTCAAAACGTTGCTCTCGCCGAACGGATCGACGTCGCGGCCGTGCGAGGGGTCGAGCCGTTCCTCGACGTCAATGTGGATCTGCAGCCCCACGTCCTCGAGGCAGGCGTCGCATTGGCCGTGGACCCGGGCGTCGACGCTGCCCTCAACCACGAGCATTCGATCGGCTTGACGCAGCTCCAACTCGACGCGCGCCGGTTCGGGAAAGTCGATGCCCTCGAACGGCTCGATCCGCACCTCGTCGCAGATCACCATGAGTTGGCGACTGCCGGCCAAGAGCCCGCTGATGTCGACCTTGTGAGAACGATCCATAGAACCAATGCGCCGCAGCATGAGGCCCCGCCAACCAGGCGGGGCCGCCACGGACTTTTGCCATTCTAGAACCCGTCCCGCGCCTTGTCAAACGCTTCACGCGGGGGATAGAAGCCTGCCATGAGCATCGATCCGGTCGCTTCCCGTCTAGCCGCGCAGGGCGTTGCCTTCGCCCCTGAAATCGCCGGCGCGGCCGAGCGGCACGGGCTCGATCCGGAGCTCCTGGCGGCTGTGGCGGCGCAAGAGACCGGCGGCACGGAGAGCAACGCCGGCCGCAACGTCGTCGGCGACGGCGGCCACGGGCACGGCATTTTTCAGATCGACGACCGCTGGCATGCGTTCGCCTCCACGCCCGCGGCCATGGACCCCTCAAAGAACGCGGATTATGCCGCGACGATGCTCTCCGGCTTGCTCAACCGCTACGGAGGCAATGTTCACGAGGCGCTCTCGGCCTATAACGCGGGCTCGCCGACGGCCTCCGGCACCAGGACGCGCTGGTCGGATGGCAGCGATCTCGCCTATGCCGACTCCGTCCTGCGCCATTATCAGCAGCTCTCCGGCGAATCGCCGCAGTCGTCTGCAGTGGCGGAGTCGAGCGAAACGATTGCATCGGTTGGCGCGCTCCAAGCGCAAGCCCAGCGCCTTCCCCCATTGCCGCCGCCGCCGATGCCCGCAAGCCGGACGAACGCCGCGCACGCCTACCACCGGCAAGCGACCGATTATGTCGCACAACTCAACGACGACACCGACGAGAACGACTCGTAGAAAAGGAGCAATCATATGTCATCCCTGCCAATCGAAGGGACGATCTCGGCCAAACCCTTCGGAAACTGCGCCTCCGGCAGCCTGAACGGCTCGCTCGAGGGACCCTCGCGCGGAACGCTGCGCGGCAACGCCTCTCAGATCGTCGGATCGCCGCCCGACGGAACCGAATCGGCGGAAAGCTCGGCGATCGCCGAACTCGGAACGCTGCTCTCGTCGCTCGGTTCGCTTGCGGCGCAAGCCCAAACGCTTCCCTTGAGCGCGCCGAGCTTGCCGGGCCTGCCGCAAAGTGGTTATCAGCCGAAGGCGACCGATTACATGCAGCTGAGCGACGACTCGAACTGATCGGCAAAGGAGCAACGACATGGCCTTTTTGCTACCGGTCCTGGAAGGATTGGGCTCCGGGCTCCTTGGCAACGCGCTCGGTGGCGCGCTCGGCACCGGCACTGCCGGCAATGCCGAAAACGGCGCGATGAACGCGCTCAACGCCCAAGACGAAAACTTCCAGCTCGGCATGTACGCATCGGAGATCCAAAACCAAGAGCAGCTGCAGATGCAGTCCGAAGTTTTCGATCAGATGATGGACGAGCGCAGCGAAAACATGCGCGAGGTCGATACGCTGCGAAACGTCGACATGGCCCAGCGCAAGATGGACGACTCCATCACCAAGAAGTTCATCCAGTCGATCACTGAATGATGAGCGGCCCGCTGCCTCCGCTTCGCAACGAGCGTACCCCCGCGGCGCGCGGCACTCTGGCCGCGCCCCGCGGGTCTGCCGCTTCCGCGTCCGACTCCGATCTGAGCGCCGAACAGCAGGCCCAGATCGCGGCTCAGCGCCAGGCCTTCGACTACGAAGCAGCCGAACGCGCCGAGATCGTCCGCGAACACGAAGTCCTCGAGACGCTGCTCATGGCCCACCTCAAGAACGAGGACGAAATCACGAAGAAGTGGATAGCTCTTATTTAAAGGGACGCTCGCGCCGCGTGCTATACTCTCCCGTACGCCGGGCCGTTAGCTCAGCTGGTTAGAGCGCATGCTTGATAAGCATGAGGTCCCTGGTTCGATCCCAGGACGGCCCACCAGCGGAAAGCCTTTAAAAAGTCGGCTTTTTTGTTTGCGTGGCTTTTGCACTCTCGCGCCGCCATCCGACTTTAGCCCACTTTTTAGCGCAACTTGAAGCGACCCGACTGTCGCGGCGGCTACTTGTCCGTCGCTGGCAGCGGCGTGCGTATAGGTCTGCAGGGTCGTCGTAGCAGTCGAGTGACCGAGGCGCTGCTGCAGCACCTTGAGCGAGGCGCCCGCCTGAGCCAGCAGCGAGTTTCCGGTGTGGCGCAGACTGTGGAAAGTTACGTCTGGTAGTCCGCCTTCGTAAGCAACGGCTTGAACACGCGCTTGGTGAAGTCGTTGCGGATGCTAGTATGCCACCTGTATGGCACAATAAAAAGCCTCTGCAAGCTGGCAGTTTCCTAGGGCAACTCTGATCAATTAAGAGCTGGATCGGCTATCCGCGGTAAATGGGCACATTTTCGAGATCACTCTTCTGCTTTTCGGTTCCCGCCCCCACTTTTTTGGGCGAGATCCGCTTTTTCTGGACTTCGAGAGACAGCTATGCCGTCGATAGGCGTAACAGTTTCTTCTTTTGAAAATGAACAAGTTGGAGAACGCGAAGAGCACGTTCTCGCAGGCGCTTCCAGGGAACAATCCGGTCCATTTCCAGCAGAAACCTGGTTCGTCTCGTCGTCTTCGCGTGACGTTCAAAACCTGTTGCCGCCAAGGAAAGCTGCTCTTTCATGCTCATGCGAAAATTGTACCACAACGGCTCGTTGCATGCATGTAACTTCACCCTTTCGACAGGCTCAGGGTGACACGTCCCGAGGCGGCGAATAAAGCGACAACGAAATCGAGGTAACACTGAGATGCCAAACCGCCGGTCGACCGTCGTCGAACTGCGTCAATACACGCTTCACGCCGGTCGCCGCGACGAGCTGATCGATTTGTTCGAGCGCGAGTTCGTTGAGCCGCAGGAGGCCGTCGGAGCCGAACTCATCGGCCTCTTTCGGGATGCCGGTCGTCCGGAACGCTTCGTCTGGCTCCGCGGCTTTGCCGGGATGGACGTGCGCAAAGATGCCTTAGGCCGCTTCTAAGGCGGTCCGGTTTGGAAGGCGCATAGCGGGGCCGCGAATGCGACCATGATCGACTCAGATAACGTGCTGCTCTTACGCCCCACGGGATCGGCGGCCTTCGAGTCTGCGGTTACCCGCGTTCGAGCGCCCCTCTTGTGTCTAACGTATTCGTTTGTAAGCGACGGCGAGCGCGATGCCTTCGCCGAACTCTTCGCGACCCGCCTTCAGGCGCAGCTCGAGAGCATGGGTGCCGCGATACTTGCTACGTTCGTAACCGAGCCAAGCGCGAACACGTATCCAAACCTTCCCATCCGCGAAGGCGAGCACGTTTTCGTCGCTTTCACCAGCGGCATCTCTCTCCAAGACGCGTCGGCGCACGGACCAGAGCCTGCCGAGGCGGCCGAACTGGTGCCGACCGCACGATCGCGCATCCACTATTGACGGCGGGCCCCCAGGCCCTCGCTTATTCTTCTTCGGGCTGCTTCCCGGCGACGGCGGCTTCGACGTTTTTCCGTTAAGATGTATTTTCGTCAAAAATCATCCGGTGAATCCAGAATAAATCAGACCTGCCCTAGATTGACCTTCAGAAGCCGCGCAACAGAAATGCAACAGAGGGGATAGAATCCCGCTAGCGCTTTGGCCTAATGAGGGAACGCTTGAAGGTCTTTTCCTAGTGGGCAGAGGTCCGTACCCTCTGCGACGGCGTCGACCAGAAACTTAAGCTGATTTGTTACGTCGACATCAGCCTCATAGTAATGCAATCGATCGTCCCCCGTCATCGAAGCGACCGTTCCGGCGGAGGGAGCGAATAGATGCTCTCTCACATACGGCTGGCACACTAGGTCAAGTTCTCTTGCCTGTTCCAAATCTTTCCACTCTTTAGCGCGAATCGCGTAGCCTCGTTGTCTCGACCAACGTAGATTTAGGCTCGGATCGACTACCTGATCGTGGGCGACGATAACATGATTGGTCTTCCCACTAAGCGTGGTGTCCACGACGTAGATCGCTGCCGGTCCCTCCGCTTTTACGAAGCCATCATGCGCGAAAAAGAAGGCCACATCTACGTCGTCTGTTAGGTCCAAATAGGGAGTGGGCCAGCCATAATGTTGAAAAAGAGCGATGACTTCTTTTCTATCTCTTTTAAGGACGCCGCGATCAATTGGCAGCGCTTCAACCATTGCCCTGAGCCTGCCGACGATCCATATCAAAACCGTATAGGCTTGGCGTGTAGAGACTCCGTCACGCACAATGAACGGTACGATGCTCGAATACCGCTTTCGCTGACCTCGAAACAAGTAGCGACCGGGGTCGCCTGTAGCTTGCTGCCGCAGCGTTTCCCTGAGACGCTCTTCTTCCCAGACAGTGCCGCGAATCGGCTGCACTTAGACGCTCCCCAATCCAGCCCTGGCTCGACTGACCGAAGCATGAGGTCGCGGTTCAACCAACTTTTAGACAACGGTTCGCTAAAGCCATTTATTCAGCTCCGCGCGCCTGCTAGTGGCCTGTAACGGCAGGATGTGACTTATGCGATTCGGCGAGCCGCATCCGAATACGTCCATTTCACTGGCTTTGGAGCGTCGTTGTAGCGTTCGATGTACCGCATGAGTTTTTTAGAGAGGTCTCTCACGGAGGTAAAGATGCCACGCGCGATGACATCGCGCTCGATCTTCGCGAACCAAAGTTCCACTTGGTTCAGCCAGGATGAATAGGTCGGCGTGAAGTGCAGACGCACGCGAGGATGACTGGCAAGGAAATCTTGCACAAGTTTCGTCTTGTGCGCCGAGAGGTTATCCGCGATTACGTGAATCTCTTTGGCACGAGGCTGGCTGGCAGCAAGTCGAGTGAGAAACCGCACGAACTCTGCCGAGGTGTGGTGCGCGGCGGTCTGGCCAAGAACACGTCCGGTTTTCGTGTTGAAGGCGGCATACAGACTGAGGACGCCGTGCCGGTAATATTCGAACCCATGCCGTTCTGCACGGCCGGGGGAGAGCGGCAACACCGGATCGAGCCGATCCAGCGCCTGAATTGCCGTCTTTTCATCGACGCAAAACACCGCGGCGTGCGCCGGCGGATTCAGATACAACCCGATGATGTCGGCTGCCTTGCGTTCGAACTCTGGATCGTTCGAAGCCATATAGCGCTCAAGCCGATGAGGCTTGAGCCGATGTTTGGCCCACACGCGTGCGACCATCATGTGGCTTACGTTCAGGTGCTTGGCCAGCTTCCGCGTGCTCCAATGCGTCGATCCATCCGCCGGTTTCTGACGAGTGGCATTCAAGATGCGCGCTTCGAGCTTCGGCGTCAGCGTCCGCGTCGGCTGGCCAGCATAACGACTCACCAATCCCGCCAACCGATCCGCAACGAAACGACGCCTCCACTTCGTGACATACCAAGAGCTGCAACCAAGGCGTTCCTGAATCGCGGCGTACGTATGCCCCTCTCCCAGAGCGAGTACGACACGCGAACGTTGCGCTTGAGCCGCGCTTACTCGCTGCGAACAAACCATACGTTCAAGTTCCTGACGCTCCGCGGTCGTGATGTTCAGTTCCATGAATCATATTATACATCACAACCAGCCGTTACGAAACACTAGATACCGGTCGAACCACCCAATCGTCTGTGTGAGAATGTCGATCTGGTTGGAGATCTTCTGCGGGCCGTGGCCTTCGTCGGCATAAACGATGAGCTTCGTCGGCACGCCGAGCGTTGTCATGGCATGCCAGAACTCGAAGGCCTGCGGCGCCGGCACTTCCTCGTCGCGCTCGCCTTGCAGGACCAGCACCGGCGTGCTCGAGTGCGTGATGAACGTGATCGGCGAGCTTCGCGCATATATTGCGGGATCTTGATAGACCGACGCGCCGAAGAAGGGAATCATCCACTGATCGATCTTGTTGAGCCCGTAGTACGATTGCCAGTTGACGACGCCGGCGCCGGCAACGAGCGCCTTGAATCGCGTCGTCTGCGTCTCCGCCCACATTGCGATGTAGCCACCGTAGCTCCAGCCGAAGAGTCCCAGCCGATTCGGATCGATCGGCGCGGCCTCGAGTGCTTCGTCGACCCCTGCCAGATCGTCGCGCCAATCGCCGTAGCCGAAATCCTTGACGTTGGCCCGTGCGAACGTTTCGCCTCGGCCGAAGCTGCCACGCGGGTTTGGCATAAAGACGAAGTAGCCTTGCGACGCGAGCGCGCTAACGTTGCGATTGCCGAACGACGGCACGGTTTCCGCCGAGGGACCGCCGTGAACCATCGTCACCATCGGATAGCTTGAACGCGGACTAAAATTGAGCGGGTAAACGAGCCAGCCTTGAATCGTGAACTGGTCGCTCTTCCATTGCAGCGACACGGCCTTTCCGTAGAGGCGAGTTACGCCGGCGTTGCTCGCGGAAAGCTGTCGCAGCGCCGGCGGCGGCCCCGCCCAGACTTCCGGCGGATCGGCGAACGACGCAAGCACGAGCGCGACGATCGCGCCGTCGCGAGCGCTCGACCAACTCCAGAGCGATTCTTCGCGATCCGTCAAGGAGGTCAGCGACGTCGTGCCGGTGGGCGTAAGGTCCAAGCGCATCAAGCGCATCGCGCCCGAAACGTGTGCGATCACGTCGAGACTCGACGCATCGTTCCAGCGCAGCGACTGCACCGAGACCGGTGCTCCGTCGGTTACATCCCGGGATGCGCCGGTTCGCGCATCCACCAAATACACGTCGCCGCCGGTCGATCCAAAATCGCTCATGATGCCGCCGATGACGGCGATCTGCCGGCCGTCGGGCGACCACTGCGGATCGTCGATTTGATAGGACGGGGCGAGGAGGTCGTGCATCGCTCCGGTTGCGACGTCGACGTGCGCGAGGCGCGCCACCCACCAGTTGTTATCGCCGTTTCCCTTCGCGTACGTAAAGGCGATCTGCCGGCCATCCGGCGACCAGCCATACTCGTAGACGTAAGTATCGCCCGGCGTCACGAAATGCATCGCTCCATTGGCGACTTCGACCGTCGCGAGCCGTTGCTCTTCGATCCTCGTGCCGATGACGCCGACGTCGCGCGCGCCCGGCGCAAGCGCGCCGGCCTTGCGGCGCGCGCCCGCGATATAGAGCACGGCGAGGGCGTTGCCGTTCGGCGCCCACGTCAGGCGCTGTACGTTTCCGGCGAGTTCGCCGACTCGGCGCACGTGCCGGCCATCGGCATCGGCGATAAAGATTTGAAGCTGACCGTGCGACCGCGCATCGGATAGAAACGCAATCTGCCGGCCATCGGGCGACCAGACCGGATTCTCCTCGTCGTAGTAGCCGTTCCGGCTGCCGGCAGTTACGCGCACGCGCGCACTTCCGTCAAGCTTGCGAACGTACAGGGAATGGTAGAGCGGCGACTTCAAAAGGCCCCGCGGGTCGCGAAAACCTTCCTCCCACGCGACCGCGCTACCGTCCGGCGAGAGAACGACGCTGGTGAGATCGTGGACGCGATAGGTGGCGACTAAGACGTCGCGCATGGAAGGCGCGGCGCTCGCCGCGCTAGAGGCCGTAAGGGCGAGCACCGCGGTCAGAGCGGCGAGGGGAAAGCCGTTCGTGAAACGGGGCGGACGGTTCATGGCTCCCTCCGTTCGCCGTTTTTAGTTGTCGTCGGGTGCGCGACCACTCGTCGGCTGGTGCAGGAAGTAATACTTACCGAGCACCGTCGGAACCGTCGTGAACTTGCGCGGCGGTTTCTTGAAGTCGAAAGCGTCGTCGGGCGGGTTGGCACGCGTGTCGCTGGCCGCCATTCGCGGCAGGCCGAACAAGTTCTCGATGAACTTCAAGATCGTACCGTGTTCGTAGTGAACGTGCGAAACGTGCCCCTTCTTCGCGTACGACGAGACGATGAGCATCGGGATCCGCATGCCCAGGCCGTCGTAATCTTCATACGCCGGCGGCTCGGGATCGTACCAGCCGCCGTAGTCGTCCCAGAAGATAAAGATGGCGGTGTTCTTCCAGTACTGCGATTCGCCCACCGCGTTGACGATCGACGCAACCCATTGTGGACCCGTCAACGAGTCGGAGCCGGCATGATCGGAGTTCTCCCAGGTCGGCGTGATCCAGTTCACGGCGCGCAGCTTTCCGTTGTAGACGTCGCTGAAGAACTGGGTCTGCGGCGTGATGATGTCCTTGCTCCAATCCGGACCCTCGTAGATATGCTTGATCGCCTGGTAAGCGCTCCAGATGCCTAAGTCGCCGTTGATGGTCGCGGTGTAGAAGCCCCACGAGATGCCCGCGTTGTCCAGCTCGTCCCCGAGCGTCGTGGGATTCCAACAGACGACCTCGTAGCCGTCGGGAACCTGGCGCTGCTGACCGACCTCAGAGATCATGTCGCCGGATCCGCCCGGACAGCCCCAGTCGCTATCCGGATAGTTGACGGCCGACTCCGCTTGGCCGGCGATGATGTATTGATGTGAGATAAAGCTGCTCGCATCGAAGTTCGACGCGTACATTTGATCGGCCAAGACGTAATGGCGCCCCAGGTAAAAATACGGTTTGATTTCGTTATGCGGCACGTACCCGTACATCGGCTCGGGGTACGGGCAGTTGCTCCCGCAGCCGACGTACTCGTTATTGAAACCGTTCATCTGGCAATCCGTGCCCGGGATGCTCCCGGTCCCGTTGCATGCCGCTTCGAATCCCCAGGAGTCGTGCTCGAGATCCCAGGGCGTTGCGAGCGACACCGGCTGGAGCGTCACCTTCTGATTGTAGGAGTTGTAGCCGTACGTGGCGGTCGTCGCTCCGGGAAAGCCGTAGAACAGGTCGTTGAAGGAGCGATTCTCCTGAACGACGATGACGACGTGTTGGATAGGGCTGCTCGACGTGCCGCGGCGCGCGCGAACGTCGGGTGCGTTGTAGGCGGGCGTCGGCGTGGGTGCCAGCGCCCGCAGCGTGTTGAACGGCAGCCCGGACGGCAGGCCGCTTCCGCCGCCGTTGCCGCTACATGCCCCAAGAAAGAGCGCCACGGTGAGAGTTGCGAGAGAGCTTGGGTTGAAGCGCATGAACGTTCTCCTTAGGTTACACTGCGTCTATTGCGTATCGGGCGGCCGAAGGTCCGGCGGCTGGTGCATAAAGTAATCCTTGCCGTGCACGGTCGGAATTGTTTTGAACTTCCGCGCCGGCTTGTTGAAGTCAAAGGCGTCGTCGGGTGCATTGGCGCGCTTGTCGCTCGCCGAGAGTGCAGCTAGGCCAAACGTCTCCTCGACGAACTTCAAGATCGTGCCGTGCTCGTAGTGGACGTGCGAAACGCGACCCTTCTTGGCATATGCCGAGACGATGATCATCGGGATTCGTAGGCCGAGCCCGTCGTAATCCACATAGGCCGGCGCCTCGGGATCGAACCAGCCACCGTAATCGTCCCAGAACATGAAGATCGCGGTGTTATTCCAGTACTGCGACTGGCCGATTGCGTTGACGAGCGAAGCAACCCAGTCTGGGCCGGTATTCGAGCCGCAACCGGCGTGATCGGAGTTTTCGCACGTCGGCGTGATCCAACTGATCTGGCGAAGCTTTCCGTTCGAAACATCGGTAAAAAACTGCGTCTGAGGGGTTATGACGTCGTTCGTCCAATCGGAGCCCTCGTAGACATACTTGTTGGCTTGGTAGGCGCTCCAAATGCCGCCGTCGCCGTAAACGCTTGACGTATAGAAGGCCCACGAGACGCCCGCGTTATCGGCTTCCTCGCCGAGCGACGTGTCGGTATAGCACGTTCGCTGGTAGCCGTCGGGAACTTGGCGATCGGGACCGATGATCGATATCATGTCGCCGGCGCCGCCTTCGCAACCCCACGCGCCCCACGGGAAATTCACCGAACCCTCGGCCTGGGCCGCAATGATGTACTGATGCGAAATAAAACTGCTCGCGTCGAGATTCGACGCGTACATTTGATCGGCCACGACGTATTGTTTGCCCATGTCGAAGTACGGCTTGGTCTCGGTGTGCGGCACGTATGCATACTCCGGCTCCGGATACGGACAGCTCCTGCCGCACCCGACGTACTCTAGATTGAAGCCGTTCATCTGGCAGTTGGTGCCGGGGATGCTGCCGGTGCCGTTGCAAGCCTCGAAGAAGCCGGTGGAGTCGTGCTCCAGATCCCAAGTGGTCTCGAGAGGGATCGGATTGACCGTGACCTTGTCGCCGTTCGAGTCGTACCCGTAAGACTGAGTCTTCGCGCCGGGAAATCCGTACAACAAATTGTTGAACGAGCGATTTTCTTGAACGATGATGATGACGTGCTGGATCTTGCCGCTCGAGGCGCCGCGGCGCACACGAGCCGCCGCCGAATGCGACAGGTGTGAGACCGGCTCGTAGGCCAGTGGTATCCCGGTCGTAGCGCCGGTGCCTCCGCCGTTGGCGCTGCAAGCCGAAAGAGAGAGTCCCAGACCCACGACGGCGAGCAACCGGCCCAGAATCGGATTACGCGGCATGTCTGTGATATCCACTAGTTGTCGTCCGGTATGTGATAATCGGGTCGTTGATGCAAGAAGTACTCCTTGCCGAGCACGGTCGGGATTACTTTGAACGCGCGCGGCGGCTTGTTAAAGTTGAAGGCGTCGTCGGGCGAATTGGCGCGCTTGTCGCTCGCCGAGAGCGGGGCCAGGCCAAACGTCTCCTCGACGAACTTCAAGATGCTGCCGTGTTCGTAGTGGGTCTCCGAAATGTGGTGCTTCTTCGCATAGGCGGAGACGATTAGCATCGGAAGCCGCATCCCGAGCCCGTCGTAATCCACGTACGCAGGTGCTTCCGGATCGTACCAACCGCCGTAATCGTCCCAAAAGATGAACATGGCGGTGTTGTTCCAGTATTGCGACTGGCCTACTGCGTTCACGAGCGACGCAACCCATTGCGGGCCCCTATTGGAGCCGGAGCCCGCATGGTCCGAATTCGTCCACGTCGGCGTGACCCAACTGACCGCCCGCAGCTTACCGTTCGAAACGTCGCTGAGGAACTGCGAGGGTGGAGTGATGACGTCCTTACTCCAGTCGGGACCCTCGTAGATATGTTTGATCGCTTGGTAGGCGCTCCAGATCCAGGGATAGCCGGAGTACGAGGCCGCGTAGAAGGCCCATGAAATTCCGGCGCTGTCGAGTTCGTCGCCGAGCGTCGTGGGATTCCAGCAGACGACCTCGTGGCCGTCTGGAATTTGACGTTGCGGCCCGACCTCGTTGATATTGTCGCCGGAGCCCCCGGGACAGCCCCAGGCGCCGTAGGGGAAATTGACCGCCGATTCGGCTTGGGCCGAGATGATGTACTGATGCGAAATGAAGCTGCTGGCGTCGAAGTTCGAAGCGTACATCTGATCGGCCAAGACGTACTGCTTGGCCATGTCGAAGTACGGTTTCGTCTCGGTGTGGGGCACGTATCCATATTGCGGATGCTGGTATGGACAAGAACCGTAGCAACCGGTCCACTCATTGTTGAAGCCGTTCATCTGGCAATTCGTGCCGGGAATGCTTCCGGTGCCGTTGCAGGCGGCAAAGAAGCCGCCGGAATCGTGCTCGAGATCCCACGACGTTTCCAGCGGGATCGGCGTAAGCTCGATCTTGTCGCCGTAACTATCGTAACCGTACTTCGCCGTCGTTGCGCCGGGAAACCCGTAAAATAGATCGTTAAAAGAGCGATTCTCTTGAACGACGATGACGATGTGCTGGATCTTGCCGCTCGAGGTGCCGCGGTGCACCATCCCGAGGTGTGAAAGCGGCTGGTAAGCGAGCGGAACTCCAGGTGTGCCGCCGGTGATTCCACCATTTGCGCTGCAAGCTGAGAGTATGAGCCCAAAAGCCGCGATAGTAAGCGGCCGGCTCAAGAACGGGGTACGCATGCGCGTTCTCCTTAAATAGCAGGGTGCCTTACGCTACGTTACCACGCCGCAGTACGAAAATCCCATACCCAAAGGTGACGTGCATCAACTTTTCACATCGAAAATCATTCGCACGCGCGTCCCCGATGAGGTGTCGATGGCGAGCTCGCGTGCGATCGCTCGAATGATCTGCAAACCAAATCCGCGGCCCGGTAAGGGCTGACGCTCGATGAAGCATCCCCCGTCGGAAATGTCAACGCGCAGCGTCCCCTTTCGATTTATTTTTGCCCTGAGTTCTAGATACGCTTCGGTTCGCTTTGCGTCGCGCACATACGCGTGCTCGACGATATTTGCCAGCGCTTCTCCGGCGGCGGTCGTTACGTCCTCGAGCGCCTGGCGCTCGAGCTCCAACGCTTGCAGGAATGCTGCGAGGGCATGGCGGACCGGAGCGACGTATTTCGACTTCGCCGGACAGCGCAGGCGCAACTCCGAGGGCGCCGTCATCCCGGTTCGCATTCTCCGAGATACTCCAGGGCGTCTCTGCTATCCCGAAAGATTTTGAAGGCGCTCGCGAGGCCCGCGTATTGGATGAGGCGCGCGAACTGCGGCGTACGGATCACCATGGCGACCCGACGTTTGTCGCGCTGGGCATTCACGCAAAAGCGTAACAGCTCCGTAAGGGCAATGGAATCGGCATAGGTTACCTCCGCCAGATCGAGCAGAACGGGTGCCGCGTCGCGCGTTGCAGTCAATGCTTCGCGAATCTCCTTCTTGCGTCCAATTTCCAATTCGCCCCTCAAGCGAATGACCGTAACCGGATCGCTCTCGCTCACGCAATCCTCCGGGGTGCGTTAGGCTCCAACGTTAAGAGCATTCCCGTTTCGCTGTGGGGCGTAAACGTCGACTGCGTCGTTGGGGCCGTCAGCGAGGCACCTCCGGGTTCGCCCGCAAGACGGACCGTCAAGATGGCGACGTCGTCGGCGACGCTGCGCCGCTTGAAGATGGTCTCCCGAATGGTCGTCGCCGGGTCGACGTTGGGGCGCCGCGCGGCGGATTCGACCGCCTCGAGCAGTGCGGCTTCGCCCTCGGCCAGATTCCTCGAGTGCTCGATAACCCCGTCCGTATAGAGCACGATCAACGCGCCCGGGACGGTCTGGACCCGGTGCGTCCGATACTCGCTCGTCGCCGTCACACCGAGGGGCAGCGAGCCGAACTCCAAGAGTCTGGCGCGCCCTCCCGGCTCCAATAACACGGGCGGCGGATGACCGGCGACCGCATAGGTGAACTCGCGAGCGCGCGTATCGACGACGCCCGAGACGGCGGTGATAATCGGTGACTTTCCGCGTACGAGCTCGGCATTGACGCGATCGAGCACGCTTGCCGGCGTCGCGTCGAGCAACGCGAAGCTAATGAGCAGCTGCCGTGCCTTGTTCATCGCCACGACCGCGTCGATTCCGTGACCGGTAACGTCGCCGATTGCCAGCAGCACGCGGTCTTCGGAGAGCTGCAATGCGTCGTACCAATCGCCGCCGATCTTCGCTTGCTCCGTCGCGGGTATGTAGGTTGCGCTGAAGCTCACCGTCGGCAGCGCGGGGAAGAGCCGCTCGCTGAAGGCCTCTTGCAGCACGTCCGCGATTCGCTTCTCCGCCTCGTAGGCGGCGCGCGCTTCTGCCGCGCTCCGCCGTTCCGCTTCCGATTCGGCGCGCTCCCGTTCGAGACGAAGCCCGAGCCGGTACTGCTGAAACGTAAAGACTGAGGCGGCCAAGACGATCGCCACGATCGCTGCCACCGCAAAGCCGCCGACCCAAAGCAATGCGGTCTGCGCGCGGGCGTTCACCTGCGCCGTCCGGCGCGCGAGCGCGGCGTCGAGACGGTCGGCGTCGATGCGAAAGCGATCCACGAGCGTTTTCCCGCGCAGCTCTAACGACCGGTTCGCTCTTCTTCTCAGGACGAGCGGAAACGCGACCTTATGAAGCCAGAGGTAGTTCGCTCGGGCGGCATCGCGCAGCGCGGGCAAGGCTCCACGCAGGTTCAGGGCTACGAGATCCGCGTGCACGCGCCGAAAGTAGAGCGGAAGATTCGCGCGACCGCCGTAATAGGGCGCGAGCAAAACCGGCACGCGCACCGCAGCGTAGCCGCGGACGCCGGTCTCCTCGTCGAGCTGCTGCTTGACCATGTCCGCGACGTGCACGCGAGCGGTGCGGACGCGTTCCGCATCCCGAAAGGCGTTCCCCACGAGCGCCCGGACGAAGAGTCCGCCCGCCACGAGCAAGCAAACCAGGACGAGCAGGAACCCAAGCGTCAAGATCAGCTGCGGCTGGAGACGCCGATTCAGCGGTCGGGGTTCTTCAATGGCCAAGGTGCCATCCGTGCCGCGGGCAGCGATAGGCGCGCAGGCGACCCGTCGCGCGCGGAATCGCGCGCTCGGCGGCCTTTTTTGTATCGAATGCCGTTTTGGGCGCTCCGGTTCTGGAGTAGCAGGAACGCGGCCCGCCGGTCTTGCGCGCGCTCACTCCTCACCGTCGAAGTAGTCGAGCGCCTCGGCGCGCATGCGCCGTCGCTCCGGAAGCTGAACTCCCCACTTATTGCTGTCGGGGTAGTACCATGACTCGCCGAGAGGGTTATCTGCGACAACGTACATCACCAGGTCCTCGGACCCGTCGTTGAAGAATTGATGCGCCTCTCCGGGCGGAAAGATGCACGCGTCGCCGGCTACGACGGGCGCCGTGCCCTCTTCGTGCCGCACGCGGCCTGAGCCGGAGATTACGTGATAGAACTCCCATTGCGCGCTGTGCGAATGGTAGGGATAGGGCGCTTTCCCCGGCGGTACGCGCAAGATCTCCACATCAAAGGGATGTCGTTCGAGCAGATCGGTCGAGTCGCGCTTGCGGCCGAGCGCCTCCGAGACCTCGATGCCCTCTCCGGCGAACTTGCCTTTTGGGGAAGACCACGAGAGCGTTTTCAGCTCGTTTGTGTTGACTATCCGCATCGTTCCTAAGCCGTCGTAATAAGGAGATCGTGATGAAGTTCCTGCTCGCCGCGGTCGCCCCCGCCGCACCGAACCCGGCCGCCCCGCAAGCCGTTCGACCGATGAGCAGCTCCTTTGGGCTCAACCACCCGATCGGCCTGGCGGAGGATAAGAGCGGATAGGGTTTACTGAAAACTGTGGATGGTGAGGGTGCGCGTGATGCCCTCGTCGTCGAAGCTCCAGATTTTCTTCGCAAGCATGTCGATGCAGCCGCTCTCTTTTTGCAGCGTTCCCTCAACGACGAGCGTCGACGAGGAGCGAATCGGACGGCGATAGGTTTCGTAGACGTCGGGACGCACGATGACGTTGACGAGGCCGGTTTCATCCTCGAGCGTCAAGAAGACGAAGCCCTTTGCGGTGCCGGGGCGCTGACGGGTGATGACGAGCCCGCCGACGCGGCAGGCGCTATTGCGGGGCAGCTTCGCTAACTGCGCGGCCGGAACGACGTTCTGGGCCGCGAGCTTTTCGCGAAAGTGCTCCATTACTTGTCCCGACGGCGTGACGCCGGTCGACCAGAGATCGAAGGCGACGAGCTTCTTGGGCGAGGGCGATTCGAACTCGACGGCCGGCTCGTCGACGTCCATGAGCGCCCCCAGCTCGCCGCGCGCTTCACGTTCGTCGAGCCCGCGCAGCGCCCACATCGCCTCGCGACGCGACGCATACCACGGCGCGAAGGCTCCGGCGATCGCGAGGTTCTCCAGCGTCTCACGTTCGAGCTGCGTGCGCGCAGCGAAGGCGAGCACGTTCTCGAACGCTCCCTGCGCGATCGCCGCCTCCAAATGCTTTTGCTGCACCTCGCCCAAACCGCGTACGAGATGGAATCCTAAGCGCAGGGCGCCGTCGCATTCGACGCGCGACCAGTACTCACTCGCATTGACCTCGATCGGCTTGACGGTTACGCCGTGGCGGCGGGCGTCGTTGACGAGCACTTCGGTCGAGTAAAACCCCATCGGCTGCACGTTGAGAATCGCTGCGGCAAAGACCGCGGGCAGGCGGCACTTGAGATAGGCCGATGCGTAAGCCAAGAGCGCGAAGCTGGCCGCGTGCGACTCGGGGAAGCCATAGTCGGCAAAGCCTTCGAGCATGTGGAAAAGCTGCTCGGCGGCGGCGCGGCCGATGCCGTTGGCGACCATGCCGTCGACGAGCTTGGCATGCATTGCCTCCATGCGCTCGCGCGAGCGCTTGTGCCCCATCGCGCGGCGCAGCTGATCGGCCTCGCCGGGGGAGAAACCCGCCGCCTCGATGGCGAGACGCATTCCCTGCTCTTGAAAGAGCGGCACGCCGAGCGTCCGTTCGAGCACGGATTTGAGCTTCGGATGCGGATAGCTCACCGGTTCGGCACCCGAGCGACGCCGCAGGAACGGATGAATCATCTGCCCTTGAATCGGTCCCGGACGAATGATCGCCACCTGCATCACGATGTCGTAAAAACAGACGGGCTTCAGTCGCGGCAGCATCGATTGCTGCGCGCGGGACTCGATCTGAAAGACGCCGATCGTATCGGCGCGCTGCATCATCGCGTAAGTCTCCTTGTCGTTTGCCGGGATCGTGTGCAGCTCGAGATCGCGTGCGACCGCTGCGGGGAGCCAAGCATCGTCGCGCGCGACGCAGCGGCGGTAGATCGTCAACGCCTCCCGCAGGAGCGAGAGCATGCCCAAGCCGAGCAGGTCGATTTTAATCAGTCCGAGATCCTGGAGGTCGTCCTTATCCCACTGCACCACCGTGCGGTCGCGCATCGTCGCCCATTCGACCGGCGCGACGCGCACGAGCGGATCGCGCGTGATCAGCATGCCGCCGGAATGAATTCCCAAGTGGCGCGGAAAGCCCGCAATCCGGCGGCAGAGCGCAAAGAGCATCTCCGGACCGGCGTCGTCGGGCAGCGACTCGCGCGCGTCGAACTCGCGGGCGATGGCGTCAACCTCTTCCAAGCTCAGCCCCAGCGCCTTGCCGACGTCGCGGATCGCGGAGCGCGCGCGGTAGGTGATCACTTCGGCGACCATCGCCGCATTTGAGCGGCCGTACCGCTCGTAGACGTACTGGATGACCTTTTCGCGGTCTTGGTGGGCGAAGTCGATGTCGATATCGGGGATTTCGCGCCGCTCTTCGGACATGAAGCGCTCGAAGAGCAAGTCCATTGCAATGGGATCGACCGCGGTGATGCCGAGCGCGTAGCAGACCGCCGAGTTCGCCGCCGACCCGCGCCCCTGACTGAGCACGCCGAGCTCGACGGCCGCGCGCACGATGTCCCAAACGATCAAAAAGTATCCGGCCAGATCCATACGTGCGATGATGCCGAGCTCGTACTCGAGCTGCCGCTCGACGTTCGTCTCGAGCGGCGTCGGATAGCGTTTCGCGGCGCCCTCGTAGACGAGCTTGCGCAGATGGCGCTGCGGCGAACTTCCCTCCGGCACCGGGAAGAGCGGGAACTGCCCGGTCGAGCGTTCGAGCCTGAAACGGCAGCGCCGTGCAATGGCAACGCTCGCTGCGATCGATTCGGGATACTGAGCGAAGAGGCGGCGCATGGCGGCCGGCGATTTCAGGTGGAACTCGGCGTTGGGGCGCAGCGTATTGACATCGCGCGCTGCCTGCAGCGTCGTGCCGTCGCGCACGCAGGCGAGCACGTCGGCGACGAGCGCATCGTCTTTTGACGCATAGACGACGGCATTGGTCGCAACGTACGGCACGCCGCACTCGCGCGCCAGCCGCACGAGCCGCACGTTGCGCCGCGTTTCTTGCGGAGTAAGATGCTGCTGCAGCTCGAGATAGAACCGATCAGCGAAAATTGCTTTGTAGGCTAACGCGCGGTCGCGATTTACGCGCCCGAATGGGCCGCCCGCGAGCGCGATCAACCCGTCGCTGCGGCCTTCGAAATCCTCCAATCGCAGACGCGCGTCGCCTTTGCTGCCGCGCATCTGCGCGCGCGAGATGAGCTCGCAGAGGTGCGCGTAGCCTTCTTCGTTCTCGACCAGGAGCACGATGCGAGCGCCGTCTTCAAAGGTTAGCTCGCTGCCGATAATCGCGGCGACTCCGCGCCGAGCCGCATAGGTCGAGAAGCGCACCGCCCCATAGAGACCGTCGCGATCGGTCAGCGCTATCGCCGTCAATCCGAGCGCGGCCGCGCGCTCGATCAGCTCTTCGGGATGCGAGCCTCCCTGTAAGAAACTAAAGTTGGACCAACAATGAAGCTCTGCATACTCCTCTCCTATCACAGCCTCGGGCATGGGCCCGAGGCTGTGATTACTCATATATTCCCCTGAGGTACCAATGCGAGCCTTGATGGTAGATGCGCGCGAAGGTTCCGTCTTCGAGCACGACGTCGTATTCGTCGCGCGTCACCGGTTCTTCGTCCTTCGACAAGCTCAGGATGACATCGCTCAGAACAAGCTTAGGTGCGTAGGGCCGCTCGGCGATGCGCCACGGGCCAACGCATTGCCGGACCGCTTGCCGGTCGACGATCGACGGCGCGCCACCGCGAAGCTGCACCGGAACTTCGCGCACTTCGAGCAGCCGGAGCTGTGGAACCAGCTCGCTGGACGGTTCGCGCTTTTCAAACATCGGGCGGGACGGCAGCTTGAACGGTTCGTAAGCAAATCGCTCTTCGAGCAGATGCGCGTCGCGTGTTCGCGCGCGCGCAACGCCGGCACCGAGTGCCGCTTCCAGACGCGCGATCGTTACCGCGACACGGTGTGGATCGAGCTCGTCGGCGGAAAAGAACGTTTGTTCTTCTCCTCCTTCCTCGAGCTGCAGCGCTTGCAGGCGCAGCCCGACGATTGCGGCGGCAAACGTAGCGCCTTCGAGTTTTGCGCGCAGCATCTCGAAGAGCGTGCGTTCGTGCGCCGTCGGCGTTGCAAGAGGCACCTCGAAATCACATGCGTCGGCATCCTCCAGCTCGACCGCCAGCTTGAGGCATCCGGCGCGCTTGCCGCAGCGCCCGAGATCGGCGCAGACGCGCACGAGCAGCATGCGCAATGCGAAGAAAACCTGTACTTCGTCGGAAGCGCGCCCCTCGCCGAAGAGCGAGGCTTCGATTGCAACGGCGTGTCCGCGCGGGACGAAGGGGCGGCGATCGATTCCGCGTGCGAGCTCGTGCCAGCTCGCCGCCGCCGTGCCGAAGCGGCGCACGAAGGGTCCGTGCGGCAATCGCCCGAGATCGCGGAGCCGCTCGATGCCGAGCAATCGGAGACGCTCGACGATTACCGGATCAATTTCGAGCAGCGCGAGCGGCAACGGTGCAAGCAGCCCGCGCTCCGACCCCGGTTCGCAGATCGTTCCGTCTGCCACGTGCGCCGCCGCCTGCGCGGCGATCTTATTCCGCCCCCCTCCGATTCGCATCGAGCATTCAAAGCGAGCCAGCACGCATCGCGTCTTTGCGATCTGAGCGCCCGCGTCGCCGGCGATGCCGTGCATGTCGAGAAATGCAAGGCCCGGGCGAACGTCGTCGACGAGCGGCGAGACGGCATCGAGCGCATCGAGCATCTCTTCCCAGAGCTCCGCCCTCTCCTTGTCATCCCGAGCGAAGCCCTTGTCGACAACGCTAACGCAGAGCAGCATCGTGCATCTCCTCGCGCTCCACTCGTACGCGAGCGCTGCACCCTGCCCGCATGTGCTTGTGCTTGCGCACGTTGATGCAGAGCTCAAAACCGGCGATGGTTCCCCAGAGCCCGTCCTCTCCGTTGGTGAGGATCCGCTCGAGCGCGCAGTGCAGGCGCACTCCCGCCACGGCGCTCAAAGCCGCACCCGCACGGGCCGCTACCACGATCAAGAGAACGCCGCTGCGATGCGCGAGCTTGGCGAGCCGTTCCCAAACCGCGTCGCGCAAGGCGACGGCCGGCATGAGCACTAGCCGGCAGATGCGCGAGCGCAGCAGGATGTCGGCCGCGCGAGCCATCGCGAGCGCTTTGCGTGCGGGAACGACCAAGATGCGCTCGAGAGCGGCACCCGCTTCGACGAGACCCGGCGGATAGAGCGCGCCGTCGTCAAGAATCGCGACTAGGCCGCGGCGCGTCATCCGGGCGACCACCCCAGCCGCGAGGCTCCACCCTCCCGTCTCGCCCTCGAGCGTAGCGACGATGCCGGGCGGAAAACCGCCGCCCAGCAGGCGGTCGAGCTCGGGAATTGCGGTCGGCACGAGGGCTTCGACCGGGAGCGCCGAGGAGTTCGCGCTTAGGCGAGCTTTGAGGAGCTCGAACCCTCTTCGCCGAGCCTCCGTCGTGCTTGAAACCGCTGCCGACGCCGCCATGGGAGAACCATGCTATCGAACATATGTTCGATTGTCAAGGCGCTTCTGGCGTTCTGAGGGGGCTTAGGCCGGCAGCCGGCGATTCGAGTCTTCGAAGATTCGAAGCACGCGCTGCGGGTCGTACGGGCGCTCGCAGAGCGATTCGGGATCCCACTCGCTTCGGCTAGCATTGAAGAAGTCACCGCGATAGACGTGAATGGCGCCGGTTAATCGGTCGATCGGATTGGTGACCGAGTGAATGATCTCGGGCCCGAGCAACACCGCATCTTTATCGGAGAGCGCTTTGGCCCCGGCCGCTTCAACTTTGCGAGCATCGACCGGCAGCCGGCGCCAGAAGACGTTGTCCTCGCGCCCCGAGTAAATTCCGATCACCGCCGCCATGTTGTGATTGTGCGGAAAGATGGTCATCTTCGGCGCCCATATCACGTTCAAGACGGTGAGCTCCGGCGAGTGATGGATGGGCTGGATCTGCCCCCACGTTGGCTCGCCGAGCGATTTCATCACCGCGGCAGGCTCGCTCACCGCCCGCGCAACGACTTCGCGAACGGCTGCAAAGGATCGATCCTGGGCTAGCGCATCGCGGCAATCGGCTACGAATTGCTCGAGGTCGAACAATCTCTCACCTCCGGTCTGGCGATTTTAACGCCGGACGGCGAGTCATCCTTCGTCCTCGACTTCGCTCGCTGCGCTCGCGAAGTTTATCCTGAGCGAGCGCAGCGAGTCGAAGGGCTCAGGATGACAAAAAGGTTCGGCGCTTCGCTCGGGATGACAAAGGGTGAAGTTAGGATGGCATGAGGTGGTCGCGGCCGTGAGGCGAGGTGAGGTCGAGGAGTGGTCCGATCGGGACGATTCGAGTCGGATTGATGTCGTCGTGCGTGATGTAATAGTGGCGCTTGATTTGATCGAAGTCGACCGTTTCGGCGATGCCATCGATTTGGTAGAGGTCGCGCAGATAGCCATAGAGGTTAGGATAGTCGACGATGCGGCGCAGATTGCACTTAAAGTGGCCGTAGTAGACGGCATCGAAGCGCACGAGCGTCACGAAGAACCGCCAATCGGTCTCGACCGGCTGCGCGCCGAAGAGATAGCGTTGGTACGCCAATCGTTCTTCCATCGCGTCGATCGTTGTAAAGACGCCGTAGGCCGCCCGCTCGTAGGCGTCTTGTGAGGTGGCGAAGCCGGCACGATAGACGCCGTCGTTGAAGGTTTCGTAGAGAAAATCGTTGAGCTCGTCGATTTTGCTGCGCAGTTCGCGCGGATAGAGATCGAGCTGCGGATGCTCGGCGAACGCGTCGAACTCCGATTCGAGCATGCGTATGATGTCGTCGTCGGAGTTGCTGACGATACGTTTGCGCTCGTTATCCCAGAGGACCGGAACGGTGACGCGCGCGCGGTAACCCGGATCGGTAGCGAAGTAGGCTTCGCTCAGAAATGCCCAACCGTTGAGGGGATCGGGTTCGTTCGGCATAAAGCGCCAGCCCCGCTCGTCGCGAATCGGATCGACGACGGTCATGCCGATCGCGCGCTCCAAGCCTTTGAGCTTGCGAACGATGACCGTTCGCGACGCCCACGGACAGGCGAGTGAAACGTAGAGGTGATAGCGTCCCACTTGCGCGGGGTACTCGGGGCTTGCGTCGGCGCGCACCCAGTCGCGGAACGCGTCTTCTTGCCGTTTGAAGCTGCCGTCGGTCGCTTGTTCGTCGGGAAATTGCGGTTTGATCGCCATGGACGTGAGATACCCGTTTAGGGTGGGGCGAGGTACGTCAGGCCCGCGCGTTCGAGGATAGGGCGGCCTTCCCCCGAGAGCACGAAGTCGGCGAAGGCGTGAGCGGCGGCCGGATCTTGGGCGCCTTTCATGATCGCCAGCGTGTAGGTGATGCGGTCGGTGAGCGCCGCCGCGCCGGGAAGCGGTATGAAACGATAGCCGCGCGCGACGGCTTCGGTACGATAGAAGAATCCGACGTCGGCCTGACCGGTGTCGACCCGCGCGAGCAGGTCTTGCTCGGGAAAGATCTGCGATGGGTTTTCGTCGGCGCCGAGAATCCGTCGCTCACCCCCGCGCCCGAGCCACATCGTCACGCCTTCAATCGTATAACCGCCCTTGGGGTCGAGCTGCGGATCGGTCCGCCCGATTTTGATGCCGGGCGTTTCGAGCGCGCTTTGCAGCGACGTTTTGCCGGTCGCGACGCTCTCGAAGAGAGCGCTGTACTTAAATCCGGGTGCCCACGCGACGCCCAGGCTCGTTCCGGCGAATGTCGCCGCCGATGCGACGCGATCGCCGAGCTTGGCGACGAGTTTCGGGTCGACGCTGATGAAGACGTCCGGAGAACGGAGGCCGGCGAGAATGAGGTTGGCGAGCTCCTTGCTTCCGCCGGGCTCGCCTTGAAAGTCGATGCCGCGCTCGCGCAAAGCCGTCTTGACCGGGCCCTCCATCGGCGTCACTAACGAGCCGGCGTAGAGTACGGTAACGACTTGCGAAGCGGCTTGCGCGTACGTCAACGTCAGCGATGCCGCGAGGCCTAGGCCCGCGGCGAAGCTTGAAAGTCGAGCGAAGCCGAGTTGATGCAATAGCGGGTACCTCCTGGGCCCGGGCCATCGTCGAAGACGTGACCGAGATGCGAATCGCATCGCTTACATCGCACTTCGATGCGATGCATACCGTGAGTGTCGTCGTCGAGAAGGCGCACGTTCTCTTGCTCCTCGGGATGCGTAAAGCTCGGCCAACCGCAATGTGACTCAAACTTCGCATCCGCGGTAAAGAGCGGCTGACCGCACGCACCGCAGAGATAAGTGCCGTCGTCCTTAACCTGAAGGAGCGCGCCGGAGAAGGGCGCTTCGGTGCCCGCCTGGCGTAGGACGCGATAACGCTCGGCGCCCAGCTGCGCCTTCCATTCCTCTTCGCTCCTGCGAACTTCCGGGGTAACGTCGTCGTGCTTCATCTTGGCTCCTCGCTAGCCATAACGAGCGAAGGCGGCAAAGCGATGCGGGGAAAACTGCCCGGTATGAAGCTCTTCCTCGAAATTCTGCTCTCGATTCTGCTGCACCCAATCGCGATGATTCTCATGTGGATCAACCTGCTGGCGCGTGGCGATCTGACGACCTTCCAAAAAGTCGTCTGGTTCGTCGTCAGCATCGTCTGGGGGCTCGGACCGATTCTTTACATTCTCGTAGCAGAAGGCTCGCTGTGGTAGCGAGCCTTCTCGTTTTTACGTCTGGGGTAGACCTTAGCGGTGAGGAGGCCGGCCTCCGCCGCCACCGTGCACGCCGCCACTGACGGGTGCGTGCCCTCCGCCATTCACCGAACCGCCGCGCGGGGGAGCGCCGATCGTTCCGTGTGATCCGGGGTACCCACCGCGATATGGGTAGCCACCGCGATACGGGTAGTAGCCGCCGCGATACGGATAGTAACCCCGCCACCCGTAGCCCCAGCCGGGATAGCCACCCCACCAGTAACCGGGGTATCCCCAGTAGCCAGGCCAGCCCCAGCCCCATCCCCAGCCCCAATTGATGCCGATGCCGAGGTAACCCGGATAACCATAACCATAACCATAGCCAGAGCCGTAGCCGTTGTCGTAGCCGGTGTCGTAACCGTACGCCGGATTGCCACCCGCGCCGTAGTACGGCGAATAGGGCGAGTACGCCACGTTGACGATGTTCGCTTGGAACGTCGGGCCGTCGGGATAGCCGTAAATCGTCACCTGCATGCCTTCGAGCAGCTTGATGCCCGTCGGATTGATGATCGTGCCTTGGTGCAGCGTGACGTGGTCTACGTAGCCTTTCTCATCGTGCACGTAGACGATCCACTGCCCGTCGAAGCTGGAGATCGTGCCCTTGACGGCATTCTGGTGCCCATAGCTTGGCGGCGGCTGCGCGTAGCTCGGCGGCGGCTGCTGCTGTCCATATTGCTGGTCTCCGTACGGGGACTGCTGGGCTGATGCCGTAGCGGGAAGCGCGAGAGAGCCGGCCGCGATCGCCGCGGCGATGAGTCGAGTAACGGTGGAGAAGTGTCGTGGGTGCATATCACCCGTATTATAGCGCCGCCCCGCGGGGAGCGTGGTTAGAATCCGCGCAAAAAGGTGCTTCCACGCTGTATTGACCAAGCGTCGGATAAGTTTAGGCGGAGTGCTTGACCCCGACGCAGCGTCAGCCTTTAGGCTATCATCTGGAGAGGAGCGCGCGCTCGAGCGCGCCGAGCCGGCAGATCCCTGGAGCACGCTTCGCACCATCATCGAGGTTTTGAAAATGCAGAACGATTGGGAATGGACGCGCCGTTACTACTCCGACGAGGCGCGCGAGGAGATCGAAGAGCGCCGGCAGGCAACGCCGCAGAGCGTCGTCGACCAAGGACAGCGCGATTGGAGCGTACTCATTGCCGAAGTCGAGGAAGCGGCCTCGCGCGGCGTCGATCCCGCGAGCGAGGACGCGCAAGCGCTTGCGACGCGGTGGCGCGAATTATTGTCGCGGTTCACGCAGGGCGACTACGAAATTCAGCGCGGCTTGAATCGCATGTGGTCGGATTCAACGCATTGGCCGAAGGATTTCAAACGGCCGTGGAGCGACGCGGCCGACGCCTTGATCAAAACGGCGACGAGCTGCGGCAGAAATGGAGCCGTCGACGGGGATTGAACCCGTGCTCTCTACTTTACCAAAGTAGTGCTTTACCACTAAGCTACGACGGCGTTCGCGGACTCGATTCGGGTACTCCATCGCAGGCCTCAGCCCCTACCTCGAGTAGCTTTGGCGTTCGGTCGGTCGACACGAGGTAGGGGTGCGCCCACCTGACGTGGGAATATTGCCCATTCTTTGTCGGATAAACGCGCAGCGAGCCGCTCAAGGGCGCGGTGTCGCCTATGGGAACGAGGTAGACGGAGTCGAGCGCGGGACAATACACGCCAAAGAAGTCTATTTGATTCGTATAAGGCTTGCAAGCAACGCCCCTTCGATGGCTATGAGTGCTGTAAGTTTTAAAGAGAATAACTCCGTTTCGAAGACGACCGGTCTTGACCTGAACGCGATACAACACGCTTCCGTCGTCGATGATCAGATCGTAGCGGGAACTCTCTCCGAAGGGCTTCGCAACGAGACAACCCGCCTGCGCCAGACGCAGCGCGACAATAAGTTCGGACAGTTCGCCGATCGTTTTCGTGTCGCGCAAGAACGAGACTCCGTCAAGGGCTGTTGCGAATTGATCTTCTCCCATGCGGCGAATCATAGGACCGCGCTGTGCCAACAGGGTGGCAGTTTGCAAGAAGTGTGTCGTCGTGATCGACAAAACGAACCATGCTCGCAGCAACGGCGCAACGGCAACCGTGACCGGCACCTTTCACGGAACGTTCAAGGGACCGCGCAAGACCTTCAGCAACGCGGTGGTGGTCGGCGGCTAGCGCGGCATCGGGCTCGAAACGACGCTGACCGTAACGCCGTAGAGCTCTTTGGCGCCAAAGCCGGCTATCGCGCTGGTGTATTTGCCGCCGGCCGGGTAGTTCCAGAGACCGACTTCGTCGACGTATTTGTGAATGCCGAACGGCATGATCAAGACACCGCTCTGAATCCAGAACTGCACGCCTTGGGGCGGTTCTCTGATGGGGCCCTCGAGAGAGATGGTATCCTCGAGTTTCGCGTACTTGCCTGTCCTCGAGACGTGCAGAAGATAGATGACGCTCGGCGATTCGTCGTCCCCGGCGGCCACGTTCTCGCCGTCCCATTGAAGGTCGCCGGGAAGTCCGACCGATTCCTTGACGCGAACGCGCTGGAAGGCCGCGCTGCCGCTGGGAAGCTCTGACAACGCGAATTTGTCGCCGAACCGCAAATGGTAGCCGTCGACAAAAAGGTCGCCCGAATCGTCGTAGGTACACGCGAACGGGTAGACGAGGTCGGGTTCATACGCCTGCGGCGTTCCGCTCGCTTTCGAGTAGATTGAGACGCTTCCGCGACCCCCGTTGACGACCGCGAGATTCCCGGTCGTGGGATCGACGGCGCACCCGCGCGGCTCCTCCTTCGGATCGTCGAGCGTCGCGATGGGCGTCGTGCCGCCGTGCGCGTACTCGACGATCTGGTTCTTTCCGGCGCCGAAGTTCGTGACCCAGACGTTCCCCTTGGAGTCGCTGCAAAGGCCGAGCGGATACCGATCGTCGGCGATCGTCGCGACGAGCGCGCCGGCCGGATAGCTAAAGACGAAGATCTCGCCGGCGGCCCAATCGGAAACGTAAAGCAGCTCGCTGTCCAAACTCGACGCGCGATGCGAAGAGTGGTCGTTGATGGAAGCGAACTGCGACACCAACCCTCCGCAGCCGGCGAGCATCCCAATGAGCGCACAGAGGCTCAACCAATATCGGCCCACGTCGAACGTTTCGGGGCCCTCCGTAGAGGGCCCCGTCGCATCCGTTTACCGACCGAAGGAGTTTAGAACGCGCCGACGCCGTTAGGCGTTCCCCAACCGCTCGGTCCCGAATACGTTCCGAACTGGCCGGTGCCGGCTTCGCAGAGATACGTGCTCTTATACTTCGAGGGACAGCGGCCGATGCTGCCGCTGGTAATCGCGTGCAGATCGCTCGAACGCTGGCCTGCGCTGAGGCTCCATAGGGTTTTGCCGCCGTCTTGGCTCGTGGAGTTTCCGGCAAGGCCGAAGACGCCGCCGAGCAGCGGCGAGGAGATGCTCGTTCCGTCGACTTCAATCCATCCGGAGTAGCCGTAGGTGTCGTACTCGGCCGCATCTTCGGCGACGGCCGCGGCGTCGTTCCCCGTGCGATAGCTGCACTTGGGATCGGTCTGCCACGAGGGCTTCGCTTCATCGGTGCTCGAGCAACCGCCGCCGCTGTCGCTCCAGACCGTTTCGGTGTAATTCGAACCGCTTTGATGCAAGACCGTGCCGCCCGCAGCTACGACGGCTTTGTACGTAGCCGGATCGTAGAGACCGTAACCGTCGTCGCCGGCGCTCGCG
This sequence comes from Vulcanimicrobiota bacterium, assembly GCA_963834895.1. Taxonomy (GTDB): domain Bacteria; phylum Vulcanimicrobiota; class Vulcanimicrobiia; order Vulcanimicrobiales; family Vulcanimicrobiaceae; genus Cybelea. Next base: position 160,241 of record CAWIDM010000004.1, on the reverse strand, counting down.
ACGTACGTGATGCCCGACGTGTCGTAGTAGGACTCACTCGCGCCCGTTCCGCTGTAGCTGTTGCTCACGATCGTCGCGCCAAGCTTCACCGCCTCTGTCTCGGCTGTCTCGATATTGCTCCAGGTGCTCGAGTTCGCCTCGACCAGATCGATCGTGCAGAGCGGACACGCCGCCGAGACCATCTGCACGTCGAGGTCGATCTCGACGCCCCAGCCGGTGCTGCCCCGCGGATAGTTACTCTGCTGGCCGCTCTGGTTGTATTTGAAAAAGCTTGCCTTCGGAAGCCCGAAGTACGAGCGGTAGTAGGCGAGATCCGACGCGACGTTCGGATTGTCGTACGCGTCGACGATCGCGACGATCTGCCCCGATCCCTTCGTCCCGGAAGGAAGGTTGTAGGCCGCCTCGAGATTTGCCGGCGTCCATCCGGCGATGGCAGGATGTGCCCCGTTCTCGATCAGCACGTCACATTGGGGTTGACCGACGCGGCTCCCGGCGCACGCCGGTGTCGCCGAGTTTGTGAGCAGCCAGTGCGGAAGCGATTGCGTTGCTGCTGCGGCTTGGCCGGTCGTCGTCGGCAGACTCGAAGAGCCGCCGGCATTGCACGCGGAAAGGGCGAGCGCTAACAGCGGCACGCCAAGAGTGAAGAGTCCTTTCATAGAGTTGCTCCTGTGGTTCGGGTGGACTGTGGCCGTGACTTATGGTTGCTTGGGGCCGCTCCCTGCCGCAAAAGTAGAAACGGGGCCCTCCGAAGAGAGCCCCGATCGCCTTCGTATCGCTGATTAGCCGCTAGAACGCGCCGATACCGTTCGGCGTACCCCAGCCGCTCGGGCCGGAGTATTGCCCGTACTGATTCGTCCCGGCCCTGCAGAGATACGTTGACTGCAGGTTGCGGGGACAGCCCATGATGCTGCCGCTCGTAATTGGATGGAGGTCGCTGGCGAGCTGACTAGGACTGAGCGTCCACAGCGTCTTTCCGCCCTGTTGGCTGGTCGAGTTTCCGGCAAGCCCGAAGACGCCGCCGACCAGAGGAGATGAGACGCTCGTGCCGCCGACCGTGAACCAACCGGGGTAACCGTACGTGTCGTACTCGGCGGCATCCCACGCGACTGCAGACGTATCGTTGCCGATGCGATTTTTCTTGCAGTGTTTCTTGATCTTGTGCTGCCACGAAGGCTTCGCTTCGCCCGTGCTCGAGCAGCCGCCGCCGCTATCGTCCCAAACGGTCTCCGTGAAGTTCGAGCCGTTCTCCGAAAGGACGGTGCCTCCGACCGCTACGACATCTTCGAACGTGGCCGGATCATAGAGACCGTAGCCACTATCGCCGGCGCTTGCCAGATACGTGATGCCGGGCGTGTCGTACGACGATTCGTTCCCACCCGAGCCGCTGTAGCTGTTGCTGACGACGGTCGCGCCCAAACTCACCGCTTCCGTCTCGGCGGCTCCGAGGTCACTCCACGTGCTGGAATTGGCCTCGACGAGATAGATCGTGCAGAGCGGACACGCCGCCGACACCATCTCGACGTCGAGGTCAATCTCTACACCCCAGCCGGTGCTGCCGGCAGGATAGTTGCTCTGCTGGCCGTTTTGGTTGTACTTATAAAAGTTCGCTGCCGGAAGCCCATACTCCGACCGGTATGCGGCGACGTCCGATGCGACGTTGGGATTATCGTAGGCGTCAACAATCGCGACGATCTGTCCCGATCCATTGGTTCCGGACGGAAGATTATAGCGCTTCTGCAGAGCGAGAGCTCCCCATCCGGCGGGGAGGTCGGGTTGAATGCCGCGATTCTCGATCAGGACGTCACACTGCGCCTGACCGATGCGGCTTCCGGCGCATGCCGGCGTCGCGGATTTGGTCAGCAGCCAGTTCGGGGCTGAATGCGCTCCCTCCGTAGCTTGACCGGCCGTAACGGGCGGGTTGGAAGAGCCGCCGGCATTACATGCCGCTATGGCGAGCGCCGCAACCAAAGGCGGCGCGAGTTTCAAAAGTCCGTTCATGGTGCTCCTTACACAGTAAAAGTGGACGATGACTGATCCAGACCTACCTTCCGCTCGCATCGCCCCCCTGCTAACGTTTCTTGGGCCGTTATCGTTGCCAAGGTTGGCCGCGCTGCTCTAGTCCGTGCCCCAAGCCAAGTTCACGTTACTGCTGCAGGGCTTCGGCGACCGGGATGGGCGCAATAGAAAGGTGTAGGCTCAGCGGGCGACGCCGCATTTTTCGTGCTTTATCGCGAACTCGTCGCTCATGGTGTCCATCGTCGGATGCACCTCGCCATTAAAGATATACATCTGGTTGCTGGCGCCGAAGACGTGACTCCCCGAGTAGCCATTGGGTAGCTCAACGATTTGAAAGATCACGACCATGGGCTTCCCCGACGACGCATTACTGGGGAAGGCGTATCGCAGAAGCGCGCGCTGGCAGGGCTTGACCTCGCGTAAGACGGTCTCTATTTGCGCGATTTCTTTCACGGTTAAACTTGGCTCTCCGGGCTTGCCGTAATCGAGGGCAACGTATGTCTGGGCGGGTGTCGGTAGGCCAATCGGAGCCTCTTGTTTGGGCGCAGTGAAGCCGCGCATATAAGCGGTCTGGTCCGCCGTACTTCGGTGGCATGCCGCCAGCACGACGGCAGTCATAAGAGCCGCAAGGATGTACCGCACGCTCGATCTCTTCGGGCAGTGCGCTGTGGCAACCTCGGGTAGTCACCGTTCCGCATTAACCTGGCCGGGCGCGGGCTGATGTGGTCGAACGTCCATCAGCCCGAGAAACCGAAAGTGAAGCGACGCGCGCCTGTGCTACCCGGGATAGGCGCAATAGAAACGGGGCCCTCCGCAAAGAGCCCCGTTTGCTTTTGAACTGCTAACCAGTTCGGATTGCTAAGCCGTTCCTACCAGGTTCTGTCCGAAGGCGAGTAGGCCGTGCCGAAGCAACCGTCGGTGCAGTTGAGGCTCGCGATGGCTTTGTTCACGTCGCCGGACACCGTGATTTTGTCAAGCCAACCGTAGGCATCGCCGAGCGCCATCGCCGTGCCGCCCGAGTTGAAGCCACCGGCAATCGGGTCGCCGAAGCCGAAGAGATTGGTAGCCGTCGGGCCGAGAACGGTGACCGGGCTGCCAGTCCACGGCAGGGCGTATTGCGTGTTCGTACGTGCATCTTGGTCGACGACGTTGAGCGTCGCACCGCTATTGCTCACGTAGATGCCGCCCCAGAAGCCGATGCTTCCCGGAGAGAGAAGTGAGACTGGCGTACCCGGTGACGGGCTGTTTGCGTTGCTCATCTCGTCGAGTCCAAAGCCGCAAGTATACGGGTAGCTGCTCTCGCATCCGTCGTACGTGAAGTAGAGGTTGTTGTTGGCGTCGGCATCCATATAGCCGACCTCGTAGATGTAGTTATTGCCGCTGTCCAAGGTTTCGTAGAGGCTGACTTGCGTCGCTGAGGACGAGGGCGAACCCTTCGGCCAGTACACATAGCCCGTACCCTCAACAAAGTAACATGGGTAATAATAGACCTCTACGCAATAGTAGGCTTCGGAGAAGGTATTCGCGCCGTAGACGGTGTTCGAGCTGATGCCGCTGTCGAAACCTTCGGCCTCGCTGAACTCGCAGTAGTAACCGTAGGGGCATCCGTTATAGGACCAGCTGTAGGTGTTCTGCAGGACGCCGGTGCTGCTGTATTGCTGCACCGTGGAACCGCTGAAGTCGTTATTGTACGAGCAGACGGCCCATGCGCTCGAGCTGGAGTCGACCTTGACGGTGACCGGGTCGTAGCCGCAGCCGTTTGACTCGAGATCAACCGCCGTTACGCCCTTCTTGAGGTTCGCCTTGAAGCCGAGCATGTAGCCGAAGTCCGAGTTAATGGCCCAAGCGCCAACGTGGGAATTGCGATGGAACTTAAGCGCCGGACGCTTTGAGTTTTCGTAATTCTTCAGCAACTGCTTCATGGCCCGAGGTACCGCCGGAGCCGGAAGCTTGCCGGCGACCTGGTACTTGAGCTCGCTCAGCTCGCTCATTTTGCCTTTGATCATGAAGGGACTGTACGGATTACCATGATGGCCCTGGCTATGACCCATCGGTTGTGACGAGCCCGAGCCGGAGCCAGGCAGGGCCGACGTGCCCTGCGATGAGGTGGAACAACCCGCGAGCAATGCTGCCGCTACGGCAACACTGGCCACGGTCGCCATTGATAAGCGCATGTTTTCGACTTTCTCCTTATGTGATAAAGAGCAGACTGCGCGTCTCTTGTATAAGAGCAGTCTGAAGCAAGGGGTACCACGCATTCGTCGGTTGGCGTCCGCTCCCTTCCACGGCTCGCCGAAAAAGCGGGGATCGTTCGGCCGTTCGCGGCGGAGATAGCCGATGGTCCGAACGTTCTATGGCCCATAAGAGAGGGCGCGCCGCTTGCGACGCGCCCTCTCGTGCTTGCTTCCGCGTTGATCTACGCGGATGGCCTGAGGTTACGGGTTGAAGTTCTTGCTGTCCACCGCGGCCGCGGGCGACTCGAGGCCGTTCGAGCCGTCGAGCGTTGCCTGCGTGCTGCCGCCCGGATAGCTCAGGACGAGTACGTCCGCGTCGCCGTAGTTGGCAACGTAGGCCTGCTTGTTGTTCTTGTTGATGGTCACGTGGAACGGATCGCTGTAGCCCGATCCGAGCGTTCCGGAGACGCTGCTGTACGGCGGATCGATGATATCGACCGACTCGTTGTCCTGATCGCAGACGACGATGTTGCCGCTCTTATCGAGCACCATACCACCCGGGAAAACGAGCGTCACGCCGAGCGTGGTCCCATCGCAACCGCTGAGGCCGCCCGAGTACTCCTCGATCTGCCCTTCGCCGTTGTCTTCGTTATAGAACGCCACGAAGACGTCACCGCTCTTGTCGACCGCAACGCCTTCCACCAAGCCGCCGGAGATCGAGCACTCCGCCGTCTGCGTGTTGACGCCCTGGGCGTATTCGCTGACGTAGCCGCCTTCGAAGTCGGCTTCGTAGACGTTCTGGTGGCTGTCGGTGGTCACGGCGACGGGGTCTTCCATGCCGCTGCTATAGGTGGACGTGGGCGACGAACTACCCGCGGCGTACTCCGTGATGTCGACGCCGGCATAGTTGGCAACGTAGAGGTTGCCCTTGGAGTCGACCCAGTTGCCGTCGGGCCCGTCGATTCCGCTACTGATGCTGCCGATGTTTGTCCAGCTCTTGTTTTTGAGGATTTCTTCCGCGTTGAGGTCGAAATCGCTCACGTAGAGAGCCTTGACCTTTTTCTTCTTGTCCGGGCTCACGCGAACGCCGTGTTCGGCGAAAGCGCGCGCCAAGCCGAGGAACTTCGGCGAGATTCCGGAGCGCGAAATGTCAGAGCGCATATGGCTCTGGCCGGCGCCGGAGTTGGGGAGAGCAGAAGTCGGCCCTTGCGATCCGCCGCTCGAGCACGCGGAGAGCAAGGCTACCGCCGCCGTTGCGGCTGCCGCAGTAAAGACTGCTAAGCTTTTTCGCACGAGATATTTTCCTCCGATAATCGGTTAAGTGAAGCGGGAAGTGAATGAGAAACTTGGTCGGTTCGTACGGACGCCAGTCCGAAGGGTACTGCCGATTCGGCGCCCCGTTGCGGCCTCCTCGTACGGTGGAGCGGGCGGCGGGAATCGAACCCGCGACTCTTGCTTGGAAGGCAAGGGCATTACCACTATGCAACGCCCGCGGCGCTTCGTCCCTGTACGCGGTCGAAACCGGAACACCTACGATGGCATACGCGCATAACCCGCGCAGCGAGGCTTCGACGATCGTCCGAAAAGAGCATCGAAGGCTCGACGCAGAATACGCGGCGGTGGTCGCCATGGAGCCTAGTTTTGCGATGACGTCCGGGGCGGGAGGACTCTGGGCAGGGCTGGATTTGAACCAGCGTAGCGCTCTCGCGCGCCAGATTTACAGTCTGGTGCCATTAACCACTCGGCCACCTACCCACGCCCTGTTGTATCCGACCGGCTCCCCAGGGTACGATAGCGGGGCTACTGGCTCCTCGGGTTGGTGATGATGGTTACCGGAGATGCTGCTCCTCATGGACTTCTCATGTGCACCCCAAGTGGGTCCCTTACCATGGGAGCCATAGCAAACTCGCCTACTGACTTTGGAGTCTGCCCAAGATGGCTCGCTTAGCAGCCCTCCCGGCTGCCGCCCTCGCAGGTCTTCTTCTCGCCGCGTGCAGCGGCGGAAGCTTCGGCCCAGCCGGCCTCTCCTTGCCTGCAGCCGACGGCGTGCAGACGGTGAGCGATGCCGCCGATGCCCTGGACGCAAACCGCGCCTCGGCTTCTCAAAATGCCAAGGCGGCGATCGCCATAACCGACGCCCTCGGATCCTTCGTTCGCGACATCAGCGCCGACCAGCGCGCGCTCGAGCTGGGGAGGAGCCGCGCCATCGTTCGTTCCCTTCGGCAATACACCGTCGTGCGAAACGGCAAGCGGATTCTTTCGGGGTCAGAGCTCGTCACGGGTCAAGAGGCCGGCACGTACTGCCAAAGCTCGACGGGCTACAGCGTGAACGGAATCCCCTCTCTCGACGAGACGTTCGGCTGGGAGAGCGGCGCATTTAGCGGCGGCACGCGCGCGACCGGCGCTCGAGGTTCGGCGATATGGTCGGCCAGAGCGAGCGGTGCCGTCGTGCAGGCGGAGATCGGCGGCCTTTCGATCGCGCGCAGCGGCGCCGGCGCGAGCTGTCCGATGAGCGAACCGGCCTTTGTGTTGCGGGGCGGCTCGTCGGAGAACGCATTCTCACTCCCGGTATCGATGGAATTTTACCGCGGCCGGCTCTCGAATCTGAGCGTCGTGGACGGCAGGTTCGCTAACGGCGAGAACCTCGAAGTAACGACCCAGTCGGAGCGTCGGGGGGCCGCGGTGTATGGCGTCATTACCAACGGGCACACGCAGGTGGCCACCTTCCGCACCGACGCGATGGGCGACGGCACGCTAACTATCACGAGCACCGGTGCACAATACGTCATCGGCGACTGGATCGTCGTCGGAACTTAGCCTCGGTTAATCGGGCGCCACGCACGCGACGCGTCGTCCCGACGCGAGCGCGATGTGTTTTGCTATTGATCGCGCAAGTGCGTTTTCAGCCCCGCTGCTAGGGCCCTGCTCGCATGCTGCGAAGGTACGCCGGTGCTGCTCACGAGGGAACTCAACGAAACGATCCGGCAGTCCGAGATCGCCGGGATTCGCAGCGGAATCGACACAGTGCGACGCCTCTATCCGGAGGAGCACGCCGAGAGCATCGAGGTTGCGGGCGGCCTCATCGCTTTTACCGGCATCGAGTCGCCGCTCTCGCAAGCCATCGGTGTCGGCGTGAGCGAACCGGTAACCACCGACGATATCGCGCGAATTACAGAGTTCTACGAATCGCGCGGCGCGACGCCACGCGTCTATGCGACACCGCTGGCCGACCCGTCGCTGGAGCTGAGCTTGGCAAGAGCCGGTTACGCGCCGTGCGAGCACGAAAACGTCTTGGCATCCGATTCGTTCCCGCCGCACGCTCGAGATGACGACCGCATCGGCATCGCGTCGGACCTCGATGCGTGGGCCCATGCCTCCGCACGAGCATTTATGGACGTCGACACGCTCAAGCCCGGCGACGATCGTATCGCTTCGATCCTCGCCTCTTCCGAAGGCGTGTGGCCGCTCGAAGCTCGCGAGGGCGGCGCGATCGTCGCGACGGCGGCGATGGACCTGCGCGACGAATGCGCCGGCCTCTTCGCCGGATCGACGCTGCCGGCGTTTCGCGGACGCGGATGGCAGATCGCGTTGATTCGCGACCGCATCGCACGCGCGCGCGATGCCGGGGCGCGATTCATGCGCGCGGCCGCGCGCCCAGCAAGCGTGTCCGAGCGCAACTTCCGTCGCTGCGGCTTCGCCGCACTCTACACGCGCGTGCTGTGGGAACGCAAGCCCTTGTTGCTTCGGAGCGAAGCCTGACGAAGGCATCCGCTCAAGAGGGGTTGGGCCGCTATCGAGGCAATTGGAGTTGTTAGCGCCGACGTAGCTCAGCTGGTCAGAGCGCCACTCTTGTAAAGTGGATGCCGCCGGTTCGAATCCGGCCGTCGGCTCCATTTCTCACTCGTGCCAAAAACATAGTAGGCTATCGACCTTGAAATACGTGCTTTACTATCAACCCTCGGCTGACGTGATGGAGAAAGCGCCGCTCCACGGTGCGGCGCATCGCGCCCACTGGCAGCAATTCGCCGCTGACGGCACGCTGCTCATGATCGGTCCATTCGCGAACCCACACGAAGGAGCGATGGGGATCTTCACGACACGAGGGGCGGCCGAAACGTTCGCGGCCGGTGACCCGTTCGTGCTCAACGGGGTCGTCGAGCGCTGGCATGTGCGCGAATGGGCTGAGGTCATCGTCCCGGATGCAGCAAGCTAATCCAAAATGGAGGCGCTCCGGGCTCGTCCTCGTCTGTGAGCGATGCTTCAAAGAGCGCATCCCGGAAGAAGACCCGGAGATCGCTGCCCAGATCGGCGACTTTCATCTCCGCAACTGGCTCAAAGAGCGGCTCAAAGAGGACGGGCGCTGGGGGCCGATCCGGGCGATCAGCACGAGCTGCATGGACGTGTGCGCACGCGGCCGTGTTACCGTCTGCATCCAGCCGCAAGAAGGCGAGACTGAAGTGATGATAGTCGACCCGGTCGCCGACCGAGAGTCGCTCTATCGCGCGATTGTAGAGAAGCTACGCTGAGGATTAGCGGCGACTCACCCTTCGACACAGCCTCTCCTGAGCGAGCGAAGCGAGCAGAGGGGTCAGGATGAGAAGGAAACGATCACTCGACACGTAGCTTGATGATTGCAAATGGCGGGCTACCGGTGTTGTTCAAGACTGCGTTGAAGCTGCAACGATCGGGGCCCGGACTTTTTGCCTTAAACCAGTATACGACGTGCATATACCTCTTGGGATTTCCCCACGTGCGGTGGGCGGTCGCGGAGATTTTGCCACCCTTCTCGCAGTAGACCGGATACGTGTAATAGCCATCGGACGCCCAATAACTTAATACGGCCTGAGCGTGAGTCTTCGCTGGATACTGTAAGTCTAGCCGGCGCTTGTTCCAGAAAATATTACAGCAGCTGCCGGCGGCGGGCTCATATCGCCGTAAACTCGGTGAAGCATTCTCTGTTAGACCAACCTCTGATCCAGGACTCGCGCATCCCGCTAACGTCGAGATTGCCGCGGTCGTAGCGAAAACGCGGCAAGCAAACCGTAAGGCGCTCGTCAAAGCGTAAATGCTAGGAGCGTGTTGCTTTGGCGGCTTCCGCCAGGAACGGGGGCGCCGGCCGGTACGTAGAGGCGGCCGTTGATGACGGCGGCGCCGGTCCCGTGACGACCTTCCGGCAGTGGCGCATATTCGGACCAGCGGTTCGTCGCTGGGTCGTAGGCTTCGTTCGTGGTAAAGGCGCTCGCCATGCCGCGCGCCTCGCCGCCGATTGCGAAGATTTTGCCTTCGTAGAGCGCCACGGCCATGCCGCTGCGCGCGGTCGGCATCGGCGCGCCCGAGCTCCAGGCGTTCGTTCGCGGATCGTAGATGTCGACGTAGGAAGTGTTGTGGGCGGGCGTATCGATGCGTCCACCGATTGCATAGAGGCGGCCGCCGAACGCGGCTAAACCCATATGGTCTCGCCCAACGGGCAAGGATGCGCGTACCGAGTAACGATTTGTTGTTGGATCGTAGACAAGATGCGTGGGCACGCTATGGATGTCCCGTCCGCCGACGAGGTGGATCTCGTCGCCGAGCACCGCCACCGAGACCGAGCCAAGGGCGCGCGGAAGCGGCGCGATCGTTGCCCAACGGTTCGTTGAAGGCTCGTACACTTCGGCGTCGGCAACGGCCGCGCTGTTCTGCGCGGAAAAGCCGCCGAAGGCATAGACCTTTCCGCGAAAGCCGACGGCCCCAACGTGATTAAGTCCGCTTGTAAGCGGTGCAACGTCGCGCCACGTTCCCGCGCTCGGATCGAAGACCTCGACCAAATTTTGGTCGACGTTGCCGTTGGCGTAGCCGCCGATCACGTAGATACGATCGCCCAGCGTCGCCACCGCGACCTCGCTGCGTGCGACCGGTAGCGTCGGTCCGTTGGTCCAGCTGCCTGGGAAACCCGCCGCGCCTACGAGCGAGAGCGCGAGGACGATAGCCCTAGTCATTCGCTTGTCCATCGTTGTTCGCGGTCGTCCTTCGTTGTTCGCCCTTCGTTGTTCGTCCTTCGACTTCGCTCAGGATGACAAGTCGCAGCGCTCGCGGTCAGCGTGACAAGGCGCGTCCTTCGACTACGGCGCTTCGCGCCTTCGCTCAGGATGACAAGGTGAGCAGCGCGATCGCGCTGAGGATGACAACGGATTACTGAAACTCGAACTCGGCGAGATTCTTTTCGATCTTTCGCTTAACGCGTTGCAACGCGTTGTCGATAGACTTCACGTGACGCCCGAGATCGCGCGCCATCTCCTGGTAGCTCTTTCCCTCGAGGTACGACTCGAGCACCTGCGATTCGAGCTCCGAAAGATTCTGCCGGATGCGCTGGCGGATGTCGTCGGAGACTTCTTGCGTCACGACGAGCTCTTCGGGGTCTGACGTCTTTTGCGAGGCCATCACGTCGAGCAGCGTGCGCTCGCTATCCTCGTCGTAGATCGGCTTGTTGAGCGAGATGTACTGGTTCAGCGGAATGTGCTTCTGCCGGGTGGCCGTCTTGATCGCGGTGATGATCTGACGGGTGATGCAGAGCTCGGCGAATGCGCGGAAACTCGAGAGCTTATCGGCCTTGAAGTCGCGCACGGCCTTATAGAGGCCGATCATTCCTTCTTGGATGATGTCCTCACGATCCGCACCGATGAGGAAGTAGCTCTTGGCTTTGATGCGGACGAAATTCTTATATTTGTTAAGGAGATACTCCATCGCGAGATTATCGCCGGTCTTTGCGATGGCGACCAGGTCTTCGTCGACCCTTTGCTGGTACTCCACTCCATCCGAGACTGGATGGGTCATTGCCATAACGTTCTGTTTGCCTCGTGGGTACGACGAGCCGCATGCGCAGGCCGCAGCCCGTCGGGCGCGGCACGTCGTCGCTTAGTATATAGGAGGGTCCCCCTCCCCCGTCAAGGACGGAGCGAGCAATCTCGCTGCCTTAAGGCCTCATAAATGAGAATAGCGGAGGCGACCGACGCATTAAGGGAACTAACCCTCCCTCGCATGGGCAGCTTAACCAAGTAGTCGCATTCACGCTTGACCAGCTGCGAGAGGCCGGTCCCCTCGGCGCCGATTACCAGCGCGAGATCGCGGCTAAAGTCGGCCTGCCAGAGCTCGACCGCCTCAGCGGACGGGTCGGCTCCAGCGACCCAGATTCCCGCCTTCTTCAGCTTTCGGATGGCCTCGGCGATATTGGCGACACGCGCGATCGGCAGGTGATCCGCGGCCCCGGCCGCCGCCTTACGCACCGTCGCGTTGATGCCGGCCGAACGCCGGGCCGGCAAGACGACGCCGTCGGCACCCCCCGCTTCGGCCGTGCGAACGATCGCGCCCACATTGTGCGGATCGGTGAGGTGGTCGAGCAGCACTATCAGCCGCGGCGCGCCGCCGCGGCCTCGCCCGAGAATATCCTCGAGCGACTCATATTCAAACGGCGGTGCGACCGCTACGATGCCTTGATGGGCCTTGAACGGCACACGCTCGAAGAATGTCCGCCTCTCGAAGCGCACCGGAACGTTGCGTTCGTTAGCCCGGGCCAGGAGCGACCGCAGTGCGCCATCCTTCGAGCGGTCGACGGCGACGTGAATGACGCGAAGCATTTCGCCGGCAGCGAGCGCTTCGCTCACGGCATGCACGCCATAGATAAGATCGTCGAAGTCTAGAGGGGAGAAGCGGCGACGCTCCACGTCGTGCCTTCTTTGGAATCTTTGACTTCGATCCCGCAGCGGTTCAGCGCGTCGCGCAGCCGGTCTGAAGCGGACCAGTCCTTCGCGCGCCGAGCCGCGTTGCGCAGCTCGACGATGCGTTCGATCGCCTCTTGCGGCGCCAGCCCTTCGACTCTGCCGCGCGTCGCATCGACGCTCATCTCTTGCAACGCTCGCTGCAGCCGCTCGACAAAGTCGAGCGGAAGCTCGCCGGCAGGCTCTTCGAGCCACGAGTCGTCCGGCGCAACGCCAAGTACCCCCAGCCAATACGCGAGGCGCTCGCGGCTCGGCGTCGAGCGGCTCACGATATCGTGGATCACGGCGAGTGCGGCCGCGGTATTCATATCGTCGTCGAGCGCCGCCTTCATGCGCGCGTCCAGCTCGGGAGAGGCCACGGACTCGCCGTCGCTAGCGGGCGCCAAGTTTCGATAAGCGGCTTTGACACGCGCTAGGCCGAGCGCGGCTGCAGCAATCGACTCTTCGGTGAAGTTCATCACCTTCCGATAGCCGGTTTGAAGAAAGAGCCACCGGATTGCCTGCGGATCGTGGCGTTCGAGCAACTCCGAAAGCGGCTCGAAATTGCCGAGCGACTTGGCCATCTTGCGATTGTCGAAGAGCAGCAGTCCGCCGTGGACCCAAAAATTCGCCATAGGAGGGCGCGCCATGAGCGGCTCGCTCTGGGCGATCTCGTTCTCGTGATGCGGGAAGATCAGGTCGGCGCCGCCGCCGTGAATGTCGAATCCGGTGCCGTCGGGATCGAGAAGCACGCGCGCCATCGCCGAGCACTCGATGTGCCAGCCCGGACGTCCTTCGCCATACGGGTCGAAAGCCCAGCGGGGCTCTCCCGGCTTGGCAAACTTCCAGAGCGCAAAATCGAGCGGATCTTCCTTCTGCTCGTCCACCTCGATGCGCGCGCCGGCCTCGAGCTCTTCGATGTTGCGGTTCGCGAGGCGTCCGTAGTTTTGAAACGTCGCGACCCGATAGTAGATGCCGTCTCGCGTCACGTACGCGTGGCCGCCCGCAACGAGCTTTCGAATCATCGTTTGAATAGGCTCGATATACTGTGTCGCGTACGGCTCGTGATCGTAGTCGAGCACACCGAGCTTGCGCATCGACGCCTTGAACTCAGCGTAGTACCGCTCGACGATCGCGTGATAGTCTTCGCCCGTTTCCTTCGCCGCGTTGATGCTGCGATCGTCGATATCGGTGACGTTCTGAACGTACGTTACGCGGTAGCCGAGATGCGACAGATAGCGCCGCAGCACGTCGAAGAAGAGAAAGGATCGGGCGTGACCCACGTGCGCCTGCGCGGAAGGCGTCAAACCGCAGACGTAAATGCGAACCTCGCCGGCGCGCAGAGACTCGAAGGCCTCGACGCTCCGCGTGCGAGTATTGTAGAGTTTCAGATCACCCAGCTCCAGGCTTCTTCTGACGACGACTCGCCCTGCTCCAGTTCGGCCAAGCGGTGCTCGAGCTCCCCGAGCTTTCGCTGTAACCGTCCGATTGCATCGGCGGTCGGATCGGGCATATCCACTTGCGGCCGTTCGACGACGAGGCGCACCGGTTTGCCGTCCCGCGCGACGACGCGCGCCGGGACCCCGACGACCGTCGCGTTCGCGGGTACGTCCTTTACGACGACCGATCCTCCGCCGACCTTTGCGTCATCGCCGAGCGCGATCGCGCCCAGCACGCTGGCGTTGACGCCGACGGTGACGTTGCGGCCCAGCGTCGGATGTCGCTTGCCGTGCGAAAGGCTCGTGCCGCCGAGCGTCACGCCCTGGTAGATCGTGCAGCCGTCTCCGACCTCTGCGGTCTCGCCGATGACCACCCCCGACCCGTGATCGATGAAAATGCCCTTGCCGATCTTCGCGCCGGGATGGATTTCGATCTGCGTCAGAAATCGCGCGACGTTCGCCAGAAAGCGCGGCAGAATCGGGATCCCGGCGCGATGCAGCCGGTGAATGACGCGGTGCGCGACGAGCGCATGGAAGCCCGGGTAGGATAGCACGACGTCGAGCCACCCCTTCGCAGCGGGATCTCGTTCGAGGGGGGCTCGCAGATCGGCTAAGAGCGTTTCCAATGGCATTTGCAACAGTGTAACCCGGCACGTCAATCAGGGGGTGCGCCGCACTCCCTCGCCTAGGGAACCTCTGAAGAAGTCCATGTACCGATCGTTTAAACCGCAAAACCGCCAGATGCTCGGAGAAGGCGAGGGAGCATACCCTCCGCGGTCTGTGACCGAGCCTTCGACAACGCAGATGGCGGTTTTGCGGTTAAACCCTTTGGGCGGCGGCAGTTTCGCCGCATCTCGTTGTTGCGCCCTCGGTTACAGAGCGCTCTGCTATGCTCCCTCGGGCGCGCCTCGATCTGCGGCGAAACTGCTCGCCGCGATCGGTGCAGCGACTTCTTCAGAGGTTCCCTAGGAACCCGTGCGCTCGTCGAGTCTCGCTCGAAACGCATGAGCGCTCATCGAGTCGAAACCGCTCCGTCGAGCAGCGCTATCGCGTACACCGCGAGGCCCGTACCATCGCCGGTGTAGCCCATTCCCTCGCTCGTCTTGGCCTTGACGCTGACGGCGCCCACGGGAATCCCAAGACGCGCTGCGACGTTCCGGCGCATCGCCGCGATAAAGGGTGCGAGCTTCGGGCGCTCGACCACAATCGTCGCGTCCGCGTTGATTATTGCAAAGCCGGCTTCGCGCACCGCGCCGGCGCACTGCGCGAGCAGCTCCATTGAATCGGCGTCCTTCCAGCGCGATTCGGTGTCGGGGAAACGCGCGCCGAGATCGCCGAGTGCCGCTGCGCCGAGTAGTGCATCGGCGAGCGCGTGGGCGAGCCCGTCGCCGTCGGAATGGCCGAGCGCACCACGCTCAAAGGGGATCCGAACGCCGCCCAAGATCAACGCACGCCCCTCCACCAGGCGATGCGCGTCGAAACCGTGACCGACTCGCATCAGCCGCCCTTCGACTCCGCGCCTACCGCGCTTCCGTCAAGGTGACAAAGGATATCGTGCGCGCGGGCGACGTCGGCGGGAAGCGTCACTTTAAAATTCTCGCTCGTCGACGGAACGACCACGACCTCGATGCCGATTCGCTCGAGTAGTGCGGCGTCGTCCGTCGCCTCGACGCCGTCGCCGCGCGCGCGCTCGTGCGCCGCGCGCAATTCAGCGGTCCGAGCGAACTGCGGGGTCTGGGCCGCCCAGAGCTCGCGCCGATCGAGCGTCGCGGCGACGCGCAGCGATTGGCGATCGACGCTTTTGATCGTATCGACGACCGGTGCTGCGAGCAAGGCCGCCCGCCCGAGGCGCACCTCTCGCATGCCGGCACGTACGTCGTCGACACTCACCAACGGACGCGCGCCATCGTGAACGAAAACTGCATCGCACGCTGCGCTCACCGCACTCAAGCCTTGATAGACGCTCTGCTGACGCGTCGCGCCGCCCCGAACGACGCGCGGCTCGCGCTGCGGCGCGAGGCGCGCGGCGAGCGCGCGCATGGGCTCGAGCGATTCGGGCTCGGTCGCGATCACGATCTCCTCGACCTCGCGCATCGCCGCAAAGGCTCGAATCGACCAGCCGACCATCGGAATCCCGGCAAGTTCGATGAACTGCTTCGGGCCGCCGAAACGTATTCCGCGGCCGGCCGCAACGATCACTGCGGCCCACTTCAAGAGGCGACGCCCTCGCGTTTTGGCCGCGCGAAGATCATCCGGCCGGCGACGGTCTGCAGCACGCTCGTGACGACCACATCGGTCTCCTCGCCGATCAGGCGCCGGCCGTGCTCGACGACGATCATCGTGCCGTCTTCGAGATATCCGACGCCCTGATGGAACTCCTTGCCCTCGCGGATCACCGCTACGTGCAGCTCTTCACCCGGCAGGACGACCGGCTTCACGGCGTTCGCGAGCTCGTTGACGTTGAGCACGGCAACGCCTTCGACGTGCGCGATCCGGTTCAAGTTATAATCGTTGGTCACGAGCTTCGCACCGAGCTCTAGCGCGAGCCGGACGAGGCGCGCGTCGACGTTTCCGGGCGCCATGTCGGCAAAATCGCGCTCGCTGATCTCGACCGCCGCGAGCTCTTGCAGGCGGCTGAGCACGTCGAATCCGCGCCGGCCCCGCGTGCGCTTGAGCGGATCGACCGAATCGGAGATCGCTTGGAGCTCGCGTAAGACAAAGCGGGGCACGATCAGCTCGCCTTCGAGAAAGCCCGCCTCGACGATCTCGACGATTCGGCCGTCGACGATCGTCGAAGTGTCCACCAGCTTTGGAGCGCCGTCGGAGGCCTTTCCGACGACGCTGCGCGGAACCGGTACGATACGAATCTTTGCGCCGACGCGCGCACCGAGATACGCCGCAAAGATCGCAACGATCAAATAGAGGACGATGGCAACGTAGGTGCCGGCTCGGCCAAAATCCGAGATCAGCTCGAAGACGATGCTCTTAATGAGAAATGCAATGACCAATCCGACGATCAAACCCACGGCGCCACCCGCGATCTCGGCCGGCGTGAGACGGTCCATCGCGCCCTCCGCCTGACGCAGCTGATTTTCAAAGAGCGCTTGAGCGGGCGGCGCGAGGAGCGCGCCGACGATCGCGCCGACGACCGGCGATAGTATCAAGAACGCGACCTGCAGCGCCTCGTTCGCAAAATGCGGCGAAAGGACGCTGAAGTATGCCTCGCGCCCTAGGAGAAAACCCGTCACGCCGAAGACGACGACGAAAGCGGCGCGCAAGACCGTTTCGGAAAGCGCGTTTGGTGTCAGTCGAATGTTATGAAAGCTCCGCAAACATCGTTGGCAACAAATCGACCCCGCTGCGTCAATCGCACGGTGTCGCCGACGCGCTCGAGCAATCCCGTCTGGGCGAACCGCGTGACGACGTGTGCATAATCTGCCATGACGTCGATACCGTAGCGTTCTTTGAACCCGCTCAGGCTAACCCCCTGCGCCGTCCGCAATGCCAGCATCATCGCCTCGCCCGCGCGTCTGCGACCTTCCAGCCGCTCGGCGTCCGACGGAATCGCGCGCCCTTCGAGCGCCGCGCGCACGTACGCATCGAGCGAGCGCGTGTGAACGCTTCGCACGCCGGCGCGATACGATGCGGCGCCGACGCCTAAGCCGGCGTACTCGCCGTTTGCCCAATAGTTGAGGTTGTGCGCGCAACGATGCCCCGGCCGCGCAAAATTGCTGATCTCGTACTGTTCGTAACCGGCGCCTTCGAGCGTTTCGATCGCGAGGCCGTAGAGCTCCGCTTCGCGCGCATCGTCGAAAAAGGCGGCGGGCTCGCGCACGCGCCAGGCCGCGTACGGCGTACCCTCTTCGACCGTCAAGCCGTAGGCCGAGATGTGATCCACTTCCAGCGCGACGGCTGCGCGCAGTGTGCGCAGCCAGCTTTGCGGCGACTGTCCGGGAACGGCGAACATCAAGTCGAGGGAGACGGAATGCAGCCTCGCCTCACGCGCCCGCGCCACCACGCCTTCGATCTGCGCGACGGTATGTTTTCGGCCCAGCGTTTGAATCTCGCAGGAATCGAATGACTGCACGCCGATCGAGAGCCGGCTGACGCCCGCGTCGCGGTAGAGCGCAAAGTCCCCCTCGCGCACGAGTTCGGGGTTGACCTCGATGCTGATTTCGCACGCGCCGTGAAAGCGCGCGCGCAATCGCGCCACGAGATCTTCGATCGTTCGCGCGTCGTAAGCGTTCGGCGTTCCGCCCCCAAGATAGATCGTGCCGGCAGGCGCCACAGGTTCGCGGTCGATTTCCGCGCAGAGTGCGTCGAGATAGCGCCGGGCGGCGGTGGCGCGCAACGGCCATTTCGCGAAATCGCAGTACGGACAGAGATACGGGCAGAACGGCAGGTGAACGTAGACGCCGAGCATGGCGGCGCGATGCAGGCCCCTTAGGTAGGCGCGAGATGCGGTACGATGAGCTCGCTGATCTTTCCGACGACGTCGTGATTGACTTCTTGAACCGCCGCGCCGATCGCGTGTTTGATCGCGTTACGTCCCGCGCGGCCGTGGGTTACGATGCAGTTTCCGCGCAGCCCGAGCAGCGGCGCGCCCCCGTAGGTTTCGTAATCGAAGCGCTTGCGCAGCCGCTTCAGCGCCGGAGCGAGCATTGCCGTCCCGAGTTTGGTGAGAAGATTGCCGCCCAGGAGCGTATCGCGCATGACGTGCGCCAGATCGGCCATCAGCCCTTCGCCGGTCTTCAGGACGACGTTTCCGACGAAGCCGTCGGCCACGATCACGTCGGCAACGTTATGGAAGAGGTCGCTTCCTTCGACGTTGCCGATGAAGCGCACCGGCGCGCGTTCCAAAAGCCGCGCCGCTTCGAGCACGAGCTGATTGCCTTTGTTGCGTTCTTCGCCAACCGAGAGGATTGCCACGCGCGGGTCGGGGACGTTGAGCACGCCCTTGGCGTAAGCCGATCCCATGATCGCGAACTGTTCCAGCCATTCCGGCCTGCAGTCGACGTTGGCCCCCGAATCGAGCAATACGGTTGGGCCGTTGAGCGCCGGCCAGACCGTCGCGATCGCCGGTCGCGAGACGCCTTCGATCGGCCGAAGCTTGATCAGAGCAATCGCTAAGAAGGCGCCGCTATTCCCGGCCGAGACGACCGCATCGGCTTCGCCCTGCTTGACCAGCGTGACCGCGACGCCGAGCGACGTGCGATCGCAGGAGCGCAAGGCGGTCGAGGGCGAGAGATCCATCGCGACGGCCTCGGGAGCGTGAATTTCGCGAACGCACCCGGGCGCGCTTCCTCGAAGAAGCGGACGGACGCGCGCCTCGTCACCAATTAAAAGGATGTCGGCGTCGAACTCCTCGGCGGCCATCAGCGCACCCGCAACGATCTCTTCGGGTGCGTGGTCGCCTCCCATCGCATCGACCGCGATGCGCGCTCGGGTCATGGCCGCCCGTCTTTTGGAGCAACCCCCGGAATCCTTGCCTAACGTCAACTTTCGGCTTGCCCCGCAGCCGGGCGCCGTGGTACTATCTGCCGGCTATGGCTAAGCGGTGCGAAATTTGCGGTAAAGGTCCGAAGGCGGGCAACAACGTCAGTCACGCTATGAATAAGACGAAGCGGCGCTGGCTTCCGAATTTGCAGTCCGTCCGGATCGACGATCGGGGCGTCCACCGCACGGCGCGGGTCTGTACCTGCTGCCTGCGCTCGAATCGCGTCACGCGCCGAGCCTAGCTGACGGCGCGTCAGCGCCCGAAGTGATCCCATCCCGAACGCTCGAGCGGCTCGTCTTTCCAGACGACGCCCGGTTCGGCCCGCAGAACGCCGACCGGCAGCAGATCGCGCTTGAAGCGCGCCGCATAGCGCGCCGCTAAAAAAGGGAACGCGCGCGCGTTAACCGCGGCGAGCAACTCGAAATCCTCGCCCCCGGCCAACGCGAAACGTTGCGGATCTTCCCCTCGTGCGCGCGCGAGCGCCTGCGCCGATTCGGCCACTGGGATCGCGCCGAGGTCGGCCCCGCAGCCGCTCGCCGCCGCGAGCCGCTGGACGTCGGTCGAGATTCCGTCGGAGAGATCCATCATCGCGCTCACGTTACGACTGGCGCCGAGGAAAAGCCCTTCGGCGAGGTGCGGCTGCGGACGGCGAAATGCTTGCAGCGCTTCGGCTTTGAGCTCGCCGGGAATTCGTGCGTCTTTGCGAGTTAGCTCGAGACCGGCGCGCGCCGCACCGAGCGGCCCTGTAACGGCGAGGACGTTGCCGGACCGCCCGCCCGCGCGTGTCTTTGCATTCGAGGCGCGAACCTCGCCGACGACCGTGACCGCGATGGTGATCGCCGGGGCGCCGGAGAGGTCGCCGCCGGCGATCGCGAGTTTGAACTTCGCAGCGCAGCCGGCGAGTCCGCGGTAGAGCTCGACTATTTCGTCGAGGGTCGTCGCTTGTGGAAAGCCGAGCGCGACGGTTGCGAGCACCGGACGCGCAGCCACGGCGGCGAGATCGCTGAGATTTGCCGCCATGGCGCGCCAGCCCGCATCTTCGAGCGACATCGCATCGCGCGTAAAGTCGACGCCTTCCACGAGCATATCCGTGGAGATCGCGCTCCGATTCGAACGCGAAGGCTGCCAGAGCGCCGCATCGTCACCGATGTGCGCGAGCTTTGTCACCCTGAGCCCCGTCGAAGGGCGACAAAGTTCGGTTATCTTTGCGACCAGCTCGTCTTCGGTCACGCGATGAGCGCGCGGATGCGGCGCAGCTCCGCCGCAGGGTCCGGTGCGCCGAAGATTGCCGAGCCCATCACCAGTATATCGGCTCCCGCGTCGACGAGGTCGCGCGCATTCTCCGCTCCGACTCCGCCGTCCACTTCGATCAAGCACGTCGGATTACGGTCGTCGATCAGAGCCCGGGCCTCGCGAACCTTCTCGAGCGAGCGCGCGATAAATTTCTGTCCGCCGAAGCCGGGGTTGACGCTCATGACGAGCACCGTGTCGCAATCCTCGATGACGTCCTGCAAGAGCTCGACCGGAGTCTGCGGAGTGATCGCCAGTCCCGCCTTCGCGCCGATCTCGCGCAAGTGAACGAGCAGTCGCTGCGCGTGCGGCGTCGCCTCCAGATGAAACGTGATGCGATCGCATCCGACGGCTCTGAACTCGTCAACATAGCGTTCGGGCTCGACGATCATCAAATGCGCATCGAAGACGAGCGGCGAGAGCCTGCGAAGGTCGCCGATGATCTTCGGCCCCCACGTGATATTCGGCACGAAGCGTCCGTCCATGACGTCGAGGTGCAGGTACTCCGCGCCGGCGCTCTGCACGCTCGCAATCTGCTCCGCGATGCGGGCAAAATCGGCAGAGAGCAGCGACGGCGCAAGAATAGTCATCAAAATGGTGCCGGTGAGGGCGAAGCTTCGAGATTGTAGACCTTCGGCGGCTCGGTGCCGAGGCGCTCTTCTGCAACGAGCGTGTTGTTGACGTACATATCGAGCAGCGACGTGCCCAGCGCGGTCACCGTAAAGTCGAGCTTCTGTCCCGGCTCGGCGAAAGCATGGTACAGATCGTAGCGGCCTGTGGCATCGGTGAGGGAGAGGCGCACGTCGAGCTGCTCGCCGTTCGCGACGTTCTGCGGCTCGGGGACCGAAACGAGCACGTGGACCTGGCGAAGGACGTACCCCGACTCGTTGGGGCCGGCGCTGACCTGCAGCGAGACAGGATCGTACGAGGCGATCTTCGCTTGGGGCGGGGGAACCTGGCGCGCTACCATGCTGTGAGGCGGCCCGTCCTTGCCGAGCGGCGTCCAGACGATCTGGCCGAGCTTGATTCCTGCGCTCTCTGCCAGCGTGCGCGCTTGATCGATCGTCAAGCCGACGAAATCGGGTACGACGAGATTCGCGCGCCCGCCGCGACTCACGGCGAGCGTCACGACGTCGCCTTCGTGCACGCTAACGAGCGGCGACGGGTTTTGCGCGACGACGTGGTCCTCGGGAATGAAGTCGCTTCGCACGTAGGTGACCCGCCCCAACTGCAGGTGCGCGCGTGAGAGGTCGAGCTGCACCTCCCGCATCGATTGGTATCGCAGATCGGGCATCAGTCGCGAAACGATGCCGTCGCTGATGACGAACGAGACTTGCCGGCCCTCTCGAACCTGGTCGCCCGCCACGGGCTGCTGCATGATGACGACGTCTTTGGGATAGCGGTCGCTCACGGTGTGGTCGACGACCGCCGAGGCGAGCTTCAACCGCGCGATCTCGGCGTTCGCGTCGTTCAGCGTTTGACCGACGAACGAGGGAACGGTTACGGTGGCCGAGGACGGCAAGAGAAAATCGTAGATCTGGCGCCCGTACCAAACGACGATCGTGACGAAGATTACGAGCACGATCGGAAAGACCCAATCGCGCGGCAGATACGCCTGCAGAGGCGATCTCAGGCGAGCGCCTCCGCGGGCACGTTGCTAAAGTCCAGGTTGCTGAAGAGACGCTGCACGTCCTCGTGCTCTTCGAGCGCCTCGAGAACGGCGAGCGCCTCGGAGAGCTCGTCGCCTTGCAGCTGGAGCTTGTTTTTCGGGCGCATTCCAAGATAGGCGTCCGATATTTTCGCCCCGCGACCACGCAAATCGTCACGCACCCCGGCCAAACGTGCGGGCTCCGTATAGATCAGCGCGAGCTCGATCTCATACTCGATATCGTCGACGCCGTCGATCAGCGCCTCTTCGATGACCGCTTCCTCCGCCTTTCCGGCCGGGTCGAGCTCCAGGATGCCGACCGGGTCGAATATCCACGCGACGCTGCCGCTCTCCCCGAGGCTTCCCTGATGCCGGCTAAAGAGAAAGCGGAGCTCTCCGGCGGTACGGTTGCGATTATCGGTCGCAGCGTCGACGATGAGCGCCAGGCCGTGCGGACCGTAGCCTTCATAGCGTATCTCTTCGATCTCACGCTCCCCGCCTTGACCGGAGCTTCGAGCGATGGCGCGCTTGATGTTCTCGTGGGGCATGTTGAATTCTCGCGCCTTCTCGACGGCCATCTTGAGCCGGTAGTTGGCTTCGGGATCGGGCGAACCGCCTTTCGCCGCAAGAATGATCTCTTTGCTCAGCTTCGTAAAGAGCGCTCCTCGCTGAGCGTCGACTCTACCCTTCTTAAGCTTGATGTTATGCCATTTGGAGTGCCCGGACATGAGGTCTGCGTCTTTCTCTAGCCCGGCCCGATAATCCAGGTTGGGAACCACATTCGCGCGTGCCAGGCGTTCCAAGTAATTGGATGGGCCGCCAGAATCGGATAGAAAAAGGCGAAACTCAACCCCGCGGCGGCGACGTAAGCGCCGACACCGAGCCCTCCCAGCCACCGCGCATTATCGCGCCGCCGCGACCATTCCCAGAGACGCTGCAGCACGATGACGTTGCACAGGCAGATCAGCGGGATGTCCACGTAAAAGTGATAGGCGAAAGTGATACGCGGCGACTTGATCCAGGGCAGCCATTGCAGCAGGTAGGTCATGACGATCAGCGCATAGGCCTTATTGCGTTCTCGCCAGGCCAAGACCGCCACCCATGGCACACAGAGCAGCCCAAACCAAAGGATGACGGGGTTGGGTAACGAGGTGATCTCATAGACGCAGCACCCGTTGTTATTGGTCGGGTCCTTCCGGCGATCCTGATAGAAATATGCGATTGGAACGTAGTCCAGCGGCCATTCCCACCATTTTGAGGAGTACGGGTGCGTCGCTTTGAGCGTGTCGTGATACTCGAACATCGAGTACTGGCGGTAAACGAGATCGTTGGCGTTGTGGATCTCGCCGGGATCGGGTGAATGGCGCGCTAGATCCGGCACCCAGACGAGCGCGTAGACCGTCGCACTTACCAATAGGATCGTAGCGAGTGCCGCATCGAGCCGGAAGCCGCGCGGATTCCCCCACAGCGTCGGCTGCAACCGTAAGAAATATACGCTGGAGCCAGACGAGGATTAGAATGACGAAGCTGACGCCGAAGCCCATCACGCCGTACCACTTGCTGCTGACGAGCAGCCCCAGCGCGACGGTGAAGAGGATCAGCCAGAGTGTCGAAGAGCGGCCCTTTTCGACCGCAGCGCCGGAGCGAATCTCGTCTTGCGCGTAGAGCGCCTCGCCGTCGGGCGTTTCGTACTTGACGCTCGGGTCGCGGCGGTATTCGATCCGCAGTGGGTCGTCGCGATAGACCAAGGCCCCGCCTTTACCTTGCGAGATAGCACCGCGCTCGATTCGTCCGCGGACGTCGATCGTGCCGCCGTCGGCGGCAAAGAGTGCGGTCCCATCGTTGCCGCGCAGCGCGTACGACCCTTCGGCGAAGGTAAGCTCGCGCCGCCCGTCGCCAAACCATCCCGGAAAACCGAGATGTCGCACGAACAGGTAGCAGAGGCAAGCGACATAGAGCGTGACGATGACGGTGGCGGCGGCATCGAAACCCCAGAGGAGTCGACAGGCTTGGCCGACGATCGCGCCGGCCGCGAGCGCGCCCGCCGCACCGGCGGCAAATCCCCAGCGCGGCACGACGACGTGCGCGCGCTCGCCGACCTGCGAGCTGATCCAGAAGCGATAGAACGCGTAGACCGCGAGCGTTGCAAAGAAGACGACGAAGCCCTCGGGCGTCGCGATGCGCGACTGCACGAAGTGCATGCCGTCGAACGTGAGCAACAGCGCGGCGATCGTTGCGAAGAGGGTCGAGCCGGTAACCCGCTTCGCGAAGAAATAGAGCAGCATCACGACGAGCGCGCCGAAGACCACGTCGAGAAAGCGCCAGCCGTAGGAGTTGTCGCCATTGCTCAGATGGCCGATGATGGCGTTGAGGAACGTCCAGCCGCCGAGGCCGTGACCCTTGGGCATTCCTCCGAAGAGCATCATCGAGAACGCGATCAAAAGCTTGCTCAGCGGCGGATGCGTGTTCTCGTAGATGCGCAAATTTTGCAGATACTCTTCGCCCGCGCGCGCGAAGTAGATCTCGTCGAAGACCTTGTCGGGCGGCCACCAATACCCAATAAAGGAGAGCACGAAGTTCCCCAGGCCGAGCGCCGCCGCGATCGCATAGTCGAGCGGCACGCGCATCGCCGCCAAGCCTTCGCGCGGATCGAACCAATGGCGCTCGCCGGTTTCGACGGCCGCGGATTCCGAATGCCCTTCGCGCGGAGCGGCAGCGGGAGCCGCACCCGCTTCGGCGGTGCCGAGATATTGGTAGCCGAGCACGAAGAACGTGCCCACGGCCAGCAGGGAGAATGCGGTGGTGAGCGGACCCCATAAATTCTGCGAGTTGACGCCGGCGACGTTATTCGTGACGACTTGCAGGTACTGCAAGCTGTAGACGAGGTTGGCGAAGAGCACGATGGAGAGCGCGACGGCGCCCCACACGTAGCGGCGAGCGAAGGGGATGCACGCAATGGTAAAGAGCAGCCCGTTAAAAAGATACCGTTCGTGCATGCGCGTCGCAAGCGCAAAGAACGCGAGCGCGGCGATCGCGCAGCCTTCGAGCAACGCTTGAAGGGTGCGATCTTGCAAGTACCGCCACACGATCAGCGCGAGGGCCGCGAGCACGAGCAAGATGCCCCAGAGATACTGTGGGAGCACCAAGATGTTTTGGCTGTCGGGCACCCAGAGCGTTCCCCGCAGCGCCCACAGGTTAAAGGCATTGACGCTGTTGTACGGGTAGACGTTCGAACCGTACGCATAGCGCTCCAAGAGCCAGCCGAATGAGGAGACCGGATTGCCCGGATGGAACGGCTCGGTGAGCAGCAGCGCCAAGAGCAGCGCGGCTACGACGCCTATTGCGGTCGCCACCAGGCGGGAGCGCCGGCGCTGCGGATCGACGAAGGCGAAGGCGACGAGCAAGGGCAGCAGCACGGCGGCCTGCGGCTTGATCAGCAGCGAGTAGCCAAAAGCGATCCACGCAAAGACGATCCAATCGCCCGCAGCGCGGCTCTGCGGCGCCTCGTCTTCGCTTCGGATGAGCGCGTAGACGGCAAAGAGCGCGAGGAAACCGGAAATCGAATCGACTTGGCCCCACAGGGCCGAGATGTAGATCGTCGCCGGGTTGAGCAGGTAGAGTGCGGCTGCGGCGAGACCGAAACCGACGCCGGCAAACCGGCGAACGATGGCGTAGAGCAGCGCGCCCACGCCCAGATCGGCGATAATGGCGGGCACCTTGACCAGATCGCGCAGGATCGCATAACCCGAATCGTGCGCCGCAAAGAAGAGACGCCAAAAATGACCGACGGCCGCCAGGATATAGAAATAGCCCGGCGGGTAATCCGCAAACCCGATCGTGGAGTAGAACGACGCAAAACCATGCTGGCTCAGGCCGATCGCCCAGGCAGCGTACGTGCTGACGTCGGTCTTGAAGCCCGCGTTGTCGATGAAGAGCAGTCGTACGATGAGCCCCACGGCCAGGAGCCCGGGAAGAGCCCAACTCAGCGAGCTCTGCCGTACCGGTGCGCGGACCGTACCGTTGACGTTCACGATTCTTCCTTTGCTTTAGCGAGCGGCGGCGAGACCGAGCGTACCGACGAGAAACTCGCGAAGCTCCACATTGGGATGGCCCTCGACGACTGCCAGGTGTTCCGAGGCCGCGCGCGTTGCGGCTTCCCGAGCGCCGAGCGTATCGAGCGCTTCGACGACGCGTCCGACCGTCACGCCATCGAGGGATTGACCGCGCGCGTACGCCTCTGCGACGACGCTGCGCGCCGCGGTCGGCGGTTGCGCGATTGCCCAGACGACCGGGAAGGTCCACTTCCGGCGCGAGATGTCGCTGGCGACGGTCTTTCCCGTCTCGTCCACCGAAGACCAGATGCCCGCAACGTCGTCGCGGATTTGAAAAGCCATCCCGTAGGCGCGGCCAACCGCGCCGTAACCTTCAACCGCGCGCTCGTCGCAGCCGGCGGCGTGCGCCCCGAGCCTGCACGAGGCGTCGAAGAGCTGCGCAGTCTTGCATTCGATCATCCGGAAGTAGTCGGCCAAATCGACGGAGCGCTCGGATTCGAAGAATAGATCGAGCGACTGCCCTTCGCACATGACGGCATGCGCTTCGTGAAGCAGCGCGAGCATCTGCAGCACGCGCCCGGCCTCGAGGTGCGCCGCGGCGTGCTCGAGGCTCAGAAAACTCAGCGCGCACATCGCGTCGCCCGCATTGATCGCGTGCGCGACGCCGTAGGCGCTCCAGAGCGTCGGGCGTCCGTGGCGCAACTCGTCCCGGTCTTCAATGTCATCGTGAACGAGCGAGTAGTTGTGAAAGATCTCGACGGCAACGGCGGCATCGAGCGCGTTCTCGATCGGCGCTCCCTCCGTCGTCGCGACGCGCATCACCATCTGCGGGCGCAGCCGCTTACCGCGCCGCGCCGGACCGTACGGAGCGTATCCGAAGTGGCGCAAAAGACTATCGGAGATCTCTTGAGATCCCCGATATCGGGTTATCCGTTCCTCGAGGGCGTTCTCGAAACGCTCGGTGAGCATGGCCAGCTTAAGCAGTGGCGGCCAACTCCTCCATCCGCGACTCAACCCGATCGACGAGCCATCCCGGCGTCGACGCGCCCGACATCAGGCCCGCGACGCCGATCCCTTTAAACCAGTCCGCCTGCAGCTCGTCCGGACCTTCGATATGGTAGGCGCGCGCACCGTGCGACTCCGACAGCTCGGCGAGATGCTTGGTGTTCGCCGACGTCTTGCCTCCGACGACGACCATCACTTCGACGTCTTTGGCGAGACGTAACGCCTCGTTCTGGCGATTGTGCGTATCGGTGCAAATGGTATTGACCGCGCGTACCTCGTAGTATTTCGCCGAGAGCGCGCGAACGATCTCGGTGAAACCTTCGCCCGACCACGTCGACTGAACCACGACCCCGACGCGGCTCGAGCGCGGGAGCCGCTCGACGTCTTCGGCGCGTTGGACGCACCAAGCGCCCGGAACATGGCTGAGCGTGCCTTTCACTTCAGGATGGTTGGGATCGCCGATGACGATGATCTTATAGCCGTCGGTCTTGAGCTTTTCGGCCTGGACGTGGATCTTCGTCACCATCGGACAGGTCGCGTCGATGATCTCGAGCTTCTTCTCGGTCGCCTTCTCGTAGACTTCGACCGGCAGGCCGTGCGCGCGAACGAAAAGGGCGCCTGCATCGACCTCGTCGACCGACTGCGCGTTCTTGAGGCCGCGCGCGGCAAGTGATTCCACCATCTGCGGGTTGTGAACGACGTGTCCGAGCGTCGTGACATCGCCGCGCGAAGCGATAGCCTCCTCGGCCTTCTTCACGGTGATCGCGACGCCAAAGCAAAATCCTTGGACGGAGGCCTTACGTATTTCCACCGGCACTCCCCGCCAGCTCTTCGATCGCCTTCATAATCTCTGCCGTGAACTTCGCCAAGTCTTCACGCGTTGCTTTCCTACCCGCCGGCGGCGCCAGCGGCGCCCCAAACGCGACGTCGATGCGGGCCAGGCGAAGCGCCCGGTCGCTGCCGCGGATGCAGGCCGGAACGACCGGCACTTGTGCGAGCGCGGCGAGCAGGGCCACGCCGGTCTGCGCGGTCGAGGCCCGGCCCGGGCTGCGCCTGCCCTGGGGGAAGATCCCGACCGCACCGCCTGCCTCCAAGACTTGGAGCGAGCGCTTGATGGCGCCGGTCGCGCTCCCGCGCCGATCGACCGCGTACGCGCCGAGTGCTCGAATCACCGGTCCCAGTACCGGCATCGCAAAGAGCTCCTTCTTGGCCATGTAACTGATCCGGCGCGGACAGAGCGACCCGAGCAGCGGAGGATCGTAGTACGAGAGGTGATTGCAAGCGATGATGAGACCACCGCTTTTGGGAACGTTTTGAGTTCCGAAGACGCGGGCGCGCCAGATCGTGCGCGCTATCGCGCGCACGACGAGCTTCGAGAAATCGTAAAACCCCGGACTCACGCGAACCTTGCGCCGACGATCGCGCAAATTTCGTCCACCACGCGATCTGCATCGATCTCACTCGAGTCGATGATATGCGCGTCGGGGGCCGGAGCGAGCGGCGAAACGGCCCGCGTTTGGTCGAGGCGGTCGCGCTCCTCGATCTCTTCGGCTAATCGATGGGCGTCGACGTCGACGCCGGCCTGCTGCAGCTGCATCCGCCGTCGCTCGATGCGCGCCGGAACCGAGGCCGTGAGGTAGATCTTCACGGGCGCATTCGGAAGCACGACGGAGCCGATATCGCGGCCGGCCATGACTACGGGACCCTTCTCGGCGATGGTGCGCTGAGCGGCAACCATCGCGGCGCGGACCTCGGCGTGTGCGGAGACGGCCGAAACGATCGCCGTGACGTCGTTGCCGAGCAGAGCGGCTTCGCCGAGCTCGCGGCCGCCGGCGACGATCCGAAAACCCAGCTGCGCCGATTCGTCGAGCTCCACTTCGATCGGCGCGATCGTCATCAAACGCGAAAGCGCTGCACCGTTATCGACGTCGGTTCCGGTTCGCAGCGCAAGGGAGGCCAGTGCGCGGTACATCGCTCCGGTGTCGAGATAGAGCACGCCGAGGCGCTGCGCGGCCGCGCGCGCAACCGTCGTTTTGCCAGCGGCGGCGGGGCCGTCGATCGCGATTTGAAGATGGCGTGGACTCGTCAAGGTGCGGCGGATTCGCCCAGGCAAAGGAACGGCCCCGCAGAACGGTTGCTAGTGGCTAAAACGCGCGCGGTCTACTTTTGTTCGGCCTGCGGCTTCGAATCGCCGCGTTGGCTCGGCCGGTGTCCGCAGTGCGAAGCCTGGAACTCCTTCGACGAGCGTCCCTTTAACGTTGCGCCAAAGCTCGGCCGCAGCGTTCGCCCAGCCGCCGCGCCGGCCGCCGTGCCGGTACCGCTGCGCGAGGTGGGCTCGGCGAGCATCGCGCGCTTGCGCGTTGGAATGACGGAGTTCGACGCGGTGCTCGGCGGCGGCATCGTACCCGGCAGCCTCACTCTCGTCGGTGGGGCGCCCGGCGCGGGCAAATCGACGCTGCTGCTCCAGATCGCCGCGCGGCTCGCGCATCATGGCGAAGTGATCTACGTTTGCGGAGAGGAGTCCGCCGCGCAAGTGAGGTTGCGCGCGGACCGAGTGCTCGACGAGTCATCCTTCGACAGGCTCAGGATGACAATTTACCCCGAAACGAACTTGCGCGCGGTCCTCGACTCGCTCGAGCGGCGCCCGCCGTTGGCCGTCGTCGTCGATTCAATTCAGACCGTCTGGCTTCCGGAATCGGAAGCGTATGCCGGAAGCATTACGCAGATTCGCGACTGCACGCAGGCGCTCGTGGAGTTCTCAAAACGCACCGGCTGCGCGTGCTTCATCGTCGGACACGTTACCAAAGACGGCGCGATTGCGGGGCCCAGGCTGCTCGAGCACCTGGTCGATACCGTGCTCTACTTCGAAGGCGAGGCGACCGGAGAGTACCGCATCCTGCGCGCCTATAAGAATCGCTTCGGCTCGATCGACGAGATCTGCGTCTTTACGATGCACGATGGCGGATTGCGGGAGATCCCGAACCCCTCCGAGCTCTTTCTAGGCGCGCGCGCACAGCGGCCGAGCGGCTCGTGCGTCGTCGCCTCGATCGTCGGCTCGCGCCCCGTCCTCATCGAAGTGCAAGGGCTGGTCGGTGAAGCGACGTACGGCACGCCCCGGCGTCTCGCCAACAACCTCGATCAGCAGCGCCTGGCAATGATCATTGCGGTGCTGGAGCGTCGCGCTGGATTCTCGCTCGGCACGCACGACGTCTACGCATCGGTCGCCGGTGGCCTGCGCGTCGTCGAGCCGGCCGCCGATCTCGGCATCGCTTTGGCAATTGCCTCGTCGTTTCGCAACGCGCCGATCGCCGCTTCCGTGGCCGTCTTCGGCGAGGTCGGATTGTCGGGTGAAGTACGCACGGTAGGCGCGGCCGAGCGGCGCGAGGCCGAGGCGCGCAAGCTCGGTTACTCGCACGTGATTTCGCCCGCGAACACGAACGACATCGCCACCGCGATCCGAGAAGTGCTTGGGTAGCGCTGCGCTCTTTGAGATCGTACCGAACCTCTCGGAGGGGCGGAATGCCGCGACCATCGAGGCAGCATGCGGCGCGGTTGAAGGGACCGGCGCTCGGCTCCTCGATTGGGGCAGCGACGCCGTTCATCACCGCAGCGTTTTGACGATCGTCGGCGATGCGAAACAGGTGCTCGACGCCGCCGTCTTGCTCGCCGGCGTCGCGCTGGAGCGCATCGACCTGCGTGGCCACAGCGGGGTTCACCCGCGCATCGGCGCGCTCGACGTCCTTCCTTTCGTGCCGCTCGAAGGCGCAACGCTCCAAGAGGCTGCGCGGCTCGCGCATCGCGCCGGCGCCGAGATATGGAGGCGGTACCGGATTCCTTCTTTCTATTACGGTGCGGCCGCGCGCCACCCCGACCGGCAGTTGCTGCCGGCGATTCGCCGAAACGTCGACTGGCTGCCCGACGAGGGCGACGTACCGCGACATTCGACTGCCGGCGCGATTGCGATCGGCGCGCGCGCCCTGCTGATCGCGTTCAACGTCGAACTGGCGAGCGCCGATCTCGCCGCCGCCAGAGCGATTGCGCTCGCCGTTCGAGAGCGTAACGGCGGCTTGCGCTCGCTTCGCGCGCTTGCCTTGGCACGCGCTCCGGACCGCGTGCAGGTCTCTCTTAACGTCACGGATTATGTTGCAACCCCGCTCTATCGCGTCGTCGAGCTCATTCGACGCCTCGCGGCCGAGCGCGGAATAAAACTCTTAGGCTGCGAACTCGTCGGCTGCCTTCCGTGGGCGGCGGTCGAATCGGCCGCCGCATATTACTTGGGAGTCACCAGTCTGTGAAATTGAAGTTGGCGCTGCTCGCATTTGCGCTGGCGATTTGCGCCCCGGCGCCGGCAAGCGCACAGAACGGTCCCGGCGACGCCGGAATCTTCACGACCACGCTTCACAACGGGCTGCGCGTGGTCGTCGTCGAGGATCGGTCGGCACCGGTCGTTCAAACCTCGATGTGGTATGGGTTTGGATCGCTCGAGGAGACGCCCGGGAGGACGGGTCTCGCACACGCACTCGAGCACATGATGTTTCGCGGGACGCCCGAGATTTCGTCGGGCGGTCTGGACGACGTCACCGCGCGCCTCGGCGCGCAGATGAACGGCGAAACGAGTTACGACTACACTCAGTTCTATTTTGAAATGCCCGCCGACAAGCTCGACGTCGCGCTCTTCATCGAAGCCGATCGAATGCAACATGCCGCGTTGCGCGCGGCCGACTGGGCAATCGAGCGCAACGCCGTCCTCAACGAGATCGACGGTGATGCAAGCTCTCCGTTCTTCAACTTGCTGGCGCGCGTGCGCGCCGCCGCGTTTCCGGGTCAGCCGGCCGGACGAACGCCGCTCGGTAACCGCGCGGACGTCGCCGCAGCCACCGTCGCCGACATCGCGCGCTACTACCGCGAATGGTACGCGCCGAATAACGCGACACTCGTCGTCGCGGGCGACGTAAGCCACGCGACCGTCTTCGCAAAGGCGCAACGCTATTTCGGCGCGATTCCGTCGAAGGAATTGCCTCAAAAGGAAAACGCCAATCCGGTGGCGGCAACGGGCCGCACGGTCGAAGCTCAGTTCCCGTTCCCCTTCGAGATCCTCGACCTCGCGTACTCGGTTCCGGGCGATACGCAGCGCGGCGAGCCCGCTATCAGCACGCTGGCGACCTTGCTCGACAATCAGCGTTCGCCATTCTATCGCGCGCTCGTCGAAAGTAACATCGCGCTCGGCATCGAGGCCAACGCGGACACGCAGCTGCGCGGCGGCCTGCTTGACGTCTTCATCATTCTCAATCCCGGCAGAAGCGCGGCCGAGGCGCAAGCCGTCTTTCAATCGACGCTCGATTCGGTGCTGAAAAACGGTTTCGACCCGGATCTCGTGCTTGCCGCAAAGCGCCTAACGATGGCCGAGCGGCTCTATGCCGCTGACTCGATCGACGGCATCGGCGCGCTCGCGGGATACACCTACGGGGTCGTCGGCGAGAAGCTTTCCGACGAAGACACGCGGCTCGCGGCGCTGACGGGGGACGATCTCGTCGCCGCGGCTCGCGACTATCTCAGCCGGCCCACCGTCGTGGGGCATCTCACCCCGAACGAAAGCCCGCCGCGCGGCAGCTCGCAAAAGAGCAGCGCCGAAGCGAGCGACGATTTCTCCAAGCGCGCTCCCAACGGGCCGATCGTCGAGCCGAGCTGGATCGAAAAGGCCGTCCGAACGCCGACGACCGCGCGCAGCCCGCTTGCGCCGGTCGAGTTCACGCTCGCAAACGGATTACACGTCATCGTGCAGACGAAGCGCGGCCGCTCGACGTTCGTCCTGCGCGGAAGCATTCTTTCCTCGCCCGCGTTCGAGCCGCCGGGTCAACCCGGCATCAGGCGCCTCGCTTCGGCCGTGGCCGACTACGGCAGCGCAAACTACCCGTTCGAACTCCGCCGGAAGGCGACCGATGAGATGGGCGCGTTCGTCGCGACCGGCCAAAGCTTTTCCGCCCAAGGCGTAGCCGCCGATTTCGAGCGTATCGTGCAGATTTTGGCCGACGGCGAAGCGCACCCCACGTTTGCCGATCCCTGGTTTGACATCGAGCGATCGCAGCTCGCCAACAGCCTGCAATCCGAGGCGAATATTTCCGGCGTGATGATCAATCGAGCCTACGACCGGCTTCTTCTCGCTACCGGCGACCCGACTTTACGCGAACCAACTCCGCAGACCGTCGCGAGTATCACGCGCACCGATCTTCTCGCATACACGCAGCGCTATTGGCGTCCAGACCTCACGACGATTGCCGTCGTCGGCAATCTCACTCCCGAGCGCGTGCGAGGCGCGCTCGAATCGACGTTCGGCGCCTGGCAGGTAAGCGGACCAAAGCCCAACCCGCATCTCATGCCGATGCCGCCGGCGACGAGCGGCCACGATTACATCGGCACCGCCGCGAACCAAGTCTATATCCGGATCGGGCAGCCGGCGCTCTCTCGATCGAGCCCCGACTACGATACGTTCTTAGTGCTCAATCAGATCCTGGGCGGTAGCGGAGCCTTCGAGTCGCGCCTCTGGCAAGAGCTTCGCCGGAAGCGCGGTCTCGTCTACGACGTGACCAGTTCGGTCGATGCCGATGCCGACCGCGGGGATCTTCGCATCGAGCTCAATGCGTCGCCGCAGCGAGTCGTCGAGGCCGTAGAGTTCGTGCGGCGGGAGCTCCAGCGTCTGCGCGACGAGCCCGTCTCTGCAACGGAACTCCAAGAGGCCAAAGTGCGCCTCGTCAGCAACGCGCTGCTCGAGGAAGCCTCTTCGACCGGGCAGGTACAACAGCTCATGGAGATCGTCGAGAACGATCTTCCCCTCGACTATTACGGGACGCTCAACGATCGCTTTGCTCGCATAACGGTCGCGGACGTGCAGCGGGTCGCGCGCGCCTATCTGCAACCGAACCGCCTCGTGGAAGTCTACGCCGGACCGTCGGGTCCGTGGTCGCAGCAATCGATATGATCGAGACGATCGATCCGACAACCGGAAGCCTCCTCGAGCGCATTCCGTTGATGGACGCGCGTCAAATCGATGCAAGACTCTCGGCCGCCCGACGCTTCGCGGAGAGCTGGGGGTCGGAATCGCTCGACGCGCGCTCGCAGGTTCTGCGAGCGATCGCGGCGAGGCTGCGCACCGAACGCGATTCCCTCGCGGCGACCGCGGTGCGGGAGATGGGAAAGCCGATCGTTCAGGCACGTGCCGAAGTCGAGAAATGCGCGTGGACCCTCGAGTACTTCGCCGAACACGCTGCCGAAATGCTCGCGCCGCAGCCGGCGCCTTCTTCCGCCGCTCGAAGCTACGTCGCGTTCCGCCCTCTCGGCGCATTGCTGGCGATCATGCCGTGGAACTTTCCATACTGGCAGGTGGTGCGCGCCGCCGCTCCCGCGCTGATGGCCGGGAATACCATGCTGCTCAAGCACGCGGCGAACACCACGCGCTGTGCCCTCGAGCTCGAGCGCATCTTTCTATACGCCGGCGCCCCGGAAGGGCTCTTCGGAGTGCTGCTCGCGCGCGGGGAAGAGATCGACAAGCTCATTGCCGACCCGCGCATTGCGGCAGTTACCTTAACGGGCAGCGAACGCGCCGGCGTTGCGGTCGCGAGCGCCGCCGGCGAGGCTTTGAAAAAATGCGTGCTCGAGCTGGGCGGCTCGGATCCGTTCGTGGTACTCGCCGACGCCGACCTGGAAGCAGCCGTCAAGACCGCGGTAACCGCGCGCTTTCAAAACAACGGGGAGAGCTGCATCGCCGCGAAGCGCTTCATCGTGGAGGAGTCCGTTTACGACGAATTCCTGAATCGTTTCGTCGAGTTGGCCGGCGCGCAGGTCGTCGGCAACCCGCTGGAAGAGCGCGTGCAGATCGGCCCTTGCGCGCGCGAAGATCTGCGGCAGAGCGTGCACGAACAGGTTCGCGAGACGCTCGGCCGCGGCGCGCAGCTGGCTCTGGGCGGCAAGCCGCTCGACCGGCCGGGTTACTTCTACGAACCGACGGTCGTCGCGGACATCGTACCCGGGATGCGCATGTTCGAGGAAGAGGTCTTCGGACCGGCAGCGGCCGTCGTTCGAGCGCGGGATCGAGATCGCGCGCTCGAGCTTGCAAATGCTTCGTCGTTCGGGCTCGGCTCGAGCCTTTGGACGCGCGACGTTTCGGCGGCCGAAGCCTTTGCGGTGCGAGTCGAAGCCGGTGCGGTCTTCATTAACGGCATGGTCGCCAGCGATCCGCGCCTGCCCTTCGGCGGCGTGAAGAAGAGCGGCTACGGGCGCGAGCTATCCGCGTTCGGCATCCACGAGTTCGTGAACATCCAAACGGTCTGGATCGCGTAGCCGCTTCCACGTTGTCATCCTCAGCGGAGCCGCGCAGCGGCGGAGTCGAAGGGCGGAGCGCTCAGGCTGACAGAGCCTAGCGCAGAACGAGCTCACCGATCTGTGTCGGGTTACTATAGCTCGCGATGCAGAACCAAACGTTCTTGTTTGCGCCTTGGGCGATCCCGATGGGAATGCTGCCGCTCGGCAGCGTCTCGATCGGCCCGAACTTGCCGGTTTTCGGATCGATGTTTCCGGCGTTGCCGTCCAGGGGCTCGGTAAACCAGAGCCTGCCGTCCGAGCCCGGCGCGAGCGTCTCAGGATAGCTTTGTGCCTGCGCGATCGGAAACTCGCGGATCTTCCCGCTCTTTAGTACCTCGGCGATCTTACCTGCGGTACGTTCGGTGAACCAGATGTGCTTATCCGGTGCCGTGATGATGCCCCACGGCGTGGCGTTCTCGGTTGGAACCAGCAGCGATGGCTCGAACGTTTCAGTCTGAGGATTGAAGCGCCCGACGCGATCGTTTTCCGATTCGCTGAACCAGAGATCGCCGTCGGGGCCGGTCGTGATAGCCCATGGCTCACTGTTCGCATCGGGTATTTGGAAGCGGGTGATCACGCCCTGGGGCGTAACGCGGCCGACGTAGCCGTCGTCAAGCTCGACGTACCAGATGTTCCCATCCGGGCCTCGCGTGATGCCGCGCGGGTCCGGATCGTAGGAATCGATCGGGAACGACGTCACAACGCCCTCCGGAGTTATGCGGCCGATTTTGTTCGCGGCCGGCTCGGTGAACCAAATGTTTCCGTCGGCTCCCGCGGTAACGCCCTCGGCGTCGTCACCGGTCGGCAGAGCAAACTCGGTCGTTTTCCCGTTCATCGCGACGCGACCGATGCGCTCGACCCAGAGTTCCGAGAACCACATCGAATGCCCCGGCCCCGCAGCGATGTAGGCCGGCCATGCGTGGGTGGTCGGAGTGTTGAAAAGGTCGAGCGTTGGCTGCTGCCCTGCCGAAACGCGGCTGACCGATTGAAGGCCCTGCGGCGGTCCGGCGGGCACCGGCACGTTACTCTGCGCGCACCCGTAGGTGCTGAGCGCGGCAAATGCTCCGACGACGAGCAGTCGTGTCTGCATGGTCACTCTCCCAAGTAGCGACACCGTGGAGGGCCATCCTCGCCCACCGATATAAAGAAACTCTGAAGCCGGACGTTGTCATCCTGAGCGGAGGCTCCTGAGCGAGCGAAGCGAGTCGAAGGGGCCGGAGTCGAAGGGCGAAGGGCGACAGGGTCAGGATGACAACTGGAGTGAAGCGCAGTACTCGGCGATGCGCTGGAGACCGGTGGCGACGCGGTCCGGCGACGAGACCCAGCTCAGGCGCAGCCAGCCCTCCATGGACTCGCCGAAGGCGATGCCCGGGATCGCGACGACGTCGTAGCGTTCGATCAGCTCGTTGGCCGCTTCGAGCGAACGCACTCCGTGAGGCAGGCGCACGCAGGCATAAAACGTGCCTTCCGGCGCGATGTAACGCAGACCGCTCTCGCGCAGCGCCGTCAGCAGCTCCCGGCGCCGCTCGCGATACCAGGGTGCGTGCTCTTGCAAAGCGCCGGGCGTCTCGAAGACGCGCAGCGCGACGCGTTGCCCAAAAGTGTCGGCGCACGAGGTGGCCCAGGCGTGCACCTTGATCGCCTGTGCGACGAATTCGCGCGGGCCGAGTATCCAGCCGATACGCAAGCCGGTGAGCGCGTTGCTCTTGCTGAGCGAGTTGGTCGCGATCGTGTGCGGATAGATCTTCGCGAAATCGGCCGCCTCGTCGATAAAGGTCTGTTCGCGATAGATCTCGTCGTGAATCACCCATACGGGCTCGCCGCCGCGCCGCTCGAGCGCGCGGGCCAAGCGCTCCGCCGTCGCCGGCGAAACGACGCGAGCCGTTGGATTGCACGGCGAACAGATCACGACCGCCCTGGTCCGCTCTCCGACCGCGCCCGCGATGCGCTCGGCATCGAAAGCAAAATCTTCCTCTTCCCGCATGGCGACGCTCTGCACGGTGACGCCCTCGAGCGCGGCCATCTTGCGATATGAGGGAAAGCAGGGTTCGACGATCAGCAACTCGTCGCGTCCGGGGTCGAGCAGCGTCTTGATGGTAACGTACATCGCTTCTTGGGAACCAACCGTAACGCAGACGCTCCGCGCGCCGTCCATATTTGGATAAGCGTAATGGCGCGCGATCGCCTCTCGCAGCGCCGCATCGCCGGCGTTCGCCGTATACTTCACGCCGCGCTGCGCGACGGAGCGCATCGCCGCTTCGAAGTGATCGGGATTCGGCAACAGCGACGGTTCCCCTAAGCCGAGATCGATCGAACTACTCTTCTTCTTCGCCGAGACTTCCCGGATCAACGAGGGCGCGATCTCCAGAACGCGTGGATTCATACGGCGACGCCGTGCTCGCGCAACGCGGAGTTCAGCGAGGTCTTCAAATCGGTCGATTCGCTGCGCGTCCCCACGATCAGCGCGCAGGGCGTCGCGTACTCTCCCGCCGGAAAGTGCTTGGGCTGCGTGCCGGGAATGACGACCGCGCGCGCGGGTATGCGCCCTTTGGTCGCGATCGGCTCGCTGCCGCGCACGTCGACGATCGGAGTGCTTGCGGTCAAGACGACGCCGGCCCCGACAACGGCTTCGCGCTCGACGCGCACGCCCTCGACGACGATGCAGCGCGAACCGATGAAGGCGCCGTCCTCGACGACGACCGGCAACGCTTGGGGCGGCTCGAGGACGCCGCCGATGCCGACACCGCCTGAAAGGTGCACCCCCTTGCCGATCTGCGCGCACGAGCCCACCGTCGCCCACGTGTCGATCATCGTTCCTTCGTCAACGTAGGCGCCAATGTTGACGAAGCCGGGCATCAACACCACGCCGCGCGCCAAAAAACTCCCGTACCGTGCGACGCCGGGCCGAACGCATCGCACACCGTGTTTGCGGTAGTTTCGCTTCAGTGGAATTCTGCGATTGCGCCGTACAAAGTAGAGCAGAATAGCTTCCTTCACCCAGGCGTTGGTCGCCCATTCGCCGTCACGCGGTTCGGCAACGCGCAACTCGCCGGCGTCCAGCAGAGCAATCACCTGGTCGATCGCGCGGCCGTCGCGCCCGCGCACGTCGCCCTCTCCGCCGGCCAGCGCCGCGATCTGCGCTTGCAGTTTTTCTAGCGCCACGCGCTGAAGCTACGGCGTCAGGTAAGCCCCTCCCCGCGTATGAAAGGAGGCTTCGTGCCCAACTCACCTGCCGACGAGCAACGAATCAACACAATCCGCTTTCTTGCGGTCGATGCAGTTCAGAAGGCCAACTCCGGCCATCCGGGGATGCCGATGGGTGCGGCGGCGATGGCGTACACCCTTTGGACGCGCCACCTGCGCTTCAATCCCAAGGATCCCCATTGGCTCAATCGCGACCGATTCGTGCTCTCGGCCGGACATGGCTCGATGCTGCTCTACGCGCTCCTCTATCTGACCGGCTACGACCTGACGCTCGACGATATCAAGAACTTCCGCCAGCTTGGAAGTAAGACTCCGGGGCATCCGGAGGCCGAGCGCACGCCGGGCGTCGAGGCGACGACGGGGCCGCTCGGCCAAGGCATCGGCAATGCGGTCGGCATGGCGATCGCCGAGGCCCACTTGGGAGCCGTCTACAACCGGGACGGCGCCGCAATTGTCGATCACTTTACCTACTGCATCTGCGGCGACGGCGATCTGATGGAAGGGATTAGCCAGGAAGCGCTCTCCCTCGCAGGTCATCTCAAGCTCGGCAGGCTGATCGTCTTTTACGACGACAATCTCGTTTCGCTCGCTGGTCCGACCGACGTGGCGCTTACGGACGACCCGATCGCTCGGTTCGACGCTAGCGGGTGGCACACTCAATTTATCGATATCGATCACGGGAACGATGTCGCGCGGATCGACCAGGCGATTGAAGTCGCGAAGAACGTTACCGATCGCCCCTCGTTCATCGCGGTGCGCACCCACATCGGTTACGGGTCGCCGCGCCAAGATAGCTATCTCGCTCACGGCGAACCGTTGGGACCCGATAACGTCAAGAAGGCGAAAGAGCAACTGGACTGGCCACTGGAGCCGGACTTCTACGTGCCCGACGACGTGCTCGCGTTCTATCGCCAGGTCGGCGCAAAGGGCGCCGA
The DNA here is from genome assembly GCA_963834895.1 of Vulcanimicrobiota bacterium. GTDB lineage: Bacteria > Vulcanimicrobiota > Vulcanimicrobiia > Vulcanimicrobiales > Vulcanimicrobiaceae > Cybelea. The sequence continues at coordinate 120,893 of CAWIDM010000004.1, read as the reverse complement.
ACTCGAAAAGCAGTGGCAAGCCATCTTCGATGCCTGGAAGCACGAGAATATCGGCCTCGCCGCGCAGCTGGAACGGGCCCTGCGCCAAGAGCTGCCCGCGGAGCTCCCCTGGCCGGCCTTCACGGCCGAGAACGGAAACGTCGCGACCCGCGACGCGGGCGGCACCGTGATGAACGCGATCGCGCTCTCGCTTCCCGAGTTGGTCGGCGGCTCGGCCGATCTCGACCCGTCGACGAAGACCTACCTAAAGAATTGCGGCGACTTCGAGCCGAACAACTACGCGGGCCGCAACATTCACTACGGAGTGCGCGAGCACGCCATGGCGGCCGCCACGAACGGAATCGCGCTGCACGGCGGCCTGCTCCCGTTTGCCGCGACCTTCTTCAACTTTCTCGATTACTTGAAGCCCGCGCTGCGCTTAGGGTATCTGACCGGCATCCACTCGATCTACGTCTTCACCCACGATTCGGTCTTTCTCGGCGAGGATGGCCCCACCCACGAACCGATCGAGCAGCTTGCGACGCTGCGGGCAACGCCGAACTGTTACGTTATTCGGCCGGCCGACTCGCTCGAGACGCTCGAAGCGTGGAAACTCGCCGTCGCCGCGAAGGGCGCGCCGTACGTTCTCGTACTGACCCGTCAGAAGGTCCCGTTCCTCGGCGAACGCGACGCAGCCGTGAGCAAAGGCGCTTACGTGCTCGCCGACACCGACGGCGGGCGTCCCGACCTCATTCTCATCGCGACCGGCTCGGAAGTTTGGCTCGCCGCCGAGGCGAAAAAAATCCTCGACGGCAAAGGCATGCTTACGCGCGTTGTTTCCATGCCGTGCTGGGAGCTCTTCGACGCTCAGCCGCAGGCCTATCGCGACGAGGTGCTGCCGCCTTCAGTTGGCGCACGCATGTCGATCGAAGCGGGCGCGACGCTCGGCTGGTCCAAGTACGTCGGCGATCGCGGGTTTGCGTTCGGGATCGACAAGTTCGGCGCGTCGGCGCCGTACGCCGCCGTTGCCAAGGCCTATGGCTTCACACCGGATAACGTCGCCGAAGTCGCCCTTTCCAAGTTCGCTTTAGCCGCCCGTTAGGAGACGACGATGAAAAACCAACTGCAGCAGCTGCTCGACGCCGGGCAGAGCGTCTGGCTCGATAACGTCCGCCGCAGCATGTTCGCCTCCGGCGAGCTCAAGCGCTTAATCGATATCGGGTTGCGCGGGATGACCAGCAATCCGACGATCTTCGAGAAGGCAATCGGCGCCGGCACCGATTACGACGAGCAGCTCGCGCGGCTCATCACCTCTGAAAAGAGCGCCGACGCCCTATTCTGGGACCTCGCAATCCAGGACATTCAAAGCGCCTGCGACGAGTTCGCGCAGCTCTATGCTTCGTCGGGCGGAAACGACGGCTTCGTGAGCCTCGAGGTCTCGCCGCTGCTCGCGCACGACACCCAAGGGACGATCGGGATGGTCGAAGAGCTCTGGCAGCGCGTCGGTCGCCCAAACGTCATGATCAAGATTCCCGGCACCAAAGAGGGCTTGCCGGCGATCGAAGAGTCGATCTACCGGGGCTACAGCATCAACGTTACGCTCATCTTCTCGGTCGAGATGTACGAGAAGGCCGCGCTGGCCTACGTCAAGGGTCTCCGGCGCCGCGCGGATGAGGGCAAGCCGGTCGATAAGATCCGTTCCGTCAACTCGGTCTTCGTCAGCCGGATCGACACGGCGGTCGACAAGCTGCTGCAAGAGCGCATCGCCAAAGGTGAGAAGCTCGAGCATCTGCTCGGGAAAGCGGGGATCGCGAACCTCAAGCTCACGTACCAGAAGTTCAAGGAAATCTTCTACGGCGACGAGTTTGCCTCGCTCAAGAAGAAAGGCGGCGCGGTCCAGCGGCCGCTCTGGGCCTCGACGTCGACGAAGAACCCGCACTATCCGGACCTCATGTACGTCGAGAACGTCGTCGGCCGCGACACCGTCAACACGATGCCGCCCGCGACCCTCGACGCACTTCTCGACCATGGAAAGGTCGAACCCGACACGATCGAGAGGGATTTGCGAGGCGTTGCCGAGGTGATGCGCGGCTTGCAAGAGGCGAAGATCTCGCTCTTCGACGTGACGCATCAGCTGCAGGTCGACGGCGTGCAGCTCTTCTCCGATTCATTTGCGGCGCTCCTCGGTGCGATCGTCTACAAGCAGAAGCTCTTGGCATCGGGCGGCGCGGAGCGCGTGCACCTCTCGCTGGGAAAATCCGAATCTGCATACGACGCGGCTCTCGACAAGCTCGCATCGGCCGATTTCCTCAAGCGCCTCTGGGCGCACGATGCGACGCTCTGGTCGAGTGACCCAGACGCGGACGCCATAATCAAGAAGTCGCTGGGATGGCTCGACATCCAACAGCACATGCTCGAACAGGTCGCCGGCCTCAAGGCGTTTGCCGACGAGGCGAAGGATTGCTTCGACTCGGCGATCGTCTGCGGGATGGGAGGCAGCTCGTTGGCGCCCGATATCATCGCCGACACCTTCGGTCCGAGCGACTCCTATCCGCGCCTGCGCGTGCTCGATTCTACGTCACCGCAGCAGATCAAAGAGCTCGAGGCAAAGATCGATATCCCGACGAGCCTCTTCATCATCTCGAGTAAGAGCGGCACGACGACCGAGCCGAACGCTTTCTACGCCTACTTCCACGAGAAGATCTCGAAGCAGCTCGGATCGTCGGTGGCCGGACGCAACTTCGTCGCAATCACCGATCCGGGAACGAAGCTCGACAAAGAGGCGCACGAAGCGCGCTTCCGCGCGGACTTCGAGAACGATCCCAACATCGGCGGCCGATACTCGGCTCTCTCTTTTGTCGGCATCGCGCCGTCCGCAATTGCCGGCTATGATACCAACCTGCTCCTCGATCGCGCGCTCGGCGCGATGCACGCCAACGATCGCACCCTCGATCCGCGAACCGCGCCCGGCGTCCGCTTCGGCGCGGCGATCGGCGGCCTCGCGGTCAACGGCCGAGATAAGCTCACCATCGTCACGCACCCCGCGGTGAAAGCGTTTGGTGCGTGGGCGGAACAGTTGATTGCCGAATCGACCGGCAAGCTCGGCAAGGGCATCGTCCCCGTCGAAGGCGAGCCCGTCGGGACGCCCGAGAACTATTCCGACGATCGTACCTTCGTCTACGTCGGGGCGAATCTGCCGGATCCGGAAGCGGGCGTCGACGAGAAGCTTCGCGCGCTCGAAGGAGCCGGTCATCCCGTCATTCGGCTCGACATGAACGACCGCTACGATCTGGGCGAGCAGTTCTATCTCTGGGAGATTGCAGTCGCCGCGGCGGGCGTGATTCTCGGAATCGACGCCTTCGATCAGCCGAACGTCCAGGAGTCGAAGGATAACACCGTCGCGCTCTTGGCAGAGTATGCCAAGAACGGCAGCTTCAACGAGCCGCAGCCCGCCGTCGAAGGCGATGCCTTCGACGTAACCTATCTCTCGGGAAGCCAAGGAATCTCGGCGCAAAGTCCCGTTCAAGCGCTCGCCGGACTCTTCGGAGAGCTTCGGCCGCACGATTACAACGCCATCACCGCCTATATCGCACGGAACCAAACGCACGCCGCGCTCTTGCAGGAGCTGCGTCTCAAGATCCGCGACGCCCATCGCGTCGCAACGACGGTCGGCTTCGGCCCGCGCTTCCTCCACTCGACCGGCCAGCTCCACAAGGGCGGCCCCGACACCTGCGTCGTGCTGCAGATCACCGCGGACGATCCCGACGATCCGATGATTCCGGGCATGAACGTCGGCTTTCGCACGCTGCTCGCGGCACAAGCCCTCGGTGACTGGATGTCGCTCGACAAGCGCCACCGCCGCGGCGTGCGCGTGCACCTCAAAGGCGCAGTCGAGCCGGCGCTGCGCGCTCTACTTGCCGCCGTCGACGAAGCCCTCGCGGTCCGTGCCTGACCCGCTTCCTCCCGCTTTGCTTACGCGTAGCAACGGCACCGATGATGCGAAGCCGCCACGCATTGGTCACCGACATGCCGCTTGAGCGGCCGTTTGCCTCGCACATCCAGCGCTCGGCTGCACTCGCCTCTCCGCCGCTCTCGCCATCCATGGCTCCGCGGCGGATTCACACGCCGCCTACGCGGCACGTCGGCAACCAATGCGGGTTCCGGCCATTCTCGCAAAGCGGGATTTGCGACGAGCGCGCGGCAGCGCAGGATGCGCACCTGGTTCCGAACTTGTTCCCGCGCGCGAGCGCATAAGCCGAGGAGCACAGGAGGTGCGACGAAGTGCGCTCCCGCGGCGAGGATGGCCGGCACCCGCATGTAGCGCGCCGACGGCGGTGACGTTTGTCTCGTTAGTTTGCTATGAATTGAAAGGACCGGGGTAGGACGATGCAGCTGGGGATGATTGGACTCGGAAAGATGGGCAACTACATGACGCAACGCCTGATCGGCGGCGGCCATCAGGTGATCGCGTACGATCGCGATCCGCAAGCGGTTCGCACCGCGGCCGGCATGGGCGCGCTGGGAGCCTCGAGCCTTGCCGATATGACCGCGAAGCTGACGGAATCGCCGAAGGTGGTCTGGGTGATGGTGCCCGCCGGCGCCCCGACCGACGAGACGATCCACCAGCTCGCCGGCGAACTAGGAACGGGTAGCATCATCATCGACGGCGGCAACACCAACTATAAGGATGGCTTGCGGCTCTACGCCGACTGCAAAGCAAAGGGCGTCTCGCTGATCGATGCGGGAACGAGCGGCGGCGTCTGGGGTTTGAAGGAAGGCTACTGCCTGATGGTCGGCGGCGACGACGAGCCGGTGCGCCACTGCGAGCCGATCTTCTTGACGCTTGCGCCCCCAAACGGTTACGCGCACGTCGGTCCCGCCGGCGCGGGTCACTTCTCCAAGATGGTCCATAACGGCATCGAGTATGGCCTGCTGCAGGCCTACGGCGAGGGCTTTGAGATTCTCAAGGATTCGCAATACGACTTCGATCTCGGACAGATCGCGGAGCTCTGGACGCATGCCAGCGTCGTGCGCTCCTGGCTGCTCGAGCTGCTCGTGCTGGCGTTCAAAGAGGATCCGGGACTGAAAGATATCCGAGGCTACGTCGAGGATACCGGTGAGGGACGATGGACGGTTGAAGCGGCGATCGATGAGAACGTCCCCGCACCGGTGATCACGCTCTCGCTACTCGCGCGGATGGCGTCGCGGCAGGACGAGTCGTTCAGCGCAAAGGTGGTCGCGGCGCTGCGAAACCAGTTCGGCGGTCACGCCGTCAAGACCGAGACGCATGCCTGACGAAACGACAGCGAGGGCGGCGCCGCCTTCCGGCGACGGCGCGGCGAGCAATCCGTTACGCGCGGGGCTGGCCGCCGACCGTATCACCAATCCCTGCAGCGCGGTCTTCTTCGGAGCGAGCGGCGATCTTTTCAAGCGAATGCTGCTTCCGGCCGTCTATTCAATGCGTCTGCGAGGCACGCTGCCCGCCGATTTCGCGCTCGTCGGATTCGCTCGCAGTCCGTACTCCGACGACGAGTTCCGCGAATACTGCCGCCAGCAGCTCGATCACTTCATGCCGGCCGACTCGAAACCGCAGGGACCGATCTGGGACGATTTCGCGCGTCGCATCAGCTACGTCGCGGCCGACTTCAACGATACGCGACACTTCATCCAGCTGAAGGATCGGCTCGCGCAGAACGACCGCGAGTTTGGAACCGGCGGCAATCACCTCTTCTATCTCTCCACGCCTCCGCCGGTCTTTCCGGTGATCATCAAACAACTCAAAAAGGCCGGCCTCGAGAAGAGCCCCGACGGCTGGACGCGGATCGTCGTCGAGAAGCCGTTCGGCACGGATCTTGCATCGGCACGCGCGCTCCAAGCGGAGATCGAAGCGGTCTTTCCCGAGGACGAAATCTACCGCATCGATCACTATCTCGGTAAGGAACCCGTTCAGGACATCATCGCGCTCCGCTTTGCGAACACGATCTTCGAGCCGATTTGGAACCGCAACTACGTGCAAAGCGTTCAGATTACTTCGGCGGAATCGATCGGCGTCGAAGAACGCGGCGCATACTACGACCACGCCGGCGCGCTGCGCGATATGATTCAGAATCACGTCATCAACCTGCTCGCACTCGTCGCCATGGAACCGCCGATCAGCTCGAACGCCGACGACATCCGCAACGAAAAGTATAAGGTGCTCTCGGCGATCGAACCGCCGGCGCACGCGGACGTGTGGTCGATGAGCGCCCGCGGGCAGTACGGCGCGGGGACGATCGACGGCCTCCCCGTCAAGGGTTACCGGCAGGAACAAGACGTCGCTCCGGATTCCAATACCGAAACCTTCGCCGCCGCAAAGCTCTACGTCGAGAATTGGCGCTGGGCCGGCGTTCCGTTCTACGTACGATCCGGGAAGCGGCTCGCGCGCAAGGTGTCGGAGATCGCCGTGACGTTCAAACCGATCCCGCACCGGTTTTACGGCGAATCGACCGACAGCATCGAACCCAATATGCTCGTGATTAAGATCGAGCCGGACGAGGGCATCTCGATGCGTTTTGAAGCGAAAGTTCCCGGACCCAAAGACCACGTTCGGAGCGTCTACATGGACTTCAGTTACGGGAGCGGCTTCGGCGTGCAATCCCCGCCGGCATACGAGCGGCTCATCGGCGATGCGATGCTGGGCGACCAGACGCTCTTCACGCGCTGGGACGCAGTGGAACGCGCCTGGGAGATCGTAACGCCGCTCTTGGACGTCTGGCAGAACGCCAAGGATTTTTCTTTTCCGAACTACCCCGCGGGAAGCCAGGGTCCGGAGAGCGCCAAGAAACTCTTCCCCGACTGGCGCCGTCTGTAGTGTGCTGTCAGTGACCTTGAATCTGACGTCGATCGCCGACGAGCTCGCAGAGTCGTTCCGCGAGCGCGGCTGCGATGCGAGCGTCGCCACGATGACGGTCGTCGTCTTCTTCGAGGACTCGACGATCGGCGAGTTGGCACGCGAGCGGATTCGGCTCCTCGCATCAAAGCATCCGTCGCGCGTCGTCGTGCTCGACGGCACTCAAACGGCGAGCGCGCACCGCGTCGAGAGCTGCGATTGGATCGAGATTGGCGTCAAAGAGAGCGGCGCAGAAGTGTTGCGCTCGGTGGTCGGGTTGCTGCGGCTTCCCGAAGCGCCCGTGGTGCTGCTCTGGATCGCGCGCGGTATCGGGACCGACCCGCGTTTTGCGACCCTTTGCGAGGGCGTGCAGATGATCGTCTACAACAGCTCGCTGCTCGACGCCGGCCACGAGGCGCTTTGCGAGCTCGTCGATTATGTCGCGCTGCATCCCGACCTTGCCCTCTCCGATATCGCGTATCTGCGCCTCGCGCCTTGGCAGGAGTGCGTCGCGACGTTTTTTGACGGGAAGGCCGCCGAAGAACTTGGAGATCTAGAACGGGTGGAGATCGCGTGCGGCTCCGAACCCGAGGCGTTCTACCTGCTCGGATGGCTTGCCAGCCGCTTGCAGTGGACGCCCACGGCGGCGGACGCGCTCCTGAACCGCATCGGAAAGCGCGTTACGTTTGAGATCCGGCGTACCGGCGAACCGCGCCGAATCGCGCGCATCGCCTTGAGCTCATCGCGTTCGACGTTCGTCGCGCAAGTCGACAAGAGTCAGAAAGCGATCCTCTTGAGCTCCGCGAGTTCCGGTAAGGACCAAACCCGCTACCGGGCGATCCGGGACCCAGGCATCCCCGCCCTCGTCGAGCGCGCCATTCTCTGGGGTCAGAACGACCAAATCTTTTACGCCGCGCTCGCTGCCGCCGGTGAGATACTCGCGCACGGAAAGGCATAATCATGCCCGAACGAGGTGAATTGCAAATCTATCGCGATCCGCAGGCACTCGCGCGCGCGCTGGCAGACCTCTTCGTCGCGACGGGGCGAATGTCGATGGCCGAACGGGGAACCTTTCACGTCGCGCTCTCCGGCGGCAGCACGCCGCGCGCCGCTTACGAGCTCCTGGGGCAAGAGCCGCTACGAGACGAGCTTTCCTGGAGCGACGTCTTCGTTTATTTCGGCGACGAGCGGTGCGTGCCGCCCGATGACGAGCAATCGAACTACCGGATGGCGCGCAAAACCTTTCTCGACGCGGTTGGAATCCCGCATGCCAACGTTCACCGGATTCGCGGCGAAGCCGACCCGGGTCAAGCGGCAAACGAATACGCTTCGATTTTGCGGGCCCACCTCGGCGATGCCCCGAGGCTCGACTTGATGCTGCTCGGACTCGGCGCCGACGGTCACACCGCGTCGCTCTTTCCGGGAACGCCGCCCGATACCGACGACAACGCGCTCGTGCGGGGGGTCTACGCGCAATCGCAGATGATGTGGCGCATCACGGTGACGCCGAAGGTTATCAACCTGGCGCGCACCGTCGCCTTCGCGGTCCAAGGGCCGGAGAAGGCCGCAATTTTCGCCGCCGTTTACGAAGGGCCGGTCGATCCCGTCAAGTATCCGGCGCAGATCGTGCACCCGGTTTCCGGGCGTCTCGTTTGGCTCGTCGACGAGCTCGCCGCCGGCATGCTGAAACGGAAGGCGCACTGAAGCGCGTCATCCTGACCGCCGACGATTTCGGAGCCGCGCGCGAAGTCAACGAAGCGGTCGAGCGCGCGCATCGCGACGGGCTCTTGCGGTCGGCGAGCCTGATGGTCGGCGCCGCCTGGGCGGACGACGCCGTCGAGCGCGCGCGCCGGTTGCCCGGACTCGCCGTGGGATTGCACGTGGTGCTCGTGCACGGGCGCCCGGTGCTTCCGCCCGATCGGGTTCCCGATTTGGTTGACGAGCGCGGCTCGTTCCCAACCGATTTAGTGCGCGCAGGGTTCAGCTTCTTGCGCCCGAGCGTGCGCGCGCAGTTAGCCGCAGAGGTTCGCGCGCAGTTCGAGCGCTTCGCTCGGACCGGGCTCATCCTCGATCACGCCGACGCGCAGTCGCATATGCACGTTCACCCGACGCTCTTCCGCCTGATCCTCGAGATCGGTCGCGAGTACGGCCTGCGAGCGGTTCGCATTCCCCGCGAACCATGGGGCGGAACGCGAAGCATCGGGCTTTGGCTCTCGCTGATGCGCGCGCGCGCGCGCCGCGCCGGCATCCTTTACAACGACTATGCCTTCGGCGTCAACGAGGCCGGAGCGCTAACCGAAGACCGGGTACTGCAGATCCTGGATCGATTGCCCGAAGGCGTGACCGAGATCTTCTTCCATCCGGCCACCGGGCGCTTTGCCGGCGCCGACGTGGGGACGGAGCATTTCCAATGGGCCGGTGAGCTTGCCGCGCTGACGAGCCCACGCGTGCGCGAGGCCATGGCGCAAAAGAGCATCGAAAGCGTCACCTACGGCGAACTTGGGTGACAAGAGGAGATGACTTCGCCGATCGGCTTTGCTCTGTCTGTCGCCGCGCTCGCAGGCGCCGCGTATCTCGCGCTCGCCAACGCAAGGGTAGCGATGTTTTTGTGGCGATCGCTCGAGCTCGCAACGGAGTTTCTTCCGAGCTTCACGATTCTCAAGCCGGTCGCCGGGCTGGAACCGGATCTTTACGAGAACCTTCGCTCCGCTTGCGATCAAGAGTACCAAGCGCCGCATGAGGTGATCCTGTCTCTGCACGCAAGCGACGATCCGGCCCTCGCAATCGCCGAGAGGCTCGCCGCCGAGTTTCCGTCGGTCGTGCGAGTTGCCGTCGGCGAACGGAGCGGTATCCCAAATCCAAAGATCGCGAATCTTGCCAAGCCGGGAGCCGAGCCGCGCGGGGAGATCGTCGTTATCGCCGACAGCGACGTACGGGTCGGGCGCGGTTACTTGCAAGCACTGGCAGCTTCGTTCGCGACCGAGCAGACCGGCGCGGCGACCTGCCTCTATGGAGCGATTCCCAACGCAAGCCTCATCTCGCGGCTTGGGGCGATGCAGATCGAAGAGGGTTTCATCCCCTCGGTCTTAGTTGCGCTCGTCCTCGGCAAGCTGCGCTTCTGTTTGGGTGCGACGACGGCGGTGCGACGGAGCCTGCTGGAAGAGATCGGCGGTCTCGAAGCGCTGGGCACCGTTCTGGCCGACGATCATAAGCTCGGCGAGCTCGTCACGTTACGCGGCAAGACCGTCGAGCTCTCGCGTTACGTGGTTCGAACGACCGTTGCCGAGAGGACGCTGCGCGCGTTGTGGTCGCACGAGCTTCGCTGGGCGCGGACGAATCTCGCACTCGCGCCGGCCGGCTACGCATTCTCTTTTCTGATGTTTGCCCTGCCATTGGCGATCTTGTACGTCGCGGTTGCGAGGAATCTCGTCTTTGGTCTGCCGCTGCTGGCGATCGTCGTCGCGTTGCGGATCGCGTTGCACTACCTCTGCCGCGCGACGTTCGACGGCGCGCGCGCTGACGACGTCTTGCTCATCCCGTTGCGTGATTTCTTGAGCCTGGCCGTCTGGTTCGCCAGTTTCTTTGGGCGAACGGTGCGCTGGCGCGATCGCGAGTACTCGACGCGCTCCTCAGGATGACAAGGGGCGACGTTACGGCCGCGTCGTCGCGAGCGCTTTCGAGCCCAGCGTTTGCAGCTTGACTCCGTTATTTGTGAGGATCGTGCCTTCGACGCGCTGCAGCTCGACGACGGCCTTGTTGAGATCGGTCTGCGCCTGCAGCTCCTGCCCGCGCGCTTGCTCGAGTTCGACTTGGCGCTGTAGAACGAGGAACGTCGTCGATTCGCCGTTGTGGAACTTGCGGACTTCGCTCGCGTAGACGTTCTCGGCGGCCGCGCGCGCCTGGCTCGCGGAGGAGAGTCGCGAGAGCGCCGATTGATACGCTTGCAGCGTGTTACGTGCCTCGGATTCTATGCGCTGATCGAGCCCCTGACGTTGAATCGCCGCCTGGTCTTCTTCTTGATTCGCGATCTGCTTCAGGCCGCGGGCGACGTTGTTCTCGAGCGGAATGTTGACCACGAGCGCGATGTTGAACTCCGGATACGCACCCGTCCAGAGATTGTGGAACGCTTGCGTCATGTTGCCTTGCGACTGCGGCGGCGGCGTCGGACAACTCAGGTTCGGGAGATGGCACGCTTGCGACTCGAAATTGGGCACCGGCTGCAGTATGCCCGCAAAGCCGTTGCTAAAATATTGCACGACGAGGTCGGCCTGCGGAAGCGCTTGATCCTTCGCGAAGGCTCGGTCGAGATCGGCCTCCCGGCGCTGGTCGATGACTTGCCGAACCTCGGGACGTTCTTGCTCGGCTATGGCTACGATCGAGGCGAGATCGCCGGCGCTGGGCAGTTGTTGTACCGGCGACGACGGCACCAAGTTAGCGTGCCAAATCGGATCCTGCGGATCGGCGACGATCAGGCTCTTGAGCTGCGTCTGCAGCTGCGATACGTTTTGCAGTGCGGAGAAGACCTGCGACTGGAAGTTTGCGACCTGCGTCTCCGACTCGACCGCGGTGATCGGCGGGGCGGCGCCGCGCTCGGCGAGGCGGACGGTGCTCCGCTGCTGCGCTACCGCCTCTTTCAGCGCTTCTTCTTGAATTGCGACGTTACGCCAAGCGGCGACGAGATCCCAATAAGCGTCTTCGACCTGCGAGATGGTGTTCGAAGCATCGACGAGCGTTTGCGCTTCATCGTAGTCGGCATCGACGATCGAGAGCTTCAATTGCCGCTTGACCGCGTTCATTCCGGCGTTCTTGAGCAGGGGCTGCGTCACGGAGAGGTTCAGGGTGGCTTGATAATACGGATTGAACGTGCTGATGATGACGTTGTTATACGTTCGCGTCTGCGTGATGCCGGCGGAGTACTGAGTCCCGTTGACGCCTTGCCCGCTGATGCCGGATTGGAACGAGTATTGATGCTGGATGATGTTGCCCGGCCCGCTGGTGGCACAGCTGTAATATTGTTGCGTGAATGAATTATAGCAGGTGTAGCCATATCCAAAATTCCCAGGTCCGGCAAAGAACAGGTTCTCGGGCGGCGTCACCGAGAAGCTCGAGGACGGCTCGACCCGGAGCTGCACGTCAAAGTTCGCTTTAGCTTGAACGACCCGGTAGTGCGCGATTCTGACGTTCGAAGCCGAAACCGCCAGATTCGGGTTCTTGAGCAGCGCCATCCCGACGGCATCTTGCAGCGAGATACCGACGAACGGACTCTGAGTAACGCCGACGATTCCGGGATCGCTCGGCTCTACTTCGGGCGCGCGATAGCCGGGCGCAACGGCCGGGACCGCCGGCAGCCGCGGAGACGGAATCTCGGTCGGGAGCGCCGCTCGGCGCCCAAGCGCGTCGTCGAGCTGGGCCGACGTGCGTTGTAACGGCAGCGCCGCAAGAAGGACGGCCATCGAAGCGATGACGGCCTGGAACGCGCGCGCTTTAACGTTCTGCATCGTCTAGCGAGCCAGCGTCTGCGTCCCGAGCGTTTGGAGGTTGACACCGTTCGTGGTGAGGATCGTTCCTTCGACGCGCTGCAGCTCGACGATCGATTCGTTGAGCTGCGTCTGGGCCCGGAGCTCCAATCCGCGCGCCTCCGCGAGCTGGAGCTGGCGTTGGAGAACCAGGAACGTCGTCGATGCGCCTTGGTGAAACTTGCGAACCTCGCTTGCATACACGGCTTCGGCCGCCTGACGGGACTCGCGCGCGGCGTTGAGCTTGGCCAACGCCGATTTATAGCTCTGCAGCGCGTTACGCGACTCGGCGCCGATGCGCTCCTCGACGCCCTGCATCATGAGCTTCGCCTGCCTCATCTCCTCGCTCGCGACGCCGCGCATGCCGCGCGCGAGATGGCCTTGAATCGGATAACCGACGACCAGCGCCACGTTGAAGGTTGGGAAGTAGCCGGCCCACATGTTGTGATAGGCGAACGCCATCTTGCCTTGCGTATTCGGCGGCGGCGTGGGACACGTGGTCAGCGCCGAAATGCTCGAACAAAGGCCGAGCAAGAATGCAGGAACCGGAGTTAGGATGCCCGCGAAGCCGTTACTGAGATACTGGACCGCAACGTCGGCCTGCGGCAGCGACTGATTGGCGGCAAAGACGCGGTCGATATCGGCCGCAAGGCGTTTGTCTTGCGCTTGCCGGACTTCGGGGCGGTTCATCTGCGCCCGTGAGACGATCTCGGCCAAATCGCCGGCGCTGGGAAGCTGCTGCACCGAGGTCGACGGGACGAGGTTCGCGGTCCAGAGCGGATCGCCGGGATCGGCGACGACGAGGCTCTTGAGCTGGACCTGCAGCTGCGATACCGTCTGCAGCGCCGAGAAGACGTTGTTCTGAAAATCCGAGACCTGCGTCTGCGACTCGACCGCGTCGATTGGAGCCGCGGCGCCGCGGCGGGCGAGACGGACGTTGCTCTGCTGCTGCGCAATGGCTTCCTTCAAGCCTTCTTCTTGGATTGCGACGTTGCGCCAAGCCGCAACGAGATCCCAATAGGAATTCTCTACCTGCGAGATGGTAGTCGAGGCGTCGACGAGCGCCTGCGCGGCGCTCGCATCGGCGTTGACGAACGCGAGTTTCAGCTGCCGCTTCGTCGCGTTCATGCCGGCATTCTTCAGCAGCGGCTGCGTAACCGCGAGATTCAGCGTCGCGATATAATATGGATCGTACGCATTGAAGATGGTGTTGTTATAGGTGCGGCTCTGCTGGATGCCGGCCTGATAGGTCATGCCGTTCTCGGTCTGCCCGCCGATGCCGTATTGAAAGGCCGATTCGTGCTGGATGATGTTGCCCGGTCCGGTCGTGTAGGTGACTCCCGGCGTCGAGCCCGGCGCCGGTGTGTATCTTCCGAGCTCACCGGGGCCCGCTTCGAACGCGTTCTGCGGCGGCTGAACCGAGAAGCTCGACGAGGGCTTGAGCTGGAGCTGAACGTCGTACGCGCCTTTGACTTCGACGATATTGTAACGCGCGATCCTGACGTTCGATGCCGAGACGGCTAAGTTGGGATTCTTGAGCAGCGCCATCGCGATCGAGTCTTGCAACGAGATGCTCACGAACGGCTGTTGCGTTACTCCGGTTATTTCCGCGGCGCTCGGCGCGACGGCCGGCGCGCGATAACCGGGCGCGACGCTTGGGACGACGGGAAACTGCGGCGAGGGAAGCTGAGTCGGAATCGCCGCGCGCCGCGGAAGCGAATCGTCGATCTGTGCCGAGGTTCGCTGCACCGGAAGCGCCGCAAGCGCGAGGGCGGCGATTGCGATGGCGGCCGGGATGGCGCGTGCTTTTACGATCGTCCGCACTCTACCGTGCCAGCGCCTGACTTCCCAACGTTTGCACGTTGACGCCGTTGGCCGTCAGAATCGTTCCGTCGACCCGCTGAAGCTCGACGATCGACTGATTCAGCTGCGTCTGTGCCTGCAGTTCGCTGCCTCGCGCCTGCTCGAACTGGACCTGCCGCTGGAGCACGAGGAACGTCGTCGACTCGCCGTGCTGGAACTTGCGAAGCTCGCTTGAATAGACGGCCGCTGCGGCCTGGCGAGCTTGACGCGCGGCGTCGAGCTTCGACAACGCGGATTGATAGCTTTGAAGCGCGTTGCGCGCTTCGGCGCCGATACGCTCGTCCACGCCCTGCATGAGGATCCGCGCCTGGGTCGTCTCCTCGCTCGCAAGCCCGCGAAGCCCCCGCGCGACGTGGCCTTGGATCGGATAGCCGACGATCAACGCGAGGTTGAAGGTCGGGAAATAGCCGGCCCACATGCTGTGGTAGGCCCATGGCATCGAACCTTGGGTGTTAGGAGGCGGGGTCGGACATGACTGCAGACCAAGACCGCCGTTCAACGGAGACTCGCGACAGTAGCCCAGGATAAAGGGGGGAACCGGCGTCAGGATCCCGGCAAAGCCGTTGCTCTCGTACTGCGCCTGCACGTCGGCTTGCGGCAGCGATTGATTCTTGGCGAAGACGACGTCGACGCCGGCTGCAAGACGTCGATCGAGCGCTTGACGCTCTTCGGGCCGATTCTCTTTTGCCTCCGCGACGATCGTAGAGAGGTCGGCCACCGCCGGAAGCTCCTGCACCGACGTCGACGGCACCAGGTTCGCGTCCCAGATCGGATCGCGAGCGTTGTAGGCGAGGAGGCTCTTGAGCTGGTTCTGCAGCTGCGAGACGGTTTGCAGCGCGGAGAAAACGGCCGTTTGAAAGTTTGCGACCTGCGTTTCCGATTGGACCGCGTCGATCGGCGCCGCGGCGCCGCGCCGCGCGAGACGAACGTTGCTCTCCTGCTGCGCGATGGCTTCCTCGAGCGCATCCTCCTGGATCGCCACGTTGCGCCAGGCGGCGACGAGGTTCCAATAGGTGTTCTCGACCTGCGAGATCGTGTTGGAGGCGTCGATCAGCGTCTGCGCCGTACCGGCGTCGGCATTGATCAAGGCCAGCTTCAACTGACGCTTCGTCGCGTTCATGCCGGCGTTCTTGAGCAGCGGCTGCGTTACGGCGATGTTGAGCTGCGCGAGATAGTACGGGTTATAGGCATTGAAAAGCGTGTTGTTATACGTACGGCTCTGCGTAATCTCGGCTTGATAGGCCGTGCCGTTCTCGGTCTGGCCGCTCAGGCCGTACTGGAACGCCGATTGATGCTGGATGATGTTGCCGGGTCCCGAAGTGTACTCTGGGCCGGGCGTATAGACTCCGAGCTGGCCCGGACCCGCTTCAAGGAAGTTCTGCGGCGGGCCGACCGAAAAGTTCGAGGACGGCTCCAAGTGAAGTGCCACGTCGTACGCGCCCTTGGCCTGAACGACGTTATAGCGCGCGATCCTGAAATTCGAAGCGGAGATCGCTAGATTGGGGTTCTTTATGAGCGCCATCGCGATGGCGTCTTGCAGCGAGATGCCGACGAAGGGCTGCTGCGTGACGCCGATAATCGCCGGCGCACCCGGCGTCACCTGCGGCGCGCGATAGCCGGGCGCGACGCTCGGCACCGGCGCCAGAACGAGCGTCGGAATCGTCGTCGGAATCGCGACGCTGCTCGGAAGGTGATCGTCGAGCTGCGCCGAGGTCGGCTGCAGCGGCAATGCCGCCATCGCCAAAGCCCCGGCGGCGACGAGCGCGGAGAGAAGGCGCGTACCGAACACGCTCACTCCGCCAAGGCCGTGCCGATGCGCGGCCTGCGCAGCAAGAGCACTAACGGTGCAAGGGCGAGCGTTATCACCGCAACCCACCGCGAAGTGTCGGCGTAGGATTGCACCGCGGACTGCGATTCCACGAGAATTGCGAGACGCTGCATCGCGCCGCGGTTCTGCGGGCCGCCCTGCGCCATCACGTATTGCGCCGTCGGTGCGTGCGCGAGCGTTTGCGTTCCGGCGAGCTCGGTCTGGTGAACGGTGAAACCTCGCACCAAGAGCGTGATCAAAATAGCCGCCGCAACGCTGCCGCCGATCTGGCGCGAAAGGTTGAAGAAGGCGGCCGTCGACGGCACTTCCTTATCGGGCACGCTTCCGATGACCGCAACCGAAAGCGGCACGAAGATCTGCGCGAGCCCGATACCGCTGAGAACGAGTGGGAAAATCAAGCTGTGAAAATCGGAGAGCGGTGTGGTGATGTTTGCAAGCTCCCAATTCGAGATCGCCAGCAGGACAAAGCCGATCGCCGCCTGGAGCCGCGCATCCACCAGCCCGCGCTGCGTTAATATCGCCGTGAGCGGGGTGAAGAGGAGCACGGCGGCGGCACGGATCATGACCGTCGTTCCGGAGAGCGTCGCAGTAAATCCGAGCGAGTTGATGAGATATTGCGGCAGAATGATGATCGAACCGTAAAGGCTGACGCCGAGCACGGCTCCGAGAATGCTGCCCGCCGCCACTTGGCGCAGCTTTAGAACTCGCAGATCGACGACGGGAATCGTGGAGCGCAGCGTCCACCAGACGAACGACGCCAAGCCGGCGATCGAGAAGAACGTAAACCATCGGATTCGCGCGTCGTCGTACCAATCGTACTGCTGGCCGTTCTCGAGCACGAACTGCATCGAGCCTAAGCCGATGCACATCAGGATCAGGCCGATCCAATCGAGGCGCCGGTATTGCGGCAGGGCCGGGTTACGCAGAAAGTTCCAGATCAGCGTCGCGGCGATGATGCCGATCGGAATGTTGATGAAGAAAATCCAGTGCCAGTTCCAGTTGTCCGTGATCCAGCCGCCGATCACGGGCCCCAGCGCCGGGCCGACGATGACTCCCATCGCGAAGACGCCCTGCGCCTTCCCTTGCTCTTTGATGCCGTAGGTGTCGCGCAGGATCGCTTGCGAAGTCGCGATCAGGCCGCCCCCGCCCAAGCCCTGAATGAGGCGCCAGAAGACGAGCTGTCCAAGGCTGTTGGAAAGTCCGCACATCAACGAAGCAACGGTGAAGATGCAGATCGAGCTAAAGAAGTATTGCCGCCGGCCGAAGCGCGCGGCAAACCACGGATTGAGCGGGATTACGACGACGTTGGCGATGAGGTAGGCCGTGACGACCCAGGCGCCTAAGTCGACCCCGACGCCGAAATTCCCTTGAATGTTCGGCAGCGAGACGTTGACGATCGTTACGTCGATGATCTCGAGCAGCGTTGCCGTAATGACCGCAATGCTGATGATGGTCCTGCGCGCGCCGTGCTCGACGACCGCGCTACCGTAAGCGCCGAACACGGTCGGCCCTACTTCACTTGGACGTAGGTTTCGACGCTCATGCCGGGCCGCAGCGGCATGTCGGGGCGCATGTCGTCGACCTCGACGCGGACGGGAATGCGCTGTGTGACCTTTACGAAGTTGCCGCTCGCGTTCTGCGCCGGCACTAACGCATAGGTATTCTCCGACGCCGGATTGATCGAAGCGACGTGTCCGTGGAACGTCACCCCCTTATACGCGTCGACGTGAACGATGACGGGCTGGCCGACGCGCATCTTGCCCATCTGCGTCTCTTTGTAATTTGCGGTGATGTAGACGCGGTTGGGGACGACCGTCATCAGGGACAGCCCTGCGCCGACGGTCTGGCCTACCTCGGCGTTCTTCTCGCCGACGTAGCCGTCGGTCGGCGAATAGATGTGCGTGTAGTTGAGATTCTGCTTCGCGAGATAGAGCTGCGCCGCCGCGGCCTCGACCTGGCTGGGATCGGCCGCTTGGGCGAGCTTTCCCTGCGCGGTCGTCAAGGCGCCCGACGCCGCCGTTACCGCGGCGTCCGAGGCCGTGACACGGCTCTCGGCCGCTGCGACGTTTGCCTGCGCGACGTTGACTTGATCTCCCGCGGCGCGCAGCTGCGCCGCCGCGCCGGCGGCCGCAGCGCGCGCCGCATCGAGCTGTTGCGACGCCACGTCGCCGGTCCTCACCAACGAACTGGCGCGATTGAGGTCGGCCTGCGCCTTGTTATAGGCCTGCTGCGCCGCCGGAACTTGCGCTTGCGCCGCGCGCAGCTGCGCGCTCGCTTGAGCGACGGCGTCTTGGGCCACGGGAACTTGGGCCTGCTGGCTAGCGATCTCGCCGCCGGCTTGTGAGACGGCGCCGCGACCTTGTTCGGTCGTGGCGCGCATATTCGCGATGGCCAGATCGTACTGAGCTTGCGCCTGACGCAGTTTTGCCAGCTCGTCTTTGTTGTCGAGGACGATCAGAAGCTCTCCGCGCCGGACCGGCTGGTTCGTGTCGACCAAAATCTTGTCGATGCGCTCCGAAATCTTGCTGGTGACGGCGACTTCGTCGGCGGCCACGTGCGCGTCGTCGGTGCCTTCATGGGAGAGCGTGAAGTTCAACCAGGGCACGCCCCAAATCACCGCGATCGCGATGACGATCGCCGCGGCGATGGCGAAGACGATCGGCTTGCGGGAGCGCGGCTGCGACTCGACGGAATCGTCCGATCGTGCATCTGCGGCCGCCACGCCGGTTCCGTTTCCTTTCGGACCGGTGACCGTCTTCTGCTGGTCTACCTCTCGCGTATCCATTATCGTTTCCTTACCCCGTTCAAGAAGACGTCGACGTAAAAGCGGAGCGCCGCCTCTGGATCGCCCCGATGGAGCGGCGAATCCGGAAATTTCTTGCGCCCCAGGGCGTGCATGAAGACGAAGCCCAAGAAGACCATAGCAAGCTTCTGAGCGTCGCCTTGCAGCTCGCCGGCCTCGATACGGCGTCGCATGAATACCGTCAT
Source organism: Vulcanimicrobiota bacterium (assembly GCA_963834895.1). GTDB lineage: Bacteria > Vulcanimicrobiota > Vulcanimicrobiia > Vulcanimicrobiales > Vulcanimicrobiaceae > Cybelea. The sequence continues at coordinate 101,851 of CAWIDM010000004.1, read as the reverse complement.
GATCGCCACGATCGCGAGCTGCGGCCGCCAGGCCGTCTCCGCGAAAATATCCTTTTCGTACTCTTCCTCGACGAGCGACCACCGGATCATGTCCTGTAACGACTCGAAACGAGTCAGCATCAGACGGGCGAGGGCAAGCAGATCGTCGCCGAGATCACCGGTGAGCTGCGCCGCGACGTCCGCAAGTTCCAAGTAGCCGCAAAAGTGCTGCGCGCAGGCGACGAGCAGCGCCTCTTTCGTGCCGAAATGGCGAAAGATGGTCGCTTCGTTGACGCCGGCCACCTCTGCGATTTCGCGCGTCGTCGCCCCGCGTTTACCCTTGCGACCGATTACCTCGCGCGCGGCGGTGAGAATTCGCTCGCGCGTCTCCTCCGGCGATGCAGATCGTCCGCTCTCGATCGGCCTGCGGGTCTCGATCACGGCAGCGACCCCCTGGTTCCGATGGGAACGTTCGTCTCGTACGTTCCGTAGGCCGCGTCCGCCACGGCGCGAACGTGCGGGATGTTGATCGTCGCGTGCTGCCGCGAGAGCACCGAATAGTTGCCCTGCATGCGATATTGCTGCGACATCGTGATCTTCCCACCGCTGGTGTAGTACCACTCCATCTGCAGGAGCGCGTAATCGGCCGGGTCGACGTATACGAGGGTGTGGTCGAGGATGTCGCTGTGAATCCGCTTGGTCATTCGTAGCACGACCACCGGCCGGTCTTCGAGCGAGGAAGTTCCCGCGACGGTAATTATCTCGTCCTTCTCCCACGCTCGCGGATTACCGATATCGTTGAAGAGGCGCTGAAAACCGCGCGCGTAGCCGGGCATTCGATCGAAGACGACTTCGTACAGATCGGGCCGCTTAAAATAGGAGGTGCCGTCGAGCTTCGGCGCCAGGAACGGGAAACTGAACATTCGGATTTCGACGTGGACGCGCGCCCGGTACGACCGCAGCATCGGGTTGCGGCCGGCCATGCGCTCGACGATCGCCTGGGCATCGAGCGGCGCCGGCATAACCTCGGCGGGAGGCACCGCATCGCCGGCCGGCCCGGCGCCCAATGTCGCCACAACGAGCGCCGCCGTCCCGAGAGAAAGCCGCAGACCAGACTTGCATGGATTCTTCATGACTATGCCGCAAGCGTGTACTTGCACGCAGAGTCTAGCATGCGGCGCCGTGTCAATGCAAGTGCTTGCACGCACCTGTTTGGCTGGTCATTCCGACTTCTTCTCGCGGTCATGGCGGATGGGACGGCGCGCCGCCCGGAAGCCCGCCGATTCCGCTTGGGGGAGGCAGAGGTACTCGCCCCGCTTGGTCCTGCCGTAGAGCGCGTCGCCCGGCAGCAGATAGACTTTCGCGCCTTGGATCACCCAGACCGCGGACTCGCCCCGGCAATCGGGCGGCGTGGCGTGCGCGGCTACGCCCGCCGGCGGAGCCGCCGTCGAGACCGTATTTTGCGTCGATTTACCGCTTGCGCACGCGGCAAGCATCGCCAAGGCGATCGTTCCCAGGAGTATCGTCCGCTTGCTCATGGCCTGGCGATTTCACTCAAGCCTCGAAGGAAACCCGCTCTGCGATCGCCGCAGTCGCTTCGCGCGCGCGGCGTGCGAGCGGTGACGGCTCGCCGACATAGACGCGGCGTCCGCCCACAAACGTCGCTTGGACCCACGCTTCCTCCCCGCGATAGACTACCGCATTCACGGGCGGCGACCACGGGTCGATTTTCGATGCGTCGAGCACCACATAATCCGCCGGCGAATCGGCGACGAGATCGCCTCCCGTCAGACGTAACGCTCTCGCTCCCTCGACCGTGCCCAGCGCGAAGGCCCCCGCCGCATCGAACGCCGCGCCGTCGAGATGAAGAATTTTCTGCAGCAACGCTGCCGCGCGCATCTCGTCGATGATTGACGGGCGCACGTCGGCATCGGTTCCAAGTCCGATCGTCACGCCCTTCGATCGCAGACGCGCGATGTCGCAGATGCCGTCGCCGAGATATTGGTTCGTCATCGGATTGTGGACGAGGCGCGCGCCGCTCTTCGCGAGCAGCCGCATATCCTCGTCGGAGAGATAGATCCCGTGGATGGCGACGGTACGCTGGTTCAGAGCGCCTAAATCGTCGAGCAGCTCGATCGGCGAACGGCCGTACGTGCGTCGCGTCTCCTCGCCTTCATAGCGCGCTTCGGCGACGTGGATGTGAAGCATGCAATCGAACTCGTGCGAAAAGGACGCGGCGGCGCGAATCATCGCGTGTGAGGCTGCGTGAAGCGAGTGCGGCGCCACGCAAACGTTTGCCTCCGGATAGCGCTGCATGAGATCGCGCGTCCGCTCGGCGGCCAGGTCAATGCTTTCGCGGAACTGCGCCGGCGCATACTCGGCGTCCATCCACGTCCGTGCCAGGACGAGCCTGATGCCGGTGTCGCGCGCCGCCCGAATCGCGGCTTCGGCGTACTCGTTTCCCCCGCCGTTGAGATAGAAGAACTCGGCGACCGTGGTGATCCCGGCGGCAAGCATCTCGGAAAACGCGGCGACGAAGGTCCAGTAGACGTCGTCGGGCGTCAGGCGCGGCACGACGCGATACAACGCGTCGCTGCGCCATTTTCCAAAGGGCCAATCGTCGGCCCAGCCGCGCAGCAGGATTTGGTATGCGTGGCTATGGCCGTTGATGAACCCGGGAACGATGAGACGGTCGTCAGGAAACGAGCGCACGCCGAGCTTGCGCGCGTGCTGACGAAGCTCGCGGTATGCGCCGGCGGCGGCAATGACGCCGTCGCGCACGACGAACGCATAGTCCTTACGCGCTTCGCCCGAAACGATCGCGCGAGAACAACGGACGAGCTCGTCGATCATGCCGAGACGAGTTCGCCATCTTTGGCGACGGCGGCGGCCAGATTGCCGCCGAACTGCCAGCCGAACTCGTCGGGCGACTCGATCCTCAGCGCGACGAAATCCGCGCGAGCGCCGGGACGAATTCGCCCTGCATCGACTCGTAGCGAATGGGCGGCCGCGCGCGTCACGGCGTAGAGCGCTTCGGGGGCAGAGAGACCGAAAAGCTTTCGGCCGAAGAATGCGACGGTTTGCAGATTGAAGCAGGGCGAGGTACCGGGATTATAATCGCTTGCGAGCGCGACCGCACCTCCGGCTTCGAGCAGCGCGCGCACCGGCGCGCGCGTGGGCAGATCGAGATACGCAATCGTTGCGGGGCACGCGACGGTAACGATTCTCCGCTCGACGATGGCGCCGACGTCGTACGTTCGAATGCAGTTGCAGTGGTCGACGGCATCGACCCCGAGGTGCGCCGCCATCTCGGCCGCACCGCCGTAGGACATCTCGTCGCAGTGCACCCGTAGTCGCATTCCGTGCAAACGGGCTGCGTCTAGATAGCGGCGCGTCTGCTCGGGTGAAAAGAATCCCGGCTCGCAGAATGCGTCGGCGTAAACCGCGCCATGCGCGGCGGCTGCCGGAATCACTTGATCGATCAGATAATCGACGAAGGCCTCTTCGCGCGTGAACTCCGGCGGCAGGGCGTGCGCGCCCAGAAAGGTTGCGACGAGGTGCGGAACGTCGGGATCGTCGCGATGCCGTGCGATCAGATCGAGCAGCGCCGATTCGCCGGGCTTATGGAGAGCGTACCCCGTTTTGGTCTCGAGCGTCGTGGTGCCGTGCGCGAGCATCGTCCGCAGCCGGGGGCGAATCGTTCGCTCGTAGAACGCGCCGGGATCGAGGAGCGCCTCGCGCGTCCGCTCGATCGTATAGAGCATTCCAAGCGGCGCGGGCTCGCCGCGGACGCGCGCTGCGAAGTCGGGCTCCCGATCGCCGGCAAAGAGCGGGTGCGCGTGCGCGTCGACAAGGCCCGGCACGATGACGCAGTCGCGGAGATCGATCCACTTCGACTCGCTTCGCTCGCTCAGCGTCAGGATGACAGCTTCGGGGCCGACCGCGGTGATGATGCCGTCTTCGATGAGGAGCGCTGCGTCGTCGATGCGACCGAGCGCGTCGAAATCAATGCCGCATTGCGGAGCCTCGGTATCGCAGGTGACGATCGTCCCGGCGCGGACGATCAGAGGCGCCAATCAATGCCCTTTGCGTCGGCGGTTTCGATCGCAATCTCGTAACCGGCGTCGGCGTGGCGCACGACGCCGAGTCCGGGGTCGGTGGTAAGCACGCAGCCGAGGCGGTCGCGAGCGTCCTCGCTGCCGTCGGCGACGACGACCATGCCGGCGTGCAAGCTATACCCGATTCCGACGCCCCCGCCGTGATGGAAACTCACCCAATGCGCACCGGCCGAGGCGTTGAGCAGCGCGTTGAGAATCGGCCAATCCGCGATCGCGTCGCTGCCGTCCCGCATCGCTTCGGTCTCGCGGTAGGGCGAGGCGACGCTGCCGGTATCTAAGTGATCGCGGCCGATGACGATCGGCGCCTTCAAGGCGCCCGTGCGTACCAGCTCGTTGAAGGCAAGCCCGGCCTTGGCGCGATCGCCGTAGCCGAGCCAGCAGATCCGCGCCGGCAAACCTTGAAACGCGACGCGCTCGCGGGCCAGACGAATCCAGCGACCCAGCGAAGCGTTCTCCTGAAAGAGCTCGAGCAGCTTCTCGTCGCAGCGCGCGATGTCGTCACGATCGCCCGATAGCGCGGCGAACCGGAACGGTCCCGAGCCGCGGCAGAAGAGCGGACGAATAAACGCCGGAACGAAACCGGGGAAAGCAAAGGCGCGTGCGTAGCCGGCGCGCTGCGCTTGGGCGCGAAGATTGTTTCCGTAATCGAAGACCACCGCGCCCGCGTCGAGATAGCGAACCATCGCCTCGACGTGAACTCGGCAGCTCTCCAGCGCGCGGCGCTCGTACTCGCCCGGATCGCGCGACCGCAGCTCGGCTGCCTGCGCGAGCGAAAGGCCCGCGGGGACGTATCCGTTGAGCAGATCGTGCGCCGGCGTTTGATCGGTTACCACGTCTGGGCGAAAGCCGAGCCGGTAGAGCTCGGGAAACTCGATCGCCGCGTTCCCCTCGTAGCCGATCGAGACGGCTTTCCCGGCGAGCCGCGCTCGCTCGACTTCCTGCAGCGCGGCCTCCCGCGTTTCGACGACCCGATCGAGGTAGCGCAACTCACGCCGGCGCTCTAGGCGCGCGCGATCGACGTCGACGATGAGAGAGATGCCGCCGTTCATTGCGATCGCGAGGGGCTGCGCCCCGCCCATACCGCCCACGCCGGCCGTCAAGGTAACTCGCCCCTCGAGCGATCCGCCGAAGCGCTGACGAGCCAGCTCGGCAAAGGTCTCGTACGTTCCCTGAACGATGCCTTGCGTTCCGATGTAGATCCACGATCCGGCCGTCATCTGGCCGTACATCGTCAGCCCCTGTCTTTCGAGCTCGCGAAAGACCGTCCAATCGGCCCATTTCGGCACTAGGTTTGCATTGGCGATGAGGACCCGCGGCGCACGCGGATGAGTCTTGAAGACCGCGACCGGCTTACCGCTCTGAACGATGAGCGTCTCATCGCCCTTCAAACGCCGCAACGTCCGAACGATTGCATCGAAGGCCTCCCAAGAGCGCGCGGCTCGTCCGTTGCCGCCGTAGACGACGAGCTCGTCGGGGTGCTCCGCGACCTCCGGATCGAGGTTGTTCATCAACATGCGCAAGGCGGCTTCTTGCGGCCACCCCGCACACGAGATCTCCGTGCCGCGTGGCGCCCGCACGACGCGCGGTCCCGCCGTTACGCTCATGCGTTACAGAATTCTTTGGGGCGAGGACAAGCCCTTTGCTGTCGATAATCAAGCTCAATGGAGCACGTTCTGAAACGGTCGATTTTCGTTGCTGCGCTTGCGGCCGGATTTGCTGCGGGCGCGTTCTGCGCGCGAGCGGGAACGACCGGCGCGATTACGGGCCTGGTCGTGAGCACGGCGAAAGCGCCGCTCGCCGGCGTGCAGATCGTGGCGGTGAGCGCGTCGCAGACGGCGACGGTTACGACCGACGCGTCCGGGCGTTTCGGATTTCTCTCGCTCGCCCCCGACACCTATACGCTGACGGCAACCAAGACGGGTTTCGAAACCTCATCGCTGACCGGCATCTCGGTCTTTGCCGACCAAGTGCAGACGATTCGCGTCACGCTCGCCCCGTCGCTGCGGACGATCGCGCGCGTCACGGCGCGCTCGTCGATGGACCTCGTGAAATCCGGCACGACGAGCGACGTTTATTCGGTGAATTCGACCGTAACGCAAGCCGCAGCGGGGCTCGGCGGCGGCGGCAATCTCAACAACGCCTATTCGGCAATCTCCGCGGTCCCGGGAACGTTCGTTCCGCCCAACCAGCAGGGTTGGGCGCAGGTCGTCTACATCCGCGGCGGCGATTACGACCAGATCGGCTACGAGTTCGACGGCGTTCCGGTGAACCGCTCGTTCGACAACTATCCCGGCAGCACGGCCGGGACGCTTGGGCAGCAAGAGCTGCAGATCTACGCCGGGGGCGGTACGGCCGGCGAGAGCACCAGCGGGCTCGCGGGATTCATCAACCAAGTCATCAAGACGGGCACCTATCCGGGCTACGCGACCGTCAACGGCGGGATCGGCACGCCGACGTACTACCACACCTTGCAGGTGGAAGTCGGCGGCGCAACGCCCGACCGGCTCTTCTCCTATTACGTCGGCATCGGCGGCTACAATCAGGATTACCGATACCTCAACCAGTTCAACGGTTCCAACCTCGGCGACGTCTGGGGCTATCCGGCGATCGCCTTCAACACCGCAAACCTCTACTTCGCAGGCGTCTATCCGTCGTGCGGCTACACGCCACCAAGCGGACAAGGTTACTACGACGGACCGAACCCGTCGCCGATCTGGAACCCGTTCACCCTCAATCCGGGACAACCGGGCTACGTCCGGCTCCCGGCCGGCGTCGCCAACGATCCGGGCTGCTACGCAACGATCACGCCGGCGTACTCCGCCTACGGGGTCTCGAACCTCGCGGACCGCGAAAACGTCGTCAACCTCCATATCGGAATTCCGCACCGGCACGACGCCGGACGCGACGACGTCCAAGTGCTCTACAACGTCGTAGCGCTGCAGACGCAATTCTACAGCTCGCAAGACGACTTGGGCCCGAACGTCATCACGGAGCTGAGCCAGTACGAGTTCGGCCCGCAATACGCGGTGCCCGAAGTCTGGCCCGACTTCGTCACCTGGCCGAGTGGAACACACTTTGGCGAGAGTCCGACGGGCATTTCGCCCGTCCCTTATTTCGCTCCGAGCTCGCCCGGCAATCGCTGTGCGAACATTACGCCCTACGCGCCGGTTGGAACGCCCCCGATTATTGCCGGTGCCTGTCCAGGTGGAACGTATTCGGCCGTACCGCCCGACAATCGCGACTCGTTTTGGAACAACGCCTCGATCTTCAAGCTGCAATACCAGCACAACATGGGCTCAAACGCGTACTTCCGGATCTACGGCTACACGTTCTACTCTGATTGGCTCCAGGCCAGCGCGCTGAGCTACGGCACGCCGTTCTATGGATTCGGCGCCCTCAGCTACGACTACGAGCTCGAGTCGCACACGCGCGGGCTCTCGTTCACGTTTGCCGATCAGATCAGCTCCGAGCATCTCTTGACCTTCGACACAAACTACATAACCGCCACGACGAATCGCTATAACAACAACAACTTCAACAACTATCCCGATACATTCGCAACCAATCTTACGAACGGGTCTGAGTGCTTCGCCTACTACACGGGTAGCGTCTATAAGGGCGGCCAGGTCTACCAGCAGGGCCAACCGGCGCCGTGCAACAGCGCGCTGACGAGCGGGACGTTCGTCGACCCCGAACCCTCCGGCCCAACCGTTCCGGGCGCGAGCTGGCAGGTCACGTACACAGGCAACTCCGGCTTCCTCAACACCGTCGAGCCGAACTTCACCGCGATCGCGTTGCAAGACCTTTGGAATCCGACCGATAAGCTCAACATCGACATCGGCCTGCGCGACGAGATTTACGAATACAACCTGGCCAACACGTCGAACGCTGGGCAGAACTTTTGGTTTCTAGCGGGCCAAAACGAGTTCTGCTATAACCCGGTGACGCTTGCGCCGTATTTTATTCCAACGCCGCCCGCGAGCGGACGCCCTCCGATCCCGTTCATCGGTTTCAACTGTCCGATCGACAACTCGATTCCGGCGCATCCGGTCCAGACGGTGCATCCCAACGGTCAGGACGGGCACCTGCTGCTCAGCAACAACTATCCGCCATCGATAGCCGATTACGCATTCACGCCGCGCGTCGGCGCAACCTATACGCTCAATCCCGATACGGTACTGCGCTTCTCAGCGGGCCGCTACGCGCAAGAGCCCGAGACCTATCAAGTACAGTACAATGCCAAGGATAACAACTTGGCCTACGACCTCTTCCAGGCGTTCTGGCAGTATGGCTATACCACCCCGCTCCACAACGCACTCGTGCAGTATTCCAACAACTACGACGCGTCGTACGAGCGGCGATTCAAAGGCACCGACATGTCCATCAAAGTGACGCCCTACTACCGCTATGCGACCAATCAGGTCTACGGGATCGCGCTCCCGTTCGGACTCGGCGGCGGTCTTAACTCAGGCGTGGAGCGCGTCGACGGCTTCGAAACGGAGTTCACTAAGGGCGACTTCAGCAAGAACGGGCTCTCATTCTTGATCTCTTATACCTACACAAATGCCGCCGAGCGATGGGACAGCTATCCCGGAACGTCAATCAATCCGATCGATCCATACAATCAGGATATCGCGAACTTCAACGGGCTCACCCGAGCCGGTGGCGGCTCGCAATGCTACGAGAACAACAAGGTCGGTCATGTCTTTCCCGATCCAAGCTGCACGCAGCTCAACCCTAAGTACAATCCGCCGATCTGGAATCCGTACTACGTGATGGCACCTCAACCGCTGCTCGCTCGAAACGGCTGGTATCCCGTAGGTTTAGATTACGCCTATTTATCGCCGAATGTACTGAGCGCGATCGTGAATTACCGGCATAATCGGTTCAACATAACCCCGGCAGTAACGTTCAACGAAGGCGAGCCCTACGGCAATCCGGCCGACGTGCTCGGCATCGACCCGCGCACTTGCACCGGGAACTCGGTGAAGATTCCCGGCGCGCCGCATCACGGGCTCCAAGCCGACTACACGACCTGCGGCTTGGCAGCCACGCAGAACGGCACGTCGCCGGGCGAGCTCTTCATTCCGAACCCGCAGACCGGCGTCTTCGACAGCTTCGGCGCCTTCCGCCAGCCTAATCAGCTCAACGTGAGCCTCCAGCTCGGCTATCAGCTGAGCCCGCGCATCAAGGCAAACCTGCTCCTGGCGAACCTCGTGAACGCGTGCTTCGGCGGCTCCTCGGAGCCGTGGACCAAGCAGTTCCCGCCAAACAGCTATACGTGCGGTTACGCCGACAACTTCTACTACGTCTCGAACTTCTACAACGGGACGTCGCCAAACGATGTGAAGGCCAACGGCGTCCCGCTCAATCCCGCCTTCATGCAATCGTACATCCCGGCATATGCCGATACCAACGCGTTCGTGCTGCCGAACCCGTTTAACGCCTACCTGCAGTTCAACATCACGCTGTGAGCTGACGCTCGATCGCCGACTCGGCGGCGGCAACGAGCCGATGGGACCGGATCAGCTCCCGGGCGGTCGCGATGTCCGGCGCCGGCGGCCGATCGCCGGTCCACGCCGCAATTGCCTCGCGGGCCGCGGCGTGCGCGGCTTGCGTTCCTTTGCCCGAGCGCAAAGGGCGGCGCAGATCCGTTGCGGCAAGCGCGGCCAAAAGCTCGCAGGCGAGCGCGCCCTCGACGTTATCGAGGACGCGCGGCAGATTGTTGGCCGAGGTCATCCCCATGCTGACGTGATCCTCTTGGCCGGCCGACGTGGGAATCGAATCGACGCTCGAGGGCCAGGCTAAGCCCTTGTTATCGTTGACGAGGGCGGCGGCGGTATACTGCACGATCATCAGGCCGGACTCGAGGCCCAATCGGCATGCGAGGAAGAGGGGCAGGCCGCGATCCTCGCCGTTGAGCAAAAGGTAGAGCCGTCGCTCGGCGATCGAGGCGAGCTCCGAGATCGCAATCTTTAGGAAATCGATCGCGAGCGCGATAGGTTCGCCGTGGAAGTTGCCGCCGGAAATGAACTCGCCGTCCTCGGGGAAGACCAGCGGATTGTCGGTGACGGAATTGGCCTCGATCTCGGTTACCCGGCGTACGTAGGCTAGCGAGTCCCCAACGGCACCGTGCACGACCGGGATGCAGCGAAAGGAGTACGGGTCTTGGACGCGGTCGCACTCCGCGTGCGACTGCACGATCTCCGACCCTGCAAGCAGGGCTCGCAAATTCGCGGCCACCCGCTCTTGGCCGGGATGCGGGCGTAGATCGTTGAGGCGGCGATCGAAGACGCGTTCGCTGCCGAGGTAGGCTTCGAGCGACATCGCGCCGATCACGTCCGCCGCGGCGGCGAGCCGCTCCGCACGCAAGACGCCAAGCGCTGCGATGCCCGTCATCACTTGCGTCCCGTTGACGAGCGCGAGTCCCTCTTTCGCGCCGAGTGCGATCGGCGCGAGCCCCGCGCGCTCGAGCGCAAGGGCACTCGGAAGGCGCTCGCCGCGGTAGAACGCCTCTCCTTCACCGATGAGCGTCAGCGTCATGTGCGCGAGGGGCGCGAGATCGCCGCTCGCGCCGACCGAACCTTGGCACGGCACGACGGGCGTAACGCCGCGCTCGAGCATCGCGACGATCAGATCGAGCGTCTCGGGCTTTACGCCGGAGTGTCCGGCCGAGAGCGAGTTCGCTCGCAACACCCCGGCCGCGCGGACGCTAGGGATATCGAGCGGCTCCCCCGTTCCGGCGGCATGGCTGCGCACGAGGTTGAGCTGGAGCACGACCGCATCGACCGGATCGATGGAAATGCTCGCGAGCCGTCCGAAGCCGGTCGTTACGCCGTAGATCGCCTCTCCGTCCGCGAACCGGGCTTCGACGAAGTCACGCGCTCGCGCAACCCGCTTGCGCGCACCGGCTGCAATTCGTATGGACGCGCCCCGGGCAACCGCTTCAATTGCCTCCAGCGTCAGCCGATGGCCGTCAAGCTCGACGACCGTCAAAGCTGCGACCAGTCGGGGCGCGCCGGCTTCGCGAAGGGCGGCCCGTTCTGAATCAGGATGGTCTCGTGGTCGTGCAAGGTGATGTTGCGCGGATTGGCGCCATGCCACGCTTGGCCGTCGACCCAGATCGCGAGCTGCCGGCCGTGCGGCGCGGTCAAGCTCGCGGCTTGCGCCCAGCTCAGCTCCGGTCCCCAGATATCGAAGAATTCGCCAAGGTCGAAAGCGCGCTTCACCGGCGACTCAATATGAATGAAGCCGTCGCCGCTGTGCGTATGGATCCAGTAAAGGCAATTGGACCCTTGCGGGATACCGATTTGGGCAGGCACGGCGACGGAGCGGCCGCGATTGAAGAGCTGCAGGTTGACGTGGATGTGCTCGACCGCGCCTTCCTGCTGGTCGCAGCGGATTCCGTCAATCGGCAACGTCCCGAAGAAGCTCTGCGCGAGCAGAAAGACGGTCAGCAACACCATCGGCCTCGCTCTTCGATGCGCGCGCTATGCCTACCCGCGGCGCTGAAGGGCGCCGTCATATGTGCATAACGAAAAATAATTGTGGACAGATTGTGAATTCCTTAAGCGGGCGCTTGTCGTCGCATCGCGGGCCGTGGTACGATGCTCGAGCTTCGAATCTTCGAAGTGTGACGTACGTATCGTTCGCGACCGATGCAACCGGAAACGTTACGATGAGTAACGATTCCGAGGCAAAGGTCAAACCGCCAGTCGGCGTCAGTGGGGCCTCCGCAAGGAAAGCCAAACAGGCGAGGTAGGTGAGTGAATACGTCGGAGCCCGTCGCGGCGATCGCCTCGGCGGGTTTCGTAATTGGCGCTCCGAAGTGTTGGTTGCGCCGTATGCTGCCGCGGGGACGCTCGTCGCTCGCCTCCTGTTCGCTCCTGCTCGTGCGCTTTTTCGGGAGAACGAAGTTTTGGAGCAGCCCTCCATGGCTGGCCCGAAAAAGTCGCACGCCCCGCTTGCAGCATACGACGCGTCCAACACTTCTCGCTTAAGAGGTATGCAGAGCTGGAGGCTTCTCACCCCTTGTCAACGAGCCTTGCTGAAGGGGGCCAAGGCCGCCAACGCCCTCGCTAAGAGATGCTATCGGATGCTAAGTATACTTAGAGGCAATCTCGTTGGCGAGCTGGGCGATGCGGGTGCGCGCAGCGGGGGGCGCAATGATTTCGGCTTGGCTGCCCCAGCCAAGGACCCAGCGAACGAGCTCGTCCACGTCGGCGACGCGGTAGGCGATCTCCGCGGAACCATCCTCGCCATCGGTAACCTCGCGTTCGGCGACGACCCGAGCCGCGATGGCGGCCTTCGCAACCCGCGGCGCAAAACGAACGCGTACTTCGGTCGTTTCGTCGGCGTGCAGCACGCCGCTGATCGACGCGGCCGCATAGGCCTCGACGTTAAAACCCTTGGGACGAACGAACGTCCGCGCGAGGACCCGCGGTCCGCTCACGCTGTCGACCGCGAAGGTCCGCATGTCCCGTCGTGTCTGATCGTACGCGACGCAGTAGACGCGCCCAGCATTCACGATGAAGCCGTATGGGTCGACCGTGCGGGTACTCGCCCTCCCTTCTTTGTCGCGATAGGCGAAGCGCACGCTGCGTGAGGTGCGCTCCGCCGACGAGAGCAGCGCGAAGGCGCGTTCGCCGCGCTGGTCGAGCCGAATCTCTGAGAGCCGAAAGGCCATCGGCGACGCTGCCTCGACGCGAGCGCGCGCCCCGCGGCCGGCGCTGTCTACGAGTTTCTCCGCCACCTCATCGATCGAAGAGCCGATCGTTCCGCCGATGCTCGCCCCGAGAGCACGCAAAGCGACGAGCCCAAAGAGCTCTCCGCTGGAGAGATCGAGCCGTTTGAGGCTGTAGCCTCCCGCGAAGCGATAGAGGTTCGCGGCGCGATCGAAGTATAACGGAAAACCGGCGTTGGTAAGGATCGCGAGATACCGGCGCAGGCTGCGCGTGCTCGGGCGCTTGCCGCCCTCGGCGATGCGATCCTTGAGATCCTCGAAAGAATGCCGGCCTTGATCGATCGCATTGAGCAAGCGTACGAGAAGAACGACCTTTGACTCGCCCTCTGGCGCAGTCATCGGGGGACTGGGGATGCCTCAGGTTTTGGGAAACAGCCGTCGGGGGCGGTGATCGGCGGCGCGGCCGGCTGCGGTGGATTCGCAGTGAGGCCGATTTCGGCGGGATAGAAAGAGCCGCCGTCGGTCATCGTGCGGATGACGATGTGATACGTCTGGCCCGGAGCCAGCTCGAACGAAGTGATTTGGTATGGTGTCGGCAGACGGACGCAACCGATGTCGACGAGATTTCCGTCGACGAGGAAGCTGCCTCGCGCCGGCCCCGCGAGCGGTTTGAAAAAGAGATAGGCGGCAGCGGGAGCGGCGCTCGGATTAGCCATCGTAAGGTCGATCGTATGCACCAGGCCGTAATCGCCGTAGTCATGCCCGGGTGCGGCCGGATCGGCGCTCGGAGGCGTCGGTTCCGTATCGCCGATGACCAGGGTTGCATCCGGTGCGCCCGCGCTGTAGGTCAGCACATCGGAGCCGAGTCCGCCGATCTTAAAGACGCCGGTGCGATGGTGTCCGTCGCCGGGGAGAACCGGTCCGTCGAGCAGGCTGCGCGGATCGATGCCCGCGGAGACGGCCAGAACCGTCACCACGACCGGCCCCCCGGAGAGCACGCGCAGATCCACGGTCCCCGAGACAAGCTGGCGCGCCGCCATCGGCGCATCGGCGAGCAGATAGGCGTCATCCTGGGAGAGATTTACGACGACGCCCTCCTCGTGCGCTTTCGTCAGCAAGAAGTTCTTGGTCAAGGTCTGACCGACGTGCATGACGTCCATATTGGGACCGGCCGAGGCATCGACGAGCTGCACCGAGGTTGGATCTTGGGAGTCGCTGGTCAGCGCAACCACGAGCGTTCTGGGATCGGCCGCGTCGTCATGGTAGTAGTAGAGCCGGGCCGGTTGCGACGCCGTTACGGTGCCGCGAAAGAGTACGCCGTCCGCGGTGACGTGCTCGGGATCGTCGTCGTAAAAGAGCAGGTCCGGCGAGAAGGGCCCAAGCGCAAGATTCTGCACGTCGACCGTCGTCGAGCCCGATTGGTCGAAGTACCGGCTATTGCCCGCAATCTGCACCGGCACGACGAACTGCGCCCTCTCGCCCGGCGAGAGCGCGCCCGGCGGCGGGCTCACCCCGCCGATCGTTATCTGAGCGCCCGGCAGTGCTCTAGTGAGGCGGGTTACCCAGCTCGTCACTTGCGACGCGAGCCAGTCGGCTTGGGCAGGCTCGCCGGTTACGGTGAGCGTGGTCTGCGGCACGATCGTTCCGGCATTAAAAGCCACACGAATCGGCAAGTCGGCGTGCAAGCCGCTGGCGTCCGTGAGATGCAGCGTATCGTTGCCGGTCGCCTGCGTGGCCGTGATCGTGACGCTGGTACCGTCGGCGGCAACGCTCACATTGACGAGCTTTTGATCGAGCGTCGCCTGAAGCGGCGCCGTCGCGCCCGCGACGCTGACGATCTGCTGCTGCGCCGGATTGAGGGCGAGGCCAGTGACGGAGAGCGTCAGCGCGCCCGCAATAGCCTGCGCAAGGACGGTTGCGAGGAGAAAGGCGAGCAGCGGCCTACGTTACGGCAGCTTCCGGCGATGGTGCGGCGGGAGGCTCAACCGACGGGATCTTCGAGTATTTGAGTTTCTCCGGATCCTCCGGATCGACGTCGCCCAGAATGTGATCGCCCGAGCCGAACGAGCCTTTGAGCATCTCCTCGGCGAGCTCGTCCTCGACCGAGCGCTGAATCGCACGGCGCAGCGGACGGGCGCCGAACTGGGGATCCCAGCCCTTCTTCGCAAGCAGCGATTTGGCGGCGTCGGTAACTTTTAGCTCCATCTCTTGCGCGCGGACCTCGCGCACGACCTTCTCGAGCTCGAGCGTCACGATCTGCTCGATCTGTTCGCGCGTGAGCTGATGGAAGACGACGACTTCGTCGACGCGGTTGAGAAACTCCGGACGGAACGTCTGTTTGACCTCTTCCATCACACGGTTCTTCATGCGGTCGTACGCTTTCACTTCGTCCTCGGCCGAGAGCTTCTGCGGACGGAAGCCGATGTCGGTGGTCGTCGTCATTCCGATCGCGCCGACGTTGCTCGTCATGACGATGACCGAGTTCTTGAAATCGACCTGGCGTCCCTGAGAGTCGGTCAGGCGGCCGTCTTCAAGCACTTGGAGCAAGAGATTGAAGACGTCGGGGTGCGCCTTCTCAATCTCGTCGAGCAGCACGACCGAATAGGGGCGGCGGCGCACCGCTTCGGTGAGCTGTCCGCCTTCTTCGTAACCGACGTATCCCGGCGGCGCGCCGACGAGACGGCTGACCGAGTACTTCTCCATGTACTCGGACATATCGATGCGAATCATCGACTCTTCGTCGTCGAAGAGGAAGGCCGCCACGCTCCGTGCCACTTCGGTCTTGCCGACACCCGTCGGACCCAGGAAAATGAACGAGCCGATCGGCCGATTCGGATTCTTTAAACCGGCGCGAGAGCGGCGAATCGCTCGCGTGATCACTTGGATCGCCTCTTCCTGCCCGACGACGCGCTTGTGAAGCAGCTCGCCCATCTTGAGCAGCTTCTCCGTCTCGGCTTCAGCGAGACGACTGACCGGTATCTTCGTCCACGCAGAGACGATCTCGGCGATGTTATCGGCGGTAACGCGAAGGATGCGCTCGCTCGCGGCCTTGCGCTCCCGCCACTCCTGCTCGAGATGCGCCTTCTCCAGGCGCAGCTTCTCTTCGCGGTCGCGAATCGATGCGGCCTTATCAAACTCTTGATTCTTGACGACGGCCTCTTTTTCGGCGATGAGACTGCGCAGCTGCGCGTCGGCCTCGCGGATTGCCGGAGGCGGCAGCGTCGCCTGTAGGCGCACGCGCGAACTCGCCTCGTCGATCAGATCGACTGCTTTGTCGGGAAGGAAGCGGTCCGTGATGTAGCGGTCGCCCAACTTCGCGGCCGCCGCCAGCGCTTCGTCGGTAATCTGCACCTTATGGTGCGTTTCGTAACGATCGCGCAAGCCTTTGAGGATCTCGATCGTCTCGGCGACCGTCGGCTCGCCGACCATGACCGGTTGGAAGCGCCGCTCGAGCGCCGCGTCTTTTTCGATATGCTTGCGAAACTCGTTCAGGGTCGTCGCGCCGATGCACTGCAGCTCGCCCCGCGCGAGGGCCGGCTTGATGATGTTGCTCGCGTCGATAGCGCCTTCGGCCGCGCCGGCGCCCACGAGCGTGTGCAGCTCGTCGATGAAGAGAATGATCTCGCCCGCGGCGCCGCGGATCTCGTCCATGACGCGTTTCATCCGCTCCTCGAACTCGCCGCGATACTTGGTTCCGGCAACCAAACCGGCTAGATCGAGCGTGATGACACGCCGTTCGCGCAAGGGCTCCGGAATGTCGCCTTTGATCACACGCTGCGCGAGGCCCTCGGCGATCGCCGTCTTGCCGACGCCCGGTTCGCCGATGAGCGCCGGGTTGTTCTTCGTGCGCCGTGAAAGGATTTGGATGACGCGCTCGATTTCGGTGTTGCGTCCGATGACCGGATCGAGCTTGTTGTCGCGCGCGAGCTGCGTAAGATCGCGCCCGTAGGCGTCGAGGGTGGGCGTCTTGCTTTTGCCTTTGGGCGTGGCCGGCTGGCCCTCAGCGCCGAGCAGCGAAGTCGTCTGCACGCGGACTTTCGCCGGATCGACCCCCAGGTTGGTCAGCACGCGAGCCGCGACCCCCTCGCCCTCGCGGATCAAGCCGAGAAGCAAGTGCTCGGTTCCGATGTAGTTATGATTGAGCTGGCGCGCCTCTTCAAACGCGAGCTCGATCACGCGCTTCGCGCGGGGAGTGAAGACCATCTCCTGTTGGACGGTCTGCCCGCCGCGGCCCACGATCGCTTCTACCTCCTGACGAACTTTCGCGAGGTTGACGCCGAGCGATTCGAGGACTTTGGCGGCCAGGCTCTCGCCCTCGGAGATGATGCCGAGCAGAATGTGCTCGGTTCCGATATAGTTGTTTCCGAGGCGCTGCGCTTCTTCTTGAGCGAGCACGATACTGCGCCGCGCTCGCTCGGTGAAGGGCTCCCACATCGACATCGGTCTGGCTCTTCCTTTCCTTCCCCTAAGACTCTTACCGCCCCACAGCAGTTTCGTGACCGTCCGCCGCGAGCCCGCCTGCGTTGCCGCGACCCCGTTGACTGGAGCAAAGGTTTGCCGCGCGCGGCGAGTGAACCTCGCTCCCATGCCAACCGTCGAGCAGGTTCGCGAAGCGCTCGTCGACGTGAAAGACCCCGAATTGAATCTCGGAATACTCGAGCTCGGTCTGGTCTACGATATAACAGCCGAGGGCGAGAACGGGGAGAACGTCAACGTCATGATGACGCTGACCTCGCCGATGTGTCCGGTGGGACCGATGTTCATGCAATCGGTGAAGGATCACGTGCTCGCGATCGACGGCGTCAAGAACGCCAACGTCGAGATCACATTCACGCCGCCCTGGGATCCCGCCACCATGGCCTCGGACGATGTCAAGGCCATGCTGGGAATTTGGTAGCCGCTATCTCCGCCGACGCCGCCTGACATAACGCCTCAGAGCCGCTCGTCCCCTTCGACTCGCCGTACGGCTCGCTCAGGGCTGCGCTTCGCGCAGGCGCGAAGGAAATTTTTGTCATCCTGAGCGGAGCGCGCGCAGTCGAAGGGCGAGCCTCTTCGGCATTACGTCAAGCGGCGTCGGCCAATACGTTCACAGCTATTGTTAGTGTGCGAAGATTGTTGGCTGGCGAGGGAAGATGCGGGTTGGGATATTTTCGAAGGCCGGGCCTCCGCACTGCCAGAGTAAGAAGGAGTACTCGTCGGTAAGGAGCTCTTCGCTCTGCTTACGCGACGCAGCCAAGAATCCGTGTCCCGCATCATAATCGACGCGTAGGAGAATCGGGCGACCGCTCGTGGTCGCCGTTTGAAGCCTGGCGGCGAACTTCGCGAGCTCCCACGGCGCAACTCGCGGATCGTTATAGCCGGTGATTAACATAACCGCCGGATACGGCGTGCCCGGCACCACGTGTTCGTAGGCATCCATCTCGTAGAGCGCCCTGAAGCCCACCTCGTTTCGCACCGTGCCGAACTCCGGAATGTTGGGCGGCCCGTTCGGCGAGAACTCCATCCGAAACGCATTGCTGGCCCCGACGACGTCGAGGGCGGCGGCGAAGAGATCCGGCCGCGCCGTAGTCGCGCGCCCGATCGTGATTCCGCCCGCGCTGGTTCCCTCGCCGGCCAGATGCGCCGGTGACGTGTACTTATGCGCGACGAGCCACTCGCCGCACGCGATGAAGTCTTGCCACGTGTGCGGCTTGGTGGCGATCATTCCGGCGCGGTGCCACGCCTCGCCGTACCATCCGCCGCCGCGTGGATGGCAGACCGCAAAGATGCCGCCACGCTCGAGCCACGCGACGCGGGTCGCGCTGAATGATGGATAAAGCTCTATTCCGTAGGCACCATAACCTTGCAAATAGGCTGGGTGCGAGCCGTCGAGCGCGATGTCTTTGCGATAAATGAGCGAGAGCGGCACCATGGTGCCGTCGGCGCTGCGAGCCTGTACCTCGGAGGACGTGTAGGGCGACGTATCCACTTTTGCGGGCTCCTTGAGGTGCGTGTCGGTGACCGTCCCGTTCGCGTCGACCGCATAGTAGAGCAGGGAGTGCGTCCAGCCGGTCAAGCCGAAGACCGCGCCGGGCACGCGCGGATCGGTGTTGATGGCGTTGACCGAGCCCTGAAATGGCAACGCGACGTTCGTCGTGGCGCCCGGCGCTCCGCCTGCGGCGAGCGAGATGCGCGTGATTTGCCCGAAGCCTCCGTTACGAGCGAGGACGTAGAGACCGTCGGCCGCGACGCCCAGCTCTTCCACGATTGGGACGCCCGGCGGAACTACGGTGCGAGCCTGGGCAAAGTTCGGCCGCTCGAGCGACGTCGCAACGACTTTAAAGGTCGGTGCATCCCGATGCGTGATCAAGTAGATCGTCGAGCCCTTGATGTCGAAATCGGTGACGTCGTTCGCGGTCGTCACGATCGGCTTCCAGGCGGCGTTGCCGGAGTTTACCATTGCCCGCGTCGCATAGATCCTCTTCTCGTTCTGGACGCCGTGCGCGATGACGCCGAGCGTGTACGGAGAGGCGGGCGAGTAAATGACGAGCGGGAAGTCCGTCGGCGCGCACGGCACCTTCGGATCGACGCCGTAGCCAAAGACGGCGACGTCCTTATCGGGGTCTGCGCCCAGAACGTGCAGATAGGCGACGCCGCGCGTCTCCTTGTCGAGCTCGGATTCGCCGGGCTTCAGCTTCGGAAAGCGCACGTAGTAGAACGAGTCGTCGGGGAGCCAGCTCGTCACTCCGACGTAGTAGGCGCGATCGATGGCATCGGGAAGGACGCGCGCCGTTGATGTCTCAACGACGTGGATGACGGCGGCTTCCGAACCGCCTTCCGAAATACCGTATGCGGCGTATCGCCCGTCGAGTGAAGGAAGAAAATAGTTGATCGTGTAGTGGCGGCCGGCCGTTGCAAGACTCTGCGGATCGACCAAGACGCGCTCGATGCCCCCGTCCGCATCGCGAACGTAGAGCTTCGGCGAATTCTCGCCGGGATCGAGCTTCAAATAGAAGTAGTACGGGCCGTCTCGCGTCACGCCGTTGACGATCGATCCGGCATTGTCGAGTTCCGCTATGCGGTCGAAGAGCTGCTGTCGCGGCGAACCGAGGACGTTCAAGACGGCGCGCGCATAGGCGTTCTCTTCTCTGAAGAAGCGCACCACCACCGGATCGTTCATATTCTCGAAGTAGCGGTACGGATCGGTAACGGAGGCGCCGTACCTGGTTACGCCGACGGGGCGCTCCGGGGGTACCGGCGGTGGGGTCGGAAACATCTGCGGGTCGGCTGCAACAACGACGCGTGCGCCGCCGACGGCAAGAGAAACGACGGTTAAAAGAATGGCAACGGAAACGAAGCGCGACATGTGAAGCGGGTATTCTCGACTCTCCCAGCGTGTCATTCATCCCTTGTCATCCCGACATGGTCCCTTGCGGGGCTGGTTTCGAGGAGCTAGCGTGCGAGGCGTGCAAGGGGCGTGCGTGAAGAGTCGCGCGGAGAAATATGAAGAGCTGCGGCGTAAACGCGAACAGGCGACGATGCCGGCGGGTCCCGATGCGGTCGCGAAGCAGCACGAGCGTGGCAAACGCTCGGCGCGCGAGCGCGTGGACGCGCTCGTGGACCAAGGGTCGTTCGTCGAATTCGATCGCTTCGTCGTTCATCGCTCGAACGCGTTCGGACTCGAAGAGAAGGAATTTCTCGGCGACGGCGTCATTACCGGGCGCGCGACGCTCGACGGGCGCCAGATCTTCCTCTTCTCACAAGATTTTTCGGTCCTCGGGGGATCGCTCGGTGAAGCCTTTGCCGAGAAGATCTGCAAAGTCATGGACCTTGCGATGCGGACCGGTTCGCCGCTCATCGGAATCAACGATTCGGGCGGCGCACGCATTCAAGAGGGCGTCGTATCGCTGGGCGGCTATGCCGAGATCTTCTGGCGCAACGTTCAGGCGAGCGGCGTAATTCCTCAGATCAGCTTAATAGCGGGCCCGTGCGCCGGCGGCGCGGTCTACTCGCCGGCGATTACCGACTTCATCCTGATGACCGAGAAGATCTCGCAGATGTTCATCACCGGGCCGGAGATCATCAAGACGGTTACCGGCGAAGAGGTGACCTTCGAAGAGCTCGGCGGTGCAGCGACGCACGCAACGCGCAGCGGCGTCGCGCACCTCGTTGCCGCCGACGAGGAGCATCTCTTCGAGCTGACGCGAGCGCTCCTCTCGTTCATCCCCCAGAATAACCGCGAAGGACCGCCGCAGTACGATTGCGACGACGATCCGCACCGCCTGGCCGGCTCGCTCGACGCCCTCGTTCCGGACTCTCCCAACAAGCCCTACGACATGCACGAAGTCATCGATGCGGTCGTCGATTACGGGGACTTCTTGGAAATCCAACCGCTCTACGCGCAAAACATCATCTGCGGCTTCGGCCGGATCGACGGACGGGCCGTCGGGATCGTTGGAAATC
Organism: Vulcanimicrobiota bacterium; assembly: GCA_963834895.1. Lineage (GTDB taxonomy): Bacteria > Vulcanimicrobiota > Vulcanimicrobiia > Vulcanimicrobiales > Vulcanimicrobiaceae > Cybelea. The sequence goes on along the minus strand of CAWIDM010000004.1, from coordinate 80,629 downwards.
AGCCAAACGTGCTCGCCGGCGTGCTCGATACGCGCTCGTCGACAAAGGCGGCGCGCTTCGTGCGCTTCTGCGACGCCTTTAACATTCCGCTCGTTACGTTCGTCGACGTACCCGGTTTTCTGCCCGGCACCGATCAGGAGTACGGCGGAATCATTCTCCACGGCGCAAAGCTGCTCTACGCGTTTGCCGAGGCGACCGTCCCGAAGATCACGATCATCACGCGCAAGGCATACGGCGGCGCGTACGACGTTATGGCGAGCAAGCACATCCGCGCCGACGTCAACCTCGCCTGGCCGACTGCGGAGATCGCCGTGATGGGCGCCGAGAGCGCGGTAAAGACGATCTTTCGCCGCGAGATTGCCGCCGCGGCCGATAGAGAAGCGAAGATGCGCGAGCTGGTCGACGAATACACCGAGCGGTTTGCCAACCCGTACATCGCCGCGCAGCGCGGCTACGTCGACGACGTGATCGAAGCCGGCCAAACGCGGAGCGCCGTCGCAACCGCTTTGGCGATGCTGCGTGAGAAGCGGGTCGCGCGGCCCCGGCGCAAGCACGGGAATATTCCGCTCTAGCAACTAGAAGAAGAGGAACGGCTAGGTGAAACTTTTGGAGGGAAAGCGAGCGCTCGTGACGGGCGTCGCGAATCGCTGGTCGATCGCTACGGGAATCGCGCGCAAACTGCATCAGCACGGCGCACTGATCGCCCTGACGTACCAAGGCGAACGGGTGCGCGACGAGGTCGAAAAGCTCGCGGCCGAGCTCGGCGGCGCTCCGGCCCTCGAGTGCGACGTCTCAAACGAGGAGTCGTTGCGATCGATGCAAGCGCGGCTCGCGACGGAGTTCGGCAAGCTCGACGCCCTCGTCCATTCCATCGCATACGCAAACAAGGAGGATCTCGCGGGAAAAGTCTTCGATACCTCGCGCTCGGGCTTCGCGCTCGCGCTCGACGTTTCGTCGTACTCTTTGATCGCGCTCGTCCGGGCTCTGCGCGAAACCTTCAACGACGGTGCCTCGATTATGGCGCTCACATATCTCGGCTCGAGTCAGATCGTTCCGAACTACAACCTGATGGGCATTGCCAAGGCCGCGCTGGAAGCCTCCGTCCGATACCTGGCCTTCGATCTCGGCGACCGCAGCATCCGCGTCAATGCCATCTCGGCAGGCCCAATCAAGACCGCAAGCTCGCGGCAGGTCGGCGGATTCTCACGAATTCTCGACGTCGTCCCTAAGGTGGCCCCGCTGCGGCGCAACGTCTCGCCCGACGACGTCGGCAACATGGCGGTCTTTCTCGCGTCCGACCTTTCGAGCGCGGTGACGGCCGACGTTCACTTCGTCGACGCCGGATTTCACGCCATGGGATTGTTCGCGCCGGAGTGAGCGTCGAGAAGATCCTTATTGCAAACCGTGGAGAGATTGCGGTCCGGGTTATCCGCACGGCGCGCGAAATGGGCATTGCTACGGTCGCCGTATACTCCGACGCCGACCGCGAAGCGCTCCACGTGGAGTTGGCGGATGAAGCCTATCGGCTGGGCCCTTCGGCACCGGGGCAAAGTTATCTCGACGCCGAGAGGCTCGTCGAATGCGCCAAGCGGTCTCGCGCTGATGCCGTCCACCCCGGGTATGGATTTCTCGCCGAGAACGCCGCCTTTGCGCGGCGCGTGGTCGCCGAAGGTTTGATCTGGATCGGACCTCATGCGGATGCAATCGACGCGATGGGCGATAAGCTCCGAGCGCGCCGCGCGATGGAGCAAGCGCGAGTGCCGGTCGTGCCGGGTACGACGCAAGCCGTCGCAGACGTCGCGGCCGCGCGCGACGCGGCACGACGCTACGGCTTGCCGATCGCGCTCAAAGCCGCGGGAGGCGGCGGTGGAAAGGGATTGAAGGTCGCGCGGTCGCTCGACGAGATCGACTCCGCTTTCTCAACGGCGCGTCGCGAGGCCGAAGCTTACTTCAAGAACGGAACGATCTACGCGGAGCATTACCTCGAGAACCCCAAGCACGTGGAACTGCAGCTGCTCGCCGACAAGCACGGCAACGTGGTTCACGTTGGGGAACGCGACTGCTCGCTGCAGCGGCGCCATCAAAAGCTTTGGGAAGAGGCGCCCGCGGAGATTCCCGACGCGGTGCGTGCGGGGATGCGCGAGGCCGGAGTGCGCGCCGCAAGGGCAATCGGCTACGACTCGGCCGGTACGATCGAGTGCCTCGTCTCGGGCGACCAATTCTACTTTCTCGAGATGAATACGCGCATTCAAGTCGAGCACACGGTCAGCGAGATGATCTCCGGCCTCGACTTCGTACGCGATCAGATCCGCATCGCGGCCGGCGAGCGGCTCGGCTACGCACAGGACGAAATTCACTTTCGCGGTTACTCGATCGAAGCGCGCGTGAATGCCGAGGACCCGGCGCACGAGTTTCGCCCCTCGCCCGGAACGATTACGGCCTACCGTGAAGCCGCCGGCCCGGGCGTGCGCGTCGATTCGGCGGCATATGCCGGCTGGACGATACCGACGCAATACGATTCGCTCGTCGCAAAGCTCGTCGTCTGGGCACCGACGCGCGGCGACGCTATCGCGCGGATGCGTCGCGCGATCGACGAATACGTCATCGAAGGCGTCCCCACGACGCTTCCGATCTTGCGCGCGCTCTGCGATCACCCCAGCGTCGTGGATGGGAGCTACGGCACCGCGACCCTCGAAGCATTCGCGGCCAGGTGGCGGCCGCCGGCAAAGGACGGCCTCGCGGTGCGGCACCATGGCGCTTCGAGCAGGCGCCCTTCGGCGGTGCGGCGGACGGCGCCGCGATTGATCTCGCTGCGACGCGGCGCGAGCAGCGCCGGCGGAAATACCGTACTATCGCCCATGCACGGCCTCATCGTCGAAGTGCGCGTCGGCGTCGGCGATCGCGTCTCCGAGGGTCAGGTCGTGGCGGTTATCGAGGCGATGAAGATGATGAACGAAATTCGCGCGAACAAGGACGGCCGAGTAACGAAACTTCACGTTGCCGCCGGGGCTACGGTCGAAGCGGGTGCGTCATTGATGGCGCTGGGATAAAGCCAAGGAGCCTCTCAATGCGTTCGCACGGCGTAGACGTCGTTGCCATTTTGATGCACGACCAGCGAATCGATCGCGCCCCCAGCGTCGCGGCCGAATCGGATCTGCGCGTCGACGGCCTTTAGGAAAAACCGATCCATGGCCGACGCATAGAGCGCAAAGGCAGGCTGCCCGGTGAGCTGGACGTAGAGCGAGTTCCCGACCAGCGTCACGGTAAACGTTCCGCCGATTGCCGTATACGAGCCGACGTATTGTTGCAATACGGACGCATCGAGCGCGATCGCAGGCGGAAACGGCGACGGAAGCTCTGGAACGACCGGCTCGCCTCGCCCGTTCAGCCGCACCGCCGGTATGGTTTGACCGGACTGCATCAATCTCGCGCCGACGACGTCGCGTCCTTCGCGGTAAAATTTGAACGTCGCACCAACGGCTGCGGCGTAGTACGTGTCGGCGTCGATGCGATCGAAGATCAGTGGCGGCTGCGGAACGAGGGCAATCGATAACTCGTCGCGGTTCTGCGTGGTATCTACGGTAAACGTGATCCCGCCACTTGCGTTGCAATAGACTCCAACGTAGGACGTGCGCTTTGTCTTGGCGGAAGCGACGGACGGGGGACACGATGCGACGGGGTAGCTGGGATCCATAGCGTGCGCCGCAATGTCCGCGACGACCGGGCCGTTGCTGAGCGCCACGACGCCGGTTTGCCGATCCCCCGAAATGGCGATCATGGCAAGAAATCCGTTTGTGGCGCCGTCGTGACCGACCACCCCGGTCGAGGAGTTGACGTCCCAAACGAGGCCGATCTGATGGCCGGGTTGGCCTTGCGCGCGCGGCTGCTGCGCGAAGAGACAGGCTCGAGCCAGCGATCCCTCTCCCATATTGCATCGCAAGAACTTTAGCATGTCACCCGCGCTCGACAGGATGCCGCCGGCGGGAAGTATGGACTGCTCGTGCCATGCCGGCACGGCGGCGCCGCCGAGATCGTGGCCGACCGCAAGTGCCGCAGGGTCCGGCGTACCGGTAGCTGCAAACGTGGTTTCGCTCATGCCGAGCGGATCGAGTACGGTGCGCGAAAGAAGCTGCGGATAGGACGTTCCCGCGCGATTTGCGAGCAGTTGGCCGAGCAATCCGACGCCGTAATTGGAATATTCGTATGCACCGCCCGGGTCACGCGTCAGCGCATAACCGTTCAAGAAAGCGTACATATCGGAGAGCGTGTAATCCGCATACGGGTCGTCGCCACCGGCGTCGCGCATGTTCGCCGGCAGGCGCGGCAATCCCGAACGCTGCTCGGCCAGCTGCGCCAGAGTGATCGTTTTCCCGTCCTTGGACGGCGCTTTGATTCCGCTGGGCAGATAATCCGAAATCGGGTCGTTCAGACGTACGCTGCCTTCCAGGTCCATCGCGGCCAGCGCGGTAGCGGTGAACGTCTTGGTGACCGATCCGATCTCGAAGAGCGTATGCACGTCGACGGCGCGCCCGTTGCCGGCGCTTCCGGCGGCATAAATTTTCTGCACTCCGTGGTCGATGACGACGACCACGATACCGGTGCCGGGTACGCCTGCGACGCGGCGATCCAGGGCGGCCTGCAGAGGAACGGCCGCAAGAGCTGCGACGGCTGCGATCACGAATGCGCCTTTGCGGCAGAACGGCGGGCGCCCTGCCGCATCGCGGCGTAGTTAACAACGGTGGCACGCGACGTCAACGATTCCGGCATTCCGATTCGGCCGGTCTACGATGCGGCTGACGGGACGCCGTGCAATCTCGGCGAGCCCGGCGCTTTTCCATTTGGACGCGGTATTCGCAAAGATATGTATCGAGGCCGGCTCTGGACCATGCGTCAGTACGCCGGATTTGCGACCGCAGCCGAATCGAACGCTCGATACCGCTATCTCCTCGAGCGCGGCCAGACGGGCCTCTCCGTCGCTTTCGATCTCCCGACGCAGCTCGGCTTCGATTCCGATGCGCCGCAGGCCCGAGGCGAGGTCGGAAAGGTCGGCGTCGCCATCGATTCCGTCGGCGATATGGAGACGCTGCTGGAAGGCATTCCGCTCGACCGCGTCACCGTCTCGATGACGATCAACGCTCCGGCATCGATTCTGCTCGCGCTCCTGCTTGCGGTCGCGCGACGGCGCGGCATTCCGTTCGATAAGCTCGGCGGCACCGTGCAGAACGACGTGCTCAAAGAGTACGTGGCGCGCGGGACGTATATCTATCCGCCCAAGCCATCGCTTCGCTTGGTGACAGACGTGATGGCGTACTGCGCCCGCGAGGTGCCGCAGTGGAACGCGATCTCGATCTCGGGTTACCACATTCGCGAAGCGGGCTCGACGGCCGTCGAAGAGATTGCCTTTACTCTTTCGAACGGGAAGGCATATCTTAGGGCGGCGCGAGAGGCCGGCATCGCGCTCGACGAAGTCGCTCCGCACGTCTCTTTTTTTTGGAATGCGCACAACGATTTTTTCGAAGAGATCGCCAAGTTTCGGGCGGCGCGATATCTGTGGGCGCACATCACGCGCGACGAGTTCGGCTGCAAGGATCCCCGCTCGCAGATGCTGCGCTTTCATACGCAGACCGGCGGCTCGACCCTCACGGCGCAAGAGCCCGAGAACAACGTCGTCCGCGTCGCGCTCCAGGCGCTTGCCGCGGTGCTGGGCGGTACGCAGTCCCTGCACACCAACGGTAAAGACGAAGCGCTCGCATTGCCGACTGCCCAGAGCGCGAAGACGGCGCTGCGGACGCAGCAGATCATCGCCTACGAATCCGGCGTTGCCGACGTCGTCGACCCGATGGCCGGCTCCTATTACGTCGAGACGCTCACCGCCGAGCTCATCGAGCGCGCCCGCCGTATCATCGGCGAGATCGATGCGATGGGCGGCAGCATCGCGGCGATCGAGAGCGGCTGGATGCAGGCGCGCATCGCCGACTCGGCCTACCTCGCGCAGCAAGCCGTCGAGCGAGGCGAGCGCGTCGTCGTGGGCGTCAACCGGTTCGCCGAGAGCGAGGGTGCCGCCGAGATCGATTTGCAGCGTATCGATGCGAGCGTCGAACGAGAGCAAGTCGCGCGGGTTACGGCCTTCCGCGCCGAGCGCGATGCTGCAGCGGTCGAGCGCCATCTCGCGCGGGTCCGCGCCGCCGCGTCGAGCAGCGAGAACTTGATGCCATACTTCGTCGATGCCGTCGACGGCGGAGCGACGCTCGGTGAGATCTGTAACGTGCTCCGCGAAGTCTTCGGAACCTACCGCTCCAAAGAGGGCGTCGGGTAGGGATGCGACCATAATGGAAATCGATCACATCGCCATCGTCGTCAAAGACCTCGAAGCCACGCTGCGCTTTTACACGGGCACGCTCGGCTTTCGAGAGATCTTTCGTGACGTCGTCTACGATCAAGGCGTCGAGGCGGTTGGCCTGGAAGCCGGTGGATCGTTCGTCGAGCTGCTCTTGCCCCTCGACGAGCAATCGGCGATCGCCCGCTACCGCGGCGATGCCGCGGCAAAGCTTCACCACACCGCCTATCGGGTAGCGGACATCGAATCGAAGCTCGCGGAGCTGAAGGCGGCGGGCGTACGATTGATCGACGAAAGCCCGCGGCGCGGCGCGCACGGCAGCCTGATTGCGTTCCTGCATCCGAAGGCGACCGGCGGCGTTCTCATCGAACTCTGCCAATCCATTCGCTAGAATCAAAACGAGGAACCAAGCGATGCACGTACGCCAATATTTTCAGCTCCGGGCGGCGCTCTTTGTCGCCGTTGGAGGAGCACTCATCACGGCTGCGGCATGCGGCCACGGCGCTCAATCGGTCGCGCCGTCCGCTCTCGCGGCGAATCCGTCGAACTACGACCAAGAGGACGTGTCGGTGAGCGGCACGGCGAAGAATATTACGACGCGCCAAACGCGCCGCGGCACCGCGACGATCTACGAGCTCTGCGATAGCGCCTGCATCCACGTGGTTCAGTTCGGCGATGCAAACGTCAGTGACGGCAGCCAGGTAGCGGTTAGCGGTCGCTTTCGCGCCTCGTTCGGGCGGCGAAATTTGATGACCAACGTGCTGATCGTCGGGGGCCGCATGGGCGGAGCCGGCGGCCAAGAGACGCACTAATCCCGTTTGATATCCGGAAAGCTCGATCGGCGCCGCCGCGCACTCCTTTGGTCCACGCTCGCGTCGGCGGCCATTCACCTCGTCCTGTTGACCGTGCTCTTCTATACGATCGCGCGCGAGTTGGTGCCACGAGGAGAGCGAGAGGTCGTCGCCCAGACGTCGATCGTTACAATTAAAAAGTCCCGGCCGACACCCGCGCCCGCGCCGGCGCGCGCAGCTCGCCCGGTTCTCCAGCATCAATCCACTCCGGCAACGACTCCGCGACACGAGATCGCCAAAGAGACGAAGCAACCGGCTCCCCACGAACCGCCGCGGCGAAGCCCCCGCCTACCCTCGAAAATCGAGCGCGACAAGGCCGGCTTCGCGCGTGAGGTGGCCCAGCTGAACGAGCAGAACCACCCGCGTGCGATCCCGACGATCGATCCGGCATCGCGGCAGCCGCCAAACAAGACCTATGCTTTCAGCCCTCCTTCCTCGCAAAGCGGCGACGCACACGGCAACGGCATCATCACGCCGCTGCAGGGCTGGCAACAAGATGGGCAAGATTGCTACTACGCGCGCTACGAGTTCACGTACCCCGACGGCGCGACGGAGAGCGGGAACATCGTCTGGCCGTTCTGTTTCGATCCCGGCGCGGACCCGTTCAAAGAGCCGCCGCACCCGATTCCGTTTCCCCTTCCGCCCGTCGGATTCAAGCTTCCCCCGAACGCACAAATGCCGCCAAAGGAAAAAGAAGTCTACGAGCTGTGGGCCTCCGAGAACGCCGCGGGGTCAACGCCTTAGCAGCGGAGTCTGCGCGAGCCCGTTGAGCACGAACTGCACCGCGAGCGCGGCCAGGATAATGCCCAGCAATCGAGTGACGACGTGGACTCCAGTCGTGCCGATTCCACGCAGCAGCCAAGAGGAGCCGCGCATGCAGAGCCACGTAACGAAGAGCGCCACCGCGTACGCCAGCGCAACGACGAGGAGCTCCATTCGGTCGCCGTCGGAGAGATTGACGAGCAGCAGCACCGTGGCGATCGTTCCGGGGCCTGCGATCATCGGCACCGCGAGCGGGAAGACCGCCGGATTCTCCCCGGCCGCGGCCTCTCGCTCTTCGGCTTGGGTAAGTTTCGCGCGTGTCGGTCGCGCGAAGAGCATGTCGATCGCGATCAAGAAGAGCAGGATGCCGCCGGCGATCATAAAGGCCGGCAGCGTGATCCCGAGGTACTCGAGGATGACGCGGCCCACCACGCCCATGAAGAGCATCACGCCGGCACCGACGAGCACCGCCTGATCGACGATCTGCTTTCGCCGTTCCGGGGATACGCGCGACGTCGAGGCGAGGGTCAGCGGAATCATGCCGATCGGATCGATAATTGTAAATGCCGTGGCAAATGCCGTCGCGACAAACCGTACGTCCATAATGCGACCAAAGGGTATCGTCTATTGGAGGCTAACGTCAAGGGCCGATGCGCACGGCGGTTAATGACAACGTCGAGCCGGCCTTGTGAACGCCATTAACATCGAAGACCTGCGGCGGAAGGCGAGACGGCGCCTTCCCAGAGTCGTCTTCGATTACATCGACGGCGGCGCCGACGCAGAGGTCACCCTGCGCGAAAACTGCGCGGTCTTTGAACGCCTGCGGTTTCGGCCCCGTAACGCGGCGGCAATGGGCGAATGCGATCTGCGCACGACCGTGCTCGGAACGACGCTCGAGCTGCCGTTCTTGCTCGCGCCGGTAGGCAGCAGCCGAATGTTCTATCCGCGCGGCGAATGCGTCGCCGCGTCTAAAGCCGGGGCCGCCGGGACGGCGTACGTTCTGTCGACGCTCTCGGGATGCCCGCTCGAGGAAGTGCGCGAGGCGACGAGCGGGCCGGTCTGGTATCAGCTCTATCTCGTCGGTGGGCGCGAAGCGGCCGCAGCGGCTATTGGGCGCGCACAAGCCGCCGGTTTCTCCGCGCTCGTGGTAACGATCGATACGCCCGCCTCCGGGCATCGGGAGCGAGATCTCCGCAACGGCGCCGGCGAGCTGGCCAGCGGTACTCTCTGGGAGATGCTGCGCTACCTACCCCAAATTCTCGCGCGTCCGGCATGGCTCGCCGGCCTTCTGCGCGACGGCGGAAAGATGAAGTTTCCAAATGTCGTGATTCCGGGTCAAGGAACGTTGGCATACGAGGACGTCGGTGCGGCGCTCGCCAGCTCGAGCGTCACCTGGGGCGACATAGGCTGGATTCGCGAACTTTGGAATGGGCCGATCGTCATCAAGGGTGTGCTTACCGCCGAGGACGCGCGGCGTTCCGTCGACGCGGGCGCCGACGCGATCGTCGTTTCCAATCACGGTGGCAGGCAGCTCGATTGCGTCGCACCGACATTGGCCGCGCTCACTGAGGTCGTGGACGCAGTTGCGGGGCGCGCGGAAGTCTATCTCGACGGTGGAATTCGACGCGGCAGCGACGTTGTCAAAGCGCTCTGTTTGGGCGCGCGGGCGGTGCTCGTTGGTCGCGCCTACGCATACGGCTTGAGTGCGGCGGGCGGCGCGGGTGTGACGCGCGCAATCGAAATCCTGCGCGACGGCATCATCCGCACGCTACGGCTGCTTGGGTGCCGCGACGCGGCCGCGCTCGACCGGTCCTACGTCGACCCTTCGACCATTCCTTAAGGCCGCGACATAAAGTCGGGCTTGAGCGTCTGGAAGTTGATCGGCACCGAAACGTGCTCTTGCACGATCAGCCATTTGCCGTCGATCTTGCGAAGAACGTCGGTAACGCGAACGGTCAAGCCGTGTAGATTGCCCATGTTTCCGGCGAAAGACTGGATGCTGTGGCTGTAGGCGACGTCGCCGCTGATCGTGACGCCGAGCTCGCTGATCGAGAACTGCGGATTTCCCTTGATCGAGCCAAAAAAGCCCTTCCAGTCGGCGCGATAGCTCTCCCAGCCGACGTGCTCGCGCGGCGTCCCGACGTCGAAGACGAAGAGCGTATTGTCGTGCGGGTAGAACGCCATGATGGCGTTGAGGTCCTTATGCCGGAAAGCGGTGGCAAACTGCTGGTAGAGCGCGCTGATCTGGGCGTTATCGTCGGATTGTGCATTCGCGCGAATGCCGAAGAGCGTGCCTGCCGCAACGGCGAAGGCAAGGACGAAGAATAGCAACGATTTTTTCATGACGAACCTCCTCCTAAGCCCTTGTCATCCTGAGCCCTTCGACTCGCTGCGCTCGCCGGCTTTGTCATCCTGAGCCCTTCGACTCGCTGCGCTCGCTCAGGACAGGCTTCGCGCACCTCACCTCTTGTCATCCTGAGCGAAGCGAGCGCAGCGAGCGAAGTCGAAGGGCGAAGGGCGAATGACAAGGGAGTGTAATGAGAACTTTACGTTCGAGGGAGCCTGCCGCAGCGGGGCGTCGCCATCGTCGGAAGCCGGAGACCGCCGCGCGAGGCGGTCGAGTTTGCCTATCGGCTCGCGTTCGCGCTCGGTGAGCCCATCGTCTCGGGGCTCGCACCGGGCATCGATGCGGCTGCGCACCGGGGAGCGCTCGCGGCCGGGCTCCCGACGGTGGCCTTCGTCGGTTACGGGTTCGGTTGCACCGACCCGCCCGAACATGCCGAGCTCGAGGATGCCATCGTGAAGGCCGGCGGCGGCGTTGCAACGCTCTTGCCGCCCGGGACGCGGGTCTCGGAGGAGTCGCTGGTCGCACGCGATCGCCTTCAGGCGGAGCACGCGAGCGCCGTTCTCCTGGTCTGCAGCGAGATCGGCGGCGGTGCGATGCACACGATGCGATTCGCACGCGAACTCCGACGCCCGCGCTTTGCCGTCAGGCCGCCCCCCGCCGCCGCGGGTTCGCCCCATTGGGCGGGCAACCTGACGTGCATCGAGTCGGGCGCAACGCCGGTGCCGTTCGACCTCGATGAAGCCGCCTCGCTTATCTCACGCCGCTAAGGATGGTGTGGGAAGCAAGCCAAGCGTTACCGAAGTTCTCTGTGGGTCCGGGGGACCTCCGGCCACATTCCGGCTACTGCCAAGGAGAGTATCTATGCGATCGTTATCGACAGCGCTGTGCGCGACACTCGCCGTGGGGCTGCTCGCGGGTTGTTCCGCCGGCTCCATTTCTCAAACCACCCCTTCGGGGTCGAGCACGTCGGCGCAAACGCACGTCCCGTACTCGCACCATCGCGTCAAGCCGCAGTGGACTTTTCCGGCAAATTTGATCGACAATGACAGCATCGCGCCGCGTTTCCGTCAAACGCTGGATCTCGTCCGCAAGAACACCGGCAGTTATCCACCGAAAGGCATGTACGTCAACCAGTTTTACGGCTCCGGCGTCTCGGGGTACCAAAATAAAAACCTCGCGAACAATCCGCCGTTCTGTAACGTTCCCACGGGCATGGGCAGCGACGTGAACGGAATCGGCGTCGACGGCAAAGGAAATCTCATCGTTCCGATGGCGGTAAACTATTCGGGCCAGCATGCGGTCGCGGTCTATCAAGGACCGGGCATGTGCGGGGCGCTGCTGGGCAGCTTCCTCGACCCCTACGGGCAGCCGTCCGATGCCGCGAGCTTCGATGCCGCAGACGGTATGATCGCCGTCACCAACATTTTTGATAACAGCTCGGCTGCCGGCAGCATTTCGATTTGCACGCTCTCCGGCGGCTGCACCGTCAATCTGACGAACGCCGCGATGTATAAAGTCGCCGGCGTGGCACTTGCGGCAAACGGCGATTGCTGGGCCTCGGCGGAGGATACGTCCGGCGCCGGGACTCTGACTTATTTCGCGGGCTGCACGGGCGCGGGCGTACAAGCCTCCGGCTTCATGAACGTCGACTATGGCGGCCTCAGCATCGACAAGAACGGCAACCTGGTCTCGGTCGATAAGACCGGTCAGCAGCTCTGGGTTTACTCAGGCTGCAATCCCACGTGCAACCTGGTCGGTGGCCCATTCCCGCTCTTCGGCGAATCGGTCTTCGGCGCGGTGAACGGGCAATCGATGGCCTTCATGGCCGGCGACTTCGTCAACGGCCAGGTCGACGTCTACTACTACAGCCCCACCTCCCTCACGTACTGGTATAGCTACAACAACGGCCTCAGCCCCAGCGGGAAGATCGAAGGCGTTGGATACAATCCGGCTTCGAAGCAATAGTACGTAAGAGCGACCGGCGTCGAATCACCCAACGGGAGTGGCCGCAACGGCCACTCCCGTTTCCTCTTTATAAATCGGGCGCGATGCCCACGTCGATCGACGACTCGAACGTCCGGCTCCAGGGCAGGCCGATCGACATGGCCGCGATGTGGTAGCCCGGATCGAGCTGGGAGAGAATCGTGTCGGCGTAGGTCCAAAGCAACGAGCGGTCGCGCTCGGCCACCGCGGCGGCCTCGTTGGGCGGGAGCAGCGAGTGATCGATAATGCCTTGCGCGGCGAGCGTTGCGTTGAGATCGGGACGGACTTCGTCGTGAAACGCGTAGTCGTCCAAGAAGAGCGTGAATGTAAACGTTCGATGCGCGAGCGCGTCGTACGTGCGCATCCGCCGTCCGGCCCCGGCCGCGATCGCCTCCGCCAGCGCCGTGCCGACGGTATTGGCGTTCGTATTCCACGACGAGTAGGCATCGAGGCGCGCCGCAAGCCCCGAGGCGAGAATGCGCTTTGCGAACGACGCCTGATCGCGATACGACTTCAAATACGACAGATCGGCGAGCGCGACCGAGTGACCGGCAACCGCGTCGTCGAGCATCGCTGCGGCGAACGCGTCGTCCTCGGTCGCGCTCGTGAGCGGAACGCGAACGTAGAGCTCGATGTCGGGGTGTTCGTCGTCCCGAACGCCGCCGCAGACGCGGATCAATGCGTCGATTGCCGTCGAGATCGGCGCATACTCGATCGGGTCTTGGTAGAGCGCGCCCTCCGGCGTCGAGTAGTGCACCGCAATCCGCGGCGTCCAGTCTGCGCCGCGCGCTAGCGCGTGCGCGACCAGCGCCATTCCGAGCTCGTCGGCGCCCGGTTCGATCGAGGCGCGCTCCCAAAGACCTCGCGCGGCAAGTTCCGCCTGTAAGAGACGGACGTCGGGAACGTGTAAACCGACCGGACCGGCATCGTCCTGGCCGAGAACGAGCCGATCGATCGTCCCGGCCGCCGTCATCTTGAGCAGCAGACGATCGACCGCGAGATTGCGCGCACGCGACGCGAGGTACCCATCGAGCGTTATCGGCCCGATGAGCTCTCGCAATTGCGCGGCGCGCGCCATTTCGCTCGGCAGCGGCGGGAAGTGCAGGTTCGCATACTCTTGTAAGTAGAGCCACGTCGGGTAGGGAGCGAAGAACGGCGTTCCTGTGGGAATCCCCGTCGGTGCGAGCCGCATGATCGTGCCGAAAGCACCGAGCCACGCAGTCGGGCTTCTCTGTCGCAGATGCACGAGCTCGCGCAGACGAAAGTATGCATCGGCGTACGACGCTCCCGGTACCCGCGAGGCCGTCAGGCCGCCATAGGCGAGCATATCGGTCGAGATGACGAACGCGGCGCTTCGACGTTCCGCCTCTTCATTGAGCCACGCAATCAACTGATCGGAGCGCCCGGATTGGAGAAAGCGCCCGAGCAGCGCGCGCGGCGGCGCTTCGACCGGCACGCCCGCGATTCGTCCCAGCATGACCGGCAGCTGCGATGTAACCGGGCGGTCGTCCATCGGAACGAAGGCGATCGCCGCAAAAAAAAAGGCCACGCAATGCATCAGAGCACCGAGCGCATCGAGCCGCCGTGCTCTTCGAGCAGGGCCTGTGCCTGCACCGCGTCGAGCTGCCGGCGTTCCATGACGATTGCGAGCTTGACGCGGCCGCTCGCGCGTTCGAGCAGCGCGCGGGCGCGCTCGTCGCCGATGCCGGCGAGCTCGCAGACCAATCGCAACGCCCGTCCGCGCAGTTTGGCATTCGACGCAACCAGGTCGACCATCAAGTTGTCGTACGTCTTTCCCAAGCGCACCATCACCGCCGTCGAGATCGCGTTCAACGCTATTTTCTGAGCCGTCCCCGCTTTCATGCGCGTCGAACCGGCCAGCGCTTCGGCGCCGGTCTCCAGAACGATCGGCTCCATCGCGGCACGAGCGAGCGGCGATTGGGCGACGCTCGTCAGGGCAATCGTATAAGCTCCCAAGGCTCCGGCGCGCGAGATCGCGGCGACTACGAAAGGGGCGCCTCCGCTCGCCGAGAGGCCGATAACGGCGTCCTCATTCCTTACGCCGCCCATTGCGGCGTCGCCCGCGGCTGCGTCGTCTTCGGCACCCTCGATGGAGCGCGCCAACGCCGCCGTTCCGCCGGCCACGTGCGCCCGAACCAGTTCCGGCGGCGTTCCGAACGTCGGCGGCATTTCCGCCGCGTCGAGCATCGCGAGGCGGCCGCTGCTGCCAGCACCGACATAATGCAGGTGACCTCCGCGCCCGATGCGAGCGGCAATCGTGTCGACCACCCGCGCGATCGCCACCTTCTGCGAAAGAACCGCGTCGATCGCGTACCGCTGTTCGGAGACCAGCAGTTCGACCAACTCCGGCGTGCTCAAGCAATCGAGGCCGGCGCTGCGGGCGTTCGCCGCTTCGGTCGGCGGCAGCGACGAGCTCACAACGCGTCGTTGCACTCGGCTGCAATGCCGGCGAGAAGTTCGCGCAGCTGGTGCGGCGCAATTGCCCCCAGCACGACGCCCCGCGAGGCGCCGGTTGCGGCAGGTACGTTGGCGACGCGCCCGCGCAGCGTTTCGTATCCTAGCACGGCAAAAGCAATCGCCTCTTTTGCATCGACGGGGATCCCCATTGCGTCGGACGTTTCGACGCGGCAGGGTTCGAGTCGTGCCGAAAGACGTTCGAGCAGCGCGCGATTGTGAGCGCCCCCGCCGCTGACGATCACGCGAGCGCCGCGGAAAGCGGTAGGCGCGATCGCTTCGGCGATCGATGCGGCCGTTAGCTCGGTCAGCGTTGCGGCACCGTCTTGGAGCGAAAGGCGAGCGAGTTCTTCCTCATGCCGTTCGAGAAACTGAGCGCCGAAGCGCTCGCGCCCCGTCGTCTTGGGCGGCAAGGCGGCGAAGTAGGTATCGGCGAGCATCGTTTCGAGCGTTTTCTGGTCGACGCGCCCCGATTGCGCAAGCTTGCCATCTTCATCGAAGGCGTATTCCGAACGCGTGCGGTCCTGCACGAAGGAGTCGAGCAGCATGTTTCCCGGACCGGTATCGAACGCAATCGCTTCATCCGGAGACGAGCCGGCGCGCAGCAGCGTCACGTTCGCAATGCCGCCGAGATTTAGCGCAACGCGATCCTCCTCCGTGCTGCCCAGCAGCAGCGCATCGACGCGAGCCACGAGCGGAGCGCCCTGACCGCCCGCGGCGCAGTCGGCACTACGAAAATCGTAGCAGACCGTTGCGCCGGCGGCCTCACGAATTACAAACGCGTCGCCGAGCTGGAGCGTCACGTGCCCGGCGCCGTCGTGCCAGATCGTTTGACCGTGCGATGCGACGAAATCAATTCGGCCGGAGCCCGCGATCGCCCGAGTCGCCTGCGCATACGCTCGACCTAGCGCGTTGTGAAGGCGAGCGATCTCGGCCACACTGCCGGCATTTGGCGGCAGCGCGGCCAGCAGCGCGTCGCGCAGATCGCCGTCGAACGGCTGGATCTCGAATCGCAGAAGGCGCGCGGCGTAGCGATCGCCGCGAGGAAGAATGTCGACGAGCGCAGCGTCGACGCCGTCGAGCGACGTGCCGCTCATTAAGCCGACGGCGCGCATTCTTTCACCATCGCTTCGTAAAATGCGGCGCGAAAGTCTCGAATGTCTCCCCGCCCGAAGTAGACGGCATTGGTAAGGAGCACCCCTTGAAGGTCGCGCACCGGATCGGCCCAGACACACGTTCCGACAAAGCCCGTATGGCCGAACGAGGAGCGGTCCATGCAGCGACCGCAGGAGTTTTCGTCGCTCGTCTTGAGCGCCCAGCCGAGACCGCGACGCAAAACGGGGTCGTAGGCCTGCTCCGAGATCGCTTCGCATACGAGCGGCTCCGTAAGGAATCCGCCGGCGCGCCCGTGCAGGCTGCCGAGAAACTTTTCGGTGAGCGCAGCGACGTCCGCGGCGGTTCCGAAGAGCCCAGCGTGCCCCGCCACGCCGCCGATGAGATACGCCTTTTCGTCGTGCACGAAGCCTTGCACGCGCCCTCGCCAGCCGTCTTCTTCGGTTGCGGGAATCTCCAAACGCCGTTCCGCCCGCGGGCGAAACGTAAGCGTCGGTGAAAACGAGCGAGCCGCCAGCGCCGCGAGCGAAGATCCGGTAACGCGTTGAAGAACGACGCCGAGCGCGATGAACCCGAGATCGCTATAGATCACGCGCTCGCCGGGCTTGGCGATAAGGTCGGAGCGAAGTGCAAACTCCTCGACGTTCTCATCCATTATCGCGCGGTAATCCGCCCCCGAGTTCATGCCCGAGGTGTGCGAGAGGAGCATGCGCGCCGTGATCGCGCGGTGCGGCCCGCGACGCCATTCCGGCAGCACGTCCGCGAGCGGTTTGCCCAACGCAATCGCGCCTTCGGCGGCAACCTGCAAGAGCAGGGTCGCGACGAAAAGCTTCGTGAGCGAGGCGAGATCAAAGCTCGTGTCGGCGTAGACGGGGCGCCCGAGATCGTCGGCACGCGTCGCGCCGTACGCCCGTTCGAAGACGGGGCGTCCGCGATATTCGATGCGCGCTACAGCCGCCGTGTACTCCTTGCCGCAGGCTTCTTCGAGCAATCGATGTACGCGCATCATCCTTCGACTCCAGCTTAGGATGAGGTGGATATCGGCAGAGATCCCGTCGGCATGGCACCGCCGAAAATCGTATCGGCAAGGCCACCGATCGAGGCAATGTCGTCGCCGTACGCCGCCAGCAAGTGGCGCGCATTGCCAAAGAGCGGCAAATCGAAGGGTTCGAGCAGCGAGACGACGAGCGCGTCGGGGTAGCGATCGAGAACCCGTGCGATCGCGAGGGCCTGCGCAGGGTAGCGGTGCGCGCGCCGCGTCAAAAGCAACGGCCGGCGCCGCCGTTCCCCCAACCGCTCGAGGATCGACTCGATTTCGGCGGCCGCCGGCTCGATCGAGACGAGAAGCTCCTCGAGGGCCGGCGCTTCGCGTTGAAGCGCCGCGTTGCTGCCGCCGAATGAAATCGCGATCGATGCGACGGGATCGGCGTGCGGCACGCCTCGCAGCAGCGTAATGGCGCGCTTTCCGATCTCCCTTCCGACGCCCGGGTGAGGCGGAAATGCATCGAGGGCCAATGGCGAGGCCGCGGCCGTGCGTAGAGCCATCACGCGCGCGTGTGCTTCTTCCAGACGTTCGAGCGGAATGCGTCCTTGGTCGACGGCCTCTTCGAGGGCGGCCGCCGCGCCAACGGCGAGATCGAGGTCGTGACTGAAGAGCACCACATCGGCACCGGCCGCAAGCGCTTCGACCGCGCGCTCCATCGGCCCGCGCTCCGCGAGGGCTTGCATCTCGAGACAATCGGTTACGAACGCGCCGCGAAAGCCGAGCTCGGCGCGAAGCAGATCGCATGCGATGCGCCGCGAGAACGTCCCCGGCCGCTGCGCGTCGAAGGCGCGCACCAGCACGTGGGCGCTCATCATCGCGGGCGCCCGAGGCGCCACTGCTGCAAACGGAACCAGGTCGCGGGCGCGCAGGGTCGCTTCGTCCACGTCGATCGTGGGAAGCGACTCGTGTGAGTCGTCCGCAGTAGCACCGTGACCGGGAAAGTGCTTGAAACACGGCAGCACGCCGCCCCGCTTCATCCCGTCCGCAAATGCGGCGCCCAGCGCGGCGACGTGCTCTGGATCGGCACCCAAGGAGCGTGTGCCGATCACGACGTTCTGCGGGTCGAGCGCCAAATCGAGCACGGGAGCGAAGTCGAGCGTGCAGCCGGCTCGCCTCAGATCGAAGGCGACCTGTTCGCCGGCCCGGCCCGCCAGCTCGACGTCATCCGCGGC
Source organism: Vulcanimicrobiota bacterium (assembly GCA_963834895.1). Lineage (GTDB taxonomy): Bacteria > Vulcanimicrobiota > Vulcanimicrobiia > Vulcanimicrobiales > Vulcanimicrobiaceae > Cybelea. The sequence continues at coordinate 62,544 of CAWIDM010000004.1, read as the reverse complement.
GCCGAGCGCCATCATCGACGGCATCGGTTCGACATCCCGGCGCAAGCGCACGACCGCGCCGCCCTCCTGATCGATTGCGATAACGGGCGGCGGATCGGCATCGCGTGCGCGCAGGCGATCGCTGAGCGCTCGAACCGCGCGAAGCGGAGCTTGCGCGTCCGCAAAGAGAAGAAACCCGCCGAAGCGCGGCAGCGCGGAGTCGAACGTCGTGCCGGAGATGCCCGCCATGACGACGCCGCGAGCGAGCTCGGCTCGAACGCTCACGCCAACGCAATCCCGGTCGCGGGATCGAAACGCCGGACCGACTTCGGCGGAAGGTCGAGGGCGACGGAGTCGCCGGCGCACACCTCGCTGGAGCTGGGAACGCGAACGGAGAGCGATCCGCGCTCGGTTTCCACTTCGAGGTACGCGTCGGCGCCCGTATTTTCGCGGCGCGTGACCCGTCCGCTCAGCTCGCCGCCGGCGGTGACTTGGATAGACTCCGGGCGGATGCCGAGGATGTACCCGTTCTGCTCGAAGAGATTCATCGGACGCTCGCCCAAAAAGCGCGCCACGGAGAGCGTTCGCGGCGAATCGAAAACGCGTTGCGGCTCGCCGACGTCTTCAATACGCCCTTCGATCAGTACGGCGAGGAGATCGCCGACGCTCGTCGCCTCGACGTGATCGTGCGTGACGTAGAGAATCGGCCCGGCGAAACGTTGGCGGACGCCGATGACTTCATCGCGCACCGAGCGGCGCAACGATGGATCGAGATGAGCAAGCGGCTCGTCGAGCAAAAGCGCGACGGGATCGGAGAGGAGCGCCCGCGCGATCGAGGCTCGCTGGCGTTCTCCCCCCGAGAGATGACGGGGACGGCGATCCAGGTGACGGTCTACGTGAAGCGCTGCGGCCGTCGCGCGGACCGATTCCTCGCGCCCGTTGCCACGGCGCAACGCAAATCGAAGATTCTCGCGCACGCTCATGTTCGCGAACAGGGCATCGTCTTGAGCCACCAGCGCGATGCGGCGCTCTTGGGGGGACTTGCGCAGCAGCGACTCGCCGTCCAGACGCACGTCGCCGCCGTCGGGGCGCACCAAGCCCGCGATCACGCGCAAGAGCGTCGTTTTCCCTGCCCCCGATGGGCCGATGACGGCCACCGTCGCGCCGTTCGCGACGTCGATCGAGACGCGGTCGAGCGCACGCTCCGCGCCGGTCGCGTACTTGAAGACGAGCTCGGCGGTCGAGAGCATCCCGGCAGATTACGGCGCGAGCCGATCGATGCTGCGATACTCCTCGCGCGCGGCCGGGTCGCCCGCGCGCGCCCGAGCAACCACGTCCCTCAACCATGTGACCGTCGCATCGTCGGCCTTTCGGCCGGTGAGAACCAAGCGCAACGCAATCAGCGCAAGATCGGGAGTCCGCACGCCGAGCCGCTCCATTCCCTCGTAGAACGGTGGAGCCCCTTCGGCGTGGGGCCGCTTCTCGAGCAGCTGCCGCACGACTTCGGATTTCGAAGGTGCGCCGTCGAGAAGATAGCCGTCGAGCGACTCGAAGTCCATGGCGGATGGGTTTCGCCGCGCGTACCGGTTTGCTTTGCGCCCTCGCGCTCGGCACCCTGGGGACGAACCGCAACGAAAACGACGTCGTACGCCTGCTCGAGCGGATGCGCGCGGCGACGGGACCCGTTTGGCAGACGGACTTTGTCTCCGTGTCGCGGTTGACGCTGGGCGGGCGGCAGGACGTCGTTTCGAGCGAGAGTCAAGGTTTACGAATTACCGTGCGCCATTGCACGGGCGAGCTCTGCAACGGCACGTATTTTGACGGCCAGCACCTCTATTCGATCAACATGAACGGCACGACGCTGGCGCAATCGCTCGCGCCGGAGCCTTTTCTGCGCTCGCTCCGTATCGTTGGGTCGCTGGAGTTTCTTTCGCCGTCGTTTCTCGTTCACGGCGGCCGAGTTGGAGACGCCGGTAACGCGACGTTCGAGGGAAAGCGCTACCGAACGATCGTCGTCGAAGACGTCAACGCCGTCTCTCTGCGGCTCTACATCGATCCGCAGAGTGCGCTCGTCAGTGCCGCACGCGAACTCGGTGGAAGCGAAACGTTCGAGTACCGCGACTACCGGCGCGTCGGCCTCTTCACGTTGCCGTTCGTCGTCTTGCACGACGGGGAACTCTTCGAGCGCTACGACAATCGCGCGGCCGTCTCGTCCTCCTTCCATCCGCCGCACGGTCCGCTTCCCTCGTTCAACGGTCCGCCGGAGGCGGTTCCGACCGATCCGAGAGCCGTTACGCCGATCGTCGACTGTAGCGTCGGGGGCGTTCCCGTGCGATGTCTCGTCGACACCGGTAACTCGGGTCTCTCGATGAGCTCGGAGTTGGCGAGCCGGCTCGCGGCGCCGGTCGTTGGAACCTATCAGGTACTCGGCCTAGGCGGCTACGAAACGGAGGTCGTGCGCGCCGGGCCGCTGCGCGTTGGGAACGCGACCTATCCGGAGGCCTACTACGCGGTGCTCTCCGATTTGCGGCGATACGGTTACGACGTCGTGCTCGGCGCCGACGTCTTGGCGGGGACCGGAGTCGAAATCGACGGCGCGGCTCACGTCATTCGCTTCGGCGCTCCCATCTCGCGCAGCCGAATTACCGTGCCGCTCTCATTCGAGAACTTCGTTCCGGTGATCGACGTCGGCCTCGGTGGTGTGGAGACGACGCTGGCAGTGGATACGGGCGACGAGTCGAACATCAATCTCGCCTACGATTTTTATGTCAAGCATCCGGGGCTTTTCAACGTCACCGCGCAACGCTCGGTCAGCGGAATCGGTGGCAGCAGCGTCGAGATGATCGGTGAGATTCCGCAGGTGACGATCGATGATTACCGGATGGGCCCGCAGCGCATTGGAACGACGGAGCAGCTTCGCGGGACTGCGTTCGGCCATCTCGGAGCCGCGTTCTTGCAACAATTCGTCGTGCAGCTCGATTACGCCGCAGCGCAGCTGCACCTGACGCCGCGGTCATGATAACGCGCGGGCGAAAAGTGATTGCGGCGGCAGCCCTAGTCTCTCTCGCGAGCGCGCCCGCGGCCCGTGCGATGACGCTCGACCGCTGTACCGTGGTCGCGGCCCAGATGATGGAGAGTATCGATTCGTCGGACGCTCGGCCCGGAGATTTCTTTCGTTTCGAGACCGTCAATGCGGTGACGAGCGGCGCGAAGGTGGTCATTCCTGCGCGCACCATGGGATACGGCATCGTCGCGATTGCGTCGCCCGCCGGCCGGGGCGCACGGCCCGGGACGCTCGTGCTCGAGCCTCGCTACCTCGTGCTACCGGACGGTCACCATCTCGGGGTAGTGCTCGACCATAACACCGACTCGCTCGACAAATCCGGCACAAGCGACAGCATTCCCGGCTATCTCGGCGCGATTCCGATCTTCGGCGTCGGCGCGGCGATTGGGGTCTTCAACTACTTTCGTAAAGGCAAGAACATCGTCGTCCCGCGCGGCACCGTCTTCACGATCTTTCCGAGCGACGATCCGCCGGTCGAGAGCTGCCAGCAGCATCCGTCGTATTAATTCCGGCTGAGGCTGGTGCTGACGCTCGTGCTGAGGCTCGGGCTCACGCTCGTGCTATGAGAGTTGGAGCAGTAGATGCGCCCACGAATAACCGGACATCGCTGGTTCGTGAGCTCGTCGACGCGCCACACTATGCCGTCGATTCGCTCGTAGCGATACCGCATCAATGATTGAAATACCACGTTGAACGTTGCAGAGGAGAATATCACAACGAGCGTCCAGGCCGCTGCGCGCAGCCAAACATGTCGTGCCATTTCGAACAACTCCGCGAGTGTAGCTGGTTTGGTGGGAGTGTAGAAATGTTTACCTCGCGAACCGTTTACCTGCCGCTCCGAGCGATAAAGTTTTGCCGGTTAAAGCATATTAAATTCATTTGATTACCTGGGTCCAGTTGCGTGCGAAAATAGCCGGAACGTACTACGCGGCATCGTCGAGATGCGGCGCGTGGCCGCAGCCGGCGATCAAGAGCCAGTCGATAGGAGCGGGCGCTCGCCGTGCAGCCGATTCGAGTTGCGCCGGGGTCCGGTACACGTCGTCGAGTCAGGGCGGCGAGAGGTCTGTTTGGGCCACGATGGTATCCTCCTTGACAGTACCTTGCGTACGTTCATTCGCGTCCTCGCCGCAGTCGTCGCGGTAATTTCGACCGGAAACCCGGCCGCGCACGCCTCGGAGCTGACCACCGGCTCGATACGCGGCACCGTGCGAACGGTTCGCGGCGCGCCCATCGCCGGCGCACGAATCGCGGCCCGCGCGCCTTCGGGGCGGTATGCGGCGACGACCGACGGCGCCGGGCGTTTCCTGATTCTTGGCGTCGTCCCGGATACGTACGAGATTACCGCGCAGGCAAAGGGATACGAATCGGGCGGCGAGATCGCTATCGTGTTGCCGGCGGAGCACGAGGAAGTCGCCTTCGTGCTTGCGCCGCAGTTGCGTGAGATCGCGCGCGTCGAGGCAAAAGGGGAAGCATTTCCCGTCGGCAGTACGAGCGAAACCTTCACCGTGACCGGAGACGCAGCGCGAGCGTCGTTTCCGAGCGAGTCTTCCTCGGGTCTCGCGGACTACACGCAGGATTCGGTTCAGGGGGCAATCGCGAGCGCGCCGGGCGTGCAGCTCGATACGTTCGCCAACGCGATCGTGCGGGGCGGAAAGGTGCAGGATACCGTTTTCGATTACGATTCGGTTCCAATTCCGCAAGGGCTCATCGCCGAGCCGGGTGGAAATATCGTCGGTGCCCAACTCGGCACGACCGGAGTGGCGGCAACGACGCTGACGCTCAGCGGGTTCACGGACGTCAGTCAAAACGCGCTCGGGGGCGTGGTGAACGAAATTCCGGCGATCGGATCCTATCCGGCCCGCGGAACGTTCGAGGTCGCCGCGGGAATCGGCGCGCAATACGGAGAGGTGCAGGTGAGCCAGCAATGGGCGACGCCCGATTTGCGCTGGCGCTACTCGCTCGCGACGACTCTGGGGAGCGTCTACTTTCCCTACGGCGACGGAGTAACGTTCTATCCGGCCGAGATGGGAACGTACGGCCTCGCGCTGCAGTCGCGCGCACAATCGTCATGGTCGGGGAACGTTCACTTTCAGCCGGGGCCGAGCAACGATTTCTCAATCACTTTTCTCGCCGGCGTCGCGACGTACGATCAGTACGACACCCCCTACGCGGGCGAGCGGTGGGCGACGTTCAATTCGAGCTCGACTTCCTTTCCGGGCGAGCCGGCCGATCCATATTCGCAAGTGGATACGCCGTCACGAGCGCGCGGGATGTACTTCGTCGCAAAGCTGCAATGGCTTCATAACTGGTTGCACTCCTTGGGCCGGCTCTACGTGTACCAGTCGCAAGTAGGCGCAATCGCCAACGGACCGTTTTGGGACGACCTCTCGTTCCCCGACGGCGTCATCTCGCTCTGGTCGCAGCAGAGCCAGCGTCAGGACGGAATCGGTTACGACTTCGACGATCAGGCCGGATCGAAGCACGACTTCCGAGCCGGCGCGCAATACTCGGTAGACGACAGCTATCTCGATCAGATCGTGCCCACCGCCAACGAGCTCGTGACCTCGAACCCCCGGCTCAATCAATACCTGGTCTATGCGGGCGACACGTGGAGGGTCGACGATCGCCTCGCCGTCACCGGAACGCTGCGGTACGCGGGCGAGCACGTCTTGACGGGAACGGGTCTTTCGTACGGCGACGGGGCGATCGATCCGCACCTCGGCGTGGCGTACTCGCTGCCCGGCCAGAGCGCGCTGCGGGCGACGTTCGATCATACCTCGGTCGCGCCGCTGCCGCTGGAGGTTCAGCGAAGCGACTCCATCGCGCCGTCACCGTCCGTTGCGCTCGCTCCGGAGACCGCCGACGACTACAGCTTCTCCTACGAACGCGGCGGACCGACGCAGATCCGGTTGACCTACTACGTCGAGCTCGAAAAGAACCGGATCGACGTGCTGCCGTACAACTTTCGGGCGAACCCCCAGAACCCAAGCGCGGTCGGCGTCCCGACGAACGCCGGTCAGCTGCAGTCTCACGGGTTAGAGCTTTTTACAAAGCGCGGCGGCTTAGAGTTCGTCGCAACGTATGCGCGAACGTTCACGTCGAGCGTCGATCAGTTCGCGTACAACGACCTCAACCCAGCCGCGATTCTCGCCGGGCACCTCTATCCGGCAGGATACGTTCCCGATTTCACGGCGACGCTCGCCTACGAGTTCGATTTCGCGCACCGCCGCCTACGCATCACGCCGCTGCTCTCCTACGAGAGCGGCTATCCGTACGGGAACGGAACGATGGTGTGGATCGTCAATCCCAAGACCGGCGCCCCGCAGCTCGTTGCGAACGACAACTACGTGAATCCCGGATATAACTACTATTTCTTGAAGAACCCCGCCATGCCGTACAATTCAGCTACCAACCCGTATATCGGCACGCTGGGAACGAACGAAGGTACCGATCCGAACACGTTGAGAACGACTCCGCAGACGCTCGCCTCGCTGCATGTCGAGCAGGATCTCTCTCCGCGGGTTAGCGCGATACTCGACGTCGTCAATCTGTTCGCCACCGATACGCCGACGCAGCTGCAGGGCAACCCCTACCTGATCGGACCTCCGGGCTATCGCGGCGGCGATCCCTACTACGAGAGAGCGTATGGCGCAGAATATTGTAAGGGTTGTCTCTATACGCTTGGCAACGGCGTCCCGACGAACGATGGCACGACGCAGATCGTGCCGTGGGAGTATGGTACCGGCGGATACGTTCCTCAAGCGTACCCGATGGCGCGAACGGCGCAGATCCGCTTGCGCTATCGGCTTTAACTACAACCGGAGGACGCGCGGGATGAACCCTTCGCAATTCGGCCGTAATCTGCTGAGCCTCTGCTCGGCGAGCGTTCTCGCCGTGGGATGCGCAGCCGAGTCCAACGGCGCGGCACGATTCTCCGTACGGTCCACCTGGCCGCCTCCTGCCGTCTGGAGCGGCATCCGGCCGCGCGGCCGGCGCGCGCACGCTTCGAAGAAGCACGAGCCCCTCATTTACGTTGCAAGCGGGCCCGAAGTCTGGATTTTTAACGAGCGGCAGAACGCTTATCCCATTGGCGGAATCTCCGACGGCGTCACTGGAGCCTACGGCCTCTACGTCGATGCGCGAAAGACCCTCTACGTCGCCAATGACGGCAACAACACGATCACCGCTTATCCGGCTGGTTCGCTCACACCGTCGGCAACGTACTCGGAAGATCTCAGTCGCCCGCTCTATCCGATCGTGGATCGTGACGGTAATCTCTTCGTCAGCAATGCCGACAACGGGACGGTGGTCGAATACCGCCCGGGGAGCGTAAATGCGTATCGCGTGTTGCAGACCGGCGGGACGGAGGCCGACGGCCTCGACTTCGATGAGCGCGGCAATCTCTACGTCGCTTACCGACATGCCGGCGGCGCCGGCATCGAGAAGTTCGCGCCCGGCTCGAAACGCGGCCGAAGTCTCGGCATTGCGCTCGATCAGCCGCAGGGGTTGATCGTTACCGAGCGCGCCAGAATTCTCGTCGTCGAGACCGGCGACACGAATCGCATCGACGAATTCCTTCCCGAGGGAAAGAGACCCGAGCTCGAAGTAAGCGTCCCCGGTACGCCGGTGGAGCTCGCGATCACGCAGGGGGAGAACGAGCTCTTCGTTTCGGCATTGGGAGGGGCCGTCTACGTCACCCCGTTTCCGCTGCGTAACCCGAACTTGGTCCAGGAAGTCGACGGCGGCTACGGCACCCAAGGTCTCGCCTTAAGCAACGGTCAACACTTTTAGCGACGCGCAACCCGCGACGCGGGAGGGAGCTGCCATGAGGACGCCTTTCGTTACTCGCCTCGTCCCCGCATCGGCGATTGCGGCATTGCTCGCGGGCTGCAGCGGATCGCCGGTGCTGCCGCAGAGCGGCATCCCAACGGGACCGCTTTCACTCAGTGGTCTGCTCGCGATGAGCATGCCGCACTACGTCGCGGTCCCGCAGCAGCCGGACCCCGGAAAATCGTGGATGGCCCCCGATGCCGCGAACATCAAGAGGCTGCTCTACGTTTCCGACCATCACACCGACGACGTCTACGTCTACGACTTCAGGCGACGAACGCTGGTTGGTAAGCTCACGGGCTTTCACGACCCTTACGGCCAGTGCGTCGACGCTGCCGGAGACGTCTGGATCACAAACTTCTCGGGGTCGTCGGTCGTCGAGTATGCCCACGGAAGATCGAAGCCGTTGCGAACTCTGGCGACGGACGGATATTCCATCGGCTGCTCGGTCGCGCCGCAAGGCGATCTCTCCGTCGCGAACCTTACGACGTCGAGCGGAGCGGGCGACATTGAGATTTGGCAAAATGGGACCGGGACTCCGAGTAGCTATTCCAACGCGCAATACTGCTACTACGTCTGGCCGCCCGGTGACGATAATTACGGTAACATGTTCGTCGAAACGAATGCATCGAGCTACGTCTGCGAGCTCTATTACGGCGGCAGCCAGGGATTGATGCCTGGGAATTCCGGTTTCTACAAGCCGACGATCAATTTTCCGGGCGGCGCCATGTGGGACGGAGAGTATATTACCTTTACGGATCAGCAGTATGGAGGCACCAACACGACGGCTATCTACCAAACGACCGAGGAGGCTTGCGGGGGCCTTCAGATCGTCGGCACGACGGTGCTGACCGACACGTGCAACGACGACGACGTCGGCGTGACCCAGCCGTTTATCGTCGGCAAAGAAAACACGCCGAAGAACGAGGTGCAAGGCAGCCTGGTAGTCGGAGGGAATCTCTGGTGCAAGCACCGCCTAGACATCTGGAGGTACCCCGCCGGCGGCAACCCGATTTGGTCTCTCAAGTCGGCGCCGGCCGAACCGTACGGCGAATCGGTTAGCATTTCAAGGTAGCGGCACGATCGGCCAATGCGGCGTTTTCTAGCGAGTGACGGTTCGGAGCTTGCATTCGCGGAGAGCGGCTCCGGGGGACCGGTGCTGCTCTTCGTTCACGGGTGGCAAGCCGACCATACCGTTTGGCAAGGCTTGATCGATGCTCTCGGTAGCGACGTGCATTCCGTCGCGGTGGATTTGCGCGGCAGCGGTGAATCGCAAGACGCGCCGGGGCCGTACGGGCTCGAGCGCTTCGGTGCCGACCTGCGCGAGTTGGCAGCAGCGCTAGACGCGAGGCCGGTCATCGTCATCGGACACTCGATGGGCGCTACCGTCGCACTGCGGTTTGCCGTCGACGCGCCCGAGTCGGTGCGCGCGCTGATCTTGATCGCGCCGGTTCCGGCAAGCGGGGGCGGTTATTCCCCGAAAGGCGAGACCTTTCTGCGCTCGACCGCAGGCGATCCGGCTGCGGCGCGAAACTGGCTCGCGCGCACGTTCGCAAGCCCCCCCGACGACGCGGCGCTCGCGCCTCTCTGTGCCGCCGCGGCCAAGACTCGCGGCGAGGTCGCGCTCGAATCCTTTGAATCGTGGGCGCACGCGGATTTTGCCGAAGCGACCCGCAGCATTGAAGCGCCGGCGCTGGTGATCGCTCCCGAACATGACGCGCCGGATGATTCAAGGCAGAAGGTTGCCGCGTTGCTTCCCAATTCGACGCACGTCGTGCTGTCCGATAGCGCCCATTATGCCATTCTAGAACGGCCGGCGAAGATTGCAGATTTAATGAGGAATTTCTACGGTGCCATCGAGTGAACGCTGAGAGAAGGCGTCTCGAAAAGGGGCGCGATAAGGCGCTCTGGCACCGCTGGGGTCCCTATTTGAGCGAGCGCCAATGGGGGACGGTGCGAGAGGATTATAGCCCGGGCGGTACGGCCTGGGAGTACGTACCGCACGATCACGCGCGCTCGCGCGCGTATCGATGGGGAGAGGACGGCATCGCCGGGATTTGCGATCGTTACCAGTCGCTCTGTCTCGCAGTCACCTTCTGGAACGGTAAGGATCCGATACTCAAGGAACGGCTATTCGGCCTGACCGGCAACGAAGGAAATCACGGCGAGGACGTCAAGGAGTACTACTTCTTCCTCGATTGCCTTCCGTCACATGCGTACATGAAGATGCTCTACCGCTATCCGCAGGCGGAGTATCCCTATGCGCGTCTCGTCGACGAGAATCGCCGGCGCACGCGCCTCGATCCCGAGTTCGAGCTCTTCGATACCGGCGTATTCGACGACGACCGGTTTTTCGACGTCTTCGTGGAGTACGCGAAAGTAGCGCCGGACGACATTCTCACCCGCATCACCGTGACGAATTGCGGGCCGGATCGCTCGCAGCTCACGCTGCTGCCGACGATTTGGTTTCGCAACGTCTGGTCATGGAAGGCCGGCATAGCCAAGCCGGCGCTCGAAGAAGAGCGGGACGAACCGGACATCAAGGTGGTCCGCGCCACGCACGAACGGCTCGGCGTCTTTCGCCTCTACTGCGAAGAGGCCGAGGAGCTGCTCTTTACCGAGAACGAGACGAACGACAAACGGCTCTTCGATGCAGCGAATCCTTCACCGTACGTCAAAGACGGCATCAACGAGCGCATCGTCAACGGCGTTCGCGATGCCGTCAACCCCGGTCGGCTGGGAACCAAATGCGCGGCGCGGTACTCGCTCGACGTCGCGCCGGGTCAGAGCCGAGTCGTCAAGTTACGCCTCTGCAACCGCGAGCTCGGCGAGCCCTTCGACGATTTCGAAAGGATTTTCGAGGAACGCATCGCGGAGAGCGACGAGTTCTACCGCGATCTCAATCCGTTTCCCGTGAGCGCCGACGAGCGCATGGTCCAGCGGCAGGCGTTCGCAGGCCTTCTCTGGAGCAAGCAGTTTTATGACTACGTGATTCACGATTGGCTCCGCGGGGATCCGCTTCAGCCGCCGCCGCCGCCCGAGCGCAAGCACGGCCGCAACAGCGGTTGGGACCACTTTTATAGCGACGACGTCCTGGCGATGCCCGATACGTGGGAGTATCCCTGGTTCGCGGCCTGGGATTTGGGCTTCCACTGCATCGCCCTTTCGATGGTCGATCCGGAGTTCGCGAAGATCCAGCTTTCGCTGCTCACGCGCGAGTATTACATGCATCCCAACGGCCAGATTCCGGCCTACGAGTGGGCGTTCGGCGACGTCAATCCGCCGGTGCAGGCCTGGGCAGCGTACCGCGTCTTCAAGATCGAACGCAAGCGAACCGGGCGCGGCGACCTTTTCTTCCTCGAGCGCGTCTTTCAGAAGCTGCTGCTCAACTTTACCTGGTGGGTGAACCGGAAGGACGTTGCCGGACGCAACGTCTTCCAGGGCGGCTTTCTCGGCCTCGACAACATCGGCATCTTCGACCGCAGCGCTTCGCTCCCCGAAGGCGGCCGGCTCGACCAGGCGGACGGCACGAGCTGGATGGGCGTCTTCACGTTGAACATGCTCGCGATCGCGCTGGAGCTGGCGCGGGAGATGCCCGTCTACGAAGATATTGCCTCCAAATTCTTCGAGCACTTTCTGCTCATCGCCGATGCGATGAACAGGATCGGCGGTGAGGAAGAGTGCGGCCTGTGGGACGAAGACGACGGCTTCTACTACGACTATCTGCACGTCGGCGGCAGCGTCATTCCGTTGCAGATTCGATCGCTCGTCGGCTTGACGCCGCTGCTGGCCGTCGAGACGTTTGACGGAACGCTTCGCCGGCAGCTTCCCGCGTTTGCCAAGAGGGTCGACTGGTTCGTCACGAACCGGCCGGATCTCATCGAAAACATCGCAGAGATGAACGCGGGCGGCGTGGGGATCCGGCATATCCTCTCAATGGTCGATCGCGACCGGTTGCGGTTGTTGCTCCGGCGAATGCTCGACGAGGCCGAGTTTCTCTCGCCGTACGGGATCCGATCGCTCTCGCGCGAGCACGCCACAAATCCCTACTCGCTGCAGCTGGCCGGAACCGAGTACCGCATCGATTACGAGCCGGCGGAATCGACGACCGGCCTCTTCGGCGGGAATTCGAACTGGCGCGGGCCGGTCTGGTTTCCGATCAACTACCTCATCATCGAGGCTTTGCAGAAATATCATTACTACTACGGCGACGATTTTAAAGTCGAGATGCCGACCGGCTCCGGCCGGCTCGCGACGCTCTGGGACGTTTCGATGGACCTCTCTCACCGGTTGATGCGAATTTTTACGCGCGATGCCGACGGCCGCCGTGCGGTTTTCGGCGGAAACGAGACTTTCCAGCGCAGCCCGCTCTGGCGCGACTACGTAGCGTTCTACGAGTACTTTCACGGCGACAACGGTGCCGGACTCGGCGCGAGCCACCAAACGGGCTGGACCGCACTCGTCGCGAAATTGATCCAGCAGTGCGGAGAGTACTGCGGTCGAGAAAAGCATCCGTTCGGCTAGTGTGCTGTCCCACACTAGCGCTACGACGACCATCCTAGAAGACGCCGACGTCCGCCTGATCGCCGAAGGAACGCATTTGCGCCTTTGGGATGCGCTCGGCTCGCACGTCCGCACGATCGACGGCATCGCGGGAACCGCTTTCGCGGTCTGGGCGCCGAATGCGCGCCGCGTCAGCGTGGTCGGGGATTTCAACGATTGGGACGGCCGATGCCATCCCATGCGCAAACGAACGGAGTGCGGCGCGTGGGAGATTTTCATTCCCGGCGTCACCGGCGGCGCGCTTTATAAGTACGAAATTCAAGGCGCGGACGGCGAGCCTCTGCCGCTCAAAGCCGATCCGCTGATGCGCTATTCCGAAATGCGTCCGGCAAATGCATCGATCGTGTGGCAGGATCGCCGCCCGCCGTGGCGCGACGAGCGGTGGATGAGCGAACGCGGGGATCGCAACCGCCGCGAGTCCCCCGTTTCGATCTACGAGGTGCACCTCGGCTCGTGGCGGCGAAACGGCGGCGCCTTTTCCTCATATCGCGACCTCGCGGAGCAGCTCTTGCCGTACGCGCGCGACATGGGCTTTACCCACGTCGAGCTGATGCCCGTCACGGAGCATCCGCTCGACGGATCCTGGGGATATCAGCCGACGGGGATGTTCGCGCCGACGAGCCGCCACGGAACGCCGGAGGATTTTCGCGCGTTCGTCGAACGCGCGCACGAGCTGGACATCGGGGTGATCCTCGATTGGGTGCCCGGTCATTTCCCGAACGATCCCCACGGCCTGGCTCGTTTTGACGGATCGTATCTCTACGAGCACGAGGACCCACGCCGAGGGTTCGCTCCCGACTGGAAGACCTCGATTTATAACCTCGAGCGGCCGCAGGTTGCGAACTTCCTAATCGCGAGCGCGTTGTTCTGGCTCGAAGAGTTCCACGTCGATGCCCTGCGCGTCGACGCCGTCGCCTCGTTGCTCTACCTTGACTACAGCCGGCTACCCGGCGAGTGGCTGCCGAACCAACACGGCGGCAACGAAAATATCGAGGCGATTGCCTTTTTTCGCCGGCTCAACGAAGCGTTCTACGCGCGCTCGGCCGGCGCCGTGACGATCGCGGAGGAATCGACGGCGTGGCCAAACGTCAGCGCCCCGGCGAGCGCTGGGGGCCTGGGATTCGGCTACAAGTGGAACATGCGCTGGATGCACGACACGTTTGCATACTTCGCGCGCGAGCCGGCCGATCGGCGCCGCCATCAGCACGATCTAACGTTCGGGATCTCCTATGCGTACAGCGAGAACTACGTGCTGCCGGTCTCCCACGACGAGGTCGTTCACGGAAAGGGCTCGCTGCTGCAGAAAATGCCCGGCGACCGGTGGCAGCAGTTCGCAAACCTGCGTCTTCTGATCGCGCTGATGTTTGCGCATCCCGGCAAGAAGCTGATCTTCATGGGAGGCGAGCTCGGCGCGCTGCAGGAGTGGAATCACGACGCAGAGCTCGACTGGAGCCTGCTGGACGACGGCCTCCACGACGGTTTGAAGCGTCTCGTGCGCGATTGCAACCGCCTCTACCGAAAGGTACCGGCGCTTCACGGGTTTGATGCCGAGCCCCCCGGATTCGAGTGGATCGATCGGAACGCCGAGCAAAGCGTGCTCGCCTTCGCGCGAAAAAGCGACCGCGGGACCCGCGAGCACTGCATCGTCGCGATCAACGCGATGCCGGTCGTGCGCCACGGCTATCGCATCGGCGCGCTCCGCACGGGGACCTATCGGGAGATCCTCAATACCGATTCCTCTTTCTACGGCGGAAGCAACGTGGGGAACCTGGGCAGGATCGAAACGGAGCCGGTTGCGTCACTCGGACGCGCGCAATCCCTCTCGCTGACGCTGCCGCCGCTCGCGGCCCTAGTACTCTCCACCTGACCGCCCTCTGCGATCTCATTACCGGGTACCGCGGCCAGCTTCCGGGAGAGCATCTCGAGCACGCGAGGCCAGGTGTATCGCGTTGCCGTTGCTGCGCCGGCAGCCGCGATTTGCAGGGCAAGCTCGTGGTCCGCTGCCAGCAGTTCCAAGTTGGCTGCAAGCTCCTCGGGCTCGCCGGTGTCGCAGACGAGCGCGTTTTCGAACGGCTCGACGTAATCTTCGCCGGTCGATCCCGTAATCGCGACGCCGCCTACGGCCATCACCTCGAGTCCGACCAGGCCGAACGGCTCGCGTGCGCTATTTGCCAAAACGGCGTCGGCAACGTGATAGAGCGCGAGCAGCACCTCTTCCGGCAAGAAGCTGACCACGTTGACGATCGAGCCCGGCGCCGTCGCGACCGCTTCTAGAATCTCCTGGGGATCCGGCGAGCGAAGCACGAGATCTTCCACCCGTACGCGACGCTCGCGAGCGCGTGCGAAGAGTTTGACGCCGAGCGGCTCTCGGCCGCCGCGAGCGATCAGCGTCGCCTCGGGGTGACGCGCCAAGAGGAAAGCGAACGCTTCGATGGCCTGCGTCCAGCCTTTTTCCTCCTCGAATCGCGCCACTTTTAAAAAGAGCGGACGGCGATGGCGGAACTGCTTGACTGCCGATCGCACGAGCTTTCTCGAGGCGCCGGCGAGCAGGCGTTCCGGAACTCCGTTCGGCACGACGAGCGCTTCGACGCCGTGCGCTCGCAGCTCGAACTTCATGTAGCGGCTCACGGTCGTGATCCGTGCCGCCCGCGAGAGCGCCTGCCAGTCGATCCTATCGAAACCGTAGGTGTTGTTTGCGTTCCACGTGATGACGGAGCGATCGCGCAGCGCGCGCCGGCGGAGAATCGCATCGAGTGCGATCGCCGCGGGCGCCGTCTGCCAATCCTCGGCGATGACGAGGACCGATTCGCCCCGGCCGGCCGCAGGCTCCACGATCTTCTCGACGACGAAAGAGGGAACGCTTGCGGTATAGTCGCCGACCTTCGCACGCTCGCCGTCATAGGCGCTCCGCGGATGGTGCGCGGAAATCCATTGGCACCACCGTCGAAGCTCCAGGTTCGAAGCCGGACGCTCGGAGGGCGGGGCTGCAGGGTCGCCGACGAAGAGAAGCGTCGTGCGTATGCCCGCTGCCGCCAGCGCCCCGCTCATCTCGGTGACTCGCGTGCCGAGGCCGCCGACCATCGAATACGGGTCGGGGCCTTCAAATGAGAGTATCACCGCATTCTCGGCGAGCGAACCCATCGAGCGGCAACTTAGCAGCACGCGAAGAAACTCCCGCAGTCGCGGGTATAATTGTCAAAATGTGCGTGCCGAAAGGCGCCGTGGCCGTGGCGCGTCGACGCGTCTACAGCGATGGCAGTCGCATTGACTCGAAGGTGAGCTCGAGCAACGTGCGCAGCACGTCGAGATGAGCGAGCTCGCGCAGCGAGCCTGCGTTCCATGCCGGGGCGGCGTGCCGCCCTTCGACGATGAGCAGATAGCGCCGCTGCTCGCTCAGCTCGGCCCCGGCTGGCACGTCGTCGATCGACCCGATTCAAAGCGGGGATCCGTCAAGGTCCTTACCTGTGCCTACCGTTTCGACAACTTTGCCGACGCCATGCGAGCGGCGTTGCGCATCGGCGATATGGCCGAAGAGCAGCAGCATCATCCAGACCTGCACGTGTCGTGGGGCCGGCTCGGCGTCGAGATCTGGACGCACAAAATCGGCGGATTGACGGAGAGCGATTTTATCTTTGCGGCTAAGTGCGATGCGCTGGCCGGTCCGGCGTGAAGCGCATCGCGGCGACCGTGTTAGGTGATGCCGAATAGGCGTTCGAAACTCACGAGATGGAGGATCCGCCTCACGTTCGAATTCGCTCCGGTCAACGTTATCTCCCGATCGGCATGACGGGCTCGCAGGACCGATAGCTCGTGCAAGATCGTCGAATCGATGTAACTTACTTTCGTCATATCGAACACGATGGAGTCTTCACCGTCGAGGGAGGCGAAGAGCTCGATCAGTTCTCCTTTGCGGCTGAGATCATACTCGCCGTCTAACTCGATTCGCCGCTCTGCCATTGCCTCGGCCTTTCTCTCGCTCGAATGTGGATTGACCGCCGCCGAACTGACGGCCAAGCCATATTCACACCAAGAAAGGGCCTATCACCATCTAGCCTGGAATCCTGCCGGTTTCTTCTGAAGAAAGAGGGGACCGGCGTGGCCGATCCCCTCCCCTCGCTACACGGGCCTTGGCAAGTCCGTGAAGCATCTTAATACTACGACAATCTTCCGCCGGGGCTTCCTTACTGAGGAGCTCGCTCTGACGCAGCAGGGTATTTAGGCATACCTAAGTATTTTCTGAGGCATGCTTAAGTGGGTGGCGACCGGAGCTCTTCTCCTCCTCGTTCTCGTGCAGCCCCAAGTTGCGGTCGCGGTTCCGCTCTTCGCCCACCAATACGGCGTGACGTGCGCGAAGTGCCACTCGGTCATCCCGCATCTCAACCAATTCGGCGCGGCGTTCTTAGCTTACGGCGAACGCCTCCCGGGCGTTTCTTCGGGACCGGCTTTCCCGGTTTCGGTGAAGACCAATCTCGTCGACTCGAGTGAGTATCAAGGCAGCGGCCCCAACGGTCAGGGGCTTCCCAAAGCGATCGTCGACGAGATAGAGGCCTTCACTTCGGCGACGATCGGATCGCGCGCGAACTTCTTCGTGGAGCAGTATGTGCTCGACGGCGGGGAGCCGGGACTGTTGCGCGATGCCTGGATTAGCGACCGCGTGAATCCCTGGGAAGCAAAGATCCCGATCTATCTGCAGGGCGGCCAATTCACGCTTCCCCTCCCGGTCGATCCCGAAACGTTTCGCGACAGCTATCAAGACTACACGCCGTACGTGCAGACCGTGGGAAAGAACCCGTTCGATTTCTTCGATCCTGCGATGGGAATGCGCCTCGGCGTCGGCGATCCGCTGCACGGACTCAACGTCCAGCTCTTTGCCGGACCGGGCTACACCCGCGAAAGCGAGCTCGCGGTGACCGGCGTCGATACCGAGATCTACGCGCAGGATGCGATGGGGCCGTTCACGCTCAGCTTTTTCCGCTACGACGGCCTGCGCCCGATTGCAGAGGAGCCGTTCGACCGCTTCGAGCGCACCGGCTTCGGTTTCACCTACGGCCAGTGGACGCGCTTCTCGAGCGAAACCGTGCTCATCGATGGCTCGGATTCGAACTGCGCGACGCCCCGGCCCGTTGGCTGCACGTCGGACGGCGGCTTCGAGCAGTTGCGCTATATGTTCAACCGGCAACTCTTCGCGGAAGCGCGCTACGAAGGGACCGACGATCCGACCGGCGGCTTCACCCGCGACGGGGTACTCCTTATGGGCTATGGCCCTACGGAAAACACTCGGGTCACGATCGAGGACGTGCTTTCGCACACGCCGCAGACGAGCAACACGATGAACGCGCAGTTCAGCATCGCGTATTGAGCATGAAGAATACGCTGGTCGTGCTGGCGCTTCTCTCGACTCTGGCGGCCGCCGCCCCGGAGGCGCGCGCGATCGACCCCGCGCACTCGATCGCTCAGTTCAGCGTGCAGCACATCTGGGTCGAGCGCGTAAAAGGAACCGTTCCGATACTGAGCGGTTCGGTAACGCTTGCTGCCGGCTCGCTCATTCCGGCGAGCGCGACGGCGGTGCTCGACGCAACGCAGATCTCCACGGACGAGCCGGACCGCAACCGCGCACTCGAATCGCCCGACTTTTTTGACGCTGAAAAATTTCCGCAATGGACCTTTACTAGCACGAGGATCGTGCCGAAGGGGCCCAATGCGTTCGAGATGGACGGAAATCTGACCATCCACGGCGTCACGCAGCCCGAGGAGCTGAGCGTCACGGCGAGCGGCACCTCGGCGCACCCGGCATATCACGCAACCGGGCAGATCGACCGGCACGCGTTCGGCATGGCGATCACCCGGCTCGACCCGACAATTGGCGGCACGGCAGAGATTACGCTCGACGTCACACTGAAGTAGCGACGGGTCGTGCGCGCGCTCTTTTGCGGTTCAAGGAACCGGTCGGCGAACCGCGTACACGCGAGCAGCATGATGCCGCCGGCGGGGGAACGCTTTTTCGAAGATTACGCGGCCGGAGCTGCGTACGAATACGGCCCGATCGTCTTGAGCGAAGCCGACATCGTCGAGTTCGGACGGCGCTATGACCCTCAGTACCTCCACGTCGACGCCAACCGCGCCCGAAGCGGTCCGTACGGCGGCCTCATCGCGAGTGGTTGGCAGACGATGGCGACCGCGATGCGCCTCTTCGTCGACAACTTTCTACCCGACGGCGCAAGCCTCGGCTCGCCGGGCGTCGACGATTTGCGCTGGCTCAAACCCGTTCGCCCGGGCGATGCCTTACGCATTCGGGTAAGCGTCGTTCAGACGCGCGCCTCGAAATCCAAACCCGACCGTGGGCTCGTCGAAACCGCGATGGAGGTGCTCAATGAGCGCGACGAGGTCGTAGCCACGATGCGAGCGGTCAACTTTATCGCTCGCCGCCGCCGGCTATGAACAAGGCGCGCTTCGAAGCCTTTTCGGACGGCGTTTTCGCGTTCGCGATCACGCTCTTAGCGCTCGGCTTCGTGCTGCCGCAGCCGGCATTTCGAACGACCGGCGAGCTTGCCGCCGCCCTTCTGCGGCTGTGGCCAAACCTGATCGCCTATGCGTTGAGCTTCTCAGTGATCGGACTGATGTGGCAGAATCACCACGCACTTTTTCACGTCGTTCGTCAAATCGACCGCAAAACGGTATTCTGGAACCTCTTGCTGCTGGCCGCAGCGGTCCTCATCCCATTTGCGACGACGACACTTGGAACGTACCCCACCTTCGCCGCGTCGACATTTCTCTATGGCCTCGTTCTCTCGAGCTCCGCCACCTTTTATAACCTCATGCTGACCCATCTCGTTCGGTCCGATGCATTTGTGCCCGAAATACCGCCAAGCGCGATCGCGGCAGCGGTGCGCGGTTACCGTATCGGCTGGTTCGTCTATGTCGGGGCGACGCTCATCTCCCTCGTGATGCCGATCGCAAGCTTCGCGTTGTATTTAGCCATCGTGGTTTACTTTCTTATCCCGCGGGGCGCCGATTCGGATATGCCTTTGAGCGCGCGCCACTGGTAGAGCGTTTCCGCTTGACGACCGCCTTGGTGCAGGGAGGAGGGCTGCCGCTTGCTAAAGCCTCAGAGCTTTCAACCAACTCGTGAAAGGACGTCGACAAATGGCCGCATGCTCACTCTGTAACGGCTCGGGTAACGTAATTTGCCCTAAATGCAAGGGCACCGGCCAGATCGACGACGGCTCGGGCGTCGGTCAGACATGCTTTATGTGTAACGGCAGCGGCCGGGCCTCTTGCCCGCGTTGTAACGGAACCGGAACGGAGCCGGGGACCGACTCCTAGTATTCACCGGTACCCGACACGTTCGCCGGCAGCGAGTGCTTGTACGTTGCGCAGACCCGCGTCTCGGAGTGCCCGCTGTGCTTGCGTACATTCGGCATCCGAGGATACTCCATAGACGACGACCGCACGCCCTTCCGAAATCGCTTCGTCGTAGTTTTCGACCTCGTCCGCCGGAATCGGCAACGAGCCGAGGTAATGCGGGACGTTCTCCGGCTCCTCGAATTCGCTAAGCGTTTTTTCCCTGCCGTCGGTGAGTCCGGGGACGTCCGTTCAGCCGAAATCCGTGAGCAGCCCCGTTCCGTGCGTGATGTCCGGAGAAGGCATGTTTTCCACGGGTTCGATCAGGTGCGGAAAGTCCAGAAACGAATCCTGATGCGCTTTTGCTTTTGGACCGGCAGTGTAGACGGAGAGCCTGCGGCGATCGATACCCGGCACGTTGCCGAGCGCGGCCTCGAGCGACGCAACATCCGAAGAGGGGAATATCCCAACGAGCAACTGGCCTGCCATAACACTCCTCCTGCGCGTTGCCCTTACCCATGATGACCGGGCAGTAACCTCAAACGTAGAACAGAAGCGCAAGGTTCCTGCGCACCGATGGTGGAAGGCGTAGCGAGCGGGATGGAGCCCCCGCACAACCGCCGGTTAATGGCTGATGGCTCCTGTCGGCACCAACCTGCCCCGACAGGAGTCGTTTTATGTATCATGCCCTCGATATAAACAACATGTGGATGGTGGCCGCAGTATGGATGCTGTTGGCCGCGATCAGCGCATTCGTTGCCATCCGCGTTAAGATGCCCGCAGCCCTCATCGAGATCGTGGCTGGGATGCTTGCGGGCAACCTCATCGCTCTGCGGACAAACGCTTGGATCGACTTCGTTTCGGGATTCGGCAGCATTCTGCTGACGTTTCTTGCCGGTGCCGAGATCGATCCGGCCGTCCTTCGAAGGCAGCTCGTACCCTCCACCGTTCTCGGTGCGGCCTCATTCGGAGCGCCGTTCGTAGCGGCGATGGCCTTCGTGTACTTCTTCGGGCACTGGACCCTTGATGCTTCGAAGATTGCCGGCATCGCAATGTCCACGACGTCGGTCGCCGTCGTGTATGCCGTTATGGTGGAATCCGGTCTGGCGAGCAAGGAGTTTGGCCAGCTGATTCTAGCGGCATGCTTCTTCACCGACCTTGGCACCGTTATCGCTCTGGGGCTGCTCTTTGCAAATTACAACGTTTGGCTCGTCGCGCTCATCGCGGCTATAGCCGCAAGCATGGTCGTGATTCCCAAGTTCTTGCCGGCAGTGATCGACAAGAGCCACAAGTATGTGAGCGAACCTGCGTTGCGCGTCCTTTTCGGCGTGATCTTTGTGCTCGCCGCATTAGCAACGTATGCCAAGAGTGAAGGCGTCCTACCCGCATATTTTCTAGGCCTCGCCTGCGCGGGAATGATGATAAGCTATCCCGACGTCAAGCGGCGCCTTCAGACGATGACCATGACGCTGTTGGCGCCGTTTTATTTTCTCAAAGCCGGCACCTACGTCGAGTTCGGCGCCGCCGTCAGCGGAGCAGGCATAATAGCGGTTCTATTCCTCATAAAAGTAAGCGCGAAGGTTCTCGGCGTTTTCCCCGTCGCTCGGTACGTTTTCGGTTACCCAAAAGTGAACGCGAACTACCTAACGCTCATGATGGCAACCGGGCTGACCTTTGGAACGATCTCGAGCCTGTACGGCTTGACCCACCATTACATCGACCAGGCGCAGTACACGGCGCTGGTCACGGTGGTCATCCTGACGGCAGTCGTTCCGACGGCCTTCGCACAGGCGTTATTCCGGCCACGCGAAGAACCGGAAGAAATGGAAGCCGAGGTGCCATAGCTTTGCATTTGTTTCGGAGACTCATTGATGGCCGAGGGCCGAGCGCCGCCAGTCCCCAGTCGCAAGCATGCCTTCACCAACGATGCAAGGAGTTGGAGACTCAAGTTAGAGAGCTCACGGAGAGCCTGCGCGATTGCCAACGGCAGCTACGCGAGCGCGGCGAACTGCTTTACGAAGTTCAAAAGCATTATTCATCCGAGCATTTCGGCTTCCAGGAGTCGATGCGCAATCTCAAGATCGAGCGCATGCGCAACGCAGGCGCCTTAGCAGACCGCGACCTTCTGTTATCGCGTGTGACGGTTCTCCAAGAACGCGTCCAAGAACTTAAACGGCGCCTGCGCGGGCACGAGCCGGTGGACGACCGCGATTGCGATCGAACGATCGAATCGTAAACGCGTATACTACGGCGTGCGTGCGCCGGGCAAGATTGCACGGTCCCCTCGGCGAAGCAGGCAGCCTTCCTCTGGGCCGCTCCCTAACGAATGGGCGCAACGCCCAGGTTAAAGGAGATTCGACATGCGCTCCTCGTTGGCTATCGCCGCTTGCGTCGCTACCGCCGCACTCCTCGCGGGCTGCTCCACTCCATCGCAAGGATCGTCGTCCTTGCCAGATTTCTCCGCCCGTTCTCCGCTAGCGTTTCTTCGGATGCAGGCCGAGGGCAAAGTGCCGGGACCCGTTCCCATCGGGGTCCTGCGCGCGCAGTTAAAGCAACTCGAAAGTCAACCTCGACCGCACTTCGACCTTCGCCCAAACGCAGGCGGCGTCCAGATTTGGTCCGCGATGACCGACGCCGGTTACGTTCTTGGGGCGTCTTCGAGCGGCAAGAAGATCCAAGCGACCATCGACACCGAGACGCAGACAACGCCGGGTTACTACCCCACCGGCCTCAAGGTCGACCACTCGCGGAACCTCTGGGTTGCCAACGAAGTCGGTTCCAGTTTCAGCGGGGGCGTCGTGCAGGAGTACGCCCACGGTGCACTAGCGAACGCTTATAGCGTTCAATGCCCCTCACCGGCCGGTTGCACGTACTTGTACAGCGCTTCATTCGACGTCGCCGTCGACTCAAAGAACGTTTTCGCCGCGCTCGAGTACATGGATTACGAAGTCTGCAACCCGTCATGCAGCAGCTACGACATTTCCGGGTTTGAATACTGGCCGAATGGCAGTCCCTCATCGGCGCCGACGCTTCTCTCGGTCGGAGCCTTCTGCAGTCCGGTCTGCGCTCTCGGTTGGGCGGACGTCGACAGTTCGGGCAATCTCTGGTTCACGGACTCCGGATACTACGACGGTTCGCACTACGGATACGGGCTCGGCGAGATCACGAATCCAACGACCAACCCGAAGTACACGCAGATCGAGTCGCCAGGGACGTATTCGTTCTGGGGTGGTGTCTATGTGAGCAACGGTGGGAAGACGCTCAACGTCATCGACACCGGTGCCCGCAAAGTCTACCAATATGCCTTGCCATTGTCATCCGGCGGAACGCCGTTCAATACGCTCACGCCCTGCACGTCCGGTTGTACTCCCACCTCCGGCGGATTCAATAGAGGCGATACGAAGATGGTCATCGGCGATGCGAACGACTGGCTCGACATCGGAAACGTGGCGACGAACCATTGGAAGCAGACCAAAGCCCCACAGATGACCTCGAGCCTGTTGGGGGCTGCCTACACGCCGTCGGATAAGTAAGGTGCGCTAAAGGAGCTTTCAGGGGCGGCGGTAGTGCAAATTGACGGCCATCGAATAGCCGAGGCTGTACGTAGGCCAGTCCTGGAGGCGAATTGCGCTCGCGAAATGTGATCCCGCAACGCAGGGCGCCGATGGACGCGAACAGTTGCTTCCATCGCCTATACCGGCAACTAATGATAAGAAGCCGACGATGAGGATTACCGTGCCTAGGAGCTCCATCAGCCCTCGCATCCCGATGCGAGGTAAGTACGCCCGTTTACCCGGCGAACACCTTCGCGTGTGGCGACCCAACGCTTCAAAAAAGAACCTCGACAACGTCCCTGGACTCGACCGGCCGATTAACTTGGTGACTTAGGGCGACAAGCGTGCGAGCGCTCTTCTTGCGAACACCACAGTTACGGGGAAGCGGTTAATCGAGGAATTTGATCGCGCTTTCCTGCGAACCGGATGCTAGTCGACTGACAGCGTGAACTGCGAATTCGCCGAACCGACCTCTCTCAGGACATAGATGATTTTCCCCGACAGGTGCTCTGTCCCGATGATCGTCAGGCACTGGAATCCAGGACCGCCCGAGTCGGACAAACGTATCCCAGCCGTTCCAGCGCTGAAGTCGGCATCCGTCCCGGCGCAGAGGGCGAGGTTTGTACCTCCAGTCATGTTTTCGAAGGTCATCTTCAAGATGACGTGAGAGTCGGTGTCAACCGGCATCCCGGTGACGAGATACTTTCCGCTGCTTCCCACTGTTCCAGAAGCCTCTGCCGTCTAATATTTGGGCCAAGTCTCTCAGCTCTCAAGGGGGCATGAACGGCCAAACGCGCCCGGCTGGCGCCCTAAAACTGGATTCGGCCCGGGTAGAAACCGATATTAAGGTTGGGGACCAACTCGACCGACGTCATCACGCGCCGGGGCGAGTCGATTCTCATGGGCAGATCCGTGAAACGGCTCGAAGTGAAGTCGATCCAAGAGGTCCCGATTCTATCGGCGATCCCAATTTTGGCAAACTTTTCACCTCGACCGCATATCAAAACAGCAGACCGACGTGGTCTTCGTAATGACACCTGAAATCGTAACGCGCTAAAACCTATATTCGAAACCCGCTAAACCTAATAGAACTGAATGGAGGAAGCGCTAAATTGACTAACTTTAAACATTCCGGAGAACGCGGCTCGGTCTTGCCGATGATCGGCCTGACCATGGCGGTAATCATCGGCTTTGGTGCCGCCGCGGTCGACGTTGGAAGCCTCAATTATCAATGGGAAAGGCAGCAGAACGCCACCGACTCCGCCGCCATTGCCGCCGCGCGGCAGCTCCTCAACGGGACCTGTCCAGCCTCAAACCAGACCCTGGTGCAAAACGCCGCAACCGCAGACGCCGGGGACAACGGCTTTACTGGTTCCGGCGTGACGGTTGTCGCGCAAAACCCGCCTGTCGGCGGACCCTATTCCGTAGCGGGCGGCGAATCGGTAACGGGTGCGAACTGCTCGGTCGCGGTGACGATCTCCGTCCCGAACACGGCAGCGTATTTCTTACGGTGGTTCAACAACACGTCGGGGGTCCCGGAGACTACGACCGCCGTCGCGCAGATGCAGAACACGAATATCGGCTGCGTCTATCTTCTCAACCCGGCCACGCAGTCGGTTTTCACGGGAATTACGTTCTACGCTCCGAGCTGTGGGATTCTGATGAACGACGGCGGAACGTTCAAGGGCGCGACGGTTACCGTGCAGCAGATCGGCTGGGCGGGCACGGACAATTGGGTGGACGGTGGCAATTCCACGTGGCCGGAGGCGATGCCGACTCCGATGCTCGAGACCCAGGACCCGTGCGCCGAAATCCCCGACTGCTATGCGATGCAGCAGAATCCGCCCTCGACGCAGTCCTGCAGCGCCTACACCGGCACGACTCCGCCCGCCAATCAGTGCTACAGCAGTATTTCAGTCACCGGTAACACGACCCTGAGTCCCGGATACTACGCGCTCACTGGCAGCATCACGGTGCCTACCGGCAGCGGCTACACGATCAACGGAAGCGGCGTCACGTTCTACGTGGCAGCCGGCGCGAGCCCACCGAGCTTCTCGCTCTTTGCAGGCGGCGGCTCGTTGACCCCTCCCACGAGCGGCACCTATGCCGGTGTGCTCTACTACCAAGTTCCGGCGAACACGAACGCGCCAAGTTTTGGGGGGACCGGACCATCCGTCGGAGGGCTGATCTATGCTCCCGGGGCGAATCTAGTCAACTATAGCGGTACCGCTAATCAGCCGGCCATCCTCGTCTTCGGCTCGGCCAACTTTAACGCCAACATAACGATCCCGACACCGTCGCCCGGCGCTGCCGGGATGGTCAATCAGGTAGTGCTCGTAGAATGATGATGCAAACGCTAACAAAGAAACTCCTGAGAAGGCGGCGCCTCGGTCGACATGAGTCGGGTACGGCGCTGGTCGAGTTCGCTCTGGCCGCACCACAAGGACGGAAGTAACTCGCCCACAAAGACGCTCGTAATCGCCGGCGGATGGCGCATTACTTCAACGAACCCCGCTTAGCGAAGCCCGGAGCCGCAGGAGCGGGAATGGAGTATCGACGCTTCGATTCGAAAAGAACTCGATAGGCGCGCGCTCCAAAGAGCACCGGCCACAATGCAATCGCGACTTCTGCGAAGTTGAGCGGCCCGCGGCGGGTCTTGTCGCCATATTAACAAAACCGTTTTTGGCGGCGCGGGGAAGGAGCCCATCCCGCGCCGCCGGGCGAACAGGACGCACGCTTGCGCAGACTGAAGGTGCTCCACCCTAGATCTCACCCGCCTGGGAGGTCCATTATGCTTGAAGCGTCATTACCCCGCGTCCTGATCGGGGTCGCGGCTCTTGCCGTTGCTGCCGGGTGTTCTGGCAATTCCGGCTCGCTTGTTTCTTCGCAACAATCCTCTTCGGTCATGCCTTCGTCCCGTCAGATCCCGTCCGAATTCCGTTTCGTACGCGGCTCGGCAGTCGAGGGGGAGTACGTCGTGCCGCTCGTCCCACATCCGTGGGCGTTGCCGCACCGATGGCCGTCTCCCCAAAAACAAAGTGAAGTTATGTTTGTGGCGGATCCGCAAGACAACCAGATATTGCTCTACAATCCGAAGACGCCCAACCCCTCACCGGAGGGGTCGATCACCGACGGTATCGACTATCCGTTCGGCACGGCCGTTGACAAGACAGGGAACCTCTACGTCGCCAACCTGCTCGGCGGCAGCCCCGACATCGGCTCGATCACCGTCTACCCCAAGGGCTCAAGCTCCCCGAGCCTGACGATCACGAACGGTTGCGACAACCCCTACGGAATCACCGTTGACTCCTCGGGCAACATCTTCGCCACGATGCTCGACAACGACACGATCGTTGGATACCATGCTGGCTCGACGTCACCGTTTGAGACCATCAACTTTTCCAGTGATGGCCAAGCATTGGGCATTGACGTCGACGCCGCCAATAATCTCTGGATCGGCAGCGATACGAACAGCAGCGTTTGGGAGATACCAGCGGGTTCTTCGTCGCCCGAGAATGCAGGGCTCTCCGGCCTCAACGGAACGATCATGTTGTCGTTCGGTCGGAAGGACATCATGTACGTCTCGAACTTCGGCGGATCGAACGTCACCGTCTATAAGTACGGAACGACTAGCCCCGAATACACTATCACAAATGGTATCGAACAAAACGGGCCGACGCTCAATGGCGTTACCAAGTCCGGAACGTTCTTCCAAGACAATCAAGACGACAATGTTGTCGGCTATAAGAAGGGACAAACGTCGCCGTTCTCCACGATCACCGGCATTCCTGATCCTCGCGGAATTTCGTCGACGCCGCTCGTCAAGAAATAGGCGATGCGCTCACTGGCGCGAGTGCGCGGTTAGACGACCGCGCACTCGTCGTCGTTCTTGCCGGCGAGGAGCTAGAATCTCGCGCTCGACGTCGAGCAGCCAGGGCGCCTCGTTCGGCGTCATTTGCGACTCGGGAACTATGTAACGATGTCGCCCCGCCGCCTCGCTCTCGACGCGAGCCCTTAGGTTGCGTTCCGACGTCCGAGCAGCGGTACTTAGGAGGTACATGGCTGTACAAAGCCATCCCTGCCCAAAATGAAGGAGCCTCGCAAGAAGTTATATCTCGCAAGGCTCTTTTCGCTTCTCCGGATGTTGGACTCGCCCTTCGACTCGCGCATCCTGCGCTCGCTCAGGATGACGGTTCTCCTCTCAACATTTCAAACGAAGTAACGAAAGGCCACCCCATCGTGGGGTGACCTTTCATTACTCTCCGGATGTTGGACTCGAACCAACGACCCGCTGATTAACAGTCAGCTGCTCTACCAACTGAGCTAATCCGGAACGCGACGTGCGACGTTCGGCGGACCCTCGTTCCACCTGTGGCACGGAGCCCCTTCTAACGCGTAGCTCTACCCAGGGTTCTTGCCGCTTAGCTGCCGGCGCGGTCGAGCCTTCAGTAGGCCATCCTCCGTCGGAGGCCCCGTATCCCATAGGCGTTGGATGCATCCCAGTGCAGCAGTTGTTGCAGGCAGAGCACCACGGAAGGATGATTCGCCCGGCAGGCCGCTCGACGTGACGCCGACGGCGGAGAAGCCATGGGCGTAGGGGTATAAGGCAGAGATGCCGGAGCGTTCGAAGCGTGGTCGTGCTGCGATTGTCATTCCCACCGATGTCGACGATGCGACCGTCGAGGCCGACGGCCGCCGCGTTGCGTTGACCAATCTGCGAAAGATTTACTTTCCGCAGCTCAAGCTGACCAAGGGCGATCTGCTTCGTTACTACCTCAGCGTCGCGGACGTCTTGCTTGCGCATATCGCGGATCGTGCGATGGTGATGAAGCGCTACCCTCACGGCATCAGCGGGGGCTTCTTCTATATGAAGCGCACACCGACGCCGCATCCACCGTGGCTGCGCACCTGCCCGATCGGCCATCGCTCGGGGAACGTGATCGATTTTCCGGTGATCGACGACCGCGCGTCGCTACTCTGGCTGATCAATCTGGGGTGCATCGATCTCAATCCGTGGTACTCGCTCTGCGAAGACCCTGACCGTCCGCTCGTCTTACACTTCGACATGGATCCGACGGAGAACACGCCGTTTTCAATCGTGCGTGAGGGCGCGCTCATCGTCGGCGACGTGCTGCGCGGAATGGGGATGACACCGTTCGTGAAGACTTCGGGCAGCAGCGGCGTGCACGTCTACGTCGCCATTCGCACCGGCCCGAGCCAGCACGAGGTTTGGGAGATCGCCAAGGAGATCGGCCATCAGATCGCGCGCGCGCATCCCGATGTTCTCACTGCCGAGTACCGCATCGCAAAACGCCCCGACGGGCGCGTACTCGTCGACTACAACCAAAACGCGTTCGGAAAGACGCTCGCATCTATCTACTCCGTTCGGCCCAACGCCGAGGCGGCCGTTTCGACGCCGGTGACGTGGGAGGAGCTTGAAGCCGGCTGCGAGCCGAGCGACTTTACCATTTTCAACGTGCCCGAGCGCGTCGCGCGCCTCGGCGATCTGTGGAAGCCGCTGCTGAGCAGTCGCGGCCGGTTCGATTTACGTGCCGCCGTTTGACGGGCTGCCGCTACGTCCGCCGGTAGAACCGATGGAAACCCGGCAAGTCGCGCGGATTCCCGAGGGCGAGGAGTGGACTTACGAGCCAAAGTGGGACGGCTTTCGCTGCCTCGCTTTTCGCGACGGCGCCGAGACCGAGCTCCAGTCGAAATCCGGCGAGTCGCTGACGCGCTACTTTCCCGAGATCGTCGCCGCGTTAAAAGAAGCGGCAGCGCAGCAGTTCGTTACCGATGGCGAGCTGCTCATCTTGCGCGGCGATGCGGCGGATTTCGACGGGCTGCTTCAGCGGATTCACCCAGCCGAAAGCCGCGTGCGCAAGCTCGCACAGGAGACGCCGGCCACGTACGTGCTCTTCGATCTGCTCGTCGAAGACCGCAACGCACTCTATCAGCAAAACCTTCGCGCGCGCCACAAACGCCTCGAAGCGTTCGTCGAGGGGAACTTCACACGCGAGGAAACCGTCCGAATCTCGCCTGCAACAACCGATGCGTTGCTTGCGCAACGCTGGCTCGAAGGAAGCTTCGCTCGGCTCGACGGCGTCATCGCGAAGCGCGACGTACCGTATGCCTTCGGCAGCCGCGATGCCGTCTTTAAGATAAAGCGCAGTTACACGGCCGACTGCGTCGTCGGGGGTTTTCGCGCCGCGGCAGACGGGTCGATTGCATCATTGCTACTTGGGCTTTACGATGAAGAGGGCAAGCTCCATCACGTCGGGTTCGTCGGGTCGATGGGCGCCGCCGAACGCAAGCGCGCGGGCGACCTTCTGCGGCCGATCGTCGAGCCGCCGGGCTTCACCGGTGCGGCTCCTGGCGGTCCCAGCCGGTGGAGGAAAGGTCCGAACGCGGAATGGTTCCCGGTACGCCCGCAGATCGTCGTGGAAGTCGCCTTCGACCACGTCACCGCGCACCGTTTTCGCCACGCTACGCGGCTGCTGCGCTGGCGCCCCGATAAGCCGCCGCGCCAATGCACGATGGACCAGTTATTGAATCCGCGCTAAACCTTCGCCCTTCGCCCTTCGCCCTTCGCCCTTCGACTTCGCTCGCTACGCTCGCTTCGCTCAGGATGACAAGATTAGAGGCGCTTCGCTCAGGATGACAAGGGGGGTGACAAGTTGCTACGGGATCGTAAGGTCCTGCTGGAGTTCGATCGTAACCGACTGTCCGGCAGGAATGATGATCGGCTCGTGGGCGTTTTGGGCATAAATCGTGCCGCCGAGCGAGCCGCTCGGGCGAGTCGAAATCGCAGGCTTCGCGCTGCCCCCGAAATTCATCTGCCACGCAACGGGGCCGGGCGTAAGCACGCCGTTCGGCATCGGCGGCGGCATGTTCCGAGCCGCTTGCACCGCCCCGGGATTATACGGCGTGACGCGCCTGTTTACGACGTACGCGCTTATCGACTTTTTGGTTCCGTTTGAAAGGTGAATCGTCGTCAAAAAGAACGTGACCTTCGCGCGATCCATGCCCGACGGTTGTGTCACTTCGGTGATCCAGCCCGTGATATGCGAGCCGACAAGCGCCGGGTGCGACGTATCCACGACGCGCAGCTTGAACTTGTCGCCGTACTTCGCCGTTGCGGAGTTGATGGCCATGTCGAGAACGCAGTTGATCTTCGTTCCCGCGCGAATCGTCTGCGAAGGGATGAGCGTGGTCGCGCCGGCCGGTGCGCTCATCGCGCATGCAATGAGGGTCGCCGCGAGCGCGGTTTTAACCTGCGAAGTTTGGAACACGTAGCTGTTCTCCATTAAAAGCGGTCGCCTCACGCAGAGCGTCGACGCGATCGACACGCTCCCACGGAAGGTCGAGTTCGGGCCTTCCGAAGTGGCCGTACGACGCGGTCTGCTTGTAAATCGGCCGCCGCAGATCGAGGTAGTGAATGATCGCCGCCGGCCGCAAATCGAAGATTTCGGTAACCGCCTTGGCGATACGCTCCTCGGGGATGCGTCCCGTCCCGAAGGTTTCAACCAAGACGCTCACGGGGTGCGCCACTCCGATTGCATAGGCAACCTGCACCTCGCAGCGATCCGCTAGGCCTGCAGCGACGATGTTTTTGGCGACCCAGCGCGCCGCATAGGCACCGGAACGATCGACCTTCGTCGGATCCTTGCCGGAGAACGCGCCGCCGCCGTGGCGCGCCATTCCGCCGTACGTATCGGCGATGATCTTGCGCCCGGTCAGACCGGCGTCGCCTTTCGGGCCGCCGATGACGAAGCGCCCGGTCGGGTTGACGTAGACGCGCGTACGCTCGTCGTGCATCGAGCGCGGAATCACGTGATCGATGACCCGCTCGGTGATTTCTCGGCGAATCTCTTCGAGCGGAATCTCGGGATCGTGCTGGGTGGAGACCACGACGGCCTCGACGCGGGACGGCCGGTCTGCTTCGTACTCGACGGTCACTTGGGATTTGCCGTCGGGCCGCAGATACGGAATGTCGCCGTTGTTCCGCATCGCAGCGAGATGGCGCGTCAGGTTGTGCGCCAGCACGATGGGCAGCGGCATCAGTTCGTCCGTCTCGCGACACGCGTAGCCGAACATCATTCCTTGATCGCCGGCGCCGAGCAGCTCGAACTCGTCGTCGTCACCGGATCTCGCTTCGAGCGACTTATCGACGCCGAGCGCGATATCGGGCGATTGCTCGTCGATCGAGACGCTCACGCCGCAGGTCTCGGCATCGAAGCCGATCGCCGATCGCGTATACCCGACGTCGCGGACCACCTCGCGAGCGAGGCGCGGAATGTCGACGTACGTCTTCGTCGTGACTTCGCCCGCGATATGGATTTGGCCGGTGATTGCGAAGGTTTCGACCGCGACGCGCGAGTAGGGATCGTCTTTGATCAGCGCGTCGAGAACGGCATCGGAGATTTGATCGGCCAGCTTATCGGGATGGCCCTCCGTGACGGACTCGCTGGTAAAGAGCCGCTTGTAAGCCATCAGGTCCCCTCGCTCCAGGACGCGATGTACTTCTCTTGTTCGGGGGTAAGCGAATCGATCTCGACGCTCATCGAAGAGAGTTTGAGGCGCGCGACCTCTTCGTCGATCTCGAGCGGCACGTCGTAGACGCGCCCCTTTTCGAGCTCGTTGTGGTGTTTGACCAA
This sequence comes from Vulcanimicrobiota bacterium, assembly GCA_963834895.1. Taxonomy (GTDB): domain Bacteria; phylum Vulcanimicrobiota; class Vulcanimicrobiia; order Vulcanimicrobiales; family Vulcanimicrobiaceae; genus Cybelea. The sequence goes on along the minus strand of CAWIDM010000004.1, from coordinate 30,559 downwards.
ATAGTCGGCAACGAGCGCTTGATTCGAGAACGACATATCCATCACGGCGGCCGGATGGCCTTCGGCCGCCGCGAGATTGATCAAGCGGCCGTCGGCGAGAATACAGATCCGACGGCCGTCGTGCAGCTCGTACTGCTCGACGAACGCCCGCGGCTCGATCTTGCCGCGCGAAATCCGGCGGATCGCTTCGAGGTCGAGCTCGTCGTTGAAGTGTCCGGAGTTGCAGACGATGGCGCCGTCCTTCATCAGGCGGAAGTGCTCTTCGCGAATGACGTGAAAGTTACCGGTAACGGTCACGAAGATGTCGCCGATCTTTGCCGCATCGCTCATCGGCATCACGCGATAGCCGTCCATGACCGCCTCGATCGCTTTGCGCGGGTCAACTTCGGTGACCACGACGTGCGCACCCATCCCGGCCGCGCGCGACGCGATCCCGCGCCCGCACCAGCCGTAGCCGGCGACGACCATTGTGCGACCTGCAAGGAGGACGTTCGTCGCCCGAATGATGCCGTCGAGCGTCGATTGGCCGGTTCCGTAGCGATTATCGAACATGAACTTCGTCAGCGCATTATTCACCGCGACGATCGGATAGGGGAGCACCCCGTCGCGCTGCATCGCCCGCAGACGGATGACGCCGGTGGTCGTTTCCTCGCATCCGCCGATCAGTTCGCCCAGCTGGTCCTGATGTTTGGTGAAGATCGTCGTAACGAGATCGCACCCATCGTCCATCGAGAGCTGCGGATGGGTCGCGATCACCGATTCGATGTGCGAATAGTACGTCGCGTGGTCCTCGCCCTTGATCGCGTACGTCGCAATTCCGTATTCGCAAAGGGCGGCCGCGACGTCGTCCTGGGTCGAGAGCGGATTGCTCGCGCAAAGCGCGACGCGCGCGCCCCCGGCTTGCAGGGCGAGCATCAGGTTTGCGGTCTCGGTCGTCACGTGCAGGCAGGCCCCGACGCGGATGCCTTGCAGCGGCTTCTCGATCTCGAACCGATCGCGGATCTGCGTTAACACCGGCATGTAGGCTGCAGCCCACGCAATGCGCGCGCGACCGGCCTCGGCGAGGCTCGGGTCTTTGACGCTACCCTCCAAAAGGGGCACTCTCATCACTCCTGACGGCAGAAAAAGGCTCGCGGGCTTTTCGCAACCTATCGGCCAACCCCTGGTGCGTGGAAACGATCGACGCATATCTCGAACGTCTCGCCTCGAAAGATGCCGTCCCCGGCGGCGGCAGCGCCGCGGCGCTGACCGCGGCGCTCGCGGCCGCGCTCGTCGCGATGGTCGCGCGCATCGTTGGTACGCCAAACGAAGGTCTCGTTTCGCGCGCCGGCGAGCTGCGCGCCGAACTGAACGCGGCTCGACGCCGCGACGAAGAGGCCTACGCCGCCGTCGTGGCGGCGCAAGCGCTGCCCAAGCGCGACGATGCCGAGCGCGCCGCGCGGCGGGACGCGCTCGAGGCCGCGCTCAAGGCCGCCGCCGAAGCGCCGCTCCATACCGCGCAACGTTCGGTCGAGGTTCTCCGACTCGTCGAACGGCTGCTCACGGCGCCCATCAAGGCGCTCTCGAGCGACGTGGGTTCGGCCGCCGAATTTGCCCACGCCGCCGTGGCCGCGTGCGGCTACAACGTGCGCGTCAATCACCGGTACATGCACGAGGACGCGGCGATCCGAGAGCAAGCCGCACGGCTCGTGCGTTACGAAGGCGAGGCATCGCGAATCGCCGCGCGCGTGCGCGACGCGTTATAAATTTTCGTAGGTTGCCGCAGCCATCGCGCCGAGAATCTCTCCCGCGACCGCGCCCGTTTCCTCATCGTGCGGACCGTTCATCGCACCGATGTAGAATGCGAACGCGACGTGGCGGCCGCCGCGGGTCGTGATGTAGCCGGCCAGACCCTTTTCGTAGACGCCGCCGCCGTTGAGATGGTTATCGCTGTCGTCGGTTCCGGTCTTGGCGAAGACCTTACCGCGCGCCGGCGACTTGCGTTGTATGTCGACGAGCGTGCCGTCGACGCCCATGATGGGCAGGCCCCGAAGCAAGTACGGGTACCACGACTGCATCCGGACCCAGGCGAGATAACGAACCATGAAGTCCGGCGTGAAGAAGGCGCTACTGCCGAGGCCGTCCTGTTGCGCAGCTTGATTCACGTCGAGCCCGGCGGAGCGCAGCATCTGCGCCTCGAGCGCAAAGCCGGCTTTGAGGTAATCGCTCTTCGCGTGGGCGAGATAGACGGCCCACATACACGGCATCAACCCCGCGTGCAGATTATCGCTGACTTTCAGCGTGATGTACGCATCCTCGGAGAGCGGCGGCGAAACGTGTCGCGCAACGAGATTGGCGGGTGAGTACTGCGCTAGTACGTCGGGCCAGCCTTGCGGAGGACCCGGGAGGGCATTGGCGACGTCGATTATAAGAAGCCGCCCCGGGTTAATCGCGACGCCGGCGTCCTTCAGCGCCACGGTGAAGGCGGCTTGAGCGAAGTATTGCGGTTCCGGAACGCGATATGCGTATAGCACGCTTGGGCCGACAGGCTGCGATCCCGTGATCGTCACGGCATGAACGACGGGATACAGCGGCATAAGTTGACCGGCCTGCGGGCGGTTCTCAATTTTGAGGTCTGCGCTCAGGTCAATCGTCGCGTCGCTCTTGCGCGGACCGGTTGTCGCGTGATTCACAAAACGCGCATATGGCGTCTGCGGCGAGACGGCAATCGTTACGGGATCGCCGGCATGCGCACCGGGCGTAACCGTCACGTCGATGACGTTGTCGTTGACGACGATTGGCGAAACAACGACTCCGGTGCCGCCCTCTGGACCTTGGTCGGGGAAAAGCCGTGTGTCGACCTGGACGCCGTCGATCTGCTTGATCCCCGCTTTTGCGACCTGCGACGCTAAATCACGCAGCACTGCGAGCGGATCGCCGGGCACCGCCCTCGTTTCGGGCGAGCCGTCGTAGGCGTGGTCCTCATTTTCGAACGCAAGCGTACCGTTGGGTTGAACGCGCTGCGAGAGATTTGGATCGCCGCTGGCGACGAGCACGAGATCGCCCTCGAGGACGCCTTGCGCGTTAACGGTCCCGCTACGATAGACCGGCGTCGTCCAGCGAAAGCCCGGTCCCAGAAGCGCGAGGCTCGTCCCTTCGGTCAGGAGCTTCGTCGTGGAGGCCGCGACCATGAGCATCTCGGCGTTGCGCGCATAGAGCACGCGATGCGAGTCCAAGTCGTAGACTTCGCCGGCGACGATCGAGTGCTTGAGGCGCGGCGTCCGCGCCGGCGCGTTGATGGCAAGCGCCAGCGCCGCCGCCGCAGCGATCACGCGAAGACTTCGACCAGATCGAGAAACGGGGCGATGTCGGCCGCGTCCACCTCGATGCCGACGCCTTGGGTGTGGTAGCGGATGTCGTGGAAGTCCATGCCCGCCGTCATGAGTAAGCCGTAGCGCTTCGCGGTCTCGCGAAACTCACGCGTGTCTTCGGGCGTGTGGAGCGGATAGAATACCTCGAGGCCGCGCAGCCCGTGCCCGACGAGCTCGTCGATCAGCACGCGATCTTTCAGCCGTCCGGGGTGGGCGAGCACCGGAATCCCGCCGGCCGCGGTGATGGTATCGATTGCATGCTCGGGTGTCGTGTAGATCTGCGGAACGTAGCCGGGCTTTCCGCGCGAGAGCGCCTCGCGAAAGGCCGCATCCACGCTGTCGACGATGCCCAGGCGCACGAGCGCCTTGGCGACGTGCGGACGCCCGATCGCGAAGGCTCCGCCCGATTCTCGCAGGACGTCTTCGAGGGTAAGCGGGTAGCCGGCCTCGCGCAGTCGCTCGACCATCGTGACGGCCCGCAGCCGGCGCTGCTGCTGATTGTATTCGAGCAACTCGTTGATGGGCGACGGACCGAGCGGAACGCCGTATCCGAGCACGTGAACCTCGTTCTTGCGCCAGGTCGTGTTGATCTCGATGCCGGTGATCACGCGGGCACCGGCAGGCGGTTCGAATTGTCCGTAGGCTGCGAGCGTGTCATGATCGGAGATCGAATAGACCTCCACAGCCCGCTCGCCCATGAAATCGGAGAGCTCCTGCGGGCTGAGCGTGCCGTCGCTCATTCGCGTGTGGGAATGAAGGTCAACTTTCAACGTCTATAACCCGATCCTCAGTAACCCGATTCTCCGTAACCCGATCCTCCGTAATCCGATCCTCCGTAACCCGATCCCCGGTAACCCGATCCCCGGTAACCCGATCCTCGAGCTTGCGGCGCTCGACGAAGAGTGAGATAGCGGTTCGTTCGGCATCGCCGATGGCCACGATGACGAATGAGGGCGCACAGACCAAATCGAGCTGCGCGCCGCGCAGGTAGCTGCGCGCAATAGCGACCGCCTTGATGCCCTGATTGATCGCGCCCGCGCCCACGGCCTGAAGCTCGCAGGTCTCTCGCTCGCGTAAGGCCGCCGCGAGGGCTCCCGCGACCGCGTTGGGATTGCTCTTTGCGGAGACCTTAAGGGTCACTGCCACGCTCATGCGATACCCCTCAAAAAGATGCGCTTAATCTCATTGGCTTTCCCCGATTCGGGGGCCACCGCGACCACTGCCCCGCAGAATTGCTTCGGACCGTTCTTCTGGACGCTGAATCGTTCGGAGAGTCCGGTTAAGAACCGGTCGAGGACCGCCCCGGCCTCCATACCGATGATTCCTTCGGTTGGACCCGTCATACCCAAATCGCTGATGTACGCGGTGCCCCCCGGGAGAATCTGCTCGTCGGCGGTCTGGACGTGGGTATGGGTGCCAAAAACGCAGGAGACCCGCCCGTCTAGGTAGCGAGCAAGCGCGACCTTCTCCGAGGTGGCCTCCGCATGCAGGTCGACCAAGATGACCGGCGTGCGCTCGCGCAGCTGCGCCACGCACGCATCGGCGGAACGAAACGGATCGTCGACCGGCGGCATGAAGGTCCGCCCCATGAGATTGATGACGCCCACCGTCGCGCCGTCCACCGTAAACGTCGCGGCGCCCCGCCCGGCCACCGCCGGGGGATAGTTGGCCGGCCGAATCACGCGGTTGCTGGTCTCCAAATACTCGGCGAAGTCGCGCTTGTCGAAGATGTGGTTGCCGCCCGTGATGAAGTCGACTCCGCTTGCGAAGATCTCGTCGGCGGTCTGCGCGGTCAAACCGAAACCACCCGCAGCGTTTTCGCCGTTGGCGATGCAGGCGTGGACCTTATACTGTTCTCGAAGCAGCGAAACGCAGCGCTTGAGAACCTCGCGCCCGGGGGAGCCAACGACGTCCCCGACGAGCAGGAGGTTGAGGGGGCTTTCTATCGGCGCGCCGACGCCTTCGCTTTCTTCTGAGATTTTAGAAAATACACGAGCACGCGCTTCTCTTCTCTAAAGCCGACCAAACTCTTGGATTGCATCGGATCGCGCAGCGCCTCGATGGCATAGAGGGCGGCTTCATCTTCGGCGGCAGGGTCGCCCTCGAGGTGATCGTCGGGGTGCGGATTGCGCACGAGCGCCTCGCCGTAGCGGTCGCTGAAGAATCCCACTTGCAGCTCGAGCTCCTCCTTTGAGAAGCTCTCCAAGTCGCGGGTGACGTGAACGAAACTGAGCGATCGGTCCCCTTCGCACTCGACCCGGAGGACGTCCGGTTCCTCCTTTGCGAGGGTCAGAAAGCTGCGGACGTGCTCGTCGACGGCTTCGGCAAGCGCCACCTGGGCCGAACGGTCGAAGCGTTGTCGAACCGCGAACGTGAGCCGAAGCGTGCGATCCGTCGGACCGCTGCGAATCGACGCCAGCTCCGGGAAGCGCACGAGGAGTGCGCAGACCAGGCTAACCGTGTCGGCATTTTCGACGAGTGCTCGCGTGCTCATGATTCAGGCTCTTCTTTCGAGGTCCAAATACCCACCCGGGCGGCGTACGCCAAGGGGGAGGGTCGTACGACGCGGCTCCCAGGTCTCCCCTCGGCGCCGCCTAGAAAAGACCCCTGTGACCCTCCGGAAGGTTCCGGGCGCGCTCGCCCTCGGCTTGCTCGCTTCGCTGGCGGCCCACACGGCCGTCTACGGCGACGAGCACGCGATGGGCGGAACCTACCATCTGATGCTCATGCAGGCCGCTCTCGCCGGAGCGGTGAGCCTCCTGATCTTCGGCGCGGCACTGGCGTGGAGCAGCTCCGCCCGCCTCACTGACGGCAGCGTCGTGGCGGCACGCCTACGCGAGCGTCTTCCAGGGCTTCCGTGGATCCTCGCCGCCGCCGGCCTCTGGTATACCGGCGCCGAGGCGCTCGAGCCGCATCACGCCGGACCTTCGCCGCTCTTACTCGTTCTGGTGCTGTCGGCCGCTGCGTGGGTCGTGTTGCGCATCGCTCGGGCCGTCGTCGCACTGCTCGCGGGCGTCGTCATCGCCGTCACTCAAACGCAGTTTTCGCCGCGATCGCCGTCGTGGGCACGGCGTCCCCGGCGGCGCCCGATCTCTCGGCGCCTCACGCGGACGCGCCGCCGCTTCGCTCGTCCTCCCCCGATCTTGACTCCTCGCTGCGCGTAAGCGCGCAACGATCCACACCAACTCTCTTCACTTCAAGATCGAAGGAGAATCATGTCCCGTTTTACTACGGCGCTCGTCGCCGTCTTATTGGCGTTTAGCTTCGCTGCGCCGGCATTTGCCGCGACGACCGGGATCGTTCGCGGAAGGATCACGATCGACGGCAAACCGGCTCCCGGCGCAACGGTCGTGCTCGAAGGCGAAGGCTCGCTCTTCCGCGCGACCGCGAGCGCGCAGGGCGAATACGTCTTTCCATTGGTCCCGTACGGTTCGTACCGGCTGGTGGCGCAGGCGAAGGGAGTCCACGAGATCCAGGTCTTCGTGAACGTCGCGAGTGGTCGCGTCTACAACATCGACGTGCCGCTATCGACTCAGCTCAAGCAGATCGCGCAGACCACCGTCACGGCCCACGCCGGCACCGAGGAAAATCCGCCGTCGGTCAACCAACTCAGCCGGACCAACATTCAGACGTCGCCGGTCAACAACAGTCTCGACCGCCTGCTCGAGACGCTCCCGGGCGTCGTGCAGTTCTCGTACAACGAGCCCGTCATCAACGGCTTTCACGGCGTCACCTACAACATCGACGGCGCACCGCTGCCGCTGGCGACGACCTCGAACTTCGCGGAGATCATCGACCCGAAGGTCATCGATTCGATCGAGCTGCTCACCGGCGCGATTCCCGCCGAGTACGGCGGCGACCGCATGGGCGGCGTCGTCAACATCATCAGCAACCGCCCCGCCGACATTCCGGAGGGCACCTACGGATCCATCACCGGCGGCTTCGGCAATCAGGCCCAGGGCATCGGCGAATTCGACGTCGAGTCGCGCTCCGGCTTAAGCGAGTTCTTCTTGAGCGCGAACGCCTACACGACCGACCGCGGGCTCGACGCGCCCACCGACGTGCCGATCAACGACGCGAGCTCGAACAACGACCAGTTCTTCCGCTTCGTCACGCAGCTCACGCCGCGCTCGACACTGGCCTTCGACTATTCCAACCAGTTCTCGCAGTTCCAGATCCCAATCAACACCGATCCCAACAACCCCCTCGACCCGGTCGTCAGCGCGCCCGGAACGCTCGACACCCAACTCGAGTACGAGCGCTTCTCAAACCTCAACTGGACGCAGATCTCGCAAGATGGAAACGGCGTCTTCCAAGTGATCCCCTGGTGGCGCTCGACGCGCATCGACTACTACGGAGACCTTCCGCTCGACGTCCTTGCCGTCGAACCAAACTTCGACGACTGTCCGCCGGACTGCGCGAAAGACGTTCATCTCGTGGGCCTCGATCAAGGCTCTTACGCCAGCTACATTGGCCTGCGAGCCTCCGATTTTCGGGCCACGAAAAATCACGCTTGGAAAATCGGCGTCGACGTAAATCGCGAGAGCGCCACGGCCTACCAAGAGTTCGCGTGCTACTACGTCGATTGCAAATCGAAGGGCATGGTAGCGACGCCCTACTTTCCTTCGTACACCGTTCCGCAGGGCCAAGCCGGGTCTCAGATCGGCATCTACGGTGAAGACCGGTGGCAAGAGACGCCGAACGTTCTCTGGAGCTACGGTCTGCGTTACGACGCGTCGACCGGCTACGTCGGTGGAAATGCGATCAGCCCACGCATCGGTCTCAATCTCTGGGATGGGGGCAAGAACACTGGGCACATCTACTACGGCCGGTTCTACGCCGCTCCCCTCCTCGAGGACGTCCGGCAAGCCTGCGTCTTGCTAGAAGCGCAACAGGCCTGCTCGACGACGCATCCGGTCTACGATCTCAAACCCGAGAACGACGCTTACTTCGAGATGGGCGACGTCTACTCGTTCAACCCGCACTTTACGCTTGCGGCAAACCTTTTCGAGAAAAGCGTCGTCAACGTCTTAGACACGACGCAGCTCTTCAATACGCCGATCTTCGCCGTCTACAACAACTCGATCGGCATCAACCACGGCTTTGAGCTGCGTCTTCTCGATCAAGAGCCGTACGGCGATTACTGGTACTTGACCGGCACGATCTCGGCATCGTACGCAGCCTGCATCTCCGGCTCCGAGTTTCTCTTTCCGCCGAACACCAACGTTCCGGGCGTGCCGTGCACCGCGCAGCTCTCGCTTGAAGATCATAGCCAGACGGTTGACTCGACCGCGGGCTATACCCACCGTTTCGGCAACCACAAGCTCTGGTACTCGACGCTGCAGGCGAATTACGGCAGCGGCTTCCCCGTGCAGTTTGAGGATGCCAACGTGAACTTGAGCGGCACTCTCCCGGCCCATACGACCTTCGATTTCTCCGCCGGGCGAGACCTTACGCCGGGCCGGCCGGGGGAAGATCAAGGCTTGGGCCTCTCGCTGCAAGTCCTCAATCTGCTCAATCATCAGTACGTGATCAAGGTCGCCAATGGGTTCAACACGACCCAGATCGCGAACGGCCGGTCCTTCCTGCTGCGCCTCACGGCGCCGTTCTAGAGCGGCGCTCTTGCCGAACGCCGGGCGCCTCCTCGGAGGACTCGGCGTTCGGCCCGAGGGATTAGAATTTCCGGAGCGATGCACGACCTCAGCCGCGGAAAAATCGTCCTTACGGGTGGCGCAGGCCTCATAGGCAGCGCTCTCCTTTGGTCGCTGAACCGGCGCGGGCTCGACGACATTCTGGTGGTGGACCGCTTGGACGCTTCGGAAAAATGGAAGCATCTAGTGCCGCTTCGCTTCGCCGACTATCTCGATGCCGATGAGTTCGAGCGCTGGATCGGCGAAGGCCGGACCTTCGGTGACGTGCGCACGATCTTTCATCTCGGGGCGTGCTCCTCGACGACGGAGAACGACGCCGACTACCTCTTGCGGAACAACTACGTCTACACCAAGCATCTCGCGTTGTGGGCGATGGAGCAAGAGGCGAGATTCGTCTTCGCGTCGTCGGCCGCAACCTACGGTGCGCTCGAGGCCGAGCTCTCCGACGAGGCCGATCTGCACGCGCTGCGACCACTCAACGCGTATGCCTACTCGAAGCACCTTTTCGATCTCTACGCCGCGCGCACGGGGCTCGACCAGCGCACCTGCGGCCTAAAATATTTCAACGTCTTTGGGCCGAATGAGGATCACAAGGGCGAGATGCGGAGCATCGTGCAGAAGGCCTACGAGCAGATCCGGGAGTACGGCAACGTGCGGCTCTTCAAGAGCCACCGCCCGGAGTATCGCGACGGAGAGCAGCAGCGCGATTTCATCTACGTCAAGGACGCGGTCGAGATGACGCTGCACCTCGCCGAAGCCGGCGCGACGGGTCTCTTCAACGTCGGCTCGGGCACGCCGCACACGTGGCTGCAGCTCGTCGGCCCGATCTTTCGCGCGCTCGAGCTGCCCGAGCGCATCGAGTTCGTCGAGATGCCGCCGTCCTTGCGCGGCAAGTACCAGTATTATACCTGCGCGCGGATGACGCGGCTCTATGCGACGGGATACGACCGCCCGATCACGCCGCTCGCCGACGCCGTTACCGACTACGTCACCAACTATCTCGTTCCCCAACGGCCGCTGGAGCTCTCCGACGCCCCCGTCGCCGCGCCGTTGAAAGCGATGTCACCCTGAGGCCCGCTAAGGGCCCATCCTAGAAAGGATTCGATGCCACAGCCCAGCCGCTCCGAACGCCGCCGCCAGCAACGCGGCGGCGCCGCTCCGCCACCGCGCCGCGATCCGATGCGAGCCATCTACCTCGGGATCGGCGCCGCCATCGTCGCGCTGATCGTCGCCTTCGTCATCTTCAACTGGTGGCAGACTCGCACGGTGCAACAGGCCTATGCGACTCCGACGCCGGGCCCAAACGCGAGCGCCAAGCCGGTTCAACTCGCCAACGGCGAGAATCTCGGCACGAAGTTCGACAGGGCCAAGTATCCCGATACGCCGCAGGGCGGACGCGGCCGGACGGTCGACGGCATCGCGTGCGGCAGTCAGGAGTACGCAACGCTGCACGTGCACACCCATCTCGCGCTCTTTTATAAGGGTAAGCAGATGCAGGTTCCGCAATACATCGGCTTTGCGCCGAATCTGGCGGGCGGATGTCTTTATTGGATTCACACGCACGACGCCAGCGGTATCATCCACATCGAAGCCCCCGACATCAACCCGCCCCAGGGCGGATCCTATCTGCTGGGAATGCTCTTCGACATTTGGGGCGAATCGCTCGATCGAAACGACGTGGCCGGACTCGTCGGCCCGGTCACGGCGTTCGTGAACGGCGCCGAGTACACCGGCGACCTTCGCACGATTCCGATGGGAGCCCATCAACAAATCGTGCTCGAGGTCGGAGCGCCGGTCGTTCCGCCTCCGAATTACGTCTTTCCGTTGGGCGTTTAAAGCCGGAGCGTTTAGCCGACGCTCTTAGCGAAGAACTTTGTCGATCGCCGCGCTCAGCTCTTGGTACGAGATCTCCCCGCTGTTGAGGTAATCGACGCGCTTGTCGCGGCCGATGATGGCGATCGTCGGGAATCCCCCTTGAAGGTAGAGGTTCGCGACGTTCAGCACCGGATCGTATCCAATGGGATACTCGACGTGAAAGCGGCGCTTCCAATCGAGCACGTCGAGCTCCGAAGAGGTGGACGTGCCGTCCATCGCGGTATCGCTTCCCGAAACGCCGAGGAAGTCGACCCGAGCGCCATACGTGCGGTAGAGTCGATCGATGACGGCCGCCTCTCGCTGACAGTGCGGGCACCACGTAGCGAAGACCTCGAGGAAGACCGGCCGATTCGTCTTGTCGAGATCGAAGAGACCTGCAGTCGTCGCAACCTGAAACTCCGGCGCCGGCTGACCGACCTGCGCCTTGCCCACGATCGGCGATGACGATGCGTTCTGCACGCGCTGGTGCCCGGGTCCAAAGAAATAAAAGAAGACCGCGCCGCCCGCGATGATTGCCGCGATGACGATGGTGGCCAAGACCAGCGGCCGGGGCGTCATTGGCTGCGAAGCTTCCGGTCGACGGCGAGTGCTCCCGGCGCGGCGTATGCGACGAAGGCGCACGCAGCGGCGAGCATGAGATCGAAGGCGACGTGCGGCCAGTCGGCGACCGCAGAATCACCCGGGCCGAAGCATCCGCAGTTGGCCGGAATATGACGTGCGACGGCCGAACCTACGGCGGCGGCATAACAGAGAAACTGCACCGCGGCGATCGTCGCGACGTTGCGCGTGAAGAGCCCGGCGACCAGATATGCGCCGAGCAGAAGCTCGGCGTAGGGGAGTGCCAAGGCGAGCGGCCCCACGATTCCGGCAGGCAAGAGACGAAAGCTCGCGATCGTAGCAGCCAGTTCGGCCGGATGACCGACCTTGAGTGCGCCTGCGACGAGCAGCAGCCCACCCAATAGAACACGGAGGATTAAGACCGCAGTCTCCATCGTGACCATTCGTTGCGCCAGCGTTCTCTTAACCCCTGGCAGGCCACCCTTTGGACGGCGATCGTCGTACAATGGTGGCATGCGGGAAGCGATCCGCGTTGCAGCGTTCCTCCTCATCTTCGGGGCGATGATCGCGTCGTGCGGCAATGCCGGCGGCGCGCCGAACTTCACGCTGCTCGACGACCATGGCCGGCCCTGGAGCCTTGCGCAGCAGCGCGGGAAGGTCGTGCTCTTGACGTTCGGATTCACGCGCTGTGCGGATACGTGTCCCGCGACTATCGCGAAACTCGCTCGGATTACGCGAACGCTCCCTGGAGGAACGCAGCACGCCGAGGTCGCCTTCGTCACGATCGACCCCGCTCGCGACAGCGTCCCGGTCATGCACCGGTTCATCGCTCGTTTCGCCGAGCCGGGGAACGGAGAGCTCGTCGGGCTCACCGGCACCCCCGCCGAGATCGCCCGCGTCAAAACGCTCTATCAAATTTGGTCGCAGCCGACGCCGCACGATATCGCGCACACCGCAGTCATTTTTCTGATCGGCCCCGACGGCCGCACTCGAAGCTTGCGCAACGACGACGACTCGCAAGAGTCGCTCTCGCGCGCGGTCGCAGCGATTCTCCCCTCCTTATGATCGTGCTGCTCGCGGCGCTCTCGACCGTGATTCCGGTCCACGGTCTGGTGCTGGCAAGTTTTGCGAATCACACGGCAATCGTGCGCACCGATCCGGTGATCGAGACGCTTCCCGCCCAGACGCGCCGATATCGTCTGATTCCGCCGGCATCGTTTCCTCCCGGCACTGCGATCGACGCTCTTCTCGATCCGTCGAGCCGTCCGCCGGCGCTTCGGGAGCCCCTCGCTGCAGCTGCGTTCGCACCTGGATTGCCCGATGCCGGACGCGTCGTACGCGTCGAGATCGGCTCGAAGCTGCCCGCAGCCGAGCTCGTCGATCAAGACGGACGCCTGGTACAGCTGCGATCGGCTTTCCGCGGAAAGACGCTCTTGCTTTCGTTTATCTTCACGCGCTGTCCGGACCGCACGCTTTGCCCCGCCATCAGCGGAAAGTTCGCCTACCTTCAACAGCGCCTGGATCCGCGGCGGTTCGCGATCGCCCAGATCACGCTCGATCCACAATACGATTCACCGGCCGTTTTGCGAAACTACGCTGCCGCTTACGGGGCGCGGCCGGAGAGCTGGTGGCTGCTTACCGGAACGGGCTCTACGATCGCGCGGCTCCTCGATCAGTTCGGAATCAGCTCGATGCGAGTCAGCGCGAGCAACTTTCTCCACGACGATCGGCTTTTTATCGTAACGCCGGCGGGGGCAATTGCGTATGTCGTGGAGACCGGCGATTGGGATCCTGGGAGCGCGCTCGCGCAAGCACGCGCCGTCGAAGGTCTTTCGAGCAATCCGTTCGAGCGCTTTAAACTCGCCCTCGTCGCCGACGTCATCGCTCTCTGCGGCGGGAGCGAATTCGCCGGGATCGCGCTACTCGAGCTTTCGCTCTTCACCCTGCTTACCGTGATAGCGGCGGCGGGCCTTTGGGTCGTCGGCAGGGTCCTGTGGTCGAAGCGCGCGGGATGATACGGGAAGCTGAGCAAGGAAGCGTCGGACGAGGGCCATGGAGCAAAACGCTTTCCTGGAGCGCGCCATCGAGCAGTACGGTAAGGCAACCTATAACTTCGCCTATCGCTTGACGGGCAACGACGCCGATGCGAGCGACCTCACGCAGGAGGCATTCGTTCGGGTCTATCGCGCTTGGCGAAGCTTCAAACCCGGCACCTCGTTTCTCTCTTGGATCTATCGAATCGTCACGAATCTTCATCGGGACGAACTTCGCCGCCGCAAGGGACGTTATCAAGAAGAGATCCCGGACGACAGCGACCCGCAGCAATACCGCGGAGTCCAGCGGCTCGCAATTCAACCAATCGAGGAGTACGTCGAAGCCCAACTCAGCGAACCAGTCTCGAAAGCCCTCGCCGACCTCACGCCCGAGCAGCGCTCGATCGTACTGCTCGCCGACATCGAGGAATGCAGTTATGAGGAAATCGGACAGATCGTCGGGTGTTCGGTGGGAACCGTCCGCTCCAGGCTGCATCGCGCCCGGGGCCAGTTGCGCAAGCTCGTGAACCGCTACACGAAGTCATCATCATGAACGAAAGGCACCCAAGCATAGACCAAATCGTCGATTATCTGCACGGCGAGCTTTCGCCGGCCGAAGATGCAGCGATGCACGCGCATCTCGCGGGTTGCGGGCCGTGCGGCGAACTGCGCACCGAAGAGGTCGCGATCACCGAAGCGCTGCGCGGGCACGCCCGCGCCGCAGAGCGGGATTTGCCCGCAGGCCTCGTCGCCAGGATTCGCAGCGAGACCGAGCGTCCTGCACGGGACTCGGCCTTGGAGCAGCTGCGGGCGCGCTTTCGGCCGATCCTCGTCCTGCCGGCTGCCGCGGCGGCGGCGGCCGTTATCTACGTCGGATTTGCGGCTTGGCACGGCGCCGCGGCCACGCCCATCGACGCGGCGGAATACGTCGACAAGCACGCGGCGATGACCGCAGTCACACCCTTCGCCGACGACATGCCGCAGGCGATGCTGGCTTCGGAAGATGACGCGCGCTAGCGTCGCCGCGCTCTCGTTGGCGGTGGGAACGCTGGCCTTTGCCGTCGCGCATCCGCGCGGTCCTTCGACTGCGCTCGCGACGGGCTCGCAGGATGCCCTGCTCGTGGCGGCGATTGCCGCACCGTCGAACGTTTCCTATAGCGGCGTCGTCGAGGTCGTGCGCATGGGAAGCCGGCAGGCCGAAGCCTCCGTCTACCGCGTCGAACATCGTGCGCCCGATCTCACGCGCCGCGTTTACACTTCGCCGGCCGCACTTGCGGGCGATTCGGTCGTCGCCAAGGGCGATTTGATTTTTTCGGTTGACGCCAGGCGCCGGCGGATCGTCGAAAGCCGCAACGATGCCATGGACGATTCGACCGCGTTCGACGCCGACTACGCGCTCCTGCGCAAAAACTACCGGGTCACGCGCCGGCAGAGCGCAGACTTCGACGGACGCCAAGCCCTCGATCTCGTCTTCTTCAACCGGTATATTCACCGGACGACGATGCTGATCCGGGTCGATGCGACGAGCAAGATCGTTCTCGAGAAAAAAGAGTTCGCACCCGACGGCGCGCTCGTGAGCGAGCTGCGTTTCGAGGAGGTGCGGTATGTACCGCAGCTGCCCTCCGCAGATTTCGCGCTTCCGAAGTATGCGGTCGTGCGCGATGCCACGTTGGCAGAGACCTCCGAGACGCCCGATCGCGTCGTTTCGAGTTGCGGGTTCGCCGCTCGCGCACCGCACTCGCTCCCCGATGGCTTCGCGCCGGTGGAAGGCAGTCTCGTCGAACTGCACGGGGTGCGCACGGTCCACCTGCTCTACTCCGACGGAGTCCGCACGTTCTCGCTCTTCGAGAACGCGAAAGCATCGACGCTCGACGCGACGCGCTTTGCGGTGACGCCGGTGCGGGTTGGCGGATACGACGCCGAATACGCCGAGGACGGGGCGACGGCGCTGCTCGCGTGGAGTGACGGGAGTCTACACTACACGCTCGTCGGCGAGGTCGGCCTCGTCGACCTCACTCGCGTCGCCGCCGCGGTTACGCCGTAAAAAAGAGGCCCGCGTTGGCGAGGCCTCTTTTCGGATTACGCGGCGAACGCTGCGTTCAGATCTTGAAGTTCGCCGTGAAGTAGAACTGCAGCGGCAACTTGAACGACGTGTTCGCTGCCGCAGCGAGGAACGGACCGGGGTCTGGACCGTACGGGTACTTTTCGGCGGATTGGATGATCGATCCGGAATGCCCCGGCGGATTTGCGGTCGAGCCGGGCGTCGTATACGGTGCGACGGGATCGAACACGCCGCCGATCGTCGGCGTAGCGTATTGACAGATGTTCCCGTCGTTGAACGTCCACGGCTCTTTGCTTCCACCCCAGCAGTAGTTCACGATGTTCGCCAGCGCGCCGAGGAGCTGTATCCGCGGGCTCACGTCGTAACTCAGCTGCAGGTTCACCATTAACTCGCTCGGCTGCACGAACGCGCCCAGCGTGTCAAATCCGTTGGTGTACGGATCGGGAATGTTGACGACACTATGGCACGTCGTCGCGTCGTACCGGCCCGGATCGCCCGCGAGTGGCATGCATCCCGCCGCTGGGTCGATACCTACCGACGAGAGTGGATAGCCGTACCTCTCGCCTCCCTGGAACTGTATCGATGGCGTAATCGCATACTTGTCGTGCCGATAGTTCACCACCATCGAGGCGACGTACGGTGCATTGTAGGCCCCGTACGCGCCGGGGAACGCGGTGGAACCCGGGAATAGATCGTACGTCGCGAACTGCGAGTGCACGTCGATGATCGATTGGATCGGGGAGAACCAGTACGGATTGACGATATCGCCCTTGGGGCACGCGATCGTCGTTCCATGGACGGAGATCGGCGCCACGGGATCGCCTGACGAATTGTAGCAAGCGTTCGCAGTTCCGTTCGCCGAAGTCGTGCCGCAGTTGGGGTTCGTTGGGTTCTTCGCGCACCCGCGCGTGTAGGCGTTATATTCTTGGATGCCCTGATTGACGCCCGCGAGCACGGTCGCTCCAAATGCGTTCACAGGCCCGTACGTGATATACGAGTCGGTGTATGCGAAGGAGAGCAAGCCCGAGAGGCCGTTGCGCGAGAAGTCTCCCTTTTGCGCCTGGAACTCAACGCCCTGGCTGCGCTGGTCGCCGGCGTTGAGTCCGGAAACGAAGCCCTCCTTAACGTTCAGGAAGAATTCTTGAATCTGATCCTGCGTCTGGCGTAAGAACGGCGTCAACTTGAACGACCAATCGGTGCCCTTGAAGTGGTGCTCCCACGACAGGTCGTAGTTGATCGACGTTTGCGGTTGGACCGGATAGCCCGGCGTATTACGGCCATATTGCAAGAACGTCGGGCCGATGAAGTCTGCCGAGTCCTCTTGCCACGTGCCGTATTGCTCGAATGCGGTGTTCCCGGCTTCCGTGTAGCGACCGGCCGAGAAGCGGATGACGTTGTCGGCACTCGCCGTATACGTCCCGGCGATGCGAGGCTGCAGGATGTTGTAGGTGAAGTTCTGGTTCGACAGGTTTTGCATGTACGTTTGGATCGAGCCCGCCGGGCAGAGCTTACCGGGAGCGGGGTTTGCGAAGACGAAACCGGTCGTGGTGCTCTGGCAGTTGTCGAGATTGAAGGCGTTCCACCAGAACTGACGCGCTTCGGGGCCGCCGCCGCCGACCGGCGGTACTGCCTCGTTCCCGCCTGCGAAGTTAAACGTGTCGAGGCGGATACCGAGATTGAAGAGCCATTTGTCGGTTGGGCGATACTGGTCCGTCAGCGACCAACCATAGAAGTTTGGAACGAGACCGGGCGTGATTTCCGCGTTGAGGCCGTTCTCTGCGACCATATAGTTGCAGGTCGATCCGTATTGCGGCTTGCCCGGGATCGGACACGAGAGCCCCGTAACGCTCGGAGCCGCTCCGGCGCCGATTTCCGGGAAGGTTAGATAGCCGTACGATGAAGGGCTTCCCGCGGTCGCATAACAATCGACGACCGGAAGCGAGCCGTTTTTGTTCGGCGTCCCGCCGTAACAGTACCCGCTGTACGGATCGCGCGGGTTGACGATGACTGCGGCCGGCTCGCTCGGAACGCTCAAGAAGTGGTTGTTCATGCGAGTGATCGTCGCGGTCGTGTAGTTGCCTTGAAGGCTCACGAGGTTCTGCGAGTTGAGCTGATCTTCGAGGTTTGCGCTTAGGCCCCGGGTGTGCGTGTCCAGCTCGTAGTCAGGGGCAACCGTGCAAAAGAAGTCGCAATCGACGCCTCCGTAGGTCCCTGCCAGGTCCCACGTGCTGTAGTACGTGTATCCATAGACGCGCAGGAACGCCGTCGAACCGAAGTTCTTCGTGTACTGAATTTTTCCGATGACCGTTTGATTGTACGTATGGTCACGATCGTCGGGGGGAGTAGAGTTCGGATTGCTGTATGTTCCCGGGTTTACTGCGTTCGGATAACCGTAGTTTACGACGCAGTTCTTCAGTCCGTTGAGCCCAGAGCCGCTGAACGTTTTACCGATGTCGGTCGAGCAGCCCCAGCTCGGAACGTTGGGAAACAGCTGCGGACCGTACAGGTACGTCGCGCACGCGAGCCCGCTCGTGCCGTTCGGTCCCGTGCAGGCAGGCGAGGCGAAGTCATTCGGCGACTCGTAAAGCTGATTGCTCAGCGACTCGTTGTCGTAGAGAATCTGGACGTCGTCGCGCCCCGCATCGTAGTGGTGCGGGATTCCCATGTGAAGGTTCACCACCGCGTCGCGCGCGTAAATCGTGGAAAAGTTCGCGTAATTGATCGGTCCCTGCGCGAGCTTGAACGGGCCGAAGCAGGCGACGCTGCCGAGGATGCACTGCAACGCGTAGGAATTGTTTGGAATGATACCAAGAACGGGGCCGAACCAGCCGTCGTACTGCGAGCCGTTGTTGTCGTTGACGTAGTTGAACGCCTGATTCGAGCCCGAGATTCCGACGTAGTAAGAGAAGAGCCGATCGGGCGTGGCGCCGCCGACCTCGATCGCCGCGTGATGGTAGAACGTTGGCGTGCCGATGCCGAGCGAACCGGTCGCATATCCAGGAAAGGTACCGGTCTTAATGACCTGATTAATGTATCCGGCAAGGCCTTGACCTTCCGAATTTGCCGGCGTCGCGCCGCTATAAACTTCGACTTCGGCGTTGCCGAGCGAATTCGCCGAACTAGAGCCGTAGTTGTCGAACGAGCGCGTGACCGGGACACCGTCGAATTCGTACCCCACCTGGTCGTAGTCGCCGCCGCGAATATTGACCGTCTCGAAGTAGCCGGTCTGGTTCGGCACGACGTACGCACCGGGAATTGTCGAGATCGCGGAATACGCCTGATTCAAGCTGCCGCCGCCGCTAAGAGCGGCGGTCGCTTGCTGCGTGGCCGCGTTCACCGAATAAAGGTCCGCCGTGGTGCCGGATTTGACGAGCGAACCGGCTGCAGCCGACGTGACGTGCGCGATCGTGCGCAACGCCTTGAGCATCCGAACCGAAACGGTTTGCACCGTGTCGGCAAAAACGACTTGCCCCGGGACGCTCACCGATTGATACCCGGCCTTCGAAGCGGTGACCGTGTACGTGTCCGGACCCAGCGTTAAGAAGCCAAAGTGGCCCGCGGCATCGGTCGTTACCGTCGCGGATTGCGAAGGACTCGTAGCGATGACTTGAACTCCCGCGATGGGAGCCAGAGTTTCGGCATCCAAGACGGTCCCGGTGAGACCGCCCGTCGTCGCGGCCAGTCCCCAAGTTTCCTGGCAAACGAATGCAACGAGCAGAATCAACGCGGTAGCGAGATGCCGGAGTGATCTCCGAACCATTCGTTACCTCCTCAAGTTTTCAAGGCCCAACGGCGTGCGTTGGAAGTCAAGTTAAGGCGGGTAGTTCTTGCCTACTTTTGACCTTCCTTGAGAATCGCTGAGGCCTCGCTCATCTTCAGCCGGATCGCCGGCGGGATGGCGCGTGCGTCGGCGGTTGCCCTCGATCCGGCGCTGCCGTCATGGACCGCGGCGATCGCGGCAATCGAAGAGGCCAGCGCATCGAGATCGTAGCCTCCTTCGAGCACGTAAGCAACCGACCCATTGCAACGTTCGTCGGCAACGCGCCGAATCGCCGCCGCAATCGGCGCCGCGGCCTCAATGCCGACGCCAAGATCGCCGACGCTATCGCCGGCAACGTAATCGAAACCGGCGCTGACGATGAGTAAATTCGGACGCACGGCAGCGGCGACGGCGGGCAGCAACTCTTCCCAGAGCGCTACGAAGGCTTCGGTCGAGATGCCGCGCACCGGCAACGGAACGTTGACGATCACGTCTTCCCCGCGGCGGTAGCTGCGCGCGCCGGTGCCCGGATAGGCGGGATAGGCGTGCGTCGAGCAGTAGGAGAGCCCGCTGCCGGTCACCGCCTCCGTGCCATTTCCGTGATGATAGTCGAAATCAACGACGAGGACGCGTCTTTCGACTCGCTTCGCTCGCTCAGGATGACAATGGGCCTGGTAGGCGCGAGCGGCAATCGCAACGTTGTTGAAAAGACAGAAGCCCATACCGCGATCGGGCTCGGCATGGTGGCCCGGCGGGCGGACCAGGGCAAAGACCGCCGCTCGTTCCGCGACGCAAGCCTCGACCGCCGCGATCGCGCCGCCGGCCGCCCGGAGGGCCACGCGATAGGAGCTCGCGTCGACTACAGCGTCACCGGTGGATAGATACCTTGCGCTCGTTAGCCCTCGCGTTTCGCGCTCGACCAGCTCGATGTAAGCGCGCGTGTGGACGCGCCCGAGCTCTTCGTCGCTCGCGTCACGTGCCGGCAGGCTCTGCGCGAGAACGCCGCCTGCTCGCAGACGTGCGGCGACTGCCTCGACTCGCTCGGGCCGCTCGGGATGAGCGACGCCACGCAAATGCTCGCCGTAGAGCGAATCGGTGACGAACTTCAGCGCACGAACTTCAGCCGGAGTGCTTTGCCGTAGGATGACACGGATCGGCCGCCGCCTTGCGGACGTTCGCGTAATCCTTCGAACCCTTCTTCCATCCCGGCAGAGCGAGGAGCCGTTTGTAGGCGGCCGCGGCCTTCGCACACTGATTGGAGCCGGCATACGATTTCGCGGCGATGTAGAGCAGCTCGGGGCTGTTGTCGAGGAACCCCTTGGCGGCGTGGTCGAGCGCGTCGAAGATCTGCGCGGCTTCCTTATAGTTCTTCAGCTCGAAGTCGGCCCCGGCCACACAGCTGAGGGTTACCGGGGAACGCTGGATATCGAAGCTCTTCCCGCAGGCGTCCCGAGCGCCGGAGTAATCGTGCACGCGCGAATAGGCTTGACCCAAGAGTGCGTAACCTTGAGCGTCGGGCTGAATCTGCGTGTAGTGCCGCAAATAGCTGATGCTGTCGTTCAGTCTGCCGGTCTGCATCGCGACTTCGCCAAGGCCGAGCAGCGCGCCGGACGCGTTGGGATCGAGCGCGAGCGCGGCCTGCCACTGGGTGGTGGCCTTGTCGAACTGCCGCTCGCTGGCATAGTAGTTGCCGAACGCGACGAATCCGGCCGGCACTTTGGGAAACTGCGTCGTGATCTGCTGGAGAACGGCGATGCCTTCCGGGTCCTTTTTCTCTGCGATGAAGTAGCCGGCCTTACGGACCATGATCGCGACCTTCTCGTCGTCGGTAGGAGCGGCTACGACGGCGTCGTCGTACGCTTCGGTGGTGTGCGCGTCGTCGTGCTGGCGCGCATAGAGATCGGCCTTGAAGACGAGCGCCTGAATGTCTCGCGGATTGACCGCCAACACGCGGCCGATCGTAACCAAGGCCATCGGAATGTTATCCTGTGCCGCGTACGTGGACGCGATCTGGAAGAGCGGCCCCGTGTCTTTCTGATTCAGCGCGTACGCCACTTCGAACTGTGCGCGCGCGTCGTCATAGTGCTGCTCGGCTCCATAGACGCTGCCGAGCGTCTCGAGCGCCGCGGGTTCGTTCTTGTTGAACGTCACCGCGCGTCGCGCTATCCGTTCGGCGTCGTTGAAGCGCCCGCTGCGGATGTACACGTCGGCGAGCTGCGCGAGAACGCCGAGGTTGGTTGGATCGAGATTCGAGGCTTGCTCCAAATCGTAGGTGGCGGCCTGGAGATTGCCCATCTGCTCGTAGGCAAACCCGTCGTAGTAGTAGACCTGGGCGGTCTTATCACCCATTTGCAGCAGGTGTTCGGTGTACTGCAACGTGATGTCGGGCCGATTCACTTGCAGATACTCGGCGGCGAGCTGCGCCATCGTGAGCTGATCGGTCGGATTCGCCCTCAGCTTCGCAATCAAGCGAGGAATCGCGATCGCCGGCGGCTCCGGGCTTGCCGTCGGCAGCGCCGAGGGTGAGGGCGACGGGCTCGGCGTCCCCGTTTTCTTACCGGCACCGAAGAGTCCGGCTTGCGCGCTGGGAGTAGTCACGGCGATGCCGACGACGCATGCGACGGCGATCAGTACGAGGAGAGCGAATCGTTTCAAGAGAGGTGTCCTTTAGCAGTCTCGATGAGTTTCGTCAGTTCCGGAACGATGCGGAAGGCGTCGCCGACGACCAGCAGGTCCGAAAACTCGCCGATCGGTGCGGCCGCGTCCTTGTTGACGGCAACGATCGTTCCGGACGCGCGCATGCCGACTTTGTGCTGGATCGCACCCGAGATGCCGACCGCAATGTAGAGTTTGGGAGTGACGGTCTTTCCCGTCTGCCCGATTTGAAGATTGTATGGCACCCAGCCCGCGTCGGCTGCGGCGCGCGAGGCGCCCACGGCTCCACCCAGCGCTTGCGCCAACGGTTTCAACAAAGTCTCGAACGGCTCCGGGCCGCCGAGCCCACGCCCGCCCGCAACGACGACGGGGGCCTCTTCCAGCGCCAGCTCGCCCGCGCCCTCTTCGACATCGCGCTCGATCGTCGCCGGATACTCTTTCGCCGGTTTCTCGAGGGGAAGGATCGCCGCCCCAGCGCCCCCGGGCGCCGCCGCGAACGCACTCGGCCGAACGGTGGCGATGCCGTACTCGGAAGCGCGCAGCGCGCAACTCGTGACGAGCACGCCACCCAGCTTCGGTGAGACGCAGAGCACCGTGCCGTCGTCTTCGACGCCCACCTCGACGACGTCCGCCACGATGCCGGCGGAGAGGCGAACCATCAATCGTCCCGCGACGTCACGTCCGGAGAGCGTATTTGGAATGAGGAATAGCGACGGTCCGACCGTCCTCGCGGTGCTTTCGAGATAATCGACCTCCGGATCGAGCAGGAAGCGGTCGACCGCCGCATCGTCGTTGACGTAGATGGCGTCGAGCGGATAGGCCCGTAACGACTCGGCCAACTGTGTCGCGCCCGATCCGATGACGACGGCGCACGCTCGCCCGCCGAGCCGATCGGCGAGCTGGCGCGCCTCGCTGGCCAGCTCGAAGGTGACCTTGCGGGTCTGACCTTGGCGGTGTTCGGCGAAGACGATGACGTTCTGCATATGCGGTCTTAGACGAGCTTGCGTTCCTGCAGAAAGTCGAAGATCGCCGTCGCGCCGGCGAGGCCGTCGGATGCTTCAACGGTGCGGCCTTTGCCCCGCGGCGGGGGCGGCGCGAAGCTACGCAGCTCCGTCTTCGATCCGCTCGCACCGACGGGAAGCTCCAAGGCGAGAGCCCCAAGCGTGGTGGTCGCGATCGTCTTTTTCTTCGCTCCCATGATGCCTTTGAGCGACGCGTAGCGCGGCTCTCCGAAGGTGAGCGCCGTGGTCAGCAGCGCCGGCAGCGGCGTGCGAATGCTCTGGTAGCCGACGTCGGTCTCTCGCTCAACTTGTAAGCCGCCCTCAACAATATCGACCTTGCGCGCGTTGGTCACGCAGGGCAGGCCGAGATGCTCCGCGAGCGCGCCGGGAACAGCGCCGGTGCTGCTGTCGTCGGTCAAACCCCCGACGATCAACAAGTCGAAGTCGAGTTTGCGCAGCGCGGCGGCAATCGCGTAGGCAGTCGCCCAGACGTCGCTTCCTTCGAGGCCGGGATCGGCAAGAACGACGGCATCGTCCGCGCCCATCGCGAGCGCCTTGCGCAACGTCTCCTTCAGCGCCTCGGGCGCCATCGAAAAAACCGTGACCCGCGAGTCGGCACCGGCCCGCTCCTTTAACTGAAGCGCTGCCTCGAGTGCATACTCGTCGTACGGATTGAGCACCGTCTCGACGCCGGTGCGCACGAGCCGATTGCTCTGGGGGTCGATTCTCTTCTCGGCGTTGGGGTCCGGAACGAGCTTAACCGTCACCACGATCTTCACGTGGTTATAGCGACCTCCGTCGGAAGGCGGGGATGGGGAAGAACCGTGGCCTCTTGGTGGTCTGCACGCGGCAGACCTGCCTCCGGCGGGGAAGGGCGCGCCCGGCGCGGTGAGAACCCGAGGGGATGCTTGCCGTCGTTGTAGCCGCTGCAAACTTCATGGCCGCGACGCCATATGCGACGCAGGAGCACCCGGCAACGCTCGTGCTCGACGCGTCGCGCGCCGCCGACGGCATCATGGAGGCTCGCGAGCGCATTCCCGCAGAGGCGGGAAACTTCACGGTCGTCTATCCGAAATGGATCCCCGGCGAGCACGGCCCGACCGGACCGCTCAACGATCTGGCGGCGCTGCGCATCTCCGCCAACGGAACGGCGCTCGACTGGCGTCGCGACTCCGTCGACCTCTACGCCTTTCACGTGAACGTCCCGCCGGGTGCTCAAGCGATCGACGTGACCTTCGACGTGCTGATGAACGCTCCGGGCGACACGATGTCGTCGCACTCCGTCGCGGTCGTCAACTGGAATCGCGCGCTGCTCTACCAGGGCGGCATCGATTCGCACCACTACTTCGTCAAGCCGTCGATCGTGCTTCCGCCCGGCTGGGATTATGCGACCGCTTTGCGCGGCGCGACTCAAAGCGGTAACCGCGTCGACTTCGCCGTGACTCCGCTCAACATGCTGGTCGATTCGCCGCTGGACATGGGGCGATACGTTCGAAAGTGGGACTTGTGGCGCGAAGGGTCCGCATTCGTGGAGCTCGACGCCTTTGCCGATTTTCCGCAGGATCTCGACATCCCGGCAGCCCTTCTGCACGCGTACCAGCGCGTGCCCGCCGAGGCCTTTGCAATGTACGGCTCGCGGCACTTTGAGGATTATCATGCCCTGCTCACCCTGAGCGACGCCATTGGATTCGCGGGCATCGAGCACCATCAATCGAGTGACGATCGCGCCTCGGACGATTTCTTGACCGATCCCGACGAATCACTCTCCGGTGGCGACCTCGTTACGCACGAGTTCTCTCACTCGTGGAACGGCAAGTATCGCCGGCCGGCCGATCTGACGACCCCGAACTTCCAAGTGCCGCAGCTCACCGATCTGCTTTGGGTCTACGAAGGCATGAATCAGTATCTCGGCGACCTTCTCTCGTTTCGAGCCGGCATTCGGCGGCCGAGTCTTTTTCCCGAGTACATCGCCAACGACTACGCCGAAATGTATTACGAGACCGGGCGAAACACCACCCCACTGATCGATCTCACCACGGGTGCGCCGTATTTCTATCTCGCGCGCGGCGCCTATCCGGCGATTCGCCGCAACGCCGGCGATTTTTATGGAGAAGGCGAGCTGCTCTGGCTCGACGTCGATACGATCATCCGCGAGCGTTCCAACGGGACTCGCTCGCTGGATACGTTTCTTCATCGGTACTCCGAGCCGGCCGTTACGGGGCCGATCGTCGTCACCTACACGCGCTCGGAGATTGAAAGCTTATTGAACGGCGTCGAGCCCTATGATTGGCACGCGTTCTTCGACAAGTACGTCTACCACGTTACCGTGGAACCGCCGACCGACGAACTCGCGCGAGGGGGATGGCGCATCGCGTACACCGAGAAGCCCAACGAGTTCATTACGGCAGAGCAAGCCGACCAGCATGGCATCGTCGGCTGGTACGCGTACGGCGCCGATATGAGCGGGGAGGGCGTGGTGCGAGACGTCCGCGAGAACTCGGCGGCCTGGCGGGCCGGTCTCGCGCCCGGAATGCGCGTACTCGCCGTTGAGGGCCAGCAGTTCTCCGCCGGCGTCTTGGAATACGCCGTCAAGCGCGCGCAGCACTCGGCGGCGCCGATCTCGCTCATCGTCACGCAAACGGGCTGGTACCAGACGCTCTCGCTCGATTATCACGGCGGGATTCTCTACCCGCATCTCGAGCGAATTCCAGGCACCGCCGACATGCTCGCCGCAATCGCGGCTCCTCACGCAAAGTAGCCCCGTCCTTGTCATCCTGAGCGCAGCGACACTGAGCTTGTCGAAGTGGAGCGGAGTCGAAGGACGAACGGCGAAGCCGCGCTGCATTAAGGAGGTACCCTGAGATGCTTCGCTCACGCGTATTCCTTGCGGCCCTGGCATTTGCAGCGCTCACGTCCGTCGCGGCTGCTGCCCCGGCTCCCACTATCGTTACGCCCGATACGGCCAAGTGGCAACCAGTGGCCGGAATCAAGGGCTGGCAGATGGCCATGCTCGTCGGCAACCCCGACAAGCCCGGCGCGTTCTACGCATACTTGCTAAAAGTGAGCCCCGGCGGCAGCGTGGCCCCGCACTTTCATAGAATGACGGAGAACGTCACCGTCATCAGCGGCTCGGTCATGTTTGGAATCGGCGACACGATGAACGCCGGAAAAATGACCACGTACGGACCGGGCAGCTTTGTCTCGGTTCCCGCCGGCGTGCATCACTTCGCGATGTCAAAATCGGGCGCCGTGATCGAGATCAGCGGCATCGGTCCGGATACCCTTACATACGTTCATAAGTAGTGCGTAGCCGGTTGCGCCGGTGCGTGCCGCTGCTGGCAGCCGCGCTTGCGGTTGCCGGCTGCACTCCAACGCGAACCGCACTACCGGCGGCACCGAGCACCCGCGCCTCCGCGGTTCGGTTGGGATTGCAAGCCCACGCCATCATCGGCTTTAGCGTCGACACGCCGAAACGAGCCACAACCGCCGGCGGCCAGGGCATCAACACGACGATCCTCTACGGCGGATCGCCGGCGCCCGGAAGCGCTCTGGAAAGGGCGCTCAAAGCCAACGGAATTTTGGTCGTCGATGCCGGGATTTCGGGCATTCTCTTCTACTGGGAATGTCACCGCACGCACACCGTCAAACCGCCGCCGAGCAGCTATAAGTACAACCCGTACTGCAAGACCGACGAAGATCCGAAGGTCGATTCGGTGAGAGTCGTGCTGCACGACATCGACGAGATCCTCAAACGCGACGCCAAACGGCCGTACGTCGCCGGCTATTGGGTGCTCGACGATTGGGCGTGGTGGGATCCGGGCAGCGCGCACGAGCTCTTGCAAAAGGTTCACGCCGAGATCGACCGAGTAACGCCCGGTCTTCCCGCAATCTGCGGATTCGGCGCCGGCGTTGCGCGGCCGGGAAAGGTCGATTGGGATCCCGGCACCGCCGCGAACTATTCCAACGGCGGCTGCGACGTCGTCGGGTGGTACAACTACTCGCCCTTTGGACGCCGCCATCCGTCGAATGGGAAGCAGCTCGACTGGAGCATGAAGGCATTGCTGCCGGCCATGGCTCACAGCTTGGAAAAGAAAGGCTGGCATGTCACCTACACGCTGCTCTACAGGATCGGTCAAGCCTGGGGCGGCTCGTACGAGAGGAAGTACTATCAGCCGGGCCTGACCCGCGGCGAAATGCTCGAGCAAGCCAAAGCGTTCTGCGATTTCGGCGCGACCTACGTCGGCTGGTACGCCTGGGACGACAGCGGTTTCGAATCGCGGACGGAGACGCCGAATAATTCCTCCGCCATCTCGGCGGGCATCGCCGCGGGCATCGGCGCATGTCAGGCGGTGTGGAAGGGCTAAACGGCTTCGCACTGATCGGCTCGACGTATCGTGCTTAGAGCCAAGCGGCACCGCGCACGCCGCTGGAGTCGCCATGCATCGCCGGCCGGACGCTAATGCCGGCGGGCTTTGAAAAGACGTATCGCTCCATGAGCCGCGGCACGTCTTCATAGAGCGCAGCGATATTCGAGAGGCCGCCCCCCAACACGATGACGTCGGGATCGAGTACGTTCACGACGTGCGCGAGACCGCGAGCGAGACGATCTTCGTACGTCGCCAGGACACGTGAGGCATCGGGATCGCCGGACGCCGAGGCGGCGGCGATCTCGCCGGGCGTTAACTCCCGGCCCACTCTCGCTTTGAACTGCCGTGCGAAAGCTGGTCCACAAAGAAAGGTTTCGATGCATCCGCGCCTTCCGCAGTAGCAGTCTGGGCCCGGATGCTCTTCCACGGTCTGCCACGGCAAGGGATTGTGTCCCCACTCGCCGGCGATTCCGTTTCGGCCGGCGATCGCGCGCCGATCGACAACGATCCCGCCTCCCACACCGGTACCGAGAATCGCGCCGAATACGACGCTTCGGCCCGCTCCTGCGCCGTCGATCGCCTCGGAGAGCGCCAGGCAGTTCGCGTCGTTGGCGATTCGAATCTCGCGCGCAAGCCGCTCTTCAAGATCCGCTTTGAGCGGCTTGCCGTTGAGTACCGTGCTGTTGGAGTTCTTCAAAAGCCCCGTGCCGGCGTCGATCGCGCCCGGCGAACCGAGACCGACGCTGCAACGCGCGCCGAGCTGCGACTCGACCTCGAAGACAAGCCGCGCGATCGCGTGGATCGTCGCGCCATAATCTCCGGCGGGCGTCGGCACGCGCCGCCGAACCGACTCCGAGCCGTCATCGGTGAGCGCGACGATCTCGATCTTCGTCCCGCCGAGATCGATTCCGATTCTCATCTATGAGTTCGTGCGCTGGTATCAACCCTAGGCGAAACCGCCGCTCGCCCTCGAACGGATTTCACTGCTCCAGTTCGTGAAGCGTGTTGTCCTTGGTGTCGGTGTAGTAGAGGGCCGTGTTGCTATCGCTCGTGCCGATTGCAAGCAGTCCGAAGACGTGAGCGGTCGTACTCTTGTCGACGGCTTTGGTGTCGAGTATTTGTCCCGCCGGCGTCAGCTCCACGAGCTTGTTTCCCCCTTGGGTATTCGCAACAACGAGGTTGCCATTCGGTAGAAGTGCAGAAGCTACCGGTGCGTTAAGCGGGGACCCACTATAGACGAGCCTCGCACACGTGTCCTTGGGATGAGCGCACTTGAACGTCTTTCCGCCGGGTTGTACAACGATCTCGTTTTTCTCAAGCAGGGCGCTGACGTTCGAAACGGCGACGACCGTGTCATCGACCCCATCCACAATATAAAGTGTGTCGTTGCAGCGGTAACCGTGTCTTTTGCCATTGTATTGCATTCCCGATGGTCCCAAGACACCCCAACCCGAGCCTTTATCGACTCCGAAACCGCTTATAACTTGAATCACTCGCGGGTGGCCAGAGCTACTAGGGGGAAATGCCAGCTTAATAATTGAGCCGGTCTTGGAATCGGCAACGTAGATGTCCTCCGGCGCGTAGGGCTCACCGCAGAATGCATCGGCGTCGTCGAACGGAACCTGGATCGGGGAACCGTAGCTCGTCTTGAACCCGCCCGTCTGAGTGAAATGCGAGACCAGATGACTGGCCAGCCCCGCGCCGTAGACTTGATTTGCCGAAGTGATTGCATCGCCGTCGCAGCCCTTTATCTTGCTGCTTTGCGTGAAGGTCACTGGTTTGGAGCCCGGCGCTGGATCGAGCACCTCGATCGTGGTCCCCGCTCCGGCGGTGCCTCCAGAGTCGTCGAAGTTGCAGATAATCAGCTGCCCTTTCTTGAGTCCGTAGTTCGCTCCGACCCGCGAGATCGAGCGCGGACCCATGTCGCCATTCTTCGGATCGACCGTGGAGCCAATTTCGACGTCCTTGGTAAGTTTCTTCAGAATTGATGTGGTGTCGTTTGGGAGAATGGAACTGGCGTCGGAGCTCGCCCCCACTCCCGATGGAACCGTGCTGCTCCCACTGCATGCCGATGTTGCCAGAAGCGTCGCCGCGACCAGCAGGGCCACGCGATTGTCGAGAAATGGCATTGTAATACCTCGCAGACGAGGGGGCGGCCTTCGGATTGCTTTTTCCGTTGCCCTGCAAGGGCGACCGACCACCGCGGTAACTTTCGTGGCGTAGTGCCACGACACTTTGTCCGCCGCGCCGGGTAGTACTTGGCGAGGCTCGCTCGAACGGGTCTCACACGCGAAGGAGGGCACTTTGATCGTCGCAACTACCGAATCCGTCGCCGGACACCGAGTAACGCAGACGTTGGGTCAGGTCTTCGGCGTGGTCGTGCGCAGCCGCGGGTTGGCCGGCAACATCATGGCCGGGCTGCGGTCGCTGGCTGGCGGTGAGATCACCGAGTACACCGAGATGCTCGAAGAGGCGCGCCGGCATGCCACCGATCGTATGGTCCAAAACGCGCAAGCGATGGGAGCAAATGCAATCATCATGATGCGCTTCGATTCCTCCGAGCTCGGCCAAACGATGAGCGAGATCGTGGCCTACGGCACGGCCGCGGTCGTGGAGCCTGCCTGATGCTGCGCGCTCTCGTCGTTGCAATCGGCGCCGGCTGCATCCTCGCTGCGCTCTTCATGGCGAACCGAGTCTGGTTTGCTGCACTCGAGCTGGGCGTTGTCGGCGCCTTGATCCTGATCGGAACCTTCTTCGAAGGGCGCTATCGCACGCGCCGCGCCACGGGCAGCGGCTGGCAGACTACTCCCGAACGATTCGTCGATCCCACCTCGGGAAAACTAGTCGAGGTTCGCTACAATCCGCAGACCGGAGAGCGCGCATATGTCGACGCCGGCAAAGAGTAGACCATTCGCCTTAGAGTCCTAATATCGAGTAGATCGTCCCGGATGACGCCGGCGGTAGGAACGCGGCTAACCTGAGGGGGTGCGGCGCATTGAGATCATTTATCCGTGGATCGACGCCGACAAGCAATACGCGGCTTCACTTGCCCACGCATAACGTTAAGCCAGGGTGGCTCTAGGACCAGAACGCATGGGATGGCCGGGAGTCGAACCCAAGCTCGGGGATTCCAGCCGATCCCGTCCGTTACCGAAAAGTGTTATTCCGTAAGAGCTTTTCCGCCGCACTGGTTCCCGAACCATCCCTTCCGATTCCGACCGTTTCCGCCCCGTCCGTGACAAAATGT
>CAWIDM010000003.1:0-1085944 GCA_963834895.1 Vulcanimicrobiota bacterium | reverse complement strand
CGCAGCGCGAGATGCTCCGGTCAGGCGGATCATTTCCGAAGAGGTCGCTACTGGCAAGTCACCCGGTTCCCGGCAGCTCACCCTTCTCCGAGCATAGGTTCGCGGGCGCTCGGCAACAGGGCAGGCGGTCGCCGCCCTTCCCTATTGATCACGGCGTCGAACACCCCGGTATGAGCGCACAGGCCGAACCGATCGCATACGTGCCGAAGAAATGGAACCTCTCAGGCCTGCAGGGCATCTCCGATGAAACGCTTGAGATTCATTTTGGCTTGTACGAAGGCTACGTGAGATACCAGCTTGTTGAACGAGCGAATCGCCTCAATTTGCGCGGACGGCAACTCCGGCACCGATCCGCGTTTGCGGAGCTTGTCCGGCGTCTCGGTTGGGAGTTCGACGGGATATGGCTGCACGAATATTATTTCGATAACTTGACCAGCTCGCCGTCCAACTTGAGCGCGGGGGCCTCTAGACACAATCGGTCCGGCCTTTGGCGACGTGGAGAAGTGGAAAAAGGATTTCGCGGCCACCGGGGTAATGCGCGGCATCGGTTGGGCTATTACCTATCTCGACCCGAAATCGGGGCAACCTGTCAACC
Organism: Vulcanimicrobiota bacterium; assembly: GCA_963834895.1. Lineage (GTDB taxonomy): Bacteria > Vulcanimicrobiota > Vulcanimicrobiia > Vulcanimicrobiales > Vulcanimicrobiaceae > Cybelea. Next base: position 1,085,349 of record CAWIDM010000003.1, on the reverse strand, counting down.
TATGGGTTGGCGACGACAATATCAACGATCTCGCCGGGTGCACGCCGATCGTCGTGATCGATCTCTGGGAGCATGCCTGGCTTCGCGACTACAAACCAGTCGACAAGGCGAAGTACGTCGATGCGTTCATCACAAACATCGACTGGAAGGCGTGCGGGGCGCGACTCGCATTGAAGGGACGGAGCGAATCATTCCGGTGCGTGTTGGCGGCGTGCCTTGAGTCAAAGGGCCACGCCGTGAAGTAGCGGCTGCGATTTAGAGCAAATGAGCGAACTCCATAGGCTTTGAGTGCTATGCGCACCGAGGCTGCCACGGATTCCGCGTGCCTCGCTCGACTCTATTGGCGTACGATTGTCGTAAATGCTCTGGACGCTTTGAAAGCCGTGACCCAAAAATGCGAAATTCCTTGCCAAAACCGGCATTTCCGGCGTTGGGATGAGGGGACTCAATCCCTGACCACTTACCACGAAAGTAAATGCGCCGAATCGTTCTGAAAGCCGCATCCGAAAAACGGCAGAATTCCTTACAGAATCAAGTGTTTTCGATGGTGGAGATGGGGGACTGAACCCCCGGCCCCTTGCATGCGAAGCAAACGCCCCGAGAAAACTGGGGTGCGTACGAGCGCAAGAAATAGCCCATTTTCGTTGCTGCGTCAGTCTTTCTGAGCCCCATTTTTTTGTCCGCTAGCGTTCGCGCTTTCCGCTAGTTTCCGCGCGGATTGTCGTAAGATTGTCGTACGCTTTCAACCGCTCGCTCGATTCTATGCTCGACGCCCCTTTGGCTACTGCGCGGCTTTAATCGGCGGCGGCTCGCAGGTGCCGTCAGGGATCGAGACCGGGTCGTCCTTCGGCCAATACAAGCATGTCCACAACAGCAGACCCTTCTCAAGGGAAGCCGGGGCCGAAATTTCGACTACCTGTTGGATCGCGCTGATAACCCTCATCTACGAGGTTGCGCGAAGTCTAGGCCGGGACGCCCCTGCATCGATAGCAACTGTCGCTTCATTGGGTTCAGGTTGATGGTTACGACCCTGTGCCCGGCTGATCGTAATCGACCATCATTTCGATGACGATTACGTATGCCAGCACATAAATGACACTTAAGACGAGCGGCCTCGAGTTATCGCGCGCAAAGCGCAGGCCGGTCGCCAACGTACCCAGTGCCACCAAGATCAGCGTCAGGACGACGATAGCGGTGGGTACATGACTCGTGGCTGCTTGGAGCGCCTCGGCTGAGACGTCGATTGTATCGTTCAGCGTCTGCATCAATAGCGAGAGTCCGAGGTTTGATCGCTGTGCGCGCAACGCGGACGAGGCAATCGACCACAGCAGGACTTGATCCCGGTCGCTTCGCGCGATCGCTTGCCGGTACAGCGCTGGGGCCGCGCCCGGGCTTTCATACGCATTCAGCCGCGTTGCGGCGTAGTCGGTCAAGATCTGCCGGAATCGCGGCTCCGCGTTTGCGTCGAGTTGGTCGGCACGAAGCCAAGTCGTTCCGATGGCGTTCGCCTCTTTTACGACGAGTGCGCGCCGGCTGTCAAAACGTGAGGATGCCTGAGCAAATGATAAACCCAGCACGAAACTCGCCAAAGTAAGAGGCCGGCCTGCACGATGTTCCAGGCGTCGTCCTTTACTAGCTCCTTGAGAGGCAGTAGCTTTCCGATCCGATATGGTAGCTCGATCAACAGCGCCGTTATGAGGAGCATGACGGCCGGAAGCAACCACGGAGCAGAATAGAAAATGAACTGCGTCACTGCCCGTTCGGAGTAGCACCCGACCATAGGCTCACCAGCATAGGTCGCTCGGAGACGCAATCCGGTTTTGAAAAAGAGAACGGATCGATACCGATTCTCCTTTTCATTAACGGCATGATTTAGACGAAGAGCGCTTTCTGCATACGCAACTCTGCGAGAGCCTTCTGGGCCTCCTCGCTAAGGTTGGACTTTCCGACCGCGACGGTCACCTTGTGAATCTTGCCGGTGAACTTGTTATCGCCCGCTTTGTAGTCGTCGCTGACACACGTATAGAGGTTCTCACCCACGTCCGTCGTTTCCGCACTGAATGCGAACGGCTGCGTGTGCTCGACCCGTCCTGCGGCAACCTCTTTATCGTCGACGAAGATCACGCCGCTACCGCCGGCGCCCAAGCCGCCATCGTAGGCAAACTCGAAGCGGAGTGCCACGCGGCCTACCGGCAGCCGAGCGAGACCGACGATCTTGTAAATCTCGCGACCGAGATAGTTCCAGGCAAAGCGGGGTGCGCCGTCCGTGACGTAAAGCGCCCAGCCGCCCATCTCCCCGCCTTGGGCGATAACCACGCCTTCTGCACCGGGCTGCGGGACTTCGATATCGGCCATGACGACGAAAGAGCGATTCTTGATGTTGATGAAGGCGTTTTCGGGGATGCCCTTCATTCCCTCATAGACCGTGATCTCGGTGCGACCTTCCATCAGATCCGGACGGCCCGCTAGCGCGGCGTTGAAGCGCTCCCAGGCGCGATCATCAAGCGGGAGCACGTCGTACTTGACGGCCTCTTCCAGGAAGACTCCCTTTAGCTTCTCAAGTTTGTCGGGATACTTCGCGGCAAGGTCGTGCGCGCAGCTAAAATCTTCCTCGACGTTGTAAAGCTCCCACTTGTCGTTCTCAAGCGTGGCCCGCGGTTTGGGCTCCCACGGCGGCCGGTGCACCGTGGTGGCGAACCAGCCGTCCTGGTAGATTCCGCGGTTGCCTGCCATCTCGAAGTATTGCAGGGTGTGGCGCGACTTCGCATCGGCGTCATTCAAGGTGTAGAGCGCGCTCACGCCCTCGAGGGGCTTCTGCTGGACGCCAGAGACAACGCCCGGCTCGGGCAGACCAGCCGCCTCCAAGACCGTCGGGGCAATGTCAATCATGTGCATCCACTGCGTACGCAGACCACCCCTCTCCGCGATGCCTTTCGGCCAGTGGACCACCATGGATTGGCAGACGCCGCCGTACGAGGCCACCTGATGCCCCCACCCAAAGGGCGTGGCGCCGGCAAACGCCCAGCCATTATTGTACAAAATGTGGGATTTGGGGCCGCCAATCTCGTCGAAGTTCTTCAGCGGAACGTCAAGGGGCTCGGGCAACCCGTTGAACACGGACAACTCATTGAAGGCGCCGTTGAGGCCGCCTTGGAAAACCGAGCCGTTGTCGCCGGTAATGTAGAAGATCAGCGTGTTGTCCATTGCGCCCAGGGCCTCAATCTCGTCGAGAAACCGCCCGATTTCGTAGTCGGTCACCTCGGCAAAGGCCGCATAGATCTCCATATACCGGGCAAAGACTTTTTTCTCATCGGCCGTTAGGTCGTCCCATTCCTGGATTCCCGGCGGCTTGGGCGCGAGGTCGGTGCCGGGTGGCACGACGCCCAGCTCGATCTGCCTGGCCAACGTTTCTTTGCGCACCTGGTCCCAGCCCTGATCGAACTTGCCTTTGTACCGGTTGCGCCACGTCTCGGGCACCTGGAACGGGCCGTGCGTACCGATCGCCGAGTAGTAAACGAAAAATGGTTTGTCGGGCGCCAGCGAACGCTGCGAACGCAGCCAGAGGATGGCCTTGTCGGTGATGTCGGTGCTGGCATAGTAATCGGCATCGGGGTGCATATCCACCCTGGTCATGTTGTCGTAAATGACCGGATGAAAGAGGTCGGCCTCGCCGGACATGAAGCCGTAGAACCGCTCAAACCCGCTGTGCACCGGCCAGCGATCGAACGGCCCAACGTCGCTCAGTTCCCAGGGAGCGAACTCGTGACACTTGCCGAACATGGCAGTGCTGTAGCCGTTGAGCCGCAAGATCTCGGACAAATTCGTGACGCTGCTGGGGCGTACTGCAGTGTACCCCGGAAAGCCGGTGGCAATCTCCGAGATCACGCCGAAGTTTGCGCTATGGCTATTGCGGCCGGTAAGCAGCGCAACGCGGGCGGGCGAACATAACGGGGGAACTTTGAGATTGTTGTAGCGCAGCCCGGTCTTGGCCAGACGGTCCAATGTCGGCATCTGAATCGGCCCCCCGAACGTCGATATGTCGCCGAAGCCCATGTTGTCGAGTAGGATGACCACTACGTTAGGCGCGCCTCTGGGCGCCTTTACCTCGAATCGCGGTGGGGCTTTAGCGTTATGCGCATCGAGCTCGGTGATCGGCGGATACGGAGGCGGTGGTATGGGCAACACGGTCCGGTCCACGGAAGCAGTCGTTCCGTTGCTGGTTTGGGCCTCTGACTTGTTTGTCATGGTCTATCCCCTATCGATCCGTCGCGGTGGCGGTCGTACATGGCGGAGGCGTTACCAAGCCTTCGTTGAGCAAATGACTAGCTTGTGCCTCTCGCACCCGAAGCTCGATGGGACTTCCCGTTACTTGGCAGCGTGTTTCCTTAACGTCGTTAATCCACGTCGAACATCGCCGTGCCCGATCGCCGTAGCCACGCGCCAATTCCCCGGCTCGCCGCTCGATTGAGGCGACGTCAGGCTGTCGCACGCGATCCGACGTTCGTCCGTCTGTAGTAGATGCGGCCGCCGCGAGACACCACAAACTGTCCTATGGTTGTCGTGTGCAATAAAGCAGTCGCTTTATCAATCTAGCGGATCACTCTGCGCGCGTTGACCGCTAGGCAACGGCGATTAACGCCGGTTCGTTCTTAGGCTACGGCTCCATCGTGCGCTGCTGAGAAAAGAAGAGTAGCCGAAGCGCGGAGGCCGGCGCAACCGCCGTCTCCGATCCTTCGCGCTACGCGCTGCGGTCTGCGCCTCGGCGCTCTCGCGCCGCAGTTGCCCCGGCCCCCGCGTTCGGCTCTTGCCGCGCCACAGCAGCGCCCGCTGGAGCCGTCAGCACCTAAAAGGACATTGGGCTTCGACACGCGCTACTCACACGCCAACAGCGCGCGAGACAGGCGCGCGAGGAGGACACGGTCATGATTAAAGGTACGCCACTGAGCGAGCTCGCCCAGCAACTGCTTGCGGAGCGTCAGGCGCAACGCGACTTTATTGCCGATACGCGTCGGCTCACACCATATGCACGAGGTGCGGGTGTGTGCATTAACCTTGAGCACGCCAACGGCACAATAGCCGTTGCGCCAACTCGGTTCGCACTGGGCCAGATCGCGGGCCACTACAAAATCCCGATGGCCTACGTAGATCGGATGACTCAGGTCGGCGCCGCGTCACTGCTTGCGCAGAACATCGCGTATTGGTTTGCAGAACAGCCGTCGACGCGGTTGCTGCGGACACGAACTGGAGAAACTGGGGAGTTGCGTGCATTTCTGTCGCGCCGGTACCGTCCACTGGACAATTACGAGCTCGCCGAAGCGGTGATCCCGCAACTCGAGCGGCCCGGCGTGCACGTCGTCTCAGCCCGCGTAACCGACACGCATTTCTATCTACAGGCGACTAGCGACCGAGTCACCGCGGAAGTCCGCCGCGGCGACATCGTGCAGGCCGGCGTGGTGATCGCAAATAGCGAGGTGGGGGCATCGTCGCTGCGGATCTCGCCGATGGTCTATCGGCTGATTTGCACCAACGGCTTGATCTCGGGTTCGGAGCTGCGCCAGCACCACGTCGGGCGAGGTCTCGATCCCAGCGAGGATGGAGCTACGGAGTTCTATCGCGATGAGACATGCCGGGCCGTCGATCGAGCGTTCTGGCTGAAGGTTGTCGACACCGTCGACGCTGCCATGAACGAAGCGCTCTTCGGCCAGCTGGTCGATAAGCTCCGCCTGGCGGCGGGCGAACCGCTCGATGCAAAGCCGAGCGAGATCGTGGAAGTGGTCGCCCGGCGGTTCGGCTTGACCGAAGCGGAGCAAGACGGCGTGTTGCAGCAGCTTGCTCTCGGTGCTGACTGGACCCGCTACGGAGTCGTCAACGCCGTAACGCGCGTCGCGGAAGATTCCGAGACGTACGATCGCGCGGTCGAGCTCGAGCGCATCGGTGGCGAAGTTTTGGATCTGCCTGCTTCGGCGTTCAGTCACAACTGAAAGAAAGGCAACGGTCTCGGCAACGGGGCTGAGGAAGGCCGAGGAGGCTTCAGCCCCTCGGCCTCGTTCACTCGACGCCGTGCGCCGTCCAGTCCTTCGGCGCTTTCTCTAGGTCTGAATTATTTGGCGGTTCACGCAATGGACACCGTGCAGCGTTACCAAAGCGCCGTTATTAGCGCATGCTACTGCGGCTCTAGAGCTATCCTTCCGACGGGTCGATTCTCCATTCAGCAAGAAGTTTCGCTGCAATCTCTTCCATCTCGGCATCCATTTGATTGTTTGCGCGGTAGTAAGCGATGTTCTCCTCTAGCATTGTTATCGCCGGCAGACCGTTGACGAAATTCTCTATTGCCTTCTTTGGGATCGTGCGTTTACCGTAGTAATCGGTGAAATAGATCTTACGCTGGTCCATTAGTTCGCGAAGACGACTCGTTGAGACGTGCAGCATCCTGGCCGCCTCCGTGATGCTTACCGAAGCTCTTCTCTTTAACTTCTTGCTTTTGCTGGCGGACGGCGAACTGGAGTGACGGCTTCGGGCAAGGTAGACTTTTTCACCGGGTTACGTCGCATCGGTCGACTTGGGGAAACCGGTTCCGGTGAGGCGGTCTCCTTCAGCGGAAGTTCGCCATTCAAAAAGGCGACAAGCGTGTTTCTTGGGATAAGAACTCTCCGTCCCAGTCGGGTATTGGAAGCACTGCGCCTCGCCAGTTCGTATACAGAGCTTCTGCTTGTTCCTAAAATCGACGCAGCCTCGGTCACAGTATATACCGGCTTTGTTAGGCCGTGCAGCTCAGGCGATTTCGACTCTATCGGCGGCGCTGCTTCATGGCGCTCACGCACGGAGTATTCGACAGCGATCGTCTCGTCATCCTGAATTGCCGGAGACAACGAGCCTCAAGGCTTCATCGGCAGTATCAGCTCGCACGTCATAACTGAGCCGTACTTCGACTAAATATCGTTTCATCGTCAGTAGTCAACGACCGTCGACGATTCGTACTCGTTCACGGAGCTTCGTTGTACGCGCCGCACGCATAGCAGACGAAGATCGCCGGTCCACTATCGCTCATGAATCGAATCTTATCGGGAACTGACGCCACGATCTTACTGCATATCCCGCACACGAAATCCACATCGTGCACGCCAGGATGAACGTATGGACCGCCTTGAATGTTTAAGACCGCGCGACCTTCCGGAGGCTTAGAGAGGGGTTGCAGCGCCATGCGCTTGCGGTGGCCATTTCCTGGTGCCATCCAGTTATTTTAGCGGGCGACGTTGCCTGAAACAATGCAGCGACAAAATGCGAGCGCCGCCTCAAAATCAGAAGAAAGTCCTAGCGTTGTGGCCGCTGGCGCGTTGCGTTTCGTGATTACGAAACTGACGAAGCCGAAGTGACGTGCCCAATCGCTTCCAATCTGCCGATGGCCCGCTCGTGCGCTGTGTGTGCAAGACGCCGCACGTTTAATTATAATACCAAATGGAAGCGCCGAACGGTCTAATGCAATATCACTAGAGACGCGTACTACATCGCGACGTACGTTGGAGGCGTGGATCGCGGTCCCGACTTACCATCGAGCAACCGATTGGCTGTGGCGCGCCGAAAACTTGTGCGCGTGATAGCGGGACTCTTATTGCGTCTCGCAAGCGAAGAGTCTAGCCTCCGAACTCGCCGACGTCGCCGCAGGCGCAAGCGGCGGCGTTAATCGCGCGCCCAGGCAAGGAACTAATCCGCATGCCTGCACGTTAATCAAGAAGACGAGCCTTTGAAGGCCCGCTAGCAATAACTTTACCGCCGATCGCCGCGCTGAAGACGATCGGAAAGTTGAGGCATGGACGGACCGAACGACCGGTTAGCTACCGTGAGGACGAAGCTGTTGCGTGTGATTGCAATTCTTCGACAGCGGCTTCGAGCCGACGAACCCGAGCACGCAACTCCACCACCTCGTCGTGAAGCAGCAGGGCGCTCTCAGCGGTCTCCAACTGAGCCCGCTCAAGTTCCCGGCTCGCCTCCCGACGCTTCTTCCGGTCCCGAGCTCCCTCCGGAGGACCCGCCGAAAGCGGGATAGCCGGCTCCGCCTCTCCCGCCAGATACCAAGGCGAAACCTTGAGCTCCCTCGCCAGGCGCAAAGCCGCCTGCAGCTTGAGGCTCTTGATATCGCCGGTGCGCATCTTGCGGGCCGCGTCGGCCGAGACCCCGAGAATGTAGCCCAGTTCCGTGTCATTCAGACCTCGAACAAGCTCCTTAAAGCGCTTGCTGAAATTAGCAACGGTCACCAACTTAGGATAACATAAGGAGTCAATAGTTTACTATTGACGTTTCTCGGGAACTTGCTATCATGTCCATAGGAAGTAAGAGCTACGCGATGCCTCCTCGAGGCCAAGGCTTCGGCGTAACGCACCCCATGCCGTAGCCCTGGGTCTACACCGGTCACCACCACGCTTCTTGCCTCCGCTCGCGATTACGGTATGACTGCTATGGACCCAGACGTCTCTTTCGGTGCTTCACCTAACGCTTTCGACTACTCGCAGCTGAACGACGAGCAGCTTCGCTCGGCGATTCGGTTCGCAGAGAAACATCTTTGCTGGGTCGAGGAAGACCATACCACCCTTCTGCGAGCCTACCGTGAGGAGATCGACGCGATGCGTCGGCACCTCATCGATCGCATGCTCAGGCGCATAGTTACCGGCTCGGCGCCCCTCTCGGACGAGCAACGCGAGGACTTAAATCGCGCCTTCGAGCGGCGTGCTATGGATGCAAGCGAGATTACCAAGGCCGTCCGCGCAACGTCGCGAGGCCGAGTGGCCTGCGTCGACGCGTTGACCGAGATTGAAGCGATGGCGTTACTTCTGCGCTTAGACCGACAAACGTGAATGCCTGGAGCGCTGGCCAGCCTGGCCAGCGATAGAGGAGATTACTTCGCATGTCCTATGACAACGAGCTCGACTGGCTGCGCGATCGCGGCGTGCAAATCGATCACAAGGGCCGGATCATCGTGAGTCTTCCCGAGATACCGGATGAGGTTGACTTCGATGTTGTCGAACGCGAGCCGTCGATCGCCGAACTCATGCGCCACGAGATCAATCCTCGCCGGGATGGATCGCGTGGCCGCCGCCGCCGCCACCTGTCGACGCCGGTCCAACGCAATCCAGGCGCTGCGCGATTTCATCGGCAATTGGCCGCCGCACGCGTCGGGCGCCCGACAATCGGCTCGGAAGTACGGGTTCACGTGCAGACGATGATCGCTCAAGCAACGCGCGATATTCTCGTAAAGCACCGCGTCACGCTCGCCGACGTCTTTGACGATTGCGCCCGAAAGCTCTTACGTGTGTCCTGACAACGAGGAGCCCGCAGGCGATCAGAAGCGCCGGCTCTCCGCCGGGCGCCCAAAGTCGGGACGTCCGAAGCGTGTCCGCATCACGACGACCATAGAACCTTCAAAGCTCGCGGTCCTTCGCGAGCACGCGCGCCGCGAGAAGAAATCCCTCGGCCAGCTCGCCGATGAGTACGTCGTCGAGCATCTGTCTCCGGTGGAGACGCCGCCGGAATGATCGTTCAGCGTGCCACACGTGCCAGCGCGCTCTCAAGGGACGGCTCGCGATCCTCGCCTCTGACGCCCTTGCGCTCGCGCGCACGTGTGGCTCTTCTGCTTCCTATCATCCAGTGGCGCAAGCGGCGCAAAGGAGAAATAGAATGGGAAAATACAACCGTGTAATCCTGATTGGCAACCTGGTCCGCGATCCCGAGATCCGCTACGTGCAGAGCGGTTCGCCGGTGGCGAAGTTCACCATTGCCGTCAACCGCAGAACGAAGCAGGACGACGCCGTAGACTACATCGACATCGTCGCGTGGGACAAACTCGCCGAGACGAGCAACTCGTACCTAAAGAAGGGCATGCCGGTTCTCGTTGAAGGGCGATTAGCGATCCGCTCCTACGAATCCAAGAGCGGCGAGAAACACAAGGCCGCCGAGGTCGTCATATCGTTCATGCAGATGCTGAATCAGGCAACCACAACCCAGCGTGTCTCCCAAGACCCAGCCGTCGAGGAGGAGCCTGAGCCGGCCGTAGGCTGACCCGTTTCCAGTAGCCCAACTCACGTCTTGACCCCGGAGTCGGGTACAGGGTCTATCATTGACCGCGTGGAGACTCCGCGAGCTACGGCGAGCAGCGAGCTGGCGTCGGCGACCGGCGCAGCGGTAGGTATCGGTGGTGCCGCCACGGCCGCAGCAGTTTCGGCGTGTTGTGCGGGGCCGGCCTTGGGACCGCTCGTCATTTCGCTCCTGGGCGCAAGCGGAGCCGTCACGCTCGAGGGGCTGCGGCCCTTTGCCGTGCCCCTGCTCGCCCTTTCAGGAGTAACGATCGGCGCATCGTTCTGGCTCGGTGCGCGCAACGCACGGTGCGCCGCCGGCCGGCGCTCGGCGCCGCTCTTCTATGCTTCGCGAATTCTGCTTTGGGTCTCGGCGCTCGTCTGGCTCGGGGCCGTCGGCGCTGTAGCCTGGGCTCACTTCGCATGAAGCGTGGAGCCTTTCTTCTTACCGCATCTTCGCTGGTGGCGGCGTGTGCCGCCCGCGCGAATACTGCCGTGACGCCATTCAAGCCACTAAACTCGGCGAACGAACCGTTTCGTGCGGCCTTCAATCAGCTGCGAGACCGCGTCCGCGTCGTCGAGCTCGTCAGTCCGACGTGCCCGATCTGTCTCGAAGGCGTATCGAAGATTCAACACGCGCTGTTTGCTAACGAATCCAGTGCCAATCTCGTCGGCTTCGTCGTCTGGGTCCCAATGCTCGGCGGTAAAGCGAACAATGTCCCTGAAGCCATGACCCTAGCAGCCGATCCGCGCGTCTCGCACTACTGGGATCAGAGCAACGACCTTGGGACGGCGTACGAGCGGATTCTCCCCGTGGCCGGCGGTCCGGCATGGGACGTGTACATGCTGTACGCACCGGGCATCGTATGGAGCGGTGCAGAGCCGCCTCAACCCTCATTCTGGATGCACCAGCTCGCAATCACCAACGCGCCTCGTCTCGACGCGACCGTATTCGCGGACCACGCTCGCGCGATGCTCGCGAACGATCATGTCGATGCGCATTGAACTCCTCGCTTTCGACGGGTGTCCCAACGTTCGAGAAACGATCGATGTCCTACAGCAGGCATTGCGGCTCGAAGGCGTCGACGCTCCGATCCAGCTAATCGACGTCGATGGCTCAGAGGCGGCGCAGCACCTACGATTTATCGGTTCGCCATCGGTCCGCGTCGATGGTGTAGACGTGGAACCCATGGCCACGCAAAGAACATCCTATGGAATGATGTGCCGGACATACAACTCCGGCACGGGAAACTCCGGAGTTCCGCCGATCGATATTATCCGTGCGGCGATTCGCCGGGCCGTTGCGCAACGATGAATGCCGACGACGCGATCCACGAAGGTCGAGACATCCTCTGCAACCGTCCAGTCGCGAGCGCCCTATTCCTGCTACCGATCCTCGCGCTGATCGCAGCCGGTGCGCTCGACATCGGCAATGGCTGGCGAACGGCGGTGTGGGCGGCAGCGTTCAGCACGATGGGCATCGGATGCATCGTGAATGCGCTGCGCTGCGGGCGCGTGCATTGCTATCTGACTGGGCCATTCTTCTTGGCCCTGGCGGCGCTTATCGTGCTCTATGGCCTGGGCATCGTACGTCTGGGCACGTACGGATGGAGTACCATCACCTTGATCGCGCTTGCCGGCGGCGTCTTCCTGTGCTGCGTTCCCGAGCTGCTGTTCGGGAGATACCGGCAGACGCCCCAATAAGCGCCTCGATGAGCGGGCAGCCCGCGGTAGGCTGCCGTCGTTCGCAGTCCGAGATCGTTTTCTCGAGCGCCGCTTCAAGCCGACGGAGTTCGCCGATCTTTATCCGCACGGCGGAGAGTCGCTCTCGCGCAAGATGTTCTACTTCATCGCAATCGGCTGATGAAAGGCGAAGGAGAACGGCGACTTCCTCGAGGGTGAAGCCCAGTTTTTGCGCCTGCCGAACGAAGCGTAGGTGAGACGCGTCCTCGTCGTCGTAGGAGCGGAAGCCGTGTCCCGGACGCTTTGGAGTTCTCAGCAATCCAATGCGCTGATAGTAGCGAACGGTTTCCGGGGTGACGCCGGCACTTTTTGCAAGCTGCGAGATCGTCATGGCGCTGGCTTTCTGTCGTCGTGGGTCGTTGGCATTGGGCTTTCGTGACGCCGGACGGAGGATGACGAAACCAAGGGATTTGCCTACTTGCCCACGGCCAGTCTATAAAGTGATTGCGTTTTGGCACAATCCTTTAATCAATCGAAGGCGTACGATGCTTGTAAAGCCTACGTCCACGTGGATTGGGTCAGATATTGCGCAACCTAACTCGGTTTTAGCTCTCAAGCCGTAAGAGCCAGGGGCAAGGCCAGTAAAACTGAACGAACCATCCGACCCCGATTGCGTCGTCTCTGTTACCCTTTGCTCCGAATTTAGTCCAACGACCGATATGGATATACCTGAGACGGGCCTGCCATTGTAATCGACGATCGTTCCCTTAATCTCGGGTGCCGGAGACAAGGCTGTTACCGTCAGAATCAAGCAGGCAAGCAGATTCATCTTAATCCCTCCGCTGCAATTAAAAGGAACCCTAGGGATAATGCTGTGACAAAAGCACCATCGCCTCCGTAGCGCGCACGTTTACCCTGGCTCTTTTATAGGCAAACGCTCGATTTTAGGCAGGTGGCATTAAAGGGGCAAAGCCTCGCCCGGCGACGCCGACTCGCCGACTCGAGCGGCGCCGGATGCTGAGCCTTTCACGCCCGAGGCGCTCGCCGTTGTCTAACGGATCCTAGCCACGCCCGTCGAGGCGCGCAAGGACCGGCTTCCGGTCCTCACTGCGCTCCGGTCCACGCCTCTCCGCTTCGCTTCGTCCTTGCGCGCCTCGCCGGTCGCGGCTTTGCCGGACCCATCAACGGCGAGCGCCTCGAGCGCGAAAGGAGAATCGACGATGTCTCAACTCTACACGATCAAAGACGAACGAACCGTTTACTGCCGCGCGGCGATGAAAGCCAACGGTGGCGAATGGAATCCGGTAACGCGCGAATGGATCTTCCGCGACGCGAACGATCACGCGAATGCCGCAGCTGAGCTCTACCGCGTGACGCGCCCGACGATCGGGATGCGCGAAGCGCTGCAGGCCATGGTCGCCGACGGCACGGGAGCTCTCGCGTGGGGCTTCGATCCGGCGGAAAAGCCGCTTGCGATCGACGAGCTCGACCGCAGCGAAGCCTCCAAGCTTCTCGCTGCCGGCTACGCCGTGCGCCGCGTTCTCGGCGTGCATCCGCTCGACGACGTCGAGCAGCCCAGCGACGAGCCTGCGGCCTTCGACGCGTCCGAGTTCGAAGCACGCGAGCAAGCGCGCCGGCGACGCCGCCGCAACGCCGCGTAACACCAGCTCGGCATAACAAACCTTCACGAGAGCTCGCCATAGCGGCGGGCTCTTCGCTTTTCTACACCTTTGGAGATGTCCCGATGATTACGACGTTCCAAGAACTCACAAGCGATGAAGCTGAGCCGCGGCAGCGCGACCGGCTCACCACGCGATCGCTGCGCGACGATGAAATCCGCGCGATCGCTGACATTACCTACCGCGGTGATAATCCGCTGCGGTTCGACTGCGTCAGGCAGGCGGCCCTCATGTTTGAGCGTGCGGGCTACAGCATTAGCCTCTCGCCGGAAGTCAGCCCCTTGGCAGTTCCGCCGCAGCCGATCGTCGTCGGCAACCTCGTCGTCGACGCGATGCATCGCACCGTGCGCTTCGGCCGCCGCGAACTCGACCTGAAGCCGCGCGAGTTCGGTCTGCTCGAGATCCTCGCGCGCCATCCCGGCCAAGTCTTCTCGCGCGCGCACCTGCTCGATTGCGTATGGCCGCGCGACTACGACGGCGACGAGCGCACCGTCGACGTCCACATCGCTCGCCTCCGCCGCCGCCTCAGTGCGCGGCTCATCCTGACCGTTCACGGCGCCGGCTACAAGCTGGCCGCGCCCAGTGCAACCTCGCCGCCTAAGAAGCGGCGCGACATACAGATCCACGCTGCGGCGCTCGATCGTGGGCGCCGCGGCGCCTTTCATATCCCTAACGCCAGAAACAGGAGATGACCATGCCACGAAACCGCAAATCCAACTCGAACGGCACCGCGCTCGCGACGGTCGAGCCGCCCGCGCTGCCGACGATCAGTCGTTCCGAGGCGAACAAGCTGCTCAAGCAGCGTGCCCAGGAGATCTACCACGAAGCGCGAGCGGACCGCGAGGAGCGCATCCGCCAGTTCGAGGCCGAGTACGGGCGCGCCGACCGGATCGACCACACGCTGCTGCGCGACCTCCAGCACCTGCAGACCCGCTTCGCCGCCATCGCCGCGCGTCAGTTCAAGTACGGCGCCGACAACGAGCCGAAGGTCTCGAAGTTCACCAAGCAGCTCGGCGACATCATCGGCGAGCTCAGCTCGCACCTCGCGACGGAGCGCGCCTTGGAGCTCTTCGCACCGGTCGAGGAGCGCGACTACGTCGGAGCCGGCGGGACGATCGGCCGCAAAGGCCTCGACGAGTCGATCCTGGCCGGCTACAACGTCGTCGACGATCCGCTCGGCCCGAAGAACGTGACGCCGTCGCCGATCGACGAAGACGAGGACGAAGTCTGCCTGCACGACGACGTCGAGCCGTACGAGGACGATCCGTCGCGCGGCGCCTGCGCCGAGTGCGGCGAGGAGTTCGACCTCGCGGCCGCCGGCAACGCCGAGGATACGTGATGAAGAACAAGGCGGCCTCGGTGCGGGGCCGAGGCCGCCGCCTCATCCGCAGCATTAGCGCGGAGTTCCTCCATGCCGCTCGCGAGCTTGCGATTCGGCGCGCCGCGCGTGATGCTCACCGCAGCGAGTGCGATACTGACGCGTTCGAATGTAGTATCTGCCGCATGCACGCCGCGCGCATCGCCGAGGCGAAGGCCGCGCTCAGGCGCGACGCATTCCCGTAACGCTCTGCTTAGCCGTCGGCGTGCGCGGCCCGCTTCACTGACTCGTCTTATCGAGAGCCTGCGGTGCTTCCGCGCTTGCCGAGAAGCTGCGCGAGGCCATCACCGGAGAGCACCAGCCGCGTACCGTCGATATGATAGTCGAACATCGCGCTGCCGAGCTCTTCGGTGATCTTGAGCCTATTCGGGGTGATGACTTGATACTGGCCGGTCGACGTCGTCGGCGAATGCCATCCCGCTGCCGCGAATGTGTCGATTGCGCTGATGGTCACGGTGCCCTTCGGCAGGAACTCGATCGATACGATCGCGGGCTGCTTCGCCACCACGTGATGGTTCGTCCATTTCCCGAGCAGAGCGTCGCCCGATCCATGCCCGCATCCGGCGAGTATCACGAGCGTCGCTGCGACGCAGCAATACCATTGCAGTTTCATGCCCGTTTTGATTCTGGCGCGCTGCGCGGCGAGCAGCACCGCTGTTACGCGCCCGCGGCGGCTTACGTCGCGCGGCGGTTCTTCGGCCCTGATCCTTTACGTCTGACCGTTGTCTGCGGCGGCGCTGCACGGCGATGCGCAGAGCATTGGCCTTGATCGGGTAGCCGCTCTCACTTATCTGTTTGGCGATCTCCGCATATGTGGCCCCGCGCTCTTGCGCTGCGCGAATCTTTCCTTCGATGCGCGAGACCAGCACGTCGAGCTCGCGGCGTGATGCCGGCTTAGGTGGCATCGCGTCGAGGCGTATCGCCGATCTTTGCGATCAACTCATCCGACAGCATTTGTTGCCTCGTTGTTGCTATGGATTTGCATCCATATGAAATGATTGACTTTCCTATGGAGGTTGCTATGATTCTAGCATGGCACTTGCAACCGGCGCACCAGGCAGGCAACACGCCACAACGATTTTTCACGACGCAAGCCGGTGGCTGTGCGGACAACGCCTTCGGCGCCGTCCGCCCAGCCAGAAGCAGCAGGTCGCGTCGCCTTCGGCCCGCTCAGCCCGCAACGAAGGAACCGGGTGCCGGGGTCGCTTCGCTCAGCCCGGCGCCGTCGCCGATCACGGATGAACGCCGCCGTTCGAGCCGCGCGCACGTAGTCGGCTCGTAGATCCGCCTTACATCGCGAAGAAGCGGCACACTTAGCGCTCCGTAGCGCAAGTGCGCGCGGCATGAGCGCTTCCGCCTTCGTGCGCAACGCGTGCTCTTCGCAGTAGCGGCCTCAGTCAGCTGTCAAGCGGCCGCGCCGTTGCAAGCTGCCGATAGACTACCGCGCTACGATCCGGCAGCTGAGCGCGATCGCAGTCGATCTGCATCGTTTGCTCGCGCTTGCGCGGACGAACGGGACGATTCCCCAGGATGAGGTCCGCGCTTGCCTCGACGAGGTTCGCGCGGCGATTGGCGGGTTTGCGCGGTGATCACGAAGTCAGTCCCAGCGCGCGCCCACTCGCGGACCTTTGCCGTCGGCGTCGACTACATCACCGAGCACACGCACCAGCGCGCCTTGGCTGCCGCCGGCGTCAGCTTCGAGGGTGGCGTCACGTACGCGAGCGCGCCGGAAAAGGCTGCCTGGGTTCACCTGCGCGGCGTGACGTCCGTCGAGACGGCGGCGATCGAGATGGAGGCGGTCGCTGCGCTCTCGGCGCGCTGCCGCGATCCGGTCTATCACCTCATCATCGCCTACGCAAAGCACGAGCATCCGACGCGCGAGCAAGTCGTAAACGATGCGGAGCGGTTGCTGAAAGCCATCGGGATGGGCGACCACCAGTACGTCCTCGCCGCGCATAAGGACACCGACGACTTCCACGCGCACGTGATCGCAAACCGTGTCGGGCCGGACGGCCGCGCCAACGACCTCTGGCACGAGCGCATCATCCGCGAGCGCACCTGCGCGGAGATCGCCGCAGAGCGCGGCTGGGATATCGTCGTCGGCCATCACAACCGCGACATCGTGCAGCGGATCGAGCGCCTTCACGACCTTCCGCCCGAGCCGGATTGGCGGCCGAGCGACGGCGCCTATCGTCGCCTGCACAAGGACGGCGAGCTGCCGTGGCAAGATGCGGCACGGCCCTACGTCCTCGATGCCGTCGATAGCGCGCGCAACTGGAAGAATCTGCACGAGCGCCTCCGCGCGCATGGGGTCATCGTGAAGCTCGTCCGCCGCGGTGAGCGAGTTCAGGGGCTCGCATTCGCCGAAGGCTTCGAACGCACAGCACCGGGATGCGCGGCGTCACGGATCGACACACGCTGCGCACTCTCTGCGCTCGAGCGCCGCTTCGGCCCATTCATGCCTGGGCACGAGTCAGATCCCGTCGTAACGCGCGCTGTGCAATGGGCTGATACGGTCCGTCCAACGATTCTTGCAGCCGTTGATACGGCGCACTCATGGGATGAGCTGCGACAGCAACTCGATCAGCATGGCATTGTCATCAAGCTTGTCGAGCGCGGCGGTCGCGTGCAGGGCCTGGCCTTCGCTCAGGGACAGCATCCCGATGCACCGGGCTGCGGCGCGTCGCGTATCGCCCCGCGCTGCAAGAAGTCAGCGCTTGAGCAGCGGCTCGGTCCCGATCCCAATACCGAGCCGCAACGACAAGAGCACGCCCCTGGAGACTTCAAGAATCGAGCGCAGTTGCATAATCGCGGGGTTCGCAGCCGTGCTGAAACAGGCGCAAGCAATGACCCGCGTTGGGCGCTGCACGAAGCCAGTCGCATCGCCAATCACGCGAGCATGCGGGCTGCATACGCAACGTACCGCGACCGATTCTTCGGCGACAAGAATCGAGTGATCGAGGGTCGCCGACAAGCAGCCTGGGAGTGCGAGCACGCGCAGCGGGGCCTCGAAGCACGGCGCCGCCGCGAAGCACGCCAGCTGCTGCGTGCAGTAGCGCGGCTAGGTGTCCGCAGTGTCGTCGCTCGACAGGTTGCCTATTGGTCGATCGATGCGGTCATTGCTCGACGGCGCGCGCGCGAGCACGACGCGGCGCGCGTACGGTGGGAATCGACCAAGATCGTACTGGCAGCGGAGCGTGGGCTCGCGCATAAGGAGAAGCCAATGGACTACCGATCATTTGTCGCCGAGCAGGCTCGCACGGGCGATCAGGCCGCTCAGCGCGTGCTCGACACGCTCCTAGCACCAGCCGGTCGTCGCCAGCGTGATCCGGTCATGACGCGCACGCTGAGTCTAGCTGAAGTGCGCGTACGCCTCGACGTGATCCGCGCCGAACAGGAGGCGCGGTACGAGCATGCCCGCGCCCAGCGCGGCAGACTCACGCGCGTTGAAAAGCCGCCGGCACTCAAGGATGTCGTGGCAGCTGAGCGCGCCCGTATCGAGCGAGACGCTGCCGAACGGATCCGACTCACCGACGCGGATCGCGCGCGGCTTGCACAACTTGACGCGGACAAGCGCTCCTGGAATCCGTTTACGCGCGCCACAGCCGCAAAGACGGAGGCGCAAATCCACGCGGCGCATCAGTCGCGCGTCGATTTGGGCGTTGCAGAAGCCGGGCGCCGTTTC
Source organism: Vulcanimicrobiota bacterium (assembly GCA_963834895.1). Taxonomy (GTDB): domain Bacteria; phylum Vulcanimicrobiota; class Vulcanimicrobiia; order Vulcanimicrobiales; family Vulcanimicrobiaceae; genus Cybelea. The sequence goes on along the minus strand of CAWIDM010000003.1, from coordinate 1,066,860 downwards.
GAGGAGCGCGACCTTGCGCAGATCACCAAGCGTCTAGCGGAGGACGACGGTCGCTATCGGGCATACGTATCGGCGTCCCTCGGCCTGGAACAGCAAATGCGGGATGCTCGTACTGAGCTTCGAGACCGGATTCCAAAAATAGCGCACCAATTGGACGTGCTTGAGCGTTCCGGTACCTCGACGATCGTGGCTTACGACACGACCTCAGGGCTAAATTCGCTTGCGGCCGCTGTTAGCCAGCAGTACCGGGCTCTTCCCGATACGGTACGGCGTGACGTCGAGTCGGCGATCAGACGTGATCACCGCGCTAGAAATCGAGTGCGCGACTCAATATCGATGTAACTACTGTGGCACTAGCACTAATCTATATCTTTGCGACGGCCAAGCCATTCTCCATACGCCGGCTCGGGGCACTGTTCGTCGTAACGCTTATTGTGGCAACGCCCGTGCTCGAGATTCTTCGAGTTCGAAATGCTCAAAACACCGCGCTTGTGATTGCAGCGTCTTTGACATTACTCGGTTGGAGTATCCCACTGTTTTGGTTATTGCGCGATTCCATCTGTCGCCGCTCGCTGACACTAGATGCGCTTCGGCCCGTGTCAGGATTCGTTCAGTTGACGTATCCGTTCGGCGTTTTCGGCCTCGCAACAATCGCCGCGTCAGTGATGTTAGGTGGTGCAAAAACCCTTACCTTGGGACATCTTGTGGGATACGAGCCGATGACTCTGCTGATGGCACTCATCGCGCGGATCGCACTCGCCTTCTTGCCTCGGCGCCGACGTAGGCATATTCGGGCAGTCCAAAGCCCCCGTCAACCCTAGGCCGGGGCGAATTCCTTCCGATTTTGTTTAAAGTGTCCGAGATTCTTCCGGCCGTCGGTGAATGCGGCGCTTATGTCCTACGCCGACACGCCTAGCATCTTTATTTCTTGCACCGGTCTGCACGGCGGACCAACGATTACGAGGATTAATCGTAAAACGCGGATGCACCGAAGCGTAGGCTAGTTCTGACGCGACGTCGCAAGCTATCGCCGCGCTGCGAACGGTTTAGTGGAACCGCGATTTTTAGACCGCTCGTGTAACGGCCACGGGCGAATAGTGGCTGGACATCATTATCGCGCTCCTACGTTTGCCCTTTTCGCGAAACGGCCTCACACCTGACCTTCCGCTTTTGAAGGGATTGGATTACGCCATTGGCGTCCCGGCCCTTCAGCTCTATTGGGAAATCGTCGTAGCGCTGGATCCAACGGCGTGCCTCATCGAATCGCTTCAGTTTCACAAGCGCGACTGTCAGTTTGTCAATCCAGTACCCGATCTCCAACAAGTCTCCGTGAGGCTTTGCCGCTTGATCAAAAAGCGCCTCACACAGCGGTGGTAGAGCGGATACAATAGCCTCCGGACTCTTATCTCTCCAAACAGCTTCGCGTGCTCGTTTGTAGACTCTTGAGTCTTGAAACCGAGCGAACTCAACACGCCTTGCGCGCTGTTCAGCCTCCTCGGCTGGCGTAAGCTCCGAACCGGTTTTCGCATATCGCTCGATGCGTTCTATGGGGCCAATGGCGAATTCTATGTAAAACGGATTGAGCATGATAGGTCGCGGCATAGTCAGGCTTACGCCTTGTCGGGAGACGGTAACCGTCGCCACGCGGGCGACAGGACCATCAAGACTATTCAGCAACGCGATCCGCTTAGCGCGTGCGCTCGGATCGAGCCCGATGAAGAAGTCCACTAACTTCACCGCCTCCTTGCAATAGAAGCGGATTCCGCCCGTCATGCCGTCCATAGCAGCGAGTTGATGCAACTCCTTCGAGACATCTTCCAGTCTATCGTGGCCGACGAAGACGGAGCGCATCAAGGCCTCGATGCGGATTGGCAAGTACTTCACGGCAAGCTCAGCATCGCCACCTTGGAACCCGAGCGCGTATTCGGCTTTTTGCTCGCGAGTCATGTCCTCTACGCGTGTGTAATAGCCTGGTGATGGCACGAGTCCCGGGGGCCGCCCATTTGACAACGCGGGCTCCATCGGCAACTTCATGAACCGATACGTTCGCAAAAACTCCTCGACCGATGCCGCATCCGAGGCGCTCTTTTTTTCCGTTACGCTGATCTTGTTCATCATCGCGTCGTATCGGGGGCGGTCGATGATCCCAAGCCTTAACAAATTGGCGGCAAGGCGAGGATGATTAGCCGAGAATTTGATCTTTTCGGCATCGGCGCACGACCTTAGCGTGCGTTCGTACAGTGGCCTAAGGATCAGCTGCCTCTTCTCGCCGAACTCGACAAGGGTCTTCAAATCGCTCAAAACGCGTTTCGCATCGTCAGCCCTACGGCACGCTGTGAGCAGCTTACCAAGTTTTGCTAGGGGTTCCCAAGGTTGAGGTTGACGTTTCAACTGTTCAAGCGTGAGCGAATTGTACACGTTGAATGCGCTGTCGGCATCGAGATCATCAACAAATATTTCGAGTTCAGCAAACCGAACGCGCTCGAAGAAGGAGGTCACGTTTCCATCAATTCGAACCCGAGTCGGTACTGCGTCCCGCGAGATCTCACGCCTGAGCACCGCGCTGAAGAGCTCGTAGGCACTGTTGATCCTCCACATTGTCTCGTTATCGCCGCCAACGTCCGGATGATAAGCCAGAGCTGCCCGGCGATAAGCTCCTTTAAGTCCGTCCAACGTCAGGGGCGCGCTCAGTTTGAGAAGCGCATACCCCTTGGGGTCACGAGAACGCGCTTCGTCGGCAGCATCTCGCTCCGGAGTGCCCAAATCAGAGAAAACAGTTGAATCTTTGCGTAGCGCCGCTTCAATAAGCTGACAGGCGTTTTGGTCATCTTCGCGCGCCAAGACAGCGTGCATACGTTCGAGAAACTCTGGGCGGAACTCGCGGTGCTCTCGCATGGTCTTGAGACCCGCGTCATACGCTTCTGCCTCCACGAAGCGGTAATAATCTGCGAGCACGTTCATTCCGTCGACGAGATTGGGCGCCGAGCTAGTCGCCAAGGCAGCCTCGCCAGCTCCAGATTGCGGCATGTCGGAACTCGTGGAGATCACACGCCAAATCTTCGTTAGTCGGTTAAGCCATGCCATTGTGTTAATCCTTAAGGGCGAGACAGTATGAGCCGGCCCGCATAGCCTCCGGTTGATTCGAAGATGTTGAGAAGGGCCGCTGCACAGTCAATCTCTCCCCTTTAATAGCGTGGCGTTAGAGCTGCTTTCATTTTGCTATTGGAACACAACGACAGCCTGGATGCAAAGGAGGCACATGTGGCAGGCAGCTTTCGAGTTCTGTCACGGGGCATGCATCGTTGCCATCCAAGGCCCGACAAGCATCGCACGCCGGCGGCCCGGGTGCGTAACTCCAGAAGACCTTCGCGTCCGCTAACGTCGCCAAAAGCGCAAGATATCGAGCGGAACATAATATTGCAGAAATTGCGCTGTGCAGAACGCGAAAGCGCGTCATGATTGCAGGCTCGAGCTGGAAGCGCGCCCAGCGGTGCTTCCCTTCAGTCCGGAGGTCGGCCAACGCTTCTGCGCTAAGCCGTGGCTGTATTCGCGTAATAACGTCTCTTTTCGAGCGGCCTAGCTTACACAGGCCCGCCAGCTCGCCAGCTCGCCTGAGAGAAACTATTGTAGCCTCGTCCAAAAAGTCGGCGGGGCTTGGTGGAAGTAAAAGAGGCCCGAAAACTGTCAGACAGTCGCCGTGATCCACCATGTCATTAGACCATGTTTCGTAAGCAGGCCACGGCGGCGGCGCCCCGTTAAAGAGTTGGAATAGCTGTCGCTCGCAAATAGCTGGAATCCAGGAGGCCGCTTCGGGGCCATAGAGTTGATGAATAGCATTGATCTCATTGGCTCTCGACAATATTGCTGGCGCGTTCGCAAAGAACCGATGCCGTCGCCAATCGTAGGAAGCGGTTTTGCCAGCATCCATCAATGACGGATCGTTGTTGAGGACATCAGGTTGGCGAACTGGTGTCGTGCTATGCGTCGGAGGAGCATCTTTGACAGCCGCAACATCATCTCAGCCTTGTACCAGAGCTTTATCCTTCAAAGATCGGGCTTGATCGCGAATGGCTCCGGGTGTAAGGTACTGCGCCTCGTCGATATTCTCTCTGATATATGCGACAATACTCTGTAACGTTTGCCGACCTCGGCCCATGAAGCTCTTAAAGTCCTTGTTCTCATCGAGTTCCCGAATTTTCTTTATTGCCGCGTCCTGTTGCTGCTGAAAAAGCCGCTCTTGTTCTTCTTGCTCTTCCGTTGCAGTTGCGCCTAGTTTAGCCAACACGCGATCGCGTAGCTCGCTGAACGTTACGTACCAATCTGCACAGTCGTGCTTCACTAGGCGACCACCAGTGAATGGCGCAACAGCTCGAACAAGGTGACAAGTGTCTAGATATTGTTCAAAACCACGAAGTTGCGGCTCAATCTCGCGAAGGTCGGTCAACGCGCCTTCATCATTCTCACTTTCGAAATCGGTGTCATTAAAGGCTGCCGCTTCGAAGAACACGACGCGAACCCCAAGTTCCTTAGCAACCTTGGCGAACTCTTCGAAATCACCATCAATTTCGACCGTAAAGCCTTCACCATCGGTAGCCAAACCTATCGAATTTGCAACGAAAAGGTCAGCACTTAAGAGGGTGTCTCGAGCGTTTTGGGCTAATGTATTGTCCGGTGAGTGGCGCGCGCTCACACTTGCTCTGCGGGTGGGCCGGTGGGGTAATGAGCCCCCCTTTCTTGGCATTGAGCTCAATATTGACTCGGAATCCACGATACGTTAATCCTCCCAAAAAACTCTTGTCACCAACGTAATATCGTAGCGCGTTATCGTCGCATTGTGGCCTCACGTATCAATCGCGGCTTTAATCCAGCATCTCCACGTCACTAGTCAGTGACTTAAAAGGCCTTCGAGCTGCGCCTCGCGGATAAGCGCTTCGGCATCTGCGTCCTCCACACGTCGCACGACGCTACCCTGAGATGTTCTGTCGACGCGAAGAATCGTATCGATGTAATCGGTGACTCCGCGAATATGGGTGATGACTCCTATTGTCTTGCCATCGGATGCCCGCCGTTCAAGCTCCTGCATGGCTTCATCTAAGGCAACCGTATCCAAAGACCCGAATCCCTCGTCCAGGAACAAGGCTTCTAACTTGCCTCCTGCACGAACAGCAATCTCCACGAGTGCAAGCGATAAGGCAAGGCTAGCGAGGAACGTCTCTCCGCCAGACAGGGTCCTAGCACCGCGCTCCTGACTTGACTCTTTGTCGACGATCTTAGCGCCGACCCCGAAGCCATAACGGCCGCCGGTCATCCGACCAAATATCTCCGATGCTATGGATAGCAGCCTCAGCTCTCGCTTCTCAACGACGTACCGGATGAAGCCGCCATCCCCAAGCATCGCATGAAGGACATCAAGCGCGTCAGAAAATGGGCCAATCTTCTCCAAGCGAGCATCAAGGTCCGATGCCTGACCTACTAAGGCTGCCAGTTCGGACGCGCGTTCATTGATTCGGCTAGCGAGCGCAACCGCTTGGACCTGCGCGTCGTACAGCTCCGCCTCCGTCGCGATCCCAACGCCCGAGAGGATACTTTCAATCTCCTCATGCGCTGAATTGAGCATGACCGTGTTCCGCGCCGTCAGCTGCTCGAAATCACTTGTCGCACCAGCTCCGACCGCCATCAGCTCGCGACACCAAGAAGCTAAGGCTACGATATCCCCTTCGTCCGATGGTGGGTCGGGCACATGCCAAGTCGCCTCGAGAAACTCCTTCGCTTGGTCAAGTGCATCGTATTGCGTACGAAGAACGACTTTTGAACTTTGCAATGGAAGTTCAACTGCGTTCTTATACTCTTCCGAGAGTCGCCCTAGCGTGCCGAGCAAATCGTTGACGCGCCCAGCGGCGGCGGTGCGTGACGCTGCGCTCTTCTGAGCAGCTTCTTCCGCCTTCTTTAGAGTCGCTTGAACCGTCGCGAGCTGCCGGTCTGAATCGTCGAGCGCGGGACGATATAGAGCTGGAATAGAACTTAACTCGCGTTGGACGCGTTTTTGCTCCGAAGCCAGGTCGGTTGTCTGCGTTTCGATTTCCTTAGCGAACTGCTCGACGCGGCGTACTTCCCCCGTCACGGCCGTCTTCTTTCGAGTGAACTCCTCTCTCGCCTCAGAGAACGCGCGTTGTGCTGATCGCAACGCTGTTTTAGCAATCTGAACGCGTTGCTTCAGAGGAGCTAAAGCGCTTGCACCGGAGCTTGTTACGCCTAACTGCATTAGTTCTGCCTTGTAACGTTCGACTCGCTTACTAGCCCGCCCGACTTCATCGTGAGCCGACTTCACTGAGGCGTTCGCTCCGGCGAGGGTGTCACGCGTCTCTCCATGCCGCTTGCGGGCTGCCCCCACAGCGGCCTTTGCAGAATCAACTTCTTTCTTTATTTGCGTCAGCGACGAACTGCGAATCGGCGCAAAAGAAGCTGGCAAAGCTCTGTTGCAGATGGGACACTTATCGCCGGCATGTAAATGTTGAGAGAGATCGGATGCTGCGTTAGTTTTTTGAGCGACTGCAAACGCTGCTTCGGCCTCTTCAAGTGCCTTCGAGCTCGCGGCTAGATCATGGGCGGCTGCCGCTTCCTCCGCTTTCGAACTTTCGAGGCTTTTGGAAGAGCCGGCGAGCGCCGATTTCGCTCGCTTTAACGAGACTTCGTCATCCTGCAATGTCTTGAGAAGACCCTGTGCCGCAATCTCTCTATTTACCGCCTCCTCGCTCTGCTTCGATGCAGCGTCCTCGACCTTCGCTAGCCGTTCACATTCTTTTTCGACTTTCGGCAGCGCCTTTTCTGATTCGGCAATCGCCTTGCGATCCGCCGAAAGCAGCGCCCTCTTTTGATCAAGCGAAGCCTGCACCGAGGACCACCGTCGCTTGCTCTCAACAAAACGTTGCAGTACGTCGATGGCCTTTGCGATTGCCGCTTGATCGCACCCGTCCTTTGAAAGCTGTCGAAGCCTTCGCTCAGCCTCCTGCTCCTCAGCCTTCGCCCGCACCAGGAGCTCGTTGTGCTTGTTTCGTTCCGCTCCTAGTGACGTCGCCTTTTCGACGATTCCATCTAACTGGTTAGGAAGAGAATCTAAGGGCTTTATCCCGCGGTTCAGACGTCTGACCTCGCCTTCGGATCGTCGCACTGAGTCGACGGTCGCACGAAGCTGATTGACCTCTATGTGGGCTTTCTCAAGCCGGCCCGCCCTCGCAGCAGCCTCGACCGACTGCTCTTTCGCGCGCTCAAGTTCTGAGACAGGATCACCCGGAAGAGCAGCGCGCATAGTTCGAGTCACCGTGAGTAAATCACGTGCCTTAATCCTGTAGGGATCCAGCAGGTCTTTGAGACCCTTGAGATCATCTAACGCAAGAATCTCCCGAAGGATTTTTGTGCGCTCACCTGGCGTTGATGTGAGAAGGTCTGAGAACTTGCCCTGGGGCAGCACCATCGTTTTAATGAACGTTGCCCATTCCAAACCGATCAGGCGTTTGACTTCATCGCGAACCTCCTTCTCGCCGTCAGCTCGCACGCCAGGGCCTTCTAAGAGGTGCGTCGGAGGCGGATATCCAGTTCTAGCTGTCTTACGGGTTAGCTTGTATTCGCGATCGCTCAGCCCGAATGTAAAGACAACCGACATCTGCTCGCAGTCCGAGCAAATTAACTCTTTTGGATTACTCTGGCTCCAAGTCGAGGCGTTGTATAGGGCATAAGTAATGGCTTCCAAGATCGAGGATTTGCCCGCGCCCGTATCCCCTACGACGGCAAACAACCCAACGTCGCGAAAGTCGATTACGGTGCTATTTCGAAAGCTCCGAAGTCCTTCGATCTCAAGAAGAAGCGGTCTCACGCGGTGCTTCCTCCTCCAGTTCTGCGAATTGCGGTGCCTGCTGCGTCTCGGCGCAACCTATGAGGTGGTCAAATGCCGAAGTGACAAGGTCGGCGCGCGCGTTTCGCGTGCCACCTTCGCCGACATAATCTCTGAAGAGCTCGCGATAACCCGGCTCGACAACGCCGCCAGCGATGGGTTCGAGTGCTTGCAACCGAGTTGCAGCGCAGTCCTCCTCAACCTCGGCAACGGTCACGTCATGCCCTAGAATGTCCTCGACCTTTTCCCTGAGTTGGGGCATAGGGGTTTCCGTTGTTATTGTGATGCGGCACAGAGCACCGGCAAAATCGGTCGCCCTATTCCTGAGTTCCTCAAGCGAACCTTTGAAAGTCATGAGATGTCTGCCGCATTTCAACCCTACAAATTCAGCCTTCGCCGAATGGCCAGGCGTTGCTTCGACGACCACGGCTCCCTTCGTCTCGCCGATCTCACCGAAGTCTATCGGGATTAGCGAACCAGCATACCACCCCATTCGTGTTCCGGGCAGTCGTTGGGGCTTATGGATATGTCCAAATGCCGCATACGTTGATGCCGGAATCGCCTCATGCGGCGTAAGATACTCGTCCGTCACGTGCAGTTTGCGTTCGGTGCCAGACTTCACCGCTTCGCCGACGTACAGGTGGGCAGCGAACACCGTGACGTCCTTGCCGCGTTCGCGCTTATCCTCAAGAGCCTTCCCGATCATCGCTTCAATCCACTTGATTCTTTCCGCGTACTGAGCCATCTGTGTTTCTGGGCCAGTAAAGTATTTCGCGAATCGATTGGCATGAACGAACGGCAGCGCTCCGAGCAAGATGCTGGAGCCGTCGGCCGCGGGAAAACGAATCAGGCCTCCTTCGTCCGGTTTGCGTACTTTTTCGATAAAGACAATCGGCCCGTCCGCACCTACGATCTGGCGGAAGACTCCGAGAAGTGCATCGGAATCGTGATTGCCACAGAGAACGGCGACTCGGGCGATCGACGACAACTCCTGTAGCATTTCGATGCCTCGACGCATATCGTCATAGGCGGGTCGAGATCCATCGAACACGTCGCCAGTGTGAAGTATCAAGTCAGGTCTGAACTCAAGCGCCAAGTCCACTAATGATTGGAAGGCGATCTCATGGTCGGCCCGGCGCGGCTCACGGCAGGTGATCTTACCGAGGTGCCAATCGGATGTATGCAGTAGACGCATATTACAGGTCGGCTAAAAGTTCTTCAATTACCGCTGGGTTGGCGAGTCGATGTTCCCCTGTCGCATCCTCGGAAACGCACGTCGCATATGCTGGAAATGGGAACCTAAAAGGGATCGGGGCAGGAACCAAGGGTTGGTCAAGGACCATCGTGCCTGGCAAAAACCGCGACGCACGCTCCCGCAGCTCGACGGAGAGAAATCGGTATTCATCCGCGCTGGCCGCGTCGAGCCTTCCTACCACCTTAATTGCAGCATTATCAAGAATCGCACGCTCGACGTTAGATGAGACCTGCTGCGCTCCGACAAGAATAACGCCTAGGCTGCGACCGCGCGCTGCAATGTCAATCAGCATTTCTTTGATCGGACTTTTACCTTCGCGCGGCGCATACTTGTTTAGCTCATCGAGCACAACGAATCGCAGTGGTTCTCTCCCGGCTCCTTGCTTTTCCGAAAATATTTGCGCCAGGAGTGCGCCAACTACGAAACGTTGAGCGTCGTCGTGAAGGGAATGGAGGTCGACGACCGTGACGCTCCTCGCCAACTGAATCGTGGCAACATTCGTCGTAACAAGCTGACCGAGGCGGGGAGCTAAGGCGTATAATCGCCGGAGAAACGCTGACATCGTTCCCGCTTGAACGCCGGCGGTCCACGACGGATCATTATGATCGGGGCTGACCTGATCGGTAAGGTAATCTAACAGGTCCGAGAAGCTGCGGATCGCCCTTCCGTCGTCACTGCGCTTTGGTTGCCGTCGTTCTTCCACGACTCGCTCTAAGTTATACGACGTGTGTTCTGGCGGTTCGACCATCACGACTGAGCCATCGTTGGCCGTAGAGGGATAAGCGTATCTCGCTAGCTGGGCTCTAACCCTCTGCTCCAGAAAGGGAACTTGGTTCCGGCTTTCAACACTTTCATCGAAACAGAAGCGTAGCAACCCTCCCCTTATAAAGTCCCAGGGCGTCCACCCAAAAGTCCTGATATCGTCCGGTGCACGTGATTGGACATCCGTGGCGCGTGCACCATCATGAGCCCGGGCCGACTGCGGTGCAAAGAACTCAACGTCCGTAAACGGGCCCGGCTCAGGCACGCCTAAAGCGGCCCAGCCGCCCTTATGTTCCTCACTGAACTTATTATTTGGTTTGTCAATGTGTAACAGGTCCTCCCCTTTAACATTGAAGACAACGGAACGAGTCAAGGGACGATAACTACCGAGAAGCTGCTCACCGAGTGGTGTTTCGAAAAGCATATACAACCACAGAAGTGCAAACGACGTCTTTGTGGCGACGCCCGAGATACCGGAGATCGATAAGTGGCCTCCCTTCTCTCCATTCGCAAAAGCAAAATCGACCTTGATAGGCTCCAGATGCTGATCGAACCCTATTGGGATCGGTTGCGACATTTGATCGAGAAACAAGGCCTCATCCCTCGAACGTCCGGCCGCCCGTTCGACTCGTGCGCCGGGCGCAGGCGGAACCCAGAGCTCCGGCGACGCTCTCAAGATGTTTACCGTAACGGTTCGCGTCGTAAGGCCCGGCATCGTTTGCGTACCGGTAATTCGTTGAGTGTCTGAAGGTAACTGGGCACCCTCAATGTTACCTAGCGCTTCCACGACGATTCCATAATGAGTCACTTCGGTTCCGTCCGGCAGCGCCTGGCGCGTCGTCACTAGGTCATCAAGCTGGACTACCGCCTCTTCAGCTAAGATGACGTTAAAGCGCCGCGTCGTCGCAGCGGTCGACCCGTCGACAAGACCGAGCACTTTAATCTCCTTCTCTGGGCGTGTTAAGAATGTGTATGGCTTCACGAACGGCGCGTTCCGCAAGGCCTGCGTTGCTCAGGAGATGTCGCATGTGTACCTCGAGCGCACCGATCGGCTGTAGGTTCTGTGGCGCACGGGCATCTCGGTGTGGTATGCCGGCGAACTGCGGGAGAATCGATGCAAGTTTGTTGGCAGACTCCTGCGCCGCTGAGAGACCGCGAGAGCTTGGAAACTCCAATCGAACAATTCCGCTCCACGGACCTGAAAACGGCCGAACCTCGACAAGCCTCAGATACGCTGAGTAGCGATCGTCTCCAAGCCGAAACAACGAAGTCCGCTGGCCGGCTCGCAGTTTCGTAATGTCTCGATGTTGTGGGGGAGCAAGAAGGGCGCGATGGTGGGTCTTGATGTACCCGACGATATCCAGATCTCGCCTCAGCGCGAAGTTTAACGGACCGTCGACGACCACGATATGCCCGTCATTGCAAACGTCCTCGGCTAAGCGCCCTTCTTCTCGACGCATTCGAGTCTGCAACTCGTTGAGGGGCGCGTCAGGGGCATCACTCGCAACAGAGGCCGAAGACCAGCGCCATCCGCCCTTAACTTCTGGAAGGGCGCCTGTGTGACCGCAGTTCCAGATAACGTAACGTCGCAATCGTGTTTCGCCGAACTCGAGTCTCCGCCCAGGCCGCGCGATGACGGCGCCACAAGCTAGCGCGCCAGCGACGCCCCGAATAATGCGAGCATCCTTTCCAGACTGATACAAGGCAGCCTCGCCTCGTCGAACACCATCGACGAAAGCTAGCGAATTGTCGGCGTCGGAGCTCGTGGGCTCGTGGATACCCAGCATTGAGCCGTCCTCCACGAGCTCGACGTCGGTCGATCCCGGGTCATCGGACTTAACAAGATACGGCGAGCCATATGACATGGCCCAATCCTCAACGTAGACCGACACTATCCCGCCTTGGGCAACCTTGCCCCCAACCTAATTCGTCACGCTCACTGTCATAGCCCGCAGCGGAGAGCATGCCGGCATTCTAGCCCTGGGCAAGCATCATTGTCAATACTGGCAACTCATAAAGAAAAGTTCGTAATGCAAACCGTTTATGATATTGACTTCTTATCTTGGGCGATTATGATTAGCAGATGAGCACGCCAGAACAGGGCAGGCCGGCGATTTACGCCGCGGTTGGAGAGAGGGTGCGCTCGATGCGCGTTAGCCGACGAATGACGCAGACTGCCCTAGCAACTGCGACTGGTCTCAATCGCACCTCCATCGTAAACATTGAACACGGCAAGCAGCGGATTCTTCTGCACACGCTTTATGAAATTGCGGCGGCGCTAGACGTACCAACAGTTGACCTCCTCGCGTCGGCCGCTGAATCTGCCTCGGTCCCGGATTTGGACCTTGATATTCACGGTCCCGATGTGCAGGAGTTTGTGAAATCAGTTATTTCGACACTGAAACCAAAGGCACCAGATGGCTAAACGACAACTGACGATAGAATCGGAGGTCTCACAATTACTTCATCAGCACGGTATCACAAAGCCTCCCGTCGCCGTTGATCGTCTTATTCGTTCGCTCGGGATCAGGATTGTCATGAAGTCGATGAACAACAACGTTTCAGGTTTCATACTCCAGGAGTCCGGCAAAAGTCTAATTGCAATAAATAGCTTTCATCCCGCAGTTAGACAGCGCTTTACCATGGCGCACGAGCTGGGTCATTTTTTGCTTAAACACAAACCCAAAGGCATGATTGTCGACGAAAACGACTTTCCTCTGTTGTGGCGTGACGACGAAGCATCGCGTGGAGCAGACGTCCACGAGCGTGAAGCAAATTTTTTTGCATCAGCGTTGTTGATGCCGCAGGAATTTCTAGAAAAGGACCTTCGCCACTTACGAAATGTCGAAACTCACAATGACACATTTATTAGAACTCTCGCACGAAAGTATGGCGTTAGCTCCCATGCGCTATTGCTGCGGATTTCTAGGCTCTCCAGCTTCAAATCTTGATCACATGAGGTTGACGTTCGAGTGGGGCCGACCGGCGCGGATGGATTGCGGCTTCCCGACACCGATCGGGCAATGTTAGAGTGCTGGGGAAGTTAACGAAGGGACGATAGGTATGCTGCGAAAAGAATACTTGGGCCGCGACAGTTGGAGGTAGCTCCTTAGCAAAATGAATGACGAGGCGCGGAGAATAGGGCGTGATCGTATCTCGCGCCTGTTTCAATTCGTTCGGGCTCTAAACGAACTGCGCAATCCAATCGCGCGACACCTAAAGGAGATGCCGTGGTCGCTCTCGCTTGCCGACCTCCCGCTGCACGACTGTGTTGTCCTTGGAGCCGCGCCGCGACCGTCAAGCAGCGATGATCAGTGCGAGGAGAGCAGTGACGACTTCGTCCTTCGGGTTAAGCGACCGCCGCCCCTTGAACCAATTCCTCTGCCGCCACATGAGATAATTGAGTGGCTTGAGGATGGATGGCAGAAGTACGATGGTACAGTGTCGGTGCGCGAAACGCGGGCCAAGGATGCTGGCGATGGGACACGCGAGCTGGAGATATTCGCCGACGATACTTTGCGTGTCGAGGCTTTGAGCCGGTGGAATGCCATTCGGGAAAGCTTCTTGGCGGAACATTTGCCGGCGATAAAGGCATTTCGGTTATTTGAGCGTCTTTATGAGCTACGAGGGGCCCTCGAACGTGATGCAGAGCGCTACGACGTTATGGTCGGTGATGGAGTACTTTGTTGGAGCGTGCCGGGTGGCAGTATCCGATTTCCGATTGTTACGCAACGCTTGGAGCTAGAGTTCGACCCGAACGTTCCCAGCTTCACGCTAAGGGATGCCTCAAATCCGACCGAACTTTACTCCGCCCTTTTCCGTTCAATCGAAACTGTCGATGGCGCGATTGTTGGGCAGATAAAGAAAGAGCTTGAAGACGGACAATATCATCCCCTTTCGGCCGACGATCTTACAGCTTTCCTAAAAAGCATACCGCCGCGACTCTCGGCCAGCGGGCGCTTTCTCAACGATCCAGCAATAACTGAAACAACGGAACCGACTCTCCACCGATCACCGGTCATCTTTTTGCGAAAGCGTACGCTCGGAATAGCCGAAGCACTCGATCGGATAGTTAGCGATATCGCGTCGAATGGTGAGCTATCCCAGAGCTTGTTAAATATCGTTGGCGAGGGTACCTTAGCACCTTCAGCCGATCTTGTACGCGACGATCGCGGCTCGGCTATTATCACAGCTTCGGAAGGCGTTTTGTTTACCAAAACCGCAAACGAGGAGCAGTATCGCATCGCCGAAGCTCTCGCGAGCCATGCATGTGTTCTTGTGCAGGGTCCACCGGGAACAGGCAAGACCCACACAATTGCAAATCTCCTTGGTCATCTGCTCGCCGAAGGCAAGAGCGTCCTTGTTACGAGTAGTACAACTAAGGCGCTGCGCGTCCTCAGAGAAAAGGTCGTTGACCGGTTGCAGGCGCTTTGTGTTAGCGTTCTTGAAAGCGATGCGCGAAGCAACGACCAACTCAAAATGGCGATAGACTCGATAGTCGACCGCTTAAGCTCGGCTACGGAGGTTAGTCTTCTACGCCAAGTAGAATGCTTAAATGCTGAGCGCGCGACGGCCCTTACCGATGTCGAAAATACCCGGCGGCGCCTTCTTGACGGCCGAAACAAGGACTTGCAGCCTCTGTCGGTCGGAAGCGACTCGTATCGACCTCTCGATGCCGCAAAGATCGTGAGCCGTGGGAGTGATAACGACTCATGGATTCCTGGACCGGTGCTTTCCGGCTCAGCGTTAACGGTTAGCCCAGAAGAGATTCGTACGCTATACCGTACCAATGCAACCGTACCAACTAGTGTTGAAATCGAACTAGCAAAGGCCTTGCCAAACCCGGCGGAGCTGCCCAGCCCGTCGCTTTTTGCAGAGGTCGTTGAAGAAATCATTCAGATAGGTCGGTCTAATAATACGGGATCTCAGTACTGGCAGGGATTCGACCTAGACTCTTCAAGCCTCGATGCGCTCACCGGCATTGCTTTGGCACTTCCAGAAATAGTCCAGCAATGGAATGGGGCACCGGATTGGCTGTTCGCAGTCGGCCATGATGGCCTTCGTGGCGGTGGCCACACTGAGGCATGGTCCTCGCTGTTCCAGCTTGTGAGCGAACTCCAACATTTATGCGCGGAGAGCAAAGAACCACTAACTCGCCACGGTCCCCTGCTGTCGAGGGATGGTGATATTGCTGAGCAGCACCAATACTTAAGCGAGCTCGTCGTTCACCTTAGGGCTGGTGGAAACTTACGATTTTGGGCACTTCTTCCGAAGCCAAAATGGAAGGCATTGCTTCAGACTGTTACCGTAAACGGACGTCGGGCTCAATCGATAGAGGAAATAGAGGCACTCCATCTGCTAGCCTCGATAGAATCGAAGCGATCATTTTTGCGCGTGCGATGGAGTCGCCAAGTTGAAGCGATCGGTGGCCCCGCGCTGCCCGCAGTAAATCCCGAAGAAGCGGCCAGCCATCTTATAAAGACGATCCAATCCGCGATAGCGTGGAGCGATTCGGCACTCAGACCACTCCAGAGCGGACTTGTTGCACAGGGATTTGATTGGTCTCGAGCAGGTCACGACATGACCATTATATCCGAGGCACAAGCGGCGTTTCGAGCACAGGTCCGCCTATGTCAAGAAGCAATCCCACCCGCGGTTGACTTCAGATTGAAAGAATTTCGGTTACGCCAGCTCAATGCAGAAATACAGAATCTCGAAAACAAACTGGCATCTTTTTCAGGTGAGACGACGGAACGTCTTCTGGGCGCCGTAAAGGCGAGATCGCCAGAAACCTACCTGTCTAGCTTTGGCGCGCTCCAGATGCTCTTCGCCTCGATGGAAGAGCTGCGTTTACGCCGAGAGATCCTGTCCAAGCTAGCAAACGTAGCTCCCGCTTGGGCTAGTGCGGTCGCCAAGCGACTTGAGAAGCATGGCAATAACACGCCTCCAGGTGACGTTAGCTCGGCCTGGTTGTGGACACAACTCGCACAACAATTGGAAGAGCGCGATGCCGTGCCCGTTACGGAGCTGCAGCGCGAATTTCGTCTAAAGAGCGACCTGCTCGCGCAGAAAACCGCAGATCTCGCGGACGCTCGCGCGTGGCTAGCACAGAGGAAGCGGACCGGGCTGGCGCAACAACAAGCGTTGGCCGGCTGGCAACAAGCCATTAGGAAGATTGGCAAAGGCACCGGGAAACGAGTCCCTTCTCTTCGCAGGCATGCCCGTGATCTGATGGATCAAGCTAAGACGGCGGTGCCAGTTTGGATCATGCCAATGATAAGGGTAGCAGAGAACTATGATCCTCAGAACACCAGATTTGATGTGGTGATTATCGATGAGGCAAGTCAGAGTGATGTTACTGGATTAATGGCTTTTTACTTCGGGCGACAGATCGTCGTTGTCGGAGATGACGAGCAGGTGAGTCCAGAGGCTGTTGGGCAACGTATTGATGAAACGCAGCATCTTATCGACGAATACCTATATGGCATCCCTAACGATAAGCTGTACGATGGTAAATCATCGATTTATGATTTAGCAAAGCAGGCATTTGGCGGAACGATCTGCCTAAAGGAGCATTTTAGGTGCGTTCCCGATATCATTCAGTTTAGCAATCACCTGAGTTACAGTGACAAGCTGATCCCTCTGCGTGAAGCATCAGAGAGCGCGTTGCTACCACACGTCGTCGAGCATTACGTTAACGGCGCTTCGACGCATAGGGTCAACGAAGGAGAAGCAGAGGAAATAGTCGCGCTGATTATGGCCTGTTTGGAGCAACCCGAGTATGCGGGCAAGTCGCTCGGCGTCATCTCGCTGGTCGGCGATGAACAAGCTGCCATCATCGAAACAAAACTCCGCCGCCGTGTCGAACCGGCGTTGTTGGAAGAGCGTCGGTTGCTTTGTGGAAATTCAGCGCACTTTCAAGGCGGTGAAAGAGACGTAATCTTTCTCTCGATGGTCGACTCCTCGATAGGTGCGCCGTTACGGCTCCGCGATGATCCTATGTTCAAGAAGCGCTTCAATGTTGCTGCGAGCCGCGCACGCGACCAAATGTGGGTCGTCCATAGCCTTGACATTTCTAACCTTCAAGCGACGGATCTGCGACGACGTTTGATCGAACATGCAAGGAATCCAAAGGCGCTCCAGGTCAAAATAGAAGCTGTATCGACAAAGGCCGAGTCAGAATTTGAGAGAGACGTATTGGCCCAACTTGTTACTGCCGGTTATCGCGTAAAGCCGCAGTATGTCGTAGGCCCCTATCGGATCGACATTTTAGTAGAAGGCGGACTACGCCGGCTCGCTGTAGAGTGCGATGGCGAGCAGTTTCACACAATTCTCGAACTTCAACGTGACATGGAGCGCCAAAGCCAACTCGAACGCGTGGGAATGACGTTCCATCGGATACGAGGTTCGCGTTACTATCGGGACCGCGAAGGCGAATTCCGGATGTTGATCGAGAGGCTCTCAGAAATGGGTATCGAGCCAGAAGCCTCGTCGATTGATCCACCGGCCGATGCGGGTGAAATGTTAAGCCGTGTGCGTGCGCGAGCAACTGAGATTCGCCTCGATCGACAAGACGACCATGACATCGAGTATTATCGTCAGCAATGGTCTTCTACAAAACGCGTGACGATAGACGACCTGAAGCCAACGGGCCGCAATAGCAGTCAGGAGGCCGCTCCCGCACAGGAGGACCGTCGCCGGCCGCGCGCGGCAGATGCTTCTGAAAAGCGAGTTTTCGACGAATCGCAAGCAAGCTCGCTCTTCGGAGGACCAATTTCAGTTACGCTGCCGCTCGAAAGCACCGTTGACGGGCGGAAGGGTTACCCCGAGCACAGCGGGAGCCCTCAACAGCCGGGCTCGTTGCCGAACAAAACCGGGCGAACTGACAAAACCATAGAATCGCTACTCCGAAGCGGAATCGAGAAAAATTGCATTATTGACAAGCGCGAGCACGCCGGCGGCGCGTTGTGGGTGATTGCCGATCGGTCGAAGCGTGAGGTTTTTGATGCGCTGGCCCTCCAAGGCGTTCGATTCGTCTTCGCGCCGGGTGGCGGCCGTGCCACGGGTCACAAGCCTGCGTGGTGGACTCGCCACCGATAATGAATATGGTCTAACGTGAAGGCTACCCCTAAGACGATCGACATGATGAGCTCGGATGAACTGATTGCCGAGATCATAAAAAATGTCGAGCGAGTCTTCGGAACCGATGGATTCGGTGGTACAAGCGAAGAGTATGGGTGGTTGCTTCGAAGATGTGGCATTACCGAAGAAGAAGATAACACTTGGATCGACATCATCGATTTCGAGGGTTCGAGCGAGTTGGACCCTGCGAATGAGGACGAAGCAAAAATAATTGGTTTCTTGCGTGATCCCGCAGCTGTGCATCGATTTCTCGCAGCTCTTCTAAAGAAGTACCGCAATTGCCACGATGTTTATCCCAAATAGACGCTGACCTCCCTTATCGATTGTCGACTCTCGAGATTAAGCGCGGCCTTCTTGCCGTTTCGGTACGCACAGGTTGCCAGCCTTCTATTGGAGCAGTCTCGCGTCAACTTATTCTAAAGGGCTAGACAGCACTTATACTTGACCCCGATCAACATCGATTCGATCGATTCAAGCCGATTCGAGTCGACAGCTTGACGGCGACCGAGATCTGCCCGATAATTGGCGTGTAAGAGCACACGCGACTTTCATCCGCATAATAATGCGTATGAAAAGCTTCTGAAACGGATGGGTTTCGGAGGCTTTTCTTTTTAGACAGGTTTTTGCTCGGAAAGAAAAATGAAAGCATCGACACATCCCCATCTCTATGCGCTGCCGCGACGAGAACGCGATCCGATGGGCGTCATTTTTCCGTCGATCGGCATCGTCGTCTGGCTTGGCGCAGCGTCATGCTGGGCGGCTACGCAAGACGTTGCGCACGCGTTCGGCTACCAATCGTCGCTTGGTAAGCCGCTCTTCGCGCACCTTTACTCCCCCCTTCAATTAATGGCCTGGGCCGTGAGGTTCGATCACCCGTCGCGCTTTGGGCTTGCGGTCCACCACGTATTCCTTCGTGCGTATGAAATCGTGCTGTTTGGCAACGGGCTCGGGGTGGTCGTCGCAGCGTCGATAGCGGTACGCCGAATCCGGCGCTTGCAACGGCACACGGACCTTCATGGCTCGGCCCACTGGGCTTCACTAGAAGAGATTCGCGCCACCGGTCTCGTCGGCCGCGACCGCGGGGTCTACGTTGGCGCATGGCGCGATCCGCAATCGAAACGGACAAAGTATCTGCGCGACCCAAGCTCGACGCATTGCCTGGCGTTCATGCCGACCGGCTCCGGTAAAACGGTCGGCCTCGTGATTCCGACGCTGCTTTCGTGGCAACGCTCCGCGGTCGTCCACGACGTCAAAGGTGAAATCTGGCATAAAACTGCCGGCTGGCGCGCGGCGAGCACCGAGCGCGGCGGCCTCGGGCAGCGCGTCTATAAGTTCGAGCCAACGGCAACGGACGGCTCAAGCGTCCGGCTCAATCCGTTCGATCGCATTCGCATCGGCACGGCGTATGAGGTCCAGGATGTTCAGAACATCGTCGAGCTCGTCGCCGACGAGGGTGAGAAGCCCGTGCGTGGGGACAATCGATTCTGGGTCGAGATGGCGAAGCGCTTGCTGCTCGGTCTAAGCCTTCACGTCAAACACGATAACGATCCGGGCAATGATTCCCTTCCCGGCGTCGCCGCAACGCTTGCCGACCCGCGCTTCGACGATCTCGACAAACTGTTCGAGTACCTGCGAGACTACCCCCATGATCCGTCGTATTCACGCGGATGGGTCGACGCAGAAGGGCAAACGACCGCGACGCATCCGCTTATCGCTGCGGTGGCGACGCAGATGCTCGCGATAGAGGAGCGCGTCAAGGCGAATATCGTCGCCGAGACGCAGAGTTTCCTGACGCTCTACAGCGACCCGGTAATCGCGGCGAACATCTCTTCCAGCGACCTCGACCTGGCGGAGCTGCGCGACGGCCGCACCAGTCTCTACCTCGTAGTACAGCCGGCGCACACGAAGCGGCTGCGCACGCTCACGCGGTTGATCCTCACGCAAGTCATGCTTGCCCTGATGGATACACACGAACACGTCACCGAACCGCGCGTCCTCATCATGCTGGAAGAAGTCGCGGAGATCGGCGCGCTCGATGTCGTTGCGACGGCGCTTGGTCTTGGCCGTGGCTACGGGATCAAGCTCTACCTCATCACGCAAGACTTGAGCCAGCTCGAGACCGCGTGGGGCAGCAAGAGCAAGACGCTCGTTGCGAACTGCGCGATCCGGATTGCCTCGGCGGTCAACGACGTCGCGACGGCGGAGCTGCTTTCCAAGATGTGCGGCACGATGACCGTGCGGCACACGATACGCAATTACTCAGGAAGCCGGCTCAGTGCGCTGCTCCCACATACGATGACCACCGAGCATGACACGCAGCGCCCGCTCTTGACGCCCGATGAAGTGATGCGACTGCCCGGCCCGCGCAAGACCGACGACCGGCGAGATCGTCGAGCCGGGAAATCTTCTCGTCTTCGTCTCGGGGCAGCCACCGATCTACGGCGTGCAGCCGCTTTACTTCCGCGATCCGACATTTACCATGCGCGCGTCGATCCCGCCGCCGGACGGTGCGCCGTGCCTGAGCAGCTATCTCTGCACGATCAGCTGCACGTGCGGTTGGAGGAGAAGCTCCGGCGCGAGCTCGGTCCTGCCGTGCTCGAGGCGCTTGCAGATCCGCGGGTGATTGAAGTGATGCTCAATCCCGACGGGCGCCTCTGGATCGACGAGCTCGGAGTCGGCATGCGCGACACCGCGACGCGGATCCCCGCGGCGCAAGCCGAGAATCTTCTCGGCACCGTTGCGGCGACGCTGGGCTGCGTTATCACACCGGAGCGTCCGATCCTTGAAGGCGAACTGTCGCTCGACGGCAGCCGTTTTTGCGGATTGCTTCCACCGGTGGTGCTGGGGCCGGCGTTTTGCATTCGCAAAGCCGCGGCGCTGGTGTATTCGCTTGACGATTACGTGCGTGACGGCATTCTCGACGGCTCCGTACCGCCGACGTCGTTAGCCTCGATCGGCCGCCGGCGAGTGGCCATGCAGACGCCTTGCGACATGCGATCCGCACGCGGCAGAACATCTTGGTCGTCGGCGGCACGCAGAGCGGAAAAACGACGCTCGCGAACGGTTTGCTGCACGAAATGAGCGCGATCGGTGGGTACGAGCCAGCGGGTGCTCACGATCGAAGAGACCCGCGAGCTGCGCTGCACGGTGCCGAATCACGTGGCGCTCCGCACGACTGAGACGGTCGACATGACGCGCCTCGTGCGCACCGCGCTGCGCTTGCGGCCCGATCGCATCATCGTTGGCGAGGTTCGCGGAGCTGAGGCGCTCGCGATGCTCAAGGCGTGGAACACCGGCCACCCCGGCGGCATCGCGACCGTTCACGCCAACGACGCACACGCCGGCCTGATCCGGCTCGAGCAGCTCGTGCAGGAAGCCAACGTACCGCCGCAGCCGGCGCTCATCGCCGAGGCCGTCGATTTGATCGTCGTCATCGTGCGCACTCCGAGCGGGCGAAAGATCACCGAGATCGCACGCGTCGCGCGGCGCCCGCGTATCGGGCTATGAGCTTGACCGTATCGATCCGGCGACCGCGGATGTGCCGCAGCTTCGCCGGCAGTTGATCGCCATATGACTATCGAGTAAAACGAAGAGGAGTCCGTTATGAATCGTATGCTCGCCGCGGTAAAGACCGCGGCGTATTTGTTTCCGCTGTTCGTACTTAGCACGTTGAGGTCGGCGCTGGCGAGTACCGGCGGGGGTCTGCCATGGGATACGCCATTGCAGACGCTTCAAAACGACTTAACCGGCCCCGTCGCCACCGCCGTCTCGGTGCTCGCGCTCTTTGCCGCCGGCGCGGCGCTGGTTTTCGGTGAGGAGATGGGGCCGTTCGTGCGGCGCGCGCTCTTGCTCGTCGTCGCGATCGCCTTCCTCGTGCTCGGCAACAACTTCTTGTCCGCGCTCGGCCTGACGGGAGCGGTGATATGAACGAGCAGCCGCGCACCATTCCGATTCACGTCTCGCTGATTCGTCCGATTCTGCTCATGGGCGCCGAGCGCGAACTCGTGCTGATCTCCGCCATTATCGCGGCGGTGCTGGTGATGAGCCTCGAACGGCCGCTCTTCACCGTTATCGGCGTCGTCTTCTGGGCGCTGACCGTCGCGGCGCTGCAACGCGCAGCCAAGAACGATCCGCTAGTTCAGCCGCGTGTATTTGCGTCACACGCGTTATCGCGCGTACTACGCTGCGCAGTCGCGCCCAACGTCACGCGTTTCGGCCGTGCGGGAGGGCATGCCGTGCTAGCGCTGCGCGAGTTTCGTTCGACGGCAAAAGGGCTGCCGGATCTGCTCAACTACGCCGCGGTCGTCGACGACGGCATCGTGCTCAACAAGGACGGCAGCGTGATGGCGGCCTGGATGTACCGGGGCGAAGATCTCGACTCCGCGAGTGCGCAGGAGCTTTCCGCGCTGTCAGCCCGCGTCAACGCCGCGTTCGCGCGGCGCGGCAGCGGCTGGATGGTGCACGTCGACGCCCTGCGCACCGAGGCGCGCGGATATCCGGAGATCGGGGCGTTCCCCGACCGCACGACGCTGCTCATTGACGCCGAGCGCCGCAACGCCTACGAGGCCGAGGGTGCCCACTACGAGAGCCGCTACGTCCTGGCGGTCACGTATCTGCCGCCCATCGACGCGCAGAGCATGCGATCGCCAGCTTTTTCATCGAGGGCGACCGTGCACGCGACCACGCCGCTACGGCTTCGCGCGCGCTCGAAACCTTCAACACTGCGCTTGTGGATATCGAGGATAACTTGTCCGCGGCACTCCGGTTGGTGCGCCTCCGTGGCCGCCGAATCGAGGATCCGTTTGGGCGCTGCCACGTTCAGGACGACCTGCTGCGCCACCTGATGGCGTGCCTCACCGGCGAGGATCATCCGGTCAATCTGCCGCCAGTGCCGATGTACCTCGACGCCGTGCTCGGGGCGCAGGACTTCTTCGGCGGCTTGCGTCCACGGATCGGCCGGCTTCACATTCGCCCGATCGCGATCACCGGCTTTCCGGCGGAGAGCTATCCGGGGATTCTCGACTTTCTCAACCGCTTGCCGCTGTGCTACCGCTGGTCGACGCGCTTTATTTTGCTCGACACGCCTGCGGCGCAGCAACGCATCAACCGCTATCGTGCACGCTGGTGGCAAAAGCGCAAGAGCCTGCGCAACCTGCTGCGCGAGCAAACCGGTAGCGTGGCCACGCACGTCGACTCCGACGCCGATGCCATGGCCAACGACGCAGTCAGTGCACTTGCCGATGCATCGAGCGGTGTGGTGAAGTTCGGCTACTATACCAGCGTCGTTGTACTGATGGACGAGAACGCCGACCTCGTCGACGCCGCTGCGCGCGACGTGCTCAAGGCGATCCATCACGCCGGCTTTAGCGCGCGCATCGAAGACGTCAACGCGGTGGAAGCTTTCCTAGGCACGCTGCCAGGACATGGTTATCCCAACATACGCCGGCCGCTGCTCCACACGCTCAACCTTGCCGATCTGCTGCCGCTGACGAGCATCTGGCCGGGACTTGCGCACCAGCCATGCCCGTTCTATCCGCCGCAAAGCCCACCGCTCGCCTACGCCGCGACGACCGGCGCGACACCGTTTCGTCTCAACTTGCACGTCGGCGACGTCGGCCATACGCTTATCGTCGGGCCGACGGGCAGCGGCAAATCGACGCTGCTCGCATTTTTGCTCGCGCAGCAGTTCCGCTATCCCGGCGCGCACGTCTTTGCGTTCGACAAAGGCTACTCGCTCTATCCACTTTGCATGGCCAGCGGTGGATCGTACTACGAGATCGGCGCTGACACTGGACCGGCGTTTACGCCGCTAGAGGAAATTGATGCGCCAGCTGAGCGGCTCTGGGCGCAAGAATGGCTCGAGACGCTGGTCACGCTGCAAGGCGTCACGGTGACGCCCGTACACCGGCGCGCGCTCCATCGCGCGCTCGGGTTGCTCGCCAGCGCCCCAAGCCGCACGCTGACCGACCCCGTCAACACGGTTCAGGACCAACTCTTGCGCGATGCGCTGACGCCGTACACGTTAGCCGGCCCGCTCGGACGGCTGCTCGACGCCGAGCGCGACGAGCTTGACGAGAACGTCTTTGCGGTCTTCGAACTCGATCATGTCGCAGCGATGGGCGAGAAGAATCTCGTGCCGGTGCTGCTCTATCTCTTCCATCGCGTGCAGCGGCGCTTGGCGCGAGGCCGTCCAGCACTCGTCGCGCTCGGCGAAGGGTGGCTGGCGCTCTCACATCCGCTCTTTCGCGAGAAGATCCGCGAGTGGCTCAAGACTCTGCGCAAGAGCAACGGCGCGGCGATCCTCGAGACGCAGTCCATCAGCGACATCACCGGCTCGCCGATCCGCGACGTCATCATCGAATCGTGTTTGACGAAGATCTTCTTGCCCAACAGCGAGGCGCAGACCGAACACGCAAGTAGCGCCTATAAAGCCTTGGGGCTCTCGTCGCGGCAGATCGAACTGATCGCGCGCGCCGTTCCCAAGCGCCATTACTACTACAGCAGTCCGCTGGGCAAACGGCTCTTCGAGCTCGGGCTCGGACCGATCGCAGTCAGCTTCCTCGGTGCAGCCGGCCGCGACGATCTCGCTGCGGTGCGTAACCTCATCGAACGTTTTCCAAGCACCTGGCCCGCGGAGTGGCTCTACCGCCGCGGTCTGCGCGACGCGGCCGCGCAATGGGCCGAGCTCGTGCCGCCGCCTTCATCATCAGCCCAACCTCTTTAAAGGAGAAACCATGAACCGATATCTCGTCCGCGCCGCCGCGCTGGCGGCAGCGCTTCTGTGCGCGCCGGCACAACCGGCGCACGCGCAAGTCGCTGTCTACGATGCAGCGAACTTCGCTAAGAATACCCTAACGGAACTCCACACGTTGCAGATCGTCACCGATGAAGCAACGCAAATCACCAACCAGCTCCAGCAAATAGAGTACCAAGTACAAAGTTTGCGCAACTTTCCCAATGGCGTCTGGGGACAGATCCAAGAAGACCTGCAGGCCCTTACCCGCATCGCCAAAGTCGGGCAGAGCATCAGCTATGCCGACGGGAACTTGAGCAGTGAGTTCACGCACATGTATCCCGGCTACGAAGTGCCAACGAACTACACGCACGCCTATACGCAATGGGCGACCAACTCGCTCGGCGGCATCCAGGGCGCACTGCAATCGGCGAATCTGCAGAGCACACAGTTTGCGAGCGAAGACGCACTCTTCAGTCAGCTCCAAGGGCTCTCTGACGGGTCGGTGGGCCACATGCAGGCGCTGCAGGTCGGCAACATGATCGGCGTTCAGGAAGTGCAGCAGCTCGAGAAGCTGCGTCAGTTGCAGATGGCGCAGCTCCAGGGCGAGTTTGACTACCTCGCCACGCAGCAGCAAAACGACTTGGTCAAGTTCGCAACCCTGCGCGCGTGGCTCGACAGCCAGCAGACCTATAAGTCAAGCGAGTAACGCTTCCATGCGTCGGATCACCAGAGCAGCGGCGCTGCTCTTTTTTGTTGCGCTCGCGCCGGCGGCCGCCCTGGCGCAGACCATGCCGGTCTGCGCGCCTAACGCCGGCCAGGGCGGCATCCTGACCGGCCTTGCGCATCAGTTCAGCAACACGACTGGGCCGTGGATGAACACGGCGCTGCACTACGCGCAAGGGCTTTTCTTTGCACTGGTCGGGATCGAGATTGCGTGGTCGGCGATCACCTACGTCTTGCAGAAAGACAGTCTGCCGGACTTCGTGGCCTCGCTGCTGCTCAAGATCCTGGGCATCGGGTTCTTCTACATCTTGCTGCAGCCGCAGTACGGGCCGGTCTGGATCGCCGACATCATTTCGAGCTTCAGCCAAGCCGGCAGCGCCATCGGCGGTCAATCCCAGTTCATGCCGAGCGACCCGAGCTCCGTCTTCAACTGTGGCACCGACATCGCCAATGCGATGCTGCAGAGCATCTCGGAAAACAAGGTCGGGCTCAATCTCGGCAACATCCTTCCGGCAATCGAAGCGGTGCTCGCGTCGATGATCTGCTCGCTCGGCGTCGTGATCGCGTTTGCGATCGTAGCCGGGCAGCTGCTCATCACGCTGATCGAGTCCTATATCGTCATCGGCGCCGGCGTCTTCATGCTTGGGTTTACGGGCAGCCGCTGGACACTGGTTTTCGGTGAGAAATACGTCGGCTACGCGGTCAGCGTCGGCATCAAGCTCTTCATGCTGGAGCTGATCGTTGGATTGGGCTACAGCCTCGGGCAGCAATGGGCTTCGCTCTTCTACAACGGGATCGCGCCGCCGGAAACCTACATCGAGGTTGTCGGCGCGGCGCTGGTCTTCGGCTTTCTCGCCTGGCAGATTCCAAGTCTGGCGGCATCGCTTATGAACGGCGCTCCACGCATGACGCTGGGAAGCTTCGTCAACACTGCCGGCGCCGTTGCGGTGGGAACCGTCATTGCCGGAAGCAGCGTGGGCGGGATCGTTGCCGGCGCGCGAGCGATGTCGAGCAGCAACACCGACACCGTGCGAGCTGCTGGCGACGTCGGCGACGCTAGCAGTGCGCGGCTGCTCGATACGGGCACCGCCGCGCGCGGCAACGGGCGCGGCGCGGGAGAGTTTGCAAACGCCTACGATGCTGACGCCTACGCACACGAACCGGAGACGTTCGCGAGCGGCTTCGTCATCGGAAGCAAGTGGCGCAGCTCAGGAAGCCGATGCTAGCGCAGCGGAGGCCGAAGCGGCAAACGAATCCGACAGCGCTTCAAGCGACGATCGGTCTCTCCAGTGAGCCGCGCGACGCAACCGAGGCCGAGATCGAGGCAGAAGAAAACGCGGAGACCCGCGCGAGCGACGCCGCGGTCGCGGCTGACGACGCGCGCGCGACAGCTCAAGCCGAGCAACACGACGTCGGTACCGGCGGCTCTTCCTCGGCCGGCATTAATCCAATGGCATTTCGCCAGCCGCCGGTTCCCGACGACTCGGCCGACGGCAACATCGAGATCCGATTCAAACATCCTGAATGAGTGAGTGAATACATGAAAACAACTGCAACCTGCAGCCGCTGCCGATGCGGCTTTGGACAGTCCGTACCTCTCCGCTCGCCGCGAGTGGAACGAGCGCTACGGTGACTACATCGCGCGAGCGCGCAACTGGCGATGGGCCGCATTTGGCGCCCTTGCCGTCTCGCTCGTGCTCGCAGTCGGCGTCGCCTGGCAAGCGGCACAAAGCAAAGTCGTGCCCTACGTCGTCGAGGTCGATAAGCTCGGCGATGCGGTCGCCGTTACGCGCGCCGATCGTGCCGCTCCCACCGACATGCGCGTCATTAAAGCGCAGCTTGCCGCGTGGATCGTCGACGTGCGATCCGTTAGCTCCGACCCGCTTGCCCAAAAGAGCGCGCTCGCGCGCTCCTACGCGCTGACCGCCGCGACTGCGACGATCTTTCTCAACGACTACTACCGGCAGCACTCGCCCTTTGGCCAGCCGCGCACCGTTGCGGTCAGCGTTGACGCGGTGCTGCCGATCAGCAAGCAAACCTACCAAATCCAATGGAGCGAGGACGCTCGTGATCTGCAAGGCCGCGACCTCGCCACGACTCACTGGATCGCGAGCGTCACCGTCGCGTTCGATCCGCCAACCGATGAGCGCGGCATTCTGAGCAACCCGCTCGGGCTCTATATCACCGGCATCAGCTGGACCCAACGTTTGTAACTCTTCGCCCCTTTTCTTGAAAGGAAGACCAATGCTGCGACAGATCACCATCTTCGCGTTTCTTGCCTGTGCGCTCGTCCCGGCCGTCGCCGGCGCGGGACCGATTGCTGGGCCAGACGGCGTGCTGCGCTATCCGTTCGGCGAGCGCACGCCGCCGACGCTGCGTTGCAAGCCGCTGTTCGTCTGCGACCTCGTGCTCGAACCCGGCGAAACGATCGTCAACGTCGCCGTTGGCGACTCGGTGCGCTGGCTGATCGCGCCGGCGTCGAGCGGCGGCACGGACAGCGCCACGCCGCACGTGCTCGTCAAGCCGACCGAGGCCGGGCTGCGCACCAACCTCATCGTGACGACCAACCGGCGGACATACTATCTCACGCTCGTTTCCAGCTATAACAATCCGATGCTGCGGATCGGCTTTCTCTATCCCCAAGATCCGCAGCAAGCCTTTGCGACCGCTGCGGTGTCGCGCGGGATGCGCGCGGACGCGCCGCTGGCCGAGACCGCGATCGACAAGCTCGATTTCAACTATCGCATGAGCGGCGACCGCGGCTTGCAGCCGGTGCGCGTCTTCAACGACGGCACGCATACGTATCTTCAGATGCCGCAGGGCATGCGCGAGGTTCCGGTCCTGTTCGCGGTCGGCAGCGATGGCGGCAACACGCTCGTCAACTACCGCTTTACCGGCCAGTACTACGTCGTCGATGGCGTGCCCGACGGCATCGCGCTGGTCGAAGGCAGCGGAAAGCACCAGCGCCGCGCGCTGGTCACGCGCGGGAGCTAGATCATGGATCAAAAGCATGTCCCTTCGCCGGTCGAGCTGGTCGAAAAGACGTGGCGCGGTCCCGTTCTCGGGGTCATCAAGATCAGCGCGAAGGCCGGCTTCTTTGCGGCGCTGGCGCTTGCCGGACTGGTGGGCCTCATCGTCTACGGGATCTCGACCGCCGGCCATCGCCACGCCAACGCAAATGCCGGCACCAATCTTACCAAAGCATCGGAGCAGCACGCGCCTTGGTGGGACGCGATCCCCAACGCGCAACCCACAGTGCTGAAACTTCCGCCCATTCAGATTCCGTCGCGCGTCCCGCCGCTGCTCAAGAGCGCCGAGAATCCGGTGCGCGTGCCGCCACTGACGCCGATCTCCACGGCCGGGACGTCAGCACTTGATGCCGCGCGCGAAGCTCAAGAACGGCGGCGGGCGCTGCTCGAAGCGGCAGAAGCGGCGCCGGTCACCGTTCGATTAAATGCGCAGACAACGCCGGCGCTTGCCGGTGCGGCGCAATCTGCGCCGAGTCCCGCGCCAACAGGGCTGGCCGCGCCCGGGACTACTGGGAACGCATCTCAGACGCCGGAGCTGCAAAATCAAAACCTGCGCGACGCCTTTCTCGGGTCCGCAGCAAACGCTGTACGCGACCGTTTCTTTACGGTACGCCAAGACGATCCGTCACCATACGAGTTGCACGCCGGAAGCGTCATTCCGGCGGTTCTCCTCACCGGCATCAATGCGGCTCTACCGGGCACGATCGTTGCGCAGGTACGTAACGACGTCTTCGACAGCGTCACGGGGCGCTATCTGCTCATTCCGCGTGGGACAAGGCTCGTCGGCACGTACGACAATCGGATCGTCCAAGGCCAGCGCCGAGTTCTCGTGGTTTGGACGCGGTTGCTCTATCCGGATGGCTCGAGTCTCGATCTTCTGGGCATGCCCGGGACTGACGAAGCCGGGTATGCCGGGTTTGGCGCCAACGTCGACGAGCACCTCAACAAGATCTTCACGTCGGCGCTGCTGCTGAGCATCATCGGTGCGGGCGCCCAACTGAGCCAGCCGCAGCAGTCGTCGAGCCTCTACACCGCGCCGAGCGTCGGGCAAACCATCGCGGGCGCCTTCGGGCAGCAGATCGGGAACACCAGCATCCAGCTCACGCAACGGGAGCTGGAAATACCGCCGACGCTTGACGTCCCGCCAGGTTATCTCTTCAACGTGCTCGTCGATCGCGATATGGTCTTGACGGCGCCCTACGACGGGGTTGGCGCGCCATGATGTTCCATTCGGTTACTCTCGCAGCGCTTATCGCGCATTGTGCGCCTAACGTTGCGCCCGCAACGATGGCGGCGATCGTCAACGTCGAGAGCGGCGGCAACTCCGTTGGCGATCGGCGACAACACCGCCGGCCGATCGTACTACCCACGCGACCGCGCGAGCGCCGAGTCTTTGGCACGTCGCCTGCTGGAAGCGGGGCATTCGATCGACGCCGGTATCGCACAAATCGACAGCATGAACTTCGCCGGCTTCGGCGTTACCGTGCATACGATCTTCGATCCATGCGTCAACCTAAGCATCGGCGCAAAGATCCTCAGCGACGATTACGCCTTCGCGGCGCGGCGCTATCGCGACGCTCAGGTCGCTCTCCGTCATGCGATCGGTATGTACAACACTGGGCGTCTCAATGCCGGACAGCGCTACGTCGCGCGGGTCCTTGGCGCCGCTGGAATTCAGAAAGACTACGCTCGCGGTTCACGTATCGCGACGCAGCGCGAGGCGTTGCGCGCCCCACTCCTTGTACGCGTGGTAATTGCGCAACGCACATCGCCGATCACGCGTCGCTCGGCAATCTCTCCGTCACGGGCGCCCATCCTCGTTACGGTTGCGCGGACACTGCGCGTAAAGATCTTCTAGCGGATTCCCGTGCTCGTGAGTCAACCGGTGATTGTCCTCTCCTTCGCGTTCGCATTCGGGGTGCTCGGCGCCGCGCTAGTCGCACGCAACTCTTGCGTGAAGACGCAAGTGCGTTGCATCGTACGAATTTTCGTCTATTTTGTGATCGCTGTTTTCATCGGGTACGTGATCACCGCGCTTGCACCTGCGGTTCAACTTCACGTCGAGTATGGCGGTTGGTATCTATCGGCTCGTGCCGCTACCAAACAACGGAGTTCGACGTGGCATGTTAGTCGCTGCCTGCGCGCCACCTGACGCAGCCGAGGTTGGCCGCCGTCGGGGATATCTCGCCTCGGGCCCTTGCGCGTCCGGCACAGAACCTCTGCTAAAGATCGTCGTCGCCGCCGCCGGCGACGAAGTCGCGCTGTCACGCGCGGGCGTTGTCGTCAACGGATGCCTTCTCCCGAATAGCACTCCGCTCTCGCGCGATGCCGCTGGGCGCCGGCTATCATCGTGGCCTCACGAGCACTTCACGCTCTTGCAGCGCCAGCTTTGGCTTTACGCCGACAACGTTCGAAGCTGGGATTCCCGCTATTGGGGTCCGGTGCCGGTAGCGAACATCCTTGCGAAGGTAGTTCCCGTGCTGACCTTCCCCGTTGCTCCCGCGCTGCGGTCGCTCACAGTTTCTGGGATGTCGCTGACGTGCTTTGCTCGCCGAAGTCACAGTAGAGCTCAAGATAACTTCGGCGCACGTCTAACCTATTTCTACTCAAGGAAACCCAAAGTGACTCACTTTGATGATCTTCCCGACCTCCTCACGGTCAAGGAGCTTCAAGAGTTTCTGCGCTTGGGTCGCAACAGGACGTACGAGCTGCTTAAGAGTCGGGCAATCCCAAGCATCCGGCTCGGCCAAAAGTTCCTGGTGCCGCGGCAGGGCGTGCGGGAGTTCTTGGCACGCTCCGGCGAAACCGTCGCGACCGGAACCCCCGTGAAAGGACACGCCTAACATGGGGTACTTAAAACGAGCCGGACCCAAACGCTACCGCTACGCCTACGAAGGTCCGAGAGTCAACGGTAAGCGGCAGCAGCTCACCGGTACGTTCTACGACCTAACAAAGACCGAGGCCGAAGCCAAACTTGCACAGCTCGAAGCAGAAGCACACGTCAGTGAGCACGTCAGAATCCCGAATCTAACCTTGAAGCAACTGCTACACGAGTTTATGGAGAAAAAGAAGCTGACTCTAGCCGTCTCGACCTACGAACGCTATGCGATGCTAGCAAGGCTCTACATCATCCCTAAGCTCGGTGATATAAAGGTGCGAGATATGCGCCAAGGCGATCTCGTTAATGCCTATAGCAAGCTGCTAGCCAACGGGAGCGGCACGAAACCCGTCTCGGGCCGCACGGCGCGCCACGCCCACGATCTCATTCGTTGCGCCCTGAACTTTGGCGTCAGGCGCGACCTCGTAACTCAAAACGTGGCGACACGCATTCCTGCGGAGGATTTGCCAAAAGCTCCCAAGCCTGAACCTAACGCTCTCAGCGAAGAAGAGATCAAGCGACTTCTCCAAGCAGCTCGGACTCCATCGGGTCGATCGTTCAAGCGGTCATATCTGACAGCGGAGCCGTGGTTCGCACCTGCGGTTGCTTTCAGTATCTACACTGGAGCACGTAGGGGAGAAACACTTGCGATTCGTTGGAGCGACCTCGACCTGGTCGCTAAGTCGGTCACGATACGCCGGTCACTCGCTGATACCAAAACCGCCGGATGCTTCTTCAAAGATCCAAAAAACGGTAAGGCTCGCACGATCGCGCTGCCTGCACCGCTTGTTTCAATCTTGGAAAAGCACCGCTCCGCGCAAGAACGGGAACGCGAGGCACTCGGCAAGAGTTACAAGGAGAGCGATCTCGTCTTCGCTCGACCAGACGGGTCGCTGGTCACGCCGTGGTGCTACACCGCGGCGGT
Source organism: Vulcanimicrobiota bacterium (assembly GCA_963834895.1). GTDB lineage: Bacteria > Vulcanimicrobiota > Vulcanimicrobiia > Vulcanimicrobiales > Vulcanimicrobiaceae > Cybelea. The sequence continues at coordinate 1,034,522 of CAWIDM010000003.1, read as the reverse complement.
CAAGCGGCTTGCTAAACGAGCGGAGGTAAAGTCATTCAGCCTGCACGACCTACGGGACACTCACGCCAGCCTCTTAGCTAAGAACGGCGTGCCCTTAGAAGTCGTCAGCAAACGACTCGGCCACTCAACTATTGGGGTGACGGCCGAGCGATACTTGCATGTCTATTCGGACCGGGATGCGGCAGCGGCCAGCGCGTTAGACGCGCTAGGCGGCTGATCTCCGCTTTTCCGGCCGTTAGAAAAATGTTAGAAACGCGCCCTTAACGAGAGTCTGGAGTGGCGAAAAGCCTTATAGAATAAAGCGTTTTGGAATAGCGCCAACGGGAATCGAACCCCTCCTGTGCGGTCCCGGCCGATCCCGAGCATTGACGAAAACGCTTATCTTATCAGGCTTCCGGCGCTTCACCGCTCCAGCCGGCCCCGCCCGATCCCGGGCAGTGTCGACCGCTCCGTGACAAAAATGTGACAAGCTAATGAAGAAAAGCCCCTTCAGCGGAGCGCAAGTCGTCGGGATTCTCAAGCAGCTCCACGCCGGCAGTACGGCAACAGGGTTGAGTCGCAGACTAGGCTTGAAGACGCATCTAAGAAAGGTGGCTTTACGAATGGATTACCAGCGGCGTTCCGATGTTTAAAGGCGTTATTTGCCTATCCATGTGAAGGCTGCAGGAGCGACGCTAAAATAGAAGCTGTCATACGGACTCGGGAGAAAGAAAATCCCAAAGCTCAACGTAATCGCTTGCCCAAAGATATGCAGCGTCACCGCGCTAGAGTTCGAAAACACAATGATAGACGGGCCAAAGTATGGCGTCGAGCAAGACGCTGCATGCACGCTTGAGGTCGGCGCAACGCCTCCGTTAAGTGAGGCGCCCGTATCATTATAGCCAGGGCAATCGTATATGAGCAGCTCATTCGGCGCGGTTCCACTTACGAGCACCGCCTGTTGAGGTGAAGTAGTGTAGCCGGTTAGGTCACACGAAGATACGAAAACTGTTCCAACCGGACCGCCGCTGATGAGCAGCCCATATTGTTGGTTATTAATTTGAGCCATCCCAACCCATGGATAGGTGGGCTGGAGGTTCGCACCGATGATTTGCACGTCGCCGCAGGGGCCGGTTATAGCGATCCCCGCGCCACCATTGCTGCTGTTGTTAGAGTATGTTCCTCCTATAATTTTGATGTTGGTGCCGCCAACGATCTCTAAACCATGCTGCCCAGCTATTGTACACAGGTCCATATTGAACACCGAGCAGTCCACCAACGAAATATCGCTCAGCAGGCTACTGTACGTTGAGGACTGCGGACTGATAATTACTACCGGTTCGCCCATTGTATCATACGTGCTAGAGTAGTTCGATTTTGCGAATGTGCAACTCGTCGCTTTAACACCAGAGGTCGCCTCAGAAGAGCCGGAAGGAAGTTGTATACTCAGAGCGGTTTGAACGCTTTGGACTTCGCAGTTGCGAATTTCGGCATTTGTAGTTCCGGCCGCGTTCTTAAACTCGATGCCAACGTACCAATCGGAAAAGTGCGTGCCCGCTAGCACGGCATGCTCTGCGCCTTGTATGGAGACGCCGGTGCAGTTCTTTGGGCCGTTTTTGTTTACTGGCTGTTGAAAGACTTCACCCGGCCCGAAGATTCCGCACTGCGTACCACCAATAATAACAGCCGTGGCGCCGTTCTTAGTGGTGTAATCGACTGTGCATTGTTCGAGGGTGCAGGCAGTTCCTTGTGCGTTGAATACGGTTGGAATATCCGTGAACGTGCAGTTGACGATTCGGCAGTTTTCCGTATCGGCATATATGCACGTAGCGCTCGTACTTGCGACGTTTGTTCCTCGAAACGCCAGGCCGCGAAAATACTTGCCCCCGCTCGTGTAATTACCACTGCAGCTGAGGAATATTGAGGAACTGCCGGCTGTATAATCGATCGCAAAATGGTAAAACGGACTACCCGCGCCCGGGTTGGAACCACCACCACCAGAGCCGATTATGTTGCACTGATCTGGAACGGAGAAGTTGTTCGACCAGACGGTAAACCCGTATTGCTCAACGAACACCAGCCCACCGATTGGGTTTGCCCCGCTCATTGCCGCAAACATCGTTGTGAGCGCTACATTAACCGGCCCCGAAATGGGTGGTGGACCCGTGTACTGGCCGAAGTTATAGATCGTCATCGCTGTGAAGTTCGTGTCGAAATCGATGGTGATCGAGCAACGTGGCTGGCAGTCACAAAGAGCTTCCGCCTGTAGAAGCGCAGTCTGGTCGAGGGCGGAACGCCACAGCGATAGAATTTCGTTCACGCAGTAGTTTCCTCGTCTAGGTCCTCGTCCAGTTCTTCTTCGGCATCTTCTTCCGAGAGCCGAGCGACGCCGCGCTTGAGAACCTCGAGCAGCATATTGCGGGCCTCGGTAAATAGCGGGCGATTCTCCTCGTTATCACGGGGCACTTGGGAGAGGACGGCTACGGCGAGCGAACCTCGCTGGAGTGCAAATTGCTCATTTTGAACGGTGCGCTGCATTTTTGCGCGTTCCAGTTCGGTCGCAGCTTGAAGTGTCTCACGCGAGGGAAGGCGCCCATACGCCTCTGCGAGTAGTTTTCGTCGCGCGCGTCGTTCAGCCGACTCAGAAGCCATAATCAGATACCCTCACTGGCCAACAGAGATCGCCACCCCCGAGAGTTGCTCCCCTCTAACGCCAGCTTTCCTAATATTATGTCGGGGCCTTCCACCCTTCGGGTACGACCAAAAAGAGATGTCTTGGTAACCGTGACCGATGTAGTCGGTCGTGATGATCGTGTGCCCTTGTATCCACGCCTGGCCTGTCATTTTGTTTTTCCTTGACGTGAGTTGAGTAGTACCAGCCACCTTTGCATTGCTACCGGAAATGCTCAAGCGGTAAACGTCCAGTGGAGTCTGTTCTCCTCCGGAAGTGAAAGTCAAGTACTGTCCATTCCACTGAAGCGACGCGGGGCCTGAGAGCTTTTGCGGCACACTGATCGTTTCGAATGAGTCGCTGCCGGAGGACATCCGGATGAGGTCCACATACGTTGGGTGTGCGTTATCTCCGGCTGACAAAAATAGATTGCCACCGTTATCATATGCCCCGAAGATAAACCCACTCACGGGAGGCTGTGGGTAATAGATCTGCGGCTGCCCGCGTGCTCCCGTGTAAACAGCCAGATCTCCTGAATACTGATAGTACGGATTAGTCCAATCACGTGGATTCATGACCGCGAGATTTCCGGTTGTTGGATCTAGAGCGCAACCGTTAGCTTGGCCGGGGTCGCTCAGCGTGGCGATCGGCGTTGTGCCGCCGTGAGCGTACTCGTAGATCGTGCCAGAACCCGACGCATTTACAGTCGTGACAAATACGTCTCCCGACGAGTCGACGCACTCGCCGGCAGCATAAGCGTTCAATGACTCTATCGTATTGACTAGGACGCGCTGGGGATAGGAGTATATGTAGACGTTCGTTGCGCCATCGGCTGAGACGTACAGTAAATCCTGGCCGGACGCAGCGAGGCCGGCTGGGCCTCGCTCAGTAGCGTTCGAAACGACAGGCAGGTTTTTCGAAGCGACTTGTTGTGAGGCTGCGCAGCCAGAAAATGTAGCAGCGCTCGCATAAACACCTATAACGAAGCACAAGTACCTAAAAGCTCCCATCGTGGCTACTCCTAAATTTATTTGCCGATCCATGAAAACGTGGTCGGTGGAACTGGGGTAAAATAGAAAGTGTCATACGGGCTCGGCAAGAAAACGATGCCAAAACTTGATGTGATCGTTTGGCCAAAGACGTGCAGCGTCACGTTGGTCGTACCCGAGTACACGATGACCGACGGTCCAAAATAGGGTGCCGATGACGTTGCTGCGCTAACCCCCGTGGTAAGCATGCCGGCGGTCGCCGTCAATGCCGTGTTCTTGTCATTATAGCCCGGGCAGTCGTAAATGTAGAGTCGGTATGGTGTCCCCGATACGTGAACGGGTACGCCACTGGAGTATCCGGTCATATCACAGCCAGACACGAGCACTGATCCAGACGGACTGCCGCTGACGAGCAGCGCGTACTTCTGATTATTAATATTAGGCGCATTCGGGTAGCTCGGTTGGAGATTGGCCCCGATAATCTGGACATCGCCGCATGCGCCAGTTATAGCAATGCCAGCACCGCTGTACTGACCATTATTCGAATATGTACCGCCAATGATCTTGATATTGGTGCCGCTCACGATGGTGAGTCCATTCTGAGCGCTTAACAACGGATTGAGCGCCATGTTGTATACGGTGCAGTCGAGGAGGGTGATGTCGTTTAGTTGACTGTTGGTGTTCCCCGAAGCTAACTGCGCATCAATATTAACAATGGTATTTTGATCGCTAGAATCACTAGTTTTTGCGAGTGTGCACCCCGTCACTTTGATGCTCGAAGTTTGGCCGCCGGTAGCAGAGGGCAATTGAATGTTAAGCGCCGTTTGCCAACACTCGATCTCGCAGTTCGTGATTTGAGCTGCAACGGTCCCGGCAGCGTGAACGAAGTCTACCCCAATAGTCCACTCGTAGATCTGCATTTCGGAGACGACTGAATGTTCGGAGCCCTCGATGGAAATGCAAGTGCAGCCAGCTGCACCGCCGCTGCCCGGCGATGTCTGCGCGAACTGCCCGGGTCCGACGACACCACACTGAGGTGCGCTCAGTATAATGGCGCGCGTTCCAGTGGGGCTACTGACGGTATAGTTAATAGTGCATTGCTCGAGCGTGCAGGAGAGGTCTCCGGCAACGAACGCTCTCGGGCAGTCGGTGAACGTGCAGTTGATCGCCCGGGTGTTCCAGACGGAAGCCTTTATGCAGGTATCGTTGGCGTCTGTGGAGGTACCCCACTGAAAAGCTAGGCTTCGGAAGTAGTTGCCGCCACTTGTGTGCCCGCCGCCGCTTGCGTTGCAAAGGAAGAACGTCGAATCACCTGGTCCTACAGGCGTAATAACGAAGTGAAAGAAGGCCGACCCGCTTGAGCTACCCAAGGCGCCGCCACCACCAGAGCCATCAATGTCGCATTGATTTGGTACGCTATGGCCTGTTGATGATGCCTGTACGGCAAAGCTTTGCTGCGGAATAAACGCCCGGCCGCCAACAGGACTGGTCGGCGGCCCCATGGCGTTTAGCATGTTGGTCAGGGCGACATCCGGGGTCACTCCGCTTAGGTAATGACCGTAATTGTAGATGGTCATGGCGCTGAAGTCTTCGCCGAAGCCGATTGAGCACTGCGGCTGGCGATCAGCGAGGTGATGTGCTTCTACAATGCCAACGGAATCGAGTGGAAACCGCCAGAGCGATAGGATCTCCGTCGTCATTGCACGCCTCCAGACGCTTAGGGCTCTTTCTGTCCGGGCATTTTGGCTAATCTGAGTCTGCCACCTTCGACTCGGCACGACTATTCGCAAAACCGAGGAGGCGCCCAATTAAGCGCCCTAGGCGGCAACCGCTCCCTAGCCAGCTTTACACGCAGGGCATAGCTAAAATACGACCGCTAGGTTCGTCACGCGGCGTATGCCGCGCTTCCCGCGCGGAGGCCAGCCTGCGTGATAACGTTCGACGGAACGAATCTTAACGCATACATCGCGATGTTGTTCCGCGGAATACCCGCCGTCGATAAAACCATGGCAACTGATGAATTTGTGGGCGTTAGCGGATTGTCACGAGAGCAGCTACGGCAGGAGTTTCGATGGATGCCAGCGTGTTTCGAGCGACGGGGAGTAACTACTCGAAGAGGCTGTTGCCGCCGTGCATGCGGTAAGAGTCGGGCGGTTCTGGGTCGCGTTGGGACCCAAGACGAAGGTTCAAGCCTAGGGATACCGAGCGCATAAACCGGAGTGTGGTCCAGGAGTAGGCCTCATGCGTGGCCAGGCCTTTCGTCTGCCGGAGATCGACAAGAAGTTCTGCTGCCGCGATGAGCGCGCCTATCCTAGCTTCGAACTCGGCGCGCGGATTGAATCGAGGGCCGGGGCGCTGTAAACTAACAGTTGCTGCATCCCGTCGGCAGCGGCTCTGAGGCACAGGCCCGTTAAATAGAAACGGAGGAACTCCCCGTCCGCAAACTTTCGCGCCGAATCGACACGGTTCAAATTCCCTCCGCAGACCGTTCCTGTCGAAACGAACGGCGTAAAGAATTCGGGCGTTGATGCCGCCGTGAGATCATCCTCATCGCCTGACTCAAGAATTGAGCGCATGACGGGGTAGACGCTTCAGCCGTGGCCGGGGAGGTCACGGCCTGTGATAGAGAATACCGTCGCTCACGTCAGAATCGAACTCCGCGATCATGTAGCTACGGGTTATATTGTCGAGATGATGGAGAACAAACTGCCCGATAGTACGATCTTCGATACCGCCGGGCAATCCCCGCCCACAAACGAGAGAACCCAGCGGCTAGCGGCATCCGGATCTCTGGGGTTTCCCTCACATCTAGTTGGCATCAGACTTACTGCGCGGCGTGCGCGGTTCTCTTCTTGGGAGATTCGGAGGCGCGGACGAAAGCGATCGGATCGAGCTCGACAATAACCTCTCTTGCGAGCTGAGCGGCGCCGAAGGCGGCGCGACCTCGAGCCTGTGTGCTCGGTGGGCGACGCCGAAGGCGTCGTCCGCTCAACCACCGGCTTGCGTTTTGAAAATCACTCAACCGAAGCAACGCACCGCAACGACTCCTGGCAAGGAAAGTATAGCGGCAAACTTGCGTTCGTGATATACTTGGCCTAAGAGAACATACCCGACTTACGCCCGCATAATAATGCGGGTGTAATCATGAGTCCCGATGCGATCGTTCGCGCGGGGCTTTTTCTTTTCCCCGAGGTGACGTCATGATCTCCAAGTCGGTGCCTGCGCGCTCCCGTACCCGCAGCTTCGGAACTGGTATCGACTACATCACGGAGCATGCCCACGAGCGCGCTTGCCAGCAAGCTGAGCGCTCCTTCGGAGACGGCATCGAATACGCGAGTGCACCGAAGAAGGCAGCCTGGGTGCAGCTGCGCGGGGTGACGTCGGTCGGGACGGCTGCACTCGAAATGGAGGCAGTCGCGGCACTCTCGCGACGCTGCAAGGATCCAGTCTATCACCTCATCGTCGCCTATGCCAAGGGCGAGCGTCCGACGCGCGAGCAGGTCGTCAGCGACGCGGAACGGCTATTGAAATCGATCGGCATGGAGCGCAACCAATACGTGCTGGCGGCGCACCAGGATACGGACAACTACCACGCCCACGTGATCGCCAATCGCATCGGTCCTGACGGCAAAGCGAATGACCTGTGGCAGGAGCGAATCAAACGCGAGCGGACCTGCGCCGAGATCGCCGCTGAGCGTGGCTGGGAGATCGTCGTCGGCCGGCACAACCGCGATATCGTGCAGCACGTGTGCCACCTGTATGCGCCGCCGCCAGACCCGGAGCGGCGCTTGAGCGATGGTGCGTATCGGCAGCTGCGCGAGCGCGGTGAGCTGCCGTGGCAGGAGAGTGCGCGGCCGTACGTGCTCGATGCCGTCGATCGCGCCAAAGACTGGAGCGACTTGCATCAGCGGCTGGGTGCGCATGGTGTGGTCGCGAAGCTGGTTCGACGCGGTAAGAGGATACGGGGCCTGGCATTCGCCGAAGGGTTCGAGTGCGGCGTGCCGGGTTGCGCGGCGTCACGCATCGATGCGCGCTGCGCACTGCCGGCGCTCGAGCGGCGCTTAGGGCCATTCACGCCGTCGCAGGAGGTTGCGAAGGAGACGATCGATCCAGCGCGATGGGTGCAAAAGGCGCGAGCAACGATTCTCGCCGCAGTCGACGGTGCGCGATCGTGGGAAGATCTCATACAGCAACTCGACCGCGACGGGATCGTCGTCAAGCTGATTGCGCGCGGAACGCGCGTGCAAGGACTTGCCTTCGCTCAGGGGCGCGATCCTGGCGCACCAGGCTGTGGCGCGTCGCGCATTCATCCGCGTTGTAAGAAAGCCGCACTCGAGCAGCGCTTTGGTCCATGCCCGTACACGCCAGAGTGGCCACCGAAGCGTGGACGACGTGAGGTCCGCGATCGGGCCGAGCGCGAGGCAAACACTGATCCACGCTGGGCGCTACGTGACGCGCAACGGATCGTTGATCATGCCCGGACGCGCTCGGAGTACGCTCAGTATCGCGACCGTTTCTTTGGCGAGCGTCATCGTGCGACAGCGGACCGCAGAGCAGCAGCATGGGAGCGCGAGCGAGTACGGCGCCAGTGCGAGGCCAAGCGGCGCCGCGAAGCGCGCCTGCTCTTGCGCGCAGTGGCGCGGCTGGCCACGCGCGGCGCGATCGCGCGTCAACTTGCGTACTGGTCGGTCGACGCCGTTATTGGCCGCCGGCGCACGCGCGAGTATGACGCTGGGCGGGTGCGCTGGGAGGCGACGAAGATCGTGCTGGCGTCAGAACGCAAGCTTGTGCGCGAGGAGAAGCCGATGGACTATCGTTCGTTCGTGGCGCAGCGAGCTCGCGCCGGAGATCCGGCGGCGCAGCGAGTCTTGGACGCACTCGAGGCTCCAGCGAATAACCGGCACGAGCGGACCGCGGAGGCCACATCGCAGCCCGTAACCCTCGAGCAGGTGCGGGAGCGTTTGCGCGTCATTCGCGCAGAAGAAGAGGGACACTACGTGCGCGCTCGTGTCCAGCGACAGGGCTTGACCCGCGTCGAGCAGCCGCCGACGATCGAGCAGGCGCTCGCGTCAGCGCGAAAAGAGATCCAGGCGCGCGTCGGTGAGGCAACGCAGTTCACGCTGGCCGAACGCGCAGCCCTGGCGCGGTTGACGAAGGAGCAGCAATCCTGGAATCCGTTTGTGCGCAACGCGGCCAAGAAGGAAGCCTTGAAACTGCATACCCGGCAACAGGCTCGCTATGAAGAGGAGCTCACCAAAGCCACGCGCGACTTTGAAAGTGGCGACGTCCAGCGAGTTCAAGAACGCATTCGAGGCGATGAACGCGCCTACCGCGAGTACGTCAGCGCGTCGCTCGGTCTCGAAGACCAGATGCGCAAAGCGCGGGCCGTGCTGCGTGAAGACGTACCGAAGATCGAAAAACAGCTGACGGTATTGGAACGCACCGGCGTTGCGCAGCTCGAATGCGAGGGTGTGGCGTGGCGCGCAGGGCTCGACAAGCTCGCAGCGGCCGTCGATCGCGCATGCCAGGCGTTACCGCAGGAACGTCGGCGGGATGTCGAGTTCGCGATCCGCCGAGAACAGCGCGCGCTCAATCGCTCGCGCGAATCGATTTCGATGGACCGTTAGCAGCGCTCAGCTCGATCCGTGCATTCACCAAACCCGAGCTCCGTTGCCGACCGAATCATCGTGCCAGCGATGTGCCCGACGTGCTGCTCCTTGTCGCGTGTCGGCAGTCGACCGTGGCTAGCGTTTTCGTTCGTCTTTCCATCTTCCTGGCACGACATACTAACGGAGCTAGCGCGCGAAGTGCGCCACGATACAGTGGACGTTGCCGTTGTCGAGCAGCATTGCAACGCATGTTTGGCGAGTCTTACCAGGCTGGCTGAGCGCGACCGGAGTCCGCGTAACCCCGCCGCCCCTTGCTGGCGTAATGAAAAATGGGCGATCGCAGACCACCTCGATGCTGGGGATCGTGTTGTGTGCGACTACTGCTTCGAACGGAAAAGAACCTCCAGCGAGCGCTTCATGCCTTCTTGCGGCACTCCTAACGTTGCGTGTCGAATTTGAAGTAGGCGGGGACGGAGGAGCGGAACCGTCATCGTCGCGCGCAGGGTGTGCTTCGGCAAGAGTGGCCAGGCGGTACACGGAGTCGCGGTCGCAAGTAGTCGGAGCAGCCGGGTCCAGGGTGTGCCGTAAGGCCGAGCGCAGCTCGCCCTGGACGCGGCTGCTATCATGCGATCGATTCGATTTCGTGCACCGTCGGTAGGGGATCGAAGCGCGAGGTCGTCTCGGAAAAGCGCTGCGATTGGTAGCGATAGGGTTGCATTTGTGGTACAATTTCGGTGACAGAGTGTAGCAGACTTTCGCCCGCATTATAATGCAGGTGAAACTATGAGTCCCGCAGCGTCAGCAGTTCGCGCGGGACTTTTTCTTTTGCGGAGGTGAGGTGATGATTACGAAGGCGGTGCCGGCGTCGCGCGCATCGATTGCGACGCTGCGATGGGCGCACGGCTCAACGACCTTGCTGCGACGATCGAGCAGCAGTACCAAGCTCTGCCGAACGAGCTTCGGCGAGATGTTGAGTACAGCATTCGCAAAGAGCAGCGTGCACGCGACTCCATGACGATCGACCGATAACATTCGGCTCGACCATCGAGCCAGTCCGTTCTCGGCAGCAACCAAAAAGGTGGGTGACCAGACATGACCACACAATCGATCAGGTCGATGCCGCCCGGCGCGCAGAGCGTACGCTTTGCGGACCTGCCGGACATTCTCACCCCACACGACGTCATCGCGTTTCTCCCGATTGGGCGCAATGCGGTCTACGATGCGATCAAGCGGCAAGCGCTCAAGAGCGTCCGTGTGGGCCAGAAAATCCTCATCACGAAGGCCGCCTTGCGAGAGTTTCTCGGCGGAAACGTCGTATAATATCCTCGCCTGGACCGCGGAAAGAATCCATGGCAAAACCAAAACACCTTGGGGTCAAGAAGTACATGATCGTCTATGACGTACCCCCGCAAAACGGAAAGGCGCGTCAACAAAAGCGAGAGATCCTCCGCGGCGTGACCAAACACGAAGCAGAGGCATTTCTTGCCAAACGCATCGAAAGCGTCGCGCGGGGCGAGTACACCGCCGACGCGGACATGTCCCTGTCCGACCTCTTCGAGAAGTTTATGACGCACAAGGCAAAGCGCCTCGAAGCGACGACGATCGATCGATACAAGGGCATCATCGCCACCTATCTTCGCCCGACGTTTGGAAAGATGCGTTTGACCGCACTGCGCAAGGCGCATCTTATCGAAGCGTACGAGAGGTGGCAAGCGCAGAAGCAGACGAGGCGTTCCGGTCGGACGATTCGGCACGTGCACGATCTGCTGCGGGCGACGCTCAACTGGGCCGTTAGTCTTGACTACGTCCAAACCAACGTTGCCGGCAAGATCACGTCCGAAGACCTTCCCAAGGTCTTCAAGCCCGAGAGCACGGTACTCAACGAAAACGAGCTACGCCACCTGCTGGCAGAAGCGCAGTCGCCCACCTTCCTGGCAAAAAAGCGCGGCACCGTCTCGTCGCTCCCCTGGTTCTATCCGGCGTTGGTCTTTGCGGCCTACACCGGAGCCCGGCGCGGCGAAGTCTTGGCGACGCGTTGGCCCGATCTCGACTTGGACGGCGGCACGATTACGATCCGTGAATCGCTCGCCCAGCCGCGCTCGGGGCTCGCGTTCAAGCGGCCGAAGAACGGACAGGTCCGCACGGTTGCGATCACTTCAGAGCTTGTTGCCGTCCTGCGCTCGCACAAGGCGAGGCAGGCGGCAGAGCAAGTGTACCTGGGCGAAAAGTACCATCGCGACGACCTGGTCTTCGCGATGCCCAATGGGATGCCGGTTTCCCCCGAGGCCTTCGGGGCGGCGTTCAAGCGGCTCGTCGAGCGGGCAAAGGTCGCGCGGATTCGGTTACACGACCTGCGAGACACCCACGCTTCGCTCTTGGCAAAAGCCGGCGTGCCGATCGAGGTGGTCAGTCAGCGACTCGGTCATAGCTGCATCGGCGTCACCGTCGATCGCTACGTGACCGTCTATCGGGAGCGTGACGCGGCGGCCGCCGCAGCGTTCGCGCGATTAGTCGCGTGACAAAAATGAAAAGCCAACGTGACAATTCCGTGACACGTCGGCGTATCTAGACCGGTAAAAGCGCCGGATTCCCTCGTGAGATATGCGATTTTGTTCTTAGCGCCAACGGGAATCGAACCCGTCTTTCCGCCTTGAAAGGGCGATGTCCTAACCGATAGACGATGGCGCCACGGGCCTACCACACCCTAGCGGGCGCGGGGTCGCGCTGTCAAATATTCGGCATCGGGAGCCGCCGGTTACTCTACGACCGCAGAACTGCCGCCGTGCGCTCGGCGGGTCGTTGGGCCCGCCCTGGGCCTGGGTATAAGGCGTCATGAGTAACGAACAGAGTTCTCGGCGCGTGCTGATCCTGGCGGCGATGCTGGGTCTCGTCGCGGCCGGTTGCGCGCATAAAGCCAGCGAGTCCGCGCAACTCCACGACGGATTTGTGCCGTTTAGTTCGACGCGCACTCAAGCGATTGGCCTCGTCGCAAATACGAAGCGCTCCCTCGGAGCTGCCGACGTGAACACGCTCGCGGTCGCGTACACCGCGCTGCAGGAAAAGGCTAATGCGTACGCTAGCTTTATGGTCGAGGCGGTGGCAACATCGTCCTTCGATCAAACGCGGAACGCAAAATACGCCGACGATTTCGCGAAGGCGATTTCGGCGTTCAATACGGCTTTTGCCGGCCTCACCGCGACGCACCGGACCGCTATTGCCGTCGCGTGGGTACCGCCGTTCGCACAGACGCTCGCGACGCGCTGGAATCAATACAGCACAGTCATCGCCAAGATGTCGCCCCAGATGAAGGCGGACCTCATTACCCAGCTGAAGCGCGAAACGGTCTGGCCGAATTACGAAGATATCGCGACGGAGCCGCTGGTGGGAAGCCGTTAATACGAGCTAGCCTACGCTGGGCTCGATTTGCCGCGCGTACCGTTTGCGCACGCGAACCGCTTTGACGTGATCGTACGCGCGCGTGGCTTCGAGGGCAAGTTCCTCGAGTAGCTCGACTTCGTCGGCCGCTCGAAGCGGGAGTCGGACCGCGAGACATTCGCATGGATCCGAGCGGACGATTCGTGTACGTTGCAAATCTCAATCGCAGCATTTCCGTCTTCCGAATCGACGAAGCGACCGGCGCGCTCTCTCGAATTCCGGGTTCGCACTTTAGGGGCTCGGATAGCCCGCAAGCAATGACGATCACCCCGGATGGTGCTTTCCTGTATGCATCGAATTTCGACTCGAGGAGTGTTGCCGGATTTACGGTAGACCCACGAACCGGTACGCTGAAGCCGTTAAAGGGATCGCCGTTTAAAGCGGGCGATCATCCGTGGGGCATCGCCTCGTGCCGTCGCGTCGGCAACCGGTGTAAGCCATCGTGGTAAACTCGCGGGCATCGCGCTGTGCGGAGGCTTAGGCGGCGTTCACTTTCTCCCATACGAGGCTCACGCGTCCCCGCGGCGTCTCGGCAGTTAATGTAAGACGATTCCCCGCTAAGGAGAAGTGCCGTACCTGTTCGGTGCCGACGAGATTGGGGAACCAGCTGCCGTCGACGCGATGGACGATCGTGCCGGTACCTTCGTCGATGGTAAAGGTTCCGAAATAGCCGAAATACCCGCTCCACGCGCTAGCTTTTTCCTCGGCCGACGCGCGCTGCCAGTCATCGCTGCGGAAGTGCGGCTGGCCTCGGCGCATCAACTGCGCGCAGACCGTGCCCGAGGCATCGTACGTGAGCTGTCCGATCGGATCGTCGCCAAGGGGCGCGTTTGCGTCACCGTTTGCATCACGCGAATCGGACGCTACGAGCCGCCAGCTCCCGAGCAACTTTTCGCGAATCGGTGACGCATTCATCATCGATTTCTTCACGCGCGGCAGTTGCGATCCTGTTGGGCTTCTTGACGCCGTCCTTCGACTCCGCGCCTTCGGCGCTTCGCTCAGGATGACAAGAAGAAGGCGCGAAGCCTGTCCTGAGCGAGCGTAGCGAGTCGAAGGGCTCAGGATGACAAGAAATGAACGGCGCTTCGCTGATGCGGAAATCCCGGACAGGAGCGGTCCCGGGAACCATTTCCATAGCGTTACGGGTGGCCGCGACCGGCCATGGTGTACTCAGGATGACAAACACGGATCGGGCGCTAGAGTACGTTGGTGATCGGCGTAGGCTGCTCGGTCTCCATTTGAAGATAGGTCACGGTCGAGCCCGCGCTCGCCAGGGCTTTGCGAACGTCGACGCTGCGCAACGATTGGTCGTTGAAGGTTCGGAAGTAGAACTGCAGGTTCGTTAGATCTTCAGCCGACGTCCAGAGCGTCCATTCGTCGATGGTTTTTCCATTGACCTCGTCGCGAACGGCGCCGACCGGGATGTCGAAGTTATTGAGGATGTGAAAAACCTGTTGGACGCCGTCTGCTGCCGTGGCCGGCTGGACGGCAGCGGCTTGGAACGCGACCGCGCGCACGAAGCGCGACGGCGGCGTGAAGTCGCCCGGCAGTCCGTAGAACCCGGAGCCTTGGCCGAAGCCGTTCAGCGTATACCCTTGCAGCGTGAGCGGCGAGCGGTTCATCGCGGAGAGGCCGGCGTAGTTGTTGAGGTTGGTCATGTGCCAATCGAACGTTGGGGAGTTCGTGAGCACGCCGAACGGATCGTCGTAGATGACGAGCCGCCCTCCGATCGGCTCGACGGCGACGGCTGCGCCGGTTTTATCGACGATGCGGAAATGGACCGGCGGTGCCATTCCGAGCTGCGGCACCACGGTCGGCGCGAGCACGACACGATCGTACGCGGCTTTCACCTCCGCGACGGTTGCGAAGTTGCCGAGAATCCACATCGCGTACTGATATCCAGCCATGGCGCGCGACGCGTTCTCCGGCGTGACGTTTGCATATTGAGCCGATCCCGGAAAGAAGAACTCGCCGACGTAGAGGCCGCGATCGTTGAGGCCGTCGACGACCATCGGAAGGCCGAACGCGTTGGCGCCCACGATGCCGTATTTCGTCGTAAAGCTGATGCCGGCCGCGTTGTTTGGCAGCACGCCCACGATGGACGTTCCGGCCGGAAAGACGCCGACTTTCGATTCGAGATCCGCGCCGAACTCCAAGGTGCGCGCGACGACGACGGTGCCGTCCTTGGCGATCAGCCGAATTCCGGTGCAGGCCCGGGCGGTCTGCCATATCATGAATGACGCAATCGCAAGAATAGCGATCGCCAAGCTACGCTTCAAGAACCTTCTCCTTTTAAGTAGCAATGACTTCCTTTAATTAGAGGTATTCGACTCCGTCGCGGCTGGACCTATCCCCGCTCCAGCGCTAAAGCCCGGTTTCCAAGAGCGCGTTGAAGCGGCGCGGATCGACGGCGTCGGGGCGATCGAAGTCCATGCCGGCAGTCTGCGCGATCCACCAGGCGGCGTCGCGACGCGGGCGCAGCACCGCGGTTCGCAGGCGCGAGTTCGACGCACATTCCGGAATCAAGTCGCGGTGGACCGGCGCGCCGCAGAGATCGCCGGGAAGCGTGGCGCTGTAGCGGTCGCGGGTGTCGAGCGTCGGCGAGAATGCATCTCCCATGTCAGGCGCATTGGCGTCGAAGATGCCGAGCGAATCGATCCCGAGCAGCTCTTCGATCGTCTTGAGCATCGCGACGGTGTTGTAGCGCGTGTGGACGACGGCGTGGCGGCGCGTGTAGGCGGAGATGACGTAAGCGATCGAGCGGTGCGGGTTGACGTGATCGGGACCGGCCTGCGAGTCGTCCTCGAGCACGAAGATCGCCGTGTCTTTCCAATAACGCGAGTGCGAGACGGCCTCCACGAGCAGACCCAGCGCGTAGTCGTTGTCGGATATCTGCAGATACGGCGTGTTCAGACCGGCGACGTTGGTCTTGAACTGGCCAAAGTGGTCCATCATCAGCTCGACCGCTTCGAACGACGGCATATTGCCGCGACGCACGTAGCCGTCGAACTCACGCTTCCATTCTTCATAGCGGTAGCGATCGGGCGTGTTGAGATCCCAGCCGCGATAGTAGAGATCGGTACGGCCCATCAGCGATGGACGAACCGGCGGTGCCTGGCGGACGCGGAGCGCGTAGGCGCGGCGCACGATCGGAATGTAGAACGGCGCGCCGATCGCGTAGTACGCGGCGTCGGCGTACATGCCGTAGTGGCGCACGCTTTTGCCGGCGCGCAGTACCGAATCCCAGATGTAGCCGCCGGTCGCGTCCGGCGAGTCGTCGCTGTCGCCGGCGGTCGCAGCGATGTCCTTGCCGCCGGGAAGAATCGTCGATGAGCCGCTCGGATCGAGCAAGGTCGTTATGCGCGCGTCGAACGGGTCGCGGCCGCCGGTCTCGGGGTTGGCCGTGTTGATGCCGCGATTCTCTCCGCTCCAGTCGTAGGGCATGCCGTTGCTCGCGTACGCAATCGGCGTGAGGCGCGTCGTGTATTCGTTGGCGCGGCCCTGCTGGCTCCAGTTCCAGCCGTCGGCGCTGACGTCGCCGCTGGTGTAGAAGTTGTCGAGCGTCACGAACTGCGACGCAAGGCGATGATGGTTGGGCGTAATGGGGTATGGGAAGACGACGATGCGCGGATCGCCGTTCGCGCCCTTCAGATCGCCGAGCACCTGATCGTACGTGCGGTTCTCCTTCATGATGTAGATCACGTGGCGAATTTTGCCCCGCAACGCGGCGATCACCGGGCTCGGCGTTGGTGGGGAGGCGAAGCCGTTATTCTCGTCCACGGTGTGGCTTAGGTTTGCCAGGTCCACGTCGCTGGGCACGGGCATCGTCAACAGGTTGGCTTTTTCCAGCGAAAGGACGTACTGATTTCGATGCATCGGGTTGAAGCCGCGGTCGGGCGCGTTCAGGTGCAGCGTCGCTAATCCGGAGTTGGGGCCGGAGAGCGATTTGGCGTCCGTTACGGCGAGCCGGCCGTCGAATGCGGCGATTGCCGTGGGATACCAGCCGGTGGGAATGCGGCCGACGACTTTGTTTGTCGTTAGGTCAATGACGGCGACCGCGTTCTCGCCGCCGAGCGTCACATAGAGCCGCTGCGCGCGTTCGTCGAGCGCGAGGCCGTTTGGATTGGCGCCGCGGTAACGCTGTCCGGGACGATCGACGCCGATGCGCGCGATGACCGCTTCGGTCTGCGTGGCGAGGACGTCGATTTCGTCGAGGTCGCCGTTCGCGATGTAGAGCGTCGAGCCGTCTTGCGAGAGCAGCATCGCGTTGGGTTCGCCGCCGAGCGCAATCCGTGTGAGAAGCGCGCCGTCCCGAATGACGCTCACGTCGCCGTCGCGCAACGAGCTCACGTAGATCGTATTCGAGGACATCGCGACGCCATAGGGATACTCGCCTGCCGCGGTTAGCGCGCCAGGGCGATAGAGCGCGAGTTCTTGAACGACCTTTCGCGTTTGGGTGTCGACGAACGAGACGGAGTCGCTTTGCATGTTGGCGACGGCGAGCGTCTTGCCGCCGGCACCGAGTACCAAGCCCGCCGCCATGGCCGTGAAGCCAAGCCCCTCGGGATCGCGTTTTCCGGCGATCGTGTGCGCAAGGATGCCGCCGTCGTATGCGGGCAGTGGTGCTGCCCCGTTGCCGTTATGGCCAAGTATGATTTCCGGCGCGGCGAACGCGAACTCATCGCCTCGCCGCGAGTAGACGGCGATGCGATCGTCGATGCCGCCGGAGACGTAGAAGCGCCGGCTATCGGGCGCCCACGCGAGCCCGACGAATGCGTCGGGAATCGAGATTCGTTGCGCGAACTGCAGCGAGCCGTCCGCGGCAACGTGGTAGACGAAAATCCACTGCGTTAGACGCGTCGCGACCTTCGAGACCGCGCCGGTAAGCGGGTCGCGCACCGGGAAGCGAATCGGCCGGCCGTCGGGGTAGAAGTAGTCGGTATTGTAGCCGCTGGTGAGCGCGAGCAGCGTCGTGCCGTCGGGACTGAGCGCGAGCGACATCGCGCCGCTCGCATCGGCATCACCGTCTTCGCGCAGTCCGGTTGTCAAGCGCGTCATCTGCGAACCGGGCGCGGCGAGCGGCGTTATCGTTTGCCCTGTCGGGAGTAGTTCGCGTCCTTCGTCCTTCGACTCCGGTGCTTCGCACCTTCGCTCAGGATGACAAGAGGCTTCGCACCTTTGCTCAGGATGACAAAGGGCAGCGCTCGCTATGAAGCCGGGAAGCGTCATTGCGCTCCGCGTGGCAAGGGGCACAGCGAGTGCGCAGAGTGCTGCGATAAAAATGGCGGGCTTCATGGCGGTACGGGCTCGCGTGTTCCGTTTTGCGCGGCAGGAAACCAAGCGAGGGGCCGGAACTTGAGCCAACTCGCGGGGGAGAGTCAACATGAACCCGTCCTTGAACAGCGAGCAACTGCTCGCGATGAGCCAGCAACAGCTCGACGAGCTGTTCACATCGAGCCCTCCGGGCCCAATTCCGAACGGTGAAGCCAATGGTACCGCCATCATCGCTCCGGGAACGACGTACAGCGCCAACATCGCGGAATTCATCAACGTCTTTTGCTGGAAGGGCAAGGTCTTCGATGAGGCTCGGGGATTGGTTAATCGCATAACGCCGTTCGGCATCGACGCGATCGTCGCGGCCGTTTACGTCGCTCCGAGCTGGATGGACAACAAAGAGTGCATCGTTCTGGATTACTCCAAAACGTCCACGCTCGCGCACTGGATCCGCGACGAGATCCGGCTGATCGCACCGAACCTCTACCTCGGGGTCGTCTACTGGAGCAAAAAACGGCTGATCAACTTCAGCCTCGACTTCCCGCAGAGTACATGACCCCCCAATCGGCGTTCTTCGTCTTGGCGCCGGTGCGCCCCGAAGCGGAGAGCGACCTCGCCGCGCTGCTCGAGACCATGAACGCGCAGCCGGGTCGCGCCGATCCCCAAAATGCGCTCATTCCGTTCGGAGCGTTCGAGCAGCTGCACTTTGCGCGACTCTGCCTCGTGCGCGACGACACCGTCGGCGACGTCGCGGCGTATGGATTGCCGGTTACGAAGTATCCGCTCTACTTGGCGTTTCTCGGCGACGTCGACGAGAGCGCCGAGACGTTTCTCAAGGAACTCAGCGAGCGCGCCGCGCCGGGCCTCGCGCAGCTTTTTTCGCATTGCCAAGGCTTCGAGCGCGGTGAGGACGTCCTCGCCTGGATGAAGCGTCATAGCGTCAGCGCCGCGGCGTGGTACGCCAACTGGAAGGGGCGGACGATGCTGCAGATCCGCGAAGAATCGGCGCTGCGCGAGGCCATGGAGCGGTATCTCGACGAGAATGCCGGCGCGGTTGCGTCGGCGACTCCGATCGAGCTGCACGCGATGCTGCGTCACTATCTCAGCGGCGAAATTGCGGCGGCCCGCTTGACGATGACCCCGGATCCGCCAACGAATTTCGGCTGGTGGGTTTCCAACGCGTTCGGCTCGGTCGCACCGGTCGTTGCGGCGATCGTCTTGTCACCGATTCTCGCGATCGTGGGCGCGATTCTGCTGGTACTGGTGCGAATACGCGAGGGAACCGATCCCGAGATCTGTCCTCGCGTCGATCCCGCGCATCGCGCCGCAATCGCCGTGACCGAGGACCGCGACGTCACCAACGCGTTCAGCGCGGTCGGAACGCTCAAGCCCGGCCTCGTGCGCCGGGCGGTCAGCATTCTCGGATTATTGATCCTCGACTACGCGTCGCGGCATATCTATACGAGGGGGCGGCTCGCGCGCGTCCGCACGATCCACTTCGCGCGATGGGCTTGGATCGATCGACCGAAACGCCTCGCCTTCATGAGCAACTACGACGGCAACATCGAGAGCTACATGGACGATTTCATCAACAAGGCGGGCTTCGGGCTCAACTTCGTCTTTAGCAACGGCATCGGCTATCCGAAGACGCGGTGGCTGCTCGGGGAGGGCTGCAAGGACGAGCAGAAGTTCAAGAACTTCCTCTACCGGCATCAATTCTACACGCAGGTCTGGTACAACGCCCGTCCCGGGTTGACGGCAGTCGATCTGGAACGCAACTCGCTGATCCGCGGCGGCCTGGAAGCGCGGGCTCTTACCGCGGCTCAAGCGCACGCGTGGGCGGCATGCTTATGAACCGCGGCGTACGCAGCGCGGTCGAGTACGGCGACGTTCAAGGCATCGTCCGCTTCGCGTACAAGCACTTGACCGACGCGTGCTACTTTCTGCTGCGAATCGCCGATCCAACGGCAGCGCGCGCGTGGCTTCGCTGCGCGCCGGTCACGAGCGCGGCGGAAGTCTCTCCGCCGCCGGCGGCGGCGCTGCAAGTCGCGTTCACGGCGCCGGGTCTACGTGCGCTCGGCGTGCCCGAGAGCGTCGTCTCGCAGTTTTCGTCCGAGTTCCTTTCGGGAATCGCGGGCGAAGAAGACCGGTCGCGGCGGCTCGGCGACGCCGGCGCCAACGCGCCGCGGAATTGGGCGTGGGGAACGGCCGGCCGCGAACCGCACATGGTTGCCGCGCTCTTTGCGCAAGCCGGAACGCTCGACGCATTCGCGCGTTCGGTGCAAACGGACGAATGGAGCAGGGCATTCGACGAGATTGCGTGCCTCGATACGTCCAACCTCAACGGCGTCGAGCAGTTCAGCTTTACCGACGGGATCAGCCAGCCCACAATCGACTGGCCGCAGCAACGAGAGCTGCGCGGCGATAAGGTGAGTTACGGAAATACCGTTGCCTTGGGCGAATTCTTGCTCGGATACCGGAACGAATACGACTGCTACACGGAGCGTCCGCTGGTAGAGCCCGGAGGCGTCAACGATTTGCTGGGGCTTGCCGAGGACGATCCGACGAAACGCGACGTGGGGCGTAACGGAACCTATCTCGTGCTGCGCGATCATCGCCAGGACGTTCGCGCGTTTTGGTCGTTTACGAAATCGGCGGACCTTGCGAGCGCGTTCGTCGGAAGGCATCAGAACGGCGACCCGCTCGTGCCCGTGGCGCAAACGCCGATCGAAGGGATTGGGACGACGCAGCAGGCACTGCAGCAGAACAACTTTACGTTCGCCGGCGACCCCGACGGAGTGCAGTGCCCGTTCGGCGCGCACATCCGCCGCGCCAACCCGCGCAACGCCGACTTCCCGGTGCCGCCGCGGGGTCCGATCGCCACGGCGGTCGAGATGCTGGGCTTGCGCAACGCGGCGTTTCATGACGACCTGGTCTCGTCGGTTCGTTTTCACCGCATCGTGCGGCGCGGGCGCGAGTACGGTCCCGGACTCGCTCCGGCCGAGGCGCAGCTCCCGGCACCGCCCGACGATCCGGCGCGCGGCCTGCGCTTCGTCTGCTTGAATGCGAACATCGGCCGTCAGTTCGAGTTCTTGCAGAGCGCGTGGATCGCGAGCGACACATTCAACGGACTGATCGGAGAGGCCGATCCGCTGATGGGGAACCGGGAACCCGATGCGGGAGGCCTCGCAAGCGACGCATTCGTCATGAACCGCGCGAACGCGGCGCGCACGCGTGTGACCGCGTTGCCGCGATTCGTCACGGTGACGGGCGGCGCGTATTTCTTTCTGCCCAGTTTACGAGCCTTGCGCTATATCGCGCAGGCCGGTGAGGAAGCAATGCCATGAAGTTAGCGATTCTTCTTTTGAGCTTGAGCTTTGCGAGCGTGGGCGCCGCGGCGTGCTCGGGTGGTGCGCGCACCGCGCCGGACGAGGCGAAGACGGCCGGGCGAAGCCCCGCGTCGTTCGCAGCGGCCGATGAAGATTACTTCCACGACATGGACGGCGGCATCGCGCTCACCCCGGAAGAGGTCAAAGGGCGCAACACCTGGCTCGTCTGGACCGCCGGGAACGACCGCTTTTGGGACCGGCTGAGCACGATCAGCTTCGGAAACGTCGATCTGCTCAAAGCGCTGTCGTCGTATCCGACGCTTGCGACGCAGCGCCACAACCGTTGGGACACGATGGGACTCGTCAACGAGCCGTGCTTCAAAGAGGCGACGGGGCCGAACCCCGAGCGTTTCGGGCTCTGGCTCGACGTGCGAATGCACTCGAAGGATTGTCCGCCCGATCCGTTTGAGAACGCGCAGAAGTATCCGGGCGTGGCGATCGGAGCGCGCGGAACGACCGTTCCGCTCGGCTCGTACTACGGATACGCAAGCGGCGTGGTGGGGCTGCGCGTTTTCCCCAATCCGGCCTTCAACGCCGCGGCTGCCAAGGCGTGGGATCCCAAGCGCTACTACACCGATCCGTCGTATTATTTGAGCGACAAGCTGATCAAGCCGTATCGCGTCGGGATGTCGTGCGGCTTCTGTCACGTCGGCCCGAGCCCAATCGACCCGCCGGCCGACCCCGATAATCCGCGCTGGGCGAATCTCAGCTCGACGGTCGGGGCGCAGTACCTATGGGTCGACCGGATCTTCGCATGGCGGCAGCGCGACAGCGACTTCATCTCGCAGCTCTTCAAAACGTGGCGACCGGGCACGCTCGATACGTCCTTCGTCTCGACCGACAACATCAACAACCCGCGCAGCATGAACGCAATCTACTCGATCGTCCCGCGGCTCGGCGACGCGAAGCGGTTCGGGCTTGAAAAGCTCGCGGGCGGCGGCTTGAATAACCGCCAGTTCAACGATTTCGTCGCTTCCGGACCCTTCACGGCCTTCTTCGATGCACCCGATATCGTCTATACGCCGCACGTCCTCAAGGACGGCGCCGACTCGGTCGGCGTGCTGGGAGCGCTGAATCGCGTCTACATCAACATCGGCACGGATAGCGAGGAGTGGCTCCTGCATTTCAATCCGATCGTCGGCGGCAAGCCGATCACGCCGATCGCCATCACCGATTCGCGCGCGAACTCGAGTTTCTTCGCCGCGACCGAGAACCAAACGTTCGACGAAGCGCTCTTTCTCATCCACGCGAGCGAGCAATCGGATCACCTTACCGACGCGCCGGGCGGCCGGAAGTACCTCACGGCGAGCCAGGCGGTGCTAACCCGCGGCAAGATCGTCTTCGCCGAAAACTGCGCTCGCTGTCATTCGAGCAAGCTGCCGCAGCCGGTCGAAGGCCTCGAACCGAACGGCTGCGTGGGCCCGCAGTACTTGGATTGTTTCAAACGATACATGGACTACACGCGCACGGCGCAATTCAAATCGCAGATGCGCGCGATCGTGTTAGACCCGAACTTCCTGAAGGACAATTACCTGTCAACCGAGGTTCGCGTGCCGGTGACCGTGCTGCACACCAACGCGTGCAGCCCGTTGGCAACCAATGCGATCGCCAACAACATCTGGGATAACTACTCGTCGCAATCGTACAAAGATCTGCCCTCGGTCGGGAGCATCACCTGGTACGACCCCTACACGGGAGCGCCGCAGCAATATCAAATGCCGGCCGGAGGGCGCGGCTATACGCGCGTCCCGTCGCTCATCGCGCTCTGGTCGACGGCGCCCTACCTGCTGAACAATAGCGTGGGGCCGTTCGACCAGAGCCCATCGGTCGACGCGCGCATGCGCGTCTTCCAGGCTTCGATCGAGCAGATGCTCTGGCCGGAGCGCCGCGTGCACGACAAGCTGCTCGGTACGAAGGTGCCCGGCACGATCGACCGCACGACCGCGCCCTCATACCTGACGATCGCCAAAGGCTATCTGCCGGATCTCGTCCAGCAGAACATCGGCGCGGTGCGTGTACTCTTTCCGGCGGCTTTCCCCAACGGTGAGAATTCGGAGCTTGCGATCGGACCGATCCCTGCGGGCGTGCCGGTCGGGTTGCTCGCGAACGTCCGGCTGCTCTCTGAGGATTTGCAAGGCAGTCAACTGACCGAATACGAGAAGGACAAGGCCGAGCTGGTTGCCGGAATTATCGTCGATCTGCTGCGCCTGCCCAAGAATGCGTCGGATCCGCAGGCGCGCAAGATTTTCGCGAACCTTTATCCTCGGCTGCTCAAGCTGAGCAAGTGCCCGGACTACGTCGTCAACCGCGGGCATTATTTCGGGACGAACTACCGCGAGCCGGGCGAAACGGGTCCGCCGCGGAAAGGCCTCAGCGACGCAGACAAGTACGCGCTGATCCAGTTCTTGAAGACGTTTTGAGCATCGACAGCGGCGACCGGCTCGCAATCAAGCGATTCTTTCACGGGATCTTCATGGCGCTGATGCACTTCGAGCGCCGGTTCGACCCGTTCTTCCGGCCTTTGTGGGACGCCCTCTTCAGAGAGCCGAGCGCCGCGGTACTGCAATGGCTCATCAATCTGCGGCGGCCGAACGAACATCTCGCGCTCGCGCAGGAGCAGACGCTCGCGGGCGAGGCCGAGTGCCTCGACTCGATCATCATCGACATGGGCACCTACATGCGGATGCATTGGCCGCCCGGCAACTACCAGCGAGCCGGCAACACGAAGACGCACGGCATCGTACGCGCCGAGTTCACCGTGCTCGACGAGATTCCCGAATCATGCAAGCGGGGCATATTCGCAAAACCGCAGACCTATAAAGCGTACGTGCGTTTTTCGGGACCGGGCCCGGACTGGCCGGCGGACATCGACGACGTCGGGTTTATGAGCTGCACGGTCAAGCTGATGGGGGTTCCCGGGCCGAAGATCTTCGACGACGAGAAGTTCACGCAAGATTTCTTGACCGTTACCACGCCGACGTTCGTCACGCCCGACGTAATCGCCAACGCGCAGCTCCAGCGCGAGCTTCGCGACAGCACCGAATCGTTCTACTTCGTCAACTTCTCCAAGACGCACGTGCTCGATTTGCTGATGCAGAGCTTGTGGACCAAGACCCAATCGAGCCCGCTCGAGGCTCAATATTGGAGCTGCACGCCGTACTTGCTCGGCGAGGGTCAAGCGATGCAGTACTCGATTCGTTCAACCCTCACGACGCGTTCGCGCATACCGCGTCTGCCGCTGCGCCCTCCCGACAACTACCTCCGCGAGGCGATGGCGGCGACGCTTGCAAAGCAGGACGTCGACCTCGACTTCTTCATTCAAATTCAGACCGACGCCCATCGCATGCCGATCGAGAATGCAGCCGTGCGTTGGCCGTTGCGCCTCTCGCCGTACGTCAAGGCGGCGACGATTCACCTGCCCGCGCAGAAATTCGATTCGCCGGCACAACTCGCGTTTGCCAACGTGCTGCGCTATTCCCCCTGGCATTGCCTTCCCGAGCATCGTCCGCTCGGCAATCAAAATCGCGTACGCTGGCGAATGTACACGGAGCTCGCGAACCTGCGTCAGCTGATGAACGACGTCGCACACTACGAACCGACCGGAGACGAAGTCTTCGAGTAAGGTGGAGTACGATTACGTGGTCGTCGGCTCGGGGGCCGGAGGAGGAACGGTCGCCGCGCGGCTGGCCGAGCGCGGCGCGAGCGTGATCGTGCTCGAAGCGGGAGGCGATCCGCGGACGCTCGCGGGCGGCGATTCCGCAAGACCGGACGAGAACTGCCTTCCCTGCGATTACGACGTGCCGGCGTTTCACGCGCTCGCGTGTGAAAACGATGCGATGAAGTGGGACTTCTACGTGCGCCACTATTCGGGCGACGATCGGCGCGTGCTCTATCCTCGCGCATCGACGCTGGGCGGATGCACGGCGCACAACGCGATGATTTTTATCTACCCGCACAACGAAGATTGGCAAGCGATCGCCGACCTCACGAACGATCCGTCGTGGCGGCCCGAGCGCATGCGGCGCTACTTCGAGCGGCTCGAACGGTGCTCGTACCGGCCGGATCAGCGGTTCTTGAACTTCTTCGGAATCAATCCGTCGCGCCACGGTTTCGGCGGCTGGCTGAGCGCCGAGCTGCCGCGGCTCTCTCCGCAAACGTGCTTCGAGGTGCTCGAGCCGCTCTGGACCGAAATCGCGCGTCAGTACGCGCTCGATCCCGCAAAGATTCAAACGCTGCGCTGGCTCTCCGAAGCGGGCCTCGATGCGAACGATTGGCGTTTGGTCGAGCAGAACTCCACGGGGCTGCGATTGGTTCCGCTTACGACGCGAAGGCACCGGCGCGTCGGAACGCGCGAACGCCTCCTCGAAGTTCAGCGCCGGGCCGGCCGCCGCTTGAGAATCGAGCTCGACGCGCTGGCGACGCGCGTGCTTTTCGACGGCACTCGCGCGACCGGCGTCGAGTATCTGCGCGGACGAGGCCTCTACCGCGCCGGCAGCGGCGGCGTTGGCGGCGCTGATGAGAAGCAGGTCGTTACCGCGGGGCGCGAGGTCATTCTCGCCGGCGGCGCGTTCAACACGCCGCAGCTGCTGATGCTCTCCGGCATCGGACCGGCCGAGCATCTGCGCGCGATGGAGATTGACGTTACCGTCGCGTTACCGGGCGTCGGCAGCAACTTGCAGGACCGCTACGAGATCGGCGTCGTGAACCGCTTGCAGGAGCGCTGGCCGTTTTTTCGGGGCGCGACGTTTTCGCCGGGCGATCCGCAGTTCCAAGCCTGGGGGGCGCGCGATCCGTCCGGCGTTTACACGACCAACGGCGCCGCGCTTTCGCTGGCAAAAGCATCGTCGGTCGCGCAAGGCGCGCCCGACCTCTTCTGCATGCTGCTGCTCGCCGATTTCCACGGATATTATCCGGGCTTCTCGCGCGAGCTCGTTCGGCGGCTCGATTACATGACGTGGGTCGTCTTGAAAGCCCATACTCGTAACCGCGCCGGAACGGTTCGCTTGCGCTCGCGCGATCCGCGCGAGCCTCCGGAGATTGCGTTCAACTACTTCGCGGAGGGCGGCGAGGCCGATCTGCAAGCGATGATCGAAGGCGTTAAGCACGTACGCGCCCTCGCAAAGCCGCTGCTCGAGCGCGGGTCGATCGCCGAGGAGTTGCCCGGACCGGAGATCGACACGGACGAAAAGCTCGGCGCGTTCATTCGCGCGAACGCGTGGGGACATCACGCGTCGTGCACGTGCGCGATCGGGGAAGCGCGCGAGGGCGGGGTCGTGTCGAGCGATTTCCGGGTGCATGGCGCCGAGCGGCTACGCGTCGTGGACGCGTCGGTCTTTCCGAGAATTCCGGGGTTCTTCATCGCGAGCGCGACCTACATGATCGCCGAGAAGGCCGCCGACCTCATCGTTGCCGAGTAGCCGAGTAAAGGAAGGAGCCCAGATCATGCCATCCGTCGTTCTCGTCCATGGGTACAGCGAAACGTCCCTTGCGGCGTATCAGCACTTTCCCGAGCTCTTGAACGGAGAGGGGTTCGATACGATCGTTCTCTCCGCATTCGATACGCTCGACGATTTCGTGACGATCGACGACCTTGCCGGCGCGCTCGAGATGCGCGTCGCCGACTTGGAAGCGACGGGATTCGACGTGCGCTCCACCGCGTTCGTCTGCCACTCCACCGGCGCACTCGTCGTTCGGCGCTGGATATTGAACCGGCGCGCGGCGGCCGCATCCCCCGACCAGGCCGTTCTCCCGCAGCGTTTGGTGACGATGGCGGGAGCGAATCATGGATCGAGCCTCGCCGAAATCGGAAAGACGCCGATCGGCTACCTTGAAAAGCTGATTTCGAACCACGTGCTTTCGGTGGGGAAAGCCGTCCTTACCGATTTGGATTACGGCAGCAACTTTCTCTGGCGGCTCAACGACGAGTGGCTGACGGCCTGGAACGATCCGCAGCATCCGCTCTACGATCAAGTTCTCGCGTTCAGCCTTGGCGGTGACTTCATCGGAAACGACAAGGCGATGGAGTTGTTCTGGGCAACGAGTGAAAGCGGCAGCGACAATACCGTCCGAATTAGCGGCGCCAACTTGAACTACACGTTTCTGGAAGCAAACCCAGACGCCGATCCGCCGACGATCACACCGCGCGTTCTCACACAAGCGGCTCCGCACTTGATTCTGCACGGTTATTCCCATTTCGACTCCGATACCGGAATACTGCACGCGACCGACGCGACCGACGCGGCATTTCAAGCGCTGCTGACGGCGCTGCAGACGCCCGCTGCGGGTTACGCCGCGCTCGCGCAGCAATGGCAAGCAAACAACGTTACGTGGGCCGCCGGTAAGCCGAACGATGCGAATTCGACGGTGGTTTTTAGTTTGCAATCTCAAGCCGGGACTCCGATCGGCGACTGCATGATCGCCTTCTGGGACGAATCGCAGATACCGGGAGATCCGCGCGACGTCACCCTGCCGCCGGAGCGCCCCGCGGGTGCGAATTACGTTCCGCCGGCGGCCGAGACGCCCGCAGAGGCGGCGATGCGCCAAGCAGTCCTGAATGCATCCCTCAGCTCGGCCGACGCGATTCTGCCGAACTCGCCCATCCACAACGACGTGGCGATCGGATCGTACTCGTTCTATCTCAACTATCCCACGTGGGTGGGCGACGGAACTCGGCATCATGCAATCTACATCGAAGCGGTCAGCGACAGCCAATACATCGAGTATAGACCGACGATCTATCGGCCCTCGGTCGACATCAACCGGCTGATTCAGCCGAATCAGTTTACCTACGTGCGGGTGACGCTCAACCGGAATCCCGACAACGAGTACGCGTTCTATAAATGGGCGCCGGCGCTAGACCCGCAGGCGCGGGCCGCTGCCGTTTGGCGTCCGTTCCCGGCGCTGTCTTACCGCGTGCCGCCGCGGCCGGTTACGCCGGAGTGAAAGGTATGTAGACGCAGTAGCGTTTTTGATGACCCGCGGGGACTTGCACGACGTTCTTTTGCGGCAGTGGAATCTGGTCGCAAAACTTTGGGTTCGCGGTCGCATCGAACGGATATCCGGCTACGTCGCCGACGACCCGAATCTCCGTCCCGGCGGCGACGACGCCGCCTTGCGGACGTACGCCGGGATAGTGCGGATCTTGCCCGACGAAAATTTTCAAATCCAGCGCCGCGCGAACGACTTGACCGTCGCGCGGTATGCAGCTCGTATTCAGGCGAGAAGTCCCCGGAATGAATGCGTTCTTGTTGGCCTCGCTGGTCTGGCCGGCATAGGCCCATAGCTGCCCCTGCCCATGCAAGCTGTTGTGCTGCGCATACGTGGGGCAAGCTACCGGATCGGCCAGTGCGACGACGCTGTGAACGCGCCGCGTCAGTTGCAGGTGAACGAACTGGCCGCCGAAGACCGACGCAAGCAGCGGTTGAACCGCTACCACCCTTGCCTGTGCAAAAACGAGATATGCATCCGGCTGGTGGAATCGGTGCTCGACCACCTGCCCGAGTTTTAGAATCGTAATTCTCGAACCATCCGGCAAGAATCCCGCGATGCCGCCGATCTGCGTTTGTGGCGGAAACAGATGAAGCAGCACGCCGTCTTCCGTGGAACCCGATAGCGTTGTCACCGTGTCGCCAATCGCCGCGGATGGCTCGTGAATGTAGCGAATCGAATAATGGCCCTTGGCGTCCAGCGCGCCGATGTAGGCCCAACCGACGGTCTGCGCTTTGGTGCCTCCGGCGACAACCTGCCGAATGGCTTCCAACCTTTCCGCGGCTCCTTGGCTCTGCGCTTTGAAAGCGAGGAATGCGCCCCAATCGAGCCCGGCCAACGCGAAGACTTGGGCCCCGCATGGGTTAAGACGCGATGCCTGGTAATCCGAGTACGCCTGAAGCGGTACCGCTTCAGCGACGTTCGGATCCATTTCGTTGTAGAAGATGCCGACCACTTGGCATTTCCAATCGGTTGCGCGGCCAAACCAGGCTTCGCCGGCTTGCCGATATGCTTCCGCCGCCGACGTGCGCAGCGCTAAGATCGGCGGATTCGGTGCGTTCAGCTGACCTTCGAGCTTCTGCACGCTCGCGTCGAAGCTCGCCTTCGGGCGATTGAGGACGTCAATTACTTGCGACGTATTTGGCGGAAGGTAATGCAGCACGGCGCCGATTGCGCCCAAGACCGCGACGGTAGCGGCAACTGCGACCGGGAGTTTCTGTGCCATTCTGCGCCTCCCCCAAGAGGGCTTATTCCTTGCATGAGCGTTTCTCGGCAAGCATACGGCCCCCTGGGTCTCGCAGCGATGCACATCGCAGATGCGCCGTCTGGGACCGCTTCTTGTTTGGACTGCGGATCCGTCAATGTGCGGTGGTATGCAAACGGCGCTGCTGGTGGGCCTGGTAGGATTCGAACCTACGCGCAACCAGTTATGAGCCGGCCGCTCTACCGCTGAGCTACAGGCCCCAGCGCGCGGCGTTCTTCGAGCCTTCGCGCGAACCAGCCCCCAGCCGGAGCTTGCCTTCTCCGGATTTGGAGGCTATACTGTCCAAAAAGGGACTTCCGACGGCAATGACCTTCCTCGCGTATCCAGAGACACGGTACCCCGCGCCCGAGCTGGTCGACATCACCTCGCGCGAGGAGTGCGAGCGCCTGGGGCCGTCGGCCCTGCGGGTCTTCTTCAACATCGTCGACTGCTGGCATCTGCGCGATGAGGACGCGATGCGGCTTCTGGGCGGTATGGCGAGCAGCACGTACTACGCGATGAAGAAATCGCCGCGGCGCGCGCTCGATCCCGATACGATGCTGCGCGTTTCATATCTCGTCGGCATCTTCAAGGCGCTCAACATTCTGCACAATAGCGCGCTCGCCGACCGATGGGTCACGCTTCCCGACCACAATCCGATCTTTCGCGGCGTTACGCCGCTGGAGTACATGATCCGCGGCGGCATTCCGGCGATCCAGGTCGTGCGCCGGCTTCTCGACGCGCGTCGTGGCGGCATCTAAACTACCGGTGGTCTCGCTCGTTCGGCGGAACGAGACGCACCGCTTGATCGCCTCGAAGGACGGCGAGAGCGTGCTCACGCGGATTGCCGACTCGAGCCGCCACCTGAACGATATCTTCAAGCTCGACATCGCGACCAACGAGCGCACCCTCGTGGAAGGCGGAATCCCCGGCGGCATCGACGTGCACGAGCTGCTCTTCGGCTTGCCATACTACCAGAACGTCAATGCGGCCTTCACGCATCCCCATCCGCTCGGCAGCCGCTTCAACGGGCCCGACCGCGGCGCGTGGTACTGCGGGTTCGAGATCGAAACCGCCATGGCGGAAGTCGCCTTTCACAAGACCGTCGACCTCCTCGAGGTCGGCGTCTTGGAGGACGACGTTACATGCGACGATTACACCGCCGATTTCAGCGCCGAGTTTCACGATCTGCGCAGCGCAAAGCGTCTCGCGAAATGCTTGGATCCGCAGAGCTACGTCGCATCGCAAGAGCTCGCCGAGCGGCTCCTCGAGATCGGCTCGCTGGGGATCGTCTATCCGAGCGTGCGCAGCGCGGGCGGCACTTGCATCGCCTGCTTTCGTCCCGCGCTCGTGATGAACGTCGCGAAGGGCTCGACCTATCGCTTCGTTTGGAGCGGCGCGGATACGCCCGCGATCACCCTCGCGTAGCGCGCGCTCACGGCATCAGTTCCCCGCGAATCTCGGTCGTCACATCGACGCTTCCCTTCGGCCGCGAGTCGGAGACGACGATGGCGAGGCGGCGCTCACGGCCGAGCCGCTCGGCGGCGCGCTCGATCTGCGCGACGATCGCCCGGTAGAGCTCGCCGCGATCTGCCTCGAGCTTGCGTAGCTGCTGCGCTGTCGCCGCGCGCGACTGACGATCGGCCTGCGCGAGCTGCGCGAATCGGCCGGAGATCCTGACGCCGGCGCTTTGGAAGCCGCTCGCGATCGCGCTCGCATCGGAGTGCGACCGATACGTCGACTTGAAGAGTGCGAGTTGCGAAGGGAGGGACGGCAGCTCGCCGCTCGCCCTCGATTCGGCCGCTGACGCACGCCGGCGGATCGACAAGTTCGCCTCGGCTTTAGCCACCAGCTGGGCCGACATTCGCGCGTTCGTGGCCGAGCCGTCACGCTGCAGCTCGCCGAGGTAACTCGCCAAGATCGCGCTATCGTTGCGCTTCATCTGCGAGAGCGCCGTCGACTCCTGCCCATCCAAGGCGGCAAGCTCCGATCGAAGCGTCGCCCGCGCCGCATGGCTGAGATAGGCGTCGTTGTCGAGTTTGAGCCCCAAGCTCAGTCGGGTCGGCGCATCTTGGCGCGCAAGATTGTAGGCGAGCGTTAGTTCTTTCTCACGCAACTGCTGACGCCGGGCTTCGTACGCGCGCGCAATCCGTTGAACGGTTGCGCGTTGGAAGGCGGCAATGCTCGAAGCGGTTTCGCGCCGCAGCTCCGACTCGTATGCTGCAACGTCGCGTTCGCCCGCCGTGCCCAGCGCGCCGATCGCGGAGAGCGCGGCGCTCTCTTCGCGGAGATCCGCCGCCGCGCTCGCTCCGAGGCGCCGCGCACGTGTCGAAGCCGAAGCCGCGTCGCGCTGCAGGGCGGCGGCGTCGCTCTGTGCGCGAGCGGCGGGATCGGCGAGGCCCGGCACGCTCTGTGTGCTATGCAGCGCGGCAATCTCGCGATCGTATTGCGCAAGCGCGCTATGCAGCGGATGGGCGGCGACTAGCCGCGGCAGATCGGCAAAACCGATCGCGCCGCCGCGTACGGCCCCGATCAGCAGCACGGCCAAGAGTGCCGTCGACGAACGCAATGGGGCGAGCCTCATCAAAACTTCCTCACGTAGGAGAGGCCGATGCCGTTCGTGCCGTTGGCCGGCGGCAGTGTCGTCGCAGGGTTTAAATTCAGCACGTTGGAGGCGACGGGCTGCACCTGTTGTTGCGCGGCAAAGAGCGTCGGCCCCGACGTCGTGTACCACGTTAAGCGGTAGCCGGTCGCCGGATTCGGATGCGCCTCGAGCGTCACCGCTTGCACCCTCGGATATCCAAAGCTCTGGGCAAAGATCGCATTCACGTTCTTTCCGAGCGCTTTGACCGCATTGAGTCCCAAGCCGGTCTGGATGTCGCTCGTAATCTGGACCGACGTGAAACCGAACGCGCTCGCGACCGAAGCGGAGAGCGGCTCCAGCATCGTTCTGGTGAAGAGCGCGTTGACCTGACCTAGCGCGAACTGTTGCGCGGCCGAGGTCGCCGAGAAAACCCCTCCGCCGGTCGAGCTCACGCCCGAAACCGCGCCGAACTGCTGCGCGCCGACGAGCAATCCGAGGATTTGCTGTTTGCTGTAGGACGGATCCGAGGTGAGGTCGAGGTTCATATTCGTCACCGGCCCCGTGGCACGCAAACGAACGGCGGTCGGCGGGTTCGCGACGTACGTCGTCGCGACTGCGTTGACGTCCGGAACGAGACCGCTCGAGGGATCGAAGCCGATGTTGGCGCTCTCCAGGTTGAAGGTGCGGTAGAAGCTCAGCGTACCGCCGGTCGACCGAAAGCTGCCGGCAAGTTTCGGAGCGCGCAGCGTTCCGCTAGCCGTCACGGTTCCGGTCGCGCCGACGTCGACGTTCGCGCTCTGGACGCGAACGTTGTTGCCGGCGGCGATGCGAAGATTCGCAAAGGCGATATCCGGCAGGCTCGGCGAGGGCTCTCCGCCACCCTTCACGTTGAGAAACGCGCTCAGCGGAAGACGCGCGTTGGAGACCGCAACCTCGCCGCTCATCTGCGGCGTCTGGCCGTCCACGCGCGCGATCGCGACGTTGCCGTTGAGAACGCCTTGAAAGTACTCCGGCAAATCGAGCCGAGCGTTCGCGACGCGGGCGGTCAGGTTGAAGGCCACGCTTGCGGGATTCATCAAGCTCACGAGCTGTGCCGTCGCTTCCGCGGTGAGCGATCCTCCGCCGACCGACGCCTGCGCCTGCAATGAGGCACGCGTGCTTGAAAAGGCCAGCTCGCCGGTAATAGCGGTGATCGGCGATCGTTCCATCGGGCCGCTGAACGCACCGTCGCGCAGCCGGAGCGAGCCGTTGAGCTGCGGTGCGTCGATGCTGCCGCCCGCGAGAACGGTCCCGTCGATACGACCGTTGAGCTGCGTGCCTTTTGGAAGCAGCTCGATGAAGTTCGAGAGCTCGACGTCGTCGGCGGTTAAGGATGCAGAGAGCGGACCGCTCCCCGGCGCAATCTTGGCCGCCGAGAGCCGCATCGGAACGGTTGCAGCAAGCAGCGCTTTGCCGCGCGTCAAGTCGACCTCGCCCTCGCGCAACGTTAGCGACCTCCGGTCGATGCCGATCAGACCGGCCACGCGCGGGATCGTGATATTCCGATAGAGCAGCGCCTGCAGCGTGACGCTATCGCTCAGCTGCGGATTCGCCCGCGTTCCGCTCAAGCGCAGCATCGAATCGAGCGTTCCGACCAGCTTGTAATCTTTGCCGGTCGCTTCCTTGAGGAAATCGCCGACGTTCGAGCTCGTGCTGTGCGCGACGAGCGCGAGCCGGTCGCCGGCGCGCAGACCGAACGTGCCCGATGCAGTCGTCGTCAACGACGGTAGGTCGAGCGTCGCCGACGTAATCGTTCCCCTCCCGTGCGCGACCGAGGCCGTGACGTCGAATCGCTCGATCGGCACACGCCCTGCGGTGCCGTCCAGAACCGCGGCGCGCAGGCTCATCGCGATGTCGGGATAGCGGCCCGAGATGCTCGTCTGCGCGTTAAGCCGTCCCGTGACCGGCAGAGTGATCCCGAGCATCGGAAGCCATGTGCCGAGATCGACGTTGGTCGCCTGGGCGCGCAGGTTGGCTTCCATCGCTCTGGGCGTCACGCTGCCGTTGAGGCGAACGATACCGGTAGGGCCACCCAGGCTGAGGTTCGTGTCGATCGAGTCGCCGATGCTCTGCCATTCGGCGCTGACGTTGCCAAGCGCAAGCCGGCGAAACTGCGCTCCCGTGAAGAACGCGCTGCCGCTGCTGGCGATCAGCCGCGTGCCGTGCGCGCTCGCGCGCAGTGCAAGAGATCCGGTTCCCGCAAGCGTGTCGCCGCGGTCGAAGAAATCGTTGAAATCGGCGAGATCGGCGTACGGCGCGCGCACGTCGACGTCCGCGCTGCTCGGCGTCGTTGCGCTGCCGGACACGGCGACGTCCGTCGAGCCGACGGTGACGCGCCCGCCTCGCAGCGAGAGCGCGTTACGATCGCCGTTCACCGTGGCGTGAAAGCCGCGAAACGCCAAGCCGTTTACGGAGCCTTCGGGAGCGCTCACAGTGCCCGCGAACGCCGCACGCATGCCCGTACCGCGGACGCGCAGATCCGCATCGAGACTGCCTTGAACGAGGGCGGCCTCGCGCGGCTGCATCGCTGCGACGAGGGCGCTTGCGTCGGAGGTGTGCAGCTCGGTTGCGAGATCGTACCGCGGCGCGAACGTGCCGCTCGGCAGAATACCGGTGACGGTTCCCGCGGCGCCGATGAAGAGCGGCCCGAGCGCGGCCTGCGCATCGCTGAGGTCGAGCGTCCCGCTGGCGAACGCCAGGCCCGCATTGCCGTTCAGCTCGAAGTTGCGATACCGCGCGCCGGCGACGACGACGGTTCCCGCGAGGCGCGGCGCGCCCATCGTTCCGTCGACGCGGGCGGCGAAGCTCGCCTCGTCGCCCAGCCGCCCGAAGACTCCGCCCTCGAGCACGCCGCGTCGCGACGCAATCCGTCCCTGCGCAATCGCAGTTCCCATCGCGGTAGCGAGTTGCGCGCCGGCCAGGACGCCGATCGTCGACTTCGCTTCGTCGCCGAAGAGGGTCGCGTTCAACGTTCCGTGCGGAACCGCAAACTTGCGGACGCGCGCGAGACCGACTGCCAGATCGCTCGGCCGATCGAGTGCGATCCGCGCATAGAGCGAGCCGGCACCACGGCGAACGCGCAGCGGTCCGATTGAACCCCGTCCGGCCGCGGCCACGTCGAACGATCCTTCGAGGCTCTCGCTCGGTCCCGATCCCGAGAGGATGCCGCGCAAGGCGATCGACTTCGGATCGTTCGCCGTCGCAAGCGCGTTGCCGTCGAGCGATAGCTGCGGCAGCAGCGTGCCGACGTACGGAAGATCGTCGCGCGCAGAGTGCACGCCGAGCAGCATCTCAATCGCGTCGGGCCGTTTTTGCAGCATGATCAGGCCGCGCGCGGATAGGGCGACCCCGCCGTACCTGCCGTAGAACGTCACGACGTCGGCTTCGCGGCCGTCGTAGGCAACGAAGCCGCCGACGCGCTGCAGCGACGTGGATGCGTACGCGATCGCCGGCGTGCGGAGATCGATCCAGATCAGCGGTTTCGTCGCTTTGCCTTCGATGAGCAGCCCGAATGCAAGTGGGCCGCTCATTGGAAGGCGGCGAGCCTGCGCGAATGCATCGCGCAATCGAGCGAGATCGCCCGCGCCGGTGATCGCAATTCGTACGTGCGGATCGCTGAGGTCGTAGATTCCGCCGCTGACGCGCGCGATCGCACCGCCGAGCGTTGCCGTCAGCGCCGGTGTCAGCAAGCCGTTCTCATAGACGTCGACGGGACCGCCCACGCCGGTGACCGGCTCGGAGAGACCTGCAGCCGAGAGCGCCCCTTCCGTCAGCATCGCATGTGCGGCGATATGGGCCGTGAGCGCGCCGCCGGAAAGGGCGAGCGCAAAATAGCGAGCGTCGACGCCTCGAAGTGTGCCCGAATCGAGGCGAAGCGAAGGCGAGTTGACGACGAAATTCGCTGCTGCGGCGATCGGAAGCTCAGGAGCCGTCCAATGCTGATCGACGTAGCCGCCTTGCACGTCGATCTCGCCGCGTCCGCGCACGGGATAGAGCCGGTCGCGGCGCTCGCCGTATTGGAGCGCGACGCTATAGTGCGAGCGCGTCGACGATGCGATCTCCGCATCGGCTTCGGTTCCCTCGACGTACATGTGCCGCTGGGTTGGAGCGGCGTTGGCGCTTTCGTTGACGAGTTCGATCGAGCCGCCGCGAATGACGGCGTGCAGGATGAGCGGCCTTTGGCGTACGCCCTTGTTGGCGGGCAGACGCAGGATGGGAACGTTGAAGCTGCCGTCGGGATGCCGCACGATCGTCACGTGCGGAGCGTCAAGGGTGATGCTCTTCAATCCGAGGAGCCGTTTGCCGCCCGGCAACAGGTCGCGCAGATCGTAGGTGACGGCGAGCCGCTCGATGCCGGCGATCGGTTCGCCACGCAGCGACGAAACGCGCACTCCCCGGAAGACCGCTCGCTCCGCGGTGAGATCCATCGAATCGAACGAGAGGCGCACGTGGGCGAACGATGCCGCCGCGGCTACGATCGCCAGACGCGCGAGCGCCTCCCTCTGCCAGAACGCAAGCGCCACTACCAACAGAAGCGCGACCGCTACCGTTGCATGCACGCGGCCTCTTCCTCGCTTCATGCTTAGTGCTTTCCCCGGTGCCGGACGAGCGTATCGCCGTCCGAAACCTAGCGCTGGAAAGCTGGGCGGTTGCTGTGCGAGAACGAGGAGCCGGCATACCGCGCCGCGGCACCGAGCCGCTCCTCGATCGCCATCAGGCGGTTGTACTTTGCGGTGCGCTCGCTGCGCGAGAGCGACCCGGTCTTGATTTGGCCGGCACTGGTTGCGACTGCCAGGTCGGCGATGGTGGTATCCTCGGTCTCGCCGGAGCGATGAGAGATGACCGTTCCATATCCGGCCTGCTGCGCCATCGCGATGCAGTCGAGCGTCTCGGTGAGCGTGCCGATTTGGTTCGGCTTGATCAGGATCGCGTTGGCGGCGCCTTCTTCGATGCCGCGTTCGAGAAAGCGCATGTTCGTCACAAAGAGGTCGTCGCCGACGAGTTGGATGCGTTTGCCGAGCGCCCGCGTGAGCTTCTGCCAGCCCAGCCAATCGCTTTGCGCGAGCCCGTCTTCGATCGCGACGATCGGGTAGCGATCGCAGAGCTGCGTGTAGAGCGCGATCATGTCCTCAGCTGTCGCGGCGGCGTCGCGCGAGAGCGGATAGTACGTGCCGTCGCGATAGAACTCGCTCGATGCGGGATCGAGGGCGATCGCGACCTCCTTGCCGGGCGTGTAGCCGGCGCGCTCGATCGCTGCGACGATGAGGTCGAGTGCCTCTTGCGGCGTCTCGAGAGGAGGCGCGTAGCCGCCCTCGTCACCGACGAGCCCCGGTAAGCCGCGCTCGTGCAAGATCGCGCCGATCGCGTGGAAGACTTCGGAGCCGTAACGCACTGCCTCCGCCTCCGTCGGCGCGCCGAGCGGCACGATCATGCACTCCTGAAATTCAAGCGCGCCTTCGGCGTGCTTGCCGCCGTTGATCACGTTCATCATCGGAACGGGCAGCATCGCAGCCGATGGGCCGCCGAGATAGCGAAAGAGCGGCATCGAGAGGCTTGCGGCCGCGGCCCGCGCGACGGCGAGCGAGACGCCGAGAATGGCATTGGCCCCCAGCTTCGATTTGTTCGGGGTGCCGTCGAGTTCGACGAGCTTCGCATCGATTTCGCGTTGAGCCGTTGCGTCGAGGCCTTGAATCGCGGGGCCGAGGATTTCGTTAACGGCCGCGACCGCTTTTTGCACGCCTTTGCCGTTGTAGCGCGTGCGGTCGCCGTCGCGCAGCTCGACGGCTTCGTTTTCGCCCGTCGAAGCGCCGGAGGGAACCATGGCTTCTTCCACGGCGCCGGAGCTCGTCGCTACCGTGACTGCGACGGTAGGATTCCCACGCGAATCGAGCACTTCGCGGGCGTGGACCCTTTCGATCACTCCTTGATCCAGCGCTCGAGATCGTGTCGCCGCGAAACGTAGTCCTTGTCTTCAAAGAAGAGCGAGAGCTCGCGCGTAGCGCTGGCGGGGCCGTCGCTGCCGTGGACGAGATTGCGGCCGATCGTCTGGGCGAAGTCGCCGCGGATCGAGCCGGGTGCGGCGTCGAGCGGATTTGTCGCACCGATCATCTGACGGCAGCCGTCGATCGCGCCTTCACCTTCCACCGCCATCGCGACGATCGGCCCCCGCGTGATGAAGGTGACGAGATCGTCGAAGAATGGCTTGCCTTTGTGCTCGGCGTAGTGCGCGCGAGCGCGCTCGCCGTCGAGCTGCATCAACTTCATCGCCGAGATGATATAGCCGCGACGTTCGATGCGCGACGTAATCTCGCCGATGAGGCCGCGCGAGACGGCGTCGGGCTTGCAGAGGATGAGCGTACGTTCTATGGCCATGATGAGCGTGCTTTGGGTAGGGTGCCGGCGCATCCTTCGACAAGCTCAGGATGACAAGGGAGCGAATCGAATGACGATGCTTAGGGCGGGGCCCTACGAGGGCGTGGCGCAGGCGCTAGCCGGGAGCGCGTTTGCTTCCATTGCGTATTTCGAGGAGACGGAGAGCACGAATGCGGATGCGGCGGCG
This sequence comes from Vulcanimicrobiota bacterium, assembly GCA_963834895.1. Lineage (GTDB taxonomy): Bacteria > Vulcanimicrobiota > Vulcanimicrobiia > Vulcanimicrobiales > Vulcanimicrobiaceae > Cybelea. Next base: position 995,764 of record CAWIDM010000003.1, on the reverse strand, counting down.
CTGCTCGACGACGAGCGCTTCGGCGGGCATACGATCGTTGCGGAGTATCAGCGGCGCGGTGCCGGCCGTAAGGGACGGGTTTGGCTGGCGCCCGCCGGAACGGCGCTGCTCTTCACCACGATTCTGCCGCGCGGCATCGACACCGAGAAGCTGTGGGTCGTCCCGTACTGGGTTGCGCTTGCGGTGCGCGGCGCACTGCTCGATTTCGGCGTGACGACGATGCTGCAGTGGCCCAACGATCTGCTCCTGGAGCGACGGAAGGTTGCCGGCGTGCTCTGCCAATCGTCGGTGAGCGGGGCGGCGGCACGCGTGGCCTGCGGCGTCGGCATCAACGTGCGGCGCCCCGGCGCCGATCCGGGAATCGACCCGCCGCCCGCGTTCTGTGACGACGTCCGCGCCGTCGATCGGTCCGAGCTTCTACGCGCGATTCTGGTCGCGTACGAGCGCGCGCTCTTCATGCTCGACCAGCCCGAGCGCGTCATCCTCGCATGGGACGAGGCCGCGCATCTTCCCGGACGCCCGTATCGCGTCGCGCTCGACGGCAAAGCCGAATCGTTTGAAGCGATTGCCCTCGGCCTGGCGAGCGGCGGCGGCTTGCGGGTGCTGCGTGAAAACGGCGCGCGCCAGCTAATCTCGCTCGCCGATGCGCGGGTGCTGCGCTAGCAGCGTGCCTGCTAGGAGCGCTCGTTACGGGCGCGCGTGAGGCGCCGGTCGCAGATCTCGCAGAAGTGCGGCATCTTGTTGTCGGTCTCGAAGATCGAGTTCGAATAGTACATCGCGCAGCGGGCGTTGTAGCAGTGCTTGAGGGCGAACGCGTGGCCGAGCTCGTGAATCGACTCCTTGAGCGTGCGCTGGAAGAGCAGATTGGCGTCGGCCGGCTCCCCATAGAACTCCGAGCGCAGCCGGTGAATCGAGGCGACCGCGATGCCCTGGGCCTCGTCGGCATCGCCGAAAACGAAACGGTGGGAGGTCTTGTAGAGGTCGAAGTCGGTGATCGCGAGCAGCACGTCGTCGGTATCGGGATGCGCGTGCCGTACCTTGGCATTGAGGGTCGAGACGAAGAGTTGACCCCGCGTCGCGTTGAGCGTGCTGCGCGGCACGACCAGCGAGCGTTCGACGCGAGCGCTTGCAAGGAATCGTTCCTCGAGGCAGGTCGCGAGACGGTCCAGAAATGCTGCGTCAACGGTATTGATCGGCACGATGCGGATCTGCGATTCCATCTCGTCGAGCCTTCTTCGCTCCGGACGCGCGCAACACTTGCCGCCGGCCGCCATAAGAAATGTTAAGATGACAAGCAAGCCGCGCGTAGAAGTCGTCGCGCGTGATCGTTGGAGTCGGCATCGACTTGGCCGAGGTCGCGCGCTATCGCTTTGACGAGCGAAAGCTGGCGTGGTTCGCCCGCAAGGTTTACACCGAGAACGAGATCGCGTACGCGATGAAAAAGCGCAACTGGCCCGAGCGGCTCGCGGGGTTCTTCGCGGCAAAGGAAGCGACGCGTAAGGCCTTCGGACATGCGATTCCGTGGCGTTGCGTCGGCGTCGCTCACGAGCGCAGCGGCAAGCCGACGATCGAGCTGCACGATCGGGCGGCGCGGCTGATGCACGTCCGCGGCGTGCGCGCGATACATTTGAGCATCACGCATACGGCGCGGACGGCCGCCGCGTTCGTCATCCTGGAATCGTGATCTACGTATTGACGCCCGACGCGGTGCGCAGGGCCGATGCCGAAGGCATCGCGCGTGTCGGCGAGGACGAGCTGATGCGCAACGCCGGCAAACGGATCGCCCAGCGGCTGCGCGCGATGACGGGGCCGAAGAGGCCGATCATTGCGCTGGCCGGTCCCGGGAATAATGGCGGCGACGCCTTCGCGGCGCTCGCCGAGCTTTCGCCCCAATACGAATGCACGATAGCGGCCGATCCGGCGGGGCGCCGCTCGGAGGCGCGCGCCGCGGCCGAGGCGCGGGCGGCCGAGGCGAGCGTGCGCGTCGTGCCGTTACCGCGCGACGCGCGCGAAGTGGAGGCACTTCTTCGGGACGCCATCGGCGTCGACGGGCTCTTCGGTACCGGCGCGCGCCTGCCGCTGCCGGAACCATACCGGCAACTCGCGCGGGCGCTCGACGCGCGAAAGCGCCCGGTGCTCGCGATCGACATTCCGAGCGGCATCGACGCGCTGACCGGTGGCGTCAGCGACGATGCGGTGCGGGCGAGCGTGACCGTAACGCTCGCGGCGGTCAAGCCGGGGCTGCTGCTCGAGCCCGCGCGTGAGTACACCGGCGAGCTCTGGTGCGCGCGGATCGGGATCGACGACGCGATTCTTGCGGCGCAGCCCCGAGAGTTTGCAGCACTCGACACTACGGCGTTCCTGCAGCTTCTGCCGCAGCGAAAAGGCGATACGGAGAAGCGCGCCGCGGGCGCGCCGCTTATCGTCGCGGGATCGGCGCAGTTTCCCGGGGCCGCGGTGCTCTGCGCGCGCGGCGCCGCGCGGGCCGGCGCGGGTTACGTGACGGTCGCCACGCCGGTGGCGGCGGCGCCTGCACTGCGCATGCATCTCGTCGAGCAAGTCGTGGTCGAGCTATCGGAGAATGCAAAGCCCCGGGCGGTCGTCGAGGAGCTGCTCGAGATCTCGAAGCGCAACGGCGCGGTGGCGATCGGACCTGGCTTGGGACTCGACGACCGTACCGGCGAAATTTTCGCGCGGTTCGTCGAAGCCAACGAGCTCCCGATCGTGATCGATGCCAGCGGCTTGTTTCATTTGAGCAAGCGGCTCGAGCTGCTGCGGGGCAAGCCGTGCGTTGTTACGCCGCACGCGGGCGAGTTTGCGCGGCTCTCCGGACGGGGAACGATCGCGCCGGGAACGCGCGTCGAGCGCATCCGCGAGTTCGTCGACCGAACCGGCATCACGACGCTGCTCAAGGGTTCGGATACGTTGATTTACGACGGCACCGTCGTGCATATCAATCCGACTGGGACGAGTGCGCTCGCAACCGCGGGGACCGGCGACGTGCTGACCGGCATCATCGCGACGCTGCTCTCGCAAGGCTTGTCGCCCGTCGACGCCGCCCGCGCCGGCGCATACTGGCACGGCTTGGCCGGTCAGTTTGCAGCGCGCAAACGCCGCGTTGGCGTCAGTGCCGGCGACGTGGCGGAGGCATTAGGCGAAGCGCTACCCGTCGCGCCCTTCGACTGCGGCGCTACGCGCCTTCGCTCGGGATGACGCGGGCGGGTTACTGTCGGGTTGTGGGCGTCGAGAGGGGAGGCGGGATGGCCATGCGCGCGGAGAGCGCTTGATCGGCGACGGCTTCCAGTGCGGCGAGATGCGCCTTCGTTAGGTCGTCCAAGCCCGATCGTTGACGTGCCGCACGCGATTCGTCACGAACGGCCACCAGCTCGGCTCGGGCGAGCGATTGCGCGTCGTACGGCGTTCCGGGCCGCGGTGCGAGCAGCATCTGCGCCAGCATGCGCGCGTACCATTGCTGTAAGCTGCGATGCACTTCGCCCATTGAATCGAGATTTTTGCCGCGCAGGTCGCCGAAGACCGCGGCTTGCGTCCACGCGAAGGCATCGCTCAGGCTCATCGTGCTGCCGCCGCGATACTTCAGCTCGAGGTCGTCGAGGCGCTGGAGCAAGACCGGATTGAAGATCGAGCGCAGCGTCCGTTGCTGCAGCACTTCGGCGATCTGGGCAATCGGCTCGTCGTGACGAATCGGCGGATCGTAGGCCCAGAGCGGCTGCGGAATATCGGTCACCCACTCGGAGTAGACGAGCTGGCGCAGCAGAGAGGGCGATAGGTTCCACGCCGCCGGCGAAAAGAGATGGGCGTCGAGAAACGCAAACGCGCGCTTCGACTCATTTCGCGGCACCAGCGTCAGTGGAACGATCGCGCCCGGGTCGCCGAAGTGCGAACGCGATAGGGCCTCGCCGCCGACGTAGTGCCATGCGACCTGCGTGCAGCTGAACGCCGGAAAGAGCGCAAACGCAAAGGCCTGACGGAGCGGATCGTGGCTCGCTTCGTTCTGCCGATAGCGCTGGGGAATGCCGGCAAGGATGGTTCGCGAGATGCGCATCTGCGCTTCGCACCAGCTCAGATTGTCGTTCGTAAGGTCGAACTGATCGATGCGCGGATCGATCGCGTGCCCCGAGTTCCAATCGACGTCTTCGTCCATCGCAAACCGGTACCAAGGGTTCGACCAAGCCGAGGCCCATTTTAGGAGCGTCGGCCGTTCCTGTTCCGGAGTCGTGGCACCGGGGATCGGAGCGTAGCCGTACCTGATCGCGTAGTAATCGTACGGGCCGAGCACGGTTTGAAAGTAGCCGCCGGTCGACATCCCCTTCGGCCAGACGTTGGTCGGCGTGTACTCCATGACCGAGTTTGCGAGTCCGTAACGGTCGGTGAAGCTCTTCGATCGGACCTCGGCCGACGAATAGGCCTCCGATGCGATGAAGTTGTGCTGTAATCCCCAGTTGTGGCCGGATTCGTGCAGCACGATCGACCGCAAAAAATCCTGCGCGTAGTGAGGCGGCACCATACCCGTCGGTATTTCGCCCATCGCCCAGAGCGCCGATAGGCCGAACGTCGCCGAGGCTTTGGCGCCGGCCGCATAGGCGGCTTCCTCCGCTGCGAAACCGCTGCCGCCGCGCAGCGCGCGGACCGGGTCGGTGAAGTCCGCGCCTTCGAGGTAGCCGAAGCGCAGGAGGTCGGCATCGACGACGACCGAGGTGTGGATCATCTCGCCGGTTCGCGGATCCCAGACGAGCCCGGCTTGCGCGAAACCGCCGTCGTAGGCTTGCGTGAGCCAATGTACGGTATTGTAGCGGATGTCGTCGGGATCCCAGGCGGGATCGTCCGGCTGGTCTTTTACGACGACCGCGTTTGGATAACCGACCCGCGCGAACGCATTGTTCCACGTGAGCAGCGCTTCGCGGATCGTTTCACGATACTGCACCGGCACGGTGTTGCTGATGTAGTAGACCATCGGATGGCGCGCGATGTTCCAGCGAATGATCTCGCGCACTTGGCGCTCGCGCAAGTTATCGGCATCGAACTGCAGCTGGATGTTCGGATAATAGCCGACCCGGTCGTCGGCGAGACGCGGCATGTAGCTTCCCAGCGGCGGCGCCTTGGCGATGTTGTATTTGACGTCGATTTGGATGGCGCGGGCGTCGATGACGTTATCGAAGATGTCGGGCGGCATCGCCGAGGTAAAAGTCTGATCGGCTTCGACGATGACGTTCTCCGGAAACGCCTTCGTCGCACCAAAGTAGGAGCGCGTCTCGTCGAGGCGATAGGCCGACCCGGGCGCCTTGTCGGAGGCGAAGGCATCCCGAAGCGCGTCGGTGAGATCGAGAACGTCGCCGAGCAGATAGGAAGCGTCGAAGACGAGCCGGCCGGAGGCGGCATCTTGCGCGACGACGGGCGCCGTCGCGATCACCGACGGTGCGAAGGACGCCGCAACGGCACGCGCCGCGGGAGTGCCTGGGGTCGCGGTAAACGACGTGTTCGGCCAGGTCACCACGATTTTGTCGTCGGCGCGGGCGAATCGCACGATGCGCGCGGTCGGAAATTCCAGGTATGGAAGGCCCGGCGTTACGCCGAACGCGCCGAGGCCGTTGGCGGGGACGGCGGTCTGAATGAAATCGGAGTCGAGCTGATCTTTGGCCAGATCGATGTAGAGTTTTCCGCTCTTGCGCCACAGCGTGAAGAGCCCGCGTTGGGGCGTCAGGCCTTTGGTGAACGTTGCGTAATCGACCGGAGCCGCGGTCGCCGTCTGAGCCGCTGCTTGCGCCGGCCAAACGATGAAAACGGCGAGCGCAAAACCCGCGCAGAGAAGGATGCGTCGCACATTAGCTGCTTCGCGCGTCTCCGGGACCACCCTGCGTGGCGTCCTTCGTCCTTCGTCCTCGTCCTTCGTCCTTCGACTCCGGCGCTTCGCGCCTCCGCTCAGGATGACAAGGTACGGAAGCGGCTGCGCTCAGGATGACAAGGAGCCGGCTACAATAAGTGGAGCTACAAATTCTCTTACGCGGCGCGCTGCTTCTGCGCCTCTCGTGCCGGCGTACGCGTCGATGAGCGCGCTGCCGACGACGACGCCGTCGGCCAGCGTCGCGATTTGGCGGATCTCGTCCGGGCGGCTAAGGCCGAAACCCACGGCTAACGGTTTGTCGGTGAGCTCGCGCAGCATCGCGAGCTGCGACCGCAGCGGCGCGACATCCGGCGTCTGCGCGGCGCCGGTTACGCCGAGGCGCGAGACGACGTAGACGAAGCCGGTCGCGGCCTCCGCAATACGTTGGGCGCGCTCGCGTTTCGTCGACGGTGCGACGAGCAGCGGCATTGCTAGGCCGCGCGCGTGTAGCGCGCTGCGAAGGTCCGCCGATTCTTCGAGCGCGCAATCTGGAACGATGGCGCCGGAGCAGCCCGCTTCAGATGCCTCGCGTGAAAAGCGCTCGAGCCCGAACTGATAGACCGGATTGAAATACGTAAAGAGCACGATCGGCGCGAAGTCTGCGCTGCAACGCTTGACCAGCGCGAGAACGTCGGAGAGGCGCGTCCCGCTCGCAAGCGAGCGCGCTCCGGCGGAGGCGATGGTAGGGCCATCGGCAAGCGGGTCGCTGTAGGGAATGCCGAGCTCGATCGCGTCGGCGCCGGCATCGCTCAACGCAATGAGAATCGCCTCGCTCGTCGCGAGGTCGGGATCGCCGGCCATGAGGTAGGGCACGAAGGCGATGCGCCGCTCGCGCTTGGCACGCTCGAACGCCTGCGCGAGCCGGCCGCTCATCGCGCGAGATCTTTGTCGCCGCGGCCGCTGAGGTTGACGAGGATCAGATCGTCCACGCTGCGCTTCGCCGCGAGCTTTCGCGCGAAAGCGATCGCGTGCGCGCTTTCAAGCGCCGGTACGATCCCCTCGCTCCGAGCGAACTGATGGAACGCGTCGACCGCTTCCATATCCGTGACGTTCACGTAGGTCGCGCGCCCGCTCTCCTTGAGAAACGCGTGCTCCGGCCCGACGCCGGGATAATCGAGGCCGGCGCCGACCGAGTGCGTCGGCAGCACTTGCCCATCGCCGCTCTGCAGCAGATAGGAACGCGAGCCGTGCAGCACGCCGACGCTTCCGGCACCGAGTGAAGCGGCGCTCTTGCCGGTCTCGACGCCTTCACCGCCGGCTTCGACGCCCCAGAGCTTCACGTCCGGATCCTCGGCGAATCCGGCGAAGATGCCGATCGCGTTGCTTCCGCCGCCGACGCACGCGATGACGTCGCTTGGAAGGCGGCCGTACCGCTCGAGCACTTGACGGCGCGCTTCGATGCCAACGACCTTCTGCAGCTCGCGCACCATGTATGGATAGGGATGCGCGCCGACGACGCTTCCGATCACGTAGAACGTGTCTTCGAGGCGTTCGGCCCAGACGCGAAAGGCCTCGTTCGTCGCGTCTTTGAGCGTCTGCGTTCCGCTCGCGACCGGATGGACCGTCGCGCCGAGCAGCCGCATCACGTGCACGTTGAGCGCCTGGCGCTCGATGTCGCGCGCGCCCATGTAGACGTCGACCGGCAGGCCGAACTTCGCTCCGACGGTCGCGGTCGCGACGCCGTGCTGGCCCGCGCCGGTTTCGGCGAGAAGGCGGCGCTTGCCCATGCGCAGCGCGAGCAGCGCCTGACCGACGGTATTGTTGATCTTATGCGCGCCGGTGTGATTGGTGTCTTCACGTTTCATGAGCAGCGGGGCGGCGGAGATGTCGGCGACGTACCGTTCGCAGCGATAGAGCGGCGACGGACGGCCGACGAAGTCGCGCAGTACCGCGTGGTACTCGTCCCAAAACGCGGAATCGGCAAAGGCGGCGTCGATCGCACGCTCGAGCTCGTCGAGCGCGGCGATCAACACCTCGGGGACGTACCGTCCGCCGAAATCGCCGAAATAACCGCGAGCGTCGGGCTTCTTCATGCCTCACGCACGGCGCGTACGAAGGCGCGCATCTTCTCCGGATCCTTGCGGTCGTCGCTCTCGATGCCGTTGCGCACGTCGACGCCGTACGGTCGAACTCTGGCGATGCACTCGGCCACGTTCTCAGGGCTCAGGCCCCCAGCGATCACGACGCGCCGTTCGCGAGCGATCGGCACGGCATGCTCCCACGCGAACGTCAGTCCCGTTCCACCGGCCATGCCGTCGTGACGCGCGTCGAGCAGCAAGGTCGCGCCCGGGAAGCGCGCGGCGCGCTGCGCAAGGTGCGTCCCTTCCGCATCGACGTGAATCGCCTTGATCGCGCGCTCGCCATAACGCGCGACGAACTCCGGCGGCTCGTCGCCGGAGAACTGCAGCAGCGCGTGCGGAAAGATTTCGCGCACTTCGGTCACGAGCGTCTCTGAGGGATTGACGAAGACCGCGACCGGTACGATCGAGGGCGGCAGGCGGCGCGCGATCTCGCTTGCCGCTTCCATCGAGATCTGGCGCGGCGAGGGCGCGAAGATCATTCCGAAGGCGTCGGCGCCGGCTTGCGCCGCGAGCTCGACGTCGCCGCGCCCGGTGCAGCCGCAGAACTTCACCCAAGCATCAGCCAAGCGCGAACTCCCGGGCGCGCTCGAACGTCGGCCAGACCGCGCCGCTGCGCAACAGACTGCGCGCGCGCTCGAACGCCGGCGCGAGCTCTTCTTCGACGCCGATCGCTCGCAGCACGACGGCCGCATTGAGCGCGACGACGTCGGCGCCCGGACTCGGAACGCCGGAGAGGATCTCCACGAAGGCTTTGCACGAGGCTTTGACCGAGCCTCCCGTCGGCGTACGGACCGGCGATTCGATGCCGAACTCGGCCGGCTCCAAGAGGCGAAGCCGCGCGCCTTCCTCGTCAAACTCGTAGATCAGCGTCGGTCCGTCCCCGACGACCTCGTCGACACCGCTGCATCCGTGGACGACCGCGCCGCGGCGGGCGCCGAGTTCGCGCAGCGTTTTGCCGACGAGTTCGACGTGTTCTTCGCGCGCGACGCCGACGATCAAATGCGTCGCACGGGCCGGATTCGTCAACGGCCCGAGCAGGTTGAAGATCGTACGCACGCCCAGCTCCCGCCGCACCGCGGCAACGTTGCGCATCGCCGGATGGTAACGCGGCGCGAACATGAAGGTGAACTTGCACTCGCGGAGCATTGCGGCGGCGAGCTCGGGAGCGATATCGAGCGGAAAGCCCGCCGCTTCGAGCACGTCGGCGCTCCCGCAGGAGCTCGAAGCGGCGCGATTGCCATGCTTGGCGACCGTTACGCCGGCCGAGGCAACGACGAAGGCGGCCATCGTCGAGATGTTCAGCGTGTTCGCATGGTCGCCGCCGGTGCCGACGACGTCCACGACCATCGGCAGGCCGTGCTCGACGTGGAGACTTCGCTCGCGCATCGCGCGCGCCGCGCCCGCGATCTCGTCAACGCTCTCGCCTTTGGCCGCGAGCGCGACGAGGAGTCCCGCCGATTGCGACGGCGTGTAATTGCCGTCCATGATTTCGCCGACGAAGGCGGCGGCCTCTTCATGCGAAAGACTCTCCCCTGCCATGACTCGGCGCAGCAGCAGCGCATAATCACTCACCCTTTGTCATCCTGAGCTCACTCCGTGTCATCCTGAGCCTGTCGAAGGATGCAGCGCGAGAAAGTTTTCGACGAGCTGCTTGCCGTGCTCGCTCAAGACGGACTCGGGATGGAACTGGACGCCGTGGATTGGGCGCGTCCGGTGCGCGACGCCCTGGACGACGCCGTCCCCGCTGCGCGCGGTGACGTGCAATTCCTTGGGTATCGTTGACGCATCCAAGCAGAGCGAGTGATAGCGAGTTGCCGAGATCGGCGAGGGCAGTCCGGCAAAGAGGCCGCTGCCGTCGTGCACGATCGACGAGGTCTTGCCGTGCATCTGCCGCGGCGCGTGCGTGACCGTGGCGCCGATGATTTCGCCGATCGCCTGCAAACCGAGGCAGACGCCGAGCACCGGCATTTCGCCTTCCATTGCGGCGCGCAGCACGTCGATCATCTGCGGGGCGTGCTCCGGACGTCCCGGCCCCGGCCCAACGACGAGCGCGTCGTACGTTTCGAGCAACGCGGGCTGCAGCCGCGGATCGTCGTTGAGCAGCACGTCCGGCACGGCGCCGGCCGACGCGAGCAGGTGTACGACGTTGTAGCTGAAGCTGTCGAAGTTATCGACGAAGAGAATGCGGCGGATCATCCGATGCCAAGCACCGACCGCGCGATCCGCGTTTTGTGAAAGACTTCTTCGTACTCGGCGACCGGCTCGGAGTCCGCGACGATGCCGGCCGATGCCTGCCACCAGGCGCGGCCGTTCTGGGCGTGCACGCTTCGCAAGGTAATGCAGGAGTCGAAGTCGCCCCCGAACGACCAGCGCCCGATACTTCCCGCGTAGAAACCGCGCGTCACCGGCTCGAGGCCGTCGATGAGCTGCATCGCACGAATCTTCGGCGTTCCGGTGACCGTGCCCGCCGGGAATCCAGCGCGGAAGAGATCGAGCGCGTCGTAATCCGTGCGCAAGCGGCCGATCACGTTCGAGACGATGTGCATGACGTGGCTGTAGCGCTCGATCTGCAGGAGCTCGTCGACCTGGACGCTGCCGTACTCGCAGACGGAAGCCAAATCGTTGCGCCCCAAATCGACGAGCATGACGTGCTCGGCCCGCTCCTTCTCGTTGGAGAGCAGCTCGAGCGCGATTTGCGCGTCTTCGTCGTCGTCGCGGCCGCGCCAGCGCGTTCCGGCGAGCGGTCGAATGCGGGCCTTTCGCCCCTCGAGGCGCACGAGAAACTCCGGTGAGGCGCCGAGGAGCTCGCCGAAGCGCGTGTCGACGAAGAACATGTACGGCGAAGGGTTCTCGCGGCGCAGCGCGCGGTAGAGATCGAAGGCGCTTCCCTCGAGCTGCGCGCCGAAACGGATGCCGAGCTGGAGCTGGTAGACGTCACCTTCGAAGATGCGCCGTTTGGCTTCGGCGACGAGCCTCAGGAACTGCTCGCGGTCGAGCGATTCGCTCATCGCCCCGCGCGCCCGCAGGGGCCTCGGAAGCGCGGGCCGTGCCGCGAGGAGACGCTCGACGTAGGCCTCGATTCGCCCCTCGCGTTCCCGCGCGTCACCGCCGCTGCACCAGATCGTCAGCAGGTCGGTGAAGTGGTCGAAAATCAGCCACGTCGCCGGGATTGCGACGTACGCTGCGGGCATCGAGGGTACGGATTGACTGCGCGCCGGGAGACGCGCGTCGAAGCGCGCGGCGTCGTAGGAGAAGGCGAGAAGCGCGCCGCCGAGACTGCCGTGCGCGCCGCCGGCGCGATGCAAACCGATGAAGGCGCGGACGCGATCGTAGAGGTCCCCTGCGGACTCGAAGTTCTCTGCCGCGCGATAATCCAAACCGATGAAGGAGTAGCGCGAGATTCGCCCACCGCTCTCCACGCTTTCGAGCAGGCACGATGCTTGCGGCTGCGCCAGCGCGGCGTACGCGGCGATCGGCGTCAGCACATCGGCGGGCACAACGCGGACTGAAGCTTCGTTTCTCACGCTACAAATAGTTTACGGAATGCGGTTTCGTCTAACACGGTAATGCCGAACTGCTCGGCTTTGGTTAGTTTGCTGCCCGGTTCGTCACCTGCGACGACGTAATCGGTCTTCTTACTCGCCGAACCGGTCACTCGACCGCCGGCCGCGACGATAAGCTCGGTCGCCGCTTCGCGCGTGAGATTCGGCAGCGTTCCGGTCAGCACGAACGTCTTCCCGGCCAGCTTTCCGTCAGAGGCGCGAACGCGTTTGGGCGCAGTCATTTCCGCCCCGGCGCGCTTGAGCCGCGCAATCATTTCGCGGTTCGCCTTCTGCTTGAAGAAGAGCGCGACGCTCCCGGCGACCTCCGGGCCGATCCCTTCGCTGCGCTGCAGCTCCGCTTCGTTCGCCTCGGCGATCGCATCGATCGTGCCGAAATCGCCGGCAAGAATCTGCGCCGTCTGCGTTCCGACGAAGCGAATGCCCAAGCCGTAGAGCAGCCGCGCGAGGCCGCGCTGCTTCGAGCGCTCGATGTTGCGCAAGAGATTTTCGACGCTCTTGGGACCGGTGCGCGGAACGGTGCCCAGCGCTTTGGCGTCGAGCTTATAGAGATCGGCGATGTCGCGTACCAAACCCAGCTCGGTGAGCTGCTGCGCCATGACGTCGCCGAGGCCTTCGATATCCATCGCGCCGCGCGACGCGAAGTGGCGCAGGCGCTCGTAGACTTGCGCCGGGCAGGCAGCGTTCGTGCAGCGCGACATCGCTTCGCCGGGCGGGTGGTCGACGTCGGCACCGCAGACCGGGCAGCGATCGGGCATTGTAAAGCGGCGCTCCTTGCCGGTGCGCTCGACGACCACCGGACCGACGACGCGAGGAATCACGTCGCCGGCGCGAGTCACGAGCACCGTGTCGCCGATTCGAATGTCGTTGTTCCTGATATAGTCGATGTTGTGCAGCGTCGCGCTCTTCACGGTGACGCCGCCGATCTGTACGGGTTTGAGGACCGCATTGGGGTTGAGCGTTCCGGTGCGGCCGACGCTGACCGCGATGTCGAGCAGCTTCGTGCGCGCCTCGCGCGGCTTGAATTTGAACGCGATCGCCCAGCGCGGATCGCGGGCAACGACGCCGAGGCGCTCCTGGAGCGCGAAATCGTCGACCTTCACGACGACGCCGTCGATCTCATAATCGAGCTCGTCGCGGCGCTCCTCCCATTTGCGGCAGTAATCGAGCACCTTGTCGAGCGTTTCGGCCCGCGCGATATTCGGGTTCACCGGAAAGCCGAGCGCTTCGAGCCGGCGCAAGGTCTCCCACTGCGAGCGCATGCTCTCGTCGGCGACGAGCTGATAGGCGAAGAACGAAAGGCGCCGCCGCGCGGTGAGCGCCGGGTCGAGCTGACGCACGCCGCCCGAGGCGGCGTTGCGCGGATTGGCAAAGACCGGCAGCCCCTCTCGCTCGCGCGCCGCGTTCAGGCGCTCGAAGTCGCTCTTGCGCAGATAGACCTCCCCGCGAGCTTCAAGGAACGCCGGAAGCGCGCGCTTTGACGGATTCCGCAGGCGTAGCGGAATCGTCTTCACCGTGCGCAAGTTCGGGGTCACGTCCTCGCCGACGCTACCATCCCCGCGCGTGCCGCCGCGCGCCAGCGACCCGTTGCGATAGTCAAGCGCGATCGCGAGACCGTCGATCTTCAGCTCGCAGACGTACGCCACGTCGCCGCCGGCGATCTTGCGCGCCCGTTCGTCGAAGGCGCGCAGCTCCTCCGTCGTGACGGCGTTTGCCAGACTCAGCATCGGCCGCGCGTGTTCGAAGGGCGCGAAACGTTCCGAAGCGACGGCGCCGACGCGCTGCGTCGGCGAGTCGGGGGTGCGCAGCTCGGGCTTCGCTTCCTCCAGGGCGATCAGCTCGCGGAGCAGGGCGTCGTACTGCGCGTCGGTGATCTGCGGATCGTCGAGGATGTAGTAGCGATAGTTCGCCTCTTCGATCTGCTCGCGAAGCGATTCCGCGCGCGTTGCGAGGCTCATCGCTTGGCGAGCGTCGCGACCTGAAGCGGGTAGCCGTCGGGATCGCCGACGATCGCGATGCGCCCGAATCGCTCGTCGTAGGGGTCTTGAAAAACCGGAAAGCCGCGGGCTACGCACTTCGCGACGAACTCGTCCACGTTCTCGACCGTAAAGCCGAGCTGAAGCGAGCCGGGACGCACGGCGAGGACGTCGCTCTTGCGATGCAAGCTCAGCACTGCGTCCGCGCCCAAGGTGAAGCGAACGGGGCGCCGCGGCAGATCTTGCAGCACCGTCAGGCCGAGCAGGTCTCGATAAAAATCGCGCGAGCGTGCGAGGTCGGAGCAGACGAGCATGACGATAGAGAACTTCGCCATTAGGCCTCGACCGCTACCCGGCCCCCTTCGCTGAGGTCTTGCAGTGCAAAGAGATTCTCGCGCTCGAGGCGCTCCAGCTCGGCGTCGTCGGGCCGGTGATGGCCGACGGCGCGCTGGTCGCGCAGCACCGGCACGAGATAGGCGCCCGTATAGGAGCGCTCGTTGCGCGCGACCTCTTCGGGCGTGCCGGTCGCGATCACGGTCCCTCCGCGATCGCCTCCCTCGGGACCGAGGTCGATCAAATAATCCGCGGTCTTGACCACGTCGAGGTTGTGCTCGATCACGAGCACGGTGTTGCCGAGCTTCACCAGGCGCTCTAAGACCTCGAGCAGCTTGTGAATGTCGGCAAAGTGCAACCCGGTCGTCGGCTCGTCGAGCACGTAGAAGGTGCGGCCGGTCGAGCGACGCGCGAGCTCGGTCGCGAGCTTTACGCGCTGCGCCTCGCCGCCGGAGAGCGTCGTCGCGGGCTGCCCCATCTTGATGTAGCCCAAGCCGACGTCGCAGATCGTCTGGAGCTTCGTGCGAATTCGCGGAATCGCGTTAAAGAACTCGGCGGCCTCGTCGACTCGCATCTCGAGCACGTCGGCGATCGTCTTGCCGCGATACTTCACTTCGAGCGTCTGGGCGTTATAGCGCTTCCCTTTGCAGACCTCGCACGGCACGTAGACGTCGGGAAGAAAATGCATCTCGATCTTGATGATGCCGTCGCCCTGGCAGGCTTCGCAGCGGCCGCCTTTGACGTTGAACGAGAAACGTCCCGGAGCGTAGCCGCGCATCCGCGAATCCGGAACCATCGAAAAGAGCTCCCGAACGTGGTCGAAGGTGCCCGTGTAGGTCGCTGGATTGCTGCGCGGCGTTCGCCCGATCGGCGATTGATCGATCACGACGAGCTTGTCGAGCGCAGCCGCCCCTTTGACCGTACCGTACGTGCCACCCGGAGGCTGGCGATGGAGATGCTGGTTGAGCGCGCGCACCAAGACGTCGTTGACGAGCGTCGATTTGCCGCTGCCGCTCACCCCCGTCACCGCTGCAAAGACCCCGATCGGAACGCGAACGTCGATGCCGCGCAGATTATGCGCCGTCGCGTTGCGAATCTCCAGCCACCCGCGCGGCTCGCGGCGCCGGCGCGGAATCGGAATGAACTTGCGCCCGGAGAGATAGGCGCCGGTCTCGGAGTTCGGATTCGCGATGACGTCGGCGAGCGTGCCCGAGGTGAGGATCTCGCCGCCCTCCGCGCCGGCACCGGGTCCGATGTCGACCACGACGTCGGCCGTGCGCATCGTGTCCTCGTCGTGCTCGATGACGATTAGCGTGTTTCCTAGATCGCGCAACGTTTTTAGCGTTGCGAGCAACCGGTCGTTGTCGCGCTGATGCAACCCGATCGACGGCTCGTCCAGGATGTAGAGGACGCCGACCAGCGCGCTGCCGATCTGCGTCGCGAGCCGAATTCGCTGCGACTCTCCACCGGCGAGCGTCGTCGCGGAGCGCGAGAGCGTTAAATAGTTCAAGCCGACGTTCGTCAAGAAGCCGAGGCGCGCGCGAATTTCCTTGACGATCTGATGCGCGATCTGCTCCTGGCGCGGCGTCAGAGTTAAGTTGCGAAAGAAGAGCTCGAGCTGCTCGATCGACATGCGGGTCAAGTCGTCGATGTTACGCCCGCCGACGGTGACTGCCAAAGCCTCGGGCTTCAGACGCGCGCCATGGCAGGCCGGGCAGGTCGAGGCCGACATGAACTTCTCGATCTCTTCCTTCACGTACTCACTCGACGTTTCGCTGTAGCGCCGCTGCAGGTTGTTGACGACGCCCTCAAAGGAAGAGCGATACTCCCAGGTCTTGCCTCCCCGCGACGTGTACTCGAACGTCTGCTCGCGATCGGTTCCGTAGAGGATGACGTCGAGCACTTCGTCCGAGACCTGTTCGATCGGAATCGTGGTCTTCGCGCGATAGCGGCGCAGCACGCGCTCGAGCTGCTGCATGTAGTACGGATTCATCGAGGGGTACCGGCCGCTGCCCAGATTGCGGCTCCACGGGACGATCGCGCCTTCCGCGATTGACTTGCTGCGATCCGGAATCACCTTCCACGGATCGATCTCAATTTTCTCGCCGAGCCCGCTGCAAGCCGGACAGGCGCCGTACGGTGAATTGAACGAGAACAAGCGCGGCGCGAGCTCTTCGAAGGAGAGCCCGCAGTAGACGCAGGCAAAGGCTTCGCTAAACGTCAGTTCCTTGTCATTGGCAAGCACCGTTACGATGCCGCTGGAGAGTCTCAGGGTCGTCTCCACCGAGTCCCCCAGCCGGCTGCGGATCTCCGGTTTCATCACGAGGCGGTCGACGACGACCTCGATCGTGTGTTTACGCTTTTTGTCCAGCGCGATCTTCTGCCGCAGCTCCTTTATCTCGCCGTCGACGCGGACGCGCGTGAAGCCCTCCTTCGCGATCTCCTCAAAGAGCTTGGCGTACTCGCCCTTGCGCCCGCGAACCAGCGGCGCCAGCAGCACGATGCGCGTGCCCTCGGGCAGCTCCGCAATCGAATCGACGATCTGCTCGCTGGACTGCGTGCTGATCTCGCGGCCGCAAGCGTAGCAGTGCGGCGTTCCGACGCGGGCAAAGAGCAGGCGCAGGTAGTCGTAGATTTCGGTGACGGTGCCGACCGTCGAGCGCGGGTTGCGCGAGGTCGACTTTTGATCGATCGAAATCGCGGGGGAGAGACCCTCGATGTAATCGACGTCGGGCTTCTCCATCTGTCCGAGAAACTGGCGCGCGTACGACGAGAGCGATTCGACGTAGCGGCGCTGCCCTTCAGCGTAGATGGTGTCGAAGGCAAGCGAGGATTTCCCGGACCCCGAGAGCCCGGTCACGACGATCAGCCGGTTTCGCGGCAGAACCAGATCGATATTCTTGAGGTTATGCTCGCGCGCGCCCTTGATAACGATCGAATCTAGCGACACATCACTACGATACACTCGCGGGCGCAAGAAGTATGCGGGCGGCCTGAGCGATCGAGCTGCAGGTCGCATCGGGAGGCGCGGCGCCGGGCGGTAGCTCCTCGCGCCGGACGTTGAGCCAAATGGTGTAGAGCCCCGCCTCGATCGCTCCGCGGATGTCGCGGTCGTAGCGATCGCCGACCATGGCGGCGTGCGCCGGTGCGCCGCCGAGGGTGCGGCAGGCGTGGGCGAAGAGCAGCGGGTCGGGCTTGACCATACCGACCTCGTCGGAGAGGAAGATGGAGTCGAAGTACTCGCCGATCTGCAGCAGGGCGATCTTCTCGCGATGCGTCTCGGAGAGACCGTTGGTCACGATGCCGAGCTTCATTCCGCGGTCGCGCAGGGCTCGCAGCAGCTCCGTGGTTCCGGGAAAGAGCGTAAAGTATTTCACGCGATACGCATTGTAGCGTTCCGCGCTTTGCTGCGCGAGACCGGTGTCGTTTAATCCGACGCGCTCCAGCGCGCTCTGCCACATGCTCGCACGGAGGCTTGCCAACTTTACCTTCAGATCGAGGGGCGAAAGCCGATGCCAGAAACCCTCGGCCTCGGCGATGTATGCCGCTTTGAGCGCGAGCGCGTCGATTCCGTGCTCGGCCGCGACTTCGCGCGCGACCTCTTCGGCTGCATTGGAATAGGCGTAGGTGTCGTCGTGCAGCGTATCGTCCAAATCGAAAAGAACGACTTCGAGATCACGCCGCGCGCTCGACACCGTTGGTTAGGGGAACCTTAGTGTGGGGTGCCGAGTCCCATGCTCGTCACTTTTCCGTTGCCGTCGACGGCGAAGAGAAAGTCGACCTTCTCGCCGTTTTGAAAGGTCACGACGTAAATCCCGTACGTGATGTCGCCCTGCGCCCCCACTTGCTGCTGCTGGAAGCTGACGGGCTTGCCGAGACCGCCGACCATTTGCTGCGCGTTCGCGATCGTCGCGTCGGTCAGGTTGCTGTATGGACCACCCGCCAGCTGAGAGCGGTCGATCTTGCCCGACTGAAGCTGCGCGAAGTAGCTCTTGGCACGAGCGAGCATCGCGGGATTCGGCGTCGCCGATGCATTGGCAGCCGGGGGCGCATATGGCCCCCCAGGCGGGGGCATTCCCTGAGCCGATGCGCTCAAGGTGCCGGCGCCGAGCGCGAAAGCGAACAAGCTTGCGAAGGTGCGAAACATAGGAACCTCTTTCACTCTCTTTCTTCTACCGAATGTCCGGTATACGCTGCTGGAGGTATGTCCAGCCGTCCGACGAGATGAAGACCGAGCCCGAGAAGGGCGTCGAAAACTCCACGATCACGATGAAGAGTATGCCGATGAAGCCGACGAGAATCGCGGTCATCACCAGCTGCGCCGGCCGGTTCTCCACGCCGAAGATGTAGCAGAAGGAAACCATCGCGAGGGCGCCCACGACGAGCGCGAACCAGAGCACGGCCGGGACGGAAGGGGCGGCTTGGACCAGCCTCGCGCGGCGCGCATCCCACAACCGCTGCTCGTCGTCGATCGCGGCCCGCTGCGCCGCCGCCGCCTGCGGCGTGCTCGGAGCATACGTGTCGATAACGTAGGAAACGCTCTCTAAGATCTTGGCGGCGGTATCGGGCACGTCTTGGTCGCGCTCCAGCGCCGGCCACTCGATCCGAATGACCGTCTCGACGTAGTTTTGCAGGCCCACGCGAATCTGCGAGCGCGCCGGGTCCGAAAAAGCGTCCACGATGTGGTAAAGGTCGCCGGTCGCGTCGACCTCGGCTTCGACGTTGTCGACGGTCGTGTCGTACTTCTGCCACACGACGACGACGACGAACCCGAGCACGACCGCGTAGAGAACCCCAACCGCCGAGAAGAGATATCCCGCGACGTCGTTGTGACGGCGCAACATCTCGGTCGGGAGCCGCCGCTGCAAGAAGGCGTGGATCGCAACGAAACAGGCCACGACCGCAAAGACCACGAGCAGCTCGGCGATCAGGCCGGTAACGTTGACGATCGTACGCGTCAAAACGCCCACGAGGGGCTAGGATTCGACGAGTTCGGCCAATGCCTTGTCGAAGATCTTCGGCGCCTTCCCTCCGAAGAGAATCGACTCGTTTCCGCCGATCTGCCTGCGCAGCTCGATAAGCTCGTCGCGCAGCGCGGCGGCCTTCTCGAACTCCAGGCCTGCGGCGGCGTCGCGCATCTTGCGCTCGAGGTCGCGCGCCATCTTCGTCGCCACGTCGCGCGGGAGGCGCTCGAGCCGCAGCTTGGCGGTATTCTCCTGGGTGGCGCCGACCATGCTGAGGATATCGTGGATCTCCTTGCGCACCGACTTCGGCTCGATGCCGTGCTCGCGGTTGTACTGCAGCTGCATCTCGCGCCGGCGCCGCGTTTCGCCGATCGCGCGCGCCATCGACTCCGTGACGACGTCGGCGTACATGATGACCTTACCGTCGACGTTGCGCGAGGCGCGCCCGATCGTCTGAATCAACGACGTCCCGCTTCGCAGATACCCTTCCTTGTCGGCGTCGAGGATGCCGACGAGCGAGACCTCCGGCAGATCGAGACCCTCGCGCAGCAAATTGATTCCGACCAAGACGTCGAAGACGCCCGCGCGCAGATCGCGCAGAATCGCGACGCGCTCGAGCGTGTCGATCTCGCTGTGCAGGTAGCGGACGCGAAAGCCGTTCTCGAGGAGAAAGTCGGTGAGGTCCTCCGCCATCTTCTTCGTAAGGGTGGTCACCAAAACGCGCTCCTTGCGGGCGGCGCGCTGCGCGATCTCCTCCATCAGATCGTCGACCTGATTGCGAGTCGGACGGACGTCGACTTCGGGATCGACCAATCCGGTCGGGCGAATGATCATCTCGACGACCTGCGAGCTCCGGCCGGTTTCGTAGCTACCCGGCGTGGCCGAGACGTAGACCACCTGATTGATGTGGTCGTCGAACTCGTCGTAGGTCAGCGGACGGTTGTCGAGGGCGCTGGGCAGACGGAAGCCGTGCTCGACTAAAACCTCTTTGCGCGAGCGATCGCCGGCGTACATCCCGTGAACCTGCGGAAGCGTTACGTGCGATTCGTCGACGAAAAGCAGCCAATCTTTCGGGAAGAAGTCGATCAGACACCAAGGGGTGGAGCCGGGCTCGCGGCCGGTGAGGTGGCGCGAATAGTTCTCGATGCCGTTGCAGTAGCCGACCTCGCGCAGCATGTCGAGATCGTAGCGAGTTCGCATTTCCAGGCGTTGCGCTTCGAGCAGCTTGCCCTGGCGCTTGAAGTAGGCCAGCCGTTCCTCCAGCTCGGCCTCGATCGAGACGATCGCGCGGCGCAGTTTCTCTTCGGGCGTAATGAAATGCTTGGCCGGAAAAATCGTCAGTTCGCTCTTGCGCTCGAGATACTCGCCGGTGAGCAGGTTCACGACGTCGATCGCCTCGATCTCGTCGCCGAAGAACTCGATGCGGTGGACCAGCTCTTCGTCGACGCCGACGAACTCGAGCGTATCGCCGCGCACGCGGAATGTCCCGCGGACCAAGTTCAAGTCGTTGCGCCGGTACTGCATATCGACCAGCTTGCGCAGCATCACGTCGCGGCCCATCGTGTCGCCGGCGCGCACCCGTATCGACATCTCCATATAATCCGACGGCGAACCCAAGCCGAAGATGCACGAAACGGAGGCGACGATCAGCGTGTCGCGGCGCGTCAGCAGCGACTGCGTCGCGGAGTGGCGCAGCCGCTCGATCTCGTCGTTGATCGAGCTGTCCTTCTCGATGTACGTGTCGGTCGACGGGACGTACGCCTCGGGCTGGTAGTAGTCGAAGTACGAGACGAAATACTCGACTGCGTTGTGCGGAAAGAAGTCCCGAAACTCGGCGCAGAGCTGGGCGGCGAGCGTCTTGTTGTGGCAGAGCACGAGCGTGGGCTTTCGCACCAGCTCGATGGTGCGCGCCATCCCCATCGTCTTGCCGCTTCCGGTGACGCCGAGCAGCGTCTGGGCGCGGTCGCCTCGCAGAACGCCGCGGGCGAGCGCGTCGGTGGCCGCGGGCTGATCGCCGGCCAGCGCAAAGGGCGAAACCAGGGTGAACTCTTGAGCCACTGCCTTATCCCAAACAGCCTCCGAGGGCCGAACGATTCAGCCATCGAACGAGCGGGCATGACCCAGAACCCGCTGCTCTTCTGCGGGAACTCGAATCCGCAGCTGGCCGAAGAGATAGCCAAGCGCCTGCGGCTTCACGTCGGCAAGGCGACGGTTTCGGAGTTCAAAAACGAAGAGACGCGGGTCGAGATCGGTGAGAACGTCCGCGGATCCGAAGTCTTCGTCATCCAGTCGATCTGCCGCGCGCCCAACGGCAAAGGCGTCAACGATGCCGTGATGGAGCTGCTGCTGATGATCGACGCGCTGCGCCGCGCCTCTGCGGCGCGCATCACTGCCGTGATTCCGTATTACGGCTATGCGAAGCAAGACAAGAAGACGAAAGGGCGCGAGCCGATCTCGGCCAAAGTCATCGCCAACGTCCTCAAGGTCGCGGGCGCCCGCCGGATCGTGACGATGGACCTCCACGCCGCGCAGATTCAAGGCTTCTTCGACATTCCGGTCGACAACCTGATGGCGATGCCGGTGCTCTGCAACTACCTCAAGAAGGAAGGGCTCTGCGACGACAAGATCGTCGTCGTTTCGCCCGATGCGGGCGGCGTGCACCGGGCCGAGCTCTTCGCAAAACGCCTGAACAGCTCGCTCGCGATCGTCTTCAAGCGGCGTCCGGTTCCCGACGTGGCGGAGGTCACCGACATCGTGGGCGACGTCGCGGGAAGGGTCGCGGTCATCGTCGACGACATGATCTCGACGGGCGGGACGCTCGCCAAGGCCGCCGAGGCGATCAAGTCGCGGGGCGCGACGCGGGTCTACACCGTGGCGTCGCACGGAATCTTCGCCGACGATGCCGTCGACGTGCTGGAGCGATCCGAAATCGAGGAGGTTCTCTTCACGAACACGATTCCGTTCGAGAACGGCGCGAAGCATCCCAAGTTCGTTCAGCTTTCCATCGCGCAGATTTTCGCCGACGCGATCAACCGCATAACGACCAATCGATCGGTCTCTGAGCTTTTTGCCGGTGACGAGCCGCCCGAAGCCCTCGTGGGGGCTCCGGCTGAAGCGGTTGCGGCCCTGTAGCCCGGTCGTTTATAAAGGAAGCCGTGGCTAGTAAAGACTTTCAGCTCGTTGTCGAGCAGCGGGCTAAGCTTGGGACGACCGGTGCTCAAGCGTTACGCGCCGCCGGGAAGCTTCCCGCCGTGCTCTACGGGCACGGGGTGGTGGCCGAGCATCTCGCGGTCGACGCGCACGCCTTCGAGGAGCTGGTTCACCGCGCAGGGCGCAATGCGATCATCACGCTGACCGACGGCGGACGCAAGCGACAGACGGCGCTCGTGCGCGAGATCCAGCGCCATCCCGTTTCACGCCGCGCCGTTCACGCCGATCTTCAGCGCGTCTCCGCGGACGAAACGATCGACGCGCGGCTCGCGATCGTGACCGTCGGCGTCGCGGAGGGCGTGCGTAACGCCGGCGCCGTTATGGATGTGATCACGCACGAGCTCGAGATCGCCGGACCCGCGGACAAGATTCCCGAGCATCTCGAGGTCGACGTGACCGAGCTCGGTATTCACGAGCACGTCACCGCCGGTGAAGTAAAACTGCCGGCCGGTTTTCGATTGCTCACCTCGCCGGAGACGATCGTCGTTGCGATCGAAGCGTCGCGCACCGCGCGCGAGCTCGAAGAGGCCGCGGCTCCGGTCGAAGAGGTCGCCGAGCCCGAAGTCATCGGCGCCGTCGAACCGGCCGCCGCTCCCGCCGAGGAGCAGTGACTCGGCTCCTGTTATCCTGAGCGAAGCGAGACTGAGCGAGCGCAGCGAGTCGAAGTGGAGCAAAGTCGAAGGGCGCATCGACGGCTCGTGGTCGGTCTCGGCAATCCCGGCGCAGAGTACGCCGCGACGCGTCACAACGTCGGCTTCATGGTAATCGACGAAGTCGCGCGGCGCTACGGGATTGCCAAGTGGAAGAAACACGACGGCGCGAACCAGGCTGACGACGCGGCGCACAACGTCGTCTTCGTTAAGCCGCTAACCTTCATGAATCTCTCCGGCACACCGGTTCGCCTGATCTCATCGTGGTATCGCACGTCGGCCGAGGGCGTGCTCGTGGTCAGCGACGACATGGATCTGCCGTTCGGGAAGCTGCGCATGCGCCCGGCCGGCGGACATGGCGGACACAACGGATTGCGCTCGGTCATCGCGACGATCGGCGAAGAGTTCCCGCGTCTTCGCATCGGCCTCGGCCGTCCCGAGTACGACAGCGTCGATCACGTCCTAAGCCCCTTTCACGACGAGGAGCGCCGCGCATTGCCGGCGATTATCGCAGCCGCGGCCGACGGCGTCGAGCGGTGGCTCGACGACGGTGTCGAAGCGGCGATGCGCTTCGTGAATACGTGGGAGCCTACGGACACGAGCTCGGAACGTGGTTGATCGCCGCGATGCGCGCGCCGATACCGGGCGTCGTGTAGAGAAAGAGCAGCGCGCTGCGCTCGGGACAGACCTCGACCATACGCTGATCCCCAACTCGCACCAGCGCGCGCACCGCAGCCGAGGGCGCCCCGGTCAGCGCGACCGCGTAGGAGTCGGCGGAGAAATCGTACGATTGCAACACCGCATTGCGAACCGGTACCGCGGAGAGGTACACGAGCGCGAGCAGCGCTCCGACGATCGCGAGACGCGAGAGCGGATCGTCGTCGCGCCGGAACCGGATGCGATCGGCAATCACCACCGCGATCGCTGCGAAGATGATGACGATGCCGCCCTCGATGAGCGCGATCGAGAGCTGATCGTAGCGAGCCACGTATGCGGTCACGGCAGCCTCGTACTCGAGCTCGGCGCGCGTCCTGCCGGGGATCAGCTCGCTCGGAACTCGGGCCGTGACGCCCCCGGGAGCGCGCACGAGCCGCGAATCCGACGACGGAAAATAGAGGCTGACGTAGGACCATGCGACGCTCGCGGCAAGAATACCCAAGATCGCATAGACGTACCATTGGTGCGTGCGCGATACCAGCCAGAGAACCATCGCCGCGATGAAGCCCGCGATGACCATCGCCAGCAGCGTATGCAAGATCCAGTAAAGGCCCCAGATCCGCGTCAACTCGTAGGTGAGATCGAGAGTGCGGTCGACGCGATAGAGATAGAAGGCCGGAACGAACGCGGCGACCCGCGCGACTAGCGCGAGCGCCGCGCCAAAGGCGAAGCGCACCGCCCACTCGCTGCGCAGCCGCCGCCGAAGCGCGTCACGCAGCGCCGCCGCCATGCCCGAGCTCCAGAGATAGTAAAGCGCTGCGGCCTCGAAGAGCTGCGTCAGCACGAATCCGTAAACCGTCCAATGGGCGCGCCGAATTGCAGCGGCCTGGCGCGCGGGATCGACGAGCAGCGTTGCGGGCTCGCTCAAGAGCGCGCTCCGGCTGAGCGAGTCGATCCGCAGGTCGAGCGCGTCGGGGCGCTGGGCGGCCGCCGACGCCGCAAGGGCGGCGAGTACCAGCGCAAAGAGCACGCCGAGCGTCAATCGCATTTTTTCGGCAAGGGTCGCGCGGGATTGCCTGCGACGCGTTCGCCGCTGGGGACGTCTCTGGTTACGACCGATCCTGCGCCGGTCAGCGCGCCGTCGCCGATGCTGACGGGCGCGACGAGCGAGGTATTCGAGCCGATCGAAACGTCGCGCCCGATGACGGTCGGGTGCTTCTGGGTCCCGTCGAAGTTGCAGGTGATCGTGCCGGCGCCGAGGTTCGTCTCCTCGCCGATCTCCGCATCGCCGAGATAGGAGAGGTGGCTCACCTTGACGCCGCGAGCGAGCCTGGATTTCTTGATCTCCACGAAATTCCCGACGTGGACGCGCTGCGCGAGGCTCGTTTCGTCGCGAAGGTGCGCGAACGGTCCCACCGAGACGTCGTTGTCGAGCGTCACGTTGATCAGGATACTCTCGCGCGCCGTGACGCGTTCGCCGAGAACGGCGTGGGAGAGGCGCGTGTTGGGGCCGATCACGCAGCTCTTACCGATCTTTGAAAGCCGCGCGATAGTCGTATTGGGATATAGGACCGTATCGCTCCCGATCTCGAGCTCCGGCTCGAGGTAGGTCGTCTCCGGGTCGACGATCGTTACGCCGTCGCGCATGTGCTGAGCACAGAGGCGCGCGTTCATCTCGCGGCGGGCTTGCGCAAGCTCGAGCCGGTCGTTGATGCCCAATACGTGGAGATGGTCGGTGGCCAGCACCGGCCGCACGTGCCGGCCGGCATCGACGAAGTAGCGAACCGTATCGGTGAGGTAGTACTCCGATTGCGCGTTGTCGTCGCGCAGATGCGTCACGGCCTCGCGAAGCGCCGCCTCGTCGAAGGCGTAGATGCCGGCGTTCATCTCGTCGATCGCGAGCTCGTCGGGCGTAGCGTCGCTCACCTCGACGATGCGCTCGACGACGGGTCCGCGCCGTACGACGCGACCAAAATAGGACGGCAAGGGCATCTTGACGGTAACGAGCGACATGACCGCGCCGTCTCTCTCGGCCGCGTCGAGCGAGCCGACCATGCCGCGGAAGATCTCTTCGGTAACGAGGGGCATGTCGCCGCAGGCGACGACGATTCGGCCGCTCGGACACGGCTCGAGCCGTTCGAGCGCGACGCGCACCGCATGACCGGTCCCGCGCTGCTCGGCCTGCAGGACGCCGTCGACGTCGAAGCGGTGGATATGCTCTTCGAGCTCGCGATTCACGACGACGAGGATTTCGTCGATGCCAGCGCCGCGCAGCGCCGTCACGACGTACCAGAGCATCGGGCGCCCGCAGAGCTCGTGGAGCACTTTCGAGCGCGCGCTCTTCATGCGCGTGCCTTTGCCCGCGGCGAGAACGATCGCGCGCGTCATGCCGGCACCGATTCGCGCGCCAGGCAATCGAGGGCATTGCGCAGGCGCTCCCGCACGATGTCGCGTCCGAGCAGCTCCATCGAGTCGTAGAGCGGAATCGAAGTGGGGCTGCCGGTGATTGCGACGTAGAACGGACGCGCCACGTCGCGCACCTTCTTGTCGAGGGATTCCGCGACTGCCTTGATGGCCGTCTCGATCGAAAATGCATTCCAGGCGGGCAGCGCGTCGAACTCGGCGAGCGCGAGGGTCAGAGCTCGCTTCGTCTCGTCTTCGTCGAGCTTCTTGCTCTGAAAGTCTTGCGCGCGCGGCGCGATGCGTCCCGAGAAGAGAAAGGCGAGCAGCGGTCCCAAGTCGCTCAAGCGCTCGATTCGCGGCGCCGCGAGCTCGGCAATGCGGGTCACGCGCTGCGGCGAGATCGCCCACTCCTTGACGCGTTCGACGAACGACGCCGCGTCGAGCCGCTCGCGAATGTAGCGCGCGTTCAACCAGTCGAGCTTCGCGACGTCGAAGACGGGGCCGCCGACCGGCACGTGCTCGACCTCGAACCGCCGCACGATCGCAGCGAGATCCATCAGCTCGTCCTCGCCCTCGCGCGGTGCGTTGGCCAGCAACGCCAAGAAGTTGATCAGCGCCTCCGGCAGATAGCCCATCGCGCGGTAGAAGAGGATGCCGGTGGGGTTCTTGCGTTTGCTCAGCTTGCTCTTGTCGGGATTGCGCAGCAGCGGAAGGTGCATCAGCTTCGGCGGCTGCCAGCCGAAGTACGAGTAGAGCAAGAGGTGCTTGGGAGCGCTCGAGACCCACTCTTCGCCGCGGAAAACGTGCGTGATCGCCATGAGGTGATCGTCGACGACGTTGGCGAGGTGATAGGTCGGCATGCCGTCCGATTTCACGAGCACCTGCATGTCGACGCTCTTGTAGTCGAACTCGATTGGTCCGCGGCGAAGATCTTCGACGACGCAAACTCCTTCGTCTGGAACGACCATCCGCACGACGTACGGCTCGCCGGCAGCCTCGCGGCGCGCGACCTCTTCGGGCGAACAGGCGCGGCAGAGCCCGTCGTAGCGCGAGGGCTGACCCGCGGCGCGCTGTGCGACCCGCATCTCCTCGAGGCGCTGCGGCGCGCAGAAACACTTGAAGGCGTGGCCGCCGGCCAGCAGCTTCTGCGCGTACTCGTGATAGATCTCGGTGCGTTCGCTCTGGCGGTAAGGGCCGTGCGGGCCGCCGACGTCGGGGCCTTCGTCCCAATCGAGGCCGCACCAGTGCAGGGTCTGGAGGATTGCGCGCTCGCTCTCGGCGGTGCTGCGCGCTTGATCGGTGTCCTCGATGCGCAGGACGAACTCACCGCCGTGCTTGCGCGCGAAGCAGTAGTTGACCAGCGCGACGTACGCCGTCCCTACGTGCGGATCGCCGGTGGGCGACGGCGCGACGCGCGTTCGAACCCGGGACATTAGGAGCCTGCCGGACTATGGTCGTGCGCGCTGTTGTTCGCGCCGCCATTCGCCGACAAGGATCGACGAGCGTGGAATGACAGCGCCATTTGAGCGAGGAGAGACGCAGTCGGCGATTGGCGCCGCGACCAACCCCAAGGGCTGAGGTCGATTTCGGCGATCTTGTCGTCGCTCGGTCGGTTGCAGAGCGCTGCTATGCTCCCTCCCTCGCTCCTA
The DNA here is from genome assembly GCA_963834895.1 of Vulcanimicrobiota bacterium. Lineage (GTDB taxonomy): Bacteria > Vulcanimicrobiota > Vulcanimicrobiia > Vulcanimicrobiales > Vulcanimicrobiaceae > Cybelea. Next base: position 968,382 of record CAWIDM010000003.1, on the reverse strand, counting down.
AAGCTCATCCGAAATCGACCTCAGCATCGCACACGAGCATAGTCCGGCAGGCTCCTAACCTACCAGCGCGCGCCGTTTACCGCATTCGCGCTCGACGAAGTCGATGATCTCCTGCAGCGGTGCGCCCGGCGTGAATATCTCGCGCACGCCGAGCTCTTTGAGGCGCTTTGCGTCTTCGGCCGGAATCGTGCCGCCGCCGAAAAAGACGATGTCGCCAGCGTCCTGACTTTTCAGCTGCTCCACGACGAGCGGAAAGAGCGTCATGTGCGCTCCCGAGAGAATCGAGAGGCCGATGCCGTCTGCGTCCTCCTGGATCGCGGTCTGCACGATCTGCTCGGGCGTTTGGAAGAGCCCGGTATAGATCACTTCCATGCCGGCATCGCGCAGAGCGCGCGCGATGACCTTTGCCCCGCGGTCGTGTCCGTCGAGGCCGGCCTTAGCGATGACGATGCGCAGCGGCCGATCGTTCATCACGGAACTCCTGAGGAAGTCGCTGCCCATCCCGGCGACGGCTTAAATGCAACGCTTCTTCCAGCTTGCGGACGACGCGTTTGAGGATACGGCGCATGCGGTAGAGCTCGATGTCGCTGCGGCAGCGAATGCCGCGTCGATGACGCATCAGAGGACCGCTCGTTCCGTATACCGTCCGTAGACCGCCGCCATCGCCTCGACGATCTCGCCCTCGGTGCAGTACGCATTCACGCAATCGATCAGATGCGGCATAAGGTTATCCTTCGGATCGCGACAAGCTGCTTGCAGCCGCTCGAGCGTCCGTGCGACCGCATCCGCGTCGCGGTTCGTGCGGAGCTTCTGCACCGCGCCGGCCTGCTCGCGCGCCATCGCCTCGGTGATCTTCAGCAGGTCGATCGCCTCTTCGTCCTCGTCGTGCGCGAAGGCGTTGACGCCCACGATGATGCGATCGCGCGTCTCGATCGAGCGCTGGTAGCGATAGCTCGCCTCCGCGATCTCGCGTTGAAAGAAGCCCGACTCGATCGCTTCGATGACGCCGCCGTACTCGGCGATCTGCGCGAAGTAGGCCTCGGCTTGGCGTTCCATCTCAGCGGTGAGCGCCTCGACGAAATAGGAGCCGCCGAGCGGATCGACGACGTTCGTGACGTTCGTCTCGTACGCCAGGACCTGTTGGGTACGCAATGCGATCTCGACGGATTTCTCCGTCGGCAGGGCCAGGACTTCGTCCATGGAGTTGGTGTGCAGCGACTGCGTTCCGCCGAGCACCGCGGCCATTGCCTCGTAAGCAACGCGCACGATATTGTTTTCGGGTTGCTGTGCCGTCGCGCTGCACCCCGCCGTTTGCGTATGGAAGCGGAGCTGCCACGAGCGCGGATTGCGCGCGCCGTACTTCTCGCGCATATGGCGCGCGTAGATTCGACGTGCCGCGCGAAACTTAGCGATCTCCTCGAAGAAGTCGATATGTGAATTGAAGAAGAACGAGAGGCGCGGGGCAAACTCGTCGACGTCCATCCCGGCCGCCATGCAGGCCTCGACGTACGCGAAGCCGTCGGCGAGCGTGAAGGCGAGTTCTTGGGCTGCGGTCGAGCCAGCCTCGCGAATGTGGTAGCCGGAGATCGAGATCGTATTCCACTTCGGCATCTCGCGTGTGCAGAACCGGATCATGTCGACGATGATGCGCATGTGCGGACGCGGCGGGAATATCCACTCCTTCTGCGCGATGTACTCCTTGAGGATGTCGGCCTGAATCGTTCCGCCAAGCTTGGCGCGCGGAATGCCTTTTTTCTCCGCCGTCGCGATGTACTGAGCGAGCGCGATGCAGGCGGGGCCGTTGATCGTCATCGACGTCGTGATCTCGCCCATGTCGATGCCGGCGAAGAGCAGCTCCATGTCGGCGAGCGAGTCGATCGCAACACCGCACTTGCCGACTTCACCGCGCGCTTGGGGCGCGTCGGAGTCGTATCCCATCAGCGTCGGCATATCGAAGGCGACGGAGAGGCCGTGCTGCCCGTGCTCGAGCAGAAAATGGTAGCGCTCGTTCGTCTGTGCCGCGGTGCCGAAGCCGGCGAACTGGCGCATCGTCCAGAGGCGGTCGCGATAGCCGTTGGGATGAATCCCGCGCATGTAGGGATATTCACCGGGCCACGGGAGATCGAGCTCCGCAACGTCGTCGGGTCCGTAGACCGTTCGCAGAGGAACGTCGGAGATCGTGCGGTCCACCGCGCCGGAGCCGGGACCCTTGCGAGCCCAGCGGCCGGCGGGGGGCTCGATGATTTTCAGCCTGTTCTGAGCCTGTCGAAGGGCCATAGCGGGCGAGCTTTTCGACGCGGGCCCGAGATTCTCCCCAAAGACGCGCCTAGTGTGCCGTCCCAGGAGTTCGGTGCATAAAGTCGCGAGCGCCGGAGCGCACTGGCGCGGCGCGAGGAGGGAGCATAGCCGTAGCTCTGTGACCGACGAGCAACAAAGCCAGTACGCATCCGCCGCCGCGACCCTTTGGGCTGGCCGCTTGACGGTCGCGGGCTGCGTCACTCTTCGCTCGCAAAGCGCTGCTTTTGTCGCTCATCGTTCCTTGCCCGCATTCCGCCAAACGGCCAGCTTTATACACTGAACTCCTGGGACAGCACACTAGTGTGCCGTCCGCGGAGACGAGAGACCGAGCTCGGAGAGAACGCGATCGGCCGCTTCGTATGGGTCGAGGTCGTCGCGCGGTTGCGCTTTCAACGCGCGATCGAGCCGTTGCTCCAGGCGCCCCAGCGCGAGCTGGCGGACTTGATGGGTGAATGCGTCGCGGCGCCGCCCTTCGATCTCGCCCGTTTCGTTCAAGTACGCCGTGTGGCGTTCGATCGCGCTCACCAGCTCGTCGATTCCTTTTCCCTCCAATGCTTGCGTCGCGATGAGTTCGGGTACCCATCGAGGCCAGTGCTGCATCTCCATCATCGATCGAATCTCTCGGCGCAACTGATCGGCCATTGGGTGGTCGCTCTTGTTGACGACGAAGATGTCGGCGATCTCCATGATGCCTGCTTTGAGCACTTGGATCGAATCGCCGCTCCCGGGCTGCAACGCCACGATCGTCGTCTCCGCGAGCTCGGCGATCGCCACCTCGCTCTGTCCGACGCCGACGGTTTCGATCAGCACGAGATCGAAGCCGAAGGCATCCATCAACAGCACGGCATCGGCGGTCGCGCCGGCGAGGCCGCCGAGATGCCCGTGGCTGGCCATCGATCGAATGAAGACGGCTTCGTCGGTGAAATGCTCCGCAAGACGGATGCGGTCGCCGAGCAGTGCGCCGTGCGAGAACGGCGAGGAGGGGTCGACCGATACGACGCCCACGCGCTGGCCGCGCGAGCGCGCGCTGCGCACCAGGCCGGAAGCCAGCGTCGATTTGCCGACGCCGGGCGGTCCGGTAAGGCCGACCGTCGTCGCACGTCCGGTCTTCGGATAGAGCGCGCGAACGAGGTCGCCGCCTCGGCCCGCCTCGGCAAGCGAGATCGCCCGCGCAAGCGCGCGGGGATTGCGCAGCTCGAACTCGCGCAGAAGGTCCATCCGCGTTCTTTGCGGCTCGCGGCGAGAGCGGACCTCCCGTACGTCTAGAGCGAAAGAAGGAGCCTCATAGTGCTTGCGCGTTGCGCGAGCTTCGCGCTCGTCCTCATGATCGCGTACCAAAGTGCGGCGCCCGCGGCGGCCGAAACGCTGGTCGTTCCGCTCACCGGCAAGCGCGTTCGCGACATCCAAACCGCGACGCTCTTCCATACCCTCTTCCACGATTTCTTTCTCGAAGACGACGTCACCACGTACGTGCAATCGGGCGACATTCCGGCGATGTGGCTGCGCGATTCCTCGGCGCAGACGATACCGTACATTCGATTCCAACGATCCTATCCGGTCTTGCGGGCTCGCTTCGCCGGCGTGATCGAACGCAACGCCAGAAATATTCTCACCGATCCGTATGCGAACGCGCTGCAATCGGATTACACGATTTGGGAGCGCAAGTGGGAGGTCGACTCGCTCGCATGGCCGGTGATCCTGGCATCGGTCTACTGGCGATCGACCCACGACGCGACGGTCTTTACGACGGACCTGCACCGCGCGCTGGCGACGGTCGTCCGCACGTATGCATGCGAGGAGCATCATCGCACGTGCAGTCGGTACGCGTACCCCGTCACGGTCTATACCGACGACGAATACAACGAGGCGACCGGTATGATCTGGGGTGCGTTCCGCCCGTCCGACGATGCGGCAGCCTACCGCTTCAATATTCCGCAGAACGCCGCCGCGTGCGTAGCGCTGCGCGACATCGTGCAGCTCGCCATCGACGGTTACCGCGATCGCGCGCTCGCCGATCGAGCGCAGGCGCTCGAGGAGCGCGTCGAAGCGGGAATTCTGCAGTACGGAAGGTTTTACGACGCGAGCCGCCGCGTCTGGATGTACGCCTACGAAACCGACGGCTTCGGCAAATACGACCTGATGGACGACGCAAACATTCCGAACCTCACGACGCTGCCGTATATCGATTGGTGCTCGTCCTTCGATCCGACCTATCTGGCAACTCGCGCCTTTGCGCTCAGCATGGACAACCCGTTCTACTTCTCGGGGCGATACGCGCAGGGGCTGGGCAGCCCGCATACTCCGTATGGTTACGTTTGGCCGCTCGGCATCATCGGGCGCGCCCTGACCGCGACGTCGTCGATCGAAGTCGCAACCGCAATCACGACGCTTGCCGAGACCGATGGGGAGAGCGGGCTCATCCACGAGAGCTTTTATCCCGACGGCTACTGGCGGTACACCCGTCCCGAGTTCGGCTGGGCGAACGCGCTCGGGGCCGAACTCTTCTTTCGCAGTCTCGCGGGCCAAGCGGCGACGCAATTCGCCTGGGGCGGCCCGATGCTGCCATTCGAGCAGCGCTCGCGCACCCCCACGCTCGTACCCTACTTCACGCAAGTCCAGAATACAGCCGAGATCGAAATGACCCTTGGACGGCTCCTTCACTCGACCGGCGGCGCCATGCCGCATCAGTAATTCATGGCGGCCCAAACGCGGGACCTCGCATGCCGGGTCGCCAAGTTTGAGGCGTCATGGATCTAGGATACTATCGCTATCCATCGATAGCAGGCGACCGCATTCTCTACGTCTGCGAAGACGATCTCTGGACCGTACCGGCCGAGGGCGGCGACGCGACGCGTCTCACGGTCAGTTTCGGCACGTGCTCGTTTCCTCGATTCTCACCCGACGGCGCGTGGATCGCGTTCGTCTCGACCGACGAGGGAAATCCGGAGCTCTACGTGATGCCCGCGCGCGGGGGCGAGCCGAAGCGCCTCACCTATCTCGGGGCGACGATCCTCTGGGCGAGCGGATGGAGCGCCGACGGCAGCGAGATCTACTTCGTCGCCAATCCCACGACGTGGTACGAGGGCGAAACGCGCCTGTTCGCAATCTCGCGTGAAGGCGGCACTCCTCGCGAGCTCAAGCTGGGCCACGCGCGAGCGCTCTCGTTCGGGCCGCAGGGACGGCTCGCAATCGGACGCAACGCGGCCGATCCGGCACGCTGGAAGCGGTACCGCGGCGGCACCGCGGGAGAGATTTGGATCGACGCGCACGGGACGGGAGCGTTCTCGCGGCTTCCGCTTCCCGACGGAAATCCAACCTGGCCGATGTGGATCGGCGATCGTATCTTCTTCTTGGCCGACCATGAAGGCATCGGCAACATCTATTCGTGCGCGCTCGACGGGAGCGGCATCACGCGCCACACGCACGAGAGCGAGTATTACGTACGCTTTCCTTCGACAGACGGCAAGCGAATCGTCTACTCGGCCGGCGCGGAGATCGGCTGCTACGCCGTCGCCGGCGAGAGCGTCCGCCGAATCGCGATCGCAACGAACTCACCGATGCCGCAGACGGCGCGACGATTTGAAAAGGCTTCAGAATCGCTCGAACATTTCGTTCCGAGCCCCGATGGCACGCAGATCGCCTTCGTTGCGCGCGGACAGGAATTTACGATGCCGCTCTTCGAGGGAGCGGCAGTCCGCTACGGCACGGGCAGCCGCGCTCGCACGCGGCTCACACAATGGCTGCACGACGGCGAGCGCCTGGTTTCCGTCACCGACGTCAACGGGTACGAGCAGATCACCGTCCGGCGCGCGGACGCCTCCGAAGATCCCAAGCTCGTTACCGACGGCGACATCGGTCGCGTCACCGATATGGTCTGTTCGCCGACGAGCAGCGTGGTCGCCTTTGCGAATCACCGGCACGATCTCTGCCTCCTCGACCTCGATGACGGCAGCGTGCGCGTCGTCGATACCTGCCCGTCGTATCGAATCCAGGATCTCGCATTTTCACCCGACGGCCGTTTCGTCGCTTACGTCTGGTGGCCGGCGCACGGCAGCTCGATCATTCGCGTCGTCAAGGTGCGCTCGGGTAAAGTCCACGACGTGAGCTCGCCGCTGCGTACCGATAAGTCGCCGGCATGGGATCCCGACGGAAAGTACCTCTACTTCATCTCGACTCGGGACTTCAATCCGGTCTACGACGCGTTGCAGTTCGATCTAAGCTTTCCGCAGGCGAGCCGGCCGTTCGTCGTGACGCTGCGCGGCGACGTGCCGTCGCCGTTCGTGCCCAAGCCAAAGCCGATCCATCACGACCGTCACGAGAACGAGCGGTCGAACAACAAGCCGAGCAAACCCGCCGACATCGATATCGACTTCGACGGAATCACCGGGCGGGTGCTCGGCTTTCCCGTCGACGAGGGCGAGTACGATCAGATCGTCGCGGTACGCGAGCGAGTGCTCTTCACGCGCTTTCCCGTCAAGGGCATCAAGCCGAGCCGCCGCGAGGACGTCGAGAACGACGAGCACGGAACGCTGTTGGCGTACGATTTCGATCAGCAGCGGCTCGCGACGATCGCTCCGGAGTGCGACGAGATTCGGCTCGGGGGCGACGGCAGAACACTGATCTACCGCTCGCGCGAGCGCCTTCGCGCGATCGACGCGCTCAACGATCTTCCCGAGGAGGGTGAGGAGCAGAAGCCGCTGCCCGAGCCGGGGCGCAAGAGCGGATGGATCGAACTCGATCGTGCAAGCGTGGAGATCGTTCCGCGCGACGAGTGGGCGCAGATGTATCGGGAAGCGTGGCGCTTGCAGGCCGAAAACTTCTGGGTCGAGGACATGAGCGACATCGACTGGGATCGCGTCTACGACCGCTACGCCGCGCTGCTCCCGCGGGTGCGTACGCGCGGCGAGCTCTCCGACCTCATCTGGGAGATGCAGGGCGAACTCGGCACGTCGCACGCCTACGAGTACGGCGGTGACTATCGCGAGCCGCCCCAGTATCAGCGCGGCTTTCTCGGCGCCGACCTTCGCTGGGACGAAGAACGCGGAGGCTATTGCATCGAGCGCGTCTATCGCGGCGACTCGTGGAATCGCGATCACGATTCACCGCTCGCCGAGCCGGGGCTCAACGTTTCCGAGGGCGACTGCGTCGTCGCGATCGGCGGCAAGCGGTTATCGCGCGACGTCACGCCGGACCAGCTGCTGGTGAACGCGTCGGGAAAGAACATCTCGGTGACGCTGCGCGAGAAGAAAGGCCACGAGCGCACGGTAATCGTTAGGGCCCTCGCGAACGAAGCGGCGCTGCGCTATCGCGACTGGGTCGAAACGAACCGACGCGCCGTGCACGAGCGAACCGGCGAGCGCATCGGCTACCTGCACATTCCCGACATGGGCCCGTGGGGTTTCTCGGAGTTCCATCGCGGTTATCTGAGCGAATTCGACCGCAAGGGCCTGATCGTCGACGTTCGCTACAACCGCGGCGGGCACGTTTCGCCGCTGCTCCTCGAAAAGCTCGCGCGCAAGCGAATCGGATACGACGCGCCGCGCTACGGGGCGCCGGTTCCCTATCCGCCGGAGTCTGTCGGCGGCCCGATCGTGGCGCTTACGAATCAATTCGCGGGCTCCGACGGCGACATCTTCAGTCACGGCTTCAAGCTCTACAAGCTCGGCCCGCTCGTCGGTAAGCGTACCTGGGGCGGGGTCATCGGCATCGAGCCGTACCATCATCTCGTCGACGGGACGCTGACGACGCAGCCGGAGTTCTCTTTCTGGTTCGTCGACGTCGGGTGGGGCGTGGAGAACCACGGGACCGATCCCGATTACGACGTCGACATCGCCCCACACGATTACCGCGACGGAAAAGATCCACAGCTCGAGCTCGCGCTGCAGCTGATGGATCGCGCGCTCGAAGGATACGTCGAGCTGCGCCCCGATCTCTCCACGCGTCCATCGCTGCCACTGCCCACGCTGGCGTGAAGGCGGCGCGCCTCCTCGCTCTGCTGGCGGCCTTCGCCGTTCCGGCGGCGGTTTACGTTGCGAGCGTCTCGCCGGAACCGGGATCGTGGGACACCGCAGAACTGCAAGGCGTTCCGTACATTCTCGGCATCTCGCACCCGACCGGCTTTCCGTTCTACGTGCTCGCCGGATACGTGTGGTCGCACGCAATTTGGTTCGGCTCGGTCGCGTGGCGCATGAACGCGATGAGCGGGGTCGCAATGGCCGTCGCGGCCGCCGCGGCATACGGCGTTGCGCTCGAGTTTGGAGCGAGCATCCCCGTCGCGCTGCTCGCGACCCTCTGGTTTGCGTTCTCGCAGAATGCCTGGTCGCACGCGATTCGCGCCGAGGCGCAGGATCTTGCCGTGGCGTGCTCGGCCGTCGCGATCTACGCGTTTCTGCGCTGGATGCGCGGCGGCGGCGGCACATGGATGCTCGCGGCCTTCGGCCTCTGCGGCTTGGGGATGGCCGCACATCCGAACGCGCTTTGGATTCTGCCGGCGTTCTTGATCGGCGCGGCGATTGCAAAGCCTCGCCCGCGGGTGCGCGTCGTCGCAGCCTCGCTCGCCATCGTCGTCGCGGGGCTGCTGATCTACTCCTATCTCCCGCTGCGCTCGCAGTACGTCGCGTCACATCACCTCGATCCGGCGGCGGTGCTGCCGGGCGCCGGTGGCGGCATCTTTTGGAATTACAACGACCCGCGAACGCTGCATGGCCTCGAGTTGGAGCTCACGGGAAGCGAAACGGAGACGCCGGCGTATTTTCTCGCCTCGCTGAACCCGGTGCACCTGGGAGCGGCGCTCTGGACGTTCATAACGACGATGCACGCTCAATACGGCACCTTCGCGCTGTTGCTGATCTTCGGCGGTCTGGTGGCGGCGTGGCGGCACGATTGGCGCGCGGCGCTCGTGCTGAGCTTCGCCTGCCTCGCGGGACTGCTCTTCTCGGTCGTCTATCCCAATGAGAGCGACGTCGGACGATACCGGTTGCTCGTATCCTGGCTCGCGGTTCCGATGCTGGGCGCGCTGACGCCGCGCTCCGGCCGCGGCACGGACCCGCTGTTGCACGGCGCACTCGTTACCTTCTTGGCGATTGGCGTAGGCGTGGCGTTCTCGCAACAGCGCGGGTTCTTCTATCATCGGCCGGCCGAGGGCGGGCGATGGGTGATCGACGCAGTCCGTCCGTACGTGCCGCCCGGCAGCGTGATCGTCACCGATTGGCTCGACGCCACCTCACTGGCTTACGGCGCCTACGTCGACGATTCGCTCCCAGGGCGCGTCATCGTCTCCGACGACCGGCTGCGAACTCCGATCTACCGGCTATGGGCGAAAGGCCGGCGGATCTTCGTCCTCGTCAACCCGCACGACGTCGACGGCGTCCCGGGCTCGCGCGATTACGCTACGCTCGACCCGTACCACGAGCTTTACGAAGTGACGCCCTGACGATCGAGGGGACGCGCGCGGCGGTGCGCAGCGTGATTCGCTATCGCAACGGCATCCTTGAGGGGCGCGGAGCGAGCCTGCTCGACGGGTACATGGAAGATCTCGCGACCGACCGAATCTACCGGCTGATGATCGCGCAGCGGCTCCGTTACCGGGAGGGCTACACCCCCGACTCGATCGGCACGACGTTCGGCGAAGAGCTCGAACGGATTCTCGCAGAGCTTCCGGCCGAAGTGAACGATGCGGCGCGCGGCCGTTATCGCCGGGCACGCGAGATCTCCGAGGCGATGATTCGCAGCGACGCCTTCGACCCCACTTAGGAACCTCAGGTGCGAACGAGGGTCGCGGCGATCGCCGCGCTCGTCACGCTCGGCATTCACCTCGCGGCCAATCCGCACTACGGCTTCTTCCGCGACGAGCTCTACTTCATCATTTGCGGCTTCCATCCGGCGTGGGGCTACGTCGATCAACCGCCGGTCGTGCCGCTTCTCGCCGCCGGCTCCCAGCTTTTCGGCCATTCGCTCTTCGCGCTGCGCGCGGTTGCGGCGCTCTTTGCGGCAGGCGGCGCGTACGTGACGTGCTTGCTTGCATACGAGCTCGGAGGCGGAGTCTTTGCCGCCTCGCTTGCAACCCTCGCGTACCTCGGGGCGCCGGTTCTCGAGAGCTTCGGCGCCAAGGTCGGACCGGATATGGTCGGCCTCTGGCTCTGGCCGCTTACGGCGCTCTGCGTGCTGCGCATCGTCAAGGGAGCCGATCCGCGCTGGTGGATCGCCGCCGGCACAGCGGTCGGGATCGCGCTTGAGAGCAAGTACAGCGTGCTCTTCTTTGCCGTGGCGCTGCTCGCGGGTTTGGCGCTCACTCCGCAGCGGCGCGTGCTCGCATCGCGTTGGTTCTTAGCCGGCGCCGCCGTCGCCGCGCTCATCGCGCTGCCCGACTTCCTCTGGCAAGCATTCCATGGTTTTCCGATGTGGGAGCTGCTGCGCAACGGCGCCAACCGAAAGAACGTCGTCGCCGCCCCCGGACTCTTTCTTTTCCAGCAACTGCTCGTTACAAATCTTTTTACGTGGCCCATCTGGATAATCGGACTGATTTGGCTGCTCCGCGGACGGGTGACGCGCTTCCTCGGGTATGCCTATCTCATCCTCATTGCGATAATGGTCGCGCTGCACGCGAAGTACTACTATCCCGCCGACGTCTATCCGATCCTGATCGCGGCCGGCGGCGCCGCAATTGAGGGCTGGACGCAGCGGGCGTACGTGGTGCGCGGCGCCGTCGTGGCGGCGACGATTGCGGCGGGCGCTTTCTTCGCACCATTCGCGCTGCCGGTGCTCTCCGAAACGGCAATGCTGCGTTACACTTCCTTCGCCGCGCGCGCGCTCCACATCCCGCGATCCGCGCTCGCGACCGAACGGCACCGCACCGCAGCCCTGCCCGAGGACTGGGCCGATATGCATGGCTGGCCGGAGCTCGCCGCAACGGTATCGGGCATCTACTATGCACTTCCGGCGGCGCAGCGAGATCAAGCGGCAATCGTTGCGAGCAACTACGGCGAGGCGGCCGCGATCGACTTCTTTGGGGCGAAGTACGGCCTGCCGCCGGCGCTCTCCGGACATAACAATTACTGGCTTTGGGGAATTCACGGATATACCGGCAACGTCGTCATCGACGTCGACGGCGACTGCGGGCGCCACGATTTTCCCGGACTTTTTCGCGCCGCGCGGTTGGTCACCCGATTTAATCCGCCCTGGGTGATCTCGTACGAGCAGGACATACCGATCTCGATCTGCACCGGCATCACCAAGCCGCTCGCCGCCCTCTGGCCCCAGCTTCGCGTCTATATCTAATGCCTGCGCCGAGCTACGCACAGGGCGCAAGCGCCACGCCGCTGACAGGCGACACCATCGGCGATCTTCTCGATCGGATTGCCGCGATATACCCACAACGGGACGCGCTGGTCTCCTGCAGCCAAGGGATTCGCCTAACCTATCGCGACCTGCAGCGCGCGAGCGATCAGATCGCGCAGGCTCTCATCGCGTTGCCCGTCGAGCAGGGCGAGCGCGTCGGCATTTGGGCGACGAACTGCACGGAGTGGGCCCTCGCACAGTTTGCGGTTGCAAAGATCGGTGCGATTCTGGTCAACGTCAATCCCGCTTATCGTACTGCGGAGCTCGCTTACGCGCTGAGCCAGAGCGGGGTCTCGGTGCTCCTGCTGCAGACCCACTCCAAGACGAGCGACTATCTGGCAATGCTCGAAGAAGTGCGCGACGGATTGCCCGCGTTGCGATGCGCGGTCGCAATCGGCGACCGCGAGCCGCGCCGGGCCGGCGATCTGCACTGGAGCGACCTCACGGCGATATCACAGCGCGTCGACCCCGCCGCGCTGCGCGACCGGCAGCGCGCGACGCAGTGCGACCGGCCCGTAAACATCCAGTACACGTCGGGAACGACCGGCTTTCCCAAGGGAGCCACGCTATCGCACCACAACATCGTGAACAACGCCTTCTTCATCGGTGAAGTTTTGCACTATAGGGCCGAGGATCGCGTCTGCGTTCCGGTTCCGTTCTACCACTGCTTCGGATCGGTGCTCGGCACGCTCGGCTGCGTTACGCACGGCGCCACGATCGTGATTCCCGCTCCGGCTTTCGACCCGCAAGCCACGCTGGCGGCCGTGGAATCCGAGCGTTGCACCTCGCTCTACGGCGTGCCGACGATGTTCATCGCCGAGCTGGCGCTACCGGATTTTTCATCCTACGACGTTACTTCGCTTCGGACGGGGGTCATGGCGGGAGCGCCCTGCCCGATCGAGGTGATGAAGCGCGTGCGCGGCGAGATGCACATGGAAGAAGTAACGATCGCGTACGGCATGACCGAAACCTCGCCGTGCTCGTTTCAAACCGCGACCGACGATCCGGTCGAGAAGCGGGTCGCGACGGTCGGCCGCGTGCATCCGCACGTAGAGGCGAAAATCGTCGACGAGCGCGGCGAAACCGTTGCGCGCGGCACGCCGGGCGAAATCTGTGCGCGCGGTTACCTCGTGATGCTCGGCTACTGGAACGACCCCGAGAGCACCGCGGCTGCGATCGATCCCGCACGCTACATGCATACGGGCGACATCGGGATCATGGACGACGATGGGTACGTTAGCGTCTGCGGCCGTGTCAAGGATATGGTCATTCGCGGCGGCGAGAATATCTATCCGCGAGAGATCGAAGAGTTTCTTTTCGGCCACCCCGCGATCCGGGACGTCAGCGTCGTCGGCGTTCCCGACGAAACGTTCGGCGAACAGCTCTGCGCTTGGGTCATCCTGCACGATGGAGCGGCGTTGACGCAAGAAGATCTGCGCGAGTTCTGCCGCGGCCGGATCGCGCACTTCAAGATTCCGCACTACGTCCGCTTTACCGATTCCTTTCCGATGACCGTCACCGGCAAGATTCAGAAGTTTAAACTGCGCGAGCTCTTCGGTTCCTAGGAGGTTCCCTAGTGTGCTGTCCCAGGAGTTCGATGTATAAAGCTGGCCGTTTGGTGGAGTGCGGGCAAGGAACGATGAGCGACAAAAGCAGCGCTTTGCGAGCGAAGAGTGACGCAGCCCGCGACCGTCAAACGGCCAGCCCGAAGGGTCGCGGCGGCGGATGCGCACTGGCTTTGTTGCTCGTCGGTCACAGAGCTACGGCTACGCTCCCTCCTCGCGCCTCGCCAGTGCGCTCCGGCGCTCGCGACTTTATGCACCGAACTTCTGGGACAGCACACTAGGGGTCCTCATCCTCGACGGTCTGCTCGGCGTCGTTTCCCGGATGAAACGGCGGAGCGTCGATGCGGTGAAACTCCCGCGGATTCTGCTTAAAATCGAAGAGGTCCATGAGGTCGTCGGCGCGGCGATCCGTCGAGCCAAGTGCGCCTTTCGGAATGCCGAACGTCTCTTCGGTAAAGGCCAGGATGCTCCCGAACTCGTGATGGACTTTCGAGACGTAGCCTCGCTTGGCGTAGGGCGAAACGACGACGAGCGGGACGCGAAAACCAAGCTCGTACGAATTGTAAATGGTCGGCGGGACGTGGTCGTACCAGCCGCCCCAATCGTCCCACGTGATGAAGATCGCCGTGCTCCTCCAATACTTGCTCTCGCCCACGGCATTGACGATCGCCGCGACCCACGAAGGCCCTTTCGTGGAGCCGAGACGCCCCGCGTGGTCCGACCAAGCGCCGGCGGGGATCACCCACGATACGTTCGCCAGACGGCCCTGCTTGATGTCGGTGAGAATCGTCTGCGACGGCCAGATCACGTTCTGGTACTGCCGGCTGTAGCGAACGTGGCGATACGCGTCCATCGCCTCCCAGCGGCCCGCCCCGCGATGCGGCTGGTAGTAGTGCCACGTCACGTGCTCGGCGTGCAGAAGATCGGAAAGCACCGCGCGATTGAAGCATGGGAAGGGTTTGGGGCCGGGATCCCCATCGCGCGGATCGATCGTCTCGACGTAGACCGACCGGCGCGCGTCGCAACCGCCGGGCGCGGGCCTTCCGTTGATCCGGTCGTGCGGATTGCTCGCGGCCTTATACGGAGCGATGGCGGGATCGCCGCCCGTGCCGCTCACGATGTACAAGTGCGCGGGAAAGCTCGGCCCTTGATTGCTCTGAAACATATGGTCGGCGAACGCGTACTCTTTCGCCATCTCGTGATAGGGCGCAACCTCGGATTCGGGTGCATAGCCGAAGGGCCGAAGGTGGAACTGTTCCGGTAATCCCGCATCGAAACCGTCCATCTTGCCATGGTCGTAATCTCTGAGGAACGCGGCATGGGAGTGTTTGAGGTCCCACTGCGTGCGCAGCGAAATCTGGCGCAGCGGCACGCGCTCGCCCTGCGAGTCAATAGCGTATTTCGCGATGTCGGCGCCCGGTATGCCTTGGAAGAGATAATCCGGCGTCCGATTCTCCTGAACGATTACGACCACGTGCTGGATCGGCGTCGCCGCGTGACGCCCCGCGCCGCGATCGCCCGCGCTCTCGATCGGAGCGCCGAACGGGAGCCCGTAGCCGTGGCACGCAGCCAGCCCAAAAATCGCGAGGATGAGACCAATGGCAACCGGCGTCTTGCTTTTTCGAACGATCATGCTCTTCACGCCGCTGCATGCCCAAGAGCGCTGCCTTACTCCTTCTCGAACGATCGGGCGGAGCGGTACCACGCGCAGTCGACGAGGTGGTCGTTCACCATTCCGGCCGCCTGCATGAACGAATAACAAATCGTCGGGCCCACGAAGCGGAACCCGCGTCGCCGCAGCTCGGCGCTCAACGCACGCGATTCGTCGGTTGCAGCGGGAAGCTGCTCGATGCGCCGGCGCCGGTTGACGATCGGCGCTCCGCCGACCAAGCCCCACAGGAACGCGTCGAAGCTTCCAAACTCCTTTTGCACGCGCAGCACGGCTCGCGCGTTGTCGATCGCCGATTCGATCTTGGCGCGGTTTCGAATGATGCCCGGATCTCGCAGGAGCCGCTCGATCCGCGCCGGCGTGAACCGCGCGACTCGTGCCGGATCGAAGCCCGCAAATTGCTCGCGGTAACGAGAGCGCTTGCGCAGCACCGTCTCCCACGAGAGACCGGCCTGCGCCCCTTCGAGTACGAGCAACTCGAAAAGGGAAGAGTCGCCGTGGAGCGGCACACCCCACTCTTCATCATGGTAGGCGATCGAAGCGGGCGTTCGCGCCCAAGCACAGCGCTTCGGGTCCGCGCCATCCCGGCGGCCGCGGCGCTCGCGACGCTGATCGTGCATCTGATCGCCAACCCGCACTACGGCTTCTTTCGCGACGAGCTGTACTTTGTGATCTGCGGCTTCCGCCCGGCCTGGGGCTACGTCGACCAGCCGCCGATCGTGCCGCTTCTGGCCGCCGGTTCGCAACTTTTTGGACACTCGCTCTTTCTACTGCGAGCGGTTCCCGCGTTCTTTGCGGCCGCCTCGGTCTACATGACCTGCCTGCTCGCGATCGAGCTGGGCGGCGGCGCCTTCGCCGAGTTCTTCGCCGCGCTCGTTGCCGCGCTGACTCCGGCTTTGATGCACTTCGGGACGACGATCACGACCGATATCGTCGGCTTGTGGCTCTGGCCACTTGCGGCGCTCTACGTGTTGCGCATCGTGAAGGGTGGCGACCCTCGCTGGTGGCTCGCTGTCGGCGCGGTCCTCGGCGTCGCGTTGGAGAGCAAGTACAGCGTCGTCTTCTTCGCCGTGTCGATGCTTGCGGGACTGCTGCTCGTGCCCCAGCGGCGCGTTCTGCTGACGCCGTGGTTTTTCGGCGGCGTATTCCTGGCTGGGGCAATCGCTCTTCCGAGCTTCCTGTGGCAGGCGAGCCACGGGTACCCGATGTGGTCGTTGCTCCGAAACGCCGGCGAGTATAAGAACGCGCAGCTCTCCGCTCTCGATTACATCGTCACGCAGGTGATGATCGTGCACCCGCTGTTCGCGCCGGTTTCCGTCATCGGATTGTTCGCGTTACTGCGCCGCAGCGACGCGCGCTTTCTCGGCATCGCCTACCTCGCGCTGATCGCGCAGATGATTCTGCTCCACGGAAAGGATTATTATCCCGGCGACGTCTACCCGATCCTCATCGCCGCGGGCGCGGTGACGATCGAAGCCTGGACTCAAACGAAGATGGTTTGGCGCCCGGCGCTCGCCCTCTACGTTCTGGGCGCGGGCCTCCTGCTCGTCCCGCTGCTCATGCCGGTCTTGCCGGAGCGAACTATGTCGGCCTACGACCGCGTCGCGCAAACGATGTTGGCGCACGAGGTGAAGCTCGCAAAATCGGAACGCACCAGAATCGGCAACCTGCCGCCCGACTGGGCTGACATGCACGGATGGCGCGAGCTCGCGGCTCTCGTCGCCCAAATCTACTATTCGTTGCCGCCCGCGAAGCGCGCCCAGGCGGCGATTCTTGCCAGCAACTACGGTGAGGCTTCGGCGATCGATTTCTTCGGAGCGGAGTACGGCCTGCCGCCGGTGCTCTCGGGTCACAATCAGTATTGGATGTGGGGGACGCGCGGCTATACCGGCAACGTCGTGATCGACGTTCACGGAGAATGCGACCGGGATGCGCACCTCTTCCGAGTTCACCGCATCGTGGCGCGATTTTCGAATCCGTGGGGACGCCCGTTTGAGAACGGATTCCCCATCTCGATTTGCGAGGGGATCACGACGCCGCTCGCTTCGGTCTGGCCGAAGCTGCGCAACTACAATTAGGCCGTTTGGACCGCCGCGACCGGATCGATCGCACGCAGGAGATGCGGATGCACGCGATCGGCGAGGCGCCGGCGGCGCAGCGGTGAGACGATGTCGTGCGAGAGCGGCAGCCCGGTGAGTATGGCCAGCTCGACGCCCTCGGGACGATGCCGGCGCCACGTTTCGTAGAGGCGCCGAATCGCGTAGTTGTTGACCGCGAGTTCGGTTGCGTTGGCGACGATAGTAACGTGTTCGGCGACCGGACGATTCGCGCGAGCTTCGTCGAGCAGCGAGCGTGCGATGCGGTACGAATGCGCGATCGCGTGCGTCGCATAACGCGGATAACCGCTCGTCGCGAGGTATTGCCGTTCGCGAAGGATCGGATTCCACCAGTGAAAGCGATTCGGCACGCGCAGCAACCGCTCGGCAACGGGGCCCATCAACCGGTTCGGAATCCAGGAGACTCCGAAGAAGGGCGCGATCGGAACGGCGCGCTCGATCTCATGGTGCTGTGCGGCCCAAGCCGCGAGCAGACCGCCGAGCGAGAATCCCGCAACCGTCACGCGCTCGCCGAGCTCCTGCGCGATCGCAACGTACTCGGCCACCGCGTCGTAAAGCTCTTCGGCCTGAAGTCGCGCGAGCGCGGTTGAGAGCGGATTGGCGTGACCGTGGTGAGGGAGACGGGGAACGAGCACGTTGTGCCCGCGGCGGTGCAGATCGTTTGCCACGCGCTCGAATTGCATCGGGCTCGCGCTCATGCCGTGGAGAAGAACGACCGCACGCTCCCGCCGCGACGAATGCACGCAGGCAATCGTGCGTCCGCCGGCGGCGACGCCGGGGTGGTCGCGAGCGATAAGCCGCTCGAGACGGTCAAAGCAGGTAGCCAAGGAAAATTCCTTAACAGCCACGCCGTGTATCTCCTGTCGGACCGTGCGAGAGAATTGATCTCCGAAGAGGAGCGGTACGGGGCCCGCAACTACGCGCCGCTCGATCTCGTCGCCGAGCGAGGCGAGGGCGTCTGGCTTTGGGACCTCGCCGGCAAACGGTATCTCGACTGCATCAGCGCCTACTCGGCCCTCAACGTCGGACATTGTCATCCTCGTGTCCACGCCGCGCTCGTCGAACAGGCACGGCGGCTCACGCTCACGTCGCGCGCGCTGCATAACGATCGGATGCCCGGGTTCCTCGCGAAGCTGACGCGTCTCTGCGGTTACGACAAAGCCGTGCCGATGAACACCGGCGTCGAGGCAGTCGAGACCGCGATCAAGCTTGCTCGCCGGTGGGGTTACGCAGCCAAGGGAATCGTAGAAGATCGCGCCGAGATCGTCGTCTTCGAGAACAACTTTCACGGGCGCACGATCGCCGCCGTCAGCGCCAGCACGACGCCGGAGTATCGCGCGGGCTTCGGTCCGTTTCTGCCGGGCTTCGTTTGCGTTCCCTTCGGCGACTTCGATGCGCTCGAAGGGGCGATCGCTCCAAACACCTGCGCGATTCTGATCGAACCGATTCAAGGCGAAGGGGGAGTGAACGTCCCGCCCGACGGCTACTTGCGACGCGTTCGCGCGCTCTGCAGCGAGCGCCGAGTGCTCTTGCTCGCCGACGAAGTGCAGACCGGATTCGGCCGAACCGGCGAGATGTTCGCCTGCGACTACGAAGGCGTAAAGCCGGACGTGCTGATCGTCGGGAAGGCGCTCGGCGGGGGCTACTACCCCGTCTCCGCGGCCCTGGCGAACGACGACTTGATGGCTCTCTTCGCGCCCGGCGATCATGGCAGCACGTTCGGCGGGAATCCGCTCGCTTCGGCGGTGGCGGACGCGGCCCTCGACGTCGTCGTTTCCGAGGAGCTCCCCTCGCGAGCGCGTCGCGCGGGCGCCTCCATCGTCGCCGGGTTGAAGGCCATCGCGTCGCCCTCGATCGCGCAGATTCGAGGTCGCGGCCTGCTCATCGGCGTCGCGCTTCGATTTCCGGCTCACCGGCTCTCCGAGGCGTTGCTCGAACGCGGCGTGGCGGCCAAGGATACGCGCCGCGACGTCCTACGGGTCGCTCCGCCCCTCGTGATCGACGACGAGGCCGTCGGGTACTTCCTCGAGCGCTTTGCGGACGCACTCGAAGCGGTCACCCCGCGCCCTTGACACTCCCCCGCCCGGGCGTGATATCGTTGTCGGGCCGAAGCAGCGGCTTTACTCCGCTCACCGGATGCTTGCGGGCGATCCGGTCTTCACTTAGGGAACTCTCGGCCGGTTCCGCAGTGGGGCTGCTCCGGCGGCGCCTTTTTCATTTGGAGATGAACACATAGCAAAACTCCTGCGCGTCAACGATCAAATTCGCATTCGTGCGGTTCGGGTGATCGACGAGAACGGAAACCAACTCGGGATTCTGCCGACCGAAGATGCGCTGGCGCGCGCACGAGTTGCCGGGCTCGATCTAATCGAGGTCTCGCCCAACGCCCAGCCGCCGGTCTGCAAGATCGCCGACTACGGCCGGCTGAAATACGAGCAGTCGAAAAAAGACAAGGACGCTCGAAAGAAGCAGCGCCACTTCGAGCTGAAGGAAGTGAAGCTGCGGCCGAAGATCGAGACGCACGATTACGAGACGAAGGCGCGAATGGCCGAACGGCTTCTGCTCGACGGGAGCAAGATAAAGGTGACGATCATGTTCCGCGGGCGAGAGATCACGTATACGTCGTTCGGACGTAGACTGCTCGACCGAATGGCCGAGGACATGACGCCGCTGGCCACGGTGGAACGCGAGGCGCGATTGGAAGGAAAAAACATGTTCATGATCTTGGCGCCGCGCGCCACGCCGACCGGTCCGCCGAAATTTTCAGTTCAGACGAAGGAGCGAACCAGTGCCTAAAATTCGAACGCATCGAGGAACCGCCAAGCGCGTGAAGGTTACCGCGAGCGGCAAAGTACTGCACCGTCACCAGTTCGACGGCTGCGGTCACATTCTCAGCAAGAAGCCGCGCAAACGCAAGCGCAAGTTCCGCAAGGATCAGCCGACGTTTAAGGGCGACCTCAAGCGTCTCGCGCCGACCATCCCGTATTTGGTGTAGCGGGGGGCTGACGTAATGGCACGCATCAAACGCGGCGTTGGAGGCCTCAAGCATCGCCGCAAGGTCATGAAGCTCGTCAAAGGATTTCGCGCAGCGCGGCGGCGCAACTATCGCGTCGCAAACGAAGCCCTCCTTAAATCGCTGGCGTACGCGTTTCGCGATCGCAGGGTCCGCAAGCGCGACTTCCGCTCGCTCTGGATCAGCCGGATCAACGCCGCAGCACGAAGGGAAGGCCTCTCCTACTCGCTCTTCATGCACGGCTTGAAGAAGTCGGGGGTCTCGCTCAATCGGAAGGCGCTCGCCGACCTTGCCGTTTCGGACGCAAAGGCATTCGGCGTTCTGCTGAATTTGGCGAAAAAAGCGGCTCAAAAGTAACGCGGCAGCCGCATAACGCCTAGCCGCGGAGCGGCGTGAAGGTATATAATCTTCGGCATGATTCGTCTGGGCGCCGCCTTTGCGACGGCTCTGATCCTCGGTTTCTTTACGCAGAGCGGGCCGGCGCCGGCGGACCCGCAAAACTCGCTGGCCTGGTCGCCGGCGATCGCCGGCCAAATCGACCGGATCGCGATCGACGAGGTGCATTCCGGGCGCACGCCGGGGATTGCCATCGGCATCGTCTACGACGGCCGGCTCGTCTACGCGCGCGGGTTTGGATTCTCGACCATCGCCCCACACGCCGGCATGACGGCGGATACCGAGTTTTACGTCGGCGGCCTTACGATGGAGTTCACCGCCGCGGCGATTCTGCTGCTTGCACAGGACGGCAAGCTCAAGCTCGACGATCCGGTTTCGAAGTACGTGCCCGAGTTTCAGTCGGCGAACGGCGTCACGATCGCTCAACTCCTCACGCAAACCTCCGGCCTGGCGCAGTACGTTCCGCCGCACGGCTCGTCGACCGACTTCACCCACCCGGTCAGAGATGCCGATATCTTTGCGGCAGTCGACAAGGGAAAGCCGGCAGCGCCCGCGGGAACGGTCTACCAGAACAACCCGCTCAATTATCTGCTTGCGGGTCTGGTGGTCGAACGAGCCAGCGGTGTGACGCTCTCCGATTATCTCGAGCAGCACATCTTCCTACCCTTGATCATGAACAGCACGTTTCTGGCGGGCGATAGCGGCATCTCGCCGGCGCACGCGACGGGCTACACTCGAAACGGCACTGCATTCGCCGCGGCCCCGGGTTGGGATCCGTCCTGGCTCGGCGGCGATGCGGGCCTGGTCTCGACGATCGACGATTTGGCCAAATGGGACATCGAGATGCCGGTCTTGCTTCGGGTTGACGCCGTGCGCACGATCTTTACGCCGGGCGTGACCGACGGTGCGACGCATTACGGCATGGGATGGGTCATCGATCGGCGGGGCGGCAAGCCCTTCGACTGGACGAACGGCGAGATTTCGGGTTACCGCGCGACCAATGCCGTCTTACCCGACCAACACCTCGGCGTCATCGTTCTCTCGAACGCCGATTCGCTCCACGGCAGCGTCACGATTCCCGAGGAAGTGGCCGCGCGCGTTCTCGACGTCCTCGTTGCGCCGGCCACCGTGCAGCTCGACAACGCGATCGTGACGAAGGCGAGGGACTGGCTCGCGCTGCTCGCGTCGGGACGTATCGACCGCGCCGAGCTGACGCCGGCATTCAGCGCGATTCTCACCGACGATCTCGTTGCTCGGGAGAATTTTGCTGCGCTGGGGCGGCTCCAAGTCATCGTCCCGCTTTCGAGCAAAACCGAATCGAACGGCGACACGCTCTATGAATTCTTAGTGCGCTATCCGCGCGCCCAATACCACTACGACTTCGAGCTTGCGCCCGACGGAAAGATCGACGGGATTACCCTCTTCGCCTAGGAAACCTCAATCGGCGGATTAATCGTCGCCGTCGGCGAGGCGGCGCCCCGTAGCCTCGACGACTTTGCCCAACATCGTGACCGCTTCGGCACGAGTCGCGTTGCTGAACATGTAACGGAGATGTTCGTCGGCGTCTTCGACGATCAAGACGGCGCGGCGTCCGCCGCGAACCGAGGCGATCAGTGAGTTCAAGTACGTTTCGTCCTCGGGGGCCAGCACCGATTGTTCGGCGCCGTCGCGGTTGCGCTCCAGCAATCGCTTCAAGACGGCGTCGATATCGCTAGGAATTTCCACGACCTTACCTCCAAGACCGATCTCCGCCACGCCGGTAGCAACGGCGACGCGAGCGTTACCTTCGACATGCTCGGGGCATGCCTACAGTAACTTATCGACGGAACTGACTTCCAATTTCATCTTCTCCGCCCTGCAGCCAAAACAGGGCCAGGACGGTTTTTGCGTCGGCCGTTCCCTTAGCGACCAACCGCCGTGCCGCCTGATAGCTAAAGGTCGAAACTTCGATGCGCTCGTCGTCGTCGAAGGCCGGCTCTCCCGCGACCAGCTCGTCCGCGTAGAAAAAATGCATGACCTCCGAGCAGAAGCCCGGCGTCATCCAGAGAGAGCCAATCTGCCGAATACGCCCTGCCGCGTATCCGGTCTCCTCGCGCAGCTCCCGTCTTGCGCCGTCACGAGGCGCTTCGCCGGCTTCGGCGGTTCCGGCTGGAATCTCCCAGAGCATCGAGCGGGCCGGATGGCGATACTGACGCACCAGCACGAGCTCGTTTGGGGCCGGGCTCGCGACGATCGCAAGCGAAGTGCCGTGCTCGACGACGTCGACGCGATGCTCGCTGCCGTCGGGATAGCGCAGCCGGTCGCTGCGTACGTTGAAGACGCGTCCCTCAAAGATACGGCGCGACTCGATGACCTCGGGTTGCTCTTCCATCAGCCGGGCTTGGCGGAACGTCCTGGCCGCGCCTCGTAGCATCGAAAATGCGGCAATCACGCTCCTCGGTCCGCGTCGAAATCGCCTGGCTCGCGTATTTCCTGCTGGTCTTCGTCGCGGCGGTCTTCCTGCTCGTGCGAACGCTCGTGCCGCACCACTTCAACGACAAGATTGCGATCGCGCTGGCGGCGATCTTCGCCGGCCTTATTATGATCGGCACGCGCGGCTGGCTGAGCGGACGATGGCGACGCAACTAGGAATCCGATCGGAGCGGTTGCGCGCGGTGCGTGCTCTGCGCTCGGTAAAAGGACGTCGCGAGCAGCAGCGCTTTGCCTTCGAAGGCGAAACGATGCTCGCCGAAGCGGTGCGGGCCGACATCTCGATTATGGAGCTCTACGCGACGCGCGAGGCGTACGCCGACGCCCCACTGCTGCGCCTGCTCGAGGCTGCGGGGACTCCCGTGTTCCTGCTCGACGAGGCGGCCGCTGCGCGGATCTCCGACCTCGAGACGCCCGGCGGCATCGTCGCCGTTGCGGAACTACGGTTGCGAAGCGTCGACGAGCTCTTCCGGAGCGGAACGCCGATCTTGGTCCTCGCCGACCTCAACGACCCGGCCAACGCCGGCACCTTGCTGCGCTCTGCCGACGCCTTCGGTTGCGGGGGAGTCCTCTTCGGCCGGCTCGGCGTCGACCCGTACCACCCGAAGGTCGTCCGAGGCTCGATGGGAGCGATCTTTCGGCTCGCTCTCAGCGTCGCGGATCCGACGCAGGCGGGGGGCGCGGCGGCCTCCGCCGGGGTGCGGATCCTGGGATTGGCCGCGGACGGGAGCCCGCTGACTGCGGAGGGCTGGGAACCACCCCTGGCGCTCGTCGTCGGGCACGAACGCCATGGCCTCGGGCGGTGGGAGAGCCTCTGCAGCCGGGTGCTCGCGATTCCCATGCCAGGCGCCGCGGAGAGCCTCAGCGCGGCGGTCGCCGGCTCGATTGCCCTCTACGAGGCGACGCGGGGGCAGCGCAATACGGGCCTCTAAAGTGGTTTGTCAAGAGAGTGCTTTGGCCTCAAAAAGTCAAGACTACCGGTGTTAAAAGTCGCGTGGTATACTCAGGCGACGTAATGGGCCGCCCCGGAGCCGACGGCTCAGAAGGAGACTGCAAGCGCATGGCAACGTCCAATCTCTTCTGGAGGCTTTTCGCCCAAACGGGTTCGATCGACGCCTATCTCGCGTATCGAAGGCTGCACGCGGCTCCATTGCCGAGCTAAGACCGTCCCGGCCGCGCAGCACGAGTCAACAGCGGTTTTGGAGGCGCCCGGTAACGTAGAACGAACCGGGCGCTTTGCTTTGGTAGAGCGATGACCGATCTGACCGAGAACCTTCGCGAGCTGCAACTGCGTTTTAACGCCGCTGCGCAAGGCGCTGCCGACGAACGGGCGCTCGAGAGCGTGCGCATTGCGTACCTCGGACGGAACGGCGAAGTAACGAAAGTGCGGCGCACCATCGGTACGCTGCCGCCTGCGGAGCGGCGAGACTCCGGAAAGCTTATCAACGACGCCGTCGAGGCGATGGAGACGCGTTTGAACGAGCTGCGCTCGCGCATTGAATCGCGTGCATTCGAGTCCGAGCTGGCCGCATCGATCGACGTGACGTTTCCTGCGATCCCTGCGACGGCCGGCTCGATCCATCCCGTTCGGCGCATCATCCTCGATAGCTGTGCCTACTTCACCCGGCACGGCTTTGCGGTCGTCATTGGCCCGGAGGCCGAACCCGACTACTACAACTTTGACGCGCTCAACATTCCGAGCGACCACCCGGCGCGCGAAAGCTTCGATTCCTTCTGGCTCACCGACAGCGTGCTGCTTCGGCCGCACACGTCACCGATGCAGATTCGTACGATGCAGGAGCACCGTCCGCCGATCGCGATCGTCGCGCCCGGAAAGTGCTTTCGGCGCGATGCCGCCGATGCGCGCCATCTCTTTCAGTTTCATCAAGTCGAAGGCTTGCTCGTCGCCGAAGGTATTCACTTCGGGCATTTGAAGGGGATGCTCACCGGCCTCTGCCGCGAGCTCTTTGGCCCGGATCAGAACGTGCGCTTCCGTCCGTCATATTTTCCGTTCACCGAGCCGAGCGCCGAGGTCGACACGACGTGCCCGAAGTGCCGCGGTCGCGACGAGGGGGACGCGCGCGGCGTCTCCTCATGTACGATGTGCGGCGGTTCGGGATGGATAGAGCTCGGCGGCGCCGGGATGGTGCATCCGAACGTCCTGCGCGAGGTTGGATACGATCCCGACCGCTATTCCGGATGGGCCTTCGGTTTCGGCGTCGAGCGGCTCGGGCTGACGCGATACGAAGTCGACGACATTCGCCGATTCGTCGACAGCGACCCCGATTTTCTCGCGCAACTCGCTTGACGAGAGAGCGGTGTACGTTCCGATAAGCTGGCTGCGCGAGTTCGTCGCGCTGCCGAACGATACGCAAGCGATTGCCGACCGGCTCGCAATGCTCGGCTTTCCCGTCGCCGGAATCCAACGGCGGCCACGAATCACCGGCGTGGTTACCGGCAGGATCGAGAGGGTCGAAAAGCATCCGAATGCGGACCGTCTCCTGGTCGCGCGCGTCGACGTCGGGCGCTCCGCTCCCTTGACGATTGCAACGGCCGCGACGAACGTCGCGGCAGGACAGACGATTGCCGTCGCAACGATCGGCGCGAACCTTCCTTCGCTGACGATCGAGGCCAAGACGATGCGCGGCGTCGCGTCGGAGGGCATGATGATCTCCGCGCAAGAGCTGGCCTTGCCGCCCGAATGGTTTGAAGAGGGCATCATGCAGCTCGATCGTACGATCGATCCGGGCCTCGACGTCGTCGAGTTCTTCGGGCTCGAGACCGACGTGCTCGACGTCGAGATCACAGCCAACCGGCCCGACTCGATGTCCGTCATCGGCCTGGCCCGCGAGCTTGCGGCATCCTACGGCGTTGCGTTAGCGCTGCCGTCGTTCGCGAATCCCGGACTGGCACCGGAGCCGCCCGGCGCCGAACCCCGAGTCTCGATTGAATCGCCCGATTGCCATCGTTTCGTGGCGCAGCGCTTCGACGATGTGAAGGTCGGCGCCGCGCCGGCCGCGATGCGCATTCGCCTCGCGCTCGCGGGACAGCGCCCGATCAATAATCTCGTCGACGTTTCGAACTACGTGATGCTCGAGACGGGGCAACCGCTGCACTTCTACGATGCGGATGCCATCGCTGCGATGAGATTGACTGTTCGCAGCGCTCATGTGGGCGAGAAGATCGTGACGCTCGACGGCGTGGAGCGCACGCTAACACCCCAAGCGCTCGTCATCGCCGACGACGAGCGGGCGCTCGGCCTTGCCGGGCTGATGGGAGGGGCATCGAGCGAAGTGACGCCTATGACGAGCGCGATCGTGCTCGAGGCTGCGAACTTCAACGGCGCGCGCGTTCGGCGTATGAGTGCCGAACAGGGTTTGCGCAGCGAGGCGTCGGCGCGACACGAGAAATCCTTAGCGCCGGCGCTAGCTGATATCGGTGCGGCGCGCGCCGCCCAGTTGTTGCGGGACCTCGGCGCGACGGCCTATCGGCCGCATGCCTTCGGCGCAGAGATCGTGCCCGCGCAACCCATCGCGCTGCGGGCCTCCGAGGTGAAGCGTCTCTTGGGCATCTCGCTCCTTCCCGAACGAATAGCATCTCACCTCGGCGCACTCGGCTGCGCGGTCACGATCGGCCAAAACGGCGCGCTCTCCGTCACGCCCCCACCGTGGCGGCGGGATCTCGCGATCGCGGCGGACCTCATCGAAGAGGTTGCGCGCGTCGAGGGGTACGAACGAATCCCGGCCGTCGTTCCGTCGGTGCCTGCACACGAAATCTCGAGCGCATCCTTCGATTTTGAGAACCACATCGCGCGCGCGCTCTCCGGACTCGGCTATCGCGAAAACGTCACGCACTCGCTGCGCGGTACCCCCGGAGCCTCTGCCGTCGCGGTTCGCAATCCGCTCTCCGAAGAGCATCGCTTTCTTCGGGACTCGCTGCTCCCGGGGTTGATCGAGTACCTCGCCCGCGCTCCCGTGCCGGCGCGCGTCTTCGAGATCGGCGATGTGTTTCGCGCCGATGGCGAGCGCATCGTGGAACGGACGGAAGTCGCGTTCGCGTTCTCCGAAGCTCGCACGGGCGAGCCGCCGTGGCGCGACTCGTCGTTTCTGCGCCTCAAAGGCGAGTGTGAGGCTCTCCTGCGCGAAGTCACCGGACGGCGCGCCGAGACCGGGCCCGCTACACGTCCCGGCTTTCATCCCGGCAAGACGGGTTTCGTCTCGCTCGACGGCGTCGAAGTCGGCGTCATCGGCCCTGTCGATCCGCGCTTGACGAAAGCCGGCGATCTCAAAGCGAACGCGTATCTTTGTCTGCTCGACGTCGGATCGCTTCCGTCATACCGCACGCCGCGTTACGGTCCACCCTCCCGCTTTCCCTCGACCTATCGCGACCTCGCGCTCGTGGTCGAGACCGGCGTCCCCGCGAAGGCGATCGAAAGCGCGGCCGCCGCCGTACTCGGTCCGCTCTGCGCCGGCGTGACGGTCTTCGACGAGTATCGCGGGCCGCAGGTGGGCGAGGGGCGCAAGAGCCTTGCCGTACGCATTACGCTCCAACGATTCGATGCGACGATCACCGATGAGGAAGCCGATGCGGCCATCGCGCGCGTGCTCGACGCGGTGCGCGTACGCTTTGGAGCAACGATTCGAACGTGATCGCGGGGATCGCGTGGCCGGACTGCGTCATCGTCATCGTGCTGGCCATCGCTACGCTCAAAGGCTACGCGCGCGGCTTCGTTTCGGAGCTCGGGGGCGCCGTTGCGGTGACGGCGGCGCTGGTGACGCCGTGGTTCTACAACGGAAGCTTCGACCCGCAGATCGAGCGGCTGCTCAATCTTGGCCCCGGATCGGCGCACGTCGTCGGTATGTTCGCGACCGGTTTGGCCACCTATATCGCGATCTTGATCGTGGCGCGTCTGCTCGGCAGGATCGCCAAGCTTCCGCTGCTTGGCATCGGCAACGCGCTCGGCGGCGCCGTCATAGGGTTTGCCAAGGGCGCTATTCTGCTATGGCTCATGCTCTTTATCGCGCTCTTCTTTCCGCTCTCACCCGACATCCGCCAGAGTCTGCATCAATCGCGCCTAGCGCCCTACCTCGTCGCTTACGACGCACCGATCGACGACGCGTTACTCTCGACGATTCCGTGGTTCGCGCGCCCCTTCGTGCTGCCGTACTTCAGGCGACACCACTTATAACGCGCAGCTCGCCCTCGATCGCCGCGAGCGCGCCGCGAACGTCGGCGTCGGTCACGTCGCCCATCGTCCCGAACCGGACGATCTTTCCGGCAAGCTCCTCTTGCCCGCCGGCGAGCACGAGGCCGTGATTCACGCGCAAGGCACGCAGCAGGCTCTTGGGATCGACGCCCGGGGGCGGATAGGCGGCGACGACCGTCGGCGAATGCGCGCCCGGCCGCGAGACGAGCGTAAACCCGAATTGCGTCAGGGCCGTGCGAACGAGTTCGGCAAAGCGCGCGTGGCGCGCGTAAACCGCCTCCATGCCCTCGGCGTGATAGCGCTGCAGCGCGACGTCAAGCGCAAAGAGAATCGAGATCGGAGGCGTCCACGGGGTCTCGCCTGAGCGCGCGAACTCCCTCGCGCGTACCAGATCGAAGTAGTAGCGCGGGGATCGCGCGCTCGCCACGCGCCCCCAGGCGCGCTCGCTCAAGCTCACCATTGCAACGCCGGGCGGCGCCGCAAAACCTTTTTGCGACGCGGTGACGACTGCATCGTAACCCCACTCGTCCATGCGAAACTCGCACGCGCCCAGACCGCTCACCGAATCGACGAGCGTGAAGGCGCCGTGCGAGCGTAAGATCGGCGCCAACGCCGCCATGTCGCATGCGACGCCGGTCGAGGTTTCGTTGTGCGTCAGCAGCACGCCGGCGAATTGATGTTCCGCGTCGGCCTCCAAACGCGCCTCGAGCGCATCTGGATCGAGCGCCGCACCGAGCGGAGTGTCGAGCGATTCGACGACGCAGCCGTACGCTTGCGCGATGGCGGCGAAGCGCCGGCCGAAGGCCCCGACCGGGCACGAGAGCAATCGGTCGCCGCGCGAGAAGAGATTCGCGACGACCGTTTCGAGCGCACCCGTACCCGAACTGCCGAGCAGCAGCACTTCCTGATGCGTGCCGAACGCGGGAGGCAACGCTCCCGTGATGCGGTCGAGCAGTTGTGCAAACGCTTCGCCGCGATGGTTGATCAGCGGGCGTGCCGCCGCTTCGAGGACCGGCTGCGCAACGGTCACCGGCCCGGGCAGGAATAGAAGCTCCCTCGACATCAAGATAGCGATCTTCGATGGACGTTGCAGGCATCCGCTTGACCGAGCTTGCGAGTTGCGCGGGCTGTGCGGCGAAGCTCGGCGCGGCCGAGCTGCAGAGCGTGATGGAGCGCGTCTCGCCCGCAACCGACGACCGCGTGCTCGTCGGTTACGGGAGCAGCGACGACGCGGGTGTCTATCTCCTACGCGACGATCTGGCGCTGGTCTCGACGGTCGATTTCTTTACGCCGATCGTCGACGATCCGTACGACTTCGGCCGCATCGCGGCAACGAACGCGCTCTCAGACGTCTACGCAATGGGTGGACGACCTATCAGCGCGCTGAATATCGTCGCCTTTCCGGAGGACCTCGACCTCGGCATCTTAGCGCGCATTCTCGAAGGGGGCGCGAGCGTCGCGCGCGCCGCCGGCGTCGCGGTCGTCGGGGGGCACACGATCAAGGACGCCGAGCCGAAGTATGGCATGGCGGTAACCGGCGTGGTCGATCCGAAGCGCATCGTGACGAACGCGGCGGCGCGTCCCGGCGACGTGCTCGTGTTGACCAAGCCGCTCGGCACCGGCATCCTCACGACGGCGCTCAAGCGCGGCGCAATTCTGCCTGAGGATCTCGGCGAGGCGGTTCGCGCGATGACGACGCTCAACGACGGCGCCGCGCGCGCGATGCTTGCGGCCGGCGCGCACGCGGCAACCGACATCACCGGCTTCGGGCTTCTCGGCCACGGAGGGGGAATGGCGCGCGCTTCGGGCGTCCGCTTCGTCATCGATGCGAAAGCCGTGCCGTTTATGGATCGCGTGCTCGAGCTGATCGAAGCGGGCGTCGTGCCGGGCGGCACGCGTCACAATGCGGAGACGCACGCGGCGTTCACCGATTTCGCGAGCTCCGTTCCGGAGAGCGTGCGCATCGGTCTCTCCGACGCTCAGACTTCCGGCGGGCTATTGATCGCCATCGCACCAGATGCGACGCAAGGGCTTTCGCGCGAACTCAAAGCATCGGGCACCCTCGCCGCCGTCATCGGCAGAGTTTACGAAGGCGCCGGCATCGCGGTACGCTGATTTCAGCGCTTGATACGGGTCTTGCGCACGGGAGAGCGCTTGACGACGCCGTTGCGGCGCATCGGGACGACGTTGCTGGACTTCGCATGATCCCCGAGCGGTACCGGAGAGATTATCCGCTTGCCGAGCGCATGATGGAGCACCTCGGAGAGCTCGTCGACGGGAACGAAGGTCATGCTCTCGCGGACTTCTTTGGGAATGTCGTCGAGGTCCATCTCGTTGCGGCGCGGCAGCAGGATCTTCGAGATGCCGGCGCGCTTTGCGCCGAGCACTTTCTCCTTGAGACCGCCGATCGGCAAAACCTGGCCGGTGAGCGTGATCTCGCCGGTCATCGCCAGGTTCGGATCGACTTTGATTCCCGTGAGCATCGAAGCGATCGAGGTCGCGAGCGCGATGCCGGCCGAAGGGCCGTCCTTCGGCGTCGCGCCGGCGGGGACGTGAATGTGGATGTCGTGCTTCGAGAAGTAATCCTCCGTCAAGCCGAGCTCGCTCGACCGCGAGCGCAGGAACGAGACGGCGGCTTGTGCGCTCTCTTTCATGACGTCGCCGAGCTGACCCGTTAGCACGAGCTTCCCCGTTCCCGGCATGCCCTGCGTCTCGATAAAAAGAATGTCGCCACCGACCGGCGTAAACGCCATGCCAGTCGCGACTCCCACTGAGGCGACGCGCTTGCGCACTTCGTTGAAAAAGCGTGGCTTGCTGAGATACTCGGCGAGGTTCTCCGGCTTTACGCGCGCCTTGAAGCGCGAGTTCTCCGCGATCTTGCGAGCAATCTTGCGGAAGACCGTGCCGATCTCACGTTCCAAGTTGCGGACGCCCGCCTCGCGCGTGTAATCGTTGATGATCGCCCGAATCGCCTGATCGCTGATCTGCGCCTGCGACTCGCGCAGGCCGTTGTTCTCGCGCTGTTTCTTCAAGAGATAGCGCTTGGCGATCTGCAGCTTCTCCAGCTCCGTGTAGCCCGCGAGCGGTATAATCTCCATGCGATCGCGCAGCGGCGGCGAGATCGTGTCGAGCGCGTTGGCGGTGCAGATGAAGAGCACTTGCGAAAGGTCGAACGGCAGATCGAGGTAGTGATCGCGAAAATGCACGTTCTGTTCGGGGTCGAGCACTTCGAGCAGCGCCGATTGCGGGTCACCGCGGAAATCGGAGCCGACCTTGTCGATCTCGTCGATCATCATGACGGGATTGCGCGTTCCGGCATCGCGAATCGCTCGCACGATCGTGCCGGGCATCGCGCCGATGTAGGTACGGCGATGACCGCGGATCTCGGCCTCGTCGTGGACGCCGCCCACCGATAGACGCACGAACTTGCGGCCCATCGCGCGCGCGATCGATTGTCCGAGGGAGGTCTTGCCCACCCCGGGTGGACCGACGAAGCAAAGAATCGGGCCGGTCAGTCTCTTCTTGAGCTTTCCGACCGCGAGATACTCGATGATGCGGTCTTTGATCTTCTCGAGGTCGTAATGGTCCTCGTCGAGGATCGTGCGCGCCGCCTTGATATCGATGAGGTCCGCCGTCTCGGCGTTCCACGGCAGGGTGACGATCCAATCAAGATAGGTTCGAATGACGCCGTACTCGGGACTCGCCTGCGGGACGCGCGAGAGCCGCTCGAGCTCGCGATCCGCAGCCTTCTTGACCTCTTCCGGCATTGCGGCCGCGTCGATCTTCGCACGTAGCTCGTTCGTCTCGGCCTGCTGAGGATCGATCTCGCCGAGCTCCTCCTGAATCGCGCGCAGCTGCTGACGGAGATAGAATTCGCGCTGGTTCTTCTCCATCTCGCGTTGGATGTCGCTTTGGATCTTGTGACCGAGCTCGACGACTTCGAGCTCCTTGGTGAGAAGCAGCGTCAGCTTCCGCATCCGCTTGGCGGTGTCGCGCTCCTCGAGCAGCGCCTGGCGATCCGCGGTCTCCAATCGCATCGTCGAAGCGACGAAGTAGGTCAGCACCACCGGATCGGTGATGTTCGCAACCTCCATCTCCATCTCGCGGGGCGCCTGCGGCAAATAGGAGAGCAGCTTCTGGAAGAGGGCCGCGAGGTTGCGCTGCATCGCGACGAGCTCCTCGTTCTCGACGGTCGTATCGGGAAGCTCGGTGTAGGCCGCGACCATATAGGGCGAAACTTGAGTGAATTGCTCGATCTTGAAGACCTGTTGTCCCGCGACGATGCAGCGCAGCGTTCCATCCGGCACCTTCAGCATCTTCTGGATCACGCCGATCGTCCCGACGCGTTGCACGTCGTCCGGACCAGGGTCCTCGATCTCGCGATCACGCAACACGACGAGACCGATCGGCTTCCCTTCGCGCAGCGCCTCTTCGACGAGCTGAATCCCGGGCTTCTTAACGACGGCGAGCGGAATGACGGTGTGCGGAAAGAGCACCGCTTCCTGCAGCGGCAAGATGCCGATCAGGCTGGCGGGCACGATATTGTCGGCGGCTTTCTGGGGCATTTTGTCTAGGAGTGCGTCCTTTTTACCATGATGTGGAGCGTTCGCGACGTCGGGATGTAGGCGGTTGCCGCAATCGGCGCGACGACGACGAGCAATCCGTCCTCATAGCTTGCCGCAACGGCCTCGTAATCAATCGCGATGGGCAAAGGAATTCGCTTCACGAACTCGCCGTGCACGATCTCCTTTCGGATGAAGGAGCCGCGTCGAAGCCGTGACTCGCGACGGCGCCCCGCGGCGACCAAGCAGCCATCGTCGAACGCGACGCGCAGCGACTCCGGCTCCGCGCCTGCGACCTCGAGCACGACGACGACGCGCCGCGCTTCCTCGTCGACGAAAACGTCGGCATTGGGTTGGAAGGTCCCTAGGCCGGTGCGCAGGACGAACTCCATTAGCCTTTACAACCCGTCAGTTTGGCACTCAGATGCGATGGCTGCTAATCTACATGGTTGGGTCGGGAAGCGGGCGCTCGGACGGCCACACGACGCACGCGGCCAGGGCAATGCGCAAGGGGACGAAAGCGCCCGAGGGTAGCTGAACTCGGAAAAGCTGCGGTTGCTTCGTCGGAACCCCATACCGGCTCGTCGGCGGAAACCCGGTGACGTTGTAGCCTGGGACGTGCGTCGCTGCAAGTACCTGGTTGATGGCGGTCGCGTCGGCGGCCGATTGATAATCGGAGGTTCGCTGGCCGAGCCAGGTCGAGCCGTCTTGGGTTGTGTAGAGAAATCCGATGATCTCTCCCGGCGTCAGCGTCGCCGTCGACAGCACTTCGTCGATCCGCACGATCTGCATCGCGCGCGAAACCGGTGGCTGGACCACCTTGGGTACGGCGCGCAATGAATCGAGGCACGGGCCGTTCTCGAGCGGCTGCGTCGCGCCTGCAGGTGCCGGATATCCGAGTGGCGGTCCCTGCGGCGGCCCTACGGGCGGCGGCTGTTGCGCCACGGCGTTGAAAAGAGCGGTGAGGACGAGCGTCGCTAATGCAAGCATGATCGCACTCTTCGCAACGCAAGCCCCGTCATCATTTGCATCGATCGTCGAAGAGTTCGCGCGAAAGGTCTTCGGTGCCTAAGCTTCTGCGCCGCCTAGGAACCCGCGACGCCGCGCTCATCGTGATGGGCGGCATCATCGGCTCGGGCATCTTCATGAATCCGTCGGTCGTCGCGCGGTTCGTCGGGAGCGGGCTGCTCGTGATGCTCGTGTGGGCGGCCGGCGGAGCGATTGCGCTGCTCGGAGCCGGGATCTTCGCAGAGCTTGCAGCTCGCCGGCCCCAAGACGGCGGTCTCTATGCGTATCTGCGCGACGCTTTTCACCCCGCGCTGGCGTTTATCTTTGGTTGGACGCTCCTGCTCGTCTCGCAGAGCGGAGGAATGGCGGCGGCGGCGGTCACGTTTGCGAGCTATTTTTCGCCGCTTACGGGCTGGCATGCGTCGACCGCTGGAGTCGCCGTCGTTGCGATTGCCGCCTTTACGGCGATCAACGCGCTCGGGGTGAGAACGGGCACTTCGACGCAGAACGCATTCATGGTGTTGAAGGTTCTCGCCATCGTGGCCTTTGCCGCGATCGGCCTTTTTGCCGTCCACGCCGTTGAGCCGGCGCACGCGGCGGCGCGCGCCACCGGCGGCCTCGGGATAATCGGACTCGCAATGGTTCCGGTGCTCTTCGCTTACAGCGGCTGGCAAACGTCGAGCTTCATGACGGCCGAGCTCAAACAGCCGCAGAGGACGCTGCCGCGCGGATTGATCGTCGGAGTCGTTACCGTCGTGGTCCTCTATCTTGCGGTCAACGCCGCGTGCCTTCGTGCGCTCGGCATCGCCGGGTTGGCAGCGACGAGCACGCCCGCGTCGGAGATCGCGCGGCTCGCCTTCGGATTGAGCGGATTGAAGATCATGGCCGCAGTGATCGCGCTCTCGACCCTCGGCTTCTTGAGCAACCAGATCTTAACGTCCCCGCGGGTCTACTTTCAGATGGCAGCCGACGGCACGTTCTTCAAGCAGCTGGCCTGGGTGAATCCACGCACGCACGTCCCGGTTCTCGCGATCGTTCTGCAGGGCGCGATCGCCATCGCCATTGCGCTTTCCGGGAGTTACGATCAAATTTTGACCTACGTCACCTGCAACGATTACATTTTCTTCGGCCTTTCGGCGATCGCGCTCGTCATCTTTCGGATTCGCGATTCGCGCGACTCGCAGGCGCCTCAACCGTTCTTTCGCATGCCCGGTCATCCCGTGACGACCCTACTCTTTCTCGTCGCCGCGTGGTACATCGTCGGCGACACCGTCGTAAAATCGCCGCGCGAAACGGCGATCGGCATCGGCATTCTGCTCTCGGGCCTGCCGGTCTATTGGCTCTTCGCCTGGCGCAACTCGTCAGCGCTTGCGCGTGCGCCGCAGGTCGTCGAGGATTTGCGGCAATAGGGCGGCCGCGGTCCCGCGCGCGACGTAATCCACGCCATCGCTGATTGCAGTCGTCTCGGGATTGATCTCCGCGACGCAGGCGCGAGCGTTGTAGCGTGTGGCCAGCGCCGCGGCCGGATAGACGACCGCGCTCGTGCCGACGACGAGAATGACGTCGGCGCGCGCCGCCGCAACTTGCGCCTCTTGCCAGACGGCGGGAGGAACCGGCTCGCCGAACCAGACGATGTCGGGACGAAAGCGTCCGCCGCAGACGTGCTCGATCTCCTCGAGCGGCAGGCCCGAAGCGTCAAGGCGACGTGGCGCGTCGCATCGCGTGCAGCGAGCCTCGCGCAGGTTGCCGTGCAGCTCGAGCACGTTGCGCGACCCTGCGCGCAGATGGAGCGAATCGACGTTCTGGGTCGCGAGCGTAAAGTCGGAGAAGAGCCGCTCGAGCTGCGCGAGTGCGATGTGACCGGCATTGGGCTCCGCCAGCTGGTGCGCCGTTTTGCGCTCGTTGTACCAGGTCCAGACGAGCACGGAATCGCGTGCGAAGCCTTCCGGTGATGCGAGCTCTTCGACACGATGCGAGCGCCACAGGCCCCCGACGCCGCGAAACGTCGGCAGACCGCTCTCCGCGGAGATTCCGGAGCCGGTCAGCACGAAAACCGATTTGGCACTGCTCAGCGCGACGATGAATTCGTCGGGAAAAGTCACCGCTTTGTCATCCTGACCGACGAAGGACGTCCAGTTACGGTGATGATTTGACTTTGGCGAGGAAGCTGTAGAAGCTGCCCTTGATCGTTGCGGTGCCGGAGATCTCGCCGTCACCGGCCATCGTGCCACGTACGGTGAAGCCCCCGAAGGTCGAGAAATTAAGAGTGATCTGGCCGCCGCTAACGTTGCCGCTGACCGGGATCGTACGGCCGTAGAGCGGATCCGGGCGGATCGATGTGGAGACGTAGGTTCCGCTGATGATCCCGTTGTTGAATTTCAGTTTCAGGATGCCCGAATTGGGCACTTTCGAAGGACCGAACGTCGGCTGGTACGCCGCGACGTAGGTCGCTTCCCAGACGTGTCCGTGCAGGACGGCGGCGCGCGCCGGCATCGTCTGAAGGAACGCCAGCGACGCGATCAGCGCCACGAGGCGAGAACGCTTCATGGAGACTCTTTTCACGGCTGCATCATTCGCTCCCAATCGTCGCGGCCGATGCGCAGCGCCTCCTCGTTCAGTTGCGCGAGCGGCGTGCGCGCAAGGCGCTCACGCTCGCAAAGATCTTGCTCTTTCGTGTCGACGTAGAGCAGACCCGTAACGAATTCGCCGCGCTCGCGCGAGTCGTGAATCGTCTCGATCGCGGCCAGCGCGTCGGTCGGATCGTAGTCCTCGCCGAGCTTGCGCAGCAGCACGTGCGAGCCGTCTTCGAGCTCGACGTCGCGAACGGTTCCGGGCTCGTAGTCGACGGAGATCTCGTGGCCCGTCGCGATGTAGTCGGCGGTGTGGAGTACGATGTCGTGCTCTTTGACGTAGGCGTAGCTCTTCGTCGATCCCTCGTGGTCGTTGAAGGTCACGCACGGGCTGATAACATCGAGAATCGCCGTGCCACGATGTGAAAAGCCGGCCTGCAGAAGCGGCACGAGCTGCTTGCCGTCGCCGGAGAAGGAGCGCGCGACGAACGTTGCCCCGAGCTCGATCGCGAGGCTGCAGACGTCGATCGTCGCGTACTCGTTGACCTTACCGCCCTTTTGGGTCGAGCCGACGTCGGCCGTCGCGGAGAACTGCCCTTTCGTGAGGCCGTAGCAGCCGTTGTTCTCGATGATGTAGGTGCAATCGAGATTCCTGCGGATCATGTGGCAGTACTGTCCGAGGCCGATGCTCGCGGTGTCGCCGTCGCCGCTGATCCCCAGCACGAGCAGCTCGCGATTGGCGAGCTTCGCGCCGGTCGCGGCCGAAGGCATGCGCCCGTGCAGGCCGTTGAAACCATGGGCCTGCTCGACGAAGTAAGCCGGAGTCTTCGACGAGCATCCGATGCCGCTCATCTTCGCGAGTTTGTGCGGCTCGACGCCATAATCGTAAAGCGCCTTGATGAGATGGTTGGTGATCGAGTTATGGCCGCAACCGGCGCAGAGCGTCGTCGGAAGCCCCTTGTAGACTTCGCGTGTGAGGCCGATGATGTTGAGATTTGCTGTCATAGTGTTATTCCGCAACGACGGCCGGCTCGCGCTCGGCCTCGAGCAAGGGATCGATGATCGCGTGAGCGTCGATCGGCACGCCGTTGTAGTGCCGTATCGACTCGAGCCGCCCGATGAGATAGGTCGGCAGCTCCGCGCGGAGGATGCCGTAGAGCTGCCCATCGCGGTTCTGCTCGACGACGTAGACGCGCTCGTGGCGCTTAACGAAGGTGGCGACTTCGGGCGAGAGCGGGAGCGCCCGCACGCGCATATAGTCGGCCTCGATACCCGATTCTCGCAGCCGGTCGAGCGCCTCGACGACGGCGTGGTGCGTCGTGCCGTACGCAAGGATCGCGAGCTTGCGCCCTTTCTCTTCGACTGCGGGCGCCGGCACAACGGTGCGCGCGGTTTCGTGTTTGCGGCTCAGGCGGTCGAGATTGCGCTGCCAGACTTCCGGCATCTCGGAGTAGCGCGCCTCTTCGTCGTGACCAGTGCCGCGGGTGAAGAATCCCGCACCAGGATGTTTCGTTCCCGGAAGCGTGCGATAAGCGATGCCGTCCTTGTCGACGTCGCGATAGCGTCCCCACGACTTCATCGAGTTGAGGTCGTCGGCGCCGAGCACTTTTCCGCGGTCGAAGGGTTTCTCGGGATAGGGCAGCGGCGGCGTCAGCCACGAGTTCATGCCGAGATCGAGATCGCTCAAGACGAAGACCGGCGTTTGGAAACGGTCGGCGAGATTGAAGGCCTCCATCGCAAACTCGTAGGCCTCGCGCACCGTCGCCGGCAGCAGCACGAGATGTTTGGTATCGCCGTGGGAGAGCGTGTACGCAAACGCCACGTCGCCCTGCATCGTTCGCGTCGGCAGACCGGTCGATGGCCCTGCACGCTGCACGTCGAAGATCACACCGGGTACTTCCGCGAAATATCCGTAACCCGCATATTCGGCCATCAACGAGATGCCCGGCCCCGACGTCGACGTCATCGCTCGCGCCCCGGCCCAACCAGCGCCGAAGACGATGCCGGCCGCAGCGAGCTCGTCTTCAGCCTGTACGATCGCAACGTTGCGCTCGCCGGTCTGCGGATCGACGCGATACCGGTCGCAGTACGAAATTAAATATTCGCAGAGCGATGAGGACGGCGTGATCGGGTACCAAGCCGCGACCGTGCAGCCGCCCATCACGCATCCCAGCGCCGCGGCGCGGTTGCCCTCCATGAAGAGCAGCCCGTCCGCGCCTTTCATCGGCTCGAGCCGGTACGGATCTTGCTTTTGGAGATGCTCCGCTGCGTAATCGAAGCCGATGCGAACGGCCTTCATGTTCAGCTCGACGGCCTTGGGCTTGGTGCTGAACTGCGCGCGAAGGCCCTCTTCGACGGTTTCCGCGGGAATACCGAGTACCTGCGCGAGCACCCCGACGTAAATCATATTCGTGAGATACTTCCGCAAATCGCCTTTATCGGCAAAGTGTTCCTTTGCGAGCGCCCCAAACGGCACCGCGTAATACGTCAAGTCTTCGCGCTGCGTCTGCGCATTGAGCGGGTAAGCCGCCTCGTGCACGACCGCGCCGCCCACTTTCACGCCGGCGACGTCGAGCGCCCACGTGGCGGCGTTGAGCGCGAGCAGGACGTCGACCTCGCGCGTGCGGCATTGGTACCCGCGCGAGCTCACGCGGACGTCGAACCACGTCGGCAAGCCTTCGATGTTCGACGGAAAGACGTTCTTCGGGGCGACCGGAATGCCCAAACGCGCGATGGCGTTGGTCAGGACGAGGTTCGAGGATTGGCTACCCGAGCCGTTGACCGTGGCCACGCGTATAGTGAAATCGTTGACGACGCGCGCCGGCATGGAAGAGAGGGTATTCGCCTTCTGGGACATCGAACCTCCGGCGTATGCTGCCCCTCGCTCACGTCATTCTCCACCTCGGGTTTTGCAATGCAATCGCCCGCACGGCTCCGCAAACCACGATCGCGCTGCGCGTCCGTCTCGCCGATCGCATCGGCCGGCTGCAGGTCGACCGCGTCTATCGCGTCGAGCGCGGCGACGAAGGCGAGGCCGTCGTCGAATTCGACAGCGCCTTCGGCATCTACTCGCTCGACGTCGAAGCCCCGCACTACGGTTGCTCCGCGTTGGACTATCTTTTTTTTATCGCAGGAC
The DNA here is from genome assembly GCA_963834895.1 of Vulcanimicrobiota bacterium. Lineage (GTDB taxonomy): Bacteria > Vulcanimicrobiota > Vulcanimicrobiia > Vulcanimicrobiales > Vulcanimicrobiaceae > Cybelea. The sequence goes on along the minus strand of CAWIDM010000003.1, from coordinate 929,037 downwards.
ACGACCGCAGCATCACTGAGAAGCTAGCCGATGCTCCCGCGGCTCCACCGCCTAAACCGGTGTTGCTCTCGGGAACCGCCCCTCAGTCGTTTCTCTACGTGCAGCCGACGTTTGTGCTCTTCGACAAGAGCCAAATCGCGTGCAATAAGCCGCTTCCGCAACCGCTTCCCGAACAGATCGTCGTTGAAAACGATCAAGATTCCTACTATGCGTGGCTCTACCCCGACCTCTCGGCAGTTCGGGGCTCGCAACAGCTCGCGTTGCGGCTGCGCACTCCGACGCATCAGTACCACTACGTTCGCATTCCGATACCGTTTCCAACGCCCTGGATCGGCTGGCCCACCAGTATCCAATTCAATGTAACCGAAGAGATGGTCGACTCGCTCGCGACCGATCCCGTCAACGCGCTCCTCTGCCCGAAGCTGTGGGAGACCTCGGCCGGATAAACGAAAGGCCCGGCGCGCACGCCGGGCCTTTCCGCTTTGTCATCAGGACGCAGCGAGCGAGGGTTACATCATGTCGTAGCCGCCCATGCCGCCGCCACCGGGCATCCCGGCCGTCTCTTTCTTCGGCTCGGGCTTGTCGGCAACGAGCGTCTCGGTCGTGAGAATCATCGAACCGATCGACGCGGCGTTTTGAAGCGCCGCTCGCGTGACTTTGAGCGGCTCGACGATACCCGCCGCGAACATGTCGACGACTTCGCCCGTCATCGCGTCGAAGCCGTACGGCGCGCTCTTGACGCGAACCGCATTGACCTGAACCGAGCCTTCGAAGCCCGCGTTGTCGGCGATTTGACGCGCCGGCTCCTCGAGCGCCTTTCGCACGATGCTGATGCCGATCTTTTCGTCGGCCCAGGTCGTCGCGTGCCCGTTCGTCTTGGGCGGTTCGTACTTGTCGATCGCCTTGATCGCGTGGATGAGCGAGGCTCCGCCGCCGGGGATCATGCCTTCTTGAACGGCCGCCCGCGTCGCCGAGAGCGCGTCCTCGATGCGGTGCTTCTTCTCTTTGAGCTCGGTTTCGGTCGCGGCTCCCACCTGAATGACCGCAACGCCGCCCGAGAGCTTCGCGAGACGCTCTTGCAGCTTCTCGCGATCGAAGTCCGAATCGGTCTCCTCGACCTGCTTTTTGATCATCTCGATGCGGCCTTTGATCGCTTCCGGCTTGCCGTTGCCGTCGACGATGGTCGTTTCTTCTTTGGTGACCGTCACGCGCTTAGCCTGACCGAGCTGATCGGGCGTTACCTTGTCGAGCTTGAGACCGAGCTCCTCGGAGATCACCGTCGCTCCGGTGAGCGTGGCGATGTCCTTGAGCATCTCCTTGCGGCGGTCGCCGAAGCCCGGCGCTTTGACCGCAACCGAGGTAAAGGTGCCGCGCAGCTTGTTCACCACCAGCGTCGCGAGCGCTTCGCCTTCGACGTCTTCGGCGATGATCAGCAGCGGTTTTTGCATCTGCACGACCTTCTCGAGCAGCGGGAGGATGTCGGCGATCGCCGAGATCTTGCGCTCGGTCACGAGGATGTACGGGTTATCGAGCACGGCTTCCATGCGCTCGGAGTCCGTAACCATGTACGGCGAGATGTAGCCCTTGTCGAACTGCATGCCGTCTTTGGTCTCGACCTCGGTCTTGAGCGTCTTCGACTCCTCAACCGTGATCACGCCGTCCTTACCCACCTTCTCCATCGCCTCGGCGATGAACTCGCCGATCTCGGGATCGTTGGCCGAAATCGACGCCACCTGAGCGATCTTCTCTTTGGTGTCGACGTCCTTTTTGAACGACTCCATCTCTTTGACCGTGATCTCGACGGCCTTGTCGATGCCGTGCTTGATCAGCAGCGGATTGCTGCCGGCGGTAACGTTGCGCAGGCCTTCGCGAATGATCGCCTGTGCGAGCACCGTCGCGGTGGTCGTGCCGTCGCCGGCGATGTCGTTGGTCTTCGAGGCGACTTCTTTGACGAGCTGTGCCCCCATGTTCTCGAACACGTCGGGTAGCTCGATCTCTTTGGCAATCGTCACGCCGTCGTTGGTAATCGTCGGCGAGCCGAACTTCTTGTCGAGTACGACGTTGCGACCCTTCGGGCCGAGCGTCACCTTCACGGCATCGGCGAGAATGTTCGCACCGCGCTCGAGCGCGCGACGCGCGCTTTCATCGAATACGAGTTGCTTTGCAGCCATTGAAAAACTAAAACTCCTTAAACGCCGGCCGGCACTTTGTCGACGATGGCGAGAATGTCTTTTTCGGGAATGATGAGGTACTCGGTGCCGTCTATCTTGACTTCGCTGCCCGAGTATTTGCGATAGAGCACGCGGTTGCCGACCTTGACATGCATGTCCACCACGGCGCCTTTGTCGGTCACTCGGCCGGATCCGACCGCACGAATGATCCCCTCCTGGGGCTTCTCTTTGGCCGTATCCGGAAGAAAGACGCCGCCGGTCGTTTTGTCGTCTTGCTCTATGTGCTCGACAACGACGTTGTCGAACAGGGGCTTGAGATTCACGTAAACCTCCACAGCTTGGTAAAATTTGGCGCTAGACCCACATATTAGCACTCTCAGCGCAAGAGCGCTAGCAGTGCCATACTAGCAGAGTCGAGGCGCGGCTGCAACCCCGCGCGAAAGGCTCGCCTGTGATCGGCGGCCTGCGAATCTCGCTAAGCAACCTGCGGCACAATGCTCGCTTGCTTTGTGATCTCGTGGGGCCGAGCCGGGCGGCCTTCGTCGTCAAGGGAAACGGCTACGGTCACGGGCTTCTTCCGGTGGCGCGGGCGGTCGAACCGCTCGCGGCGCGCCTCTGCGTCTACACCATCGACGAGGCCCTGGCGCTGCGCTCCGGCGGCATCGCAGGCCCCATTCTGGTTTTAGGACCGACCCCGCCCGAGGCGCTCGACGACGCGCTCGCCGCCGGCGTCGAGCTCGCCATCTGGACGACCGGAGCGTTCGTCCGGCGTCTCCGCGCCTCGGCGCGTAAACGCGGGAGAACCGCCGCGGTGCACGTCAAGATCAATACCGATCTGAACCGCCTCGGCTTCGAGCCGCACGAGCTGGTCGACGCGCTCGAAGAGTTGCTGCGCCTGCCCGAGGTCGCGCTTACCGGCATCTTCTCGCACCTGGCCTCCGCCGAAGAGCTCGACTCGCCGTACACGATGCATCAGCTCGCGGCCTTCGAGCGCGCCCTCGCGCAGGCGAAGCCGCTGCTTGACCGGAGCGGTCTCGATCCGCTCCGCCACATCGCCGCATCGGCGGCGGCGATCCTCTGGCCGCAGACTCGCCTCGATATGGCGCGCTTCGGCATCGCGCTCTACGGGCTGATGCCGTCGCCGCAGACCCGCGAAGCGATGGGGGAAAGGCCGCTCGATCTGCGGCCCGCGCTCTCCTACCATTCGCAGATCGTCGTGACGCGCGCCATCTCGGCGGGTGCCTCCGTCGGCTACGGTGGAAGCTTCCACGCGCCGCGCGACATGCGCATCGGCGTCGTTCCGGCCGGCTACGCCGACGGCGTGCCACGCGCTCTCTCCAACCGCGGCGCCTTCCTCGTGGACGGCGCGCTCTGTCCGATCGTCGGACGCGTCGCGATGAACATGACGGAAATCGATCTCACCCCCGCGCCGAATGCGCGCGTCGCTTCGCCCGTCACGCTCGTCGGCACGGACGGCGACGCAACGATTTCTGCCGACGACTGGGCCGTCTGGACTGAGACGATCAACTACGAGATCGTGACGCGTCTTCCGAGCGAGCTGCGCCGCGAATACGTCGACGAGGACGCCGCGAGTTAAGCGACGGCGGCGATGGCCTCTTTGAGGTCGATCGTGCCGTTGTAGAGCGCGCTGCCGACGATGCACGAATCGACCGTGACAGGAACCGAGCGCTTGAGCTCGCGCAGATCGTCGAGATTGCGCGCGCCGCCGCTCGCCGTGACCTTGACTTCGGCGGCATTTGCCACCGCGTTGAGCGCCTCGATGTCGTACCCCTCGCCCATGCCGTCGCGCCGAATCTCCGTAAAGATGATGCGCGAGACGCCCCACTGCGCGACGCGGCGAACGAGCGCATCGCGATCGACCGGAGTGCGCTCTTGCCAGCCGTGAATCGCGACCTGCGAGCCACGCGCGTCGATGGCGGCGATAATCTTACCGGCGAAGCGGTTGATGATGTTCCGGGAGAGCCGCTCGTCCTCGACGATGAGCGTGCCGAGAATTATCTCCGAGGCTCCGGCCGCGAACGCGTCTTCGGCGTGCTTGACGGCACGCACGCCGCCGCCGGTCTGTACCGGAACGCCGACCGCCTCGCAGATGCGCGCGACCGCGGCGAGATTCTCGCCGGATCCGAAGGCCGCATCCAGATCGATCACGTGTAATCGCTGAGCACCCGCATCGACGAAGGCCTTTGCGCGTTCCACCGGATCGCCGCCGTACTCTACCTCGGTCGTCGGATCGCCTTGTCGCATACGGACGCATTTGCCGCTGCGAAGGTCGATCGCGGGCACGACCAACACGCTACGCGCTATCCTCGCGCGCCGTTTGTGGAACGTTGTTCGATCGGAACGTACGGCCCCGGAGCCGGTCCGTCGTAGGTCGCTTGCGGCCGAATGAGCCGGTTGTCGGCGAGTTGCTCGAGGATATGAGCCGTCCAGCCGGCGATCCGCCCGCACGCGAAGAGGCAGGTGAACTCATCGCCGGGGATGCCCAGATCGGCGAGCACCGGCGCGGTATAGAAGTCGACGTTCGCGTAGATCGTATTGCCCGGTTTCTTCTCTTGAAGAACCTTGCGGCTCGCCGCTTCGATCGCATGCGCGGTTTCGTACCAGCGATCCCCGCCGACGTGTCCCGCGAGCTCCTTCGCCATCGCGTCGAGATGGCGCGCGCGCGGATCGCGGACTTTGTACTCGCGATGACCCATGCCCATGATTCGCTTTCCGCGCTCGAGGATGCCGCGAACGTACGGCTCAGCATTCTCAGGTGACTTCACTTCGGTCAGCGTTCGATAGGCCGCGCTGGCAGCTCCGCCATGGAGATCGCCCTGGAGCGTCGCGAGCGCCGCAGTGACCGAAGCGTAAATGTCGGCGCGCGTCGACGCGACGACGCGCGCCGCAAACGTCGATGCGTTGAACGAGTGATCGGCGAGGAGCACGAAGTACGTGTCGAGCGCGTCCTCTTCGATCGCGTGCGGAACCTTACCGGTCCGCATGTACAGGAAGTTGCCGGCCTGCGAGAGATCAGACCGCGGCGCGACCGGTTCGAGTTCCCGCCGAATGCGATCCCACGCAGCGACGATGGTCGGAACCTTTGCGATCAGCTCGATCGCGGTGTGCACGTCGGAGACGTGCTCGCCCTGCGCATCGACCGGCGAGAAGAGTCCGAGGCCGCTGACGACCGTCCGCAGCACGTCCATCGGCCACGCCGTCTTGGGAACGTTCTGCATCGCGTTGACGAGCGGTTCCGGAAGCGCGCGGCTTGCGCCGAGCTCGCGCTTGAGGGCTTCGAGCTGATCGTGGTTCGGGAGATGACCGTAGAGCAAGAGGTGAACGATCTCTTCGAACGTCGCGTTCGGCGCGAGATCGTCGATGTCGTACCCGCGATACGTGAGGCGCCCGATCGCCCCCTCGACATTACTGAGCTCGGTGGACCCGACGACGACGCCTTCGAGGCCACGATCGACAACGGTTGGCAAGGATTTCCTCCATAGACGGTGAGTTTACAACCCAGTGGGTTTTCCCCGGCGCAAAGCTTCGACTCGTTTAGCAGTCGGCCTGTATGTTGGGGAACCTCTGAAGAAGTCCGAAGGGCGCCTGGTTGAAATGGCTCGTTGCTTTGGTTGAATTGGCTCGACCTTTGTCGAAAGCGAGAACATGGAGCCTTTGGACCTTACGAAGCGGCCGCCGCGCACTCCGCGGGAACTTTTGCCCGGCTTGAGTCTCCTGATGGCGGCCAGGACGGTCGACAAACTGCGCGCTACGCTTCCGGGCGGTAACCTCGGGGAGTATCAAATCACCGGCTTCAGCTCGAGCCTGCTCAACGCGCTTGGAATCTCGGAAGCCGTCCTGCGCAAGGTCATCGCAGAGGCGAAATCCGACGCCGAGATCGCAACCTGGATTCGCGAGCACAGCAATCCGGAACGCTTTTCCGAGATCAACGCAAAGCTGGAAGGGCGGACCGTCGGCGAGCGCTTGAACGATCCGGAATTCTTGCGTCGCTATCCGAGTGCGCGAGATCTACCACCGCAAACATCCCGACTCGACCATTTGGCCACCGACGACGCGGAGATGTTCTCGAAGTAGCTTTCGCAGAAAGAATCAGGCGACCGCATCGCGCAGATCGGCGCGAGCGCGCGCGTAGCCGACGAGCCGGTCGATCAACGCTTCGAACGAGATTCCGACGGCGGCGCACGCGTCCGGAAAGAGGCTCACCGGCGTCAGCCCAGGGAGCGAATTGATCTCCAAGAGATACGGGCGCTGATCCGGCCTGACGATGAAGTCGCTGCGCGAATAGTCGCGAAGGCCCAGCAGGCGGTGGGCCGAGAGGGCCAGCATCTGCAAGCGAGCCGCCAGATCTTCGTCGATCGGCGCGGGGACGACGTGCGTGCTGCCGCCGGGCTCGTACTTGGCGCCGTAACTATAGAAACCATCGCGATTTGCAACGATCTCCACGATCGGCAACGCCTCTTCGCCGAGCACCGCGCACGTGAACTCTCGTCCCTCGAGGTATTCTTCGGCGAGGATTTGCGCGTAGGTCTTCGATGCCCCCAGCATCGCGCTCGTCCACTCTTCGTGCGTGTGCACGATCGCGACGCCGACCGCCGATCCCTGAAACCGCGGCTTGATCACCAGCGGAAGATCGAGCGATCCCGGGAGCAGCGGCAAAGTGCCGCCCGTGAGATCGAAGAGATCCCAAACCGGCGTCGGTAAGCCTTCGGCCGCGAGCAGCTTCTTGGTGAGATGCTTATCCATCGAGAGCGCGGCGGCTTCGAGCCCGCTGCCCGTATACGGGATTGCGAGATATTCGAGGAGCGCCTGTACGTGCCCGTCCTCGCCTCCGGGTCCGTGAAGCGCGATGAAGACGAGGTCGGGCTTGAGCTGGCGTAGCGCGTCCAAAAAGCGCTCGTCGTAATCGAGCGACTGCGCTTCGTAGCCGAGCGAATGCAACGCGCGCACGACCTCCGATCCCGATCGAATCGAGATCTCGCGCTCGGCGCTGTTGCCGCCCATCACGACGGCGATTCGGTCTTTGGCCCCGGACTTAGGTTGCATCGATGAATACTCCGACCAAGTGCACTTCGAGCGCAAGCTCGACGTTCGAGCGATCGCGCACCGCGCGGCGCACGCGCGCGAGGAGCGCGGCAACGTCTTTTGCAGTCGCTCCGCCAAGGTTATTGATGAAGTTTGCGTGCAGCGCGGAGACTTCAGCGTGCCCTTCCCGCCATCCCTTAGCGCCGGCGGCCTCGATCAGGCGCGCCGCCTTGTCGCCGGGAGGATTGCGGAAGCACGAGCCCGCGTTGGGCAGCGCGATCGGCTGCGTCTTCTTGCGCCTGACGAGCCGCGTCTGCATCTCGCTGCGGACGTCGCGTGCGCTCGAGTGAGCAAACTCGAGCGTCACGCGAGAGACGACGACGTCGCGGGCGAGCGTCGACTGCCGGTAAAGGTATCGAACGCTCGCGGGATGCGGCTCGGGCCGGCTGGGCGATTGCACGCGCACCTCACGAACGAACTCGCCGATCTCCCGATCGGTCCCGGCGTTCATCCGCAACGATCCGCCGATCGTGCCGGGAATGCCCGCGAGCGAGCCGATCCCCTCCGCACCCGCCGAAGCCGCCTTCGCCGTCACGAGCGCCATATCGGCCGATCCGCCCGCATCGACGACGACGCGTCCGTCCTCGATGCTCACATTTGCGCCTGCAAACTCGCCGGCGAGCCGCACCACGACACCGCGAATGCCGCCGTCGCCGACGAGTACGTTGCTGCCTGAGCCGATGATCCACCACGCCATCCGCCGCCGCAAGCAGAAACGCATCAGCTCCGCGAGCTCGGTCTCGTTCTCCACGGTTACGAATGCGTCCGCCGGACCGCCGATCTTCCACGACGTATATCGTGCGAGGGACTCGTCGAAGCCGACGCGGGCGCCGAAGATTGCGCGCAGCGACTGCCGGTCGGATTCATCGACGAGCGTGCGCAACGCTCGCGCCGTCGTAACGCTCACGCGCCCGCCGAAGCAGCACGCCGTGCGACGGGTGCCGAGAGACGATTCGCCAGCCGGCCTGCCACGTCGGTAATGTCGCCCGCGCCGAGCATCAGCACCATCCCACCCGGCGGCAGCTCGGCAAGGAGCCGGCTCTCAAGGTCGTCGACGCTGCGCACGTAGCTCGCGGTTACGCCGATCGCCGCAAGCGCTTCGCCGATCGAACGTTCGCTCACGCCGGGGATTGCCGGCTCCGATGCGGCGTAGACCGGCGCGAGGTAGACGCGATCCGCGCCGCGCAGCGCCTCCGCAAACTCGCGCGCCAGAAAGGCGGTTCGCGTGTAGCGATGCGGTTGAAAGGCGACGACGATTTCGCCACGATGGCACTGGCGAGCCGCCGCAATCGTCGCGCGCACCGCCGTGGGGTGGTGCGCGTAATCGTCCACGACGGTCGCGCGGTCGTTCGAGAGCAAAACCTCGAACCGGCGGCGTACCCCCCGGAAGCCGCGCAACGCCGCGGCCATCGAAGCGAACGGCAGACCGAGCGCGTTGCCGACGGCGATGGCGCCCAGGGCATTCTGCACGTTCATCGCTCCGGGAACGCGGAGCTCGATTTGCCCTACGCTCCGGTCGCCCGCGACCACTTCGAATTGGCAGCCGGAATCGGCGAACGCCAAATTCACCGCGTGCAACCACGCGCGAGCGTCGAGCCCGAAGGTGACGATCGGTGCGCGTAGATCGTGCGAAGTCAGCGACGCCGCCAGCGCGTTGTCGATGCCGATGAGGGCAAGGCCCTCCTCGGGAAGCTTTGCCAGAAACTCGGCAAAAGCGCGCGCGAGCCCGGGAAGCTCGTCGTCGCTGGTGAGATGGTCGTTTTCGATGTTCGTCACGACTGCCATCGAGGGTTCGAGCAGAGCGAAGGAGCCGTCGGATTCGTCAGCCTCCGTCACGAACCACGGCGCGGTGCCATCGTAGGCGTTGCTCCCCAGCGTGGAATCGATGCCGCCGAGGACGAGCCCCGCATCGATTCCGCCCCCACGCAGGACGGCATGCGTCATCGCGGTCGTGGTTGTCTTTCCGTGGGTTCCGCAAACCGCGATGCCGCGGCGTCCGCGAAGAAGCCGCGCGAGCATCTCGCCGCGATGCAGTACCGGAACTCCCTGACGCGCGGCCGCGAGGCATTCGGGATTGCGACGGTCGATAGCGGAGCTGACGACGACGACATCGGCGCCGCGCACGTTGCGCGTGTGGTGGCCGATCGCGATCCGCACCCCCTCGGCACGCAGCTCCTCAACGAGCGGCGTCATGCTGAGATCCGAACCCGAGACCGGCTCGCCGCGCGCGCGCAGAATGCGCGCGATCGCGCTCATGCCGATGCCGCCGACGCCGACGAAGTGGTAGGTCGTCACCGCTCGCTCTTTCGAGGGAGTAAGGCATCGATCCGGGCAAGAATCGCGCCCACCGGATCGCCTCCTGCAAGGCGCGCGGCGGCGGCGGCGAGTTCTTGCAGGCGTGCCGGCTGCGTTGCCTCTGCGAGCGCGGCGGGCAAGCCGCCTGCCTGCAGCTCGCGATCGGAGAGCACGACCGCCGCGCCCGCGGCGGCGAAGCGCTGCGCGTTCGCGGCCTGGTGCCCTTGCGCGGCATACGGATACGGTACGAGAATCGACGGCTTTCCGAGCGCCGCAAGCTCGCCGAGCGTCGAGGCGCCCGCGCGAGTCAAGAGCAGATCGGCGGCGGCATATGCATCGGCCATGTCGTCTAGATATGGCCGCGCTTGGGGCAGCGACGCGCGCACCCGCTCGTAATCGCTCGCTCCGGTCAGCGCGAGCAGCTGCCACCCCGGCGGCAAGGCGTCGCGCTCGCTCAAGCGCATCAGCGCGTCGTTGATCGATCGCGCGCCCTGACTTCCTCCCATCGCCAGGAGCGTTCGCAACGACGGATCGAGCCCCAGATGCGCGATCGCATCCTCACGGCGCGGCAGCGAGCGCAGCGTCGATCGAATTGGGACGCCCGTCGCTCTGTATTTCGCGCGCAGACGAGGATCGGGTTCGAGCGCCGGTCCCCAAACTTCGTCGACGATCGGCGTCAGCAGGCGGTTCGTCAAGCCCGGCTCGGCGTTGGGTTCGAGCAAGACGACGGGTGCGGTCGAGAGTCTCATGATCCGGCGGATGCGGGCCGCAAGCGCAACCGGAAAGCAGACGTAGCCGCCGGTTGCGATGACGAGGTCGGGACGCTGCATCGCCAAGAATCGCAGACTCTGCAGCGTTCCCCGCACGTTGCTCCCGAACGTGGCGAGAATTCCGAGCGACGGCGAGCGAGGAAGCGAGCGGCTTGCAATAGGGTGCAAATCGTATCCCGCCTTGGGAACGATCGTCGCCTCGAGCCGGTCGGCCGTGCCGACGAAGGCAATCTTGGCACGACGCGCGCGCAGCGCGTCGGCGATCGCGATTGCGGGATAGAGATGACCGCCCGTGCCGCCCCCCGCAAAGACGACGGTCACGCGCGTCCGCTGATTCGACGGTGTCTGCCTACGTTAGCGATGAGTGCGACGGCTAAGAGATTGACGACGAGCGAGCTGCCGCCGAAGGAGATGAAGGGGAGCGGAACGCCCGTGACGGGCCACGACGACGAGACGACGCCGATGTTGACGAAGGCTTGGATGGTGATCATCGCGGCGCATCCAATCGCCAAAAAGAATCCGAAGCGGTCGGGAGCCGCGAGCGCAATTCTGATCGAGCGGTAGGCCAACGTGACGAAGAGCGCGATGACCGCCAGCGTTCCCACCAGGCCCAGCTCCTCACCGAGCACCGAGAAGATGAAGTCGGTGTACTGCTCGGGCAGATAGAAAAACTTTGCGCGCGACGCTCCCAAGCCGACGCCGAAGAGTCCACCGCTCCCCAGCGCCAGGAGCGACTGCACGATATGGAAGCCCGTGTTCAGCGGATCCTTCCACGGATCGACGAACGCGAAGATGCGCGCGCGACGGTAGGGGCTTGCGAGCACGGTGAGCGCGGCAAACGGCACCATCGCGAGCACGATTGCCGCGAGATGAACGAGTCGTGCTCCGGCAGCGAAGAAGAGCGCGAGCGCGATGAAGAGCAACAGGCTTGCCGTTCCCATATCGGGCTCCTTGAGCACGAGCACGGCCATGATGGCGACGGGAACGCAGAGCGGAAAGAGCCCGCGAACGATCGAGGTGATGCGCTCGCCCCGAGAAGCCAACACGGCAGAGAGATAGATCACCAGCGCGAGCTTGGCAAACTCCGACGGCTCGAGGCTGAAGCTCGCCGTGCCGATCCAGCGGCGCCCGCCGTTGACGCCCAGACCGACGTGCGGAAAAAAGACCAGCACGAGGCCGGCGATCGCGGCGGCCAAGAGGTACGGCGCGACGCGACGCAATCGCTGATAATCGATTCGATAGCATGCGTACGCACCGGCCAAGCCGACGGCGAGCCAGACGAGCTGGCGCTTGAGATAGTATGCGATGTCGCCGTGCTGCGCGTATGCCGTTGCGCTCGAAGCCGAAAAGACCATGACGAGACCGATGCCGGTCAGCGCTGCGACGGTCGTGAAGAGAACCGTATCGAGCGGCGCGGCGGCGTATGAACGCATCGATTCTCGCTGCGAGCGCAAGGCGGCGGCGCTATGCACCGGCCGGCTCTCGCAGCGCTTCGACGGCGGTTGCGAACTGCTCGCCTCGATCTTCGGCCGAAGCAAACATATCGAACGATGCGCAACCCGGAGAGAGTAAGACGATCCCGCCGGGAACCGCGAATTCGCGCGCGCGGCGCACCGCCTCGTCCATCGACGAGGCGGCGGCGGCGGGCACTCCCGTCGCAACCCGGCGAATATCGCTCGCCGATTCGCCGATCGTGACGAGCGCGCTCGCGCGTGCGCGTATCTCCGCTCCCATTGCCCGAAAGTCGAGCCCCTTCGAGCGGCCGCCGGCGATCAAAACGATCGGCGAGTCATAGGTGCGCAGCGCGGCAATCACCGATGCGGGGTTCGTGGACTTCGAATCGTCCACGTAGCGGACGCCGTCGATCTCCGCAATCGTGCGAAGGCGGTGCGACATCGGCTCGAAGCTTCGAATCGCCTCGCGCAGCGCTTCGGGCGAGCAGCCGACGGCGATTGCCGCGAGCAGCGCCGCCATGGCGTTACGCACGTTATGCTCGCCTGCCAGCGGAATCTCGTCGCGCGGCAGAATCGGAACCGGGCGCGGATCGCCCGCGACCGGAGCGTAGATCACCATTCCGTCGCGTACGTAGATCGTCGCCTGATCGCGGTTCTGCAGCGCGAACCAAAGTTGCCTGGCCTGCACGCGCGCGCCGCCGTGGCGCCAGTGAAGCGCGCGAATTCGCGGATCGTCGAGATTCCCGACAAACCAGTCCATCATCGACTGGTTCGCAAAGATGCGGTACTTCGCTTCGGCGTACTCCTCCATCGAATGGTACCGGTCGAGATGATCGGGCAGGATGTTGAGCAGAACGGCGACCCGCGGCTTGAACGAGCGAATCGTTTCGAGCTGAAACGACGAGACCTCCGCGACGACCCAATCGCCGGCGCCGGCACCGCGAACTTCGCCGATGAGCGGATTGCCGATGTTGCCGCCGACACGAACCTCCAGGCCGCAGCCGCGCAGCAGATGCCCGATCAATGCCGTCGTCGTCGACTTGCCCTTCGTTCCGGTTACCGCAACGATCGGCGCCTTGCAGAGGCGATAGGCGAGCTCGATCTCTCCGAAGACCGGAACGTTCGCGGCATGCAGGCACCGCACGACCGGAGACGTCGGCGGTACGCCGGGCGAAAGCACGGCGCAGGTGAGCTCGGGAAGAATGCTCGCGATCTCTCCGGGCCCGACGAAGCGCGCTCCGAACGATTGAGCCTCCGCGATCGCTTCCGCAAGCTCCGTAACCGGTTTCTCGTCGGTGACGTAGAGAGTGACTCGGTGCTCGCCGAGCACTTCGGCGCTCGCCAATCCGCTGCGCCCGAGACCGATGATCAGTATCGTCTCGCCGATCCCGAATTGAAAGGTATCGCTCATCGCACGATGGCCCATCCTAGCAGCGAACAGAGTAGCGATGCAAGCCAGAAGCGAAGCGTCACCCTCGTTTCGGGCCAACCGGCGAGCTCGAAGTGATGGTGTAACGGGCTCATCCGAAGAATGCGCCGTCCGCGCGTCGCCTTGAAGTAGGAAACTTGCAGGATCACGGAGAGCGCCTCGGCGACGAAGACGCCGCCGATCACGACGAGTAGCAGCATCTCACCGCAGAGTATTGCAACGCCGGCCAGCAGCGCACCGAGCGCGAGCGAACCCGTATCGCCCATAAAGAGCCTCGCCGGATGAAGGTTAAAGATGAGGAAGCCGGCACAGGCGCCGACACCGGCGGCCGCGCCGATCGCCGCGCCCGGCATCGGCATTGCGGCCGCGACCAACGCGAGCACGATCAACGGCGGAATCATCGTGCCGGCCGCAAGCCCGTCGAGACCGTCGGTGAGATTGACGGCATGCGTCGTTCCGGTGATCGCGAGGATGCCCAGCGCGAGCCAGAGCCAGTGCGCGGCGCCGAGCGAATAGCTTCCCACGTGAAAGAGCACGTCCGGCGGAAAGAAGGCCGGCGACGCGGCGATCTCGCGCAAAAAAATCACCCCAGCGAGTGCGGTCGCCAAGAACTTCGTGCGGGCGCGCAAACCCCGGTTCGCGCCATGGCGAATCTTGACGACGTCATCGACCGCCCCGATTCCCGCACAGAGCGCGACGAAGAAGACGAGCTCGGGCAGCAGCGGCGCCCGGCTGACGGCACACGCGGCGAGCAGCACGACGACGAAGACCACGCCGCCCATCGTCGGCGTGCCGGTCTTTGCGCGATGCGTCTGCGGCGCATCCTCGTAGGCGTGCTGCCGTATCTGCAGACGACCGAAGAGCCCGAGAAGCGCTGCGGCGGCGAGCGCCGCAACGAGGAAGCCGAAGAGCGCCCAAAAGCCGAGCGACTGCAGCGACGGATCGCTCACGATGCGTCGCCGCGCACCAGCGGATTGGCTCCGCGTCCGCGCCATTTGATCACGACGACCGGCGTCTGCTCGTCGCTGTTGCCGTGCGGGTTGTCGAGCAGCGCCGCCTCGACGCTCTCGCCGCGAACGCCGCTCGAGCGCCCGAGCACCTTCGCCTTTCCGAGATCGTTGGCGTCGACGACGGCGCACCCGGCGCCGGTTCGCTCCTCGACGGATCGAGCAAAACCGTCGGGATCGCGCGGCGCGAAGACGATTGCACGCTCGTAAGGCGGCATCGTTCCCGTATACCCGTCGAACGCCGCGATCGCATCGCCCATCACGCGGTAGAAGGCTCCGCGCCGGCCGAAGAGCCGCGCGACGAACTGCAGCAGCGTCGCGTAGATGACTTTCCACGAACCAACGTGGTCGATGACGAGCTGAATCGATTCCGGTTGGCTGATCGTCGCCATCGGATCGGCGCGGCGCGAGATCGCGAAAGCCAACCTCGACGGACGCACGAACTCGGCGGCAAGGAGCTCGCCTTGCGCGATCGCGACCGCGCTCTCCGAAACGGCGACGACGTCGCCCGGACGCGCGATGCCTCGTACCGCGCTTGCGACGAGCGCAACCAGGTCGTCACCCGGCCGGACGAGCGGCGTGCGAACGGGGATGGCGATCAACCCGGCCGGCGCTTCCGGACGGGTGACGAGCAACGTGCGGGTTGCGATGCTCACGTGCGCAGCTCTTCGACGATCTCTTCCAGCTTGTATTTGCGCGAGCCCTTCAGCAATACGACGTCGTCGGCCCGCGCGTTCTCGCGCAGCCACTGCGCGGCTTGGGCGTTCGTACCGATCCGTACGATTTGCCGCTCGGCGAGACCGCCGAGTTTCGCGCCGCGCGCCAAATCGGCCGCATACTCTCCACTAACGAGCAACACGTCGACTCGTCCTGCCGCATGGGAGCCGACGCGCTCGTGCAACGCCCTCGACTCTTCGCCGAGCTCGGCCATGCTTGCGAGCACCGCGATGCGCCGCGAGGCCGCCTCGGATGCAAAGGCATCGAGCGCGGCAATCATACTGCTGGCGTTCGCGTTGTAGGCATCGTAGATGAGCCCAACGCCGCCCGCCGCCGGTATTCGATCGTACCGTCCTGCCGGCAACCGCAAGGCCGCAATCGCGCCCACGATCTGCTCCGGCTGCACGTCGAGCTCGATCGCACCGGCGATCGCCGCCGCGAGATTCGCGCGATTGTGCAGACCCGGCACCCGCACGTCGACGCCGTACTCAACGGTGCTTTCGCGGGAGCGGTGAACCAAGCGCCGATCGCCGATCAAGGCCGTCAGCGGCTCGAGCGCCGCGTGCGCCGCGAGCGAGGCTTCTTCGGCGGCGAACCAGTGAGGGCGACGCTTGAGTCCCGGAGCCCGACGTCGGGAAGCCTCATCCTTTGCGTTCAGGACCGCACGGGCGCCTTTGGAGAAGAGCGCCCATTTCGTCTCTTCGAGTCGTTCGCGCGAGCCCATGATCTCGAGATGCGCCTCGCCGATGTTGGTGAGAATACCGAGCTGCGGCCGCGCAATTTCGACGAGCGCGGCGACGTCACCGTAATGGCGCGCGCCCATCTCGGCAACCAGGACGTCGTGGGCGACGTTCGACGCGTCCAAGAGCAGCTTGCTGACGCCGATCTCGTTGTTCTCGTTATTCGGGGCGGCATGCACCCGATCGCCGTACTTCACTGCGAGAAGCGCGGCGAGAAACGCTTTCGTGGTCGTCTTCCCGCCGCTTCCGGTGATCCCGATGATGCGCCCGGCAAAGAGCCGGCGCGCCGCGCCGGCGAGCGCCATGTAGGCGGCCTTCGTATCCTCGACGAGCAGCGCGGCAACACCCGCGACGCGTGCCTCGATCCGGTCGATCACGAGCAACGCGGCGCCCCGGCGCACGGCTTCCGCGGTGAAATCGTGTCCGTCGAACCGATCGCCGCGCAGCGCGAGAAACGCATCGCCCGGCTCGATGATTCGCGTATCGGTGCTCACGCGCAGCGCCGGGGGCGCCAGTTCCGCGTCGAAGAGAGTCGCCCCCGTCACGGCCGTTGCGAGCTCGAGCGGCAAGTTCATCGCAGCGCGCCGCGCGACGAGAGCGCCTCGCGTGCAACCGCCGAGTCGTCGAAGGGCAGGACCCGATCGGCGACGATCTGATAGGCCTCGTGCCCCTTGCCGGCGATCAAAACGACGTCGCCGGAATGCGCTTCGGCGATCGCGCGCTCGATCGCACGCCGCCGATCGAGTTCGACGACGCGCACGCGGTCGCCGATTCCGGCAACGATCGCATCGACGATCGCCTGCGGCTCTTCGGTTCGAGGATTGTCGCTCGTCACGTAGATGCGATCGGCGAGCTGCGCCGCGACGCTTCCCATCTGGGGCCGTTTCCCGCGGTCACGGTCACCTCCGCAGCCGAAGACGACGGCCAGTGCGCCCTCTGCCGTTTCCCGCAGCGAACGCAACGCATTCTCGAGCGCGTCGGGCGTATGGGCGTAATCGACGACGACCGTAATTCCGTTGGCGATAATCCGTTCCATCCGCCCGGGAACGCGCTCGACACCGGCCAGCCCGCCGGCGCTCGTCGCATCGTCGATCCCCAAGAGCCGCGCGACGCCGATCGCGGCCAACGCGTTCCAGACGTTGAAACGCCCGGAAAGACGGAGCTCGTAGCGCTGGCCGCTTACGGTAAAGCGGCTGCCTTCGGGTTCGGTCACGATTCCTTCCGGAACGAGCATCGCTCCGTCACGGAGGCCGTAAGAGATCACCTCGCGGCCTTCGAGCTTGCGCTCGAGCGCCCAGCGACGTCCGTATGCATCGTCGACGTTCAGCACGCACGCTCTTGCGAGCGTGAAAAGCCGCCGCTTGGCTTGCGCATACGCTTCCTGCGTCCGGTGAAAATCGAGGTGATCGCGGGCCACGTTCGTCAAGACCGCAACGCGAAACCGCACGTCGTCGACGCGATCGAGCTCGAGCGCATGCGAGCTTACCTCCATCGCGACGGCCTTCGCGCCCTCGTCGCGCATCTGCGACAGCAACTCGTGCAGCACCGGCGGCAACGGTGTGGTGTTCTCGAGGGGCCACCGGTGTCCATCGAACTCGGCGCCGACCGTGCCGGCGATCCCACACGGTATGCGCGCCGCGTTGAGAATCGCCGCGACCATGTGCGTGGCCGTCGTCTTTCCGTTCGTCCCCGTGATCCCGACGACGTCGAGAGCGAGCGAAGGGTCGCCATAAAACGCGGCCGCAAGCGCAGAGAGCGCCCGGCGCGTATCCGCCACGCGCACGACGGTGACGTTTGGAGGAACGCAAGCCGGCATCTCTTCCACGACCACCGCGCTCGCGCCGTTGGCAATTGCATCGGCGAGGTAGGTGTGCCCGTCCGTCCGGCTGCCGCGCAGCGCGACGAAGAGCGCGCCGGGCTCGACCGCGCGCGAATCAATTTCGAGTGCCCTCACGTCGCGCCGCCGATCCCCTGCGACGTCTATCCACGAAATGCGACCGAGCAACGTCGCCAGCGCGACGCTGCGTTCAGCGCTCACGGCGCGCCACGCCGGCGCTGGGCAGGATGCCTGCATGGAGCATCGCAGCGCGCGCGATCTCGGCAAATGCGGGCGCCGCGACGACGCTTCCGTAGTACGAGCCGAGCGGCCGTTCCACTTTAACGTAGATCACGTAGCGCGCCCGCGGGTAGGGCACCATGCCGATGAACGACGCGGCGTAATAGCCCGCGCGATAGCTGCCGTCGACGACCATTTCCGCGGTGCCCGTCTTGCCGGCCGTTGCGTATCCCGGAATCTGCGCGGTGGGATCGCCGGTGCCGTGCAAAACCACCGCACGCAAGAACGTCCGCAGCTCGGCGGCCGTGCGTTGCGAGAAGACGCGCCGAACGACGGCCGGCGAATATCTCCGCACGAGAGTGCCTTGCGGGTCGTAGACGGCGCGCACGATTCGCGGTTCCATCAGCAGTCCGCCGTTCGCAATCGCGCAATAGTAACGTGCCATCGCTAGCGGCGTAACCGAAACGCCTTGACCGAACGACATCGTGGCCAGCGAGGAGCCGCTCCACTCCGAAGGCGGCGGAACGATTCCCGGGTTCTCGCCGGGCAGTCCGACGCCGGACGGCAACCCGAAACCTGCTCTGCGTTCCATGGTATAGAGCGTCTTCGAGCCGATCCAGAGCCCGACTTCGGCCGCGCCGACATTGTGCGAATACTCGACGATCTGCTCGAGCGTCTCGCTGCCGCCCGTTCCTGCCATGAAACCGTCTTCCGCGTTGTGAATCGTCTGACCGCCTACCTCGAGGCGGTCGTGGGCGGGGAAGCGGCTGGCGAGCGTGACCTTACGCGATTCGAGCGCGGCCGCCGCCGTGATGAGCTTGTAGGTCGAGCCGGGCTCGTATGCATCCATCACGGCTCGGTCGCGCCGCTGTGCGTCCCCGTACTTCCAAAAACGGTTTGGGTCGAAATCGGGCATGTTGGCCATCGCAAGGATCTCGCCGGTCCAGGGATCCATCACGATCGCCGTGCCGTCGAGTGCGTGAAAGGCACTGACCTGCTTCGCCAGCGCTCGCTCGGCAACAAATTGAAGGTAGGGATCGATCGTCAACTCGACGTCGAGCCCCCCCAGCGCGGGCGTGATAACGCGTTCGCGTCCGAAGGGAATCGGCCGCCCGAACTCGTCGGCCTCGAGCGTGACGCGACCCGATCGGCCCTGGAGCACGTCGTCGAATGTGTATTCGATCCCGTCGAGGCCGTTTTCGTCGGTACCGACAAAGCCCAACACCGTCGAGGCGAGCCGTCCAGCCGTATCGACTCTCAGGCCGCTCTCCTCTTCCTTTAAATCGACTCCGATCAGGCCGAGGCTGCGAACGCGCGAGGCTGTTTCGTGCGGCACTTTGCGCGCAATCCAGAGAAACCAGCGGTGCCGGTCGTGCAGCGCCGCGATCGTCGCGGGATCGAGTTTGCCGAAGACCTTTTCGAGCTTCGTTACGGCTGCATCGGGATCGACCAGTTCGCGCGGCACGGCATAGACGCTCTCGGAGGGAAGCGAGCGCACCAACACGTCTCCGTAGCGATCGAGGATGCTGCCGCGCCGCGCAAAGACCTCAATCGTATCGGAACGCTGCTCGAGCGCTTCTTTTGCGTAGAGTGCGCCTTTGAGCCCTTGCACGTCGAAGAGTCGCCAGGCGAGAAAGAACGCGACGGCCAGGCACCCATAAAAGAAGAGCCGAGCGCGCATCGGAGCGACGCGCGCAAAGGTTCGCTGGTGCATCCCCTCGATGTCGCTACTGCTGGCGAGGAACGGCCGGCACGAAGAATCCGGCGAGCGACGAGAGTATCGGAAACGCCGTGCGGGCGCGCGCGACCCTCGGCGCTTCGACGCGCACGATCGCGAAGCTCTGCGGCTCGTGCATGCCCATCCGCGCCGCGATCGCCGCGAGGCGATCGTCGGAGCGCAGTGCCGCGATTCGATCGTCGAGCCGCATCGTCTCTTCCTGTAAAGCCTCGCGTTGCGCGCTCGCTTTTGCCACGGCATAACTGAGGCCGGTCAGGCTGGAGGTGAGCAGAACGTACGCCATAAGCAAGGCCAGAACGCAGGCGAGCGCGCCCAAAACGCGCGTCAGGCCCGTGTAGCGGGCACGCGACTTGCGCACGATGCGACGCTGGGTTGCTGCGCGAACCGTTCGAGGATTTGGAATGCGGGCGGGGCGTTCGAGAAAACGGGGCGCTAGCATGTCAGCCGGCCTTCCTTTGCGCGGCGCGAAGTTTGGCGCTGCGCGCGCGGCGGTTCGCGGCGATTTCGTCTTCTTCGGGCGTAATCGGCCGTCTCGTCAGCACGCTCAGGCGCTCGTCGTCGCGGAAGGTCTGCTTCACGATCCGGTCTTCGAGCGAGTGAAAGCTGATCGCCACGATTCGTCCGGCGCCGCGCAGGCGCCCGATGGCGCCGTGCATGCCTTCGCGCAGCGCCTCGAGCTCGTCGTTGACGGCGATGCGCAGCGCTTGAAAGGCGCGCGTAGCGGGATGAATGCGCTCGCGTCTTCCGCGGCGCTGCACGATGCCTGCGACGAGCGCAGCGAACTCGGCCGTCGTGCTCGGCAGCGTGCCGTTGGATCGGCGCACGACGATGGCGCGCGCGATTCGCCACGCAGAGCGTTCCTCACCGTAATGGAGGAATATGTTGGCTAATTCGCCCTCGCTCGCCGTTGCGAGGACCTCATAGGCGCTCCGCCCGGCGCCGGGATCCATGCGCATGTCCAAGACCGCCTGGCTTCCGAGCGAGAAGCCGCGTTGCGCATCGTCAAGTTGCATCGAAGAAACTCCCAGATCGAAGAGGACGCCGTCGACCGAGCCGATCGCGCAGCGGTCGAGGACGCCGGTGATGTCTCGAAAGTTTGCTCGAATGAAGGTGAAGCGTGGATCGGCGATCGCCGCGGCCCGCGAGGAGGCGTGAGGATCCGCATCGATCGCGATCAGCCTGCCTCCATCGAGGCGCTCCAGAATCGAGCGCGCGTGACCCCCGCCGCCGAAGGTCGCGTCGACGTACGTTCCGTCGGGGCGAATCGCCAGATACTCGATCGCGGAGCCGGCGAGCACTGGAACGTGATTCATCGCGGCACCGCATCAGAGACCCAGCTCGGCCATAAAACCGGGAACCTCTCCTTCGGGCGGGGTTTGGAACGCATAGCGCTCCTGCGCCCAAATCTCGATCCGCGTGAGCAGACCTACCGAGACGACGTTTCGCTCGATGCCGGCATAAGAGCGCAAGAGCGCAGGAACCACAACGCGCCCCTGCGCGTCGCACGCCACTTCCTCAGAGTGCGCGAAGAGGTAGCGAACGTAGCGGCGGTACCTGTCGTCCTTGACAGGGAGCGCTTCGATTCGGCCGCAAAACTCGACCCACGTGGCCATGGGGTAGAGCGCCAGGCAGGGGTCGGGGTGCGCGATCGTGAGGACGAAGTGGGGGCCTAAGCGTTCGCGGAAACGCGCCGGCACGATAAGCCGCCCCTTGTCGTCAAGGGCGTGCTGCTCCGAACCGGCAAAGCGCGGCAATTCCGCGTGCACAGAGTCCTCCGAAAGGCACCACTAAGCACTACTTCACACCACTATACGCCCCAGCTTTCCTTAAGGCAAGGTAAACACTCAAAAGCACGCGCGATCGGCAACAACTCGTTGCGCGATCGGCAACAACTCATCACGGTGAAAAGAGCGAACGAACGTTCGATCACCGGCGCTTCTTTTTCAGATCTTTCCGCATGCGCGAAACCTTCCGAAAGCTTAGCACTCCCTTGATAAGACTGCTAACAGACCGAGAATTATCGCGACAGCCTTTGAAGCCAAATCGAACCCAAAGAAGCACCTGATCATGGCTGATAGACTCGCTCGTAACGATCGCCCTCAAACGCGGACGGCGAGCTGGACTTGCGCGACCCGCTCGGATTCGATCCGTTTGGAGTCGATGCGCGGTCTCGAGTACGACGTCACGCGCACCGAAGGGAATATGAGGTCGTCCCGGTGCCCGGGTTCAAGTCCGAAAACGTCGAGGTGACCAAGACGATGTGATTTCCGTTAGCGCGAAGACTCACCGTGCGAGCGCTGCTTTTGCCGCTCGCTCGTTGTCGATCAATCCGCGCTTACGAGCGAGCCCCCAACGGTAACCGCCGAGCTCACCGGAACCTCGGATGACGCGATGGCATGGAATGAGTACGGCGGTCGGGTTCTGCGCGCACGCTCGCGCGACCGCTCGCGCGGCGGCCGGCCGGCCGATTGCCGATGCGACCTCGCCGTACGATGCGACGTCGCCCGCGGGAATCGTCTGCAGATACTTCCAGACGCGCATCTGAAAGGCGGTGGCGCGAATGTCCAGCGGGAGATCGGGACGCGGAGCGATGCCGGTGAGGTGGCGCGCGATCGCATCGACCCACGCACGAAAGTTCGAATGGTACGGCTCGCGCATCGGCTCGATTTCGGCGTTGCGATATTCGGCGCGCAGCCTTGCGACCAGCTCGTCGCAGCCGTCACCGAACCCAACGAAGCAGACTCCCCGATCGGTGGCGCCGATCATCATCAGGCCGATCGGCGTTTCCAGCGACGCGTAAGAGATCGTTATTCCTTCGCCGGCTCGTCGATACTGGCGCGGCGTCATTCCGAGCCGCGATGCTGCATCTTCGTAGATGCGGCTCGTCGAGCCATAGCCCGCATCGTGGGCGGCGACGTCGATCGGCAGAGCCGCGCCGAGGCCGTCCTTGAGCTTGCGTAGGCGGATCGTGGCGAGATACTGCTTGGCCGTCACGCCGACGACGCGCTTGAAGGTTCGGGCAAAATGAAAGCGGCTCATCGAGGCGCGCCGGGCAAGCTCAGCGAGCGTCAAGGCTTCGTCGCTATGATCTTCGACGTACCGGCAGACATCGCGTATGAGGTCGACGTTCAAATTTATTTTCGACATGCCTAAGACTGTAACGATGCTCCACAGGGAAAACCATCGGAAAGTTGCCGAGTAATGCCGGCCTGCTTGCCAGGCCTAGCCGCCGCAAGAGAAGAAAGGCGCCGTTGCGATGAGTCGACTGCTGGGAATTTGCGGCCTCCTCGCCCTGCTTTACGGATGCAGCGGCGCCGGGTATTTGCCCTACGCCCCCCACGCCCTCGATCCTACGACGATAGACGCCCTCGTCGACGGCGCCTCGCAAGCAAACGGCGTCCCGGCCGGCCTGGTGCGGGCGGTGCTCATGGCCGAATCGGCGGGCAACCCCTCGGCCATCAGCGATGCCGGAGCGCAAGGGCTCATGCAGCTGATGCCCGGCACCGCAGCGAGTTGCGGGATCGCGAACGCCTTCGATCCGACCGAGAACGTCGAGTGTGGAACCGGCTACCTGCACTCACTGCTGCGCCACTATCACGGCGACGTCGAGCTCGCGGTCGCGGCCTACAATGCGGGTCCCGGCGCGGTCGACCGCTATCACGGCGTACCCCCATATCCGGAGACGCGCGCGTACGTCGTGCGCGTGCTCAACGCGTACCACAACTTCTGAGGCGAAGCCTCTGATGGCGACGCTGACGCACCGGCAGCCGCTTCCCAGCGTTCGCGCGGCCTTCTTGCGTCTGCCGATTCTCGACAGCTATCTGCTGCGCGAGATGCTCGTGCCGTTCTTCTTCGCGCTCGGCGCCTTTCTGCTCTTCTGGGGGCTGAACATCTTCTTTCTCGCCGCGGACTACGTCATCAACCAGCACGCGCCGTTCTTTTTGGTGCTGCGTTTCGTCGTCTTCCGCATCCCGCAAGCGATTCCGATGGCTTTCCCATTCGCGTGCCTCTTCGCGGCGCTACTCGCGATGGGGCGCGTCATGGGCGACAACGAGGTAACTGCGATGCGAACGGCCGGCATTCCCGTCGTACGCATCGCGCTCTCACCGCTCTTCTTCGGCATCGCGATGTTCCTGGCTGCGTACGGAATGAACGAATGGATCGCTCCCGTATCGGTCGATTTGTCGACGCGCACGTTCTACCAGATCATCTACCACACCGACGCGCTCCCCGTCGAGCCGCAATTCTTTCGACGGGATCCCGATACCGGCAACACATTTTACGTAGGCCAGGTCGGGCCGGACAACAAGACGATGCTCGACGTTCAGATCTTCAAGCCTGCGAAATTCGGGCCGTGGAACGAAACGCTCCAGGCCAAGACCGCGTCCGTCGCATCGAGCAGCCTCGTGCTTCACGACGTGGTGGATACGCGCTATAACGACGACGGATTCGTGACCAATCAGCAGCACGTCAAGAGCGTAACCATCGGGTTGCCGCTCGGCGAGACGGCCTCGCAGTTCGTCAGCCAAGTCAACAACGATCCGTGGACGATGAGCAGCAAGGCGCTGCGCACGCAGGTCAACGCGCTGCAATCTCAGGGAATCGGCGGTACGGCGCTGGGCAACCTGCAGATCAACCTCGCCGACAAGCTAGCGTGGCCCTTCTCCTGCATGATCGGCGTGTTGTTGGCGGTTCCGCTCGCGATGCGCTTCGGCAAGCGCGGGCGCATGCTTGGCATCGCGCTATCGATCATCGCGTTCTTCGCCTACTACCTCATGGTCTCGGCGGCGGCGGCGTTCGGGCGCAACGGCGCGATGAACCCATACTTCGCCGCATGGCTTCCGAACATCATCATGGGAACCGCCGGCGCGGTTCTGCTTTGGCTGGAAGAGCGCTGACGCGGTGCCCCTGGGGAAACGAATTCGTTGCGGCGTCGCCGCGATTGCGGCGCTGGCTGCCTGCGCAAGCGCCGTTTTCCCGAGTTGGACGCCCGCCTCGACCGAAGAGCAAGCTCAGCTCGCGCTCTCACTCTTCAACACTCAAAGTTGCGCGCAGCACTATCGCGACGATTCGCAGACGGTCGCGCAGGTAACGTCGAGCCCTCCCAATGCGTCCTCGCCGGCACCCGTCTCGACGCCGGGCTTGCCGACGGCCCAACAGGGCGTCAGCAACGGTACGTACACGCTCAATAAAACGCCGCCGCCCGCGCCCGGTCAGAGTCCGGGCGTAAGCCCGCCGCCTATTCCTACGACGACGCCGACTCCGTCGGCATCGATGGAGCCAATCTTTCTGGTTCGCGGCGGAGAAACGCCGCCACCGATTCCCCCCGCGGGTGAAGCGACGCCGGTCCCGACCCCCGAACCGACGGGCGTTCCGACGCTCGCGCCCGGCTACGTTGCCGTGATCTCCGACAAATGGACCGGCAATCGGGCGCGCGGACAGCCGAGCGATGCGATCGGCAACGTCCACGTCTACTATGGCGACGAAGAAATCGTCGGCGAACGCGCTCACTTCGACGGCGCGCGCACCATTACGATCGCCGGTCATCCGTTCCTGATCAATCACGAGCATAATTCGGTGCTCACCGCCGACGAGATCGTCTTCGACACGGTGGCGCAAACCGCAAAGCTCGAGAACGGCAAGGGCGCGAGCGACGAAGGCGTGCAACGCGGCTTGATCCATTTTTCCGCTACCGACTTGCACACGGATCCCGACGGGACGGCGCATGGGGCCAACCCGTACGTTACGACGTGCGAAAATCCGCGCGGCGGCTATCACATCACGGGCAAAGACATGGACGTCTATCCCGGCGACAAGATCGTCATCCACAAGGCGGTGCTCTGGCTCGGAGCGGCCGCCGTCTTCTATCTTCCGCTCCTGGTTATTCCGCTGCGCAGCGTCGAGAGCCAGCGCGGCCGAGCGCACCTCTTCCCCGAAGTCGGCTACGACTCGTACGAAGGGGCTTGGATCAAGCTTCAGCTTCCTTTCGGAAAAGATCAGTACTACTACGGCTACTACATCGTCAACTACTTCACGAAGGAAGGCCTGGGACTCGGCTACGTCGGCTTCTACGCCGCCAAGAACGGCCGCCGCAGCGTCAGCGTCAACATCTATACGATCAACAATCGCCTCGCCGGCGGCCGTCAGACCAATACGGCGTTACAAGAGCAAGAGAACATCACCCAGCATCTGCGCAGCAATTTTCAGTTTGCATACCAATCCAACTACGGTCCCCTGGTCAGCATTCCGCCTAATGAAACCATCACCGAAGCGATCGTCCACCAGACGAGTCAAACTTCGCAAAACTACAGCTTCACCCATACCTCCGTCGGCGGGCAGTCGAGCAGCGATAGCTTCACTTTTACGGACACTCGGCAGTTCAACGAGAACTTGAACCAGACCGTCACCTACGACCTCAGCGACAGCAGCGCGAGCTTCGCCGGCATAAACTCGTTCAGCAACCAATCCGAGTTCGATTACCTTTTGCAGTACACGACTTCCGGCGCCGACTATCAGATGGAGTGGGACAAGATCTATTCGCAGGAGGCCACCGGGATCAACAAGATTCCCGAGTTCGAGGTCCGGCCGACCGACTTTTTCCAGCATTTCTTCATTCCGCTCTCGGCCGACCTGACGGTCGGGGAGTACAGCAACCCGTCGGGAGAGGGCTACCCCCTGGCGCTGGCGACCTGGCGCGGCGATGCGAACTTGGTCGTCGGACCCGCCGAAGCGAAAGTTTTAGGGAGCGATTTTCAAGGCACGGTGACGATCGATCAGTATGCGTACGGGACGGGAGACCTCAAAGCGGCGGTCGAGCAAGACCTGAGCCTTACGACGCCGATCAGCCAGCACATCGTGAACACGCTCACCTACAACGAGGCGAACTATAACGGCCCCGCGCTCGTACCGTTTCAATACCTCGATCAGCAGCCGACAATGAACACCAAAAACGCGCAGGACATGCTCCGCCTCTTCAACGACGACGTCTACGCGCTTTCGCTAGGATGGACGACGAACTTCGACGGCGTCGCGCAGCCGCTCAGCTACCAGCTGACGGTGCGGCCTTCGCCTCGGTCCGTCTTGCTGCTCGCGGGCTCGTTTATTCCGGGCCCCGGCATGGGTTTCGAAACGACGAACCTCCAGCTTTCGACGCCGTTCGGGCGCGACGCGTCGTTGCAGTTCGTTACCAACATCAACTGGAGACCGTCGCTCGGGCTCGGCGAGTTCTTCTCCGATAAGATCATCTACTACACGCGCACGATCGGCAACTGCTATCAGCTGCTGGTGCTCTACAACGAATCGCAAGAAGCGATCAACGTCGGCCTCAACCTGCTCGCCTTCCCGTCGCAAACCGCCGTCTTCAACATCGGCCAGCCCCAACCGGTCATCCCAACCTCGTTCAACTTCTGAGCCTCTCCGCAGGCGTGCGGCCCAGACGAGAAGCGACATCAGCCGATCGAGGCGCGGACGTGCACGATGAGAAGCGTCCAGTTTTTTTGGGCCAGCCAAGGATGGCTGTTTCAAAGCTTCGCTCTCCCAAAAAAATGGCCGAGCGAGGAGCGAGCCGGATGCGAGTGACGAGCGTCTTCGAGTCGTGTATGTCCGCGCCGAAGATCAAGCGACGAGCGACCGATCGCAGCATGTATGGCTACCGGAAAAGCCTAAGGAACCTCTGAAGAAGTCGCTGCACCGGCCGCAGCGAGCATTTTTGCCGCAGATCGAGGCGCGCGCGAGGAAGCATAGTCAAGCGCTCTGTGACCGAGCGCGCAACAAAGAGTTGCGGCAAAAATGCCGCTGCCCAAAGGGTTTGGCCACAAAGCCGCCATCTGCTGCGTCGAAGGCTCGGTCACAGACTGCATTGAGTATGCTCCCTCGCCTTCTTCTTGCATCTGACGGCTTTGTGGCTCAAACGGCCGGTACATGGACTTCTTCAGAGGTTCCCTAAGGCGTATCACACTCCGGGTGACCGCAGGCGCAGGTTTCGGATTCGATGCCTTGCTCGTCGGCGTTGCGGCAATAGCCGCCGCAATAGACGTCGCCGCCTTCAACGGGACCTGTTACGGAGCAGTTACAGACGTCGTGATCGCATTCGAGCGGCGATTCGTGCATGACGGGTTTACGGGCACGGCGTCGGCGAGGCCGGATTGTTGGCGATCTCGACCGTAACGATCTGAGCCGATGGATCGGAGGGCGTGTACTGCGCGTAATAGGTGTTGTCGAACGGCTCCGTCATGCACAGCTGCGGAGAGACGAACTGCGGATCGACCGGTCCACCCGGTCCCATGGAATCGAGAAAGTACCACTGACCGCCGGGCTGGGCTTGCGTAACGAACGCGTTGAACGTCCAAAGGTTCGAGGGAGTCGCGCTCGGCGACGGCGAGGGCGAGGCGATCCCTTTGAAAATCGCGCGCTGGACGAGGATCGAGAACTCGGTGCCCGTACCGTTGTTGTTGAGATTGTACGAGAACTGCTGCGGCGTCGTGCCCAAACGAAGCCATGCCGGCGAAATGTGCGGGTTGGCATTGTGCACGAACTGTACCGGCTCGGCGTACGTGGATATTCCGTTGCCCAGCGCGATCAGGGCAAACGAGTAGCCGGCCCAGTTGGTTTGCAGCGTATCGGTCGACGGCGTCACTCCGCTCCCCGTCGTGTTGAGCACGAGCATGTATTGGTAGCTGGTGAAGTTGAACGGCGCCTCGGTGTCAAAGAAGACCGCCATGTATCCCGGAGGCGCGCCGCCGGGTCCCAACCCCGGAGGATTTGGCGTGACCTGGCGACCGCACGCCACAACGATGAACGCCGTTACTAGAACGACTACGAAACCGAAACTCAATCTGCCCGTCATGCTCTCCTCGATGCCGTTGCGCGATGCCGGCGTCGCCGTTGGTGCTGCGCTCGCGTTGGCGGCCGCCTTTCCAAAAATCGGCGCGGCGTGGCTCGTGCCGTTCGGCACGGCAGCACTTTTCTGGATTTGGCAAGGCGCCTCCTGGAAACGAGCCGCAGCCCTCGGTTGGTTTGCCGGATTAATTTTTTTCTCGCTCGACTTTGCGTGGGTCGGCCATACGGTCGGACGTTACATCGGCGTGTTTGGACCCTTCCTCGCGTTCGGTCCGGCGCTCATCGAAGCGCCGTTCTTCGCGCTCGCCGGAGCGCTGGCAGCCATTGCGTATCGGCACGTGCAGCCGAACCTCGCACCGCTCGGCGCAGCCGCGGCTTTCACGTTCTGCGAATGGCTTCGTTCGATCGGCGTGTTTGCGGCGCCGTTCGATCAGCTCGGCTACACCCAAGCCGATACGCCGCTTCGTGTCGTCGCCGCGTACTCGGGAACGTACGGCATCACGTTCGTGCTCTGCGCCCTGGGTGCGTATATCGCCGACGCGCTGCGCCGCCGCACGTGGCGCCCGCTCGCGGTTGTGGTGAGCGCAATCGCCGTCGTAACGTTCGCGGCGTGGAGTGCCTGGCCCGCGCGCCGGCTTGCGCCACCCACGATTCCCGTCGCCGCGATTCAAGGCAACGTCGCTCAGTCGTTCAAATGGAGCTCGCTTCGCCTCGCCGCTCGCCGCTATAGCGCGATGACGCGCGCCGCGAGTGCCGCCGATCCGCGGTTGATCGTTTGGCCGGAAACGGTCATCCCGACCGAGCTCGACGCCGACCCAGTCCTCTTCAGGCGTTTTTCGGATCTCGCGCACCAAGCTCGCGCGACCATCGTTGCCGGCAGCTTGGCCGCCGGCCCGGACGGTCTCTATAACGCGCTCTACATCTTCGCGCCGAGCGGCGGCTATGTCGTCTACGATAAGCGCCAACTGGTGCCGTTTGCGGAATGGTTTCCGGGACGGCGATTCCTCTCGTGGCTGCCGTACGTCGGCGCGCTCAACGGAGGCCTCGTTCCGGGGACGACGGGCGGCGTCTATCCAACGACCGCTCTTCCCATCGCGCCGCTGATCTGTTGGGAGTCGGCCTTCGCCGACCTTGCGTACGAGCAGGTACGCCGAGGTGCACAGCTCTTGGTCGTGAGCACGGACGACGCGTGGTTTGGAACGACGTCGGGTCCGTACATGCACGCGCAAATCGCACAGCTGCGTGCCGTCGAGAGCGGCGCATACGTCGTGCGCGCCGCCGCGACGGGCATCAGCGGCATCGTCGCGCCGGATGGAACCTGGCAAACCCGTTCTCGAATCGACCGCCGCGCGATCGTCGCCGGACGCGTCGGCCCGCGCGTGCCGACGTTCTTCTCGCGAATCGGCCCCACGACCGTCGCGCTCCTCATCGTCGCGCTCTACCTCGCGCTCTTGGTGCCGACAGAAGCGTCGCCGCCGGCCGATCGCCGGGAGTGGCCCGATGCAGCGTAGAGCGCTGTGGTGGAAGCGGCTGGCGGTCGCGGCCGGCGTCGCGCTGGGGATTTACGTCGTGGTCGAGATCGTTTTAGCGGGCGGCGGCGCTCCTCCGCTTCCGCCTAATCAGGCGCCGATCGATCTGCGCGGCGGCCACGTCCTGAACAACCACATCGCCACGAAATCGTGGAGCTTCGACTACGATCACGCTCGGCTCTCGTCCGACGGCTTGAGCGGCACGATCGACGGCGTCCGCAACGGCATCGTATTCCGAAAGGGGAAACCCTATCTTCGAATATCCGCCAAGCACGTTACGCTCAACATCCAATCGCTAGACTTTACGGCGGTCGGCAAAGTCCATATCGAGCGTATCGACGACCCGCAGCGTCGCGCCTTCGACACCGATCTCGTCACGTGGACGAACGACGCGAAGATGTTGCGCATGGCGCACCCGGCGTACATCCATTCCGGCGATCAAACGCTGCGGATCGACGGTATCACCGTCGACTTCGACGCCGACACCATCCACCTCGGAAAGGTAAGCGGCGGAGTCGACGTCGCGCACTGAACGAGAAGCTGTGTTAGGAAGCTCTGATTTGGCTCAGGTCGAGGAGACGAAGGGCGAAGTCGTGGTTCCTTTGATTTGGATGCAGCTCTAGGAGCCAAGGGTCGACGTTTACTTCGACCCTTGTCATCCTGAGCGAAGCGCGCGCAAGCGCGCGCAGTCGAAGGGCCTGAGGCGACAACGAGATGCGCCAAATGGGGGGAGCTTAAGGGTTCGTTTGATTTGGATGCAGCTCTAGGAGCCAAGGGGAGAAGCTCTGATTTAGATGCAGCTCTAGGAGCCGATGGCCGAAGTTTACTTCGACCCTTGTCATCCTGAGCAAAGCGCGCGCAAGCGCGCGCAGTCGAAGGGCCTGAGGCGACAACGAGATGCGCTAAATCAGAGTTTCTTAGCGGTTTTCGTCGCTGAGTTTTTTCTTAGCCTCGGCAATCAGCTTTTTGACCTTCTGGCCGCCCTTGTGCCCGATCTCCTCGTAGAAATCCGAGCCATACTTTTCCTTAACGACCTTTCCGCCTTTTTGACCGATGGACTCGTAAAACTCGACGCCGTGGCGGTCGCGCGTCGCCTTTCCGCCCTTCCGGCCTATGTCCTCATAGAACGTAGAACCGTAGCGATCACGCACCGTGTCGCCGCCCTTTTTGCCCGCCTCGCGCACCGACATTTCTCGCTTTGACGGGTGGTCGTGCTTCTCAGCCATCGGCTTGACCTGGATGCTACCGGTACGACGTCGTTACGACGCTGCCGCCTTGCGCTTCGGACGCTGACCGCCTTTTTGACCGATCACTTCGTAGAACGAAGGTCCGTACTTGCTCTTCGTCGCTTCCCCGCCCTTACGGCCGATCTCTTCGTAGAACTCCGAGCCGTATTTCGCCTTCACGCGCTCGCCCCCGCGGCGGCCGGCCTCGCGAACACTCATGCCGCCGGCTTGTCCCGTCTCTTGTGCCATCTCGACTATCCTCTCTTATCTCGGAAGGTGCAAGTTATCTATTCCCATACAAGCGCTCGGTAAACTCAGGATTTCCTGAGAATTACCCAGTCCGCTCTTAAATCGGGGTTGGATTCGCCGTGAGGGCCTCGTAGACGGCGCCGGCGCGATCGTGAAGATGCTTGAGATTGCCGTCGTTCTCGATGATGAAGTCGGCGCTTGCGCGTGCCCGCTCGGGCTCGATTTGGGCGGCCATACGCGCTCGCACACGCGTCTCGTCGAGTTTATCCCGCTCGACGACGCGCGCGATGCGCTGCTCGAGCGGCGCGACGACGAGCACCGACTTGTCGACGATCCGATCGTAACCCGTTTCGAAGAGCAAGGGGACCACGTGCACGACGAGCCGGCCCGGCTTGGCGCCGGTTTCGCGCTCGATCGCGATGCGGCGAATGTGCGGGTGGAGCAATGCGTTGAGGCGTTCGCGCGCCCGCGGATCGCTAAAGACGATCTCGGCGAGCGCGGCCCGGTCGAGCGCGCCGCCGCGAATGGCTTGCGGCCAAACCCGGGCGATTTCACGCAGTCCGTCGCTATTGGGTGCGACGACTTCACGCGCGATCGCATCGGTCTCGATCACAAACGCGCCAAGGCCGGCAAAGACCGCCGCGACTGCGCTCTTCCCCGCTCCGATGCCGCCGGTCAAGCCAACGCGCACAGAGGGCTCTACTCGGTTGCGAGCGGCTCCGTCGGCGTCACGGCAGCCGGCTCGATGCCGATCTCTTCCTCCGCCGCGTACTGCTCGATCTCTTCGGGCGGAACGTCGGCGACATGCTGGATCGAAGCGGTGATCCGGCGGGTCGAGTGATTGATCGTTAGGAGCGTTACTTCGACTTCTTGGCCGGCGCCGAACTGCGCGGAAACGTCGAACTCTCCCTTGGGAACCATCGCGAGGATTCCCGGAATCACTTCGACCAGCAAGTAATTCGGCGTAACCTTGACGATCTGCGCGCTCAGCTTATTCGTTTCGTAGAGCCGGTCGGCGTACTGATCCCACGGATCCGGCAACGCGTGCTTGAGGGAAAGGCTCACCTTCTTTGCCTCGGGATCGAACTTCATGATCTCGACCTGGACCACGTCGCCGATCTTCACCACTTCAGAAGGATGCTTGATCCGCGCGTAGGCGAGCTCGCTATTATGAATCAGGCCGTCGATGCCGCCGAGGTCGACGAACGCGCCGAAGTCGGCCAACCGAACCACAACGCCCTCGCGGATCTGCCCGACCTCGAGCGTGTCGAGCAGCTCCTGTTTCTTTGCCTGCAGCTCCTCCTCCAGAACCAGCCGCTGCGAAAGGACGACGCGATGGCGCTTATGGTCGAGGTCGATCACCTTCAGGCGCAGGTGCTGGCCGACGAGCTCGTCGAGATTGCCGACCGGCTGACGGCGAATTTGCGACGCCGGCACGAACCCGCGCATGCCGAGATCGACCAAAACGCCGCCTTTGACCACTTGCGTAACCGTCGCTTCGATCACCTCGTCGCGCTCGTGAGCTTCGATGACCTTCTCCCAGGTCTTGAGCGCGCGCGCACGCCGCTCTGAGAGGAAGAGCGTTCCGTCCAGTTCGTCAATGCGGTGGACCATCACTTCGAGCGTCTCTCCCACGCGCAGCAGCTTGGGATCGACCGCGAGCGAGAGCTCTCGGAAGGGAAGGACGCCTTCGGATTTTCCGCCGACGTCGACCAGCACTTCGTCTTTGTCCTTTTGAACGATCGTGCCGGTGAGGACTTGGCCCTCGTCGAGGACTTTGAGCGATTCTTCGTAGAGGCGCTGCTCGAGCGCTAATTGATCTTCCTCGTAATGTGCCGGAGCGGTTTCAGTTGTAGAGATTTGACGTTCCCACTTTCATTAAATTTTTCTTATCGTTGGCAGCGCCGACACCACCACGTACCTCGCTGCGCGAGCACGGTTCGCACGATGCTCGCGCCGCAGCGCGGGCAGGGCCGCCCGTCTCTGCCGTAGACCGAGAGGTCGTTCTGGAAACCACCCTGCAGTCCGTCGGCGTCGACGTAGTCCTCGACGCTCGTTCCACGCATCTCGATGGCGCGTTGCAAAATGTCGACGATGGCGCGACGTAAGCGGCAAATCGCCGGCTTCGTCAATCTCCGGCTCGGAAGGCTCGGACGTATCCGAGCTTCCCACAGCGCCTCGCACGCATAGATGTTACCGATGCCCGCGATGCGCCGTTGGTCGAGGAGCAATGCCTTGACCGGCGTCGTCCGCCCCGACAGCATACCGATAAAGGCTTCTTGTGTAAAGTCTGAGGAGAGCGGTTCAACGCCGAGCTCGCGGTCCCACGCTTCGCCGGGCGCCACGAGCCGCATCCGGCCAAAAGTCCGCACGTCGGAAAAATGCAAGTGGCCACCCTCGGAAAAATGAAGCACGAGGTGCGTGGCGGGCCATTCGGCCTCGCAATCCCGGGCCACGACGAGCCGTCCCGTCATGCGGAGGCTGGTGACGAGCGACCGCCCCGAGGCCAATTCGAGGACCGCATATTTTCCGCGCCGGCGAACGCCGGCAATGCGCTCGCCGGCAACTGCCTGCGCGAATCGCACGCTCGGCGGAGCGACGGCAACTCTCGCAAGGCGAACCTCAGCGCGTTCGATCGTTTTGCCGACGATTTTGCGGGCGAGGCCGCGGACGATCGTCTCGACTTCGGGAAGCTCCGGCACGGATCAATCGGAGGCGGGAACGCCGTGCAAATCGAGCTCGACCCCGGCCGTTATTCCGTCCTGGGCCGCTTCCCCCGCGCGCAGTTCGATGACATATTTCGCGTTGTCGGTCTCTCGCGGGATGTTGTCGTCGGAGAGCGAGCTGGGCACGACCGCCACGTTGGCGAAGACGCGCCTGACGCCGCCGTCGGCGCCGACGAAGATCATGTCGAGCGGAACGAGCGTCTCCTTCATCCAAAACGCCACCTGCTCGTCGCGCTCGAAGACGAAGATCATGCCCGTGTGCGGTGGAATCGCCGTGCGGTCCATCAAGCCGTGCTCGCGCTGCGCTTCCGTACGGGCGACCTCGAGCGTAAGGTCGGCGCGCGGCGCGTGCACGACGACGGACGGTAAGGCGACGGCTAAGACGCCGGCTGTGAGGCTAAACACGTTCGAGACTCTCAGCGTCGATCGGCTCTACGTCGTACCAGTTGCGCCCCATCTTGAGCGTCACCTCGAGCGGGACCGACAGCGGGATCGCGCGCTCCATGTTCGTCCGCACGAGGTTCGCCGTCTCGTTCAGCTGTGTCTTGCGTACTTCGAAGATGAGCTCGTCGTGAATCTGCAACAGCATCGTCGCGTCCAGACGCGCCTGGGCGAGCGCGCGGTCGATTTGCACCATCGCCAGCTTCATGAGATCGGCCGCGCTGCCTTGCAGCGGGGCGTTCGTCGCCTCGCGCTCGGCCGTCGCGCGTAACATATAGTTTCCCGATACCAGCCCGGGCATGTAGCGGCGACGTCCAAGGATGGTGGCCACATAGCCGTTGCTCCGGCCCTCCTCGATCGTTCGCTCGATATACTCACGGACGTCGGGAAATCGTGCGAAATAGGCGGTCATGATCGTCTTGGCCTCGGCGCGGCTGATCTCGAGGCGCTGCGCCAATCCAAAGTCCGACATACCGTAGAACAGCCCGAAGTTGACGCTCTTGGCCATTCGCCGCTGATTCGGATCGACGTGCTGCTCGGGTGCGATGGCGAAAATCTGACGCGCGGTAAAGTCGTGGATGTCCTGGCCCTCTTCGAAAGCCGCCCTCAAGGCGCGGTCGCCGGAGAGATGCGCCATCAACCGTAGCTCGATCTGGCTGTAATCGGCTGCGAGCAAGACGTACTCGTCGTTGCGCGCCACGAAGGCACGGCGAATTCGGCGTCCGAGTTCGCCGCGCACGGGAATGTTCTGCAGATTCGGATTCGTGGACGAGAGGCGCCCCGTCGCCGTCGCCGTCTGATTGAACTCGGTTCGCAGTCGGCCGTCGCGCGCATCGACGAGCGCAGGAATGACGTCGACGTAGGTGTTCTTGAGCTTCGTAACCTCGCGCCATTCGAGAACGAGCGCGCAGATCGGATACTCTCGAGCGAGGCCTTGCAGCACCTCGACGCCGGTCGCCCACCCGGTCTTCGTCTTCTTCCCGCCGGGAATGCCGAGTTTTCCGAAGAGCACTCTTCCAAGCTGCTGCGGAGAACCGATGTTGAACTCTTCGCCGGCAAAATCGAAGATCTGCTGTTGCAGCCGCGCGGCCGCGGCGTCGACCTCCTCGCCGATCGCGCGGAGCTCGCGCGGGTCGATCGTGACGCCGGCCTGCTCCATCTTCGCGAGGACCGGCGCGAGGGGCACCTCCAGATCCTCGTAGAGCTTGAGCTGATCTCGCCTTTCCAGCTCGGAACGGGCCCGTGCAATCAGCTGAAAAGCCGCGTCGGCGTGCGCCGCCGCTTCGCCGCGAATCTCGGTGCGCAGCAGTTCTGCCGCCGCGTCCTCGATCTCCGCATAGCCACGTGCCGGATCGAGCAGGTGCGCGGCGATCATCGCGTCGTCGGTGAAGCGCGCGTTTTGCACTCCGGCCTCGCGCATGACGTGCAGCAGGCGCTTGGAGTCGTACGCTCCGACCGAGACCGAATCGGCGAAGACGCGCTCTAGGGCGCCGCGAACGCCCTGGTGCGCGAGCGCGCTGCGCAAGAAGCTCAGGCCCTCGCCGGCGCGAGCGCTAACGCCGATCGCATCGCCGCGCCGCACGAGCGCCACGCTCTCGCCCACCGCGAGCGCTTGCAGCTCCTGCGCGAGCCGCGCAAACTCGGGCGGATCGACCGACGGCTCGTAGCTTTGGTAGTTGCCGCTGAGCATCGCGCCCTTCTCGAAGAGCGGAAGATCGGCCGGCGGCTCGAGCTTCGAGAGCAGCGTCTTGAACTCGAGCTCGCTGTAGAGCCGGTAGAGGTCGCCGGTGGGCGGCAGGCGGTACCGGCTGCTTTCCCAATCGATCGAAAGCGGTAGATCGCGCCGCACGATCGAGACGGCGCGGCAGAGGCAGGCCTGCTGGCCGTACCGCTCGATCAATCCCGCAAGCTTTGGATTCCCCGCCAGCGACGGGTCGGCTACGAGGGCGTCGAGCGATCCGGCCGCCTGCAAGAGTTTGCTCGCGGTCTTTTCCCCCACGCCGGGAATCCCCGGCAGGTTATCCGACGGGTCGCCTTTGAGGCCGCGATAATCGGGGAGCTGCTGCGGATCGAGCCCGAAGCGCTCGCGTACCGCAGCCGGATCGTAGCGGCCGAGCTCGGTGATGCCACGCCGGGTCGTGAGGACCGTCGTTCGGTCGTCGACGATTTGCAAGAGGTCGAGATCGCCCGTCACGACGATCGTCTGCTCGCCGGCCTCTTCGGCCTGGCGCGCGAGCGTTGCGATCACGTCGTCCGCCTCTTGCCCTTCGATCTCGACGATTGGAATGCCGTACGTTTCGAGAACGCGGCGCACCAGCGCGAACTGGCTTCGCAATTCGTCGGGCATCACGCGCCGCTGCGCCTTGTACTCCGCGTAGAGCGTCACGCGGTCGACGGGCATTCCCTTATCGAAGGCGGCGAGGACGTGCGTCGGTTTCTCGTCGGCGATGAGCTTGTTGAGCATCATCGTGAAGCCGTACACGGCGTTGATCGGCACGCCGTTGCGCGTCGTGAGACCGGGTAACGCAAAGAACGCGCGGTAGACCAAGCCGTAGGTGTCGAGAAGCATCAAGGCCATCTGCTCGCGCCCTACCGTACGTCGATCGTCGACGAATCGGCGCCGACGCTGCCGTCATCGGCGATTGCGAGAATCGAAAGCTCGTAGCGACCGCCGCGCGCGGGCATCGCGACCGCAAAGCCGCCGCCGTCGCCCTGCAGAACGTCCCACGAAACCGCTTGTGTTTCCGCTTGAGCCAGCGAGAGTTCCGGCGGCTGCATGCGCCGTACGAAGCCCAAAACCGCAGCGCGCTCGCCGGTCGAGTTCACCCACGGATGCCAGGTCGCCGTTTCGGGCGCACTATTCTGCGTCGTCGTGACCCCGAAGCCGAGCAGCGCCGGCGCCGATCCGAAGAGCGCGCTCCCGGAGGGTGCGCCGCGGCTGACGCGCACCACGAACGTCCCGGCGCCCATGCCGCCGTCCGCAAACGAAACCTTGGCCGCCTCACCCGATCCCAACGCCGTGCTTTGAAACGAGAGACGCGCCG
This sequence comes from Vulcanimicrobiota bacterium, assembly GCA_963834895.1. Classification (GTDB taxonomy): domain Bacteria; phylum Vulcanimicrobiota; class Vulcanimicrobiia; order Vulcanimicrobiales; family Vulcanimicrobiaceae; genus Cybelea. The sequence goes on along the minus strand of CAWIDM010000003.1, from coordinate 891,504 downwards.
TTCGAGCACGCCCGGGCGCCACGAGCGGGACCGGCACCGTGCTCCATTCGATCGCATCGTCGTGAACGAAGGCAGCTCCGACGCTCAGATCGCCTGCGGCATCGAGCGCGCGAAGCCGCGCGACGGCCGTTCCACCGACGGTCTTCACGACGCGCACTTGCAGGCCGAGTGCGCTCTCATAGGTGAGCAGCGCCTCTCCACGTGATCCGGCAGCATCGGCATCCACGGTGATCTCATCACCGGGACGGTAGGCCGCGCGATCGAGCCTTACATGCACGGCCGCGCTGCCCTCGTCGCTTGCCGGCGCTGCCGCCTGCGGATCGACGCGCACTTGGGCTGCGTCCATCGCTCGTCCTCCGCGATCCACCCACGCGACGACGAAGTTCGTGCCGAGCTCCGGCGTACTGAAGCTCCCGCGCGCGTGTCCGGCTTCGTCGAGCGTGAGCTGCTGCTGCGCACCGGATGCTCCATGCGTTAGCCTGACCGTCACGCTCGCCCCGGCAAGCGGTCTTCCGTCGAGCGACTCGGCGTAAACGTCGAAGCCAAGTGGCGTGCCGAGGCTCTGCTCGGCGTGATCGAGGGTCAACCGAATCGCGGCCTGCGCCGTCGGCACGGTGATGCGCGTATCGGCCGTAGCGCCGCTCGATTCGACGTGAACCCCGTACGTCGAGCTCAGCTCGTCGTTCGGATGCGGAATCTCGACCGTCGCGTTCCCGTTTTCGTCGGTGCGCAGCGTGACGTCGTACCATCTCGTCGTTGCCCACGGCGGCGTCCCCGGCACGTCGCCCACGTAGACGTGCGGCGATCGCACGACCGTGACGTGGACCGGCACGTCGCCGCGGGATGAGTGTACGAGCAGCGGGACGTTGTCGCGAGGATTACACGCGCCGTTACACGCCGCGGCGACGTCGAGAGAGAGCCCGCCGGCATTCGCATCGACGTCGACGGTCGCACCGCCGACTCCGCCCGCCGCCTGAGCCAAAACGGTATACTCGCCGGCTGCGGCATTTTCCGGAAGCAGAAAAGACGTCGCGAAGGCGCCGGCGTTGTCGAGCGGGACGCGCTCTTGCGCGACCGTCACCGCGCCGTCACGAAGCACGACGAACGCGTCGCCCGTGCTCGCGCGCAAAATTCCGCGAGATCGCGTTCGTGCGAACCCCGCGACGCGCAAGGTATCGCCGGCATGGACGACCGCCGAATCGGTTCGTACGCCGACGATCGTCGCCGGAAGGGGCGCTTGCGGAAGCGGGCTCAAGAACGCGTAGCTGTTTGCCCACTGTGCGAGAGCGAATACCGGACGCGGCGAGCGATTCCAGCGCACGAGACCCTCGCCGTCGGTCGTCGAGTCGACGAAGCTTCGGTTGACGACGAACTGCACGCGCATGTGCTGCAGCGGCATGCCCGTTGCGAGATCCGCGCCGTAGAGCAGAAATCCGTTCGGCGTCTCCTTAGAGATCAGGCCTACGCGCGAGCGGTTGATCCAGACTTGCTCGCCGACGTTTCCGCGCCGTGCTTCGACGACGAAGAAGCCCTCGCGCTCGCCGAGCGGCACGCCGACGACGTTCGATTGGAATTGATAGCCGCCCGGCGGAGTAAAGGTGAACGAAACCACGGGGCGACGGCCCGACGCAGAGATCGCGCGCGGACTGAAGTTCGCGCCCGCGGTGAGCACGTCGGCCGGATCGACCTGATAGACGGAAAAGGCGACCGGCGCGCTTGAATAGGTATCCAACCGGACCGTGGCCGCCCTCCACGGCACGCTCGAATCGGCGGCAAAGAGTTGAAAATTTGCGTCCAAGCGGTGCAGGTCCACGATCTGACGTTCGGCGGAGACGGGTGCGGCACTGACGCCGGCGACGAGAAGTCCGGCAGCCAGCAGTCTACAGACTCTAAGTAAACGAGCGGCCCGCATGCGTCCCGGCTGCTTCGGCAGGTCGAAGTGCGAGGCCCGCGTAAATCGCAGTACCGTGGACGAACAGGCCGCAGGCGAACGACCCACCTCGACGCGATGCCGTTTCTGCGGCTACGAAGAAGGTGCGAGCGACGCGCGCAACGTGCGCGAGAAGGCGCATTTCCAAGTCGTCGTCGCCTGTGGTTCGTGCGGTCATCCGTTCGCGGTCCTTTCCCGCAACTAACCGCGTGAAAGTAATTCCGCTCTGCGGCGCATTGGTTGCGGCGGTTCTCCTCGGCTCGGCTTCTCCCTCGTTCGCCGCGACGACGCCAAAGCCCGGTCCTGCGCCCGCTCCAACGCGCATCGTCGTACACCTCCCCAACATTCCGCTGCACACCGAAGTCGTCGTCGAGGTGAATAAGAAGGGTCAGGTCGTGCGCGTGAAATCGACGAAACCATGCAAGGTGGCGTCGTTCAACGTGCAGACCTACGGCAATGCTTTGCAGATGTGGATCCGGCGCCCCGACGGCACCGCGCAGGTCGGTCTCTATCGCATAACCTACGACTACGATCCCAAGACGCAGAACGTCGCGCGCCGCATCTCGCTCGTCTCCGCCGGCGGAAGCTGGGCGAACGACGAGGGAGCGGCCAACGTCATGGTCGACATGGAGCACAAGCAAGCCGCCGCGGCTGCCGAAGCGCAGCGCAAAGCCCAGGAAGAGTACAACGCGAAGCTTCCGTCGCTCAACGAGATTCGCGGTTCACCGACGCCGAAGCCGACGAACGCGCCGACCTTACCCCCTCGCAGCCTCTGAAGTTCCTTACGTACCGCACTCCCGACGGGCGAACGCGGCCGGGTGTGCTGGAAGGCGAGAGCATCCGCACCATCGCGACGACGACGCTGCGCGAGTATATCGCACTCGCGCCGCACGAGCGCATCGCGTGGCATGCGCCCGATGAGTTGATTCCCCTTTCGAACGTCACGCTCGACGCGCCCGTGCGTCCATCTCGCAACGTCTTTTGCGTCGGACGCAACTACCTCGAGCACGCGAGGGAAGGCGCTCGCGCGTTCGGACGCGAGTTGAAGCTCCCGGCCGTTCCGACGTTCTTCACGAAAGCGCCCAGCGCGATCGCCGCACCCAACAGCGCGCTTCATTTGAGCGCGGCCGCTTCGCGCGAGTACGACTACGAGGCCGAGCTCGCCGTCGTCATCGGCGCCGAGTGCAAGGACGTTTCCGAAGGCGAAGCGCTTCACGTGGTCTTTGGATACACCGCGCTCAACGACGTCACCGCTCGCGATCTTCAGCGCGAGCATGGCCAGTGGTTCAAAGGCAAGAGCCTCGACGAGAGTTGCCCCATCGGTCCCTGGATCGTAACGCCCGAGGAGATCGGGGATCCGCAGGCTCTCGAGCTCCGTTTGCGGCGCAACGGCATGGAAAAGCAGCATAGCAACACGTCGAAGATGATCTTTTCCGTACCACGGCTCATCGCCGAGCTCTCGAAGGGAATGACGCTGCTTCCCGGCGACGTGATCGCCACCGGCACGCCGGAAGGCGTCGGGTTCGCACGCACGCCGCCGGAATTCTTGGCCGACGGCGATTCGCTCGAAGTCGAGATCGAGCGAATCGGCACGCTCAGAAACTCGATTCGCATACTCTAACGAAGGGCGCCGTCGCGCCTGGGCCGTATGAAAGGTGCCGACCTGTGGAACCTCTGAGATGATCGTTGCCGTTCCTCGCGAGGCTGCGGTAAAGGAGCGCAGGGTAGCGCTCGTGCCCGAAACCGTCGCGCGATTCGCCAAGGCGGGCGCCGCCGTTCGAATGCAGCACGGAGCCGGCGACGCCGCTGCATTTCCGGACGAGCTCTACGCCGCCGCCGGCGCGACCTTCGCGGACGACGCCGCGTCGCTGGGTGCGGGCGCCGACGTCGTCGTTTCGGTCGGGCGGCCGGCTGACGAGCTTCTGCGCGGCTTGCGTGCGGGCACCGTCATCGTGGGATTTCTCAATCCGCTCGGGGACCCCGCTTACGTCAAGCGCCTCGCCGAAGCGAATCTGACGGCACTGGCGATGGAGATGATTCCACGCATCACACGCGCTCAATCGATGGACGCGCTCTCGTCACAGAGCAACATCGCCGGTTACAAAGCGGTGCTGCTCGCGGCCGCTGCGCTGCCGAAGTTCTTTCCGATGCTCACGACTGCCGCCGGGACGATCCCGCCCGCCAAGGTGCTCGTGCTCGGCGCAGGCGTCGCGGGGTTACAAGCGATTGCGACGGCGCGCAGACTCGGCGCGGTCGTCAGCGGGTACGACGTGCGCGCGGTCGTCAAAGAGCAAGTTCTCTCGCTCGGCGCGAACTTTCTGGAGTTCGATCTCGGCGCCGATGCCGAAGGCGCGGGCGGTTACGCAAAGGAGCTAACGCCCGAGCAGCAGGAACGGCAGCGCGCTTGGATGGTCGAGCAGATCGGCGCCAACGACGTGGTGATCACGACCGCGCTCGTGCCCGGACGCAAAGCGCCGCAGCTCATCAGCGAAGCGGCGGTCGCGGCGATGAAGCCGGGAAGCGTCATCGTCGACATCGCCGCGGAGGCGGGCGGGAACTGCGCGCTCACGGTTCCCGATGAAATCGTCACGACGGCCAACGGCGTCACGATCGTGGGGACGACGAATCTCCCGAGCACGATGCCGTCCGATGCGAGCCGCCTCTACTCTCGAAACGTCCACGCCCTGCTCTCACCCTGGATCAAAGACGGGGAGCTGAATATCGATCCGGACGACGACGTCGCGAAGGGCGCCGTAGTCGCGCGCGACGGCAACGTGCTGATCGGAGGGGGATCGTGACCGAGCTCGCGCACCTCGTGCCGCTGCTCACCGTGTTCCTTTTGGCGATCTTCGTCGGATTCGAGGTCATCTCGAAGGTGCCGACGACGCTGCACACGCCGCTAATGTCGGCAACAAACGCGATTCACGGCATCGTTCTGGCCGGAGCGATCCTCATCGTCGCGCAGCTTTTCGGCGTGGCCCACGGCCCCGCGCTGGTCGCGCTCGCCGTCGCGGCCGTAACCCTGGGCGCAATCAACGTCTTCGGCGGCTTCGCGGTCACCGAACGGATGCTGCAGATGTTCCGCCGCAGGGGAGACGGCAAGTGAGCGTCGCGATCGATCTCGCAGACCTCGTCGCGATCGCGCTCTTCATCTACGGCCTGCACGAGCTGAACTCGCCGGCGACCGCCCGGCGGGGAAACCGCTTCGCCATGGCGGGTATGACGATCGCGCTCGTCGGCACCGTCGTGCTCACCGGAGGTGTCGGCTGGCCTGCCGTCGCGGTCGGCGTTGCGATCGGGGCGCTGGTGGGAATCTACGCTGCCGTCAAAGTCAAGATGACGGCAATGCCGCAGATGGTCGCGCTCTACAACGGGGCCGGCGGCGGCGCCGCCGCGCTCATCTCCACCGTCGGCTACTTCATCGCAAGTCATACTACGGCGCTCGATCCGGTCGTTGCCGTTTCGCTCGTGCTCTCCGCGATCATCGGCTCGATCAGCTTTGCCGGGTCGATCGTTGCATTTTTAAAGCTCCAGGAGCTGATGACCGGCCGGCCCGTCACCTATCCGGGACAACAGGTCGTCAATGGCTTCGTTCTGCTCGCGATTCTTTCGCTTCACGGCGTGGTTCGTCGCGACGCTCGGAACGTTGCCCGCATGGGGATATCTCGCGCTGCTGGGATGCGCGCTGCTGCTCGGCGTGCTCTTCGTCCTCCCGATCGGCGGCGCCGACATGCCGGTGGTGATCTCGCTGCTCAACTCGTTCACCGGCGTCGCCGTTGCGATCACCGGCTTCGAGATCGACTCCACGCTGCTGATCATCTGCGGTGCGCTCGTAGGCGCGAGCGGCACGATTCTCACCGTTGCCATGAGCCGCGCGATGAACCGTCCGCTGACCAACGTGCTCTTCGGCGCCTTCGGTGCCGCGGGGGGCACGGAGGTCGCAACGGCCGGCGGCGCGCCGCAGCAGATTCGAAGCACGAGCGCCGACGACGTCGGCGTGATGCTCGCCTACGCTTCGAAGGTTATCTTCGTCCCTGGGTACGGCATGGCCGTCGCGCAGGCGCAGCATAGCGTCAAGGCGCTCGCGGACCAGCTCGAGAAGCGCGGCGTCAAGGTTCTCTATGCGATCCATCCCGTGGCGGGGCGCATGCCGGGCCACATGAACGTGCTGCTCGCCGAAGCGAACGTTCCGTACAACCAATTGCTCGACATGGAAGACGCGAACGCCGAGTTTCCAACCGCCGGCGTCGCGCTCGTGATCGGCGCGAACGACGTTACCAACCCCGCCGCGCGCACGGTCGCGAGCTCGCCGATCTACGGCATGCCGATCCTCGACGTCGATAAGGCCGCAAACGCCGTCGTACTCAAACGCTCGATGCGCTCCGGGTTCGCCGGGATCGAAAATCCCCTTTACGAGCTGCCGAACACCTCGATGCTCTTCGGCGACGCGAAGGCTTCGGTCGACGCCATCACCGCCGCGGTCAAAGCGCTGTAGCGCGCGCTACGACGGAACGACCGGCGCCGGCCCTTCCGCGAGCGGCGGGGGCTGCATCGGCGGCGGCGGCAGGTCTTCAGGTTGCGGGGGACCCTTCTTGCGCTTCTTTCGTTCCGTGAGCTCGACGACGCCGATGTAGAGCACCGGCACGATCGCTAGGTTCATGATCGTCGACACGACCATCCCGCCCAAGACCGCCGTACCCAGCGAAATGCGCGATTGCGCGCCGTCGCCGTGAGCGAAGGCGAGCGGTATGATGCCGAAGATGAAGGCGATTGACGTCATCAGAATCGGCCGCAGACGCGTCGCCGCCGCGTGCGCGACCGCGTCGATTGCATTCATTCCCTGCTCTCGCAGCTGATTGGCGAACTCGACGATCAAGATCGCGTTCTTCGCCGCCAAACCAATGAGCATGACGTAGCCGATCTGCGCGTAGATATCGGACGACGTGATCGGAATCGGCACGGGATGCCCGGCCAGGATCGAGTGGATGATCTGGCTGAGCAGCTCCGCTGCCCGCCGGATATAGATCGCGCCGATCGCGCCCAGCAGTGCGACGGGCACCGCGAGCATGATGACGAAGGGCGTCGAGAGGCTCTCGTATTGCGCCACGAGGACGAGGAAGACGAAGAGCAGGCCCATCGCAAAGACTGCGACGGTCTGCGGACCGCTCTGCACTTGCTGGCGCGCGATGCCGCTCCAGTCGTAGCCCATGCCTTTGGGCAGGTTCGCCACGACGTGTTTTTCGATCGCCGAGAGGGCTTGACCCGAGCTCGCTGCGGAGCCCGGCGAGCCGTCGATCTCCAGTGCGTTGTACTCGTTGAAGCGCATGATCGAGACGTTGTTCGTCTCGTAGCCCGTGGTCAGAAACTGGCTCACCGGCATCATTTGACCCGATCCGTTCGCAACGTAGATTCGCGAAAGGTCCGAGGGCGTGGTGCGCTGGCCCGCTCGAGCCTGAAGCACGACCTGATACGAGCGCGTTCCGTAGTCGAAGAAGTTGACGAAGGTCGAACCCGTCGTTCCGTTGATGGTATCGAAGAACGCGCTCGGCGTTACGCCAAAAGCGAGCGCTTTCGAGCGGTCGAACTTGGTGACGAGGTAGGTGCCGGTAAAGATCGTCGGAAGCCGTACGGCGGAGAGTGTGGGATCCTTCCTCGCCTCGGCGAGGACGGTGTTGCCGACCTTGTTCAGAGTCGGAAGCCCGAGGTTGTTGATGTCTTCGATCTCGATCGCGAAGCCGCCGGTCGAGCCCAAACCTGGGATCGCAGGCGGGTTCGCCGGCAAGGCCGTTACGCCGGCTATCTTTTGGAAGCGCGTGTACAAGTCGTATTGGATTGCGAGTGACGAGTTTTCGGGACCGTGCCGCTCGGAGAGCGGCTTGAGTTGTAGGAAGATCGTCGCCTGGTTCGAGCTGTTATTGGCAAAGCCGAAACCGATGCCCGAGGTCGCCGCTTCGACTTGCGGCATCTTCAGCATGATGCCCTCGAGCTTCTTGACCGCCGCCGTCGTCTGGTCCATCGACGCCTGAATCGGTAGCGTCACCAAGACGTAGAGCAGACTCTGGTCTTCGTTGGGAAGAAAGCCCGAGGGCGTGATCTTGAACATCAGCCCCAGCAGCGCAATCGCGCCGACGAAGATCGCGATCATGATCTTCTGGTGACGAATTAGAACCGGGACTTTGCGCTGGTACCACATCGTTAACGCATGGAGATGGTCGTTGAACCACAGCATAAAGCGGTTCGTGGTAGGCTCGGCCCCATGCACTAGCTCGTACGTAAGCACCGGCGCGAGCGTCAGCGCGGTAAAGAGCGAAATGCCGATCGAGGCCGCCATGGTGAGCGCGAACTGCTGGAAAAGCAGTCCGGTCGTCCCGGGCAGAAACGCGACCGGGACGAAGACCGACATGAGCACCAGCGAGGTCGCGACGACCGCCCCGCCGATCTCCTTCATCGCTCGCGCGGTCGCCTGGAACGAGTTGGTCTTGTCGTCGACGATATGGCGCACGATGTTCTCGAGCACGACGATCGCATCGTCTACGACGAGCCCGGTCGCGAGCGTCAATCCGAAGAGCGTCAGCGTGTTGATCGAAAAGCCGAGCAGCTTCATCGCCGCGAACGTTCCGATGAGCGAAACCGGAATGGTGATCGCCGGAATGAGCGTGCTGCGCCAGTTCTGCAAGAAAATGAATATAACGAGGACGACGAGCAGAATCGCGATCAGCAGCGTGACGATGACTTCCTTGATCGATGCTCGCACGAAGTCGGACGTGTCGAACGCGATCTTGTACGTGTAGCCGGTGGGCATGGTCTTTGCGATCCCGGCCATCGTCGCGCGAACGTTCTTGGAAATCTGCAGCGAATTCGCCGTCGGCTCGCCTTCGACGGCGAGTACGACGGCCGTCTGGCCGTTGTAGCGCGCCGACGTAATGTAGTTCTGCGCTCCAAGCTCGACCTCCGCGATGTCGCCGAGGCGCAAGTAGCCGCCGTTGGGTTGCGTTTGGACCACGATCTGCTTAAACTCTTCGGGCGATTGAAGCCGCCCGTTGATGGAGATGGGTATTTGAAACGGCTGCGAGCCCGTCGTTGGAGGCTGACCGATCGCGCCGGGAGCGACGTCGGCGTTGTTCTGTTTGATCGCGTTTAGAACCGTGTCGATCGAGATGTTGTTGGACTCAAGCTTGTGCGGGTCGACCCAAATCCGCATGCCGTACGTGCGATCGCCGAGCACTACGACCTGACCGACGCCCGGAACGCGCTTGAGGTTCTCGATGACGTTGAGGTCGGCGTAGTTACTGACGTCGACGTCGGAGACCGCGGAGCTCGTCGAGAGCATCGCCACCGCGATCGTGATGTTTCCGGAGCTCTTCTCGACGCTCACGCCCTGATTCTGTACCGCAGTCGGCAGCTGTGCCAGCGTCAAATCGACGCCGTGCTGCACGTTGGTCTGATCGGTCGTCGGATCGGTGCCCAGAGCGAAGGTGCAGGTAATGACGCTCGTGCCGTTGGCGCTCGAGTACGACTGCATATATTGAAGGCCGTCGACGCCATTGATATTGATTTCGAGCGGCGTCGTGACCGAGCGCATCACCATCTCGGCGGTCGCGCCGGGATACTGCGACGTTACCGTGACGGTCGGCGGCGAAATCTGCGGGTACTGGGCGATCGGCAGCGTTGGAATCGTGATGAGACCAGCCAAGAGCACCACGAAACTCAGCACCCCCGCAAAAAGAGGGCGCTTCAGGAAAAGCTCGATCATGAGGCAGCTTTCAAGAGAGCGCTCATTGGAGAACGAGCGTTCGCATGCTAGCAGGGAGAATTCCTTGGTCTTCCGCTCGGTCCCCCGCTATACTCTCCAGCGATAAGCGTTCCACGTTGGAACGAAGGCATTGGGAGCGAAGCCGCCCAGACGCTTGCGATACGCATAGACGTACTCGGCATTGAAGAGATAGAGGACCGGAACTTGCGCCGCGACGATACGCGCGATCGCCGCATACAGCCGTTTGCGGACGCTCGTTTGCGTCGAAATCAATGCGGCCCGCTCGAGGCTCTCGACGCGGGCGTCGCACCAGCGCATGTAATTCGAAGGCGCACCGCATGCGAGCACCGAGGAATCGTCGGGATCCGCACCCATCGTCCACGGCACGTAGGCGAGGTCGAACGTGCCGGCGGCGAGCACGCCGGTGCGTGGCAGAAAGAGCTGCGCGTTGCTGACCGATTTGATCGTGACGTCGACGCCGCGCTCGCGCAGCATTGCCTGCACGGCGGTCGCGACTCGGACGCCCGTAGCCGTCTCGGGAAACTGCACGTACGTCAGGTGCAGCGGGATGCCGCCGCGCTCTCGCCGACCGTCCGCGCCGCGCCGCCAGCCGGCCCTATCGAAGAGGCCGTCGGCACCCGCCGGATCGTAGCTCGGCTCCCGGACGGTAGGATCGAACGCCCACGAGAAACGCGGCTGAATCATATCGGTGACGGGATAGAAGCCCAGCGTGATTTTTCGCGAGATCGCCTCCCGGTCGATCGACATCGCGAGCGCCCGGCGAACGTGCACGTCGTCGAGCGGGGCATGCGCGGTGTTGAAGGCTAGGCCCGCGACAACCGCGGTCGGCACGGCGCGGAATGCGAGGCGGGAATCGCGTCGCACCACGGCGAGCTGCGCCGGCGCGAGCAGATTCCAATCGAGCGCGCCCGACTGAAGCAGGAGCAGATTCGTCGAGGGATCGGGGACGGTCCGCACGTCGAGTCTGCCGACGGCCGGTTTTCCGCGCCAATAGAGCGGATTGGCAGCGTACCGCAACTCTTCGCCCCGCTTCCAGGCGAGAAAGCGGTACGGACCGTCGCCGACGCTCGGCGCGGCGTTGAAGGCGGCGCGCGCAAGCGGGCGCTGCGCGCGCAGGACGTGCGCGGGCAGCACGAACTGCGGTGAGAACCCGTAGCAGAAGTACGTCATAACCGCCGGCGCCCAGGCGTGTCTGAGATGGAAGACGACAGTTAGCGGGCCGCGCGCCTCGGCCCGATCGATCAGGTCGTAGCCCTCGTGCGAACGAACCGGATTGCGCGGGTCTAAAATCGCGTGAAGCGTGAAGAGCACATCCTCGGCGCTCACGAGGCGACCGTCGCTCCAGCGCACTCCGGGGCGCAACCGATACCGAATCGTCCGCCCGTCGGCCGATACTCCGCCGTTACGCCGCGTCGGAATGGTTTGCAGGAGGACCGGCTCGGGGCGCCCCCGTTCGTCGAGGTCGACGAAGGGCTCGAAAACCAAACGAGCGACTTGCAGCTCGACCGAAGCGGCGTCCGGCGCGAGAAAGAGCGGGTCGAGGGTGCGGGGATCGGCCGCTAGATCGAAGCGCACGGTCGAGGCAGAGGGGTTCGGGGCCTGCCGCCCACAGCCGGAGGCGGTGCTCGCCGCCGCCAAAAAACAGAAAATCCATGGAGCGGTTCTTGCGCCGAATGGATTTATGGTGTTAATGTTATCAGACCGAAAACTTTTCGGCAATTCCCCTCCTATACCGAATATGGCGATGATCAACGACGACCTTGACGAGCTCGACCTCCAGCTTCTCGACGCGTTGCAACGCAACGCGCGCTCGACCTTTACCGAGCTGGCATCGATCGTCGGTCTGAAGGCTCCGGCCGTGCACGACCGCGTCAAGCGGCTCGAGCAGCGCGGTTATATCCGCGGCTACTGCGCCCACCTCGACCCGGAGCGCTTAGGACTCAACTTGACGGCCTTCGTGAGCTGCTACACCTCCCCCGATTGTGCGTACGACGATTTCACGCGCAGGCTCAGCGAGATGCCGGAGATTTGCGAAATTCATTCGGTCGCCGGCGAGGAGAGTTTCGTCTGCAAAGTCGTTACCCGTTCGACACAGCACCTCGACGAGTTGCTCGCGCGGCTCAAGACAACCCCCGGGATGGCTCGCACCCGTACGACGATCGTGCTCAGCATGCCGTTCGAGCGCGGCGGAGTCACGGTGCGCTAGCTATGAGCGGCTCCATGGGCCGATGTCATCCGCTCGGCACCCATCGCGTGCTCGAACCTGCCGGCGCGATGCCGCAAGACGCGTGGCGCGTCGACAATACGCCGATCGCCGGCGCGAGCGAGATCCTTTGCGACGTTGACGCGCTCAACATCGATTCGGCTTCCTTTCGGCAGATCGCCGAATGCTGTCAATTCGATCCGGACCGGATCGCGGAGCGCATCGTCGCGATCGTTGCAGAACGCGGGAAGCAGCACAATCCGGTAACCGGAAGCGGCGGCATGTTCGTTGGGCGCGTGCTGGCGATCGGCGACGAGCTGCGCGCAAAGATCGATCTGCGCGTAGGACAACGCATCGCCTCGCTCGTCTCGCTCACGCTGACGCCTTTGCAGATCGAGAGCGTGCGAAGCGTCGACGTCCCGACCGGTCGCATCTGGGTACGCGGCAAGGCCGTGCTTTTTGAAAGCGGCCTCTGGGCACGCCTCCCGTCCGACATCGACGAAGGCGTCGCGCTCGCCGTGCTCGACGTCGCCGGAGCGCCGGCTCAAGTTCGGCGGCTCTGTTCGCCCGGGGGGACGGTTGTCGTCGTCGGTGCCGGTGGCAAGAGCGGACTTCTTGCCTGCGCTCAAGCAAAGAGCCGTGTCGGACCGCAAGGGCGCGTGATCGGAATCGTGCCCAACGGCTCGACTCCTTCGGCGGAACTGCTCCGCCGCGAGCGTTTCGTCGATGCCTTGGTCGTGGCCGACGCGCGCGACGCGCTCGATACGAGCGGGCGCGTCGCCGCGAGCGTGCCGGAGCTCGCCGATCTCGTCGTCAATTGCGTGAACGTCCCCGGAACGGAGCTCGCTTCGATTCTCTGCGCGCGCGACGGCGGTATCGTTTACTTCTTTTCAATGTGTACGTCATTCACGGGCGCGGCGCTCGGCGCCGAAGGCGTCGGTCGCGACGTCACGATGATCATCGGAAACGGCTACACGAAAGGGCACGCCGACGTCGCGTTGCAGACCCTGCGCGACCATCGCCCCTTGCACGACTATTTCAATGCGACGTACGCAACGAGGAAGACGCCATGAGCACGACGACGCCGACGATTCACGCCAAACCCCCGGTCCCCGCCGAACAGCTCGAGTACAAGGTTCTCAAACAAGGTGAGTTTTGGCGACACATACCGGCCTATGCCCAGGTCGACGAGGCGACCTTTCTTGACCATCTCTGGCAACAGCGCCAATCGGTGAAGACGGCCGACGAGCTGCTGCAGACGATTCGCGACGTTTGCTCGCCGAAGTTCTATCGCGATGCGGAAGCGGGCTTTCGTCAGGCGCCGATGGCGGTGCGCGTCTCGCCCTACGCCATCGCGCTCATCGACTGGAACGATCCGGTGAACGACCCGATTCGCCGCCAGTTCATTCCGCTGGCCTCGACGTCGTTGCCGGACCATCCGCGCCTCACGCTCGATTCGCTGCACGAGCAGCAGGATTCGCCGGTGCCGGGGCTCGTGCACCGCTATGTCGACAAAGCGCTCTTCCTCCCGCTGGCGGTCTGCCCGGTCTACTGCCGGTTTTGCACGCGAAGCTACGCGATCGGACCCGATACGGAGAACGTCGACAAAGTCGCGCTCGCCAAGACGCCCAAGCAGTGGCAGGACGCTTTTCAATACATCGCCGGACGCCCCGAACTCGAAGACATCGTGATCTCGGGCGGCGACGTCTACCAGCTTGCGCCCAAGAACATCGAGTACATCGGCAACGCGCTGCTGGACATCCCTCACGTGCGTCGCATGCGCTTCGCGACCAAAGGGCCGGCGATCATGCCGATGAAGCTGCTCACCCACGGCGAGTGGGTCGACGCCCTCACTTCGATCGTCGAGCGCGGACGCACGCTCGGCAAGGAGGTCGTGCTCCACACGCATTTTAACGCGCCCGAAGAGATCACGTGGATCACGCAACAGGCGATGCGCGTGCTCTTCGAACGTGGCATCTTCACACGCAACCAGTCCGTGCTGATTCGCGGGGTCAACGACACGCCCGAGCGCATGCAGCTGCTGGTCAAGCGGCTGGGGCACCTCAACGTGCACCCCTACTACGTCTACATGCACGACATGGTCAAAGGCGTCGAGGAGCTGCGCACGACGATCGCGACCGCGCTTGCCACCGAAAAGTACGTGCGCGGCAGCACCGCCGGCTTCAATACCCCGACCTTCGTCTGCGACGCCCCGGCGGGGGGCGGCAAGCGCGACGTCCACTCCTACGAGTACTACGATCGCGAGAACGGCATTGCGGTCTACGCCGCGCCGAGCGTCAAGCCCGGGAAGGCCTTCGTCTACTTCGATCCGATCGATCAGCTCTCGCCGCAAGCCCAAGCTCGCTGGGCCGTGCGAGAGATCGCCGACGAGATGATTCACGAGGCGATCCGCCGCGCCGGCGTCGGCGAAAAGCAGTTGGTGCTGGCGTAATTTTCAATGCTCCGGCAGCATCGCCGATGCATTGACTCAATTCATGATCTCGGCGATCGGTTATCGGACTCACGGCTCTTTATCACGCTCGATCGCGCGCATCGGCACCGGGCCGGCCGGACGGAGGGTAACGAGCGGGGCGATTTCCACGCGTGCCCCGGGCTCGAGCTCGAATCGAAAAGGCCGCACGAGCCTTTCGAGCACGATCGTCGCCTCGCGCAACGCGAACTCTTCGCCGATGCAACGGCGCGCGCCGCCGCCGAAGGGGACGTAGGCGAACGGCGGCGGCTCCGCAGCGAGCCACCGATCGGGATCGAACGCTTCCGGATTCGGAAAGTACTCGGCGCACCGATGCAAGAGCAGCGGCGCGGCAAAGACCGTCGTCTTCGCCGGAATGATGCTGCCGTCGACCAACGTCACGTCGTGCAGCGTTTCGCGTCCGATGATCCAGGCCGGCGGATAGAGGCGCAAGACTTCTTTGACGACGCGGCCGATGTATTCGCGGTCGCCGGCACGCGCCGCAACGGCAGTTCGCTGGTCGATCTCCGGATGCTGCGCCAGAAGGTAGAGCGCCCAGGTCAAGGCGTTCGCCGTCGTTTCGTGGCCTGCCATAAAAAGCGTCATGATCTCGTCGCGAATCTGTTCGTCGTTCGGGCGGGCCGCGGTTTCGGCATCCTGAGCCGCGAGCAGCAACGAGAGCGCGTCGCCGCGATCGACTCCGTCGCGGCGACGGCGCGCGATGAGCTCGTAGATGATTGCATCGAGCATCTGCCGCGCCCGCCAAAACTGCCGGGTGTTCCGCAGGGGAAGGCGCTGGCGCAGCGCGCCGATCGGCGTGAGCATCGCCGGGAACTCATTCATCATGAGGCGCAGCGCGCCCGCGACCGCGGCGGCCGACGCGCTTTCGTCGCTGCCGAAGAGCGTCTCGGTTGCGATGCGCAGCGTGAGCTCCGTCATCGCCGCGTGAGCGTCGAATGCGCCGGCAGGTTCCAACCTTTGCGCGAAATCGGCGGCATCGCGCTCCATGACGCGGGCGTACTCCGCGACGCGCTCTCGATGGAAGGCCGGCTGAACGATCCGGCGCATCTGACGATGGAGCGGATCTTCGCTGGTGAGCAGACCCTCGCCGAGCAGCAGCCGCAGCACGCGCGTGCCGAGCGACTTCGAAAAAGCCTGCTGCTGTGTGACGAGGATATCCCTGATGAGTGCCGGCTCGTTGACGAAGACGTACGATCGCCAGGGCAGCGCAAAGGCAAAGATGTTCCCGTAACGCGCCGCGTTCGCTCGTAAAAAGCCGGGAAAGCGCCGAAACGGCACGGGAAGGAGACCGCGCAGCGTCGCCAGCCGGCTCGGTCCCGGGATCTTACTTCGCACCGGAGGCTCGGTATGCAGCAACGTCGCCGTAGCGGCAGATGACGCGGTACTCACCATCGGCAACCTCGGCCGCGACCTTGGGCCGCACCCGCGATTGATACGTGACGTTGGGGTAGTCGCCGGCGTAGACGAGATATTCGACGCCCTGCGTGCGGTCGATCGTGGCCTGCGGGCGTTGAGCCGCGATTGCGGAGAACCATTCGTCGTGGGTTGCGAGCGACGCGTCCTTCGGTACGCAGGCTAGTGCGCGGCGAGCATCGCTGCGGTCTGAATAGTACGAATGCAGGTAGTGGAGCGGATGCAGCGGGTCGAACGCGATCAAGAAGAGCACGCAGAGTGCGGCGGCGAGCTTCGTCCATCTTCCCGCGACGCGCTCGCTCCCGCGAGCTGCGATCGAAGCAACGGCCGCGACCGTCGCGACCAGGAGCCACGGAATCCAAAGAGCGGCGTAATGGTCGCCCATGCGCCAGACGTATCCGGAGTTTGCAAGCAAGACGATCGCTCCGCCGGGGATCGCGAGCAGCGCCCACCACGAGCGCAAAGGAAGAAACGCAAGGGGCACGAGCGCCTCGAGCACGTACGTCAGCCGGCCGAGCGTAAAGACCGCGCGCGCGAATGCGACCGGGTGCAAAAACGGCGACGCGACGAGCGCGAGCGGTCCGTTTGCGAAGGGATAGACGTAAAAATGGCTCGGCACCCAACCGCCGAGATGCGGCGTGACGACTGCGTAATATACGATCAGCGCGGCGGCTCCCCCGCCGGCGAGCGCCGCTCCGGCAATGGCGAGCACACACGGCTGCGTTGAGAAGCCCTCGAGTAAGCCGCGTCCGGCGGTTCGGCGCAGCAATCCGATGCGTAGCAGGACGATTCCGAAGAAGACGAGCGTGAGCGCGGCGTCTTCACGCAGACCGATCGCGACGATGCCGGCGAGAGCGAACCCGATCCATCGCTTGCGATCGGCGCAGAGCACGAGCGCGAGGACGAGCGGCGCGAAGAGTCCCAGCTCGTGGAACTCGTCGAAGCCGAGCGCAAGCAAGGGCGGATAGAGCAGCGTCAGGATTCCCAAGAGATCCGCCAATCTTCGCCCCGCGTACGGTCTCGCCAGCGCAGCGACCAGCGGGGCGCAGGCGACCGTCGCGGCGGCTTGGACGAACTGCAAGCCCACCGCGCTATGCGTCGGCGCAACGACGGGCCAGAGCAGCGCGAGCGACGGCGACCAGTGGTAGCGAAAGTGCGAGCCGGACTCGACGCCGTTGCGCATGCCGTCGAACGCACCGGCGACGATCTGCGCGAAGGTACCGGTATCCGAGCCGTAGGTCCACAGCTTCGCGCGCACGATCGCCAGAGCGGCGAGCACCGCGAACTCGATGCAGGCCAAGAGCCACACCCTCACGGGCAGGCGCTGGGTGGCGCGTTGACCAAGCGCGTCGGGAGATGAAAAGAATTTGCGTTTTTTGCGGCTCGCACGTCGGCAACGATGCCGCGTACGCGAGCATGGCGGTCGAAGCCGCTCGCGCGATCGTCGCAGCTGGCTATGGATTGGTTTACGGCGGCGGCGGCGTTGGCTTGATGAAGATCGTCGCGGACGCGGCGCTGGAAGCGGGCGGCGAGGTGATCGGCGTGATCCCCCACGCACTGGCTCGCACGGAGATGGCCCATCCCGGCTTGACCGAGCTTCACCTCGTCGCGACGATGCACGAGCGCAAAGCGATGATGGAGGATCTCAGCGACGCGTTCGTGGCGCTCCCGGGCGGCTTCGGCACGATGGACGAGTTCTGCGAGGTCCTCAGCTGGCGGCAGCTGCGCATTCACGATAAACCCATCGGCTTGCTCAACTATCGCGGGTACTACGACGCATTGCTGACGCTCTTCGATTCGATGGTTCGCGAAGGCTTCGTCGGTCCGCATACCCGCGGGCTTTTCACCGACTCGCCGGCAATCGACGAGCTGCTCGCCGGGATGTTCGAGGAGAAGAACCTGCCGTAGCCTATTCCGCGAGCGCGGTCGTTACGATCCGCTCCTGCTCGACCGCGTGCTGACCGGCATATCCCTCGCTGGGGCTCGCGCGATATCCTCGTCCGATGTACTCGATGTCGAAGCCGTCGCGCTTGCCTTCGAGGAGGCGCCGGCGCACGAAAGCGCGCGCCCCCATGTTCTTCGGCTCCTCTTGCACCCACACGATCTTCTTGAGACGGGGATACCCGGCGATGAGGCGATTGATCTCGCCGACCGGCAACGGGGCCAGCAGTTCGATGCGGGCGATGGCGGTCCGCCGCAGCGATTGGTAGGCGGCGTGACCGACGAGGTCGTGGTAGATCTTTCCGCTGCAGAGAATGAGCCGCTCGACGGCGTCGCGATCGATCGCGCGCGGATCGTCGATCACCGGCGCAAAGGCGCCGTTTGCCATGTCGTCGAGGCTGCCCGCGGCGCTCTCTACACGCAAGAGCGACTTGGGCGTCATGACGACGAGCGGCACCGCGATCGGCGACCGTGCTTGCATGCGCAGCAAGTGATAGTAGTTGCTCGCAACCGACGGCGAGGCGACGCGCAAGTTCCCTTCGGCCACGAGTTGGAGGAAGCGCTCGAGCCGTGCGCTCGAATGTTCCGGACCGCCTCCTTCGTATCCGTGCGGAAGAAGCAGCGTGAGGCGCGAGGTCTGTCCCCACTTCGCTTGCCCGGCCGCGATGAACTGATCGACGACGATCTCGGCGCCGTTGACGAAGTCGCCGTACTGTGCCTCCCACAAGTCGAGCGCCTCGGGCTGCTGAGCCGAGTATCCGTACTCGAAGCCCACGCACGCGTACTCGGAGAGCGGGCTGTTGTGAATCTCAAACGACGCTTGTTGCTCGGAGATGTGCTGCAGCGGAATCCAAACCGCGCGCGCGGCGGGGTCATGGAAGACCGCGTGCCGATGACTGAACGTTCCGCGCTCGGTGTCCTGCCCGGTAAGCCGAATCGGCGTGCCGGTCGTCAAGAGCGACGCAAAGGCGAGCGATTCGGCGGTTCCCCAATCGACGATCCCCTTTTCCGCGATCGTCGCGCCGCGCCGTTCGAACTGCGAGACCAGTTTGCGATTGAGCGCAAAGCCGTCGGGCACCGCGGTCAGCGCCTCGCTCCAGGCGAGGAGCCGCTCGCGAGAGACCTGCGGAAGACGGGTCCCGTCGAAGGTGTTGCTGCCGGAGAGCTTGCGTCCCGTAATGTGCGACACAAGGGCGCCTTTGACCGCATGGCGCGCGCGTTGGAGACGCTCCGTCGCTTCCTCGACCATCGCACGCGCTCGCTCGGCGGTGATCACCCCTTGATTGATGAGCTTATTGGCGAAGAGCTCCCGCACCGTCGGATGGTTCTTGATCCGCTCTGCCATCTGCGGTTGCGTATAGGCCGGCTCGTCCTGCTCGTTGTGACCGAAACGCCGGTAACCGATGAGATCGATGAGAACGTCGCGCCCGAACGCGCGGCGAAAATCGATGGCGAGATGCACGGCCGCAATGCAAGCGTCGACGTCGTCGGCGTTGACGTGCACGATCGGAACGTCGAAGCCTTTTGCGAGATCGGAGGCATAGCGCGTCGAGCGCGCGTCGGCGGGGTCGGTCGTGAAACCGATTTGGTTGTTGGCGATGAGGTGGATCGTGCCGCCGGTCTCGTACCCCGGAAGCGATTGCATATTGAAGACTTCCGCTACGATGCCCTGACCCGTGAAGGCCGCGTCGCCGTGGATCAAGATCGGTACCGCACGCTTGTGGTCGAGCGCAGGCGTTCCGCGCGAATGGACGGTCTGCAGTGCCCGGGCGCTGCCTTCGACAACCGGATCGACCGCTTCGAGATGGCTGGGGTTGTGCGCGAGCGTGACCTTGATCGCCTTGCCCTTCGACGTCGTGAACGTGCCGGTCGCGCCGTGGTGGTACTTGACGTCGCCCATTACGTCGTCGTCGCCCAGATTTCCACGGTATTGCGCCGCCTCGAACTCCGTCATGACCTCTTCGTACGGCGTGTTCACGACGTGCGCGATCACGTTGAGCCGTCCGCGATGCGCCATGCCGACGACCGCATCGGCGATGCCGTCGTCCGCGAGCATGTCGAGCATCTCCTCGAGCATCGGGACCATCACGTCGAGACCCTCGCCCGAAAAGGTCTTCTGGCCGAGGAACGTCTTGCGGACGTAACGATCGAAGGCTTCGACCTGCGTGAGACGCTCGAGAAACTCGATTTGGCGCTGCGGCGATTGCTTGACGCGATTGCGCCCCGACTCGATGTAATCGCGCAGCCAAGTCCGCTGGTTGGCGTTCGAAATGTGTTCGATCTCGTAGGCAATCGTCGAGCTGTACGTTTCCTTGAGGCGCGGCAAGACATCGGCAAGCGTGTTGCCGGGAAGCTTCACGCGCAGTACGCTCGCCGGAATCGCGCTCTGCAAGGCCGGCGTAAGCCCGTAAGTCTGCGGCTCGAGCGAAGCGTCGCCGACGGGCTCTGCGCCGAGCGGATCGAGATTTGCGGCGAGATGACCGTGACGGCGATAGGCCGACACGATCGCCATCCCCGCGGCGACCGCGCGCAGCATCTCGTCGGAAGGCGCCGCGGCCGTACCGCCGACCGGGGCGAAGGCGACCTGCGGCAAAGGCGCCGCTTGCAGGCCGAGCGATTCGAAGATCGTCTCGTAAAAGTTCTCTCTGCCTTGAAGCAGCTCGTCGACGCGGCGTAAGTACTCGCCGGACTGCGCGCCTTGAATCACGCGGTGGTCGTAGGTGCTCGTCATCTGCATCACGCGGGAGACGCCGAGCAGGCGAAGCGACTGTTCGTTCGCCGTTGCGAAGCCCGCTGGGTAGCCGATCGAACCCGTCGCAATGATCGCGCCCTGCCCCGCCATGAGCCGCGGCACCGAGGCCACGGTCCCGACGCCGCCGGGATTGGTCAGCGTAAAGGACGCGCCTTGCAGATCGTCCGCGCCGAGCTTGTTCTCACGCGCCCTCGCGACCAGCTCTTCGTACTTGGCGCGAAAGGCCGCAAAGTCGAGCGTGTCGGCATCGCGAATGACCGGAACGACGAGCGAGCGCGTACCGTCCTTGCGCGCGGTGTCGACGGCGAGTCCGAGGTGAATGCCCGGCTCGAGCCGCAAAGGCGCGCCCGCTTCGTCGCGCCGGAACGAATAGGTGATGAAGGGCAGCTCTCGTGCGGCCCAAACCAGCGCGTAGGCGATCAAGTGCGTGAACGATATCCGCTCGGTACGTCCGGCGGCTCTGACGCCGCCGTTGAGCTCCCTGCGCCGCGCGTCGAGCACGTCGACCGGCACGCTGCGAAAACTCGTCGCGGTCGGAATCGTGAGACTCTGCTCCATGTAGCCGGTCAGTGCGGCTGCCGGTCCTTTCAGCGGCGCGACCTTCGCGCCGGCCGGGATCGGCGGAAGCGCCGGCATTGCGACGGCCGGACGGCGCGCGCTATCCGCCTGCTCGAGCACGTCCGCGCGCAAGATCAGTCCGTTCGGCCCCGAGCCGCGTACGCGCGTGAGATCGACGCCGAGGCGCTCCGCGATACGTCGCGCGGGCGCGTCGGCGATAGCTTCGCCCGCCACGGCGAGCTGCGCTGGGGGCGGAGCTTGCGCCGCCCTCTGAGGCGCCGGCGCGCCGTTTCCCGCCGGCGTTTCGGCAACGGCTGCGCCGTCGCTCTTGGAGGCGTCGATTTCGGCCAGAACGGAGCCCACCGCGACGGTCTCGCCCTCCCGGGCGATAATGCGCGTCAGCCGGCCCGAGGCCGTTGCGGGAATCTCTACGTCGACTTTGTCGGTCGTCACCTCGACGAGTGGATCGCCTTCGGTGACGAAATCGCCGACGTTCTTGCGCCACTCGACGATCGAGCCTTGGCTAACCGATTCGCCCATCTCGGGGAGCGTCACGCGCACGAGCGTCTGTTCCAAACCAGCGTTCATCTTATCTTTCGCACGGCCCGGGGCCTACGACTGAGGAACCTCGGATTAATCCGCTGCACCGATGGCAGAGGTTCCTAAAAGTACTTCGCGGGGAGCGCAGGCGCCAGCACGAACGCGTTCTTGCGGAAATGCGGACGCGGGTGAGTCAAGACGAAGGCGGCAACGTCGTAGGCTTGAGCGAGCGAGAGCGAGCCCGGCGCGTCGCCGGGCATGTTATATCGAACGAAGCCGGTCATGCGGTCCAGGTGCGCCATGCCGGCGCCGTTGTTGAACGAGCGCGCTCCCCAGAGCGGCGGATAGATCCCCGCACGACCTTGGCCGTCGCTTCCGTGGCATTGCGCACACTTTTGCGTGAAGAGCCGGGCGCCGCTCGCGACGTCGGGTGCCGCGTTCGGCAGCGGCTCGAGATAGCGGTCGGAGTCGGGCTGTTTCGCGCCGGTCGGAATCCCGCGCGAAAGCCAGGCGATATAGGCGACGATGGCGACCATTGGCTTACTGGTATAGGCGGGCGCTCGCCCGTTCATGCTGTAGAGAAAGCACTCGGCGATTCGGTCTTGCAGTGCGATGACGCGGTGCGCGCGCTTATTCCATTGGGGAAAGCGCGCGTAGACGCCAATGAAGCTGCCGCCGCGCGGCTGCATTCCGGCAGCGATGTGGCAATCGGCGCAGTTCAGATCGGCGCGCACGTACGGTTTCATCAGATGGTGAGTCTGCACGATCAGCGCGTAGCCGTACTGGATGGATGCGCCCAGCGGTCCCGCCGGCAAGGCGCGCGGGTCGTAAAGCGCGACGTTCCGCTCCGCTCCGCTCGAACAAGCGGTCAGCGCCAGCCCGAAGATCGCTGCGAGCGGCTTTCCACTCACAGCGGTGTCAGATACGCGTAGCGATACCGGGCCTGAAGCACTGCAATCGTCGCCACCATCGACGGAACGACGACCGCGCCCGGAATCAGGTTGGTGAGAATGTCGTCCGCGACGGCGCTCGGCGTCATGCCTGAGGGCGCGATCCCGTCGTGCACCAACGCGCGCGCTTGTTCTTCGACCGCCGTGTGACAGGTCAAGACGATGAGGCCGCGACGCTGCAACATCCCAATCGAGGAGTCTTGGTACATGCTTGCGTCGTCGTCCGGATCGGCGCTCGGATCGTAGGGCGCGCGCGGCGCGAGATAGACGTTCGTCGAGACCGGTTTGCCGGCATCGTCCTTCAGCTTAAAAAATTCGCCGATGCGATATCGCTGCCAAACGTAATTGCTGTATCCGTACGCCGCCGAGGGGCCGTGGCCGGCGAGCGCGATGACGATGGCGCCCGCCGCATAACCGAAGCCGAACTGCAGCCCGTTGAACGAGTTCTTAACGCTCCCCAGCACGGCGGGCTGGAACGTCGTTGCTTCATAAAGCTGCCGTATCTCGGCCGGCCTGCCGACGACCGCATCGAAGGCGCGCTCCTCGAAGTCGGCTCGGCGTTCGACGCGATGGGTGCCGCCCGGCACGCTCTGCGATTGGGCGATATTCGGTACCGTCGCGATCGATGCGGCGGTCGCGAGAAATTCGTTTCGGTTCATTCTCCCAAGCATACACCAAACAGCCGTTCGAGGATTCGGCCCGGAGCTCGGGCAAGTCCGCGGCGATGACTACGCCGGAGGTCGACCCCATTCGTGCGACGTCGCAGAACGTGAACCGCCGCGTTTTCGTCGGAATTTCGACCGCGGCGACGCTCGCGCTCTCGGCACCGGCGGTCGCGCAAGAGGAACGCGGCCACCCGCATCCGCCCCTCGTCGGGGAGGACGATCCGGCGATCTCGGTCGAGCACATCAAGTTCGAGCGCTCGGGCGTCAGCATCCCCGCGTACGCCGCCTGGCCGGCCCGTGCCGGCGCCGGCACGCCGTCCGTCGTGGTCGTCATGCACCTGTGGGGCGTCGATATGCAAATCCGCGATGTTGTGCGGCGCCTTGCAAAAGCGGGCTTTGCCGCGATCGCTCCTGATCTCTATGCGCGCTTCGACGCGCCGAGCGGCGACGGTGTGACGGATCACACGATCTTCGTTCCGTACGCGAAGCGTCTCGAACGCGATGTGTGGCTCGGCGACCTGAGCGCCGCTGCGCGGTGGCTCGCGGCAAGGTTTCCCGGCACCAGGATTGCGATCACGGGTTTCTGCATGGGCGGCCGGCTCGCGCTGATCGCGGCGGCCGAGGAAGGCGAGCTCTTCTCGGTCGTGGCGCCCTTCTATGGTTCGGTTGCAGACGTGGATCCCAAAGCGATTCACGTTCCCGTCTGCGGCAGCTACGGCGGACGCGATACCGGCATCCCGGCAGAGAAAGTCCGCGAGTTTGCAGCGGCGCTGAGCGTACCGAACGACGTCAAAATCTACGACGAAGCGGGGCACGCGTTCTTCGACGATCAGCGGCCTTCATACGTGGCGACCGCCGCCGCCGACGCTTGGAAACGCACGCTGGCATGCTTCGAGGAGTATCTGAGCGGGGCGAGCCGATGACCGTCGCCCAAGCGCGTCACGGCGCTCGACGCCGCACCGCCCTCGAACGAATTACGGCGTCGCGCCTGAGGCGTGATCGGCCTTCCACGCCTTCAGCGCCGTCAGCGTGTTCTGGACGTGCAGCGCCGGATCGAGACTCGTGTAGGCATAGATGATCGTGCCGTCGGGCGCGATCACGTACGAGGTGCGGTTCGCGTACTGCGGATGCTGTGATAGAACGGCGTCGTAGGCTTTCATCACGCCCTGAGTCGTGTCCGCCGCGACGGGAAACTTACTGCGGCATTCGCTGACGGAAAACTTCTGCAGCTTGTCGAGCGCGTCGTGCGAGACCCCGATAACCGTCGCGCCGAGCGCCTTGTACTCGTCGATCGCGTCGGCAAACTCGTGCGCCTCGATCGTACACCCGGGCGTGAATGCGGCGGGGTAAAAGTAGAGCACGACCGGCCCCTTCTTGAGCGCGGCGGCGAGGTTGAACGTAAAGACGTTGCCTCCCTGGGTTGCCTGCAGGGTGAAATCGGGTGCTTTGGTGCCGATCGCGAGCGCCGCCGATGCGGGAGCCGTCAGGCTCGCACCCACGAGCGCCGCGGATAGTACGAAGCGGATCGTTTCTTTCATCATTGAACGTTCTCCCTAGACTTTAAAGTGGATGCCGGCGAACTGATTGGGGTCGTAGTTGAGATCGTGCGGCGGCCGCGGCGTCTCCTTCCACCACGTGCTGTACACCGCCAGCCATTCGAAGTTCTCAAAGAGATACTCGTTGTCGCAAACGCGGCGCCATCGCTCGACGAACGGCAGAATGGTGTTCCACCGAGACCGCAGCATGAATCCCACCGCATCGACGAGCAGCGAGGCGTCGAGCACGCGACGCCGCGAGAGACAGGCGACGGTTTCCACATACTGTGCGACGAGTACCAACGCGTGGTCGTCGGCCGAGCCGACGAAGTTTTGGCGGACCGCTTCGTCGTCCGGGTAACGTTCGGCAATGCCTTCGAGCTGTGCGAATGCGGCGACGATCGCCGGATCCGTCAAGCGGGCGATCGCGTCGAGAATCGCCAGCGCGTTGCGCTCGTGCTCGAGCTGCTTGTTTTGGCGCGTCAACAGCACCGTCGACAGACCGAGAGCGACGAGCGAGACGACGATGGAAGCGGTCGCGAACGCTTGCTCGGTAGCCATCGCGACGGCGTTACAATCCCATCAGGCGCGCGAGGATCAGGCGCTGGATCTCGTTGGTGCCTTCGCCGATCTCGTTGATCTTCTGATCGCGGTACATCCGCGAGATCGGGTATTCGTCCATGAAGCCGTAGCCGCCGTGAATTTGCAACGCGTCGTTGACGACTCGGTGCGAAAGCTCGCCGGCGAAGAGCTTTGCGAAGCTCGCAGCCGCAACGTAGTCGCGCCCTTGGTCTTTCTCCCAGGCGGCGCGCAGCATCATCAGTTTCGCGTGTTCGATCTCGGTGAGCATGTCGACGAGCTTGAAGGAGATCGCTTGAAACTTGCTGATCGGCTGCCCGAAGGCCTGGCGTTCCCGCGCGTATGCGAGCGCCTCGTCGTAGGCGCCCATCGCCAATCCAATGGAGAGCGCCGCCACGGAGATGCGCCCGCCGTCGAGGATCGAGAGAAACTGCCGATAGCCCTCGCCTCGCCGTCCGAGCAAGTTCTCCTGGGGTACCTCGGCATCTGCGAAGGAGAGCTCGCGCGTGTCGGACGCGCGCCAGCCCATCTTCGCGTACTTCCGGCTGCGCGTGAAGCCCGGCGTCTCTTGGGGGACGATGATGTTAGAGATCTCACGCGAGCCGTCCGCGCGCCGCCCCGTCACGGCGGTGATCGTCGTGCCGCCGGTGATATCCGTGCCCGAGTTGGTGATGAAGGCCTTGGTTCCGTTGATCACCCACTTTCCGTCGCGCAGTACCGCCTTGGTCTGCACGTTGCCGGCATCGCTTCCGGCGCTCGGCTCGGTAAGGCCGAATCCCCAGAGCCGCTCGCCGCGCGCGAGCGGCACGAGATACTTCTGCTTCTGGGCTTCGCTGCCGAAAAGGTAGAACGGCGTGGCGCCGAGCGAAACGTGAGCGGCCAGGGTGATCGCAGTCGACGCGTCCGCGCGCGCGATCTCCATCACCACCAGCGCGTAGCTCACCGTATCGGCGCCGGCGCCGCCGTACTCTTCGGGAAACGGCAGCCCCATGAAGCCAAGCTCGGCCATCTTCGCGACCAGCTCGTACGGAAATCGCTCGTTGCGATCCATCTCTTCCGCGCGCGGTCGGACCTCTTCGCGCGCAAACTCGCGCGCAAGAGCCTGGATGGCCTTCTGCTCGTCGGTTAAATCGAAGTCCATGGCGAAGGTATAGACCAGGACCTAAGTTAAACTCCTTTTGAGGGACCTCTGGAGAAGTCCATGTACCGATTGTTTGGACCGCAAAGTCGTCAGATGTTAGGAGAAGGCGAGGGAGCATACTGAAGCAGTCTGTGACCGAGACTTCGACAACGCAGATGACGGCTTTGCGGTCAAACCCTACGGGCAGCGGCAGTTTCGCCGCATTCCATTGTTGCGCCCTCGGTCACAGAGCGCTTTGCTATGCTCCCTCGGGCGCGCCTCGATCTGCGACGAAACTGCTCGCTGCAATCGGTGCAGCGACTTCTCCAGAGGTCCCTTACCGATGATCTCCCTCCGCGCTGTTTCGCTCGTTTATCCTAACGGAGTGCGCGCCCTCGATAACATCAATCTCGAGATTGCGAAGGGTGACTTCGTTTTCCTCGTCGGCGATTCAGGAACGGGGAAATCGAGTCTGCTTCGGCTCCTCTATCGCGAGGCAACCTGCACGGCCGGAGAGATCGTCGTCGACGGCATTCGCGTCGATCGCTTACGCCGAAACCGCATCCCCGCGTTACGCCGGCATCTCGGCGTCGTTTTCCAAGACTTCAAATTGCTGGTCGACAAGACGGTCTGGGAGAACGTCGCCTTCGCGATGCAGGTTACCGGCGCCCACACGCGAGACGTCATGCGCCAAGTACCGCGCGTGCTCGATCTCGTCGGCCTCTCGCATAAGAGCCGCATGTATCCCGGCGAGCTCTCGGGCGGCGAGCAGCAGCGAACCGCGATCGCCCGAGCGCTCGTCAACAACCCGAAGATTCTCCTCTGCGACGAGCCGACCGGGAATCTCGATCCGGCGAACACGACCGAGATCACGGCGCTGCTGTTGCGCATCAACCTCAAAGGAACGACGGTGGTCGTGGCCACCCACAACCAAGCGGTCGTCGACCGCATGCGCCGCCGGGTGGTGCGCCTCGAAGACGGACGCATCTCTACCGACGAAGAGCGAGGCTATTATTATCTTGGACTCGGGCAAGGTCAAGTTCTTTCTGGGTGAGGTGCTGCGCAATTTTTCGCGCAACGCCGCAATGCAGATGACTGCGATCGGGACGGTCGCGATCACGATCGTTCTGCTCGGTCTCTTTCTCTTCGTACGGGCCGCGCTCGCCGACCTCGGAGGGCGCCTGCTCGACCAAATCGAGGTCTCGGCCTATCTTCGCACCGACGCGACGCCCGGGCAGATCGCAGCCATCGGCCACTTTCTCGCGGAGGATCCGCAGGTTGCGTCGGTCGAGTTCGTTCCGAAGAAAGAGGCGCTGGCCGAACTGCGCGAGCGCACGAAAGGCACGATCGACACGGCGCTCCTCACGGAGAACCCGCTGCCCGACAAGTTCCGCGTCAAAGCGCGCCTCCCCGACGACGTCCCCGCCGTTGCCGCAAGCGTCCGGCGTTTGAGCGGGGTTGAGAACGTCGTCTACGGTCAAAAGATCGTGCAGCGTCTGCTGCAGCTCGGCGCGGTCCTACGCCGTATCGGCATCGGCGTGATCGTGGTCTTTTTTGCCGTCGCGGGGATTATCATCGCGAACACGATACGCCTAACCGTCTTTGCGCGTCGCCGCGAGATCGCAATCATGCAGCTCGTCGGCGCGACAAACACCTACATACGGCTGCCTTTCATCTGTGAGGGTCTGCTCGACGGCTTGATCGGCGCTCTCGTCGCCGTAGCCCTGCTCGCCGTCGCGCGTGTCACGCTCTGGCCGCGCCTGCTCGAAGCGCTCCCCTGGGCCCAGCTCACCGCGATGCCGCTCGACGCTCGGCTACTGGCGGCGCAGCTGCTGCTGGTCGGCGCGGCGACCGGCGTGATCGCATCGTGGATCTCCGTCGGGCGCCACCTCCGGACGTAACGCTCCGATGAACCGTCGCCTCGCGGTCGCCGCTTGCGCGCTGGCGCTCGTTCCAGCGGTTGCCGCCGGCTCGACGATCGATCAGCGTATTGCCGCCGAACGCGCGAAAGCGCAGCAGATGCAAGCGCGGCTGCAGGCCAAGCGCGTCGAGCTGCATGCGGTGACGCTGCGCTACGACGACCTGCAGCAGCAGCTCGGCGAAACGAATGCGGCGATCGGCCTGGTGAGCGGACGAATCGATTCGCTCGGAGTCCAACGAGATTCGACCGAGCGCCGGATCGACTGGAACCAGGTCCAGCTCGACGCCGCGCGGCGATCGCTGCGCCTTCACGACGAGCTGCTCAAGCGGCGCCTGGTGGACATCTACGAATACGGCGATCTCACCTACGTCAACGCGTTCATCGGGGCGCGTTCCTTCAGCGAGTTCGTCGAGCGATGGGAGGATCTGCGGCTGCTCATCGCCGCCAACGAGCGCACGGTCCGCGCTCGCAAGGCCGCCGAAGCGCGCGTCGCGGCAATCGAAGCCGATCTCGAACGGACGCGAATGGAGCTGCAACAGGAAGAGGAAGCGCAAGAAGAGGCGCGCAGCCAGCTCGATTCGCTCGCCGACGAGCGCCACAACCTGGTCACGCTGGCCGCGGTTCGTCGCAGGAGCGTCGGCTCGGAAGTTGCCGAGATGGAGAGCCTTTCGGCCGCCGAGGAATCCGCGCTCGAAGGCCTGATTCTCGAGCGCGAGCGCGAGCTCGAGGCCCAACGCCGGGCTGCCGGTATCGCGGGAGGCGTCGAGAACGAGAGCGGCCCCGGCGCCTTCTCGTGGCCGGTAACCGGCACGATCACCTCGCCCTTCGGCTGGAGGTCGAATCCCTTCGGCGGGGGGCCCGAGTTCCATCAGGGGCTCGACATCGCGGCCCCAATGGGGACGACGGTCACCGCCGCCGCCGCGGGGACCGTGATCATGGCGCAGTGGTACGGGGGTTACGGCAACTACATCCTCATCGATCACGGCGGCGGCTACTCTACCGGCTATGGCCACCTCTCGGCCATGTACGTCTCGGCCGGACAAACCGTCCAGCGCGGCCAGGCGATCGGGGCGGTCGGTTCGACCGGGCAATCGACCGGGCCTCATCTCCATTTCGAGGTCCGGATTGCGGGCAAACCGGTTGACCCGGCGCCCCGGCTCCATTAAGAGTTAACGAGTAATCTCGGAAGTAGAAACTCGTTGCCCGCGCAGCCGGGTACTGATAAGAGGATAAATGAGCCGGTCCCTACGCCTTCTGATAACCGCACTCTTGATCGCTGCCATCGCGGCCGCGAGCGCGTTCTACGTCGCCGTCCGCGAAAGTGCGCTCGCGCGACAATCCGTGCTCGAGGTCGCTACGACCGGCGATCTGCGGGATCTCTTTGCGCCGAACGAGGGCGGGGATTCCGTACTCGTCGATTTGGCGATGCGCAAGCTCGAAAGCGATTACTATAAGCCGATCGATCCGCAAACGCCGATCGCCGGCGAAGTCGCCGCGCTGCGAAGTCTTCTCAGCTCGAAGAAAGTCGGCGATGCGGCGTTACCACCGGCGACCGCAACCGGAAACCCGGACCACGACGGCGAGCGCGCCGGCGAGGTCCTCGCGTACGCCGAACAGCATTACGCAGCCGACGTCGGGCCGAACGGCAGAGAAGATCTCACCGACGCCGCGCTGCGCGGGATCATGAACTCGGTGCGCGACCCCTACACCGTCTATCTCTCCCCGCATGAGATCCAAGGTTTGAACGAATCGCTTTCGGGCGGCAACTTCGGCGGGATCGGCGTCTACATCTATCAACTCAAGGACGGCCGAATCGTCGTCCAGCCGATCGAAGCGATGCCGGCCGCGCGCGCCGGAATGAAGCCGGGTGAAGTCGTCGATACCGTCGACGGCAAGCCTGTGCGCGGCGTGAGCATCGACCGGGTTGAGGAGATGATTCGTGGCGAGGCCGGGACGGTCGTGCGGTTGCGCGCGCACGCGTACAATGCGCCTTCGGTGGAACGCTCGTACGCCATCGTTCGCGAGATCATTCACGTTCCGACCGTGCGGGCCAAGATGGAATCGGGACTCGATTACATTCGCCTCTCCGATTTCGGCACGACGTCGGCCGACGAAGTGCGCAAAGCCCTGCTCGACGGACGCGCCCACGGCGCTCGCGGATACATCTTAGACCTTCGCGACAACGGCGGCGGCCTGCTCGACGCCGCCGTGCAGATCTCCAGCCTCTTCATTCCGCAAGGGACGATCGTTTCGACGATCCGCCGCGACGGGCAGCGCACGACCGAAGAGGCGCTCGGCGATGCGATCGGAGGCCTTACGCCGCTCGCAATCCTCGTGAACAAGTATACCGCGAGCGCCTCCGAGATCACCGCCGGCGCGCTACAGGATTATCGGCTCGCGACCCTCGTCGGCACCCGCACGTTCGGCAAGGGCGTCGTTCAGAGCATCTTCCCGCTTCCGGATCAAGGCGCGTTGAAGATTACGACCGCGCGCTACGTTACGCCGGCCGGACGCGACATCCAGCACCACGGGATCGAGCCGAACGTCGCGGTCGCGCAGGACGTGAACCCTTCCCTCATCGACACGCCGGCCGACAAGCAGCTCGCCGCTGCGAAGGCACGATTACACGCTTCGCTACGTTGATTTGGAGACCATGAAACGCTTCTTTTCGCTTCTCTGGGCCGGTACGCTAACGGCCGTCTTGATCGAATTCGGCGGCGCCTCCGCGGCGCAAACGCCCCATCTTTCCGGTGTCGATACGGGAGAGATCGCGACCTCATACGACTATCTCACCGACAATTTCTATAAGAAGGTCGACCAGCAAGCGGTGCTCGACTCGATCCGCGCGCAGCTGCTCGCCGCGATGCGGACCGCCGGCGTCAAGCACGCCGAGCTTCCCGTCATGCACGCCGGCCCGGTCGTTGCGGCCGACGTTCGCGAGATCGACCGCGAAATCGAAATCGCCGATCGCGAATCCAAATCGAAATTCTCTTTGCACGAGCTTACGTACATCGCGCTCGACGGCATGATGCGATCGGTGAACGACCGGTACACCGTCTTCATGACGCCCAAGGATTTCGCCAGCCTCAATCAAGGTCTCGACGGCGGCGACTTCGGAGGAACGGGCATCGTCATTCAAGTCGACGACAAGTCGAAGTACATCTCGGTCGAGAACGTCGTGCCTGACGGCCCGGCCGATAAAGCTGGGATCGAACAAGACGATCTCATCACCACGATCGACGGCACCTCGACGAAGGGCATGAGCCTCGGCGCGGCGAGCGGAAAGCTGCGAGGCAAAGAAGGGACGAAGGTCACGCTGACGATCGAGCGCGATAGCGCGGCGCTGCCGCCGATCACGATCACGCGCGCGAAAATCCATCAGCTCAGCGTCTATGAGAAGATGCTTCCCGGCAAGATCGGCTATATCGCGCTCACCGTCTTCGGCCGGGATACCGGCGACGAACTCGACGCCGCGCTCGACCGTTTGCAGAAACAAGGTGCGCGCGCGCTCGTTCTCGATCTGCGCGATAACGGCGGCGGCTATCTCGAAGCCGCGGTCGCGGTGAGCTCGAAGTTCATACCGAGCGGACCGATCGTCTCGGTCGAATCGCGCGCCTCGAACATCACGACGCTCGACGCAGACGACACCGCGATCAACCCGCTCCCGCTCGTGGTTCTCGTGAACGGCTACACCGCGTCGGCTTCGGAAATTACCTCCGGCGCGATTCAAGACAGCAGCGTCGGCACCATCATCGGTACGAAGACCTTCGGCAAGGGCGTCGTGCAAACGATCATCCCGCTTTCCGACGGCAGCGCGATCAAGGTCACGACGGCGCGTTACCTGACGCCGCGCAATCGAGACATCAACCACCTCGGCATCACGCCTGACATCGTGGTCGGCGAAAACAAGCACCCGCAGTTCGGCCAGCCGTCCAAGGACGAGCAGCTCGGACGCGCGATTCAGTATCTAGACGACAAGCTCGCGCACGAGGCGCAGGAGAACGGCAGCTAGTGTGCTGTCCCGCGACAGCACACTAGCGCGCTCCCGCTAGGAGTTTTTGCGAGAGGTCGCCTTTTCGGCGGCCTTTCGCTTGCGCACCGGCTTGCGTTTTGGCTCTGCTTGAGGCACCGGCACGGGCGCGGGCGCCGCGGCTTTACGGGTTCGCGGGGTTTTTGCCTCGGGCGCGGGAAGGGCAAGCGCGCTCGTTGCGCCCTCTAGCTCGCCGGCCACCTCGGCCCGGGGAGCCCGGCGCCGGCGCGCCGGTTTCGTCCGCTTCGGATCCTCCGCCGGTGCCGAGAGGCTCGGCGGCGGGGCTTCGATCGCGGGCGGCGGAGCTTCGCTGACCGTGGCGATCGCTCGCGAGACTTCGGGCGGCGCCGTGGCGCCGGTCGGATGCGCGGCACCGTCGGCCGAGACTTCGAAGATATGTCGATCCGGGACCGCGCCGAGAACCTGCGCTCCTCCGCCCCCCCGGCCGCGGCGCCCGCGCCGTCGCCGGCGCCGGCGGCGATGCTGGCCGTCTGCGGAAACGGGAAGCTCGGCCGGGGACGGCGGTGGAGTCGAGGCGGTTTCTTCGGGCGTGATCGCTTCGTCGCGCCCGCGACCACGCCGGCGGCGCCGACGCTTGCGACGGCCGTCGGTTCCGGCGTGCTGGACTGCTCCCTCTGCGATGATGATCGCGTCGGGTTGCGCTTCACCCTTACGCTCCGCTCGTAGCGCCTTGTCTTGCGCCTCTTCCTCCTCGGTGATCGCCGAGATGCCGATTGGAGGCCGCGAGGCCGATTGCCGTGCGGCGTCTTCGGCCAGCTCGCGGAGCTGCCGCGTCTGTTCGGCCGCCGAGATCTCGGCGCGGCGTCCGCGCCGCTTGCGGCGCGGCTTGGCCCCAGCGGTCACAAGCTCGGCGAGGACGTAATCGCCTGCGTCGTCGACGTCGATAATGCGAATGCGCGCGGAGTTGCCGGCGTTGTTTGCGGCGCCTTCGACCTCCACCAGACGCCCTTCGATGACCGCCGCGGCCGAGGTGGGGTTTGGAATGCGTCCGGGAAGTAGCTCGACCTCATGCTCGTCCCCGACGCGGACCGGGTGCGCGTCGCGATCCCGCAACCCCTTAACGACCTCGATACGAGCCTTCTCCGGATGGATCATCGGATCGACCCGAACGTGGATGGGATGCCCGACCGAGCGCGCGAGCTCTTCGCACTCCTCTTCGTACCAAAAGCTCATCTGGACCGCGACGGTCGGCGCGACGTGCGCGACCACGTCGCCGGCCACGCCGTTACCCGCCTCGCTGCGAATGTGACGGAACGTTTCGATCGCGACCGATTGCGCCGACATGACACTTCCCATGCCGCCGCAGGTGGGACACGCTCCGCGCAGTTGACTGCCCAGGTCCTTGCCGATGCGCTTGCGGGTGAATTCAAGCAATCCGAGATTCGAGAACGACTGAATCGTCGCGCGCGTGCGGTCGCGGCGAAGGCTATCCTCCATGATCTTGACGACCTTCTCGCGCGACGCTTCGGAGGCCATGTCGATGAAGTCGACGACGATGATACCGCCGATGTCGCGCAGGCGAACCTGGCGCGCGATCTCTTCCGCCGCTTCGATATTGGTCTTCAGAATGGTGTCTTCGAGGTTGCGGCCGCCGGTGAACTTGCCCGAATTGACGTCGATCACCGTCAAGGCTTCGGTCGATTCGATGACGATCGACGCGCCCGACGGCAGGTTGATCTTCGGTTTCATGAGCTTTTGCAGCTCGTCGTCGATCTTGAAATCGTCGAAGAGCGACCGCCCCGAGTTATAGTATTCGATGCGGCCGATGTACTGCGGTCCGAGCAGTTGCAGGAAGTCGCGGATCTTCCGGTACTCCTCCTCGTCGTCGATCAAGACGCGATCGACGTCGGCGGTGATGAAGTCGCGCGCCGCCTTGTAGACCAGGTTCATGTCCTTGTGGAGCAATGAGGGCGACGAGGCTCGCTTATAGGTCTCGAGAATGCCGTGCCACATGCGTATCAGCACGCCGAGGTCGGCAATCAGCTCGGCCTCGCTCGCGCCGGCGGCAGCCGTTCGCACGACCGTCGCCATCCCTTCGGGCCGAATGCGCTTCATTACGCCCTTGAGCCGATTGCGCTCTTCGGCCGAGTCGATCTTCCGCGAGACGCCCGAGTACTTGCCGGTCGGCATCAAGATGAGGTAGCGCCCCGGAAGGGAGATGTTCGTGGAGATGCGCGCGCCCTTGAGGCCGCGCGGTTCCTTGACGATCTGCACGAGAACGTCGTCGCCCCGCTTGACCTTCTCGCTGATCGTAAAGCCGCTGTGCCCCTGCGTTATCTCGACGTCGCCGATGTTGAGCGGCTGTTTGTTGATATCGTCGACGTAGAGAAATGCATTGCGGCCCAGGCCGATATCGACGAACGCCGCTCCCATACCGGGGAGCACGTTCTGTACCTTGCCTTTGTAGATCGAGCCGATGACTTTCTCTTCGCGCTCGATGTAGAGTTCGGCTAATCCGCCGTCCTCGAGTATGGCGACCCGGTTTTCCCAGGGGTCGCTCGAGATCAATATCTCGCTCGACAAATTGTCCTCAAATCACTGGAGCTTGCCGCTCGCCGCGCTTCCCGTTCTCGGATACGCTTGCGGGCGGCGCCTTCGCGCCGCGCCGGCTAGCTCTCGAAAAATCTTGCAAAAAAACTTCTGCCGGCGGCCCTTCGTCATCGACGGAGCCTGCCGACGTAGCTCTCCCCTCTCTTCCCGCCGCCGGCCGAACAACCTGCGCTCGAACGAGAATTCCAACCGTGCGCTCGCTCGGAGTCAGGCATTGCCCAACACGTCCCGGTCCTTCTGGGAGTAGATGTTAAGCAGAATACCGATCGCTACGAAGTCCGTCAGCATCGCCGAGCCACCGTACGACATGAATGGAAGCGGGATGCCGGTGATCGGCATGATGCCGATCGTCATCCCCAAGTTCACGAGGACGTGAAAGAAGAGCATCCCGACCAGACCGGATGCGAGCAGGAAGCCGAAGCGGTCGCGAGCGGCCAGCATCGCGCGAACCCCCCCGTAGAGCACCGCGGCATAGAGCGCCAACAGGGCACAGGCGCCCGCAAAGCCCCATTCCTCGGCCAGCACCGTAAAGATGAAATCACGCGAGTGCTCGGGCACGAAGTTGAGCTGCGTCTGGGTGCCGTGATAGAGCCCTCGTCCAAACCACTCGCCGTTGCCGACGGCGATCTTCGATTGGTCGAGGTTGTAGCCGGCGCCCTGCGGATCGGCCCTTGGGTTGAGAAAGACGAAGAGCCGCGCGCGTTGGAAGGGTTTGAGGACGGCGTTGGTGCCGAGCGCCGCCGCGCCGACGACCAGCAGACCGAGCACGTAGATGCCGAAGTCTCCGAGCCTGGGCAGCGCAAAGTAAAGCTCGACCGTGAGGATCGCGAGCAGGACGAGCGACGTGCCGAGATCAGGCTGCTTGAGGATCAGCAAGGCGGGAATCGCAACGGTCAGTAGCGGCTTCCAAAGGTCTTGCAGATTCTGGTAGGTTCCGCGAGAGAGGACCGCAGCGAGTGCGATCGCAACGATGACCTTGGCCGGCTCGGAGGGCTGAAACGTCCCTAACGCTCCGAGCGATATCCATCGCTGCGCGCCCATCGCGCTATGACCTCCGCGCAAGATGAAGAGCAACAGCAAGAGGTTCACGACGTAGAGCGACGGTGCCCATCGCTGCCACGTTCGGTAGTCGATGAGCGAAACGCAGAGCATCGCCGGAATACCGAGCATCAGGTAGAGAATTTGCTTGTGAGGCTCGCCCGCGGCGGAGGGTGCGTGCAAGGCCGCCGAGCGGACGCAGAGGATGCCTACGAGCGCGATGAGAACGCCGGCCGTCGCCAACGGCCAGCCGAACTTTCGCAAGGAGCGCTTCGTGCCGCTGCTCCACTGGAGTACCGCCATGAGCCGTCGTGTTTACGCGGTGGAGGGCAGATCCGTCCTGGTCGTCTGCGCCTTTTTCCGCCGGCGGCGCTTGCGAGCCGGCGGCTTGGCAGCCTCCGGCGCGGGGGCCGGCACCGCTTCGCTCTTGGGCCGATCGTGGGCGAGGGCCCCGTTTCCGTTCGGACGGTTGACCGAAAGAATCGGAATGTTTGCGAGCATCGCCAGCGTGCGGTCCTGGCGCTCGAAGCTCACGTCGATGCGCTCGCGATCGACCTCGACGTACTGCGATATGAGATCGATGAGATCGCGTTTCATTTTATCGATCATCTCCGGCGCGAGCTCGAGGTGATCGGTCATCAAAACGAGCCGTAACCGCTCCTTGGCCGTCGTGCTCGAGCCTTGTTGACGAAACAGCCGCTTGAGGAACTCGATCATCGGCGCCTTCCTCCCAGGACCGAGCCGAGCCGTTCGAGCAGCGACCCCTTCGAGACGGGCGGCATCGGAGCGGGAACGTCCTCGTGGGCAACCCGCGCCGCGATCGCGTGATAGGCGGCGCCGGTCGCGGTTTGCGCGCGAAGCGCAAGCGGCTCGCCGCGGTTCGTCGTCACGATGATCTCCGGTTCGTCGGCGATGACCCCGAGCAGCGGCAAGCGCAGGATCGCGTTGACGTCGTCGACCGATAGCATCTTGCCCTTGCGCACGAGCTGCGGTCGAAGACGATTGATGATGAGCTGCGGCCGGAAGCGGTTGCCGAGTAGCCCGACGACCCGGTCGACGTCGCGTACCGCTGCAACCTCAGGCGTGCAGATCACGATCGCTTCATCGGCGCACGCGACGGCGTTCTTGAAGCCCAGCTCGATGCCGGCCGGGCTATCGATCAAGACGTAATCGAAGTGCTCTCGCAGGCTCGCTACGAGGGCTTGCATCTTGAGCGTCTCGACCTCGTCCTTCTCCCGCGCCTGCGCGGCCGCGAGCAGGAAGAGCCCATCGGTGTGCTTATCGGCGACCAGCGCATCGTCGACCTCGACGCGTTCTTCGAGCACGTCGAGCAAATGGTGCCGAACGCGGCTCTCCAGGCCGAGCACGATGTCGAGGTTGCGCAATCCGATGTCGGCGTCGATCAG
This sequence comes from Vulcanimicrobiota bacterium, assembly GCA_963834895.1. GTDB lineage: Bacteria > Vulcanimicrobiota > Vulcanimicrobiia > Vulcanimicrobiales > Vulcanimicrobiaceae > Cybelea. The sequence goes on along the minus strand of CAWIDM010000003.1, from coordinate 854,087 downwards.
GACGACCCTCGCACCGCGCCGCGCCAGCGCAGTCCCGAGATTGGCGGTCGTGGTCGTCTTTCCGACGCCGCCTTTGCCTGAGGTAAGGACGATCGCGCGCCCGAGCTTCGCGCCTTCCGCCTCAGCCTGTCCCGAGCGAGCGAAGCGAGTCGAAGGGCTCGGGATGACCCGGTCGTCGCCTTGGAGTTGATGCATCGAGCTACCCCGCTTTCAATGCGTCGATGAGACGCCCGAAGAACGTTTGGTTATCGAAGGTCGTGAAGGGAACGAGCTCGCCCTCGAGCCGTCGCGCGATCTTCTCATAGATCACGCGCAGGCGGTTTGCATCGTTCAAGACGATCGGCTCGCCGCGATTGGTCGTGTCGATCACCTCCTCGTCGTCGGGCACGATCCCGAGCAGCTCGATCGAGAGGACTTCGCAAACGTCTTCGACCGAAAGCATGTCGCCGGTGCGCACCATCTCCGGGCGCAGGCGGTTGACGATGAGACGAATCGGTTTCCCGGCCGCCGCAATCTTGCCGACGACTCGATCCGCGTCGCGTATCGCGCTGACCTCAGGGGTCGTAACGACGATCGCTTCGCTCGCGCCGGCGACCGCGTTGCGAAAACCGGTCTCGATGCCCGCCGGCGAATCGATCAGCACGTAATCCGCCGCCTCCGCGGCCAGCTCGACGATGGCGGCAAACTGTTCGGGGCCGATCGAGTCTTTTTCGCGGGTCTGCGCGGCCGGAAGGATCGAGAGCGATTCGAAGCGCTTGTCCTTGATCAACGCCTGCCGGAGCTGACAGCGGCCTTCCGCGACCTCCACCAGGTCGAAGACGATACGCTTTTCGAGCCCCAGCACCAGATCGAGATTACGCAAACCGATGTCTGCATCGATCAAGATCACGCGCTTGCCGCGTTTGGCCAGCGTCGCACCGAGATTCGCCGTGGTCGTGGTCTTGCCGACGCCGCCCTTTCCCGAGGTGACGACGATCTTGCGCGCGATCACGCCGGCGTCGCTCCCGAGACTTCGGCTTGGCCGAGCGAATCGAGCGAGGCGACGACGATCCGTCCGTCGCGGACAACCGCCGCCTCGGGGTGAGGAACGCTTCGGCGTTTCGCCCCTTCGTCGGTTGCGATGAAAGTGCCGATCCGCAGTTGCGTCGCCGCGAGATCGATGGCGTAGATGCGCGCCCGCTCGTCGCCCTGGGCGCCGGCGTGGGCGATGCCGGCGAGACGTCCAAAGACGAGGATGTCGCCGGTCGCGACGAGCTCGGCGCCGGGGTTCACGTCGCCGACGACGACGATATTGCCGGTATGGTGGAGCGTTTGTCCCCCCGAAGCGTCGCCGTGTGGTAGAGCGTGCCCGGCAGTGCTTCGACGAGGCGCAGCTCCGGCGTGCGGGACCGCTCCGCCTCGATCTTCACTCGCCGGACGCTTGCCTTGCCGCTCTTTCGCCGCTGCGCGATGTCGGCTCGCGCGCCGGCAAAGTCGGCGACCAGCGAACGGGCCGACTCGGAGAGAGCGCTCAATTGCGGTTCGAACTCCAGTCTTTGCGCGTCCGCAAGCTCCACGAGGCCTTCCGCCGAGCCGCAGAGCGCTCGCAACTCGATGCCTGCCCCTGCGAGTACGGCCCTCAGCCGGCTGAGATCCTCGCCCGAAGGAAGGGAGTCACCGAGATTTGCGACGGCCGACGAACCCCGGTAAAAGCTCGGTTGTTCTGCGAGACGAGCTTCCAGCTCGGCGACCGCCTCGCCGAGATCACGGCCCGCGAGCGCGACTTCAAGGCCGTCGAGCCTCCCTCGCAAGAGTGTCACGGTGCGCTTTGCGAGAAGGTTATAATATAAATCCTTTCGTCATCCACAAATGACTCGCAAGTTCTTGACGTTGTCCACATATAATACACAAAAACGCGGCGTACCCGCATCCGGGGCCGCCGCCAAAGGAAGTCGAAACGTATGTTCCGCCGCACGATCCCGATAATCGCGATCTTCTCGCTTCTCAACGCCACATTTCCGGCGCGCGCCGTCGCCATGTCGACGCAAAAGGAGATCGCAATCGGACAGTCTTACGACCAGCAAATCGTCGCGAGCAGCGTGATTGAGACCGATCCGCTTTTGAATGCCTACGTTCAAGGCATCGCCGGCAATCTTTGGAATCAGGTCGAGCGCAAAGACGTTCCCTATTCCGTCAAAATCATCAAGGACAACCAGATCAACTCGTTCGCGACGCTGGGCGGCTTCGTCTACATCAACGAGGGACTCATCGACTTCGTACAGTCCGATGACGAGCTGGCAAGCGTCATCGGCCACGAAACGGGACACATAGAGCGCCGCCATGTCCTCACGACCAACAGCAAAGCGGAGATTCTGGACATCCTCTTCGGACTCGCGTCGATGTTCTCGCCGATCATCTACGAGCTCGGCGGTCTCGCCGAAGCCGGCATCATGGCAAAGATCGAGCGTGGCGACGAGCTTCAGGCCGATCGCTACGGCCTGCAGCTCATGTCGCGCGCAGGCTACGATCCCGAATCGATGGTCACGATGATGGCGCACCTTGGCGTTTTGCAGGACGAGCACAGCGATGCCGTCAGCAAGTATCTGGAGGACCACCCCGACCCCGCCGCGCGCGTCTCGCACCTGATGGGCTATCCGGAGCTGGATCCCACCGAGGTAACGCCGGCAGAAGAGCTCGTGCAGGCTTCGAGCGACGAGGAGCGCGCCCGCTATTCGTTTTCGCGGCTGCGCTTGGGACAAGTGCTCAAGGCGGATCCGCAGAGCTCGGAGGCGCTGCTCGAGCTGGGACAATCCGAGCTCGCGCTCGATTTGCCGAACAAGAGCGAGCAGACGCTCGCAGAAGCCGCGCAACTCGGTTCGCCCGCGACGCGCGCAACCGCGAATCAGCGGATCGCGGCGCTACGCGAGATGCAAGCGCAGGAAATCACCTTGACCAAACCCGATCCGCCGAATCTGCAGGGTGCCGTGGAGGCTGCCCAAGCGGCGCACGTCCAAGCCGCAACCGAGATCCAAGCCCGCGAATCCGAAGGGAAGGACCAGCTCAAGTCGGTGCAGAGCCGGCTCGATACGCTGCAATACGAAGTCCCGGATCTAAGCCGGATCAACATTCGCCGCGGCTCGCGCGTCGAGGCGATCGTGAAGAATCTCACCTCGATGGCTCGTTCGCTCAACAGCGCGCTGCAAGATGCGGGAGGCGATACCAGCCCCATCGGCGGCGTCGGCTCGCTCGAAAAGAACAAGGAGAGCGGGCTGCTCAAAGAGAGCGCCGACGTCTACCAAGAGATGCTCGCGCCGTTTGCCATGAAGCCGGTTCCAACCGAATCGGTCGCGCTCTTTCCTTCGTATCCGCAGATGATGAACGAGCTTTCGCTTTCCGACGGAGAGATGTTGCGCTCGGTCGACGCGGCGCGTGCATCGCTGACGCAGCTCGATCAGTCGCTGGGCGACCTCGACGAGTTTCTCAAGGAGCTCGACCACGCGTCGATCAGCTTTAGCGGCGACATCAGCCCGGGTGACTACGCAGCCTTGACGCCGCTCATGAAGAAGTGCGTTGACGAGCTCAATGCCGCAGCGACCGCCGCTTCACAAGGCGCGCAGCTTTTCAATCTCGCGCGCTCGCGCCAGCTCTCGACCCGAATCACGCTGCTGGGCGTGGGGACCTCTCCAGAGCTCTATTCGACGCTTCAGTACGCCCTGCAGCAACGGTTTGGTAGCCGCGGCGTCGATTATCGCACGATGCTGCGAGACGGCTTGACCCCCGGTGACGTGACGGCGGCCACGATCGTTGCGGCCGACATCAAGAGCACGCCGGAGAGCGTCATCGCCGAAGCAAAGAGCTCGGGCGAGACGATCGTCGACGTGGCGAACGCGCATAAGATGCACGCGTGGCCGCTCGAGATCTTCATGGGTCTGGTCTACCTCGATTACACGGACGATCCGGTCAAAGAGCTGCGTAAAGCCGACGGAACGCTGGCGGTCGACCTGGACAAACTGGGGCTCTAGTGTGCTGTCCCAGAAGTTCGATGCATAAAGCTGGCCGTTTGGCGGAGTGCGGGCAAGGAACGATGAGCGACAAAAGCAGCGCTTTGCGAGCGAAGAGTGACGCAGCCCGTGACCGTCAAGCGGCCAGCCCAAAGGGTCGCGGCGGCGGATGCGCACTGGCTTTGTTGCTCGTCGGTCACAGAGCTACGGCTATGCTCCCTCCTCGCGCCGCGCCAGTGCGCTCCGGCGCTCGCGACTTTATGCACCGAACTTCTGGGACAGCACACTAGTGGCCTCGGCAGCCGACGCACGCACCATCTTCACGCTCGTTCGTAGGGGCATCGACGCACGCTCGGTGCGCGCGCACGTCCGCAAGCCTTTCCGCTTCCTGCTCTGCGGCGATCCGGCGCTGATCGCCGATCTGCGCGCGCTTCTGCTCTCGGGACATGACGAAACCGTTCCGCCGGAAGCCGCAGCCTGTTTGGAGACGATTCGCTCCGGCGTGCCGCTCGTCACCAACCCAAAGGAAGTTCGCGCAATCGTTTTTCTCGGACGGCGGGGCGATGTCGCCGGGGCCGATTTCGAGGCTCTGAGCGTCTTGGGCGTTCCGATCCTCGCGCTGACGGTCGACCCGGAAGCGCCGTCCGCCGGGCCGACCTCCCCGCCGAGCGGAGGTTGCTGGAGCGAGTACGTCGTGCCGGCGATCGCACGCGAGCCGCTGCGCGCCCGTTTCTTTCCCCACCTCGTCGAATGCGCGCACGGCATCGAGATTGCGGTCGGCCGCAATCTTCCGGTCATGCGGGACACGGTCGCCGCGAAGCTGACGCGCGACGCTGCAAACAACGCGCTCAAAGTCGCACTCGCGAGCGCCGTCGTCGATCACATCCCCCTCGTGGGAATCGTGCTCGGCGCCCTCGCGTCGGCCGGCGACATCGTTGCCATCACCGGCATTCAGGTGATGCTGATGCTCCATATCGACGCGGCGTACGGCCGCGATCCCGACTTGCAGCGGACGTGGCAGCTCCTGCCGATCATCGGCGGCGGTTTCGGCTGGCGCACGCTCGCGCGCGAACTCGTCGGTTTCGTTCCGGTCGCGGGGATTGCAATTAAAGGGGCGATCGCATACGCGGGAACCATCGTCGTCGGCGAGGGCGTCACGTTCTTTCACGAGCACGGCGCGCACATGACGACCGGGCAAGCCGCCGCGCTCTACGAGCACGCAAAAAACGACGCATTGCGCTTTGCGCGCGAGATCGCCGCGAAGCTGCTGCACCGGTAAAAGGAGCCTAAAGCCGCTCGAGCAGCGCCTCGTCGTCTAAGCTGCGAAGCTCCAGCGGCACACGATCGCGCGGGGAGGCCGCGAGCCGCGCGGCTATCTGGCGGCGCCGCTGAGGCGCCAAGGATTCCCGGCGCTCCAAGAAGCGTTTGATCAAGGCGCGCTCTTCGCCGGAGAGGTAAGCGGTCGGTGCGTAAGTCGGCTCGTCGGCGTGCGCGATTAGCTCGTGCTCGGCGTCGAGATCGAAGCCGTCGTGACGCAGCCGTACGTCAAAGTAGTAGAGCGCGAGGACGATGGAGAGAAACGGCACGACGAGCGTCCGCTCCAGCGCGCCGAGAGCAACGTACGCGCCCGGCCAGCGCGAGAGAAACGCCAACCCCACCAGGTCGGCGAGGGTTGACGCGACCAACGAGATCGCGCCGACGGCGATCGCGTAGCGCAGCGTGCGCCCCAAATTCGCGGCGGTTGAGCGTGCGCGCCACGGTCAGCGGTACTGCCGAGCTCGCCGAGCAGCCTTCGACGACGACCGCGCACACCGTACCGGAGCTCGTAACGATGAGAATCAATACCACGAACGCCATCGCGCAGAGCATGCCCGTAATGGCAAACGGCGCAAGCACCGGGAGGAGGCTCGAGGCAACGGCCGCGATCGCGAAGACCGGGAGAGCGATGACCGCGATCGACGCAAAGTACGCGGAGGCCAGGACGAGAACGGCCGTAGCGACCACGGCCACGACCGAGAGCCAGCGAACGAGAACCGTTCGGTAACAGGCGGCCAGCGACACCACCTCGCCCCGATAATATGCGGCGACACCCGACGCAACCGCGCCGAACGCAAAGGCGAGCATCAGGTAGCCGAAGAGCGCCGACGCCGTGGCGAGTGCGAGCGTCTCCGGCGAAAGCAGCGGGATGTGCTCCGTGCGAAGCCGGTCCGGATGCTGCAAAAGATCGATCGTCGCATCGACCTGGGGTTGCTCTCGCACGCCGACGACGTACTGCAGCATTGCAACGGGGATGATCGTTGCGACCACGGCGGCGGCGAACGGAATAAAATTGCGCGTGTAGAGTGCCATCGCGCGTTGGAAGATTGCGCCGAGCTCCAGCGGCTGCAGCTTCATCGCGCGCGCCTTCGGGCCAGGCAATCGGAACACCCCCGATGAAGGCGATCCGCCCATGCTTGTCGGTACGCTCGACGCGGTGCGCCGCTACCCGGTCAAGAGTCTGCGCGGCGAGAGGCTCGATTGCGCGCAAATTGCTGCGACCGGTCTCCCAGGTGATCGCGGCAGCGCGCTCTTCGTTCGGGCTGGAAGCGCACGCGTCGGGAAGCCTTATCGCGGCAAAGAGCACGAGCGGCTCCATCTGATGCAGGACGAGGCCTCGGCGCTTGCTGCCGCGGCCGAACGCGGCGTCGATGCCGACGTGCGCCGCGGCGATCACTTCTTCGACGATGCGCCGATCTCGGTGATCGTCGATCGATGGCTGGAGAAGCTGAGTGAAGACGTCGGGTATTGCGTCGAGTGGGAACGGTTTCGGCCGAATCTCTTCGTGCGCGCGGTGCCGGGATTTACGCTCGGAGAGAGCGCGATCGTCAACGCCGAGCTGCACGTCGGAACCGCAAGCCTGATCGTGCGCTGCCCGATCGAGCGTTGCGTCACGGTAACGTACCACCCGCACGGCGAGCCGAGCGATCCCGGAATCCTTCGCTATCTTGCCCAGCACCGCAACGCGATGCTCGGCATCTACTGCGACGTCCTCGAGGCCGGAAGCGTACGGGTCGGCGACGCCGTTGACGCGAGAGGCGTCGCTTAGCGACGCCTCTCCGCCCACACCCCGGTCGTAGCGTAGCGCGATCCCCGGCGCCGCGCCCTAGTCAAGGATAACTAGACCGGTCAGAGCGCGCGGCGCCCCTCCAAGGCCTTGGCGATCGTCACCTCGTCGGCGTAGTCGAGATCGCCTCCGATTGGGAGACCGTAAGCTAACCGCGTAACGGCGACGCCGAGCGGCTGGAGCAAGCGCGCAAGATAGAGCGCGGTCGCCTCACCCTCTGCGTTCGGATTCGTGGCCAAAATGATTTCGCGCGGCCTTTCGCGACCGATGCGCTCGACGAGCTCCTTGACATGGAGCTGCGCCGGCCCAATGCCGTCCATCGGCGAGATCAATCCGCCGAGCACGTGGTAGCGTCCCTTGAACGCGCCGGTGCGTTCGATGGCATAGACGTCCTTCGCCTCGGCAACGACGCAGATGGTCCCCCCGTCGCGCCGGTCGTCGGTGCAGAACTCGCATGGATCGCACTCCGAGAGCGAGTAGCAAATCGAGCAGAATCCAACGTTGTCCTTGACGGCGAGAATCGCCTCAGCGAGGCTCTGCGCTTCGTGGCGGGGTCGGTTCAAAAGGTGAAAGACCAAACGCGCTGCAGTCTTCGGCCCGATCGTCGGCAGCTTGCTGAGCTCGTTGATCAACGCCGCGATCGGGCCAGCGACTTGAGTCACATCAACCCGGGGATTCTCATGCCTCCGGTGACCGACGCCATTCGTTTCTGCGACGCTTCGTTCGCCTTGCTCAGCGCGTCGTTGACTGCGACGGCAACGAGGTCCTCGAGCGTTTCGAGGTCGTCGGGATCGACGGCGTCCTTACCGATCTTTACGCGCTTGACCCGTTGGTCGCACGTTACCTCAACGGTCACCGCTCCGCCGGCGGCGCTTCCGCTCACGACCGTATCGGCGAGCTCCTCCTGTGCCTTTTGCATCTCGGCCTGCATCTTCTTGAACTGCGCCATCAAATGAGCTTGATTCATTCGGTTACCTCAACGTATCCGTTCGTTCGCGTAATCGAAGAGCGCATCGGGGCTCTCCTCTTCTTGGGCCGCTGGTTGCCCCGCGTTGCCGTCGACGCGGAGTCTCAATTTGAGCGGCACGCCGAGGACGTCGGCGATGGCCGCCTCGATGAGCGGTGCGTGATCGCGCAGCGCATCGGCACTCCACGCGTTGGGAAGCTTGAGCACGATCGCGTTGGTCTCGATCGCGTCGATTGCCGCTCGGGACAACGGCGCGCTGAGCGATTGGCGCTCGCTCTCGACCTTTCCACGGATGCTCTGCCAGGCGGCCCGCACCTTTTGCAGCGAAACCCCCGCGCTCTGCACTGGAGGTTCGTCGCGACGGTTTACGTTAGGTCGCGGTCGCGCCGCCGGAGCGCTCGACGCCGAAGCGGCCCGTTCTTCGAGGGCCGCGACGCGCGCCGCGAGAGCGTCGGGCGCCGGATCCTCTCCCGCCAAGATGAATCGCAACAACGCCGTCTCGAGCTCGAGCCGCGCGTTCCCCCCGAGCGCGCGAGCGAGAGCGCGTCGCTGAAGATCCGAAGCGCGCGCAGAATCGTCGGCTGCGAAAGATGCTGCGCCGCGCTCGCCGCGCGCTCCGCGTCCTCGGCCGCCAGATCGCGCGCGAGCAGCGACGGGCCGATACGCGCCACCAAGAGGTTGCGGAAGGCTCGAATGAGCGAGCGAATCAGCACCTGCACGTCGGTGCCGGCGTCGCTTGCCTCCTCGACGACCGCGAGGGCTGCCGACGGCTCGCGCGCGACCGCTGCATCGACGAGTGCCTGGGCGAACTCCCTTCCCGTCGAGCCGAAGGCGAGATCGAGCGTTGCGACCGTCGCGGGCCGGTCGCCGGCGAAAGCCGCCAGCTGTTCGAGCATGGTGAGCGCGTCGCGCAAACCCCCGTCGGCGCGATAGGCGATCGCCGCCAAGGCTTCCTCGTCGACCGGGATCTTCTCGGCCTTGGCGATCTCCTTCATTTTTTCGATCATCACCGGAACCGCGATCCGGCGAAATGCGTAGCGCTGGCAGCGCGAAAGGATCGTTACCGGAAGCTTCTCGGGCTCGGTCGTCGCAAGAATGAAGAGTGCGTGCGGAGGTGGTTCTTCGAGCGTCTTGAGAAAGGCGTTCGCGCCCTCCTTCGTAAGCATGTGGGCCTCGTCGATGATGTAGACTTTCATGCGCATGGTCGCAGGGGCGAATTTCACGGCTTCCCGCAGGGCCCGTATCTCGTCGATTCCGCGGTTGCTGGCGGCGTCGATCTCGAGGACGTCCAGCGCCGTCCCTGCCAGCATCGCCCGACAATTCTCGCAGGTGTTATCCGGAAAGGCGGTCGGTCCGTTTGCGCAGTTGATGCAGCGTGCTAGAATCTTGGCAGCCGAGGTCTTTCCGGACCCACGCGGCCCAGAGAAGAGGTATGCGTGGGCAATCCTTCCGCTTTCGATTGCGGCGGTCAGCGTGCGCACGACGGCGTCTTGGCCAACGAGATCGGCAAACGACAGGGGGCGCCAAGTGCGATAGAGGGACACGGCGCTCAACCTTTAGCAGGCCGTTTCGCGGCGCCTGCCGGAGGGTATGGTGCAACGAGGCGCCTTGCCGAGCGGTTATGGTAGTTGCTTCCCAGGCGGCGGTGCCTGGTTAATTGTGGGATAATAAAGATACCCGTGGATTTGCGCCAAGCGCTCCAGCAAAAGTTTGGCTTCGTCGGCTTTTACCCAGGCCAGGAAGAAGTCGTTTCCCGCGTTCTGCAACGGCAGGACACGCTCGCAATTCTGGCCACCGGCGCCGGCAAGAGTCTAACCTACCAGTTGCCGGCGCTCTTGCTGGAAGGCACGACCGTCGTCGTCAGTCCGCTGATCGCGCTCATGAAGGACCAGCTCGACATGTTGCGCGATCGCGGTATCTTCGACGTCGTCGCGCTCAACTCAACCCTCTCAGAAGATCAAGAAGCACGTGCACGCGAACGGATCCGTTCCGGCACGATTCGCATCGTCTATACGACGCCGGAGAAGCTCGAAGACGAAACATTTCTGCGGCTGCTCCAGTCAATTCGCGTCCCACTTTTCGTCGTCGACGAGGCTCATTGTATCAGCCAGTGGGGCCACGATTTCCGTCCGGCCTATCTCGCGCTCGGCGGCGTGATCGCCAAGCTCGGTCACCCCACCGTATTAGCCTTGACCGCAACGGCGACGCCTTCGGTGCGCGAAGACATTCTGCACCAGCTCGGCATCGACCAAGTCAAGCCGATCGTTCGCGGCTTCGACCGGCCGAACTTGATTTACGAGGCGCGCAAAGCCGACAAAGAGATCGACAAGCTGCGAATCCTCACTTCACTCTTCGCCGGGGACGAAGCGTTGGAAGGCACGGGAATTATCTATACGGCCACGATCAAGAACGCGCTCGAGGTGCAGGCGTATCTGACGGGGGAGCTCGGTATCCCGGCCGCGGTCTATCACTCGAAACTCCATAAGGAGGACCGCACTTCGGTCCACAATCTCTTCATGGACGAAACGATTCGAGCGGTCGTCGCAACGAACGCCTTCGGCCTGGGAATCGACAAGCCGAACATCCGTTTCGTCGTGCATTACGATCTGCCCGGATCCCTCGAAGCGTACACTCAGGAAGCGGGCCGCGCTGGACGCGACGGTTTGCCGTCGCGGTGCATTCTCATCTATCGCATGAGCGACACGCGCGTCCAGAACTACTTCCTCACCGGAAAGTATCCCGACGTCGAGGAGGTTCAGCGCGTCTTTGGAACGATCGAGGTCTTCTGCGATCAGGCCGGCGGGGTCTCGATGATCGATCTGCGCAAGATCCTGCAGCTTCCGCTGACGAAGCTGAAAGTAATCCTGGCCCTGCTCAAAAAGTCGGGCTATATTGAGCACGTCGGCAAATCGGCTTATGGCCTGACCGAGGCCGTGCGCAAACATCGCGATCTGATTCTCAACCTCGCAAACTACGAAACGAAGAAGTCGTACGATCAGAGCAAGCTCGCAATGATGCTGCAGTATGCCGAAACCACGTCCTGCCGCCGGCGTTTCATCTTGAACTACTTCGGCGAAGACTTCGACGTCGCCAACTGCGGCGCGTGCGACGGCTGCTTGCGGGCGATTCGGCGCGGCGCGGACGCCGAGGCCACGACCGGCGGTTTCAGGATCGCCGACGTAGTGCAACACGCCAAGTTCGGCACGGGGACGGTCGAGCGCGCGGAGCGCGATCTCGTCACGGTGCTCTTTCCAAGCGTCGGTTACAAGACGCTGCTTGCCTCGGCGGTCAGACACGCCGAAGCGCAAATTGCGTAGGAGCGCGCCTCTTTTCGTCGCGGGGCTCGTCGCGCTCTACGCCGCCGTCACCGCACAAGCGCCCGCGCCTTCGCCCGCACCCTCGCCATCGCCGTCAACGATTCCGAGCACGCCGGCGCCGAGCGCGCCGGCCCACTCCACTGCAACGCCCCCGCCAATCGTCGTCACTCCCCAGACGGCCTCGGTGCCGGTCGGACATCCCGTCGATCTTACGGTCGGCTCGGCAATTGCGCCGATCGCTGCGGCGGCTCGCGATCCGTCGATCGCGACCGTCGCGGTCGACGAAGCCTCGCAGAGGGTCACGATCGTCGGCAAGGCGCCCGGTGAGACGGTCGTGACGGTGAGCGATGCACGCGGCCTGCGGCGCGACGTGCCGGTGCGCGTCGCCTACTACGCGGGAACGATTGGCGACCGGGTTACGCTCGCGCTGACCGGAGATCCGGCATCGGCGGAGTTCGTGCGCGAGCAGGTCGCGCAGGCCGTCAAGGATGCGGCGCAGCCGCGGCCCGGCTCGCAGGTGCTCGTCACGGCCGACGACGTCCCGGTTCGGCGCCCGCTCGAGCAGGACGACGTGGCCGCATTCGACGTCCCGGTTCTCATTCAAGGAAACGACGAGTTCGAAGTCGACGGCTCGACCCACGTCGACCTGCAAAACATCGCGGTACCGCGCATCTCTCCCGACTCGCTGATGGTCAGCGATTATCCGGAGCGCCTGACCGAGGACGGAACGCTCTTCACCGCCGAATTGCGCTACGAGCAGCCGTCGCGCTTTCTCTACTTCCATTACAACCCGCCTGACCAACCCGCCCGGCGCATCGTTCTGCGGGCCGAGAATCTTTCGCGCGAGCCATCGATCGTACAGTTCATCAGCGGCCGTGGCGGCCCGTCCCCCAATGAGATGGAGGTCGGTCATTCGGCCACCAAACGCTTTCTCCTTAACGTCGTTCAGAATCAGGGCAGGCTGCTCACGCTGCCCGCGAACAGCACCACCGAGATCGTTACGCAGGATCTTCCCACGGGAGACGTCGTCTGTAATCTGCTACAATTACGCGTGCTCTCGGGTGGAAACGTCCATCTGACGCTCGTCGCGCAGAACGACGCTGCGAGCGCGGGCGCGCCGGTAGCCGGCGCAGAGCTTCTCGAAAGCGCGCATAAACACGCCCGCGGGATCTATCCTATAGCCGAGTTTCACTTTGCGACGCAATGGAAGGTCGACGACGAGTACTTGGAGCTGCCGATCGGTCAGCTTCCGTTGCCGAACGATCTGCGCGGCCAAGCGCTGGCGGGCGATTACGGCGTCCTGCAATCGTTTGTGGTCAACGTCGAGAACCCGTTGGGAACGCCGCAAGCGATTGCGATCTACGAGAATCCGCGGGGCGGACGGGCCACCGGCTCGTATCTCATCGACGGCGTCTTGGTTCAGTCGCATCAGGTGCCGCCGTATTCGCGTTACAAGGTGCGGCAGTACATCGTCCCCGCACACGGCTTCGTGCGCGTTACGATCGTCACCATGCCCGAAGCGGGATCGAGCCTCCCGCTGCGGCTCGTCTTCGCGCCCGACGACGGAAGCGTCGCTCCGGGGGCTCCCGGCTCACCCGTTTATTGACGACGCATAGACGTTCGCAACGCGGCGCGCGCTGCTCTCCCAAGAGAAGCGACCGATAGCGTCGACGCGCACCTGCGCCGCGCGCGCGTCGTCGGCACCGGCCAATACCTCGCCGAGCGCAGCGGCCCACGCATCGGCATCGTCGGCGTCAACGATTCGCGCCTTGCCGTCCACGACTTCGGGAAGCGAGCTCCGATCCGAGACAACGCACGGGACGCCCGCGCAGAGCGCTTGCGCCGCCGCGTACCCGAAGCCTTCGTACCGCGACGGCACCGCCGCAACCGCGCAGCTCGCGTAGAGCGCGAGCAACTCGCTTCGCGCAATGTATCCCGGCATGAGGACCCGATCCGCAACGTTCAGTCGTTGCGCGAGCGCCGCACATTCGCGCGCGTAGGGCGTCATGGGGCCGACTGCGACGAGGCGCGCGTTCTCGAGGCGCGGAAGCGCGCGAATCAATACCGCGAGATTCTTACGGGGCTCGATCGTGCCCACCGCCAAAATCGTCCGCCCGTCGCCACCGCCGCGAGGTATGCCGCAGAAGTCGGCGGCCACGCCCGGATAGACCACCTCGACCCGGGCCGGATCGAGATCGAGAAGCCGAAGCAGTTCGTTGCGAGAAAAATTCGAGTCGGCGAGGACGCGCCTCGCGCTACGGTATCCCCCGAAAGAGAATGGGCCGAAGTAGTAGCGCGCGTAAGCCGGCGCGTGCGCCTGCGCTTCGTGCCAGGCCAGGTCGTGCACCGTGACGACGATCGGTATACGCGCGAATCGAGGCACCGTTCCGGCCGCACAGTGCAAGAGCTGCGCCCCGCAGGCGCGCGCGCGCATCGGCATGAGAAGCTGGTCCCAGAGCACGCGGCGGTCGAACCGCCACGGATCGAGCGCCGGCTCGCAGAGCTCGATCAGCTCGACTCGGCCACGCAGCGCGGCCGCCAAACCGCGGACGTACTCGCCGATTCCCGTTGCCGTGCCGACGGTCAACTGCGCGTCGAGCGCAACCTTCACCGCAGGTCGCGTTCCAAGGCGCGCACCATCAAAGCATCGGGATCGATGGCGCGCGCTCGTTCCAAGTACCCGCGCGCAGTCCGCCGGTCGCCGTTCTCCCAGGCGATGACGCCCAAACCGGCGAGGGCGTTGGCGCTTGCCGGATCGATCGCGGCGGCGCGCCCGAAGAGCGCTTGCGCGCGGGGCCGCTCGCGAAGCAGGTCGGCCTGATTGGCCGCCTCAACGAGGTACCGCTCCGAGAGCGGTGCAAGGTCGACGGCCGATTCGAAGTCGTGCAAGGCGCGAGTAAGCCAGACGCGCTGAAGCGCGCCGCCGGGAACTTGGCGCCAGGCCTCGCGGTTCGCAAGCCGGCCCATCTGCCAATAGGCCTCAGCGACGGCATCCGGGTGAGTCCCGTTGCGCACGAGGCGGATCTGCAGCAGATGCTCGAGGGCATAACCGGCCGCGGGATCGCGCGATGCCAGCACTTGCGCCGAGGCTTCGACCGCAGCGGGGTCGGGGGCGGCGAGAAAATACTCGCCTGCAAGCGCCGCTTGGCCTCGGCTCAGCGCGATGCGCGCCAAAAGTTCGTCGCGGACAGGCGAAGCCGGAGTTCGAATTGCGTAGCGCTCCGCGGTGGCGGCATCGCCCCGCGCGAGCGCCGCTTCGGCCAAGGTGGTTTCGACGTACGCGGCGGGCGCGATGCGATCGAGTGCCCGATAGACCGCGAGAGCGAAACCGGCCGGTATGCGGCGAGGGAGCGTCCCCGCCGCAGCAGCGCGGGCGTTGAAAGCATCCGACGCAAACTGCACGGCGCCCAACCCGACGGCGAGCGCAACGACCACCGCGCCGGCGATGAGCCACAGAGGCGTATACCGCCGAGAAACCGGCAAGCGAGAGTGTGGCGTCAGAATTTGACGGTGAAGTTTACGTCCTCACGCGTCTGGGTTTGACCGCCGATCGGCAGGGTGCCGTCTTGGAAACGGTCTTGGTACGCGCCGATGGAGAGCGACCCCGAGGTCCGCGGAATGTTGAGGGTCAGGTTTCCGCCGTAGGTGTTGTCGACGGTGTCGAAATTCATGAGTCCCGGCACGCCGTAGTAGACCCCATTGAGCCGCCCCGCGTCGTAGTTGAGATTCAACGTCAAGCCGTGCACGACCGGAACCGAGAGACCGGCCCCGAGTGAGAGCCGGCTGAGATCGGAGTCGTTTGGAACGGCGAACGGCGCGACGCCCGGCAACTGCCACGACGACGTCGAGCCGAGCGCCGAGGCGGTGAATGCGTTGCCGAGGTTGCCGCCGGCTTGCTCGTAGGCACTCGAAAGGTTGACGTTGACGCTCCGCTTGCCCGCGCGGACGTTGAAATCCGCACCGGCGTTGTACGACGCATCATGCAACGAGGGCTGCGACGCCTGACTCTGCGCGTCTTGCGTCGATCCCTCGAAGTGGACCGCGCCGACCTGCGCCGCCCCCGCGAGGGTCTCTGCCGTTAGCATCTGCGGCGGCGCGAAGGCGAGCGTGCCGGGCGCCGGCGAGATTGCCGGCGCGGGCGGCGGCGGCTGATAGGCCGCCGTGAAATGCGCGCTGAGTGGCACGAGTTCGCCCTCATCCGCGCCGGACGCCGGCGCAGAGAAGTGCACGACGCTCGTCCCCACGTCGAGCGGCGCCGTACCGGCGAATAATGAATCTTCGTCGACCGCGAGATCGCGCGCCGCAAGGCGGTCTAGCGTAAAATCGGTACCCCCGCCTCTATCCGGCGCAGCGCCCATCGGGCGGATTTGAAGCGCAAGTTCACGCAGCGGGGATTCGCTCGTCCGGTCGCCGCGCGCGGCTGCGAAGGAGGCCCCCGAATCGGAGATCTCCCCGAAGACCGCGAGCATGAGCTGCGAGCCGAGATCGAAGCGCTGGGTTCCGGCAGGCAAACCGGCCGCGCGTCCAATGGCAAAACTCAGCGCCACTACTAGCGCTGCACTTGCCATGAGGGCGACGACCCGACGCAACCTGTCCTCCGTTTGTAACGACCGTGAAGCCCGTAAGATGAGCGGCTGCTCAAAAGCCGCTTTTCGCGGGGCTATCTAGCTTGGAGATCGACCTGCTGCTTCCCTTGCGAGATAGCGCCGGGCGATCAGAATTGCCGCGTAGTCGTCGATGGGCCGCTGGGGCACTTGCAGGCCGACCGGAAGGAGGCGGCGCCACCCGCGCGGGGGATGCTCGGAAAAGTAGAGGCTGCGCGCAGCCCGGCTCGTCTCGTACTCGTCGACCAAGTGGATCGGCAGGCCCAGCGCTTCAAGGGAGACCCGCACCGGGCGCACGTTCGTCCCGCGACCTAAAGCGATCGCGCAGACTCGATTGCGGACCAGCAGCTCGCGCAGGCGGGCCGGAAGCCGCTCGATCGGCTCGATCCCGGCCGCGAGAACGGCCCCCGAAGCCTCGAGCAGCGCGTATCCGGCTTTGCTCCGGCCCGGATCGACGCCGATCACCGCGTCGGAGGAGTTCACGGCTGCTGGGTCAGGACGATCACGATCGGGATGCCGCCGACGTGCGGGTAGAAGTCTTCGGCGGCAAACGCCGTGAGAAGATAGGTGCCGCGCTTCGAGATGCGGTCTTGCATCTGCTGCGCGTCCGGAATCAGCTGAATCGGCTGGGTGTTGGAGAGAAACGGCGGCAGGTGGAGGCGCCGCGCCGTTAGTGAGACGTAGTTCTCGAGCTGGATCAGCGCGATGTTGATGCTGGCACCGCTACGGCCGGGGATAACCAGCTGGGCGATGACCTGGCCCTTTTGAAAATAGCGAACGTCCTGCGTTACGTTGATTGCGAAATGGATCTGATCGTTCTCGAAGAGGTTCTGATCCGAGGTCACGGTCAGCATGACGTTGGCTTGCGAGACCTCCGCCGCCGTCGTCAGGTCGTTGGCGAGCCCCTTGAGTTTCTTGTCGGCATCGGGCGGAATGGCGTATGGCCTCAAGCCAAGTCGCGGATAGGTCGCGTTGACGTACTTCACCGCGAAGGCGTAGTAGTCCCGAATCGTCGCGAGCCGCTGCTGCGGCGATGCGGACTGCGGGAGAATCCGATAGAAGGGAACCAGTAGCGTGTCGACCGGCAGAATCAGCCGGCCCGTGTTGACCTTCGCCTCGAGATCGCGCTGGCGCGCCTGTAGCTCGGTGATCTGCTCGTTGATCGAGCTGAGCTTGAAGAAGGCCGTCTTCACCTGTTCCGATGCGAAGATAGCAGCGAGCGACACGACCAACGCGATGATCACGCCGGTGGCGATGGCGACGATCGTCGACGTATACCGCGGACGAATCCCGAAGAGGCTCAAGCGCCGCCGTCCGACCTGGTGCCCCACCCGATCGCCCACGTACGCCACCGCGCCCGCGAGCGCCATCACCGCCGCCAGATTGCCGACTCCGTGGAGAATATCAACGAAGTTCACGCGCGAGCGGCGCGGCGCAACCGGGTCAGACCGATCGCGGTAAAGAGAATGTTCGGAATCCAGGCCCAGAGCGCCGCCAATCCGATCGCAGCCTCGGCGGCAAACGAGCAAATCGTCATCACGACGTAATAGACGAAAACGATCGCCAGCGAAAGGCCGAAGCCCAGACTCGTGCTGCCGCTCGTCCGGAACGAGCGCAAGCCGAACGGAATGGCGATCAACATAAAAACGAAGCACGCGAAGGGTCTCGCGAGCTTCTCTTGATAGGTCGTTACGTACTTGCGGTACTCGTTCTCCGTCAACTGCCCCGAGTGGACCACCTCCGCAATTTCGGCGCGGCTCATGTTCTCGGGATCGTCGTTGCTCATACGCTTCATCAAGTCCGTTGGCTTTTCGCCGATTTCGACCTCCTGCTGCGGAACGCTCGGCTCGGACAACGTGGTTCCGTCGGGATTGAACCGATAGACGCTGGAATTCTGCAGCGTCCACTTGTCGGCCGTGAACTCGGCACGGTCGGCGAAGATGATCTGTCTCGGATCGTTGTGATTGTCGTACTGGATGAGCGTCACGTGGAGCAACGCGCGCGAGCGCGGCTCGTAGGCCGTCGCGATCGTGACCTGACGGCCACCGCTCGGAAGAGGCGCCGAAACGGTTAAATCGCGGTTGAAGGCGCTGACGTGGTTGATGACGGTGTTCTCGATCTCGGTCAGCTGGTCGTTCGCGTACGGAACCACCCGTTCTTGGAGATAATACGTTACGAACGACATAACGATGCCAACCGCCAGCAGCGGCGCGACGATCCGCGCGAATGTGACGCCGGCCGCCTTGAGCGCCGTGATCTCGCTCTCGCCCGAAAGGCGCTGGACGGCGAGCAGCGTCCCCAGCAACAGCGCCATAGGGATGACGAGCACGATGTCTGCCGGGAGCGACCAGACAAAGACGAGTAGCGCCGCCCAGAGCGGCGCGTGCTCGTTGCTCACGAGCTTGCCGACGTTGAGAATCTCAGTCGCCGCGAATATCAACATGAAGGCGGCCAGCCCGAAGACGCACGGCCCCGCCAGCTCCGCAAGCATATACCGATCGAGGATTGTGAATCTCACCCTACTGTGCTCGTTCGGAGGAGAGGAGATCGAGCGATCCGACGCAGCGTGCGTTGCCAATCGACTCTCCGCTGGATCGGCAACTTCCTATAATCGGAAGCCCTCGCCTAAGTAGAATTGCCGCGCGATGGGCGAGTCGAGAACCTCCTGGGCACTCCCTGATACTTCGATGCGGCCGTTGTTGAGAATGTACGCGCGATCGACGATTGCGAGCGTCTCACGAACCTGGTGATCGGTGATAAGGATGCCGAGCCCGCGATCGCGGAGCTGGCGAATCATCGACTGAATGTCGGCGACGGCGATCGGATCGATTCCCGTGAACGGCTCGTCCAGCAAGAGGAACGCGGGCGCAATCGCGAGCGCTCTGGCGATTTCGACGCGCCGGCGCTCGCCGCCCGATAGGCTGTCGCCGCGCGCGTCGACGAAGGCCCGCAAGCCGAACTCTTCGAGCAACGCCGGCAGGCGGCGCTCGCGCTCTTCGTGCGGAATGCCGTTCTGCTCCCAAATCAGCCGGATATTATCCCCGACGGAAAGCTTGCGGAAGATCGAGTTCTCCTGCGCAAGATACCCGATTCCGTTGCGAGCCCGAGCGTACATCGGAGCGGCGGTCAGATCGATCTCGCGCTCGCCGTTGGCGAGCAGAACGGTACCCCCGTCCGGCTTGACCAGCCCCACGACCATATAGAACGTCGTCGTCTTTCCGGCGCCGTTCGGTCCGAGTAAGCCGACGATTTCGCCGGTATGGACTTCCGCCGTGACGCCGTTGACGACGGTCCGCTCGCCGTAGCGTTTCACGAGTCCACGTAGTTTGATCGCTGGTGTATTGCTCATTGCATCCGCATGTGGGTGAGGGAGATGTCGGAATCGAAGCTCGAACCGGTCGCTCGAAAGCCCTTCGGATCGGTGACGACGACGTCGCCGGTGCCGTGCAGCATGCCGGTGGCCCGCTGATAAACGAGCTGCGAGCACTCCAACGTCATTCCCGCCGACGTGTGCGCGTGAACGCCGTTCATCAGCGTCACCGTGTTCGCGGCTTGATCGACGACGGCTTGCGGCGCCGTTGCCGCAAACGTCGCACCATTTTTGTCGCGGAACGTCACGCGAGCGTTTTGGAAGACCGCGCGCTCGCCACCCTCGGGCCCCTTGCTCTCGTAGGAGCTTGCCAGGAGATCGTAGTCGATGCGGTTGTGGACTTGCTGAAAGACGTGCACGGGGCGGTTCACCGTTCCTTTGCCCCGGATTTCCAGCACGAAGGGGGTCGGCGAGGGATGGGGTTTGACCGCGGGAGACTGGGGAGAGAGCGTCGGTTTGGGCGCCTGAGGATTGCAACCGGCGGTCGCGATCAGCCAGATCGCCGCCACCGCCGAGGCGTACCGCACTAGGGAACCTCGGAAGAAGTCGCTGCACGGCGATCGCGGCCCTTCGCGGCGGCGAGGGCCAAGCCCATGATCGGAATCCACAACCCGAAAATCACCACGCTCACGGTATCGATGAGCCCTTGCACGGCAACGCCGACCAGTCCCGCCGCTACGCTCAGCGACAAAAAGGCTTCTGCGGGAGGCGCTGCAGCGACGCGGCGCCGCAGCTCGCAGCCGAAGCGCCACATCGTCCACGCGACCGTGACGAGTCCGACGATTCCGAATTCCACCAGGAAGGTGAGGTAGATGCTGTGCGCGTGGAAGGCCGTGGGATCGCCGTCGGGCGACCGCGTCACTGCGTAGAGACGCGAAAAATTGAACGGCCCGACGCCGGTGAGCGGGAACCGGTCGGCGATCTGGATGGCAGTCTGCCAAATCGAAAGGCGCGTGTAATCCTCGCTCGGGTCGTGGTGCGCGTTGAAGAGCAATAGCACCGCCAAGATCCCGGCAAGCACGACGGCCGCGGCCGGGCCGCTCCCGCGCCGCGTGCGAACCGCGAACAGAAACGCAAACGCGGCCGCGAACCCCATCCAGCCTGCACGCGAATAGGTCAGCGCGAGCGCGACGAGACCGCACCCGAGCGCCGACCATGCCAAGACGCGCAGCGCGCGCTGCTCGGCAACGCATCCGACCGCGTAGGCGATCGGCAAGAGCACGATGAGATATCCCGCGAGCTCGCCGGGCAAGATGAACGTGCCCGTCGCGCGGCCGTGTTGCAGTGCGTACTGTGCCGCCGGAACGCGCGCCGCTACCATTGCGATCGCCACGGCGGAAGCGAGCGCGCCCGAGACCAGTAAGGAGGCATAAATTGCCGTTGCGGCAGAGCGATCGGAATAAAACCGCACCACCGAGCAGTGCCAAACGATGCAGAGGCCACCGATGCCGGTGAAGAGCAGCCCGGCCGCCGGATCGAATCCGACGAGTCCGGCGAGGACCCCGGCCGAGAAGACTGCGAGCAACGGAACGAGCAGCGGTTGCGCGCCGGCCGAAAAACGAGCCATCGTGACGAGGGCATAGACCGCGAGCAGCGCGCACAGCGCCAGCACGCCGAGCGTCGGTGCCCGCGGGAGAAGCGAGATGCCGGGAAAGCCGACGCCCGTTAACGCGATGAAGCTCGGAAAGAGCGGCACGATCGCAAAGATGACGGCGAGGGCCCACGGCATTAAGCGTGGCATGACGATCTCGCGAGCCCAGCGATGCGCTCGGCAATACGCCGCGCTCCGCCCGACGCCCCCATGCGCGCTCGTCCGATTTCACCCATCGAGCGGCGCCGCTCGGGGTCGTCCAATATTGCGCTCACGCCGGTGACGGCTTCACTCAGGTTGCCGGGAAAGACGGCCAGCGCCTCGCCGAGGAGACCCCGCTGGCGCTCGCGATACCAACGAGCCTTGCGATCGCGATCGCGCTCGAACGCAACTACCGGAAGGCCTGCCGCCGCGGCCGCTTCGTTGGCCGTTCCCGCCTGACCGAGGACGAGACCGACGCGAGATAACAACGGTCCGAGCGCTCCGCGCCAACTGCGGACGATCTCGCGCCGATTGCGGCTCAAGACGAAGGGTGACGATTCGTGCGGGGTTAGACCGACGTCCCAGCCGGCGTTGTGCGCCGCGGATGCGAAACGACCCGCATCGAGCCCGGGCGAAATCGAAAGCACGGCTCCGAGCGAAGGACGCCGGGCCGCAAGCTCGCCCGCGACTGCGATGAGGAACTCTGCGTCCTCGTATGCGCTCTCGCGGCTTCCGGGAAAAAGCGCAACGGCGGGCTTGAACCCCGCGACCGACGCATCGACGTTCGGATCCTGCGGCGACCAAAAGAGATCGACGATCGCGTTGGCGACGTCGGCCTCGACGCCGTGCCCGTGCAACGCCTGCGCGGTCGCCTCGTCGCGCACGAAACAAGCCGCCGCGCGCGAGAGCAAGCGCTCTTCGAACGCGCCGTACGGAGCCACGTCGACGCTCTTCGCGCTGCCGACGAAGACCGTGCGCGCCCGCGCAAGGAAGGCCATCGCGAGCGCATAGACGTCGCCGACGGCGACCGCGATATCGTACGCGCCGCGAGAGCCCCGCAGGAAGCGCGCCTGAGCCAACGTGAGTGCAAGAAGACCCGCTCGCAAATCCTGCGCCAGATTGCGCGCGTTTCCCATTGCGATCAAACCGCCGCTCGGCATGGCGCGCCGCGGTCCCACGTCTGGCATCGCGCCGGCGGTTTGGTTTCCGACGAGCGCAAGATGTTCGAGCCGCGCCTCCGGCAGCAGCGCGCGCACGTCGAGCGCGATGCGCCCCGCAATCGCCGCTTCACCGTGACCGTTGGTCACGAAGAGCACGCGCGTCACGCTCTTCGAGAGCCTAAGAGCGGAACGAGCGCAAAGTTTGCGATCGCAAACCGGCGAGTGCGCGGCTCGTACTCGAGCTCGCTCCGCGAAACGAATCGTCCGTACGGTCCCGCGTGGACGATCGGAACATCGCCGACGTACTCCGGGCGCTCGAGCGTATGGTGACTGTGCCCGCCGAGCACCAAGTCGATGCGCGGCACGCGAGCCGCCAGCTCGCGGTCGCGCGAGAGGCCGACGTGCGACAGAACGACGAGCAAATCGCCTTCCGGAACGTCGCGGGCATACGGCGCGACCGCGCTCCACGGCTCGAGAAAGCGCCAGCCGAAGACGCGTTCCCACGGGCTCCCCGTTGGGTACTGCATGATCAAGAGTCCGAGCACGTGGACGCGGACCGGCTGCGCTCCGTTCTGCGACGCGTCGAAGCGCAGCACCGGCACGAACGGCAACGCTCGCTGCTTGACGTCTTGCAAGTTCGTGCAGACGAGCGGATGGCGCATGCGCGAGGCTCGCGCGCGCAGCACCGGGAGAAGGTAGTGAAACTCGCGATTTCCGATCGCTTGCGCGTCGTACCCGGCCGCATCCATCTCCGCGACGATCGGCTCGCTTCGGCGGTAAATGCTTTGACTTCCGCGCAGCGCGTCGCCGCAATCGAAGAGCAGCCCCGGGTGCTCGCTTCGCAGCTCGCGTAGCGGAGCCGCGATGCCTCGGTGGTCGTGCAGGTCCGAGGTGTGGTAGATGCGGATCATGCCGCGCCGCGCGCCAGACCGACCGCATAGCGCGCGGACCGCTCGAGCGCATCGGAAGGTCCGAGCGCCTCGCGAAGCGCGACGAAATCCCCGTACTGCTTCGCGGGATCTTCCATAAGGCGTTCGACCGCGTCGGCGAGCGCCCGCGGAGTCGCCCGCTCCTGCAGCAGCTCCGGGACGGCTTCGCGACCCAGCACGAGATTGGGAAGCGTTATGAAGCGATGCTTGATCATGCGATGGCCGTACCAGATAAGGACGCGCGGTATCACGTAGATTGCGACGGCCGGTACCCCGCAGAGCGCGGCCTCGAGCACGGCCGTGCCGGACGCGACCCAGGCTGCGTCGGCTTCGGAGACGGCGGCGGTAACGCCGCGTACGACCTCGACATTGCTGAGGCCCTCGCGTTCGATCGCTCGACGTATCATCGCTTCGGCGCGATCGCCGGCGGAGCCGACGACCCCGCGCAGCCGTGGGCGGCGGTTTTGCAGCGTGCGATACGCGGCGGCGAGAACCGGCAGATGGCGCCGCAGCTCGCCCGCGCGACTGCCCGGCAGCAGCGCGACGACGCCGCCGTCGGGCGGCGGCGCAGGTCGTAGCGGCCGCATCCGATACCGGCTCGCCAAGGGGTGTCCGAAAAACTCGATGCGACAGCCAAGGCTTCGATAGAACTCGTGCTGGTGCGCGAACGCCGTCACCGGAGCGGCGACCGCGCTGACGTTTCGTGCCTTCTCCGCATCGTCCAGCCACGTCCCCGGCGGAAAAAGATCCATGATCGGGCCAGCATAGCCGAAGCGGCGCAACGTGTTTGCCAAACGCAGATTGAAGACGCCGAAATCGACGAGCACGACCAGATCGGGCTTCGTCGCGAGCAGATGAAAGGCCGTGCGCAGCATCGCATTCAACAGCTTTGGAATACGGGGAATCGCCGCCAGCGGCCCCATACTCGCCCATCCAGCGTGATCGCGCCAGATTTGAAACCCTGCCTCCCGCATCCGTTCCCCGCCGATCCCCTCAAACGCGGCCCCGGAATCGATCTCGCGAATCGCGTCCGCCAACAAAATTGCCATCGCCTCTCCGGATGGCTCCCCCGTCGAGAAGAAGTATCTCACCTTCGATTCAGCTTTCGGAGGCTGCTACGTGCTGCAGAGGAGCCTCTGACGCGAGCGCCTTTGACAGGAGGTCATAATTTACCACAACAGGAGGCGCGAGCGCAGTGGAGCAGGAGCCGGCAGGACGCGGGCGACGAGCGTCTCCGATGCTGCACGTAGCAGCCGCAAGAAAGCGCGCCGGGAATCTACTTCAGCACGCCTCGCTGGGAGGGAGCCTCGAGGAAGGCGATGATCTCGCGTCCGGGGTCCGTCGTCACCTGCTCCTTCATCGCTTCGATCGCCTGCGAGACGTTGAGCTTCGGGTCGTAGAGCAGCTTGTAGAAGCGCTTCATCTCGTTGCGCTCCTCGACGGTAAAGCCGGCCCGGCGCAAACCGACGCTGTTGAGACCGTAAGGCTCGCACGGATTTCCCTCGACCAAGAAAAACGGCGGAACGTCCTTGATACACTTGCTCATTCCGCCGACCATTGCGTGGCGCCCGATGCGCGTGAACTGGTGAACTCCCGTCTGGCCGCCGATCGTCACGTAATCGCCCACTTGAACGTGCCCGGCGAGTTGAGCCAGATTGCTCATCGTGATGCCGTTGCCCAGGACGCAATTGTGCGCGATGTGCACATATGCCAGCAGGAGACAGTCGTCGCCCACGGCGGTGACTTCGTCGTGTCCGGTCGCGCGCTGAATGCTGACGTACTCGCGCAAGATCGTGCGGTCTCCGATCCGGGTGAAGGCGCGCTCCCCGGCGTACTTGCGGTCCTGCGACGCCGCGCCGACCGTCGAGAACGGATAGAGAAGGCAATCTTTGCCGATCGTGGTCCAGCCGTTCACGATGACGTGGCCTTGCAGCACCGTGCGCGCCGCGATCGACACGTTTTCCCCGATGATGCAGTACGGTCCGACCTCGACGTTCTTCCCGATCTCGGCGGCCGGATGGACGATCGCGGTCGGGTGCAGCATTACTCTCCCGGCAGCTGGTCAAACATGCAGGACGCTGGCGTCGGCACCGAACGTGCGCGGATCCGACGCGATCGAGAACATCAACTCCGCATAGCAGGCGAACTGGCCGTCGACGGTCGCCTCGCCGCTAACCCATCCGATGTTGCGTTTATGGCGCAGCATCTTTACTTCCATATCGAGCCGGTCGCCCGGAATGACCGGCCGGCGGAATTTCGCCTTGTCGATGCCCGCGAGGTAGGGCGTTTTTCTCGAGAATTCGCCCGGCTCGAGAATCATCGCGCCCCCGAGCTGCGCGAGCGCCTCTACCATGTAGACCCCCGGCAAGACGGGATTGTTTGGGAAGTGGCCCGCGAAAATTTGCTCGTTGTAAGTAATGTTTTTATAGCCGCGCACGCGCACCATCGGCTCGAACTCCAGAATTCGGTCGACGAGCAGCATCGGATAGCGGTGCGGCAAGACTTCAAAGATCCCGCGAATGTCTATTTCGGTCAACGTCAGCTCCTATGCAGAGGGCACGCTCGATCGGGTGCGCAGGGCCCGCGCGATCCCGGCGTGCAGCTCGTGACCGCTCTTGATCGCCACGATCTCGCATTGCGGCCACGCGCCGAGCAGCGCAAAGTCCCCAACGAGATCGAGCACCTTGTGGCGCACAGCTTCGTCCGGCCAGCGCAGCGGCTGCATCGGTCCGTTCGGGGCGAAAATCAGCGCGTTCTCCAGGCTGCCGCCGCGCCCCAGGCCCCGCGCCCATAGGGCCTCGATTTCGTGGAGATAGGCGAAAGTGCGCGCTCCCGCAAGCTCCGTTCGATACGTCCGAGCATCGATATCGCCATCGAAGTATTGCGTCCCGATCGGAGACGGAAAATCCGCGACGAACCGAACGCGAAAGCCGGAGGACGGGAATGCCGCGATCATTCGGTCGGTGGAACGAAGCCAGCACGGCGTATCGATCTCCAGGACCTTGCGCGCGCTCCGCTGCACCTGCAAACCGCTCGCCTCGATCGCGGCGACGAACTCGGCCGAGCTCCCGTCGAGCGCGGGAATCTCCGGTCCGTCGACGACGATCTCGGCGTTGCTCACCCCCATGGCGAAGAGCGCGGAGAGCAGGTGCTCCGTCGTAGAAACCGTCGCTCCGTCGAGCCCGAGCACGGTAGCGCGCGACGTGTCGACGACGTAATCGACCCCAGCCGGCACGCGCTTTGTCCCGAGCAGGAAGGAGATCCCGTCGTCGTCCGGCGCCGGTCGAACTTCGACCGTCGCGTGCGCGCCCGTGTGGAGGCCGATTCCTTTAAATCGGAGCGTCTCACGAAGCGTCGCCTGCATCATGGGGCGTTACTGCTGCGAGCGCGAACGCTCGAGAGCGTCGACACGATCGAACAGCTTTGGCAGATTGCGAATCATGACCTTTCGACGCAGTTCGTCGCGGTGATCGCTTGCCGGCCTCCCGGAAACGGTCGCACCATCCTCGACATCTTTCCAAATTCCGGATTGTCCCGCAACGGTCACGCCGGAACCGACGGTGACGTGCCCCTTGAAACCGACCTGCCCGCCGACCTTGACGTAGTCGCCGATCACCGTCGAGCCGGCTAACCCAGTCAATGCCGCGATGACGCAATGCTTGCCGACGCGGCAATTGTGACCGATCTGCACGAGATTGTCGATCTTGGTGCCCGCGCCGATCCGCGTGCTGCCGGTCTGTGCGCGGTCGATGCAGCTGTTCGCGCCGACCTCGACGTCGTCTTCGAGCACGACGTTCCCGACCTGCGGGATTCGCTCCGATCGTCCGTCGACGAAGGCCCACCCGAAGCCGTCGCTACCGATCACGCATCCGGCATGGAGGACGACGCGGTCGCCGATTTGCGTCTCCGACATGATGCTCGCGCGCGCGTGAATCCACGCCGACTCTCCGATCGTAACGCCGTCGCCGATGTAGACAGCGGGCTCGATGACGCTTCCGCCCCCGATCGTGACGCGTCGACCAACATACGCATGTGCGCCGACGTAGACGTCGCCGGCGAGCTGCGCGTCCTCTTCGACGACTGCGCTCGAATGCCGGAACGGACCTTGCGGGCGCGGCGCCTGCAGCGCTCGAAGGAGTTGCGCAAGCGCGTGGCGCGCGTTCTCGACCACGAGCAGCGGTTTGGCGGCCGCGCCGCCCGCGAGGGGAGCTTCGACGAGTATCGCCGCGGCATCGCTTGCGAGCGCCGATGTCAGATATGCGGCGTTCGTCGCGAACGTTAGCGCTTGCGGACCGGCTTCTTCAACCGTCGTGACTCGGGCGATTCGAACGCCACCGTCGCCGACGACGCGTCCGCCGATCCGGGCTGCCAGTTCCTCCAGCGTGCCCAGCACTACGTACCCGGCGCGGGCGTCGCCTTCTCCGTGATATTGAGTGCCTTCTCGACGGCGCTCGTAATGTCGACGCCGCCGTAGCCGATCCCCTCGCGCGTCAAGACGAGCTTGAGCTGCCGCTGCGATGCGATCTTGCCGGCGGCGTCGCGAATTTGCTGTGAGAGCTGATCGGTCACCCTCGTGTACTTGCGCTGTAACGCCATCGCGGCGACCTGTTTGCGGGCCGCGCTCTCGCGACGCGACTGAATCGAACGCTCGTCGGCATAGAGCTGGTTCTGATAGCCCTGGTACTCAGGCCAGTTCGCGACGATCCGCTGCACGTCCACGAGTCCGATCGGGCTGCGCGACGCGCACCCCGCCAGCATCGCGGCAAAACATAAGAGGAAGAATTTGCTGTGATTTTTCACTCGTGTTGGCTTTCGACGTCCTTGATGACTTCGTTGGTGAGATCGTAGCCGCCCGCTGCCGACCAGACGTCGACGAAGACGATGGTGAAGCCGCGCTCCTTTGCGATGCGCGAAGCGTCGCGCTCTACCTGCGCGACGATCTGCTGGTAAAGTTCGGCGCGCCGCTTCTGCAGGGCCCGCAGCTCAGCGGCCGCGGCTCCGGTCGCGCCGACGTCGGCCCCGTGCAGCGCCGCGAACTGACGGTCGAGATCGTCCTTCGTGGCGTTATATTCCCCGACGGTCTTCGCGGCGTCGGCTTGGAACTGCCCGACGAACCGGCGGTGGATCTCGGCGATGCGCGCTTGGACGTCCGGGGGAACGTTCGCCGGCAGCGACGGCGGCCCAAGGCTCCGCAGCTGCGAACCGACTTCGTTGCGGCGTTCCTCGAGCTTGACCCTCGTCTGCGTCTGGATCGCGCCGACCTGCGCGCGGACCGCGTCGCCGGTCTGCCGGTCGAGCTCGGCTCGATACGCGCGCAGCGTCGCTGCGTCGGCGTTGCGCTGCGCGTTCAACTGCGTCGCCTCTCGATCGGCGATGGCGGCGAGCTGCGATTGCGCGTCCTTGCGCTGCGTGGGATCCAACGCCAAGTTCGAAAGGCGCATCTTGATGGCCAGTCGCGCTGCGGCATCTTGCTGCGTCAAACGCAGCGAGAGGTCCGTTTCGTTCTGCTGCAGCTCTTCGGCTTTGGCACGGTACTTTTGCGCCGCCTGCGCCTGAAGCTGTCGCTCGATGGAGGAACTCGCGGCGTTGTCCTGCGCGATGACGTTCTGCTGATACGCCATCAGATCGGCGTCGGCCGCTCGTTCCGCCTGCACGGCTTGTTGCGCAGAAGTCCCGCTCATTTGCTGCGCCGCGAGCGCGCCCGAGCCGCGAATCCCAGCGGCGCTCAGCGCCGTGCGCACCGCCTCGGACTCGCGCTGCGCGTAGTTGCGCTGCTTCTGGGCCAGGATTTTATTCGCCCTGACCCCAGCGTCGCGCAGCTCGCGGTTGAGCTGTGCGGTCTGCGTGGCGATCTGGGCCACGCCCAGCGGCACTTTCGGCGCCACGGACTGAAGATCGATTGCCGCAATCGCGTCGTCGAGCTGCGAGAGTTGGCCGTAGAGCGGATCGTGCTTGACGACCTCGTCGATCCGCAGGTAGCCCGTCCCCCGGACGGCCGACGAGTGCACGTTCGGGGCGCAGGCAGCGAACGCAAAGATGGCGGCGCAACCGAGAATCCTACTTCGTAAGCTCATTTTGGACGTCAGGCGTAATGTCCGTCCCTCCGTAGATGACGTCCGCCTTGTCGATCACCAGCAACAAGTTTTTCTTGCGCGCGACGTCGGAGGTCGCGGCTCGGGTCTGATCGACGAGCGGCTTGAGCAGCTGGTCCTGCTTATCGGTAACGCTTTTGTTGAACTCCTGTAGGATCTGCTGCCTTTCGGCCGGACTCTTTGCCTCGGCAATTTTCGCGGAGTAGATCTGCCGCTGCGTCGTCTCGAATTGCTGCATCGTGTTGTTGGCGGTTTGCACTTTCGGGACCCCGTCGAGAACGGTCTGATCGACGTAGCCGATCTCCGACGGCGGGGGGGTCGCGGCGGGCGGCTGAATCGCCTGCGGGCTCGTGAAGACTGCCTCGACGTCCTTGGTAATGTCTTGACCGCCGTAGATCACGACGCGTTTGTCGACCACGATGGAGAGGCTGCGCGAAGCGCTGACGGCGGCAATCGCGAGCTGCGCGCGTTGAAAGAGCGGTCCGACGATCTCGCGCTGCTTGTCGTTGAGCTCTTGCTGGAACTGCATCGCCACCTGCTGCTTGTCGGCGTCGCTGCGCGCGTGCTTGAGCTGCGCGTTGTACTGCGAGTCGAGCTGCCCTTTGTAGTTCGCTAGTTGGCGATTCGCCGAAACGAAGACGGGCAAGTTCGCCAGCTCCGACTGATCGATGAAGCCGACGTCGGTGAGATCCGCCGCAATCGCGCCGCGAGCCGCCCACATGGCGAGCGAAAGGGCGGCGGCGAGAAATATCGCTGACCGAATATTCATATCGTTCTCTTGGCCTCCAGGGCGGGCGGCCCAGGGAACCTAGGTTCCCTAGAAACTCTGGCCGATTCCAAAGCTCGTGTGCGTGCCATTTACTCCTTTGGCAAAGTCGATGCGGACCGTGCGCAGCCCGAGCTGCGGCACGTCAAAACGGATTCCGAAACCGGCGTCTCCGTAGAGCGCCCAATCCGCAGGGTAACCCGTTATTCGGTTGGTGTACGGATCGAGCAGCGGGTAGGCGCCGCGAATATGGTAGTCCAGCTCGTCGACGAAGACCGCGAGCGTGATGCGCCGGTCGAGGGCTACGGGCTGCCGCAGCTCGACCTGTCCGAGATACGCGTTGGTCGCGTAGAAGACTTGATTGTATCCCCGCATCTGCTGATCGGAGAACGTAAAGAGCGAGCTGGGTGGGATCACGCCGGTCGAATTATACGCGGCGCCGTGGACCCCCAGGGTGGCGTCCTTGAGCACCGGGAAGAACTTCGCGAGATCGAGCGTCGTTTCCGTGAACGAGAAGTTCGACCCGATTGCCGGCGCCGAAAAGTTGGTGCTCAGCAGCCCCTTGATGCCGTTGCGCGGATTGAACGGATCGTCGAGCGTGATCGTTTGCAAGGTCAAGCCCGACTGTACCAGATTGTACGGAGCGCCGGTGTTGACGTTGGCGATCGAGGACGCCGAGATGCCGAACGAACCGCCGTAGTTTTGCGGCGTCGAGTTGATCGGGCTCGGCGTGGGGCCGACGAAGATGTTCGGCTGATTGCCTTGGAAGTAGTACGGCGACGGCACCGTGGTGTCGTAGCGAATCTTCTGTCCGCTCAGCGAGAACGAGAGGATGGTGTAGTCGCTCAAACGGCGTCCGATGTTCCCCGTGGCGCCGTTCGCGCTGGAAACGCTGGTGGCGTCGGCGCCGGAAACCAGCTGCGAGTTCGTGCTCGAATAGAGCGTGACCGGAATGGGAATCGTCGAGTTGCTCTTGACCGACGTTCCCGAGCCGCTGATCGCGTAGATCGGGTAGTAGTACGTGGTGTGATTTGAGAATAGCTGCCCGCCGGCCGTATACTTCTGGCCCTGCGGCGTATTGCTGAGGTAGGGCACGGAGAACGTGAGCTGCGCGATCCCCGCCCGAGCGCCCTCTTCGAACTGAAGTCCGGCCGAGTTGCCCGTGCCCTGCAAGTTGTTGTCGGAAAGGCCAAGCGTCGCGTAGAGTCCCAGGCCGGTCAACCCGCCCGAATACCCGAAGCCGACCGATGCCGTAGCGGTGCGTTGCTCCGTAACGTGCCAGACGACCGTGACGTCCTGCGGTTTCTTCGGATCGGGACCGGGCTTGATATCGGGCTCGACCTTGGAAAAGAAGTTGAGCGCGTTGAGCCGTTCGTAGTCTCGCTTGATCGCATCGGTGTTGAGCACCATGCCGGGACGCTCTCGCAGCTCGCGGCGGATCACCTGGTCCTTCGTGCGCGTGTTGCCGGTGATCTCGACGACCGCGATGCGCGCGACGTAAATATCGTACTTGACGTCCGCCGTGCCGGCCTGCAGGTTGATCGACGACGGCACGATGCCGCCTTCGAAGTTACCGAGCTCGAGGTGGAACTTATCTTCGTAGAGTTTCTGCAACGCCTTGTAGTCTGCATCGCGCACCGAGTCGGAGTAGACGCTGCCGGGCTTGAGCGTCAGATGCCCGAGCAGGTAGGGCGGCGGGAGGAGCGGATCCCCCCCAATGATGATGTTCTTGACGACCAAACCCTCTTGAATGGTCAACGTGAGGGCGCCGCTCTGCGGATCGAGATTGATGTCCTTGACGTGCGTCGGCACCTGTCCGCCGTAGCCGATTCGCTCGTAATAATTGTTGATCTTCAGCACGTCTTGCCGGAAGGTGTTCGTGTTGAAGACCTGTCCGATGGATAGGTCCATTAAGGCGAGTAAGGTATCGCTCGGGACCTTCTGGTTTCCGACGAAGGCGATCTTCGTAATGACCGGATTTTCGACGACGCGATAGGTGATCGCCACGCCTCCTGGCCGCTGGCGGATCAGGGGCGGCGCGATGTCGGCGAAGTAGCCGAGCGCATTGATGCGGGCAAGGTCCTCCTGCACGACCTTCGGGTCGTAGGGCTGCCCGGGGCGAGCCGCGACGACCGACATAATCGTCTGCGTCGGGACGTGGAGATTCCCGGTCACGTCGACCGAGACGATCTTCGGTGCGGCCGCGGATGCCGTGACGGACGGCGAGAGGCTGAAGCCTATCATTGCCAGGAGCGAGAGCGTCGCCACATACCGTTGCAGCGGCCCCCCACGCCGTCCGGGATCAAAGGTCATGTGAAAAAAATCGTCCTCAATTTTAGGAAGAGGTCCTCTGAGGGCCTCGGTCGGGCCCGCGCGCACGAGCGCATCGCGCGCGACCCGGGACGCCCTGTTCCGCCCGCCTTACCTCGTGTCCTTGCGCGTTCCCGAAGCCTGAATGCGCGTTTAATGAAACGGCCCATCGCTACGGCACCGTTACCAGAAATGACGTTGATACGTAAGACTGAAGCCGCTGTTTCCGATCAGCGGCTCGGTGGCGAGATAACCGGCGCCGTACCCGAGCGGCGCATTCGGAACCTGGAAGAGCTTCGTGGGCCCGCTCTGCACGAAGAAATTCAGCGCTGCGGACGTTTCGGGGTTGGGTTGCACCGTGAGGCCGAACGACTGCGTCTGCGGGATCCCAAACGTCACGGCATAGACCGCGCTGACCGTCTTGCCGAGAAGCCGGCTCGCCGTAAAGCCCACGTTTCCATAGTATCCGAGCGTGAGGTTGATGCTCGAAAGTCCAAGCCCTTGGCCGAGCGTCGTTTCCAGCGGCGACAACAAGCCGGCGGTAAACTGCGCGTTGAGCAAGTTGAAGGCTTCTTGCCCGACGGTGATCGTGCTTGGTTGCTGCAGGCCGACGTTGGGGATCGGTGAGACCAAACCGAACGGAACGATTCCGTTCGGCTGCTGTTGCGCGAGCATCGATTGCCGGCTGAAGCCGATGCCGCCGACGAACCCGCCGAAGGGCGCGATGAGCGCGAGTATTTGCTGTTGCGTGTATCCCGGCGGACTTGAACTGAGCGCGATCTTCAGCCCCGCGATCGGACCGTCGACACGGATGGTTACCTGCGCGCTTCCATACGGATTTCGCGCGCGATCGGGATCCGGGTTGACGACGGTCGTCGTCGCAACGGCGTGAAGCGTCGGCAGCACGCCATCGCTAGGGTTGAAACGAACGGTGCCCTGCTCGACGCGGAAAGCCCGGTCGAAGTACGTAAGCGTTCCTCCGGTGGAGTCGAACGCACCCGCAAGCGTAGGCGCGGAGAGCGTCCCCGCGAGCGTCGCCGATCCCGCGACGCCGATGTCGAGCCCCGCGCCGTAGCCGTTGCCGCGCACGCGCACATTCTTCCCCGCGGTCAATTGCAAATCGAAGGCCATCGGCAGCGGCGGCCCGCTCGCGCCGCGTGAGCTCTGCGCGGCCTTGATGAAGGTCGCGAACGGGAGCGTCGCATTGCTGAGGGCCACGCCTCCGGAGAGCAGCGCGTCGGTAGCCGGGTGCTTGACGAGCGAGATCGACGCGTCGAGCGTTCCGCTTCCGTATGCCGGCAGATCGAGCTGCGCTCCGCGAGCGGAAGCCTTGAACGAGAGTGCGGCCCCGGCGGAAGAACCCTTCGGAAACTGCGCGCTGCCCGACGCTTGGGTCGTGCCGCTTCCGAGCCGCGCCGAAGCGCGCTCGAGCGTCACGGCATCGTGATTGAAGGCCAGCGCCGCCGCGATCTGCGAGATCGGCGCGCGCTCCAAATCGCTGACGTACGAGCCGCGCGTCAGCGAAAGGCGACCGACGATCGCGGGTTGACGCGTCGTGCCGGAGAGACCGAGATGACCGTCGATGACGCCGGCGAGCTTCGTGTTGTTACCGAGGGCCTCGTCGAAGATCGCCGGATCGAGCCCGACCACGTCGAGATCGAAGCTGAGCGGCTGATCCCGTGCGGCAAAGCGTAACGGCGCGAGCTGCAACGGCAGCGAGCCGGCTAATGTGGCCGAGCCGTGCGTAAAGATCGCGCCGGCGTCGGAGATCACGAGGGCGTGGCGCTCGACGCGCGCTTCGCCGAAAAGCGAAGCAATCGGCACGCCGTATGCGACCACGTCGTTCCCATCGAATCCCGCAAGTAATGTCGGCGCCCTGTACGTGCCGCGAACCGTCAGCGTCGACTCGAAGGACCCGCGAATAGGGACCTTCACGCGAGCAACGTCGTAGACGAGCTGCGCGAGGTGATCCGTTGCTGCGTGCAGTTGCAGGTCGAGCGGCTCGTTCGGTCCTAAGCCCAGCGTGCCGGCCCCCGAGGCCGAAAGCGCGGAGGTCGCCATCTCGGCCTTGTCAATGACCAGGCGACGGCCGGCCGAACGGACGGCGAGCTCGGCGCGGTCGAGCGCGAGCGGGCCGAGCGTTCCGCCGACGAGGCGCGCGCTTGCGCGCAGGTCGAGGTTCGGATAACGGCCGCGCGCGGCAAGGTTGCCCGACGCTCTGCCGGTGATCGGGAGACTCTGCATGCCCAGCGCGGGCAACCATAACGAGAGATCGAGGTCGTTGACGTCCGCGCTAAGATCGAAGCGCGATCGCATTAACGTCGATTGCCACGAGCGCGCTGGTGTCAAGCCGATCGAGCCGCGCGCGCGAAGCATTCCTTCGCTCCCGCCGACCGCAAGCGTTCCGGCGATGACGCCGCTCGTGCTCGACCAGACGGCTCTGGTGTCGCCGATCGGCAGATTCCGGTATCGAAAGCGGCGCACGTCGATGTCGCCGCTCGATGCGATGTGCGAGTCGTGCGCGGTCGCCGAGATCTTTACGCTTCCGTTGCCGTCGAGCGTATCGCCGGTATCAAAGAAGTTGTTGAAATCGGAGAGATCGGCGCGCGGTGCGCTCACGTCGATGAGGTTTTCGTGCGGGCGTGCGACAGCCGTGAAGGCGGTCGCGGTGGTGCCTACGAGCACCGATCCGTCGTGCATCGCCACTCCACGCGGATCCGCCGAGAGCAGCGCGCTTCCGTCGATGAAGGGAAGGCCGTTCACGTCGCCGGCCGGGACGCCGACGTGGCCGCTGACGTTCGGGGCGAGACTTTGACCCGCGATATGGAGCCGCGCGTTGAACGTGCCGTCCGTCATGTAATTGGAGAGGCCGAAGGAGTGCAGCGTCGGCGCGATTTGCGCTGCCGAAACGTCGGCATCGAGAGCGTAGACGGGTGAGCCGGAGGTGAGGGACTCGATCCTACCCTCGACCTGCGCGTACGTCCGCCCGAGTTTGCCGAGAACCCGGTGCAGCGAGACGGCATCGCCGGCAACGCGAACGTCGCCGTTACCGGTGAGCGAAAAGCGAGCGATGCGACCGCCGTTGACGGCGACGCCTCCGTCGAAGGTCGGGATCGGCGAACCCGCGCCGAGCGTACCGGTCGCGGAGAGCGTTCCGGCGCCGAGCGGCAAGCCGATGCCGGTAAGCTGCGCCGCCTCCAGCCGTTTGGCAACGAGTGCGACGCCGTTGGGACCCGCGCTCGCGGCGGCCGATGCGAGCGGAAAGGTCCCGGCTGCGACGACATCGCCGCCCGCGGCGCGCGCGTCCGCCGAGAGCACCCGCAAACGATTACCTTCAATTGCGAGCGTGAGACTCGCCCGATCGATCGGTACGCCGTGAAGCGTCGCCGCGCGCATCGCCAAATTCGAGCCCTGCACCACGATGCGTTGCGGCTCGATTCCGATCCCGACCGTGCCGGCGATGGCGCCATGCCCGACGATCGCGTCCCCGAGAAACGGCTGGAGCCCTTCGAACGAGCCGCGATACGTGCCGTACGCGACGAATTGCTGCGCCGAAAATCCGCCGTGCCCAGCAAAGGTTCCCCAGGGGCCCGACGCGCGCAGCAGGTTGACCGCCGCGCTCTGCAGCGTTCCGCCGAACGCCGCCTCCATCGACGTGAACTTCACTCCCGCGATGCTCGCATCGTCGCCGCGCACGAAGCCGGCCAGCACGACGTTCTTGCCCGGGCCGCCGCCCGCGAGCGTCATGCCGACGGTCTCTCCATTGACGGGCGGCATCCGCGGGAGCGATATGCCGGGGAAGGTCTTATAGCTCGACGCGCGCATGCGCAGCCCGCTCGATCGCATCCAAAAGGCGCTCGTATCGTCGGGACGGTCGAGCACGTAGCCGCCGTCAAAATCGCCGCGTTCGGTGTGGAACCAAAACGGTGCGACCGTGACGGTGCCGTTCGGATCCGTCACGACGATCGCCGCGATGCGGGAGACGCCGCGTGCCGACGCTGCGCTCCCGATCACGTGGAAGAGCAGATCGTTCCCCGTCGCAGCGGCATCGATGAGGATCGGCTCGTTCCCCAGCATTTCATCGAGGTAGGGAAGATGATTCGCCGGTCCCACGACGTGCAACGCAAAGCGCGAGTGCAGATGCTTGCCGATCGCCATGGTCCCGTCGACCCGCAACGCGATGCCGCCGTAAGCGACGCGGACCGGCGCAAGCGCCACGACGTTGGAATGATAGACGACGCCCGCCGCAAGCGACTCGAACGGCAGCGCGCGGTACCAGGCGCGCGGCGCAGTGACCCGCGCGACGATCACCGGATCGTCGATCGGGCCGTGCACGAGAACCCCGAGGCGCGCGAATCCCGAGATCGGTTGATCGCGCGCAAACGTAAAGGCCCGGCGGAGCGCGGAGAGATCGCCGGTTCCCCTGACGCCCAGACGCAACTCGGGGCGACCGGTCAGCGCCCCCGCAAAATCGTAGATGCCGCCATCGATTTGCAACGGAACGCCCGCGAGCGCCGCACGCGCATCGCGCACGAAGAACGTGTTGTCGACCACTTCTAAACGTGCGTGCACGTTCTCAACCGGCGCCGCAAGCGATTGCAATGCGAGCCGCGCTCCGCTCACGTCGAGCTGCAAGCTCACGTGGTAACTCGGCGCTTCGTTCGGTAGGACGCCGAGTGCATAGATGCGTGCGTCGAAGTTCCGGCCCTCTGCGGCGAGGACGCGAACTGCGGGTGTATCGGCGAAGTAGTTCGCCAATGCGCGAACCGGAAAATCCGGCGCCTGCGCTCGATGCATCGCGTAGCCCGCGACCGCGTCGACCTTGCCCGCGATCGTGAACGGTTCGGGGCGCCGGCGTTCGAAAGCGCCTCGCACGCGGTACGCCGTTACCGCGGCCGTGTCGATCGACGCGTCGACGTTAATGCCGCCGATGCGCACTTCCTTCGCACTCGGTTCGTAGGCGGCCGGCTCGCGCAGATCGATTTGCGCGTCGCGCACGCGCAGCCAAAAACGAAGCGGCACGGGATTGACCCGCGCCGGGCTCGTCGCCGGGCCGGCGTGGGGAAGATTGAAGTTGAAACTGCCGTTGCTAAACCGGATGACCGTGAACTTGGCGGCGTCGATCTCGACGCCGAGCAGGCCGAAGCGATGACGGCTTCCCGGCAAGAGATCGCGCAAGCGATAGCGGACCGCGATTCTACGCGCGTCGAGAAGAGGCTGCGAGGCGCGGCCGACGCGAACGCCGGAAAGCTCCGCCCCGTCCCAGCCGACGTGAAGCTCCGCGATCCTAACGGAGTAACCGCTTGCGAGCCTGGCGGCCCCTTGGACGGTAAAGCGCAAAAGCTCGTGGCGCCTTGCGACCGCGAGCGAGATGAGGATGATCGCGGCCAGCAGGCCGATCGCAAAACCTTTGCGCACGTGAAGCTCTCGCGCTTCTATACCTCTCGCGCTTGAACGGGCCCCGCCGAACTAAGCAGCTTCTAAAAGAATGCCCTCGGGGCACTCTTAGAGGTCGAGGTTCTTTACGCTCCTAGCATACTCGAAAATATACTGTTTGCGAGGCTCGACTTTGTCGCCCATCAGATCGGTGAAAATCTGTTCGGCCTCGACCGCATCTTCGACCGTAATCTGCTTCAGCCGGCGGTGGCCGACTTCCATCGTCGTCTCCGCGAGCTGCTCGGCGTCCATCTCGCCGAGACCCTTGTACTGCTGAATGACGAAGTCTTTGCCGTCCTCGCCGACGATCGATTTCATCTCCGCATCCGTGAATGCCCACCACTGCTTCTTGCCCTTGCGGATACCGTAGAGCGGCGGCTGCGCGATGAAGACGTAACCGTCCTCGACGAGCGGGCGCATCTGCCGATAAAAGAAGGTCAACAGCAGCGTCCGAATGTGCGACCCATCGACGTCGGCGTCGGTCATGATGATGATCTTGTGGTAGCGCAGCTTCTGCACGTTGAACTCGTCGCCAAAGCCGGTGCCCAGCGCCGTGATCATCGTTCGGATCTCCTCGTTGGCGAGCACTTTATCGAGACGCGCCTTCTCGACGTTGAGGATCTTGCCGCGCAGCGGGAGGATCGCTTGCGTGTTGGGGTCGCGTCCGCCCTTTGCGGTACCGCCCGCCGAATCGCCCTCCACCAAGAAGATCTCGCTCTCGGCGGCGTTGCCGTTCTTACAATCCACGAGCTTCCCGGGCAGACCGGAGCCCTCCAACGCATTCTTGCGCCGCGACAAGTCGCGCGCTTTCTTCGCGGCATCGCGCGCTCGCTGGGCCTGCATGCACTTCTCGACGATGGCACGCGCGTACTTCGGATTCTCCTCAAGGAAGAAATCCAACCGCTCGGAGAGGAGTCCCGCCACGATGCTGCGGACCCTCGCGTTGCCGAGTTTGGTTTTGGTCTGCCCTTCGAACTGCGGATCTTGCAGCTTCACCGAAACGACGGCGGTCAATCCTTCGACGATGTCGTCGGTCGAAAGCGAGTTCTCCGATTCCTTGAGCATGCCGCGCTTGCGCGCGTAGGTGTTGACGGCGTTGGTGACGGCCTGCCGGAAGCCCTGGAGATGCATGCCGCCTTCGATCGTCCCAATGTTGTTCGCGTAGGAGAAGATCTGGTCGGCGTACGTATCCGTGTACTGCATCGCGACCTCGACATCTACCCCGTCGCGTTCGGCGTGCGTCGAGATGATCGGGTGCAGCGGATCCTTCTTTTCGTTCAGCCACTCGACGAAGGAGACGATCCCGCCGTCGAACGTGTAGGTGCGTTCTCGCACGGCTTCGCCGCGCTCGTCGCGCAGCGTGATTGAAAGTCCCCGGTTGAGAAAGGCGAGCTCGCGCAACCGCTTCTGCAGAATGTCCCAGTGGAACTCGCTGACCTCGAAGACCTCCGGATCCGGCTTGAACCATTGCAGCGTCCCGGTGCCATCGGTCTTACCGATCTTCTTGAGCCTTTGCACGGTAACGCCCCGTTCGAACTTCATCTGCCAGACATAGCCGTCGCGCTTGACCTCCGTGACCATCCATTCGGAAAGCGCGTTTACGACCGAGATGCCGACGCCGTGAAGTCCGCCGGAGACCTTGTAGCCGCCCTTTCCGAACTTCGCGCCTGCGTGCAGCATCGTCATCACGACTTCGACTGCAGGCAGCTTTTCTTCCGCGTGGACGTCGATCGGAATTCCGCGCCCGTCGTCCTCGACAGAGCACGAGGCGTCCTTGTACAGCACGACTCGCACGTTGTGCGCGTAGCCGGCTAGCGCCTCGTCGACGGCATTATCGACGGCTTCGTAGACGAGCTGGTGCAGGCCGCGTTCCGCGGTGTTGCCGATGTACATGCCGGGGCGCTTGCGCACGGCCTCAAGCCCCCGTAAAACCTCGATTTGCTCGCCGGTATAGTTCGTTGACATTATGCTCTTTGTTTATGGTGCTCGACGGCGCGGCCTTCGGTGGCCGGGCCGCCGTAGAGTAGATCGTGCAGCTCGTCGCCCAAGATGCTGCGCACGGTGGCAGGCATGATCTCCTCCGGTGGAAGTTTGCTCTGTAAAAGGACGTAGGAACTCGCGACGAGCCGCTCGCGACCATCTCGAGATAGCAGCTTTGCGGCTCTCGCACGCGCAAGCATCCGCCACCAGTGCGCGAGCACTAGGTTGCGGATGCGTTCGTACTCCTCTCTCTCTAACCCATCAACGAGCGCAATCGTTCCGGCACAACCAAGCCATGGGGCCTCGAAGAGCAGCCTCGCCGTCGCGGCGGTCAGTTCGTCGCGTCGCGCCGCAGCGCACGTCGGGCAGAGCGCGGCGGCACCCGGCGCGACAAGCGCTCCGCAGCCGCGGCATTCATTCCAGCCCTGGGCCTGCGCCGCGCGTCGGCGCTCCTCGACGTCGCGGCGAAAGCGCTCGAGCGCCTCGCCAACGGTAGCCGTTTTCTGGCGTCCGGTTGCGGCGCGGGGCGCCTCGGCGCGGCCGCGACGTGCGCTCTTCGCACGGGGCTCCGCGAGCCGGCCGACGCAAAAGCGCAAGCGCTCGATCGAGGCTGCCGGTACGCGCGCCGCGACGGCACGCAGAACGTGCTCGGCGAGAAAACTGAGCTGGTGGCTCCACGCGCTCGACCGCGTCGTGATGGTCAGCGTGCCTTCGGCGATTCGCGTGGGGCGGCAATTCCGCGCGACTTCCGCGCCGACGATCTCCTCCCAACCCGCATCGAGAAGCACGATCGGATCCCGCGCCGCGCTCTTCTCTGCGGGACTCCATCCCGCAAGCGCGTCCGAGAGCTTCAGCACGTTGCGCACACCTGCACGCGGGCGCCGGCGACGCGCGCGAGCTGAGCCGTTGCCGGCAGACCGGCGGGCGGATGCGTCGCCGTAATAAAGGCCTGCTCGTACTCACCGATCTCGGCCAGGAACGCGCCGGCACGCTCGTCGTCGAGCTCCGAGAGCACGTCGTCGAGAAGCAGCAGCGGAGCCTCGTCCGACCGTTCTCGCATAACGGCGTATTCGGCGACCTTGAGCGCGAGCACCGCCGTGCGCTGCTGCCCTTGCGATCCGTACGTCGCCAGCGAGCAACCGTCGAGCATCAACCCGAGGTCGTCCCGGTGCGGACCGGCGATCGCGCTCTTTCGCAGGCGCTCCGCCTCCGAGTAGTGCAGCAAGCGCGCTTCGAACGCCGCTGCGATCGCATCGGGCTGCGGCAGCTCGTATGCCACGTTGGGCTCGTAGGTCAGCTCGAACCGTTCGCTTGCGGCAAAGCGCGCGTGCGCTCGTTGGGCCTCGCGCGCGAGCGCCCGAACGAGCGCGTCGCGTGCGAGCATAAGCGCCGTTCCGGTCTCGACCATGCTGCGATTATAGGTTGCGAGCAGCTCGGGATCGGGCTCGATTGCTCCGCGCAGCAGCGCGTTTTTCTGTTGCACGAGCTTACGATACCGCGCGAGCTCGTAATAGTAGCGAGGTTCGCTCTGTGACAACGCACTATTTAAGAAGGCTCGCCGCGCGCCCGGAGTGCCGGTTGCCAAATGCAGATCGGCCGGCACGAACGTTACGACCCGCATTCGGCCGAGGTAGCCGGCATACCGCACGGCGCTGCCGTTGACCGTATAGCTCTTGTGCGTCCCGCCGCTGCTGCGCTCGATCGTGCAAGCCAACTCAACGCAGCCACCGCGCAGCGCCGCTTCACCATGAAGCACCGCGCGCTCGGAGCCTCGCCGTACCGTGTCGGCCTCGCGGGCGGTCCGAAACGACTTGCCCGTCCCCAACATAGCAATCCCTTCCAAGAGATTGCTCTTGCCCTGGGCGTTGGCTCCGACGAAAACGTTCAGTCCCGCTGGCGGCTCGAGGTTGAGTTCGGAATAGTTTCTAAAAGCGGTAAGCGTCAGCCGCTGGAGCAACACATCATTGCCGCAGCGGCATGAGCACGTAGAGCTGTTGCCCCGTCTCCAGCGGCTCGAGCGGCCGGATCGCCGCCGGCGAGAGCGGGCCCAAAAACTCGATGACGGTCTTCTCGCTCTTGACGTGGTTGAGGATCTCTACCAGATACCGCGCGTTGAACGCGATGGTTAAGTCTTCTCCGGTCTGCTCGATCTCGAGCTCTTCGTAGGCATTTCCGGAGATGTCCGAGCTCGCGGTAACGATGAGCGTCTGATTCGCAATCGCGAGCTTGACCATGCTGGCCCGGTCGCCCGCGACGAGTTCGGCGCGACGTAGACTTCCGATCAGCTGCGGCGTACTCACCGTGACGCTCCGGTCGAACTTCGCCGGAATCACTTGCTGATAGTTGGGGTATTGACCGTCCACGAGACGCACGGTGATCGCGACGTCGCTGCCGCTCATCTGAAGCTGATTGCTCTGCGCGCCGAGCGCACTGACCGCGATCTGCTCGCCGCTGCCGACGTTGCGCGCCGCTTCCGCGAGTGCCCGCGACGGCACGATGAACTTTTCGCTCGCGGAGGTGCCGTTCTCGAGCGTCGTGACGAACTTGGCGAGCCGGTAGCCGTCGGTCGCGACCATCGTCAGGGCACCTCCCTCGACCTCGAGGAGCGTGCCCATTAGGACCGCACCGCGCGCCTCCTCGCCTGACGCGGCAAAGATCGTGGCCTCGACGGCGTCGCGAAAACGCTTTGCAGCGATCGCGAACTGCGCTCCGCGTGCCGCCGCCGGGAGCGGCGGGTATTCATCGGCCGGCAGGGCGTGAAAGTCGTAGTTGCTCCGTTCGTACTTCACGCTCGCACGCGTCGGCGTCCCGGTGAGCTCGAGCGTCCCGGCCGAGAGATTCCCGAGATAGCTTGCAAAGAGCTTCGCCGGGATCGTCACCGAACCGCCCTCGGCGACTTGCGCCGGAAAGGCGTGCTCCAGCGTCAACTCCAGATCAGTCGCGCGCACCGCGATCTTTCCGCCATCGGCCTGGAGCAGGACGTTGGAAAGGATCGGCACGGTGGTATGCACGTTGACCACTTTGCTGGCGGCGCCGACCGCCGTCGCGATGTCTTTGGTTGTGCAGCTAAATCTCATCGTTTCCACCGTTGGTCGCGAAGCCGCATTTTCCTAGTAGATAAAGAACAACAGTAGCAGTAACAGTAAGGCGGTGCATTCTGCGGACAACTCGGCTTTCGCTTGTAGCGGCGGGGTTTTCCCCTTGGGATAAAGCTGTGAGCGGATGGCGGCGGTTCATACACGCTTGCACGCGGGCCCGCTCCGGTGAAGGATGCCTTGGCGAAAGGCCGGCCCTTGTGCGCGACCTGTTCAGGGATTCTGGCACACCGCTATGAGCTGGCGAATCTTGTTGCGATAAGCCTCGTCGCGCTGCATTTGCTCCTTAATCTTATCGCGTGCGTACATCACCGTCGTGTGATCCTTCTTGCCGAACTCGCGGGCGATCTGCGGAAGCGAGTATTGCGTGAGCTCTGTTGCGATGTACATCGCAATCTGGCGTGGGGCCGCGAGCCGCTGATCGCGACGGCCGTTGTCCATCTCTTTGACCGTGAGGCCGTGCGCTCCGGCGACGGTCTCCTTAATCTTTCCGATCGTGATTCGGTGCAACGGGGCTTGCGCCAGCGCGCTTTTGAGAACGTCGGCCGCGAGGTCGGTCGTGATCGGCGCCTTCGTAAGCGAAGCGTAGGCTATCACTCGGATCAAGGCGCCCTCGAGCTCGCGGATGTTCGACGGAATAACTTTGGCGATGAAGGACGTCACCTCGTCGGGGACGGGAATGTTTTCACTCCCCGCTTTCTTGCGCAGAATCGCTTCGCGCGTCTCCAAGTCGGGGGCTTGAATATCGGTAAGCAAACCCCACTCGAAACGCGAGCGCAGACGGGCCTCGAGCGTCTGAATCTCTTTCGGCGGACGATCGGACGAGATGATGAGCTGCCGTCCCGATTCGTGAAGCGCGTTAAACGTATGAAAGAACTCTTCTTGCGTGGTCTCTTTTCCGGCCAGAAACTGAATGTCGTCGATCAGTAGAACGTCCACCTGGCGGTAACGATTGCGAAACTCCGGCGTCCGATTGTTCTGGAGTGCGATGATGAACTCGTTGGTGAACTTCTCACAAGTCAGGTAGACAACGTTGGCGTCCGGATTGTCTTGAATGACGCGATGGCCGATCGCGTGCATCAGGTGCGTCTTTCCCAAGCCGACGCCACCGTACAAAAAGAGCGGATTATATGCGTGCGCGGGCGCGCCGGCGACCGCTTGCGCAGCGGCATGCGCGAAGCGATTGGAATTGCCGACGACGAACTCTTCGAAAGTATAACGACCATTAAGATTTGCGGTACGGAAGTCCTCGAGCGGCCGTGCGGCGAAACCGCTGGCCGTCCGGCCGCCCTCGGCCGGTTCCGCGACGGAAAGACGCAGCTCGACGCTCGTACCGAAGAGCTCGCTCAACACGCCGATCATCTGAGCTCGGAGCTTGCTTCCTACCCAGTCCTGCGCGAACTTGCTATGAACCGCGAGGTGGAGCTCGTTGCCGTGGAACGAGATGAAGCGGATCGGCTTGATCCACATTTCGAAGACAGGCTTGGAAAAAGTTCGCTCCAAGGTGTCGAGTGCGGATTGCCAGAGCTCATTGGAGATGTCCGAGTTGATCGCAAGCGCCATCCTCTGCATCCTTTTTTATTAGCGGCTAAACAGCACTGCGCAGCAGGCCCTTACAAGAGGAATCGGGCTGCGCCACCCCCGTGAGGGCGCAACCACTTGGCTTAATGAAGCCTTGCTCCTGCGGATTCTATGCACGACTTTATACACTTATCCACAGGCCGCCAGCAACGCTATTTCGAGGATTTTTCCGATTTATGAACGGACGGGAGCCCAGCCCCGGGGGCGCCCGATTTGCTCGGCAGGATAAGGCTTCCGATACGCCTCCGCGGGTGTTCGGCCGCCCCTTCTCCACAAGCTTGTCCACAGGTGTGGAAGGAATGGGTAGTGACTCATTTTGAATCCGGCGGCCGGCAGCGCTTGGTATATACAACGTCCCGTTACCGAAACCTGAAAAGCCCACGATTCGTAGGGGAGGGTAGGCTGAAAGGGGGTCCTTAATGACCTTGCCGACCGCGATCGTCATAGCAACTGGAATGATCTGTGGCACATTTCTGCTTGGGTTCCTGGCTTCTCTTCTCTGGATGACCCGCCGCCGAAGGAATGGGCAGTGACTCAGTTTGAATCGGCCCGTTAGCGGCGCTTGGTATACTTAGCGGACGGGAGCCGGTTGAGTGACGTTAAATGGTTGAACATGGAGCGTCGCTTCCTGGCCCCATAAGTGGAGGCTGTTACCTCCTATGAGGACAACG
Source organism: Vulcanimicrobiota bacterium (assembly GCA_963834895.1). GTDB lineage: Bacteria > Vulcanimicrobiota > Vulcanimicrobiia > Vulcanimicrobiales > Vulcanimicrobiaceae > Cybelea. Next base: position 809,153 of record CAWIDM010000003.1, on the reverse strand, counting down.
AGAACCAGAGCGATGGTCGTCACAACGCCGATTCCGGCATATAGCAGCCACCGAAGGGAGCTTGCGATCATTCGAGGCCATGTTACCATGGGGCCATGCCTAAACGCTCAAGGAAAGCCCCGGGCGATGTGAACGTGAACGCCGCTCGCATCGTCGCGTCGGCTACTGGCCAAGAACCCCTCAACGGCAAGCGCCCGCCAAAGCCGCCAAAACCTATCGAACCCAAGAAGAACCCTCATGCGGTCGCCCTCGGTCGTCGGGGCGGAAAGGTCGGCGGCAAGGCGCGAGCGGCTGCGCTGACGGCTGAAGAACGGCGGTCGATCGCGATGAAAGCAGCGAGGGTTCGGTGGGGCATGGAGGACGAATAATAGCCGCCCTATTGTGGGAGGAACACTATCTCGATAGCATTCTCCAGCTTTTGCCATCCAGTTCCATCGGCTCGAAGATTGAAGCGGTCTTTTTGCGATTAGGTCATAATCACGTGCTCGCTGCATAAGCTGGCCGATGAGGTGGATCGAGAACGGAATTCGATCAGTTGACCGACGCGGTCCGGAAAAAAAGTTGTGGATTGAGGAAGGCGAGACTACGTTATCTGCAGCACTTCAATCGCCATGGCTCGCTCTTTGTGAAGGAGAGGGAGAAGTTCGTAAAGTCAAGACTGTCATTCGCGACCGAGAGGGCACCGCACTGGTCGAATACGGTCTCCTGGTAACACTGGTCGTAATGCTCGCGCTAGTCGGCTTCCAAGCCGCAGGAACCCGCAACATCAACACACTCTTCAGCACCGTAGCAACCCACATCTAACTCTCCTGTCACCTCGCGCGAGGTGGGGGCAAGTGGAGGACCGGGATGGCCGAATGGCCACGACTCTCGGTGAGCCCGTTGCTTTTTCGGCCGGCTTTGGTACAATGGCGCGGCTATGTTCGATTTCGATCTGCAGCTTTTTGCCTCGAAAAAGGGCGCTGGTTCAACCCGTAACGGCCGCGACTCGAACGCTCAGCGCCTTGGCGTCAAGCGCTTCGGCGGCCAGCCCGTGATCGCCGGAAACATCCTGGTCCGCCAGCGGGGCACGCACTTCTATCCCGGATCGAACGTCGGCATCGGCCGCGATCATACGCTCTTTGCGCTGGCCGACGGCGTCGTCGAGTTCAGCAGCCATAGCGACCGCAAGCGCGTTTCGGTCGTGCCGGCCGCTTGACCGGCGAGCAAACTCAAAAGCGGGGCCGTTAGGCCCCTTTTTTCGTTCCGGCGAAAGAGCCGCTCGTGCAGTTCATCGACGAGGCAGAGATCTCGATCGCCGCAGGTGACGGCGGCGACGGGATCGTCGCGTGGCGCCGCGAGAAGTACGTTCCAAAGGGTGGTCCCGCCGGCGGCGACGGCGGTCACGGCGGCAGCATCTACCTCGAGGCGACGGCCGAGCTCTCCACGCTCGTCGAGTTTCGCTTTCGGCGCAGCTTTTCGGCCGACTCCGGCAAGCCCGGCGGAGCCTCCAACAAGTCGGGACGAAGCGGCGAGGACCTCACGATTGCGGTGCCGGTCGGAACGCTCGTCTTCAAGCGCCGCGCCGACGGCGGCGAGGATTTCGTAGCCGATCTCAGCGAGCTCGGGGCACGCGTCTTGGCGGCCAAAGGCGGCCGCGGCGGACTCGGCAATCAGCACTTTGCCACGAGCGTGCGGCAAGCGCCGCGTTTTGCCGAGGGCGGCGAGCCCGGCGAGCGCTTCGCACTGCGCCTCGAGCTTCGGCTGCTCGCGGACTGCGGCATCGTCGGCGTTCCGAATGCCGGCAAATCAACCTTGCTCTCCGTCGTCTCGGCGGCGCATCCGAAGATCGCCGATTATCCGTTCACGACGCTCGAGCCGCAGCTCGGCGTCGTGCGCGTCTCCGAAGACGAATCGTTCGTCATGGTCGACGTCCCCGGTTTAGTCGAGGGCGCGCACGAAGGAATCGGATTGGGGGATCAGTTCCTCAAACACGTCGAACGCACGCGCGTGCTCGTTCATTTGCTCGACGGAGCGAAGCCGTTAGAGCAAATCGTCGCTGCAAAAACCACCATCGAATCGGAGCTTTCCGCTTGGAATCCGCAGCTGGGCGCTAAGCCAACGCTGCTGGTCCTCAATAAGGTCGATCTGCCGGACGCGCGCAAGTCGCTGGAAGAATTGCAACGGAGCTTTCCTGATGTTCGCGCGATCAGCGCGGCCACCGGCGAGGGCGTGCGCGAATTGGTCCTCGCGATTGCGCGCGCGATCGAGTCGGCACCGATGCCCCAGGTAGCGGCGCCGCCGGCCCGCATCGAGCTGACCGCCCCGAACGCATTTCACGTCGAGCGCCGCGCGGACGGCACGTTCGTGGTTTCCGGCGAGCGCGTCGAGCGGCTAGCGGCAATGACGAACTTCGATTCCGACGAGGCGCTGGCGCGCTTCGAACGCGCGCTCGGAAAGATGGGCGTCGAAAAACGGCTCCAAGAGCTCGGCGCCGCAGAAGGGGATACGGTACGCATCGGGCCGTACGAGTTCACCTATTCATGAGAATCGGAATCTTCGGCGGCACTTTCGATCCGATTCACAACGCGCACTGCTTCGTAGCCGAATCGGCACGACTGCTCGAGGGGCTCGATCGCGTGCTCTTCGTCCCGACCGGCAACCACCACTATCGCGACCGGCCTCAGGCCGACGCGGCCGACCGGTGCGCAATGATTCGCGGTGCGATCGAAAGCAACGCGGCATTCGAGCTGGATGAGACCGATCTCCGTGAAGACGCGACGGGATACACCGCAGATCTGCTGCCGCGCTTGCGCGAAAAGTACCCCGGCGCGCGTTTTACGTTCATCATCGGCGCGGACTCGCTCGTGACCGCGAACTGGGTTCGGCTCGACGAAGTGGTCGAGTCGCTCGAGCGGTTCGTAATCGCGCCGCGAGCGGGGGTTGGGGCCGACGCGCTGGCGAGGGTGATCGCCGTGATTCCGCAGGCGCTGCGCGAGCGTGTCGCGACGCTCAACTTGCCGGAGATTCCCGAGTCGGCGAGCTTGGTGCGAGCACTCCTCTCGCAAGGTCGAAGCGTTCGGTATCTCGTCCCGGAGCCGGTCTGGCGGTACGTCGTCGAGCATCGCCTTTACGGATTCAACGGCAATGGCTCGGTGTCGTAGCGCCGCGTCCGCGGCATTGATTGCGGCATCGCTCTGCGCGTGCGCGGCGACTCAAGCCCCCGACGACGCTGCCGCCTGCGCCGCGTACGCTGCGGGGCGCTCGCACGTCGAGGTCGTCGCCGACGGTACCGTCACGCGAGTGCTCGGAACGCAGCAAGGAAGGATCAGCCCGCACGAGGGCTTTCTCTTCCGGCTCGCCTCCGGGTGCAGCGTCGTCGTGCGCGTCGAAGCGAACGCCGATTTCACCGGACCGATACCGTTGCATAACGGCGAGCACGTTCTCGTCAAAGGCGAGTACGAATACTATCCGCTCGGCGGCGTGATTCACTGGACGCATCGCGATCCTCGCGGCCGCCACGAAGGCGGCTACATCGAGGCCGCCGGCGTGCTTTACTACTGACGCCGTGCGTCTCACGCGGATCGTCCTAGCCAGCGAGTCGCCGCGACGGTACGAGCTCTTGCGCTCGCTCGGCCTCGAGGTCGGGGTCTTCAAAAGCGGGTATCAAGAGACGCCGGTCGCGGGGCTTTCACCGCCCGAACTCGCGAGCTTTCACGCCGCGCAGAAGCTGCACGCAGTCGTGGGCAGCCGCCCCGACCTTCTGGGCGGAGCGCCGATTCTCGCCGCCGATACGGTTGTCGATCTCGACGGCATCGCGCTGGGCAAACCCGCCGGCGACGTCGAGGCGACCGGCATGCTCGCCGCTCTCTCCGGGCGCGTCCATTGCGTCCACACCGCGTTCGTCCTCGCCGCCGGCGGCGATTCCATCGCCGAGCGCGCGACGACACGCGTGCGCTTCTATCCGCTCGAGCCCGGCGAGATCGCCGAGTACGTGGCGACCGGCGAGCCGTTTGACAAGGCGGGTGGCTACGGCATCCAAGGACGCGCCGCGTCGTTAGTCGAGGGAATCGAGGGCGACTTCTACACGGTCATGGGCTTGCCGCTGGCTCGCGTGATTCGGGCGCTGCGCCGGTTAGGATTCGCGCTCCCGAAAACGAATGAAAGGGCACTATTTTCACGTATCGAGACGAACGCAGACTCTTTGCGCTGATCGGCATCATCATCGGCGCGGCGGTGTTGGCGCTTCTGCAAATCGGCGCGCAACGCAGCGGATCGACGAGCCCGATCGCGACGGTTGCAAGTGCGCTCTTCGAGGCCGGCGAGATCGGGATCGCGGCGACGATACGCGGCGCGCGAGCGCTTGGAACGACGGTCATCTCCCTGCCGGGACTGCAACGCGAGAACGTCCTCTTGCGCGCGCGTAATCGGCATCTCGTCGAAGAGAACGCGCGGCTGCACGAGCTCGCGGCTGCCGACGCCGCCGAGTCGGCGGTGCGTCCAGTCGTTGATCTTTACCACGGCATCGAGGCGCGCGTCATCGGCTTTCCACCCGAAAATGAGTCGCGAGCGGTAACGATCGATAAAGGCTTTCGTTCCGGCGTGCGACGAGACGACGGCGTCCTCGCGGCCGACGGCGTCGTTGGGCGCGTCGCATCGGTCGGACCCTTCTCGAGCACCGTGGTGCTCGTCACCGATTACACGAGCCGTATCCCTGCAATCGTTCGGCGCGGCCGCTGGTGGGGGATCGCGCGCGGCAACCTCAGCAGCGTCGTCGTCGAGTATATTCCGCAGGATGCACCGCTGCGCGTTGGAGAGACCGTCGTTACGGGCGAAGGACGATCGTTTCACTCCGGCGTGCCCATCGGCGCGGTAGCCCAGATCGAGCGCGGAGACTCAACGCTCTATCAGACCGTGCTGGTGAAGACCTTCGTCGACCTCGGTGCGCTCGACCGCGTTGTCGTCGTTTCGCAGTAAGCCGCACGTCGCTCCCTTCGTGGGTCCGGCGTGGTACGTCGCGGCGGGCTGGCTCGCGCTTGCTGTCGTCGCCCAAGCCACGTTCGTCCACTATCTTGCCGTCCGGAGCGTCGTCCCCAGTTTCGTGCTGGTGGTCGTCGTGTGGTACGCGATTCGCGTCGATGCGGCGCGTGCCGCGATTCTCGGCTTGTCGGCAGGCTTCTTAGAGGACGTGCTCTCCGCGCAGACGGGCGCCTCGTGGATGATCGCAACGGGCGTCGCCGCCTTGCTCGCAAGCCGGCTCTCACGCGGCTTCTTCGCCGACTCAATTCCATTAGCCGCCGGAATAACGGTGGTTATCACGCTGGTGCGAGCGCTGCTCTTCTGGATCGTCATGGCGCTCTCGGGGTATCCGTCCGGACTCGGCATGATGCACTTCCACGAAGCGCTCTTGGAGTCGGCGCTCAATGCCGCGGTGATCGCGGTGGCGATGCTCGTCGTGCGCCGCTTCGAGGTTGCGTCGGGCTGATGCGTCAGCCGAACGCGCCGCGTCCCAAGCCCTGGCAGCTTCCGGCGTGGCGTCTCGTCGTTTTTTGCGTCGTCGTCGTCGCCGCGCTCGCGGCGCTGCTCGTGCGGCTCGTCGAAGTGCAGCTGATCGACGGCGAGCGATATCGAGCCGCGGCACAAGCGAATCAGATCCGCCTCATTCCGGTTGCGGCGCCGCGCGGAATGATCTTCGATCAACATGGGCGCGTGATCGCGCGAAGCCGCCCTTCGTTCGTGGTCGGTCTCATTCCGTCGGAGGTGGCGAACGTCGATCGCGAGCTCGCGACGCTCGCCGGCATTCTTGGTACCGGCCAGCGATCGCTCTGGTATCGCCTGCTGCATCACCGTGGGATCGACTATCCGAACTTTGACGCGGTCGTTGCAAACGAGCCATACGGTCCCGTGATCCTCGCGGCCGATCTTCCCGTCGCGGCGGTCGCGCGGCTCTCCGAAGTGCTCACCGATCTTCCAGGCGTCGATCTCGAAGTGCAACCGATTCGCAATTATCCGCAGGGTCGCGCCGGCTCACATCTCGTCGGCTACGTCGGCGCAATCACGCAAGACGAGTACGAGCGGCTCAAATACCAGGGCTACTCGCCAAACGACGTCATCGGTAAGGACGGGCTGGAGGAGGCCTACGACAAGTACTTGCGCGGCACGCCGGGCGGTCAGCGGGTTGTCGTCGACGCGGCGGGGGCGGTCGTGCCGAACATCAAGCTCGCGTCGCGAGCCGCCGTTCCGGGCGATACGCTCGTGACCAACCTCGATTGGAGGCTGCAGGAGATTGCGGAAGCCGCACTCGCCGATGGGATACGTGCTCTCCCCCACGGGCGGCAACTCTCCGGTGCGGTCGTCGCCGAAGACCCCTGGACTGGCGCGATTCTGGCGCTCGCGAGTTATCCTAACTACGATCCAAACGATTTCGCGGCGAATCGATGGAAGCGCATCGCATTCGATTTGACCGACCCCGCGCAGCCGCTCTTCAACCGCGCGATCGCGGCGGCGACGCCGACCGGCTCGACCTTCAAGATGGTGACGGGCTCGGCCGCGCTCACGGAACACGTGGTCGGCGTCGATCAGATCATCGACGATACCGGGGGCTGGAATTGCGGCGGATACTACGCGCGCGACATCGCGGCCGGAGGCCTCGGCGATACGACGTTCGTTCCGGCGCTCGCCGCGTCGAGCGACGGCTATTTCTTTCGTCTCGCGTGGTGGCTGGGCAACGCGCGCTTGCGAAAATATGCGCTCGCTTTCGGTCTCGACGCGAAAACCGGCGTCGATCTTCCCGGCGAAAACGAAGGTAATTGGCCGACCAACGCGTGGGAGCTGCGCGCGTTCGGCGTCCCGATGGAGCCCAGCGAAGCCTGTTTCCTCGGAATCGGACAAGGTGCGATGCAAGCTACGCCGCTGCAGATGGTCAACGTCGCATCGGCGGTGATCGACGGCGGCACGCTCTACCGGCCGCAGATCCTGCGCGAGATTCGCACTCCCGACGGCCGCACCGTCACGGAATTTCCGCCGCACGTCATTCGCCGCGTCCCGGTCACCGCATCGGCGCTTGCCGCCGTGCGAGCCGGCATGGCGAGAGTGACCGATCCGGGCGGAACCGCCTACGGATTGGCGATCGACGGTTTGCCCTTCTCCGGCAAGACCGGCACCGTCGAAACGGAGGGCGGCAACGGACCGAACACGACCTGGTTTATCGCGTGGGCGCCGACCGCGCATCCGCGCCTCGCGCTGGCAGTCTTCGTCGACCGCAGCGGCGGCTACGGCGCGACCGTCGCCGCACCGATCGCACGCCGCATTCTCGTCGACTACTTCAACAAAAAGCCGTAGCGCTCACGCCAAGAGCTCGAGGGTCTGCGCGATCCTTCGCGCGCGCTCTCCGGGACGTTGGGCGAGATATCGCTCGAGCGTCGAGGCGCCGCCGTGGCGCGTGAGGCCGCGCGCCGCGGCAAGCGCGACCGTCTCGGACGGATCGTCGAGCGCGCGCTCGAGCAGCTCGTGCGAACGTTCGTCTTCGAGCGCGGCGACGGCAAAGATCAGGTCGCAACGATCGGCCTCGGAAAGACCGGCAAATTCATCGCCGGCGCCTTGGGCCCAACTCGATGGCGGTTGTAGCGGCGGCGCTTTGGGTTGCGCTCGCAGCGCGATCGCGAGCACCACGCCCAGCAGCAGAAGGAGCGCGAGCGCGGCAAGGAGCACGGCAGGAACTGCGCTGCTACGCCGTCGCGTGCAGCGCCGCCGACATGGCGTCGAGCGCCGCATCGAGCGAAGGATCGTGCCGGTGCTGAAGAGCCTCGATGAACTCGCTCGCCTCCGAATCGGCAAAGGCATCGAGCGACTCGATCAAATGCGCGCGGTAATCGGCATAGACGGGCGCTTCATCCGGCAAAAGACGAGCCAACGCCGCCCACGGCAGCGCGGCGGCGAGCTCGCTCGACGAGAGCCGCTCGGCAGAGTCCTGCACTTCGCTCGGAAGAAAGCTGCCGCGCAGCTCGATCGAGGCGGTCGGAGATCCGGAGGGCAAACCGCGCGCCGATGCCGCTTCATCGAGAACCCGCTCGATGGTCGCGCGCAGCGACGGCGTCTCGACGTCGCGCGGCGCGATCGCATAGCTGGGCAGCCGGAGCTTGATAAAGAGCCGGTCGAGTTCTTCGTGCAGGCACTCGCGCAACGGTGCGAGTGCGCTGCAGTAGGCATCCCCGACCGCATCGGGCAGGAACGCGCGTAACGCAAAGAGGTGCGTCACCAGCGCGCCAAACCGAGCCTCTCGCAGGAATCGCAGCGATCGAGAGAGGCGCTCGGCGCTCAGCGACATCAGCGTTCCGACGCTCTCGACCGCGGCGTGGCGCTCCACGAGGTCAGCGGTGAGCTGAGCGCGATAGATCGTTCCGTTGCCGTCGCCGACCGGCATCGCCGGCGGTAACTCCAAGAAGCGGTCCGTTGGGATTGCTCGGGGCATCCCGCCAAGCGCGGGTCCGAGGACTCCGTCCAGACCAAAGGGCAGGCCCGCTATCGTATCGGCGAAGACCGGTAAGGCGCGCACGTTCAATTCGTTCGAAACTATTTCGTCCTCGCGCTCGCCGTCGTAACGCACGCGAGCGACGTGCGCGATCGTGGCGCCGGCCTGCAGGCCGTTGTGCACGACCGTCCGCCAGCAGATCGCGGCTTCAACGCCGGGGTCGACCTCGTTGAGCGCGATTCCGCGCTCGGCGGCGAAGGGCGGCAGCGCGCCGACATCTCGGACGGGAACGTCGTTGACCGTCGTCGAGTTGGGAACGTAGATCAGCGACTCGGGCGCATCGACCGAAATCGCAACCTGGTGGGCGACGCCGTCTCCACCGTTGCGCAGCTGCAGCGTCCATTCCACGGCCTCGCCAACGTCGACGCTCTCGCCAGGCACGCTTCGAAAGCTGCCGACCGAGAAATCCGGCGCGGCGGTCGTCGCGATCGTTAGGCGCGCGAGCGGTACGGGGAGAACGGCATCGGCGGTCAGCACCGCGTCGACCGTCACGGGATGTTCCTTCGCGAGGCTGCGCAGCAGCCGTAGCCCGAGCCGCGCTCGCGCACGCGCGCCGGGCGCGAGCTCGCCGAAGAGCAGCGAAGACTTCTCTCTCGTCGCGCCGTCGACGCTTTCCAGCCGCGCTTCGGGCGAAATGTAGAAGCGCAGCGCGACGTTCTGTGCGACGTCGGTGCCGGCGTTCGTTATGACGACGTCGATCTGCGCGAGCTGGTTGGGGCGCAGCGCCGATTCGTCGGCGAGGTCGAGCCGTGACGTCTCCTCGCGAAAGGCCGGATGGGAATCGACTCGCCAGAACGCCTCGCGCAGCGCGGTCTCTCCGAGCTCGCGCGTATGGAGGCTCGCCCCGATGCGCTGCTCGCTGCGATCGGCGCACGGCGAAGGGGCGCGCGCGCGAATCGTCAAGCGGCGCCCGCTTTGGGCGTCGAGCGTTCCCAAATCGACGGTATCGCCCTCGAGACTCAGACGGGTGTTGCCGTCGAAAACAGCGACTTCTTCGAGGGACGGATCGAGGCGCAGGTGGAGCACGCCGTCGTGCGCTGCGGCGCTCCCGTCGTTCGCGAGCGTCACCGCCGCTTCGATTGGCTCTCCCGGACGGACCACCGCGCTGCCACGCCGCTCGATGGTGTTGCGGCGCGCGGGAAACGCCGGCTCTGACCGGATCGCGATGCTGCACTCGAGCGTGCGCTGCGATTGCTCCGGAGGCTCCCATTCGAGGATAGCGCTCGCCGTCGCGACGGTGGCGTCGGGAAGCGGCGAGGCGACGATCGTTTCGATGCGCAGCGTCACGCAATCGCCTGCCTCGATTCGTCCGAGCGCAAAGCGGAGCGGCTCCTTACGCCGCTCGCGCGTCGTTCGTCCGTCGATCGTCGAGCCGCCTCGAACCCAAACGAGGCTTTCGGGCAGCTCGACGCCGGCGCTCACGCGTTCCGCGTCGGCCGTGCCCGCATTGTGAGCCGCCAGCACCAGCGTCACGCGTTCTCCCGGACGCACGTCGCGCGGAGGCTCGGCGGTGAAGGCCGTTCCCTCGTCACCGAAGTCGGATACGGAGAGAATCGTCAACGACGCAGGCGCGAGCGCGAACGCGGGCGTCTCTTGGGAAGCGACCTGCGCGCGCGCGACGATTTGCGTGCCGTTGGAAAGCGGCGTGTCGATCGCAACGCGATACGCGAGCGTTGCCGAGCCGTTAGCGGGAAGCGATCGCACTACCACCGGCGCGTAGATTCGGTCGAAGGGCGAGGTCAGATCGCGCTCGATCTCTCGCCCGTTGACGCGCGCCGAGCCGGCAACGTATGCCGCGTGCTCGGGAATCGGCGCGACCACGACGACATCGCGCGCGCTCGATTGCCCCGCGTTGTGAACACGGATCGTGATCTGCGCCTCCGATCCAGGAACCGGATCGCGCGGTGACTCGATGGCGATTCCCGTCAGGGCATTGCGCAGCTGCGGTTTGCTGCGCACCACAAGGCGCACCACGTTCGACCCGACCGGCGCGAGCTCGAACGAGGCGAGCGCCGCTTGCAGCTCGAGCGTCGTCCCGTTTTCGATTGCCCCGGCGACGCTGTAGTTAATCTCGATTCGGCGTTCCTCTCCGGGCGAAACGTCGCCGATGTGTGCGCCGGCACGCGCCAGCAGCGGCGAGTTGCCGAGCTCGTCGTCGAGATCGTTACCGTCGAGCCGCCCGCTGCCGACCAAATAGACGAGCCCGTCGGGAACGTTAAAGCGCACGCGCACGCCGGTCGCCGGCGCGCCGCCCTGGTTACGGAAGGTGAACGTCGCGCGCACCGTCATTCCAGGTTCCACCTCCCGCTCGGGCGAAACGACGAGCGTTCTGAGGCGCTCGGGCAACGTCGGTGCTCCTGGCGCGAAGACTTCCGACAGAGGGCGCATGACGCGGGGACGTTTCGCCGCCGCCAAGCCGTGTCCCGCGAAAGAAAGGATGCTGAATGCTCGCAGTTCACCAGGATCGTCTCGCCGCCGCGGTAGAGCGGTTAGGCTCCGAGAACGCCTTTGAAATTCTGGCGCGGGCGCGCGAGCTCGAGGCACGCGGGCGGCGCGTCGTGCACATGGAGATCGGCGAGCCCGACTTCGATACGCCCGAGCACATCAAGAAGGCGGCGGTCGGCGCGCTCTACGACAACCATACGCACTATACGCCGTCGAGCGGCCTACCGTCGCTGCGCGCGGCCATCGCGCAGTATGCGAGCCGCTTCCGCCACATAACGCCGCCGTGGGGTCCCGAGAACGTCGTCGTCGGGCCGGGCGCCAAGCCCGTCATCTGGAACACGTTGAGCGCCCTGCTCGACCCCGGCGACGAGTTCGTCTATTTCGATCCCGCATACCCGGCCTATGCATCGTGCGCGAGTTACCACCAGGCGAAAATTCACGCGATTCCGTTGTTGGAGTCGCGCAATTGGCGCATGGATCTCGAGGAGCTCGCGCGCCGGGTCTCGTCGAAGACCAAAGTCGTCGTGATCAACTCGCCGCACAATCCGACCGGCGGCGTGCTCACCAGAGGCGACCTCGAGTACATCGCGGAGCTTGCGGAGCGTTTCGATTTTCTCGTGCTCGCCGACGAGATCTATAGCCGCAACTTCTACCTCGACAGCGAATACGTCTCGATCGCGTCGCTTCCGGAAATGCGCGAACGGACGATCGTGGTCGACGGGTTTTCCAAAGCCTACGCGATGACCGGCTGGCGTCTCGGCTATGCGTTGATGCCCGAGCACCTGGCGCGTGCCGTCACGCTCTTTAACAACAACACGTTCAGCTGCGTCGCGAGCTTCGTGCAAATGGCGGGAATCGCGGCCCTCGAAGGGCCCGACGAACCGGTGCTGCGAATGAACGAAATCTTTCGCGCGCGCCGCGATCGGCTCGTCGGAGGCCTCAACGCGATCGCCGGCGTCTCGTGCTTGCTGCCCGAGGGTGCGTTCTATGCCTTTCCCAACGTTTCGGCGATTACGCACGACGATCGCGCGCTCGCGAAGTTTCTCCTGGAAGAGGGCGGGGTCGCGTGCGGCGGAGGCTCGTCGTTTGGTGCAGCCGGCAAAGGCTATCTGCGCTTCTCCTACGCCGCGTCGCTCGAGGATATCGACTGGGCGCTGCACTCGATCGCGGAGACGCTGCCGAAGTTCGAGGGTTAGACCGGCTCCCTTCAACTCGGACACATTAGCCTGCCCTGAGCGGAGTCGAAGGGCGCGACATCCTGTCGCGCTCCTATCGACTCGCTCGCGCTGTGCTCTTGTCATCCTGAGCCCTTCGACTCGCTACGCTCGCTCAGGACAGGCTTCGGCGCGTAGCGCCGGAGTCGAAGGACGGTCCTCGTTCGAAGGGAGCCGGTCTAACTCAGCGATTTGGCGGACTTTAGATTAGGCGCATTGCGCGCTTGACGTCCGCGAGCACGCCAGCAGCGATCTCTCTCGCGCGCATCGTGCCTTCTGCGACGATGCCCTCGACGAGCGACGGGTCGGAACGGTAGGTTAGGTAGCGTTCTCGCACCGGGCGCAGATACGCATTCAATTGTTCGGCAAACTCCGTCTTGTCTTGAACGCATCCGAGCGCGCCGGAGCGGCACTCGGCGGCGATCCCGTCGACCTTGAGCGGATTGACGAAGCGCCACAGCGCGAAGACCGGGCAAATTTCCGGACGTCCGGGATCGCCGCGGCGGATCTTCTGCGGATCGGTGACCATGCCGCGGACCTTGCGCGTCGTCGTCTCTTCGTCGTCGCTGATGAAAATCGCGTTGTCGTACGACTTGCTCATCTTTCTGCCGTCGGTTCCGGGCACTTCGGGAAACTCCGAAAGCGTCGGCTGCGGCTCGACCAAAATCTCGTGCCCATCGCCGTAGAGATAGTTGAACCGGCGGACGATCTCGCGGCCGAGCTCGAGGTGCGCGACCTGATCGCGCCCGACGGGAACGTACTGGCCGCGAAAGATTGCGATGTCGGAGAGCTGGAGCAGCGGATAACCGAGGAATCCGTACGTGGCGATCTTCTGCCCGAGAACCTCGATCTGTCCCTTATACGTTGGAACGCGCTCGAGCCACGAGACCGGCGTAATCATTGCCAGGAGCGTTTGCAGCTCGGCGATCTCCGGAACCCCCGATTGCAGGAAGATCGTCGATGTGCGCGGATTGACTCCGGCCGCAAGCCAGACGGCGACCATCTGGTCACGCGCGGCGCGAATCTTGGCCGGGTCCTCGAACTCGGTGGTGTATGCGTGCAGGTCTGCAATTTCGAAGAACGCATCGGCGCTCTCGCAGTAGCTCGCCCACTGCGTCAAGACGCCGACGAGATGACCGAGATGGAGATCGCCCGTCGGGCGCATGCCGGACATGACGCGCGGCCGGCCCGTGACGGTAAGGGTCATTCGCGCGTGAATGTTACGGAGACCGCTGAGAACCTTCGAGGCCTTCAGTGCCGGGCGAGCTGCGAGCGCACGTAGGCGCGGGCGGCGCGTACCGCATGCGCGATCGGCTTGCCGCGGGCAAGTTCGCAGGCCAGGGCCATGGCGAGCGTGCAGCCGGTGCCGTGCATCGCGCCACCGATGCGCGGTTCGCTGAAGATCTCGACGCCGGCGACAGTCGCGAGCGCGTCGGCGGGATTCCCATCGAGGTGGCCGCCCTTGAGAAGCACCGCGGCGGCGCCGGCTTCACGCAAAGCAGCTGCAGCCGCGCCGATCGCTTGCCGATCGACCGGTGGGCTCCCGAGCAAGAACGCGGCCTCCTCCAGGTTGGGCGTCAGCACGACGCTTCCGAGGCTGGCGAGCTCGTCGCGTAGTGCGTATCGCGTGGCCGTATCGGCAAGCTCGCCGCCACGGCTCGCGGCGAAGACCGGATCGACGACCGCCGGAAGCCACGGCCGTAACCGTAGCGGCTCCGCGACGGCGCGCACGGCGGCGGCGGTGGGGAGCGCGCCGACGCGTACCGCTCCAGCCGCATCCCACGGAAGTGCGGCGAGCTGCGCGGCGAGCACGTCGACCGGTATCGCATGGAGGGCGGTTACGCCTCGTCCTCCTTGCGCGCTGACCGCGGCGACGGCGGTGAAGACGCGAACGCCGAACTCGTTTCCGACGACGATGTCGCGTCCGACGCCCGCGACGTTCCACGGATGCGTCGTGCCGATCGAAAGAACGATTGAGGAACCTGCGATTAATCCCATGTACCGATCGTTTGGACCGCAAAGCCGCCGGATGCAAGGAGAAGGCGAAGGAGCATGCTCATGCGAGCCTGTGACTGAGTCTTCGACGCCGCAGACGACGGCTTTGCAGCCAAACCCTTCGGGCGGCGAAACTGCTCGACGCGATCGGTGCAGCGGATTAGTCGCAGGTTCCTAAGTTCCATGCGTCGATCAGATCGCGCGCCGCACGTTCGGGCTCGGGCGCCGCGGCGACCATCGAGATGACGGCGGCCATCGCAGCTCCGCTGCGCCGCACTTCGGGCAGCGTTAACGCCGTAATGCCGCCCACGGCCGCGACCGGTGCGTTGCTCATGCTCGCAAGCCGCTGCAGACCGGCTAGTCCGATCGGCTCGCCGGCGTCGTCCTTTGAAGCCGTCGCATAGACCGATCCGACGCCGAGGTAGTCGACGCCGGCGGCGTTCGCGCGCCGTACCTCATCGGTCGTCCCGCAGGAGAGCCCGATGAGCCGTTCGCTCAAGTGCTCGCGCACCGGCGCGATGCGTTCGAATCCATCGTCTTCGGGCCCGAGATGCACGCCGTCGCAATCGAACTCGATGGCGGCGCGCCAATCGTCGTTGAGAATTAGAAGGGCGTTGCGTTCGTTGGTCAGCGCGCGAAGCGCGCGAAGGCGCTCGGGAACGATTCCGAGCTTCGCACGGTACTGAAGTATGCGAACGCCTGCATCGAGGACGGCTCGCGCCAGCTCGAGCGGGCGCGTCCCCTCGTTGAGGATGACGTAGATGCCGCGCAGCAGCTCGGCGCGCCGCCGGCGCGTTACGAGCGCCGCATGCGTTGCCACAACACGACGTTGGCTATGAGGTACGCCAAGTACACGGCGACGACGAAGAGCGCGAGCGCCGGGTTGTGACGCGCCAGCGACATCGGCACCAGCAACCCGAAGCAGAGCACGCCGGCCATGAGCAGCGCAATGATTCGTGAGAACGGAACGAACATCAGCGCCCTTCGCCAAGCAGAAGGTCGCCGAGGCGCGTCAGCTCACCCTCGTTCTCAAAGCGAAATTCGATGCGGCCGCCGCGTTTATAATGCACGAGTGCGACGCGCGTGCCGAAGCGCTCGCGCAGGCGCGCTTCGAAATCGCGTTCCTCGGGCGAAAGCTCGCGCTGCGCCGCTACGTGCCTCGATCGAGGCTTCGTTGCGGGCGCCGTCAACCGCTCGAGCGCGCGCACGGTCAAGCCCTCCGTTACCGCGCGCTGCGCGAGCGCGACGCGATCGGCTTCGGGCGCTGCGAGCAGCGCTCGCGCGTGGCCGGCGGAGAGCCGTCCGTCGACGAGCATCGTCTTGACGGCATCCGAAAGGCCGAGTAAGCGCAGCGAATTCGCGACGGCGGGGCGGCTCTTGCCGAGCCGGCGCGCGAGTTCTTCTTGCGTGAGCCCGTACTCGTCGATGAGATATTGAAAGCCGGCGGCCTCCTCGAGCGGATTGAGATCTTCGCGCTGCAAGTTCTCGACGATTGCGAATTCCAACGTTTGGCGGTCGTCGGTCGTCCGGACGATCGCCGGAATGGTCGGGCGCAGGAGTGCGGCGCAGGCGCGCCAGCGCCGCTCGCCCGCGATGAGCTCGTACCCGTCGTCGCGACGCCGCACGATGACCGGCACGAGAACGCCGTACTCTGCGATCGACGTTTTCAATTCGTCGAGCGTCGTCGAATCGAAACTCTTGCGCGGCTGAAAGGGGTTTGGCCGGATCTCGGTGACGGGGATCTCTCGAACGATCTCGTGCGAGCCGGCAACCGGCACCGCGCTCTCGCCGAGCAGCGCGGCCAAGCCGCGTCCCAGGCCGCGCCTCTGGGCGCTCATGCGCGGCTCCCCACTTGCTGCGCGGGCTGGAGCATCTCGCGCGCGAGCGCGAGATAGGCTTGCGCGCCGCGGCTCTTCAAATCGAAGAGCACCGCGGGCTTTCCATACGACGGCGCTTCG
Organism: Vulcanimicrobiota bacterium; assembly: GCA_963834895.1. Taxonomy (GTDB): domain Bacteria; phylum Vulcanimicrobiota; class Vulcanimicrobiia; order Vulcanimicrobiales; family Vulcanimicrobiaceae; genus Cybelea. The sequence goes on along the minus strand of CAWIDM010000003.1, from coordinate 793,032 downwards.
GAGAGACGCACGTTACGGGGAATCTGCGTCTTGAAGACCTGCTGTGGAAAGTATTTTTCAAGCTCGCGAATTACATCGAGCGCGAGGCGCGTGCGCCCGTCGAACATCGTCACGAGCACGCCGCTGACGTGCAGCGTAGGATTGAGCGCGTCGCGCACCCGCCAGATCACGCCGGTGAGCTGCGCGAGCCCTTCGAGAGCGTAGAATTCGGCCTGGACCGGAATGATGCAATCGTCGGCGGCGGTGAGCGCGTTGATCGTCAGCAGTCCCAGCGACGGGGGAGAGTCGAGCAGCACGAAATCGTACCGCGACGCGATCGGTGCGAGTGCTTGGCGCAGGCGCGTTTCGCGCGAGAGGGCCGCGACGAGCTCGACGTCGGTGCCGGCGAGGTTAATCGTCGCGGGAGCGAGCCACAAGTTCTCGATTTCGGTCGCTACGAGGACCCGCTCGAGCGGAATCTCCTGCATCAGGACGTGGTAGATGTCGTGCGTCAATCGCGCTTTGTCGATGCCGAGGCCCGTCGTCGTGTTCCCTTGCGGATCGGCGTCGACGACGAGAACGCGTCTGCCGTTGACCGCGAGCGCGGCACCGAGATTGACGGCGGTCGTGCTCTTTCCGACACCGCCCTTCTGATTGACGAGCGCGATGATGCGACCCATAGCGTTATGCAACGGGATTGTCTAAGTACTGCTCGAGGATTCGCAGCAGCAAGGTCCGCTCGTTACGTTCGGGTTCGTCGGTGACCTGCTCGAAGAGCCAGCGAAGGGCCGCGCCGACGCGCTCGTCGCCTTTGAAGCCAGGCGCCGCCTCGCCGCGGCGCACGAGCGCTGCAATGACGTCGTCTCCATCGATCGCGAGCTCGCGAATCGAAAAAGCCGGCTTTCGCGCAATTTCGGCCCGGACGCGAGCCTCAAACGCCAGGTTTGCGCCGTCGCGCTCCGGCAGCCCGCTCCCGCGTATGTCGGCGTGGCGAATATCGAACAGGTGTTCGATATTCTTTGGCCCAACTCGGCGAATGAAGCGGCGCAGGCCAGCATCGCTGAGGCCGGGGTCGGCCGAGTACATGTGCTGACGGACCAGGTGCTCGGTTGCTTCTGCCACGTCATGCGGAAAGCGGAAGCGCTCGAGCATCGCGCGCGCCATCTCCGCGCCGACGATCTCATGGCGGTAGAAGTGGGGGCCGTCCTTCGTCCGCGGCTTGCCGACGTCGTGAAGGAGGGCCGCCAGGCGCACGACCACGTTTCCTGGCGGAGTCGCGTCCAGCGTCGCGAGACTATGGCGCCATACGTCGTAGGCGTGCCACTCGTTCTGCTCCACCCCCACCCCTTCGGCGAGCTCGGGCCACAGGTGAGCCAGCACCCCCGTCTCTTGGAGCAGCTCGAAGCCGATCGAGGGCTTTCCCGCACTCAACAGCTTGAGGAGTTCGTCGTAGACGCGTTCGGCCGACACGGTCGTCACGAGCCCCGCGGCAGCGGCCATCGCGTCGCGGAGGGCCGGCGTAACGCGGTAGTCAAACCGCGCGGCGAACTGCGCGGCCCGGAGCATGCGCAGAGGGTCCTCCCGGAAGGCCTCCGGGGTCACGATATCGATGCGCCGGGCCCGAATGTCGGCCTTTCCCCCTAGGGGGTCGACGATCTCGCCCGACGGCAGCGCCCTGGCTATCATATTCATGCGAAAGTCCCGCCGGCCGAGGTCCTCTTCGAGTTTTACTTGCGGCCCGGTCTCGATCTCGAAATCCCGGTGGCCGAGACCGACGGAGCGCTCCCGTCGCGGCGTTGCGACGTCGACGGTCACTCCGTCGACCGTCAATTTGAGAACCGCGAACGAGGCGCCGACGACGTCGACGCGGCCGATTGCACGAAGGCGGTCGGCCAACTCATCGAGAGTAAGGCCGACCACGACGTAATCCGAATCGAGGGCCGGCGTTTGGACGCCTTCGAGCTCGGCTCGAATCTCATCGCGGACGCGCCCGCCGACGGCGTAAAGCCGGCCCAGGGGGAGCACCTGGGCGAGGCGAGCGTCGAGCGGGAGGGGCCGGTACATCGCCTCAATCCTACCGCAGCAATTGTTTCACGGTGAACATTCTCCAGAGCCGGGCGGAGCGCAGAGCGGGCGTTTGGCCGGAACGCCGGAGCGTCGAGGAAAGCGTCCCGGCGTCGCGGCCCGCTTGCGCACGACGAGGAGCCGCCGACCGCGTTCCAGCTCCAGCTCCGATTCGAGGGCGGCCCCGAGCATCAGCGAGGCGTCCTCGAGGGCGGTTCGTTCATCGAACGAGATCGCGCCCCGCTGCAGGATCGCCGCACCGCCGACCCCGATCAGGGGGAGCAAGAGCTCCGCGACGGTCGAGGCGCTGCCCAGCGCGCGGGCCGTGCCGCTTGCGAAACGCTCCCGAAACTCCGGCCGATGGCCCGCGACCTCGGCCCGCTCCGCAACGACGTTGCCGCGAAGCTCGAGCACGTCGAGCAGCGATTCCAGCAGTCGGGCCTTCTTGATCGTCGCCTCGATCATGGTGACCGGCATCCCGGTTGCGATCGCGACCGGAATGGCCGGCAGACCGGCGCCCGAGCCGACGTCGACGTACGGCTCGCGCAGGTATGGCGCGACCGTCAGACTGTCGACGAGGTGGGTGGCGAGCTCTTCGGCCGATTTTGCGCCGGTCACGTTGAAGCGGCGGTTGGCTTCGAGCACGAGGGCACCGTAGCGCGCCAGCACCGCCCGAATCTGGGGTTCGACGCCGCCGCGATCGAGCAGCCCTTCCAGCAAGCGCGCTGGAGCCTCCACGGAGTCAGACAGCTGAAGCTTCGCGCTCGTTCTTGTAGACGAAGAGAGCGAGGATCGCGACGTCGGAGGGGGTGACGCCCGGAATCCGGGCGGCCATCCCAAGCGTCCGCGGGCGTTGGCGCGCGAACTTTTCGCGCCCCTCCCGCGAGAGCGCCCGAATCTCTTCGTAGTCGAAGTCCAGCGGAATGGTTACGCGCTCTGCCCTGGCCGCTCGTTCGATCGCGAGCTCTTCGCGCCTGACATACCCTTCGCACTTGACCTCGATCGCGAGTCGCAAGCCGATCTCGGGATCGAGGCGCGGCTCGAACCGATCGGCGACCTGCTCGAATCCGAGCTGCGGGCGCCGCAGGGCATCGGCGATCGTCTCCCCTGCATCGAAGCGTTCCGCGCCGATCGCGACGCTGCCCAGACGGGTCGCGTCGGCGCGCTTTCGCGCGAGGCGCAGGTCGTCACGCCGGCGCTCGAACGCCTCCCAGGCCTTGTCGTCAACCAGGCCGACCGCGCGGCCGATGGGGGTCAGCCGGAGGTCGGCGTTATCGTGGCGCAGGACGATTCGGTGTTCGGCGCGCGACGTGAGCATACGATAGGGTTCGTCGATGCCCTTGGTGACGAGATCGTCGACGAGGACGCCGATATAGGCTTGGGCCCGCGTCAGCCGCAGCGGCTCTTCGCCGCGCGCGCCGCGCGCCGCATTGATTCCGGCGAGCAGCCCCTGCGCGGCTGCTTCCTCGTAGCCCGAGGTTCCGTTGAGCTGACCGCAGTGAAAGAGACCCGCGACGCGATGCGTCTCGAGCGTCTCGCGCAACTCGGTCGGCGGCACCATGTCGTACTCGACGGCGTATCCTGCGCGGAGCATGACACACGACTCCAATCCTCGCAGCGTGTGGAGCATTTCGATCTGAACCTCGGCCGGCAGCGAGGTCGAAAAGCCCGCGACATAGAGCGTCGGCTCTTCCCAACCTTCGGGCTCGATGAAGATCTGATGCGTCGGATTATGCGCAAACTTCACGACCTTGTCTTCGATCGAGGGACAGTATCGCGGTCCGATCCCGCGGATCAAATCGAGGCCGTAGAGCGGTGAATAGCGCAGGTTTTTCCGAACGAGTTCGTGCGTTCGAGCGTTCGTTTCGGTGAGGTGGCAAGGAAGCTGCGGGCCGGCGAAACGAGACTCGCTCGCATACGAGAAGAGCAGCGGACGCAGACTCGGCGGCTGACGGATCATCGCCTGGTAGTCGACGCTCGTTCTGTCGACCCGCGGCGGCGTCCCGGTTTTCAGCCGCAGGGTCGGAAAGCCCAAGCAGCGCAGCGCGGCCGCCAAGCCGATCGCCGGCGCCTCGCCGAAGCGTCCTTCGTCACGAACGACGTCTCCCCGGAAGGACTTTCCTCCCAAGAACGTCCCGGTCGCAAGGACTACCCTCTTAGCCTTGAGCCGCGTCCCGTCGGCGCACGAAATACCGCGCACGGCCCCCGCCTCGACGACGAGATCCTCGACCAAGGCGCGCCTTATCGCGAGATTTGGCTGCGCGCGCAGCAGCGCCAATGCCGTGCGGGCGTACGACGGCTTGTCCATCTGCTGGCGCAACGCGCGAACCGCCGGACCTTTACTCTCGTTCAAGAAACGCGCGTGCAGACTGCACCGGTCGGCGATTGCGGCCATGGCACCGCCAAGCGCGTCGATCTCGCGAACGAGCTGCCCCTTCGCGCTGCCGCCGATTGACGGGTTGCACGGAAGCGTGCAGATCTTTTCCGGGTCGCCCGTGACGAGTATCGTCGGAACGCCCATGCGCGCCGACGCCAGCGCCGCTTCGACGCCGGCATGACCGCCGCCGACGACGATCGTGCCGGCGTCGTCGCTCATCGCTTAGCTCGTCACCGTAGCGGTCGGCGTCTGCGCGTGTGCCCGCAGGCGCAGCGAAAAGCCGATCATGATGAAGCCGAAGACGATCGCATACGCCGCGATCAGCCAGATGATCGCGAGCGCGCCGGCCAGCGGAAAGAGCACCATCAACACGCCGAACGCGATCGAAGCGATCCCGCCGATAATTAGCCAGATCTCGTTGGCGATGAGCTTGCGCAGCTGCACCGCCGCGACGATCTCGAAGATGCCGGTAAGAAACGCCCAGGCCGCGATCGTGAAGTAGAGGGCGAGCAGCGTAATTCGTATGTCGTAGAAGGTGATCGCGGCGATCAAGATGCCGACGATGCCTTCGATGAGAAACGGCCACCATCGCTGCCCGGTCTCGGCGGCGCGGAACGTCGCCACGATCGCAAAAATCCCGTCCACGAATGCGTACGCACCGAACAGAATCGCGATCGTTATCCACGTTAAACCCGGCCAGAGCCAGGCCAGAACGCCGAAGATCACGGCGGCGATGCCGCGGATGAGCCACATCCACCAGTTACGAGTCAGGGTGTCGATCATTGCATAGCTCTGCACGGCGCTACTCCAGCACCTTCCCGTTGGCGAGAATCACGCGTTGGACCGTGCACATTCCCGGGTTCGGTCCATACCACGGATAGCCGACGAGAGCGTTGGTAAGGTTATGGTTGATCTGCGCGCCTTGCGAGAACGTTCCCCGGTCGATCAGCACGAACTGATGTTTGTGATAGCGAACGAGAAAATCGACTTCTGTCGCCGGCGACGGATGCGTGTTGTAGTACACGACGTTGATGCCGTTGGTCTGAGCGCTTCCGTTCGAGTTGACCACGCAGCTCTGAATCGTCACGCCGAGAGCGGGCACGACTTTCGCCTGCGCGATCGACGGCATAAAGCAGCATAGCGCCGCGAGGCCCGCGAGGAGAGTGCGCTGCATAACGAATTCCTTTCGCGTTTTCGCATGTGAGCATCGCTATTTCCCGATGCAGAAACGGGAGAAGATCCCGTCGATCACCTCTTCGGCGCCTACCTGCTCGCTTACATGCCCAAGCGCGGAAAATGCGCGGTGCAGCTCGGTCGTCACGAAGTCGAGCGGTTCGTTCGAGCTCAGCGTTCGGCACGCTTGTTGGAGGGCGTCGATTGCCGCGTTGACCGCGTCGAACTCGTGGAGTGCGGCGAGGTGGGGCCGCGATGCATCGGGGCGCTCGCCGCCCCAACCGATGCGGGCGATGGCTTGCCGCAGATCTTCGACCGTCGCGACGTCGCGAACGCTGCCGACGACTGCGTTGGGTTCCGGTCGCTCGCGCGCGCCTTGTGTTCCCAAATCGGCCTTGTTGAAGAAGAGAATCCGCTCGTTGTCGCGCGTTCGTTCGAGGAGACCGGCCGCCTCGTCGCCGAGCGGCTGCGACCCGTCGATGACGACCAGTGCAATGCGGGCCGCGCGCAGCGCGCGTTGGGTGCGTTCGATGCCGAACGCTTCGAGCCGGTCGGCGTGCGCGCGGATGCCGGCGGTGTCGACGAGGCGAACGGAGACGCCGTCGATCGTGATGCTCTCCTCGATCGTATCGCGGGTCGTTCCGGGAATCTCCGAGACGATCGCGCGATCCTCACCGACGAGCGCGTTGAGGAGCGACGACTTTCCGGCGTTTGGCGGCCCGACGATAGCGACCGCAACGCCCTCGCGGATCAGCCGCCCGATCTCGCCGTCGCGGCGCAGCCCGTGAAGCGCGGCGCGCAGCGGCGCGAGCCGCTCCTCGAGCCGGCCGCGGTCGGGTTCGGGAACCTCGTCGGGAAAGTCGATCGTTCCCGCAAGCTCCTCCAAGAGGCGCGCCAGCGAGGCGCGCAACTCTCGAACCCTTGCCGCGAGGCCGCCTCCGAGATTGGCGAGCGCCGCGCGCGCCGCCGAGCGCGTTTCGGCGTCGATGACGTCGGCGACGGCGGAGGCCGCATGAAGATCCATCTTTCCGTTGAGAAAGGCGCGGCGCGTGAATTCGCCGGGCTCGGCGAGCCGCGCCCCGCAGGCCAGTAGCGCGCGCATGACCTCGCGAGCGACGACAGGGGACCCGTGCAGGTGTAGCTCCAGCATCGCTTCCCCCGTGTAGCTGTGCGGCGCCGGAAAGAGAATCGCCAGCCCTTCGTCGAGCACGTCGCCGCGCTCGTCGAGGATCGTGGCGCGCGTCGCGGCCCGCGGCCGCAGCGCTGATTTTGTTCGAACGAGTCGCCGCGCGAGATCGGTAACGCCTGGGCCGCTCACGCGGACGATCGCAATCGCACCTTTCCCCGGCGGTGTCGCGATCGCCGCGACCGTCTCGGTCAACGAGGGTGAACGACGACTCGGCGCTCGGGCTCTTCTCCCTCCGACTCGGTGCGCACCAGCTCGGAGGTTGCCAGCGCAAGGTGAATGAGCTTGCGCTCGGATGGAAGCATCGGCTCGAGCTTCTGCGGCTCGCGTTCGCGCACGCAGCGCTCGAGCGTCGCCAGCGCCAGGTTCTTGAGCTGGTCGGCTCGATGGGCGCGATAGCCCTCGGCATCGATCGTGTAATACCGACGATTCGTGCGCACGCCGGCGTTGAATGAGTTATTGAAGAGCAGGTTGAGCGCCTCGAGCGTATTCCCGTGACGCCCGATCAGCATGCCCAGGTTCGGGCCGCCGATCTCCAGGTACTCGCCTTCGGGCCGGCTGACGTAGCCAATCTCCACCGATCCGACGCCCATGCGCTCGAGGATTTCGCGCAATAGGTCGAGCGCGGGCTTCGCCTCTTCGGGGACCTCGCCGGCGGTCTCGGAGCGGCCGTGTTTCGGCGCGCGCGGGCGGCGGGTTCCCCCGCCGCGTCCCCCGCCCGACTTGCCGCCGGGCTTGCCTCCGATCGTTCGGTCGCGAATGTCGGCCGGCTGTTCTTCGAACTCGAAATCGTCTTCGTAAAGCATGGTGAGAACTTATGCGCCTCGCTTGTTTCGTCGCTTCGAACGTGCCGACCGGGCCGATTTCGGCTTTGCGACCCCGTTGCCGCTGGGGGCAGCCTTTGCCGGGAGCGCCTTCGCCGAACCGCCCGCGCCGGAAACGTCCGCGGTGATGACGTGCTCGCTGTCGATGAGCGCGAGCGGCTGGTGGTAGCGGCGCAGCATATAAAATTGCTGAGCCATCGTAAAGACGTTGTACGAAAACCAATAGAGCACCATCGCGGACGGCCACTGATAGCGCCAACCGAAAAAGCCCAGCATGATCGGCGAGATCATCGCCATGCTCCGCTGCATCTGCGCTTGTTGCGGATCGGTCGCCGGCATGCTGACGTATCGAACGCTCAGGTACATTGAGAATGCGTAGAGTAAAACCAAGACGAGATCGGCGTGTGCTAAGCTGATCGCGAAGACCGGCACGCCGAAGATTTTCGGCGCCGCGTGCGAGATCGCGCTTCCGATCCATAGCCAGTGCTGGTTTTCGAAGAGCGGCTTGTGATTCATCACGACGTAGTAGACGCCGAAAATGACGGGGTACTGCACCAGCATCGGCCAACATCCGGCGAACGGATTGACCTTGTGCTCTTTATAGAGCGCCATCGTCTCTTGCTGCTGCTTTTGGCGGTCGTCTTTATAGCGCTCCTGAGCCCGCTTGATGAGCGGCGCAATCTTCTGCATCTTGAGAAGGCTCTTGAACTGTGCGGTGTTCAACGGCCAAAAAACGAGTCGAATGAGCGCGGCGAGGATGACCAGACTCCAACCCAAATTGCCGATGGGCTTGTCGATTGCCAGAACGATCGCCGAAAGCGCGTTGACGATCGGGTCGAGCCACGAGGCGCCGAGAATCAGGTGCAAGTGTGGATTCCTTTGGCGGGCACGAAATCGACGCCGCCGGGGTGCCATGGATTGCAGCGGGCCAGCCGCGCGATCGCGAGCCAGGCGCCGCGGGGCACGCCGTGCTCGCGGATCGCGACGAGCGCGTACTGCGAGCAGGTCGGATAGAAGCGGCAGGCCCGGGGCAGAAGGGGCGAGAGCAAGAGCTGGTAGAGGCGAATAACCCCGAGCAGGAGCCGCATCGCCGTTATGCTCGCTCGAGGGCCGAGGTTACCTCGGCGTTCAGGTGCGGGAAGGCGGTTTGCGCAGCGGACGGACGGGCGACCACGAGCAGGCGCATCGCCTGCCGGTGCGCGAGCGCTTCATGAACGATCGCCGCCAGCCGGCGGCGCAGCTTATTGCGGATCACGGCCTTTCCGATCGACTTGCTCACCGTAATGCCAACCACTGCCGAGGCATCGCCGGGAAGCGGATCACTGCGATAAATGACGAGGCTCTTGGTCGAAATGCGCCGGGCTTGGCGCCGCAAGCGCGCGAAGTCCGCTTGGCGGCTTAGGCTTGCAAAGCGGCGCATCAGACGGTAAGGCGATGACGCCCCTTCTTTCGGCGGCGCGCGAGCACCTTACGGCCCGCTTTGGTCTGCATGCGTTCCAAGAAGCCGTGCACGCGTTTGCGGCGGCGATTATGCGGCTGATACGTCCGCTTCATAACGTCCCTTTAGGCAAAGAGTAGTGCCCCACACCCTGGTGGCAGACAGCCCCTGATTATAGCCAGCGACCTGCGTCGGGCGCAAGCACCCCGAGCGCACGGGCCGCATTTGCTCGGCGGGGATGCGCGCGGAGCCCGCCGTAACTTGCTGTAGTTTTGAGCGCTTCGAGTATGCAGCCGCCCGCCCGCCGACGGGTCGTCGTCACGGGGCTCGGGGCAGTCACCCCCGTTGGCAATACCCGCGATGAGTTCTGGACACGCCTGATTGCCGGCGAATCGGGCGTCGCACCCATCACGGCCTTTGACGCGAGCCTCTTCGACTGCCGCATCGCCGCCGAGGTCAAGAACTTCAAACCGGAAGAGCTCATCGGGCGTAAGGAAGCGCGCCGCATGGACCGTTTCACGCAGTTCGCATTTGTTGCGGCTCGCGAGGCGATCGAGGATGCGAAGCTTCCCGACGATCCCGAGTTCAAGAAGCATGTCGGCGGCGTGATCGGAACCGGTATCGGCGGCATCATTACCTTCTGGTTGAACTCCGACAAGGCGAACGAAAACGGAACGTGGGCCAAAGTCACGCCCTTCTTCATTCCGATGCTCATGGCGAACGCCGCGCCGGCGCACATCTCCATGGCTTATGGCTATCGTGGACCCTTCTTTGCTGCGGCAAGCGCGTGCGCGAGCGCGAACGATGCGCTCTGCACCGCCTTTAATGCAATCGTCCACGGCGAAGCCATCGCGATGATCACGGGCGGCAGCGAGGCGACGGTCTCGCCTCTCGCGATCGGCGGCTTCGGTTCGATGAAGGCGTTGTCGACGCGCAACGACGATCCCACTCACGCCAGCCGGCCCTTCGATCGGGAGCGCGACGGCTTCGTCCTGGGCGAAGGCGCCGGGATCCTCGTGCTCGAGGAGTACGAGCACGCGCGCGCTCGCGGCGCCTCGATCTATTGCGAAATGCTCGGCTACGGGCAATCCTCCGACGCCTACGATCTCGTCGCTCCGGACCCCGACGGCAACGGCGTCCTCCTCGCCTTCGCACGGGCCCTCCAGAGCGCTGGGATCGAGCCGGGCGACGTCGATTACATCAACGCGCACGGCACCTCGACGCCGATGGGAGATCCCGCGGAATCCAGGGCGATCGAAAAGACCTTTGGACCGCACGCCTACGAGATTGGCGTCAGCTCGACCAAATCGATGCACGGACACGCGCTCGGCGCGGCGGGCGGCATCGAGGGGGTTGCGACGGCGCTTGCGGTCGCGCGCGACACTATGCCGCCGACGACGAACTACGAATTTCCCGATCCCGAATGCCGGCTCGATTACGTCCCGAACGTCGCACGCCGCGCGCCGATCCGCACTGCTCTCTCGAACTCATTTGGTTTCGGCGGTCATAATAGCGTGATCGTCTTCGGCAAGGTACGATAGCGCCGGAGTGCGTTACAGTCCACGAGGATGAGCGGGGAGAGCTATCGGCGACGCCTGCGCGCGCTGCTGCGCGTTGCCGGCGTCCGCAAGATCGAGGACCTAAGTGATTTCGAGCGGGCGTTCGTTCACCAAAGCTACGCGAAGGAATGCGGAGGCGCATCGAACGATCGCATGGAGTTTCTCGGGGATTCGGTTCTCGGATGCATCGCGGCCGGCTGGCTCTTCGAACGGTTCGCCGACGAGCCGGAAGGTGTGCTCACACTGCGCAAGGCCGCAATCGTGAACGACGCGCAGCTCGCGCAAACGGCGGCCCGCCTCGGTTTCGGCGCATTGACTCGGCTCGGCGCCGGCATGCGCGCAGCCGGCGGTGCCGAGAACACGTCGGTGCTCGCCGACGCATTCGAAGCCTTCGTCGGCGCGCTCTATCTGCGTTACGGTCTTGAAAAGGCGCGACGCTTCGTCGTCGCCCAGCACATCGAGCATCTCGACCATTCCTCCGAGGCCCCTCTCGATGCCAAGACCCGGCTGCAACATTACACGCAAGAGCATCTCGCCGCGACTCCGGTCTATCGTGAGACGAACCGCGGCACGCCCCAGCACCCGGCCTTCAAATCGCGCGTCAGCGTGAAGGGCAAGATCTTGGGCAAAGGGGAGGGGTCATCTAAGAAGGCTGCGCAACAAGCCGCAGCGCGGGCCGCGTTGCTTTCGATCGCCGCGAATCTCGACGCGCGCGAGGGTGCGGCCGGATGAAGCTGCGGCGGATTCGGACTTTCGGGTTCAAGACGTTTGCCGATCCGACGGCGCTCGAGTTCGGCGACGGCGTCACGGCGATCGTCGGGCCGAACGGGTCGGGCAAATCGAACCTCGTCGACGCCTTTCGATGGGTCCTGGGGGAAACGTCGAGCAAGAGCCTGCGTGGACGCGCGCTCGAGGACGTAATCTTTTCGGGCAACGAAGCGCGCAAGCCGCTCGGTCTTGCAGAGGTCTCGATACTCTTCGACAATGTCGATCGAAAGCTCCCGATCGAGTTTGCGGAGGTCGAGATCACGCGGCGGGCTTATCGCGTCGGCGAAAGCGAGTACTTCATCAACCGCACGCAGGTCCGTCTGCGCGACATTCTCGATCTCTTGATGGGGACCGGTCTCGGCCCGGGCACGTACGCGATGGTCTCGCAAGGCCAGATCGACGCAATTCTCACGAGCAAACCGGTCGAGCGCCGCGCGCTCTTCGAAGAAACCGCCGGTATCGGAAAGTTTCTCTCGCGCAAACACGAATCGATGCGCCGGCTCGAGCGGACGGAACAGAACGCCATTCGCATCAACGATTTGATCTCGGAGCTGGAGCGGCGCATCCCGGAACTCGAGACGCAAATGCGGCGCGCGCGCCGTTATCGCCGGGTGAGCGCCCGGGTGCGCGATCTCGAGATACTCGGCTATTTGCGCGCGAGCACGAGTCGGCGCGCCGAATGCGACTGCCTTCGCGAGCAGATCGCGAAGAACGAGGAGCTTCGCGGTGCGGCCGCGGAGAAGGCTGCGTCGCTCGGCGGCGAGGTTGCGAAAGTGCGCACGCAGCTCTACCGCTGCGAGCTGCAGCTCGAGGAGCTTCGCTCGCAGGCGCAGAGTAAGCGCGAACACCTCGCAAGGCTCGAAGCGCAATACGCCGCGGCGTTGGCGCGGCGCGAAGCGCTCGAGCGGCAATCGACGCAGACTTCGCAGGATGCGGCGCGGGTCGTCCAGGAACGGGCGCAGCTGCTCGCTGCGCTCGACGGATTGAACGAGCGCATCGAGCCGCTTGCAAAGGAAATCGAGGCCTCACGGGAGCGCGAGCTCGCCGCCGCAGCGGCGCTTGCCGACGCGCGCGTGAGGCTGGAGACCATCTTCACGCAGCTGCGCGAGGTGGAAGCGGGGGCGGCTGAGTTTGCGGCGCGCAAAGCGGAACGTCGCGTGCACGCCGAGAGTCTGCGTGCCGAGGCCGAGCGTCTCGAGAACGAGGGGCGCTCGGCCCGCGAGCGGGCGGAGCAGATCGAGATCGTCGCCGGTGGCGCTCTGCACCGGGATGGCGAGCGCCGGCGCCAGCTCGAGATTGCCGAGGAAGCGCTGCTCGACGCGCGCGGGCGCGGCGAAGACGCCGAGCGCGAAGCCACCCTCGCGCACCACGAGGTAGCGCGGGCGGTCGCCGCGCACCGCGACCACTCGGTCGAAGTGAAGGCCGCCGAGTCGAGGCTTCACACCATCGAAGAGCTGGAGAACTCCCTGGAGGGCCACGTTCCCGGCACGCGCGCAATCGTCGACGCCTGGCAGCGCGGCGAGCTGCGCGGGATCGAAGGGATCGTCTCAAACCTGATCACGACCGACGAGCGATACGCGCGCGCGATGGACGTCGCGTTCGGCGCGCGTCTCTCGAACGTCGTGACGGCGACCTCGGAAGACGCCGAACGATGCGTCGAATTTCTCAATCGCAAGGAAGCCGGGCGCGCCACGTTCTTGCCGCTCGACACACTGGCAAACCGCGAGGGGCGGCGGCTCGACGACCGGCTAGCGGACGTGCCCGGCGTGCTGGGATATGCGCACGAGCTGGTGCGCGCCGACGCGCGATACGGCGGCATCGTCAACTTTCTGGTCGGCAGCGTCCTGATCGTTACGACGCTCGAGGTCGGGATCGAACTCGTTCGAGCGCGAGGATTGCGCGACACGATCGTTACGCTGAGTGGGGAGCAAATCACCGGCGGCGGCGCGATCACTGGCGGACGCTTCGTTCGCGAGCGCTCGATTCTGTCGCGCCGATTCCAGGCTGCAAATTTGCGAGAAAGCCTGGTAGGAATGCGCGCGAAGCTGGAGGAGGCGGACCAGGCCTTGCGCGCGGCGCATCTGCGGGCCGACACCGCGATCGGGACGCGGGATGGCGCGCGCGAGCGGCAGGCCCGCGTCGAATCGCGGCTCGAGGGCTTGCGTGCCGAGACAGCGGCGCTTGCGTCGGAGGTGCAGCGTACGCGCGCCGATCTCGATGCAGCGCGTGCGGCGGTCGCGGAGCTGCACGCTCGCGCCGCGCGGTCCCGCGAGCTCGAGCGGGAGTACGAGCGCGGAGAACCGCAAGCTGCGCGCGGCGACGAGGAACGCTTGCGCCTCGAAGGCGAGCTCGCGCGCGTGCGCGATGAGATCGCGCGCGCCGAGTCGGCGTACGCGTCGACCAACGCGCGCGGCGCGGAGCTTCGCGAGCGGGCGGCCGCGCTGACTGCCGAACGCGACGCGGCTCGCGCGCGTCTCGCGATGCTCGATCAGGATCGCGAGCGCGGCGGGTTGGCGCGCGAAGAGATGCTAGCGCAGATCGCCGCGTTGGTCGAGGAGACGCGCACCACTCACGCGCACGTCGCCGGTCTTCGCAGCGGCGTCACCGCACTCGACGCGCAGGTTGAAGCAGCGCGCAACGAACGCGAAGAGCTAGCCGCGCGCCAAGCGCAGCTCGAAGCCGAGCTGCGAGCCGCCGAACAGGAGGAGCGCGATACGGGCGCGGGCGGCGAGGCGCATCGCACGCGGCTCGCGCAAGTCGAGGCGGAGCTCGGCATGCTCGTCTCGCAGTTTGCGCAGAATCCGGCGACGAACGACGAATGCGCCGACGTCGAGCAGCGCTATCGGGCGGATCCCGACTCGGTCGTCGAGGAGCTGCCGCGGCTGCGCGACGAGCTCGCGCGCCTGCAAGCGAATGTCAACCTCAACGCCGAGGCCGAACGTGGCGAGGTTGCCGAGCGCGAGCAGTTCTTGCGCACACAAATGGACGATCTCACAAGGGCACGCGAGACGCTGCTCGAGTCGATTCGCGAGATCGAGCGCGAGACGCAGGCACAGTTTAATGAAACGCTCGCGCGGGTCTCCGAGGCGTTTGCGACGATGTACGGGCGGCTCTTCGCCGGCGGCGAAGCAAAGATGTGGCAGACAGAGCCGGAGAATCTCTCCGAGACCGGCATCGAGATCGCCGTCCGTCCACCCGGGAAAAAGGAGATGCCGCTCGCAGCGCTCTCCGGCGGCGAGCGCGCGATGACGGCAGCCGCCTTGATCTTTGCGCTGATTGCGACGAAACCGGCGCCCTTCTACCTGCTCGACGAAGTCGATGCCGCGCTCGACGACGCGAACATCGACCGGTTCTGTGCGATGGTGCGCGAGTTTGCGGCCGATTCGCAGATGCTCATCGTCACGCACAACAAAAAAACCATGGAAATGGCAGATCGGATCTACGGCGTGACGACGCGCGATGCGGGAGTGAGCGCGATCGTCTCCGCTGAGCTCGCGAGCGAAGCCGAGGCGATGCTTGCCTGAGGTTTCGCCCGGGCGGCGAAAGGGGGCACTCTTCTCCCTTTCAGACAAGACCGGTGCGGCCGAGCTGGCACGTGGAATGACGGAGCGCGGCATCGAGATTTACGCGACTTCCGGAACGCGCGTGTTTCTGCACGATCGAGGCATCCCCGCGCGCGACGTCGAGGAGCTCACAGGCTTTCCCGCCCTCTTCGGCGGGCGGGTGAAGACTCTCCATCCCAAAGTCTTCGGCGCGATCCTTTACGAGCGCGCCGATCTCGAGCACGTATCGCAAGCCGAGCAGTACGCGATTCCGGAGATCGTCGCGGTCGTCGTTAACCTCTACCCGTTCGAAGCGACTGTGGCCCGAGGCGGCGCGACGCTAAGCGAAGCGATCGAGCAGATCGACGTCGGCGGGGTTGCGCTGCTCCGCGCGGCGGCGAAGAACTTCGAGCACGTTGCGGTGCTGAGTCACCCATCGCAGTATGGCGAGTTTCGCGATTCGATCGAGGGGGGCGAGATACCCGGAGCACTGCGACGCAAGCTTGCAATTGCGGCCTTCGAACGCACGGCCGAGTACGACGTAGCGATCTCGCATTACCTCGCTGCTGCCGGCGAAGTGCTCCCAAGCCAACTGCCGGGAGCGCTTGCGCTGACGCTTCCGCTGGCGAAGCGGTTGCGGTACGGAACGAACCCGCAGGAGCGCGCGGCGTTCTACCTCGATCGCGTCGAACGCCTGCCGGAGCAGCTCCACGGCAAGGCCCTCTCGTACAATAATCTGCTCGACCTCGACGCGACCCTTCGACTGCTCTCCCGGGCGCCGCTCGGCGCACAGTTTGGCAGCGACCGCGAACGTTTCGTTCGGGCAGCCGTCGTCAAGCACGCGGTTCCATGCGGCGTCGCCCAGCGCTCGAGCGTAGCGCTCGCGGTACGCGAAGCGCTCCACGCCGACACGGTCTCGGCCTATGGCGGGATCGTCGCGACCGATGCGCCGATCGACCACGAGGCGGCGCTCGCGCTGCGCGAGTTCTTTCTCGAAATCGTGGCCGCGCCGGGCTTTGATGACGAAGCGCTCGCGATTCTCAAAGGCAAGAAGGACTTACGCGTGATGCGATTCGGCCGGACGCTTCCCGACGAACTCGCGCACGAGTTGAGGCTTCGCAGCGCGCTCGGCGGCGTGCTCGCCGAAGACGACGATCCGGACGCGCCCTCCGAAGAGTGGCGCGTCGTCAGCCGGCGAACGCCCGACGCACAGGAGTGGCACGATCTGGCATTTGCGTGGGACGTCGTGCGGCACGTCAAGAGCAACGGTATCGTCATCGTCAAAGGCGGCACCACGCGCGGCATCTGCGCGGGACAGACGAACCGCGTCAGCGCCGTGCAAATCGCCGCGCACCGCGCCGGCCCGCACGCGCGCGGCGCCGCCTGCGCGAGCGACGGTTTTTTCCCCTTTGCCGACGGTGTGGAAGCGGCGGTCGACGGCGGATGCACGGCGATCATCGCGCCCGGCGGGTCGATTCGGGACGACCAGGTCGTCGCGGCTGCCGATCGCCGCGGCGCGGCGCTCGTCTTCTCGACGTACCGTTACTTTGCGCATTAGTCGGCGATGCTGCCGTGCTAAGAATGACGACACCATCGGATCGCGAGATCGTGCTGACGCGCGTATTCGATGCTCCGCGCGAGCTCGTCTTTGAGGCTTTGACGACACCCGAACTGCTCGAACGTTGGTTCGGACCGCCTGGATGGTCCTTACCCTTCTGCGAAGTAGATCTGAGGGTGGGAGGCACATGCCGTTTCGTTATGCGGGGTCCCGACGGGCGTGAAATGGGGATGCGCGGCCGTTTTCTACAGATTCTGCCGCCCGAGCGAATCGTCCGCACGGAGTCATTCGATAACTGGCCGACCGTCGAATCGACGGTAGCCTGCACCGAGCAGAGCGGCAAGACGACGATGACCGCCACGATTCTCTACCCCTCGAGGGAAGTTCGCGACGCCGACATCGCCGCGGGGATGGAGGGGGACGCCGCGGGGACCTACGACAGACTCGCGGAGTGCCTCGCTTCTCTGTTAAAGAGATCGTTCTAAGGAGATATTGCCATGCCGCGATTCTTGCATACTTCGATCTTCGTCGACGACATGAAAGAGTCGATCGACTTCTATACCGACAAACTTGGCCTGCGGCTGCTCGACGGTCCTTACCACTACCCCGGCAACGCCGACATGGCGTTCGTTGGACGCGACTGGAATGCGTACATCGAGCTCGTGTACGACCTCGAAGAGCACCCGCCGTACCAGCTCGGAAACCGGTACGAACATCTCGCCGTCGAGGCCGATGGCGACTTGCGCGAGTACGTGAACTCGCTCAAAGCGAAGGGGGTAAAAATTCTCAAAGACGTCTACAAGTCGCCGAGCGGGACGCGCGCGATCGCGTTCGTCGAAGACCCCAACGGGATTCCGGTCGAGCTGCTTGAGCCGCGCACAAACACGAACCTTTCGTAGCGACTTTTTGGGGGGCCCAGGCCGCGAAGTGGGCCTGGGGGCGTGGAGTGGCGTTTTGGCGTACGGTGCCAAAAGCGCCACGGAACGCCGGGCGCTGCGCGAAGTGCAGCGCCTTATTTGGGGGGCCCAGGCCGCGAAGTGGGCCTGGGGGCGTGGAGTGGCGGTTTGGCGCTCGGTGCCAAAAGCGCCTCGGAACGCCGGGCGCTGCGCGAAGTGCAGCGCTTTATAAGTACACGAACGGATCGGCCGGCGCCGGTACACGCTCGATAGCGCGCGGGACCAGACGCAGATCGCCGCCGAGGCTTTCAATCGTTCCGTCGGCGCGCAGCCAGGTGCCCGCGGGATAGGGCGGCGTTGCGTCGAGACGCACCGCGATCGGCGAGGCGTCGGCGCGGCAGCAGGTGATCGCATACCGAACGATCGCGCTCGCATTTCGATCGCGGACGAGCGCGCCCGTGAACGTAAGACGTTCTCCCGCGAAGAGATCGCTCAACGTTGTTTCGGTCGCATGGTATTGCGGAGCCGGCGCGCCGACGAGCGCTCCGGCAAGCATTACCAACGGCGCAAAGCGCGCCACGCCGCATCGGCGCCGGCGGTACGCGGCCGCACAGACGGCCGACGCGCAGGCGCAGCACGCAAGCGGCGCCGTCAGCGCAGGATGGACGAGCGCGTCGCCGCGGCGCCAGGCGACGATTGCGAGGGCGACCGCGAGCAACGCATAGCCCAGCGCATCGTCTCCGCCGATCGCGTGCGACGCGCGCCTGAACGCGCGCAGATCTACGATACCGGCAACGCACAGAAAGGCCGCCGCCGCGACAGGAGCGTGAACGCGGAGCGCGCCGGCAACCGCGACCGAGCCGAGCGCGCAGGGCGCGGCGACCAAACCGAGCGCTCCACCGAGCAGCGCGCCGAAGACCGGCGGCAGCCGGCCGGGATCGAAGAGCGCGGCAGCCTGCATCGCGGCCCCCGCGATCGCGGCCGCCGGCAGCACGCCGGCGAGCTCGCCCAACGCATGCGGCCGTTCGCGATGCTCGGAATCTATGCCGCTGCCGGACCGTGCCAGGACGTGTGCCGCGAGCAGCGCCGCGAGATAACGCGCGATCGCGACGAAGGGTCCGAAGACGAGCCACGTCGCCGCGCCTGCCGGAAGCGAACGTGCCGAAGGCCCGGCGCAGCAGCCGCATCCCAGATACTCGACGATGCGCGCGCGCCGTCGCAGCAGCCGTGCCAGAAGGACGCTCGCAAACAAGAATGGCGTCGCCTCGAAGAGCGCGCTCGCCGACGCGGCCAGCGCAGAGCGAATCGTTTCGGGAGAGAATGCGGTCGCAAGCGCCAGCGCCGCCGCTCCATAGAGGAGATTGCGCACGCAAAACAATCACGCGCGCACGCGCAATGGCTAGCGTGGCGCTTGGGCGAAGGATGACGCAGAGTATGCCGGAGAATTTGAGCGCGCCGCGCGGCACAGCGGACATATTTCCGCCCGAATCGGGACGCTGGAACGAGCTGGAGGCGCGCATTCGTTCGCTGGCGGCTCGCTACGGTTACGGCGAGATTCGCACGCCGATCTTCGAATATACCGAAATCTTCGTGCGGGGCGTCGGAGAGCAGACCGACATCGTGAAGAAAGAGATGTATACGTTCACCGACCGCGGTGGACGCTCGTTGACGCTGCGCCCGGAATGGACCGCGCCGGTCGTCCGCGCCGCACTCGAACATCATTTGTTCGCGTCCGGACCGCTGCGGCTCTACTACATCGGACCGATCTTCCGCTACGAGCGGCCGCAGAAGGGGCGCTATCGTCAGTCGCATCAGTTCGGTGTCGAATGCTTCGGATATGCCGGACCGGAGGCCGACTTAGAGGTTATCTCGATCGCGTGGGAGCTCGTCAAGAGCTATGGGATCGACGACGCGACGCTCAACATCAACTCGCTGGGCGACGAGCGTTGCCGTCCACGCTATCGAGAAGCGCTGCTCGAGCATTTTCGTCCGCACCTCGCCGCGATGAGCGAGGAGTCGCGCGAGCGCGCGCAGCGCAATCCGCTCCGTCTGCTCGACAGCAAAGATCCGGCCGATGCGCCGTTCATTGCAAGCGCGCCGGTCCCGGCGTCGTTTCTCTGCGACGCCTGCCGCGAACACTTCGACGCGCTCGTCGCGTACCTCGATCTGGCGGGGATTCCCTACGTCGTCAACCCGCGGATCGTACGCGGCATCGATTACTACGAGCGAACGGTCTTCGAGATCACTTCGAGTCTGCTCGGAGCGCAGAGCAGCGTCTGCGGGGGCGGCCGCTACGACGGATTGGTCGCCTCGCTTGGCGGACCCGACGTGCCGGCCGTCGGCTTCGCGCTTGGCATCGAGCGCTTCCTCATGATATTGCAGGCGGGCGGGGAGCAGCGCAAGCCGGTGCGTTCCGGCATTCAAGCCGTCGCGCTCGGCGCACAGGCGCGAGCGGTTCTGGCTCCGATCGTGGCAGAGCTGCGCCGCCGGGTGCCCGGACCGACGTTTGCGGATTATAACGACCGCAAACTGCTCGCGCATTTGAAGATTGCCGACCGGAATCGCGCGCGTTACGCGCTGATCGTCGGAAGCGAAGAGCTGGCCTCAGGAGAGCTCGTGCTGCGCGATCTCGAGCGCCGCAGCGATCGCCGGCTGCCGCTTGGCGAGCCAAGAGTCGTTGTGGAGTCTCTCGTAGAAGCGGGAGTGTAATGGACGACGGGAGTGTAATGGACGAAAGGTACGCCGAGGAGACGCAGACGTTACGCGAGCTGCTCGAAATCATGCACGAGCACGATCTCGAGACGATCAAAGTCAAGCTCGGCGATACCGTCTACGAGCTTTCGCGGCGCCAAGCGGAGCCGCCGCATGCGATGGCACGGCATGCGTCATCGGCCGCGCCGGTCGCCCAGGAGGCGCCGGCTGCGCCGGCGGCAGGTGCGAACGTAGCCAAGGTCCTCGCGCCGTTAACGGGCGTCTTCTATCGTTCGCCGTCGCCCGACGCGCCGCCGTACGTCGAGGTCGGCGATCGCGTCGAGCCCGGCGACATCGTCTGCGTGCTCGAGGCGATGAAACTCTTCAACGAGATCCAGAGCGACGACGGCGGGAAGATCGTGCGGATCGTCCCCGGCAACGGCGAGCTCGTCTCGCAAGGTGACGAGTTGTTTTGGATCGAGCCGTGAACTACCACGCGAAGCGCCCTTTCGACGAATTGCTCGCCGATCGCCGCGGTCTCTTGGATGCGCCGCACTATCGCGATCAAGTGCAAAAAATCGTTGAGGTCTTGGTCGCGGCGCTGCGTGACGGCAAGAAGATCCTCTGGTGCGGCAACGGCGGAAGCGCCGCTGAGGCGCAGCATATGGCCGCCGAGCTCTCGGGGCGCTTTCTGCGCGAGCGCCCGGGATTGCACAGCGAAGCGCTCTCGGTCAACTCTTCGACGTTAACCTGCATCGGGAACGACTACGGCTACGATCACGTCTTCTCGCGGCAAGTCGAGGCTTTCGCCCATCCCGGGGATGTGTTAATCGGGATGACGACGAGCGGAAGCTCGCGCAACGTCGTGCTAGCGCTTGAAGCGGCGAAGCGCCGCGGTGCGATCGCCGTCGCATTCACCGGCAACGGCGGCGGCAAGGTTGCCGAGATCGCCGATTACTCGCTGATCGGGCCCGACGGCTATGCAGCGATCGTTCAGGAAGTCCATCAGGTGATGGCGCACATCGTCTGCGACCTCGTCGAGCAGCAGCTCATTTTCGAAGGCGGCATTCGTTGACGCCGGCGCTGATGGCGCCGGACGCGCGAACGCTCTTCGAGCGCGCGAGCGGACGGAGAATCCTCGTCGTCGGCGATCTGATGATCGACGAATGGATCTGGGGCACGGTTACGCGCATCTCGCCCGAGGCGCCGGTGCCGGTCGTTGCCGTCGCCGATCATTCGTTCACCCTCGGCGGAGCAGGAAACGTCGCGAATAACCTCCGTGCGCTCAACGCAAACGTCGTCTTTGCGGGGATGGTCGGAAACGATTCCTTCGCCGCGCACGTCCGGGAGTTGCTGAGCAACGAGCAAGTCGACGATTCCGGGGTGTTTACGATCCTGGACCGCCCGACGACGCGCAAGACGCGCATCGTCGCGCACGGCCAGCAGGTCGTGCGAGCAGATTGGGAGTCGACCGCATCGTTGAAGACCGCCGACCGGCGGCGGCTCACCGAGTTCGTGCGAGAAAATGCGGCCCAATGCGACGCCGTAATCTTGAGCGATTACGCAAAGGGACTGCTCTGCCGGGAGATCGTGGAAGCGGCGTCCAGGTGTCCGCTGGTGCTCGCGGATCCGAAGCCGCAGAACATCGCGCTCTTCGCCGGGATCACGTGCGTCGCGCCCAATGCCGCCGAAGCTTCGACGATCGCGGGCCTCTCGATCGTCGACGACGCGAGCTTGGAGCGCGCGGGCACGCGGTTGATCGAGCTGCTCGATTGCCGGTACGCGGTCATTACGCGTGGAGAACACGGCATGGCGCTCTTTGGCCGTGCCGGCGAGCGTCTCCAAATTCCTTCGGTCGCACGCACCGTCTACGACGTCAGCGGCGCCGGCGATACCGTCATCGCCGTTCTGGGCTTGGCGCTGGCGGCCGGTGCGCCGATCGAGCAGGCGATGCAGTTGGCGAACTTCGCGGCCGGCGCGGTCGTTGCGAAGCTCGGTACCGCCACGGCCTCGCCGAACGAGATCCTCGCGCTGCTCGACCCCGCGACATGAAAGCGAAGGAGCTTTTCGGACAGCTCCTCGGCGCAGAAGAGGCGGCGGCATGGCGCGAAGAACTGCGCGGCGAGGGCCGAAGCGTGGTCTTCACCAACGGCTGCTTCGACCTTTTACATGCAGGGCACGTCGGTTATCTGGCGTGGGCGCGGTCGCAGGGCGACGCGCTCATCGTCGGTCTGAACGACGACGACTCGGTGCGGCGAATCAAAGGCGCGTCGCGACCGATCGTTCCGTTCGCGCAGCGCGCCGCCGTCCTTCTCGCGCTGCGAAGCGTCGACGTCGTGGTGGCTTTCGGCGAGCGAACCCCCGAGGTGCTCATCGACCGAATTCGTCCCGACGTTCACGTCAAGAGCGACCAGTACCGCGAGGACGAGCTTCCCGAACGAACCGTCGTCCTGCGGCACGGCGGGCGCATCGCGCTCGCGCCGCACGTTGCGCGCGAAAGCACGACCGACCTCATCGCGCGCATCTTAAGGAACTTCTGACGAAGTCCATGTACCGATCGTTTCGGCCAAACCCCTTCGGGCGGCGGCAGTTGTTCCTAAATGCATATAGCGCTCACCGCTAACGGACCGGGTGAAGTCGCCGGGTGGCTGCGACCCCTTCTGCGATCGCTCTACCGCCACGATCCGAACCTCCTCGCACTCGTCTTCTTGGTGCCTGACGATTATGCGACCGGCTTCGAAGCGCAGATGGTGCGCGACGCTTTTCCACAAGCCGCGGTCTACGAGCCGAAGAGCTACTTGAAGCTTGCGCTCGGCGGACGCCTCGACGGCGTTCCGTCGAGCGTCGACGTCGTGCAGTACGTCGGCGGCGATCTTTTGCACGCAGCCCGCCTCCACGCGCGCTTGAAGGGAAGGGCCGCCACGTACAAATTTTCGCGTCGCCCTTATCGCAAGCTCTTCGACCGCGCCTTCGCCGTCGACCGCCGCAACGTCGCGCAGCTCGCCGGCTGGGGCACGCCTCCCGACCGCATCGAAGAGGTAGGAAATCTTGCGATTGACGGCGCCCTCTTCGAAGCGAGCTTAGCGCCGGAGCCCAATGCGCCCTCCGACGGGATCGTCGTCATGCCCGGCTCGCGGCCCTACGAGATTGAAAACATGGTCCCGTTCTACTTTGCGGTCGCCTTGCGCATCATCCGCGAGCGTCCGGAGATTCCGATCTCCTTTGCGATCTCTCCGTTCACCCCGCGCGCTCAGGTGCGTGCCGCCATCGAAACGGGCGGTCACCCGCGCATGTTCGGCCGCAAGGGACGCTTGATCGGCGAGGAAGGGCGCGACTATCTCACGACCCTATCGGGCGACGTTCGCATTCCAGTTCTCACCAACGCGCTCGCGGCCGCCGCGCGCGCGCGGCTCGTGCTGACGATTCCGGGAACCAAGACGATCGAGCTTGCCGTGCTCGGCAAGCCGGCGGTCGCACTTACGCCGCTCAACGTGCCGGAAGTCGTCACTATCAACGGGCCGCTGACCTACCTTAACCGAATCCCGGTCGTGGGCATTCCGCTCAAACGAGCCGTCGCCGTCGGCGTCTCGCGCCGCTTCATGCATCACACCCAACCGAATATGGATGCCGGAACCGCGCTCATCCGCGAAGTGCACGGGACGGTAACTCCCGGACGCATCGCCCGCATAGCGCTTGAATCGTACGACGATCGCGCTTGGCTGGAGTCGGCCGGCGAAGCGCTCGCGCGGCTCTATCGCGGCCACGCCGGTGCGTCGGATCGCATGGCCGAGTCGTTACTCGCTTTGGCGGCGTGACCCGTGGAGTTCTCGGTTGTCATCGCAACCAAGGACCGCGCGCGGTATCTCGAACGCGCGCTCGCCTCGCTGCACGCGCAGAGCGATGCTCCGCCTTTCGAGATCGTGGTCGTCGATAACGGGTCCTCCGACCCGACGAAAGCAGTGGTCGAGGAGCATGCTCGCGCATATCCCCGGCTCCGCTACGTCGCGATGCCGCGACCGAATCGCGGCGCGGCCCGCAATCGGGGCGTCGCGGCCGCCGCCGGCCGGTACGTGCTCTTCTGCGACGACGACGTGCAGCTGCCGCAAGCGTGGGTCGCGGCGCACGCCGCCGCTCACCAGGGGGCCGGCGAGCGCATCGTCAACGGGCCGATCGTCAACGTTGCGTCGTACGAGAGCCGGCCGAAACCACGTCCGACGAACTATTCGCGCGCCTTTCTCTGTACCTGCAATGCATCGCTCTCCAGGGCGGCCTTCCTTTCTGCCGGCGGATTTGACGAGAGTTTCGATCTTTACGGATGGGAAGATACCGAGCTGGGCGTTCGTCTGCGCGCGGCGGGTCTGCGCTGGACGTTCGCGTGGGATGCGTATCTGTGGCACGTGAAGCCGCCGGCCGAGAACACGCTCGCCGTCGAGAGCCGCAAGGCAGTCGAGAAGGCGCGCATGGCCCAAAGATTCGTTGCCAAACACCCGTCGCGCCGGGCCCGCTTGGCGACCGGCGCGCATCCGCTCAACCTCTTGCGGGCGAGGTATCTGCTCCCGGACCCCTTGCTCGCGCTCTACGCCGGCCTGTCGACGAGCGGACGCGCGCCGGCGTGGCTGAGCGCATTCGCTCGCGCGCAGTTTCTTGACGCGCTCTACGCGCGCGAGCTCGTTCGAGCGCTCGATGCCGATTGATCGAGCGCTGCTCTATTGTGCGGGCGGCGGCATCGGTGATTCGCTCGTCGCTTCGGTCGTGGCGAGGGCCCTGCACCGCCGCTTCGCAATCGTCGATGCGCTCACGCTTCCATCGCATTCCGCAGCGCTCGAGTGCGTTCCCGACATCGACGCAGTATTGGTCGACGGCGGTGGCGACGAACGCGTACTGGCAAACCGGATGGCCGCGCACGGCTACGGCGCGTGCGTGGTCACCTGGGCGACGCCTCGAACCGCTCGCGTGGCGCATCTCGCTGCAATACCGGTGCGGGTGGGACAAGCGCGCCGTTTCTACTCTTTTCGATTCACCCACCGAGTCGTGGTGCGCAGCGAGAACGGCGACATCACGTCGCACTGGTCCGATATCCTGCTCGATTATGCCCGCGCGATCGGGTGCGACACCGAGGATCGGCAGTACCGCTTCGTTCCGACCGAGGACGACGAGCGCGAGGCGCAGATGCTCAGCGTGGGCTCAGGGCGGTTCCTCATCCTCAATCCATGCAATGCCGTCGCTTCGCGACGAGGAGTTTGGCCGCTGCAGGGCTGGGCGAGCATCGCGCGAGCGCTGCGCGAACGGTTCGGCGTGCGGATTCTCGTGAGCGGTTCGCCGGCCGACGCTGCGATCGCCGATCGAATCGCCGATTTGACGCGAGACCCCGAAATCGTTTCGATTGCGGGCCGCACGAGCCTGGGGGCTTTCGGCGCGCTGGCGCGTAAGGCGGAGGTCTTCGTCGGCATCACGACGGGCTCGATGCACGTCGCGGCGGCCGTCGGCTGTCCAACGGTCGGCATCTTTCCGTTCCAATCGGATTTTCCGGAGCGCTGGTCGCCGCTGGGACCGCGCACCGCGACGGTGCGCGCTTCGTACCCATGTCACGACGGCGACACCAAAGAGAACTGCCGCGATTACGCCTGCATCGCGAACCTCGACGCGTCGCGCGTCCTCGCAGCCACGGAGTCGATCCTGGGGAACCTCTGAAAAAGCCGATGTACCGATCGTTTGACCCGCAAAGCCGCCAGATGCGAGGAGAAGGGGAGGGAGCATACTCTATGCAGTCTGTGACCGAGCCTTCGACAACGCAGATGGCGGCTTTGCGGCCAAACCCTTCGGGCGGCGGCAGTTTCGCCGTATCTCTTTGTTGCGCCCTCGGTCACGTAGGGCTCCACTATGCTCCCTCGGGCGCGCCTCGATCTACGGCGAAACTGCTCGCCGCGATCGGTGCAGCGGCTTCTTCAGAGGTTCCCTAATGCAAGCGACGATCCAGCTCTGCACCTACAACCGTGCCGGGCTGCTCGCCCGAGTGCTGGAGGCCTGCTTCGACCAGAGTCTCGCCGGCGATGCTTACGAGATCGTCCTGGTCGACGACGGGTCGACCGACGACACGCCGGAAGTCATCGACCTCGCGCGCCGTCGCGCGACCTGCGCGCTCACCGTCGTGACGCAGGCGAACTCGGGGCTGGCACGGGCCCGTAATGCCGGCATCTCACGCGCGGCCGGCGAGCGCATCATTTTCATCGACGACGACGTCTTACCGCTCCCAAACTTCGTGGAGGAGCATCTGCGCGCCGGCGCAAGGCATCCCGACGCAATCGTTCGAGGCGGCGCGATCGAAGTCGAAGAGATCGACGACCTCCCGCCGCCGGTGTGGAACATCAAGAACTACAGCGGCAACTATTTTTGGACCACGAACGTCTCGGCGCCGCTCGCAACGATCCGCGCCATCGGCGGTTTCGACGAATCATTCTCCGAGTACGGCTGGGAGGACATCGACGTGGGGTTGCGTTTGCGCGCCGCCGGCGTTCGCGCACTCTTTCATCCCAGTGCGCTCGTCTACCATGTCAAGCCGCGGCCGCGCGCCGCAAGCGTCGAGAAGATGATCGCGCAAGCGCGAGCGCAAGCGCGTACGGCCGTGCGGCTCGTGCGCCGCCACCCCAATTGGCGAGCTTATCTCGCGACTGGGATCAATCCCGTGCAACGCGCTTTCCACGCGGCATTGAGGTCGCTGCATTTCGAGGCGCGTTTCACGCGCCGGCTCGACGGGCTCGCACAGGACGCCGGCCTCGACCGCGCGCAGCTGCGCGCGGCCCGAGCGCTCGCAAACGAGGCGTACTTCGGCGAGCTTGAACGCGCGCTGCGCTCGTGAGAATTCTGCTCTCTCGCACCGACCGCATCGGCGACCTCGTTCTCTCAACGCCGGCGATCGCGACGGTTCGGGCCTCCTTTCCCGACGCGCACCTCGCAATCGTGACGAGCGAGTACAATAGCGTGGTGATGGAACGCAACGACGACGTCGACGAGCTGCTGGTTTTGCCGCGCGCCGTCGGTCCGCGAGCCTTCGGCTCGCAGCTGCGCGGCTACGACGTCGCCATCGCGCTCGCACCCCGCGCCGTCGATCTCAAGCTCGTCGGGGCGACGCGCGCCCCGGTGCGCGTCGGTTATACGTACGAGCGCCGCTGGGTCGCGCGCTTGACGGCCAGGCTCTACGTCAACCAAGTCATGATTTCCGAGGCCGATCCCGAGCTTTGCGAGCGAGATCCGCATCGCATCGTTCGTCACGAGGTGGTCCAGCTGCTCGACCTCGTCGCGCTCGCCGGCGCAGACCAGCGCGTCTGGGATCTGCGCTTGGACGTGATCGACGCGGACCGGGCCGTCGCTCGAGAGCTGCCGGAGAATCCGATCGTGCTCCATCTCGGCCGCCGGTGGTTCTCACACGGAAGCACGTTGGATGGAACGCTTGCTGTCGTCGAACGGCTCGCCCGGCTTGCACCCGTCGTCATTACCTGCGCCCGCGACTGCGAGCACGTTGCGGGAGCTTTTGAGTCGAGCGGCCACGTCGCGCGGTTGCTGCGCGGCTTGCCTTTTCACGAGTGGGCAGCGGTGCTCGAACGCGGCCGGGTCGTGGTGACGGTCGACACCGGCGCGACGCACGTCGCAAGCGCCGTCCATCGGCCGACGGTCGTCGCCTTCGAGCACCGCTACTTCGGTTTGAACTCGCAAGAGTGGTCGCCCTACGGCGTCCCGCACGTGCTCGTGCGCAAGCCGGCTCGCGAGAACCCGACGGCGCTCGGGCGATTCGGCGAGGAGATCGCCGACGGCGTCAGGCGACTGATTCATGCCTGAAGAACCGGAGATCTCGGTCGTCATTCCTACCTTTAATCGGCTCGGCGAGCTGTCGCAGGTCATGCCGACGCTGCTCGCACAGGACCTTTCGCCGTCACGGTACGAGATGCTCGTCTGCGACTCCAACTCGTCGGACGGAACGGCGGAGTACCTCGCCGGGTTGAGTGCGCAACATCCGACGATACGCCACCTGGCGGGTGCGTATAGCGGTCGAGCCGCGGCGCGCAACGCCGGCGTCGCCGCGGCACGCGGCGAGATCGTGCTCTTCAACGACGCCGACATTCTTGCTGCGCCGAATTTGCTCGCGACGCATCTGCGCCGCCATCGCGAGCGATCCGGGATTGCGGTAGTCGGGCTCGAAGTGCAAGTCAAGGATCTCGCCGAGTACGCCTTCAAGCGCGATCGTCCCGAAACACGCGGGCATCTCCATCCGCCTTCCCGAAAAAAGCTTTCGTGGCTCTACTTCCTTACCGGCAATGCATCGGTGAGGCGCGTCGACTTGTTGCGCGCCGGTTGCTTCGATGAAGACTTCACGGGGTACGGTCACGAGGACTTGGAGCTCGGCTATCGTTTGCAACGAATCGGCATCGAGATTCTCTACGAGCCCGAGGCCGTGAACTATCATTGCCAAGCAGTAACGTATGAGGATCAAAAAGAGAAGATGCGCTTGGCGGGGCGCTCGACCGTACGATTCTACCGCAAGCACCCGCACGTCGAAGTCATGCTCAAGCTCGGCATGACGCCCCTGTCGCTCGGCGTCCACTCGCTGCTGACTGGGCTGCCGCACGCTCTCGGCTATCTCGACCGGCGCGCCGGACGCTCGCGCTTCGCGCGCGAGCTCTTGCTACAGTACTATTACGTTTCGGGGATAAAGGAAGCGATGCATGGCCGATAGGGTTTCGTGCGGCGCCCTGCGCCCGAGCGATGTGGGCAGGGAAGTCGAGGTCAACGGATGGGTAAACCGCCGCCGCGACCACGGCGGCTTGATCTTCGTCGATCTCCGGGACCACGAAGGCATCACGCAGATCGTCTTCGACCCCGATCACCCGAGCTTCGCGCAGGCCGAGCACCTTCGCAACGAAGACGTGCTGCGCGTTCGGGGAACCGTACGGCCGCGTCCGGCGGGGACCGAAAACGTGCGGCTGGCGACCGGCGAGGTCGAGGTCGGAATAGGAGAGCTCGAGGTTCTCAACCGCTCGCAGGTTCCGCCGTTTCAGGTCAACTCTGAAGAACCCGTCGAGGAGAACCTGCGCCTGGAGTATCGCTACCTCGATCTCCGGCGACCGCGCATGCAGGCAAACCTGCGCACGCGTCATCGCATCATTAAGGCGATGCGCGATTTCTTCGATTCGCGCGATTTTGCCGAGATCGAAACGCCGATGATGATCAAATCGACCCCCGAGGGAGCCCGCGACTACCTCGTTCCCAGCCGTCTCCATCCCGGCCATTTTTACGCGCTGCCCCAATCGCCGCAAATGCTCAAGCAGATCTTGATGATCGCGGGCTTCGGAAAGTATATGCAGATCGCGCGCTGCATGCGCGACGAAGACTTACGCGCCGATCGGGGCGTCGAGTTTACCCAGCTCGACGTCGAGCTCTCCTTTTGCACCCAAGAGGACGTGCTCGAGGTGATGGAGTCGTGCATGCGTTACGTCTGGCAGACGGTGCTCGGCATCGAGCTTCCGCCCTTTCCTCGCATCACGCACCAAAAGGCGCTCGCGAAGTACGGTCTCGACAAGCCCGACCTGCGCTTCGGGCTCGAGCTCGCCGACGTCTCGAACGTGTTTGCCGGTACGGAGTTCGGCGTCTTTCGCTCCGCGATCGAGGCGGGCGGCGCCGTCGTCGCGCTGCGCTATCCCGGCGGGGCGGCGCTCTCACGCCGCGAGTTCGACGCCCTCACCGAGACGGCTAAGCAGTTCGGCGGGAAGGGCCTGGTCTGGATCGCGCTCGGCGCCGACGGCGTGAAATCCTCGGCCGCGCGCTTTTTGAGCGAGGCGCAGATCGAGCAGGTGCGCGACGCCCTCGGCGCCCAGACCGGCGACGCGCTCCTGCTCTTTGCCGACGCACGGGAGATCGCGTACGCAGTGGCCGGCAAGATGCGCAATGAGGTCGGCGACCGCTGCAAGCTGCGCGATCCCGACACCTACGCCTTCGCCTGGGTGACCGGCTTTCCGTATCTCGAGATCGACGAGGAGACGCACAAGCCCATTCCGGCGCATCATCCCTTTACGGCACCCGCGCCGGGCGACTGGGAGTTGATCGACCGCGCTCCGATGGAGATGCGCGCGCAGCATTACGACATGGTTCTCAACGGCTACGAGCTCGGCTCGGGATCGATTCGGAATCACAAGGTACGAGAGCAGCGCAAGATCTTTGAGATGCTCGGCTTGACCGTCGAAGAGATCGAAGAGCGCTTCGGTTTCTTCATGCGCGCCTTGGAGTACGGCGCGCCGCCGCACGGCGGCATGGCGCTCGGAATCGACCGCATCGTCATGATCGTCTGCGGCGAAGAGAACCTGCGCGAGGTTACGGCCTTTCCAAAGAACCAGGTTGCGCGCGACGTGATGATGGACGCCCCGAGCCCCGTCCCCGAACAGCTGCTTCGCGACCTGCATCTGCGTCTCGCGCCAGAATCTCGTTCGCGCGCTTGAAGATCGCGTCGAACATCGGCACGGTCAGCTTTCCGGTATTCGTGTTCTGCCGGCTCGGATGGTACGAGGCAATGACGGCGACGGTCTGTCGTCCTTTCGTTGCGCGCAGCTCCGCGCCGTGTGCGAAGGCGGCGCCCGCCGGTTCGAGGGCAAAGCCGCGTTCGCGCAGCAGCTTCAGTACGGCCGCAAAGGCGACCGCGCCGAGCGCGATTATCACGCGCAACCGGTAGAGCACGTCGAACTCCTCGACGAGATAGGGGAAGCAGTTCCGCAGTTCGCTCGGCGTCGGCTTGTTCTGCGGCGGCGCGCAGCGCGCCGCGGCGGTGATGATGCAATCGTGTAGCCTCAAGCCGTCGTCGCGATCGGTTGCCTGGGGTTGCGACGCGAAGCCGGCACGATAGAGTGCCGGATAGAGAAAACCGCCCGATGCGTCGCCGGTGAATGGGCGCCCCGTACGATTGCTGCCGTGCGCTCCAGGCGCGAGACCGACGATCATCACGCGCGCCCGCGGATCGCCGAACGACGGAACCGGCTTCCCCCAATAGGTGCAATCGCGATGCGCGCGCTTGCGCTCCCGCGCAATCCGCGCTGCATACGCGCGCAGCTCGGGACAGCGCTTGCAGCGCACGACCGCTGCCTGGATCTCTTTTAAGCCCACTGGAGCACGTCGGCGTACTCGATGCCGACCGGTGCGACGACGTACGCGACGCCTTCGTTGCGCTGCCAGATCCGCTCGACGGCGGCGCGCGGATAGACGACGCGCACGTTGGCAGCGGCGGGGTCGTTGATCGCGCAATCGCCGTCGCGGGTAAAGCCGCAGAGCACGACGAGATGACCGTCGGAATGCGCTAGCGGCGCGCCCGGAAGCTCGCCGTCGCTCCAGGAGTACGAGATTGCGATTGGAAGGTTACGCTCGATCAAACGCTGAGCGTGATCGAGGTTGCAGAGGTGCGCGACGACGCCCCGCAGGCCGAGCAACCCGCTGTAGGCGACGTTGAACGACCAGTTTCCGGTGCCGTTATAGGCGCGGTCGAAGACGCCGCGGGCGGTCTCCACCACGGAACGATCGATGCCGTGAAAGGCGTGAATCATCGAAAGGCTCGCCGGGCTGCACCAGCCGCGATCGTCACCGGCACCCTCGTATTGCGTGCGGGCCGGCACGTCCAGAATAAGCGCGTCGCGCGCGTACGGCAGGGACGGGCGCGCGCGCACGGGCGAGGAGAACGCGACGAGCTCGAACTCGACGTCGTGCGCGCGCACTTCGATGCCGTCGAACGGCTGCGCGGCGCGAATGACGTCGATGTCGACGCGCGTGCCGTCGTGCTCCGGGCTGAACGATTTTGCCCCGGCTGGGCGCCATTCCGCAAGGTCGAGCCATTCGCTCGACGCGCGGCGCGCTCGCAAGAGGCGGAATGCAAGCCGCCCGCTAGCCGCGTGGGTATTCCAGCTCAGGACGCCGCTGCGTGCCGGCTCGAAGAACAATCGTGCCGCTTGCGTCGCCTTGAAGGTCTGCGCGAAGGGAGAGGCGTTCAAATGCTCCATTGCCAAGCGTTCCAGCTGTCGCCGATAAACGCCGCCGGCACGTAGTTCCTGAGGTCGGCGTTCATCGCGGTGTAATTCATTCGCCAGCTAAAGAAGATCGCCGGAACGACTTCACGGATGCGCTCCTCTTCCCGCTGGTAGAGTCGCTTACGGGCGGCGAGGTCGAAGGTCGCGGCGGCCGCCGCGCTCGTCGCATTGACGATCGGATCGTTGAGCCACGACGTGTTCGCGCCCCGCGGCGGAATGAAGGCTCCGTTCCAATCGCCGGAATTGTCGGGATCGGGGCCGTTCGTTTCGATCGACCATTCGAGATCGTACTTGCCGGTGTAGAGCGGGCCGTCCGTCGCGAAGAGATAGCTGCCGGGATAGTTGCGGATCGCGACGTCGATGCCGACGTCTCGCAGCATCGCTTGAATCAAGAGCTGCGATTCGGTGTTCTCCAGATGTCCGGTCGTCGCGTAGATGGTCAAACGCATCGCGAGGGGCCCTTTGCGAAGGATGCCGTCGGGGGCCGGCCTCCACCCCGCCCTCGCGAGTAGACGGCGCCCATCGGCCGGGTCGTAACGATAGGGCGGCAAGCCCGGTGCGGCCCACGATTCCGGGAAGACGTCCGATACCGCGAGCCGGTCGATGCCGTGAAAGACGGTCTCCTCGATGCGCTTCCAATCGACGGCTTCGGAGATCGCCCTCCGAACGCGAGCGTCGGCGAGCTGCGGCCGGCTCACGTTGATGCCGAGGTGACGCCAGTCTGCGATCAAGCGGCGATCGATGCGAATGCCGGTGATGCCGCCCAGGCGCGCAATTCCGTTTGGATTGACGTTCGGATAGACGTCGATCTCGTGGGTCGCAAGCTCGTTAAAGAGCGTGTTGACGTCCGGAACGACCTTCCAGATCACTTCCTTCAATTTCGGCGCGCCGCGAAAGTAGCGAGGATTCGGCACGAAGACCAGCGACGAGCCGTGATTCCACTCCTTGAGCAGGTACGGGCCGCTCGAAAGCGGCCGTTCGTTGAACGGTGCGGCGTTAAGGTTCGGAGTGTTGCGCAGGACGTGCGCGGGCAGCGGCGGATAGGCGGCTCCACCCATGGCGAGAATGCCAAGCACGGCGACGTTCGGGCGTCGGAGCCGCAACACGATCGTGTAGGGATCCGGCGCGCTCGCCGAAGCGATCGCGTCCCATCCGTAGCGCGTCTTGACGTTGTTCGCGGGATTGCGGACCGCGCGATAGGTGAAGAGCCAATCGGCTGACGTCAGCGGTGCGCCGTCCGCCCACATGACGCCGCGGCGGAGGTGCACGACGATTCGACGGCCGTCTGGGCTGATGCCGCCGTTGCGCAGCGTCGGCACTTGCGTCGCGAGATCCGGGATGTAGTTGCCACGCGCGTCGTAGCGGAGCAAGAACGAAAAGAGCAGCCCGGAGATCGTGTCGGTCGCCGCCGTGTGGGCGAACATGAGGTTCAGGCTATCCGGTTCCTCGTCTTCACCGAGCCGCACGACGCCTGGAACCGTCCAGGGGTTGTGACGGGTGCTGGAGCCTTGTGATTGCGCGCGCGCGCAGCCGCAAGCGAGGACCAGCATCGCAACGACGGCTGCAATAGCGCGCCCGGCGGTCACGAGCGAGGGGTCTGCGTCAGGGGCGCACGTTTGGCAATCCGCGGCGCGATGCCGGCGTACAACCGCTGCGCTCCAAATCGGACGACGTCGTCGGCATCGAGACCGGTCTCATCACGGGCGCGCGCGATTTCGGCGAGCGCCTCTTCTTCGGTCAGCCCTTTCGTGTTGAGCGCGATGCCGACGACCGGGGCCGGCTTTATCGTGGCGAGGAGGCGCTCGTGGATCGCGATCGCTTCGCCGTAGGAAAGCGTCGGCGTCGGATACGTCTCGATCGTCCGGCGGCGCGGGTCGCAGACTAAGACGAGCGCATCGGGCGCACATCCCGACATCAAGGCGAGCGTGACCGCGCCGTAGGCCGGATGGTTGATCGCACCTTGGCCCTCGACGACGATCAGCTCCGCTCCTTCGTGCGCGGCGTAGAGTACGAGCTGCTCGGCCGCTCCCGCGGCGAAGTCGGCGATGACACGATCGACCGAGATTCCCCAGCCGGCGATCAGTACGCCGGTCTGCCCCGTCGGGACGAAACGCGCGTTCGTTCCCGCTGCTGCCGCGGTGCGCACGAGTTCGAGCGCGACCGTCATCTTGCCGACGGCGCAGTCGTTGCCGACCGTCAGTAGGATCGGCGCCGCGACACCGTAGACCGCACCGGAGAAGAGCGGAACGTCGGGGGGCCGGCGGACGTCCCAGATCGTCGTTCCGGCCGCGCGCGAGGCGGTGTGAAACTCGCGGTCCTCGTCGAGCATCTCGTGCAGACCGCTCACAACCTCCAATCGCGCCGCGATCGCTTCGAGGATTGCGCCGCGCCACTCGGGCGGAAGACCGCCGCCTTTGGGGGCCGTTCCGATCAACAGCGCGGTCGGCGAAAATGAAAGCGCTTCGGCCACGCTTGCGACGATCGGCGCATCGCTTTCGAGATACGCGAGCAGGTCGCGCACGCGTTTGCCGGCGCTCGACGGATCGATAACGGCAACGACCTCGTCGGCGCCGTAGCGAATGACGCCATGCGCGGTCTTCGCGTCGTCCGCAAAGCGATCGAGTGCGAGAACGGCGTAACGCCGGTTCACGCGAGGGCGACCTCTCTGACGCCCAGGCCGGGAGCGTCCGGCAGCACGAGCTTGCCCCGATCGTAGGCGACGCCCGCAAAGGGATCGCGCGCGGTCAGGAGCGGTCCGTCGAGGTCGGCCCAATCGACGAGCGGAGAGAGGTGGGCCGCGGCGGTCGACGCGATCGCGCTCTCGATCATGCACCCGATCATGACCTTCAATCCCATCGCGCGCGCGGTGTGGATCATGGCGAGCGCGCCCCGAATGCCGCCGGTTTTGGCGAGCTTGACGTTGACGCCGTCGACGCAACCGTGCAGGGCTGGAAGATCGCTTGCGACCAGCGCGTCTTCGTCGGCGACGATCGGGATGCCGACACGCTCGCGAATCGCGCGCAACTCGTGTGGCCGGCCGGCGGGAATCGGCTGTTCGCAGAACTCCACGCCGTACCGTTCCAGGTCGCGAAGGATACGAATTGAGGTTTGAGCGTCCCACCCTTCGTTTGCGTCAATGCGAATCGTGCCGCCGTACCGCGAACGAATCGCGGCAATCGTTTCGATCTGTTCGGAGGGCGTGCCGCTGCCGAGCTTGATCTTGAGAATCGGAGGATCGCCGGCCTCGGCCAACTTGAGCATCGTCGTTTCGGGATCGGCGATCCCGATCGTAAACGAAGTCGCCGGCGTCGTCGATGGATCGAGCCCGAGCAGCGCGTAGAGCGGTTTCCCGAGATCTTTGCCGATTAAGTCGTGCAGTGCCAAATCGAGCCCCGCTCGCGCCGCGGCCGGAATGCCGTCGTGGAGGAGTGCTTCGAGACGATAGGGATCGTCGGCGGCGAGACGATGCGACGCAAAGTACTCGACGACGCTTTCGACCGACTCGCCATAGCGCGCGACCGGCGTCGCCTCTCCGATCCCCTGACGGCCGCCGGCATCGAGGCGAATCACGGCAGTCCGCGCGACCGCTTCCTCGCTACGGGCGATTTTGAACGGGTGAAGGAGCGGCAGCTCAATCGTCGTCACCGAAACGGAGAGCATCGCTCTCCGCTTTCAACCGGCCATCGAGCCTTCCTCGGCATTCCTCGCGCGCTTGACGACCGGTGGTACGGTAGAGAGGCTCGACTGCGGATAGCGCGCAGCGCGCGTTGGTACCGAACCGACTTATATGACCTCGGGAGCATCAGCTCCGGAAACGACGAAACGGCTCGGGCGTACCGCCTGCCGGCTCGGCGACCGGGCCGCACCCACCTGCGAGAACGCAGGTTCGATCCGCGCACGCAAGACGCTATGTGCGGTTGAGTATTGCCCTTCGCCAGCGACTGGCCGCGGCACAAAGCTGCGCCGCGGTCGCGTTTCCGGACGAGTCGTCGAGCGCCATATGCCCGCGAAAGCCGGAGAAAACGTCGAGCGTCTCGGCGATCGCGCTCTCCTCCTCGAGTAGCGAATCGCTCCAGAGCAAGACGGTGTTCGGCGCCAGCGCTCGCGGATCGCTCGCGGCGTCGAGCCGCGCCGGTTCGGGGCCAAAGCGCAGCCATGCCGAGTCCGCCTCTTTTGCCGCACGTTTACAATCGTGCGTCGTGGCGGCGAAGGTCCCGGGCGCGTTGCGCAGCGCGAGGGTGACGTTGCACGCTTTTGCCAGCGACGTTGCAACGCCGAGACGCGCCAGTTGTTCGGCCCATGACTCGACGAGAAGCCGCGCCAGCGGCGCTGCGACGAGCGGCGCACCGAGCGCCAAGGCTCGCGAGAGCATTTCGGACATGTGTGCTTGCGACGAACTGAAGAACGCCGAATCGGCCAATGCCGCGATCGAAAGCCCCCGGTCGGTCGCCATCTTCTTGAGCTGGGCGAGGTAGTCGTCGTCGGTCCGAGGAAAATGCCGCACGTCCAAGACGACGCCGTCGCAAGCGAACTCGCGAGCGCAGAGGTCCAGGAATTCGAGTTGCGTAAGCTCGCCGCTCTCGATATCGCGGTGAAGCGAACCGCTCGCGCAAGCAAGCTTCATCGGCGTCCGACGTTCGACCGCTCAGCGTTCCTTACCCTTGCTCCGGATATCTATGAAACTATGAGAATAGCCCTAGGTGCCGATCACGCCGGCTTCGGATACAAAGACCGCATCGCACGGCTGCTGCGCGATGGCGGCCACGAAGTACTCGATTTCGGGACGCACGACCCGACGCCGGTGGATTACCCCCCGTACGGTTTTGCGGTCGGGGAGGCCGTCGCTACCGGCCAGGCCGAGCGGGGCATCCTCGTCTGCGGTTCGAGCCTCGGCATCGCGATCGCCGCGAACAAGGTTCCCGGCGTGCGTTGCGCCCCGGTTGCGGAGCCGTACTCGGCGGAGCTGGCGCGCCGTCACAACGACGCAAACGTCATCGCGTTCTCGCAGCGGCTCACCGGCTGGGAGATGATCGAGCGGATGCTCGAGATCTTCCTCAAGACGCCGTTTGACGAAGGCCGGCACGTACATCGCATCGAGCAGCTCTTCGAATTCGGCGATGCGCAGCGCGCGCGCACGCTGAAGGATCTCGAGCGGGGCGAAGTCACCAACGCGCAGACGCCCAAAGAGCCGATCGGACAGCCGTAGGGAAGAGTACGTCATGGATATTCTGACGCCCAGCAGCATCGAGGCGCAGGATCCCGAGATCTTTGCCGCCATTGCGGGCGAGGAGCGGCGCCAACGCGAGAACCTCGAGCTCATCGCATCTGAAAACTATGCGAGCCGGGCGGTTCGTGAAGCGATGGGCAGCGTGATGACCAACAAGTATGCCGAAGGCTATCCGGGAAAGCGCTACTACGGCGGCTGCGAGTGGGTCGATATCGCCGAAACGCTCGCGCTCGATCGGCTCAAAGAGCTCTTCGGCGCGGAGCATGCCAACGTGCAGCCGCATTCGGGCGCGCAGGCGAACATGGCGGTCTTCATGGCGCTCTTGCAGCCGGGTGACACGGTCCTCGGCATGTCGCTCGCGCACGGCGGCCACTTGACGCACGGCACGAAGGTGAGCTTCTCCGGAAAGCTCTACAACGCCGTCGCCTATGGCGTTAAGCAAGATACGGAGCTGATCGACTTCGACGAAGTGAGGGCGATGGCGCGCGAGCATAAGCCGAAGCTCATCATTGCCGGCGCCAGCGCTTACCCGCGCATCATGGAATACCAGCCGTTTCGTGAGATCGCCGACGAGGTGGGGGCCGCGCTGCTGGTCGACTTCGCGCACGTCGCGGGCCTCGTCGCGACGGGACTCCATCCATCCCCCGTGCCGGTCGCCGACTTCGTAAGCTCGACGACGCACAAAACGCTGCGCGGGCCGCGCGGCGGTTTCATATTGTGCACGCAAAAATGGGCGCAGGCCGTCGACAAAAGCGTCTTTCCGGGCATCCAGGGCGGACCGCTCATGCATACGATTGCGGCGAAGGCCGTCGGCTTTGCGGAAGCCCTGCGGCCGGAGTTTGCGATTTATCAGCGGCAGGTCGTCGAGAACGCGAAGGCGATGGCCGATGAATTTAGGTCGGCTGGGCTGCGCCTCGTCGCCGGCGGAACCGACACCCATTTGATGCTCGTCGACGTTTCCGTGAAGGGGCTGACCGGCAAGGCCGTTGAGGAGTACCTCGACCACATCGGCATCACGGTCAATAAAAACGCGATTCCGTTCGACAAGCAGAAGCCGTTCGTTGCCAGCGGCATCCGCATCGGCACGCCGGCGATCACGACGCGCGGCTTCGGGATCGACGAGTGCCGCGAGGTCGCGCGGATCATCTGCGACGGCCTAACCGACATCGAGCGGCGCAGCGAGATCGCGCGTTTGCGCGGCCGAGTGCGCGAGCTCACCTCTGGCTACGACGTTCCCTAGATCGTAAACGCCGCGATGCGCCCCGGATGGGACGAGTACTTCATGCAGATCGCGCATACCGTTGGAACGCGGGCAACGTGTCCGCGTGCCTCGGTCGGGTGCGTGCTCGCGCGCGAGCACCGTATCCTGACGACCGGCTACAACGGTGCGCCGCGCGGAGTCGCGCACTGCACCGAGGTGGGATGCACGCTCGTGAACGAACATTGCTTGCGTGCGACCCATGCGGAGGCGAATGCCGTGGTGCAGGGCGCGCTGCACGGCGTCAGCCTGCAGCAGGCGACGGCTTACTGCACGCACCAGCCGTGCGTCAACTGCTCGAAGCTGCTCATCAGTGCCGGCGTGACGAAGATCGTCTACGGCGAAGCCTACCCTGATCCGGTAGGGACGCAATTGCTCGCCGAGGCCGGAGTGGCGCTCATCGCGTATGCGAACCTCGAGGGCGCGCGCCGATGAGCCCGCATAACGTTAGTCCGGGCGTCATCTATGCTGCGGCGTTCATCATTGCCGCCGTCGTCAGCGCACTGGCGACGCCGATGGTCGTGCGTCTCGCGGTTCGACTCGGGATCGTCGACGACGACGGTCACGATCGGCGCATGCACGTCCTGCCCAAGCCGCGCGTCGGAGGAATCGCCGTTTTCTTCGGCTTTGCCTTCGCGCTCTTTGCGGTGCTCGGCGTTTCGCTCGATTCGCCGCTGGGGCTCCTTCCGGCCGCCGATCAGTTCGACGCGATTCACAAGCTGGTCGGCTTGCTCTTCGGAAGCTTGTTGATTCTCGGCGTCGGGATCTGGGACGACGTCATGCAGATGCGCCCGCGCAACAAGCTCATCGCGCAGATCGTCGTCGCATCGATCTCGATGCTCTACGGCTTCGTCATTCCCGGGATAAGCGTTCCGTTCGACCACAATCCCGGCACGAACTGGATCGA
Source organism: Vulcanimicrobiota bacterium (assembly GCA_963834895.1). Lineage (GTDB taxonomy): Bacteria > Vulcanimicrobiota > Vulcanimicrobiia > Vulcanimicrobiales > Vulcanimicrobiaceae > Cybelea. The sequence continues at coordinate 753,532 of CAWIDM010000003.1, read as the reverse complement.
CTTCCCGTTCTGGGTGAGCGTTCCGCTCACGCTGCTTTGGTACGTGGGCATGATGAACGCGATCAACTTTCTCGACGGCCTCGACGGGCTGCTCGCAGGGGTCGCCGCAATCTCCAGCCTCTTTCTCTTCGTGATCGCGGTGCTCCACGCCAATCCAGTCGTCGCCCTCGTGGTCGCCGCGCTGACCGGTTCCGCGCTCGGCTTTCTTCCTTACAATTTCAATCCGGCTAGGATTATTCTGGGAGACGCGGGGTCTCTCTTCATCGGATACGTTTTCGCAACGGTCTCCATCATCGGTGCGAGCAAGACCGCGATCGCAATCAGCGTCGTCGTTCCGCTGCTCGTGCTGGCGCTGCCGGTCCTCGACACGGCTGCCGCGATCGTGCGGCGCGCGCGGAGCGGCAAACGGATCACCGAGGCCGACCGCGGACACTTTCACCACCAGTTGATCTTTCGATTTGGGCTCAACGTCCGCCAAGCCGTCCTGCTCCTCTACGCCGTCTGTTTCGTCCTCGGTGCGGTCGCACTCGCTTTCTCGGGTGAGTTCACGCACGTCTTTCGCCACGCGACGTAAGCACGTCGATGAGCCAAAGGCTGCGAGTCATGAGCGTTTTCGGGACGCGTCCGGACACCATCAAGATGGCGCCCGTGGTCCACGCGCTGCGGCAACATCCGGAGATCGACGACCTGGTCTGCGTCACCGCTCAGCACCGAAAGATGCTCGACGACCTGCTCGCGCTCTTTGCGATTGCGCCCGATTACGACCTCGACGTGATGAGCGAAGACCAAACGCTCACAGAAGTGACGACGCGGGTGCTAATCGGCATGGAACGAGCGCTCCTCGACGCACGCCCGGACGTCGTTCTCGTCCACGGCGATACGACGACGAGCACCGCGGCGGCGCTCGCGGCCTTTTACCAGCGGATTGCGGTCGGCCACGTCGAGGCGGGGCTGCGGACGAAGAACCGCTGGCTGCCCTACCCCGAAGAGATGAATCGCCGGCTCACGGCGGCGATCGCTTCCTATCATTTCGCGCCGACCGGGCTTGCGCGCGAACACTTGCTGCAAGAGAACGTTGCGTCCGGCGACGTCGTCGTGACCGGCAATACGGTCATCGATGCGTTCCTCGAGACCGCGGCCCGCAAAGATCTTCCGATGCCGCCGCGCTGGAAGGAGCTCGATTCGAGCAGGCCCGCGATCGTCGTCACCGCGCACCGGCGCGAAAATCATCCGCACATGCGCGAGATTTGCGAGGCCTTACGCGAGATCGCCGCGATGCCCACACGCCCGCAGCTCTACTGGCCGGTTCATCCCTCGCCGCGTGTCGCCCCGGTGGCGCATGCGGTGCTCGACGGGATACCCGGGGTCGTCTTGGTCGATCCGATCGATTACGCCGAAATGGTCGCCGCGGTCAAGGGCTGCGCGTTCGTTTTGACCGATTCGGGCGGGCTCCAAGAGGAGGCGCCCTGTTTGGGGAAGCCGGTCCTCGTGATGCGTGACGAGACCGAGCGCCCCGAGGGTCTGGACGCGGGGACGCTCGAGCTCGTCGGACACAGCCGGGACCGTGTCGTTGGGGCCGCGCGCCGCCTGCTAACGGACCACCGCGCCTACGCCGCGATGGCCCAGGCCGCCAATCCCTACGGCGATGGACGCGCCGGCTCGCGGATTAGTGCCTGGCTCCTGGCTCGTTTGCGCGGCGGGCCCTACCCCGTGCCCTTCGCTGGCCAACCCCCTGCCGCAGCCTCTGCGCGCCGGTGAAGCCGCTCCTGCCGGTCTTGGCTGCCGGCGGAACCTTCGCGGCGGCGGCGGTCATCGGACTCATCGCGGGAGCGCTCGCCGCGGGGCGCAGCGGTGAACCGCTGCTCGCTCCGGCCGGCCTGATGCTGGGGGCTGCGATCGGCGGCTACTCCGCGGTTCGACTCCTCTTTCGGTCGATTCGGTGAATCGCTACTACCGGTTCAAATGGTCGATTGCGGCCAAGTCCGCCGCGATCGGCGCGGTCATGGCGGTGCTCCTCCTCACGTGGAGTTGGCAGGCGAGCCTGGCACTCGGCCTGGGATTCGCCTGCGGCATCGCTAACACGCTGGCCATCATGCGTGGGAGCGAGCGATTGGCCCAGACGGGTAATCCGGTCTTCTTTGGGTTAAGTAGTTTACTGCGCCTGGCGGCCTTTAGTATAGTAGCCGCGGCGCTCGCGGCCCGCGGCCCCTGGTGGTCGCTCGGGCCGTTTCTTGCCGGCTTTTTCTTCCCGCTCGCGGCATATGCGTGGGACGCGTCGCGAGCATTCAGAGAGACGGACTAGGCCACTAAACGGTGCACGAACAGATCGGCGAACATATCCTATGGCATCTGCCGGTGCTGGGGCCGGTGCATGCCGACACAATCGTGACGACGTGGCTCGTCATGGCCATCGCCTTGATCTTTTTCGGCTGGATCGGCGCCAGCTATCGTTCGCCTTACGTTACCAAACGCCAGGCCGCGCTCGAGGCCGTCTTCAACTACATCGCGGATCTCGTAACGAGCGTCTTGGGAGAGAGCGGCGAGCCTTTCGTCCCGTTCTTCGTCGCGCTCTTCATCTTCATTTTTCTGATGAACCAGTTCGGCATAGTTCCGTTCAAAGCGCTCGGCTTACCCTTTGGGGGATCGCCGACGGCCGATCTCAACACGGTGGTGCCGCTCGCGCTCGTCGTCTTTTGCATGATTCAGATCGTCGCGTTTCGCAAAAAAGGGCTAGCGTATTTCGGTCACGTCCTCAAGCCATTCCCCGCGCTCTTACCGCTCAACATTCTCGACGAGATCCTCAGGCCGGTTACGCTGGCGGCGCGGCTCTTCTTCAACCTCTTCGTAGGAGAGCTGCTCTTCATCATCATCGCCTCGATCATCTTGGCGCACATCAGCATCGGATTCTTCAATCTCTCGCTGGGCGTCGCCGTCGTTCCGATCTTGATTCAGTTCTTCAACTTTTTCGTCGGAACGATTCAAGCTTTCGTCTTCACGTTGCTGGCAATCGTCTATCTCTCCTTGGCGCTTGCCGAGGACCACTAGAAAGGAACGTCTGTGAACCCAGAAGCTCTCATTGCCGCCGCGGCGGTGCTCTGTTTCGGGATCGTGATTTCGGGCGTCGCTTTCGGCTCGGCGGTCGGCGACGGCATCGTCGCTTCGAAGGCCGTCGAATCGATCGCGCGTCAGCCCGAAGCGCGCCCGAACATCATTCTTTTTATGTTCTTGGGCGTCGGCGTGCTGGAAGCCGTGCCGTTCATCGGGATCGGGCTCTCGTTTTATATCTTGCTCGTGGTCGCCAAGGTACCTCAAATCATCACCGCGCTGGTGAAGTGACGCGCGAGGCTTCCTAAGGCATGTTCTCCATCGACGGGACGCTGGTCGTACAGCTGATCAACTTTGCGATTTTCTTCGCGGTGCTCAACGTCGTTTTTCTGCGCCCCGTCAGCCGGGCGATCGTGAAGCGGCGCGAGTACATCAACGGCCTCGCCTCCGATTACGAGCAATACCAAGCGCAGGCGCGCGGTCTGCGCGCCGAGGCGGAAGCGATTCGCGCCGCCGCGCGCCGTGAGGCCGAGCATCGGGTGGCGACGGTACGCGCGGCGGCGTCGAACGAAGCGGCCGAGATCTCCGGCAAGTACGCGCAGGAAGCGCACGCGATCGCCGAGGAGGCGCGACGCACTGCGGCTGCCGAGCTCGAAGCCGCACGTGCCGGCGAAGGCGGCGCGGTGCGCAGCCTTGCCGGGTTCATGGTCGAGCGAGTCATGTCCGAGGCGACGCCGTGAGCGACTCACAGTTCTATTTTGAGGTGGCGGTTTGGAGTCAGGTCGTTTCGTCGATGGTCTTCATCGCCGTGCTCGTCTACATTTGGAAGCGTTTCGTCATGCCGGTGCTGCTCGCAGCCCAAGAGCGCAGCAATCGGGTAATCGCGGAAGCCGAACGCCACCGCGACGAAGTCAAAGGTGCGCTGACGGCGTTGCACGAGGCCATCGAGAGTGCCCGGCGCGATGCCGAGCTCATCGAAAGCCGCGCGGGCGATCACGCCGAACACGAGCGGCTGACGGTTTTGCGCGAAGCCGGCGAGGCCGGCGAGCGCGCCGTCGCCGAAGCCGGTCGCGAGCTGGATCGCGCACGTGCGGCGGCGCGGCAGCAACTCCGCGACGAGATCCTGCAGCGCGCGCTGGCGCTGGCGCGCGACGAAGCGTCGCAACGCATCGGTCCCGGCGTAGATGCGCGCTTCGTCGATCGGTTTACGCTCGCGCTGGAGCGCCAGTCTCATGATTAATCGCACGCTCGCGCGCCGTTACGCGGCTGCCGTCGCGGGGGTCGCGCGCGAGCAGAATGCGGTCGATCGCGTGAGCGCCGATCTCTCGACGCTCGCGGCCGCGCTCACCGAGCCGGGCCTGGTGCGCGATTTCTTTGAATCGCCCGTCGTGGATCGGCCTTCGAAGGAGCGCACGATCGGGCAGGTCCTAGAGGGCAAAGTGCATCCCGTCGCGCTGCACACGATGCTCCTATTGATCCGCAAGCGTCGCGAGAGCTTGCTGCGGCCGATCGTCGAGGAGTATCTCGCATTGGAACGCGCGGCGCGCGGGGTCGAACCGCTGACGGTGGAGTCGGCGCGGACCCTCGATCGCGCGGAGTACGCGCGCTTGGTCGCGAGCCTCGAGGAGCACTACGGCAAGAAGTTCGAGGTTACCGAAGTCGTCGATCCGCGTCTGATCGGCGGCCTACGCGTTACGATGGGCGACCTGCGAATCGACGCATCCATTTCGGGAAGGCTCGCCGCTCTAGCGAGAGATCTCGCAGAAACAAACTAGCAACGCCATGAAAGTTGATCAATGATAAACGCGGACGAAATCGCAGGCATTCTCAAGCAGCAAATCGAGCAGTTTAAAACCGGGATCCAAGAAGATGAGGTAGGCACCGTCATCAACGTCGGCGCGAACCTCGCGCGCATCTACGGACTGCGCGGCGTGCGCTCTTCGGAGCTCGTCGAGTTTCCCAACGGCCTGCAAGGAGTCGCGCTCAACCTCGAGGAGGACAACGTCGGCATCGTGATCATGGGCCCGGACGAAGAGATCAAAGAGGGCGACAGCGTACGGCGCACGGGACGCATCGCCTCGGTCCCGGTTGGCGAGGCGTTGCTGGGACGGATCGTCAACCCGCTTGGTCAGCCGATCGACGGCAAGGGCGATATCGCGACGACCCGTTTTCGGACGGTCGAGAACATCGCGCCGACGGTCGTGCAGCGTCAGCCGGTGAAGCAGCCGCTTCAGACCGGAATCCGCGCGATTGACGCTCTGATTCCTATCGGGAAAGGACAGCGCGAGCTGATCATCGGCGACCGTTCGACCGGCAAGACCGCGATAGCGGTCGATACGATCATCAATCAACGCGGACGGAACGTTTTTTGCGTTTACGTTGCGATCGGTCAAAAGAATTCGACCGTGGCCGCCCTCGCCCAATTGCTCGAGCAGAAGGGCGCGATGGAGTACACGACGGTCGTCGCGGTCAGTCCGGCCGAGGCCGCGGCGCTACGCTGGCTCGCACCCTTTGCAGGTTGCGCCATAGCCGAAGAGCTCATGTACGCGGGAAAGGACGTGCTGATCGTCTATGACGATCTTACCAAGCACGCGCAGTCCTATCGAGAGATGTCGCTGCTGCTTCGACGGCCGCCGGGACGCGAGGCCTATCCGGGCGACGTCTTTTACCTGCACGCGCGGCTCTTGGAGCGCGCCGCGAAGCTCTCCGACGATATGGGCGGCGGCTCGATGACGGCGCTGCCGGTAATTGAAACGCAGGCAGGCGACTTCGCCGCGTACATCCCGACGAACGTGATCTCGATCACGGACGGGCAGATCTATCTCACGCCCCAGCTCTTTTTCCAGGGAATTCGGCCGGCCGTCGACGTCGGGCTCTCGGTCTCGCGAGTCGGCGGTGCGGCGCAGACGAAGGCGATGAAATCGGTCGCAGGACAGCTCAAGCTCGAGTTGGCGCAATATCGCGATCTCGCCGCGTTCGCTAAGCTCTCGAGCGATCTCGATAAGGCGACGCAGAATCAGCTGATGCGCGGCGAGAAGCTGACCGAGCTTCTCAAGCAGCCGCAGTACCAGCCTCAGGCGACCGAAGATCAAGTGGCGATCATCTATGCGGCGACCCATGGATTCGTCAATGACATCCCAACGCCGCGCTTGCAAAGCTGGGCCTCGGCGATGATCGACTTTCTCCACGACAAGCACCCCGAGATTCCAAAAGCCATCGCCGAGAGCGGGCAGCTCTCCGACGAGACGGCCAAGCGGCTCGACGCCGCACTAGCCGAGTTCAACAAGAGCTTTTAAATGACGGTACGAGACTTGCGCGACCGAATTCGGTCGCTCAAGAACACCCAGCAGATCACGAAGGCGATGAAGCAGGTCGCCGCGGCGAAAATCCGCCGCGCGGAGGCCGCGCAGAAAAAGGCTCGGCCCTATGCCGACGCCCTCGGCGAAATGCTCGGCGACCTCATCGCGGCGGTGGCGAGAGTGGACCATCCCTTCATGAAACCCGGACGCGAGAACGCGCCGGCGGGAATCGTTCTGATCTCCGCCGACAAAGGGCTCGCGGGAGCCTTCAACTCGAACGTCATCGCCGCCGCCGAATTGTTTGCGCGCAAGCAAAGCGGCGTCAAGTATTACACGATCGGCATCAAAGCGCGCAACGCGATTCGCCGTATCGGTGCGGCCGATCATCGAACCTGGCCGCTCGGTTCCGGCTCGAAAATCGATACGGCGCGCGAGGTCGCCCGCGCCGCAACCGATGACTTCGATCGCGGCGCGATCTCCGAGATCGTGCTCGTCTCGCAGCAGCTAGTAACGATGATGTCGCAGCGGCCGCAAACGCGCAAGCTCGTTCCGATCCTCAAGGAAGACCTCGACGCGCTCCGCGGCGGCCGCGATCAGGCCCAGAAGGAGGACGAAAGGAAGCGCGGCGCCATTGAGTTCGCTCCGTCACCCGAGTTCGTGCTCTCTCGCCTCTTGCCGAAATACCTCGAGTTCACCATTTACTCGGCAATGCTCGAGACCGACGCCGCGTTCTTCGCCGCCCAACTCGTCGCGATGACGAACGCCACCGATAACGCGTCAAAACTGATCGACGAATTGACGATCCAAATGAACAATGCCCGCCAGGCAGCTATAACCAAAGAGCTTTTGGAGATCGTTGCCGGCGCCGAAGCGCTTGGAGTCGAGTGATGTTGCATCTTGCGACATCAATCCACGCCGAGCAAGTAAAAGTGAATAAGGAAACGATAGACAAAATGACAGCTCCCACTGGTAAAGTCGTTCAAGTGCTCGGGACCGTCGTGGACGTCGAGTTTACTCCCGAGACGCTGCCCAGAATCAACGACGCGCTTCGCGTCGGCATCAACGAGAAGTCGGCTGCGTCGGTCGACGGCGCGGCGAAGAGCGATGGTGTGGAGCTGGGCGGAACCGCAATGGCGGCGCGCGAGCTGACGCTTGAAGTTCAGGACGAGCTCGGCGACAACCAAGTCCGTTGCCTCGCGTTGGGATCGACCGACGGTCTCGTGCGCGGCGCGCCCGTACGCAGCACCGGCAGTCCGATCGAAGTGCCCGTCGGCGAAGGCACGCTGGGGCGGATCTTCAACGTGCTCGGCGAGACGATCGACAGCGACGCGCCGGTGAAGGCCGCCGCGCGTTGGCCGATTCATCGCCCCGCGCCGGCACTGAAATATCAGGAGCCGACGGCGCGCATCTTCGAGACCGGGATCAAAGTCGTCGATCTGATGGCGCCGTACACGCGCGGCGGCAAGGTCGGGCTTTTCGGCGGAGCCGGCGTCGGCAAGACAGTGCTGATTCAAGAGCTGATTCGGAACATCGCCTACGTGCACAAGGGCTTCTCCGTCTTCACGGGCGTGGGCGAGCGCACGCGCGAAGGCAACGACCTCTGGCTCGAGATGAAAGAGTCGGGCGTTCTCGCTCAGACGACGCTCGTCTTCGGCCAGATGGACGAGCCGCCGGGCGTGCGCTTTCGAGTCGCACAGACGGGTGTCACGATGGCGGAGTACTTCCGAGACGAGCTCGGCGCCGACGTGCTGCTCTTTATCGACAATATCTTCCGCTACATGCAGGCCGGCTCCGAAGTCTCGGCGCTGATGGGCAGGATGCCATCCGCCGTGGGTTACCAGCCGACGCTCGGCACCGATATGGGCGTCCTCGAGGAGCGCATCACCTCTACGCGCAAGGGATCGATCACGTCGGTTCAAGCCGTCTACGTGCCGGCCGACGATTACACCGACCCCGCGGTCGCGACGACCTTCGCGCACCTCGACGCTACGACGGCACTCTCGCGGCCGATCTCGGAGCTTGGCATCTATCCGGCCGTCGATCCGCTCGCCTCGACGTCGCGGATTCTCGATCCTTCGGTCATCGGTGAAGAGCATTACGCGGTTGCCCGCGGCGTGCAGGAAGTGCTACAGCGCTACCGCGATCTCCAGGACATCATTGCGATCCTGGGCGTCGAAGAGCTTTCGGAAGACGACAAAATCGCAGTCGCGCGGGCCCGGCGCATCCAGCGCTTCTTCTCGCAGCCGTTCTTCGTTGCCGAGCAGTTCACCGGTCGTGCCGGCAAGTACGTGAAGCTTCCCGAAACGATCGCGTCGTTCAAAGAGATTCTCGAAGGCAAAGTCGACGATCTGCCGGAAGGCGCGTTCTTCTACGCCGGCGCGATCGAAGAAGTGCGCGAGAACGCCGAGCGAATGTCGCGTGGCTAGCGTTCCATTTAAGCTGGTAACCCCCACGCAGGTCGTCTTCGACGGGGACGCGGAGCTTGTGATTGCGGTGACGACCGAAGGCGAGGAAGGTATCCTTCCGCGGCACGCGCCGTTTCTCGCCGCCCTGCGGCCCGGGGTTCTTCGGGCAAATGTCCTTCAAGATCAGGAGACCGGCGCAAGCTCGCGCCTCGAGCTGGCGACGAGCGAAGGGTTCATGCAGGCCCTTCCAGATCGCGTCACCGTCCTGGTCGACGAAGCGGTTCGCTTCGAAGAGGTGGACGTCGCCGAAACTCGTCAGGAGCGCAGCGAGGCCGTGGAACGTCAGAAGGCCGCGGGAAGCGACAGCGCGCTCTACGAGCGCGAGCAGGCGATCATCGAATTCGCCAACGCCAAGCTTCGCCTCACCGGCCATAGGTAGGCGAGCGGGGAGGCTACGCGAAGGGTAGCTCTGCGAACATGTTGGATCGGCTGGAAACGACGCTCCGAATTCGGGGCGGCGCGCGTTTAGAGGGCTCCGTCGCGACGCACGGCGCGAAGAACGCCGCGCTGCCGATTATGGCCGCGTCCCTTCTGGCAAAGGGAACCGTGACGCTCCATCGCGTCCCCCGCATCACCGACGTCTCGGTGATGTCGTCGCTGCTCGAGGCGCTCGGCGCGCGAATCCGCTACGAGGGCGATAATACGGTGACCATCGATGCGAGCAACGTCGCGTCGTATCGCGCTCCGTACGCATTAGTGCGCAAGCTCGCGGCATCGTTCGACATCGTCGGCGCCCTCTTGGGGCGGTTCGGCAGAGCCGAGGTGCCGCTGCCGGGGGGCTGCGTCCTCGGGACGCGTGCGACGGATATGCACGAGCAAGCATTTCTCGCGCTCGGCTGCGACGTCCACAACGCGCACGGCTATCTGATCGCGCAAGCGCGGAGTCCGCGCCTGCGCGGTGCCGAGGTCGAGTTCCGGATGTCGAGCGTCGGCGCAACGAAGAACGCGATGCTGGCGGCGGTCTTGGCCGACGGAACGACGCGGCTCAATAACGTCGCGATGGAACCGGAAGTCGTCGACTTGGCAAATTTCCTGAACGCGATGGGCGCGAAGATTTCCGGACACGGGACCGATACGATGGTCGTCGAGGGCGTGCGGGAGCTCGTCGGCGTAGAGTACGAGATCATCGCCGACCGGATCGTCACCGGGACGCTGCTGCTTGCGGGTGCCGTTACTCGCGGCGACGTCACGGTAACGAAGTGCAGGCCCGACCATTTGGGCGCCATCACCGACAAGCTCGTCGAGTGCGGAGTCGTCACGATGACGGGCGACGACTGGATTCGCGTCAAGGCCGACGGCATTACCGGTGGAACCGACATTCTCACCGCGCCCTATCCCGGATTCCCGACCGACCTACAGCCGCAGGTCGTCGGTTTTCTTTGTACGTGCCCGGGGACGAGCGTCGTCGAGGAATCGATTTTCAATGCGCGTTTTTCATACGTGAACGAGCTGGCACGCATGGGCGCCGACGTCAAGGTGACGATGGAGAGCAATGCCGCCGTCATCAAAGGTCCCAAACAGCTCTCAGGCGCACCGGTCGAAGCGCCCGACATTCGGGCGGGCGCTGGCCTCGTCGTTGCCGGCCTGGCGGCCGTCGGCGAAACCGAGATTATCGGCCTGGAATACATCGACCGTGGTTACGAGCGCCTAGAGGAGCTGCTCTCCGAGCTCGGAGCCCAGGTGCAGCGCAGCAGCGGCGTGACTCCGCTGGTCGAACCGACAGGATTTTTCGAGACCAGCGAATATCCGCGCGTTTCGGCAACCGGATAGCTCGTCTCAAGCCAGCAGCGAGGAAACGTAGTTTGGACATCGGGATCGACCTCGGCACGGCGAACGTGCTCGTTCACGTTAAGGGGAAAGGGATCGTTCTGCGCGAGCCGTCGGTCGTCGCCAAGGACATCAATACCGGCAGGGTCCTAGCGGTCGGCGAAGAGGCGCGCCAAATGCTCGGCAGAACGCCGTCGCACATTCAAGCGATTCGCCCGCTTCGCGACGGCGTCATTGCGGATTTCGAGGTCACCGAAGCGATGCTTTCGTACTTCATCAAGAAGGTGATGAAAGATCGATCTTGGTGGTCGTCGATCTTCAAGCCGAAACCGCACGTCACCATCTGCGTACCGGCCGAGATCACAAGCGTCGAGGAGCGCGCGGTCAAAGATGCCGCCAAGCTCGCGGGCGCGCGCGACGTCGGAATCATCGAGGAACCGATGGCGGCGGCGATCGGCGCGGGACTGCCGATCGGCGGACCGTCGGGCAGCATGGTGGTCGACATCGGGGGCGGCACGACCGACGTTGCGGTGATCTCGCTCGGCGGCATCGTCGTTTCGCAGTCGCTGCGCGTGGCGGGAAATAAGATGGACGAAGCGATCGTGCGCTACATCCGGCGCGTCTACAACCTGATGATCGGCGAACGGACGGCCGAGGAGATCAAGATCAAGATCGGCTCCGCCTACAAGCTCGAGCAGGAGCTCGCGATGGAAATTCGCGGGCGCGATTTGATCAACGGGCTGCCCAAAACGGTGAAGATCACGAGCGAGGAGATTCGCGAAGCGCTCTCCGAGCCGGTGGGCGCGATCGTCGAAGCCGTGAAGGCCGTGCTCGAAAAGACGCCGCCGGAGCTCGCCGCCGACATCATCGACCGCGGTATCATTCTCACGGGAGGCGGGGCGCTGCTGCGCGGTTTCGAAAAGCTGCTCTCGGAGGTGACCGGCGTTCCGGCGATTGTCGCGGACGACCCGCTTTCGTGCGTTGCGATCGGGACCGGCGCAAGGCTGCGCGTGTAGCGCGCCGTAGCGGATGTCGCTCGAGCGTTTCAGGCGCGTCATCGATGCGAGCGCCGCCAAATCCGACGAAGTTGCCGAAGAAGTGGCGACGGTCGTCTTTTCGGGCGGTACCGTCATCTTGCCAAACGATACGAGCTACCTGATCGGCTGCGATCCGTACGATTACGAGGCGATCGACCGGGTCTATGCGGCGATGGGCAGGCCCGATCATCGTCCGCTCACGATGCACGTGGCGACCCCGCAGGAGTTCTTGGAGTACGCCGCCGACAATCCGCTTGCGGTTCACGCCGCCAAACGGTTGCTTCCGGCACCGGTCATCCTGCTCATTCGCAAGCCGGCTTTCGTCAGCGACGAGCTGGCAGCGGGCTTGCACACGCTCGCGTTTCGCGTTCCCGACGATGCGTTTGCGCGAGGCGTCCTCGAGCGATGCGGTCCGATCGCCGGCACGACGGTGAATCCCCGCGGCGGCGCTCGTTATCTGGGCGGCTCCGATCGCGAAATGCTTCCTCCCGCGGACCTTCTGGTAGAGCATGGGCCGACGCGTTATAATGGCGAATCCTCAATCGTCGATCTCTCCGGGAACCACGCTCGTTTGCTTCGAGAAGGCGCCGTTTCAGAAAAGCGCCTTAGCGAGCTGCTCGGACCGATCGAACGGCCTACGGTAAAGGTACGCACGCAACTACAATGATCCGTTCCATTTTCACACTCGCCGGCATCGTCGCGCTTGCGACGTCCTTCGCGAACGCCGCGCCGGCGGGCTCGCCCGGTCCGCAAACGTCGTCGCGGCCTCCGACGGCGTCGCCCGGGGCGAGCGCTTCCGCAACCGCGGCACCCGCGTCGTTCGACCTCGGAGTCTGGACCGTGCACGCGAGCTCGCTCGACGCGAACTTCAAAACCGGGGACTTCAGCACTCCGGAAAAGGTCGTCATGACTCGCGCGGGTGGCGATGTCACCGCCGACCGGGCCAACGGCAACTACAAGAAGCGAGTGCTCTATCTCAACGGTCACGTCGTCATGCACGACACGCAAGGGAACGTCCAGAGTCTCGCCGGCGCGGGCCCGCCTCGCGCCCCGAGCCCGTCGACCCTGACCGCCGATAAAGCGCAAATCGACGGCGCCGCCAAGATATATAAGGCGATCGGGAACGTTCACTACGTGCAGGCCGATACCGTCGTGAATGCGGACACCGGCACGCTCAACGACGACAACCACACGCTGCTGCTCGACGGCGCGGTTCACATCAGCCAGGGCACGCGCAGCATGACGGCACGAAAGGTGCTCTACAACACCGTTACGGGAACCGCTCACGCCGAGGGCGACGTCACGATGCAGTTTCCCAGCGAGCTGCATCGCAAACTGGCAACTCCCAAGCCGCTCAAAGTCCCAAAGAACGGGTTCACGCAGCCCCTCTCCAGCTCGGCGCCTTGAGGAAAAACCTTTGATGCTCGACTTTGCTCGTCAGGCAATGCCGCTCGCCGCGCGGATGCGCCCGCAGACGCTCGACGAGTTCGTCGGCCAAGAGACGCTGCTGGGCTCGGGGCGCGCTCTGCGCGCGGCGATCGAGCGCGATGCGGCGCCTTCGATGATTCTTTGGGGGCCGCCGGGCAGCGGTAAAACGACGCTGGCCCGGATCGTCGCGGGCTCGACCGGCGCTCATTTCGAAGGTATGTCGGCGGTCAGCGCGGGCGTTGCCGATCTGCGCCGCGTCGTGCGGGAGGCGGGGGCTCGGCGGCGCGTCGGCAAGCGGACCGTGCTCTTTATCGACGAGATCCACCGGTTCAACAAGGCGCAACAAGACGCCATCCTTCCGTACGTCGAGGACGGAACCGTGACGTTCATCGGCGCAACGACCGAGAACCCGTCCTTCGAAGTGAACTCGGCGCTGCTCTCTCGCGCGCGCGTCTTCGTGCTGCAGCCGCTCTCCGACGAAGAAGTCGGCACGATCGTCGATCGCGCGCTCGAGGACCCGGAGCGGGGCCTCGGCGGCGAGTCTCTGCACCTCGACGACGATGCGCGCCGCCTTCTGATCTCGCTCGCGAACGGCGACGCTCGGGCCGCGCTCAACGCGCTGGAGTTTGCCGCCGCGACGGCGGCGGCCCGGGGCGGCGGGCGCGCAATTGACGCGGCGCTCGTTTACGAAGCGATGCAGCGGCGCGCCTCGCAGTACGACAAGGCCGGCGACATGCACTACGACGTCATCAGTGCGTTCATCAAGTCGGTTCGGGCGAGCGACGCCGACGCGTCGCTCTACTGGCTCGCGCGCATGATCGACGGCGGCGAGGATCCGCTTTTCATCGCACGCCGGCTGGTGATTCTCGCTTCCGAGGACGTCGGACTCGCCGACTCTAACGGCCTGCAGGTTGCGATCGCCGCTCAGCAGGCGGTACACTTCGTCGGCATGCCGGAAGGATTCTTTCCGCTGGCTCATGCGACGCTCTATCTCGCAACGGCGCAGAAGAGCAACGAGGTCGGGCGTGCGTTCGGCGCCGCGATGGACGACGTGCGGCAGACGCGCAACGAGCCCGTGCCGATGCATCTGCGCAACGCGCCGACGCACTTGATGCGTCAGCTCGGCTATGGCGAAGGCTATCATTACGCGCACGACGATTACGACATCGTCCAGCTGAATCTGCCGCAGGCTTTGAGCGGGCGCCGCTACTACAAAAAAAGGCGGTCCGAGTGATTCTCGGACCGCCAGTTTCCCGTTGCTACTTCTCGGAGTTGTGCGTTGGAGCTTCGCACAACCAAATAATAAAACGGCTTACTGTGAACGACCTGTGAATTCGGAGCGAATTTACCTCGACAATGCGGCGACGACTCCGGTGCGCGCAGAGGTGATGGATGCGATGCGGGAAGCGTCCGCCGAAGCGGATTATAACCCAAGTTCTCTGCACGCGGAGGGACGCCGGGCGGCCGCCCTGCTCGACGCTGCGCGCGACCGCGTTGCCGCGCTGCTTGGTGTGACGCGCGGCGAGATTACGTTCACATCGAGCGGCACCGAAGCGGATAATCTCGCGATCCTGGGAGTTGCCCGAGCAACGCCGCGCGGCGCTCACGTTGTGACGACTGCAGTCGAGCATCACGCCGTGACCGCGGCGATCGATCGGCTGCGCGACGAAGGTTACGTAGTGACCGAGCTGCCCGTGGGTCCGGACGGGAGGGTCTCCCCGCGGGAGTTCGCCGGCGCGCTACGGCCGAGCACGGTGCTGGCCTCTGTCATGTACGCGAATAATGAGGTCGGCACGATCCAGCCGATCGCCGTGCTTGCCGCGATCGCTCGCGAGCGCGGTGTAGCGTTTCATACCGATGCGGTTCAGGCGCCGAGTTGGCTGCCGATCGGCGCAAGGGAGCTCGGAGTCGACCTGCTCTCAATTTCGGCACACAAGTTTGGGGGACCCAAGGGGGTAGGGTTGCTCTACGCACGGCGCGGCATACCGATGCAGCCAATCGTGCACGGGGGCGGCCAAGAGTTCGGGCGTCGCTCCGGGACGCCGAACGTCGCGGGCATCGTCGGAATGGCGCGTGCCTTGGAACTCGCGGTGCACGAGCGGCCGGAGGCGAACCGCCGAGTGGCTCGGCTACGCGATCGGCTCGAAGCGGGCATCGGGGCCGCGGTATCCGACGTTCGCGTTAATGGGGGCGCGTCGCGACTGCCCAATAGTTGCAACGTCAGCTTCGCGGGAGTGGAATCGGTCCAGCTGCTCATCGCACTCGACCTCGCCGGCGTGGCCGTCTCTGCGGGCAGCGCCTGCGCCTCGGGAAGCCTCGAGCCGAGCCACGTGCTGGCGGCGCTCGGCCTCGAGCGGAGGTGGCAGACCGGGGCCGTACGGTTTACGCTAGGAACGAAAACTACGGCGGCGGAGATCGAGCGAGTCTTGGCGCTGGTGCCCGCCGTTGTGGACGGCCTTCGGCATACCGCGGGGGCGCCCCGGGGGGATGGGTAGACTAAGAAAACGAACGGCGCGCGGCTGGAGGCAGAAGCTTGAGCAGTAGTGAGTGGGGCCCGTTGATTCTTGATGTCCTCGGCGGAGTCGGTGCGCTCCTCATCGGCATCGGCGTGCTCGTCGCGTCGCTGGCGCTGGCCAAGACGCTGGCACGCGTCCGAGTCACCCTCGACGGCATCGATCGCCAGATGGAGAACATCGGACCTCCGATGACGAACACCCTCGCGCACGTAGACGAGGTGACGAAGTCGCTGGAGGATACCGCGGGGGTGCTCTCGCGGACGGCCGACTTGGCGAAGAGCGCCGTCGAACCCGCGATCATCAATATGGGGGCGACGCTGGGAGGCGTGACGGCCGGTTTGCGACGCTTGGTTACTGGAAAAGATAGAAACCCCAGGGAGCAACTAAACGATGGGTAAGGGCAATGATGGAGGCGGTGGATTCATCGCCGGTTTTCTTATCGGGGGCGTGATCGGCGGGCTTGCCGCCGTGTTGCTGACGCAGGACGCGCTCCGTGACCAGCTGGTCGGAAAGGCGCGCGAGGCCGGCAACTTGGCAATGGACGCCACCGGCGATCTGCGAGAAAAGATGAGCGACGTTTCCTCGCAATGGCAGTCGAGCGTTTCGGAGTTCTACGAGCGAGGACGCCAAGTCGTCGAGAGCGCGCGCGCCAATATCGACGCCGCCGTCGCCGAAGGGCGAGCTGCAGCCGACGAGACGGCCGAAGAGCTGCAGCGGAAAGCCGAGGGATAGCCCTTGGACATCAAGGTGAACGTTCGGGAGGCACCCGGCGACTGCTACGTCGTCGACCTGAGCGGAGAAATCGACGTTTACACGTCGCCAAAGGTCAAGGACGCGGTCGGCACGCTGATCGATCGCGGCGTCTACCACTTGGTCATCAATCTGGAGAAGGTCCGGTATATCGACTCGACCGGCTTGGGCGTGCTCATCGGCGGCCTCAAACGTGTCCGCGAGCACGGGGGTTCGGTGAATCTGGTCTGCACGAACCCGCAGATTCGGAAGATCTTCGACATCACGGGGCTAGTGAAGATCTTCGGGATCTTCGACAGCGACGACGCGGCGATGAAGGCGTTGGTATGAATCCCGCCGTCGAGAACGCCGTTCCCGACCTCGTCGAGCTTCGGATCCCTTCCCGCGCCGACTGGGTCGCCCTTGCGCGGCTCGCGGCTGCCACCGTCGCCAATCGCTTGCGCTTTTCGATCGAAGAGATCGAAGATGTGAAGCTCGCGGTCGCGGAAGCCTGTACGGCCGTGATCCAACACGAAGGGCACGGCGAGTTTATCCAGCTCACCTGCGAAGCGCTCGACGGTTCGCTGCGCGTGCGGGTGCGAGATAGCGGCCGCCACGGCGTAGTCGCGGCCGACGGTCGGCGTATGAACTTCGAGGAAGCTCGCATCGCGGGTTTGGGGATTTTTCTTATCCGTACGCTGATGGACGAGGTGAGCTACGACGTCCATCCTCAGCACGGGACGGATCTGCTGATGGTGAAAAGACTGGGCACTGCTTAAGCCCACCTCCAGATACGGGTGATTCGAAGACGCCCGTCGCGCGCATCCATGCGCGCTCCCACTCCTCCACTTTTTCCGGAGAACGAAGTTTTGAAGCAGCCCTCCCTGGCTGGCCGGAAAAAGCTGGAGGCTTCTCATCACCCATATCTGAGGGGGCTACGCAGTGCAACGGTATGGATTGATTGGGAATGCTAATGGATTGCTTGAGACGCTAGTGTACGAAAAGGATGAAGTGCGGCCGGACCGCGAGCGGACGCGTGAGCTCTTCGCGCGCTTCACTCGTGCTCGCGGGCGTCACGCCGAGCATCCCGACCGCGGGGATCCCGAATACGAACGTTTGCGCGACGAGCTCGTCGTCGTGCATCTCAATCTGGTACGCTTCCTCGCGGTTCGATTCGCAAACCGCGGGGAACCACTCGACGATCTCGTTCAAGTGGGCACGGTGGGCCTGCTCAAAGCGATCGACCGATTCGATTTGGAACGGGGCGTCGAGTTTACGACCTACGCCACGCCGACCATCGTCGGCGAGATCAAGCGGTATTTTCGCGATAAGGGCTGGGCCGTGAAAGTGCCCCGCCGCTTGCAGGAGCTCAACCTCGCCGTCAACCGTGCCGGCGACAAGCTCGCCATCGAGCTCGGGCGAAGCCCAACGGTCGCCGAACTTGCCGAGCACCTGCGCGCCGGTGAAGACGAGATTTTGGAGGCGCAGGAGCTCGGACAAGCCTATAACCTCCTCTCGCTCGACAGCGAGGTATCGGGCGAAACCGATAAAAAATCGCAGACCCTCGCCGACACCGTCGGTGTCTCGGACGCCGGTCTGGAGTTGCTCGAAGACCGCGCCAACTTGGAGCGCGCCTTTGAGGTCTTGACCGGCCGCGAGCGCGTGATCATCTATCTGCGATTCTACGAATCGGTCTCGCAGACGGAGATCGCCAAACGCCTCGACGTCTCGCAGATGCACGTTTCCCGCCTGCAGGCAAAGGCGCTGGAGAAGCTTCGCGCGGTCCTAGCAGAATAGAAGCGCTAGGCACGGCTGCGCGACGCGGTGGTTGCGGGGCGTGTGAAGGGAGGAGCGAAGCCAGGATGGCGGGAGCGACGACGAGGCGAGCAGCTTTTTCGCGTGATGCGAAAAAGCGAGCGTCCCCGCAACCACTGTGTCGCGCGGCCGTGACGTGACGAGCTCTGTTATAATTTGGGCGCCATGAAGAGCCAGCAACTAAGGCAGGCGTGGATCGACTTCTTCGTCGGAAAGCAGCACAAGCTGCTGCCGCCGGCGAGCCTCGTTCCGCACGAGATGTCGACGACGCTCTTCACGATCGCCGGAATGGAACAGTTCGTGCCGGTCTTCCTCGGCGAGCAGCCGGCGCCGGCGCCGCGCGTGGTGACGGTACAGCGCTGCCTGCGAGTCGCCGGCGCGAAGAGCGATATCGAGAGCGTCGGACGGACCGGGCGCCACGGGACGTTCCTCGAGATGCTCGGGAACTTCAGCTTCGGCGATTACTACAAACGCGAAGCGATCGCTTGGGCGTGGGAGTTCGTTACGGAGGTTCTAAAGCTCGATCCGTCGCGGGTGTACGCGACGGTACACACCGGGGATGATGAGGCGGAGCGGATTTGGATCCGCGAGATTGGGCTCGATGCCGCTCGTGTGACGCGGTTTGACGAAGAGAACTTCTGGACGATGGGTGCGACCGGGCCGTGCGGACCCTCCACGGAGATCTTCTACGACACGGGGCCCGAGCACGCCGGCGGCGCCGACGACACCGGACCAAATCGCGGAAACCGTTACGTCGAGATTTGGAACATCGTCTTTCAGCAGTACAACAGAACCGCGGACGGCATGCTCGCCGAGCTGCCGCGCAAGGCAATCGACACCGGCGCCGGTCTCGAGCGGATGCTCGCCGTTTGCAATGGCGTCGCGTCGATGTATGAAACCGATCTCTTCACCGACTTGGTCGCGGCGCAGCCGCCGATCGGCCGCACCGCGCTCTCTCGGAAAGAACAAACGGCGCGCCGGAACATCATCGCGGATCACGCGCGCGCCGCAACCTTCCTCGTTAACGACGGCGTCTATCCGTCGAACACCGATCGCGGCTTCGTGCTGCGCTTCTTGATTCGGCGTGCGATTCGCAACGGTAAGCTCCTCGGGTACCCCGACGGCTTTCTCGCGGAGCTCGTTCCCGCAGTCGTCCGTTCGCTCGAACCGGGCTACCCGGAGTTGCACGACAGCGCGACGCGCATCGTCTCCGCGCTTCGGCGAGAAGAGGAGACTTTCGATCGAACGCTCGAGCGCGGCATGGCGATGCTCGACCGTCTCATCGACGACGCGATCGAACGCCACGGCCGCGTGATCGGCGGCGAAGAAGCCTTCACCTTGCACGATACCTACGGTTTTCCCGTCGAGCTCACGCGCGAGATCGCGGCCGAACGCGGGGTCGTCGTCGACGCCGTCGCGTTCGACCGGCTGATGGAAGAGCAGCGCGAGCGCGCCCGGCGCGACGCAGCGGCGAAGCGCGATGTCGTAGCGTTGACCGATCTTCCCGCTATCCGCAGCGAGTTTACCGGCTACGATGAAGGCCTCGAAACCAACGGGTGCGTCGTCGCGATTCTCAAGGGTGGCGGTACAGTTGCTTCGTTGGGGCCCGGAGACGAAGGCAGGCTCGTTCTCGACCGCACCTCGTTCTACGCCGAGCGCGGCGGACAGATCGGCGATCGCGGCATCATCGTTCGCGACGGAGCTCGTTTCGACGTGCGCGACACGCAATATATGGGAGAGGCGATCGCGCATCACGGCGTCATGCTGGAAGGCGAGATCGCGATCGGCGAAGAGGTTCGCACGAGCGTTTCGCACTGGTGGCGACAGGAGATCCGCCGTCATCACACCTCGGCGCATCTCTTGCAGCGCGCGCTCAAGGAGGTCCTCGGCGAGGAGGTCAACCAAGCCGGATCCTGGGTCGGGATCGACCGCATGCGGTTCGATTTCCGCTGGCCGGGCGGCGCGCTGAGCCCCGAACAAAAGCGCGCCGTGGCGCATCGCGTCAACGAAATGATTCGCGACGACGACCATCTCGTGACGCGCATTCTGCCGCTCGAGGAGGCGAAGAAGACCGGCGCAATCTGGATGGCCGGCGAGAATTACGGCGAGCAGATCCGAGTCGTGCAGGCGGGCGCCTCAATCGAATTTTGCGGAGGAACGCACTCGCATTCGACCGGCGAGCTGGGAATGTTCGTGATCCTCTCGGAGTTTTCGATCGGAAGCGGGATCCGACGAATCGAATCGTGCGTTTCGGCAGCCGCCGAAGAGTACGTCGGCCGGCAGAGCGATCTCATCGGGACGCTCTCATCGGCGCTCGCGACTTCCCCCGACGAGCTGCGCGAGCGCGTCGAACGCATGCAGCGGGAGATCAAAGATCTCCAGACGGCGCTCGGCCAGTTGCGGGCGCAGCTGGCGGCGAGCGAAGCGGAGTCGTACGTCGAAAAGGCCGAGCGGCACGGCGAGCGCGCCTTCGTCGGTGCGGTCGTCCACGAGGCGAACGCCGACGCGCTACGTCATCTCAGCAACGCCATCCGCAATCGCTTGCGCAGCGGCGTGGTGGCGCTGGCCGGCATCGATAACGGCACGGTCAGCCTCTTGGTGAGCGCGAGCGACGATCTCGTCCAGGCCGGCGTTCACGCGGGCAAGTTGATAAAGCTCGCCGCGCCGATGGTCGCGGGCAAAGGAGGCGGACAGGCGGGGCAGGCTCAGGGCGGGGGCAGCGACGCGTCCGGCGCGGAAGCGGCCGTGCGCGCAATTCGCGACGCGGTGCTTGCCTGATGTTGCGCGCGGTCGGCTGCGTGCTGGCTTTCTCGGTGCTGACGGCCGCCACGCCGCCGGCGGCCGATTCGCAATACGTCCTGCAGCAATACGCGCTCGCCGTCGCAAAGATCTCGACGCCGAAAGTCGTCATCTACTCGTACACGGTCTCACAGGTTGGGCCGAGCAATATCGAGGAGCACCATCGGATCTATCGCAGCGGCGCGGACATACGCGACGAAATGCTCTCCGTCGACGGGATCCCGCTCAGCCGAAAGGTCGTTCGCTTCTCGCGCCGGGAGGATCGGTATACGGTCGAACGATTCGCTCCGCGTACGGACGCCTACGAGCTGCTCTTCCTTGGAACGGTGAAGGACGGCCGCCATCTCGATTACGTCTACGAAGCGACCCCGCTGACGCGTACCGCCGCTTGGATCGACCGGGTGACGATCGACGGTGTGAACTTCCTCCCCCGCGCCGTGCACTTTCATACGACCGGTCTCGACGTCGAGGGGACGGGCGAGGTCGAGTTTGGGTCGTTCGGAAAGTATTGGATGCCGGTGATCGCCGTGGCGCAGGCGAGCGTCAAGGGGAAGCCTGCGCGCGAACGCATCGTGTGGAGCGATTATCGTTTCCCGGAGAGCCTGCCGCCGTCGACGTTTCAGCCTCCCGAAGCACTCCCGCAATCGACGCCCTAGGGTCGCCGGCTGTGACGCAGCGGCTCAAACCCGCGTACGCCGCAGCGCTCGTCGCCTTCACCGTTACGGCGCTTCTCTCGCACTTCCGGCCAACGCCGTATAACAATTTCGTGCTCCTCGCCCAGGCGCTCTTGCACGGTCGCGCGTGGATCGATTGGCCGGGGCCGTACATCGACGCGCTGCAATACGGCGGCCGCTACTACATCATCGAGGCTCCGCTTCCGGCGATCCTGTTGCTGCCGTTCGTCGCGCTCTTCGGAGCGCAGACGAATCAAACGGTCCTTGCAATGGTTTTAGCCGCCGTCGCCGTCGGCGCAGCGTGGGAGCTCGGAGAGCGCTTCGGCTTGAGTCGCTCGGCCAACGTCTGGATCTGCGCGTTCTTCTTGGCGGGGACGGACCTCTTGTGGTGCGCGATGCTCGGCGATGTCTGGTTCCTGGCACACGTCTGCGCCGTCTGCTTCACGATGCTTGCGCTCGTCGAGCTTGCAGGGAAGCGGCGAGGTTGGCTCGTCGCACTCTTTGCCGCATGCGCTTTCGAGTCGCGCTTTTCGATGCTCGCCGCAGTGCCGGTCTATCTCTATCTCTTGACCTATCAATCCGAACCACGCCGGCAAGAAGCGCGCATCGCGTCTTTTGCCGCCGTACTAATCGGCGCCGGCGTGTTTTGGGCGCTTTACAATCATGCGCGCTGGGAAACGTGGAACGACGTCGGATACACCACGTGGTACCATCAAGATCAAGCCGGCATGCCGACCGGATCGCCGTTTCGCTTGAGCTATCTCCCGAACCAGCTCTGGTCCTTCTTCGTGCAAACGCCGGTGCTGCTCTCGACCTTTCCGTGGCTGCGGCCGGAGTTCTCGGGCGTGGCGCTTACCTGGACGTCGCCGGCGTTGCTGCTCGCGTTCCTGGCGCGCAAGCCCCTTGCGTGGGTCGCCGCACTCTGGATCGCGGCCGCGCTCACGGCGATACCGAACTTTCTCTACTACGTCAACGGCTTCGCCCAGTTCGGGATGCGCCACGCGCTCGACTTCGAGCCGTTCTTGGTTGCGCTCATGATGCTCGCCGTACGCGAGCGCTTTCCGCGCTGGGGATACGCGCTGATCGCCTACTCGATCGTGGCCGGTCTTTGGGGTTGCTGGTACTGGCTGACGTTCGTGCGGACCTAAGATCGCGGTCGAAACACTTGTATCCCTTGGCCGGTAAGACCGGCATGACGTCCCCTCTCCATATGGCCAGAGCGGCCGGCGCCTTTTACCTCCTTACGGTGGTGACCGGTCTTTTTGCCGAGCTCGTCGTCCGTGGAGGCATGATAGTCTCAGGCGATGCGGCGGCGACCGCGCGTAACATCTTGGCCGCGCAGCCGATGTGGCGTTCGGGTTTCGTTGCGGACATCGTCGGCGGCGCAGCCTACGTCGTCGTGACGCTGCTCCTCTACGAGTTGCTCAAGCCGGTCAGCCGGAGTCTCTCGTTACTTGCCGCGTTCTTCAGCCTCGTGGGAATTGCGATCGGAGGCGTGGCCACGCTCGGCCATCTCGCCCCGTTGCTGATCTTGAATGGCGGGAATTACATGACGGCTTTTAATCCCGCGCAGCTGCAGGCCATGGCCTATCTGGCTATACGGCTGCACGGACAGGGCTATTTGCTCGCCGTCGTCTTCTTTGGCTTCTACGAGATCTTGCTCGGCTATCTCATATGGAAATCGACGTTCCTGCCGCGAGTTCTGGGCGCGCTGGTCGCAATCGGCGGCTTGGCCTTCCTGATCAGCAGCTTCGCGCGCTTCCTCGCGCCGGCACTTGGAAATGCCCTGAGCGATTACATGTTGGCCCTCGACGGTATCGGTGAGATATCGCTGACGCTCTGGCTGCTCGTGATGGGCGTCGACGCCAACAAATGGACGGCGCGCGCTCACCCGACCAGCGCGTCGTAAGCGCCGCGCAGCGCAGCCGGTTCGCGGACCGGCGCACCGCACGTACCCGTAACGCAGACGTACGCGGCCTCCTCGGCGGGCATCTCGAGGTGCGCGGCTTCGCGCGGCGAGAGCGTTCGAATCGCCACGAACGGCATGGGCAGGCGTAGCGCCGCCTCGCGAAACGCATCGGTTTTGCTCGGCGTTCCGACGATGCGAACCGAAAGTTCGGGCACCAAATAGCGGCGCAGCGCGCGCGCGTACGTCGCGGCGAATGGGCCGGCCGCCAGCGAACTCTGCGCGAAAAGCTGCAGCACCGCCTCGGCGCGCTCGCGATACTCCGGCGAACCGGTGAGCGCGCTCAGACGCAAGAGGGCGTCGGCAAAGAGCCCGTTTTCGATGATCGGGCGATCCGGCAGCGCGAGGCGGCCGAACGCTTCGCTCGGAAGACGATCGTAGAATCCGCCGTCTTCGGCACCGAAGTTGGCGATGACCGTATCGGCGACGCGGCGCGCGCGCTCGAGAAATCGCCCCTCGCCGGAGGTTTCGTGGGCGTCGAGCAATGCGCGAGCGTAGGCGACGTGGTCGACGAGTAAGCCTCGCACCTGCGGTGCACTTCCCGGCGCAAGCACGTGATAGAGCAATCCGTCTTGCGCCACGAGCCGCTGCGCGACGGCATCGAGCGTTTGAAGCGCCTCACCGAGCAAGGCATCGTCATCGAGAGCGCGCGCAACGAGGCATTCGGCCCCGGCTAGCGCGCACGTCCAGTTCGTATAGGACGTGCGGTCGAGGTACGGAGCCTCGCGTTTGCGCCGCTTCTTGAGCGGAAGCTCGTAGTACGCCTCGTCGGCATCCTGACTCCCGCCGAAGAAGCCGGTCGTTGGATCCCGCAAGACGGTGCGAACGTATCCCATGGCGGAAACGAGCGTCGCACGAAAATCGGCGGTAGGGGCAAAGAGCACGAGCGCTGCGAGCACGCGCAGCAGGCCGGCGTGATCCTCGGCCATCTTTTCGAAATGGGGTACGCTCCAATCACGTGTCGTCGAGTACCGAAAGAAACCGCCCTCGACGTGATCGTACATTCCGCCGCGCGCCATCGAGAGCATCGTCTTCGCGACCATCTCGTAGAGGCGCTGCTCGCCTTGCAGGCGCCACTCTGCGAGCAGGAACTCGTGGATTTCCGGCTGCGGAAACTTTGGCGCGTCGCCGAATCCTCCGAACTCGTCGTCATAGGTGCGTTCCAGCTGCTCCAGCAAGTCGAGGATGGGCGCTTCGCGGAGATCTGTACGCGAATGGACCGGTTCTTCGTCGACGAGCGTTCGCAGCTCGGCGGAGCGTTGGGCGATCTCGCCCTTGCGCTCCTCGTAGAATCGCGCGATCTCCTCGAGCGCGCGCAGAAACTGCTGCGGCGGAAGGTAGGTTGCACCGGTCAACGTCGTGCCGTCGGGAGCGAGGAATGCGGTCGTCGGCCAGCCGCCCATGTTGTAGCGCGCGTTGACGTCGGGGCGCCGGTCGTTATCGACGCGTACGGGCACGAAGCGGCGGTTGATCGTTTCGATAACTCCGGCGTCGGAGTACGAGGTCTCGTCCATGACGTGACACCAATGGCACCAGACCGCGGAGATGGCAAGCAGGATCGGCTTGTCTTCCGCCTTCGCGCGTTCGAACGCTTGCGCGCTCCACGGCATCCAGGCGATCTCGCTAGCCCGATTCGGGTGCGGCGAGAAGCGGAACTCATTCATCGGAAGCTCCCTGCAAGAACGACGTGGCATAGAAGACGGCGATCAGCGCATACAGCGCAAGCCCGGCGATGCCTGCCGCTTCGAGCCGAAATGCAGACGTTGCGACAAAATATGCCGCGAAAGCGAGGCTTGCCGTCGCATACCGGAGATGCGTCGAGGAGCTCATTCCGTACGTTTCGCGATCGTAAAAGCCGCCGGGGGAACGGCTGCACCGCCAGGCCGCCGCGGCGACCGCGAGCGAAACGGCCAAGCCGGCGAGACTCCAAATCAATGCCGTCTTGGGATGCTACTGCTCGCCGATGATGTCGAGCGTAGCGCGCGTCGCGGCCGCATTGATGTCCGGCCATTTTCCTCCGTCGACGACGTTGGGAACCCGTCGCAGCGCCGCGAGATCGCCTGCACGGCGCCGGAGATTCCCGGGTACGTCGCGAGCTTTGCGAGTACGGCGCGGAAGGTCTGGTCGCTCGCGGGATCCTTCTTCGCTGCGGCACGCATCGCAAACCATGTTTTCGCGCGCGCGTAGCCGTTCCTAGCCGGAAGCGCCTAAGGGTAGCTTGGCGATGCGTCGAACGCCAACGGCGATGCCATCCCGTGCGACTTCGTCGCGCCCCGGCTCGCTGGAGACCTACCGCAAAAAGCGGCGCTTCGACCAGACGCCCGAGCCGAGCGGTCGAAAGCAGAAGACCGCCGCGACGCGACGCCGGCGCGCCTGGCGTTTCGTCGTGCAGATGCATCGCGCAACGAGGCTGCATTACGACTTTCGGCTCGAGGCCGGCGGCGTGCTCGCGTCGTGGGCCGTTCCGAAAGGTCCGACGCTGGCACCGGGCGACCGGCGCCTCGCCATGCACGTTGAAGATCATCCGCTCGATTATAGAGATTTCGAGGGCAACATTCCGGAAGGCCAATACGGGGCGGGAAGCGTCATCGTTTGGGACCGGGGCACGTACACGCTCGCCGAGGGCGACGATCCCGCCGACGAGATCGCAAAGGGCAAGATCAAGTTCGTGCTGCACGGCAAGAAGCTGCGCGGTGAGTCTACGCTGGTAAAGATCAAGCAGCGCGAAGACGAGCACGGCGAACCCTGGCTGCTCATCAAGGACCGCGACGAATACGCGGATCCGAATTACGATCCGGCCGACCATCCCGAGTCGGTCAAGAGCGGCAAGACGCTCGACGACATCGCCCGCGATCCGCGCGCCCGTACCTGGCAATCGAAGCCGAGTGCTCGCTACGCCGCGACACCGCGCCGCCGCGCCGCCGTTAAACGCGATCCCGTGCCGCACCCCAAGGCGTTGATGCTTGCGACGCTCGTCGCCGAGCCGTTCGATGACCCGAATTGGCTCTTCGAGATCAAATGGGACGGTTATCGCGCGCTCTGCACGATCGAGAACGGGAAGCTCTCGCTCGTCTCGCGCAACGGCCTTGACATGCTCCATCGCTTTCCGGATCTTAAGGAGCTTGCCGGAGCCTTCGCGAGTCTACCCGTCGTCGTCGACGGCGAGATCGTCAGCCTCGATTCGAAGGGGCGCTCCGCCTTTCAGCGTCTGCAAGAATCGCAGAAGAGACCGGCGGGCCTTACCTACGCGGCCTTCGATCTGCTCTATGCGGACGGCACCGACTTACGCATGAGGCCGCTCGAGGAACGCAAAGCCCTGCTCGAGCGGATAATTCGCGACGATTCGCTGGTGCTGTATTCCAAGCACGTCCTCGGCAAGGGCAAGGCTCTTTTCGAGAGCGCTCGCAAAAAAGGCCTCGAGGGAATCATCGGCAAGAAGCGCGATTCGACGTATCAAGAACGGCGCAGCCGCGATTGGGTAAAGATCAAGACCCATTACGAGCAAGAGTTTATCGTAGGCGGCTGGACCGAGCCGAAAGGCAGCCGAAAGGGATTCGGCGCGCTCCTTCTCGGTGTCCACCAGGGAAAATCGCTGCGATTCGTCGGGTCGGTCGGCACCGGGTTTTCGTCGAAGGTGTTGCAGCAACTCTACGCTGCGCTCCGTTCGATCGAGCGTAAGACGTCACCGTTCGCCAACCCCGTCGTTGCCAACTCGCGAATCCACTGGGCGTCACCCGAGCTGGTCGTCGAAGTTCGCTTCGCGGAGTGGACGCGCGACGGCTATCTCCGTCAGCCGGCCTACTTGGGCTTGCGTCCGGACAAATCCCCGAACGAAGTCGTTGCAGAAGTTCCGGTGAACGCCTGATGGCGCAGCAGCGGGTCGAAGTGCGCGTCGGCTCCCGCACGCTCTCGCTCTCAAACCTAGATAAAGCGCTCTGGCCGCGCGACGGCTACACGAAGGGCGATCTGATCGAGTACTACGAGCGCGTGGCGCCGCACGCCGTACCGCACCTCAAAGGGCGCCCGCTCACGCTCCAGCGCTATCCAAACGGTATCGACGGCGAGGCGTTCTTCGAAAAGCAGATGCCGCGCGGCACACCGGATTGGATCGATCGCGTGACGATTCCGACGCCGGGCGGCTCGCGGAGCCACGTCACGTTCGTGGTCTGCAACAACGCATCGGCGCTCGTCTACCTCGCAAACTTGGCGACGATCGTCCTTCACATTTGGACGTCGCGAATGCCGGCGCTGGAGGAGCCGGATTTTGTAATCTTCGATCTCGACCCGGGCGAGAAGTGCACGCTCAAGACGCTCGCAACGGTTACGCTGACGGTGCGCCAGCTTCTGGGAGAGATCGGTTTGAAACCGCTGGTGAAAACGACGGGCGGCTTCGGGCTCCACGTGATCGTGCCGCTGACCTCGGGCTATTCCTACGATACCGCGAAGATTTTCGCCGAGATCGTCGCGCGCCGTGCGGCCGGCGAGCTCGGCGAGCTGGCCACGCTCGCGCGCACCATTGCGAAGCGCCCGCAGACCGCGGTCTACATCGACTACGTCCAAGTGGGACAGGGCAAGACGATCGTCGCTCCCTACTCGGTGCGGGCTCGCGACGGGGCACCGGTCTCGACGCCGCTCCATTGGACCGAAGTCGAAGGCTTTACGCGCCGGCGAGGAGCGGCCGAGCCGGCCGACGAGTTTGCGAAGCACACGATCGCCACGACTCCGGCGCGTCTGGGGCGCGAGGGCGACCTTTGGGGCCCGAAATACTGGAAAAAGCAGCGCCTGGAGCCCGCACTCGCCAAGGCTCGGCGCTTGTGGTAGGCGTGTGGCTTGGGTAGAATAAGCGGGCTATGCCGCATGCAATCTGGTCGGGGTCCATCAATTTCGGGCTCGTAACGATCCCTGTTAAGCTCTTTACGGCGGTCAAGACGGACGAGCTCTCGTTCAATTTGCTCCACGCGAAAGACGAGGGGCGCATCAAGTACGAGCGCATCTGCAGCCTCGAGAATAAGCCGGTGCCGTGGGACGAGATCGTCAAGGGTTACGAATACGAGAAGGGTCAGTACGTTATTCTGACGGACGAAGACTTCAAGAAAGTCAATCCCGAAGCGACGCAGTCCGTCGACATCCTCGAGTTCGTCGAGCTCGACAAGATCAACCCGATGTACTTCGACAAGCCTTACTACTTGGAGCCGGCCAAACAGGGTCGTCACGCCTACGCGCTTCTCCGCGAGACGCTCACTCAATCTAACCGCGTAGCGATCGCGCGCGTCGTCATTCGGACGAAGGAGTACATCGCCGCGGTGAAGGCGATCGACGAGGCGCTCGTGCTCGAGCTCATGCACTGGGTGAGCGAGATCGTCAGCGAGGATACGATCGACGTGCCCAGCCGCGAGAAGCTGCCCGAGAAAGAGATGAAGATGGCGCGCATGCTCGTCGATACGATGAGCGTCGAAGAGTTCGAGCCGGAAAAGTTCAAGAACGAATACCACGACCAGCTCTTGACGATGATCGAAGCGCGCGCGGCCGGCAAGGAGCTGCCGAAGCCGAAGAAGGCGCCGGTGCGTTCGAAGGTCGTCAACCTCATGGACGTGCTCGCACAGAGTCTCGAGGAGAGCAAGAAGCGCCGAACGGGCACGAACGGCAAAGCGACAACGACGCGGCGCCGGAAGAGAACCGCGGCCTAGGCTCTTCCGTGGCCGAGGTCCCAACGATCGAGACGCCTCGGCTGATCCTGCGCGACTGGCGCGATGCCGATCTCGAGCCGTGGATTGCGATGAACGCCGATCCGCGGGTTACGGAGTTTCTTGCCAGAAGCTATACCCGCGCGCTTTCGGAGTCGACGGCTGTGGCGATGCGCGAACAGCTTAAGCGAAACGGCTACGGATGGTGGGCGGTCGAAGTGCGCGGCGGGCCCTGCTTCGCCGGCGTTATCGCGTTGCAGGCAGTCCCGTTCGCAGCGCCCTTTACTCCGGCAAACGAGATCGGCTGGCGGTTCTCCGTTGAGAACTGGGGACGCGGCTACGCAACCGAAGGTGCCCGCGCCGCGCTCGACTTTGCCTTCGACGAGCTCGGATGGCGTGAGGTCGTGGCCTTCACCGCCGCCGCAAACGTGCGTTCACAACGTGTAATGGAACGCCTCGGCATGACGCACGATTCCGCCGACGACTTCGACCATCCAAGAATCGAACCGGGTCACCCGCTCCGCCGCCACCTCCTCTACCGAGTTCAAAGGCGCGCCCTACTGCAGCGCTCCTAAGCTCCGCGACTCGGACATTCGCCGCAACGGCGCAGGACATGGGCGATTCGAAGACGCCCGTCGCTCGCGTCCTGCTCGCTCCTGCTCGTCCATCTTTTTGGGAGAACGAAGTTTTGAAGCGGCCATCCGTGGCCGGCTCGAAAAAACTGGACGCTTCTCATCGCCACGTCCGTGCGCCGTTGCTACCCGTTTGAAGAAGTCCCTAAGCCCCGCAGCAAGGCCTCCGACTTTTCCGCAAAAGACAGGAGGTCGTACTTCCTTTGGTGTTGCGGAAAAGCGGCGGAGCAGGAGCGCGCATGGATGCGCGCGACGAGCGTCCGAGTCGCGGGCTTTAGAGACTTCTTCGGATGTTACGAGTTGCCGCCGAACATGTCGCGCAGCACCGCGCCGGCGACGCCGCCCGCGACTCCAGCCTGCGCGGTCTGCGCGACGGTTTCGCGGCCGAGGTACGGCAGCAGTGCGTGCGCGAGGTTCGGGAGCGTGAGCGTCTGCAGCCAAACCTTTCCGGGGCCGGTGAGATGCGCGATGAAGAGGCCGTCGGCGCCGAAGATTGCGTTGGTGATGCCGCGCATGAAGCGCATATCGAACGAGACGCTATCTTGGAACATACCGATGTGTCCGGGGTGCACTTGGATCGACTCGCCCGGCTGCAGATCGTAGGTCACGATCTCGCCGCCGAGCTCGACCCATGCCGTGCAGCTCCCGGCGAGATGCTGCAAGATGAAACCATTGCCGCCGAAGATGCCCGCGCCGAGCGTTTTTTGAAAGCCCATCGAGAGGTCGAGTCCGGCAGTCGCGCAGAGAAAACCGTGCCGGTGAATCATGAAACCGTGCCCGGGCTCCACGTCGACCTGCATGATCTGCCCCGGAACCTTTGCGGCGAAGGCGATGAGCCCGTTTCCCGAGCCGACGCTGTACTCGGTCATGAAGATGCCGCCCCCGGAGAGCGCGCGGCCCAAGACGCCGAGCAAACCTTTCGCCCCGGCCGACATCGTCGTCGTTCGCAGATTCACGTTCTCGGTCATCCACGAGAATTCGCCCGGCTCCGCAACGATGACGTCGCCCGGCTCCAACCCGATCTCGAGAACCGGAAGCGTTGTTCCCGTAAGCTTCGATTTCATGTTCGCCCTCCGTTCCTTTACGAGATGCAGCTATCCGTCGGCGATGTTGGCGGCCTCCACTTCGCGCGTTAGCGTCGCCGCCGCACCATCGCTTCCGTGCGAGCCAAGCCGTTCACCGCGGGCGCCCCGCAACCCCATCGCGAGCGCGATGGCCGCCAGGACCAGCGATTCGAGGCCGGCAAAGCGCGGCCCGTACGTCGCCAAGAGTTTCGTCGAAACCGGGGGCGCCAGAATGCCGGAGAGGGAGTCGAGCGACGAGCTCGTCCCCAGAACGGTCCCTTGCTCGCGATCGGACGCAGCGTTGCTGATGAGCGCCGTAATGCCCGCGTTCGTCAGCGCCATCCCTAATCCAAAGAGCAGCATCGTCGCAGCCAAGAGCAGCAGCGAGTGGTTGATGAACGCAACCAAGGCGAAGCCGCTGACGAGGCAACTGAGCCCGACGTTCGACATCGAACGGTCGCCTAGCGCGGCCGAGACTCGCCCCACGACCAACGCGTTCATCGCCACGCTAAACACGGCGAAGATCGAGAAGAGATAATCGGTCTGCGCCAGCGTAAATCCGAGCTCGCTTGCGAGATAGAGTGCAAAGACGGCGAACCAGCCATAGAGCGCCAGCGAGATCGCGAGTTTCTGCCAGAGGATGCGCGCCAGGCGCGGATTACCGAAGCTCTGGAAGATCGCGCGTAAGCGCAGACGCTCCTCGTCTTTTTGACGCGCGCGCGACTCGGGAAGCATCGTAATGGTCAGCATGAGTGTCAGGAACTGCAGCGCGGCCGCGACGAGAAACGGTGTCGCGAAGCCGAAGCGCGCATAGAGAATGCCGCCGCCCGCCGGGCCGAAGACCATGCCGGCCGCGAACATCGCGCTGATGAGGCCAAAAGCGCGCGCGCGCTCCCGCGGCACTACGAGATCGGCGACGTAGGCCTGCGTGATGCTGATGTTTCCACCGGAGATACCCTCGATGATGCGCGCGGCGAAGACGACCGCAATTGGCGCGATGACGAGCGCTGCGGCGATGTTCGGCGCGAGGCCGAGCATGGCCCAGCCGATCGTGGCGCCGATCTGGCTGACGATCAGCACCATCTTGCGCCCGATTCGATCGGAGACGTAGCCCCAGAGGGGTGCCGCACCGAGCTGGCAGGCCGAGAACGTCGAGAAGAGCAGACCGACCACGAACGGCGACGCCCCGAAGTGCGTAACGAAATACGGCAGCATCGGAATCAGCATGCTGAAACCGACGATGTCGATAAAGGTGATGCCGAGAATCGGCAGGAGCTTGCGGATCATGCTCGAGCCTTCATTCGCGCCGCGCTATCGCGACGACTCTACCGGTAGAACGATTCGCGAGAGACGCTCGCTCTTGCGCACGAGGTCGAGCTTGTACGGACGGCTGAGGTCGATGCTTGTCAATAGCTTGTAAAGCGCGTCGACGCCGTTCAAGCGGCGGCCTTCGAACGCGAGCAGCACGTCGCCGGGTTGGAGTCGCGCGGTGTCCGCAGGGCTTCCCGGTTCGACCGAGTCGACGACGATCGCCCGGCGATCTTC
Organism: Vulcanimicrobiota bacterium; assembly: GCA_963834895.1. GTDB lineage: Bacteria > Vulcanimicrobiota > Vulcanimicrobiia > Vulcanimicrobiales > Vulcanimicrobiaceae > Cybelea. Next base: position 721,067 of record CAWIDM010000003.1, on the reverse strand, counting down.
CAACTCGAGGCGCCGCGCGGCCGAAGGCGGCAGGACGATATCTTGGCCCGCGATCCCGAGATAGCCGCGCCGCACCCTGCCGTCGCGCATCAGCAGACCGGCGATATGCTTTGCGGTGTTGATCGCGATGGCGAAGCAGATTCCCTGACCGGGGAGCACCGCCGTGTTCACCCCGACGACATCGCCGGCTGCGGTTACGAGCGGGCCGCCGGAGTTTCCGGGATTGAGCGCCGCGTCGGTTTGGATGATGTTCTCCATCAGGCGTCCCGAGTGCGAACGCAGCGACCGGCCCAGCGCGCTTACGACTCCCGCCGTGACGGTGTAGGCGAGGCCGTATGGATTGCCGACCGCAACGACGAGCTGCCCGGGTCGCAGCGTCGACGAGTCCCCGAGCGTGGCGTGCGCGAGATCGGGCGCATTGACGCGCAAGACGGCGAGGTCGGAATCGGCGTCATCGCCGACGAGCGTTGCAGGGAGCTCGCGGCCGTCGAGCAGCGCGACGCCGATGCGCCGCGCATCGTGAACGACGTGGCTGTTCGTGACGACGAATCCGTCGGGCGTCAGCACGAAACCGCTGCCGTTCCCGCCGGCCCGCCCGGCGCGCACTTCGATGCTCACGACGGCGGGGCTCACGCGCTCGGCTGCTGCGGTTACCGCTTGCGAATACGGATCGAGCGCGTTCGAGTCTTCAGTTATTTGGAGAGGAAGAACCATAGAGGCTCCTCCAAACCATCGTTCGCCGCCGCGGGTTTCGGCAGGGGCGCAGCTCAAGCGGCCCCGAATCGTCGTCAGCTCCGCGCCCAGATGGCGGAATTGGTAGACGCGCTGGTTTCAGGTACCAGTGGTGGCAACACCGTGGGGGTTCGAGTCCCTTTCTGGGCAAGGCGCCTGTTGAAGCGGTTGGAGTAAGAGGTGAAGATTTTTTCAATCGTCGTACTAGCGCTCGCGGTGGCCGGCTGCGCGGGTGCTGCAAAGCAGTCGGCCTCGCAAAACGCGTCAGCCGGTACCTACCGCGTCTTGCTCGACACGAGCAAAGGACCGGTCGTCATCGACGTGGACCGCCGCCTTGCGCCCAACGGCGCGCGACGCTTCTACGAGCTGGTCGAGGCAAAGTACTTCGACGGCGCCCGGTTCTATCGCGTGGTGCCGGGCTTTGTGGTCCAATGGGGTGCGGCAGCCGATCCGGCCGTCACCAAGAAGTGGGACGTTACCATTCCCGACGATCCCGTCAAAGAGACGAATGCGCGCGGTACGGTGGCGTTTGCCGCATCGGCCGAGCCCAACAGTCGAACGACGCATCTCTTCATCAACCTGGGGGAGAACGCCAGGCTCGACGCGATGGGGTTCGCTCCGATAGGCGGGGTTGCCGGCGGCATGCAGGCCGTTGACCGCATCTACTCCGGCTATGGGGAGGCACCCGATCAGGCGCTAATCGCGGCGCGTGGCAACGCCTATCTCGAGAGAGAGTTTCCGCGATTGGATTACATCAAGAGCGCCCGCGTCGTCAGCCGATCGCAATAGTACCGGCAGCGCGGATCAGGAAGGTCGCGGCGTAAAGTCCGCCCTGAATAAATAGCTGCCCGCAACGGGAACGCAGTTGACGACTTTCGGCGAGTAAGTCGACTTCTCGGCCGCCGTCACAACGGCGCGGTCGACGTTCGCGTTACCGCTCGACTGGAAGACGCGGGCTGCCGTCGCTTTTCCGTTTGGGGCTATCGTGACCAAGACGATCGCCGACACCTTGCGCGCCGGCCATTGCGACTTTGGAAGATCCGGAGCTACCGCATCGATCGGCATGGGATCGACGTTCGGCTTGGTGCACGCGCCGGTGGCCGCGACCACTGCCAAACCTTCCGTCGCCTGCAACGGTGAGGCATTCGCCGGTGCCGGTAGAAGTGCTTGAAGCGCAAGGGTCATGACGGCAAAAAGCACGGTAACAACTCCTAGAGCGACGTAGTTGAGCGACGAGCCGCTGCGCGATTGGTCTGCCATGAGGCGTTCGATGCGCGCGACGAGCGCGTTGCGAGATCCGAAAGCACTGGGCGTCAGAAGGAAGGCGCTCGTTGCGGTTATCCGCTGCGCTAGCGCGGCCAGAGTGAGGGCATATTCGTCGGCTTCGCCGATTCGGCGCACGGCCCAATCATCGCATGCGGCTTCCCGCTCGCGGACGAGCTGGCAGCCGACTACGTGCACCCAGGGATTCCAGAAGAGAGTCGCTTCGACGATGCGCTGGACCGCGTTGAGCGCGACGTCGCCCCGGCGCACGTGCGCGAGCTCGTGTTCGATCGTGCAACGCAGATCGTGCTCGCTTAGCTCCCGCGCAAATGCGCTGGGCACGATGACCGCGGGAGAAGTAATGCCGGTGGCGATGGGGATAGTCAGCTCGCTCGACACGAGCACGGGAATACCCTCGACCTGCGAAAACGGCGCGGCGCAGCGGCGGATCCGCGCGATGCGGACGAAGCTGACCGCCAGACGCCCCAGGCCGAGCGCCGCGCCTGCGATCCAAAGGGCGGCTATAGCAACCGCCGCAGAGTTCGCGATTGCGTGAGGCCGGGCGAGCCAGGCCGTCGCGTCGTTCGCCAAAGCGCCCACCGGGGTAAGCGAGAAGATGCCGGCCCGCGCCGATTGGTGCGGGATCGCTGCTAGGAGCTGTGCGCCGAGATGAGAGGTTGCCGTTGCGACCGGGATGGCCATGACGGCGAGCAGCGCTAAGAGCCACGCGACGTATCGGGTCGCCGCATCGCGCAGCGGCACGAGCGCGAGCACAAGGGCCGTGATGGCGACGACCAGCGCGCCCTGCCAAAGCGCGTTCGAAAGCAGCGTAACGATCATCGCGGAGCCTTTCGTTTGCGGGAGAGAGCCCTTTGGATGCCGGCGACGTCCTCGTCTCGCAGGCGTGCGTTGTCGAGCAGGCTCACCGCGAGCCGGCCGGGCGAGTTGCCGAAAAAGCGTTGCAGCAGTTGGCGAACCGCCGAATTCGCCGCTTGCGTGCGCGCGATCAGCGGACGATAGACGAATGCTCGTCCGTCTTCATCGTGCGCGACGTATCCCTTCTGCTCGAGCGTCCGCAGCGTGGTCAGTACCGTATTATAGGCCAGCACCGGGGATCCCACGCGAGCGGTTACGTCGCCGACCGTCGCGCGACCGGCCTTCCAGAGCACCTCCATCAGGCGCAGCTCGTGATCGGTCAAAACCGGCGAGCGCTTACGGGGCATGCCGCGCGGCAACGACAACTAGATTCATAGGACTCAATCCTACACCGGGAAGTTCCGTCTGTCAACTAGATTTCTAAGAGTTCTTGGGGGCTCGGGCCAGCGCTCCACGCGCCACCTCCTCGTTCGACTGCGAATGCGCAAGCGTATCGCCGTTCTCTCGGCAGTTCCTCCGCTCGCTCGCGAAGCACGAGAATGCAACCGAGCGCCTTGAAGGGAAGAAGGAAGGGCGTAAACGCTTCCAGCAATCGTCACTGACTTGCGAATAGTTGTTTGGTTGCTTTGCGGCCTGACGCTCGCGGCTTGCTCGCACGCGGCGAATGCATTGCCGCCTGCGTTCGGCTCCGGCGTGAACGGCGATTCGAGGCCGCTCCACAAGGGCTACGATTTGCTGTATCGCTTCACCGGCTACCCATCGGGAACCGGGCCGACGGGAGTCATCTATTACAACGGCTCCCTTTACGGCACGACGACCACGGGCGGAGCGAAAACGTTCGGGGCCTTCTTCGTATGGGACGCATCGGGCAAGGCGCGCGTTCTCTATAGCTTCCAGGGCGGAAGCGACGGCGCCGATCCACAGGGAGGGCTGGTCTCGCTCGGCGGGAGGTTGTACGGAACGACGGAATACGGCGGCGCCGACGGCGACGGAACCGTCTTTTCGGTGAGCCCTAGCGGAAAAGAGCGCGTCGTTTACAGTTTTAAAGGCGGCTCGGACGGTGCCTCGCCCGTCCTAGCCGGTCTGCTCGTGCTCGACGGCAAGCTTTACGGTACGACGAACGCCGGCGGCGAGTCAAAGTGCCACCACCAACAGACCGTCGGTTGCGGCACGGTCTTCGAAGTCAGCACGTCCGGCACCGAGCGCGTCCTTTATCGGTTCAAGGGCAAGCCCGACGGAGCGTGTCCGACGGGGTCGTTGATTACCGACGGCGCGACGCTTTACGGAACGACAAATTTCGGCGGTACGTACGACAACGGCAGCGTCTATTCGCTGACGACGTCCGGCTCGGAGAAGCGGCTCTATAGTTTCAAAGGCTACCCGGACGGCGCACTCCCGTATGCGGGCCTGACGCTTCTCAACGGCACCTTTTACGGAACGACGACGCTCGGAGGCGCCTACCAAGGCGCCGGTACCGTCTTCGAGCTGACTACCTCCGGAAAAGAACGTGTTCTGCATAGCTTCAAAGGCGCGCCGGACGGCGCGCTTCCCTACGGTGCGCTCACCGTCGTCAATGGCGCTCTCTACGGTACGACCGAAGACGGGGGCAGCTCGTTCCCAGCGTGCGTCGGGCACGGCGAAGTGGGATGCGGAACGATCTTCACGATCACAACCGGCGGTGCGCTCAGCATGCTTTACCGCTTCAAGGGCCATCGCGACGGCGCGTTTCCGCTGGCGGCGTTGGTGATGGGGGCGAGCAATCTCTACGGAACAACACTGGCGGGCGGAACCGATAACAACGGAACGATCTTCGAGATCGCTCCATGAAGACGCCGGCCCTTGCGGCGTTCGCCGTCGCGCTCACACTCGCCGGCTGCTCGCGGAGTTTTGCACCGGCGGGCAGCGTAAACGCAGGCGCCCTCGCGAGCACCTCGGTGCAACGCGCCGCGGCGTCGAAGATCCATCACGTCGTCATCATCGTTCAAGAGAACCGGTCGGTCGACGATCTCTTCAACGGGCTTCCCGGGGCCGATACGGTGCGCACCGGCAAGAACTCCGAAGGAAAGACCGTCACGCTGCGGCAGATCCTGCTGACGGGGCCGTACGACATCAGCCACGAACACAGCGCCTTTCTCACCGAGCATGCTAACGGCAAGATCGACGGTTTCAACAACGTCGGCTCGCAATGTAAAGTCGGAAAGCAGTGCCCGCCGAGGGACGTGCGCGCCTATGCGTACGTGCCGCCTGCCGAAGTGAAGCCGTACTGGGATATTGCAAAGGGCTACACCTTCGCCGACCGGATGTTTCAAACGAACGAAGGCCCGAGTTTCCCGGCGCATCAGTACCTTATCAGCGGAACCTCGACGATTTCGGACGGTTCGCCGCTGCGTGCGGCCGGGAATGCCTTTGCTCCGTTAGGCGGCTTTACCGGCGGATGCGATTCGCCGACGGGCTCTTTCGTCTGGCTGATCGATCCGTTCGGAAACGAAAATCAAGCCGCGTATCCCTGCTTCGACCGGCTGACGCTTATGGATCTCGTCGATAGGAAATCGCTCGGCTGGCGTTTCTACGTCGGCCACGTCAACCCCGGACTCTGGAACGCGCCCGACGCGATCTCGCACATTCGCCAAAGCAAAGCGTATTTTACGCATGTCGTCGCGCCGCCCACCGCGATTTTCAACGATATCACGCGCGGGCAGCTGGCGGCCGTCGTCTGGGTGACGCCGACGGCGAAAGAGTCCGACCACGCGGGCGTCACGAATGGAACGGGACCGTCCTGGGTCGCGTCGGTCGTCAACGCGGTCGGGAAGAGCGCTTACTGGAACGACACGGTCATCTTCATAACGTGGGACGACTGGGGCGGCTGGTACGATCACGTGCCGCCGCCGCAGTACAACTCCTACGAGCTCGGCTTTCGCGTTCCGTTGATCGTGGTATCACCGTACGCTAAAGCGCACTACGTCTCGCACCGCCAACACGAGTTCGGCAGCATTCTCAAGTTCGTCGAGGAGACGTTCGGACTGGGCTCGATGCATACGACCGACGTGCGCGCCGACGATCTCTCCGACTGCTTCGACTTTTCGCAGGCGCCACGGCGATTCGAGCCGATCGCTGCCCGGTATTCCGCCGGCTACTTCTCACGACAGCCGTTCTCGACGCAGAATCCCGACGACGACTGAGCTTGCGAGCAGCGCCGGCATAACGCCGAGGGCCTCGAGCAGCGCGAGCCAGCGCCAGGCAACCTCGAAGCCGCGCGCCTCGACGATCGTCCCGAAAATCGCGGGCGCGAGCACCGCCGCCAGCAGCGTCCACGTCAGTCCAACTCCCAACGCGCTGCCGGAATGCTCCTCGCCGCCGATTTCGGCAAATCCGATCACACTTACGCCGAGCCATCCTTCGGCGGTGAATCCCAACGCGATCGCTAAGATTGCCGCAAGCCACAACGCCGTGGCGGGGCTCACGCCGGCGAGCGCGAGTGCGACGAGTGCGACGAGCACGCAGACGACGGCGAGCGGCAGCGTCCGGCTTCCTCCAAAGAGATGGTCGCTCATCCATCCCCATGCCAGTCTGCCGGCTATCGCGGAGAACTGCGAGAGCGTAAAGAGCGCGACGGCCAAGGCCACTCCGTAATGCGCGGCGTGAACGAACGTCAGCGTTAAGAATCCCATCAGCGCGAGCTGTCCGCAGATCAAGATCATCGACGTGAGGGTCAGCAAAATGAGCGGTCCTTCCCGCGCGATTTCCACCATCTCGAGCAGCATCGCGCGCAGCGAAACTCGCTCGCCTTGCAACTCTTGCGGTTCGCGATAGAGTGCCGAAGCGATCGAACAGGCGATCAGGGTGAGCGCGCCTGCGGCGATGAGTGCGCCCCGGTACTGGAAGTGCGACGCGATCCCGGGTAGCAGAACCGAACCAAGTACGCCTGCGACGGGGACGCCGCACTGCCGGATTCCCATCGCAAGCCCGCGGTCGGCTTTCTTAAAAAAGAAGATGATGGCATGGGAACCTGCGGGCGTTACGGCCGCGAATCCGACGCCGTAGAGGAAAAGCCACGCAACGAGCCATGCGAAGCTCGCGACCAGCGAGGCGGCGATCAGCGCGAAGCTCATGACGACGCCGCTCCAAAAGACGACGGCCTTGTCGCCAAATCGGTCGGTGAGCAGGCCCGCAACGGAGGTCATCGCGACCGAGCCGACCAGCTCGACGGAGAGGATCGAGCCGAGCTGCGTCTGGCTGAGATTGAGCTCCGATCTGAAGAACGTCATGAGTGCGCCGGTCGCCATAATGAAGAGCGACGAGCCGACCATCGCGCCGGTGAACAGCGCGAGGACCTCGTAGCGCGACTCGGGCATCGGGTTGTGCGGACGGCAGCGGCGCCTCTGCAACTCCATCGTTGCTACAGGGTTTCTTCGGGCACCCCCGCCGAAGCTGCCATCGTGGATCGACGCGAGGAACGCAATCGCTACCTCACCATCTTTCTCCTCGCCGCGCCCGGCGCGGCAATGGTTTGGTTCGTCTTCCATGCCGTCTACGCCAACTTGAGCGCGACGGAGAAGGCCGTGGGGTACGTCGATTCGGTGACGCAGGTCGGCATCGACCTCGGCTACGTCGCGATGGTCGGCGGCACGCTCGTGCTCGCTGGGATTGCCGCGTGGTCGGCCATCGCATACCTGCGCCTGCTGCGTCGCCGCTGACCTTGCGCGCGCTGCTCGTCCTGAACCCGCTCTCGAGGCGCGGCGAGAAGCTTGGCGAGAGAGTGCGCGCAGAGCTTCGCCGATTAGGCGTCGAGGTCGTCGAAAACGAAGGCTCGGCGCTTGACGCGATCGTGGTCGCCGGCGGAGACGGCACGCTCGCGAGCGAGATCCCGCACGCTCTCGCGTGCGGCGTTCCTCTCGGGGTCGTGCCGCTCGGAACCTTTAACGATCTGGCGCGCACGCTCTCGATCCCCCTCGACGTTGAAGGCGCTTGCGCGGTGATCGCCTCGGGCCTTACCCGTGAGATCGATGCGGCACGCGTCAACGGCATCTACTACCTGACCGAAGCGAGTATCGGTATCTCGAGCCGGCTCACCCGGCTGCAACGACCGCAGGATAAGCAGCGCTTCGGCCTGCTCGCGATTGCGGCGACCCTCCTCCAGGCGGCTCGTTACGCCCGTCCCTTTCGTGCCGAAATTGCCTACGACGGGAATCACGAGCGGGTTCGAGCGATTCAGCTGACGGTGGCCAACAGCCCGCGCTTTGGCGGTTTCATTACCGTCGAGGATGCGGCAATCGACGATGGCCTGCTCGATTGCTACGCCGTCGAGATCGAGAATTTCCGCGAAATGCTTTCGGTGACCGCCACCATCCTCGCGGGAAAAAGAAGAGAGGTGCGAGGACTGCGGACGTACCGCTCGACGGCCTTCGACGTAAGGACGCGCCGGCCGCACCACATTACTGCCGACGGCGAGCCGGCCGGCACTACGCCGGCCCGTTTCGAGGTCTTTCCTAAGGCCCTCCGGATCTTTGCGCCGTAGTGGGAAGCAACCAAGCAAGAAGAATTTTTGATGGGGGGCTTGACAGGCTCGTACTATTCAACTATTGTACTAGTGTACTAGTACGATAGCTAATCGGATTAGACGCCTGAAAGGACTTCACAAATGATCACCACTTTTATTTCGACAACCGGAACCGCCCGCGAGACGCGCACCCCGGTCCGGCTGCCCGATCGCAGGCCTGCCGAGCTCTTTCCCGGCTGGGGCCCGAAGTTCTAGCGCACCGCAAGCCCGGGTCATAGGCGCAGACGAATGCCGGCCGTCCTGACGGTCGATCCACGCAGCGGCGTACCGATCTACCTGCAGATCATCGAGCAAGTAAAGCGATCCATCGCGCTCGGGGTCTTGCAGTCGGGCGAGCAGCTCCCGACCGTGAAGCAGCTCGCGATCGATCTCACCGTCAATCCGAACACCGTTGCGCGCGCATACCGCGAGCTGGAGCGCGAGCAAGTGATCGAGACCGCCGCCGGGCGCGGATCCTTCGTACGCGACAACGGCGCTACGGAGTCGCCGAAGCTGGCTGCGGAAATTGCCGGCGACGCGCTCGACGTCGCGCTGCGCGAGGCCAAGTCGGTCGGTCTGGAGCGCGCGCAGGTGCACGAACTCTTTGAATCCGCGCTACGCCGCTGGTTCGGCGATTGAGAAGAAGCGAGTAAGCATGAGTACGATCACGATTTCCGACCTACGCAAGTTCTACGGTCCGATCGCGGCCGTGGACGGTTTCTCGCTCGAGATTCCGAGCGCGAGCGTCTTCGGCTTGCTCGGGCCTAACGGCGCGGGCAAGACGACGACCTTCAAATGTATGCTCGGCATCGCGCGCGCGACGAGCGGATCGATCCTCTATGACGGACGGCCGCTCGTGCCGGCGACGCTCGAGCGAATCGCATACGTTCCGGAGACCAGCGTGCTCTACGACTGGATGACCGTCGGGGAGCATATCGAGATGAACCGGCGTGCCTACACGGGCTTTAGCCCGGCTCGCGCTTTCGAGCTGCTCGAGACCTTCGGCATCGGCGAGCGCCGGCGAGCACGTGCGCTTTCGAAAGGAATGCGAACCGCCGTCATGATCGCGCTCGCGTTCGCACGCAATGCCGAAATTCTCGTGCTCGACGAGCCGACGGGGGGATTGGATCCGGTCAATCAGCGCCACGTGCTCAGCCTGATGATCAACGAAGCCGCGAAAGGCAACGCGGTCATCTTTTCCTCCCATCAGATCGGACAAGTCGAGCGCGCTGCCGAGCAGATTGCGGTGATGGACCACGGACGTCTCGTACTCCAGGGGCTGGTAGACGACCTCAAGGGCGACCGCAAGATCGTGGAAGGAATCTTGCCCGACGCTCGCTTCGTCCTCGACGGCATCGCAGGCGATCCCCGGATCGCGCGCGTCGATCGGACGGAACGGATCGTTCGGCTGATGGTAACGGGCGGCGCCGACGAGATCGCGGCCCGGCTCACAGCGGCCGGCGCGACGGGCGTTCGCGTGCTCGACCTCAACCTTGAAGACATCTTCCTCTATGCCGTTTCGCCGGCAACCGCCACGACCGACGTCGTTACAAAGGAAAGCTCGCATGAACTACGTTGAATGGCTGCGCATCCGCAACAACCTGCGAATCGTCGCGATAATCCTGGGCGTCCTCGTCCTCCTCGCCGTCATTTTGCGGGTCTCCGTCGCGCGCTATATGTCGCCGGAATCTTGGATCGAGCATTTCAGGGATCCCGGCACGGCCGTCAGTAACGTCACGCTTCCCGATGGGACGAAGCGGATGATCTTGGACAACCCGGGCGAGCGTACCCACGTCGTGATCGACGATCATGGCTACGCGGGCAAGCACATCGTCGTCACCGAGCCGAGCAGTCGCGCTCACGAACATGATTCGCACGTCAGCTTCGGCAGCATCCGAGTCGTCGAATCCCGGCAGGGAGCGATGACGACGACAATCATCGACACCAACGGCGCGGTCCCGATGCTCTACTACATGGCGCTGGCGGACGTCGTCGCGCTGATCATCGCGACGATTTTGGCGGCCGCGCTCGCACGGGAGATCAACGGGCATCTTGAAATCGCGTTGACGAAGCCTTGCTCGCGGGTGCGCTACGCGATCGGCGTCATCGGAGTCGACGTGGTGGGCATCGTCGCGGCGTCTTTCCTGACGGTCCTCGCGTTCTATCTGTGTCAGTTGCTCTTCGAATCGCCACGGCTGGATTTTAGCGGCGTCAACGCCCGCGCGATCGCAATGGGCATTGCCCTGCCGCTGGCGTGGTATGCGATGCTCTGCGCCGCGACGACCTGGTTGAATCGCGCCTACGGCGCCGTGCTCGGATTTGCGTGGCCGGTGGCCATCTTGCTCGGAGTGCTCGCACTGGTCGAGCCGAGCAACGTCGTCGCGCTCTTCATCCACGACGTCGCGTGGGGTCTCTCTCGGCTCGACCCGCTGAGTTACGTTTCGTTCGCGGGTCCGACGTCGGACGGAACGGTCAGCTACGCAGGAGGTGCAAATTTCGGAATGCGGCTGGCGATCGAAGCCTTGTTTTTCTTCGGCTATGGGGGCCTTGCCGTTTGGCAATGGCAGCGTGTGGAGGCCTAATCGTGGAAATCATTGGAACGAGTTTCACGCTCTCGCTCGGCGCCTGGCGTCTGCGCTTCGTGCTGGCAATCGAAGAGACCGACGAGCGTCCGAAAGAGCGAGTCCGCACTCCGCATCGATTGCGCGTTGTCCCCGAAGACGAATACGTCCGCTAGTCGGAAGCCCGCTTTTAGCCCATCTCTTTGTCGCCTCGGGCCTTATTTACCATAGTAAACTGCGGCCCTCGGCTTCGCGACCTGGTCTAAAATCGGGCTTCCTCACTTACTAAAACAGGCTAAAACAGGAATCCGGAGCGGATGGCGGGACGCGCGAACTTGAAGCCGTCCGTTCCGACGGTGTAGAGATAGATGTTGGGGATGAGCGGGTCGCCGCTGATGTTAAAAGCGAACTGGCCGACCAGCGTCGTGAAGGTGCCACCCGCTTGCAACGAGATGAGCAACGACTGGCGGGACGTCGCGTAGCGAAGTTGCGCGGCCGCGATCATCAGTTGCGCGGCGGCGTAGCCGTAGGCCGATTGCGTCGTAATCTGGGTCACCTCGCGCTCGAAGTCGGTAACGAGTTGGACGGCGCTTGGAATCCGATCGAGCGGCGGCATCGGCGAGGCGACGTACGCGCCTTCGAGCAGCTTGCCGTACGTCGTAATAGTGTCGGAGTTATAGAATCCGTCGGAGGCGCCGAACTCGCCGGTGTAGCCGGCCGCCCGCAACGCCTCCGCAATCGGCCCCATCTCGGCACTCTTGCCGGCGAGGAAGACGTAGTTCGGGCTGCGATCGAGCACCGTGCGCGCGGCCTGCGCCGGATCGGTTCGATTGAGCGGAAAGAGCACGAGGTCGGCGGGATGGCGATCGATCTTCGCCTGCAGCACGAAGCCGTTGGCGACGTCGTAGCCGTAGTCGCCGTCGAAGGAGACCGCGATCGCCGCGGCGCCGCGCTTGCCTTCCAACGCGGCGCCGGCGAAGAGCCGCCCCGACGAGCTATCCTTCGCGGGCAATCGGTAGACGTTGTGATAGCCGCGTTTGGTGACGGCGTCGGCCGTCACGGTTGGAACGACGACCGCGAAGCCGACGTTGGCATAGCGCGAGAGCGCGGCGAGCGTCATCGGAGCGGTCAGGTTGCCGATCATGCCGATGACCGTAAAATCCGCAGCTGCGACGTTGGCGTTCGAGGCCGCGAGCCCGGGATCGTTTCGGTCGTCGAGCGCGCGCATCCCCCAGACGTGCGAGATCGGCGCGTTGAAGCGGTTCGTCTCGTCGACCGCCGCCTGGACTCCCTTAACGACTTCTTCACCGTACTTTTGGAGCGGCCCGGAGAGCGTCACGTTGACCGCGATCGTGAGCTGCTGCAGGAACTGCTGCGGCGGCGGGATCGGCTGCTCCGGGATGATCTGAGCACCGGCTCGCACGGCCAGGCCGCTCGCCGCGGCCGCACCTGCGGCGGTGATGAAGCCTCGCCGCTTCACACGTATCCGCCGACGGTTGTGATCAAGAACAGGACCGAAAACGTCATATTTGAGATGAAGACTCGCTCGTTGACGACGAAGAGGTTGGCTCCGCTGCGTAGGAGCCGTTCTTCGTATATGATGAGAACGGCGACTGAGAGCACGCCGAGAAAGTACGTGCGACCGGCCCCTGCGAGCAGCCCGGCTCCGGCTAAGAGCACGAGCATGAGAGCGTGGAGCAGTACGGGCAGCACCCGTCCGCTCGTTTCGCCGAATCGTACCGGCAGCGAGCGAATCCCTTGCGCCCGGTCGACGCCAAGGTCCATCAACGCGTAGATGATGTCGAATCCCGCGACCCAAATCGTCACCGCGGCGAAGAGCAGCAGCGCGGGGAGCGTGATTCGTCCGGCGATGCCGATGTAGGCGCCCAGGGGCGCGAGCCCGTCGACCGCGCCGAGCACGAAATGGGTCGTCCACGTAAATCGCTTGCAGAGCGGGTACGCAAGCAAGAGCAGCGCGGCAATCGGCATGAGTTTGACGCAGAGCGGATTGAGCATCCATGCGGCCCAAAGCAACAACGCCAGTCCGGCCGCACTCGCCCAGAGCATCGTCGCCGGCGCGAGCGTTCCGCTCGCGAGCGCTCGCCGCGCCGTCCGCGGGTTGCGCGCGTCGATCTCGCGATCGAGGAAGCGATTCGCGGCCATCGCGGCGGTGCGCGCTCCCACGACCGCCAGCGTGATCCACCCCAGAGCCGCCGGCGACGGAATGCCGCGGGCCGCCAAAATCGCGCCGACATACGCGAACGGCAGCGCGAAGAGGGTGTGCTCGATGCGAATCTCGCGCAGGAAGAGTGTGATGAATTTCACCGCTCGCGCGGTCCCTGACCGGACCAATCGTCGGGGCGCAAGGCGCCCGCGATTCGATCGAGACCGTACGCTTTCCAACGGTCGCTCACGAGCCGCCGCGTCGCTTCGTCCATGATCATCTCCGGCGGCCACTGCCTGGTATACCCTTCCGATGCGTCCTTGCGCGTCGCGTCGATCCCGATCTTCGTACCGTAGGCGACACTGTACGAGCCGTGATCCAAATCGTCGACCGGTCCAGGCATCATAACGACGTCTCGCTCGGGCGCCAAATTGTTCAGAACGAACCAGGCCACGTGACGCGGGTCCTGAACGTCGACGTCGGCGTCGACGACGACGAGCACGCGGGTGAGCATCATCATGTGGCCGAGCCCCCAGAGCGCGTTCATGACTTTCTTTGCTTGGCCCGGATACGATTTACGGATCGAAACGATCGCGAGATTGTGGAAACCGCCTTCAACCGGCAAGTTCATGTCGACGACTTCGGGGAGCATTGCCTGCAAGATCGGAAGGAAGATGCGCTCCGTAGCCTTGCCGAGCCACGCGTCTTCCATCGGCGGTTTGCCGACGACCGTCGCGGCGTAGACCGGATTGCGGCGGTGCGTCATGCAGGTGAGATGAAAGGTGGGATAGCGGTCCGCCGGGCTGTAGACGCCGGTGTGATCGCCGAATGGGCCTTCCATCCGAAGGTCTTCGTTGTCGACGTATCCCTCGAGCACGAACTCGGCATCGGCCGGCACCATCAGGTCGACGGTCTTGGCGCGCACCAGATCGACCGGCTTCCCGCGAAGGAGTCCCGCAAACGCAAACTCGTCGAGGACCGGCGGCAATGGCGCGGTCGCCGCATACGTGAGCGCGGGTTCCGTCCCGATCGCGACGGCAGTCGGTACTCTGACGCCCCAGGCGTCGGCATGCGCGCGACCGTGCTTGTGACGTTGCCAATGCATCGCGGTTTCCGTCGCGTTGAAGACCTGCATGCGATACATTCCGACGTTGAAGCGGCGCGTGCGCGGATCTTTCGTGATCACGAGCGGAAGCGTGATGAACGGCCCCGCGTCGAGCGGCCACGTCGTGAGCACCGGCAGCTGCGTGAGATCCGGTTGGGCCAGCACGACCTGTTGAACGCTCCCCGTGCGTACGACGTTCGGAATCGCATTTGCCAGCGGCGCGAACTGTAGCGCGCCGCGAAGCTTTCCGACGAGCGAGCCGCCCGGAGGAGCGATCTCGATCAGCTTGCGAATCCGCGCCGCAACGGCATCGAGATCGGACGCGTCGAGCGCCATCGCCATGCGCCGCCGGCTCCCGAACTGATTGGTAAGGACGGGGAAGTTCGAGCCCTTGACGTTCGAGAAGAGTAGCGCCGGACCACCGGCTTTGACGACGCGATCGGTGATCTCGCTGATCTCGAGGTGCGGATCGACGTTTGTTCCGACGACGTGGAGCTCGCCGGCGCTGCGTAGTGCATCGACGAACTCCGCAAGCGAGGCAAAGGGCATGGCGTCCTGAGTTACGCGTTAGGGCGGCGCTATCACTCCTTGTGGGCCGGAATCGCGGCCGCGAAGCGCGCTCCGCCCCACTGGCCCTCGCCGACCGTTACGCCGCCGTCGTGCGCGTGAGCGATCCACCGCACGATCGCGAGTCCCAGGCCGGCGCCGGCCCCATCGTTGGCCAGCCGATAGAACCGCTCGAAGATACGCTCTCGTTCGTATGGCGGGACGCCCTCGCCATCGTCGTCGACGACGATCTCGCAAAGCCGGCCGTTCCGGCGCGAGACGATCGAGACGTTTGCGCGTGCGTGGCGGATCGCGTTTTCGAGCAGATTGCGCGCCAGCTCGCGCAGGCGCCGCTCGTCGCCATCGACGATTGCGCTCGACGGCGCGCTCTCCAGCCGGATTCCGCGCGCGCGCGCAAGCGGCTCGGTCTCGCGCGAAGCGCTGGCGACGACGGCCGCGAGATCGACCGGCTCGCACACCAGCGCGCGCCGCGCCGGATTGCGTGCGAGCGTCAGGAGGTCGGTAACGACGGCCGACGCTTCGAGCGCGCTGCGCGCGATCGCTTCGAAAGCGGTGCGCGATTCGGTCGATGCTCCGGCGCGCGCCGCTTGCGCGATCGCGCTGATCGTCGCGAGCGGCGAACGCAGTTGGTGCGCCGCGTCGCCGGCAAAGATGCGCTCGCGCTCGCGCGCCGCCTCCAGAGGTGCGATCGTGGCACGAGCGAGCGCGAACGAAGCGACCGCGACCACCGCGACGAGCGGGACGTCGATGGCGGCGAGCGTCAAGACCACGTGCCGCATCGCAGTAGCGAGCGCTTGTGCTCCCTCTGGTGTGGAGAGCGCCGGAGCGAGCAGCGAGGCGTACTCGCGCGAAACAAAGGCGTAGGCCCCCGCGTTGAGTGCGAGGAGCACGCAGACGAAGATGCCGAGATAGAGTCCCGCAGCGCGAAGCGTCAATTAGTTTTTAAGCGGTATCCGATTCCCCAGACCGTCTCGATCACGCCGCTCGCTCCGAGCGCCTTGAGCTTTCGTCGCAGCTGGCTCACGTAGACGTCGACGATGTTGCTCGAGCCTTCGAAATCGTAATCCCAGATGCGCTCGACGATCTGGGTGCGAGAGAGCGCGATGCCGGCGTTGCGCGCCAAGAATTCCAAGAGCCGGAACTCGGTGGCGCCTAAGGCGACCGGCTTCCCGTCGTAGCTCACGCTGCGTCCGGCAAGATCGATGCATAGAGCCCCGACGGAGACGACGCCGAGCACCGGACGGTCGGCGCGTCGCAGGATCGCTGCGATCCGCGCGATCAGCTCCTCTTCTACGAACGGCTTGACGAGGTAATCGTCGGCGCCGCAGTCGAGGCCCGCAACGCGATCCTCAACGGCATCGCGTGCCGTCAGCATGAGGATCGGGGTCTGCACGCCTTCGGCGCGCGCGCTGCGGGCGAGCGCGAAACCATCGATCCCGGGGAGACCGACGTCGATGACGGCGGCGTCGTAACACCGGCGCAAGAGATGGTCGAGCCCGGCTTCGCCGTCGGTGACGACGTTCGCGGCATACTTTCGCGTCTCGAGCATCGTCCGTATGGATTCGGCCACCGGCACGTTGTCCTCGACGACTAGAACACGCATATGGATCCCTTTCCCTCCGCTAGTATTTCAACGGGCCGGGAAAAGCTACTGTCAGCGCGGCGCTAAAATAGGGATGCTGGGCGGGCTGCTGCACCTCTTGCGCCAGGATGCGGAACGGCTCGATCTGCACGGCCGAGTAGTAGGTGACGTCGCGGTTGATGAAGGGGGTCGCGTACGCGTCGTAGCGGACGCCGAAATACGCGTGCGGGATCGGGTAATACTTCAGCCTGGCGTAGCCGCCGGAGGAGTGTTGATTGGTTAGAAAGCCGTCGACGTCGTGATCGTCGCCATACCATTGCTCGGCCTGAAAATCGAGATCGCCATAGCTTGCGTGCGCGAGTAGCCCGTAGCGCTCGTAGAGATCGGCGAATGGAAGCCGTCCCGTCGGCAGGATGCCCAGGGTTCCGCCGAGTGCGGTCGCACCGACGTCGAGCTCGTCCTTACTGGTTTGCGCGAGCGTGTCGCGCAGCCAGACGCTCATCTCGGGACTCTTGAGCCAGGTGAACTCACCGGTCGGGACCGGCTTCCCGCCGTACGCCGAGCCTTGGTAGTAGCCGGTGTCGACGACCACGTCGGCTTTGAGGTTTCCGAAGGTCCGTTCCGCCATGGCGCCCCAGCGAGGAGACGAGAGCGGGAGCGTATTCAAGCCGACGTGCGCGCCGTAGTAGCCGTACTGTTCCAAATCGTCGAGACGCTGGCCGGGCGATTGCGCGAGCGGAAGCTCGAAAAGGCCGCCGCGGAAGAGCGTTTGGGTGTTTTCGTTATATCCCGCCGCAAATAACAGGTACGTTCCCGAGGGTCCCCCGCCGGCGCCCAGGCTGTAGTGGAGAAAGAGCGTGATGGGTCCGATGTTTCCGCTGCCCAGCACGATACCGCCCGGCGAAAATCTCGGAGTATCCGGTGCCGGCTGCTTGTCGTACTCCATTTGATAACGAATTGCGAAGACCGTCGTGCCGTGCTCGGGCAAAGGCAGGCGATAACCGTGCGAGCGAAAGTAGTTGCCGAAGGCGTTGAGCTCCGGAAGGACGCTGTGGCACTGCTCGCAACGGAAATGGTAGCGTTGAGCAAAAATGGGAATCGCGCTAGCCGGCGCGCATGCCAACACCGAAAAGAGCGCGGCGAGCGGCAGGGCGGCAAGTTTACTGCGCAACGATCGCTCCCCGCATGCCGGCGCCATAGTGAAAGAAGCAGCCGTAGAGATAGGTTCCGGGCTGGTCGGCGGTTATACTCTGCGAAGACTCGTTCGGTTGCAGTGCGCCGCTGGTAAATCCGCCCGAAAGCGTCGTTCCTTTTTGCTGCAACGCTTGGGCGTTGAACGGCGAGCCGCTGGGAAACGTCATTGCGCCCGGAATCGCCGTGGCCGTGTGCGCGAAGGTGTCGATGTTGACGAAGTGCAGCTGCGTTCCGACCGCCACGGTCGTCACCGCAGGAGAGTAGCCTAAGCTGGGACCGTACGGCGTCGGCGATTGTGAGAACTGAGTGAGGCTGACGTCGATCGTGACTCCGCCGCTTCCGCCCGATGAGGTTGGAATGCCGCCAGCGGTGCAGGCGGCGAGCAGCAGAGCGATTCCCATAGCAAATCGGCGGATCATCGCTGGGCCACCAATCGCGCGTCGCGCAGAGCGCCGACGACCGAGTCGCCGAGCGCACTCGAGGCAAGCATCGTCTGCGCGATCTCGCCGCGAGCGTTAAGGAAGTAGACGAAGGTCGTGTGCTCGTCGCGATAGCCGGTCTTGCCTTCCACGGAGATCACGCCGAAATCACGCATGATCGCGTGAACGTCGGCGAGCGAGCCACCGGCGAGCAGCCAGTAGCGCGGGTTCGCCTGAAAACGCTGCGCGAGCTCGCGCATCGTGCGTGGCGAATCGTGTTCGGGATCGAGCGTGATCGTCAACAGGCGCCCGGCGAGATGCTCGCGTTCGATTCGGAGTGCCGCGTCGGCGAACTGCGCGTTGATCAGCGGACACGCATCGGTGCAGTGCGCCGAAATGAACGTCACCACCAGCGGCTTTCCACGCAGCGAGGCGAGCGTAAACGGTCGGCCGCGCTGGTCGACGAGTCGCGGCTGCGCGGCGGATCGGGCTCGCCGCGACGGCCTCGTCGCGCGGCGCTCGGCGTACCCGCCGGGACCCGGCGATGCGGTCGGCCCGGGCGTCGCGCCGGCGACGACCTCGATCACGTCGCGCATGTTGAATTCGATGTAGTGAAAGGCGCATCCAATCAGGTAGATGCCCGGATTCGAGAGCGTTACCGTCACCGACGCGCCGGGGTTGAGGGTGCCGCTCGCGTAGTCGGTGCCGAGCACTCCGTTGCCGCTCGGGGAGAACGAGAGGCTCGGGTTTGCCGGAAAGTCGGGCGGCGGCCCGTTACGCTTTCCGACGACGTTGAGGGTATGCGGCGTCGTCTTCGAGAGATTCGTGATCGTAAGCTTCGATCCGGGGGGAAAGGCGAGCACTTGCGAGGTCTGCTGCTGCGTGTATCCGCTGACGGTTCCCCATACGGGATCGTTCACGACGCCGATCTTGCCCGTCGGTATGGCGACGCCGATGGCCGACGAGGGCAGCGGCGAGGGCGCGCCGCCCCCGCCGCCGGGGGCGCTTAACCCCCCGCCGTTCGTGCACGCCGCAACGATCGCAACGGCGATGACGGCGAACCAGGGTACCGACGCGCGAATATTCATCGCGTAGGCGGCGTTGCCTGAGGTCCGGGTGTCGCGTTCTTGCCGACGACGAACACGTCTTGCATTCCCTCATGATAGTGGAAGGCGCAGCCGAACAGGTAGATTCCCTTCTTCTTGAGCATCACCGTTACCGACTTGCCCGGGCTCAGGACGCCGCTTGCGTAGCCTTTGCCGAAATCGCCTCCCGACGGACTCATGGAGAGCTTGGGGTTCGCTGGAAAGTTCGCCGGCGGCTTCTTGATTTTTGCCACGACGTTAAGGGTGTGACTGATGTCCTTCGAGATATTCATAATGGTGAGCTTCGTGCCCGGCGGGAAGCCGAGCGCTTGCGAAAACTGTTGCTGCGTGAAACCGCCCAGCGTTGCGCTCCAGAACGAATCATTGATCGTGCCGAGGCCTTCGGAAGGGAGCTCCTCGCTGACGGTGTTCGTGCTGCCATCGGGCAGTATTGCCGTGATTTTGAGCTGCGGCGTTCCCGGCAGGAGCGCGCTTTGGGCAGCACCCGTGGTGCCGCCATACCGTCCGGCGCACGCCGCCAGCGTGGCGGCGGCAAATGCCAAGGCGAATGCCGCGAGTTTTCTAGACATGGGACCTCCTCAGAGCGTAGCTTTTCCCAGAGCCTACTGGGAGGGGATGAAGAAAGTCTAAAGCTTGATCGAGTCGCGCATTGCCGCGGCAATGTTCTGCAGCGCCGGGTCTCCCGCGGCGTCGGCCGTCGCTCGAGCGAAGGCATCGCGGGCCTGGGCATGCTCTCCTTCTCGAAGAAGTACGACGCCGAGCGCGAATCGAGCACGGGCATATGCCGGAGAGAGCGCGAGCGCGCTGCGAAGCTCGCGTTCGGCTTCGACGTAATGTCCTAAGCGCTCTTCCGCGAGTGCGAGATCGTAATGCGCGAGCGCATACGACGGGTTGGCGTGAAGGAGCTTACCAAAGTCCTCGCGTGCGGTTGCGTCGTCGCCGCTCTGCAACGCCAGGATGCCGCGAGAGTAGAGCGCTCGCGCCGACTCCGGCGCGAGCCCTAGATAACGGTCCGCGACTTGTCGCGCTTCGCGCGCGTCGCCTCGCGCCAAGTCGACCGAGACGAGGTTCGCCATCGCCGCGAGGAAGCCCGAATCGAGGGCGATCGCAGCGCGCAGCTCGCGGGCCGCGTCGTCGTTGCGCGCAAGATTCGCATAGGCGATTGCGAGATCGTAGCGAGCGGTCGAGCCCTGCGGTTCGGAGGGGTGCAACGCGATGATGCGCTCGAATTCCGCGGTCGCTGCCTTCCAATCCTCACGCGATTCCGCGTCGAGCCCGAGGCTGAAGCGCTCTTCGATCTCGCGTCGAACCGCAAGCCCTCGGAGCGCGGGAACGCTCGTGGTTCTGGGCGCCGGACTCGGGGTCGGATAAATCTGGGCGAGGGCCGGCGCCGCCGCAACTAAGATGAGCAGGGCGACGACAAGCATCCTCATCGCTCACGGGGTGCGCGGATCGGGCGGCAGCTCGGCTTGCTGCCGCGGAGCCGCCGCAGCGGCCCGCTCGGGCTTGCACTCCCAACCAACTCTTCCGGCCGACGTAATCGGTCCGAGCAACCCCGGCGCGGCCGACGGCGTCATGGCCCCGGCGAGCAGCTCGTCGAGCGACGCCGCGCCGGCGACCGCAAAGCGGCCGGAGCAGAGCGCGCCGGCGAGAAGAACGACGGCGAGTAGACGGAGCAGGTGGGTTCTTGACACTATCCTCATCATAGCCGAAAGTCTAAAGAATCCGTGAATCGTACGCTCGACGGCGCGGCGGCACTGCTCCTGGTCATGCTTGCCGCGATACCTGCGCGCGGACAGGTTCCCTTGGTGGTCGGCTCGATTCGGGACCAGCACGGATCCGTGGTCGCCGGGGCAACCGTCACCGGCCAAACCCTTGGCGGCGAGCGACCGGCTGCGATCAGCGACTCCGCCGGCACGTTTGCCTTGCACGCTCCCGGAATAGTTTCCGTCGTCATCCGGTGTCGCTATTGCCGCAGCACCACCGTCGCGGTGAGGCCGGACGAACCCGTCGTGGCAATCGTCCGGCGGTACGACGCCCTTTCCGCCGATTCCCCAACACCCAACGACTTGGAGAATCTGCCGTACGGGCACGTCGAATCCGCAGTCGCGCTCCGGCCGTTTACCCTGCTCTCGCAGAGCAGCGCGCCCTACCCCGGCTCGGTCCTGAGCGATCGGGGTCTCTCGTCGACCGGTTCGCTGCTCGTCGACGACGGAGCGCCGAACTACGATATCGTCTCGGGGGAGTCGCCGTACGGCCTCCTGCCGGCGCAGTACGAACAGAGCGGCCTGATGCGCGACGCGGCGAACGCATTTGCGTACGGAGACCAGGCCGCGGGCGGCATCGTCGAGCTCGATCCCTTCGCGAGCGGATCGAGCCCCGAGGTCGCGACCATCGGCAGCGACACGATCGCCCGCGCGCAAGGATCCGATTCGGCGTCGGTCGCGCTGGGCTCGTTCAGCAACGACCAAGAATCGCGTCAGCGGGGTGACGTTAGCGCGAACTGGCCGTTGCCGGCGGAAGAATCGCTCGCAATCGCCGCGGGGAGCGAAGAAGGACGCGAGTACGAATCGCCGGCATCGCCGTTCGCTGGAAGCTTCTCCTTTGCCGACGCCGACTTTACCGATCCGCGGGCGCTGAATCTGTCGATCTCCGCGGTGACCGATCGGGGCGATTATGCGCTCGGGGAGAATGGGTATCCCGTCTCCGCGGCCTGGTCCGATTCGGGCTTCGCGGCGAGCGTTCACTCAAACGGCTCGGTCGTTGCGTTCGCCGATGCCGGCGTGCGATCTTCGACGGGTTTCTACGACGCGCAAGCGCTGCAGTACCCTTTGCCCAGGGTTGCAGCGTCACTCGAGCAAACGCGCGCCGACGCCGGGCTTACGGCGAGCGGCAACGATTACGACGTAACCGCAGGCGTCGGGGCCTTTTGGTTTGACTACGCCGGCGGTACGTACGGTCTGTCGCAGCCGGCGACGACGGCGCTCGCAGTGCCGTCGCTCCAAGCGCAACTCTTCCCGAACGACAAGTGGAGCCTGCAGTTGCAGGGAAGCGGGTCGCTTACGCTCCCCACGTTCGTCGACCAATACCTTTTTGCGGACGGCGAGCCGATGCCCGTGCAGCTTCAGCGCAACGCGCTCGCTGCGGCCGCGCTGACCTATACCGACGACGCTCGCGTCCGCTTTACGTTCGAGGACGCATCCGAGAACGTTGCCGGTGCGTCGTCGGGTAAAATCACGTCGGCCGGACTCTCCGCGATCTGGCAGATCGCGCCCGCGATCTCCCTGCGAGCCTGGACGATGCACGTGACCGATACGGTGCCCTTCTACGATGCGCTCTCGCCCTACGGCGCCCTAGCCTACGGGAACGCCGCGCCGACGGTGAACGCGCTTTGGTTGACCTACGATACCGGCAACGCCGTGCGGGCAGATGCTATTTATCGTCGCGACCTGCTCAACGGGCTACCGTTCTATCACGTCGACGGCGCAATCTCGGGACCGATCGCCGACCGCCTGCGCTGGTACGCCGGCGCCGAAGACCGAATGCATCGAACCTTTGTCGACGTCGGTCTTCGTTTCGCCGGACGTTAGGGAGCCTAGCTACTCGCCGTCGCGCCGTCCCTGCGGCCGCCGCCGGCGACGCGTCGGGGGGGCGCCCGCGGCTTCGGAGGGGCCGGTGTCGCGCGGCTCCCGCGCAGTGCGCGCAGCGCGCGCGCCGTAATCCCCGTTCCCCGACACGCCTCCCAAGAGCGCCTTGCGCGAGAGGTTGATCCGGCCCTGTCCGTCGATTTCGACGACCTTGACCATGATCTCGTCGCCCGGCTTGACGACGTCCTCGACTCGCTCGACGCGCGTCGGGGCGAGCTGACTGATGTGCACGAGCCCTTCCTTGCCGGGGAGGATCTGCACGAACGCTCCGATATTGATGATGCGCGTGACGGTGCCGAGATAGGTCTCACCGACGATGACGTCGCGCGTGATGTTCTCGACGATCTGCTTCGCCTTGTCGCCGGAGGCGCCGTCCAGCGACGTGATAAAGACGGTGCCGTCGTCCTCGATGTCGATCTTCTCCACGCCGGTATCGGCGATGATCTTGTTGATGATCTTCCCGCCCGGGCCGATGACGTCTTTGATCTTGGCGGGGTCGATTTTGATCACGATCATGCGCGGCGCGTACTGCGAAAGCTGCTCGCGCGGGTGCGCGATGGTCTCTGCGAGCTTGTCGATGATGGCGTGCCGCGCGGTGTGCGCCTGCTCCATCGCCTCTCGCAAAATCTCGATCGTGACGCCCTGCACCTTGATGTCCATCTGAATCGCGGTGATGCCTTTCTTGGTCCCCGCAACTTTGAAGTCCATCTCGCCCAGCGCGTCCTCGAGGCCCTGAATGTCGGTGAGAACCGCGTACTTGCTGCCCTTGAGGATCAGCCCCATCGCCACGCCGCCAACGTGATCGCGAATCGGAACGCCGGCGTCCATCAGAGCGAGCGACGACCCGCAGACCGATGCCATCGACGAGGATCCGTTGGACTCGAGCACCTCGCTGATCAGACGCAGGGTGTATGGAAACTCGTCTTTGGGCGGCAGGACCGGCAGGAGCGCCCGCTCGGCGAGACGGCCGTGACCGATCTCGCGGCGACCGGGCCCGCGCATCGGCCGAGTCTCTCCGACCGAATAGGGCGGAAAGTTGTAGAAGTGCATATAGCGCTTGTCTTCGAAGTCGAGGACGCCGTCGAGCCGTTGAGCGTCGCTCTTCGAGCCGAGGGTCGCGGCGGTGAAGACTTGCGTCTGTCCGCGCGTGAAGAGGCCGGAGCCGTGCACCCGCGGTACAAAGTGCACCTTGCACCAAATCGGACGCACCTCGTCGGCTTTGCGGCCGTCGGGACGAACTTTCTCGTCGACGACCATCGTGCGTAGCTCCTCTTCCTCCATGGTCTTGATGACCTTGTAGAACTCCTTGGCGGTCGCCGGCGCCTCGAGCAAGGTCCTCACGTCTTCGTCTTTCTTCCCGCAGCGCGCCAGCGCTTCGTCGACGGTGAGAGCGGCGAACGCCGCTTCGCGCTTCTGCTTGTCGACGATGCGCATCGCCTTGGCGACGTCTTTGCCGAACGCTTTGCGCACCCAGCGATCGAGGTCGACGGCGACCTTCGCCACTGGGTACTCGCGTTTCGGTTTTGCCGCCTTGCGCGCGAGCTGATCGATTGCCTCGACGATCTTACGGATCTCGCGATGCGCAAACTCGACCGCGCCTAGGAAATCTTCTTCAGAGATTTCGTTGCCGCCGCCCTCGACCATCATGACCGCGTCGGCCGTGCCGGCGATCACGATGTCCATGCCGCCGCTCTCGTATTGCGGCAGGGTCGGATTGCAGATATACTCTCCGCGCTCGTCGCGGCCGACGCGCACCGCGGCTACCGTCTTGTCGAATGGAATGTCGCTCAACGCGAGCGCCGCGCCGGCGGCGCAGACCCCGAGCACGTCGGCGTCGAGCTCCGGATCGATCGAGAGCAGCGTTGCGACGACCTGAACGTCGTTGCGGAAACCTTCCGGAAAGAGCGGGCGAATCGGCCGGTCCATCTGGCGCGAGCTGATCACCGCATGCTCCGACGGGCGGCCTTCGCGCTTGATGTAGCCCCCCGGAATCTTTCCGGCGGCGTACATTTTCTCTTCGAAGTCGCAGGTGAGTGGGAAAAAGTCGATGCCTTCGCGAGGTTTCTCGGAGGCAGTAACGGCGCAGAGCACGACGTTTTGATCGCCATAACGAACCAGCGCGGAGCCGTTTGCTTGCTTCGCCAGTTCGCCGGTTTCGATGGTCATCGTGCGCCCGCCGACCGTTAAACTTACGGATTCGGGCACAGTATCTCCTAAATTTCTAACTACTTTATTCTTTTGTTTGACGCATCTGCATTCGGCAGGGCCGAGCCGCGACCTGCCCTAAACGGCCTTCCCATGCCGACCCTCACTCCCGACGCCTTGACCGAGCTCAAGCTCAAGGCCAACGACGTACGCCAGGGCATCATTCGCTCGCTGCTCTCGGCGGGCTCCGGACACTCGGCCGGACCGCTCGACATGTCGGACGTCTTCACCGCGCTCTACGGCTTCTTAATGCGTCACGATCCGCAGAATCCGCAATGGCCGGATCGCGATCGGCTCATTCTCTCGTGCGGGCACATCGCGCCGGTGCGCTACTCGGCGATGGCGAATTTCGGTTACTTTCCGGTCGACGAGCTGCTCACGCTTCGCAAGTTCGGCACTCGGCTGCAGGGCCATCCGGAGCGCGTCCGCCTGCCGTCGGTCGAAACGACGTCCGGGCCGCTGGGAGAGGGGCTCGCACAGGCCGTCGGCATGGCACTCGGCGCCAAGATGGATCGCAAGAACTTTCGCGTCTGGGTCGTCACGTCGGATGCCGAGCATCAATGCGGCCTGCATTGGGAGGCGGTGCTTACCGCTGCGAAATTCGCATTAGACAACATTACGGCGATCGTCGACCGCAACTTCATCCAGATCGACGGCAGCACCGAGGACGTGATGCCGCTCGAGCCGCTCGCCGAAAAGTACCGCGCCTTCAACTGGGAGGTCTTCGAGTGCGACGGAAACGACATCGCCGCATTCATCAAAACGGCGCAGCGTGCCACCCAAACCTCCGGCAAGCCGCAGGTTATCATCGCGCATACGCTTGCGGGCAAGGGCGTCTCGTACATGGAGGGCGATTACACGTGGCACGGCAAGCCGCCCAATGCGGCGCAGGCGGAAGAGGCGCTGCGCGAGCTCGGCGCCGCGCGCGAGAGGATCCTTGCCGGTGTCGAGTGATACGAAGATAGCCGGCGGCGCCGCGCGCGCAATGCGATTGGTCGATTATCTTGGCGGAGAGATCAAGCAGGTTCCCACCCGCAACGGCTTCGGTGAAGGGCTGATCGAGGCCGGCAGCCGCGACCGTAACGTTATCGGCATCTGCGCCGATCTTTCGGAATCGACGCGCTTCGAAGGCTTCAAGAAGGCGCATCCGCAGCAGTACGTCGAGATCGGGGTCTCGGAGCAGCTCCTCGTCGCGATGGCCGGCGGCCTCGCCGCGGTCGGAAAGATTCCCTGGATAGCGAGCTACGCAATGTTCAACCCCGGGCGTTCGTGGGAGCAAGTGCGCACCATCATGGCGCTCAACGAGACGAACGTCAAAATCGCCGGCGCCCACGCCGGCGTCTCCGTCGGACCCGACGGCGCCACGCACCAAGCGATCGAGGATATCGCGATCATGCGCGTCATTCCCCACATGACCGTCGTCGTGCCCTGCGATGCGGTGCAGACAAAAAAAGCGACGCTAGCGCTCTCGGCGGCATGGGGGCCCGCCTATTTGCGCTTCGGACGCGAAAAGTCGGCCGTAATGACGACTGATGAGACGCCGTTCGAGATCGGCAAAGCGCAGACGTTTCGCGAAGGAAACGACGTCGGGATCGTCGCCTGCGGCATCTTGGTCTACAACGCGCTGCTCGCGGCCGATCGGCTAGCACGCGAGCACGGTATCGAGTGCCGCGTTGTGAACAACCATACCGTCAAACCGATGGACGAAGCCGCGATTCTCGATGCCGCGCAGAGCTGCGGCGCAATTGTTACGGTCGAAGAGCATCAGAAGCAGGCCGGAATGGGATCGCGCGTCGCGGAGATCCTCGCGCAGCGCCGGCCCACGCCGATGGAGCTCGTCGGTGTCGACGATACGTTCGGCCAGTCCGGCGATCCCGCCGAGCTCATCGAGTTCTACGGCATGGGCGTCGCCGCAATCGAGGCCGCAGCGCGCCGCGCGTACGGCCGCAAGAAGCAGTAGCCGCGCAGGTTACTCGGCCCTAAGACTCGGAGGCCTCGCTATAGGGCTGAATAACCTGCGCTGTGCGAATAGGCGGCTCTCCTTCGAGCGAAGGACCGTCTGACCGAGGCCGGAGCAGGATTGCGAGAGGCGCGAGGCAGTCGATAGGAGCGCGACAGGACGTCGCGCGACGAATGTGTCCGAGCTGAAGGAGAGCCGCCTAATTCGCTAGCGGCGCAAGCCCAGCTCTGAAATTAGGCTTCGGTAGCGCTCGAGATCCTTCGAGTGCAAGTAGTTGAGCAGACGGCGCCGTTGGCCGACCTGAAGAAGCAGTCCGCGGCGGCTGTGGTGATCTTTCTTGTGAATCTTGAGGTGTTCGGTAAGCTGATTGATCGAGGTGGTCAGCATCGCGATCTGCACTTCCGCGGAGCCGGTATCGCCCGACCCGCGCCCGTACTTGCCGGCGATCTCCGCCTTCTGTTCTTTGGTGAGCGGCACGAATGAAACTCCTTGATCAGGATGGTCTCGCTCGGGTACAGAGTGCTCCACCGTCCCGGCGACCGGCCTAGGATATCAAAGCGGGGACGCCGGCGCAAGGTGTAAGCGCACCGGCGCAGCAATCGGAGGTCCTCGACGTGGACTTCGAAATACGCGGACGGACGGCGCTGGTCACGGGCGGCAGCGCGGGCATCGGCAAGGCGGTCGCCCTCGCGCTGGCTCGCGAGGGCGTAAAACTGGCGCTCGCCTCGCGGGATGAAGAGCGGCTCGAAGCGGTAGCGCGCGAAGCAAGGCAGGCCGGCGCGGTTGAAGCCCGCGGCTTTCGCGTCGATTTGGCAGAATCGGACTCGATTACGGCGATGCTGAGCGCCGTTGCGAGCGCATTCGGGGACGTCGAGATCGCGATTCTCAACGGCGGCGGTCCCAAAGCCGGACGATTCAGCGACGTGGCAATCCCGGATTGGGACGGCGCCTACCGTCTGTTGCTCCGCAGCATGCTCGTCTTGCTCGAAGGAATCGTTCCGCCGATGCGGGCACGCGGATGGGGACGCATCGTCGCGCTGACCTCGACGTCGGTAAAGCAGCCGATCGATACGCTCGTGCTTTCGAATGCGTTTCGCACTGCGCTCGTTTCGACGCTGCGAACGCTCGCGGTCGAAGTTGCGCCCGACGGCATCACGGTCAACTCCATCGCAACCGGGCGCGTCGAAACGGCCCGACTGCGAAGTCTCTACGGCAACGACGAGACGAAGCTTCGCGATGCCGCGGTTGACGTGCCGATCGGCCGCATCGCGACGCCCGACGAGTTCGCGCCGATGGCGGCATTCCTATGCAGCGAGCCGGCGCGTTACGTTACCGGGCAGACAATCTCGGTCGACGGCGGACTCGTACGAGGGCTCTTCGGCTAGCCGAAGGTGCGCTAGAGGTCGGCGCGAATCACCGGGCCGATGCAGGCAGTAGAAGGAAAGCGTGTCGCCGCTCTGATCGGCGATGGATTCGAGGAGATCGAACTGGCAGAGCCGCGGCGCGCGCTCGAGGAAGCGGGCGCGATCGTGACGATCGTCGGGCTCGACGAGCGCGCGCGTCAGCGCATCAGGGGCAAACGCGGCCTCGACGACGGCCTGAGCGTGCGAGCCGAGGAGCTGGTTGCCGATTGCACCGCCGAAGATTTCGACGCGCTTCTGATTCCCGGCGGAACCTCACCCGACCGGATTCGAACGGACCGCGAGGTGCAGCGCTTCGTGCGTGAGTTCGACACGGTCAAGAAGCCGATGTTCTCGATCGGTCATGGGGCGCAGGTGTTGATTTCCTCGCAGATCGCGCGGGGCCGGCAAGTAACCGGCGTCCATTCTATTGCCGACGACATCCGCAACGCGGGCGGTCTCTATCGCGATCAGCCGACTGTCACCGATTCCAACTGGGTCTCGACGCGCGGCAGCGATGATTTGATGCAGTTCAACCGCGCGATGCTCGAGAAGCTCGCGACCGCGACTCCGGCTCAAATCGGTTCGTAGCGTGAGTGCTATCGAATACTGAAGTCGCGCAAAAGCTGCTCGAGATCCGCACTCTCATGGAGATGGCGGGCGAGTCGTTTTACAAGTACATGGCCTACGAGAAGGCAGCGGCGTCGGTCGAGAACGCGCCCCCGCTGGGCGATCTCGTAGCCGCCGGCGAGCATCTCAAGCTCCCCGGAATCGGCAAGTCGATCGGGGCTGCGATCGAGCAGCTCGTGCGCACCGGAAAGACAGAGCAGCTCGACCAGCTTCATCAGCGTTTCCCGCCCTCGCTGTTGGAGGTGCTTGGGGTCAGCGGAATTGGAACGAAGACGGCGGCGCTGCTCTTTGCCGAATACGGAATCGCCTCGCTCGCCGATCTCGAAGCGGCAATTGCGGCGGGCGCGCTCGAAGGCGTGCCGCGCTTGGGAAGCAAGACGATCGAGAATTGGCGGCGCGGCATTTTGGCGTATCGCGGCAGGCAGCGGCGGACTCCGCTGCCGATCGCGCTCACGATCGCGGGCGAAGCGATGGATTACGTACGCGAGGGGCCGCCGCTCGAACGGCTGGCCTTTGCGGGTAGTCTCCGGCGCGCCGAAGTCACGGTAGGCGACATCGATCTCGTCTGCACGTCTCCGCACGCGGCGGAGGTCATTGCGCACTTCACCGCCTGGGAACGAGCGCAGGCCGTGCTCGCCGAAGGGCCGACGAAGGCGAGCATTTGGCTCCCGGGCGGATTGCAGATCGATCTGCGCGTGCTGCCCGACCATCTCTACGGAAACCTGTTGCAGCACTTCACCGGCTCGCGCGAGCACAACATCAAGCTGCGAGAGCAGGCCGTGCGCGCGGGCCTGCGCGTTAGCGAGAACGGCATCCTGAACCTCGAGAATGGCGAGGTCGTGACGTGCGCGCAGGAGGAGGGGGTCTACGCGGCTCTCGGAATGCAGTACGTCCCGCCGGAGCTGCGCAGCGGTCTCGACGAGATCGACCTCGCTCGCGCCGCCGCGATTCCGCAGCTCGTAGATACGAACGACTTGCGCGGCGATTTCCACATGCACACCGTTTGGAGCGACGGCGACGACACGCTGGAAGCGATGATCGCCGCAGCCGCGGCACGCGGCTATGAGTACCACGCGATCAGCGACCACTCGCAGGGGCGCGGACGCCGCTTTGGGCTCGACCCCGAGAAGCTGCTCGCGCAACGGGCCGCTATCGAAGAACTGAGCGTTCGCCACCACATCCGCACGCTCTGCGCGAGTGAGGTCGATATCCTACCGGACGGATCGCTCGACTTCGACGACGACGTGCTCTCGCGGCTCGATCTCGTCATCGGATCGGTGCATACCGCGACGCGTCAATCGCGCGAGGAGATGACGGCGCGGCTGATCGCGGCCTGCGAGAACCCCTACGTAACCATACTGGGACATCCGACGGGGCGCCGCTTCGACGGTTCGCCCGGCTACGAGTTCGATTACGATGCGGTCTTTGCGGCGGCCGCGCGGACCGGTACGGCACTCGAGATCGACGGACAAGCGGCGCGGCTCGACTTGCCGGCGCCGCTGGCGCGCAAAGCCAAGACGTTCGGCGCGACTTTCGCGCTCGACAGCGACGCGCATCGCACCCGCGATTTGGCTGCGATCGAGTTCGCCGTCGGTCAGGCGCGGCGAGCCGGCTTGACGAGCGACGATGTCTTGAACGCCCAGCCGCTGGAATACGTGCGGCGGTTCGTGGCGCGTAAACGCGAAGCGGCGTGATAGCCGGTGCGCGCTTGGCGCGGCCGGGCGCGCCTCGTTCCGGCGATACGGCACTGCTCTTCGTGCACGGGGTCGGCTCGACGGCCGCGATATGGGACGCGCAGCTCGAGGCATTCGGCGGCGAGCGGCTCTGCGCGGCGATCGAGCTGCGCGGCAACGGCACGCAACAGCCGGACCCGAATCCCGCGCTCATCACGCGGGGTGGATACGCGGAGGACGTATTGACGGTCGCCGACGCGCTGCGTATCGAGCGGTTTGCCCTCGTCGGCTGCAGCCTCGGCGGCGTGGTCGCCTTCGAGCTTTGGAAACGAGCGCCGCATCGCATTGCCGCGCTCGTCCTGCTCGGTACGTTTGCTCGTTATCCCGACGGCGAGCGCTACGCCCAGCAGATCTCCGCACAAGTGCGCGAAGCGGGCGGCATGCGCGCGTTCGGCGAGATCCGCGCGGCGAAACTCGGATTGCCGCCGGCCCGTCTGCGCGAAACGATCGAGCAGTTCGCGTGCAAGTCGGTGGAGTGCTTTCTAGCGGCGACGCAAGCGACCTGGACCGGCAACTATCTCGATATCTTGTCGAGCATCGACGTGCCGGTGCTGGTCGCACGCGGGGAGCACGATGCAGTTGCGCCGCGTGTGCTTTCGGAGGAGATCGCGTCGGGCATCGGCGGCGCGCGGCTCGCGACGATTTCCGGCGCCGGTCACGTCAGCAACGCGGACCAGCCGGCGGCATTCAACTCGCTATTACGCGAGTTCTTGCAACGAGTCGCGCCCTCGCGATGATGGCTCGTTGGGGCCGATACTATCGAGCTGGCTGGGTGGGAAGGGATAACGTCAGCGTCTTCGCCTGAATCGCAGCGCTGCTCGCACACTGCGAAACCGGCTGCGGGTCGGGGTTGATTCGGCCTGGCATCGCATGCAGGATCCAGCAACTGCCGTTGAGCGAGCAGTAGCAAAAGTCGATGGCAACGGAGTGTTTCATCAGGAGCGAAGTCGGGACGGTGCCCGCGAGCGCGATCTTCAGCAGTGTATGCGACTCGCCGGGACGCAGCGTGGAGGATGGACCGATGGAGCTCGTCGATATCATTGCGTGAGGCGCCGACCCGGCCAGAACGGCGTCGCGCGTGCGCAGGAAGATTCCTCGTAGCTGTCGATCCTGGGCAAGGATTCTGAGGTAGTCGTTCCATGCGGGGACGACTCTTCCGTCGACGCGGAGTTGCGCCGATCGGACCAGAGCGGGCCCAACGCCGTCGTTAGTGACTTCAATCGTTTCACCGTTATCTTCGTAGGTCGTTCCTACGCTCAAGTAGGGCCAGATCGTGGCAGCGAATTGATCGCCGATGACGCGCGTCTGATAGATCAACGTCCCTGCGGTGAGCGCGCTCACCAGCAAGGCGCCCATCGCGATGAAGAAGTCCAGGCGAAAGGCCCGATCGTTCATGGCGCGACGACGCGCTCCGGCGCGGCGTAGAGATTGGCTCGGTCGCCGCGCACGAAGCCCGCGAGCGTAATGTTGAACTCGCGCGCGAGCTCGACCGCGAGGCTGCTCGGCGCCGAGACCGAAGCGATGATCGGGACGCGTGCCATCACGGCTTTCTGCAGGATCTCGTAGCTCGCGCGCCCGCTGACGACGAGCGCGCAGTTGCGCAGCGGCAGACGCGCGTCGAGCAGTGCCCAGCCGATGAGCTTATCGACGGCATTGTGGCGGCCGATGTCCTCGCGCACGGCGATCGTCTCGCCGTTGACGTCGAAAAGGGCGGCGGCGTGCAACCCGCCGGTCGCCTCGAAGACCCGCTGCGCTTGGCGCATGCGCTCCGGGAGCGAGTAGAGCGTCGCTGCCGGCAGACGGACGTCGTCTTCGATCGCCGACGCGCCGAGTTCGCGCAGCGAATCGAGCTGCGCCCGCCCGCAGACGCCGCAGGCGCTGCTCATCGTAAAATGCCGCTCGAAACGCGCCAGATCGCGCGGTTGCGCCGAGGGGCGCAGCTCGACGTTGACGATGTTGTAACGCTGTTCGGGATCGATGGCCGGGTCGATGCAATACGTGAGTTCCGCGATCTGGTCGCGCCTTGCGACGATGCCTTCGCCGTATACAAAGCCCGCGGCGAGCTCGAAATCGTTCCCGGGCGTGCGCATCGTAACCGCGAGGGTACGCGTCGCGCCTCCGGCAACGATCCGCAGCTCCAGCGGTTCCTCGCCGACGACTTCGTCGCGCTTGCGGAATCGCGCATCGCCCTCGATCGCGAGCACGTCGGTCTCGACGGTCCGTCCGGGCCTAGTCGTTTCATAACATCGTCTTTTGGGCGGTTCTGCACGTATTGGTACCCGAAGCGGCCTTTGATGCAGAGATGGCCGCTCGTCACACCATTTTCGATCGGAGAGGTGACCTTCACGATCTCGTTATCCTGGACGTGCAGCGTCAGCGTGCAGCCGACGCCGCAATAGGAGCAGATCGTGTCGGTTTCGGCCTGCTCCTCTTCCTTCCATTGGCCGCGCTTGCGCAGCTCGTATTCCGAGGAAAACATCAGCGCGCCGGTCGGGCAGACGCCGATGCAGTTCCCGCAGTAGACGCAGGCCGAGTCGGGGAGCGGAACGTCGTATTCGGTCGAAATGTGGGCGTCAAAGCCGCGCCCCGCCACGGCGATGGCGAACGTGTTTTGCGCGTCCGTCCCGCAGGCTTCCACGCACTTGTAGCAGAGAATGCATTTGTCGTAGTCGCGCACGTAGAGGGCGTTGTCGATTTTGACCGGTTGCTCCACCGTCTCGCGCGCCGGCCGTATCGCGCGGATCGGCGCCGTAGCGCTCGCAAAAGCGTCGCGCATCCGGCGCGGTGGAGAGATCGACCGACGACGCGAGAAACTCGAGCACCATCTTGCGACTGTGCCGCACGCGCTGCGAATCGGTGCGAACCGCCATGCCGTTTTCGGCCCGTCGCGCGCAGGCGGGAACCAGCACGCGGGAGCCCTCGAGCTCGACGACGCAAACGCGGCAGGCGTTGACCGGCGTAAGCGACTCGAGAAAGCAGAGCGTCGGGGTATCGATTCCCGCGCTCGTGCAGGCGTCCAGAATCGTCGAGCCTTCAGGGACCGATGCCGGAATGCCGTCGATCGTGAGATCTATCGTGCTCACTCTGCGACGCCTTCGAAGATGTGCAAGTTCCGTACGGCCGACTCGATCGCATTTGCCGCCGTTTGACCGAGACCGCAAATCGACGCGTCGCGCATCGCCGTGCCGATCTCGCCGAGCAGTTCGAGGTCGCGCGAGCGTTCGGTCGCACCCTGCGTGGCGCAGAGGCGGTGCAGCGCTTCCTCCTGACGCACGGTTCCGACGCGACAGGGGACGCACTGTCCGCACGATTCGTCGCGAAAGAAGGCCGCGATACGCCGGACGATCCCACGCATGTCGGCGGTGTCGTCGAAGAGCATCGCGACGCCCGAGCCGAGCGTCGCCCCGGCGTCGCGCGCGTCTTCGAAGGTCAGCGCCAGCTCGATCCCGCTGGGCCCCAGGAATCCGCCCGCCGCTCCACCGAGCAGAATCGCTTGGAGGCGCCTGCCCTGCGGCACCCCGCCGGCGAGCTCGATCAGCGCCCGCAGCGTCGTTCCGTGCGGCACTTCGTAGAGTCCCGGCTGTGTGATTGCGCCCGAGAGGCAGAAGAGACGCGTACCCGTCGACCTCGGCGTTCCGATCCGCGCGTAAGCCGCGCCGCCTTCCGACAGGACCAGCGGAAGGTTCGCGAGCGTCTCGACGTTGTTGATCAGCGTCGGTTTGCCGAAGAGTCCCGCTTGCACGGGAAAGGGCGGCTTGTTGCGCGGCTCGCCGCGCTTGCCTTCAATCGAATTGAAGAGCGCGGTCTCTTCACCGCAGATATAGGCGCCGGCGCCGCGGCGGACTTCGATCTCGAGAGAAGCGCCGCTGCCCATCACATCCTCGCCGAGCAGACCGGCGGTGCGCGCTTGCGCGATCGCACCCGCGATGCGCTGGGCCGCGAGCGGATACTCACCGCGAATGTAGACGAAGGCGCGCTCGCAGCCCGTGGCGTACGCGGCGATCGTCATCCCCTCGACGATGGCGAATGGATCCTCCTCCATCAGGACGCGATCTTTGAACGTACCGGGCTCCGATTCGTCGGCGTTGCAGACGAGATAATGCGGGCGAGCCGGCTGCGCGGCAACGGATTCCATCTTGCGCCCGGCCGGAAACGCGGCGCCGCCACGCCCCAAGAGATTCGATGCGATCACTTCGGCGATCACACCTTCGGGCCGCAGGTCAATTGCCTTGCGCAGCGCGAGGTAACCGCCGTGTGCGCGATACTCGTCGAGGCTCTCCGGATCGACCTTACCAACGCGACGGAGCAGCCGCAACTCGCTGCCCCCAACGTGCGTCCGCGCCGGCGTTTCGTTGCTCAGTAGCGAAGTCGCCGGTGCGATCGCGGCGACGCGAGGTGGGTCGCCCGCGGTTTCGATCAGTACGGCCGGCGCTCGATCGCAAAGGCCCAGGCAGGGGCTGCGGGCGCAGCTCGCACCCGACGATTCGAGTGCGGCGAGGAGCGCTTGCGCCCCCGCGCACATGCAGGCGATGTCGTCGCAGACGTGGACGACGCGCGCCTCTCTCGGCTTGGTTGCAAGCGATGCGTAAAACGTCGCGACGCCGTAGACGTCCGCAGGCGCGACCTCGAGACATTCGCTCACGTAGTTGAGCGCGCCCGGGCTGATCCACCCAAAGCGATCCTGCACCGCGTGCAGCACCGGAAGCACCAGGTGCCGGTACGAGCGGGGATCGCCATTGCGCGGCGTCCCGACCGCCGCTTCGACGACGGCTTGCTCGTCGGCCGTGGCGGCGGCCGACGTAAAGTGCAGATCCACGCTACCTCTCTTTTGTCATCCGATCGATTCGAACCGCGCACGCTTTGAATTCGGCGGTTCCCGATTTCGGATCCGTCGCGTCGATCGTCAAGAGGTTCGTCGCAACCTCGTCGTTGTGATGGAAGGTCGTGAAAACGAGCCCCGAACGCAAGCCGGGATCGATGCGGATGGGGACGACGATCGAACCGCGGCGCGAAGTGACGCGCACGCGCTCGCCCTCCGCGACGCCGTAACGACTCGCGTCCTGCGCAGAGACGTCGAGCGTTTCGCCGCGCCGCAGCGGCGAAACGTAGCCGCCGCTCTGCACGCCGGTGTTGAAGGAATCCAAGCGCCGCCCGGTCGTGAGCCTGAGCGGATACTCCTCGTCGAGCGCTTCGACGGGCGGATCGTGTTCCACGGCCGCGAAGGCAGCCGGCTCGCCGCGCAGCGGCTCGTCCCAGAGCCGGGCGTGCAAGAACTGTTCGCCGGGATGGGCTTCATCGTAGCACGGCCACTGGATTCCGCCCAGCTGCTCGAGCCGTGTGTAACTCATCCCCGCATGCCACGGCGAAAGGCAGCGGCATTCGTCCCACGCGCTTTGCGCGGTGTAGTGTGGCCAGTCGTGGCCCAATCGATGGGCGAGCGAAGAGAGAATCGCGATGTCGTCGCGCGCCTCGCCGGGCGGCTCGAGCGCCTTACGGCAGCGCTGGACTCGCCGCTCGCTGCTGGTCACCGTTCCTTCAGCCTCACACCAGCTCGCCGTTGCAGGCAAGACGACCTCGGCGAGCTCACCGGTTTTCGAAAGGAAGATGTCTTGCACGATCAGGTGCTTCAGGCTCCCGAGCAGACGCATCGCGCGATTCTGATCGGCTTCCGATTGCGCCGGGTTCTCGCCGACGATATAGAGCGTATCGAGCTCGCCGCGTTCGACAGCATGGAACATGTCGGTGAGGTTCCAGCCGCGCTTGGGCGGCAAAGGCGTACCCCAGGCGCGCTCGAACTTTGCGATGCACGCGGGGTCTTCGACGTCCTGTCCGCCCGGAAACTTATTGGGGATCGCGCCCATGTCGCCGCCGCCCTGAACGTTGTTCTGTCCGCGCAGCGGATTGACGCCCGAACCGTAGCGGCCGACGTGGCCGCAGAGGAGCGCGAGGTTGATGAGCGCGCGGACGTTGTCGACGGCGTTGTGATGCTCGGTGATGCCGAGCGTCCAGCAGAGCTGCGCGCGCGGCGCTCGGGCGTACGCACGAGCGAGCTTGCGAATCAGCGGGGCCGGGACGCCCGTCGTACTCTCCGCGAACTCCAGGGTGTACGGCCCGACCGCGGCCCG
Source organism: Vulcanimicrobiota bacterium (assembly GCA_963834895.1). Classification (GTDB taxonomy): domain Bacteria; phylum Vulcanimicrobiota; class Vulcanimicrobiia; order Vulcanimicrobiales; family Vulcanimicrobiaceae; genus Cybelea. The sequence goes on along the minus strand of CAWIDM010000003.1, from coordinate 684,262 downwards.
ATAAGCGTCCAGGCCGGCCGTCGCGCGCGCGATAAACTCGCGATTCTCCAAACCCGCGGCGAGAATCTCGCGGCCGATCGCGTTGGCGAGCGCGATATCCGATCCCACGTCGAGTCCGAGCCAACCGTCCGCCCATTTTGCGCTCGAGGTTCGGCGTGGATCCACAACGTAGAGCTTCGCGCCATTGCGAATTCCCCGCAAGACGTGATGAAAGAAGATCGGATGCGTGTCGCGCGCATTCGATCCCCAGAGCACGATCAGGTCGGTGCGCTCGATCTCCTCGTAAGAGCTCGTGCCGCCGCCTGCCCCGAAAACCGCCGTCAGACCGACGACGCTCGGAGCGTGTCAAGTTCGATTGCAGCTATCGATGTTGTTGCTGCCGATGACCGATCGAGCGAACTTCTGCGCGATATAGTTCATCTCGTTGGTGGCCTTCGAGCAGCTAAACATGCCGAACGTGCGCGTGCCGCCGCGTTCGCGCGCGTGGCGCAAACCCGCGGCGGCACGCTCGAGCGCCTCGTCCCAAGTCGCGCGGCGCAGGCTTGCGCCGTCACGCACGAGCGGATGCGTCAATCGAAGATAGGGTTCGCTCACGCTCGAGTAATTCGAGCGAGGCCGTACCGGTACCCACCGCGTGCGAAACGCGAGCGCGTCGGGTGGCCGGTTGCCGCTCGACCTCTGGCCAAAGGAGCTTTCCAGTGGCGAAGGCAAGAACCGGCCCTCTAAAGGGGGCACGCAAGGTGGATCTTTCGTCGATTACCGTCTATGCCGGCGGCCGGTTCCAGGCCTACGAGGATGCCAAGGTCGGGCTGCTCACGCACGGACTGCAATATGGCACCGGTTGCTTCGAAGGAATTCGCGGCTATTGGGTGCCGGAAGAGCGGGAGCTCTTTCTGGTGCTACTGCGGGATCATTTCGAGCGGCTCGCCACTTCGACGAAGATCCTTACCATGGAACTCCCTCATACCGTCGACGAGCTCATCGAGATCACGATCGAGCTCTGCGTGCGCAATCGCTACGAGAGCCACGTCTACGTCCGCCCCTTCGCATACAAGGCGGCCGAAGACGTCGGGGTACGGCTGCATAACGTGCCCGACGCCTTCGCAATCGTCCCGATCCCGTTCGTGCATTACATCGACCACGAGCGCGCTCTCGACGTCTGTGTGAGCTCGTGGCGGCGCGCCGACGATACGATGGCGCCGCCGCGCGCGAAGATCACGGGACTCTACGTCAACTCGGCGCTGGCAAAGAGTGAGGCCGTGCAAAACGGCTACGACGAGGCGATCCTCTTGTCGCACGACGGCCACGTCGCCGAGGGTTCGGCCGAGAACATCTTTTTGGTGCGCCGCGGCGTGCTCTACACCCCCGATCCGTCGCAGAACGTGCTCGAGGGGGTTACTCGGCGCGCGATCATGGAGATCGCACGCGACGAGCTGGGCGTCGAGAGCGTCGAACGCTCGATCGATCGCGGCGAGCTCTACTCCGCCGACGAGGTCTTCTTTACCGGCACGGCGGTTGGCATCTGTCCGGTCGCGTCCATCGATCGCCGGACCGTCGGCGACGGGGAAATCGGACCCATCACCCAACGGTTGCGGGCGCTTTACGAACGCATCGTGACCGGGCGCGAGCCTCGTTACGCAGATTGGCTCACGCGCGCCTACGCGTCGGCGAAGATCAGCGCGTAGGCGGCGGCGCCGGTACGTCGCCGGGAGCGTCGCCGCTCCAATATTGCGCATCCGGCGCGAGGGTTGCGTTGCGCTCTTCTTGCGTTCCCATCGCTTCGCGCCAGCGCGCGAAACGCAGCTCGTCGGTATAGGCGAGCCGAGAAATCGAGTGGATGAAAGCGCGGCCCAGATCCTGTGAGGGCAACGCGGTCGTCATGACGGCGATGACGTAGGGCGCGTCGCTCGCAAAGACGATGCCCGCATCGTTGAGCGTATCGTCGAGCGAGCCGGTCTTGTGCGCGATGGCGACGTCGGGCGGCAACGGTTCGGGCAAAAGCGTGTTGACGCGATCGGCTTCCAATATCTCGATCATTTCGTTGGAAGACCACTCATCGACGAGCTCGCCGCGCGCCATTAACGCGAGCAGCCGAACGAGATCGGCGGCAGAGGTGCGCAGCGTCTGACGGATCGACCAGGCGTCGGTGCGCACGTCGCCGGCAAGATGGGTGCGCGCCAAGCCGAGCCCTCGCATCCGGCGGTTGATGTTGTGGCGCCCGACCAGGCGAATCAGCATGTTCGTCGCGGTGTTGTCGCTGATGTCGATCATCTTCTCGAGCAGCTCCGAGACGGGATAGGTCGTGCCGACCGGCGCGTCGCACAGGTCGCCCGATCCGTAGTCTTTGTCGGCGGCTTCGAGCGTGACCGGGCGCTGCAGCCCGAAGCGGCCGGCCTGAAGCTGCGCGAAGACCTCAACCATGACCGGCAGCTTGATCGTCGATGCCGCCGGCATGCTCTTCGCGGCGTTGAAGCCTGCATTGTAACCCGTATTGAGGTCGAGCACGTCGAGCCCGATCGCACCGGGAACGTGGCGCGCCAGCGAGCGCACGTCCTGGTTGAGGTTTGCGAAAGGCGGGGGAAGATAAGCTCGTGCCGGTGCGACCGACGTAATGCCCGCTAAAAGAGCAAACGCCAAGAGCGACGTCGCACGTCGAAGCATGAAGCGCCGCTTCGATTCATGCTCGGTGTGGCTCCTGCCGTCGGCAAGCAAGTGAAGCTGAGCGCCTTCGTCGTGCGCGTCCCGGCAACGCGGGTGGTCGAAGCGGCGAAATCGAAGGCTCCGCCTGAGGGAACCTCTTAAGAAGTCCATTGTGAGCACAACAACGTCGCCGGTCGCGCGCGTCGATATCGTCGGCGTTCCGATGGATCTGGGTGCGAGCCGGCGCGGGGTCGACATGGGCCCATCCGCAGTGCGGTATGCGAAACTGCACGAGGCGTTGCGCAGGCTAGGGATCGCCGTCATCGTCGATCGCGGCAATCTGCACGTGCCGATCCGCGAGTCGGCCGATGCCGACGACGCGTCGGCGAAATTTCTCGGCGTCATCAACGAGGTCTGCAACGACCTGGCGCTGCTCGTCGAAGAGGCGGTGCGAGCCGGCGGCTTGCCGATCGTGCTCGGAGGCGATCACTCGATTGCGGTCGGTACGCTCGACGGGCTGACGAGGGCGCGCGGCGCCCCGCCGGGCCTGGTCTGGATCGACGCGCACGCCGATATCAACAGCCCGGGAAGCTCGGCGACCGGAAACGTCCATGGGATGCCGCTCTATTTCGCACTCCAAAAAGGCTTCGCTCGCGCCGAGCAGACCGTGCAGATCGGGTTGCGCGACGTCGATCCGGACGAGAAGCGTTTGCTGCGTGAGTTCGGTGTCAAGACCTTTACGATGACCGACGTCGACAAGCTCGGAATGGTGCACGTCATGGAGCAGGCGCGAGCGATCGCGGGCGGCGCAGGGCGGCCGATCCACGTTTCTTTCGATATGGACGCGATCGATCCGAGCGAGGCGCCGGGCACCGGAACGCCGGTCAAGGGCGGCCTGAGCTATCGCGAAGCGCACCTGGTAATGGAAATGCTCTACGACAGCGGTCAGCTCGGCTCGATCGAAGTGGTCGAGATCAATCCGATTCTGGACTATCGCAATCAAACCGCGACGCTCGCGGTCGGGCTGATCTCCTCCGCGCTCGGTAAATCGATTCTTTAGGTTCCTTAGAGCTTGATTGTGGCGCGCGCTTCGCACGCGACGCCACCGCCGCAGACCGCCGGATCCCAACTTGCGTCGGCAAGCAGCGAGCGAATGCGGTCCTCGAGCTGCGGATCGATCGGCGGCTCGAAGGTCACGCTCTCCGTGCGCCCGTCGTCGTCGACGGTAACGATCAGCGTAACGTGCGTTCCAAGAGCGTCGAGCTCTTTGCGGACGCCGGGATCGAGCACCGGATCGGGTTGCTCGGCGCCGAACGGGAGGTATCCGCCGGGCCGATGCGCGCCGACGCTTGCCACCGAACGAACGGCCGGCGACGCTGTTACGTTGGGAGCGACGTCGGCGTCGGAGCTTCCGGCTCCGGCTCGCTGGACGGAGGCGAGCGCCGGAGCGCCCGGTGCGTTGGTGGCGACGACCGGCTCGGGCGATGCTTTGCGGTTTGCCGTCGCGGTAAAGAGCCGAACCCGCGTCGCGAAATTAAGGGTGGACTTCGCATCGTGATGCGGCGCGACCGCGCGAGGCGGCGGCTTCGGGACCCTCGGCGGAACGATCGTTACGCGAAGCACGTGCGTGAAGCTCACCGTTTCAACCGGCGGGGCGGTGGAAGCGGTCCACGCCAGTGCCGGAATCGAAAGCGCTACGAGGACATGAATCACCGTGGAAGCGAGCGTTGCTCGTCCCATTCGTACGTTCGCCGCGGTCGCTGCAGCCATGGTCGTTTCTTCTAGTTCAGCGCGCGGCCGTCCCGGCCCGTGACTTCGCCGGCTTGCCGTCGAACTTTCCGATCTCGGCTCCCCACGTGTCCCACCCGCGCGCGAACTCACGGGCGAAAAGCTCGATGCGCGAGCGCGGACCGCAGAGCGCTTCGATATGCCTTCGAAATACGGCCGGTTTGCGGCTATGCTCCGCGCGCGGCTCCATGACAACCTGGCCCTGCGCGAGATCGAGAATAGAGAATGGTCTTCCCGTCGGCATCGTCGTCGCCGCGAGAACGAACTCGGTCGTCGGTTTCGTGAACGTCGGGGGGACGCCCTGACCGCGGATCGGCTCGCCCCTGCGGTTGGTTTTCACCCAGACGTAGGCGACGCCACGATAGTGAAGTCCCCACCGTTCGATGAGCTCCAGGGCAAAATTCAAGCGCGGGCCCGTCGACCATAGGAAGAGGGCCGCGCGTCTGGTCATGATCGAGCGTACCGGCAGCGCCGCGAGCTCATCTTGACCCATGAGCGGATAATGCTTTGCCGCTGCCGCATCCTTGATTTGACTTCCGTAATAAAACCACGGCGGATCGGCATAGACGATGTCGTAGGTCCTTACAGGGAAGGGCGGAAGCTCCGCATGACGATCGGCTACCCTTCGGTGCGCCAGCCGGCTTAGATGAACGAGGTTTTTTTTCGAGCGCTTGCGTTGGGTGCGATTCGCAGCCATCCTTGCGTTCAGGTTATGTCCCGCGCGTCGAGCGGTCCTCTCGGTTGCAATCGGGGTTATAGCGATGCGGCCAGCGACGCGACGACCGCACCGCAGAGGGTCGCCGCAAAGTTCACGGCGTTGTTCTCAAGCCAAGCTGCTCCGCGCCGGAGTTCCGTCGCGCTTCCGCAACGATGACGTTGCGTCTCGCATTCGCAAGCGCAGGCCGGGCACCACCGCAGCGCCTGCAGGCTCGCGCCGAGCACCGAGTCGAGCGTCGCGCCGGCGACGCCGCCGGCTGCGACGCTCCAAAGCGGCGCGACGCCGGCGGCGGCGGCCGTCCCCGCGACGCAGAGCGCGCCGGCCAGCGTCGCGGCGATTCCGAGCGGCGTGACGCCGCCCGAAAGGCCGGCTCGCACCGAGCGCAAGGTCAGAATCGAAAACGGGGGCCTGCCAGAGAGCGTGCCGACCTCGGTACCCCACGTATCGGCCGACGCCGCGGCAAACGCTCCGGCGAACCCGGCCGCAAACGGCGCGCCGCCGCGCGTTGCGGCGAGCGCGCAGAGCGCGGCGACCCCGCCGTTCGCGAGCACTTGCCATCCGCTGCGCGGAGTCTCGCGCTCGCCTCCCGCGAGGGCGCATTTGCGAGGCGCGCCGACGCGCGAGAGCAACGTCGAGGGCAAGAAGAAGGCGAAGAGCACCGCCGCGGCCGTCCATCCGCCGCTGCCGAAGACGATCGCCCCCACCACAGATGCAGCGGCGGCGCCGGTGCCCGAGAGGGCTCGCGCGCGATACGCAAGCGATGCGACGATCGCCGCAAAGGCGGCGCTTAAGCCGGCCTGCATCACGACGGCGCAGTGAAATGGGCCTGGAGCGCATCGAGCAGCCCGAGGGTCGTATAGGTGCTCGCGACGACGTCAACGTGTAGGCCGGCTTCCGTTGCGGCGCGCGCCGTGATCGGACCGATGCAGGCGACGCACTTCCCACGCGCGCCGCGCGCCGCGTCGCCGTCGCCGCCGAGCAAAGCCGCGAAACCGCGAACCGTGCTCGCGCTCGTGAAGGTCAGAACGTTGGCCTGCGCGACCTTCTTTTGGAAGACGGGATCGCTTGGAACGACGGTCTTGTACGCGGCGACGACCGTGACGGTCAAACCTGCCTCCTCGAGCATTCGCGGGAGCACGTCGCGGGCTTCCTGCGCGCGATAGATGAGCGCGCGATCGCCGCTGCGGGATCGTTCGATCACTGCGCGCGCCGTTTCTTCACCGATGAAGCTTTCCGGCACGACGTCGGCACGCACGCCGTGATACCGGAGGCGTTGGGCAGTGCGTGCGCCGATGGCAGCGACCTTTGCGCCGGCGATCGCGCGCGCGTCGGCGTTTTTTCCGGCGAGCCCGGCGAAGAATGCGTCGACTCCGTTTTGCGAAGTGAAGATGAGCCATGCGAACGATCCGAGCTCGTCGATGGCGCGTTCTGCGGCGCCCGAGTCGTCGGCGGGCTCGATGGCGATCGTCGGTGCGAGGATCGGTTCGGCGCCGCGTCCGAGCAGCGCGCGGGCAAAGCTCTCGGCTTGTTCCCCGGCGCGCGTAATGAGCACGCGTTTGCCGAAGAGCGCGCTTCTGTCGAACCACGCGAGCCGCTCGCGCAGACCCGCAACGGCGCCGATGACGACGACCGCCGGTGCCTCGATCTTCGCCTCCGCGACGTCGCTCGCGATGCTTTCGAGCGTTCCGAGCACCGTGCGCTGGCGCGGAAGCGTGCCGTCCTGAATTACCGCGACCGGCGTCGTGCGAGGGAGTCCGTGCGCGGCGAGGCGTTCCACGATATCGCGGAGATTTCCGACAGACATCAGGAGTACGAGCGTGCGCGCCGGATCGGCGAGCTTCGCCCAATCGAGTGACGACGACGGCTTCTCCGGGTCTTCGTGTCCGGTGAGAACGGTGAACGACGCGGCGTACTCGCGGTGCGTGAGCGGAATGCCCGCGTACGCCGGCACGGCCAGCGCCGAGCTGATTCCGGGTACGATTTCGAATGGGACGCCGGCGGCCCGCAGCGCTGCAGCCTCTTCACCGCCGCGTCCGAAGACGAACGGGTCGCCGCCTTTGAGACGGACGACCCGCCGGCCCTCGCGCGCCTTCGCGATTGCAAGCGCTTCGATCTCGTCTTGGCGCATCGCATGGTCTCCGCCGCGTTTTCCGACGAAGATCCGCTCGCATTCCGGTGGCGCGAGTGCGACGGTTGCAGCGCCGGCGAGCGCGTCGTAGAGCAGCACTTCGGCGCCGCGCAGCACTTCCGCCGCCCGTAACGTCAGCAGGCCCGGATCGCCCGGGCCTGCGCCGATCAGGAAGACTCGCCCCTTTGCGCTACTTGCCGCCATCGTTAGGAGCCTCTGAAGGAGTCGCTGCACCGATCGCGGCGAGCAGCTTCGCCGCAGATCGAGGCGCGCCCGAGGGAGCATAGTGGAGCCCTACGTGACGGAGGGCGCAACAAAGAGATGCGGCGAAACTGCCGCCGCCCGAAGGGTTTGACCGCAAAGCCGACATCTGCGTTGTCGAAGGCTCGGTCACAGACCACCTTGGGTATGCTCCCTCACCTTCTCCTTGCATCTGGCGGCTTTGCGGTTCAAACGATCGGTTCATGGACTCCTTCAGCGGCTTCCAGCTCGAACAGATCCTCGAGGACGCGCGCGTTCGAGATCGCCTCGGCGCGATCGAGGGTCGCTTTCTCGCGGATCTTTAGAATGGCGGAGTGCAGGAGCTTGGAGACGATCGTCAACGTCATCCCAGTGACCAGCATGCGCTCCCGCTCGTCCAGATCGGGACATCGCGCCAACAGCCGCTCGAGCTCGGCGACTCGGATCGCTTCGGCCTTTTGCGTCAGGCGCGCAATGACCGGCACGGCTACGCGCGCGCGGTACCAGTTCTCGAAGCGCTCGACGTATTCGGCGATGATCTCTTCGACCCGCGGAATCGCCTCGCGGCGCAGGTCGAGACGCTCCTCCACCACCGATTTGAGGCCGTCGATATCGACCAGCGCGACGTTCTCGACGTCGACGACGGCGGGATCGACGTCGCGCGGGACGGCGATGTCCACGATGAAGAGCGGCCGGCCGGGACGCCGAGTCATGGCGGCGCGAACGAGCGCTTCGTCGAGTACGAAATGCGACGCACCGGTCGACGAAACGACGACGTCCGCCGCAGCGAGCGCTTCGACGAGTTCCGGCATCTCGACGGCTTCGCCGAAGCCGGCTTCGGCGACGAGCTCGCGAGAGCGCGAGATCGTGCGATTGGCCACGATCACTCGCAGCGCACCCTCTTGGCGGAATCGCTTGACGGCCGTGCGTCCCATCTTGCCCGCGCCGACGACCAGAATTGTTCTTCGCTCGAGCGTCCCTAGCCGCGAACGCGCCGCTTCGAGCGCGGCCGTCGCCATCGAGACTGATTCGCCGCCGATGCGCGTCTGCGCGCGTGCGGTCTTGCCTGCAGCCAGCGCTTCGCGAAAGAGATGATGCAGTGTGCGCCCGAGCGACTTCGCGCGCGTGGCCGCGACGTACGCATCCTTCACCTGTCCGAGAATCTCGGCTTCGCCGATCAGCATCGAGTCGAGACCGGTGCAAACGCGGAAGAGATGCTCGACGGCCTGATGCCCGAGCCGGGTGTAAAGGTACGACTCGATGTCGTAGCCCGTCGTCCCGTGCCGGAAGTTGGCAAGAAACGATTTGATCTGTGCGACGCCCCCCTCGTAGTCGTCGAGCTCGGCGTAAATCTCCAAACGCCCGCAGGTCTGCAACATCACGGCTTCGCGCACGGCCTCGTAGTCGTGCAGCGCGACGAGCGCCTCGGCCATCCGTGAGGCGGGAAAGGCGTGCCGCTCGCGCACTTCGACCGGCGCGGTATGATGCGAGAGCCCAATGCACGTGATCGGCATCGGCCTGCTACTCCAAACTCAGGCGATGGGTCAAGATCGCCATCTCGCCGGCGAGGTCGATGTTACGCACGATGACCGGTCCGCGCAGGTCGAGCGGCATCGGCGCGAAGTTGAGAATCGCCCGAATGCCGAGATCGGCGACGCGCTGGGCGCACTCCTGGGCGGCTTCGGCGGGTACGGAGATCACTGCGATGTTGCAACCCGTTTTGGCGAGCGTGCGTTCCATGTCGGCGACGTTCCGAACGACGATGCCCTGCCAGCGCTGCCCGACGACCGACGGCGACCGGTCGAAGATCGCCGCGACGTTGAAGCGCTGCTCGCGCGCCGTAATGAATGCGGCGAAGGCGCGCCCGAGATAGCCGAATCCCACGATTGCGATCCGCCAGTCATGGTCCAATCCTAAGACCCAGGCGAGCTGTCCGACAAGCGGATCGATCGCATACCCCTGCCCGCGGCGGCCAAGCGGGCCGAGCGCACTGAGGTCCTTCCGAATCTGCGTGCTGGCGATCGTGTGCCCGAGGAGCGCCGCAAGACCGTGTGAAGTGATCGTGCGCTTGCCGGTCTCGTGAGCTTGCCGGAGCACCCGGTGATAGGCGTAGAGCCGCGGTATCGAGACGTCGACGATCGGCTCGGCCGACTCCAGCCGGCCGGCGGCGGGCTTGGGATCGATCATGCGGTCGCCGAGAGCGCGGCCACCGAAGCGTCGGCGGTCGCGATCGTGCGCTCGACGTCGCGCGGGCTGTGCGCCGCCGAGATGAAGTTCGCCTCAAAGGGCGAGGGCGGAAGATAGACGCCGCGATCGAGCATAGCCGCAAAGTACTTCGCGAAGAGGACGCGATCGGACTTGCGCGCTCCTTCGAGATCGCCCACGGGCTCCGCCGTGAAGAAGAGCGAGAACATCGCGCCGGCGCTCGTGCAGTAGTGGGGAACGCCGCGGCCGCGCATCGTCTCCTCGAGACCCTCAATCAACCGGCGCGTCGTCGCTTCCAAACGCTCGTAGAGGGTCGCGTCGGCCGCGATGACGCTCAACGTGGCGAGGCCGGCGGCCATTGCAAGCGGATTGCCCGAGAGCGTCCCCGCTTGATAGACGGGGCCCTCGGGCGAGAGATGAGCCATTACGTCGGCTCGGCCGCCGAACGCCGCGGCGGGAAGTCCGCCGCCGATGATCTTCCCCAGCGTCGTGAGATCGGGGACGATGCCTTCGCGCGCCTGCGCGCCGCCGCGCGCGACGCGAAAGCCGCTCATCACCTCGTCGAAAATCAGCAGCGCGCCGTAGCGCGTGCAGATATCGTGCAGCCGCTGCAGATAGCCGGGCCGCGGGAGCACGAGTCCCATGTTGCCCGGATAAGGCTCGACGATCGCTGCAGCGATCGAATCGGCATGCGCCGCGAAAGCCTCTTCGACGGCATCGGCATCGTTGAACGGAAGGACGATCGTGTCGCCCGCCGTGCCGTCGGTGACGCCGGGTGAATCGGGTACGCCGTGCGTGAGCGCCCCGGAGCCGGCGGCGATCAAGAACGAGTCGCCGTGGCCGTGATAGCAGCCGGCGAACTTGACGATCTTGGGGCGATTGGTGAATCCGCGCGCGAGCCGGATCGCCGCGCTGGTCGCTTCGGTTCCGCTCGAGACGAACCGCAGCCGTTCGATCGACGGCATCATCGAGACGATTCTTTCGGCGAGCTCGCTCTCGAGCTCGGTCGGCGTTCCAAACGACGTTCCGCGCGTGACGACGTTCGCGATCGCGCGCGTGACCGCCGGATGCGCGTGTCCGAGCAACAACGCGCCCCAGGACATGACGTAGTCGATGTACTCGTGTCCGTCGAGGTCGTAGAGCATCGAGCCTGCTCCGCTCTTCATGAAGACCGGAGAGAGGCCGACCGCTCCGAACGCGCGCACCGGTGAATTGACGCCACCGGCGATGACGCGCCGCGCGCGCGCGAATGCGGCAATCGAACGTTCCAACTTCACGTTCAATTCGCCGGCAGGTCCTCGAAGCGGTTGACGTTGCGGAAATGTCGCGAGTCGCACGTCACAAAGCGGGCCGCGAGGCGAGCGATCAGATCGCGCATTGCGTCCTGGCGCGTCGCGCGCATCGCGAAGGCTTCCCGGAGAACCGCGTTGCGTTCGTAAAGGGCCGCGAGCGGCTCGATCGCGCCGTCGTGGCGCGGCACGACCGCTTCGTCGCCGGTCCGCCACGAATCGGCGAGCCGGCGAAGCAGCGGCGCATCGAGCTGCGGCTGATCTGCAGCGACCGCGAAGAGCCACTGCGCGCGGATCGCCGCGCAGGCACCGGCGAAGGCCCGCAGCGGGCCGCCGCCGGGACGGCGATCGATCAGCATCGGCGCCTCGATCTGCGCGTCGAGCTCGGGCTGGAACGAGCCTTTGCCGGCGACGTAAACCGACCATCCTGTATTGCGTACGCGCTCGTAGCAGCGTACGAGCATCGCCCGACCGTCGACGACGTGCTCGAGCTTGCGCGGAAAGCGCCGTGCTTCGCCACCGGCCAGTAGGACGACCGCGATTCTATCCATGGCGCCGGGCGTACTCTTTGGCGAAGTACGTGATTACGATATCGGCGCCGGCACGCACGAAGGACGTCAAGATCTCGTCGATAGCGCGGTCGCCGTCGAGCCAGCCGTTTGCGATCGCGGCTTGCAGCATCGCGTACTCGCCGCTCACATTGTAGACGGCAAGCGGCACGTCGAAGCGATCGCGTGCTGCGCGCAAAACGTCGAGGTAGGGCAGTCCCGGCTTGACCATCACGATGTCGGCGCCTTGCGCGACGTCGAGCGCGATCTCGCGCAGCGCCTCGCGGGCGTTGGGCGGATCCATCTGATAGCCGCGGCGGTCGCCGAACTGGGGCGCGGAGCCGGCCGCTTCGCGAAACGGTCCGTAGAACGCCGAAGCATACTTTGCGCTGTATGCCATGATCGCGACGTCGGCCGCACCCGAGCCGTCGAGCGTGCCGCGAATCGCCGCTACTCGTCCGTCCATCATGTCGGAGGGGGCGATGACGTCCGCGCCGGCTTGCGCATACGTCTCCGCGATGCGGCAGAGCAGCTCGACCGTTGCGTCGTTATCGACCTCGCCGCGCTCGCTGAGGATGCCGCAGTGTCCGTGATCGGTATACTCGCAGCAGCAGAGATCGGCCATGACGAGCATCTCCGGCAGGTCGGACTTGATCGCGCGTATCGTTGCCTGGACGATGCCGCCTGGGTCACAGCTGCTCGATGCCGTTGCGTCTTTCTCGGCCGGGATGCCGAAGAGCAGCACGCTCTTGATGCCCATCGCGAAGAGCCCGCGCGCCTCGGCAACCGCTTCGCCGAGCTCCAGACGCGCGATGCCGGGCATCGAGGCAATCGGGCCCGCGTCCCCTGCGCGCTCCGCGACGAAGAGCGGCTGCACGAGTTGTTCGACGTGAACGCGGTGCTCGCGAACGAGCGCGCGAACGACCTCGCTGCGGCGCAGACGCCGCGGACGCAAGAGTATCAGCGTCCCGCCCCCGATGTCGCAGCGTCACAGGATTTCAAGCGCTCCGCGAGCTCGGCGCCGAGTGACTCGGCTTGCGCGAGCGTCGAAGCCGGGCCCTCGATGCGCGCGCGCACCAGCGTTGCCGAGTCCGCAGCGTAGACCCCTTCGACGATCATCGCGCCGCCGGAAATATAGGCGTGAATGCCGAGCGGCGCACTGCATCCGGCGTGCATCGCGCGCAGTCCCGCGCGTTCGCATGCGACGCATAGCTCGCTCGCAGGATCGTTGACCGCCTCTCGCAAGACCTCGTGCAGTCCTTCGTCGTCCGCGCGAGCCTCGACCGCGAGCGCGCCTTGCCCGACCGCCGGCACCAGCTGCTCGACGGCGAAGGGCACCACGTGGCGCGCGCTCGCGTGCAGGCGATTCAACCCGGCCATCGCGAGCACGACCGCGTCGTACTCGCCGGCGACGAGCTTTCGAAGGCGCGTGTCGACGTTGCCGCGCAGCGCTTCGTAGCGTAAATCCGGTCGCACGGCTGCGAGCTGGGTTCGCCGGCGGGCGCTCGACGTACCGACCACGGCGCCGGCCGGCAGCGAGGCGAAGTCGGCGTAGCGCTCGCTGCAAAAGGCGTCGCGCGGATCTTCACGTCGCGAAATCGCGACGATGCACATGTCCTCGGGCAGCGAGCCGGGCAAATCCTTGCAGGAATGCACGGCATAATCGGCGCGCCGCTCGCGCAGCGCGCTCTCGAGCTCTGCCACGAAGACGTTGACCGTCCCGAGCCGATCGATCGGGGTGTGGCGATCGCGGTCGCCCGCCGTGGTTACGCCGAGCAGCGTCGTCGCGATGCCGCGCTCGGCGAGCCGTGCGGCTACCGCGCGGCTTTGGACCGTAGCCAGGGCGCTGCGTCTGGTCGCACAGACCGCGGCGGCGGGCGCCGCGACGAGCTCCGCGATCGGGCGCTGCGCGAGGGCGCGAAGAATCGGCGCGCGTTCCTGGGGACCGAACGTCTCGATGACGTAGGCGCGCATGCGCGCCAGCGCGCGCACTGCCTCGGCATAGGATGCATCCAACGTGTCGGCGAGCTCGCTGACGACGCGTCGCGAAAAGGCCGGTGCGCTGCCGCCGGAATCTACGCTAATCGTCAGCTCTCCGATGCGCCGCATCGCCGGCATCGTGAAGTCGCCGCGCTCGGGTGCCGTTGCGTCGCAGACGAGAACGTGCGCGGCGCGGGCGTCGGCGACGACGCGCGCGTTGAGCTCCGAATCGTCGGTTGCCGCGATGACGAGTGCCGCGCCGTCAAGGTCGGCGCTTTCGTAGCGGCGTTGCGCGTACGCGCCGCCTTTCTCGCTCAGGACGGAACGCAAGCGGTCGCCGATCCGCTCGGCAACGACGAACGTCGGAAATCCGGCGCCCGCAAGCGATTCGGCCTTTCGCGCGGCGACGTCGCCTCCGCCGACAATCACGGCGCGGCGATCGTTCGGCCGGAGAGAGATGGAAAGCATGTCAGAGGTTCCCTACGTAAAAGAGTTCCGCGCCCGGCAGCTAAAAACCGCCTCGTGACGGGCGGCATTTGGTGACGACACCCGCCGAGGGAGCTCGCCGAGCGGCCTGGATCGGCGCGGTCGTCGCAGCCATCATCACGTTGCCGGGTCTTTGGGTCGGTACGCTCTGGGATAACAGCGAAACGGCCTACGGCGAGGTGGCGCGCGAGATTCTGCTGACGCACGACTGGATCGTCATGCATCTCAACGGCGTACCGTACTTCGTGCAGCCGCCCCTTTATTTCTGGCTCGGCGCGGCGTTCGCGCTTCTGATGGGGCCGAACGCCTTCGCGCTGCGTCTTCCATCGGCGCTCGCAACGATTGCGCTTGGAGCCTTCACCGGTTACGCGGTAGCGCGCCAAGCCGGCGCGCGCGTCGGCGTCTACGCGGCCGTCATTCTTTCGACCAGTTTGATGCAGGCCGTCATCGGGCGTCTCGCGATCATGGATGCACTCCTCGATTTGGCCGTCGCGATGACGATCTTCTGGTGGTTTCGCGGACTGGAAACCGGGCGCGACCGCTACGTCGTCTACGGCTGGATTGCCGCCGGCGGAGGCTTCTTGGCGAAGGGTTTGGTCGCACCCGTCGTCGCGCTCTTGGTGATCGTGCCGTTCTATCTCTGGAATCGCCGCTGCGAAACCATGAAACCGCTTTCGGCCCGCGGCTGGATCGCGGGGGCGCTCGTCTTCGGTGCAATCGTTCTGCCATGGCCCGTGGCGCTGGTGTCGCACTACCATCTCTTCCCGCTCGAGAAGTTGATCGGCGAGTATACCATCGGGCGCTACACCGGCATCGTCGAGAACCAATCCGGGCCGTTCTGGTACTATCTGCCGGTCATCATCCTGGGTTTCTTTCCCTGGATTGCTTTTCTGCCGATGGCATTGGTCTACGGCGTGGCACAGCTGCGCAACGTCTCGAGCGACCCGCAGCTCGCGCGGTTGGTGCGACTCGCGTTGACGTGGATCGTGATGCCGCTGCTCTTCTTCAGTTTTGCGCGAACGAAGCTTCCGAATTACGTCGCGCTGGAGTTTCCCGCGTTGGCCCTCATCACGGCCCTCTACTTCGAAGGCGTCGTCCGCAAGGGCGGCAGCCGTTCGGCGGTCGTCTCGGCGGCGACGGTGCCGGTGACGATCGGAGCGCTGGCTTTTGCGATTTGGCTCTTCACCCGAAACAACCGGTTGACGGTCGAGATCGCCGGCGCCGTCCCGCCGCTGCTCGCCATGGGCGCCGCAATCTTCGCCGGATCGTTGCTGACCGCGCTGCTCGTCGCGCGCGGGCGGAGCGCGCGGCTGGCACCGTACGCGCTCGCGCTCGCGGCAGTGGTCGCGACCGACGTGCTTGCCGTCGGGGTCTTGCCGCGCGCGGAGGCTTTCAAGCCGGTGCCGCGATTAGCGGCGATCATCGAACACGACCGCAAATCGGGCGACGTCGTCGCAATTCAAAACGTCTCCGGCGGGAACGCGCTGCTCTTCTACACGCATCCCGTCGTGCACGTGCTTGCGGCCCGCGGCAATCCCGATCCTCAGAACGACGGCGTCGATCCGCACTCGTTTATCTGCGGCGCGCCGCGCGCATGGGTGATCGTTCCGGCAGCCCCGTCCGAGTACGACCCGTCGTACGGTCGCGATCGACGGGTCGTCGCGCTCGACCGAAAGGCCGCGCTCTTACTCTACGAGGGGTCACCATGCCGATGAGCTCGTTGCGTTATGGTTTATAGTTCGCGACTTGCGCTTCGGTAACGGGCGAGGCTTTGTTGTTTCCGAGCGAACCGCGGATGTACGTAATGACGTCGGCGATCTCTTTGTTGGTGAGCGTTCCCTTCCAGGGCGGCATTTGGCCGTTGTAGGTCTGGCCATTGACCGAAACTGGTCCGTGTAAGCCATCGAGCACGATGCCGATCACTTTGTTCGGATCGCCGGTCACGGTGGGGTTGTTCGCGAGCGGCGGGAAGGACCCGGCGAGGCCTTGCCCCGTCGCACCGTGACAGCTCGAGCAATTGTTGGCAAAGACCGAGGCGCCGGGCCCGCTTGACGTTGAAGATGCCGGTGCGCTCGCGCTGGGTATCGTCGCGGCAGCGGCGCTGAGCACGACCGATTCCGGCGGGGACGGCGGTGCCGCAGCCTGTTTGGCCATGGTGGTTATCTGTGCGTAGATCGTGAGCCCGACGATCGCGCAGACGATGATCGTCGCACTCCAGAGAACTCCGGCGCGCGCGCCAAGGCTGCGCGTCCTGCTGCGGTCGAGCCACGGTAGCAGTAGAATGACGAGCAGAAAGAGCGTCGGGACGATGATTGTCGCGATCAGTTCCATGCTGATCGTCAGTGGGCCGATGTGCACCTCCGGCGGCACCAGCGCGAGCAGGCCGAAGAGCGATAAGAAATACCAGGCGGGATACGGGACGAAGAACTTCGTCGGGTCGGCTTTCGCGTCGAGATACGGCGGGGCGACGAACGCGAGGAAGCAGATGATGATGAAGACGATGAGTGAGAAAGCGCCGTCCATAAAAAACTGATCCGGCCAGAAGCGCCCGGGTTTGAGCGTGCGCCGGTCGTCGGCCACCGGCCCGGCGGAGCCGTTGTGTCGGAAGATTGCCAAGTGGGCGGCGACCAGCAAGACGAGAATCGCCGGCATCAGCCAGACGTGTAAGCCGAAAAAGCGGTTGATCGTGGCGGTCCCCATCGAGCCCCCGCCTTGCGCAACGTGCTGGAGGAAGGGGCCGGCGATCGGCGCGAGACCGACGATGTTGAGCGAGACCTGCGACGCGAAGTATGCGTCCATGTCCCACGGCAACAGATAGCCGGTAAGTCCCAGCACCAGGGTGACGAGCAGCAGGAGCACGCCGACGACCCACTGCAGCTCGCGCGGCGATTTGTACGCTCCCCACACGAGCACTTGCAGCAAGTGAAGGAAGACCAGCGCGATCATCGCTGACGATCCCCAATAATGCACGGCGAGAAGGAAGTGCGTGTACGGGTTGAGATAGATCGCGCGCGTCGATTCCCACGCCGTAGCCGCAGACGGCGCGTAGAAGAACGTCAAGAAGATGCCGGTGACGATCTGCACGATCATCGCGAAGAGCGTCGCGCTTCCGAAGACGTACCAATAGCTCGCTCCTCCCGGAACGTCTTCGGCGAGGAAGTCCTTGGTCAGGGAGATGAAACCGGTACGCTTTTCGATCCAGTCGAGCATCAGCGATTACCTTATGCCTGATAAGAGACGACGATGCGCTGCGGAGTGTTCGATTGGTAGATGATCCACGTTACCTGCGCGGTGCCGCTCTGCTCGCGCAGCGGTAATGGGTCGAGACCGCGCGGCGCCGGACCGGCGATGTGCGTGCCTTCGAACGTATATTGCGAGCCGTGACAGGGGCACATGAAGCGGTCCTGAGCGTCGTTCCAGCTGTAGTAGCAGCCGAGGTGCGGGCAGATCGGGCTGAAGACGACGAAGCCCATGTTGACGACTTCGTAAGGAACGTCGGCCTTGCCGCCGGGTTGATTGAAGATATCGGGGCGCGCCGCCATAAACTTTGCCGGATCGACTTTGATGCCCCACGCATACTCGGGTACGGACTGCTCGGGCAAATACCCGTCGACGAATTTTAGAGTGAAGGTGAGCTTGACCGGCTTCGCCGTCGCCTTTTGCAGCGCGTCGAGCTCCTGCGCGCTCAACGGCGACCAGCTTCCCGCCGACGCGTTCTTCGCCGGCAGCAACGATCCCACGATCGGAACGGCGAGCACGAGGCCGACGATGCCTCCGATCGTTACCGTCGCATTTGCCATGAAGGTGCGGCGCGTGACCTCCTCCGCTGTTTGAGGAAGGTCGTACGCGCTCACTATCTTACGCGCAACGCCTTGCGAGGCATCGGTATTCGAATCCGACAAGATCGTTCTCCACGGAAGGTTGGCAGTACGGGTGCAGGCTCATTTGGCGGCACTCCGCGTCACACCTTGTAGCTATGAAGGCCTGAAATCCAGATATTGACGCCGAGATAGCAGAAGATAATCGAGACGAATCCGATGACGCTGACCCAGTTGGTGCGCAGGCCGCGCCACGCGTGGCGGGTGTGGAGGTGCATGTACGCGAGGTAGATGATCCAGGAGAAGAGCGCGGCCGTCTCCTTCGGATCCCACTGCCAATACGCGCCCCAGGCCTCCTTCGCCCACATCGCGCCGGTGATGATGCCGATCGAGATGAGCGGCAGGCCGATCGCGACGGCGCGGTAGACGATTACGTCGAGCTGCGGAAGACTCGGCAGCGTTGCGAGCCACCGTGCGACCAAAGTATTATCGGCGCGCTCGCTCCGCCCGACGTAGTACTTCAACAGGTAGATGCACGAAAAGACGAAGGCGACGAGAAAGGCGGCGTACGACGAAACGACGATCGGAACGTGGATCTTTGCCCAATATGATTGTAGCGAGGGAACGGGCGGCATCGTACCCTCGTACCAAGTGACGCCGTAGGCGAGGAAAATCGCCGCCAGCGCGAGCACAAAGCCCCCCGCGAACCAGAGCCGGTACCGAAACGCGAAACCGATGTAAATCGCGACCGACATCGCGGCGAAGAGCGAAAGCGACCCATAGAGATTGAGCAGCGGCCAGACGTGGGTCAGCTCCCACCGTGCGATGAGCTGAATGAACTGCGCGGCGCAGCCGCCGATTGCCAGCGGAATGCCGATCGAGAGCAGCCGGGCGTCGCGGGAGAAAAAATAGAGCAGCAGCACGAGCGCGCCCAGCGTGTACGCCCCCAGCGCGATCGCAATCAAAATCTCGTCTACGGGCACGGGGGCGACTCCAGGGACGCTATGAGGCGTCCGAACTCATTGGAAAACACCTCGTATCCCTTGACCGTCGTCGCGGCAGCTCCTACGCGCGAACGGCGCGGATCGAGCTGGTCGACGCGCAGGTAGAGGCGCGCCGGAAGAAAGTAAAACGAAATCACCAAGCCCGCGAGCAGCACGAACGCGCCGATCCCAACGAGCGGCACTCCCGGGTCGTACCGGTATTGAAAACCGCTGTAGAGCACGTAGCGCTTTGGAATCGCGCGCCAGCCGTCGCCGAGATCGATCCCGGCGCCGAGCGGCACGAGAGCTTCGCCGAGCGGGTTCCCTTCATCCGAGGCGGCGAGCATGACCGCCGGGTCGTTGACGCGCGGATCGGCGGTCGGCGTGCCGCTCTGCTTATCGACGGTGGGCGCGAAGCGCTCGTAGAGCAGGCTGCGCTGCGTACCGGGAATGTCGAACGACTCGCCCTCGAGCAGCGTGCGCGCCGAGAGAGGGCGTCACGCCGCCCGTCGTGCGTGACGAGAAACTGCATGCCGAAGCCGTAGCTCGCTTGGTAGTAGAGCGTGCCGTCGACGTCGATCGGATGGTTGACGCGCACCGTCAGATGCTTCGGGATGCCGTCATTTCCGGTCACGGTTACGTGCGAGACGTAGTCGATCGGCTGATAGACCATCCCGCTCTTCGTCATGATCGGCGCAATCTCGTAGCGGAAGTCGTCGAGACGGACGAGCGCGTGCGTTCGCGGGACCTGCGACGTCTCTCCCGTCAAGAGGGCGATATCGCCCGAAAAGCCGCGAGCCCAGTAGAGCGTGGTCCCGGCCGCGATGATGACGAAACCGGCGTGCGCGACGAGCACGCCCCGCCGCGCCCAGTTGTGCTTGTCGGCAAAGCTCCACTCGACTCCGTCGAAGATTCGTTCGCGCATTCTCCAGCCGCGCGCGGTAAGCGCCTCTGCCAGCCGGCGGCGAATCTCGTCGGCATCGCCCTCGGCCTCGAAGGTCGCGTGCAGCGCAATCTTCTCCACGTTGACGGGGCGCAGCGGTGGAAGCCGGGCCGGAATCACACGTTTGAACGTACAGACTGCCAGCGAGAGCAAGATCAAGCCGACGATGCCGACGTACCACGGCGAGTGGTAGACGTTGTCGAAGTTCAGACGCAGGATCGCTCGCGCGAGCGGCGCGGCGTAGCTTTGAAAGTAGAGATTGGGGTCTTGACCCTGATCGACGATGACGCCGACGAGCGTCAGCAAACCCCATACGACGAAGAGGGAAACGGCAAAGAGCACGTTTCCGAAGGTCCGAACGAATTCGCCGTAGAGCGCGCGCGCCGCGGTCACCGCGTCATCCCGGGCCTTCGCGCGGGCGTCGAGGACGACCAGCGGCGCTCGAGCGGGAGAATCACCCAAATCGAAATCTCGTAGAGCGCATACATCGGCAGCGCGAGCAGCGCCATGGTGAGCGGATTGCCGTCGGGCGCGGCGATACCGCCGGCCACGAAGAAGGCGAAGAGGGCGTGGCGGCGATGTCGCATGAGCGAGCGTGCGTTCACGATGCCGAGCCGCGCCAGCCCCACGAGCACGATCGGCGTTTGGAAGATGATGGCGAAGAGCGCGAAGAGCACCATGACGAAACTCAGCGTCGAGGCGACCCCGAAGGTCGGCGTCGCGACCGCGTCGGTGATGCGCAGCAAAGCGGCGACGACTCGCGGGATGACGACGAAGTGGGCGAAGGCGAGTCCGCACGCGGCGAGCAAGATCGACGGAAGGATGAAGGCGTAGACCATGCGTCGCGTGCGCGGATGGATCGCCGGCACGACGAAGAGCCAGAGCTGCTGAAGCAGCACCGGCAGACCCACGACGATTCCGCCGATGACCGAGAACTTGAACTCGGTGAAGATAACGTCCGCGGGACCGAACGCGTGGAGCTCGATTCCGCCGAAGTACTCGTCCGTCATCCAGCGTATCGCGAACTGCGACGGCCAGAAGAGCAGCACGGCGATGCCGCCGACCGTCGCGAGCGCGACGATAAGACGGTTACGGAGCTCCCGCAGGTGCTCCGTAAAAGGCATCTCCTTTTGGTCCCACGCCGCCTCTGCTTCGGGGGCGCGCGGTTCTATTGCGCTCGCTGCGTCCGCTTCGCTGCTCAGGATGACAGCGCCGTTGCTATGAGCTTGGTGTGCCGCGATCCGGCGTGGGCGGTGGGATCGGCTCGCCGCTCATCGAGCCGGCTTCGACGTTCTTCATGATGTCGGCGTGCTGGGCCTCGGCTCGCAGGCGCGCCTCCTCGCGGGCCTTCGCGGCTGCCTCGTCGGCCTCGGCCTGTCCGACGAGAAACTCTTTCTTCGCCTGGCCTGCGCTGCGCGCCAGCTTCGGAAGTTTCTCCGCTCCGAAGAGCAGCGCACCGACGATGAGGATGCCGATGATGATCGGCGCGTCGATGATTGCGAGAAGCGGATGCATGGTCATGATTCAAGGGCCTCCGTGAGTTTGAAGAGTTCCTTTTTCGCCGTGCCCTCCCCAATCGGCTCCAAAGCACTCTTGGCCCGCTCTGCGAAGCGGCCGATCTCCGCACGCGTCGCCGCCAGTCCGCCTTTGCGATCGATGGCGTCGACGATCGCGGGGATCGCGTCGTTGCGCTCTCCCTCGTAAAAGCGCCTGATCTCGGCTCGAAAGATGCCGTCCCCCGAAGCGAGTGCCGCAATCAGCGGAATCGTCGTCTTGCGTTCGGTCAGGTCGTTTCCCGCCGGCTTGCCGAGCGAGCGTTCGTCGGCGATCATGTCGAGCAGGTCGTCCTTCATCTGAAACGCGATGCCGAAGCATTCGCCGAAGTCCCGCAGCGCCGCGATTTCGGGCGCGCGTCCGCCGCCCATGATCGCGCCGCACTGCGCCGAGGCCGCAAAGAGCGACGCGGTCTTCTTGCGGGCGATCTCCACGTAGGTTTCGAGCGGCAGATCGAGATTGCCGAGCGCTTGCAGCTGCAGCACCTCGCCGTCGCAGATCTGGGCCAGGGTAGCCGAGAGCACGTGCGGGATCGGGTGCGGATAGTTGAGCGTCACGTTTTTGAAAATCCACGCGAAGAGGTAGTCGCCCGCCAGGACGCTCACGCGGTTGCCGTAATCGACCGCCGTTGCATTGACGCCGCGCCGCGTTCCCGCGTTGTCGACGACGTCGTCGTGAATGAGCGTCGCGACGTGAATGAGCTCCATGTATGCGGCGAGATGGAGGTGCTCGACGGCCTTGCCCCCGCAAGCCTCGGCGGCGAGCAGAGTAATGCGCGGCCGCAATCGCTTTCCGCCCGCGGCCAACATCCGTTTGATCGCTTCCGTGATGACCGGATTATCGGTCGAGAACGTCGCGGCAAAGAACTGCTCGACGAGCGCGTGGAGGTCCCGTCCCGTGCCGCGCGCCGAATCGACCGCGCTCACGCTTCGACTCCGCCGCGCGCCGGCTTGATCCCGTGGTGCACGGCGATCGCTCCGCCCATCAGCGGGAGGTAATCCGCGCGGACGAAGCCCGCGCGGGTAAAGCGCTCGCGCAGAGCCGGCGCGTCGGGGTGATGCGTGAGCGAATTCGGAAGATACGAGTACGCCGCGCGCGATCCGCCGACGATTCCTCCGATCAACGGCACGACTCGGTAGAAATAGAGATCGAAGAGCCGTTTGTACGTCCGGTTCGGCGCCTTCGTCACGTCGAGGCTCACGAAGCGTGCGCCGGGACGCAGCACGCGAAGGATCTCGCGCAGCGTCGCATCGACGTCCACGACGTTGCGCAGCGAAAAGCCCATCGTGGCGCCGTCGAAGCTCGAGTCGGGAAAGGGCATGGCCATGACGTCGCCTTCGACGAAGCGCAGGCTGCCGCGGGCTTCCCGACGAGCCCGCTGCGATGCGCGCTCGAGCATTGGGACGCAAAAGTCGACGCCGGTCACGTCGAGCGTCGGATTGCCGCGCAGGAGCCCGAAGGCGAGATCGCCGGTGCCGCAACAGCAGTCGAGGATCCGTCCGCCGCGCGGCGGCGCGAGCAGCCGGATCGCGCGCCGGCGCCACCGTTCGTCGAGGCCGGCAGTCAGCACGCGGTTGGCGAGATCGTAACGCGGCGCGATGCGCGCGAACATCTCGCGGACGAAGGTTCCCTTCGACTCTCCCTCGTCACGGCTGCGCATCGGAGCAGAAGTCATCGTGCTCGACAGGCTTCCCAATCTCGCGCTCCACTCCCCCCGCGCGCCGGAGAGATCAAACTCCTAGCCGCCGCCTGCCTTCGGCGTGATGGCAGGCGCAATGCTGCGGCTCAGCTCCACGGGCGAAGTCATCGAGAGCCTCGCAAGCGCCCGGGAGGTTTATGTCGAGGCGTACACGCTGCACGGTCCGATCCTGCGAGCGCTTGAAGGCGCCGCTATCCGGGGCGTGCATGTCGTCGTCCGGCTCGAGAGCCGGCCGTATGACGATGCAAGGGGTCATCTTGCCGAAGAGAACGTCAGGGTCGCCGGCGAGTTGTGCGCGGCGGGCGTCGATGCGCGGCTCGCCGACCCGGTTCACGCCAAACGGATCTCCATCGACGGCACGCTCTATTTAGACGAAAAGAACTGGCACGGCGGCGACATCGTGCTGCGTGACGACGATCCGGCCGAAGCCGCCGCCATCCCGATGACGAAGCACGATGCGCTCGCGCAGGAGGCGCGGCTCCTCGGGCAGCCCGCAGCCCGCGCCGGCGCGATCGTTGAGACCGAATCCTTTGGCGCGGCCAACGCGACCTACGCCGCGCTCAGGACGCTCGGCCTTTCGGGAGCGAAGCCAAAGCTGCTCGTCAGCGAAAACGATCTGCGCGGGAATGCACGCGAGCGTAGCGCGCTCGAGGACCTCGTCCGCGACGGCGTCCGCGTCCGAGTCTGCCGCGATTCGGCCAAGCTCGCCGTCGCCGGCGATTGCGCGTGGGTCGGATCGGCAAACGCGACCTACGCCGACGGCAAGTGGGCGATGCCCGATTGGGGACTCTGCACCGGCGACGCCACGATCGTGGATGCCGTCCGCAGCCGGCTCGAGTCGGATTGGCAAACGGCGAAAGAGTTCAGATCCCAAAGAGGGTGAAGGCATTCGCGTCGGTCGTTGTGACGAGATCGTCGAGAGGCATGCCGAGCACCTCGCTCAATTTTGCGGCGGTGTGCGTGACGAACGCCGGCTCGTTTCGCTTGCCGCGCATCGGCACCGGTGCGAGATAGGGAGAGTCGGTTTCGAGCACGAGTCTCCCGGCGCCGACCGAGACGACTGCCTCGCGCAGGCTCGCAGCGTTCGGAAAGGTCAGCACGCCGCCAATTCCCAGAAAGAGCCCGAACTCGTCGACGAACGTGCGTGCCTCCGACGGCGTGCCCGTAAAGCAGTGCACGACGCCGCGCATTCCGGATACCCACTCCTCGCGCAAGAGCGCGGTGAAATCGTCAAAGGCATCGCGATGGTGAAAGACGACCGGAAAGGCGGTCTCGCGAGCGAGCCGAAGCTGCGCGCGGAACACTTGCGCTTGCCGGTCGCGCGGGCTGTGATCGTAGTAGTAGTCGAGGCCGGTCTCCCCGATCGCGACGACGCCGGGCGCGTCGAGCAGCGCGCGCAGCACGCCGGCGACGTCCGCTGGAGCGTTCTTTGCTTCGTGGGGATGAATGCCGGCCGCGACGGAGAGGCCGTACGTTTGAGCGACCTGGATCGCCCTGCGGCTATCGCCGAGGTCTTCGCCGACGGTCAGCATCGCGGAAAGGCCCGCGTCGTTGGCGCGCGCGACGACCTCCTCTCGATCGTCGTCGAACTTTGGATCGTGCAGGTGACAGTGCGTGTCGATCACGAGCGAGCGACGGCGTCGATTTCGAGCTTCGGAAAGAGCGGCGCGGCGATCGCCGTCTGCGTGAGCGGTGCCACCCCCCCCCACGCCCGCAGCGACGACGACCAGTCCTCGTCGATCCTCCCCGGAGCGCCGAGCTGTTGCCACATCTCGCTCGTGCGCTCGGGCATTACCGGGTGCAGCAGAATCGCCAGCCATCGCAACCCCTCGCAGAGATCGTAGAGGACTGCGTCGAGCTCGTCGCTGCGGCCGCTTTTGTGCAGCTCCCACGGCTTGCGCTCGTCGATCGCGCGATTGAGCGCGGTCACGAGCTCCCAAATCTCCTCGAGCGCTTCCCGCAGGCGAAGGTCGAGGATGCGCGCGCGAACGGTTACGGGAAGCGGTGCGAACCGTTTGCCCAGCTCGCTCGGCGCGGCCCGCCCGTCGGGCACGATTCCGTCGCGGTAACGCTGCAGCATCGAAAGGCTGCGTTGCAAGAGGTTGCCGAGGTCGTTGGCGAGATCGCTGTTGCGCCGCTGAGCGATCTTCTCTTCGGAGTACGAGAAGTCGCTTCCGAAATGCGCCTCGCGCAAGAGAAAGTAGCGAATCGAATCGGCGCCGAAACGCTCGGCGAGCAGAAAGGGATCGACCGTGTTGCCGAGGCTCTTGCTCATCTTCTGACCGTCGACGGTGATCCAGCCGTGCGCGAAGACGCGCTCCGGCGCTGCCTCGCCGAGTGCCCACAGAATCGCCGGCCAGATGATCGTGTGAAAACGCGCGATGTCCTTGCCGACGAGCTGCAACTGCGCCGGCCAATACTCGTGAAAGCGCGTCTCGTCTTTGCTCCAGCCGATCGCGGTGATGTAGTTGAGCAGCGCGTCGAGCCAGACGTAGACGACTCCGCCGTCCGGGATCGGCACGCCCCAACCGAGGTTCGTTCGCGAGATCGACAGATCGTCAAGCCCCTCCCGCAAAAACGCCATCATCTCGTTGTAGACGCTCCGCGGCTGCACCCACTCTGAAAAACGCTCGTAATGTTCGATTAAACGCTCGCGGTAGGCCGAAAGCCGAAAGAACCAATCCTCTTCCGAGATCCACTCCACCGGGCGGCCGCAAGTCGGGCAACGCCCTTCGAGGATCTTCTTTTCCGGCCAAAACGTCTCGTCGTCGACGCAGTACCAGCCTTCGTACCTGCCGCGGTAAACGTCGCCCGTCTCACGCAGCCGCTCGAAGACGCGGCCGACTATTTCCGTATGACGAGGCTCGGTGGTTCGGATGAAATCGTCGTACGCAACGTGATAGACTTTTAAAAGCGTCTTCCAGCGCGGAACGAGCTCGTCGCACCATTCTTGCGGCGTTTTGCCGGCGGCAGCAGCTGCGTTGGCCACCTTCTGCCCGTGCTCGTCGCTTCCGGTCAAGAAGAAGGCCGGGCGAAACGTGCGCGCGGTGCGCGCGACCACGTCGGCAACGATCGACGTGTAGGCGTGGCCGATGTGCGGATTGCCGTTGATGTAGTAGATCGGCGTCGTAACGTAGTAAGCGCGCTCCATTGACACTAACATTCTTTTATCGCGGTTTCCGGCGCGCCTTCCGCGCTGCGGCGTGGGCGTAGAGTTCCTTGCGGTCGCCGAAGCCGCGCGCCGCAAGCAGTTTCGCAACTTCCCCGACCCGTCGCCCGTCGGCGAGGAGCGCGTCGATCGCCGCGCTCGCCTCCTCGATTGCCGGCGTTGCGGGCGATCCGGCATCGTAGGGAGCGATAGCGAAGGCAACCTCGCCGCGAATCGGTTCGGGGAGCCGCGCGATGACCTGCTCCGGCGTTCCCCAAAGCTGCTGCTCGTGAAGCTTCGTATACTCGCGAACCAGGAAGACCTGCACGCCGGACGCGACCGCCGCGAGATCGGCGAGCGTAGCGCGCAAACGGCGCGGCGACTCGTACCAAATCGTGGTCGCCTCGGCTTGCAGGGCGCTTGCAAAACGCTTCCTTCGCGCCGCACTCGTTCGGGGAGGAAAGCCTTCGAAAGTAAATCGCAGCAAGGAAAAGCCCGAAAGGAGGGCCACCCCCGTCACCGCGCTCGGCCCGGGCAGGACTTCGACGGGCAGGCCGGCGGCACGCGCCGCGGCGATCAGCTCGCTGCCCGGATCGGAGATGCCGGGCATCCCGGCGTCGCTGGTGACGGCGACGAGCGCGTTGCGCGCCCGCTCGAGAATGGCGGGCGTCGCACGGTCGGAGTTCTGTTCGCGATAACTCCAGATTTCGCGACCCTCCAGGCCAAGGCCACGCAGCAGCCTGCGAGCGACTCGGGTGTCTTCGGCGACGATCAAGTCGGCCGCGCGAAGCGCGTCGAGCGCGCGCAGGGTCACGTCGCGCAGGTTGCCGAGCGGCGTCGGTACGAAGACCAGCGACATGGCGCGGGCCTTCGACGTCGAGCACATACCTCCGGGCGCAAAGCTCGAGCTCTACATCTCGCCGACCTGTCCGTACTGCCGCAGTGCGATGGCGTACTACGATGCGGCCGGCACTCCGTATACTCGATACGACGCACAGAACGACCGCGGTGCGCGCGCGCGAATGTTCGCCTACAGTAACGGCGATCCGACCGTGCCGGTGATCGTAGTCGACGGTGAGTACGTTCAATCGGGATGGGGCTCGCCGCCCCGAGGTTGAACGATTCACTAAACGCGCCGGTCGGCGCGGAATGGTGAAGCGACCTTGCAGCGAAGAGGCTCTTCGTTGCTTGAATCGGAGGTTACCTATGGATCATAGCGCGGCCGCGGCGGGCCTCTTCGCGACGTTCGCCCTCGTCTACTGTATCGTGTTCCTCGCGATCATCGCCTTTATGATTTGGGTCTACTGGCGAATATTCGCCAAGGCCGGATATAACGGCGCGCTCTCGTTGCTGAACTTAATTCCGGGCGTGGGCCAACTGATCTGCCTGATTATTCTGGCGTTTGGACGCTGGCCGATCGAAGATCAGCTCGCCGCAACGGGCATTCCGGTCTCGCCGGCGGCCGGCACGTCGGTCATGCCGAGCGGATAAACGTCAACCCTTCCAGAGAGCGGCAACCCACTCTTCGACCTCGCCGGCTCGCGACGGAAGGCTCGCCGACAGGTTCTCCGCCGCGCCGCTCGTCACGGCGATGTCGTCCTCGATGCGCACCCCGATGCCGCGGAAATTTTCGGGCACGGTCGCATCGTCAGGCTGAAAGTAGAGTCCGGGCTCGACGGTAAGGACCATTCCTTCGCGCAGCTTCCCGTGACGGTACTCGCTCGTCCGAGCATGTGCGCAATCGTGGACGTCGAGGCCGAGCATGTGACTGACGCCGTGGAGCGTGTACCGTCGGTGCAAGAGCCGCTCGGGATCGAGCGCTTCGTCCAGCGACGTCTTGAGAATTCCGAGATCGATAAGACCTTCCGCCAAGACCCGCACCGCTCGGCGGTGTGGTTCGAGAAAGTCGTTTCCCGCGAGGACCGCCTCGATGCCGGCTCGCTGCGCTTCCCAGACCAGCTCGTAGATCTTCCGCTGCTCGGGCGAGTAGCGCCCCGAGACGGGAAGCGTGCGCGTGATATCGGCGGTATAAAGGGAGTCGCATTCGACGCCCGCGTCGAGGAGCAGGAGCTCCCCCGGACGGATCGCGCCGTCGTTGCGCGACCAGTGCAGCGTGCACGCGTGTTCGCCGGAAGCCGCAATCGTCAAATAGCCGACGTCATTGGCCTCAACGCGAGCTCTTCCCCAAAATGCAGCTTCGATCGCGCGTTCGCTCTTCGCGGTGCGCATCGCGCGGATCGCATCTTCGAACGCGAGTTTCGAGAGCGCGCAGGCCTTGCGCAGCTCGTCGAGCTCGTACTCGTCTTTGACGAGCCGGCTCTCGGAGAGATGCTCGGCGAGTTCGGCGTCGGCCTCGGTCGGCTCGAAACGGCGGTCGACTTCGTCGTCGTGGCTGCGTACCACACGCAGCGGATACTTGGCATCGCGCAGCTCCTCGAGATATGCCGGCAGCGCTTGGAGCGGCCGGCTTTCGTCGACCCCGTAGTAGACGCCGCTCTCCTCGACGCCGCGATGACGCCCGACCCAGAGCTCGCCGTAGACGCGATCGGTAAAGAACTCGGCCTTACCTCGGTTGTGCTCCGGAACGAAGAGGACGGAGCGATGGGCCGCTCCATCGGGCTCGAGCACGAGGACGGCGCCGGGCTCACCGGTTCCCATCAAGTATGCGAAATCGCTCGCAGGCCGAAAACGAAAAAATGTGTCGTTGGCGCGCACGCGCTCGCGCCCGGCGGGAACGACGAGATAGACGCCCGGATAGGCCTTGGCAAGCGCCTCGCGCCGGCGCGCAAATCGAGCGGCTTGCGGCTGCACCTCGCGCGGGGCGGGGCGGTCGATCCAGCCGCCGGACATGAATTCGATCAGGGCAGCCGGCGGCTCGAAGTCGTGGGCCGCTTTGTTGCTCTCGGCCGGGGCGTCGACGGTGCGTTCAGACATGGTTCGACGGAGATTCGCCTAAGGCTCGGTGGGTCATGCAGGAGCCGGTTCGCTCTACCGACACGCTCGCCAACGAACGGACCTACTTGGCGTACATACGAACCGCGCTTGCCTTCATCGCATTCGGCTTCGTCATCGCGCGCTTCTCGCTCTTTGCCCGCGAGTTCTCGACGCTCGTGCACGGCCCAAACCCGGAGCCCGGTCTCTCGATCACGTTTGGCACGGCGATGGCCATTTTCGGCATCGTCGTCGCGCTGCTCGGCGCCTGGCGTTACTCCATTACGGATCGCGGTTTGCGCGACGGGAAGGTTGTGACGCTCTCGAGCCTTACCGGATACGCGATCTCGCTCTTCGTCGTCGCGGTCGGTGCGGTCGTCGCCTTCGCACTCGTCTCGTATCGCTAGTGTGCTGTCCCAGAAGTTCGGTGCATAAAGTCGCGAGCGCCGGAGCGCACTGGCGCGGCGCGAGGAGGGAGCATAGCCGTAGCTCTGTGACCGACGAGCAACAAAGCCAGTGCGCATCCGCCGCCGCGACCCTTCGGGCTGGCCGTTTGACGGTCGCGGGCTGCGTCACCCTTCGCTCGCAAAGCGCTGCTTTTGTCGCTCATCGTTCCTTGCCCGCCCTCCACCAAACGGCCAGCTTTATACATCGAACTCCTGGGACAGCACACTGCCCTGGCGCTTGGCTCAGGGTGACACGTCTAAGGAGAAGTCGAGGGCGGGCGCGCTGTGAGTCAGCGCGCCGACGCTAATGACGTCGACGCCGGTTCGAGCGATCTCCGCGACGTTCGCCTCAGTGACGCCGCCGCTCGCCTCGGTGACGACGCGCCCGTCGACGATTCGCACCGACTCGGCAAGCTGAGAGACCGTCATATTGTCGAGTAAGACTGCGTCGATCGGTGCAGCGAGCGCTTCGCGCAGCTGCTCGAGGCTCTCGACTTCGACTTCGATCTTGATCGTGTGACCCACGTGTGCGCGCGCGGCGGCGATTGCCGCGCCGACCGAGCCGGCCAGCGCGAGGTGGTTATCCTTGATCAAGACGGCGTCGTCCAACCCAAAGCGGTGATTGATTCCGCCGCCGCAGGCGACCGCGTACCGCTCGAGCGCGCGCAGCCCCGGCGTCGTCTTGCGCGTGTCGGCAATCTTCGCGCGGGTTCCCTCAACCAGGTCGACGAGCCGGCGCGTCGCCGTCGCAATGCCGGAGAGTCGTGAGAGCAAGTTGAGCGCCGTGCGCTCGCCGGTGAGAATCGCCCGCGCGCGCCCGGAGACCAGCGAGACCGTCGCACCGGGGTCGACGCGCTCTCCCTCGGCAACGCAAGCGTTGGTTTCGATGCGCTCGTCGAGCAAGCGAAAAGCGAGCAGCGCGAAGGGTACTCCCGCGACGATGCCGGGACGGCGCGCGAGGATGCGGGCGCTCGCGCGGTGCTCGGGCGCGACGATAGCGTCGGTGGTGAGGTCGCCGCCGTGGCCGATGTCTTCGAGCAGCGCGGCTCGAACGATCGACTCGGCGATGAGCTCAGGCGACGCTGCGTAACCGCGTGAAAGAGCGCTTCGCGAAGGCTGCATCGGTCTGCGGATAATCGCTTCGGTAATGGCTGCCGCGGCTCTCGCGCCGCGCCAACGCCGCTTGCGCAATCAAAGCCCCGACGACCAGAAGATTGCGAAGCTCGCCGGTGGTTTCGCCAAACTCGGCGGCCAGATCGTCGAGCCGCGCGAGGGCCTCACAGAGTCCCGCCTCGCTGCGAACCAATCCGACGTTGGAGTACATAACGTTGCGCACGTCGCTGAGAGCTTGTGCCGCGGTCGTGCGCGGATCTCGTTGCGCAAACCGGCGGCGCCGCGCTGGTTCCGCGTCGTTCGCGAAGCGTTTGGTATGACGACGCCTGTCGACGATATCGGCCGCTACCCGCGAACCGTAGACGAGCGCTTCGAGCAGTGAGTTGCTCGCCAACCGATTTGCGCCGTGAACGCCCGTCGCGCTCGTTTCGCCGCAGGCCCACAGGTTTCGCAGCGACGTGCGCCCCCATTCGTCGACCGCAATTCCGCCCATGAGGTAGTGGGCGGCCGGCGCGACCGGGATGTTCTGCACTCGCGGATCGATGCCGGCGCTGATGCAGAAGCCGAAGACCGTGGGAAACGCGTCGGGAAAATTCGTACCGATTGCGTCGCGCGCATCGAGCCCGACGGTACGCCCACGCTGCTGTTGCTCGAAGATCGCGCGTGCGACGACGTCGCGCGGTGCGAGCTCGGCATCGGGGTGGAGCGCGACCATGAACCGCTCGCCCAGATCGTTGACGAGCGTCGCTCCCTCGCCGCGCACGGCCTCCGTGACCAACGGCATCGGGTCGCGTCCAATCGCAAGCGCGGTCGGATGAAACTGGACGAACTCCATGTCGGCAAGCAAAGCGCCTGCGCGCGCGGCCATTGCGATGCCGTCCCCGGTCGCTTCGACGGGATTGGTCGTGTGGCGGTAAAGACGTCCCATCCCGCCGGTTGCCAGCACCACGGCGTTCGCTCGAAAAGCGACGTCGGAATCGGCCCCGCTCGGGCGCGCGTAGACGCCGCAGACGCGATTCTCTTCGACGATCAAATCGCGCGCCGAAACATTCTCCACGACCTCGATCGACGGGTGCACGCTCACCGTCTCGATGAGGGTCTTGAGTATCTCGTGGCCGGTCGCATCGCCTCCGGCCTTCACGATGCGGCGGCGCTGGTGCGCTGCCTCACGCCCGAGCGCGAGCTCGCCGGCTGCCGTCCGGTCGAAGGCCGCGCCGAGCTCGAGCAGCTCTTCGACGCGCGCCGGCGCGTCGCGCGTGAGGATGTCGACGATCTTGCGATCGCTGATTCCCGCGCCGGCACGTTGCGTATCGATCGCGTGCAGGCGTGGCGAATCGTCCTTGCCGATCGCCGCCGCAATCCCGCCCTGTGCCCAGTCGGTCGCGGCGCCCTTGCCCAGGCGCGTCTTGCAGAGAACGGTCACCTTTGCGGGATGGAGCTTCAGCGCCGCGATCAAGCCGGCGATACCGGCGCCGACGACGAGCGCGTCGCTGCGGTGCGTTTCCATTGCAGCCGCTAATCCCGGGGCCGGCTGTGCTCGAGCATTCGCTCGACGGCGCGCCGAGCGCGCTGCGCTATCTCCGGCTCGATGGTTACCTCGTACTCCATCGCTTCGAGTGAGTGAAGCACTTTCGCAAGGGTGTTGCGCTTCATGTGGGGACAAAGGTTGCAGGGCCGCACAAACTCGACGTTGGGATAGCGTCCCGAAACGTTGTCGGCCATGGAGCATTCCGTTAGCATTAGAATGCGCGCCCTTCGACTTCGTTCGCTACGCTCACTTCGCTCAGGATGACAAGATTCGTCAGCGAGCGTACCGACGTACTCGGTCATGCCTTGCGTCGAGCCGACGTAATCGGCCTCCGCGAGCACCTCGGGCGGACACTCCGGATGCGCGAGCACGATCAGGGCCGGATCGCCGTCACGGAAACGCCGAATGTCGTTGGCGCTGAAGCGCTCGTGCACTTCGCAGTGCCCCTTCCAGGCGATGATCTCGACGCTGGTCTTCGATGCGACGTATTTCGCAAGATATTCGTCGGGCAGAAAGATCACGCGCGGCGCGTTCAGAGCCTCGACGATTTGGACCGCGTTGCCGCTCGTCACGCAGATGTCCGATTCAGCCTTGACCTCCGCTGAGGTGTTGACGTAGGTGACGATCGGGGTGCCGGGATACCGCTCGCGGAGCAGGCGCACGTCGGCGGCGGTAATCGATTCGGCAAGCGAACAGCCCGCCTTCAAGTCCGGAACGAGAACCGTCTTGGAGGGGTTGACGAGTTTCGCGGTCTCCGCCATGAAATGGACGCCGCAGAGCACGATGACGTCGGCATCCGTCGTTGCGGCTTGCATCGCCAAAGCAAGCGAGTCCCCGACGATGTCGGCGACCGTGTGGAAGATTTCGGGTACCTGGTAGTTATGGGCCAGGATGACGGCCTTGCGTTCGCGCTTGAGGCGGTTGATCGCCGAGACGTAGGGGGCGTGCAGCGGCCACTCGACGCGGGGAATGACGTTTTCCACGCGGCTGAATATCGGATCGGTCTCTGCCGCGACGCTGCTGGTATACGGTAAATCGATGACGCCCATCTGCCTGCCTCGGGGTGATGCGGGCCCGAGCGCCGCTTCTCCCCTCTGTTTATACCCGTGGTCTTGACGCCCGTTTGCACGGCGAGGCTCGGGCGGCTCGAGTCGCCTTAGTTTAGAGCCGGCGGACGGGCGGGTACGAGGCGCCTAGGCCCGTTCACATGAGTTAAGGAACCTCTGATTAATCCCATGTACCGATCGTTTGGACCGCAAACCCGTCAGATGCTAGGAGATGGCGAGGAAGCATACTCGCAGCAGTCTGTGACCGAGCCTTCGACAACGCAGATGGCGGCTTTGCGGCCAAACCCTTCGGGCAGCGGCAGTTTCGCCGCATCTCCTTCGTTGCGCCCTCAGTCACAGAGCGCTCTGCTATGCTCCCTCGGGCGCGCCTCGGCCTGCGGCGAAACTGCTCGCTGCGATCGGTGCAGCGGATTAATCAGAGGTTCCCTAAGGAGGTACCGTTCCATGAATCGATGGTTCGCCGGTATCATTCTCGTCGCAGCTTGCGTCGCGGGCGGAACCACGACGCTGGTCGCGCACGCACAGCCGGTCATGACGCCCTCGCCGATGGTCTCGGCTTCGCCGACCCCGGTCTCGACGATGCAACCCTAGTTTCGGGTACAACTCGCGAGCTTCGATGTCGATAAACTGTGGGTAACCAAAAATTTCTTGTGGAACTCTTGTGGACTCGAGGTTTAGC
This sequence comes from Vulcanimicrobiota bacterium, assembly GCA_963834895.1. Taxonomy (GTDB): domain Bacteria; phylum Vulcanimicrobiota; class Vulcanimicrobiia; order Vulcanimicrobiales; family Vulcanimicrobiaceae; genus Cybelea. The sequence continues at coordinate 650,331 of CAWIDM010000003.1, read as the reverse complement.
GCCTTGCAACCCCGCTTTTGCTCTGATAGCATGCAAAGACTTCGCCCAATGACGAAGTGCGGATTGTATCGAACCGCGATCGCAAGCACGTTGACGATACGTCGTCACAAGCGACGAATCCGAGTGCCGCGGCCGAAACCGGATCGAAACGTCGGTGGGGGCTTTCAACGGCTTCAAACAGGCGAGAATGACCGGTGATACGGCAAAGCCCGCAGCGTAATGCCGCGGGCTTTGTATTTGGAGGCGACGACCTGCCGGAGAGCGCAAAAGGCGCCTCATGGAGCATCGAGCGGAGCTTACCCTGCGCGGATTCGCCTTGGGCGCGGCGATCACGCTCGTTTTCACCGCAGCGAACGTCTATCTCGGTCTCAAGGTTGGGCTGACGTTCGCCTCCTCGATTCCGGCGGCCGTCATCTCAATGGCGGTGCTGCGCGCCTTTCGTAACGCCACGATCTACGAAAACAACATCGTCCAAACGATCGCCTCCGCGGCCGGGACGCTCTCGGCCATCATCTTCGTCTTACCGGGACTGGTGATGGTGGGCTGGTGGAGCGGTTTTCCGTTTCTCGAGTCGTTTGGAATTTGCGCGGTCGGCGGCGTTCTCGGCGTCATGTACAGCGTGCCGTTACGGCGCGCGCTGGTGACGGGCTCCGATCTGCCATACCCCGAGGGCGTTGCCGCAGCCGAGGTGCTCAAGGTCGGAACCGCGCGGCGCTCGAGGGCCGAGGGAAGCGAAGCCGGTTTGGTCGCGCTGCTTGGCGGAACGCTGGTCTCGGCCGCCTTCGCAGCGATCGTGGCGACCCGCATCTTTGCCGCCGAAATCGCCGGATATTTCCGCATCGGCGCCGCTGCGACGGGGGTGGGTTTCTCACTCTCCCTCGCGCTCGTCGGTGCGGGACAGCTTATCGGCATCACGGTCGGCGCGGCGATCTTCGCCGGCTTATTCATCGCGTGGGGCATCGCGACGCCGATCCTCACCGCGCTGCACCCCGCCGGCGGAGCGGCGGCCGATGTCGCGACCACCGTTTGGTCCCATCAAGTACGTTTCATCGGTGCGGGAGCGATCGGCGTTGCCGCGCTTTGGTCGTTGGGCAGGCTCGCGCGGCCGGTCGCGCTCGGCGTAACCTCGGCGCTGACCGCCGCGCGCCGGCGGCGGGAATCGGCGGTGGAGCTGCCGCGAACGGAACGCGATCTCCCGATCGCGATCGTCGCCCTCGTCAGCGCGCTTTGTCTGATTCCGCTAGCCATTCTGTTCTGGTCGTTTCTCCATGGCAGCGCGCTGGAGCCACTGGCCGGCGGGATGACCGTGGCCGGCGTTGCGTACGTCGTCATCGCCGGTTTCTTCGTCGCGGCGGCGTGCGGCTATATGGCCGGTTTGATCGGTTCGTCGAATAGCCCGGTCTCCGGTTTGGCGATCCTCTCGGTGATCGGGGCCGCGCTCGTCGTACTGGCAATCGGAAGCGGCAGCGCGCACGTCGCGACCCTACCGATGATTGCGTTCGCGCTCGTCGTGACCGCCGTCTTGCTCTGTGTCGCGACGATCTCAAACGACAATCTGCAGGATCTCAAGACCGGTCAGCTCGTGGATGCAACGCCGTGGCGCCAGCAAGTCGCGCTGGTCGCCGGCGTTGCCGTCGGCGCTCTCGTGATTCCCCCGATTCTCGATCTACTCAACCGCGCTTACGGCTTCGCCGGTGCGACCGTGCACGCTGCCGCGGGTGTGAACGGTGCGGGCGTGCAGCCGCTTCCGGCCCCGCAAGCGACGCTGATCTCCGCGCTTGCCAAAGGCGTCATCAGCGGCCAACTCGATTGGCACTTGATCGGTGCCGGAGCACTCGTCGGCGCTGTTGTCGTCGCAGTCGACGAAGGGCTGCGCGCTCGCAGGCGTCTCGCGCTCCCTCCGCTGGCCGTCGGCCTGGGCATCTACTTGCCGGTATCAACGACCGCTCCGGTCGTACTGGGTGCGATCCTTGGGTGGGCGTATAACCGTTGGGCGGGCGTCCAGCCGAACCCGGACCGTGCGAAGCAGCTAGGCGTGCTCGTTGCTTCCGGACTCATTGTGGGAGAGAGCCTCTTCGGTGTCTTCCTCGCCGGCTTGATCGTCGTCAGCGGGAAGGCCGCGCCGCTCGGACTGGTCGGCGATGCATTCGCGACGGCGGGCAATGCCATCGGCACCCTCGCCTTTGCGCTTGCTTTGGCCGCCCTCTTCGGGTTGCTGCGGCGGATTACGCCGCTCTCAGCCGAGTCAGTGGGTGGCGGGGGTAGAATACGTCGTTGATATGACGATCGGAGCGCGTCGCTCAACGGTGAGAGTATCGGTATCGGTCCTCCTGGCGCTGTGGGCTTTTGCGCTGCCGGGCTGCGCGGGCGGTCATCGCGGCGGCAACCGCTTCGGGCAGCCGACGCCGCCGAGCGTTCAAACGACGACGGCGACGCCGCTTACGGTCCACCCGACGGTGCAGATTGCCGGCATCATCGCACCCTATCAAAACGTTTCGCTCTCCAGCTCGCTGGTCGAGCCGACCGATTCCGTCAACGTCATCGAAGGCGATTACGTACGCAAAGGCCAGGTCTTAGCCGTGCTCGACACAACCGATTTGCGAGCCAGCTATGACGCAGCCGTACAGGGCGCCGCCTCCGACGATGCGCGCACCGCGCAAACGCGGTACCAGGCTGCGCTGAACATCGGTCAAGGCAGCGACCAAGTCCGCAATGCGCAAGCCGCGCTGCAGCAAGCGCAGCAAACGCTCAAGCTCGATCAGCTCAATCTCCAACGGTATCAAAATCTCTTGAGCACCGGCTACGTCTCGCAGCAGCAAGTCGATCAACAGCGGACGATGGTGAATAACGACGAGCAGCAGGAGCGTTCGGCCCAAGCGAGTTTGCAGTCGGCGGTGCTGAACGAGCGCGTCAACGGCACCTACCAGAAGGGATTGCAGGCCGCCAACGTGGCGTCGGCCGCTGCGTCTGCTGCGTCGGCGCACGCGCAGGCCGTTCAAATTCAGGCTTCGATCGACAAGGCACTGATCGTCTCTCCGGTCGACGGCGTCGTCGTGAACCGCAATCTCAATCCGGGCCAGTATCCCGGCTCGCAAACGATCTTCACGATCCAACAGCTCAACCCGGTCTACGCCGAGCTGAACGCTTCCTCTGACGACGTCTTTCGCATTGGGCGCGGCGCGCCGGTTTCGATCAGCGTCGCCGGCGCGCAAAGCGCGGTCTATCGAGGCAGGATCAGCGCCGTCCTCGGCCAGGTCGAGCCGGGCTCGACGAACTTTACCGTGCAGGCCATCCTCGCCAACCCCGGCTTGCGCTTGAAATCGGGAATGGCCGTCACGGGAACCATCTCGCTTTCACCCGTCAGCGGCGTCGGCGTCCCGGTAACGGCTTTTCTCGACGACGCGCACGACAGCGTGATGATCGTCGATGGAAGCGGCGTCGCGCGGATGCAACGCGTCGCGGCAAAGGGCGACGACGGGAAGACCGCGGTCGTGACGGGTCTGCGCAGCGGCGCGCACGTGATCTCCAACGGACAGCTCGGCATCACGGCCGGCCAGCAGGTCGCCGGCCCGAACGAAACCTTCTAGGCCCGTTAGATGTGGCCGACCCGGCTCTTCGTTCACCGTCCGACGCTGGTCTTCGTGACGCTGGCGCTGCTCGCCGTTGCGGGCGCCGTTTCGCTGGCGACCATCGTTCAGCAGCAATTCCCGAACATCGATTTCCCGACGATCACCGTGCGCGCGAGCTATCCCGGCGGATCGACGACGCAGATTCGTGATTCGGTCGTGAAGCCGATCGAAGATGCCCTCGCGGGAGCGCCCGACCTCGACCACATCAACACCACCGTTCAGCAGGGCCAGGCGACGATTTCGGCAGTCTTCGACTTAACGTCGAATAAGACGACCGATCTCGTGCAGGTGCAGCAGCGCCTGTTGCTGGCACAAGCCGATCTTCCCACCGACATGCCCGCGCCGACCGTCGGAACCTTCGATCCCGCGCAGGCGACGGTGGTAACGCTGGGCGTCAGCTCCGCGACGTTACCGCCCGGCACGCTCTCGGCGATCGTGACGAACAACATCGTGCCGGATCTCGAGCAGGTCGACGGCATCTCCAACGTCAACGTCGGCGGATCGCTGACGCCGGCGATCGAGGTTCAAGTCAACCCGCACTTGCTCTCGGCGGCGGGTTTTACGCTCAACGACATCGTCAGCTCCATCTCCGCAAACAACAACCGCGAGCCGGGGGGCATTGCCTATCTGCCGGGCCGCGAGACCACGATCGACGTGCGCGGCGACGTTACGAACGTCTCGAGCGTCGCAAACCTGCCCATTGCGGCGGCCTCGCAGTACACGACGGCCTTTGGAAACACGTCCTACAGCGTCCCCGCCATCCCCGGCGCTCCGGGAGCTCCGTCGAGCGCTGCGTCGTCCGGCGGAGGCTCGGGCGCGGGTACGATCGCCGTGGCGGCGCCGTCACCGCAGGCCCAGGCGACGCTCGCGCCGGCTGCGCCCGCAATCGCGCTGCCGTCGGCCGAGCCGTCGATCTCACCCGTGCCGACGCCTTCACCTTTCGTCTCCGTCGCCGCGGCTGCGACCACGATCTCGACGGCTTCGCCGTTACCGACCTCGGCGGCGCAGACGCTCGTGCCGAACGTCGCGCAAGCCTCCGCGAGCCCCGCGGCGGCCGGCGAAGGCACGCCGATCGCAGCGCCGAGCGGTAACGGGTCCTACTCGGGACCGTCGCTCTCGAGCTTGAACCAATGGAGCGCATCGGCGCGTCAGATGCGCATCGCCGACGTTGCATCGGTGACCGACTCGTTCGAGCCGCAGCGACAGTACGGCTACGTTGGAACCGCGCCGACGATTTCGCTGGGCGTGCAGAAGGCGACGAATGCGAGCGAAGTGACGGCCGCGCAGAACGTCATGAAAGCGCTGCCGGCAATCGAGCGGACCTACCCGGCCATCGACTTTCGGATTCTCAACAACCAGGCCGCGTACACGAAGCAGCAAATCTTGGGCGTTTTCCACACGTTGATCGAGGCGATCTTGATCACCGCGGTGGTAATGCTCTTCTTCCTGCGCTCGTGGCGAAACGCGATCATCGTGCTCATCGCCATCCCGGCCTCGCTCTGCGTGACGTTGACCGCCATGAGGCTCGTCAACTTCACGATCGACACGGTCTCGCTGCTGGCCATGACGCTGATCATCGGGATCCTGGTCGACGATTCGATCGTCGTATTAGAAAACATCGAGCGCCATTACGAAAGTGGAGAGACTCCGGTGCGGGCGGCGATCAAAGGGCGGACGCAGATCGGGCCGGCGGCGATCGTCATCACGCTCGTCGACGTGGTCGTCTTTCTTCCGATTGCGTTCCTGCCGGGTACGGTCGGCCGCTTTTTGTCGGAGTTCGCGCTGGTCGTCGTCGTCGCGACGCTGACCTCGCTCTGCGTTTCGTTTACGATTACGCCGTCGCTGGCGGGGAACTGGTCGCTCTTCTCGCGGTGGAAGGCGCCAACGGCGATCGAGCGGTTCGCGCGCGGTTTCGAGCGCTTACGCCACTGGTACGCGCGACGCGCTCTTCCTTGGGCGCTCGCGCGGCCGCGGCTCGTCTTCGGCGTCTGCGCGGTTGCGGTGGTCCTCTCGATCTTGCTCGTTCCCTTGGGAGCCGTCGGCTTCGAGTTCATGCCGCCGGTCGACCGCGGCGAGATCTTCGTCCAGCTGACCTATCCCACCGGCACGCCGCTCGCAACCGTGAACGCGGCGATCGGCGCCATCGACGCGCGCTTTTCGAAGCTCTCGGACGTCGATTCGCTCACCGGGCTCGCCGGCGGAACGCAGTCGAATTTCGGCGGCTTGATCGCGCAAGGGTCGGTCGGCCAAATTCACGTCTTTTTGAAGCAGAACCGGCAGCACTCGACCGACGTTTTGGCTAAGGTATTGGGGCGGATCGCGACCGAATTCGCGCCAACCGCGAGAGTCGTCGCAATTCCGGCAACCGGCTTCGGCGGAGGGAACTCACAGCCGATCGATTACCTGATCACCGCGACCAACGACGATCCCGATCCGTATGCGGAGCGCGTGGCCGAGGCGCTGCGCCAGACGCCGGGCACGGTGAACGTGAACACGTCATCGGAGCGTTTGGCGCCCCAGATCGACGTCGAGTTCGATCGCGATTTGGTGCGAGCGATGAATGTCAACATCGGCCAAGCCGCCTCGGCAATTCGCGCCGCATACGGTGGAACGCTCGCGACCCAGTTCAATACCTCGCGCGGAACGAAATACGTACAGGTGACGTATCCCCGCGCGTTTCAGACGACGCTGAACACGGTGAGCGAAATACCGCTGCGCAGCAATAGCGGGGGCCTCACCTATATCGGCGACATCGCGAAGTTCGTCCGCGACCCCTCGGCCCCGCTCATGACGCGCGTCAACCGCGAAACGGTCGTTCACGTTCAGTCGAACCTCGCGCCGGGAGCGACGCAATCGCTCGTGCAGAAGGCCTTCATGCAGCGGCTCGCGGCGCTCCATCTGCCCTCGCGGGTTTCGGTCAAAGCGAACGTGGGCGGTCAGCAGCAGAATCTCTCCGACACCGTGCAAGGCATGACCGTCGGGCTCGCCCTCTCGCTCTGCTTGGTCTACTTGCTCATGGTCGCGCTCTACGACAGCTACCGGCTGCCCTTCATCATTATGTTCTCGGTTCCGGTCGCTGCGGTTGGCGCGCTGACGTCGTTGGCCGCGACCCACGAGGCGCTCAATCTCTTCTCGCTGATCGGAACCGTGCTGCTCGTCGGGTTGGCGTCGAAGAACGGTATTCTGCTCGTCGACTTCGCCAACCACATGGTCGAGAGCGGCATGGACCGGACCGCCGCGATGATCGAGGCCGCGCGCGAGCGCTTTCGGCCGATCATCATGACGACGTGTGCGCTGATTGCCGGCATGACGCCGATCGCGCTTGCGCTCGATCCCGGCGCGGCGCAGCGCCAGGCACTCGGCATCGTCGTGATCGGCGGACTCATCAGCTCGCTCGTCTTAACGCTCGTTCTGGTTCCGGTGATGTTCGCGTGGCTTGGACCGCGGCCGAAGCCGCGGCGCGATGCCGTCGTGCACGATCGGCCGGTGCCGGCCGCCGCGGGAAGTGCCGGCTAGGCTCCCTCGATGCGGATAACGCGTCTGTTCGTTCGCCGTCCGACCCTCGTGACGGTCTTTCTCTCGCTCGTGCTCCTCGCCGGCACGATCGCGGGCTTCAATCTCGTCAAACAACAACTTCCCAACTACGACGTGCCGTCGATTCAAGTGCTGCTGACCTACTCGGGCGCTTCGACGACGGAGATGCGCGACGCGATCGTGCGGCCGCTCGAAGACCAGATCGCCGGCGCTCCCGACCTGAGTTACATGGAAACGGCGATTCAGCCGGGGCAGGCTTCCATCGTCGCAGTTTTCTCGCTGAACTCCGATCAGAACACGGATCTCGTACAGGTCCAGGGCCGGGTGCAGGACTCGCTTCATCAGCTGCCCAGCGACCTGGCGACGCCGCAGATATCGATCTACAATCCCAGCGAGGCAGTCGTCGTCTCGCTGATCGCATCGTCGACGACGCTCGCGCTCGGCGACCTTTCCGCGGTCGTGACGAATAACATCGTTCCGGCGATCGAGCAGGTTCCCGGCGTTTCGTACGTTCAGGAGAACGGCGCGGTGACGTCTTCGATCCAGGTGAACGTCGCGCCCGAGGCGCTAAGGTCCTCGGGCTTTACGCTGACCGACGTCGTCAACGCCGTGGCGAACAACAACGTTCGCGCTCCCGGAGGCATCGTCTACGAGCCCAGCCGCGAGACGACACTCGACGTGCGCGGAGATATTACCGACGTTCCCTCGGTCGCGAACTTGCTGCTCGGGAACACGACGACGTTTTCGGGCTCGTCGTCGAGCGGGGCGCTCTATCCGTGGAGCTCTTCGGCGCGGCTTTATCGGCTCGGCGACGTGGCTTCCGTGAAGGACGCGTACGAAACGCAACGCGTCTTCGCCTACAGCGGTGGAAAGCCGACGATCGAGCTCGACGTCCAGAAGGCGGCCGGCTCGAGCGAGGTCACCGCATCCAATGCGGTGCTGGCGGTGCTGCCCCGCTTGCGCCGGCAGTATCCCGACGTGAACTTCACCGTGCTCAACGTCCAGTCGACGTACACGAAGGAGCTGCTTTCCGGCGTGACGCGCACGCTCGTAGAAGGGGTCGTCTTCACCGCGATCGTGATGTTGTTCTTCTTGCGCTCGTGGCGAAACGCAATCGTGGTCATGATTGCCGTCCCGGCGTCGTTTCTCGTTACGCTCGCGGCGATGCGCGCGGCCGGCTTCACGCTCGACACCGTTTCGCTCTTGGCAATGACGTTGATGATCGGTATCCTCGTCGACGATTCGATCGTCGTTCTCGAAAACATCGAGCGCCGTTTCCGCGAGGGCGAGCCGCCCCAGGTTGCGGCCGTCAACGGACTCAGCCAGATCGGCGTCGCGACGATCGTCATCACGCTCGTCATCGTCGTCGTCTTCCTCCCGATTTCATTTCTGCCGGGCTCCGTCGGCCTCTTTTTGCGCGAGTTCGGCCTGGTCGTGACGGTCGCAACGCTCACGTCGCTCTTCGTTTCGTTTGCGGTGACGCCGGCGCTTGCGGGACGATGGGCGCTCTACTCGCGCTGGAAGCCGTGGCGCATCGTCGACCGGTTCACGGGCGCGTTCGATCGCACGCGCCGCTGGTACACGCAACGTGCGCTCCCTTGGGGCTTGCGGCACCGCGCGGCGGTGATCTGGATTTCATTCGGAAGTCTCTGTGCCGCACTGCTGCTCATCCCGTTGGGCATCGTGGGCTTTGAGTATATGCCGCCGGTCGACCGCGGCGAGATCTTCGTCACGATCAATTTTCCAACGGGGACGCCGCTGACGCAGACGCGTCAAGCCGTTTTGGAAGCCGAGGGAGTCGCCGACCGGGTTGCAGATCTGCAATCCGAGACGTCGATCGCGGGCGCCTACCAGGGCGAGATCAGCGGTTACGTCGACAATGGCGCGATCGGTCAGATCCATCTCTTTCTGAAAGACCGGCGCTCGCATTCGACCGCGTACTGGGTCGGGAATCTGAGCGATCGAATCGGCAAACTGCTGCCGGCGGCCCACGTCGTCGCCGTGCCTGCAACGGATCCCTCGGGCGGCATCGCGCAGCCGATCAGCTACGTCGTTTCGAGCTTGACGCTCGATCCGGCGCCGTTTGCCCAGCGCGCCTACGCGGCGCTGGCCGCCACGCCGGGCGCGATCGACGTGACGACCTCGCAGACGCAGGATGCCCCGCAGGTCGAAGTCGAGTTCGACCGCGAGCGCGCGCGCGCGCTCGATGCGGGAATCGGTACGGCCTCGACGGCCGTGCGAGCCGCGTTCGGCGGCTACACCGCAACGGAGTTTACCGGTCCCAACGGCCTCAAAGACGTGCAAGTCATCTATCCGCAGCGCGACCTGCGCTCCTTGGCCGGGCTTGGGGCGATTCCGATCCGCGCGAACAACGGCTCGATCGTGACGGTCGGCGACATCACGCATCTCACGCTCGCGCCGGCGCCGCCGCTGATGATGCGGCTCGACCGTCGAAGCGTCGTGCTGATCGGAGCGAACGTTGCACCGGGAGCGGTGCTTTCGAACGTGACGCGCTCCTTCGAGCGACGATTGCGCGCGTTGAATCTCCCCGCAAGCGTTAGCGTGACGCCGGTGGCCGGCGGCAATCAAGCCTCGGTCGCGCAGACGGTCGTCGAAATGACCGTCTCGCTTGCGCTCTCGATCCTGCTCGTCTATCTGCTCATGGTCGCGCTCTACAACGGGTACGTCACGCCGTTCATCATCATGTTCACGGTCCCGGTCGCCGTCGTCGGAGCGCTGGGAGCGCTCGCGCTCACGCACCAGACGCTGAATCTCTACTCGCTCATCGGTTCTATCATGCTCGTCGGACTCGTTGCCAAGAACGGCATCTTGCTCGTCGATTTTGCAAATCAGCTCAGAGAGCGCGGGCTCACCAAGCTCGAGGCAATCAAGGAGAGCGCGCTCGCGCGATTCCGGCCGATCGTCATGACGACGGTCGCCATGATCGCCGGCATGCTGCCGCTCGCGCTCGCGCTCGATCCCGGCTCGCAGGCCGAGCGGCCTCTCGGAATCGTCGTCATCGGCGGCTTGTCGAGTTCGCTCGTGCTGACGCTCCTCTTGATTCCGATCATGTACCTGCGCTTCGCGCCGCAGCGCTACCGCCCGTCGGCGTCGAACGGCGAGACCGATGCGACCCAAATCGAGCTTCCCATGCCGCTTCCAACGGCCCCCGCGCACGACTGATCGCGGCGCGGCGCGCCGCTCCATCGTTATAGCCGCCGGCCTGCTCTTCGCCGTCCTTGGGGCGGCCGCTTCCGCTTCGGCGCGTCCCTGGACGCTCGCCGATGCGGCCGAAACGCCGTTCATGGACGACGTGCAGCTTTCGCCCAACGGTTCCGTCGCAATCGTCGAGATCGACCGGACCGATTTGGCGAAGAACGCCTTCACCTCGTCGTACGAGCGCGTGGCGCTGGCGACCGGCGCGGCAATCACGCTCCCGCAGGACCGCAGCCATCCGCGATGGTCGCCCGATTCGAAGTCGATCGCGTGGATCGAACCGGAGAAGAACGGAACGGCGCTCGTGCTGACCGACGCACTCGGCCGCGGCCACCGCATGCTTTCGAGTGACGGACGCAACGTGATTGCGTTCGCGTGGTCTCCGGACGGTCGAACGATCGCGGCGATTGAGACCGCGCGCCGGAATGCACCCGGCGGACGTCTCTTCCGGCTAACCTCCGAGAGCGATTATCGCGGCACGCGCCCCGCGCGGCGCTCGCTCTGGCTCGTCGACGTCGCATCGGGCGCCGCGCGCGAGATCACGCGCGACGCCTGGTCGTACGGTGGTCCGGAGACCGATCACGACCCGTCCTGGTCTTCGGACGGCGCGCGGGTCGCGGTCGTGCGCCAGCCGACGCCGGTCTACGGCGACTTCGAGCACGCGCAATACGTCAGCGTCAACCTGCGCGATGGAAGCATAACGCAGATCGTGAACCATCCGTTCTTCGCTTATCCCAACAGCGCGCCGCCGGTCTTCGGCCCCGGAGATTCGATTGCGTACACGCACACGTGGGACGGGCAGCTGGCGTCGCGCGAGGACGTCTTCGTCAACGGGAGCGACGTGAGCGCGGCGCTCGACCGCGATCTCTGGAGCTGCTCCGCCGGAACGATTGCGTGGCAATCCGGCATGCTGGTCGCCGGTCTGCTCGACGGCGTCGCGGTGCGTCTCTTCAGGCTCGACCCGACCGGCGTGACGGCGCCCAGGCCGCTAACGGCCGATAACGGCTCGGTCGTCGCGTACTCGATTGCCCGGGATGGGACGATTGCGTACGTCTGGACCACGGGCGAAATGCTGCCCGAGCTCTACGTGCGCGCTCCCGACGGCGCGACGCGCCAGGTGACGCATCTCTTGCACGTAGCCGCCGATCTGCCGGTCGCGACGACGCGCGTCTTTACCTGGAGCGACGGGAGTCACACGCTGCATGGACTGCTCACGTTGCCGTCCGGCGCCGCCGGCAGCGCGCCGCTCGTCGTCGAGCCGCACGGCGGCCCGCAATGCGCCGATCCGATCGGATTCGCTCCCGTGGCTCAATATTTGGCGAGCAACGGCTACGCATACTTTCGTCCCGATCCGCCGGGCAGCGATGGCTACGGCGATTGGTCGTATAAAGCCATCATCGACAACTTTGGTCCGGTTCCGATGGCGGCCGATTTTGCCGGTCTCGATGCGGTGCTGGCGTCGGGCGTCGGCGATCCCAAGCGGACCTTCATCGAGGGCGGGTCGTACGGTGGGTACCTTACGTCATGGATCGTGACGCACAGCGATCGCTTTCGCGCCGCCGTCGCGCAAGTACCGGTCACGGATCTCGAGCTGGATTATACTCTCTCGGAGAGTCCAAACATTACGCGCCGGTTCTTCGGCGCGAAGCCGACGACCGACCCGGCGCTGCTCGCGCAGCAATCGCCGCTGAGCTACGTTTCGAACGAGCACACGCCGCTGCTGATCATCGCCGGATTGCGCGACACGCGGGCGCCGTACGTGCAGGCGATCGAGTTCTATAAAGCGCTCGAAGAGAACGGCGCACCGGTCCGCATGCTCGCCGACCCCGAGGCGGGCCACGGACCCGACGATCCGCAAGGTCTCATCGACTGGTGGAGCGCGACCGTCGCCTGGTTTGCGCGCTACGGCGGCATGGCAATTCCGGACGCAAAACTCCCGTAAGGGCTAAGGAGTAAGGCAGTGAAAACGACGAACGAAGTGATCTTCCGCGCGGACGATCTTGCCGCGGTGAAGGAATACTATGCCGGCACGCTCGGCTTGCCGATCGTACTCGAAAAGGAAGCCATGGTCGGCTTCGATGCGGGCGCGCTAAACCTGTACTTCGAACGCGGTGAGCCCAACGGCGCCGTTTTTGAATTTATCGTCGACAACCTCGAGGGTGCGAAAGAAGAACTGATTTCCGCCGGCTGCGAGCTCGTTGAGGAGAACCCTGCCGTGCCGCGCATCTATCTTCGCGATCCCTTCGGCCTCGTTTACAACATCGGCGAACGAGACCGGGAATAGAAACGGCGCAAGGTGCGCGAGTAGCGGAGATTGAAGCCGCCTCACGTGAGTTTTGTACGTTCGATTGCACGCAGCCTTACCGTCGGCGCGGCGCTGATTGGTTTGGCGTTTCCTTCCGCCGTCTCGGCCCAGACCACGAAGGTCGAAGTCAACGCGGGGCCGATCTGGAACCAGGCGGATGCGCAGAGCAAATGCCCTGCGGTGGCAAAAGCGCACGGCGGCGTGTGGGACGGTCAGTGGCGCACGACGGTGCCCGGCCAGATGTCGGTCTGCGAGGTCAAATATCCCGGTAAGCCGGGCAAATATGTGGTCAAGTCCGTCGACGCCGGTCCGATCTGGAACCAAGCCGATGCGGAGAGAAAATGCCCTGAGGTCGCAAAGAGGAATGACGGCGTCTGGACCGGTGAGTGGCGGACTACGGTCCCCGGCCAGATGTCGGTCTGCGAGCTCCGCCTACCGCGGCCGAAAGTCTAACGCCAAAACATCGACGCGACCGCGACGCTTCTTCCATCGGTGAGAATGGTGACGGCGCCGTCCTCGTCGGTGCGGTAGATCCGCGCGCCGTACTCCTTGAGCGTCTCGAGCGTCGACTGCGCCGGGTGACCGAACATGTTGTGCCGCCCGACCGAGACGATCGCGTAGCGCGGCCGTACCGCGGCGACGAAGGCGGGCGTCGATCCGTAGGCGGAGCCATGATGCCCCACCTTGAGGACCTCGCAGCGTAGATCGATTCCTTCGGCAAGGAAGCGCTGCTCGGCCGCGGCGCCGGCGTCGCCGGTGAAGAGCATGCAGAACGAACGGTAGCGCAAGGTAAACGCAATTGAATTCTCGTTGATGTCGTTGCGCGATTTGGCGATGAACGGCAGCGACGGTCCGAGAAAATGCAGGACGATGCCGTCGCCGGCGTGCCATTCCATTCCGGCGCGGGGGTAGACGATCGGGACGCCGTCGCTTCGTGCCGTTGCGAGCGCGTCCTGATAGGCGTGGCCGCCGTAGCGTTGCCCGCCGTCGGCGAGATCGGAGACGCGGATTCGGCGCAACACCGGCGCGACGCCGCCAGCATGATCGCCGTGCGGATGAGAGATGACGATCGCGTCGAGATCGTGAATTCCGTGACGCAAGAGGAACGGCACGACGATGCGTTCGCCGACTGCTTCGGCGACGGAGCCGCTGCTCTGCGGGCCGCGTTCGAGCCTGCCGCCGGCGTCGACGAGGAACGCGTTGCCGCCCGGCGTTTGAATCACGATCGCGTCGGCTTGGCCGACGTCGAGCACGGTGATGCGCAAGCGCCCGTCCATCGCGCGCGGCGGCCAGAGCACGTACGTCGTTGCGAGCGCGAGCGCCGCAACGGCCAGCGTCTGCGCGCCACGGCGCCAGAGCAGCGGCGCTGCTACCAGCGCCGCGTCGTAGGCGGCGATGGACCACGCCGGCGCGGGCGTCGTGGCGATCGCCGCACCGGGGAGCGCGCTGACGGTTCCAACGACGGCGAGCATCCACGCGAGCAGCCAGGAGTTACAGTTGGCGAGAGCCTGCGCCAGCGGAGAGGACCACGCCAGCGCGAGCTGCGCGGCGCCGAGCGCCATCGTTGCTGCGACGCACGGAACCACCGCAACGTTCGCGGCGATGGCATACGGCGTGAACTGCAGGAAGATCGCCGCGCCGAGCGGCCAGATGCCGAGCTGCGTCGCGATCGAGAGCACGAGCGCTTCGCGAACTCGATCCGGCAATGCAACTCGCGCTTCGATCCACGCTTCCAACGGAGCGGCGCAGGCGAAGATCGCTCCGACGCACGAGAACGAAAGCGCAAACGAAGCGGTGGCAACACTTTCTGGACGCGTAAAGGTCACGGCGAGCGCCGCGATAGCCAGCGCGTTCCAGGAGAAGGCCGCGCGGCCGCACGCGCGCGCCGAGAGCACCGCGGTCGCCATCGTCGCGGCGCGCACGGCGGGAAGCTGCGCGCCGCTCCACCAGACGAAACCCCAGACGAATGCCGTCGCGAGGAGGCAGGTCGCCCAACGCGGGAGCGAAAGCAGCGTGAGCAGCGCGGTGCAGAGCGCTGCGACCGCGCCGAGATGCAGACCCGCAGTGACCAAGACGTGCACCGTGCCGGTCTCTTGAAATTCGGCGCGCAGCAGCGGCGGCAGGGCGGACCGCTCGCCCCAGAGCTCGCCGCTGACGACCGACGCGCCAGGCTCGCCGATGCGATCGCGAAGCCGGACGTGCGCCCAGGCGTGGGCTCGCGCGAGCCAGGCCTCGAGATCCGAAGTTTGCGCGCTCGTCGAGAGTATCTCGGCGGCTTCGAGGCGCCCGTCGAGACCGCGCTCGCGCTCGATCGCGGCTGCGCTCGGCTCGTCGGGATTGCGCGGCTCGTCGAACGGTTCGAGCCTGCCGCGCACCACGGCCCGCATCCCCACCGGCGGCACCGGCTCGCGCACGCGCGCGAGCACGCGAAGGCCGTCGTCGAGCCGAAGCGTCAGCGCAGCCGAGCCGTCGCCGGCACTCGACGCGTCGAGGATCGTCGCGCCGTAGCGAGCCGTGCGCTGCTCGAAGACGGGCGTCGCCGCGCGTTCGCGCAGCGACGCGTTGGTCGCGGCGGCGACGAGAGCGACGGTCACGGCGACGAAGAGGCGCAGCTGTGCGCGTTGCAGCGCCGCACCGGCAGCGAGCACGCCCAAGCCGCAGTCGACGACGATGCGGAGATCCGGCGCAAGCGGCGTGACGGCCAGCGTTCCGAGTACTGCCGCTATCGAGCAGAGAAGAAGCGCGAGCGAGGGCATCGCCGCTCCCCTGCGACGAGGGGGCGCGCCGTCCAGCGTTTTTCTTCATGAAAGGATCGCAGTGCGCATCATCGTCACCGGCGGGGCCGGCTTCATCGGGTCGCACGTCGCCGATGCGTACGCCGCGGCGGGCCACGAGGTGCTGGTCATCGATTCGCTCTGGGAGCACGGCGGCGGGCGCCGCGCCAACGTTCGCAACGGCATCCCGCTCATGCACGTGGACATACGCGACGAGGCGATCGGGCGAATCTTCTCCGATTTCAAGCCCGAAGTCGTGAACCACCACGCCGCGCAGCACTCAGTCGCGATTTCGGCGCGCGATCCCATCTACGACGCGCAAGTCAACGTCGTCGGCTTGCTCAACGTCTTGGAGCACGCCGGCCGCAGCGGGGCGCGTAAGGTGATCTTCGCATCGAGCGGAGCGACGTACGGAACTCCGGCGCTCCTCCCGATTACGGAGGAGACGCCGCAGCGACCGACCTCGCCCTACGGGATTACAAAATTGGCCGGCGAGCACTATCTGCGGTTTTACCGAGAGGATAAGCGGCTCGACTTCACCGTCCTGCGTTACGGAAACGTCTACGGTCCGCGTCAGGATCCCAACGGCGAAGCCGGCGTTATCGCGATCTTCATCGGAAAGTTCCTCGCGCGTCAGGCGGTGCGCATCGACTGGGATGGCGGGCAAACCCGCGACTACGTTTACGTGAACGACGTGGCTCGGGCGAATCTCGCGGCGCTCGAACGCGGCCCGGGGGAAGCCTACGTGATCGGCACGGGCATCAAGACGAGCGTTAACGATATCTATCGCAGCCTGGTCCACATCACCGGATACGAAGCGCCGGTCGAGCCCGCGCCGCGGCGCCCCGGTGATGCTCGCGACGCGCAGTTCGATTCGGCGAAGGCGCGCGCGGAGCTCGAGTGGTCGCCGAGCACGACGCTCGGGGACGGGATTCGGGCGACCTACGAGTACTTCAAGCGGCGCCCTTCGCGGTAGCGAGACTGCGATGGAGCGCTTCGCCGCGACGGCCGAGCAAGTCGCATCGCATCCGGCGAAGCTCGAGAAGGTCGCGCTGCTCGCCGAATACCTTCGGACGCTCGACGACGCCGATCTCGTTGCGGCCGTCCGATTCTTCAGCGGCGCCGTCTTCGCGGCGCGCGATCGCCGGGCGCTCTCGATCGGAGGGCGGACGCTCGTCGAAGTCGCGCGGCGCGTCTGGGGATTCGACGACGCGGCGCTCGGGCTCGGGTACCGCGCCACGGGCGACCTCGGTGCGGCGCTCGGCTCGCTCTTGCGCCCGCCGCGCGATGCGACCCTCTTCCGCGACCACCTTACCCCTGCTTCGCTCGACGTACTCTTCGGCGAGATCGCGGCGCCATCCGGGAAGCGTGCGCATCAGCGGCGCGAGGCGCTGCTCGAACGAATTCTGCGCGCCTGCGAGAGCCCGCTCGTCGCGACCTACGTCGTGAAGATCGTTACGGGCGATCTTCGCGTGGGGTTGCGCGAAGGGCTCGTGCTCGACGCGATAGCGCAGGCCTTCGGCGCGGAGCCTTCGATGGTCCGGCGGGGCGCGATGGCCGCCGGCGACGTCGGCGCGGTGGCGCTCGCCGCCAAGCACGACACGCTGAAGGAGCTGCGCGTCGATTACGGCGTGCCGATCGGATTCATGCTCGCGACGCCCGTTGCGTACGGCGACGTTTATAAGGAGCTCGCCGGCGCGGTTTGGCACTTCGAGGACAAGTACGACGGGATCCGCGCGCAAGCGCACGTCCGAAACGGTGCGGCGCGAATATTTTCGCGGCGGCTCAACGACGTTACGGCATCCTACCCCGAAGTCGCAAGCGCGCTTGTTGCGCTGCGGAAGGATGCGATCGTGGACGGCGAGATCGTCGCGATGCGCGACGAGCGTGTGCTGCCGTTCCGTCTTCTGCAAGCGCGCCTGCAGCGCAAGAGCGTCGAAGAGTCGCTCCTGCGCGACGTGCCGCTCGCCTACGTCGTCTTCGATCTTCTCGCCCTGGGCGACGAGCTGCTCCTCGACGAGCCGCTGGCGACGCGGCGCGAGCGGCTTGCCGATCTCTTCGCCCCGACCGCGCACCTGAAGCACGCACCGTTCGAGACCGAAGGCGAGCTCGCTGCCGCCGACGTGAACGCGCGCTTCGAAGCGGCTCGCGCGCGCGGCAACGAGGGGCTGATGCTCAAACGGGCCGATTCTCCCTACGCGCCCGGGCGCCGCGGAAAGTGGTGGCTCAAGCTCAAGCGCGAGCTTTCGACGCTCGACGTCGTCGTGGTGGCGGTCGAATGGGGCAACGGCAAGCGCGCCGCCGTGCTCTCCGACTACACGTTCGCGGTGCGGGGCGACGACGGCAGCCTGCCGACGATCGGAAAAGCCTACTCCGGCTTGACCGACGCCGAAATCGCCGAGCAGACCGCCTGGTTCCTCGATCATCGTCTTCCGCTCGAGTTTCAACGTGAGAAAGCGCGCCCGCACGAGATCCCCGTCGAGCCGAAAATCGTGCTCGAGGTCGCGTTCGACGTCATCCAAGAGAGCGGTCTCCACGAAAGCGGTTTTGCGCTTCGTTTTCCACGCATCGTTCGAATCCGCGACGACAAGCCGGTGGCCGACATAGACACGATCGAGCGCGTGCGCGAGCTCTACCGCGAAATGCTGGCGCGCGAACGGGGTTAGGGAGCGCCTCCTTATCACGCCGACGCGCGGCTCCACATCACGCCGCGACGAAGTTGAGAAGCTTGTCCGCGACGTAGACCTGCTTGCGGATTTGCTTGCCATCGAGGTGCGCGCGGACGTTGGCGTCGGCCATGGCGAGCTCGACTGCCGTCTCTTCGGTGACGCCGGCG
Organism: Vulcanimicrobiota bacterium; assembly: GCA_963834895.1. GTDB lineage: Bacteria > Vulcanimicrobiota > Vulcanimicrobiia > Vulcanimicrobiales > Vulcanimicrobiaceae > Cybelea. The sequence goes on along the minus strand of CAWIDM010000003.1, from coordinate 632,037 downwards.
GGAGCCGGAATGCGGGCGCGCACTTTGCCGTTGACCTGTACCACGAGCGTGATCTCGTCGACGGCGAGCGCGCGCTCGTCGGGCTCGAGATAGCGCTCGAGGTGCACCGAGGTCTGGTGCCCGAGGCGTTCCCAAAGCTCTTCGGCGATGTGCGGCGCAAAGGGCGCGATGAGAATCGGCAGCGCTCGCACCGCATACAATAGTGCCGGCGACGGCGGATCTGCAGACGACGCGGTCATGAGGTTGACGAGCTCGTCGAGCTTCGCGATCGTCGTGTTGTAGTGAAAGCGGCGCGAGCGCGTCTCGTCGATCGCCGATTTTGCGGCGACGTGCACGGCCCGCAGCAGCGCCTTTTCTGAGGCGCTCTCCACGCTGGGAAGCGCTCGCCCTTCGTCCTTCGCCCTTCGACTGCGTTCGCTATCGCTCGCTTCGCTCAGGATGACAAGGTGGGAGTCGCTTCCCTCAGCATGAAACGTTTCTTGATTCCGTGAGATAGTTGCAGAGAACGGCTCGCAGGCGCGCCAGATCCGGTTGAGCAGTCGCACGCGGCCGCTGATGCCCTCGTCGGTCCAGTTGCTGGTCTCTTCGGGCGGCGTAACGTAGAGCAAAAAGAGCCGCATCGCGTCGACGCCGTTTTTCTCGGCCGTCTCGTCGATGCCGACGACGTTGCCGCGCGACTTGGACATTCTCGCGCCCTCGTAGATCACCAATCCTTGGTGGAAGAGATGCTCGAACGGCTCGTCGCTCCCGCTGACCCAGCCGCGGTCGTGAAAGAACTTGTAGAAGAAGCGCGAGTACAGCAGATGGAGAACCGCATGCTCTGCGCCGCCGATGTACTGATCGACGTTCATCCAGCGCGCCGCGCGCCGCGGATCCCACGCCATCCGATCGTCGTGGGGATCGAGGTAGCGCAGATAGTACCACGACGATTCGAAGAACGTGTCCATCGTGTCGCTCTCGCGCCGCGCCGGGCCGCCGCATTTCGGGCAAACGGTCTCGATGAATTTCGGTATCGAAGCGAGCGGGGATCCTTCACCGGTGACGCGCTCCCGCGGCGGCAGCAGAATCGGAAGCTGCTCGTCGGGGACGGCTACTTCGCCGCAGGCGGCGCAGTAGACGATTGGGATCGGCGTGCCCCAATAGCGTTGACGCGAGATGAGCCAGTCGCGAATCTTGTAGCTCACGCTCTTCCCGCCGGCGCCGATGGCGGCGAGACGTTCGGCGATCGCTTCGCGGGCGCGGGCGCTCGACATCTCGCTGAACTCGTCGCTGCCGACGAGTCGTCCGTCCTCCACGAATGCGGCAGCGAGCGGCTCGGCGGTCTCCGCCTCGGCGGGAAGAATGACCTGGACGATCGGCAGCCCGTGCTTCTTCGCGAACTCGAAATCGCGCTCGTCGTGCGCCGGAACGCCCATCACGGCGCCGCTTCCGTACTCGGCAAGGACGTAGTTGGTTACCCAGATCGGCACCCGCTCGCGCGAGAGCGGGTGGACGGCATAGGCGCCGGTAAAAACGCCTTGCTTTTCCATCAGGCTCGTTCGTTCGAGCTCCGACTTCGACTTCAAGCTCTCGGCAAAGGCTTCGATCTCGGCAGCCTCGTCAGGCGAAACGATGCCCTTGAGCGATTCGACGATCGGATGCTCGGGCGCGACCGCGAGAAACGTCACGCCGTAGAGCGTGTCGAGGCGCGTTGTGAAGACGTCGATGATTGCGTCGACGCCCTCGACCCGAAAGGCGACGTTGGCGCCCTCGCTGCGTCCGATCCAATTTCGCTGCATCGTGCGAGTGCGCTCGGGCCAGCCGTCGAGCTTATCGAGATCGCGCAACAGGCGATCGGCATAGGCGGTAATCCGAAGAAACCATTGCGAGAGGTTGCGCCGCTCGACGAGATGGTCGCAGCGCCAGCAGCGCCCGTCAATGACTTGCTCGTTGGCGAGCACGGTTTGGTCGTGCGGACACCAGTTTACCGGCGCCTCTCGTTTGTACGCAAGACCGCGCTCGAAGAGCCGAAGAAAGAGCCACTGATTCCAGCGATAGTACTCCGGTTCGCACGTCGCGATCTCGCGCGACCAATCGTAACTGGTTCCCATCAACCGGATCTGACGGCGCATGTTGAGGATGTTCTCGGCCGTCCACACCGCCGGATCGACTCCGCGATCGATCGCGGCATTCTCGGCCGGTAGGCCGAACGCGTCCCAGCCCATGGGATGAAGGACGTTGTATCCCAGCATGCGCATCATCCGCGCGACCGCATCGCCCAGCGTATAGTTCTTCGCGTGGCCGACATGGAGATCGCCCGACGGATACGGGAGCATCTCCATGGCGTAGTACTTCGGCTTTGAGCTATCGTCGGGCGCCCGATAGAGGCGCTCGGCTTCCCAGCGGGCCTGCCACTTGCGCTCGACGGCGGCAAAGTCGTACATGTGCAGCATCGTACACGCTGGCCGCTCGAGTGCGCTACCCTTTTCGGGGCACGACCCGCGCGTGATGGAACGCCATGATACCAAGAATCGCTTTGATAACGGCGGCGCTCGGGCTCGCCGGTTTCGTCCTCTGGCATCCCGCTCGGGCTCCGATGGTCGCGTCGAGCACCGCGCCGCCGGCCGCGGCGCCCTCGTTCCAGGCCGGCACCGGCGTTCGGCCGCGTCATCGTGGTCTCCACCGCTACGCAAGCGGCGACGACGTGTTGGTCGTCTACGTCGCCGGAGCAGTGAAGAGGCCGGGTCTTTACCAACTGCGACCCGGCGACCGCGACGCGCACGCCGTCGCGCTGGCGGGCGGCTTCGGCGGCTCCGCCGATGCGGCGGGCGTGAATCTCGCGCAGCGCGCGCAGGACGGCGACGAGATCTACGTTCCCGCCGCCGGCGAAGCGCGCCATCAGCACTCACCTTCTCGGCGGAGCCACCGGCGCTCGGCACGGCCGCCCCCCGACGCGAGTCTCGACGTCAACGGCTCCAACGCCTCCGAACTCGCTGCGGTGCCGGGAATTGGCCGCGCCATCGCGCAGCGCATCGTCGAGCTGCGCGAACGCGAAGGCGCGTTCAACTCACTCGACGAGCTGCTCGACGTCGCCGGAATGACAGAATCGCGGCTCGAGCGCGCCCGTCCGTATCTCCGCGAACCCTAGGGACGGCTCACAGGGGAGCCCAATGCGCGAAACGCGGGGACCCGCGGGCTTTGCCCGCGGGGGCGCGAAGTCGCGCAGCGACGTAGCGCTCTAAGACCAAAGGGGAGCCCAATGCGCGAAGCGCATTGGGGAAGGCGGTGCTTTCTACTGCGCTTCCTCCAAAAGAGACGCTCCCAAACCTAATTCGGCGAGCGCTCGCGCAGCCGCGCGACGAGGTGCTCGTCGAGCGCGTCGACGGAGAGTGGACCCCGACGTCGAGCGAGCGACTGCTCGAACGAGTCGAGAACGTTGCGTGCGCCATTCGCGATGCGGGCCTGACCGCGGGTGACCGGGTTGCGCTGATTGCGCGCAATTGCGTCGACTGGATCGTCTGCGATTTCGCGACGTTCTTTGCCGGCTGCGTCGTCGTGCCGATCTATCCGACCCAAGCGCTCGATCACACCGCCTACATCCTCCAACATTCCGGCGCACGGCTGCTCTTGGTCGATTCGGATGCGACGGCCGCGCGCATCGGCGAGTCGGGAGTGACGCTACCGCGCCTCGTGCGGTTCGAGTCGCCGGGACCCGACGGGCTGGCGGCGTTCGAAGCACGCGGCGCGACGGTGCGTGCGGCGCGGCCCGAGCTACCCGCAGCGTATGAAGCGACGCTCGTTCCAGACGATCTCGCCGTGCTGATCTACACGTCGGGAACGACCGGCCTTCCGAAGGGCGTGATGCTTTCGCACGACAACCTCGGGTTCGACGCGCGCGTCTCGCTCTCGAGCGGTTTCGAAGGGATCGAAGCCGGACGCGACGTGCTCTCGGTGCTGCCGTACTCGCACATCTACGAGCACACCGTCATCTACATCTACCTGATCGCCATGCTGCGCTACTTCATCTGCCACGATCCCAACGAGCTGCTCGCCGATCTTCGCGAGGTTCGCCCCGTCGAGATGACCGCGGTGCCGCGCATCTTCGACCGCGTTCTTGCCGGCATCAAAGGGCAAGCGCGCGGCGCAGGCGGCCTGAAGGAGAAGCTCGTTTTTTGGGCGCTCGCCGTCGCCGGGCGATACGCGTCTGCGAAAACGTCCGAAGGAAAGGTGAGCGCATGGCTGCGCTTGCAGCACGCGTTCGCCGAGCGTCTGGTGTTGAGGAGGATTCGGCAATCTCTCGGTCTCGACCGCGTGCAGTTTCTCACGAGCGGCAGCGCGCCGCTTCACGTCGACACGGCGATGACTTTCCTGGGGCTCGGCATACCGATCATGCAAGGATACGGGCTCACCGAGACGTCGCCGGTCGTGTCGGTCAGCCGCCTCGGGGCGAACGAGTACGGTGCCGTCGGCCGTCCGATCGGCGGCGTGGACGTTCGCATCGCCGCGGACGGCGAGGTGCTCGTTCGGGGACGCAACGTCATGCAGGGCTACTACCACGATCCGGAGGCGACCGCAGCCGCGCTCGGCAACGGCTGGCTGCGCACCGGCGACGTCGGCGAGATCGACGGCGCGGGCTTCCTGCGCATCAGCGATCGTAAGGGCGAGATTTTCAAAACCGGCACCGGGAAGTGGATCTCACCGGCGCGGATTGAGGCGAACATCAAACGCTCGAGCTTCGTCGTTCACGCGATGGTCATCGGAAACGGCCGCCCGCACCCGATCGCTTTGATCTCTCCAAACTGGGCGCTGCTGCGCCTCGAGCTGCCCGCTCTGCCGAAGGACGCGCCACCCGAAGTGCTCGCCCGGCGCGACGACGTCCGTGCCTTCCTCGTGCGCGAGGTCCACAAGCAGACGCACGAACTCGCGAGCCACGAGCAGATACGCCGCGTCATCGTCGTTCCGACGGAGTTCAGCGTTGAAGGCGGCGAGCTCTCGCCTTCGATGAAGATCAAGCGCCGCGTGGTCGAAGAACGCTACGCTCGCGAGATCGAGGAAGCCTACGGCGACCAACCGGCGCACGCGACCGTCTAGTGACGGCACACTAGCCGCTGATGGCCCATCGCGTCGACGATATCGTCCGCGGCCCGATCAAGAGCAAGACGGTTTTTCCAGCGTTGATTCTCCATCTCATCGAGCAACGGCCCGATCACGGATACGGCTTAATGCAGCGCATCCGGGAGCTTTGCGGCGATCTCCTTGCCGTGAACACGAACAAGATTTATCCGCTCCTTCGACGGTTGGAGGAGCGCGGCTTCGTCACCGCGTCGTGGGACCATCCCACCAAGCGGTCGCGCCGCGTTTATGCCATCACCGAGCAGGGAGAGCAGCGGCTGAAGCGCATCAAGGGCTTGATGTTGCCCTATCTCGACTCAATCGCGGGCGCGATCGAGCGGCTCAAGCGAGAACTCTACGAATGAAGGCCGCCCTCGCAATCGCCCTGACGCTGCTCGCGCTCGCAGTGCCGGCTCGAAGCATTTCCAAGCCGCCGGCCATTCCTGCCTTGACGCCCGATGCGGTCACGCATAACGTCCTGGTGCTGGGAGGGCGACGGCTCGCCTATACGGCGCGCGCCGGGACGATCACGCTGCGCAACGCGCAAGATCAACCGACGGCTCGCGTCTTCTACACCGCTTACACGCTCGACGGGGCGAATCCGTCGAAGCGCGCGGTGACCTTCCTCTACAACGGCGGCCCAGGCAGCTCGACGATGTGGCTACGCATGGGATCCTTCGGGCCCGTGCGGGTCGCGACCGCCGACGGCAGAATCACCGGGCCACCTCCCTACCGGATCGTTTCCAATCAATACTCGCTGCTCGACCGGACCGATCTCGTCTTCATCGACATGCCGGGCAGCGGCTTTGGGCGCATCATCGGCGCCGGCACGCGCGAGGACTTGTGGGGCGTCGACCAGGACGCACAAGCCTTCTCGCAGTTCATCCAACGGTACGTGACGGTCTTCAACCGCTGGGACTCGCCGCGCTTTCTCTTCGGCGAATCGTACGGCACGATGCGTTCCTGCGTGCTTGCCAAGGATTTGCAAGACCGGGGAATCGGCCTCAACGGGATCGTGTTGCTCTCGTCCTTTCTGAATGCGAACATCGATTACAACGACGGCGCGCCGGCCGGCGGCGGCGATTGGGCCTACGTTCTCTATCTCCCGACGGAGATGGCGACCGCGTGGTACCATCACGCGCTCGGGAACGCACCGCGGTTGGAATCCTTGCTCCCGGAAGTCGAGAACTTCGCCCTCACCGAGTACCTCGACGGATTGGGGCAAGGCGCGCTGCTGCCGCCCGATCGCTACAACGACATCGTCGCTAAGCTGCACCAATTCACCGGCCTCTCGGAGCAGTACATTCGCAACTCGAACCTTCGCATTCCCTACGATCGCTTCGAAAGCGAGCTGCTGCGCGAACAGGGGCGTACGGTCGGACGAATCGACTCGCGCTTTGAAACGTACGTGCTCGATCGGGCCGAGGTCTCGCCGAACTGGGACGCGACCGACGCCGCCATCGACTCGGCCTTCGTCACCAGCAGTAACTACTATCTGCGTCAGATCCTCAAGTACAATACGCCGTTGCTCTATCGCTCCGACATCTACGGGCTGATCTACTCCGGCGACGCGACGTGGGATTTCAAGCACGGTTTCAACGCCCAAGTGCTCAACGTCGCGCCGGATTTGGCCGAGGCGATGACGTACAATCCGTTTTTGAAGGTTTTTTCGGCGAACGGCTACTTCGATTTCGCCACCCCTTTCTTCGCAACGGCGTACGTGCTCGATCATCTCTACCTGGCGCCCGCGCTGCGCCGGAACATCACCTACGGCTTCTACGAATCGGGGCACATGGTCTATCTCCATCCCGCCGCGCTGGCGCGCTTCCACGACGATCTCGAACGCTGGTACGCGGGGGCGCTCGCGCATGCGTGAGCTGCTCGTTGCGATTGCCGCCGCCGCGCTGATCGCGGCGGCACCGCCTCCCGCGGCGAAGGCGCCGGCCGGAGAAACGCCGCCCGACGCCGTCACGCACCACACGATCTCGCTGGGCGGCAAGACGTATCCCTACACCGCGCGAGCCGGAACGATCGCGCTCGAAAACGACAAGGGCGAAACGACCGCGCGGATCTTCTATACCGCGTTTACCGTGGACGATGTCGATCCGCGCACGCGGCCGGTGACTTTTTTCTACAACGGCGGCCCGGGCAGCTCGACCATCTGGCTGCGCATGGGCTCGTTCGGGCCGGTACGCGTGCAAGTCGGCGACGGAATGCCGACGCGCGATGCGCCCTTCAATTTAGCCGAGAACCAGTACTCGCTGCTCGACCAGACGGACCTCGTCTTCATCGACGCGCCCGACACGGGCTTTAGCCGGATCGTCGGCGCAGGAAAGCCGAGCGACTTCTTCGGCGTCGATCCCGACATTCGCGCCTTCGGCCAGTTCATTTCGCGTTACATCACCGCGTTCGGCCGCTGGAACTCGCCGAAGTTCTTGTTCGGCGAATCGTACGGCACGCCGCGCTCGGCCATGCTCGTGAACTACCTGCAGAAACAGGGCATCGGCATCAACGGCGTCGTGCTGCTCTCGTCGATCCTGGATTTCTCACTCGACTGGGACGTCAATTTCAGCCCAACGGCAATCGGCGGCGGCGATTGGGCGTTCCCGCTCTATCTTCCGACCGAAGCGGCGGCGGCATGGTACCACCACGCACAGCCGGGCCCGCCGACGACGCTGGCCGCACTCTTGCCGCAAGTCGAAGACTTCGCGATGCACGAATATCTCAACGCGCTCGCGCAAGGATCGAGACTCGCACCGGCTACGTACAACGACGTCGTCGCGAAGCTCCACCAGTACACCGGGCTCTCGGAGCGCTACATTCGCGAATCGAACTTGCGCATTCCATACTGGCGGTACGAGACGGAGTTGTTTCGCAATAACGGCGTGATGCTCGGCCGCTACGACGCCCGGTACACCTCCTACCATCTCGACCGCATCTCCGACCGCACCGAATTCGATCCGGTCGACGCCGCGATCGATGTGGCGTTCGTCGCTACGGGCAACTATTACATGCGTCAGGTCCTGGGTTACCAGACGAGCCTGATCTACCGGCCGACGATCGCCGTCTTCCGCCAGTGGGAGTGGAAGCACAACGGCGCGCTACCAACGAATACCGCCCAAGATCTCGCAAACGCAATGGCATTCGATCCGAACCTGCGGGTCTTTTCAGGCAACGGGTACTTCGATTTCGCCACGCCCTTCTGGGCGACGGTCTACACGCTCAACCACCTGATGGTGCCGCCCCAGCTGCAGCAGAAAATCACCTACGGCTTCTACGAATCCGGGCACATGGTCTATCTGCACCCCGAAGCGCTCGCCCAGTTTCATGCCGATCTAGAGAACTGGTACTCGCGGGTGCTAGGTGCCCGCTAACGTTCTATGACGAACCCGCGTGCGAGCGCGCCAGCGTTTGGCGATAGATCGCCGAGAGCGTTGCGTAGGCCGTGCGCATGTCGGGTGTCGGCGGCGCGTCGGCGCTCTCAACCGCGCTCTCGAGATAGTCGAGCGCACTCTTGAGATACAAAAAGCTGCTGAAGTCGTGCGAATACGCGCCCATCGAGTCGTCGGGATTCGCGGGCAGGCCCTCACCGACGATCTCGCGACGGTAGAGGCGCGCGCGCTCGCCGGAAAGCCCTTTGGCAATCGCTTCGGCCTTCGCGCGCGCGGCGGTAACGTTGGATCGCAGCGCCTCGATGCGAAGAGCGAGATCGTATTGTGCGACGAGGTCGGAGTCGGTTGCAGCGACGCGCGGATCGCGCAGCACGCGAGCCGCGCGTGCGTACGTCGCTCCATCGACGCTCAATCGAACGGTGTACGATCCCGGCGGAACGAGCGGTCCGTCGGGCGAGCTTTCGTGGAAATCCCAGACGAAGCGGTGCGCTCCGGCATCCGCGGCGGGCACCGGATCGGCGGCGATCCAATGCGGCGTGTAGTCGACCGACTTCGGATCGACGGGTTTGGCTGGATGCGCGCTCGACCAATGCCGGACGACACGTCCATCACTCGATAGAACGTCGATGACGACCGGCGTGCGGGCCGCGCCACTCAAATAGTAATCGATGTAGAGACCGACCGGCGGATTATCGGCCTGCGGCTCGTCGAGCGGAAGCGGCGTGCCTTCTTGACTGCCCGGTCGAATCCGATAGGCCGCTGCCGGGCGAAAGACGTAGTCGCGTTGCCCCAAATGGGCGACAGCCGCCGTAAGCCATTCGCGCAATGGTTCGACGTCGTCCATCACCCAAAAGGCGCGCCCGTGCGTGGCGACGACGAGATCGTCGCCGTGCACGGCGATGTCACGGATCGACGTGACCGGAAGATTGAGCTGCAGCGGCTCCCAGAAGCCTCCGTCGTCGAACGAGACGTAGACGCCGCGCTCGGTTCCCGCGTAGAGCAATCCGCGCCGCACCGGGTCCTCGCGTACGGCGTTCACAAACGACCCATCCGGAATGCCGGCCACAATCGCCGTCCAGGTTCGGCCGCCATCGCGCGTGCGGTACATATACGGCTCGTAATCGTCGAGCCGGTGACGGTCGATCGCGGCGTATGCCGTCGCCGCATCGTAGTGCGACGCCTCGATAATTCCGACTTTGCTCCACGAGCTGAGTTGCGGCGGCGTGACGTTCTGCCAGCTTTTTGCGCCGTCGCGCGTCACCCAAATGTAACCGTCGTCCGTTCCCGCCCAGATGACGCTCGCTCGGACGGGCGAAGGAGCGATTGCATAGACGACGCCGTGGCGCGCGACGTTGTTGGTGTCGGCGAGCGTTGCGGGGTCGAGATTCGGGGGCGTCCCTTCGTTCGGCCGCGACAAATCCGGACTGACGATCTTCCAGGTCTCGCCGCCGTCGCGCGAGCGGAAGATGTTCTGATGGGCGAAGTAGAGCGTCGTGCGGTCGACGGGCGAGAACGCGAGCGGCAGCGTCCAGGTGTTGCGCCAGACGGTTCCGGGGTGCGTGATGACGGGATCGACGTTCTGCTCCCAGCCCGTCGCCGTAACCTCACGCGTAACCGTCGGGCCGCCTTGTCCGCTGGAATCGCCGTAAACCAGACCCGGATGACGGAGATCGGGCGCGAGGTTGCCATTTTCGCCGCCGACGTCGAGCGGCCGAAAATCTTGTTGCGAGAGCGTACCGTACTTGCTCCAGACGGCCTGCATGTCGGCGCCGGAGTCCTGCTGTGCGCCGTACGCGGAATACGGAAAGCCGTTGTCGGTCGAGACGTGATAGAACTGCCCCGTCGGTTGGTTGTACCACGAGCTCCAGGTCCTCGCGCCGGTGAGCGACACGATGACGCCCTGGTCGCTGCCGAGGATCATCCGCCCCGAATCGCTCGGATCGATCCAGAGCGTGTGAAAGTCGTCGCCGGTTGGATCGCCTAAGATCGCGTCGAAGCTCTTTCCTCCGTCCGTCGAGCGATACGTCGACGTGTCCATCACGTAGACAACGTCGGGATTGCGCGGGTCGGCGGTGATCCCGCTGAAGTACCAGCCGCGTTGCCAGATGCGCTGCTCGCCGTCTTCGTGCGTCCAGGTCGCCCCAGCGTCGTCGGAGCGGTAGATGCCGCCGAGTCCGGGGCTGCCGTCGACGTTTGCATAGATCCGATGCGGCGCCGCGGGCGAGATCGAAAGCCCGATGCGTCCGACGTGCGCCGGCAGACCTGTGGTGAGCTGCACCCACGTTGCGCCCCCGTCGGTCGATTTGTAGAGACCGCTGCCGGGACCGTTCGATGGCGGATAGACGTTCCACGGCGGCCGGCGAGTCTGCCAGAGCGCCGCGTAGATCACCTTCGGATCGTCGGGCGCCATCGCGAGCGCGGTCGCGCCGATGTCGGGATTCTTGTAGAGAATCTTCGCCCAGGTTCTTCCGCCGTCGGTCGTCTTGAAGACGCCTCGCTCCGCGTTCGGTCCGTACGGACGGCCGAGTGCGGCCACGTAGACGACGTTCGCATTCTGCGGGTCGACGACGATCGCGCCGATCTGTTTGGTGTCGTCGAGGCCGAGATGCATCCAGCTCTTTCCGCCGTCGCTCGATTTGTAGACGCCGTCGCCGTACGCGATGTCGGAGCGCATGTCGGCTTCACCAGAACCAACGTAGATCGTGCGCGGGTCGCTGGGCGCGACCGCAATCGAGCCGATCGAACCGATCTCCTGATCGTCGAAGATGGGGTTCCACGTGCGTCCGGCGTCGAGGCTCTCCCAAACGCCGCCGTCGACCGCACCGAAGTAAAAGTGATTGGGTTCGCCGGGCACACCGGTAACGGCAAGGGCGCGGCCGCCGCGAAACGGCCCGATCAGCCTCCAGTGCAGCGACCCGACGAAGTGCGTCGCGCTAAGACTTGTCTGTGCGGGAGCCGCGAAGGCTGCCGGCGGTGCGGAAAAAATGCAGGCGAAGAAAAAAACGAGCAGGCGTCGCATAGACGCCTACCATCCGCCGCCGCTCTCCCCGCCTCCCCCGCCGAAGCCGCCGCCACCAGCATCGGCCTGACCGGCGTCGGCCTGGCCGGCGGTATCGGGCGGGAGTTCACCGGCTTGCGTCGGCGCAGCTCCGCCGGCGCCGTGGACGAGCTCGTTTCCAAGCCACGCGCCGCCGAGCCCACCGAGCAATCCGCTCCAGAAGCTTCCGCCCCCGCCGTAGCCGCCGTATCCATAACCGGGGCCGTAGCCGGGTGCACCGGGCCGCGCTGAGAAGGCGCGCAGAACCGAGCGTAAGATCAAGAACGCGGCGATCGCGACGATCCACCAGATCATGCGGGGTCCTACCATCCCTCAAGGTCGAAGTTTCGCCCGTGAAATCGGGATCGCTGAGCTTTATCGAGGTTCTCGCGACCTCGATCGCGCTCATCGGGCCGAGCATGACCCCGATCTTGGTCGCGCCGTACATGTATGCGCTTGCCGGGAACGGCGCGTGGCTGGCCTACCTCTTCGGGGGCATCATGCTGGTCTTCGTTGCGCTCTGCGTCAACGAGTTCGCGCGGCGCTCGAGCGCGGCCGGTTCGATGTACGGCTACGTCGCAGACCACCTCGGCCCCACGTTCGGCGCGATCGCCGGCTGGGCGTTGCTCTGGGCCTACGGCTTCGTCGCGGCCGCCGTGCTCGGAGCGATGGCGCTCTTCGTCGAGCTGATGCTGGCCGGCGCGCATTTGCAGGCGCCGCCGATCGCGATCGTCACGGCGCTCGCGCTCCTCGCGTGGCAGGCCGCATATCGTGGCGTTGCGGTCTCGGCAATGGTAATGCTCGCACTCGAGGCGATCTCGGTCGCGATCATCTGCATTCTGATCGGAATCGTCTTGCACGCGCACGGCCCCGCGCTCGACATGAGTCAATTGAAGCTCAAGGGCGCCTTTTCGGGCGGAATCGGCCTCGCCGTCGCCTTAGCGGTCTTCAGTTACGTCGGGTTCGAGAGCGCGACGGCCTTCGGTGCGGAAGCGAAGCGGCCGCTGGTCACAATTCCGCGCGCCGTGATCGGCAGCGTCCTCTTTGCGACGGCGTTTTTCGTCGTTGCGACGTATGCCGAGATCGTCGGGCTTGCGCACGCGGCCGTGCCGCTCGATCGGCAGACCTTTCCGCTCGGAACGCTCGCGCAGCTCTACGGCGTCGGATACTTGCGAGTTCCGATTCTCATCGGCGCGCTCTGCAGCGCCTTCTCCGTCTGCCTGGCATGCGTCACCACCGCGGGACGGATCGCCTATGCGATGGCGGCCGCCGGAGTCTTGCCTTCATTCTTTGCTCGCATCGAGCCGCGTCATGGAACGCCGAACGTGGCGGTGACGACCGTAACGGCCGTGACGCTCGGCGTCGCGATCGTCGCACTCGCTGCCGGCGTCGCTCCCATCGACGTCTTCGATAATTGCGGCACGCTCAGTTCGTTCGGCTTCATCCTCGTCTACATGCTGATCGCCGTCGCCGCGGCCGTCTACGCGCGCCGGCTCGGCGCGATGCGTTCCTTCGATTTGGCAATTCCGGTCGCGGCGCTGGGGCTGCTCGTACTCGCTGCCGTCTGGCTCTTCGATTCGGTACCGGCGCCGCCGCAACGCTGGTTCGGCTACTATTTCTTAGCCTTCCTCGCGGCCGGACTCGTCTTACGTTACCGCGCCCGCTTCACCGCGAGGTGAGCGACGCCGTGACGACGATCAAGCCTCCCGCTACGCTGAGCGCAAAGAAGACGATGAAAATCCACACGCCGAAGCGCATCCAAAAGTCGCGCCGGGCGCGGGACGCGCGCGTTTGATGGGTGGGCCGGCCTCGTTTCACGATCCCTGCGCCTTTCCGACTTTGACGCCCGCGACGGAGTCGAGGGCGGACCAGAGCCGCTCCAGGTTATAGAAGGTGCGCTGCTCGGGCGTGAAGACGTGAACGATGACGTTGCCGAGATCGATGAGAATCCACGATCCGTCGGCATATCCCTCGACTCGCGAGACGTCACAGCCGGCGCGCCGGACGGCCTCAACGACCGCGTCGGCTATCGCCCGCGTCTGAATTCTCGAGCGTCCCGTGACGATCGCGAACGTATCGGCCAGGATCGTTCGACCGCGCACGTCGAGCGCGGTGAACTCTTCGCCCTTTTTCTCGAGCGCGCTCTCGCGCACGACGTCGATCAGCTCGCCGATGCTTCCGCCTCCGCGCGTGCCTTCTTGGCGGCCTGGTGTTGCTGGGTTAGCCGCTTCGTTTCACGGGTCGCTTCGCCGAGATCGCGTAATGCCAGCTCCCAGAGCGCTCCTCGTTCGGGAAACCCTCGATTCGGCTCGAGTGAGTCCGCGAGATAAACGACGCAGTCGAGCGGCGACATCGCGCCGGCGCCGGTGGTATGTTTGGCGATCGCCGAGAGCACGTCGTCGTCCTCTACCCCGAATTGCTCTCGGGCAATCGCCGCGCCGAGCCGGGCGTGCAGCAGCATCGGGTGCTCCCTTTCGGCCGCGTCGATGGAAAAACCGCGCGCTTCGCACTCCGCGATGAGCCGCTCGGGCGAGTAGAGCCGCGCGAGGTCGTGGAGCATTCCGGCGAGGCGCGCCTTGCGCGAATCGACGCGGTGACGGCGCGCGAGCAGCTCTGCGCAGCGCGCGACGCGCACGCTATGCTCGTAGCGATGTTGCTGTCCGATATGCTCTCGAACCCTGCGCGCCGTCTCGGTGAAGGTCACTAACGGTCCGTAAGACCTTCCACACGCGCGCGAAGAACTCGCAGCCGGTTACGATAGAGTTCGCTGCGCAAGCTGCCGGCCCACATGATGAGCGCGCTTTCGTTGTCGTCGCTGTAATATCCGGTGCGCATCGTCACGGTCGTAAAACCGTACTTGCGATAGAGCCGTTGCGCGACGGTGTTGCTCTCGCGCACTTCGAGCGTCATCCAGGCCGCACCGCGCTCGATCCCCTCCTCTATCAAGCGCAGCAAGAGCACTTCCCCGAAGCGCCTTCCGCGATACTGCGGATCGACCGCCAGCGTCGTCACGTGCGAGTCCTCCAGGATCACCCAAACGCCGCCGTAGGCTACGACACGATCCTCGAAGCGACCGACGAAATAGTGCGCGAGCTTGTTGGTGCTCAGCTCGTTGTAAAACGCGTCCGCGGGCCAGACGGTCGAAAACGAGGCGCGCTCGATGCCCATAACCGCCGCGACGTCGGCCGCCGTCATCGGCTGAATTGAGAAGCGGCTCGGCCGTTGCGCCGGCCTGTCGAGCTCCATCTTCATGGCGAAAATGTGGTCCTTAAAACCTCGGCGGCTTCGCGGCAGGGAGCTCGCCGTAGTCGGCGCGCACTCCGTGCAGGCTCCTCGGCGGCGTGCGCGACGGCGCTATCAACGCGGCGGCCGCCGCGGCGGGCGTTACGACGGGTTCGAAGGAACGCACGATGGCACCGCGTTCGGCGAGCGCGTCGAGAACGCCCCTCGGCGCACCGACGACGTCGAGCTCCGTGTGGCCCGCAACCACCTCGTCGAGCACGTCCGAAACCCGCCCCGAGGCGCGCCGCGTCTCCGTCTTCGACCGGTAGCGCGCGGAAATGACGCCGGGTCGCCCGACGACGACGGCGAGAACCCGCTCGAAATCGCCGCCGAACTCGAGCAGGTCGAACGAGTCGATCGGCACGAGCGGGCGTGCCCAGACTGCCGCAAGCGACTTGGCATAAGCTACCGCGATTCGCAAGCCGGTGAATCCGCCGGGACCGATCCCGACCGCCAAGCGGTCGACTTGCTGCGGCTCGAGCCACCCATCTCGAAGCACCGCTTCCACCATCGCGAGCCCGCGCTCGAGCGCGATGCTGCCTGCCTCGCACTGCGACGCGACGATCCTGCCGTCGCGAGCGACTGCCGCCGAAAACGCGTCCAGCGCCCCGTCGAGAGCAAGAACGTTCATTGCGGCAAGCGAAGAGAAAGCGTACGTGGTTCGTTTCCGGCTCCCTCGATTTCGATTTCGTACCGGCGCTCCGGAATAGCCTCCGGCGCGTTGCGCCACCACTCGATTAGCGCGATCGCGCGACCGTCGAGCGCTTCTTCGAGGCCGAGCTCGACCAGTTCGCGTGGATCGTCGATGCGGAAGAAGTCGATGTGCTCGATCGGCGGATCGCCGTCGTAGCGGTGCCGAAACGTGAAGCTCGGGCTGCAGCTCTGGTCGGCGCCGTGGAGCGTTCGCACGACGGCACGGACGAAGGTCGTCTTGCCGGATCCGAGCGGTCCCGAAAGCGCGACGACGTCGCCCGGACGGAGACCGCGTGCAAAGGCCGCGGCGAATTTGCCGAGGTCTTCTTCGGTGGGAAGAGTTAGCCGCAACGGCGCGGTCCAAAGCGGGGTCGAGGGGCGTCCTTCATGAGTGCAGGTGATTATTGAACAACGATATCGTATCGCAGGTCAACGTCGAAGACGAGATGCGGGAGAGCTATCTCTCGTACGCGATGTCCGTCATTGCGTCGCGGGCGCTCCCCGACGTGCGCGACGGCCTCAAACCCGTGCAGCGGCGAATTCTCTATGCGATGCGCGAGATGGGCCTCGATCCCGGCAAACAGCATCGCAAGGCTGCCGGCATCATCGGCGAGGTGCTCAAGAGTTACCATCCTCACGGAGACTCGTCGGTGTATGACGCGCTCGTGCGCATGGCGCAGGATTTCACCCTCCGCTATCCGTTGGTCGACGGCCACGGTAACTTTGGCTCGATCGATCCGGACCCACCCGCGGCCTATCGCTACACCGAGGCGCGTTTAGCGCGTACCGCGCTCGACGTCTTGGCCGACATCGACAAGGAGACCGTTCCATTCGCTCCGACATTCGACAACCAGGGCGTGGAGCCGAGCGTGCTTCCCGGACGTCTCCCGCAGCTGCTTGTCAACGGCTCGAGCGGCATCGCGGTCGGGATGGCGACGAACGTTCCCCCGCACAACCTCAACGAGATCGCCGATGCGATCGCGGCGTTGATCGACGATCCGAAGGCGAACGACGACGACCTCTGCGCGATCGTCAAAGGCCCCGACTTCCCAACCGGAGGGACGATTTTAGGCCACGAGGCGATTCGCGAAGCCTACAAGACGGGCCGCGGCTCGATCGCGATTCGGGGCAAGGCCGAGATCGTCGAGGAGCGCGGCAAGCATAAAATCATTATTACGGAGATACCGTATCAGGTCTACAAGAGCCGAATTATCGAGGCGATCTCCGAGGCGTATTCCGAGAAGCGGATCCTCGGAATCGCGCGGATGGACGACGAGTCGAACCGCAAGGGCATGCGCGTCGTGATCGAGCTGCAGAAGAGCGCGACTCCCAAGATCGTGCTCAACCAGCTCTTCAAGCACACGCCGCTGCAGGCGACCTTTGGCTTCAATATGCTCGCGCTCGTGCCGGTCGGCCAGCCGCGAGCCGACGGATCGGTCGCGATCGAGCCGCAGGTTCTCACGCTCAAGCAGCTGCTCGAACATTTCATCGCGCACCGCAAGGACGTTATCACCAAGCGTACGGCCTACGATCTCCGAAAGGCCGAAGAGCGAGCGCACTTGCTCGAAGGCTACCGAATCGCGCTCGACCACATCGACGAAGTCATCGAGATCGTGCGCGGCAGTCAAACGACCGACGAGGCCAAGGAGCGCCTCTCGAAGCGCTTCGAGCTCAGCGACGTGCAGGCGCAGGCGATCGTCGACATGCGTCTGCGCACGCTCGTCGGCCTCGAGCGCAAGAAGATCGAAGACGAGTATGCCGAGCTGATCAAGACGATCGCCGAACTGCAAGATATTCTGCGCAGCCCGCGGCGCATCGCCGGCATCGTGAAGCACGAAACCCTCGAGGTGAAGAAGCGCTTTGGCGACGAACGGCGCACGAGCATCGAACCGGCCGAGGACGAGATCTCGATCGAGCAGATCACGCCGAACATCGACGTCGTCGTCACCTACACCGTCGGCGGCTACATCAAGCGCGTCTCGGTCGATACCTTCCGGACGCAGAGCCGCGGCGGACGCGGCGTCACCGGCATCTCGAATCTCAAGCGCGAGGACGTCGTCCGCAACTTCTTCGTCACCAAGACGCACGACCACGTGCTCTTCTTTACGAACATGGGGCGCGTCTACCGGCTTCGGGGCTACGAGATACCCGATACCACGCGCCAGGCGCGCGGGACGGCGCTCGTCAATCTGCTAACGCTTCCGCCCGGCGAACGGGTGACGGCGGCCTTCCCGATCGACCGCTTTGAAGGCGAGCGTTATCTCGTGATGGTTACCAATCACGGCGTCATCAAGAAGACGAAGCTCGAAGAGTTCGCCAACGTGCGCCGCAACGGCCTCATCGCGATAAATCTCGATGCGGGCGACGAGCTGCTTTCGGTCGATCTCTCGAACGGCTCGCGCGACATCATTCTCGCGTCGACACACGGCATGGCCGTGCACTTCAACGAGAAGGACGTTCGTCCGATGGGACGGGTTACGCGAGGCGTGAAGGCCATGACCCTCGAGAAAGGCGACACGGTCGTCGCCATGGACGTGATCGAAGACGAGCGCCGCGAGGTCTTACTCGTAACTTCGCGAGGCTTCGGTAAGCGCACGCCGATCGCCGAGTACCGCCATACGTCTCGCGGCGGCAAAGGCGTCAAAGCGTTCGCGCGTCAGCGCGACGACATCGGTCAGGTCGTCGACCAGATCCTCGTCGCACCGGAAGACCAGATCCTCATGATCACGTCGGGCAACCAGGTGATTCGCCTCAAGGTGGGCGACATTCGGAAAACCGGGCGCGACGCAAAAGGGGTCCGGTTGCAGCGGCTGGGCGAGGGCGACGAGGTCATCGCGATCACGAATCTCGGCAAGCAGGCCAAACAGATCACCGAGATCACCGGCGAGCCGCAACAGACGGAGCTGTAGTGCGGGCGGGAAACCAATCGCTTCTACCAGGTTTCTGAGAACCGGAGGAATACTTCAGATAGAGATGAGTGCATTACCAGACGTTACGCAAAGCAACTTTGAGACCGAGGTGCTGAAGAGCCCGCAGCCGGTGCTGGTGGACTTTTGGGCGCCGTGGTGCGGGCCGTGCCGCATGCTCTCGCCGATCGTAGAGAAAGTTGCGGCAGCGAATGCCACCAAGGCGAAGTTCGTCAAACTCAACACCGACGATAACCCAAGCATCGCCGGCCAATACCAGGTCTCCGGTATCCCGTGCTTGATCCTCTTCAAGAACGGCCAGGCGGTCGATCGCATCGTCGGCTACGTGCCCGAGAACGTCGTATCGTCGATGCTCAGCAAACATGTAGCGTAATGCATCGGCCGCCGGCGATGCACAGAGTGCTGGCCGACGAACGAATCGCTGCGTACGATACTTTATTAGGAAGAAACGTGGTAAAGTGCGCGGCCGAAGAAGTGCTGGGCCGCGCGCGTGCTTCCGCGGAGGGCGCGTACGATGCCATGATCGGCGAACTCGTCGAGCGGCTCGAGGAGGTGCGCCGGCAAACGCTTCTCCCCGTCATCAACGCAACCGGCATCATCATCCATACGAACTTAGGACGGACTCCGCTCGCCGCCGAAGCGTTGCAGGCAATCGCCGGACTCGCACGCGGCTATTCCAATTTGGAGTACGATCTGGAGAGCGGCGAACGCGGATCGCGTTACGCCCGGATCGCCGGCGAACTGAACGCCGCGACGGGCGCGCAGGATTCGCTCGTCGTCAACAACTGCGCGGCGGCGGTGTTGCTCGTGCTCGACACGTTCGCGAAAGGGCGCGAGGTAATCGTCGCGCGCAATCAACTCGTCGAGATCGGCGGCGGCTTCCGCGTCCCCGACGTGCTTGAGCGCAGCGGCGCCACCCTCGTCGAAGTGGGTACGACGAATCGCGTCTACGTCGAGGATTTCGAGCGCGCGCTCTCGCCGCGCACCGCGCTGTTGCTGCGCACGCATCCGTCGAACTATCGAGTCGACGGCTTTACGCACGACGCGGGCGGCCGAGAGCTGGCGGCGCTCGGGCACCGCGCCGGCGTCCCGGTGATCGAAGATCTTGGAAGCGGCGCGCTGGTCGACTTCGCCGCATACGGTGCCGCGCACGAGCGTACGGTACGCGAAGCACTCGACGACGGCATCGATCTGGTCACCTTCTCGGGCGACAAGTTGCTGGGAGGCCCGCAAGCCGGCATCGTCGTTGGTAAGACACATCTCGTCGCTCGCTTGAAGGGCAATCCGCTGCTGCGCGCGCTGCGTGTCGGTAAGCTAACCCTCGCCGCGCTCGGCGCGACGCTCCAACTCTATCGCGAGGGGTCCTTTGCGAAGCGCGTTCCGATCCATCGCATGCTCGCGGCGACGCTCGACGATCTGCGCGCGCGAGCGCAAGCCTACGTCGAGGCGGTGCAGGGCGCAGCAGCGGTCGCAAGCGATGCTTACGCCGGGGGTGGAGCGCTACCGCAGGAGCGCATCGCCTCGATCGCCGTCGCAGTTCAAACGGAGCAGCCGGATTACTTGGCCGCACGCCTGCGCGACGCAACTCCGCCGGTCGTGGCGCGCATCGACGAGGGGCGCTTGCTGCTCGATCTGCGCACCATTGCGCCCGAAGAAGATCGAACCGTCATCGCCGCTTTGAAGAAGCTCGTTTCGACACGGTAAAATAATGCCGGAGCTTCCGGACGTTGCGGCCTACATTGCCGCCTTAGAGCCGCGCATTATCGGCCGAAAGCTCGAGCGCGTTCGGGTCGCAAGCGTCTCGCTCTTGCGCACCTCGAGGCCGCCGCTCTCCGCCTTCGAGGGACGAACGGTGTGCGAGATTCGCCGCATCGGCAAGCGCATCGCCATCGGTTTCGACGGCGGTTTTTGGCTCGTGCTCCACCTGATGATCGCCGGGCGCCTTCACTGGCGCCCGGCCGCCGCGAAGCTGGGTGGCCGCAACATGCTGGCGGCGTTCGACTTCGCAGAGGGCTCGCTCGTGCTCACCGAAGCCGGAAGCAAGCGCCGTGCGTCGCTTCACGCCGTCGAGGGCGAAGAAGCGCTCGAGGCGATCGACCGCGGCGGAATCGACGTCTTCGCCTGCGACCTCGACGCGTTTGTTCGTGCACTTGGCGCGGAGAATCACACGCTCAAACGCGCGCTCACCGACCCGCGCATCATCGACGGCATCGGCAATGCCTACTCCGACGAAATCCTGCATGCAGCGAAACTCTCGCCGACCGCGATGACGCGAAAGCTGCGGCCCGACGAATGGGTGCGGCTCTTCAACGCGACTCGTTCGACGCTGCAAGCCTGGATCGATCGGCTGCGGGACGAGGCGAAGGAAGAGTTCCCAGAGCACGTGACGGCCTTTCGCAACGGGATGGCCGTGCATGGGCGCTACGGAAAACCCTGTCCGCAATGCGGCGAGCCGGTGCGGCGCATCCGCTACGCAGACAACGAAACGAACTATTGTCCGCGCTGCCAAACCGGCGGCAGAGTGCTCGCCGATCGCGCCTTATCGCGCCTGGGAATCAGCCCTCTGAGAACCAGCCCGACGGCTCGACGTCGAGATTGACGTTGATCTGCTTGACCTCGGTGTACGCGTCGTAACCGTAGGTGCCGAGCTCGCGTCCGATGCCGGACTGCTTGTAGCCTCCCCAAGGCGCCTCGTTGTAGGTCGGATGGTAGGTGTTGATCCACGTGATGCCGGCGCGCATCTTGCGGATGACGCGGTGGGCTTTGGCGATGTCTTGCGTGAAGACGGCGCCGGCCAATCCGTAGACCGTGTCGTTTGCCGTGGCGATCGCCTCGGCTTCGCTTTCGAACGTTTGCACGACGAGCACCGGCCCGAAGATCTCCTCCTGCACGATGCGCATGGCCGGCGAGGTTCCGTCGAAGATCGTCGGCGCGATGAAGTTTCCTTCGGCGAGCGCGCCGCCGAGCCGCTTTCCTCCGCAGAGCATCTTCGCACCCTCGTCGTTGCCGGTCGCAATGTACGCCTCGACGCGTTCGCGATGGACGGGTGAGATGATAGGCCCCATCTCCGTCTGCGGATCGAAGCCGTCGCCGACGCGGATCTTCTGCGCGCGCTCGACGAGCCGCTCGACGAAACGGTCGTGCAGCGACCGTTCGAGAATGAGCCGCGAGCCCGCCGAGCAGACCTGACCGGCGTTGGCGAAGATGCCGAAGAGCGCGTAATCCACCGCCGTCTCGAAATCGGCGTCCGCGAAGACGACGTTCGGCGACTTTCCGCCCAGCTCGAGCGAGATCTTCTTCAAGTTCGTCGTCGCGTCGTGCATGATACTTCGCCCGGTCTTGGTGCCGCCGGTGAAGGCGATTTTGTCGACGAGCTCGCTCGCGGCGATCGCATGTCCGACCGTCGCGCCCGCGCCAAGCACGATGTTGACGACGCCGGGCGGGAACTCGAGCTCCTCAAAGATCGAGGCCAGTCGAACTGCGGATAGTGGCGTCAGCTCCGCGGGCTTGAGCACGCAGACGTTCCCCGCCGCTAACGCCGGCGCGAGCTTCCAGGTCGCCATCAGGAGCGGATAGTTCCACGGGATGATCTGCCCGCAGACGCCGATCGGCTCGCGGACGGTGAAGGTCTGCGAGGGCGCCGGAACGTCGAAGGTCTGGCCGTGCGGTTTCGTCGCGAGGCCGGCGTAGTACCGGAAACAGTTTGCGGCATCGACGGCGTCGTACTCGGTCTCGCGCAGCGGCTTGCCGTTGTTGAGCGTATCGATGCGCATGAACTCGTCGCGGCGGGCATCGATTGCATCGGCGAGTTTGAAGAGCAAGGCGGCGCGGTCGGCCGCACTCATCGATCCCCACGGTCCCGCGTCGAAGGCTCGGCGTGCGGCGGCGATCGCCGCTTGCGCGTCGGCGGCCGTCGCCTCGGTAACGGTCGCGATCGCTCGGCCGTTGGCGGGGTTTTGGAGTACGCGTGTGCCGCCCTCACCGGCGAGCCTCCATTCGCCGTCCACGTACATCGGAATGACGCCGCCGATGCGCGGCAGATTGCGAAGAATATCGTCGGAGCTCATCGCGGGATGTGCTACGGTTTGCATCTTGCTAAACTCCTTGTGGCTGGATCGTCCTTCGTCCTTCGACTCCCCGCCTTCGGCGGTTCGCTCAGGATGACAAGGAGAAGGCGCGGAGCCTGTCCTGAGCGAGCGTAGCGAGTCGAAGGGCTCAGGATGACAAAAAAGGAACGGCGCTGCGCTCGGGGTGACGAAGTGACGCGAGACTTTCTTTGAGGGCTCGGCAGACGTAGTCTGCCTCTTCCTCTGTGATGGTCAGCGGAGGCTCGATGCGGATCACGCGCGCGTTGACGAGCGTCCCCGAGACGAGCACGCCGCGCTCGAGCATCCGCTTGGCAAGCTCGAACCCCGTCTCATGATCGCAGAACTCGATGGCCATCAAGAGCCCCTTACCTCGCACGCCGGCGACGAGATCCTCGCGGCCGGCGACCGCCGCGCCGATGCCCGCGAGCATCCGCTCTCCCAGCACCGCAGCGCGCTGCGGCAGTTCGTCTTCGATCAAGACGTTGATCGTCGCAAGAGCCGCTGCGCAGGCAAGTGGGTTCCCGCCGAACGTGGACGTGTGGAGGAACGGGTTGTCGAAGAGCCGCGCAAAGACCTCGCGCCTGCCGACGACCGCGCCGGCCGGAACGACGCCGCCGCCGAACGCCTTGGCGAGACACATCAAGTCCGGCGCGACGCCGTAGTGCTCGCAGCAGAACATCTTTCCCGTACGCCCCATGCCCGTCTGAACTTCGTCGAGGATAAAGAGGGAGCCGAACTCGTCGCAGAGGGCGCGCACGCCGGGAAGATACTCGTCGTCGGGAATGTTGACTCCGCCCTCGCCCTGGATCGGCTCGAGTAAGACCGCGCCGACGTCTTCGCCGACGGCGCGGCACGAAGTCATCATATCGCGCAGCGCGAGCAAATCGTTGAACGGGACGTGCTCGATGTTCGGCAGCATCGGGCCGAACGGCCGGCGGAACTCTGCCTTGGCGCTGGCCGAGAGCGAGCCGTAGCTCTTCCCGTGAAAGCCTTTCGTCGCCGCGACGATCGTTTGCTTGGCCGGATCGTAGGCGCGCGCGAGCTTGAGCGCGCCTTCCACCGCTTCGGTGCCGCTGTTACAGAAGAAACTGTATTCGAGACCCTCGGGCGTGAGCATCGCGAGCGCTTTTGCAAGCATCGCGCGCAGCGGATCGAGTAAGTCTTGACTATGCAGCGGCTGGCGCCGCATCTGATCCGTGACGGCCTTGATGACTTTGGGGTTGCGATGGCCGACGTTGAAGATGCCGAAGCCGCCCAGACAATCGATGTACGTGCGCCCGTTGACGTCCCGGTAGGAGTTCGGCCCTGCATCGGACCACTCGACGACCGCGCCTGCGCGTTGCGCGTCGGTAGCTTTGCGGTATTCGAGAAACCCGGGATTGATGTGGCTGCGAAACGACTCCACGGTCTCGCGCGTGATCCAGGCCGCTTCCGCCGGCGTGACGTCGCTTTTCTCGATCAGTTCTAAGACGCGCTGCGTGTACTCGTAAACCTTAACTGCTTTATCACCGGAAATTTTCGGTCACCTCGCAAAGACGTCGCCAAGACTCGCTCGCAACATGTCGAGACCTTCGTCGAGCTCCTCGTCGCTGACGACGAGCGGAACGAGGATTCGAATCACGTTGCGCTTGCCGGCCAAGAGAAGAAGCAGGCCCCGAGCGCGGGCGGCTTCGACGACGTCGGGCGCCCCCGACGACAGCTCCATCGCGAGCATGGCCCCGAGTCCCCGAACGTCTTCGATCTGCGCAAACTCTCGCTGGAACGAATGCAGCGCATCCGCGATGCGGTGGCCGATCGCGCGGGCGCGCGCCAAGAACGCGTCGTCGATGAGCTCGAAGACCTCGAGCGCCGCCGCGCACGCCACCGGATTGCCGGCGAAGGTACCGCCCAAGCCGCCGGGCTCGGGCGCGTCCATGATCTCCGCGTTGCCGACGACCGCCGCGAGCGGCAGTCCGCCGCCCAGCGATTTCGCGACGGCGATGAGATCGGGCTCGACGCCGTACTGCTCGCAGGCGAAGAACGTTCCCGTCCGGCCGAAGCCGGTTTGGATCTCGTCGGCGATCAGTAGGATGCCGCGTTCGGCCGTGACGCGCCGTAGTTCCGGCAAAAAGTCGCGCGGCGCCGGCACGAAACCGCCTTCGCCGAGCACCGGCTCGACGATGATTGCCGCGACGCGGTCGGGCGAAACGACGCTCGAGAAGAGCTCGTCGAGCGCGTCCAGCGCACGGCGTGAGGTCACACCGTGATGCTCGTACGGAAATGGCGTGTGATAGATCTCGCTGCAGTACGGTCCGAAATGTTGTTTGTAGGGATCGTTCTTGCCGGTCATCGAGAGCGCGAGCAGCGTGCGGCCGTGGTAGCCGTTCATGAAGGCGACGACGGCAGGCCGGCGCGTGTACTCACGCGCGATCTTGACCGCGTTCTCCGTCGCCTCGGCGCCGGTCGAGAGGAGCAGCGTCTTCTTTCGCGAGGTTCCCGGTGCGCGGCGGTTGAGCTCCTCGGCAACGCGGACGTACGGCTCGTACATCGCGACCTGAAAGCACGTATGCGTGAATCGGGCCGCCTGTTCGGCGATCGCGGCGACGACCTTCGCATGGGCGTGCCCGGTGTTGAGGGTGGCGATCCCCCCGACGAAATCGATGTAGCGGCGGCCTTCGACGTCCCACACGACCGCGCCGGCAGCGCGTTCGACCCAAATGGGATGTGCGGTCGCGACGCCGCGCGCGACGCTCTCCCGGCGCCTCTGCGCGAGCGACGTTTCGGGAACGGAGCTCGACGGCTTTTCTCGTACTCTCATAGTGTGGCTAGGAAGTGCTATTCGGCGAGTTTAAAGCCGCTACTCCTTACAGCGCTTGCGAGGTGTCAGTTGGGAA
Source organism: Vulcanimicrobiota bacterium (assembly GCA_963834895.1). GTDB lineage: Bacteria > Vulcanimicrobiota > Vulcanimicrobiia > Vulcanimicrobiales > Vulcanimicrobiaceae > Cybelea. Next base: position 606,654 of record CAWIDM010000003.1, on the reverse strand, counting down.
AATCGGTTGTCGCGCTCGCGGTTCTGGTGCTCTTTGCCTTGCCGGCCGAATTAATTGCGGGTACGACCGGCACCCTTCGTGGGCGAGTCGTCGATGCGGCGACGCACGCGCCCATTGCGGGTGCGGTCGTCATCGCGTCGTCGCCGTCGCAGACCGCGCAGAGTGCCTCCGATGCCTCGGGCGCGTTTTCGTTCATCTCGCTCGAACCCGACACGTACACGATCAGCGCGAGCAAGGCCGGGTACGACCCTCAATCGCAGCCCGGGATCTCGGTCGTGGCGGATCAATCGGCGACCGTGATACTGACGTTGCAGAAAGCGCTCAAGACGATCGCGCGAACCACCTCGCGCTCGGCTCAGTCGTTGGTCCGCTCCGGCGTGACGAGCGACGTCTATTCGATCAATCCGGCCGGGCAGAAAGCCGCCTCGACGCTGAACGGCTCCGGCTCGCTCACGCAAGCCTACGGCGCCATCGCAAGCGCACCGGGTGTCAACATTCCGTCGAACCAGCAAGGCTGGTACCAAAGCGTCTACATTCGCGGTGGTGACGTCGATCAAGTCGCGTACGAATTCGACGGCATACCTACGACGCGACAGTCCGACCTCGCACCGATTGCGACGCTGACGTCGCTGGGCAACCAAGAGGTGCAGGTCTATACCGGCGGCACGCCCGCGACGTCGAACTCGTCCGGGCTGGCCGGTTACATCAATCAGGTGATCAAGACCGGGACGTATCCGGGATACGCGACGGCCGATCTCGGCATCGGCGCTCCGGCCTTCTACCATCAGGCGACCGTCGAAGTCGCCGGGGCAACGCCCGACCGCCTCTTTTCCTACTACGTTGGACTCTCCGGCACGGATCAAACGTTCCGTTACGGCGACCAATTCGGCGCCGTGAGCGACCCTCTCTATTTCTATCCGCTTTACGTCCCAACCGACAACAACATTTACAATATCCTCGACGGCTCGGGCGGAAAAGCGCCCAATTATGGATTCATCTACCAGCCCGGCTACAGTTACGCGCAAGCGGCCGATTTCGACCGGGAGAACGTGATCAATCTGCACATCGGGGTGCCGCATCGCACGTCGGCACTGCGCGACGACATTCAGATGCTCTACGTCACCGGCGGCATCGCGGCGCAGTTCTACAGCTCCGCGAACGATATCGGATACACGCCCGAAGTCGGGAAGAAAACCGGCATCGGATATCCTATGCCGTACCTCGATTCGCTCTACTATGACGGTCCGCTGATGGAAGCACCGCGGCCGCAAGATGTCACCATCGGGCTCTTTCCCAGCAGTCCGACGAATCGTCCGCCGGGCTCGCCCATCGATCCCAGCGACCGCGACGGCAACTGGAACGGCTATTCGATCGAGAAGTTTCAGTATCAGAAGAATATCGATCCACACTCGTATCTGCGCGCACTCGTCTACGGCGCGTACTCGAACTGGTTCATCAATGGGCCAAACAGCGCGCAACTCGTCTTCGGCTCCGACCCGGCCGACTACGAAGTCTACGAGCACGGCTCCGGGGGCAGTCTTATCTACGCCAATCAGCTCGCCACGCAGAACCTGATCACGGTCGAGACCTCGTACATGACGCAGCGATTGCAGACCTACAACGCGGCCTATAGCTCGACCGATCCCGCCACGACGAGCCTCAAGCCGACCGGCCTGGGCACGATCCTCTCGAGCTACGGCACGCCGAACGGAAAGTGCTATAACTACGTCACCGGGCAGCCCTGGAGCTGTTTCGATGCGGGAAGCCAGGGCGGATGCCTTTCACACGGCGGATGTTATCCCGGCGAAGGCTCCTACGATTTCAACCTCACGCCCGGATACGCGCCGCCCGGGTCGCCCGCAGCCGAGGCCGGCGCGCGCTGGATGATGACCGAAAACGGCGAGAGCGCGCAGGTCGATGACGTAACGCCGCACTTCTCCTCGTACGCGCTGACCGATCTTTGGGAGCCAAACGACCGGCTCGTCGTCAACGCCGGCGCGCGTCTCGATCACTTCGAGTACTCGACGAATAATCTCGAAGACGCCTACCCGGCGCGCCAGTTCTGGTTCGACGCATACAACAACGAGTTCTGCGGCGCGCCCGGCAAAGCGACGCAGTGGAGCTGGGACTCGTCGACCGATTCGTTCGCAGCCTGCGCGCCCGGGTTGGCGCCGCTGACCGAACCGGGCAATGGCTTGTACAACGTCGGCGCGGGCACGAACGTCTCAAACGTCTTCCAGCCGCGCCTCTCGTTTACGTACACGATCAATCCCGACACCGTGCTCCGCGGCTCGGCCGGCAAATACGCGCGCGCCGAAGGCTCGTCGTACTATCAGTACAACACCTACCAGCAGAATCTCGCCTCGTTCATCGCGCAGTTCTATCCGTACGGCTACCACACGCCCGATCACGACATCTATCCGGATACGTCGGACAACTTCGACCTTTCGCTCGAGAAGCACGTCAAAGGCACGCAGCTCTCGTATAAGGTGACGCCCTTCTACCGCGACACCAGCAATCAGCTGCAGTTTCAAGCGATCAACGCGGTGCAGGGCACGCTCGCCGGCCTCAACGTCGGAACGCAGGAATCGTACGGCGTCGAGCTCTCGCTGCAATACGGCGACTTCAGCCGCGACGGCATCTCCGGCATGCTCTCCTACACGCACACCCAGAACCGCATCCGATTCGGCCCGATCAACGGCGTGAGTGTCATCGATGCCCTCAACACGCAGGTCGAGCTCTACAATTCGTATACGTCGGCCTGCGCGGGCGTGACGAAAAGCTCGCCGGACTGGCAGGCCTGCGGAAGCGGCGCCTATCCGGGCAATGCCGCGCCGGTGCTTCCCAACACGCAGTCCGGGACGCGCGACCAAGGCAAGTTGAAAATTCCAAATCCCTACTACACCGCCGCAATGCAACCGCTCTTCGACACGTCGGGCTGGTACACGCCGTACGACGTGATCCCGAGTCCCTTCAACGCCGCGAACGGCTACGAAGTGCCCGACGTCGCATCGCTGATTCTCAACTACCGCCGTGGCCGGCTCGACGTGACGCCCTCGCTGCATTACGACGACGGCTCGAACTACGGTTCGCCGCTGGTCTGGCCGGGCTACGTGCCGCAATCCTGCTCCGCGCTGCCGTCCAAGACGCCGCTCACGCCGGGCGCCAGCTGCTCCGGCGGGTCGATCGGGGCCGTCTTTTTGCCCGACCCGTATAGCGGGCACTTCGACAACCTCGGCGCGTTCGTTCAGCCGGCGGAGCTCTCCGCGAACCTGCAGACGAGCTACGATATCACGCCCCGCATGACGCTGACGCTGCAGGCGGTCAACCTGTACAACCGCTGTTTCCAGCGCGGCTACGCCTGGGATAATTCGGCGACCTGCGTCTACTCGAATCTTCCGTCGAACATACTCGCGCCGGCCGGCAACTTCGTGAAGAATCCGCCCGTTCAGCTCCGCTATCCGTACGGAACGTTCTACAACATCACCGAAGTCGGAATCTCGTCGGCGTTTCAACCCTTCGGCTTCTTTGCCGATCTCAGCATCAAGCTTTGAACGATCCTTCGACTGCGCGCTTCGCGCGCGCTCAGGATGACAAGTCTCGTCGCGCATTCATTCGCGGCGCGGGAGTGGCTGCGGTCGCCGCGGCGGCTCTTCCCGAATTTGCGGTGCGCGCCGTTTCGCAGACGCTCGGGCGCGAACGCGTCGCGATCGTCGGCGCCGGCATCGCCGGGCTGGTAACCGCCATGCGTCTGCGCGACGCGGGGATCGAGGCAACGCTCTACGAGTCATCATCGCGCGTCGGCGGGCGCATGCATTCCGAGCGGCGCTATTGGGACGATGGGCAGCACACCGAGTGGTGCGGGGCGATGGTAGATACGACGCACGTGACGATTCACCAGCTCGCGCGGCGCTTCGGCCTGGGATTGCTCGACACGTACGCGGCGCGTCCGCCGCACGCGCGCGACACCTGCTACCTCGGCGGTGCGTATTACTCGATGGCCGACGCCGATCGGGACTTTGCGAAGATCTATCCGATCCTCCAAGAGCAGCTCGGCCGCGTCGACCCGGCCACAACCTACGCGAATGCGACGCCGACGGCGCGCCGGCTCGATTCGATGAGCATGCGGGATTGGATCGAGCGCTACGTCCCGGGCGGCCTCGACTCGCAGCTCGGGAGGCTCGTCAAGGAGTCGTATCGCAACGAGTACGGACGCGAGATCGCCGAGCTGAGCGCACTCAACCTCGTGCTGCAGCTCGGCGCGCAGCGCAACTACGACCGCACTCACGAGATGAACGTGCTCGGCTATTCGGATCAGCGGTATATCCTTGCCGCCGGCAGCCAAGCGCTCCCGGAAGCGATCGCAGCTTGGCTGCCGCCGGGCAGCATTCGTTTCAATCGGCGGCTGCTCTCGATTCGGCGAGCGGGCGGCTCATACGAGCTGCGCTTCGGCGGCGCGACGAGTGAGACGGTCTATGCGGATCGCGTCGTGCTCGCGATTCCGTTCATCGCGCTGCGCGCGGTCGATTATTCGGGTGCGGGGTTCGATTCCGCGAAGGAAAACGCGATCGAAAATCTCGGCTACGGGTATCACACCAAGCTTCACCTGCAGTTCGACCGGCGCGCCTGGATGCGTTCGACCCATCCGTGGCCCGAGCCGACCACCGGTCAAATTTGGACGACGCTGCCGGTGCAGAGCGCGCTCGACTACTCGCTCGGGCAGCGCGGGCGCAACGGCCTCATCGAGGTCTTCACCGCGGCCAATCCCGCGATGCTCGACACGCCTCCGACGCCGTACGCCGGCGTCGGCGAGGCGGCGGCGGTGGAGCGGCACGTGCGGCAGTTCTTCGAACAGCTCGACCGCATCTGGCCCGGCGTCTCCTCGGCGTGGAACGGCAAGGCGACGTTCGGAAACGCCCAAGCCGATCCGAACATTCTCGCGAGCTACTCGTGCTGGCTCGTCGGACAGTGCACGACGATCGCCGGTCACGAGGCCAGAGTGCAAGGACGCGTTCACTTTGCGGGCGAGCACACGTCGGTCGCCTATCAAGGCTTCATGGAGGGCGGCGCCGAGTCGGGCTTTCGAGCGGCAGACGAAATCCTCGCGGAATACGGGATTCGCACAAAAAAGGCCGGATAAGCCGCCGTGCACATCGTCGGGACGGCCGGGCACGTCGATCACGGAAAGTCGGCGCTGATCGCCGCGCTCACGGGAACCAACCCCGACCGTTTGATCGAAGAGCAGCTGCGCGGCATGACCCTCGATCTCGGTTTCGCGCACCTGCGCTTCGACGACGGCGTGGAAGGCGGCATCGTCGACGTTCCCGGACACGAGCGCTTCCTGCACAACATGCTTGCGGGCGCGGCCGGCATGGAGCTCTTGCTGCTGGTCGTCGATGCCAACGAGGGCGTCATGCCCCAAACGCTCGAGCATCTCCAGATATTGCAGTTCCTCAACGTGCGCCGGGTGCTCGTCGTCGCGAGCAAGATCGATCTTCTCGAGCCGCAGCAGCGAGAGGCCGCGCTCGAGCGAATTCGGCTACGCTTGCAGGGAACGATCGCCGCGAGCGCGCCGGTCTACGCGGTTTCCGCCGTGACCGGCGAGGGAATCGATCGGCTAACGGCCGCATTGCACGACGAGCTTGCGACGGCGCCTCCGCGCAATGCGAACGCGCCCGTCTACCTCCCGATCGACCGGGCGTTCGCGCTGCCGGGGCTCGGCACCGTCGTTACCGGGACGCTCATGCAGGGCACCATTGCAGCCGGTGAAACGCTCGCGCTCGAGCCGGGCGGCAAGCCGGCTCACGTTCGGAGCATCGGCGTCTTCGAAACGACGCGAGAAAGAGTCGAAGCCGGGTCGCGCGTCGCGCTCAATCTGCCCGGCCTCGATCGCCGCGAGATTCGGCGCGGCCAGGCGATCGTCGGGCACGAGCTGGCGGCGCGCCGCAGTCTCGCGGTGCGCTTCGTCCCGCTCCAGAGCGCCGCTCCACTCTTGCGTCGCCGAACGCCGGTACGAGTCTACGTCGGATCGGCGGAAATTCTTGGAACGCTCGTCGCCGGCGACGCGATCGCGGGGGCGCGCGAACTGCGAGCGGAGCTCCATCTTCGCGAACCGGTCGTCGCATTTCCGGGAGTACGTTTCGTCCTGCGCCGTCCCTCGCCGATGACGCTGCTCGGCGGCGGCTACGTCGAAGGCGTCGACGTCTCGACGTCCGCCGACGGGCGAACGACAACCGAAGGCGCGGTGCTGGCGGTACTTCGCGAAAAGCGGCTCGCTGCGGTCGAGCTCGGGGCGATCGCAGCTACGGCGAACCTGCGCGAGAGCTCGGCACGCGACGCCCTCGATCGGCTCGTCGCGCAAGGGGACGCGATCTCCGTGGCGCGGCCGCCGGCGTACGTCGACGGTAGTGCCGCCGATGCGTTCCTCTGCGCAGTACTCGCCGAGCTCGAAGAAGCGCACCGCAAAGAGCCGTGGGCGATCGGGCTGACGTCGATCGCGCTCTCGCGGACCGTCCGAGTGCCCGAAGCCCTCTTCGTGCGCGTCGCGGCACATTTTGTCGAGGAGGGGCGCCTGAGCAATCGCGGCGGATACTATGCGACGCTCGCGCACCGGCCATCCCTGACCTCCGCGCAGCGCGCCTTCTTCGAGCAGCTCGTCCCGGTCGCGGAAGCGCAGCGATTTCTGCCGATCCCGTTCGCCGCTGCCGCATCATCCGTCAAGCTCTCGCAGTTGCCGGGCATCGCGAAAGCCTTCGATACCATGCTCGCGCAGGGCGCGTTCGTGAAGGTGGGCGACGACCTCTATCGAGGCTCGCAGGTCGCGCAGATCCGGGCGCGCGTCGAGGCGCATTTGCGGGAGCGCGAGCGCATGACCGCCGCGCAGTTCCGCGATATGCTGGGGGCGTCGCGCAAGTATGCGGTGCCGTTGCTCGAATGGCTCGATACGCACGGCGTCACGATCCGCGACGGCGACTACCGAACGCTGCGAAAAAAGGAGGCTCATCCATGAATCTGACGGCTCGTAAGGCGTTACTAATTGCGGCGCTCTCGTTAGCGGGTTGCGCAACCCCCGCCGGTTCGTTCAACGATACGCACGGCGTCATGCCGGCGGCCTCGTTGGAGAAACCGTCGCCGAAGTTGCCCTCCGAACTGCTTTACGTCGATGGGGGGTCGGGCAGCTATCCGTATATCGAAGTCTTCAACGGAAAGGAAAAATCGCCGAGGCAGAAGCCGATCTACAAGATTGCGCAGCGCAGCGGAGGTCGGTACGGACTCTTGGCGGTCGACTCCGATAACAATCTTTATGTAGTGAATTACTTATCGAATGGTTCGGAGCTCGACGTTTTTCCCTCCGGAGAGACGGAGCCCGCGATCTCCTGTTTGCTCGCCCAATCGCCGACCGGGTCGTATATTGAGGGTAGCGTGCTCTATTTGACGACGCCGGAATTCAAGATCGAGGAGTATCCCTTGCCGCTTCGCGATCGCGAGATCTGTCCGAAGCCCGCAAAGACGCTAACCGACCAGCACGCAAAGCTTAACGGAAAGCTCTTCTTTACGGTTGCCGCCGATGGCGTGGGTGACGTCTTTGACATCTGGCAGAGCGGGGCGAGCGAAGAAAGCATCGACGAGTTTCCTTCCCGTTCGGAGAAAGCTCGGGCTTATGCACCGCTCGGTCAATCGGCGGCTTTTTATATGACGACGGACGCTAAAGGAAATCTGGCAACGAGCATCTCGCCCAATGGCATCGGAGAAGGCGACGATCTCGCGATCTTTCCGTACAGCTCGCACCATCCGAAGCTTTACCATCCCATTCGCGACGGATCGTACTTCGGTCTTGCATTTGCGGAGCACGACACCGAGCTCTTCGCAGCGGTCGATTATCCCGCGACGACCGTCGAGGTGTATGCGTACGATCCCCAGACGCATCATGTTGGAGAGCTGTTGCGATCGTTTTCCAACGTTTGGTACTATGCACAATCCATCGCCGTCTTTTCAGCTGACTGAGGTAACGCTCGAGGGCCGGCTCTGCCCGCCTTCGGCCATATCGGCCGGAAGACGCGACGGCGATGCTTTAGGCTCGAAGGTCGGCTGAAGGGCTTCTATCTGGACCGGGGACTCACACACCTTCTACTACAGTTGCCGACACGCTGCGAAGTGCATGATGCCCCACGGCCATACCGATGGTACGATTCCTTTCGTTAGCCTCTCGGATTATAAGGAGATTACTTCATGCAAACATCGTACTCGGCTCGGTATCTCTTTGGAGCCATTGCGCTTGCCGTCACGGCAGCGTTGGTAGCCGGTTGCAGCGGATCGCAAGCGCCCCTAACGCCCGCGGGCGGACCGAGCGTGATCGCGCCGCAAGTCAAAGATCACTGTCCGGCGCACGGAGGCGTACGAGCCACGCCTTGCACCATCGATTTCACGGCGTCTAACTATGCCCCGGTTACGGTTACCGTTCGGGTGCCTAAGGACAAGAAGGGCACGCTGAGCGAGTTGGACAATTGCGGCGGCTCGTCCGGCATCGCGACCGTCGTGGCGAACCCGAGCAACCCGGATCAGTATATCGTTACCGCCGGACCAACGACCGGCTCGTGCACTGCGACCTTCGACTATAACGGCGGCAAGCACGACAAGCTGCTCGGTTGGGCGAACGTCGACATCACGAACTCGATTTAGGCTCAGTTAGCTGCGACAGTAACCCATATCGTAGCGATCGCATGATTTACAAGCTGTTCTCGGCTGTTATGATGGGGATGCGCGCGCTAGCGACGGAGCGCGCATCCCCTCGCCTGCGATTGGAGCATCGCCAACAAGCCCGCCTCGCGTCTTATCTTCCTCTTCCATTCAGAAAAAGAAACGAGGCGGGCCGGCGTCCAGGACATCGGGAGCGTTAGAACAAAAGTGATGGCGATGCCCGTTAATATGATCGTGCGGCTTTTACGTACGGTGGCCTCTGCGTCGGTCTCGCTTGCATTGCTCGGCGGCTGCGGCGGCGGATCGGCGGTGCCGTCTCAATCGCCCGCCGGCACGCTCGAAACGCTGACCCAGTCCGTAACGATGATGCCCAGTGCCAACCACTACGGCGAAGATCTCATGTTCAGCGCTCAGCCGTACGGCGACGACATCGGCGTCTACAAGCGATCGGGCTTTACGCTGACGCCGCTGACGACAATTAGCTATGGTGTGTCAGGGCCGCAGGGCTCGGTCGCGACGGTCAACGGCTTTGTGTACGTGTCGAACGGCGGCCATTCGAACGTTCTCGTCTATCGAGTGAAGAAGAAAAAGATTCCGAAAGTCCCGATCGAGACGCTCGACGATTATGGCCAGGACCCCGTCAACGTTGCCGCCACGCCAAACCGCAATCTGGTAGCCGTCTCGAACGGCATGACGGTCACAGGCGGCGCGGGCAGCGTCAGCGTCTATCTCAGCCGGCAAAGCGAGCCGTACCGCGTGCTTACCTACGGCAGCGACCAGCTTCAGGGCGAAGGCGCGGCGATCGACCATCAAGGCAACTGCTTCTGGAGTTTCAACGATCCGAACACGCAGAGCGGCTCGATCGTCGAGTTTACCGGATGCAGCGGCAACGGCGCGGTCATCGTTTCCGGAATCCCAAGCACGGGCGGCATCGCCTTCGATCAGAGCGACGACCTCTATTACATCAATCAAATCAGTAAAGGATCGCTTGCCGACGGCGTGTACGCGTGCCTGAAGCTTTCAAATTGCGGCCCGTTCGTTACAGGCTCGAAGTACTTCACCCAGCCCACCAATATGAACTTCGACTACAAAGGGAAGGCGCTCTGGGTCGCGGACGCGGCGGGGTACATCGACGCAATCGATTTAAAGGGCCATGGCGGCCATTATGGCTTCTATCAGTTCCCATCGGCCTACGGCGACCCGTACGGAGTAGCCCCCGAACCCGGCGAGTAAGCCACTCTTCATTCACCGCGCATGGACCGGGCCCGCACGGCACGAAGGGCGAGGGCGGTGAAGTCATTATCCGCCCCGCCGAACGACGTTGCGGCGGCCGCCGATTTGGCGACGCTCATCAAGACGTATCGCGTTGCGGCCGGGCTCTCGCAGCAGATGCTTGCCGAGCGCGCATTGATCAGCGTGCAGGCGGTGAGTGCCCTGGAGCGCGGTTACAGGAAGGTGCCGTATCGCAACACGCTCGACCGAATCGCCGACGCGCTCAACCTCTCGCAAGAGGCACGGGGGGCTCTCGAACTCTCGGCGCGACGAGCACGCGGGACGCGCATCGCCGAACACGAGGCTCCGCCGCCGTCCCATAACCTGCCACGGCAGCTTACCTCGTTTCTCGGCCGCGATGAGGTTGTGGGCGAAGTCACGCGTCTCGTCGAGAACGCGCCGCTGGTCAGCATCGTTGGAACCGGAGGTGCCGGGAAGACGCGTCTGACCGTCGAGGCCGGCGCGCGATTGCTCAATCGCTTTCCCGACGGCGTTTGGTTCGTCGAACTCGCGCCGCTGAGCGACCCGTCGCTCGTCGCCCAGGCGCTCGCGGCGGCCCTGCACGTGCAAGAGTCCCCGCAGCGACCGATCCTAGAGACGCTCATCGCATACCTCGCGCAAAAGCGGCTCCTCATCATCCTCGACAATTGCGAACACGTCATCGGCCACGCTCGCAGCCTCGTGGGATCGCTCTTGCCGGAAGCGCCGTTTCTCTCGTTCATGGTGACGAGCCGTGAAGCGCTGAGGATCTCCGGCGAGCGAGTCTACCGCATTCCACCCTTGTCCATTCCTCCCAAGGACGTTCTCGCTCCGGAGGAGGCGATGAAGTACGGCGCAGTGGCGCTTTTCGCGGACCGCGTTCGCGCCACGGACTCTCGTTTTTCGGTGACGCGTGAAAACGTCGAGCCCGTCGTCGAGATTTGCCGACGCCTCGATGGCTTGCCGCTCGCGCTGGAGCTGGCAGCAGCGCGCGCCTCGGTGCTTTCGCCGACTCAGATCTGCGAGCGCCTCGATCGCGTCTTCGATTTGCTGACGGGTAATGGAACGGCGGCGTTTCCACGCCACCAAACGATGCGGGCGGTCATCGACTGGAGTTACGGGCTGCTCTCATCACAGGCGCGCCTGCTTTTCGACCGTCTCGCCATATTCGCGGGCGGCTTTACGCTCGATACGGCCACTGCCCTCTGCAGCGACGAGCGGCTGCCGCGCGAGGACATCTTGGAGCTGCTTTCGTCACTCGTGACGCAGTCGCTGGTGATGGTCGATTTCGCGCGGGGCGACGCGCGCTACCATCTGCTCGAGGCGACGCGCCAATACGCGCTGGAGAAGTTGGCGGAGCGCGGCGAGCGGCAGCCCCTGGCGCATCGTCACGCGCTGGCGTTTCTGGACGTCGCGGAGCGTCTCGATCGCGACTGGTACACCGCTCCCGAACGGTCGTGGTTCCGAGAAGCCCAGGCCGAAGTCGATAACTTTCGCACTGCCTTGCGCCACGCGTTGGGCGAGCAAAACGATGTGCGCGCGGGGAGGCTCCTCGCCGCGGCAACCGCCCGCGTATGGTACTCGACGTCGCCGGTTGAAGGGCGTCGCTACGTCCGGTCCGCCATCGACTGCTGCGACGAGGCCACGCCCAACGACGTCGTCGCACGACTCTTCCTTGCCGACGCGATGTTAAGCGGATCGCTGGGGGAGTTTAAAGCGGCGCTGCTTTCCGCGGAGCAAGCGCTGCGCAACAGCAGCGGGCTCGACGAATCGCAGCTTGCTCGCGTGAAGGTCACGGCGGGCGGCGCGCTTGGAGCGCTGGGCCGCGGCGCTGAAGGCGAGGTCTTCCTCGAGGAGGCTCTCGAGACTGCGTGCCGGATCGATAATCGTCGGCTCCAGGCATTAGCGTTAGGCAACCTGGGCACGGCGCGCTCACGGCGCGGCGATATCCCGGGCGCACGGCGCTTCTACGCCGAGGCGCTGGCGTATTACGTTGCCTTAGGGCTCGAGCAGCCCGCGGCCTCGATTGCCGGAAGCCTCGCCGAAGTCGAGTTCGCCGGCGGCGACGCTGCCGCCGCACTGCAGTGCGCCGAAGAAGCGCTGGCTGGCCATGAAGCGACCCAGAACCGCCGCTCCGTCGCCAACGATCTCGCCAACATGTCCGCGTATCTCGTTGCGCTCGACTCCTTTGACGACGCTCGCTCCTGTGCCCGGCAGGCGCTGGCGGCGCTTGGTGACGTCAAACAAACCGTGCTTACGGCGTTCGTGCTTCAACATCTGGCCGCCGTTGGGGCGCTGCAAAAGTATCCCGATAAGCGTAGCGCCCACGAAGGACGCGAACGGGCTGCGATGCTGTTGGGCTTCGTCGACGCGCGCTTGAAGTCGCTGGAGGCGCAACGCGAGTACACCGAGCGCCAAGAGTACGAACGCGTGAGTGCGGCGCTGGAGATCTCCGTCGGGACGCGGCTACGCGAGGCGATGGCCCTCGGTGCCGAATGGACGGAAGACGGAGCCGTCGCGGTCGCGCTCGAGCTGTAGTGATGTACGTTCCGACGCACTTTGAGGTTACCGAGCGCGCGTGGGCCCTCGCGCTGATCGAACGGCACCCGTTCGGATTGCTCGTAACCGGCGCGGGCGAATATTCGCGTGTCTCGCATATTCCGATGATCGCACAAACGCGCGGCGAGGAAATCTGGATCGTCGGCCACGTCGCGCGCGCAAATCCGCACGCGGGGGAAATCCTTGCGGGCGCCGCCGCGACGCTCGTCTTCGAAGGCCCGCATGCCTACGTATCGGCATCCTGGTACGAGGAACCATACGTATCGGTGCCAACCTGGAACTACACCGCGGTGCACGTGTGCGGGCGGTTGCGGCAAATCGACGCATGGGGCGCCGTGCAACTGCTGAGCAGAAAAATGGAAGGCGAAAAGCCCGGCGCCTGGCTCCCGGAGCTGCTCGACGCCGATTATCGGAAGGCTCAGTTGCGCGCAATCGTAGCGTTCGAGCTGCATGCCGAAGCCCTCTACGCGAAGGCAAAACTCAGCCAAAACCGCACCGCCGCCGATCGAGAGCGCGTCGTGCGCAGACTTGCCGCCTCGCAAAGCCAAAGCGATCGCGAGTGCGCAGAAGCGATGCTAGAGGTGGAGCAGCGTTAGGATGCCGATAATGACCTCGAAGGCCACGAGCACGACGATGGTGACCTCGAGGAACTCGTCGCGGCGGCTCCGCGCTTCGTCGCTGAAGAAGCGGTACATCTCGCCAACGCTGGCGAGCTTGGTATCGATCTGCCGCTGCCAATCGGCGAGACCCAGCCGCACCGCGGCGGCGCGATAGATCCGCGCGTAGTAGGCATCGCCCACGATTTTGAGCGCGTTGCTGGAGCGATCGGTCAGCTCGAGCACGTCGACGATGAGATAACGCAGCGTTGCTGCCTGTTCGGCTTCGCGTCGCCCACGCAGCGATCGCGGCGGCCCTCCCGGTTGCATCTTATAGATCGTGTCGAGCTCGCGATCGAGCAACGCGTCGTAGGTTCGCAGCTCCAGAAGCTGCGAGTTCGCGAACTCTAGGATCTCCTCGATCGCGCGGGCGCTCTCGCCGCGGTCGTAGACGATGGCCGTATCCCACTGCACGATCGTCAGATCGTCCTCGTGGTAGGAGAACCGCGTGCGCAGCGCCTCTTCAACTTCCATTGAAGAGAGCGGGCGGCGCTCGCCGAGCAAGAGGCTCGCGAGTGCGGCGGCATGATCGTTCAAGAGGGTTTCGGCATCGAGCCCCTCGGCGAACCGCTCGATCTCGACGATGAGGTAATCCTCGACCAGTGCGGGATGGCGCTCGTCGAGCGCATGCGAGTACTCGTCGCAGATGCGCGTCACGGTCGCTTCGGCAAAGCGCGTGATCCTTTCGTCGCCGCGCGCACGCTCCGTCAGCGCGGCGACGTCGTCCCACGAGCCGGCCGCCGAGAAGGTCAGCCGCAGCGAGATGATGCCGTAGTCGTAAAACTTCACTCGGACCGAGCAGCGCAGTTCGCCGAGCTGGGCCTCCGGCAGGTTCGCTACCAGGGGCGGAACCGGAAACTGCAGATAGGGCGGGGCGTGGCGGCGCAGCGGAAGAGCCGCTGGCGCTCGCGTCTCGCCGCCGAGCGCGCTCATCTTTGCTAAATCGATCGTGTCGGCAACGTCGAAGAGATAGTAGACTCGCAGGGCTCCGCCCGCGATTTCGAGCACCGTCGCGCCTTCCGACTCCGCGCGAAGCGCTCCTGTACCGTCCGCGCCGATCCAGGAGCCGACCGCAGCGCAGCTTTCGCGGGCCTCCGCCTTTCTTACGCAGGAGAGTCCTGTACCAACGAGCTGAGGGCGCGGTATCATGGTTGGGAGATGAACGTTGAGAAGATGACCGAGCGCGTCGCGGACGCGCTCAACGCGGCCTATTCGCGCGCGCTGCAGGAGCACAACACGCAGACGGCGCCCGAACACATGCTCGCGGCGCTGCTCGACCAGGAGCGGGGCATCGCACCGGATATTCTGGCGAAGGCCGGAGCCGACCCCAAGGCGCTCGAGCGGCAAGTCAATGAAGCGATCGGGCGTCTTCCGCGCCTGAGCGGCGGAAGCGCCGAAAGCGCGCAGGTCACCCTCTCGCCCGAGCTGGCGCGCATCATGAGCGTCGCCGAGAACGAAGCGAAGGCGCTCCAAGACGACTACACCTCGGTCGAGCACGTGCTGCTTGCGATGGCGCAGTCATCGGGAACCGTGGGCAGACTCTTTCGCGACGCGGGCCTGACCAAGGACAAGTTGCTCCAAGCGCTGCGCGAAGTTCGCGGCAACCAGCGCGTCACGACGAAGGATCCCGAAGGCACGTACAAATCGCTCGAGCGCTACGGGCGCGACCTCACGCTGGAGGCCGAGCGCGGCAAACTCGATCCCGTGATCGGGCGCGACGAGGAGATTCGCCGCGTCGTCCAAGTGCTCTCACGCCGCACCAAGAACAATCCGGTGCTCATCGGGGATCCCGGCGTCGGCAAGACGGCGATCGTCGAGGGCTTGGCGCAACGCATCGTGCGCGGCGACGTGCCCGAAGGTTTGAAGAGCAAGCGGATCGTCACACTCGACATGGGCGCGCTCATCGCGGGCGCGAAGTACCGCGGCGAGTTCGAAGAGCGCCTCAAGGCCGTTCTCAAGGACGTCGCCGCTTCCGAGGGCCAAATCATCCTCTTCGTCGACGAGCTGCATACCGTCGTCGGCGCGGGCAAGGCCGAGGGCGCGATGGACGCGGGCAACTTGCTCAAGCCGATGCTGGCTCGCGGCGAGCTGCACATGATCGGTGCGACGACGCTCGACGAGTATCGCAGGTACATCGAGAAGGATGCCGCACTCGAACGCCGCTTCGCGCCGATTATGGTCGATCAGCCGAGCGTCGAGGACACCATCTCGATTCTGCGCGGTCTCAAGGAAAAATACGAAGCCCATCACGGCGTGCGCATCAAGGACGCGGCGCTCGTTGCGGCCGCGACGATGAGCAATCGCTACATCAGCGACCGCTTTCTGCCCGACAAGGCAATCGACTTGGTCGACGAAGCGGGCGCGAAGCTGCGCACGGAGATCGATTCGATGCCCCAGGAGCTCGACGAAGTCTCGCGCCGGGTCTTGCAGCTGGAGATCGAGCGCGAGGCGCTACGCAAGGAAGATGACGCAGCGAGCCGCCGTCGCTTGGAACAGCTCGAAAAAGAGCTGGCGGAGCTGCGCGAGGAGCAAGTGAAACTCCGCACGCGATGGGATGCGGAGAAGAACGCGGCCGTCAAGCTTCGCACGATCCGCGACCAAATCGAGCAGGCGAAGGTGCAGATCGAGCAGGCGGAGCGCCAGTACGATCTCAACCGTGTCGCGGAGCTGCGTTACGGCACGCTTCCAAAGCTGCAGAAAGAGCTGGAGGTCGAGGAGCAGCAGCTCGCACGTAAGGACGGCGCGCGGCTCTCCAAAGAAGAGGTCGACGAAGACGATATCGCCGGCGTGATTTCTCGCTGGACGGGCATCCCGGTTACCAAGCTCTTGGAAGGAGAGAAGCAGAAGCTGCTCCATCTCGAGGACGAGCTCCACCGGCGCGTCGTCGGTCAAAACGAAGCGGTCGACGCGGTCGCTCAAGCGGTCTTGCGCTCGCGCTCGGGGCTGGCCGATCCCAATCGGCCGATCGGCTCGTTCATCTTCTTGGGGCCGACGGGCGTCGGAAAGACCGAGCTGGCGCGGGCTCTCGCCGAGTATCTCTTCGACGACGAGCGCGCGCTGATTCGCATCGACATGTCCGAATATCAGGAGCGCCATACCGTGGCGCGATTGCTCGGCGCGCCGCCGGGATACGTCGGCTTCGAAGAGGGCGGTCAGCTTACCGAGGCGGTGCGCCGCCGCCCGTACTCGGTGGTCCTCTTCGATGAGATCGAAAAGGCGCACCCCGACGTTTTCAACGTCTTCCTGCAGATACTCGACGACGGACGCCTGACCGACGGTCAGGGGCACACGGTCGATTTTAAGAACACGATCGTTATCATGACCTCGAATATCGGGAGCCATCGCATTCTCGACTACAAGGGCTCGTTCAACGGTGCAGATTACGCGATCATGCGCGCGACGGTGCTCGACGAGCTGCGGCAGCACTTCCGGCCGGAGTTCCTCAATCGCGTCGACGAGATCATCGTCTTCCACGCACTCGACGAGGAGGAGCTGCTCACGATCGTCGACCTCCAGCTCCAGCGGCTGCGCCAGCGCCTTGCCGAGCGCCGCATTACGCTGGTACTCACGGATGCGGCAAAGCGCCACATCGTCAAGGTCGGCTACGATCCGCACTACGGCGCGCGTCCGCTCAAGCGAACGATTCAGAAGGAGCTGGAGACACCCATCGGCCGCAAGATTTTGGCCGGCGAGATCAACGAAGGCGAGACCGTCGAAGTCGGCTTCGACGAAAATCGCGGCGAGCTGACCTTTACGGTCGGGGAACGCGCAACCGCGACGGCGTAAAGAGCGGCATGCTTGCCGCATTTACGCTCGTCCAGTTATTGAGCTATCCATTCCCCGAAGCGCTCGTGCGCGACGATCGCGGTACCGCGGTTGCCTACGCGCTCGACACTCAGGGCGTTCGAACAATTTGGTTCGCGCGCGCACCGGCGTGGTCGCCGGCGCAGCTCTTCTCGTCGGGCGGCGACGACGGTCAAGAGATCACGAATCTCGCCATCTCGGCCGGTGACTCGCGCGTCGTCTACGTGCGCGGCGGCGACCACGATGCCAACTGGCCACTGCCGCTGCAACCCGATGCCGCCTCCAGCCCGCAGCAGCCGCAGATGCAGGTGTGGTCCGTTACGACGAGCGGCAGCGCCATTCCGAAGCTTCTCGGAGACGGTGATGCGCCGGCGATCTCACCAGATGGAACCCGCGTCGCGTTTACGAACGGCGGCGCGGTGATGGTTTCGCCGATCGATGGAAGCGGCGCGGCGCGGCGGCTCTTCTTCGATCGCGGTCAGGATTCCGATCTACAATGGTCTCCCAACGGCTCGGGGCTCGCCTTCGTTTCCACGCGCACCGACCACAGCTTCATCGCGATCTATCGGAGTGACGCGACGCCGCTCGAGTACATCGCACCGACGACGTCACAAGACATCATGCCGCGCTGGTCGCCTGACGGCCGGGAGATTGCGTTCATCCGCGTGCACGGCGATGGCGGACCGCCGCAGAATCCGCTGAACTGGAATCCGGTTCCGTGGCACATTTGGGTCGGCGACGCGAGAACCACGACCGCGCGCTTAGTCTGGTCGAGCGGCACTACTGCACGCGATTCACTCCCGCAGAGCGGCGGCGGGCCGCTGTTGGAGTGGGTTGCAGGCGATGGACTCGTTTTTAACGGCGAGCACGACAACTGGCCGCATCTGTATGCGGTTTCCGCAAATGGCGGTCCAGCGCGGCTGCTGACTCCCGGTGACTTCATGGTGGAAGACGTTGCGGTTTCGCCGGATCGCGAATCGATTGCCTACTCGGCCAACACCGGAACCACTCGGGGAGACGATGATCGCCGCCATCTTTTTCGGGTCGATGCCGCTACCGGAAGGATTACGGAGTTAACTGACGGTGCGAGCAGCGAGTGGCAGCCGGTTGCGCTCGCCGATAACGCCGTCGCATTCGATCGTGCGACCGCGCAACAACCGCCGCTCGTGACGATCGAGAGCGCAGGCCCGCAGCGTGCGCTCGACGCGAACCTCCTCCCGAGCGACTTCCCCGCATCGCAACTCGTCACGCCGCGCGAAGTCTCATTTCGCGCGCCCGATGGCTGGCTGATTCACGGCCAACTCTTTCTGCCGAACACCCCTGGAAAACATCCCGGCATCATTTTCGTTCACGGCGGACCGCCGCGGCAGATGCTGCTGACGTGGCACTACATGGATTACTATTCCAACTCGTATGCCGTGAACCAATACCTGACGAGCCGCGGATTCGTGGTGCTTTCCGTGAACTACCGGTTGGGCATCGGGTACGGGCACGACTTCAATTTTCCGGCGCGCTGGGGCCCGACGGGAGCCTCGGAATATCAAGACGTCGTCGGCGGTGCGCGCTTCCTGCAGCGTTATCCCGCGGTCGATCGCAATCGAATCGGCATCTGGGGCGGATCGTACGGCGGATACTTGACGGCGCTCGCGCTGGCGCGCAACTCCGACATCTTCAAGGCTGGCGTGGATTTTCACGGCGTCCACGACTGGTCGCTCGACATCGATAACCCGCTCTGGGGTTTTACACAGCCGAAACGATATCAACGCTACGACACGAAGGCGATCATGAAGCTCGCCTGGGAGTCGTCGCCCGACGCTGCAATTGCGACCTGGAAATCGCCGGTGCTGCTGATCCAAGGCGACGACGACCGCAACGTGGAGTTTCACCAGATGGTCGACCTGGTCGAGCGCCTGCGCATCGCGCGCGTGCCCTTTGAGCAGCTCGTCATCCCCAACGAGATCCACGGCTTTTTTCGCTACGCATCGTGGCTTCAGGCCGATACAGCAACGACGGATTATCTGATGCGCCGGCTCGGTGACAAGCGATAGCGATGAGGTGATATGGGGCCGCAGGCATCTCCGCTTCCGAGCGGCACAGTAACGCTGCTCTTCACCGACATCGAGGGAAGCACGCGCCACTGGGAGGAGCGGCGTCAGGCCATGGCCGACGCGCTTCGCCGCCACGACGAACTGGTACGCGCCGCGATCGAAGAGAACGGCGGTTACGTCTTCAAGGCGGTCGGCGATGAATTCTGCGCGGCTTTCTGGCGTGCGTCCGATGGCATTGCGGCAGCGATCGCCTTACAGCGAGCGCTCGCCGGCGAAGACTGGAGCTCGATCGGTGGCCTTGCGGTGCGTATGGCGCTGCACAGCGGCGCAACCGACGAGCGTCAGGGCGATTACTTTGGGCCGGCGGTAAATCGCGTTGCTCGGCTGCTGGCGGTCTGCCACGGCGGCCAGGTTGTCACTTCGGCGGCGACTGCGCAACTTTTGCGCGGCATGATGACGGAGCACACGGAGCTCCTGGATCTCGGCGAACACCGGCTTAAGGATCTGGCGGATCCCGAACGCGTTTGGCAATTGGTAGCACCCGGTCTGGCGGAGACGTTTCCGCCGCTGCGTTCGCTGGACTCCTTCCCGAACAACCTGCCTCGACAACGGACGGCGTTGATTGGTCGCGACGATGTGGTCGCTGAAGTGAAGGCGCTGATGGCGGACTCGGCGCTCGTTACCCTCACCGGAACCGGCGGTGTCGGCAAGACCCGCGTCGCATTGCAGGTGGGCGCCGATCTACTCGACGGTTTTGCCGACGGCGTCTGGCTCGTCGAGTTCGCGCCGTTGGACGATCCGAGTCTGGCTGCGAGCACGATCGCTTCGGCATTGGGCGTGGCGGAGCAGCCGGGGCGCCCCGCGTTCGAGACGCTCCTGCACTACCTGAAACGCAAACGTTTGTTGCTGATTTTGGACAACTGCGAGCATCTCGTTGGGGAGATCGCAAGAATATCCAATGCCATCTTGCGCGATTGTCCGCAGGTGCGATTGCTTGCGACCACCCGCGAGCCGCTGCGCATCGAGGGCGAAAAGGTCTACGCAATGCCATCACTTGCCGTTCCGCTCCCCGGCGCTTCGCTCACGGCGCAAGAAGCGTTGCACTACGGAGGGATCGCGCTCTTTGTGCAGCGTGCAGAAGGCTCCGATGCAAAATTTCAGCTAACGGATAAAGACGCTTCGACCATTGGGGAGATTTGCCGGCGGTTGGATGGGATCGCGCTGGCGATCGAGTTAGCGGCGGCCCGCGTGAAGGTTCTGGCGCCGCGTCAACTCGCGCGGAAGCTGGACGAACGTCTCAGCCTCCTCGCCGGCGGAAGCCGGACGGCATTGCCGCGCCACCAGACGATGCGCGCGTTGATCGAGTGGAGCTACGATTTACTCTCCCCCAAGGAGCAGCGATTGTTCGGCCGGCTTTCCATCTTCACCGGCGGTTGGGCGCTCGATGAGGTAAGCCCCGTCTGTGGGGACCTCGACGCTACAGTGGGCGACGCGATCGAATCGTGGGAAGCGCTCGATCTTCTGGCGTCGCTGGTCGACAAATCGCTCGTTCAACCGGAGTTTTCGGCAAATGGCACTCGATATCGGCTACTCGAATCGACCAGAGAGTATGCGCGCGAGAAGCTTCTCGAGAGCGGGGAGCACGAGGCCGTTGCGGGCGCGCACGCACGAGCCTATCTTGAACTCGCCCAGCGCATCGACGATATGCACGAAAGGACTCCGAGGCGTGACTTGCACGAGCTCATCGAACCGGAGCGTGAAAACTGGCGATCCGCGGTCGATTGGGCGCTCTTAAAGCGGGGCGACTTCGTACTTGGCCAGCACCTTGTCGCGACGCTTGGTTACGGCTCATGGTGGCTGTTAGCGGCGACGGAGTGGCTACGATGGCTGCGGGCCGCGCGCGAAGGAGCCGACGAAAACACGCCTCCCAACGTTTGCGCACGTCTAGACCTTGCTGAAGCGAGCCGGAATGCTGCGCTCTATCAGTTTAAGGAGACGCAGGCCGCCGCGGAACGAGCGCTCGGTCAGTATAAGAACCTCGGTGACCCACTGGGAGTTGCTCGCGCCCAACATATGGTCGGCAACTCCCTCGTAGTTCTAGGAAAGACCAAAGAAGGGGAGGAGTTACTGGAGGCCGCGCTGACCGTCTTTCGGAGACTCGAAGCCCATCGTGGCGTAAGCCTCGCTTTGATATGTCTGGCTTCGGCACGCGTTCGCGTCGGCGACCTTGCTGCGGCTCGCGTGTTATGCGCCGAGGCGGTATCGAGTTCCAAACTGATCGACGGCGAGCATGGCGCGCCGGAATACAAAGGATTCTTAGCAGAGCTCGAGTTTCAGGTGGGCGACGTGGAAGCCGCGTTACGAGTCGCTGCCCAAGCGCTCGAGGCATTTCGCGAGTTGAACCAGCGCGATCATGTCGTCCAAGCATTATGCAACATGGCTGCGTATTCGATTGCACTGGATCGTTTCGTAGAAGCAAGAACGCAGGCTCGCGAGGCTCTCGCCCTCGCCGCTCGCGAAGAGCACGGGGTCTTCACGGCGGTCGCGTTACAACATTTGGGGGCGATCGCGGCGCTGCAGCACGACGACGAGGCGGATGACGTGCACGCTCGGGCGCAAGCGGCATACTTGATCGGCTTTGTCGATGCCCGTATGGACACGCTCGCATCTCCTCGCGAATACACCGAGCGACAGGAATACGATCGAATACTCGCCGCGCTCGAAAACGAAATCGGCGACGGCGAGATGCGACGGCTCATGGCCGAGGGGCGCACCTGGACTGAGGATCGCGCGATCGCTGAAGGCCTCGCGATCTAGAGATTCCGCAATGCCTAGCGGTTGGCCGCGGCGGCCGCCTCGCGCTTGCGCAGCCGTAGGCGATCGCCTTCGTTGAGGATGCGCTTGCGAAGGCGGATCGATTCGGGTGTGACCTCGACGAGCTCGTCGTCCTCGATGAATTCGATCGCGCGCTCGAGCGAAAGCTCTTCGGGTGGGGCTAGTTTCACGTTCTCGTCCGAGCCCGCCGCGCGCATGTTGGTGAGCTTCTTTTCACGGACCACGTTGATCGCGACGTCGTAATTGTCGTTGGTCCGCCCCACGATCATTCCCTCGTAGACGTCGACCCCCGGACCGACGAAGAAGCGCCCGCGCTGTTCGAGGCCCATCAGCGCGTAGCCGGTCGTTCTTCCCGTATCGCTCGCGACCAGCGCGCCGACATTGCGCCCGGGTACCTCCCCTTGCCAGGGCTGGTGATCGTAATAGGTGTGGGATAAGACCGCCGTGCCGCGAGTCAGGGTGAGAAGCTCGCCGCGTAGCCCGAAGATGGCGCGGGTCGGCATCGTGTATTCGAGCCGCTGCGCGTCGCCGACCGGAAGCATATTCGACATCGTGGCTTTGCGCCGGCCGAGCGCTTCGATCACGGCTCCGGCGTACGCCTCCGGAACGTCGACGACGACGTACTCGACCGGTTCCCAGCGCCGGCCGTCGCGTTCGCTCAAGATCACCTGCGGTTTGGAAACGGCAAGCTCGTACCCTTCGCGCCGCATCGTCTCGATCAAGATGGCAAGATGGAGCTCGCCGCGCCCACGCACTTCGAACGTATCGGGCGAGCCGGTCTCGGCAACGCGCAGCGCGACGTTCGATTCCAGCTCGCGCATCAGGCGCTCGCGAATCTGACGCGAGGTGAGAAACTTGCCTTCCCTTCCCGCGAACGGCGAGTTGTTGACGCTGAAAAACATCGAGACGGTCGGCTCGTCGACGGCGACGGCATGAATCGGCTCGGGCGCCTGTGCGTCCGCGATCGTGTCGCCGATGTTCAGGTCCTCGATGCCGGAGATGCAGACGATGTCACCAGCGGAAGCTTCGTCGACGTCGATTCGTTCCAAGCCGGCGAAGATGAGCAGGCTCGTGAGCCGCAGGCCGCTCGTTACGGTGCCGTCCCGTGCGATCTTGACGATCGGGTCGTTGCGCCGCGCGCTGCCGCGAAAGATCCGTCCGATGCCGACGCGACCGACGTAACGGTTGTGATCGATCGCCGAGATCAAGAGCGCAAAGGGCCCATCTTCGGAAGGCGCTTCCGGCACGCGAGCCACGATCGTCTCGAAGAGCGGCTCGAGCGAGTCGCTCGCGTCGGAGAGCGCGCGCTTCGCGATGCCCGCCTTCGCGTTGGTGAAGAGCACCGGAAAGTCGGCTTGCTCGTCGTTCGCGCCCAGCTCGACGAACAGATCGAACGTCTCATTTACGACCTCTTGCGCCCGCGCGTCCTTGCGATCGATCTTGTTGACGACGACGATTGCGCGCAGGTCGAGTTCGAGCGCCTTGCGCAGAACGAACCGGGTCTGCGGCATGACCCCCTCGGCGGCGTCGACGAGCAAGAGCACGCCCTGAACCATCTGCAGCACGCGCTCCACCTCGCCGCCGAAGTCGGAATGGCCCGGCGTATCGACGATGTTGAATTTCACGTCGCCGTGGCGAACGGCGGTGTTCTTCGCCAGGATCGTGATCCCGCGCTCGCGCTCGAGCGGATTGGAGTCGAGGACGCGCGTCGCGACCTGCTGCCCTTCTCTGAAGACGCCGCTCTGTTTGAGCATGGCATCGACAAGTGTCGTCTTCCCATGGTCGACGTGCGCTATGATGGCGACGTTGCGGATATCGGAGCGGGTCTTCACCGCTCCTTGATTCGCCGCTTAGCGCCGCCCCTCTTCGGCTCTTCGCCCTGCCGTTGCGTCTAGTTGCGTCTAAAGGTGGCTTCCCACTGGGCGTTCGCCGCGTCGAATGCCTTTTGGCGCTCCTTCATGATGTTCTGCATAGTGTCAAACCAGGCTTGGGAGGCGCTTTGAGCTGCAGCAAACTGCTTGCCTTCCTGTTCGAGCGCGTTCTTGTGCATTGCCGCATAGGCGAGGCCGGCTTGATGCACGTCGGCCAACACCTGCTGTACGCGATCGAAGAGCGCGCTATAGCCGAGCCCCTGAAGATAGAGCGCCATCGTCCGATATTGCGCGAGATAGTTTTCGACCGTCGCCATATAGGAGGCCCACGACGCGAGCTCGCCCGAGCTATGCGGCGGCGGCGAGGCCAGAAACCTCTGAAGGTTATTGTTGACGATCCGGTACTGCTCTTCCAGAGCGGATAGCCACTGCTGCTGCAGGCTCGACGGTGATCCTTGCCCTTCGTTCATGACTTCTCCTTATGTACGAGCAAGCGCCCTAGCTCCCACTCGAATCCCGGGCGTTTGGGTCGGGATTGTGCCCGCACACGCTGCAATATTGACCCTTCGAGCAAGGGCAGAGCGCGAATGTGGGGTCGCCCGTGCAGAAGCAATTCTTCGTCGGGTGAGTATCGCAACTATCGCACATCGGACATCTCTCTTTCCGTTCCCGCGTCGTCCATGGCCAGGATTGCAGAGAACGGCTCTCACTTCGGCCGACTAGAGAGCGACGCCTTGGCGGTCAAGAGGGCTTTGGGCAGGACGGCACAATCCGTGAGGACGATCGTTCATCGCCATGGGAGCGTACGGGTCTGGTGGCTCGCACGGTCTTCAAAATCGCTGAGGTCGTCGCAAGACGACTGGTAGGTTCGATTCCTACACGCTCCCGCCAAGTCAAAACGCTCCCGCCACTTACGGATTTTCGCCTTATTTTACATGGCGTTTGCGGCGGTCTGTACTTTTCACTACACCGTTTACCACACCGAATCACCTGAGCCTAGACGCTGCGGAGGGGCCTTATCGAGAGACGTCCTCTCGGCCAATGATCCGCGCCTTATCATCGTTATCATGCGGTTTGAAATAAGCGGGGAAACATCGCTTCGGCATCATCGGGCGGAAAACGCAGGGACACTGGCCCCTTGGGCGTGTCCGAAGCTAGCAGACCGGCGGCACAAGCGTCGTTCAAAACCCGTCTTGCCGTTCGTTCAGGTAAACCCGTGATTCTCGAAGTTTCGCCGCGATCGAATTCCCCGCGAATGGCAGCCTCTTCCAAAAGACGGCCGACTTCAGGCTTGAAACGATCGTCACGTTCGACCCACGTGCGAAGCCGCTTGGCCATCGAATCGAGATCGAACAGCTCGCCCATGAAGCGTAGCTGATCGAGGCAGACTTCTAAAAACCATGCCGTGAAATCGGTGAGTGCACGAAGTGACAAATTGCCCCTGCCGTCGAGATCGCTTTCACGCGGCGAGTCGGCAAAATCCATCATGCGCTTATATTGCGTACGATCGCCGAGACCGCGCGCCAATCCTCGCGAAATCGACCACAAGCCGTGCGCGCCAATGCCGGAAGCGTGAGCCATCGCGTGACTCATGAGGCGGCTTACGCGACCGTTTCCGTCGGGAAACGGGTGGATGTAGTTGAAGCGGTGGTGAGCGGCGGGAATGTAGATAATGCGCATCGCCATTCCTAGATCGTCAAGCCGGTATCTTTCCGAAAAGTAACGCATGAAATCGGCGACGTACGGACCTGATGGCGGCTGATGCCTACCAACAGCGACATCCTGCGCGATGCTGGTGCGGTACTGGCCGGGTTTCATCTCGTACTCTCCTTCGCGTCCACGGACGATCAGCATCGCGGGCGGTACGCTCTGATAGAACTCGGCGTGAAACCATCGGATAAACTCGCCGGAAGTCGGGTTCGGAAGCGTTCCTTCGGCTGCGAGTTCGTCGACGCGGGCTTGTACGCGCACGTGCGCGGCGGCCTCTTCCTGAAGATTGCGCCGCGACTCATCAGCGTCAAACTCGCCCGCCAACGCGCGTACGATTTCCGCGGGACGCGTATTGTGCCCCTCGATGAGATTGCTGTAGTAGGCATTCATGATGCGCACCAGTTCAGCCAAGCTGGCGGCCGCCCGCGGATGGAGCGCCCCAGCAAGGCTCGCCGAGGCGGCCGAGATTTCTGCAATGAGGTCGGCAACGCGCGGCGGAGCAACCTCGAGGACAGCAGGCTCGATCCGCTGCGGGGTTTCAAGAGGTGTTTTGGCCGAAATTTTGTGGGCCATTTCGGCCTTATATTACCCAATTTTGATTAAAAATACTAGGAACTTTGGCCGATCGCTTGGCCGATCTTTTGGCCGATCGGCAACCGTAGGCATCTGAGATGGTAACCCGCCCCTTGGAGCGGCGTCGTGGCGCTCGCCGACGACGAGGGGTCAGTGTCGCCTCCAGTCTTCGCAGCAGTCACGAGGCGCGCGGCGGAGCCGCCGACCGCTGCATCGATACGACAGCGAGGTGGGCTTGGGGGTCTTAGATCTTTGGAATGCGGATTGTTTGGCCGTCGCAGCGTTGGTAGACATACCCCGCGACCTTGCCACTTGCGTCACGGTAAAACGTTCCGATGCCTAGATCGTCCGCCTGTGTCGTTGCATCGGGGCTAATAAAAATCAGCGGGTCCGGGGTGCCATCGAGGGTTGAGACAAGGCGTGAACCAACGATGCTGAGCGTTTCGATCATCCCCGGAGCCCATTCATAACGGCCGGTGAACGGAGTGAGTACCGTGGGCGGGTTGGTCATACCCTTCGTGTAGTTCTTTTGCAGAATGGTCACTTGGCTCGCCTGTTCCATCCACTCACCGTGCTCTCTCGCGTACAGCTCCGTTCTGGCGAAGTTCGTCACTACGGTCCCGCCCGGGTACTTTTCGGTTTCGATCACTTTTCCGCTTACGAGTGCGGTATCACCGATAAAACGTACCGAGGGACGCCCAACCCACGCACCCGTATCGGGATAAGGTTCGGGCTTTGACGCCATGACCTCGGACTTAGTAAGAACGTGGCCTTCCTCAGTGATGGTCTGTAGTTGTTCCGAAGTATAGCGCCCCCACGTTACCATGTCGTGTGCGAATATGGCGCGCATGCGCAGATTGCTTATTCGCAGAACCGCACTTGCCTCGTCTGATGGTGTGGGTCCGGGCGCGTTCCCCAGCATCAGAATAGCGAATGCGATGGTAAGTCCGCAGATCGAGAGTCGCGTGAACTTCATGATAAAGCCTCGTTTGGGGAGGAGTCTTAGCACCCCACCACATCAAATCATAACACGGGAGTAGCGTGGGAGGCCACCCGCTAGCGGCACGCTGGTGGAAACGACTTGTCTTAATGGTCCAAGCGGCTCACTACACCGTTTACTACACAGAATCGGAAAAAAATGCCCACAATTTCTAAGGCTTTCGTACCCCTATGCGAAAAATTGCCAGTGCCAGCAAGGATAGTCGAAGCTCAGAGGGTAGTGGCGGGGACGTTAGGAGAACCTCCTACACGCTCCCGCCAAGTCAAAACGCTCCCTCCGCGTAGTGGTTTGTGCCTTATTTTATATGGCGTTTGTGACTGTTGGTGCTTTTCACTACACCGTTCACTACACAGAATCACAAAAGCCTAGGCGCTGCGTTCGTCGAGCAGCTTAGCGGCTCGCTCTGCAACGCTCACACGTTGCCGGCTCTCCCACTCGGAGCAGTGTGGCACAGAGTTTGAGGCGGCGCAGCTCGAACAACCTACTGCACTCAACCCCAGCTTAACTCTTTGTCTCACATAAGGTCGCAGTGCAAAGGAAAGCAACGGGGAGCTAAAGCGCAGGGCCTTGCCTATAGCGCCCAGGGCCCGCACCGCCTTGGCCCAACGTCCGCTGCGGTGGAATAGATGGTCGGTGCGAAGAAGGCCCTGAAACGGGCAAGAGTTCAAGCTTCAAGGGAGACCTAGCCGATGAAGACCTTCGCATTCGATCGTTGCGGCCAGCCGGAGAGAGGGCATGCCTAGAAAGCGAATCCCTGAGCGGCGGTTCGATGCCGAAACGATCCGCGCTTGCGGTGAACTGCTCAGATTCGCCATCGAGCCGCGCCCGCTCCCCGCTAACGCTCTCGCTGCGCGGATATTGCCGTCAATCGATCGCCGCGACGTTGCAAGGGCAGTTCGGTCGGTGTTCGACGAACTCTCGCCGAGACAACGTGAAATCGTCGTACGCTGCGAAATCAGGGGCGAGCCCTATGCGGCGGTCGCAAAGTCACTGCACCTCTCCGAGCGACACCTCTACCGCGAACGACGAGCTGCGCTCAGCCGCATCGCGCGGCGGCTTCTCACCGATGAACCCGCTAACATCGAGCCGGTGATCACGATCGCGCCCGACGCGTTTGACGCTCACGTCGCGCTCAGCGAAGCGCTTGAGAACGCCGGCGACTGGCGGGCAGCTGCGCAAACCCTCGAACGGCTCAGCGGTGACATCGCAGGGGAGCAACGCGGAGCGGTCGAGGTGCGCCTTGCGCGGCTGTATCGGGACGCGGATCAGTTCACGCAAGCCTATCGCCACGCCAACCTTGCAAACACGCTCGCCGCGGAAGTGACGACCGATGGAGATCTCGCTCGCGTTGAAGCGAACGTTGCCTTAGCCGGAGTCGCCATGGCTGGCGGGAATTGGAAACTCGCCGACGCGCTCGCTGAGCAAAGCATCGACCGGCTACGTCCGTGGATCGGCGGAAGTATCGGTGCCCGCGTTCCTAGCGCGTTGGCGCAGGCGCTGCTTCTCAAGGCGGAGCTGCTCGCCGACAACGGAGGCGTCGATCGGGCTCTCAGGCTTGCGTCCGAAGCGTGCAGCGTCGTCGACAGGAACCCTACCGACCCATCAACTGAGATCAGCTCGCATGCCATGGTCGCGCTGATGAGTTCGCTTCTCGCGAAAGATGCTCAACGCTCCGAAGACCTGCTGTGGGACTGCTATCGTGCCGCACTCGAAGCGGGCTTGATCCGCGGGTCGCTGATCATCGCCACGCATCTATCCACGCACTATCGCCTTGCCGGCCGCCCGGCAGACGCTGCGCGACTGCTGGCACCGCTCGTCGATTCCGCTCGCATCGCTGGCACCGGATGGGTGCACGCCGGCGTGCTCTCCGAACTCGTGAACGCAAACTTCGAGGCCGGCGTGCTCGCTGCAGCCGCTGCGTACACTGCTGAACTCTCCAAGTACTCGACCGGAAATCCGCTGACGCAGGCCTCGCGGGAAATGGCACGCGCGCGGCTCCATCTTGCGCGCCGAGCGTTCAAACCCGCGCTCGAGGGCGCCGCAGCGGGCGGGGCGGTGTACGCGAACATCGGGTTGGGTCGATATGTCGGGCTCTCACTGCTTATCCAGGCCGAGGCACTCTGCGGGATGGGAGAGTCCGAGCTAGCGCAGAGCGCCATAGCGCAGGCCGTCGACGTCCTCAAAGAGACGAGCCACCCGCGTCCGCTGGCCAACGCCTATCGTCTGATGGCGAGAATCACCGGCCGATCGCAGTACGCGGGCATAGCGCGGAAATTGCTCCGCGAGATCGACGGCTCTCCGGGCCGCTCGGAGGAAGGCGTTCCTTAGGGAAAACTCGACGCCGGCGGAATTTTGGTCAGCAAACTGACGCGATTCCCGGACCCGTTCCCCGGGTTTTTCACGCTTCGGCGGGAAAGCCGCGTCCACGAATAGACTCGTCTCCATAAGAGGTGGCCAGTGATGAAATACGCGTTTATCCTCAGCGCCGGTGCGGTGGGCCTCATCGCTGGATGCGCCGGCGGTGGATCGCAAGTCCCAACGGCTACGCTCCCCGCCGCGGGCGCAACTCAGGCGCTGGGCGCCGCGGCAAACCGCGGCAGGTCGTGGATGCTCCCTCGGGGCAAAGGCGGCAATTCGATCCTCATCTACGCCTTGGACGAGCAGACCGGCGACGTTAACGTGTACGATTACTCGAGCGGCAAGCAGGTAGGAACACTCGGCGGTTTTGTGGCGGTCGGCGGATGCGTCGACGCCAAGGGCGACGTTTACTTCGTAGACTCCGGCGCCGGAACGCTCGTGGAGTATGCGCATGGCGGGACGACGTTACTCAAGACCTACCGCCCGGGTGGCACGCTCGTGGGATGTTCGATCGACTCCAAGGGAGACGTCGCAATTACCGGCAGCTCGCCTGGCAGACTCATCGTCTATTTGAAGGGCGACGCCAAGAAGGGCGCGACCTACAGCGACACGGACTGCGAATCCGTCGCGCCCATGGGTTACGACAACAAGGGCAACGTCATTGGCGCAGGCGAGTACGATGAGGTTAGCGTCTGTGCCCTACTGGCCGGAACGAAGCAAGAGACGACGCTCTCGACTAGCGGCATCACGATCAATTCTCCCAACGGCACGATGTGGGACGGAAAATACATCGAGGTTGGCGACCAAGAAGCCACCAGCGGTAAGGATGAGACCGGCATGAACGAGGCTACTCTGTCCGGTAAAACGCTCACGTCCGCCGGCGAAGCGATTCTCACCGACACATGCTACCGGGGTTACACTGATGTGCTCAATCCGTTTATCGTCGGTAAGAAGAATACACCAATTAATACTCAGCAAGGCAAAGTCGTCGTCGGAAGTAACTTGTACTGCTTCGAGTCGAGCAGCGGCGGCATCGAATTTTGGCACTATCCGAGGGGCGGCAATCCGTTCAAGATCTACAAGACGGTGGACGAGGTAACAGTCCTAGCTGTCAGCATTGGGACCTAGAGGGGCTTTGCCACTTTCGCGCTACGGCGCACGTCGCCACTGCTTGGGATCCCTACGAAGCCAGCTACCGTCTACGGTTCTTGCTTGGAAGTCATGATAGTTTCGCGATACACGGATCTTACCAAGGAGTGGCAACTAATTAGAAGACGATTTTGCTAAGCCAGCTCGCGAGAACGAGCGCGTTCTTGGTGACATGCTCATCGCCCGGATACTAGCCTCAAGGAATTCGCAAGCGCCTGAGGCCCCTGCGTCCCAGAGCTGAAGCCGTCGAGGTCTTTCGACCCGATTGCCCCTTCGCAAAGCGCGCATGCCACCAGGTGAGCTCGCGATCGAGCGTCAAATTTCACAAACAACATACGGACGTGCAGTTCAATGGTGGCGATGCTTCGGTTGAGGAGGGCTGCTATCTCCTTGCTCTGCATGCCGTTTGCGAGTGCCCTTAAGATGCCTCGTTCCAAATCGGTCAAGTGAAGCTGGCGCATCGGTTAGCCCCTCAAATGGCGAAAGTGGTGGACCGGTTATGAGTAGGAAGTGGGATCGAGGATACGGATGTGAGTGTGGAGGTTTTGGCTTCGAGCATTTCGTCGTACGCGCCCGAGCTCGCGACCCGGCTGCTCACCGCCTTCCGCAAGACGAAGGCCGAATACGAACGTGTTCGTTCCAAATCGATCAGGTGAAACTGGCGCATCGGTCAGCCCCTCAAATGGACGAAAATACTGGAGCGGGTATACGTAGAGCCGGTCACCCATCCCTGCCTATTACTAGCCTCAGGTTTAGCTAAACATAGCCAAGTACGAAGCTTGCTTGGCTTATTTCATAGGCAAGCATCCTCTTCGAGGGTTAGTAGCTAAAACTAACCGGTATGGGGGCAACCTGCCACTGGCCCCAGAAGCCGGTTCTCAGTGACAGGCCTCCCGAAGAAGCCACGCTCCAAGGCTGCATGGCGCGACGATTTTGAACGCGCGTACGACGAGGGTCTGTATCAGGACGCCGCCGAGATCTACGACGGTTCGGCCCGAAAGTGCGAGCCGCTCGATCTCGTGCTGAAGGCGGCTCGCGCGCATCGACAGTGCGGCCGGCCCGCTGCTGCGCTGGGCTTGCTCATGGGGTTACGCATCCCGGCCAGTAGACCGCGTGACCGAGTAAAGCGAGACGCTTTCCTAGGTGAACTCTATGCCCGCACGCAGGACCTTGCATCGGCCGACCAGTTACTGAGCGCTGCCCTCAAGACCGCCCAGCTACTCGACGACGGCGATCTCGTCGCATATGTCGGTCGGCACGTAGTGAACCGTCATCTGCTCGAGCAAAACACCGAGCGTGCGCGACAGGCGCTCGAACTGATTAAAAGCGGCTCCTCCCGCCATTGGCGCACCCGTGCCCTGATTATTGAAGCTTACGTCCTGCAGTATGAAGGACGCGTTTTTGAACAGGCGCAGTGCTTGCTCGGGGCTCTACGTCTTCTCCGCCCCAACCGAGACGAAGACGTGGAGCTCGGGCGACCGTCTATTGAGGAGTTGATTACCGACCGTGAGTGGAGAACGGCTATAACCCTGTCACTCGCCGAGCTGTCGCGTGAACTCTATATTCCGGAGGCCACTGCGGAAGTCGAGCACGAGCTCAGCGGCGCTCCTTGGCCAAAAGGCTCCTTTTATAATCGATTTTTTGCTCTCAGTTTGCTCGCCTGGGGAAAAGCGTTTCACGGCGACTATTTCAGCGCTTTCCGTCATCTTAAGAGCGCGTCTGAGGCGGCCGAGACGACGGCTTTGAAGGTCATCGCAGCGTGCGACCGCTCCTTTATCGCGCATTACTTCGGGGAGCGCAGGTGGTCCCGTGTCGAGCTCGACGAGGCGGAGCGGCTGGCCAAGGAAGTGGATTGGCAGGAAACAGTCGGCGAAGAACGGGCCGGGCTGCTCATGCTCGCCGAGCTCTTTTGTGGCGTCGATCCGGCCAGGGCTTCGATGTACCTTGCACAATACCGTAATCTCGGGGCTGTCCGGCTGCCGGTGTATCCTCACGACGTGCGCGTGCAGGCCTCTGTAAAATACGCGACCGGCCTTGTGGAGCTCGCAACCGGCAACCGAGCTCGGGGCTTAGCAGACGTTCGGGAAGCGCGAGCGATTTACGAACGGGTTGGTTACGATTTCCGCGTAGCGGAGTGCCTGATGAGCGAGTACCGCGTCACCGCGAATCGCGATCTCCTACCGATGATCGAGGAGAAACTGCGACACTATCCGCTGAGCTGGTTGGCCGACGAACTTCGGGCTGCGACCGAACGTCCGATGACAGTGCTTTCACCAATGCAACAATCGGTCTTCGAAGAACTGTGCCTGGGCAAGTCCACGGCCGAAATCGCGCAGTCCTTGAGACGTAGCGAATACACCATAAGCAACCATATCAAAGAGATTTTCAAGGCCTATGGCGTGAGAACCAGAGCCGCGCTTTTGGCCAAGGCCGCCAGTAAAGGATTGGTAGGCGGCAAGTAAATTCGCTTATCGACAGGGAGGCGTCACAAGCCCCATGACGTTCGCCAGCTGAGCGGCGTGTCGAACCCGGCGAGCGAGGCATAGACGCTCCACTGACCGTGATGGATCGCCTCGTGTTGCACAAATTCCCACGTGAACAGCGCGAAGGTAAAAGGGGTTCCATCCCAATCAATCGGCGCGTCGATGTCGACGGTTTCCAGTATGGCGAGCAAGTGTCGCTGCTTGTCATCCAGCCCCGCGAGCAACGCCTCCCGAGTCAGCGGGCCGGCATAGTGCTCGTGCTTTCGCGCCCAATCCACTTTTCTCGTCGCCAGCGCGGCATTGTAGACACCACGCACACAGACGACGTGCCGCAGTTGTTTGCAAAACGGCGCGAAGCCGTCGCCAATCCGATGCGGTGCCGGTGCGTGCCCAGACTTTCCGGGCGCGTCAGGCGTAAAGTCCCACTTGTCCTCGGGGACTGCGTGGACAAAATCAGCGGTCAAGGCATGGAGCACTTTGGCGTACCGTACAAAGTCGTCGATCGACATTGCGTGATTTTAACCCGTTTCACTACGGGCTGCTAGGGGCAGAGCGCGCGATTCCCGGCCCGGGCTCAGGCCCTCCTTGGGGAAAGCGTGATTTGACAGATAGTAACGTATATGTAACCGCCGAGGTAACGTATTGACATGAGGTCGCGGGCGATAATACGGCGACACCCCTAGCGGGTAAGCTGGGCGCTTGGAGTCGAAAATGTAAGTGTGCCGAAATCCTTCAGCCGACGGACGCTTGGGAAGTTCGAGGACGCGTCAGCGTCGATTCCTCTTCGTCAGATCGATCGGGTATTTGCAGACGTGGATATTCGTAGGGCCGAGGACCCAGGCGGACCCGCCGGGGAGCGCCGAACGCAATTCCGCCGTTACGTAGCCAGCGTTGATCAGAATGATCCGCAACAGCTGAATCGACTTGGCGATGCGCTGGGGGCATTGATTGAGGAAGTGGCTGCATCGAAGGAAGATTTCCTCATCAAAGCCGCGGAGCGTGACGGCTTCTTCTTCGCGGACGGCGTCTTTAGGCCGGCCGTGACTGCCCCACGTTCTTTCGCGGTGACCCGTGTCGAGGACTTGGCGTCTATCGATGACCGTGGTAGGCGGCTGCATCTCCTCGCAAACGATAATCCTAACGACGCCATCGGTGGAGCAAAGGAGCTTGTCGAATCGGTTTGTCGGACGGTCTTGCCTCTCATCGGCGAGCCGGCTCCTGAGAAAACAGCTGATCTCGTCGATATCACCAAATCGACGCTCAAGGCCCTCGAGCTAGTTCCGGCAGGCATCGATGATGCGAAAAAGGGCGCCGCTCTCGCCCGTAGATGTCTACAGCAGCTAGGCGCGGTCGTTGCTAGTCTCAGTGACCTGAGAAAAGGTCTTTTACCCCGTCACGCTCGACTCGCGGTCGGCGCGGCCGTCACGTTCGCCGGCTTCGTTGCGGAAACGTACGCGGAACGGGCGGCCTTGAAAAACGGCTGACGATGCCGAAAACGCTCGATGGCGCTGAGAGTTAATCAAATGCTGCCTTCTCCGCCGTGAGCGCCCCAACTCTAACGGCCGTCTGAGTCCTAGCGTCCGATGGTGCTCGTTCGGCGGAAGCTTCGCTGTCGAACCGCGATCGTCGACGTACCCGCAAAGCACCCTGGCGACTTCACGACGCACGTGAAACGGGCGGCGTCGAGATACGAAAACTGATTAACTCTGCTTTGCACTTTCCGAGGCCTGAGCGTTCCTCACGGTTAATGTTTGGGGACGATGGCGATGCCCCAAGGGTCGGCGAGATCACCCGCGATGGTTGAGATAAAGTTGCCTTCGGAATCATACGCTTGGACGTGTCCGCCGTACTCGTCCGAGATTATGACGTCGCCGTCCTTATCGTTGGCTAGAATACGCGGAAAATCGAGACCCGAGAAACTACCGGACAGACTCACCGGCGTAAGCGTCAGCGTTTTGAAATCGACCTGATAAGCGTACATCGTATTGTTGGCGCTCATTGCGTACAGCAGTTTATTCTCAGTATTCCACAGCAAGAGGCCGTCATTGTCGGGGATCGACGCCGAGCCGAGGTAGTTGAGATTCGTATCGTAGAATGCCACCTCGCTAGACGAGCCCGGATTGATCACCGTGAAGACGATCTTGTCCGTAGGGTCAAACGCAAGAGAGTAGTTTGCATAGGTCGTGTTCTCCGCCAGCACTTTGCCCGACGAAGTGAGCTTAAAGAGGCCGTTCGCCTGTAGGAACAAGCAGTCGTCGGGGGCGTCGTACGTTATCTCCTCCGTGTCCTCCCCCGGATCAGAAAACTCCCCCTCGTACGTACCCTTCTTGGTAAACTCGGATATCGGATACTCGTCCTCGTCGTCAACGTACAAGAGCTTATTCTTGGAGTCGTACGCGTCGTCGTTGGGGCCGTAGAATCCCGAATCGGAGAACGATCGGACGAGTTTGCCGGTGCTCGTATATTCGTCGACTAAGCCGGCTCCGTTGATTACAACGTAGACGTCGAATGGCGGGAGTTTTTTCATCGAGTGCCGCGCCGCGGCGATGGCTGGCGCCATCGGTTGGACCGTCGCCGGCGTGGCGCAACCTACAAACAGTACGGCCGTCGCGCCGATACACAGCGCGTTGCGCGTACGACGCGAGATTCTCATGCGTTGTGCCTCCCTTTAAGTCCCGAACGGATTTTATGCAGAAGTGCTTCGACGCGTGGCGTCAAGGTTCCATTCACGATTGGCGCCCATAAGGCTCGAGCCGAGCGTACTGCTTAGAGGCGCAAGCGGGGAATGAGGCGCGAAGCGTTAGCATTCCCGATCGCCTCGAGTTCTGCGGCCGATAATCCAAGATCGCGCAAGTTGTCAAATTGATCGAAATCGAAATAGGGGTAGTCGGTGCCGTAGATAATCTGGGAGACCGGCACGAGCTTCATCAGGGCAGCCATCGAGGGCGAGAATGTCGCATTCGCGGTGTCGTAATGAAGCCGTCGCAGTTCGGCCTCGATCCCCTCAGGCGCAAAGTCTTTAACGTCGCCTCGCGATCCGTAGAACGCGTTAATCCGCCCTGCCATCATCGGAATCGTGCCGCCGGCGTGTGAGAACAGCCACTTTATATCGCGAAAGTTGGCTAACGAACCGTGCAACAAGAGGCTTGTCACGGTGCGAGTCGTATCATGCGGCACCTCGATGACGGCTGGAGCGGCGCCGACGCTGAGCGCGCCGCAGCAGGCTGCGACCAGTGGATGCACATAGACGACGGCCCGTCGGCGATTGAGCTCCTCCAGCACGGGTTTGTATGTCGGATCGCCGAGCCACTTCTCGCCATAGTTGCTTTGGAGTCCTATCCCGTCAGCCTTCAGCGTGTCGAACGCATATTCAATCTCTCTAAGCGCGGCATTGACGTTCAGCATTGATAAGGCGGCGAAAAGGCCGAAGCGGCCAGGATGGTCGCGCACCATCTCGGCCGCATAGTCATTGCAAACGCGCGCGATCCGTTCGGCGTCGGTCGCAGCAAGGTCGAACCACACACCCGGCGTGGAGGCGAGCGACAAGATGCCCACGCCGATGCCGCTCCGGTCCATGTCCTCGAGCATCCGGCTCGGACTCCACCCTACTTGGCCGGGAAAGTGCGGCTCGTTGTGAGCGTCCTCGTAATCAAGCCACAGCTTTTGATACTCCGGAGGAAAAAAGTGGACGTGGGTATCTGTCAACTGCGCGTTCATTGGCTAACTATTCCACGCCGAGCTGCTTCATATACGTTGCGTTGTCCCAGAACAGGTATTCCTCTTCCATCAGACCAGCGTCATTCCAGCGGCCGACGGTGCACATTGGAAGCCTGAACGCTTTTCCAGTAGGAGCGATGGTCTTTCCGTTTCCAAGCGGCATCGGCTTCGTGAAGGTTCCTTCCATTACCCCGATGACGCACGTCCACTCGCCCGAACCAAACTTCACCGGATGGAGCTTGATGCGGGTGTCGGGGGCATATACGAACATCGCTTTCAGATCTTCGACGTGCTGCTCTATGCCGGTTACCGAACGCCCGTCGGGCCAGTGCACGACGATATGCTCGGCGTGACTCTCTCCGAGTTCATCCCACGCTTGATCGGAAAAGACGTGGAAGTCGAGATCGTCGAAATTCCGAATGTTCTCTGCAACTCTGTCCATGATGTAACTCCTTCAAGGGTTAGTGAGGTGCCGTCGGCACGATCGCGCGCGCGGCTTCTTCGATGACGCGCGACGGCGGCAGGGTTTGATACGTAGGTCGCGTGACTCCCCGGAATCAGGGCCAATGGCTTGCACTTTCGCAGATTCGACCGACTGCAGATTGATGCGATGCCGATGCTAGCGTTCGAGGTACCAGCGCGTCAGGTCGGATTTGAGCTTGGCCAACGCCGCAGTATCGATGTACGGCATATGGCCGGCTTCGTAGTGCTCGATGGTGAGGTTGCGCCGCAGGTCCGGCGGCAGATGCAGGTGCGCGAAGTCGTACTGCTGCTGAAAGTAGGGCGTGGAGAAATCGTAGTATCCCATCGCAGCAAAGACGCGCATGCTCGGATTCTCCGCCATCGCCTCGGAGAGGTCGACGATCGTGTTTGGAGGCCGCAGTAGTGCGGCGGTGCCGCCGAGATCTGTTTGGTGCTTCCAGCTCCACTCGCTCAGCACGTCGATCAATGTGAGGTATTCGAGATCTGTTTTATAGCCGAGCTGCTCGCTAATGTAGTCGTTGAAGACCGCCTGCACTTGCGGCGTGGTGGCAAGATCGGAAGTGTCCCATCCCGGCTCTTCCCGGTTGCCGACCGGGTCGTAACCAGAGTACCGCGCGTCCATGTAGCCGACCATCTTGCCTTGGTCGCGGAGCAGCTCGCTGCGAAATCGCCCCGGCGCGATGCGCAGGTTCGCGGCGCGGATCGTCGCGGGCGACAAGCCGGTGTAGGCGCTGAGCTGCGCGACGATCGCCTCGCGCCGGTCGGGCGGCAGCGCGTCGCCCTCGGCAAGGGCCGTTAAGTAATCGGTGAGCGCGAAGCGTTCGACGCGCGAGAGAAACGTCGGGAGATCTGTCGACCGGTCGGCGACGCGATGGTAATACCACGCGGTGGCCGCTTCGGTCGGCAAAAAGAGCACGAACGGCCAGTCGTTGCCGCCGACCATCGCGTCGTCCCACAGCAGGTCGACGTTGAGCGCCGACGACATCAACACGACACCGTTGAGATCGATCGCTTGACCGAAGCCGTTCTCCATCAGCCGCGCGACGGCGGCCGAGCGAATCGTGCCGTAGCTTTCGCCGAAGAGGTACTTCGGTGCGTTCCAGCGGCCGTATTGCGAGCAATACAGACGAATGAACTGCGCGAAGGCGGCTGCATCGGCGTCGACGCCGTAGGCGTCGGTGGGCTTTCCTGAGGGCAGCAGGCGGCTAAAGCCGGTGCCGGGCGCGTCGACGTAGACCTCGTCGGTAACGTCGAGCAGCGAGTACTCGTTGTCGACGACGCGATAGGGCGCCCAGACGCTCTGCCCGGGGGGAGGAACGAGCACGCGCACCGGGCCGAACGCCGCCATGCGCTGCCAAACGCTCGAGCCGCCCGGACCGCCGTTGTAGAAGAACGTCACGGGGCGTGTCGCCGGATCGGCGCCGTCTTTTGTATAAGCCGTGTAGAACATCGAGATATCGGGCCGGCCCTTTGCATTCTTGAGCGGTATCGTGCCGGCGCGTGCGGTATAGGGGATTGTCGTGCCGTCCATGTGGAGGACGTGATGCGTGAGCGCGACGGCGTTTGCCGCCGCGGCAAGCAGCAGCGTTGCCAGAATCATACGATTGCCGTTCCTTTCGTTTCGGGTGCCCAGAGCAATGAGATCCAGAGTCCGATCGCCGAGAGCGCACACGCGCCGAGGATGACCGCCGTCGCGCCGAAACGCGCCATGCCGATCGGCAACAGGAACGTTCCGACGAATGCGCCCACCCGGCTCACCCCTGCTGCGAATCCGGCTCCCGACGCGCGGATCGAGGTGGGGAAAAGCTCGGCCGGGTAGATGAGTTCGAGCACCGTCGCCGCACCCATGCCGATCGCGTAGGCGAGAAATGCGACGACGACGATCGCGGTTTGCGCAAACGGCAGGATGCCGAACGCCAGCACCGCGAGCGCGAATCCGCCGATGCAGACGGGCCGCCGGCCCCAGCGCTCGACCAACGGCATCGCGCCGAACGCCCCCAGCGCAAAGGCCATGGTGATCGCAATGCTTCCCGCCGGCGAACCGCTGCTGCCCAAGCCCAACGCGGCCAAGACGGTCGGCGCGTAAGTGTAAATCGCAAAGAGCGGCACCACTTGCAGTAGCCACATCGCGGAGATAAATGCCAGCTTGCCGCGGTAGGCGGAGTGGAAGAGCGTTCCGAACGAGACGCGCTGCAGCTCGCCGGCATCGCGTGCCGCCAGCCACATCGGCGATTCGGGGGCGCTCGCGCGCAGCAGCAAGCCGATCACCGCGAAGATCGCGGGACTGGCGAGGATCCACTTCCAGCTTTGCGCTCCCGTCTGAAGGAGCGCGTATCCGGCGATGTAGGCGACAGCGGCGCCCAGCGACCACACGCCTTCCATCGCGCTGAGCGCAGCGCCGCGGCGCGGCGCCGGCATGAACTCCGCGATAATCGCCGTCGCGATCGGATAGTCGGCGCCGATCGCCACGCCCAACAAAAAGCGCAGTGCGACGAGCTGCCAGGCGGCGGTGACGAAAATCTGCGCAATGGCGATGACCACGAATGCACCGAGATCGGCGATCATCAGAATGCGGCGCCCGTGACGGTCGGTGAGGTGGCCGAAGAGCGGCGCCCCGACGAGGATGCCGAAGAGCGTGCCCGCGCCGATGATGCCCGTCGTTACCGCGTTGAGGCCGAATCGCGGCGTGAGCGTCACCAGCGCGAGGCCGATGCTGCTGAGGATGTAGCCATCGCAGAAGACGCCGGCGTTGGCGTACGCGAAGATCGTGTAATCCTGTCGGCGCATCCGCTGCTAGTGTAGTGTCTCAGCAACGAGTTTACAACGTCGAAAATCCCTGCCCACACCCCTAGCGGGTAAGCTGGGCGCTTGGAGTCGAAAATGTAAGTGTGCCGAAATCCTTCAGCCGACGGACGCTTGGGAAGTTCGAGGACGCGTCGCCGTCGATGCCTCTTCGTCAGATCGATCGGGCATTTGAAGGCGTGGATATTCGGAAACGCTTTAAGCTTGGTTGAGTTCAAACCACAGTAGGACGAAGGATGTACTCGTGAAGACTACTCTTACTACCGTGGCGGTCTCAGCCGCCCTCTTGATTGGAACGTTGAGTATGACATCCGGTTCGCCTTCGCCAACGCCAACCGTACCGCTGCTCACGCAGACCACGCGCGACGGGCATAAAGACTTCGATCTTCTCATTGGCACGTGGCGGACGCATTATAGGATTTTGCGCCACAGGCTCGTTAACAGCAATGAATGGGACGATTGCGACGGATCCTCCGTCGTTCAAGCGTTCTGGAGCGGTAGCGGAAACCTCGAGGTTGGCGACCTTCGGTGTCCGCCTCCCCGCGGCTATATCCGCAGTATGACGCTCCGCCTCTATGATGCCGTGTCGCACCAGTGGTCGCTTTACTTTGGAACAGAGAAGTCCGGACTGGGGACGCCGCCGCAGGTCGGTCATTTCGATGATCATGGCGTCGGTGATTTCTTCTGCGCCGACACTTTCGAGGGAAAACCAGTCATCGTCCGTTATAGGTGGATTTTACGCAATGGCGAGCATCCTCGCTTTGAGCAGGCGTTCTCAATCGATAACGGCAAGACTTGGGAAACGAACTGGACGTGCGACTACATACGTCTAGCAGCCCCCAGCTCAATATAAAGAGCCCAATTCGCCGCAAAATGCAAGCCGTATTCTCCGCAAAAATGCGGCGAATGGCACCGCTAATCTCCGCATCCTACCTCCTAGGAGTGTTACCGTGCGCGAACTCGCGCGGCTGTTGTAACGCGCGCAAGGAGATCGGGGGCGCCGAGCCGCTCGCACACTGCGGGGAATCCGGCTGTAGGCCCGCGCCACTCTAATTCGTTGACGTTCGCAAAGAGTTTCGCATCGGTTCGAAGGGTTGCTAGTACCTTGAACGACAGCGCGAGACGCTGCCGCTCACCGAGCACTTGCGACGGGAATAGCTCGATCGCGCCATAACGTGTGAGGAGAGCGGCAGCGCCCTTCGGCCCAATGCCCGCGATCCCGGGATAGCCATCGGCGGTATCGCCAACGAGCGCAAGATAGTCGGGTATCAGCTCGGGATTTACCCCAAACTTAGCACGGACGCCGTCGGCGTCACGGATGACCTTGCTCCTTCGGTCGATTTGCACGATGCGATCCTCGCGCACGCATTGCGCGAGATCTTTATCCGGAGTCCAAATGCAGATTTTCTGTACCCGAGAATCCTGCGAGGCGATTGTGGCCGCCGAGGCCAGCGCGTCATCGGCCTCCAGCTCGATCATCGCCCAAACCGGAATCCCCATGGCTCGCAGTGCGTCCTCGAGCGGCTCGAACTGCGCGAGAAGCGCGGGATCGATTCCATCTCCCGTTTTGTAGCCGCTCCAAAGCCCGTTGCGGAAGGACTCGATAATGTGATCGGTGGCGACGCCTAAGTGCGTGGCACCCTCGCCAATCATTTGCATCACGGTGTTGAGTACGCCGACAATCGCCCCGAATCGTCGCTCCTTCCCATTGCTGAAGCGACGAAGTCCAAAGAAATGGCGGAAGAGCTCGTAGGTTCCGTCGACCAGATGAACGATCACGTTGACATAATCGGCAGAGGCTCTAACCTCGAACGACTAGAGCCTTATTCAAAAACGAATGGGAGCGATACGTTAGCGAACGAAGCGCCGTCCCCAATATGCGCGGCGATAAGGGCGCCAATAGGGACGACGTGCCCAATATGCGCGACGCCCATATACGGCCGGATAGGGCGCGTAGCCGTAGCCAACGCCAACGCCGTAGCCGTACGGATAGCCGTAGCCGTAGCCAACGCCAACGCTAACGCCGTAGCCGTACGGATAGCCGTAGCCGTAGCGATAGCCGTAGCCGTAACGATAGGGGTAGCCGTAACGATAGGGGTAGCCGTAGCGATAGCCGTAGGCCCGGTATCCGGTTCCGTAGTAGCGGTTGCCGGGAAGCACCCGTCCCGTCGCTGCCGGTCGCGCGGTTCCAACGGAGACGTGAGCCGCCGATGCCGGCGCCGCCGCGCCGAGCAACGATCCTGCGCCCAGAGCGCATGCCAGTAAGACGTTATGGAATTTCATCATGGTCTATTTCTAGCATCGTTGAGGCGAAAGCTTTCGTTAGTAATGATTAGAAGCTTCTTCGAAAAAGATGAGAGGGCAGTCACGGTTTTTGCGTCGGTGTTCCCTTGGCGACTGCCGTAGCGTGAAGAGACGTGCCCGCGTTGAAGACCCAAAAAGTCCACAAACCTCCCGCGTTGATTTGAGCGACTCCGTTTCGGCCTTCGCTTGGGCTGGCAAGCGGAACGTCGATGCGTGCCGGCTCGTTCAGACGCACCGCGCGATCGAGCCACGCGCACTGGCCTGGTTGCAAACCTTGCTGCGCCGGGTGCTCGGTCCTTGCGAACGTCACCATGAGCGTCGTGCCCTCGGACGATGCCATGCCGTGCGCGCCTCGGCATCGAATCGGAAAATCGGGCCGCGATGACGGACTGGTTAAACTGGTCCCCGAGTTCGTAAGCTGGGTTGAAGTTTGCTTGACGAGCGGGTGGGCAGCAAAGGGGTTCTGCGCCCGCATGCGTTGCTCGTAGCTGAGATATGCCTTGGGGCATTCATGCAGCACGTCACGAAAGAGCGCCATGGCGACGGGATTGGCATCTGCCATGTCTTCATTGAGCATTAGCAAGTACTGAAGGGTGCGGGAGTCAGGTTTGGTTTGGCCGGACATTACGGCGCAAGCCTTCGACGCGGCGGCAGAGATATCGGCTGCCGTTTGCGCCGATGCAGGACGGCTGCCGATGATTGCAAGGCCTAGAAAGGCCGCGACCGAGCTCGCAAAAAGCACGCTGAGCAGTGACCGGGCGAGCGATGATCGCATGTGATGCCTCCAACGCGGATTATGGAATGTCGTCGGGGTGGCCGCGATACGCGTCCTCTTGGTCTTCGCGATTGGGGCTCGTGCTGTCGTCGCCGTATTTATCGCGCTCGAGCTCGACGGCCTCGCCCGGATCGAGCGGGAGGTCTTTACGCGGCGCTACGTCGGGGAGAATGACGTCTTCGTCCGGGGGCAGCGGCTGATCGCTATGCAGGGCGGGCATTGCGGTCGTATACCAGATCCCGAGGGGAACCCCTGGGGTAGGAACCGAGCGGCCCAGCAGGGAAACCCCCACTTAGTCAAATGGCAACGCGACCCGCCGTGAGAGCCGCGTTCGCGACGACGATAGTCCTCGCGAACCTTTGCGCGTGCTCGGGGGGGCGAACGGCGGGGATCCCGGCCGGAATTGGCTCTGGAGACTCGGTCCGGTCCCAGGTACTCCTCTCCTCAGATTTCAAGCACGCCGCGGCGTGGGGCTCCAAGGGTGCTCCTGCCGTGGCTCAATGCCCGCAGGGCTACCGAGTTATCGCGGGCGGATCGGGGAGCAGCGACGGCAGTTTCGTCGGCACCGGATCTCCGAGCGGAAACAACGAGGCGTGGGTCGCCAAGCCGATGGGCAGCGCCTCCGCCGAGGCATTTGCGACGTGCGTTGCCGCTAAGGTCGCATATCACTACTTTCGCTGGATCTCGGCCGGACCGGTCAGCGGTATTGCGGCCGCTCAATGCGTCGGCGGCTTCACTCTCGTCACGGGCTACAACCTGGGCACCGCTAAGGCGTCGTGGTTTGACGCGAGCACGAACACGTATTGGGTGACCGGCGGAGCCAGCGCGTACGCATCCTGCGCCCGGCCCGGCGCCGGCATTCTCATCAGGCATGCGTGGAACCAGAGCCAGAATCCCAAAGACGTGTACGCCGGATGCGGCACCGGTTATGCAGTTATCGCGGGAGCAATGGGCAATACCGCTTGGCCCGGGCCGCCGACTCAAGAGCATCCCGGCGACGCTTCCGGACCCAGCGTTCACGGTTACCATGGCTGGTGGACGTTCAGCAACGCGCAGAACCAGTTGACGTGGGCCGCCTGCGTCAAAACGTCGACTTAGAAGGCCGCCGAACGCTCGCCCCCTGAAGGGATGGCATCGCGCAGGAAGGA
This sequence comes from Vulcanimicrobiota bacterium, assembly GCA_963834895.1. Classification (GTDB taxonomy): domain Bacteria; phylum Vulcanimicrobiota; class Vulcanimicrobiia; order Vulcanimicrobiales; family Vulcanimicrobiaceae; genus Cybelea. The sequence continues at coordinate 562,431 of CAWIDM010000003.1, read as the reverse complement.
AGGCCGCCTCCTGCTTACTTTGTCCGTGTTTAGGGAGAGAAACCCCATGAATTCTTTCGGTCGCCTGTTCGCCGCTGCACTCGTGGGAGTGGCGGCAGCAACGGCATCGATCGCGCCGGCCCAAGCCGCCGCACCGATCCTCATTAAAAGCTGCACCGTGGCAAAGCCGAAGCCGATGAGCCATATGGCCGGCGGCACCACTATTGTGTACGTGAACCTCGGCCATAGGACGGCCTCGAGCATAACCTTCCTCGTCGGGTATCGCAACGCGTCGATGAACTACCTTCGGCGCGTAACGGACGTGGGATCCTTCGCGCCGGGCGCGACGATCGATCACACGTTGCCCCTATACAACGACGTGACCTATGCCGGTGCGCACACGGCCTCGTGCGTGCCCATCGAGGTGAAGTGGGCGGGCGGCACGGTATGGATGGCACCTTCAACGCACTAGCCTTCTAGCGGGAAAACCGGCGAGGGCCGATCGAGCGATCGGCCCTTTGCTTTTCCTAGGATGCCTGCTCGGGCCGTCGAAGCGCCACGCGTGCGCGTCGGATTTAGAACGATCGTTTCGCTCGCACTCTGCGCCGCGACTGCCGGCGCGGCGATGGCGCATTTTGCGATCGACGTCGTCGGCGATTATGCCTTGACGCGCGATAGCTACGACACCCTTCGCCACGGTTCGCGCGAGCTCGCGACGGGCATCGCGTTGCTCGTCGCGGTCTTTCTGGCCGCTCGCGGTCTGCGTATTTGCTGCGAGATTGCGGCGGAGCATCGCACGCGCTTGGTGCGACCGGTCCTGAGCTTACGCGACAAACTAAGCATGCTCGTCGCATCCGTGGTTGCAACGACGGCGATGGTTCCGGGCATGGAGTATCTCGATGGGCGCCTCGACGGCGTGCCGGTACACCGGCTCGGTGATGCGTTCGGGGGCTCGATTCCATTGGGCCTCGCCACGACGCTTCTCTGCGCGATCGTTGTCGCGCTGCTCGTCTACTTTGTCGCGCATTGGCTGATCTCGTATCGAGATTCTATCGTAACGATGATCGAGATCTTGTTAGGACGGCGCTCTGCCGGCGGCTCGAGAGATTTCGACGGCATCGGCCGGCTCGCTGCTCCACTGTGGCGGACGACGCCCAATGCACGGCGTCTCTTCAAACGCGGCCCTCCTGTGACGGCTTCTCTTAGCTCGTTCTAAATAGAAGCGCTCGTCTAACAGGAGCAACTCATGGTCAATCTCGTCGCATGCGCACGCGCATGCGCGTCTTTCGCGCTCGCATTCGTTTTCTTCTTCTCCGTCGTAGGCATCGGGCAGGCTCAAAGCTCGCTGCTCGACGTCTCCGGCACCGTTACGGCCACCGACGGCACGCCAATCGCCGGAGCATCGGTCATTCTCTCAGCTCGAGGAGTTTCGCTCAGCGCCCGCACCGACGCGCACGGCAATTTCATCGTTAGAAATGTAAGCGCCGGCACGTATGCCCTTCACGCTGGCGCTCCGGGATATCAGGCGATCTCGCAGCGGACGGTAACGCTCTATTCGGCCAATTCGACGCTCTCGATCGTGCTCTCCCCGGCAACGACAAGCTCGCTGACCATCATCGGCCAAGTGCGGGCCTCCGCCGGTGAAACGGTCTCGACGTCCTCGGAGCCCAGCGTGACGCTCAGCGCGCAAAGCGCCGCCGCTGCCGGCGTCACTTCGGTCGCCTCGATGGTCTGGCCGCAACTCTCCGTCACGCCGGTGATTCCGCTGGGCGGGGGTAGCAATGCCACCGTAAGTTTCGCGGTTCGCGGCCCGGATCCAACGGAGACGCTCGTCGACATCGACGGGCACCAGCAGAATAACGGCAACACCGGCGATTTCGACCTCTCCCTGCTCGATCCGGCGGCGCTGCAAGAGGTCCAAGTCCTCAACGGGATCTCCCCCTCGTCGCTCATCGGTCCCAACATGATCGGCGGCGGAATTAACATACTGACGCTGCAACCCACGAACGCGCCCCAGGGACTCATTCGAATATTTGGCGGCTCATACGGAACCTTCGGCGAGACGGTACAAGCCACCGGGACCGACGACCGTTGGGGATACGCTTTTTCGCTTCACGGAACGACCTCGAATGGTTCCGTGAATCAGACGATCCTCGCGCCTCCCCCCGGCGTCGAGCCGCCGACGAACAACGAAACGCTCCAGAGCGTCGGGAGCGATTCGTACGGTGATTCGATCCTGACGAAGTTACGGTATCAGCTGGGCGGCCCGAACGGGTACGGCTACCTGCAGCTCGATTTTCGCAATGCAACCATTACCAAAGACGATTCGGCGTTGCTGACAAACTACACTCCGCCGGGGCCCGTCGTCGGCGGCGGATGCGTTGCCGGCGCGGTGCCAACCCCGTGTGGAGTCAACGAGGCGATATCGCAGGAGGCCGGCGGGTACCAGAGCTTTGCGGGAACGTTGCTTGGCGAGCATCAGTCGAACTACGGCTTCGACGCGCAGATACCACTGGGGAACCAACTCATCGACGCCGCTCCCGCGACGCTCTTTCAATTCAGTCATCTAACCTCGCTTTGGTCTCAATCGGTCTCGGGTCCGGGCGCCGACACGTTGCAGTACCTCTACAACCAGCGCGACTTGCTCGGTGACGACTGGGTCGAGGTCGACCATCATTTCAGCACCGGGACGCTCTCGTTCAAGTACGATCTCAACGATGAGACCCTGACGACGAACTACGTGCAAGGTCAGGTTATCGCCGAAGCGCAGCCCATCGGCGGTCCATTCGGGCCGAGCAACGTGTCGCTTCCGGCCGCACAGGTCTCGAGCGACGCATTCAGCCCCGACAAAGTGCCGCCCGTTCAGACATTACCGCTCTCGCAGACGCAACGGTATGCCGTCTTGCGCTATAACGGTGATCCGACGAGTCACATCCACTATTCGATCGCCGGGTACGATAGCTGGTTCAGCAGCTTCGGGCACAGCTTCGACCCACGCGCCGGCTTCGTTTGGACGCCGACGGGAAACACGGCCGTGCGCGCGGCCGTCGGCACGACGTTTCAGACGCCGCAGCTCGGCGAGCTCGTCGTGCCGCCTCCGGAGGATCGCGTCCCAGTGGGCGGCGTGGTTTATATAGGCAATCCGAACCTGCAGCCCGACCGTGCGACCGATTTCGATCTCGGCATGGAGCAGATCGTCGGAAAGTCGCCACGGTCATTGCATTTTTCGATGGATCTCTACCAGACGAACCTGCGCTCGCCGTCGAGCGAGACGAATCCCGTCCCCATCATAGGTTGCGAGACGAAGCGCCATCCCGTCCCCTGTCCGATCGCTATGCCGGTCAATGCCGGTAACGGCGTCTACCGCGGCATCGACGTTTCGGCGGACCAACAAATCGCCGGCTATTTACACGTGCGCGCCGGCTGGGACGTCGATAGTTCTTTCCTCACCGTCATTCCGGTCTCGATTCAAGACGGGACGATGCCGGCACTCGAACAATCGCTCGGTCAGCCCCTGCACAAAGCGTATGTTGCTCTCGAGCAAGCTCCGCCGGCCGGACTTGGCTATGGAGCCGAATTACACTACGAGGGCTGGTACAACGAGTTGAACCGGGGTCCGTACGCAACGCTCAACGCCCACGTCGTCTACACTAACGACGGCTATCAGTATGGGCTGTACGGGACGAATCTCACCAACGTGTACGCCAATCCGTTTACGGTCATCAACGGGGGGATGATCTACGGAGGCACGCCGGGAGCGCCCGTGATTCCAACCCCCGCATATGTGCTGCAAGGCGCTCAGGTCATCTTCGTGGTGACCCGCGTGATTTAGGAGCTCGTCCTAAAAGAGGAGCGTCTGAAAGTCGCCGACGTGCTCGAAACCGACGCGCCGATAGAGCGCGATCGCCGATTCGTTGAAATCGTTCACGTAGAGCGAGAGCGTCGGCGAAACGTCGAGTAGACGATCGCAAATTGCCGCGAGCGAGCTAGTTGCCAAGCCTCGACCGCGCAACTCCGGGGGCGTCCAGATCCCCTGGAGCTGAATCGTCTGCTCGCTCCACGGACCGACGTTGCAGAAGAAGGAGAGCTCGCCGTCGGCGCTGCCAACCCACCAGAGCTTCCGCTCGATCATTTGCCGGATGCCGGTTGCGAACTCCGGCCCGCGCTGCGGATCGTAGGCGAGCTCCTGGCGCACCATTTGCGCGGAGCCGTCGGCGACGGCCTTCCACTCTTCGATCTCCGCGTGGCGCACGGTCGTGAGTCGCGGCTGCGCGCGCAGACGCGCCCGGTCGATCATCATGACGAGCTGGCGGTCGCGAACCAAGCGTGGCGTGGCGTGCCAGCTCCGAGCTTCGTTCCAGAATGCGCGGACCGTCGCGCGCGGACCGACGATCATGCGCTCGCCGCGATGGTGCTTGCCGTACTCTGCGAACGCGGATATCGCCGCCGGCTCGGCGGCGATCGAGAGCTGGCGTCCCCAATAGGCGACGCCAATGACGCTTGCGCCGTCGACGGCGACGGCGACGTTCTTGCGCGTCGGCGGCGAGGCGTCGTGCAGCAGCAGGTGGCTGAGAAAGACGTTGAGGTACGGCGAACGTGAAAGATAATCGAGCGCCGGCGCTTCGGTCGCGCGCGAAACGGGCTCGATCATTGCGAGTCGAAGACGGCGTCCATCAGCGGCTTGCTCGTGGGCTCTTTGCTCCCGCCTTCCGGTTCGAGCGTGACCGAAACTTCGGCGGTAGAACGAGCGTCGGCGGTCAGAACGATCAGCGCGACGCCGCGCGCGTCCGGCAAGAACGTCGGCGATGCAAGCGATTTGGTCGAGCCTTTCGCGAGCGTCCAGGCCTGATAGACTTTTCCATGCGGGGGCTCGGGCAGCGTGTGCACCGCGAGATAGATCCGGCTGCCGTGCGTGATGACTTCGCCATCGGCGACTTGATAATGCCGAGCATGAGTATCGAGCACGTCGAAGAGGGCGGTGCGCTCGACGACCAGCGTGCGCGCGAGCGCGGTGGAGCGCTCCGAAAGGTTTGCAAGCTCACGCTGCTGTTGCTTGATCTGGCCGAGCAGCGAGATGTTCGCGATCGACGATATCAGCGCGATCGCGAAGCAGGCCGCCGCCACCAGATACGCGGGCCACACCGTTGCGTGCTTCACCAGAGTATCTTCCCACGGCGTCTTCGAGGCCCTTCGCCGGGAGGCGTCGTACCAGTGCCGCATGGAGCCGTTGGAGCTATTACGCGCAAAAATTGCCGGCTTTCCGGGCTATGACGGCGACATCGAGCGGCGGCACTCGGACGAATACGTTCGTTCGTATCTCGGGGAGGCGCTAGCAGAGCTCGAGGCGCGCTGCGAGCTGGCGCCGGACGTGCAGCAGCGGCTCGATGAGCTGCTTCTGCAGGTTGGTTTTGCCGATCCGCGGGATTTCGCCCCGCAGCACGTCATCGGCTCGGAGAACGGTTCGAGCGACGGCGGCCCGGTCGGGATGGCGGACGCCGCGACCGTCGAGCTCGCCGACCGCGCCGCGACGCTCGCCGCTGCCTCCGTGGCGAGCTATCTCGACGACGTCGCGGCCCTGCTCGACCAACGCGAGGCGGCGATCCGCGCGGCTTCACTGAAGATGACGTAGTTGCCGTTGGCGCTGCTCGTTGCGATCGCAGCGGCGACGTCGCTGCATCTCGTTCCCCTCCCCGCTCGAATTGAAAACCTCAACTGCGCTTCGCACGGATCGACCGTGCCGCACACCGTGACTGCCGACTTCGATCCCGGCGCACGAGCGGAGCTCGACGAGCGCTGGCGCGCGCTTGGAATAGGATCGCTGCGAAGCGCGGCGCCCGGCTTGGCGGCGATTACGGTTCGGCGCGACCGATCGCTCCCGCCGGAGGCCTATCGTTTGACGGTTGAAGCGGGACGCGCGAGGATCGAAAGCGCCGACGCGGCCGGAGCATTCTACGCCGCCATGACCCTCGCTCAGCTGCCGGTGCGAGCGAGAGCCGGCTGGACGATGCCGTGCCTGCACATCGAAGACCGGCCCGTGCTGCCCTGGCGCATCCTCTCCGATGACGTGTCGCGCGGGCCACTGCCGACGATGCGGTACTTCGAGGAGCGCATCCGCACGATCGCGGCGTTCAAGATGAACGGCTACTCGCCGTATATGGAGCACGTTTTCGTTAGCCCGACCGACCCGCTGCCCGCGCCGCTCGACGGCATCACGCCCGCGCAGCTTCACGAGTTGAGTGTTTATGCCGCGCGTTTCCACGTCGCGCTGATTCCCGAGCAGCAAAGTTTCGCGCACATGCACAACACGCTGCGCGTCGAGCGCTATGCCGGCGCTGCCGAGCTCCCGCACGGATTTCTTCTCGCTCCGAACGTGCCGCTCTCGATGGAGTACCTCGATCGCATCGTGAAACAAGAACTGGCGGCGGTGGGCCGGCCGCCTTTCTTTCACATCGGCTCCGACGAAACGGCGACGCTCGGCCTGGGGCAGACGCAGGCGTACGTCGCGCAGCGCGGCCGCTCGCAAGCGTATGCCGATCACATCCTTGCCATGAACCGCTTGATCGCACCGTCGGGCGCACGACTCATGCTTTGGGATGACGGGATCGAAAGTGATCCCGGAATCATGAGGCTCATTCCGCGCACGGCGGTCGTCGTCAACTGGCATTATGGCGACGAGCGAACGTTCGAACCCTATATTCAAACGATCGCACGCGGCGGCTTCGAGCAGATGGTCGCGCCCGGGGCGCGTAACTGGAACGAGATCTTCCCCAACGTCGACGCCGCCCTGACGAATGAGGGACGCTTTATCGACGAAGGCAAGGCCGCGGGTGTTTTAGGCCTCTTTCAAACCGTCTGGCACGACGACGGCGAGACGCTCTACGAGGCGACGTGGTACCCCGTGATCTACGCCGCCGCCGCGGCGTGGCAGGCCGGCGAGGTCGCGCCCGCGCGATTCGCTGACGATTTTCCCAGCGCGTTCTTCGGCGTGGACGACCCCGGCTATTCTACCGACGTGGCCGAGCTTTCGGCCGTGCTCGGCCGGCTCGAGCCTCCGGATTCCCACGCTCAGACCGACGCGCTCTTCTGGGCCGATCCTTTCGATATGGCCGCGGCAGATCAAGCCGCGAAGACGGACCTTCGCGCCCTGCGACTGACAGCCGAATCCGTCGAGCAAGATCGCTACTTCACGCAACCACCGTTGCACGCCGGTGCCGCCTTCGTGATGTTTCTCGCGGCGCGCCGGTACGATGCGCTCGGCCGTAAATTTCAGATCGCCTCGGAAGTACGCGCGATGTACGACGATGCGCGCGCTTACGCCGCCTCGGACCGCGACCGCGCCGAACGAGACCTCTTCTGGTGCCGTTACTGGATGTGGGAGCTGCGCGACGCGTACGAGGAGCTCGCTCCGCTCTACCGGCGCGCATGGCTCTATGAAAGCCGCGACGGCCACCTCGCGAGCAACCTCGAGCGCTATCATCTCGCCGCGCAGACGGCGATCGAGCGAGCCGACGCGTTCTATCGCGTCACGCAGGCGTATTCGCGCACCGGCTCACTGCCGCCGTTTAGCGGGGTCGTTTCGCCCGTGGTGTCACCCTGAGCGCTGCCCTCATACTCCTCGTCTTCGCCGTCTTCGCGGTCCTCATGTATCGCCGATGGATGCCGGCGCTCGTCGCGATTCCCGCGATGGCGATTCTCATGTCGCTCGTCGCCGGCGTGCCCCCGTCGAACCTCGGAGAGATCGTCGCCGGCGGCGCGGTGAAGCTCGCGCCTTTTTACGTCGCGGTGATTTTCGGAGCGCTCCTCGGGCGCGTCACGATCGAGACCGGCATCGCGCGATCGATCGTCGATCTTGCCGCAGAGTACGGCGGGGAACGGCCGCTCGCGCTTTCGCTCGGATTTTGCGCGATCGTTGCGTTGCTCTTCACGTCGCTCTCCGGCCTGGGCGGGATCATCATGGTCGGATCGATCGTGCTGCCGATCATGATGACGGCGGGCGTGCCGCGTACGATCGCCGCAACGCTCTTTCTCATGGGCTTCGCGCTGGGCTTTATCTTCAACATTGCCAACTGGACCTTCTACACGACGTACTTCGGCGTTTCTCCGGTTGACTTGATACGCTATGCGGTGGTGCTCGCAATCCTCGACGCGGTCGCGCTGCTGCTCTACGCCGCGATATCGTTTCGACGCGAGCGAGCCTATGCGACCTGGGCGGCGCGAGCCGAGCCGGACGAGCGGCCGCGCGTCCCCGCTATCGCGTTGATCACGCCGTTGCTCCCGCTCGTGCTCTACTACGTGCTGAGGATCGAAGCGGCGCCGGCGTTTTTGGCGGCCGCACTCTTCGGCGTCGTGGTGACGCGCCCCAGCGAGGCCGTGCCGCGCCTCGTCGCCGCAGCGATTCGCGGCGTCGAAGACGTCGCTCCCGCGGTCGTGCTCTTCATGGGGATTGGGATGTTGCTGGCCGCAACGCAACAGCCGCAGTTTTCGGCGGCGCTGCAGCCGCTCGTCGGCGGCGGGTGGGTGCGCAACCCGGTTGCGTACGTGCTGCTCTTCGGTTTCGGAAGCCCGCTGGCGCTCTATCGAGGACCGCTCAATCCGTTCGGCGTCGGCATTGCGATCTTCACCGCGCTCCTCGCCGCCCACGTCTTGCCTCCCGTCATACTCGTCGCCGCCATTATGGCCGTCGTCCAAGTCCAAAACGTCTGCGATCCGACGAATACGGCGAACGTGTGGATCGCGAACTTTACCGGCGTGCCGATCGACACCATCACCAAGCGCACCCTCCCGTATCAGACGGCGGTGGCGATCGGTGCGACGCTTGCCGTGGTCGTCGCCGCGCCGGCGCTCTTCGGCGTGCAACCGTTCGTCTCGCTCATCCCCGCCGCGAGCGCCCAAGAGACGCTCTCGGGACTCTACGCGCCGGCCTCCGCGCGTGACCGAATCGCCGTCGACGACGACGGGACGCCGCTCGGAAACGCGGCGGCAGACGCGGTCGCCGCCTCGCTGCGAAACGGCGCTTGGCAGACGATCCGGCTGCACGATGATCCCAACGCGAGCGATTGCGCTCGAAAGCGCTATGCCGCGTACGTCTACGTCGAGACGTCGACGTTCTCACTGATAGAAGGCGACGACCTCGACGTCGGCCTGCGGCTCGAGGATTGCGGCGGATGGATCGTCGCCGAATGGCACGATCACGAAATTGTCCCGCCTTCCTCCGACGGCGGCGCCGCGCGCGAACTTGCGTTGCGGGGCGTTGCACGATTGCGAGCCTGGACACTCGCGGAGCCGGTTCGCAGCGCAAACCTCTTCGGCGTCGGGGTCGCCGCGCGCCCCGGCGATAAGCCCACGTATTTCTACTCGTTCTTCCGAACGCCGGACGGCAATCTGCGCGCGTACGTTCGCGCCGGCGGTCCGGCCTACGTCGCCGGCCTGCGCTCGGGGGACGTGATCGAAGCGATCGATGGCGAAGCGTGGTGGCGATTGGGTACGTATCTCGCCGAGCGCCGCCCGTACGACGGCAAGCCGCACGCCTTCGAAGTCCTGCGCGGAGGGCGCTCCGTCGAGATCACGCTGAGCGCGCCTTTTACCGCATGAAATCGACGACGCGCTTCGGCTCGCGCGCGAGCGCGTATGCCGCATTCCGCCCATCCTATCCCCGCGAAGCGATCGACGCGGCGCTCGATGGGCTTGGCGATCCCCGTGCATTGACGATTGCGGACATCGGTGCCGGTACGGGAATCTCATCGCGGCTCTTCGCCGAGCGCGGCGCGACCGTCGTTGCGATCGAGCCCAACGCACGGATGCGCGCCGCGGCGCAGCCGCATCCGCGGGTGCAATGGCGCGACGGGACCGCCGAGCGGACCGGCCTCGCGGCCGCAAGCGTCGACGCAATCGTCGTCTGTCAGGCCTTCCACTGGTTCGCGACCGCGCGGACGCTAGAGGAGTTTCGCCGCATCGCGCGCCGTCGTGCCGTGCTGCTGCAATACGAGCGAGACGAGCGCGATCCGTTTACGAAAGCGTACGGTGACGTCGTCCGCGCCTACGCGACCGACGACACCGAAGCCCTGCGCGAAGCCGCTCTGAGCGCCTTCGCCGGGTTTCCGGATGCGCGCATAACGCGCACCGCGCACCCTTCGTGCCAACGCCTCGACCGTCACGCGCTCCTGGGCCGCGCGTCCTCTTCGTCGTATTTGCCGTCGTCGGGACCGCGTGCGGAGCGGCTGCGCGCCGATCTGCGCGAGCTCTTCGAGCGTTTCGAGCGCGGCGGCCACGTCGCGCTGGCAATGGTGACGTTCGTGCTGGTCGCCGATTGGTAGCATGATGCCGCTCCAACGCAAGATCCGGGTCGGCATCGACGTCGGCGGGACCTTCACCGACGTCGTGGCGATCGACGGCGCGGCGCGAGAGCTTATCGGTCGCGTCAAAGTTCCGACGACGCACCAGGCGCGCGAGGGAGTCGCCGCCGGCATCGTCGCCGGGATCGAACGGCTGCTGAACGATCCGTCGATCGACGCGGCCGACGTGGCTTTCATCGCCCATTCGACGACGCAGGCAACGAATGCGCTGCTCGAAGGCGACCTCGCGCGCGTCGGAGTGGTCGGCCTGCTCGACGGCCTTGCGTGGCTCTCGAAGCGTCAGATGCGATTCGGTGCGGTACCGCTGCCGGCGGGATCGCGCTTCGCGCCGGAGTTTGCCTTCGCGCGCGCGTACGACGAGGCGTCGGTGCGCGCGTGCGTCGACGCGTTGATCGCTTCGGGAGCCGAGGCGATTGCCGCGAGCGAGAGCTTCGGCGTCGATCGCCCCGCCGCAGAGTCGCAGGCAGTAGCATACGCGCGATCGCGCGGCGTCGACGCCACGAGCGGACACGACGTCAGCACCGCGTACGGGCTGCGCGCGCGCACGCGCACGGCGGCGCTCAACGCGGCGATTCTCCCGAAGATGGTGCGCACGGCGCGGGTCACCGCCGGCGCAGTCGAGCGCGCGGCGATTCCGGCGCCGTTGATGGTGATGCGCAGCGATGGCGGCGTGATGGACGTGCGTGAGATCGAACGGCGTCCAATTTTGACGCTGCTCTCCGGTCCGGCCGCGGGCATCGCGGGCGCGCTGCTCTACGAGCGCTTGAGCGACGGCATCTTCGTCGAAGTTGGCGGAACGAGTTCCGACTGCTCTGCGATCCGATCGGGGCGGCCGCAGATGCAGGCCGCCAGGATCGGCGGAGACCGCACGATGCTGCGCACGCTCGACGTGCGGACGCTCGGCATCGGCGGCGGAAGCATGCTCCGACTCGAAGGCAATGCGATCGTCGACGTCGGTCCGCGCAGCGCGCACATCGCCGGCTGCGCGTACGCGTCCTTCGTCGCACCTGAAGCACTCGACGGAGCGCGGCTCGAACGCATCGCGCCTGTTCCGCGCGACCCTGCCGACTATGCGGTTTTGATCGCGCGGGACGGGACGAGGATCGCGCTGACGGCGACCTGCGCCGCGAATCTGCTCGGCGCGATTCCGCACGGCGCGTTTGCGCGCGGCAACGCCGATGCCGCACGCCGCGCATTCGAGCTGCTTGCGCGCCACGCCGGCGGCGATGCCGCGGCGCTCGCGCGCACCGTGCTCGACCTCGCCGCCGGGAAACTTCGGCACGCGATCGAGCGATTGATTTCCGACTACGCGCTCGATCCGGCGACCGTCGCGATCGTTGGCGGCGGAGGCGGCGCGGGAGCGCTCGTTCCGCGCGCCGCGCAGCTGATGCACTTGCAGTACCGCATCGCACGCGACGCCGAGGTCATCGCGCCGATCGGCGTGGCGCTCGCGCTCGTACGCGACACCGTCGAAAGGACGATCGTTGCGCCGACGCCCGCGGAAATCGCGCGGTTACGGCGCGAGGCCGCCGACCGCGTCGTCGCGGCCGGCGCCGCTCCGGACCGCGTCGAGGTCGAAGTCGAGATCGATACGCAGCGCAATAGAGTCCGCGCGACCGCATCGGGTGCGACCGCCCTCGCCGAGTCGGCGGTGTTTCAAGCGTGCGGCGAGGCGGAGCGGCGCGCCGCCGCCGCCGATTCGCTGCGCTGCGATGCGGCCGAGCTCGAGTCGATCGAGCTTACCGCGTCGCTGACGGCCTATCAGCGCCGTACGATGGCGGTGGGAGGGCTGCGGCGCGGCCGCGAGGGCCGCGACGTCCGCATCGTCGACGAGCGCGGCGTCGTGCGCCTCGCGTTACGCGATCCACGGCTTACGCTAACGACGGTGGCGGAGCTTGCAGCCCGCGTGCGCGAGGCGATCGAGCGCGCGACCAACTTCGGCGACGTCGGTCGCGCGCTTCCGGCGCTCTACGTTCTGCGCGGGGGCCGAATCGCGGCGTTCGAGGGTCTGACGAGCGCCGATCAGGGCGCCGCTCTCGCCGTCGAAGAAACGCACGGCTGCGCCCCGTCCGAACAAATCGCGCTGCTCTTGGTGACCCGCGAAGCGTAGCCGCCCTTAGTTTACGTGCGGCTGCCGAACCGGTAAGCCTGCCGCTTCTTCGAGCGCGATGGTGCTCTTGTTGCGACCGTACGAGAAATAGAAGATGAGACCGACCGTAAACCAGATCAAGAAGCCCAGCCAGACGAGCGGGAAGAAGCCCCAGACCAGCGGGTTCCCCTGTCGCAAGAAGTAGATCAAGAACAACGCCGTAACCGCAGAGGCGATCGGAATCGCGTAGGGCCCGAACGGCACGGTGAACGACCCTTTCCGTTCCGGATGACGCTTACGTAAGACCGGCACGGCGATGGAGACCAGTATGAAGGCCGAAAGCGTTCCCATGTTCGTCAGCGATCCCAAGATGCTGATTGGGAAGAGCGCGCCTGCCGCCGCGATAAGGACGCCGAAGAGAATTTGCGAAATCCAGGGCGTCCGCCACGCCGTGTGGAGACGCACGAAGAGCGGCGGAATCAGGCCATCGCGTGACATTGCGTAAAATATTCGCGTTTGTCCGTACATCATGACGAGCAGCACCGTCGTGAGGCCGGCAATGGCGCCGAAGGAAATGATCACGCCGGCCCAGGCGAGCCCCACGCTGTCGACGGCAAAGGCGACGGGAAAGTTGACGTTCAGCGTGTAGAAGGGCACCATCCCGTTGAGAATCGCAACGACGACGATATAGAGAAGCGTGCAGATCACGAGGCTTCCGATGATACCGATCGGCAAATCGCGCGCCGGATTCTTGGCCTCTTCAGCGGTCGTCGAAACTGCATCGAAACCGATGTACGCAAAGAAAATAAATGCCGCACCGCCAAACATGCCGGCCAACCCAAACGGGAAAAAGCCGCCGGCGCCGGTGCTAGGTCCGGGCGGCAGATGGTAGTTTGCCGGGTTGATATGGCCGACGCCGATCGCAATAAAGAAAAGAACCACCGCTAGTTTGATTGCGACGATGATCGCGTTGACGGTGCCGGACTCCTTCGTTCCACGCACGAGCAGGGCCGTTATCAGGAAGATGATGCCGGCCGCCGGCAAGTTCGCGATGCCGGGGGTTGCATCCCAATGGCTATGCTGCCACGCTTGGGGGATGTTCAAGTTGAAGAGCGTGCGCAAGATAAAGTTAAAATAGCCCGACCATCCGACGCTGACCGTCGATGCACCCAGCGCATACTCCAGGACCAATCCCCAGCCGACGATCCACGCGAGGAACTCGCCCATCGTCGCGTACGTATACGTGTACGCGCTGCCGGAGATCGGAATCTTACTGGAGACCTCCGCGTAACAGAGAGCCGCCAGCGCGCTGACGATGCCGGCAACGACGAATGAGAGCGTTAGCGACGGGCCCGCTCGCGTCGCCGACGCAACCCCCGTCAAAACGAAGATGCCCGTTCCGATGATCGCGCCGATGCCCATTGCGGTGAGTGCCCATGGCCCCAGCGAACGCTTCAGACCGCGTTCTCCGTCGCTTCCTTCGGCGAGGATGCGCGCGAGGGGCTTGACCCGTTGCATCAGCATGGCGGTTTATTTTGGAAGACGCGGAAATGGCCTGCATGGCCGATTTCGACGTGTTGGTCGTTGGCGGAGGTAATGCCGGTTGCGCTGCGGCGATCGCCGCCGCGCGCCATGGCGCGCGTACGCTGCTCGTCGAACGGTATGGCTTTCTCGGCGGAACCGCGACGGCGGCGATGGTCGGCCCGTGGATGACCTTCCATTCAGGTAAGGAACGCATCGTCGGCGGCATCGCCCAGGAGATCGTCGAGCGCTTGATGCGCGAAGGGGCGTCGCCCGGGCACGTTCGCGACGCCTCCGATTACGTCGCGACGATTACGCCGTTCGATCCCGAAATCCACAAGGCGCTGCTCTTTGCGATGATGCGCGAAGCCGGAGTTAGGCTGCTGTTGCATGCGTACTTTCTCACCGCGACCCTCGATGATTCGAGCGTTACCGGCGGCACGTTTGCGACGGTCGGCGGAACGCGCACCTACCGCGGAACGGTCGTCATCGATGCGACCGCCGATGCGCTGGTAGCGGAATCGGCGGGGGTTCCGACGCAGCAAGGCGACGAGCGCGGACGCGTGCAGCCGGCGACCTTGATCTTTCGGCTCAGCCACGTCGATCTCGCCGAGCTCGCGCGGTACGTCCGCGAGAATCCAGAACAGATGCGCAGCTCGTTGCCCGTGGAGGAGCGAACGCCGGAGAACCTTACCGCGGTGGCCGGACTCTACGCTCTCTGGCAGCGCGCGCGCGAGGACGGACTCGTCGACGTGCCGCGCGAGCTCGTTTCGTTCTTTATCACGCCCTATCCCGACGAAGTAACGGTCAATATGACGCGCGTGGTCGACGTCGACCCGCTCGATCCCGACGACTTGACGCGTGCTGAAGTGGAGTCGCGTCTACAGGCGATGCAGCTCTTCGATTTCTTTCGCGCACGCGTTCCCGGATTTGCGAACGCTCGCGTCGCGGGGACCGGCACGCAGGTCGGAATTCGTGAGTCGCGGCGCATCGTCGGACGTTACACGCTCACGCGCGACGACGTGCTTCGGGCGGCGAAGTTCGACGACGCGGTCGCGCGCAGCGCCTATCCGATCGACCTGCACAATCCGGCCGGAAGCGGAACGACGACGCAGCGGCTCGCGCCGGGAGAGTGCTACGAGATTCCGTATCGATGCCTCGTGCCGTGCAATCGCGAGCAGCTTCTCGTAGCCGGGCGTTGCATCTCGACGACGCACGAGGCGCTTGCATCGACGCGCCTGACGCCGACGGTGATGACGCTCGGGCAGGCGGCGGGCACCGCCGCGGCAGTGGCTTGCGCGCGCGGCCTGCGTGCCGGCGATATCGACGGAGGCGAGCTGCGCGCCCAGCTCGTTGCGGACGGGGTCTTGCTGTGACCGGCGCGCTGGCGCGGGCGCAGGCCTACGGCGTCGCGATCCGCTTCGCCGATCTCGGCGACTGGGGCGCAGACGAACTGCGCGCGGAGTACGATCCGGGGGTTCCGGAGATTCGTCTGAACATCCGAATTGCGGCTTCGCTCGAAACCGCCGAGCTCGGCGAGTTCGTCGCCCTGGCGGTCGGCCACGAGCTCTACCATCATCGCGAGCGGATCGGCGAGATTGCAGTCATCGGCGATCGCCACGCGCGGGAGTCGGCGGCCGGGCAGTTCGCGCGCGAGCTGCTCGATCGAACGCCGTGACGTTCTTTGTCGGCATCGACGGCGGGCAGAGCTCGACCGTCGCGGTGATCGGCGACGAGCAGGGCCGGATACTCGGTCGCGGCCGAGCCGGGCCGGCCGACGAGATCGGCGCCGGCAGCGACTCGACCCGCCTGCGCGACGCGTTGCACGGCGCGATCGACGATGCGGCCCGGCATGCGCACCTTCCGGCGAACAGCCGCTTCGACGCGATCGTCGCCGGAGTCAGCGGTTATGACGGGCGCGTCCACGGTCGCGAACCGCACCTGCCGTCGTCACACGTCCTGCTCGTCCACGATACGCCCATCGCACACGCCGGTGCGCTCGGCGGGCGCGGCGGCGTCGTCGTCATCGCGGGCACCGGCTCGGTCGTCTACGGACGCAGCGATGACGGCTGGTCCTGCACGCTCGGCGGCTGGGGCTTTCTCTTCGGCGACGAGGGCAGTGCCTTCGCCATCGCGCGCGATGCACTGGCGATGCTCATGCGCGCTCGGGACGAAGGCGATGCGTCGCTCGACGCGCAGGCCGAGGCGGCGTGCGAGTTCTTCGGCGCAGCATCGCTGCGCTGGCTGGCGCACTCCTTTTATAAGGGAGAGATCGCGCGCGATCGGCTTGCGGCCTTCGCACGCGAAGCGCTGCGCTTCCATGCGTTCCGGCCGATAGCGGCCCGGGGCGCGGAACGGCTTGCCGCGTTGACGTGCGCTGCGATAAAGGCCGGCGCTCCGCCGCGCGTCGCGTTGGTCGGCGGCGTCTTCGGCGATCCGGGCTTTCGCGAACACGTGCGAATGAAGATTTTGGCAACGGTTCCCGGCGTCGAGATCGTCGAGCCTCGCTACGAGCCGGTTTACGGTGCGCTGCTGCTCGCCTACCGTGAGGCCGGCTCCGGCATAACGGATCTCCGTCAATGAGTCTGCTCGACGCGCTGCGCGGCGGTTTGATCGTTTCGGTTCAAGCCTGGCGGGCTTCGGCGCTCGACGATCCTCGCGTCATCGCCGCGATGGCGAGCGCGGCCGAGGAGAGCGGGGCGGTGGCGGTTCGCATCGAGGGGAGCGAGAATTTGCGGGCCGTCCGGGGGCGCGTCCGCCTTCCCATCGTCGGGCTGATCAAACGCGAGTATCCCGGCTTCGAGCCGTATATCACGCCCACGCTTGACGAAGTGCGCGCGGTCCTCGCGGCGGGCGCCGAGATCGTCGCGTTCGATGCGACCCCGCGCCCTCGTGCGGACGCGACGAAGCTGCGCGATCTCATCGACGCAATTCACGCCCAAAAGCGCCTCGCGCTTGCCGATTGCTCGACCGCCGCCGACGCCATGACGGCAGCCGGCCTCGGTGCCGACATCGTCGCGACGACGCTCTGCGGCTACACGTCCGAGACCGTAGGCCGTAAGCTTCCGGCGCTCGACCTCGTCGCGGAGCTGGCGAAGCTGCGACGCTTCACGCTCTGCGAAGGCGGCGTCCGTTCGCCCGACGAGCTGCGCGCCGCGCTCGACGCCGGGGCCGATGCGGTCTGCGTCGGCAGCGCGATCACGAATGTCGACTGGCTCGTGCGCGAGTTTGCAGGGGCCGCCGACGGGTTTTTTAAAGAGCAGTGAGCGTGAGGAGAGGGCTTTCTTTTGGTTGAGAACAGAGCGCAGCCCGTCGAGTTCGGTCGTGGATTTTGGACCGTTACGGCGATACTGACGGTACTCTCGATCGCCTCGATCGTCTTCTGGTCGATTTTCCCGCTCGAAACCTATTTGCCCGCGGCCATCATCACCGCGCATCAGGTCGACCACCTCTTCCGTTTCATGGCGGCTTCCGGAAGCGCGCTCTGGATTTTTGTCGCCGGTTATCTCCTCTACTTCGCAATCGCCTTCCGAGCCAAAGCGAGCGATCCGCCCGATGCGATCGGCCTTCAGGTCCACGACAACCACCGGCTCGAGTTTTGGTGGACGCTCTTACCGACGCTCTTCGTCCTGCTGCTCTCGATCGTGAGCGTGCGAATATGGTACGAGGTCATGCTCGAACCTCAGAACGGCCTCGTCGTCGAAGCGATTGGCCATCAGTTCTACTTCTCGTTCCGGTACCCGCAGATCAACGGCGAGGTGACCGACGAGATGCACCTTCCACGCGGAGTGCCGGTGACGCTGAATCTCACCGCGGCCGACGTCATCCACGGATTCTGGGTTCCGGCGATGCGCCTCAAGAACGACACCGTTCCGGGCCTCGTCACGACGATCAAGTTCACGCCGGTCTTGGACGGCCGCTACCACATTATCTGCACGCAGTTCTGCGGCGTGCTCCACAGCGAGATGGATAAGCAGTACCTCGTCATCGAGGAGAAGCCCGCGTTCGACAAATGGTACAAGATGTGGCAAGAGAAGAACGCCCACGTTAGCAACGCGCTGCCCGCGGCCGGCGGAGCCGCCTCACTCCAGGGCGGCAATGCCGAGGCCGGTAAGACGCTCTTCGAGCAAAAGTGCTCGGCATGTCACAAGATCGCGCCGTTCAACCAAGTTTTGGTCGGCCCGGGCCTCGCGGGGGTGCTCCACGACCCGGCGCATCCCAATCTCGTGAACGGTCAGCCGGCTACGCCCCAGAACGTGGCGTCGATCCTTGAGAGCGGTTATACCGGCAGCATGGGAACGATGCCGAATGCGACGGCGAACGGCCTCTCGCAGCAAGATATTGCGAACTTGGTAGCATTTCTCGAGACACTGAAGTGAGAGAATGGAAGGTATGACAGCAACAGCGGTACATGCGGGCGGCATCGCCGACCATATTCATCCGGAGCCGCAAGGATTCGTCCGGCGCTACGTCTTCTCGCTCGATCACAAGATCATCGGGATCCAGTACATCATTACGGCCTTCGTCTTCTTTATGCTATCGGGCTTGCTGGCGGAAGTGATCCGCACCCAGCTCCTCAACGCCAACGGCGGTTTCGTTGCCCCCGACACGTACAATGAAGTCTACAGCGTGCACGGAAGCGCGATGGTTTGGCTCGTGATCATCCCGTTGCTGACCGGTGGATTCGGAAATCTCGTCTTCCCGGTGCAGATCGGCGCGCGCGACGTCGCCTTTCCGTGGATCAACATGCTCAGCTTCTGGATCTTCCCGGTCGCGGGCTTGATGCTCTTCTCGTCGTTTTTGATGGGCGCGCCGACCGCCGGCTGGATGGAGTATCCGCCCGTCTCGCTGCAAGGCGCGGCCGGGACCTCGATGTGGTGCGCCGCGATCTTCTTGGTCGGCGTGAGCTCCACGATGACCGGCATTAACTTCGTGGTTACGATCCTGAAGATGCGCGCCCCCGGCATGACCTTCACGCGCATGCCGCTCTTCTGCTGGGGGCAGTTCGCGACCGCGCCGCTGCTGATGATCGCGACGACCGCACTCGCCGCGGCGCTCGCCGCGCTCTTTATCGAGCGCCAGTTCGGCGTGCCGTTCTACGATCCGACGAAAGGCGGCAGCCCGGTCATGTGGCAGCACATGTTCTGGTTCTACTCGCACCCGGCCGTTTATATTATGGTGCTTCCCGCGTTCGGCATCATCTCCGAGGTGCTGCCGACGTTCTCTCGCAAGCCGATCTTCGGCTACAAGCTGATCGCGTTCTCGTCGATGGCGATCGCGCTGCTGGGCTTCATGGTTTGGGCGCACCACATGTTCACGTCGGGCCTCGCGCCGTTCTTGCAGCTCCCGTTCATGATCCTTACGTTCGTCATCGGGGTTCCGACCGGCATTAAGATCTTCTCCTGGACCGCGACGCTATTCGGGGGGAAGATCCACTATACGACGGCGATGCTCTTTTCGCTCGGCTTCATCGCGCTCTTCACGATCGGCGGCATCACCGGGATCTTTTTGGCCGCGATTCCATTCGATCTGCACGTTCACGGGACGTACTTCGTCGTCGGCCACTTGCACTACGTCCTCGTGGGCGGGAGCCTCATGGCGATCTTCGCCGGCATGTATTACTGGTTCCCGAAGATGTCGGGACGCATGCTGAACGAAACCCTCGGCCACTGGCACTTCTGGCTCTTCTTTATCGGCTGCAACGGAACGTTCATTCCGATGCACTGGCTCGGAATGCTCGGCATGCCGCGCGAAGTGGCGACGTACGATCCGCAGTTCGAGTTCTGGAACCGCTTCGAATCGGTCGCGTCGTATCTGATGGCCTTTTCGATCCTGATCTTCTTCGTCAACGTGCTCTGGAGCATTCGCAACGGAAAGCGCTCGGGTCCCAACCCATGGGGGGCTCGCACGCTGGAGTGGCAGATTCCCTCGCCGCCGCACTACTACAACTTCAAGCACATCCCGACGGTCTACGGCCTGCCCTACGATTTCGGACAGCCGCTGCCGTATAAGGGGCTCGAAGAGGAGCTCACGGACTCGCCGCCGGCGGTTGCGGCGGGAGCGCACTGATGTCGGTCGCAGCGCTGCCGCTCGACGCGCACGGCGAGGTCGATCAGCTCTACATCGAGACGCGAGAGATCCGCCTCCAGGGTTTTCTGCTCTTCCTGATCAGCGACTGCGTGCTCTTCTCGTCTTTCATCTTCGCCTATTTATACATGCGCAACAGCGGTCAGGGCTGGCCGCCGCCGGGGATTCATCGCCTCGACGTTCCCTTTGCCGCCTGGAATTCGGTCGTGCTCTTCGGATCGGGCGCCACGATGCACTACGCGCTCGAGAACTTCAAGCACGGGTACTGGATGCGCTACATCTGGTTTCTGCTCGCGACGATCGTGCTAGGCGCGGGCTTTCTGGGCGGTCAGGGCTACGAGTATACCCACCTGATCTACGCCGAGCACGTGACGTGGGCCGGCAGCGGGATCTTCGGGGCCTCGTTCTTTACGCTGACCGGGATGCACGGATTCCACGTCTTCGTCGGCGTCTGCTACTTGACGACGCTCGTGCTGCAGTCGGCGGCGGGAGTCTACACGCGCGGAAAGTACTTCGGGATCACGGCCGGTACGCTCTACTGGCATTTCGTCGACGTGATCTGGGTTGTGCTCTTCTCGATCTTTTACCTACTGTAAGGAGCGCTGATGAATCCTTCGACAATCGAGCGTCTAGGAGCGGTCATCGCCGGCATCGTCGTCGCGACGGTTTCGTTCTACTCGCTCTACAAGGATTGGAAGGCCACCGGCATCGAGAACAACGTTTTCAAACTGATGCTCTTCCTGCTCGGGCTCGGCGCGATTCTCGCCATCTTGGCGGGCCTGAGCATCATCGGATATACGGGCTGAACCGATGATCGTACGCGACGACGAATATCTCGATTTTAGCAATGTCCCCGAGAGCCGAGGCATTCCGCCGGCGCTCTACCGTTTCGGAGCGATCGGCCTGGTGATCATCTTTGCGATCGGTGCCTCGGTCTGTCTGCTCTCCGGCTACGGCCACCACTGGCCCGCCGACACGACGATCCGCGTCCCGCTCAACAATCCCGCACCGTAGCTCCTCTGCGTGGCATAGGGTTCCGTTACCACGAAACAATAGCCCGTGTGCCTCTGTAAGTGATCTAGAGCCGCGGATCGCACGGTTGACTCGTTGCCGCAACTCTATGCAAGAGTTGGCGGAGTCTGCTCGAGCTGGAGGGCACTATGTTGCGAGAACGGGCGCTGAAGGTCGTGCTGGTGATGGTGGGACTGCTTTTTTCAGCCGGCGTCTTTCCCTTGATTGCTTCTTTTTGGCAGCCGAACGTGTCGGGGGGCGACAAAATGATGCTGAGCATCTATGTCCCGCTCGGCGTTTTCCTGCTGCTGGCAGCGCGTAACCCATCGGCCAATCGCAGCCTGATTGCCTTTACAGCATGGTCGAGCTTTGCTCACGCTGCCGTTATGGCGGTGATGGCGTCCCAGAACGCGGGGTATCGCGGAGACCTGTGGGGCTCCGGTGCGCTCGTCATTATCGGTCTAGCCCTGATCGTGCTGGCTCCGGCAAAACAGTTCGGCGGGCCGGTTTCGGCCGCCACGGTGTAGGCAACGCAAGTGTCGCTGCAGCTCAAGGCCAGGATGGCCGGAGGCTTTCAACTGCTCGAGGCGCTGACGGCGGGATTCGGCCAGGTCATCGTTCTCAACTGGCTTGTCGTCGTCGGCAATGCCGGGGCTACAGCAGCCAATATCCTCGGACACGAGCGGTTATTTTGGTTGGGGTTCGCATCCTCGCTCATCGGGGTCGCGTTCCATATCGCTTGGGCGCTTCTCATGTACGAGCTGCTTAAGCCTGTGAATAGGAGCCTCTCGTTATTTGCCGCGTTCGTAATTCTCGTGGGATGCGCGATTCAGGCTCTTTCCAGCCTGCTGTACCTCGCTCCGTTGCTCGTCCTGCAAAGCGGAAACTCCTTGAGCGCATTTACGCCGGACCAGCTGCAGGCGCTGGCGTTCATGTTTACTAAATTGAATACGTACGCGTTCGACATCTATCTGGTGTTTTTCGGATTCTGGTGCATCTTGATCGGCTACCTCATCTTTAAGTCGACCTTCCTGCCTCGAGTTCTGGGAGTGCTTTTGACGATCAGTGGTTTGGGTTGGGTGACCTATCTCTCACCACCGCTGGCACACAACGTGTACCCTTTCATTGCTACCGCCTCCGCCATTGGAGAAATACCACTGGAGCTATGGCTTATCGTGATGGGCGTGAACGTTCAACGATGGAAGGAACAGGCCGGCGCGGCCGGCATCTAACGCCTCGCAGATTATCTCTTTGCTGCCGTCACGCCGAGCGGCAGGTCGAAATTGCCCGTAAAGACCGCAATCGCTGAACCGCCGGCCGGGTACTTGAAAACCTCGCCGTCGTTGTTACCCGCATCCGCGCAATAGACAAGGCCCTTAACGATCCAGGTCTGCGCGCAGTCGCTGGAAGTCGTGAACTTTACAGTGCCCTTCAACGTCGCCGTCGTTCCGCTGATCGAGTACTGATACATCGCGTTCGCTTCCTGATCGAAGACGGTGAGGTACGTGCCGTCCCACTGCACGGAGCCAGGGAACTCCACCGTGTTGCTCGTTGTGATCCTTTGGAACGTACTGCTGCCCTTCGGGAGCACGACGAGCTCGAAGCCCCCGTTGTTAAAGCCGTCGGCGAAGAGATTCCCCTGGTTGTCGTAGCCGTCGAAGTACTCTTCGATCAACGGCGTGGTGTAAACGGTACCCGAGCCGCTCGCGTTCTTGAAGATGACGACGTCGCCGTTGCTCAAGATCCCGACCGCAAGGTCGCCGCTGGTATCCATGGCGCAGCTGGATGGCTGACCGACGGAGTCAGAGAGCGTCTTAATCGGCTTCTGGGGGACCTTGTACTCGTTGATCTCGGTATCGCCCGCGACGATCCAGAAGGTCTTCTTCCCGTAGCCGTAGAGGACGTTCGTGCACCCTTGGCCACCGACGTCGTTGATCGTACCGATCTGCTTGTCGCTCTTCGGATAGTCGAAAATGCTGGCGTAGGTACCGTAGTCGTTGATGATGTACTCAAAGGTCTTCGACTTCGCACGCCGGTCAGGAACAATCGTCGGGTAACGGGTCAGCGCGCTCACATTTGGCCGCGCTGCAGTTACCAGCCTTCCGTTCACTGAGAGCGTCTTACCGATGTATGTATACGCGTCACCGAGCGCAGCGTTTGACGGCGCGACCGCCGAGCCGCCGCACGCCGAGCATATCGCGAGTGAAACCAGAGCACCGGCGTATTTCACTAAACCATTCGTATTCATAACGTTACTCCTGACATTTTCTGGCTTCGGGATTGCCTTTCGCGTAGTGTTCGTAGATGCCTCGCGCGTCACGTACGCCAGCGTAGCCCGGGCCGAGCGCCAGCGGCTGGCCTTCGGGCCTCGCGGCGGGGTCGCTCGCATCCAGCTCACCGCCATGGAGCCGAGCCGTGTGCGTGTGGATCGCAGTTCACTTTATAATGACTTTAGTTGTTTTCTCTGCGCCACTCCCTCTTGAAAGATGGACAGCTTTCGCTCGCTCTTGCAGGCGACGAAAGAGACACTTCGAAGCCCGCTTCGTCATCACTGCGTTAGGAGCGAGGTTTAGGATGCCGACTTTCAACAATCGCGTGCTTATGCTGACCGCGGGAGTGCTCTTCGCAACTTCGGCGTGTAGAGGAAACACCATAGTTCCAACCGGAGTGCAAGTCTCCGCGCCAGGCGCGAGTTCCATTGTTCCAAACGACACGACCTCGATTCTAAAAAAACTTAATAAGGATGTCGAAATCGGCTCGACAGTCGATCCGAAAAATGGTGACATGGGCCCGCGCGCAATCTCGCTGGTCCGATCGACCTTCGGGCTCAAGAAGGGGCAGCTGCTCGTTTGCAACTTCGACGACTCTGCGGGCACTGCCGGGAAAGGTACCACGATCGAAGTATTTGATCCGGACCCGCACTCCAAGGCAGTGACCTTTACGCAAAGCACCAAGATAGAGGGCTGCGACGGCGATGCAGTCACTGCGGCAAATCAAGTCTACGGCGCGGGGCTGGTCAGCGGTCTCGTTTCGCAGTTCACTCAAATCGGCAAGCTCGAGAAGAGTTACAGTTCTCCCATCCAGGTTCCGTTCGTCGACGCCGATGCATTCTGCGGTCTCGCTTACGCGCCTGAGGACATCTACGTTGCGGATTCCAAGACCGGCTCAATTATCAAGTTGGCGTTCATCCCCGTTAGTCGCAGTGGCAAAGCGAAAATCACCGAAGTGATAACCGGTTTCGGGATCAATAAGGGCTCCGGTTGGAGCGTTTTGGGCCCATCCGGAATTCAATACAATAGCACAAGAACCGGGAATCTTTGCAACGACACGCTTTATATCGTGGATGGGGTCGATAATACGATCATCGCCGTTTCGAACGCCAGCAATCTACTTGAGAAGGACGAGATCGTCGTGCAACCCGGTGGAAAGAAATTCAAATGCGCTCACCCAAAAGAAACGTGCGCGACGCTCGTCTATAGTGGCTCTCCGCTCAATGCGCCCGTAGCTTCTGCTCTTCTACCGAACGGAAACCTCATCGTTGCGAATACCCAAGGTGGAAACGAGCTCGTGGAGCTGACGCCGGCGGGGCAGGTACTTGACACCAAAGCAATCGACAAGAGCATGACTGCTCACGTCTTTGGACTCCTTGCGACCGGCACGAGCGATAGCAATACGGCGCTGTTCTATACCGATACCAAAACGAACACGCTGCAAGAACTCGAGCGATAGAGAGCCTGGAAAAGGCACTCAAGCGCGAGTTGATGAATCTGATTCGCCCTCGCCCTTTTGGCGCCCCTAAGGAAGTAAAGCGATCGTGTCCACTTTGAAAGGTGTAACGTAATGAATACGACTGGTTTAGTGAAATACGCCGGTGCTCTGGTTTCACTCGCGATATGCTCGGCGTGCGGCGGCTCGGCGGTCGCGCCGTCAAACGCTGCGCTCAGTGGCGCGTATACATACATCGGTAAGACGCTCTCAGTGAACGGAAGGCTGGTAACTGCAGCGCGGCCAAATGTGAGCGCGCTGACCCGTTACCCGACGATTGTTCCTGACCGGCGTGCGAAGTCGAAGACCTTTGAGTACATCATCAACGACTACGGTACCTATGCCAGCATTTTCGACTATCCGAAGAGCGATAAGCAGATCGGGACGATCACTAACGTCGGTGGCCAAGGGTGCACGAACGTCCTCTACGGCTACGGGAAGAAGACCTTCTGGATCGTCGCGGGCGAGGACCAGATCACGGAGTACAAGGTCCCCCAGAAGCCGATCAAGACGCTCTCTGACTCCGTCGGTGCGCCATCCAGCTGCGCCATGAATACCAGCGGCGACCTTGCAGTCGGGATTTTGTATGGGTCGGGTGGCGGCGACGTCGACATCTTCAAGAACGCGAGCGGCTCGGGCACCGTTATGACCACGCCGTTGGTCGAAGAGTACTTCGACGGCTACGACAACCAGGGGAATCTCTTCGCCGACGGCTGGAACAGCAGCTATAACTTCCAGCTCGTCGAGCTCCCGAAGGGCAGCAGTACGTTCCAAGCAATCACAACGAGCAACACGGTGGAGTTCCCAGGCTCCGTGCAGTGGGACGGCACGTACCTCACCGTCTTCGATCAGATAGCGAACGCGATGTATCAGTACACGATCAGCGGAACGACGGCGACGTTGAAGGGCACTGTACCGTTTACGACTTCCAGCGACTGCGCGCAGACCTGGATCGTTAAGGGCCTTGTCTATTGCGCGGACGCGGGTAACAACGACGGCGAGGTTTTCAAGTACCCGGCCGGCGGTTCAGCGATTGCGGTCTTCACGGGCAATTTCGACCTGCCGCTCGGCGTGACGGCAGCAAAGAGATAATCTGCGTTTCTTGTCTACGCGGGAGCCGGAAGACGCGAAAGCGAGCCCGGCGGCTTCCGGACACCCCTTTTTCTGAGGTTGGCTGTTTTGGGCTGGCGAGCGCTATCAGTCGAGAGCGATCCCGTTCTACAAGTCTACTTGCCGGCCATGGCGTGTCGCGATGCCGATGGCTAGCGGCGGCAGATCGCCTTCGGGCAGCAAGCCCGTCGGCTTACCGTCGATCTTATGGATTCCCGCGTAGATCGAGAACTCGATGAGCGCGGGAAGCGTCGCATTCGGCAGCGGCTTTTTTCCGAGCCACTCCCATTCGTAGGCGAGCGAGCGATCCGCAAAGAGTGCGGCTGCGTAGCCGCAGCCGTCGATGCGCGACTGCGCGTCGGGCTCACGGTAGCGCACGTAGCCGTCGAGGATGTAGATCGGCCGGAACGTCTGCATATACGCGACGAACGGCGCCACGAGGACGGCCACGAAGTAACCGGCGAAAGCGATTGCGCCGATGGCGAAGATCCACGCGATCTTGATGAGCGTCGCATCCGAGGGCACGTGCTGTGCGCGGTAGACGATGCCCCACGTCAGTAAGCCCATAAAAAGCATCCCGATCAGCGGCTCGATGGCGAGCGCGAAGCGGCCGGTGAGTCCGCGCCACACGATTGCGCGCTCGCGCGGAGTCCATGGGCGCCACGCCAACGTGCGCCACTGCGGGCTGGAGAGCTTGGTCTTCATGCCTTGGCCATGTGCCGAAGCGGCGCCGCGCGTTCCACGATCGCGCGAAGTGGCGTGCCCGGTGGAAGCGTCCCGAACGTGCGGCCCCACACGCCGTCGATTCGGCTGGCAAGAAACGCGTCGGCGACGGTCAAGGGGGCGTGCTGCATCAGCAGCGCGGCCTGCCAGAGCAGCGCCATGCGCTCGCTCACCTCGCGGCCGCGCGCTTCGCTCAACTGAGAATCGCTCAGATCGCTGCGCAAGCGCTGCATCGCTCGGGCAACGCGCGGCTCGCCAAGCGCGGGCGCGATCTCGCCGCACCATGCTTCGAGCGACTCGGGCTGCTTGCGAAGAATCCTCAGCACGTCCAGTGCATTGATATTACCCGATCCTTCCCAAATTGAGTTCAACGGCGCCTCGCGATAGAGCCGCGGCATGATCGACTCCTCGACGTAGCCGTTTCCGCCGAGCGCTTCGAGCGCCTCGCCGGCCGCCGCCGGGGCTCGCTTGCAGATGTAGTACTTCGCCAGCGCCGTCCCGACGCGCCTGAGCGCGGCCGCGTTTGCATCGTGCTGCGAATCGTCGATCGCTCGCGCGACGCGCATGCAGAGGACCGTTGCGGCCTCGGACTCGAGCGCGAGATCGGCGAGCACGTTCTGCATCAGCGGATGCTCGATCAAGAGCGTGCCGAACGTGCGGCGATGCGCTGCGTGATGGATTGCCTGGACGAGCGCCGCACGGATAAGCGCGGCGGAGCCGATCGCGCAGTCCATTCGCGTATAGTTGATCATCTCGACGATCCGCGCGACGCCCTCGCCTTCTTCGCCGATCAGCCATCCGTGCGTGGCATCGAACTCGACTTCAGCGGAGGCGTTGCTGCGATTGCCGAGCTTGTTCTTGAGGCGCACGATCGCAAACGGGTTGCGCTCTCCGTCAGCGAGCACGCGCGGAACGAGAAAACACGAAATGCCGTGCGCCGCTTGCGCCAGCACCAGGAACGCGTCGCTCATCGGCGCGCTGCAGAACCACTTGTGCCCCGTCAAGAGATACTCGCAGCCGGGTCCGCTTCGCGCGGCCGGTACGGCTCGCGTTTGATTGGCCCGAACGTCGGAGCCGCCTTGCTTCTCAGTCATGCCCATTCCGCAGAGCGCGGCCGATTTCTCGGCGATTGGCACCAAGCGCGGATCGTACTCGCTCGAGGCGAGCGGCGCGAGCCAGAGCGTGGCGAGCTCCGGCTGCGCCCTCACGACCGGCACGGCCGCATATGTCATCGAGATTGGACAGCCGTGACCCGACTCGACCTGCCCCCAGACGTAAAACTTCGCGGCGCGCCGGACGTGCGAATTCGGCGCGCGATCCTGCCAGGGAGCGCCGGCGAGCCCCGCGCGCGTTCCGTAACGCATCAGGGCGTGCCACGCGGGATGAAAGCGAACTTCGTCGATGCGGTTGCCGAAGCGGTCGTGCGTTCGAAGTTCCGGCGGGTGCTCGTTGGCATCGAATCCAAGCGCGATCGTTTCCGCGCTTCCCGCGAGCTCGCCGAGCGAAACGAGCTCTTGAGTCGGCGCGCTCGGAGCCTCCCGCGCGAGCGCTTCGACGAGCGCGGCGTCAGTACTGAAGACGTCGTAATTCTCAAGCGGCGGCGGCTGATTCTCCACCAAATGGGTCGGCATGGTTAGGAGTTCGCCTTAGAGCGCTTCTGCCCGCTCGACCGGCCGAATCCGCTCCTCGCGCTGGGATTTGAGGCTCGCCGCCAGCGCGAGCGCCGCGAATGCGACGCCGCAGAAGGCCAGATACGCCTGGCGGTAGCCCGCGATTTCGCTCGGCGCCAGGATGAAGAGCCCGCCGGCGAGCGAGCTGCCGAGAATCTGCCCGACGATCAACGCTTGGCTCAAGAGTCCGACGGCCGTCGCGCGCGCGCGCTCAGGCGTTTCATTCGTTACGATGTAACGCGTCGGCGCGCCGAGCAGCGCCCCGAAACCGGCTCCCGCCACGATCATTGCGAGCAAAACGAGCGGGAGCGATTGGAATGCGAGCGCAAAAATCGCGAGTCCCACCTCGGCGAGCGTCGCGCCGACGAGCAGCACGTCGCGGCTCCCAATCCGGTCGAGCGCGCGTCCGGAGACTGGAATAACGATGACGAACGTCAATGCGCCGAGTGCCGCTACGAAGCCGGCAGCGGCATACGAAAGACCTTGCGCTCCGACGAGCACCGTCGGAATGAAGAAGAGCGAGCCCTCCAACACGCCGATGAGGATCTCGAGCGCATACGTTTTCACGAGCTGCGGCGTACGAAGCAGCTCGAGCGGTACGATCGGGGTGGCGACCATACTCTCCCAGACGGCGAACGACGCCAGGACGAAGACGCCGAACACGCCGATCAAGGGGCGCGTCGCAATCAATCCGTCCATGAGGCCGAGCAAGCCGACGCAGAGCAGCGCGAGGCCTAGGACGTCGAGCGATCCGCGCCGTCGCTGCGCCTCAGCCGGGACGTCGCGCAGCGCGAGCGCGAAGACGATCGCCGCGAGCGGGACGTTGGCGAAGAATATCCAGCGCCACGAAATGAAGTGCGTGATAACGCCGCCGAGGCTGGGGCCGATGACGGCGGCGAGTCCCCACGTCGCGGCCACGATGCCGAGGGCCGCGCCGCGGCGCGGCGCGGGGACGACGTCGCCGATCGTCGCGGTCGCGACCGGAAAGATTCCGCCCGCGCCAAGCGCTTGAATCGCGCGCGCCGCTAAGAAGATCGTATAGCTCGGAGCTACGATCGCGAGCACGCTGCCGGCGGCGAAGAGCGCAAGGCAGGCGAGATAGATCGGCCGGCGGCCATAGCGGTCGGCGAGCGTGCTCGCAAGCGCAATCGAGAGCACGGTGACGAGCAGATAGAGCGTGAAGACCCATGCGAGGTCGCCCGGCTGCACGCCGAAATCGCGGCCCAGCGCCGGCAGTGCCGGTGACAGCACGCTGAGATCGAGCGCTCCTGCGAAGACGCCGAGCGAGAGCGTCCAGAGGAGACGGTTCACGAGACGATTCGGTCGATCACCATGACCGCGCACATGAGCGCGAGGTAGAGCAGCGAGTAACGAAAGAGCTTTCGGGCTTGCAGCGTGCTCGTCTGCTCGCGCCACGTGCGCAGCGCATCGAGCACGAAGACGCCGCCCAGCACCGCCGCGGCCGCGAAGTAGAATGCGCCCATCACGTGCAGCGGGTAGAGCAGCAGCGAGGCCGCAACCAGCAGCAGGCTGTAGTAAACGATCTCGCGCTTCGTACGCTCTGCTCCGTAAACGTTGGGAAACATCGGAATCTTCGCTTTGCCGTACTCGCTCTCGGTGGTCAGTGCGAGCGACCAGAAGTGCGGCGGCGTCCAGAGAAAGATCAGCGCAAAGAGGCCCAGTGCCGGGGCGCCGACGGTATGCGTCACCGCGGCCCATCCGACGAGCGGCGGCACCGAGCCGGCCGCGCCGCCGACGACGATGTTGAGCGGCGTAATGCGCTTGAGCCACATCGTGTAGATGACGACGTAGTAGACGTTCCCGGCCAGAGAGAGCCACGCGGCAAGAGGATCGACCAGCCGGAAAAAGATCGCGAAAGAGAGCGCGCCCGCGACGGCCGCATAAATGGTGGCATCCCGCGGGGAAAGCCGCCCTTGCGGAATCGGGCGCACCTGCGTGCGTTTCATCACGCGGTCGATGTCGGCGTCCCAAACGCAGTTGAAGGCGCCGGCGGAGGCGGCTGCGAGCGCGCCCGCGAGCAGCGTCCAGAAGAGCAGCGCCGGTGGAGGGACGCCGCGCGCGGCCATGACCATCGACGCCGCCGTCGTGACGAGCAACAGAACGATGATTCGGGGTTTGGAGAGCTCGTAATAGGCGCGCGCATGCGCAAGCACGGTCATTGAAGCGCGTTCTCTCCGGCGAGCCGTCGAGTGTCGCCGGGCGCGGCCGCATCGAGCGTAGCGAAGGTCGCCGCAACGAAGAACGCAAGAAAGACGAGCGCGGCATTCACCGCATGCGCTTCACGAAGATCCGTCGGCAGTCGTAACGCGACGTTAAGCAAGCCGAGCAGCACCTGAATCGAGATCAAGGCAACGCCGAGAAGGACGGAGTTGCGAACGCGCGGGGAGGCGGCCTGCGCCCAGGTCAGAGCGAGCGCTCCTGCAGCGCAGAGCAGTGTCGCCGCGGCGGCGAACCGGTGCAGCATCTGTACGTACTGGCCGGAGGTGTAGACCACGACGTTGCCCGCGCACGCCGGAATCGAAAGACAGGCCAGTCCGGCGCCGCTCGAGCTGACGTACGCGCCGACGCACATCGTCGCAAACGCGGCGATCGCAGTCACACCGAGCGCGAGCGGCAGCACGCACGAAGCGCGCGGCGCGCTCGGCGACCGGTTCGAGTCCGCATCGAAAGCCGCCGCGAAGACGGCCATTGCCGAGAGCGACGCGATGAGCGCCATCGCCGTGGCCCAATGCAGCACCACGGAGAGCGGTGCGTTGCCGAGCCGCACGGTTTCGGCACCGACGAGAACTTGCGCGAAAAAAAGGCCGGCGATCGCGGCGGTCGTTGGGGTGACGAAGGGCGATCGCCGGCGCTCGCGCCATGCCGCGGCGATCAGCGCGACGAGCAGCGAAGCGAGCGCGAACGCAAGCAGGCGGTGCGACCATTCCCAGACCGTGCCGTCGCCGAGCGCCGGAAGGATGCGGCCCCGGCAGAGCGGCCAGTCCGGGCAGGTGAGCCCTGCGCCGTTGATCCGCGTCCAGCTTCCGAGCATCAGCGTCATCAGGGCTACCAGATCGGCCGCCAGCGCCAACCGAAGAAGATGCTTCATGCCGTATCAGGGTATCGTTGCTCGAGCCGAGCGCGCAACGACAATTGGAAATAAAATTTTGGTTCGTTGGGGAGGCCGCGGATAGGCACGGGCGAAGCGGACGGCCGTGAAGCGCTGGTCGGCCCTGGCAGGTCTAGCCCTGGGGCTGCTCTTGCTGGTCGGGTGTCGCGAGATTCGCGTGAGGACGCTCTCAGCGGGCACAACCACCGTTCCTGGAGGGAACCAAATCCTAATAGTACGCGATGCCGTCGCCCTGGGCAAGCTCGGCATTCACGCGCCGGTGCACTATAAGGCCGAGTTCGGCGTTGTCTTGCTGATGGGGCCACACGACCGTACCGGCTACAAACAGATCGTCGAATCGATCGGCGCCAACGAGGAACGCGTCCGCGTCGTGGCATTCGAACAGGAACCCGCCAACGGCGGCGAACCCTCACCTGAATATCGAACCTATACGCTGTGGATCGTTCCCAATAGCGTCTATCGGCGTGGCGTCCGCGTCGAAGTCGTGACGCCGAGCAACGAACCGATCGCGTCGACGTATCTACCGTAAAGACGTGATCTCTCCGCGAAAAAAGCCGCACGCGTTCGAGCAGATCAACGATCTCGACTTTCGCATCGAGCGCCTTGGCGTCGTGCTCGAGCCCAACGGCGACCCGACGGAGGCAGGCGGCATCTTGAACCCCGGCGCCGCGCACGCTCCCGGCGGAGAGCTAGTCCTCTACCCGCGTTGCGTCGCCGAAGGTAACATTTCGCGCATCGGCACCGTTCGCACGGCGCAATCGCCCGATGGCTTCAAAACGGAACGCCTGCCCTTCGCGCTCGAGCCGGAGGCGCCGTACGAGCTGCGTCCGCATCCCGGATATGGTTGCGAGGATCCGCGCGTGACCTACGTACCGGTCCTCAAATCGTACGTGATGGCCTACACCGCGTTCGGGCCGCAGGGCCCACGCGTCGCGTTCGCCGTTTCGGAGGACGCGTATCACTGGGAGCGACTCGGCTTGGTGCGCTTCGCCGGAAGCGCAAACGTCGCCGGCGACGACAAGGACGCCGCGTTCTTTCCCGAGCCCGTGCTTTCGCCGACCGGCCGGCGAAGCTTGGCTTTTTACCATCGCCCGATGCTGCATCTGTCGAGCGTCGACGGGCGCGCCTCGATCCCAATGATCGAGCGGATGCCGTTTGAGGATCGAGAATCGATTCGCATCGCCTACGTTCCGCTCAACGCAGCGTTGAAGGACCGCGGTAACCTCTGCAATGTCACCGAGAGCGTCCAAGTGCTCTCTCCAGACGCACGTTGGGGATCGATCAAGATCGGCGCCGGAACGCCGCCGGTGCGAGTCGAGCTCGACGGCATCGAGGGTTGGCTCTCGCTCTTTCACGGCGTCGATCTCATGCCCGGCCGAAGTCGCAAGCCCGCGCTGCGCTACAGCGCCGGCATCGTCATTCACGACCTCGAGCGTCCCGATTGCATACTCTATCGATCGCCGGCACCGGTGATGACGCCGGAGTCGCGCAGCGAGCGCCGCGGCGTCGTCGACAACGTCGTCTTTCCAAGCGGCCTCGATCCTCGCCCGGATCTGGGCGACCGCATATACGACGTTTACTACGGCATGGGCGACTATTCCGTCGGAGCTGCCCGCCTCAGGATTGCCCCCTGAAGACGCTTGGATAGCTTGAGATGATCAGGTACTTGGTGCTCTCGACGGTAATCGTCGTCGGCGTTGCGGTGGTCGTTGCGGGCTGGGTGAATCGCGATCTCATCCGAATCAAACTCGCCTCGGTCTACGCGCGCGTTCCCGCGAAGCTCGGCGGGGCAACCGGTCTCGAGCGCGAGGCGGGCGCGCCGCTTTACGGCGACGCGCCCTGGGCACTCTCCGCGCTGCCGGAATGCCTCGAGCAGACGTCGGAGTCGAGGGGATCGCTTGCGTACGTCCGGGCGCATCTTCCGCCCGCGGCGGTGGCGATTCGGCCGCCGGCCGTCTTGCGCTACGGCGATTGCAGCATCACCATCGCGGATGACGAAGCTTTCGTGCGGCGGGGATCCGACCGGCTCAGAATCCCGCCCCGCGCGCAGTTTTACCGCGCGGACGGCCTGCTTGCGCTGATGCGGGAAAGTCCCAGCGGCGACGAGCTGCGGGTCTACGAGCCGGCGCGTTGATGGAGTATAGTGTCCTCGAGCAAAACACGAAGATGACGATTTTAGACGAAGTCCGCAAGCGTCGCACGTTCGCGATCATTTCGCATCCGGACGCCGGGAAGACTACGCTCACCGAAAAGCTGTTGCTCTATGGCGGCGCGATCCACGTAGCCGGTCAGGTCTCCGCGCGCAGGCGCCAGCGCCAGGCGACGAGCGATTGGATGGCGCTCGAGCGCGAACGCGGCATTTCGATCACCTCGACGGTGCTGCAGTTCCCCTATCGCGGACATACGCTGAACTTGCTCGACACGCCCGGTCACCAAGACTTCGGCGAGGATACGTATCGCACGCTCCTCGCCGCCGATAGCGCGGTGATGCTGATCGATGCCGCCAAAGGCGTAGAGCCGCAGACGAAAAAGCTTTTCGCGATCTGTCGCGAGCGCGGCATTCCGCTCTTCACCTTCATGAACAAGCTCGATCGGCCCAGCCGCGATCCGCTCGAGCTGCTCGACGAGCTCGAGAGCGTGCTCGGCATCGGCGCCTTTCCGATGAACTGGCCGCTGGGCAATGGAGACGACTTCAAGGGCGTTTACGACCGGGGCACGCGTACCGTGCACCTATTCGAGCGCGCGGCGCACGGCGCGACGCGTGCCGCGGTCACGATGAGCGACCTGCGCGACGGCCGGCTGCAGGCGATGGTGAACGAGACGGTCTACGCACAGTTTCGCGAGGGCATCGAGCTGCTCGACGGAGCGGGCGAGCGCTTCGACCGAACGGCCATGTTGACCGGCAAGACCACGCCGGTCTTCTTCGGAAGCGCCGTGACGAATTTCGGCGTGCAACTCTTTCTCGACGAGTTCCTCGAGATGGCGCCATCGCCGTCGAGCCGTAGCGGCGTGGATCCCGGCGACGGCGCATTTACCGGCTTCGTCTTCAAGATCCAGGCGAACATGGATCCGCGCCATCGCGATCGCGTCGCCTTCGTCCGCGTCTGCTCCGGCGAGTTCGCGCGCGATATGACCGTGCGCAACGCGCGGACCGGCGCAACGCTGCGCCTTTCGAGAGCGATGAAGCTCTTCGCCGACGATCGCGAGTCGTTAGAAACGGCATACGCAGGCGACGTGGTGGGCCTCGCTAATCCCGGCGCTTTCGCGATCGGCGATACGCTCTACGAAGGGGAGCCGGTGCGGTTTCCGCCGATACCGGCCTTTGCGCCGGAACACTTTGCGTCGGTGCGCAGCGCCGACGTCGCCGGTTACAAGTCGTTTGGAAAAGGCATCTCGCAGTTGCGCGAAGAGGGAGCGGTGCAGGTCTTCTACGCGTGGGGCACGCCGCGAACCGAGCCGATCCTCGGAGCGGTCGGCGAGCTGCAGTTCGAGGTTGCGAAGTACCGGCTCGAGACCGAGTACAACGTCGAGACGCGCTTCGATGTGCTGCCGTACTCGCTGGCCCTGCACGTCGAAGCGGATCGCGATCAAATCGCACGCGCCCATATTCCGTCGAACGCCAAGCTCGTCGAAGATTGGAGCGGTCGCCCCGTCGTGCTCTTCGAAAGCGAATGGAGCGTGCGGCTCGCCCAAGAATGGAATCCTCAGCTCGCGTTTACGCCGTTCTCGGCGCAAGCCGGGGAGGAGGCCGTGGCGTAGTGAGCGCGCACACGTACCTCGAGCGCATGCGCTTCGACGAGAACGGAAAGGTCGGCAACTGGAACTTTCACATGGCGCTGCAGCAGTAACGCTCGCCGACGTCCAGGCGGCGGCGGCGCGACTGGAGGGCGTCGCACATCGGACGCCGGTGATGACCTCGCGCACCTTGAATCGGCGCTGTGGCGCACAGCTCTTCGTCAAGTGCGAGAACTTCCAGCGCATGGGCGCGTTCAAGTTTCGCGGGGCGTACAATTTCTTGGCTTGCCTTACGCCGGAGGAGCGCCGGCGCGGCGTCGTCGCGTTCTCGAGCGGCAATCACGCACAAGGCGTGGCGCTTGCGGCGCGTCTGCTGGGGATCCCGGCGACCATCGTCATGCCGGAGGATGCGCCGGCGGTGAAGGTCGCGGCGACGCTCGAATACGGCGCTCAGATCGTCTACTACGAGCGCGAGCGCTCGCATCGCGAAGAGATCGCGCGCGATCTGGCAGCGGAATCCGGCGCAACGGTCGTTCCTCCGTTCGATAACGCGCGCATCGTGGCGGGCGCGGGCACCGCCGCGCTCGAGCTCCTCGACGAGACCGAGCCTCTCGATGCCATCGTCGTTCCGGTCGGCGGCGGCGGTTTGCTGGGCGGCACGGCGATCGCCGCCCACGGTCTCGACCGATCGATCGCGATCTACGGCGTGGAGCCGCGAGCGGGTGACGACTTCGCGCAGTCGCTCGCGCGTGCAGAGCGCGTCACGATCGCCGTGCCGAAGACGATTGCCGATGGGCTGCAGACGACCGCACCGGGGGAGCTGACCTTTGCCGTCGCGCGCGAGCACGTGCGCGGCATCGCGACGGTCACCGACGAGGAGCTGCGCGATGCGATGCGCTTTGCCTTCGAACGGATGAAGCTCATCGTCGAGCCAAGCGGCGCGGCGGCGCTTGCCGCGCTCTTGCAGGAACGTATCCCCGATGTCGGCGGCAAGCGCGTCGGAGTGATGATCAGCGGCGGCAACATCGACCCGCGCCGCTACGCGGAGCTACTTTGCGATATTTCCGCAGGCGACGTACTTGCCTAAGTCCGCCGCGCTCTCGTGCACGTTGATCGCCGTGGGCCGCGAAAGCAGCTGATCGATCGTGACGCCTTTGACGGTCGTCGTCGAGCTTCCGCCGACGACGTTGCTCAAAGGATAGGCGACGCCTCCCAGGTTGCTGCAAGTCCCGGTGTGAATGTGCGCCGGCTGGGGCGTGGTTGCGGGCGTGCCTTTGAGTGAGATCACGACCTTCACGTCAGCGCCCATTTGCGTCAGCACGGCGGTTCCGCTCTCGCCGGATCCGTTCTGCGGGTTGAGCGTCACCGTGAGCGTCGATGTTGCCGCGCCGGCCGAAGTTTGCGCGAACGTCACCAATGCGATCGATGCGAGCAACAGGCTCAGAATCTTCATGGAGTCCTCCTTAACCCAGAAAGCCTAGAGTCGGGTCCCTTTCGAGCCCTCGAGCGCTTCGACCGCTTCGACCGCTTGCCGAGTCGGCGGCGCGTCCGCTCCGTCGACCACGTCGAGCAAGGTTGCGGCTTCGTCGTTGATCCTGCCAAAGGCCGCCGCGGCCGCGGCCTTTCCGGCCGCCTTGGCCGACATCGCGCGAGCGCAACTGCGGTCCATCAGCATCGCGATTCGCACCGCAAGAAGATACTGCTCTACGAGCGCTCGCTGCGGCAAGGCAACGCGCGGATCCATCGCAACTTCGAGCGGCCGTTCCAGCGTTCTCCCGTCAACCTCGAGCCGCACCGTGTACCGGCCGGGAAGGACGAGCGGGCCCTGTGGTATCCGGGGCGTGTCGTGCGGAACGGCCGAAATCGGCAGATCTTGCGCGAGCACGCGGGGAGGCGGCTCGCGCAGATCCCAAACGAATCGATGCATGCCCGCGCCGGTAGCCGGTCTGACGAAGGGCCGTTCCCAGTACGCCGCCTTATCGAGATGCGCAATGGGAGGGGGCGGCGTCTCGTCGCTCGCGTAGCTGCGCACTTCACGGCCGCCTGAGTCGTGGATGGAAATGACGACGCGCTGCGCCGGCGAGGCGAGGGCGTAATCGACGATCGCGCCGTCGGGCGGGTTCTCGCCGGTCGGCTCTTCGGGCGGCAGCGGCGTATCGGTGTTGGTGCTGCGCCGCACGCGATAGGCGAGCGCCGGGGCAAAGAGATGGACTCCCTCGACAGGGGAGCGCGCCAGCTCCCGCAGCGGCTCCACGTCGTCGAGGATCCAGAAGCCGCGGCCGTGCGTCGCGACGATTGCATCGTTGCCGTGCACGATCAGATCGCGGACGGACGTGTGCGGAAGATTCAGTTGCAGCGACTGCCAGTGCGCTGCGCGGTCGAACGAGACGTCGACGCCATTTTCCGTTGCCGCATAGAGCAGTCGCGGCTCGATGGGATCCTGACGCACCGCGTTTACCGGCTGATTCGGCAAACCGTTGACCGCTAGCTGCCACGTGCTGCCGCCGTCGCGGGTGATATAGACGTATGGGTGCAGGTCGTCGAGCCGGAAGCGATTGACGGCGATGAAGGCCGTGTTATCGTCGAATCGCGACGCGTCGATCTGTGCGATCTTGCTCCAGGGCGTCAATGCCGGAGGCGTCACGTTCTTCCAGTGATGGCCGGCGTCGCGCGTAATCCAGACGAGACCGTCGTCCGTTCCGGCCCAGATCGTCCCCTCGCGCACGTACGACGGCGCGATCGCGTAGACGACGCCGCGATGCATCCCGCGCTGCGGATCGTCGTTCTCGAAGGGGCCGAGGACCGGCGGCACCCCGGGATGCGGCCGGGTGAGATCCGGACTGATGGTGCGCCAGCGTTGGCCTGCGTTCTCGGTCACGAAGATGACGTTCGATCCGAAGTAGAGCCGGTGGCCGTCGAAGGGATCGAAGGCCAAAGGCTCCGTTCGCACCGTACGGTACCGGTGCGAGGGTAGCGCGATCGGTGAAACCTCTTGCGTTTGACCGGTGCGCTCTTCGAACTTCTCGACCTTTCCACCGAAGAAGGTGCCGGCGTGAAGTGGATCGGAAACGACGTAGCCCCACTCTTGCGCGCCGGCGGGATGCCAGTCGCGTACGGTCGTCTCGCCCCAATCGCCACGGCTGAGAACGCAGGCCGAGCCGCTCTCCTGCTGACCGCCGCAGACCCAGTATGGAAAACGCCGATCGGCATTGACGTGATACATCTGGGCCGTCGGCTGGTTGTACCACGAGCTCCACGTCGCGCCGCCGTCGACGGAAATCGTCGCGCCTTGATCGCTTGCGAGTGCGATGATGTCCGAATTGCGAGGATTGATCCAAACCGTGTGGTAGTCGTCGCCGCCCGGCGCGCCTTTGATCGCAACGAATGTTCTGCCTCCGTCGGCGGAGCGATAGGTCGACGTGTTGGTAAGATAGACGATCTGCGGATTGCGCGGATCGACGGCGAGCGAGACGAGGTCGTCGCCGCGCTGCGCGATTTCGTCGGCGTCGTTGACGCGGGTGAAGTGCGCGCCCGCATCGTCGCTGCGGTAGAGCGCGCCTGAGTCCTGGCCCTTGGCTTCGACGTCGGCGTAGACGTATAGGATATTCGAATTGCTTGGCGCTATCGCGACCTCGGCGCGGCCGATCTGAGACGGTAACCTGTCGCCCAGGCGATTCCACGTCGTTCCGCCGTCGTTCGACTTGAAAACGCCGCTGCCGGGAATTTCAAAGGAGGCGCCGATCTCCCAGGGCGCCTGGCGCGCGGCCCACAGCGTCGCATAGACGATCTGCGGATTGCGCGGATCGAGCACGACGTCGAACCCCCCGGCGTTCTCGTTTTCGAAGAGCACGCGTGCAAACGTGGCGCCGCCATCGAGCGAGCGATAGAGGCCGCGCTCGAGGTTGGGACCGTACGGATGGCCGAGCACCGCGACGAAAAGGCGGTTCGCGTTGGTCGGATCGACTGCCATCGATGCGATCTGTTGACCGTCGCGCAGACCGAGGTGAATCCACGTCGTGCCGCCGTCGGTCGACTTGTAAATGCCGTCGCCGACCGTCAGATCGGGACGCTGCAAGCCCTCGCCGCTTCCGGCGTAGACGATGCGCGGATCGCTGGGAGCGACGGCGAGCGCGCCGATCGAGCCGGTCTGCTCGCGATCGAAGATCGGGGACCAGGTTTGGCCGGCGTCTTCGCTCTTCCATATCCCGCCGTTGACCGCGGCGATGTAGAAAAGGTTCGGCTCGTTTGCTACGCCGTCGAGCGCGACCGTCCGTCCCCCCCGCATCGGTCCGACGAACCGCCAGTGCAGCGCCTGGTAGAGCGATGGCGGCGTCGCTTGCTGCGCGTCGGCGCTCGCCGCGCCGATCAGCAGCGCGCCGAGAAACGCAAAGAGCGCGCGCTTCAACGCCGGCTGCCGTTGCGTCGCGAGCGGCGTTTCGGTTGGAAGGGCGGCCCGATCTTGAACGTCGTCTTGCGCGGCAGGGACGCGTCCACGTCGTCGCAGCCGATCGGGGTGAAGTCGCGGCAGTCGTTCGGCCGTGCGGGATAGATGCCGCAATAGTAGTGCCCGCTGCGCGATCCCATGAGAAAGACGCACTGATCGGCGACGTCGTCGCTGACCTTTCGCAGCCAGCCGACGTGATAGCCATCGGCCGAGGGGCGGTCCACGACGTATTTGTGCATGACTTCCTCGTAGCTCAAGCCGAGGTGGCCGGCGATGCGCTGGACGTCGGCCCTGCTGACGAACGGCTCGTAGCCGCTGCAGCATTCGGCGCAGCCGGGCGGACAGGCGACGTTCTCCGGTAGCTCTTTGAGATGGGCGCGAGCGAGCTCGATGACGCGCCTAATCGCGCCGACGAACGCCGGGTCGTCGTTGTACTTGTAGACCCATTCGCGGCGCGTGATCTCATTGGTGTTGTAATAACGCGAGGTTTTTTCGTCGAACTCGATCGTGATGTGCTCTTCGTCGATCTCGATTCGGTTGACGTGTTCGAGCGGCCGCGCGTCTAAAAGCTCGGGGTGCGTCGGCTGAGCGGTCCGGCGCGAGTAGTTCTTCAAATTGATGAGGTCAATGGTCTCCATAACGGAGCTTCGATTCCCTCGGCTTGCGGGTACCGCCTCCGCGAAGAGCAAAAGATAGCGGCCATGCAAACGGCTATCGGCGTCGATCTCGGCGGTTCGCACGTGACCGCCGCAGTGGTTACCGAGGACGGAGTCATCCATGGCCAGCACGAGCAGGACCTCGAGGACCTTCGATTCGAGGCCGTCATCGATGCACTCGACGCGACGATCGGTCTGGCACTCAAAGAGGCCGGCAACGCCGTCGGAATCGGCGTCGGCTCTCCCGGCAACATCGACGCGGCGTCGGGCGCGGTGCTCTACAGCCCAAACTTCGGCTGGCAAAATGCGCCGCTCGGCGAGTCGCTTCGCAAGAAATTCGGCGTGCCCGTCTTCGTCGCCAACGACGCGCGTTGCGCGACGCTCGGCGAGCACACGTTCGGAACCGGGCGGGGAACCAAGGACTTCGTACTCTTGACGCTCGGAACCGGCATCGGTGGCGGCATCGTGGGGGCCGGCCAGCTGCTGCTCGGCAACCGCTGGGGAGCCGGCGAGATCGGGCATCATCAAATCCGTCCGAGCGACGGCTTCGTCTGCAGCTGCACGAAGATCGGCTGCTTCGAGGCGCAGGCCTCTGGAACCGGACTAATTCGCCACGCGTTTGCAGTCGCGTCGTCCTTTCCGCGTAGTCCGCTGCTCGACGTGGCGCGCGATAGGCTGAGCTCGAAGAAGATTCGCCGGGCGGCACAAGCCGGCGACGGCCACGCGCTCGCCGCGTGGAAGAATTTCATCGCCGACCTCGCGATCGGCCTGGCCAACGTCATCGCGTTCGTGAACCCTGAGATGATCGCGCTCGGCGGCGGCGTTTCGTCCGCCGGCGATTTTATGCTCGATGCGGTGCGGGCGCCTGTCGACGTGCTGACGACGATGGTCCCCAAAGGAACGACGCAGATCGTCGTGGCGTCGCTCGGCAACGATGCGGGCCAAGTCGGCGCGGCCACGCTGGCATTCCGGGGCGGCTTGAGAACGGGCTCGGCGATTGCGCTCTAAGCTCTTACTTCTTTCGATTCTCTTTGCGCTCGCGGCCTTGCCGGTGCGGTCGCAGAGCGGGGATCCCATTCATAGGATCCGGCACGTCGTCATCATCATGCAAGAGAACCGCTCGTTCGATACGTATTTCGGCACCTTTCCCGGTGCCGACGGGATTCCGATGCGCAACGGCGCCCCGACGGTCTGCGTTCCGAACCCGCAGCAGGGGAACTGCTTGCAGCCCTATCACGACCCCTCCGACCTAGACCGCGGCGGCCCGCATAGCGCGAAGGCCGCCGTCGCCGACATCGACGACGGCAGAATGGACGGCTTCCTCAAAACGGCCGAACGCAAGCGACGCACCTGTCGCGATCCGAACTCGCCCAACTGTGCCGGTACGACCGACGTCGTCGGTTACCACGACGGCCGCGATATTCCGAACTACTGGAAGTACGCGCACGATTTCGTTCTGCAAGATCGCCTCTTCGAACCGAACGCGTCCTGGAGTTTGCCGCAACACCTCTTCATGGTCTCCGAGTGGTCGGCGTGGTGCAAGCGCGTTGGCGATCCGATGAGCTGCATCAACGAGTTGCAATCGCCGGATTTTCCGCCCGACTTCCGCTCCGCAAACCCGCGCTTCCACCCGCCCGGCCCAGGGCGACCCGATTACGCGTGGACGGATCTCACCTATCTCTTGCACGCCCGCCACGTGAGCTGGGCGTACTACGTCATGGCGGGCACTGAGCCCGACTGCGCAAACGACCAAGCCGATTGCGGACCGGTGCAGCAAAAAGCCAAGACGCCGGGCATATGGAATCCGCTGCCCTACTTCGACACAGTGAAGCGCGACGGCGAGCTCGGCAACATTCGCGATCTGCGCGATTTCTATGCCGCCGCGGCAAACGGCACGCTCCCGAGTGTCGTATGGATCTGTCCCGCCGGTCCCTACAGCGAGCATCCGCCGGCGCTGGTGAGCCGAGGTCAGGCCTACGTTACAGGTTTGATCGATGCGATCATGCGCGGCCCCGACTGGAAGAGCACCGCCATCTTCCTGAGCTGGGACGATTGGGGCGGTTTCTACGATCACGTCGTGCCTCCGAGCGTCGACATCAACGGCTACGGTCTGCGCGTTCCCGGAATGGTCATTAGCCCTTACGCGCGCCGCGGCTTCATCGATCACCAAACGCTCAGCCACGACGCCTATGTGAAGTTCATCGAGGACGACTTCCTCGGCGGCGAGCGCATCGATCCGAAGACCGACGGCCGCCCCGATCATCGGCCGACCGTTCGAGAGAACGTCTCGATCTTGGGCGATCTTCGCCGCGACTTTGATTTCGCGCAGCCTCCGCGGCCGCCCGAGATCCTGCCCGGCGCAATCTACTGGAACGGCGCAACCGCTCAGTAATTTCGCTCGCGCGCAGCCTCGGAAGCAATCTGGGGGCCCACGACTCGGACGCTCGTCGGCCACACCCATGTGGCCTCCTGCTCGGGCGCTTTTCCGCAACACCAAAGGAATACGACATCCTGTCTTTTGCGGAAAAGTCTTACGCCTCGCTGTGGGCCCCAGATTGCTTCCGAGGCTGCGCGCGCTCTCTCAAAAGCAATCTGTACGCCCCCGACTCGGACGCTCGTCGGCCGCATCCCTGCGGCCTCCTGCTCGGGCGCCTTTCCGCAACACCAAAGGAATACGACATCCTGTCTGTTGCGGAAAAGTCTTACGCCTCGCTGTGGGCGTACAGATTGCTTTCGAGCTCGCGTCAGCAAGCTTTGAAGCAGCCATCCTTGGCTGGCCCGAAAAAACTGGACGCTTCTCATCGCGCATGCCGGGCGTGCGCTACGGCAGAACGTTTATCGTTACCGTCGGCGAGGTGAGGTGTGCGTAAACCGGCTTGGCTGGTGCGTTGAAAGAACTACCTTCGTAAATATTAATGGAGACGGCTAAGCGGTAAGCACCTGGAGCCAACTTAAACAGTTGATCGATTCGCAAATCATTTCTTATAATTCGGTTGCTGGCAATCGCCTCACCCGTAAGACCAGTAGTGTTGAGCCCTGGTTGACCTTCGTTTAATGCTAATTGCTTGCCATTGGTATCAATAAGTGTCATACGGAACTTGTATGGTTCCAAGGGCTCAATCTCCATACTCGGGCCATCGTTCTTGACGAGGGTGACAATGTCAATTGGCTTTCCAGTGGTGTATGCAGCACTTGGTCTCACAATCCCCAGCTGAAATCCGCGTGAGCTTGGACCCCATGCCGCTGCATTAGCGAGTTGGTCATTCGAGGGCGCTTGCGCAACGGACGTTGAGCCCGTGACTACGATGAGCGCGAGCACGCGCGTTAGCGCTCCGAACGTGAAATAATTTGCCGGTCCGGGCGGCCGATATGGGCGATGAGAAGCGTCCAGTTTTTTCGGGCCGGCCATGGAGGGCCGCTTCAAAGCTTGCTGACCCGAAAAAATGGACGAGCAGGAGCGAGCAGGATGCGAGCGACGGGCGTCTTCGAATCACCCATGTCGGTCGGCCGGATCAGCCCGGACCTAAACCGCTGTTGCGGTTTGCAGGGAGCGCATTGAGGCGTCGTCTTGGGCCGGGATCCTGCCGGTTTCGACAATCGACCGGATGAGCTCGGCGATGCGGCGCGAGCTGCGGCGCGGCGCGACGATCTCTTGATTGTGGCGAATCGAGGCCAAGCGGTCGGGAGTGGAAATCAACGAGCGCACCGCCGAGACGACGCTGGAGGAGCCGTGCAGCGCGATCAGCCCCAATCCGTTGCGGCGAACGAAGTCGACGTTGCCGCGTTCCTGGCCCGGCACGAAATCGTAGACGACGACGGGAAGCTGCGCCGCGTTCGCCTCTGCCAGCGTTCCGG
Organism: Vulcanimicrobiota bacterium; assembly: GCA_963834895.1. Taxonomy (GTDB): domain Bacteria; phylum Vulcanimicrobiota; class Vulcanimicrobiia; order Vulcanimicrobiales; family Vulcanimicrobiaceae; genus Cybelea. Next base: position 518,304 of record CAWIDM010000003.1, on the reverse strand, counting down.
GCCCGGCTTTGGTAACGAGCAGATCGACGGCGCGGAAATACTCGGGAATCTTGTCGGTGAAGCCGAGTACGTGCGTCGGCGTCGGCAGCATCGCCGAGAGTTCACCAAGTTTCTGCGCCAGCGGCTCGTTGCGCCCGCAGACGACGACGAGCTCGATCGGAAGGCGCGCCCGCGCGAGCGCGAGCGCCGTCGAGAGAAGCTTGCCGCCGCCTTCGCCGCCGGCCATCAGCATCACGACCGGAGCATCGGTCGAAAGCCCGAGCTGTGCCCGCAGGTCGGCTTTGCTTCCGGTTACGTCGTCGAAATTCGGGTGGATGGGATGTCCGAGCAGTCGCAGCCGGGTGGGCGGAACGCCGCGCGAGAGAGCCCGCTGGTAGACTTCGCGTGCCGGAACGACCACGGCGTCGGCTTCGGGCACGAGCCACGACTCGTGAACCTTTCCGAGGTCGGTGATCACCGTGACGACGGGGACGTGCTGCAGCTGCGCGTCGCCGCGCGCCCGCAACGCGGCGTGATTGAGCAGGGGATGGACGGAGACGATGACGTCGGGCTGATAGTCGATGAAGAGATCGCGCAGGCGCTCGCGGTAGAGCGGCTCGCAGAACCGCACGAGCGCCTTATACCGGCGCCGCCCGTTCGTGGCGTGATAGAGCGCGCCGTAGATCGGCGGGGCGTAGCGCAGGGCCATGCTATAGCCGAGGCCGAGTTGGGTTAGCGGAAACGAGCAGTGGGCGGCGACGTCCTCGATGCGCGGCTCGTACGTGTTAGGCGACTTGGTCTCTTCTAGGGCGGCGGTGAGGGCGTTGGCAGCGCTCCGGTGGCCCCCACCGGTATCTGAAATCAACAGAAGCGCCCGTTTGGTCATACGCTCTCCCGATTAGGCTCGCGCAGGCACCCTCCTCGTGGCGCGCCTGCCGGCGTTGCGCGCCCGGCGGCTCGTCGGAGCAAGCCAAGCCGAGAGCGCCCGAGCCGGCGCGTCGTAGAAGCGGAAAATATCGCCAAACTCGATATCTGGGTTTCGGTGGTGGCCATCGTGGTCCTCGGGCAGCACGATGGCGAGCGGGCGGAGCACGGCCCGAGCCCACTGCGGCGTTCGCCACCCGATCTGGCTGGTATGGCGCCACCAGACGTGGATCTGTCCGAGGGCGAGACCGGCGAGTGCACCCGGCAACGAGAGACGCGAGGCCAGCGCGGCGACGGCGAGGTAGGGGAGGGCGCCGAGAAAGCCGTCGAGGAGCACCTCCGGCCTCGTCGAGAGAACGGCGTGGTCGAGATAAGAGCGCCGGCGGTCGTGATGCGTTCGAAGGTGAAGCGTGAACCAAAGATGTTGTGGAACGTGATAGCAAAACGTCGACGCGAAATCTCCGGCGACGAGCGTGACGATGAGAGCGGTAACGAAGAGCATAATAGCGGCGATCTCGTTGTGTGGCTGCACGGCTCATACCATATACCACACGAACGCGCATAGTAGCGCGTCCGTGAACCTTCGACGCGCTCTTAACATGGTGTTAAGCTGGCCGTCGCCCGCCGGCACCGATGCATTGAAAGGCGCGGTGCTGATTCGCGACGGTCCGGCGACCGAACAACCCGGGCTGGCGATCGCCCGGGGAATCTTACGAACGAATCCGCGCATCGTCCCAGCCGCCGCACTGCTCTTTGCGGGTGCGACCGTCGATGCGGCGCGCGCTCATTCGCTTCCGCCCGAGTTTCTGGGCGCGACGCTCTTGCAAGAGTCGGCCTACGATCCGAACGCACTTTCGCCGGCCGGCGCGATCGGGATCGCACAGTTTATGCCTGAGACGGCTGCCGGCGCAGGAGTCGATCCCTACGATCCCTTCGATTCGATCGAGGGCGCGGGAGCGCTCTTGGGCGGCTACGCCGCTGCGTACCGGAATCAGTACCCCGACCCGTACGCGGCGGCGCTCGCGGCGTATAATGCCGGTCCGCTGGCGGTGGCAGAATATCATGGCGTACCTCCGTATCCCGAGACGCGCGAGTACGTCGCGCTCATCTTCTACCGGTGGGCTCGCATCGTTTCGTACGAGTCTCTCGCCCTTCGGGATGACAACACGCAAGAGCGGCAGAAGAAATCGAAGTGAGGTTCACAGGCGGTGCGGCGGCAATCGTCGCGCTCGTCGCGCTTTCGGCGAGCGGCTGCGCATTCAATTCGAGTCCCGCCGACGGATTGCAGTTTCGGGCGCCTGCGGGGTGGCGATCGTCGGCCGGAATTTTGGGCTTCGTCCAGTTCTGGCGGTCGCCGGCGAACGATCGCGAAGTGCTGATGCTTTTCAAGTCGCCCACCCCGCTGCGGAGCCGCGACGTCTTTTCGAATCTGCGGACGCAAGATGCGGTTACCCATCTCGTGGTGGAGCGACGCGAGAACATCAGGATCTGCCGGAATCAAGCGGCGACCTACGTCGAGGCCCGGGGCTCGAGCGAGAGCGGGGCAGAATCGCGCACCGAAATCGTCACGACCAACGTCAAGGGCGATACCTATTTTGCGATGTACGCGCGTCCCTTGAATGCATCCCCGAATCCCATGGCCGAGGCGGCCCTTCGAGAGCTCTGCGTGAAACCGTGATCGCTTGGCGCGACAGGTCCTAAGACAGCTCATCGCGTGCCAACCCCTCGGGTGGACCGCGTCCGAGGGGTCCGGACCGAAGCTGCGCCGCGTACTGGGGTGGCCGGCGCTCACGGCGATCGGTCTGGGCACGATGCTCGGCGGAATCTTTCCGACGATCGGCGCCGGCGCCCACGCCGCCGGCCCGGCCGTGATCCTCGCCTACGTGCTCTCCGGCCTCGTTAGCCTCTGCGTCGCGCTTTGCTACGCCGAGTTTGCATCGATGGTCCCGGTTGCCGGTAGCGCGTATACGTACGCTTACGCGACGCTCGGCGAGCTCGTTGCGTGGATCATCGGATGGGATTTGATTCTCGAGTACGGTCTATCGCTCGCGCCGACGGCTTCGTCGCTCTCCGATTACTTCCAGCACATGCTCGCGAACGTGGGCATCGTTTTCCCGAGCTGGGCCCAGACCGCAAACGTCGTCGCGTCGCATCCGCAGATCGATCTCTTCGCGTCGGCGGTGACACTGGCGATCGCGCTGGTCGTGGCCGTCGGCATTCGGGAGTCGGCCGGCATCAACGGCTCGCTCGTCGTGCTGCAAATACTCGCGATGCTCGTATTCATCGTCGCCGTCGCGCATGCGATCCGCCCCGGGAACCTGCATCCGTTCACGCCTTTTGGTTACCACGGCGTGGTTGCAAGCACCGCACTCGTTTTCTTCGCGTACATCGGATTCGATACGGTTACCGTCGCCTCCGAAGAAGCGAAGCGCCCCGCGCGCGACGTGCCGATCGGCATCATTCTCGCCCTTTCGCTCGGCGGGGTCCTCTACGTCGCGCTGACACTCTGCACGGTCGGCGTCATGCGCTTCGACAAGCTCTCGGACGGGGCGGCGATGCTCGACGCGCTCGGATCGGTGAGTAAGAGCCACGCGCTCTACTGGATCGTCGCGCTCGGCGGCTTGGCTGGAAACACGACGGTTATGCTCACGTCGCTGCTCGGGCAGGTGCGTATCTTTTACGTCATGGCGCGCGACCGCATGCTGCCTCCGGGAGTTGCGCGAATTCATCACGTCTTTCGGACGCCGGCGCGCATGACCGTGGTCACCGGAGTGATCGTGGCGGTTTTCGCCGCGGTTTTGCCGCTGACCGCACTCCTGCAACTGGTGAACATCGGGACGCTCGTGGCGTTCGCTATCGTCTGTGCGGGCGTACTGGTTCTTCGCGTCGTGAATCCGGCGGCGCCGCGCCCGTTTCGGGCTCCGCTCTTGCCGTTCTTTTCAATTGCCGGCGCCCTCTCGTGTGCGTATCTCATCACCGGGTTGCAGGGAACGACCTGGACGCGCTACGTGCTCTGGTTCTTCGTCGGCATGTTCGTCTACGCGCTCTACGGCTTTCGTAACTCGCGTTTGCGCGTCGGGCCGTAAGAGGGGTTTGCGCCGGGTCTAGGGCATGGAGGCAGGGCGTGAGCCTTCCCACCGCGGTCTCGGACCGCTTCGAGCTCATCTCCGTGCCGCGGTCACGAGGCGTGCCCTCCTTCGCGCAAGAGGTCGCGCGCGGGCTCTCCTCGCAGCCGAAACGCTTGCCGTGCAAGTATCTTTACGACGACGTCGGCTCGGCGCTCTTCGATGCCATTACGCGTTTGCCGGAGTACTATCTCACCGCCGCTGAGACCGAGATACTCTCCGAGTGGGGATGGCAGATCGTGCGGCTCCTCGACGGGCCGGTCGATTTTCTCGAGCTCGGCAGCGGAAGTGCGATCAAGACTCGCCTGTTGATCGGCGAAGCTCTTCGCGCGCAGTCGGAACTGTGCTATAGCCCGATCGATATTTCGACCGAGGCGCTGACGCGCTCGTCGCTCGCGCTCGTCGAAGCCTACTCGGGGCTGCGCGTCCGCGCCTACGCCGGCGATTACTTCGACGTTCTCGAATCGCACGCGGTCCGTTTCGAACGCAAGACGCTCGCAATGCTGATGGGGTCGAATATCGGCAACTACGAGCCCGCCGAAGCATTGGAGCTGCTGCGGTTGCTGAGCGGGGCTCTTCGGCCAGGCGACGGGCTCTTGCTCGGAGCCGACCTCAAGAAGGACCGCGCGACGCTCGAGCTCGCGTACGACGATCCTGCCGGCGTCACGGCGGCCTTCGATCGCAATCTGCTCGCGCGGATCAACCGCGAGCTCGGCGCGGAGATCGATGTCCGCAGCTTCGCGCACGTTGCGCATTACGACGAAGCGCGGGGATCGGTCGATTCGTTCCTCGAGGCACGCGAGCGGTCGGTCGTTTCATTGCCCTCGCTCGGATTGCGCGTCACGATTTGCGCGGGAGAAAGGATTCACACGGAGTCGTCTTACAAGTTCACCGACGACGAGATCGTGCGGGCAGGACGCTCCGCGGGCTTTCGCCCGGAGTCGGCTTGGCACGACCGCGCCAACCGTTTTAGCCTTCACCTTCTCGTTCGAGAGTAGGAGCGAACCCCCGTGAGCCGACGCCTGATCGCGTTGCTAATTGCGTGTGCATGGCTTGCCGGATGCGCCGGACGCGCAAGCGGGCCAAACACGAATCTCATCCCTCAGATGCCGCTTGCTGCGCCGCCGTCGCACGACGTGAGCGTCAACGAGCTCCCGGAGCCTCCGGTCGTCCACGCGGTCCACGGCATTGCGAAGTTCTCGCTCATCGCGAACATCGATCCGGCGACCGGATTGCCTTCGTTCCAATACGACGAGATGCACGGCGTCGCGCCGACCATCGACATCGATCCGGGCGACACGTTCGAGATCGCGCTCACCGACGATCTTCCGGCATCGACCGGCATGGCTTCGTTCGCCAACCTGCACTTCCACGGATTGACCGTTTCGCCGCAAGGCCACAGCGACAACGTGCTCGGATTGCTCGCCAAGCCCGGCCAGACGCTGCACTACGTCGTGCACGTCCCGAAGAATCAAGAGCCGGGCCTCTACTGGTATCACATGCACGTTCACGGGCAGACGAGCTATCAAGTCGGCGAAGGGGGCATGTCGGGCGCGATCGTCATCGAGGGGTTGACGCGCCATCTCCCCGAGCTCGCGAAGATGAAGCAGCGGCTCATCATCGTGCGGGCGACCGGCATCGGCGTCAACGTTCGGCGCATGGAGGACGACGGAGACTCCGATTCGATGGGGCCGGATGACGGCATGAAGCCGCAGTTTACCAACACCGCGCCGTGCACGTTCAAGGACGGCCTCACCGTCACGCTCAACCGCGCGTACCATCCGGTCATTACGATCGCGCCGGGCGAGCGGCAGTTCTTTCGCGTCGTGAACGCGACCGGCCACAAGACGCTGCGGCTCAACGTCGAGGGCGAAAAGGTCCAGCTCGTTGCGATCGACGGCTACGCGCTCGACAGCTATCCGGGCACGCCGCCGACGCTTACCGAATCGTCGGTGATCATTCCGCCGGCTTCTCGCGCCGAGTTCGTGGTCACGGGACCCGCGAGCGGACGAGCCAAGTTTCGCACGCTCTGCTACAACACGGGGCCGGACGGCGACCCGGACCCGTACATCTGGCTCGCGGACCTGGTCGCGCCGAAGAAGGGCCACGAGAGCGGAGACTTTTCGGCGCGCCCGATCGCGGCCGGGGAGCCGCTCCCGCAAAACGCCTACACGACCGACCTTCCGCCGCCCGCGGCCAAGCGGCTGGTCGTCTTTAGCGAGAATTCAAAACCACGCTTCTTTATCAACGGCAGATCGTTTTCGCCGAAGGCGCCGCCGATGTTCGTGGTCCACGTCGGGACCGTCGAGGAATGGCACGTCGAGAACGTCACCTACGAGATTCACGACTTTCACATCCATCAGGTGCACTTCTTGGTCGAGAGGATCAACGGGGTGAAGCTGACCCACCCGCATTGGGCGGACAGTCAGATCGTGCCGCACCGCGCCGGCATCGGACCCAAGAGCGTGCCGGGCTCGGTCGACCTCCTGATGGACTTTCGCGATCCGGTTATCCGGGGCGAGTTCCTATTTCACTGCCACATCCTCGACCACGAAGACCAAGGCATGATGGCAAAGATCGAGGCAATATGAAACAGGTCATCACCATCCTTCTCGGCGCAGCGATTTTCGGCTTGACGGCCTGCGCCCAGGGCATTCCAACGAGCGTGCCGGCCAACGCGGGCTCGACCGCCAACGGCGGCGCGATCCACCTCCCTGCGCACTACGCGCGAACGCCCGCGCAGCAATCCCGCATCGTTCCGCTCAGCGTCTACATCCCGTACCGCGGCGGAGCGGTGACGGTCGCTCCAAAGTTCTACCTCATCTTCTGGGATTATAAGAAATACGGCGACGCGGATCACCTGCAAACGCTGCTGGAAACCTATACCAAGAGCATGGGCGGCAGCGGTCACAACAATATCGAGACGCAGTACTACGAAAAATCGCACGGCAAGAAGACGTATATTACAAACCCGAGCGACCAGTACGGCGGTAGCTGGGACGACGAATCTCCCATTCCGAAAAGCCCGAGCGAGACCCAGGTAGCGGATGAGGCGCTCAAGGGTGTCGCCCATTTCGGCTTCGACCCGAATGGCGTCTACGTCGTCTTGACCGCGCACCAGCACAGCGAAGCCGGCTTCGGCACGCATTGGTGCTCTTATCACAGCGACGCCTCGTACAACAGCACGCTGATTCCATATGCAAATCTGCCGTATATGACCGATGCGGGTAAAGCCTGCGAGGGAGATATCATCAAGCCGCCGTCGGACGAGAAGGCGGCCGACGAAGGAATGACGATTTTCGCAGGCCACGAGTACGGCGAATCCATCACCGACCCGTACCCGTTCACCGGATGGTGGGGCGTCGACGGCGAGATCGGGGACGTCTGCGTGGGGCACAACATTGCCAACGATCCGTTTGGGTCGAAGTCGTACACGATGCAACCGATGGTCAGTGACGCCGTGACGCAGTGCGTTCAGTCGTATCCATCCTCCTGACCCGGACCGGCGGAGAATGACGCGCAGGCTCTTCGCTTTTGCAATCGCTCTGGCTTGGCTTGCCGGATGCGGCGGGCGCGCGAGCGGTCCGGCCGGTCCGATTCCGCAGCCGCTTTTGCCGGCACAGCGCTTCACGCCGGCAACGGTCAACGAGCTTCCCGAGCCGCCCGTCGTTAAAGCCGTCAACGGGGTTGCGAAACTTTCGCTGACCGTCAACCTGAACAAGGCGACTGGGCAGCCCGAGTTCGTCTACGCCGGCATGGACGACGTCGCGCCGACGATCGACATTCGTCCGGGCGATACGTTCGTCGTCGACGTTACGGACGATCTGCCGACACAGCCGCCGCCGGCCGTGAATGCGCTTGGCGAAGACATCAACCTCCACTTTCATGGTTTGGGCGTTTCGCCGCAAAAGCCGGGCGACGACGTACTGACCATGCTTGCGAAACCCGGCGAGACCCTCCACTACGTCGTCCACGTGCCGAAGAACCAGGAACCGGGGCTCTATTGGTACCATCCGCACGTGCACGGCCAGACGAGCTACCAAGTAGGCGCGAGCGGCATGTCCGGGGCGCTCATCATCGAAGGGCTCACGCGTCATTTGCCGGAGCTGGCGAAGATGAAGCAGCGGCTTATCATCGTGCGCGCGACCGGATCCGGTGGCGAGGACGAGCAGGCGATGTCGATGGACGACCACGGTATGACGGAGATGCCCGGTACGTTCGATAGGCAGCGAGCACGGCCGCAATTCACAAACACGCAACCCTGCACCGCCAAGGATGGACTGATGGTCACGCTCAACGGGGCCCGCCACCCGACGATCCCGATTGCGCCGGGTGAGAAGCAGTTCTTCCGCGTCCTCAACGCGACCGGCCACAAGACGCTGCGGCTCAACATCGAGGGCGAAAAAGTCGAGGTCGTTGCGATCGACGGGTTCGCGCTCGACACGTATCCCGGCACCCCGCCGACGCTTTCCGAATCGTCCGTCGTCATTCCGCCGGCCGGACGCGCGGAGTTCATCGTGACCGGACCCGCGAGCGGCCGCGCGAAGTTTCGCACGCTCTGCTACGATACGGGACCGGACGGCGATCCGGACCCGCATATCTGGTTAGCCGATCTCGTCGCGCCGGCGCATCGTCAGAGCGGCGATTTCTCGTCCGCCCCGCTGAGAGTCGGAGCGCCGCTGCCGCAGAACGTCTACACCGCGGCGCTGCCTCCGCCGGCGGCCAAACGCGTCGTCATTATGAGCGAGAACTCGAAGCCGCGGTTTTTCATTAACGGCAAAGCGTTCTCGCCGAAATCGCCGCCGATGTTCGTCGTGCACGTTGGGACGGTCGAGGAGTGGCACATCGAGAACGTTACCTATGAGATTCACGACTTCCATATCCATCAGCTCCATTTCTTGATCGAGCGCATCAACGGCGTGAAGCTGACGCATCCCCATTGGGCCGATACCATCGTCGTGCCGCACCGCTCGGTCGGCACCAAGAGCGTGCCGGGCTCGGTCGACCTCTTGATGGACTTTCGCGATCCGGTCATCCGCGGCGAGTTCGTCTTTCATTGCCACATCCTCGATCACGAGGATCGCGGCATGATGGCGAAGATCGAGGCGATCTGAAGGCTCCTTAGGCTCGCGCGCCCCTCTCCACTACGCGAAGCAGTCCGTCGATTGCAATGGCGAGCGCCGAGGCCGCGACGCTTCCCGCGACGATCATCTGCGGGTGGTGCAGCGTCAACCCATTGAAGATCAGCACCCCGAGCCCGACACCTCCGACATAACCACCGAGCGTCGCGATCGCGATCATCGCGATCGCGGCGATCCGCACCCCGCCGATGAGCACCGGCAGCGCTTGCGGCAGCTCGACGCGCACGAGTACCTGATTTGCCGACATGCCGAGCCCGCGCGCCGCGTCGACTTGTGCGCGATCGACGCCGGAGATTCCCGCGGCCACGCTGCGCGCGATCATAAACTGCGCGTAGACGACGAGCGCGACGAAGACCGGCGTGAATCCGAGGCCGAAGGCCTGGACGAGCACGGCGAGCAGCGCCAAACTCGGGATCGTGTAGATCGCGCCGAGCGTCCCGAGCAGCCAGGGCGCGACGCGCGGACGGCGGGCGGCGAGAATGCCCAGCGGAACGGCAAAGGCGAGCGCCACGGCCAGCGCGACTGCAACCAGCTCCAGATGGCCGGCGGCCAGCGCCGCGACGCGCCCCGGGTGCGCGACGAGATAGTTCATGTCGAACGCAGCAGCTCGCGCCCGCGCATGAAGTAACGGCGGTAGACGTCGTCGCCCGCGTGCACGAGCTCGCGTACGTACGGCGTCGCCGGCGCCTCGAAGAGCTCGAAGGGCTCCGCTACCTGCTCGATGCGCCCCTCGCGCAAGACGACGATCCGGTCGGCGAGGCGGAAGGCCTCGTCGACGTCGTGCGTTACAAAAAGCGTCGTCGTCCGCAGCTCGGCTACGATGCGAACGAGCTCGCGCTGCAGCGCGGTGCGCACGACCACGTCGACGGCCCCGAACGGTTCGTCCATCAGCAGCGCGCGGGGGCGAGCGGCGATCGCGCGCGCCACGCCGATGCGCTGCGCCTCTCCTCCCGAAAGCGCCGCCGGGCGGCGCGCGCGATAGGTCGCCGGGTCGAGTCCGACCAGCCGCAGCAGCTCGTCGACGCGCGCTGCGATCTCGCGGCGATCCCAGCCGAGCAATGACGGAACGACCGCGACGTTCTGGGCGACGCTCATATTCGCAAAGAGGCCGATGGCCTGGATCACGTAACCGATGCTGCGCCGCAATTCGACCGCGTCGAGCTGGGCAACGTCGTTGCCGTCGACGAGGACGCGGCCCGCATCGAGCGGCACGAGGCGGTTGACCGTCCGCAGCAGCGTGGACTTGCCGCACCCCGACGGCCCGAGCAGCACGATGAGTTCGCCGCCCTCGATTTCCAAGGAAACCTGCTCGACGGCGTTGCGGTCCGAACCCGGATACCGCACCGTCGCGCATTCGAAGCGAATCCCGGCCGGCTTCATCGTTTCAAAAAAGCGGCGGCGACGTCGGTAGGATCGGCTTGCGCCTCCTCAACTTCCGCGTTCATCGCTCGCGCGGCGCGGTCGGTAATCTTGGGCGAGACGGCGTCGAGCACGAGCGCGATCTGGGGCCGCGCGGCGAGAGCTGCCGCGCGGACGACGGGCGCGACGTTGTAGGCCGGCCAGAAGTCTTTGTCGTCGCGTAGGATGGCCAGCTCGTCGGTCGCGATTGCGCCGTCGGTCGTAAAGGCGCTCGCCACGTCCGCGTTGCCGTCGATCAACGCGCGATACTTTAGCGCGATGTCGTACGTGCGGATCTCGCGGAAGCGGAAGCCGCCGTAGAATCGTTGCAAGCCCGGCAGGCCGTCGGGCCTTGCGAGGAATTCTTGGATGGTTGCCAAACGCAGATTCGGCGCAGCACGCGCGACGTCCGATAGCGTCGCGAGCCGATCGCGTGCCGCGACGGTGCGCGTCGTCGCCAGCGCTTGAGAATCGTTCATGGGCGAAGGTGCCAACCAGACGATGCCGTAACGCTCCTTGAAGAGGCGTGAGACCACGCCATATGCGGCGCGCGGATTTGCAATTGGCGCGAGGTGAAGCACGTCGATCAGCGCGGTGCCGGTGTATTCGGGATAGAGATCGATGTTGCCGCGCTCCATCGCGGCGATCGCGATCTGCGTCGAGCCGAGATTGAAGAGGCGCTCGACGCGCAGTCCCGCCGCTTCCAAAGCCTGCGCGTAGATTTCCGCGATCACGAACGATTCGGTGAAGTTCTTCGAGCCCACGCGGACCGCGGATCGATCGAACGCGCAGCTCGCCGCCAGCGGCGCCACGGCAACCAGTGCCAGCGCCCGCCGGCGCGATAGCCTCACGCGCGCTCGGCGGCGAGGCGGCCGGCGAAGCTTAATGCCAGGTCGGCGGCCAACGCAAGCGCCGCAACCGCCGCCGCCCCTGCGAAGAGCAGCGGCGGATCGTCGGTTTGAAGGCCGCGGACGATTTCATCGCCGAGCCCGCCCGCGCCGATGAAGGTCGCCAGCGTCGCGCTCGCGATCGTCTCCGTTGCCGCCGTTCGCAAGCCCGCAAACGAGACCGGCAGCGCGAGAGGCACGACGACGCGCGCAAAGCGTTGAAGCGCGGTCATTCCCATCCCGGCCGCGGCGTCGAGCATCGAGGCGGGTACGCCGCGAATTCCGACATCGACGCTGATGACGATCGGCGGGATCGCGAGCAGCGCAAGCGCTACGATCGCCGGCGTCGCACCGACGCCGAGCCACGGCAGCAAGAGCATGAGCACGGCCAGGCTTGGAAGCGTTCGGCCAATCCCCGCCAAAGCCAAGACCGCGTCGCGAAGCGCCGGAGACTCGGCGGCCAGGATCCCCAGTGGAAGACCGGCCGATAATGCCAGCGCGAGGGCCGAGACGGCGAGAACGAGGTGCTCGGCGACGTGCGCGGTGAAATCCGGCATATGATTACCCAGGCGCATTCGACGCCGCCGGCGATTCCCGTTGCGACGCTGGACGATCCCGCGCTCTACATCAGTCGCGAGCTGTCCTGGGTGGAGTTCAACGACCGCGTCCTCGAGGAAGGGCTCGACGCTCGAAATCCGCTGCTCGAACGCCTCAAGTTCGTGGCCATATACGGAACGAATCTCGACGAGTTCTTCATGATCCGCGTCGCCGCGATCAAGCAGCAGATCGAAGCCCAAGTCATGCGCCGCTCCGAGGACGGCCGGACGCCGACCGAGCATCTCGCAGCGATCTCCGAGCGCCTGCGCGCTTCGCTTCCGCAACAGATGCGGTTGCTTAACGAAGAGTTGCTTCCCGCGCTCGACCGCGAAGGGATTCGGCTGATGCGCGTCGCCGATCTCGACGAAGAGACGCAGGCCGCGCTCGAGCGGACCTTCGACGAGAGCGTCTTTCCGGTGCTGACGCCGCTGGCCGTCGATAGCGGCCATCCCTTTCCGTACATCTCGAATCTCTCGCTCTCACTCGCCGTGGAGCTCGAAGAGACGACGCGCGAGGGCGTCGAGCTTCACTTCGCCCGCGTGAAGATTCCGCCGACGTTGCCGCGATTCGTTCCGGTCCAGGACGGCGACGACGGAGTTCGGCGCTTCGTCTTGCTCGAAGACCTCATCGCGCATCACCTCGACGTGCTCTTTCCCGGCATGCACGTGCGCGACTCGTATCTCTTTCGGGTGACGCGCGACGCCGATCTCGATCTGCAAGAAGACGAAGCCGACGACCTCTTACGCGCGATCGAGTCGGAGCTGCGCCGGCGGCGATTCGGCGAGCCCGTGCGGCTGGAAATCGAGCGAGGCATGCCGGAGTACATGCGGGACTTCCTCTGCAATTCGCTCGAGCTCGCGCCGGTCGACGTCTACGAGATCGAGGGCTTGATGGCGCTGAGCGATCTCTGGCAGATCGCGAATCTACCGGGTTACGCGCAGCTCCGCGACAAGCCGTTCATGCCGGCGATTCCGAAGCGCCTGATCGGAGTAACCGACATCTTCGCGCAAATTCGCGAAGGCGACATCATGCTTCATCACCCCTACGATTCGTTCGATCCCGTGATCCAGTTCGTGCGGCAGGCCGGCGAAGACCCCAAAGTCCTCGCGATCAAGGCGACGCTCTATCGAACCTCGGGGACGAACTCCCCGATCGTTCGCGCGCTGCTTACCGCCGCCGAGAACGAGAAGCAAGTCGCGGTGATCATCGAGCTCAAGGCGCGCTTCGACGAAGAGAACAACATCGAGTGGGCGAAGCGGCTGGAGCGCGCGGGCGCCCACGTCGTCTACGGCTTTGCCAACCAAAAAGTGCACGCCAAGACGCTCCTGGTCGTCCGCGAGGACGAAGACGGTCTCCGGCGCTACATGCACTTCGGAACCGGAAACTACAACGAGAAGACGGCGCTGCTCTACACCGACCTGAGCCTCTTCACGTGCCGCCCGGAGTTGGGCACCGATGACACTCAGCTCTTCAATGCGCTAACGGGCTTTTCAAAGGTGACCGATTACGAAGACCTTTGGGTCGCGCCGGTGACGCTCCACCGCGAGCTGATCGCGCGGATCGATCGGGAGACCGAGCACGCGCGGGCCGGCCGTCCGGCGGGGATTCGCTCAAAGATCAACGCGGTGACCGAAAGCGAGGTCGTGCGGGCCCTCTACCGCGCCTCGCAAGCCGGCGTTCCGATCGATTTGCTCGTGCGCGGCATGTGCGTGCTGCGCCCGGGCGTACCCGGCGTGAGCGAGAACATCCGCGTGCGCAGCATCGTCGGGCGCTTTCTCGAGCACTCGCGCATCTACGTTTTTGAAAACGGCGGCGAGCGCGAGATCCACATCGCGAGCGCCGACTGGATGGGGCGCAATCTCGACCGGCGTGTCGAGCTCGCCGTTCCGGTGCTCGATCCCGTCATGGCCGAAACGCTCGCATCGCACGTGCTGACGGTCCTACTTGCGGATAACGTCAAGAGCCGCGAGCTTCAAGAGGACGGCAGCTACCGAAGGCTCTTCCCCGGGCCCGGCGAGATGCCGATCGACGCGCAACGCGTCTTTCTCACCCAGGCGCAGGGTTAAGACGAGCTAACTCGAGCACGACCTTCCACTCGTGCGGCATCACCGGCTGCACCGAGAGACGCTGCCCGCGCCGGAGCAACGCCATTCCGACGAGCCGCGGCTCGGCGCGCATCCGGGCGAGGGTTACCGGGTGCGCGAGCGCCTCGACGTATTCGACGTCGACCATGTACCAGATCGGCTTATCTGGCTTTGCACGGCCATCGAAGTATTGGCTGCTGCGATCGAACTGCGTAAAATCGGGATAGGCTTCTTTGACGACCTTGCAGATGCCGACCGCAGCGGGCTGCGCGACGCTCGAATGATAGAAGAGGCCTAGGTCACCGAGCCGCATCTCCATCATGTTGTTGCGCGCTTGAAAGCTGCGCACGCCCGTCCAGGGCGTCGTGCCGTCGGTCCGCAGCTGCTCGAAGGAGTACGCGCTCGGCTCGGTCTTGAGCAGCCAGTACCGAGTCATTAACCGCCGATGCTGACGGTGATGGCCTTGACGGAACGCGAGGAGTGAACGATCTTCGTCGGCTTCCTGCCGGCGGGATAGGCCCAAAATTTGATGTCGCTGAACGGCGTGGCAACGATCTGCGCGTCCTCGATCCACGACTGCCCCGGATCCTTTTCGGGCCAATCGTCAAATCGGGTGAGGCCGGCGATCTTTCCGCTCGAACCCGAAATTTGCAGGCGGTAGATGCGCTCGAAGATCTTCTCGCCGTTGTGCTTCGTCGGAAGGAACGATTGGAGGGCCCAATCGCTTCCGTCCCACTGAACGTGGGTGACTCCCCCGAGCGTCGTGGCGATCGTGATCTTGGTCAGCGCATGCTTTCCTTTGAGAAGCTCGACGCCCACGTTGCCGCCGCTCGTCGCAAAGAGATCGCCGCTCTCGTCGTAGGCGGCCTGGGGATCCGCGCCGATAAACCGGCTCGTGTAAACGGTCGGCGTGCCTTGAGCCTTCGCGTAAATCGCGATGCTCGGCGCAAAGTTGCGACTATTCTGCGCCGTGACGGCGAGGTTGCCGGTCGCCGGGTCGCTCGAACACGCAAATGGAACGTCGCGATTGGGCAGATTCAGCGTGGCCAGCGGTGCCTTAGCGCCGTGCGCGTACTCGAAGACGTATCCGCTGCCGGTCTTTGACGCTTCGTCGGGTGCGGCCGCAACGAAAACGTCTCCTTTCGAATCGGAGCACATGCCGTTCACGAAACCCTTTGTCGTGAACGTCTCCTGATAGCTTCCATCGGGAAACGAATAGACTTCGATGTAGTGCCGGATGCCGGCATAGATGAGGTCGCCGCTGCCGTGGCCGGCTTTCCCAATTCCGTTTTGCTCTGCCGGCGAGCCTGGGCTGAGCGCGGCCTGCGGCACCGCGCAACCAACCAGTATCGTAAGCGCAGCGCAGAGACCGCCGAAGCGGGACGCACGAAAAGCGGTCATTGGGCCGTCCTTCTTAGGGGCGCGCTCGATGCCCTGGCTGCGCGTTACGCGATGTGCTATCGTGAGGCGGCATGCGCAACCGAGTAATTCGAGCGACCGCGCAAGGCTGGGAGGGCGTCGAGGCGGCCGGGTACGCGCCGGAGGCACCGAACACGGGCGTTGCGCGCCACACAATTGTCGGTAGCCGCAAGAGCGACCCGAGCGAGCCGGGGCCGAAGTTGGAGCTACGCTACTTCGAAGTTCAGCCCGGCTCGGCGTCGCGGCTCGAAAAGCACCAGCACGAGCACTACATGATCGTGCGAGAAGGGTTTGGATATGCCGTGATCGGCGATACGGCGACCGAGATCGGACCGAACGACGTCGTCTACGTCGGACCGCTCGAGCTGCACCAGTTCGTCAATCGCGGTGCGACGCCGTTTGGGTTCTACTGCTTTGTCGACGCCTGCCGCGATTTTTCGCAAGCGCCGACGCCCGAAGAGCTCGCGCGCCTCGAAGCCTCGCCCGCCGGCGCCGTCGCAAAGCCATTCGCCGTTCCGCCACCCGCAAAACGTTAACCCCTCAACCCGGTTCGCGGACTTCAGCCACTACCCACCGAGGGTCGACGCGGTCTATTGTCGCGCCAGGGTGACTACTTCACGTTATAGTAAAGTGTTGCCGTCGTGTTGCCCGTTTGCTGCAGAGTGCAGTTCGTGTCGCTGCCCGCATAGTCTATCGAGAACTGAATAACTAAGCCCCCGAGGTCGTTTTGAACCGTAAGAGCAATAATGGCGCAGTCCTGTTCTGAGTAGGCGGGGTCTCCTACCAACATGCGCGCGAACTGCCCCGACGCACTAAAGCATGGATTCAACAATGGCTGCGTAGACACTACAGATGAACCTTGGGGAATTGCCCCGTCGCTAGGCTGTAACGGCCAGGGCGGATAGCAGTTGGAGCTCTCGGAGTATGGAACAGCGACGTGGATGCCGTTCTGCATGGTTATGGCCACAGGGTCGAGAGCTCTCTGGACATGGCCCGCCGAGAAATGCTTAGACGCAGGCGTGGATCCCGTCGACGAGGGGGCATACTGAGTGCTGCCGCCATTTCCAGCGGAGCAGGCACAAAGAGTAATGACGACTGCACAAGCTAGTGTGGCGGCCGCCAAGGGGAAGAGATGACGCGTACTGTTCATTCCTGTTTGCTCCTGTCTTAAAGTAGTTGATCTCCCAATGAGTACCAAATTCGTTTTCGATTGCAGCCCGGTGCGACGGCGACGACGTCGTCCACCTCCATAACCTTCTGCAACCTTCTGCGAAATTGCGCACCGTCAGCTAGCAAAATCGCCTAGCAAAACCGCTAGCAAAACCGGCAATCAAAACCATCAGACAAAACCAACTAGCAGAATCCGCTAGGCGTGGCGGACTGCGTGCGCAACAATAGCGAGTACACGTTGCCTATAGAGACAAAAGCCTCAACAGAAAAGAGAAACGTAAAAAAATGAAACGTGGCAACTCGTCGCTCAAAACCGGCATGATTGGTTTATTCGTAGTTGCGGCCGTTGCTGCCGGTTGCAATAGCGCGGCGGGCCCGCCGAGTAGCGGGAGCTCGCTAACCGGCGGCAACTCACCATCTGGAGTGCGCCGCGCCGACACCGAAACGACGACCTATAAAGTGGTGCTAAATGGGCATGGGTTCGGTAATTTGCACGGCACCTATACCCCCGAACCCTGCTGGACAGTTTCCCCAAGCCCTCTCCCGAAGTATGTCACCACTGATAAAGTATGGGTTACGTACTCCGACGGATGCTCCACTAGATCGATAACAATCACATACGAGTCGGGATATAACTCCGATATATGGCCATGCTACTACAAGATCCACTATCCCGCAGGCGGCCCTTTCCAATACTCGACCCAACCCGAATACGGCGAAAATTGCGCGGTGGCAACGGCGCCTCCAAGCAAGAACTATGACGAACAACTCATCTACGGCATCATCAATGCGCCGCACTCGCCACGAAGGCGCTAGGGCATAGCATCAGTCGAGCGAGCACGCCTTCGGAGTAGTAAGGTGAGCGACGGCCCCGCAAAATCGCGGGGCCGTCGCTCGTGCTGGTTGCGATCGCTAACCTCGGCTCTGCAGCGCCACCTCGATTACCGACCCAAATCCAGGCCATCCCTCGGTAAGTCGTTCGACAGCCGGCCCCAGCTTGGAGTGGAGCCCAAGCACAGCGACCCTCGCCAAACTCGGAGGCTCCGTGCTCTACGGCGACCCCGTTTCGATTGGGCGCGACGGGTCGGCGACCCATTCGCTCCACGAGCCGTTATAGACGCGGGAGCCCTCGAGGCCGGCATGCTGCATGGCGAAATGGCCGACGGCGGCCGATACGCCGGAGCCGCATTGATGCACCGTGCGCTTGGAGTCGAGGGCGGCGCGCTCGAATTCGGCGCGCAGCTCTTGGGGTGATTTGAGCGTCCCGTCGGCGCGGAAGTTCTCCTTGAACCAGCGATTTCTCGCGCCGGGAATGTGCCCGGCGACCGGGTCGATCGGTTCGGTTTCGCCGCTATACCGCTCTTTGGCGCGCGCGTCGAGCAGCTGCATCTCGGGCGTTTGGAGATGCTCGCGCACGTACCGTGCGTCGACCAGCAACTCGGGGCGCAGGCGTACCGTCAGGGTGCCTTCGCGCACCGGTTGGCATGGCGCCGCGGTCACGGGATAGCCGCGCGCGTTCCAAGCTGCGAAGCCGCCGTCGAGCACGGCGACCGCGTCGTGGCCGATCCAGCGCGAGAGAAACCAGAATCGCGGCGCGAACATGTCGCCGCCCGCGTCATACGCGACGAGCTGCGTCGCGTCGCCGACGCCGCGCGCTCGCAGGAAGCGCGCGAAGTTCTCGGGGTCCGGGAGCGGATGACGGCCGTTCTTGCCGGTCTTTCTGCCGGCCAAGTCTTCCTCGACGGCTGCGAAGAATGCGCCCGGAACGTGCGACTCGTCATAGAGCTCCCGGCCCAACATGAAATCGGCGAGCGAATGACGGCAGTCGAAGACGGCCAGATCGGGGTCGCCGAGTCGCTCGTGAAGCTCTTCGGGCGAAATTATCGTGGTAAACCGCACGAGCAACCCTAGTGCAGTTCGATCGTCTCTTTTGGTGCGGGCGGCGCGCCGAAGACCTCTTGCAGCGTCGCTTGCAGCTCGCCGCTTTCGGCCATCGGACCGAGAATATCCGTATCGCCGTAGAACTTGCCGTTGATGAAAACCTTCGGCAGCGTCGGCCAATCGGTCATTTCGGAGAGCGCCTCGCGCTTGGGAGTATTCTCCAGCACGTCGATCACCTCAAACGGGTAACCGAAGCGGCTGAAAAACTCGATCGTCTCCAGCGTGAAGCCGCAGCGCGGCGCCGCCTTCGTGCCTTTTCCGTAGACCACGATTCCACCGGCGGTTTCGCGCGCGATCTCGTCTTTGTAATCCATTGGTTCTCAACCCTCCGCAACGATCGTCTTGAGTTCGACGGCATGAACGCGGCCGTCTTTTAGTGCCCCTTTGAGTGCGCCGTAGACCAGTTGGTGCTGCTCGACGAGCGTCTTTCCGTTAAATGCTTTCGAGCGCACCGTGACGTTGAAATGATCCATCGTCCCGGTGCGATCGAAGATCCCGACTTCCGCGTCGGGAAGCTTGGCGCGTATCAATTCGGTCAGCGCATCGTTTGCAATCACGATCGCAGGCGCGGCGAACCGGACGCGAGCGCTTCGGCGAGTCCGCGCGCTTCGCCGAGCGTTTCCGGAAGTCGCGTCGCGCCCTTGGCCAGGGCGGCGGTGACGCCGCCGGCGAGCACGATGCCGGTGACGCCGATGAGAACGGCGGGCACCCCGGTCGCGCGCAACGGCCCGAACTCGATCGTAAACGTTCGCTGCAGTCGCGCCATCCCGCGAAAGAATGCGCGCAGACCTCTCCCTCGATTCTTCATCGCCGCGTTCTACCACGCATCGTGCCGGGAGGCCTGGGACCAATCCGTGCACGAACCCACTTTCCCTATGCTGCCTCTGCTGCTTGCTGCATGCTGCCTCGTCAGCGGCAACGTTCACAACCCAAGCGGCGCGCCGATTGCTCGCGCTGCGCTGACGCTGCGCGGCCCCAAGACCGTGACGACGACGACCGACGCAAAGGGGGAATTTGCCGTAGAGATTCCACCGGGGCGATACGATCTCACCGTCGTTTCGCGAGGCTACGCGCCCATTACCGTGAATACCGGAGCGGTCGGCGAAGGCGCGCACATCAGCGTCGTGCTCGAGCCGATCGACACGCCGAAGCTTCGCACCATCGGCGTGGTGACGGTCAACGGGGGCTTCACGCTCAACCGCAACGTCATGCCGGAGATGGACGTTTCGCGTGCCCAGATGGATGCGCTGGGGTATACGCAAGTGCTCGAGGCCCTTCAGGAGGTGCCCTCGGTCGTCATTCAGCATCCCGACGCCGGCGCACCGACTGCGCCCGAGGTCGTCTCGTTGCGCGGTCCGGATCCGTCTGAAGCGATGGTGACGCTCGACGGCCAGCAGCTCAACGACGGCAACACGGGCGACATCGACCTCTCGCAGTTCGCCGTGCCGGCCTTCAACAGCGTCGACGTGACCGAGGGTCTGGGCCCGATGGACTTGGAGGGCAGCAACACCTTCGGCGGTGCCGTCAACTTCGTTTCACTGCGGCCGACGCAGGACGATCATCTCAACTTCTCGACCTCGGCCGGCTCGTATGGCACCACGCAGAGCTGGCTCAACGCGACGGGGACGATCGGAAAGCTCGGCTACGCGCTTGCCGGCGACAACTTTGCGCAGACGGGTCAGGCCAACGAGTACGACTGGGTCGTGCCGGCAAACAACGTGCCGGTCTATTGCGGCCCGGCGACCAAGACGAAGACGCCAAACTGTCCTTTCTACACGCATCTCGGCTCGTCGATTGCCGCCCGCCTCGGCTTGGTCAACCTCGACTACAATTTCTCCGAGCATGCCGACGTCGGCTTTCGCGTCTTTACCCTCGGTGATACACGCGATGAGTCGTCCGCGCTCAACGGCATTGCGGGGAATCCGACCTGCGCTTTTAGTGGGCCCGGACCGGCCTGCGCTTTCTCGCCCTCGAGCTCCAACACGCCCAACGAGGTTCCCAATCCGGTCTTCGGCGATCACGTCGGTCAGGGGAGCGCGGTCTTCGCTCAAAGTATTCGCGCGTACGATGCCTACTCTCGCTCGTCGCTGGGGTCGGGAACGCTCTCGGCCGACCTCTACGCCGACAACAACAACATCGATTTCACCGGCGGCGCGGTCTCGCCGTACGACGTCTCGCATCTCGACACCCGCTACAACGAAGGCCTCTCGTGGGGGCGCTCCTTTGACGGCAGCGAGTTTTCGTTCGGCGGCTACGCGCGTCAAGAGAGCCTCACCGGCGCCGGCATCGCCGGAACGCTCGCGCAGAGCATCGACTCGTACTTCGTGCGCGGCCAGCAGCAACTCGGCAACAACGTGCGACTCTCCGGCGGCCTTTACGATGCCGACTACTCGACCTTCGGCAATACGCTCAACTGGCGGCTTGGCCTCAGCGACGATCTCGGAACTTCGAGCGACGTTCACCTTTCGGTCGGGACCGGATTTCGGCCGCCGCTGCTCGCCGAGCGCTACTTCTTTCCGCCCATCGTCGTCAACGGCAAGCTCGAGCCGAATCCCAACTTAGGTCCGGTCGACTCCAACTGCGTCGTCTTCAACGGAAATCCCGACGAGCGGCCGGAGCACGCCACCGAGTACGAGCTGGGCTTCTCGCATCTCTTTTCCAGCCGGTCGGACCTCGACATTTCGATCTATCGCTCGAACCTGCGCGATACGATTGAAAACTATTATCCCGGCGGCGGCGCGCAGAGCTTCTGCAACACTTCGCAGGGCTTCGCGTACGAGATCCCGATCAACATCGGCAACGCGGTCTACGAGGGTGCCGAGGCGCGCTACAAGCAGATGTTCCCGCGCCTGAACCTGACCGCGACGCTCTCGTACGGGCTCAACGTCGCCTATCCATACGCGCTGGGGCCCTGGGTTTCGAACCCGACCTCGGGCGGTACGCTCGTGGACGACGAGCAGTTCTTGGGCGTGCCGCAGCAGCAAGGCTCGGCCGTGCTCACGTGGGCGCAAAACGGCTGGCACGCCTCGACCGCGCTGACCTTTGCGGGCCGGAACAACACGCTGAACCAGCCGCCGTACACGCTCGTCGACGGCGCGATCGGCAAGAACTTCGGACACGTCGACTTCACGATCGCCGCGACGAATATCTTCAGTGCGGTGTCGGGCCCATTTACGCTCTACGATGCGGGCGTTCCCTATCGCGGGATCTACGCGGGTCCAAGCAGTACGCAGTACTTCGCCGACTATCCGACCGACGCGCTCTATATCGAGCCGGCCGCGGTGAAGTTCATCGTCACCGTCCACGAATGACGGCTTCGATGCGGGCCGTTCGGCTTCACGAGATCGGCGGTCCCGAAAAGCTGCGCGTCGAAGAGATCGGGGTTCCGGCGATCCGTGACGGCGAGGCGCTCGTCCGCGTTCGGGCTGCGGCCCTGAACCGTCGCGATCTCTTCATCACGCAGGGCCACTACCCGAACATTCGCGTTCCGGTGACGCTTGGCTCGGACGGTGCCGGAGAGATCGCGCAGCTCGGCGGGGTGGTTGCGAATTTAGCCGTCGGCGACGAGGTCGTCATCGATCCGATGCTCGGGTGGGGCGACGATCCGCGCGTGTGGGACGCTACGACCTCATCGCTTCTCGGCATGCCGCGCGACGGAACCTTCGCGCAGTACGTCGCGGTTCCGATCGACAACCTGTACCGCAAGCCGGCGCGGCTCTCGATGGAGGAGAGCGCCGCGATTGCGCTCGCGGGATTGACCGCCTATCGTGCGGTCTTTACGCGCGGCGCGCTGCAGCGCGGCGAGACGATCTTGATCACCGGGGTCGGCGGCGGCGTGCAGACGTTCGTGCTGCTCTTTGCCAAGCACGCCGGTGCGCACGCGATCGTCACGTCGAGCAGCGATCAAAAGCTCGAGCGCGCGCGGGCTCTCGGGGCCGATCTTGCGATCAACTACGCGACGAACGCCGATTGGGCGAAACTGCTGCGCTCGACGGGACCGATCGATCTGGCCGTCGATTCCTCGGGCGGCGATACTCTTCGCAAGGCGATCGACGTCCTGCGTCCGGGCGGTCGCATCGTCGTCTACGGCGGCACGAACGGCGATTCGACGATCAAAATGTTTCCGCTCTTCTGGAAGCACCTTACGATCTTGGGGACGTCAATGGGAAGTCCGCAGGATTTTGCCGCAATGCTCGAGCTCTTCAACGGCGATCTGCGCCCCGCCGTCGATAGCGCCTTTGCGTTCGACGACGTCCGCGCGGCCTTTGGGCGCCTGGCGGCCGCGGATCAGTTCGGCAAGATCGTCCTGCGCGTCGATTAGCCTTTCTGGCGTTGGCCGTCGCAGCTGCCGTCGGGCGGGGGCTGGTTCCGATAGATCGGGCCTGGATGGGCGACCGGCATTCCGCTACGCGGCCAGAGAGCGACTGAAACCTTCTTGTTCGGGGTGAGCTTGCGCTCGCAGGCGATGACCGCGTGCGCTTTCGATTTCGCCGTTCCGCCGACCCAGAGATCGAACCAAAGTTTGTGGCAGCCGTTACTCCCGCTTCCTTTCTTGGGCCCCGATGAGGCGCAAAGGTCTTCTCGAATGAAGTACTGCTTGAGAAACGGCACGTAGATCTTGATGCCGTAGGGGATGCTCTTGTTGTTGGCGCGTTCGGTCGCAAAGGTCGTCGGGTTGCAATAGGTGCCGTCGCCGCCGGCGTGCTTATGGATGATCGGATGTGCGATCTGATTGCCGGGCGGTGAGTTGTCCGGCCATCCGTAAAACGTAATCGTTGCCTCGACGTTCGTGGGCTCTTGCTTGACGACGTAACACGATGCAGGCGTCGCCACGGACGCAGCGCCGTTGGGCGGCGCGAACGCGGGGCCGGTTTGCATGCACGACGCGAGCGCGACGGTGCCGGCGAGCAGCGCAGGCCGCCGCATCAAAGCGCGTAGACCCGCAACGAATCGAGGCGCATCTCCGTCCCTAACTCGGCTACGATGACCGCGGCTTCCTGCGGTCCGACGATCTCCTCGATGCGCGGGTTCAGCATCGCCGCTTCTTCGGCGGTCATCTCGCGGTCGAGCGACCACGAGTGTACGCGGTCTTCGCCCTCGAGGGCGATGAGGTGCGCGAGGATCTGCCGCGCCATCGCGGGCCACAGCACTTGACGCTGCACCGAGTAGATCCGCCGCACGAGATCGGGGATCGTCAGCGGTCCGTCGCGCAGCGCATCGAGAATCTGCTGCTCGCGCATCCGGCGGTGCGCGATGTACTCGGCGATCTTCGATTTGGGATCGGTCACGACCGGGCCGTGCCCCCCATAGATCGTCCGCGCTTCCCCGAACTCGTCGGCCAGCCGCTGCAGGGTCCGCTGATACGGGCGCATCGCGCCGCCGGGCGGCGCGATCACAGTCGTTCCTCGGCCCAGGATCGTATCTCCGGTAAAGAGAGCACGCTCCTGCGGCAAATAGAAGATCGCGTGATCGAAGGTATGTCCGGGCGCGTCGATCGTGAGCAGCGCGATTGAGCCCACGCGCAGCTCGCCCTCGAGCGGCAGATCGGCGTCATGCCGGGCCTTGCTCGTTGGATGGGCGTAAACGGTAGCGCCGGTCAATGCCGCAAGCTGCTCCGCGCCGGCTGCATGATCGGGATGTCCGTGCGTAAGCACTATCGTTCGAATTTTCAATCCGCGCGCCGCGGCCTCGTGAAGGAGTGCATCGGCGTGGACGGCGATCGGCGGGCCTGGATCGATGACGAGCGCTTCGCCGTTGCCGCTATCGAGAACGTACGAGTTCGTTCCCTCCAGCGTCATCGCCGACGCATTGGGCGCGCGAACGAGGGTTACCATACGTTCTCGAGGGCCGGCGGTATCTCGAAATCGTCGGGCGTATCTGTCGGAACGATCGTCAGCACCGGCTTGCGGCGCGCGAATTCGAACGCGGCATCCACCGAGTCAAACGCCTGCAGCCGTTCGAGATGTTTGATCGTCGGATAGACGAGGTGCAAGGTTCCCGCACGACGTCGCTCGAGCGCCGCCGCCGGGGAGATCCAGAGACCGTCGTGCGTTTCCGATGCATCGGCGAGCGCGGCTTGATCGGACGGCGCGATCGCGAAGAAAAAGTGCGTGTTGTAGCGCCGCAGCTCGCTCGGGGGAGTAATCCAATGGGAGAAGAGCGTCAGCGCCCCAGCGTCGGCGTACCAATCACGAGCCCTCAAGAACTCGGAGAAGGGCAGCGCCCCGTTACGCACCGCGGAACGCTCGGCCGCGACGCTCGTCCACTGCGCGGAACGCGCATCGATGGGAAGGCCGGCCGCCGTGCGCGCGAGGAGAACGCCGGCCTCCTCGAAGAGCTCGCGCAGCGCCGCGATCGAGAGTGCCGCGGCAGCATCGCGGCCGACGGCCGGCTCGTCGCTGCCGAGCTCGTCGGGGATCGAGGCTCGGAACTCGCGATCGAGCCGTTGCGGCTCGAGACCGAAGGTGCGCGCGCGCGACGCTTCGGCGGCGTCCTGTGCTTCGATCGTTCCGCCCGGAAAGACGAACGCGCTCGGCGCAAAAGCCGCGCTCGCGCTGCGGCGCGTGAGATAGATTTCCAATGGAGGCCGCGCGAGTATCACCGTCGCCGCCAACCGTACCGTGCCCACGGATGGCAGTCTGTCACCATGGCGCGGCGAACACCTTTCTATGCGCGTGGCGCTTGGCAGCGATATGGCGGGTGAACTGCCGGAGGCAATCGACCGGTGGTTGCGCGCCCACGACCACGAGGTCGCACGCTTTGGCGCGCTGGTGCCGGGCGACGACGACGCCTGGCCGTCGGTCGGCCGCGAGGTTGCCGGGTCCGTTGCGAACGGAGAGGCGCAATTCGGCGTGCTCTGCTGCTGGACCGGAACCGGCGTCAGCATCGCCGCGAATAAGGTCGCGGGCGCCCG
This sequence comes from Vulcanimicrobiota bacterium, assembly GCA_963834895.1. Lineage (GTDB taxonomy): Bacteria > Vulcanimicrobiota > Vulcanimicrobiia > Vulcanimicrobiales > Vulcanimicrobiaceae > Cybelea. Next base: position 492,726 of record CAWIDM010000003.1, on the reverse strand, counting down.
TGCCGCGCTCTGTTCCGACGCGGCGACCGCCGGCGGCGCCCGCGAGTGGAACGATGCGAACGTGCTCTGCATGAGCCTGCGCGCGACCTCGATTCCGGTTGCCGAAGAGATGCTCGACGCCTGGTTCGAAGCCACGCCAACAGAAGACCCCGCCTACCGCGCCATGATCGCCGAAATTCGTGAAAGCTAACGAGGGTTATTTTCGCCTCAGGCTGCTCAGATGCTAGGAGCGGATGCCCGACGTGAACCACGCCCGTTCACGAGGGCATCCGCGACAACGCAGATGAGTAGCCTGAGGCGAAAAGAAAAAGCAGAGGGGTGGCGCACTCGCGCCACCCCCTATCAATCTGCCGTTCACCGGAGCATAGAACTGATGCTACGCGACCGGCCCTCTCTCACGGCGGTTTCGGCGACAGTATGTGCCGTCCTAGACCCGAGAGGCCGATTCTAGCAAAATCAGATGCCACGATTCAATACGTCCGGAAGAAATAACCAGCCGCAGAGGGCCAACAGGCACCAGTTAACCACGTGGGAGGCCCAGCAATACGGGCACTCTCGGCGCGTCAGGTAGATCAGCGAATAGGCTAAGTAGAGCGAGGTTGCCGCGGCGGCGAGAACGGCCGCGAGTAGGACGATCTCGGCGACGGGCCCATGCACGAGCCAAACGGCGACCGCTAAGCTGGGGTAGTACAGCGAGCCCAGGAGCGAATTAGGGACGCCGAAGAGGTGCGCCCTCGGCGTTTTCACCACGCTGGGCCCCTTGACTTCCCCGCGTGCGGCGCGCCGGCTCTTGTTCAGCATGAAAAGCGAGGCGTAGAGCGCAACACCGCTCAGCACCGTGATGACCGCCCGCACTACCACCGCTTGAATCGTTTCCTCCGTAAGGGTGCCGCGCTCGCGCTCCTCGCCGCCTCGTTCGCGCTCGCGTACTTGGTAATCCGGCATCAGCCGCGGGTCGCGCACGAGATCCGAACGATCGGTCCGCTCGCTTATCCGCTCGCCATCGCGGTCTTCACGATCGTCGCTGCGGCACCGTTTTCGGTGACCGACGCGCTCGCGATCATGAACGGCGCGATCTTCGGACCGGTTAAAGGTACCCTCGTCGACGCTTTTGGACTCGTCGGCGGGGCATTGCTTGGATACTGGATCAATAGCCGCGTGACGCGGCTCTGGCGTCTAGAGGATTACCTGCACCGGTTGCCCGCGTGGGTGAAGCGCTTCCCCGTCGGATCGCCGGCCTTCTTGCTGGCCGTCCGGATCATTCCGGGTTTTGGGGGCACGGTCGCGACGGCGACCGCCGCGGCGTTTCGCGTACCCGTCTGGGTTCACGTCTGGACGATGTGCGCGATCGCGATTCCAATTTGCGCGCTGCTGACGGTCTTTGGCGATCGCGTCACCGTTGCGTTGCACGGATACGAAGCGCGGGCGCGCCACTACGCGCACCACTACTGCGAAACGCATCGCTGCCCGCACTTCCGCTTCCGGCGCTCGCAAACGGCTCCGCCGCCGTGACGACGCCGCAGATCGTTGCGGACGGCGACGCGCTTGACCGCCTTTGCAACCGCGTCGCGGATGCGGATCGCGTCGGCCTCGATACCGAGTTTCACGCCGAGCGCACGTATTCGCCGCGCTTGATGGTCGTGCAGCTGGCCTTCGATGACGGCGCCGCGATCGTGGATGCGTTGGCCCTCCCGGATTTGCGCCGGCTCGCGCTCGCGCTCACGCACACGACTGTCGTCGGCCACGCGCTCTCCGCCGACTTGAAGATCTTCGCCGATCGTTATGAGGTCGTGCCGCCGCGCGTCTTCGACACGCAAATTGCGGCGGCGTTTCTCGGCTACGGTATGCAGGTTTCGCTCGCCGACTTGGTACGCGGCGTCTGCGGCGTCCGGCTCGCAAAATCGCAGACGGTCAGCGATTGGTCGGCGCGCCCCTTCTCCGAGCGTCAGATCGAGTACCTCGTAGGCGACGTCGCTCACCTGCTCACGCTTTTCGATGCGCTGCGCTCGCGTCTCGAGGAAAAGGGCCGCTACGAATGGGTTTACGAGGAATGCGCCGAGCTCGGCGACATCGAGCGCTATCGGATCGACGAGCGGCGCGCCTATCTGCGCATTCCCGGAGCGACGCGGATGAGTCGCCGCGAGTTGGGGATTCTCAACGAGCTCGTGAAGCTGCGCGATCGGATTGCGCGCGAACGCGATCTGCCGGTGCGCTACGTAATGCCCGACGACGTCGTCGCCGGGCTTGCGGTGCTCAAGCCGACGCAACTCGACGATCTCGCGCAGCTGCGCCGGCTCGACGGCGGAATGAAACGCCAGCTCGGGCCCGAGATACTTCGAGCCGTCGCGCGCGGGCAAGCGCTCGATGAAGCCGAACTGCCGCCGCGGCCGAATCGCCCGGCGGCACCCGCGCGCGACGCGCTCGTCTCGTTCCTCGGTGCCGCGATCGCGGAGATTGCTCGCGAGGCCGGACTTCCGGCGAGTCTGCTCGTGCCGCGAGCGGCGCTCGAGCGTCTCGCACGCGAGGTTCCGCCGGACCGAGCGAGCTTCGAGCGCGCGCTCGCATTGCAGCCGTGGAGACTCGCACTCGTCGCGGAGCCGCTCTGGCAACTGCTTTCCGGCGAAGCCGCGCTCAAGATCGAAGGCTACGCGCAGGGAGATCCGAAAGTACGATTATCCGATGAATCTGCGTCCCAATAGCTTCAAAGCGGTCGACACGCTGCGCGTCGGCGACCGCGACTACTCGTATTTTGGGCTCTCCGCGATCGAGGAATCGGGCGTAGCGAAGCTCGCGCGGCTTCCGTTTTCGCTCAAGATTCTGCTCGAGAATCTGCTGCGATTCGAAGACGGCCGCGTCGTCAAGCGGGACGACATCGAAGCGCTCGCACGCTCCGGACGCCACGCGCGCCACGAGCGCGAGATAGCCTTCACGCCGGCTCGCGTCTTATTGCAGGATTTTACCGGCGTTCCGTGCGTCGTCGATTTGGCGGCGATGCGCGACGCGATGGCGGAAATGGGCGGCGATCCGAAAGCGATCAATCCGCTACAGCCCGTCGAGCTGGTCATCGACCATTCGGTACAGGCCGATTACTTCGGCTCGAACGACGCGTTGGCAAAGAACACGGAGCTCGAATTCGAGCGCAATCGCGAGCGATACGCTTTTCTCAAATGGGGGCAGTCGGCACTCGCGGGTCTGCGGGTCGTCCCGCCGGGAACCGGAATTGTCCATCAGGTCAACATCGAGTACTTGGCGCGCGTCGTCTTTGGCGCCCGTGTCACCCTGAGCCGAGTCGAAGAGGGCACGGCCGAACCGATTCTCGCCTATCCCGATACCGCGGTCGGAACCGATTCGCACACGACGATGGTAAACGGGCTCGGCGTGTTGGCGTGGGGCGTCGGCGGGATCGAAGCCGAAGCCGCAATGCTCGGCCAGCCGGTGACGATGCTCATCCCCGACGTCGTCGGCTTTCGCTTGCAGGGGGCGCTTGCCGAAGGCGTGACGGCAACCGATTTGGTGCTGACCGTCGCCGAGATGTTGCGCCGCAAAGGCGTCGTTGGAAAGTTCGTCGAGTTCTACGGCGAGGGACTCTCCGCGCTTCCCGTCGTCGACCGCACGACGATCAGCAACATGTCGCCTGAGTTTGGCTCGACGGTCGCCATCTTTCCGATCGACGAGCGCACGCTCGAATATCTGCGCCTCACTGGCCGTTCCGCGGAACAGATCGCGCTCGTCGAGGCCTATTCGAAGGCACAGGGGCTCTTTCGCACCGACGCAACGCCCGATCCCGAGTTCGCCGATTCGCTTTCGCTCGATCTCTCAACCGTCGAGCCGAGCCTCGCAGGACCGCGTCGTCCGCAAGACCGGGTGCCGCTTGCGCAAGTCAAGCGATCGTTTGAGGGGGCGCTGCAGGAGTGGGTCGCCGCGCGCGAGCGCGCCAACGGGGCGGTTTCGCGCTTCGAGAACGAGGGCGGCGGGGGGACCGCGACGATCGCCCAGACGATCGAAGAAGTCGACGACGGCTCGGTCGTCATTGCGGCGATTACGAGCTGCACGAACACGTCGAATCCGTCGGTGCTGATCGGCGCCGGTCTGCTGGCGCGCAACGCTCTCGAGCGCGGCCTTCAAACGAAGTCGTGGGTGAAAACCTCGCTCGCGCCCGGCTCGAAAGTCGTCACCGACTATTTAGCGAAAGCCGGGCTCCAGGAAGACCTCGACCGGCTCGGGTTCAACCTGGTCGGATATGGATGCACGACCTGCATCGGAAACTCGGGACCGCTGCCGAGCGACGTCGCCGAAGCGGTTGCCGATGGTGACCTCATCGTCGCGGCGGTGCTCTCCGGTAATCGCAACTTTGAAGGGCGCATCCATCCGCAAGTGCGGGCAAACTATCTCGCTTCGCCGCCCCTCGTCGTCGCTTACGCACTCGCCGGCCGCATCGACCTCGATCTGACGACCCAACCGCTGGGGATCGGCCGCGACGGGAAGCCGGTTTTTCTGAGCGAGATCTGGCCGAGCAACGACGCGATCGCGGCGACGATGGCGCGGTGCATCAGCCAGGAAATGTTCGAACGCGAGTACGCCGACGTATTCAAAGGTGACGAGAACTGGCGAGAGCTCGAGGTTGCCGCGAGCGAACGCTATCCATGGGATCCAAAATCCGAGTACGTGAAGCGGCCGCCGTACTTCGACGGCATGCCCGCGCAGCCGCCTCCGCTGCAAGACGTGCGCGGAGCGCGTGCGATCGCGGTGCTCGGCGACTCCGTAACGACCGATCACATCTCTCCGGCGGGCAGCATTGCGAGGAGCAGTCCGGCGGGGAAATATTTGACCGATCTCGGCATCGAGCCGCGGGATTTCAACTCGTATGGCGCGCGGCGCGGCAATCACGAAGTGATGGTTCGCGGCACTTTTGCGAACGTACGCCTGCGCAACGCGCTCGTGCCCGGCGTCGAAGGGGGCTTTACGCGCTACCTCCCCACCAACGAGCAGCTCTCGATCTTCGATGCGTCGCGCAAGTACGCCGCCGACGGTACGCCGCTCCTCGTGCTTGCCGGCAAGGAGTACGGCTCCGGCTCGTCGCGCGACTGGGCTGCGAAGGGCCCCTACCTGCTCGGCGTCAAGGCCGTGATCGCCGAATCGTTCGAGCGAATTCATCGCAGCAACCTGATCGGGATGGGGGTTCTTCCGCTCGAGTATCTCGAAGGCACGGATCGCTCGACGTACGGTCTGGAGGGAGAAGAGATCTACGACATCACCGGTCTTGGGGCCGGAGTCGAGCCGCGCATGCGCTTGCGGGTAAAGGCGACCGATCCGCGCAGCGGCAAATCCATTGCGTTCGACGTTCGCGTGCGCATCGACACGCCGAACGAAGCGGAGTACTACCGGCATGGCGGGATCCTGCAGTACGTACTGCGCAACCTCCGCGGCGCCACACCGGCATAATTGCATTGCAAGCAACGCTCTTTCTCGCAGATTCGGCACAAGCGTCGTCCGACGGCAAGCTGCACGCGCTTGGAATCGGCTGGACGCACACGAGCAGCCCGGTCACCGCGCCGTCTGCCGTCGCTTTCATCCTGCACGTTCCATGGGACGAGACGAACCGGCGCATAAAGTGGACGCTCGATCTCTTGGACGCAGACGGGAAGGCAGTGGTCGTTCAAACCGGGCCCGACAGCTTTAGCGGCATGCACGTCGAGAACGAGATCGAAGTCGGGCGTCCTCCGGGTACCAAGCCGGGCGCCGACATCAACGTTCCGTTTGCGGTCAATATCGCCCCGATGCAGCTGCCTCCCGAGCACACGTACCTTTGGGTTCTGAAGATCGGCGATCGAGAATGGCGCGCGCCGTTTGCGACGCGCCCAGTCTCCTAGAGCAGCACCCTGCGAAAGTCGGCGAGGAGCGACGCGACGTAGCTTAGGAACCGCGCGGCGGCCGCGCCGTCGACGACGCGATGGTCGTAGCTCACGCTGATCGGCAGCATCAGTCTCGGCGCGAACTCCTCGCCGTCCCAGATTGGTTTCATGGCCGTGCGTGTCGCGCCGAGAATCGCCACTTCGGGCGCGTTGACGATCTGCGTGAAGGCCGTACCGCCGATGCCGCCGATCGAGGAGATCGTGAACGTGCCGCCCTGCATCTCGCTCAAGCTGAGCTTTCCCTCGCGAGCCTTCGCCGCCAGTTCGGCCGCAGTGGCGGCAATCTCGAGCAGGCCCTTCGCAGCGGGATTCTTGATCACCGGAACGACGAGCCCGTCGGGAGTATCGGCGGCGAATCCGATATTGTAGTAACGCTTGTAGACCAGCTCGTCGCCGTCGAGCGATGCATTGAACTCAGGATAACGCTGGAGTGCCGCGACCGCTGCTTTCACCAAAAAGGCGAGAATCGTGAGCTTGGGCTTTTGCGGACCTTCGGCGTTGATTTCTTCGCGAAATGCCTCGAGCGACGTCACGTCGGCTTCGTCGTAGTTGGTGATATGCGGAATCTGCAGCCAGTTGCGATGCAGGTTCGGACCGGAGAGCCGCTTGATTCGCGAGAGCGGACGGCGCTCGACCTCGCCCCACTGCGCGAAATCGACCTTCGGCCAGGCCGGTAATGCGCCGAACGGCGACGCGCCTGCGCCGCCGGCGCGCAGCGATCCCTTGACATACGCTTCCACGTCTTCGCGGGTGACGCGGCCATTCGGGCCGCTTCCGCGCAGCGAGCGAAGATCGACGCCGAGCTCGCGCGCAAACTTGCGAAGTGCCGGGCCGGCATGCACCATGCCGTCACCGGCCGATACCTGCGGCGTTTGCGGCGGTGGCTGCCGCGGCTGCGGTGCTTGTGCTGCGGCCGGCGCTTGCGGCGCGGCTCCTTCGGAGCTCAGCACCAAAATCGGCGAGCCCTGCGAAACCCGATCGCCAACCTTGACTTTCACGTCGTTCACGACGCCATCGGTCTCGGCAGGGATCTCCATCGATGCTTTTTCGCTTTCGAGCGTGACCAGCGAGTCGTTTTTCCTGACGCGATCTCCCGGCTTCACCAGAACTTCGATCACGGGCACGTCCTTGAAATCGCCGATATCTGGAACCCGGATCTCGATCGTCTCGCTCATGTGCTCTCTCCCTTTGCAAACCGCATCGGATGACCTACGTCACACGGTGATGGGGTTGGGCTTGTTCGGATCGATGTGATATTTCTTCAGCGCTTTCGCAACCGTCGTCCGCGAAATGGTTCCGCCGTCCGCGAGCGCCTGTAGCGCAGCAAGCGTCACGAAGTGGCGATCGACTTCGAAGAACTCGCGCAGCTTTCGACGGAAGTCGCTCCGGCCATAGCCGTCGGTTCCGAGCGCCACGTACTGGCGGCCCACGAAGGGCTGAATCTGCTGGGAAAACGTGCGGATGTAATCGGTTGCTGCAATGCCGGGGCCGGGTCGCCCGTCCAGGCACTCCTCGACATGGGAACGGCGCGGAGGATCGTCGGGGTGGAGCATGTTCCAGCGGCGCGCGGCGACGCCGTCGCGCTGCAGTTCGTTGAAGCTCGTTACGCTCCAGACGTCGGCCAGCACGTTCCATTCGTCCGCAAGCAGGTCCGCGCCGGCGATCACTTCGCGCAGGATCGCGCCCGAGCCGAAGAGCTGCACGCGCGTAGCTTTCGCATCCACGGCGCCTGCATCCCGGAGCAGATACATGCCCCGAAGGATGCCGTCGCGCGTGCCCTCCGGCATTGCCGGATGCGAATAGTTCTCGTTCATCAGGGTGATGTAGTAGTAGACGTCCTCCTGGTCCGTGAGCATGCGACGCAGCCCGTCTTGGATGATGATCGCCACTTCGTAGGCAAATGTCGGATCGTAGCTGCGACAGTTCGGAACGAACGAGGCCGCAACCTGACTGCTGCCGTCCTCGTGCTGCAAGCCTTCGCCGTTGAGCGTCGTGCGGCCCGACGTTGCACCGAGTAAGAAACCGCGCGTGCGACTGTCGCCGGCAGCCCACGTCAGATCGCCGACCCGCTGGAAGCCGAACATCGAGTAGAAGATATAGAACGGGATCATCGGAAGGTCGTGATTGGAGTATGAGGTGCCGGCCGCAATCCATGACGAGATCGCGCCGGCTTCGTTGATGCCTTCCTGGAGAATCTGTCCGAGCTTATCCTCGCGGTACCACATCAGCTGCTCGGCGTCTTGCGGGTGATAGAGCTGGCCGACCGACGAGTAGATGCCGAGCTGGCGAAACATGCCTTCCATGCCGAAGGTGCGCGATTCGTCGGCGACGATCGGCACGACCCGGGGGCCGATGTCGCGGTCGCGCGCAACGGCGTTGAGGATGCGAACGAAGGCCATCGTCGTCGAGATCTGCCGATCGCCGGTTCCCTGAAGCTGTCCTTCGAACGCGGAGAGGTCCGGAACCGTCAACGATGCCGATTTCCTTCGCCGTTGCGGAACGCTGCCGAGCGCAGCCAGACGCTCGCGCAGGTAACGAATTTCGGGCGCGTTTTCGGGCGGCTTGTAGAACGGAATCTTCTCGGCGGAAATCGCTTCATCCGAGATCGGCAGCGAGAAGCGGTCGCGAAAGACGCGCATCGCCGCGAGCTCCATCTTCTTGGCTTGATGCGCGATGTTCTGCCCTTCGCCGGCTTCGCCCATGCCGTAACCCTTGATCGTCTTGGCAATCACGACGGTCGGTTGACCGCGGTGATCGAAGGCGGACTTGTACGCGGCGTAGACTTTGAGCGAATCGTGGCCGCCTCGCTGGAGCGCCCAGATCTCGTCGTCGGTCCAATCCTCGACGAGCGATTTGGTCTCCGGATACCGCCCGAAGAACTCGTCGCGAACGTATTTTCCGTCGCGGGATTTGAACGTTTGGTAGTCGCCGTCGACGCACTCGGTCATCACCTGTACGAGCCGTCCGCTTTTATCGGCAGCGAGGAGCGGGTCCCAGCGGCTTCCCCAAATGACCTTGATGACGTTCCAGCCGGCTCCTTTGAAGACGCCCTCGAGCTCTTGAATGATCTTGCCGTTTCCGCGCACCGGTCCGTCGAGGCGCTGCAAATTGGCGTTGACGACCCAGATGAGATCGTCGAGCTTCTCGCGGCCGGCCAGCGAGACCGCGCCGAGCGATTCGGGCTCGTCCATTTCGCCGTCGCCGACGAAGGCCCAGACCTTTCGTCCCGACGTATCGAGCAGACCGCGATCGTGCAGGTAGCGCATGAAGCGCGCTTGATAGATCGACATGATCGGTCCCAGTCCCATCGAAACCGTCGGAAACTGCCAGAAACTCGGCATCAGCCAGGGATGCGGATACGAGGAGAGCCCCTTGCCGTCGACCTCTTGCCGAAAGTGTTCGAGCTGTTCCTCGGTGATGCGCCCTTCGAGAAAGGCGCGCGCGTAGACGCCCGGCGAGGAGTGTCCCTGGAAGAAGACCAGATCGCCGCCGAACGTCTCGCTCGGCGCGCGGAAAAAGTGATTGAAGCCGACGTCGTAGAGCGTGGCGGCCGAGGCAAAACTGGCGACGTGACCGCCGAGCTCGGAGCTTACCTTGTTCGCGCGCACGACCGTTGCGAGCGCGTTCCAGCGAACGTAATGGCGCAGCCGCGCTTCCAGCTCGCGGTCGCCGGGCATCGGGGGCTGCCGGTCGGCGGGGATGGTGTTGACGTATGGCGTCGTGAGTCCGAGCGAGATGAGCGCTCCGCTGCTCTGCGCTTCGTCGACGAGGTGCGCGATCAGCTGTCGCGCGCGTTCGTGTCCCTCGACCTCGAGCACGCCACGCATCGCCTCGAGCCACTCGCGCGTCTCTTGTGGATCGGGATCGGGAGCGAAGACCGCCATCGCGAGGCCTCTTTGTGCCGCCGCGGATTATCTCCGCCTAATGGACCCATCCAATCGCAAGGATGGTTGGCTCCAAACCCTTTGTCACCCTGAGCGCGGGCGCAGCGAGCACTCGAAGGGCGAACGGACGATGCCCTTGTCACCCTGAGCGCGAGCGCAGCGAGCAGTCGAAGGGCGAGCGGCCGATGCGCAGTAAGAACCTTCTTAGCGGGAGCGACAAGCTGAGAGGGCGATTACGACTCGCCGACCGCAAGTGACCTGATCGGGGTAATGCCCGCGGAGGGAGATGCCATGAAAGTCTACGTCGGGGGCTCCGACCCCTCGGTTCGCGTTCCGCGTCGCGCGATTGCGCTCACCGACGGAACGGTTCACACCCTGTACGACACGAGCGGACCGCACGGCGACCCGGAATGTTCGATCGAGATCCGTCGCGGGTTGGCGCCGCTGCGCGAGGGCTGGATCGCCGCGCGCGGCGATACCGTCGAGCTCGAGCGGCCCTCGTCGATCTACCGGCGGGGGCGCGACGCGATGAGCGAGCTGGACGCGTTGCGTTTCCCCTCCCCGCGCAGGCCGCGCCGCGCGAAGCCCGGCGCCAACGTTTCGCAGATGCACTACGCTCGCCGCGGCGAGATCACGCGCGAGATGGAGTTCGTCGCGCTGCGTGAAGGCGTCGATCCCGAGCTCGTCCGCAGTGAGCTCGCGCGCGGACGCGCGATTCTCCCGGCGAACGTCAATCATCCCGAAAGCGAGCCGATGATCATCGGCCGGAATTTCCTCGTAAAGATCAACGCCAACATCGGCAACTCGGCCGTCAGCTCCTCGATCGACGAAGAGGTCGAAAAGATGACGTGGGCGACGCGGTGGGGCGCCGACACCGTTATGGACCTCTCGACCGGGAAGAACATTCACGAGACGCGCGAGTGGATTCTGCGCAACTCGCCGGTGCCGATCGGAACGGTGCCGATCTATCAGGCGCTCGAAAAAGTCGGCGGCAAGGCCGAAGAGCTGACGTGGGAGCTCTTCCGCGATACGCTGATAGAGCAGGCCGAGCAGGGCGTCGATTATTTCACGATCCACGGCGGCGTGCTGCTGCGCTACGTCCCGCTCACCGCCGATCGCATTACCGGCATCGTCTCGCGCGGCGGCTCGATCTTGGCAAAATGGTGTCTCGCGCATCACCGGGAGAACTTCCTCTACGAGCATTTCGAAGAGATCTGCGAGATCATGAAAGCCTACGACGTCGCGTTCTCGCTGGGAGACGGCCTGCGGCCGGGCTGCACCGCCGACGCCAACGATGCGGCGCAATTCGCGGAGCTCGAAACGCTCGGCGAGTTGACCCGCATCGCGTGGAAGCACGACGTCCAGGTGATGATCGAAGGGCCCGGTCACGTGCCGATGCACATGATCGAAGAGAACGTGCGCAAACAGCTGGAGATCTGCAAAGAGGCGCCGTTCTACACGCTCGGTCCGCTCGTGACCGACGTGGCACCGGGTTACGATCACATCACAAGCGCGATCGGTGCGGCTATGATCGGGTGGTTCGGCACGGCGATGCTCTGCTACGTGACGCCGAAAGAGCATCTGGGTCTTCCCAATAAAAAGGACGTCAAAGACGGCGTCATCGCCTACAAGATCGCAGCGCACGCGGCCGATTTGGCCAAAGGGCATCCCGGAGCGGCGCATTGGGACGACGTGCTGTCGAAGGCCCGTTTCGAGTTCCGCTGGCAGGATCAGTTCGATCTCTCGCTCGACCCCGAAACCGCGCGCGACTTTCACGACGAAACGCTTCCCGCGGCCGGCGCGAAGATCGCGCATTTCTGCTCGATGTGCGGCCCGCACTTCTGCTCGATGAAGATCACGCAGGAAGTGCGCGAGTTCGCCGAACGAGGCATGGCCGAAAAATCCCGCGAGTTCGCGGAGGCGGGCGGCGAGGTCTACGTCCCGGTCGCACCGTAACGGGTGAGACCCTGCGCCGTGCTCTTCGACCGCGACGAGACGATCGTGATCGACGTGCCGTTCAACGGCGATCCCGATCGTGTCGAGCCGGCGCCGAACGCGCGCGCGCTGCTCGACCGTCTACGCGCTGCGAGGTTGCCGCTCGCGGTCGTCAGCAATCAAAGCGGGATCGGACGCGGCTTGATTTCCACCGAGGCCGTCGAGGCCGTGAATCGGCGCATCGACGAGCTGCTCGGGCCTTTCGCCGGCTTCTTCGTCTGCCCGCACGCGATCGAGGATGCATGCGAGTGCCGTAAGCCCAAACCGAAGCTGATTCTTGATGCGGCGCGAGCGCTGGGCGTCGATCCGGCCTGCTGCGTCGTCGTCGGCGACCGCGAGAGCGACGTTGAGGCAGCGCGCAGCGCCGGCGCGATCCCGCTCAAAATCGCAGGACCTCACGAGCTCGGGAAGGCCGTCGAGACGATCCTTCGGCTTTAACTACTGCGCGCTGGTTGCGTCGAGCCAGTAGTCGACGTCGAGTCCGCGCGCAGGAAGGACGGCGGCGTAGGCATTTGGCGGTAGATGGACGGTCCTGGAGAGGCGCTGCCACGTATCGAGCACCCGTATCACGTACGCCTGCGTTTCGTCGTAGGGCGGGATGCCGCCGTACTCGCTGACCGCCTTCGGCCCGGCGTTGTACGCCGCAAAGACGAGGCTATAGTGCCGGCCAAAGCGCTGCATCAGCCCTCGAAGGTAGCGCGCCGCACCCCAGAGGTTCTGCTTTGGATCGCGCGGATTCACTTTCAAGAGCGCCGCCGTGCCGGGCATGAGCTGACCGAGGCCGATCGCCCCTGCCGGCGAGACGGCGTGTGTATGCCAACCCGATTCCACCGTGACGATGGCGACGAGCATGTTGGCGTCGATGCGCCAGCGTTCGGCGTTGACGAGCACGCGCCGCGCAAGCTCGTGGCTCTCCCAGCTCGGCAGCTGCGGGTTGATGTGATGCAGGACGGTCGCGTAGACGGCGATTGCGGCCGGGGTCGCGGGAACGGTGCGGTGCGATGCGAGCGCCGGCGACGAGGTTGCGAGTGACAACCAAAACGACAAGACGGCTGTCGCCAGGAGCCTGGCGATGGTCCTCCGCATATGGGGCCGGTGGGTTCGCGCCTCGCCTCGGGTGCGCCTTCCGGAGGAGGGCCGCCCAATAAAACTCGGTATCACGGCCGAGCGCTCGCGATCGTCGTCCTTCTCTTGGCGGTGATGTGCGGCATGATCGCCTGGTCGCAATGGTATGCCATTCACGTCAACGTTCCGATGTATCAAGCGCGCCACGCGCACGGTCCATCGCATTAGCGCAACACTTTGATAATTCTTTGAGTACGGCGCCGCAGGAGTTCGGCTGCGCGCGCTACAGCATGAGTTGAGGAGGTTCTGGAGTTGATCGCGCACGCGCTGTTGCTCGCGCTAGTCTCGGCGAATCCCACGGCGTCGCCGCTTCCAGCGTCACCTTTGCCGCCCAGCCCGGTCACCACGCCCTCGCCCTCGCCATCCCCGAGCTCCGGACCGCCCTTTGCGAACATGAGCTGGCGGGGGATCGGACCGGCAGCCGGTGGCGGGCGCGTGACGTCCGTGGTGGGTTCCGGAAGCGATCCGAAGCTCTACTACCTGGGAAGTGCCGGCGGCGGTGTTTGGCGTTCGGGAAACTCAGGACAGACGTGGGATCCCGTCTTTGACAAGGAGGGCGTCGGCGCAATCGGCGCGGTCACGATCGATCCGACCGACAACAAGACGGTGTGGGTTGGCACCGGCGAGTCGAATCCGCGCAACGACGTCAGCTACGGCGACGGCGTCTACAAGAGCACCGACGGCGGCGATACGTGGACCAGCACCGGCCTGAGAGGCACCAAGTATATCTCGAGGATTCTCGTGGATCCACGCAATCACAACCACGTGATCGTCGGCGCGTTAGGCGACGTTTTTGCCGACAGCTCCGAACGCGGAGTCTATGTAACCGACGACGGCGGAAAGACCTGGAAGCAGACGCTCTACGTCGGACCGGAGAGCGGAGCATCCGATCTCGCCATGAACGTGCAGAACCCAAGCGTCGTCTACGCGGGCATTTGGAAGTTCCAGCGCCGGCCTTGGACGTTCGTCAGCGGCGGCATGGAGGACGGTCTCTACAAATCGACCGACGGCGGCGAAACCTGGACGAAGCTCGAGGGCCACGGCCTTCCCGCCGCGCCGATCGGACGCATCGGGCTCGCCGTCGCGCCGAGCGACGGCAATCGGGTCTATGCCGTGATCGAGTCAAAGGAGGGGGTGCTCTGGAGATCCGACGACGGCGGAGCGAATTGGTCGATGGTCAGCAACGATTCGCTCGTCGACGCTCGCCCGTTCTACTTTTCGCACGTAGAGGTTGACCCGAAGAATCCGGACCGTGTCTACGCGCTCTCGTTCGAAACGATGCTGAGCACCGACGGTGGCAGGAAGTTCAAAGCGATCGCCGAGGACGTTCACTCCGATTTTCACGCGATCTGGATCGCTCCAAACGATCCGGCGCGAATCATGTTGGGCGAGGACGGCGGATACGCCCTAACGCTCGATGGCGGCCAGCATTGGTTCTTTTCTCTCAACGTGCCGATCGGCCAAGTCTACCATGTCGGATTGGGCACGGATAATCCGTATACGGTCTGCGTCGGTCTGCAAGACAACAACGGATGGTGCGGTCCTTCGAACTCCCTCGATCCGTCGGGTATTCAAAATAAGTACTGGATCGTCACGGTGGGAGGGGACGGAACGTGGGGGATCCCGGAACCGGACGATCCCCGCTGGATTTGGTCGGACTCGCAGAACGGAGCGCTGACCATTTATAACCGCGTCACGCAAGACCAGTACCCCGGAGTGCCGTACGTGCAGACCGGCAAAGAGTCATGGGAGTTGGCGACCAGCAAGTATCGCTTCAACTGGGACTCGCCGATCGCATTCGCGCCGTGGCACGCGCCGGACGGTAAGGTCGTCGGCTGGTTAGGGGGCAACGTCGTCTTTCAGACGACCGATCGCGGAAAGTCCTGGACCGTCATTAGCCCAGACCTTACGCGCAACCTCAAACCGCATCAGAACCCGGCAGGCGGCCCCGTCGGCAATGACGTCTCGGGCGCCGAGTACAGCGACACCATTCTCGATATCGAAGGTTCCGTCGCCGCGCGAGGCGAGATCTGGGTGGGTACCGACGACGGGCTCGTGCAGATGACGCGCGACGGCGGCAGGCATTGGACGAACGTCTCGCCGCCCGGAGCGCCGCAGTACGGGCGCTTCGAAATCGTAGCGCCATCTCCCCTTGCAGACGGCACCGCCTATGCCGTGAACGACGCGCACTTGCTCGGCGACAACGCGCCCCACGTTTTCGTCACCCACGACTTCGGCAAGAGTTGGACCAAGATTACCGCCGGGTTACCGCCCGATCAATGGGCGCGTTCGATTCGCCCAGACATTCGCAACCGGAATATCGTCTATGTGGGAACCGAGGAAGGCATCTGGATCTCATTCGACGGCGGCGCCGCTTGGCAATCGTTTAAGAACGACCTTCCACCCGCCTCCGTGCGCGACATCCGAATGCAGCCGCAGTACGACGACCTGGTCGTCGCCACCCACGGGCGCGACGTCTTCATCATGGACGACGTTCGGCCCATCCAAGAGCTGCAGCAGGCCGTCGCGCGCGGGACGTGGCTCTTTACCCCGCGCGCCGCCTACGAATGGACGCTCCACGAAAACGACGAGGGTACCTATACCAACTATGCAGCCGAGAATCCACCCTATGGCGTGATCATCACGTTCTATCAACAAACGCCGCAAAAGAACGCGCCGTCGCTGGATATCCTCGATTCGCACGGTCGCATCATTCGAAGCGTCTCCGGAACGCACAAGGTCGCGGGCAAAGACGAGCCTTACATTGCGAATAAAACCGGCTTGAACCGGTACGCGTGGGACTTTACCGTCAACGGTCCGGTTAAGTGGCGGGGCGCCTCACTCGACTTCCTCAACGGCCCGGATACCGGACCGGGGGTCGTGCCGGGGGATTACTCTGTCCGCATGACCCTCTCGGGACACGCGTACGTCCAGCATTTCAAAGTCGAGCCGGATCCGCGGTCACAGTTCACGCAGGCCGACTACCAACGAAGTTACGACGAGGCGATGCGTCAAATGGCGCATCTGTCGCGGCTCGATACGATTCTCAATAACCTCGACGACCTCAAGAAGGCGCTCGATACGGCTATGAGCGCGACAAAGAAGGCGAACAACACCGCGTTGATCGCGAAGCTTCAGGATGCATTGAGATCCCGGCAAGCGCTCTTCGAAACGCTTGCGACAAACGTGCGCGGCGAGGGCACCGAAGACGAGACGAAACTGCACGAGGATCTGTTGACGGCGTTCAACACCGCGCAAGGCCTCATCACGCCGCCGATCGCCGGCTTTCTAGCTCGTGTCGATGCCGAGTATCGCGAAGGCGTCGGCCGCTACGACGCCTTCGTCACGAGCGTGCTGCCCGGCGTCAACGCCGCACTGCAGCAAGCCGGCATGAAGACGCTTCCCGCCGTCAAAACCATAACGCCACAATGATGCTCGTTCCCACCGTCATGCTCGCTGCCGCGGCCTACGCGAACCTGTCGTGGCGTCCGATCGGCCCCGCCGTCGCCGGCGGCCGCGTCGCGGCCGTTGCGGGGACGGCGCAGGACGACCAGCTCTACTACCTCGGCAGCGCCGGCGGGGGCGTCTGGAAGTCGAGTAACGGCGGCGCGACCTGGGAGGCCGTCTTCGAAAAGGAATCGGTCGCCGCAATCGGCGCCGTTGCGATCGATCCAACGAACGAGCGCATCGTATGGGCCGGTACCGGCGAGGCGAACCCACGCAACGACGTGAGCTACGGAAACGGCCTCTACAAGTCGACCGACGGCGCGAAGACCTGGACGCGCGTCGGGCTCGCCGGCGTGTGGAGCATCTCGCGGATCGCAATCGATCCGCGTAATCCGCGCCACGTCGTCGTCGGCGCTTTCGGCGATCCGTTCAAAGATTCGCCCGACCGAGGGGTTTACGTGACGTTCGACGGCGGACGTACGTGGAGCAAGTCGCTCTATCTCTCGCCTTCGAGCGGCGCAAGCGACGTCGCCATGGATCCACAGAATCCCAACGTCGTCTACGCGGGGATGTGGCATTTTCGGCGGATCCCATGGACGTTTACCAGTGGCGGCCCCGACGGCGGACTCTTCAAATCGACCGACGGCGGCCGCACCTGGCAAAAACTCACCGGCAACGGTCTGCCGAGCGGCTATACGGGCAGAATCGGCCTCGCCGTCGCGCCCAGCCGGCCGAGTCGCGTCTTCGCGCTGATTGAAGCGAAGGGTGGCATCCTCTGGCGTTCCGATGACGCGGGTTTGCATTGGACGATGGTCAGCAACGACACGCTCGTCGATCAGAGGCCGTTTTACTTTACGCACATCGCGGTCGATCCGCGCAATCCCAACCACGTTTATGGCGTTTCCGAGATGCTCTCAGAGAGCAAGGACGGCGGCCATAAGTTTACCGAGATCGCCAAAGACGTGCACGTGGACTACCACGCGATCTGGATCGATCCCACCAATCCCAAACGCATCATCGTCGGCGAAGATGGGGGCTACGCGCTGACGACCGACCTTTCACATTGGTCCTTCTCGAGGAATCTCACGATCGGGCAGATCTACCACGTGGGTCTCTCCAACGAGAATCCCTATCGCGTCTGCGTCGCGTTCCAGGATAACGGCGGCTTCTGCGGGCCCGAGAACTCGCTCGACGGCGAAGGCATTCTCGATCGTCATTGGGTCGACGTGGTCGGCGGCGACGGCGTCTGGACCGTTCCCGAGCCCGCCGACCCGCGGTACGTCTGGGCCGATTTGGAGGATGGCGCGCTGACGCTCTTCGATCGCACGACGGAGACGAGCCGCTTTATTCGGCCCTACGACTCGTTTCCCGGGAGTTTTCTCGGTCCGTTCGATTTGAGCGCGGCTGCGTATCGCTTCAACTGGGATTCGCCGATTGCGTTCGCCCCGGGATGCGCCGCCAACGCCTTTGCGGCCTGGTTCGGGGGTAACGTCGTTTTTCAATCCTGTGACCGCGGCGAGACGTGGACCGCGATCAGTCCCGATCTCACCCGCAACATCAAGTCGCATCAGCAGCCGTCGGGCGGACCGCTCGCCAAAGACGTTTCGGGCGCCGAGTACTCCGACACGCTGCTCTACATCGAAGGTTCGCAAATCGACCGCGGCGAGATCTGGGTCGGCACCGACGACGGCTACGTGCAGATGACGCGCGACGGCGGCGCGCACTGGAGCAACGTCACTCCGCCGGGCACGCCCGAGTACGCGCGCATCGAGACGACGGCGCCCTCACCGCTCGTCGCCGGCACCGCCTACGCGATCGCCGACAATCACCGAATGGGGGATTACGCGCCGTACATCTACGTGACGCACGACTACGGCGCGACCTGGACGAAGATCGTCGACGGCCTTCCGGCGAACCAGTACGTTCGCACGATCCGTCCGGATATTCGCAATCCGTATCTGCTCTATGCCGGAACGGAGGCCGGTTTGTGGATCTCGTTCGATGGCGGCTCCCACTGGCAGGATTTCCGCATCAATCTTCCCACCGTTTCGGTGCGCGACATTCGCATCCAGCCGCAATTCGACGACCTGGTGGTGGCCACGCACGGCCGCGACGCCTGGATCCTCGACGACCTCGCGTCGATCCAGGATCTCGGGGATGCCGAGCGCGCCGGCGTGATGCTCTTCGCAGCGCGAACGGGCTACGAGTATCACTATCATTCCAACGACCTCGGCATCTACACGCGCTTCGCGGGAGAGAATCCGCCAAAGGGCGCGATCCTGGATTTTTACCAGAACGCGCCGCAGAAGAGCGCACCGACGCTCGAGATTCTCGACTCCACCGGCCGCCTGATCCGGACGGTCAAGGGCACGCACAAAGTTGGGGGACCCGCCTGTGAAGCGGGCGGGGGCGCGCAGGCGCTTGCGCCGGAGCGCTCTTCAACCCTCAGGGGTCCCCGCAAGTCGCAGGCGACTTGCGGGGGTAAAGAGACTCCGTACGTTTCGAACAAGGCCGGCATCAACCGCTACGTTTGGGACTTCACCGAGGACGCGCCAACGAAATGGTATGGTGCGGCGAAAGAGGATTACCAAGGGCCGAAGACCGGAGCGATGGTCGTGCCGGGAACCTACACGGCGCGCCTAACGCTCGGCGCCGCGACGTTGCAGCAAAACGTTACCGTTAAGGGGGATCCGCGCGACGATTGGACGCTCGCGCAGTATCGGGCCGGCTACGACTACGCGCACCGATACTCGGTCATCTACGGCAAGATCGACGAAGCGCTCAACGATCTCGACGCGATTCGGAAATCGCTGGCGGATGCGGCGGCTAAGGCAAAGAACGATCCCTCGCTCGAGCGAGAGATCGCCGCAGCCCAAGCGCGATGGCCGGCGGTCTTCGGCGCCTTTACCGCCGACTACAAGAACGACGAGGATTCGATCCAGCGTCCCGGTTCGCTGCGCGAGTCGGTCCCTCGGACGGGCTTGGGCGGTTCTCAATGGCCGCCGACGGCGGCGCAGCTCGACTACGCGAAGCGCTTCGACGCCGCCTACGCTGCGGCGATGAGCGGTTACAACGAGTACGTGGCTTCGCTCGCCTCGCTGCAAACGGCGTTGAAGCAGGCCGGTATCAAGCCGATCGACGGGGCGAATCCGCTCGCACCTTAGCGCGTCATCCGGACGAAGCGCTATTCGTAATCCGGAGCGAAGTAATCGTCGCCAAGCGGGTGCATGAAGAACTTCGGCGGATAGGGGGCCTTGATCTTCACGAACGGCCGCGGCTTTTGCGAGAAATCGAAAGAGTCGCCCGCCGGCGAGGTTGCACGGCGATCGGCCGCTGCCAGCTGATCGAGCCCGTAGAGATCTTCGGCAAAGCGCAGCACGCCGGCGGTTTCGTATTGGACGTGGGAGACGTAGTTCCGTTTGGCATAGGGTGAGATGACCAGCAGCGGCACGCGGAAGCCGAGACTATCGCGATTTCTGTACGGCGGAGGCACGTGGTCGTAGAGGCCGCCCCAATCGTCCCACTGCACGAAGATCGCCGTCGAATCCCAGAACTTGCTCTCACCCACGGTGTTCACAAGCGCCGAGACCCACGACGGCCCGTAGCCGCCGCCGCAGTTGACGTGATCAGAATCCCGGCAAACCGGTGTGATCCAGGTGAAATTTGCGAGCTTGCCGGCGCGCACGTCGGTAATGAACTTCCAATTCGGCGAGATGACGTACTTCCAGTCGGGTCCCTTGTAAATGTGCTTGATGGCCTGGTAGCTCGACCAGTAAGCGCCATCGCCGCTGGAAGCGCTGCCGTACCAGCTGGCATAGAAGCGCCATGAGAGCTTCGCTCTGTCGAGCTCGTCGCCGAGCGTCTGATAATCGTAGCACGGCTCGATCCTCGGGCCGTTCGGATTGCGGTCCTTCGTGATCGTTGCGACCGTATCGCCTCGGCCTTGGTCGCAGCCCCAGCCGCCGGACGGCAGATCGACGCTCCAGGCCGCTTGCGCGGCGATGATGTATTGATGGGCGACGAAGCTCTCGTCGAGCTGCGACTGGAACATCTTATCGGCAAGCACCCACTCGTGCGCCATGTCCCAGTACGGCTTCGACTCGTTGTGCGGTACGTAGACGTACTCGCGGTTCTTCGGGCCTCCAAACCCTTCTTCGCTCTCGAATCCGTTCATCCGGCAATCGGTGCCGGGAAGCTCTCCGGTTCCGTTACATGCGGCGAACATCGCTTGCGCCGAGTGATCGATGACGTATTGCTCGGCGAGGCTGGTTGGCTGCAATTTGATCCTCTCTCCTTGGGAGTTCTTTCCGCTGGAGACGGTATCGGCGCCGGGATAGCCTTGGAACATGTCGTCGAAACTGCGATTCTCTTGGACGATGTAGACGACGTGCGTGATCTTCCCCGCCCCCGTCGAATTGAGCGAACGCAGTGCCAACGCACTCCGCATGTACGGCAAGGATGGCTGCGAACCGATTGAGCATCCCGCCGGCGCAAACGCGAACACCGCCAACGCCGCAAGGCGCGACGCCGAGAAGAGCTTCATTCAGCCGCACTATGCCGCGACGGGCGAGGCTTCCTCCCGCCGCCGC
Organism: Vulcanimicrobiota bacterium; assembly: GCA_963834895.1. Lineage (GTDB taxonomy): Bacteria > Vulcanimicrobiota > Vulcanimicrobiia > Vulcanimicrobiales > Vulcanimicrobiaceae > Cybelea. The sequence goes on along the minus strand of CAWIDM010000003.1, from coordinate 471,774 downwards.
TCGTGCGAAAAATGCGCTTCAAGAACGCCTCGTGGCGGTACGAAGAGCTCTTGCCGAAGTGGACGACGATCAGGTCGAGCGACGGTTCGAGATAGAGCGCCTGCCCTGCCGACCCGCTCGCGTAGACGAGACCCGGCGGCGCGTCTCGCGCGCCAAGCCACCAGCCCAACCCATAGCGCGCGTTCGCGGCGGAACCCTCGAAGCACGGCGCGAGGAACGTGCGCTCGCGCTGCGTGAAGCGGCCGTATGCCAGCCAGTCGCACGCGCGCATCGACGCCCCTGTCGGCAACGGCTGCGTGCCGTCGGCGAGCGTTCGCCAGCTCGCGACCTCGATGCCGCATGGATCCAGGATGCGTTCGTGCAGGTAACCGTGGGGCGTCAATTTTTGCTGGGCGAGTTTACGAGCGAGAACCGCGCCGAAGACTTGCAGCGGAATGCCGCCGTACGTAAAGCGCGTGCCGGGCTCGTCGCGCAGCGGTAGCGCCAACGCACGATCGTACGTTGGTACGCCCGTGCCCAATCCGCCGAAGCCGAAGCCGGACGTGAGCGAAAGCAGCATCCGAATGCTTACGCGTCGCTTCCACGCGTCGTCGCGCCATGACGGAATCGTTTCCGCAACGGGCTCGTCGAGCGCCAGCAAGCCGTCGGCACAGGCGTAGAGCGCGACCGCACCCCAAAAGCTCTTGGTTCCGCTGTAAAGCGGATGCGCCGATTCGCGGGTAAAGCCCTCGCCGTACTCTTCGACGAACGGCTTCCCTGCGCGCGCGGCCACGATTGCGCGCAGTCCGTGCCCGCGCGCGTAGTCGAGCGCGGGCGAGATATCCGGTGCGAGCTCCATTAGAGGAGCGTTCGGCCAACGTTTGCAAATGCGCCTGCATGCGGGCGTACGTTCTGTTGGTGGCGTCGGTTGCAGCGCTCGGAGGATTGCTCTTCGGCTACGACACCGGCGTCATTTCCGGCGCAATACTCTTCATCACGAAGGATTTCGGGCTCGCGACGCGGCTGCAGGCATTCACGATCAGCGTCGTTCTAATCGGCTGCATGGCCGGGGCGGTCGTCGCGGGGACCGTCGCGGATCGCATCGGGCGGCGGCCCACGCTCTTAGCCGCCGGCCTGGTCTTTCTCGCCGGAGCGCTTCTCTCGGCCTTCACGCCGAACGAGTTCCTTCTGCTCGTTGGACGGTTCGTCGTCGGCATCGGAATAGGTTTCAGTTCCGTCGTTGCGCCGCTTTACATCTCCGAAGTCGCCCCGGCCTCGAACCGCGGCGCACTCGTTTCGCTCTACCAGTTCGCCATCACCGTCGGCATCCTCGCAGCCTACCTCGTCGACTACGCGCTCGCTTCGGGCGGCGAGTGGCGCTGGATGCTGGGTTGGGCAGTCGTTCCGTCATTAGTGCTCGTCGGCGGAATGCTCGCGATGCCGGAGAGTCCGCGCTACCTCTTCAAGATCATGCTCGGCGATAAAGCCCGTGCCGAGCTGGAGCGCATCTACGACGATAGTGTCGAAAGCGCGCGCGAAGAAGAGTCGATTCAGGAGAGCCTGCGGATGAAGAGCACGGGCTTCGAGGCCTTCAGGCAGCCGGCGATTCGCCGTGCACTCTGCATCGGCATTTCGCTCGCCGTCTTGCAGCAGATTACGGGCATCAATACCGTGATTTATTACGGCCCGCAGATATTTCAGATGGCCGGGATCGCGTCCGCCTCGACCTCGATCCTCGCGCAGACGCTCGTCGGAGGAGTCAACTGCGGAATGACCCTCATCGCGATCTTTTTCGTCGATCGCGTCGGCCGCAAGCCGCTACTCTATGCCGGTCTCACCGGAATGTTCGTCGGTCTCGCGGCACTGGCGTTTTCGTTCGCGCAGCCGCACCTTTCCGGCTCGCTGGCCGCAATCGCGCTCGGCAGCATGATGCTCTACGTCGGATGCTTTGCCTTCAGTCTCGGACCGATCGTCTGGCTCCTGATCTCGGAGATCTTCCCGCTGCCGGTGCGCGGCCTCGGCATGTCGCTCTCCACCCTCGCCAACTGGATCGGAAACTTTCTCGTTTCGCAGTTCTTCCTCACGATGATCGATCGCCTCGGGAGCCCGACGACGTTTTCGATTTATGCGTTCCTCTGCATCGTCACGATCTTCTTCGTGCGCTCGATGGTGCCCGAGACGAAGCAGGAGCTTTTGGAACGAATTCACCTTCGAGCGGCGTAGGTGAGGGCGCCTCCGCAGCTCAGCGTCGTCATTCCGGTCTACGATAACTGGTGGCTGACGGCCCGGTGCCTTCGCAAGCTGGAGCGGCTGCGCGAGGCCGGCGCGAGCTCGTTCGAAACGATCGTCGTCGACAATGCCTCGAGCGATGAAACGCCGCAGGCGATCGCAAGCTTTCCGTGGGTGCGGTATTTGCGTCACGAGGAGAACCGCAACTTCGCCGGGGCCTGCAACGCGGGCGCGCGTTTGGCAGAATCGCCGCTGACGTTCTTCCTCAACAATGACGCCTACCCGATCGGCGATGCCTTGACGCCGCTCGTACGCGCCTTCGATCGCGCCGAGGTGGCCATCGCCGGCGGTGCGCTCTTTTTTGAAGATGGCGGAACGCAGGCGGCGGGGCTCGTCGTGCTTCCGAATGCGCATTGGCACTACTACTGCCGGAATCTGCCGCCGCAGCTCGATGCCGTCAACCAATCGCGCGACGCGCTCGCCGTCTCCGGCGCCGCAATGGCGGTGCGCACGCGATGGTTTATCGAAAACGGCGGCTTCGACGAGTCCTTCGTCAACGGATTCGAGGACGTTGATCTCTGCCTGCGCGCTCGCGACCAGCGACGCGTCATCCTTTACGTAGCGGATGCACGTTTCGCGCATTACGAGGCAGCCTCGGCCGGCCGATTCGCCCAGGAAGCGCAGAACGAGCGCCGGTTCTACGCGCGCTGGTCGACTGAGATAGAAATGCTGCCGCGAACGGCGCGTGGCGAGGTTGGCGCAATTGCGGTCCGAACTGCCGAAGACGAGAATCTGCTTCTCGCGGCGGCGCGAAGCGATCTGGAGAGCGCGCTTCGTGGCTTCGGCCATCCGCTGGTGCGTCGTGCGGTTGCTCCTTGGCAACGTTTCGATCGTCGCTTTCGGCATGCTGCCAGTCTGGCGTGGTTCGGCGCAGAACCCGAAGCGCCCGGGATCACGATCGCGCCCAGAGGTGCGCTGCCGGTCATTCGCACGCACGGTGCGGCTGTGTTTGAGGTGGCGTGGCTGCCGTGTGCGGCGCCGGAGCGCGCCGAACGTCTCGGAAATCACCGCTCGGACGAGCCGTCGTGCCGCAGCGTCGGAATCGCGGGAGAGGACGACGGCATTTTCGGCGACCTCGCGCGCCGTGGGTATACGCCGGTGCGCATCACCTCGAAGGCAATCCTAGAAGGCGAATGCCCCGAGCTCGCCTGCGTCGTGCACTGCGGCCTCACCGACGATAGCGCATTTGGCAACGTCGTCCTCGCGCAAGCCGGTCTACCCGCGGTCGTGCTTGCGAGAGGTGCGCCGCGAGCGCTCTTCGCTTCCGACGTCGCGCTCGTTCGCGAACGCGGTGAAATCGGCGCTGCAGTCGAGCAGATGGCCGGCGATCGAGGCGTGCGAGTTCGGTACGGGCAACTCTTGGCGGCCGACGCTCGCCGGCGCTTCTCCCCGCGCCGCAGCGCGATCCGCGTCGTCGATTTGCTTTGCGCAGCGCGCTTCGGTTTGGAGCGTATGAAGCTTCACTCCGCCGCGCCGTAGCCGCCACCGCCGGGTGTCTGGATCGTCAGCACGTCGCCCGGGTCGAACGCGAGACTCACCTTCGCGCCGAGGCTCTTCTCGACTCCGCCTCTGGTCAAGGAGTGATGCCCGCAAGTGCCCGGCTCGCCGCCCATCGCGCCGGGTGGCCGGCGCGTGTGCCGGTCGGCGAGTAGCGTCGCATGCGCCGATCCTTCCACGAGCTCGAGTGCGCGAATCAATCCGTTCCCGCCGCGATAACGCCCGGCACCGCCCGTGCCCTCGGCAATCTCGTAACGGACGACCCGCAGCGGATATTCACGCTCGATCGCTTCGATCGGCGTATTCAACGTGTTGGTCATGTGAACGTGAATGGCGTCGATGCCGTCGCGCGTTGGGCGCGCCCCCATGCCGCAGCCATTGGTTTCATAGAAAGCCCAGCTGCGACCGTCGGGGCGCGTCCCGCCGAGCATGACGTTGCTCATCGTTCCACCGCTGCAGGCCGGCACGCGGTGCGGTGCGGCTTGCGCGAGCGCTTGGAGGACGACGTCGGCATTGCGCATGCTCGTCTCGACGTTTCCGCCGGAGACCGGCGCCGGCCGCCGCGGGTTGAGCAGCGAGCCTTCGGGCACGTCGACCTCGACCGGACGAAAGCAGCCGTCGTTCATCGGTATCGTCGGATCGGTGACCGCGCGCAAGGCATAGTGAACGCCCGAGAGCGTGACGCCAAGCACCGCGTTGAGCGGAAAGCCGACCTGCTTCGACGTCTGCGCGTAGTCGAGACGAGCGCATCCGTCACGCAGCTCCAAGCACAGCGCGATGACGATGTTCGGCTCGCCGTCGCGGTCTTCGAGATAATCGGCCGCCTCGAAAACGCCCTCGCCGAGAGATCGAAGCGCGGCACGCATGCGCCGCTCGCTGTCGTCGAGCGCGCGCGCGATTGCCGCCTCGAGCGTTTCGAAGCCGTAGCGGTCGCAAAGCTCGAGCAAACGCCGTTCGCCGGTATAGTTGCCGGCGACTTGGGCGCGCAGATCGCCGCTGCGAGCCTCCGGCGTTCTCGAGTTCGCGCGGAAGAGCGCGATGATTTCGTCGAGCACCCGTTCGTCGCGCATGAGGCGCACCGGCGGAACGACCAAACCTTCGGCGTAGAGGTCCGTCGCGTCGGCCGGCATCGATCCCGGCACCGAGCCGCCGACGTCGGCGTGGTGCGCCTTGTTTGCGGCATATCCGGCGAGGCTGCCGCGATGGAAGATGGGGCGCACGAGCGTGACGTCGTTGAGATGGGTTCCGGCAATATACGGATCGTTTGCAACCCACATCTCGCCCTCGCGTGCACCGCCGTACTCTCTTTTGATGACGTCGAGCATGCGCTCGAGCCCCCACGGCAGCGAACCGAGGTGAACCGGAATGTGTTCGGCTTGCGCAATCAGTCGTCCGCGACGATCGAAGAGCGCGCACGAGTGGTCGAGCCGCTCTTTGATGTTCGGCGAGTAGGCCGCGTTGCGAACCGAGATTCCCATCTCCTCGGCGGCATAGACGAGCGCGCTCTTGATGACCTCGATGGTGATGGGATCGGTCATTTCGCCCTGCGTTCGAGCGCGAGCACATCGCCGTCGACGGCGAGCGACCACTTCGGCGCGAGGTAGGCGGTGCTGTCGTACGCCTCGACGATCGCGGGGCCGTCGACGCGCGCCCGGCCGTTCAGGGCCGCTCGTTCGAAGACCGCCACCTCGACGAACCTATCGTCCAGCCAGACCTTGCGCGTGGCTTGAGGCTGAGGGCGTGTCATCCTTTGCCGTTCGTCCTTCGTCCTTCGACTACGCTCCCTGCGGTCGCTCCGCTCAGGATGACAAAGGACCTCGCCGAACGCCCAAGTCGGCACGCTTCCATATGCGGTTAGGCGTGCGCTGACGACTTCGACGACCTCTCCGGGAACGTCGTAGCCGTAGCGCACGCGGTGCGCTTGGTGAAAGCGCTTCTCGACAGCAGCCTGCGAGCGATCGTATTCGATCGTCAGCTCGAAGCTCTGCCCGCGGTAGCGGGCATCGTACTCCCGGCGAAACCCGATCGAGTCGCGGTCGGCGCCTTGGGCGACGAGCGCGGCGCGAGCGTTCTCCTCAGTCGCGGCGAACGCGCTCTCAACGCTTTCGGAATCGATGGCGCCGGCGGCGAGGAGAATCGAACGGACCTCATTGACGTGCAGATCCGCGCCGAGCAAGCCGCACGCGGAGAAGAGACCCGGATGGTCTGGAATCAGAATCCGCGCGATGCCGAGCTCGTCGGCCAGCGCGCACGCGTGCAGCGGACCGCCGCCGCCGAACGCCACGAGGGTGAAGTCGCGCGGATCGAGACCGCGCTCGACCGTCACGATGCGCAGCACCTTGGCCATTGCGCCGTCGACCAGCGTGACGATCCCGGCAGCGGTAGCTTCCACGCTCATCTTCAGATCGCGCGCCAATCCTTCGATCGCAGCGCGCGCCCGCGCCGCGTCGATGGGAAACGCGCCTCCGAGCAAGTGACTTGGATTGAGGCGCCCGAGAACGACGTTCGCGTCGGTGACCGTCGGAGAATCGGACTTTCCGTAACATGCGGGTCCGGGATCGGCGCCCGCCGAGATCGGTCCGACGCGCAGCGACCCGGCCTCGTCGATCCACGCGATCGTCCCTCCCCCCGCGCTTACTTCCGCCAAATCGACGAACGGAAAGCGAACCGGATAGCCGCTGCCTTTCACGGCGCGTCCGCTGTGCGTTCGGCCCGCGGCCTCGAACTCGCCGGCGACCTGCGCGACGCCGTCGACGATGGCGCCGGCCTTTGCGGTCGTCCCGCCCATGTCAAAGGAGAGCAGTCGCTTTGCGCCGACGCGCCGCCCGAGCGCGGCCGCGGCGATCGCGCCGCTGGCCGGTCCGCTCTCCACGATTGCTGCCGGGCGTCCGAGGATTTGCGGCGCGGCCGCCATGCCGCCGTCGCTGCGCATCACGTAGAGCGGCGCATCGATGCCGTTCGCGTGAAGCTCTTGCAGGAGGCGTTCAAGATAGCGCTCCACGATAGGCGAGAGCAGCGCGTTGACGACCGTCGTCGAGCAGCGCTCGTACTCGCGATACTCGGGATCGATCTCCGAAGATCGTGTTATGCGAACGTCTGGAAGCGCGGCGGAGATCGCCTCGGCGAGACGCCGTTCGTGCACGTCGTTGGCGTACGAGTGGAGCAGGCAGATTGCGACCGCAGCGACGGCGCGGCCTTTGATTTCCTCGCAGACGCGCGCGATCGACGCTCCCTCAAGCGGAACGACGATCTCTCCTCGGTAATCGATGCGCTCGCGCACGGTTAGCCGGTCTTCACGTGCGACGAGGGAGCGCGGTCGCTCGACGAAGAGGTTATAGACCTCGCTGCGATTCTGACGGCCGATCTCGATCACATCGCGAAAGCCGTGCGTCGTGACGAGCGCCACGCGCGGCAGCTCGAGACCGAGTTGTCCGAGCAGGGCGTTGGTGGCGATCGTCGTCGCGTGCGCGAGCAGCTCGATGGCCGGCCGGGATTCGTAGCGCGAGAGGAGTGCCGCCATCGCGTCGATGACGGCACGATGGGGCTCCTCCGGAGTGCTTGCGACCTTCTGCACGGCCAGCGCTCCGCTCCACGATTCGAGCGCTACAAGGTCGGTAAAGGTACCGCCGACGTCGATTCCAACGCGGAGAGCGCGTCGCTCCATAGGCGGCGCTTCGACGGAGCGCCGCGCCGGACCGTCGGAATCGCGAGGCTCGGGTGCGCCGCTAGAAGGTCAGGCTGTTCTTGCCGTTCGCGGGATTGCAGTCTTGACCCTGAACCATCCGGATACGAAAGTGCACGGTCGTCGTGCCGGTGCCGGCATCCACCGCTCGAACCCACGTGTATCCGAAGTTGTAGGACTGGCCCGGCGCAAGCGGCGGAATGCCGCGCTCGTCGCGCTTCATTTCGTTCACGTAGATATCGACGAACTGTAGCGTGTTGGAGGGCTGGGCCTGGCTGCCGAGATTCGTTACAGTGCCGGCGATGTTGTACTGATTGGTTTTGCCGTCAGTCGTCACGTTCTTTACGGCAACCGATGTGATCGCCGGATTCGGTCCCGCGCAGGTGGCGGCGGGCGCGCCGGCCGGCGCGAGCGCGAGGACGACCAGGACGGCGGTCAAAGCGCGGATCATGCAAGATTCCTCCGTAATTGAGATGACGTTGCTTCTTGCCCCGGAGGAGCCGCAATTACACCTCCGAGCGCCCGGCCGGCCCTCACCCAGGCCGGTTCCCGCGAGCGCGCAGCGATGCAAGCTCACGCGACTGTCGCTGCGCGACCCTCCGCCAGCGCACGAGATCGCGCTCGACGCGCGCCGTCTCCAGATGGTCGTATGCGATGCCGGCGGCGACGCCCAGCGCGTTCAGCGTCGCGGCTTCGTCAGGGTCGATGTCCTCACCGTTGACGTGCGCGCCGTAGACCGCGACGGCTTGCAGCTGCGAGCGGAGGAAGACCGGCACGGCGAGAGCCGGATCGCCCTCGTGAAAGCGCAGCGGACGGCGAAGCCCCTGAAGCTGCAGCGTGATGCACCGATCGAGGGCCTTTCCGTCGCTTCGGTAATCGCCGGAGTCGTCGCGCATGAAGAGATGCGCGGAACTGAGCGTATAGGCGTGCAGCGGCTCGCGCACGAGCGCCGCTTCGACCGCTGTGGCGTTCTCCGCGTAGGGCAGTCCGGCGGCGATTTCGGCGAGGTGCCGCTGGGCCTGACGGCGGCGCCGAAAGAGCGTGCCTTCGACGAACTGCTCGACGCGCAGATAGATCGCGTGAAGCGAATAGGCCATGCCGACGGCCGTGAGCGCAATGAGTACGGCCGCAACGCCGGTGTGCTCGAGGAAATGGCCCGCGAGCCACTCGACGAGGGCGAAGACGCCGAAGATCGAGGCGGTGACGATGCTATAGACCAACGTGCGGCTGACGACGAACGAGATATCGAAGACGCGTTGCCGCACCACCGCATAGGCGATCGCAAACGGCGCGCAGGCGTATAAGATCGTGGCGACCCATACGACCGGGTCTGCGGCCGCGAGCGGATAGGCCGCCGACCAGTATCGCGCCCAGGCCGAGGCGTAGCTGAGCAGGGTGAAGAGCACGCCGGCGATTACCCATTGCAGCCGCTGACGCTGCCATGGCTTAGCGGTAACGTAGGTTGCGACGAGCGTGGCGCCGGCGACGAGAATCATCGCAAGCGCGCCGAGCGTCGAACCGAGCGACATCCACGGCGAGGGCGCCTCTCCCCAGAAGAGCGACACGGCGTCCCAAGCGAGATTGGGGATCGCCAACAGCGCTCCCGCGGGAACCGCGAGGCGATCGAGCCACCCTCGCCATCCGGTCGCGCGGTCGTCGGGAAAACGAGCCGCGAAGATGACTAATCCTATCGGACCGATTACGTCGAGGATGTCGGATGCGAACTGCGCGATCGGAAAGATCGTCTCCGGGAATCGATACGTCGAGACGTTCGTCGACGAAACGAGATAGAGAAAGAGCGCCCACGTCATGCGGCTGGGCCGGCGCAACAGGATGAGCAATGCGACGGCGATATATGCAAAGCCCGCGAGTCGCAGGAATGACGTAACCGGGGAAGCGAGGGCGCTTTGCGCTTCCGATTTTGTGAGCAGCCGTGCCGGAATCACGACGAACCGTCCGTGGCCGGCGTGAACCACGACAAAGGCGGCGCGTTCGCCCGGCAGCGGCGGTTGATAATCCAGCGCGAGGATCCGATCGTGCAGTTTCGATTTCCGCAGATCGAGATGGTCGCCGGGAACGATGCCGGCGCTCGATGCCGACGTGTCGGGGTCGACCGCTGCGACCTCGAAACCGTTGGCGTAAATCAGGCGATAGCCAAACGTTCCCTGCGGAACGAAAAGCGCAAGCGACGCGGCGACGTTGAGGGCGATGGCGAGGGCGGCGGCGAATAATGCCGCCGCGCGCTCCCACGACCGAAGATGCCGAGGCGGCTCGCTCTCGGCCACGTTACATCCGCATCTCGGCTTGCGTTCCGGCCTGCATGGTGTGGATGTGCGCGATCACCGCATTCCAGTCGTCCGGACCGATACGTAGACCCGTTCGAAACGGATACTGCAGCTCGAAGAGCAGCACGAGAACGGTCGTGACCATGATGGCGACGCTCGACGTCATCAATAGGTGTACGCGCCGGTTCTTCGCACCGAAGAGCCAGCAAAAACACGTAATGCAGGCGGCTCCAAAGAGCAAGACAAACCACAGGAACAATCCGATCGAGCTCGTGTCTTCGGCGAGCCGCCGCTGGCGAACGTCGTGCAGGACTCCCAGCTGCTGCAAGGTTGCGAGCTGAGCGTTCGACGCGCCTAGATCGGCAGGCCTGAAGGTGCCCGTCGCTCCGATCGCGTCCATGACGATCACGTCTCCCTTGGGCGCGAAGCTTCCCTCGCGCATCAGCGGCCATTCGCGTGCGACCATCAACTGCGCGTAGGCCAGCAAGTCGGCGCGCACGCGGCGGCGCAGGTCGCTCGGGAGGCCGACCGCCATGTGCCATGCGTCCGCCGCGGCGGCCGATTCCAGCGAAACGAGTTCGCGGGCCTCCGCAAAGTGCTCCCACGACGCGACGGTGAGGAACCCGAGCACGACGGCATAGAGCGTGCCGGAGATCGCGATGATGACCGCACCGACGTCGTTATGCCGAGCGAAGTCCTCTTCGGCGAAGCGCCGGTGAACGAGCCATTGACCGCTGCAGGCGAGGGCTACGGCGAGCGCGACTGCGGGGAAGAACAGCAGAAGCGCGGGTAAGTCCATGACGAAAGCCATGATCTGACTTGCCACAGTTTGGGAGTTTGTCGGAGTTGGACGCTTCCCCGTCTTCGGGCCGCTTTTTCTCCGAAATACTTCGTTGCTCATCGGTCAGGAAGATACGGCTTGAGGTGCAACCGCGGCGGCTTTAAGCTGCTCCTAGCCGGTGTACAAGGAGCAGAAATGAAAATAGGAATCATCGGTGCGGGCTCTATCGGCGGGAATCCACAACGAGTGATGCCGGAATGGGGAGTGCGCGCGTGAGCGCGGCCTACGAACGGTTTCGCTCGCTGCACGAGCGCGACCGCGCATTCGTGATGCCGAATGCCTGGGATGGCGCCTCGGCGGTTCTGCTCAAGCGCGCGGGATTCGAAGCACTGGGAAGCACCTCGCTCGGTCTCGCGTTCTCGCTGGGGCGACAGGACGGCCGGCACGCGGTCTCGCGAAATGAAGCCGTCGCCCACGCAGCGCTCTTGGCTGAGTTGAGCGATCTGCCCGTCAATGGCGACCTTGAAGACGGTTTCGGTTCCAGCCCGCAGGATTGTGCCGCGACGGTACGCGCGGCGATCGACGCAGGGTTAGCCGGCCTGGGAATCGAGGATACGACGGCCGATCCCGCCCGTCCGATCCACGATTTCGACGACGCAGTCGCTCGCGTCGGCGCGGCCGCGAAGGCAGCCCGCGGGCGCATCCTGCTGACCGGGCGTACCGATAACTTTCTCAACGGCCGGCCCGATCTCGACGATACGATTCGCCGCCTTACGGCCTTTGCGGAATCCGGCGCCGACGTGCTCTACGCACCCGGGCTGCCCGACATGGATGCCATCGTCGCGGTCGTTCGCGCCGTCGCACCCAAGCCGGTGAACGTCTTGATCGGTCCCGCAGCCGGAGCGGTGCCGCTCGCGCAGCTCTCCGAAGCCGGCGTCCGCCGCGTGAGCGTCGGCGGCGCGCTCTATCGCGTTGCGATGAGCGCGCTCGTCAAGAGTGCAGGTGATCTACGTCACGGCAACCTCGTTTGCGTGACCGGCGCGATCTCGGGCGGCGAGATCGCCGCGCTGCTTCCCCAATCCTAACGAAGGTCGTAGAGAGGAACCCCCGTTCGCACCGTCAGACTCTAGCGGCGGTGCGGACGCTCTTCGACGGTCCGGGTTCGTTGCGAGAACCGTCGGAACGCCTCGCCTTCTGGCTGACGGCGTTCCTCGCGTTTCCGGCTGCGCTTGCGATCGGATACGTTCTGCACGAATCGATCGGTGCGTCGCAAGTCGCCCTCTTCATCGTCGTCGCGATGGTCTACGTGACGCTGGCGCGGGGGCGGCTTCTTGGCTCGAGCGTCCGCGTGCATCAGCGGCAGTACCCGCGCGTCTTCAAGCTCGTCAAGCAGAGCTGCGCCGCGCTCGAGATTCCGATGCCGCTCGTCTTCGTGCGCGAGGACAACTACGTCCCGGTCGTCGCGCTCGGATTTGGAGAGCCGTACGCGCTGGTACTCTCGAGCCACTGGGTCGAGCTCTTTTCCGACGACGAGCTCTCCTTCATGATCGGTCGCGAGTTGGGACACATCGCTGCCGGGCACACGCGCTTTCACTCCCTGCTGAGCGTCAACGGCAACGAGAATCCGCTGATCTCGCTCATCTTCGGCGGCTGGCTGCGCCGGTGCGCCTTGACCTGCGATAAGGTGGGAGTGCTCTGCTGCGGATCGCTCGACGGAGCGGTTCGCGCGATGGGGATTGCGGCGTTTCACGAGTTCGGCCGCAAGGTCGATTACGAGGCCTTCGCCGAGCAGCACGCCGAGATACAGGCCGACTCGGTGCTTCGCTGGGGTGAGTGGCTGAGCAGCGAGCCGTACGCGACCAGGCGGATCGCCTCGCTGCGTCAATTCATGGCATCCGAGACCTACGCTAACGCCGAGAAGTGGTTTCTGCGCGAACGCACCGAAGAGCCGCCGGCGCTCGCGGCGCCGGGCGCCGCTCACGTCGCTCCGCGGGATTGCGCCGGATGGTGGCGCCGTTTCGCGGCGTGGGGTATTGATGCGATCGTCGTCAGCGCGATCATCACGTCGTTTGGCGGCAGTGTCGCGCCCGCCGCAAAGCACGACACCAGTCTTTCTGTTACGCCGGGTAACGTCGACATTTCCGCGCCCGGGGTTGGGGCCGTCACGATTCGAGGCAAGAGCCATAACCCTCGATGGACGTGGCGCAATCCCGCCATGCCGGCGACGCCCGCGCTGTCGCGGGCTCCCTCACCGGCGCCTACACAAGAGGCCACCGTCGGACCATTCGTCTTCTCCGATCAAGGCGTCGCCGCGAAGGTCCTCGGGACGACCGTTCCGCTCTCGTTCGATGCAATAACGGATCTGGTCGCACAGACGATCGGCCATCTCGGTTTCGCTTTTTGGTTCCCAGTCTATCTCGCGGTGCTCGTGATCCTTGCGGGGCAAACCTTCGGCATGCTGATCACCGGCCTGCGGGTCGTTACGATCGATTTCGGCAAGCCGAGCATCACTCGGACGATCTTCCGCTACGTCATCGTCTTCTTACTCTGGTGGCTCATCCTGCCGCTCAGCCTCGTCTGGCGTCGCATTCTGCTGCACGATCGCTGGACGAAGACGCGACTCGTGAAGGTCGAACGCGTCGTCGCCCGCATCACCGGCACAGGGTAAAGCTCCCGTCGCCGGGTAAAGGCGCGATATGCGAGTAGCAGCCATCTCTTTAATCCTTGGAACGCTCGTCATCGCGCCGGCACGCGCGAGCGCCCAGCTCTCGCCGTGGCAGTACTTCGTCGGCACGTGGAGCTGCAGCTATCGCGCCGGCAAAACGCAAACCGCCTACAAAGCCGCCTTTGCCTACGACATGGGTGGCAGTTGGATGCGCGAGCGCGATACGTGGACCGGCAGCGGGAGCGATCTGGGCATGTTTACCTACGAACCGAAGCGCCGCGTTTGGACAGCCGTGGTTCTCGAGCAGGAGGGCGCAACCGTGGTCTTCCGTGCGAGCGGCAGCAATCCGAACCACGTCGTCTACCGCAGCGTCTACCCCGACGCAAGCATGACCGACGTCTTCGACCGCGACTCGCCGACGCGCTACACGCTGCACTTCACTCAGAGCGCCGGCGGCAAGACGGTGAAGTCCGCCGACACCTGCGTGAAGACCTAGGTTCCCTCTAGGGGTTCGAGGACGTCACCGTGAGGCGGATCGCCGCGCTTCCGGAGACGACGTGCCCTACCGATGCGTTTTGGCTGACCGAGTCGATCTGAAGACGGCCGACGTTCTCGCTCACGTGCAGCACCGCGTGCGTCGTTGGGTCGATCAGCGACTTGACCTTTACGATGTCGAACGTCTGCCCGACCGCAACGCCGTTATTGCTGCCGAGGTTGATGATGACGTTGCGTCCGTCGATGGCCGCAATGTGCCCGGTTAACGTAGGCGCGACCGGGCCGGAGTTGAAGCGGCTCGGGTCGATCGAGGCACCGATCTTCGCAGCCTCGTCGTCGATCAGGTGACCCATGTCACTGTTGACGAACTGCTCGTTGCTGTACGATCCGCCGGCATAGCCGGAGAATCCGCCGGTGCTCCACGAGGTTCCCGAGCGGGTCTCTTCGTCGGAGAAGCTCTGAACGATCTGCCCCGTTCGCGCGTCGATCACTCGCACCGCGACTTTGATCGTCACGCGATGCGTCGAAACGCCGCCCGCGACGGCGCCGAAAACGCCCGGCAAAAGGCTGCCGGCATTCGCGCCGCTGGCGCCGGTCTGGTCGAGCTGCAGAATGTTTCCGGTGATGAGGTAGCGCGCGCCGACCATGCGCCCTGCGGTGATGGCGGTCTGCGGATCGACTTCGCCGCTTGCCCCGAGCTGGTGCTCGCCGAGCGTCGAGCTCAAGTGGGTGCGGTCGAGCACGTTGAAGCGCCCATCGTTGACCATCCGATCGGTCAGAAGATCGCTGAGCGCAACGCCCGGCTCGAAGGAGCCGTACCAGTCCGAGGTCAGGCCGTGGGTCGAAAAGTCGAGGACCGCGATCGAGGGACGCGGGCCGCTGCCGGTCTGTTGTGCGGCGCTGGCGAGCGGCGCGAAAGCCAGCGCAGCCGCGATGTATGCTCCAAACAAGCGCCGATAGGCCAATGTCTCCTCCTCGCAAACGACGGGAAAGCCACTCTATTATGCCACATTTCAAGAAACCATGTGCGGAAGATTCACGCTGACGAAGCCGGCGGCCCTCGCGGCGGCCTTTCCCCGTTTTCGGTTTCCGGAGTTCAGCGAGACGCGGTTGCCGCGCTATAACATCGCGCCGGCGCAGACCGTGCTCGGCGTTCGCAACGACGGGCGCGACGTCGCCGAGGAGCTGCGCTGGGGCATACGCGGGCGGATCAACATTCGCTCCGAGTCGATTCTTGCACGGCGCGGACCGCTTCGGCGGCGGTGCATCGAATTCGCCGACGGCTTCTACGAGTGGTTGAACCGCCGGCCGTACTACTACACGCTCAAATCGGACGAGCCGTTCGCCCTCGCTGGCCTCTGGGAGGCCGACGACGGGACCGCGTCCTGCGACGTCGCGACCTGCGAACCGAACGCGCTGGTCGCGCCGGTCCATAATCGGATGCCGGTGATCCTGACCCGCTCCGGCGTCGATCTGTGGCTCGATCCTGAGCCGTTACCCGCCGAAATCGCCGCCTCGGTCCTGCGTCCGCTCGATGCGAGCCTCATGCAGGTACGCGAAGTCTCAATGCGCGTCAATAACGCGAGCTACGATGCGCCCGACGTGCTCGCACGCGCAGATCCGCGTCTGCTCTGAAAGATGAGGACGAGCCCCGTTGCGATGAGCCAGACCCCGGCCGGGATAGCGCCGAAGAGTCCCGGACCAGGCCCGCCCGGAGTCATGAAGAGGCTATCGCTCACGAAGATCGAGAGCGTCGCAATCGCCGCTCCGAGCGAGGCGAGATAGCCGATCCACGCGAGCCAGAGAGGTGCGCGATCGTGCCGGCGCATGCTGTGAGCCGCGGCGAAAAGGAAGATCGAGACGGGCGCGTAGCCGAGCCCACCCTGGATGAACATGAACGCGTCGTAGATGCCGGCGAGTCCGCGAGCCTTGAAGGCGTCGGGCGTTGGAAACGCGGCTGCGGTAAGTAGAGCCGCGCCCCATAAGGAGCTCGCGATCATCACTACGCCGGCGATCATCGCAAACGTGGCGAGCCCCTCTTGGCGGCCGGGCGCGTTGGCGAGATAGTTGCGCAGCCCGACGAGAAACCAAAGGAAGAAGGCTGCGGCCGGGAAGGTGAGCCATGCGTTGAGCAACAACGCGAACCGATGCGAGTCGATCCACAACGCGGTCGCGATGGGCCGCATGGTCAGCGACGTCGGCATGCCGTTGGTAAGCCACGACGCAATGACGAGAACCACGACGTAGCAGAGGACGGACCATCCCGCGGAACGCTCTGCCGAGACGTTTTCCATCGTGGCGTACCTCATACGAAAAAGTAAGCGATTCCTTCCTTGGTTCGACCTCAGAGGCCGTAATACTTGAAGCTTGGCCACATGACCGCGAGCGGCGCCCGCGGCTGCGTGCAGAGGTAGATGGGCAAGGGTCCCTCGAGGATCCAGCGGTAATCGTTCCGATAGACGGCCACTTGCCGTACGTTCCCAAAATGCTGCAACAAGAGGCGGTAATCCGTCGCGCCCACCGCGAGCACCGAGTTGCCGCTGTAGCCGCGCGTGCCCCACAGATAGTACGAATTGCTCGGACTGATCGCGCGCGGCAGGCCATACCGAGGACCGAAAAAATCAAGCGCTCCGGCGTAAGCGTAACGGTCGGCGAAGATCGCGGTGCTCGCGCGCTGTGCGCGCGGCAGCGACCAGTACGCACCGGCGACCGTCGCCGTCATCTCTTTCCAGCCGAGCTGGTCGGCATAAAGCGGATTGATCAAGTGACGCCTGCCGTCGGGCGGCGTGGGGCGGCTCAGCCCGATGGCGGCTTCGTAGCGCATGTACGCAGGTAAGGTGAGCACCGGCAGAACGAGCGGTGCGAAGAGCGCGCCCGCGAGAACGATCGCCGCGAGCGTGGCCGATTTTAGCCAGGCCGCCCCCGCCGATACGGCGCGCTCGAGCGCAACCGAGCCTGCCGCGAAGAGCGTGGGATAGACGCCCTCGATATAGTAACCGCGCCCGACGGTGAAGACGAGCACCGCCAGCAGCAGGACGTAGGTGACCGCCACGAAGCGATACGGTTTCAACTTCCAAAACAACGCGAGCCCCCAGATCCAGATCGGCGCGAAGAAGGGGTTCTGATAGGCCAGCTGCGTCGCGAGCATGTACGCGGCGTTCAGCCAAAGGTTTGCCGATTCGTCGGCGACGCCGTTGGCAAGTGCGTGGCGGTTGAGCTGATCGTTGTGCAGCACGGCAAGTATCGGCAAACCATGGTGCAGCTGCCAGAGCCAGTTCGGCATCGTGAGCACGACGACGAGCGCGACCCCGAGGGCGAGCCACTTCGAGAGCAACAGCCTGCCCCAGCCGGTGAGTGCGAGCGCGAAGCCGAGTGCGAGCGCGCACGCCGCGATCGAATACTTGGCATAGAGCCCGATCGTCACCACGACCGCAATCGGGAGGTAGAGTCGAGTGGCTTGCGTTTTGACCAGTCGCATCGTGAGATAGATCAGCGCGCTCCACGCCGCCGGCGACAAGAGCTCGGTCGAGAGTCCGTACGCAAGCCCCATCAATCCAGGCGCGAGGATGATCGTCAGAGCCGTCGTTGCCTGTGCGAATCCCCCGCCGCGCAGCTCGCGCGCAATCGCGCAGCCGAAGAGAACGGTAACGCCGGCAAGGAGCGCCGGCAGCACGCGCAGCGCCCAGACGGGATAGCCGAGCGGCGCCGTTAGCCAAGCGACGACCGGCGCGAACGGCGGCTGATCGACGTATCCCCATGCCAAATGCCGCGCGCAATCGATGAAATAGAATTCGTCGCGGTAGTATCCGAAGCGATGGTTGAATGCCAGATGGAGGGCAACGGAGCCAAGCGCCAGAGCGTACGCGCTTGGGTGTAGTTTCATGCGCAGCTAGTGTTACGAGGTACTGGGAGCCGATCCCGCCAGCAAGAGCTGACTGATGCAAAGCCCGGCGATCCCCGCTTCGGCGATCGAGCCGAAGAGGAAACTCGCATCCCACCACGTTCCACCGAACATCGGAACCGCAAACGCAAAGTAGGCCGCAAAGTACGCCGCGGGCACGACGAAGCCCAAGAGCCGAAATGCGTTGGGGTTGCGAGGCGACGGACGCAGCTTTGCGACGATGAAATCGCCGGCCGTGCCGGCCGCAACCGACGCGAACACTACGAGCAGCAGTTCCTTGAGGTCGCTCGAGAGCTCGCCGCCGACCCAGAGCTTCTCCACCACGCAGATGACGATCAGCGCGCCGAAGCAGAGACGTGTGCGTACGCAAAGATACAACACCGCAGCCGCCAGCAGCAGGCTCTGCCAGATTACGATCGACATCTCGAGAGCCTGGCGGTAGAAGAGAAAGACCGAGAGAACGAACTGCTCGCGCTGGAAGACTATTTGTGACAGCGGATGATCGCGCATCAGCGCTTCGGGGTAGAAGCCGTACTGGGTTACGAACTGAATGATCTCAAAGGCGAGGCCGAATGAGACGAGCATCGGCAGCTGATCGACGAGCCTCGTTGCGTCGGGGCGGCGCAGCGCGCTGCGCACGGGTCCGGTAATCAAGAAAAACAGGCCGCTGAGCAAGAAGAGATGCGGCGGGCTCAGCAGCAGATCCATTTGATGCTCGAATCCGAAGATCGAGTGCCAGGCGAAATCGAGCGCGCCGCCGATTAGCAACCCCGCGACGCCGACGACGCTGAGCGCGTAACCTTCGGGAATGGCTCTCCAGAACGAGCCGGCGTGCCGGTAGTTTCGCGCGATCGTCACGCCCAAGACGACGGCGGCGAAGACCGCGCCGCTATACATCGTGGCGTGCCACGGATTGAGGAACGACTCGACCGCTAAGAAGAGATGCTGATGCGCATCGATGAATAGGCCCGTCATGATCCACAGGGCCGCCAAGGTTACTAGCCAATCGAGCCGCGTCGGGGCACCGGAACTCCCGGCGGCAAGGTCGAGCGGCGGGAGGGACGCTTTAACGTCGCCCCGGGTTGAAAGTAACTCCACCAGGTTCATGTGCGGGCTGTCATCCTGCGAGTCGTCCCGAAACCCTCTTCACGGCTTCCTCTTATTAGCGGCCGCGGGGGTCCTCGGAGTGGTGTTAGCCGGTTGTTCGTCCAAGCCGGTTGCGGTTCCGCTGAATCTAACCGTCTCGGAGAAGCAACCGCACGCATGGCCAACACCCCCCATCGCCGCGCCGAACGCCCCGCCTCGCATCGTACGCATCTGGTTCTCGACGCTCACGATCGTGCCGGGCTCGTGGTTCGATGGAACGATTCTCGTCAGCACGAACGTCGCGTCGGTCGAAGTGCGAACCGCCGCGTTTTCCATCAATAGCACGCACGTCGCACCGGGCATCTATCGTTTCCACACGCACGTGCTGGAACTGCCGCCGCTCTCGCGACGGCACTCCTACGACCTCTACATTATCGCGCGCAATACGCCGGGCGTCGAAGAGGTCGAAGAGGCTCCGCTGCGCGTCGAATGAGTACGCTCCTCGCGGTGTTGCTCGCCCTTCCGGTCGTCCTCATGTATCATCGCATCGACGCCTGGTCGCCGGACGATCCGATTTCGCAACGGCTCACCGTCTCGCCGGTGCAGTTTGCAAACGAGCTGAGCCAGATCCACCGCATCGGCTTGCGCACGATCGGCATTGCTGAGCTGGTGCGCGACGCGGCGGCCCATCGATTACCGGCTCGCGCGGTCTTGCTTACGTTCGATGACGGATACAGCGACCAGTTTCGCTATGCCTTTCCGATCCTGCAGCACTTCGGCGACCGCGCCACGTTTTTCGTCAACACCGCAACCATAGGAACGCCGCAGCACATGACCTGGATGGATGTCGAGACGATGTCCAAAGCGGGCATGTCCATCGAATGCCACGGCGTCGATCACGTCGATCTCGCTTCGCTGAGCGTTGCGCGGCAAACAGACGAGATCGACCGGTGCGTTCGGGTACTGCGCGAACATCTACGCAGTCCGGTGCTCGCATTTGCCTACCCGAGCGGGCATTTCGATGCGGCGACGGTCGAGGTCGAACGCTATGCGGGCGTACTCTTCGGCTTTACGACCGATCGGCGGTTTCAGACCGACCCGCGCTCGCCGTATCAGATCGTGCGCGTCAGGGTGATGAGCGGCATGGATGACGCCTTCTTCGCGTCGCTCATGGAAAGGCCCCAACGCTACGTCGAGCTTCCGGAAGCGCCTCCCTGACCACTCTCCGGCTGCAAGGAGGAGCTCCGTCGAAAGGGTGACCGCGCAACGCACCCGTCGAAGCGTCGAGCACGGAGGTTTTTCCTATGCCTAAGTATTTGGTCCACGCCACCTACACCGCGGAGGGAGCGAAGGGCATACTAAAGCACGGAGGCTCGGCTCGCCGCAAGGCCGTCGAGGAGCTGCTTAGCTCGGTCGGCGGAAAGCTGGAAGCGTTCTATTTCAGTTTCGGCGACGAAGATGCGGTTCTCATCATCGATCTTCCCGATAACGAAGCGGCTCTAGCTATCGGCATGGCGGTCGGCGCGTCGGGAGCGATACGGACCCGGACGACCGTGCTCATTCCAATAGAGGAGGTCGATCGAGCCGCGAAGCGTCAGGTTCACTTCCGTCCACCCGGCACGTAGCCGGCTCAATTCGGCCCCTGAAAAAAATAGCGGCCGAGGTGCCGCGGCGCTCGAACAGTTTCCCCCAGAGACTGCCACCTCGCCACGCACGGCATCTCGACCGTCTGTCGATATTATCGGCAGCCTATGAAGAAAGCATGAAAGGGGAGCCCTCCCGAAGCCGGCGGTCGGCGCGCTCGAGCTACGCAACGAGCCGGGTGATTGAGCCCAAGCGACAGCCGCACTTTGATGGCTGGGAGGTGCACCCTTCGTTTAAGGATTAAGCCCGTAGGGAACAGCCGATGAGGGGTCTCTTGCCTAATCCATACTCGCAATTTACGTCAGCCGGAATCCTTTGGACCCTGGTTGCGTATGAGTAGGGAGAAGAGCGAGGTCAAAGGCGCCCGCGAGACGATCTTGGTGGTCGGCGACAACCCAGAGCTTCGCTCGTATTTGCGGCGCATTCTTTCGAAACGCTGGGGCGTGGCGCTCGTGAGCGACGGGCAGGCTGCGCTGCGGCGGATCCATCAAAAGAGACCGGACCTCGTCATCAGCGACATCGTGATGCCGCGCTGCGACGGCATCGAGCTGCTCAAACGGCTACGCGCCGATCCCAAGACCCAACGCCTGCCGGTGATCCTGTTGTCGGCGCATGCGGGCGAGGATGCCTCCATCGAAGCTCTCCAGCGTGGGGCCGACGACTACATCGTCAAGCCGTTCAACGAAGAGCGTCTTTTGGCGCGGGTCGACTCGGCACTCAAAGCGGCGCGGGTACGCGAAGAGGCACTGACCGTCGCCGAGCGGACGCGCGCTGCCGCCATCGAGAACGAGCGGACCCTTCGCATGCTCGCCGACGTGATTCCCCAAATCGTTTGCACCGCGAATGCGAATGGGAAGATCGATTACTTCAATCGGCGATGGTTCGAGTTCACCGGTTTCAACGAAGCGCAGACCTTCGGCCAGGGAGGCTGGCGAGAAGCGATTCATCCCGAGGACCGGCAGATGCTCGAACCTCGGCTGCGCGAGTCCGTGCAAAGCGGCAGCGACTTCTCGCTCGAGCTTCGCGTCCGCTCGCACACCGGCGACTACCGCTGGTTCTTGGCTCGTGCGGTCGCTTTGCGCGACGAACGGGGCAGGGTCGTGCGATTCTTTTCGACCGCGACCGATATCGACGAGCAGAAGCGCATCGAGCGGCGAGAGTCGTTCCTTTCGCACGTCAGCGACGAGCTCGCCTCAACGCTCGACGTTCCGACGATCTTGCAGAAGATTACCGACCTTTGCGTGCCGACCTTTGCGGACTGGTGCCAAGTGCAAACGCTCTCCGCCGAAGAGGAGTTTGTCGTGGAAGCGGTCAGCCACAGGGACCCCGAGCTGCAGGCGCGCCTCGAAACCCTCGTCGGGCGCAGCGTAATCGACGTACGCAACGCTTCACTCGGTTCTCCGGAGGTCTTGCGCCTCGCGCAAAGCCGCATCCTCGATCATGAAGCGACGGTGCGCGCCGTCCGGCAGAACGTGTCCGAGCCCGAGGACCGTGCGGTCTATGAAGCTGCCGGCCTGGGTACCGCGCTGATCGTGCCGCTCGTCGCGCGCGGACGCGCGCGAGGCACGCTGCATCTCGTCAACATCGATCCGGCTTCGCGCCGCTCGGAGATTGCAGTGGAAATTGCCGAAGAGCTGGCGCGCCGTGCGGCCGTCGCGATCGACAACTCCCGACTCTACGAGCGCGAGCACCGCGTCGCCACGGCACTGCAGCGTGCGATGCTTCCGGCACACTTGCCTTCGCACGATCGCGTCGAGCTCAGCTACGCCTACCGGCCGGCCGAACGCGAATCGCGCGTCGGGGGTGATTGGTACGACGCCTTTCTCATCTCGGAGAACCGCGTTGCCGTTTCGATAGGCGATGTCGGTGGACACGGCCTCGAGGCGGCCGTCGCGATGAACGAAGCGCGGCAAGCGCTTCGGCTCAGCGCGCTCGAGGGGCTGACGCCGGCGCAGACGTTGCGGCGAGCGAATGCGGCGCTTATGCTCGGCGACGAGCGCCCGATGATCACGGCGGTCTTCGGCGTGATCGACGTCGCCCGCTCGCTCTTCCGGTACTCGAGTGCCGGGCATCCGCCGCCGGCGATCGCGCCGCTCTTCGGTCGAGCGCGCTACCTCGACGGCGGCGGGATCCCGCTGGGAGTCGACGTCGCAGCGCCTTTTCCAACGCTCGACGTCACGCTCGAACCGTATACGACGATCTTGCTCTACACCGACGGCTTGATCGAGTACGATCGCAACATCGAGCGCGAGAGCCTTCGTTTATTGGACGCGTTGAACGCGCGCGTGCAAGACTTTACCGCGGACGGCGCCGGCGCTCTCGTGCGCAACGTGCTCGACAACCGTCAGTTCGACGACATCGCGGTGCTCGCCGCAACAATCCTGCCCGCACGCCCGCAGCCCATCGAACTGCGGCTGCCGGCCGCCCCATCCTCGGCCGCAATCGCGCGGCGTCTCGCGGTGCGCTACGCTCGCGTCGCGAAGCTGCCGCCCGAGCGCACTTTCGATCTCACGATCGCGGTCGGAGAGGCGGTCGCCAATGCGGTCGAGCACGCCTATCGCGGCACGACCGGCGATTTCGTGTTGCGATTGTCGGCCAACGGCGGCAAGATCTTCGGCGAGGTGCAGGATCTAGGGAAGTGGCGCGAAGGGCGCCCCGCGCCGGAACGCGGGCGTGGCCTTTCGATTCTCCGCGCTACGACCCTGCAGTTCGAGCTCAATCGCTCCTCTCAGGGAACGACCGTCGCCTTCGCGGTGTAGAGGGTCCGGGCGCTCTGCTCGAAGCTGCAGAGCAAATTCGCTAGCGCCATCTCTTCGGGAGTGCGACAGCGGATGTCGAGCAGGCGAGGGCTACAGAGCAGCACGCTCGCCGCGCGCGCTCGCGAGATCGCGACGTTGAAGCGATTGCGTTCGAAGAGAAACTCGACGTTACGCGGCATGTCTTCGCCGCTCGAGGTGGCCATCGAATAAAAGACGATTGCCGCCTCTTGACCCTGGAACTTATCGACGGTGCCGACTCGAACGCCGGTCCCGACGTCGATGCCGGCGTCGCGAAGCTTCGTCAAAATCAGGCGGCGTTGCGCGTTGTAGGGCGTGACGACGATAATGTCGCGCTCGTTGACTTTGCGCGCAATCCCGGGGGCGGGCGGTTGCGAATCGATGAGCATGCCTTCCGCAAGCAGCAGCGAGGCCTGTCGAACGATTTCGCTCGCCTCTTCAAGCGAGCTGGAGCTATTGCCGGCGTGGTCGACTCCGACGAAGTACAGGCCGGCATATTCGCCCGCCTTCGTCGTGATGCGATGCATCTGTGCCGTACCGGCGGCGCGGAGGCGCCCGTCGTACATCGCGTCCGAGATAAAACTGCAGATCGCGGGTTGCATACGGTACGAAACGTCGAGAAAGATGCCGCGGCGCGGGGCGACGGTTTGCTCGTCACCGAGCAGATGCTGCAGCACGGAGTCGTCGCCGTGAATGGGGTGACGTCCTTGGCTGACCTGTGCGAGCTGCGAGGGGTCGCCGAGCAGCACCACGTTCTTTGCGCAGAGCGACATCGCCAGCGCGTCGGCGAGCGCGACTTGGCCTGCTTCGTCGATGAAGATGTAATCGAACTTGGCGTCGAGCTCTTCGCGCGCGCAAAGCCAGCCTGTGCCGCCGGCGAGCTGATAATCGTCGTGGGAAAAGGCTTCGTTGGCGCTTACGGATTCGATCATCGGCTCTTGGAGCCGCGATGGGTAATTGGAACCGGCGCCCGTGCTGTGCTTGTAAAGGCCGCGAAAGCGGCCGCCACGCGCCGCCATGCACTCCTCGACCTTGTGCAAGAGATTGTGAATCGCCTTATGGCTCATGCTCGTGACCGCGACGCGCTTGCCGGCGGCGAGCAGGTCGCAGATGACCTTCGACCCGATCGTCGTCTTGCCGCTGCCGGGCGGCCCTTGTACGAAGAGATAGCTGCAATCGAGCTCCGATACGATGGCCGAGACCCCCTGGGCGGTTACCGGCTCGGGCTGGATGGTTTTCGTTGCGCGCGTCAGGCGCGGGTCGCGGTTGGCGAGCAGATCGTAGGTCGCCGGATACGCTTGCGCCAGCGTGCCGTCCACGTACGACTCGGCGATGCGTGCAAGGGCTTCACGCTGCTCTTTGGTCGAGGGCGGACCGGGCGGGATCAGCTCGTTGACGGCACGCGCGGCTTCCGGCGATGCGGTCGTCTTGAGCTTGAGGATATTCTTGTCGGCATCGATCGAAACGATGCTGCCCGCCGACTTTTTCGTCCGCGGGTTGACGACGTCGTCGCCGTCGCCGAGTTTGTAGATCTGATCGGGAAATTCGTACGCGTAGACGGTGCTGCGGCCGGTCTTGTACGCCGGAATCTCATCACGCAGCGTCAGTCCTGCGATCGAGTCTTTGTCAAACTCAAGGAGCCGGTCGACGTTCTCGCACCGGTCGAAGTACGCCCACCAGGCCGGCTTTTCTTCGCGACGGTGGTACGCCAGCAGATTTGCCAACAGGTAGCGCATCCGGCGATCGGGCGCCATCCGCCGGTACTCTTCCTCACTCTGCGGGGGCAGGAGGTTGCGACGCAGCGAGCGTTCGAGATCGCTGCGACGGGCCTCCTCGCGTTCGTCGCTTCGGCGCCGAACGCACTTCGCGCACGAATCCAGGAATTCGGCGTGGCACGGCTCCTGGGGCGACTTAACCGGGCGTAGAGGCAGGTCGATGCCGAATGCCGCGATTGCCTCCGACCGCAGTCCGAGAAGCCATTCCCGCAGCAAGTGCGTGGAGCGGCAGTCGTCGCGGTTATAGCGTTCGATGTCGGTTAGGATCCGTTCGTCGCCGTTGGCGAGCCAGTTTTCGAACATGACGATCGACTCGTCGCCCTTCTTGACGATCGTCTCGCGTGCGAGGTCGTAGAAGCGTTCGAGGTTCTTGAGGCTGTAGCTCTCCTCTGAAATCGCGATCGCTCGGCGCACGACGGCAAAGAGATCGACGAGCACCTCGCCGCGCAGCAGATCGTCGACCTCGGCTTCGCGCGTCGAATGTTGCTGTGCGAGCCGGCGCAGCGCATCCTTTTCATAGTTCGCGTAGTGATAGACGTGCAGCTTCGGATATCGCTTCCGGCGCTCGGTGATGAAGTCGATGAATTCTTCGAGGGCGCGTTTCTCATCGTCGCGCGTGAGCGCCCAAAAGGCCCGGAATTCACGCTTGTCGTCGGGCAGCCAGCAGCCGAAGAGGTACTCGAGGCTGCGCCCCGGTTCGAAGAGCGGGTCGCCTTCCATGTCGAAGAAAACGTCGCCCTCCGCGGGCTCGGGCATCAGCTCGAAGCCGAGCCCGGGGTCGTGCGGCAGCAGCTCGTAGATCGGCTTTTCGCTCGCGCGCCCGCGAACTTGAAGTGAAGCTTGCCGGCGAAGCTTGGTAAACGCCTCCGGATTCATGCCCATCGGCCGCTCGTCGTCGGATGCAGCGGCAAGCCTCTCGACGGTTGCGATTCCAGATCCTTCGAGCTTGGCGATCTGCTCGCGCCGGATCCACGCGACGAGGCTCAAGTGGTCGTCGCCGCGTCGCTGCTTCTCGCATGCATCGTCCCACGGACAGATGGCGCAGTGCTTGATCTCGAACGGATACTCGTTGGGGCGGTCGGCGGATTCGAGCTCGGAACGGCCGGCGAACTCCAAGAACCGCTTCTTGAGCCTGCGATAATACGCAATGTAATCGCTGAGACGGTAGCGCCGCTCTTCGCCATTCCCGAGCAGCACGTGGGCGAACTGAGGCATCCGGCCTTGCAGGCGTTCGACGTGTTCGCTGTAATTGCAGAGCTGCACGAGGTAGTACGGCTTTGGATTGAGGCCTAGCTTGGTGTCGACGACTTCGTAGCCGTACTCGCCGAGGCCGGAGGGCACCGGAACGCGGCGCAAAAAATCGGCACGGCCGATGAACTCTTCGTCGAAGAAGGTCGCCTGATAGATGACGGATGCCCCGCGCCGCATCGCCTCGAGCGTCCGCGCTTCGGCTATCCGGTAGGCTTCGATGCCATTGGGAGAGCGTTCAAACTCGACGACACCATCCGGATAGAGCGTTCGCAGCCGTTCGAGATGGGCTAACTCGTGGGCTTCGCCCTTCCGGCGCAGCAACTCGGCCTGCGGATCCTCGACATCCGGGCGCGCCAGCTTGCCGCGCGCGACGAGCGCCTCCAATTCGGTGAGGCGCCTGCACTCGAGATAGTCGTTGAGATCGCTCGCCGCATAGACGAGCCGCCCGTCAAGTCGCTGCATGGGCGTACGATGCCATCGGAGAGTGCCATACGCCTGGCAGCGTGCTCAAGCCCTCAACGAACGGCGGCTATTTGCTCGAGGATGGGATCGCGAGGAAACCGTGCGTGTTACCGGAGCCGTCGACGTAGTAACCCACCAGGTCCTTGTGGATGTTGACGCTCGTGACGACGGTCGTCCCGACGCCGTCGGGGTCGTCGATCGATAGCCACGTGATGTTCTTCCAAAGCGGCGAGGTTAAGAGGAAGCCGTGCGTGGCACCCTTCGAATCCACATACGATCCGACGATATA
This sequence comes from Vulcanimicrobiota bacterium, assembly GCA_963834895.1. GTDB lineage: Bacteria > Vulcanimicrobiota > Vulcanimicrobiia > Vulcanimicrobiales > Vulcanimicrobiaceae > Cybelea. Next base: position 444,916 of record CAWIDM010000003.1, on the reverse strand, counting down.
GTCGTGGGCCGTCACCGCTAGAAACTCAGTGCTGGCGGAGCCAGGATAGGAGAAATTGGTGTAAGTGCCGTTCTTGCGCAGAAATCCGGCGACCGTGCCGGACGACTCGGTCAAATAGCCGACGATGTCGCCGTTGCTGTTGATGCCCGCTGCGATGGCGTCGCTTCCACCGCGTGGATTGAGGCCTTGGAAGTTGTCCCTGGCAATGTTGACCTCGAACGAACCGCTTGCCGAGCCGAGCTGATAGAAGCCTACGCCTACCCCCGAGTCGTTGAGACCGAGAATCTTGGTCGTGCCCCCGTCGCCTCGAGCCTTCGGATCGCGGTAGCTCGTCCAGATGCCGCCGGTGTAGGAGAAGGCAAGCGTCTTGTCGCCCTTCTCGGCGTAGAAGCCCGCGATGTTTTTCTTATTATTGATCGCCGTCGCGACGGTGCCGAGCGCCCTCGGATAAATAATGCTCCGGTAGTTTTCCTTCGCGTACGGCGGATAGATGACGTATCCTTGGCTCGGATCGCTCGGCGAGCCGCTGCCGGCGTAGCCGACGATGTGGCCCTCGTTATTGATGCCGAGCAGCTCGTTGAAGTTCGAATAGACGAGCGGGTCGTCCAGCGTAGTAAACGTATATTTCACGGCCTGCCGAGCGATGCCCGACTCCGGGGGCGCCGATTGGGGCAACGCCGCCGTGCTCCCTGCGGATGCCGGCCCGCCACAGGCCGGAAGCACGCCGCATGCCAAAATGGCAAAACCGCGCCGCAGTAAGGCGTTCATAATGCGATTATGCCATGGACCCCGGGCGTTGACGCATCAACGACTTGAATACGCCGGATTAAAAATGTCACCTCGGTAGGTTGCGCTCATCCAGGCTTTGTGATACAAAGTCATTGGCTTTGCATGACAAAGTTAAGGACGAAAGGCTCGTGGAGATAGAGCGGGCGCTCTCCGATCTCGCTGAAGTTCGAGATCGGCTCGTCCGGGTGCAGCGCTTCGAGGGTTATTCGGCTGCGGCCGCGGCTGCGAGCGGCCTGGTCGCATTCTCTGCGGGCGTCGTCCAGTTGCAAGCGGCGCCGTTCCCGCAGTTGCCCGACGAGCTGCGCCGTTACGTCGTCATCTGGATGACCTGTCTCGCGGTTGCGCTGATGCTGAACTACGGAGCGGTTGCGATGTGGGTTTGGAGGCATCGCGGACCCGCAGCCTCGAGCGGATTTCGTTCCGCCGCACGCTCGATCGCGCCGAGCGTCGTGCTCGGGGGCCTGCTGACGGTCGCGTTGATCGACCGAGCCGCGTTCGGGTTGCTCCCCGGGACGTGGTTTGCGCTCTATTCGCTCGGCCTGTTTGCGTCGCGCGATGCGATGCCCCCGCCGACCCTTGCGATCACCGTTGGCTTCGCCGCCCTCGCCGCGCTCTTTCTCGTTTCGCCGTTGCAGGGCATTGCGCTGACGTGGTGGGTAATGCCGCTGGGGTTCGGCATCGGCCAGATCGCGGTCGGCGCGCTGATTTGGCGGGAGCGCGCGCGATGAGCGACGCGCGCGAGGCCCCGTTTTCCTATCCGGGGCTCGAGCGAATCTTTCACGAGCGCGGCCGGCTCGCTATCTGCACGTGTTTGATCGCCCATCCCGATGGCCTTAGCTTCACCGAGCTCGCGGCGGCCTGCGATCTCTCCGACGGAAACCTAAACCGCCACGTTGCCGCGTTGGCGGAGCTCGGAATCGTAGCGATCGAGAAGCAACGCGCTTCCGGCAGGCCGCAGACCGTCTATCGCATCACGAAGCGCGGACGGCAGCGCTTTCTCGCCTATGTCGACGAGCTCGAAGCCGTGGTGCGCGACGTGCACGAGCGTTCGAAACAGGCGGCGCAGCCGGAGCTGGCGACGACGTGACCCCGCAACACGTCGCGATCGTCATGGACGGCAATCGGCGCTGGGCCGCGGAACGCGGCTTGCCGATCGCGTGTGGCTATCGCCGCGGGGTAACGGCGCTCCGGCGGACGCTACGCGCGGCGACTACCGCCGGGGTTCGCATCGTCACGGCGTACGCGTTCTCCGAAGAGAACTGGGAGCGCCCGGCGGACGAGGTGGGGCTGCTCATGCGGCTCTGCACGAGTGCCGCGCGCGGCGAGCTTCGGCGTCTCGCCGACGAGGGCGTCAAGGTGAGACTCTGCGGCCGGCGGGAGCGGCTTCCGGCTCACACGCGCGCCGCGCTCGAGCGTTTGGTCGCGGAAACGTCGCACAATCGCGGGGTCCTCTTAAACCTTGCGATCGATTACGGCGGCCGCCGGGAAATCGGCGACGCGGTGCGGGCGCTCGTCGAAGAGGTGCGCACAGGGCTTCGCGACGCATCTTCGATCGACGATCGCGCATTGGCCAGCCGGCTCTACACCGCAGGTCTCCCCGATCCAGATCTCATCGTGCGGACCGGCGGCGAGCTTCGTCTTTCGAACTTCCTCTTATTCCAATCGGCGTACGCGGAGTTTTGGGCGACGCCGACTTACTGGCCGGATTTCGACGGTAGAGACTTTAAGGCGGCGCTCGACGATTTTGCCGCGCGGCAACGCCGTTACGGAACCTGAGGTTCCCTAGAGGCCGATCTGCCCCAGGGTCGCCATGAAGCGCTGGGTTTTCGGACCGTCCCACCAATTCGCGACGATCGCTTCGAGTTCGGGCAGCGCCCGCAACGCGCCGGCGTGCTCTTCGATCGCCCGGCGACTCGGCGAGCTTCGCTCGACTTCGGCGTGAAGCCGATCGATCGTTTCGTGCGCGCGGTGCGACTTCGGAAGCGCGGCGTGAAGCTTTTCGAGGGGAACGGTCGGACGTACCAGCGGAAGCAGCGTCTCGGCTTCCGTAATCAGCTCTTCGTTTGCGACGAGGCCGGTGTCGTCCGCATCGGTGATCGCCTCCCGAAACGCGTCCTTGTCGTCCATACGGGCCTTCGTACCGGCTTCTTGACGTTGTCCCTCCTTCACGTCAGCTCTTTCCCCAGAAGGCGAACATGCCGATGGCCGCGAGTGCCATGGCGGCTACGGTGCCCCAACCCCAAGCCTTCGCGAGCGGGCTGCTGACCCAACGGCCCATCATACGCTTGTCGCCGGCAAGCACGACGATCGCCGCGAGAAGCGGAACCGCGACGACGCCGTTGATGACGGCCGACCAAAAGAGCGCCCCGATCGGGTCGATACGAAAGAATCCCATCGCCATTGCCAGGAGCATTCCGACGACGAGGACGGCGTAGAACTGCGGCGCCTGCGAGGGCCTTTCGTCGAGTCCCTCCCGAAAGCCGAAGGCCTCGGAGATGATGTAGGCCGACGACGCCGTAAACGCCGGGATTGCGAGTAACCCGGTACCGATCATCCCCGCCGCAAAGAGCCATGCGGCAAAGCGTCCCGCCAACGGCTCGAGCGCGCGCGCCGCGTCTTGTGCCGACGTGATCTGATGAAGGCCGTGCGCGCCCAAGGTCGCCGCCGTCGTGACGATGATGAAGAACGCTGCCAGGTTGGAAAAAATCATCCCGGCGTTCACGTCGAGATGCATATCTGAAATCCCCTCCGGGGTGACGCCGCGGCGCCGCTGCTTCTCCGTCTTGAGCCCGCGCTGCTCTTCCTCTTCCACTTCGAGTGCTGCTTGCCAGAAGAAGAGATACGGCGTGATCGTCGTACCGAGTACGGCCACGAGCGTCGTTAGCCAACCAGTCTCGAAGTGCAGCTCCGGAACGACGAGGCGACGCAGCACGATTCCCCACGGCGGATGAACGACAAATGCCGTGACGACGTAAGCAAAGAGTGCGACCGTCAGCCACTTCACGACCGAAGCGAAGCGGCGGTACGAGAGATAGACCTGGATGACGATGAGGATTCCGCCGAAGAGCGCAACCCAGAAGATCGTGGGGTAGTGAAAGAGCAGCTGCGCGGCGGCGCTCATTCCTTCGAGGTCGGCACCCGCGTTGATAGTATTCGCGACGATCACGGCAATGCCGAGCGGCGCGACGATCCATCGCGCCAGGCGACGGCGCATCGCCATCGCCAGCCCGGCGCCCGTAACCATCCCGATCCGCGCGCACATGCCCTGGATCACCGCCATCATCGGCGTCGTGATCAGGATTACCCAAAGCATGGAGTAGCCGGTCGCTGCGCCGGCTATTCCATAGGTTGAAATTCCGGATGGGTCGTCGTCGGAGGCTCCTGTAATGAGCCCGGGCCCCAGGACGGAAAACGTTTTACGAAGCGAGACCAACGATTACCGCGCGTTCGCTGCCAACGTTTAAGACGGTGCGCCGTTTCCGCGGCGGATAGCCGGCGCGACGATGCGCACGACGAGCACCTGGAGCGCGGCCGCCGCGGGCACGGCGAGAAAAGCTCCGCTGATGCCGAGCAGCGTTCCACCGACGACCGTAGCGAAAATGATCAAGAGAAAGCTCAGCTGGACCCGCTGGCCAAAAATGATTGGCGAAAGCACGTTTTGATCGATCACCTGTATGACCACAAAGATCGCGAGCGCGATCAGCATCTTCTCCCAACCGCTCGTCGCCAATACGACGAGGAGAATGATCGGGCCGGAGATTACGGCGCCGACCATCGGAATCGCTTGAAAGATCGCGGCGATGAAGCCGAGGAGAAGGGCGTAGGGAACGCCGAGCAGCGCAAGCGTGCCGCCCATGACCACTCCTACAATTGCTCCGTTGAGCACGACGCCCTGGACGTAAGCACTCAGCCTGGCGCCAATGTCGGCAAAGGCGGCTTCCCAATCGCTGCGCGCGCGCGGCGGTATGAGGCTAAGAACGAACCGCTCGAGTTCCTCCGACGAAAGCGTCCACCCGATCGCGAGGAGAAGAACCAGTAGAGCATCGCCGATTGCTGCCGCGACGAGCCTCGGTCCACCGAGAATATGTGGACCGATCGCGCTCACCGCGGCGCCCGCAGAGTTGGCTAAAACCGATGCAACCTGGCGGCCTATTTGGTCGTTCTTGAGGTACCGTTGGAGCGCTACGAGTTGATCCTGCAGCGCGCTCGCGTAACTGGGAAGGGCCTGGATAAACTTGACGAGTTCGGCACCCAGAGGCTGGACGAGCACGAACCCTATTGCGGCGCCCGCGACGACCAGCACGGCGAACGCGATGCCCACCGCAACTCCGAACGGCATTCGCCTGCTCATGCGATCGACGATCGGGCGCAGGCCGGCTGATAGCAGCACGGCGGTGAAGAGGAGCAGCAGGGCCGAGAGCGCGCCCGCGAGCACGTCCCACACCAAGAACGCGCCTGCGAAAACGATCGCAGCAGTCACCCACCCCCGTACGCCGTTCACGCTAAAGTACGTTCGACGGACGCCTCGGTTTCGCCATCCGGGTACCGGGACGTGGAGCATTCTGCCGAGGCTCAAGGTAATCGCTGAGGTTATCGACGATTAGATGGGGCTTGCAGGAGGGGCAGAAATGTTGAAGGCCGGCGACAAGGTTCGAATTGACGGGAAGGAAGAGGGAACCGTACGAGAGGTGCATCCGCACGAGATTGTCGTGCGAGTTCAGGTGCCCGGAGGCCATGAAGACCGCAAATATGCCCACGAAGACCTGCGGCTGGAGCCCACCCTGGACGAAGTATCCCGCTTTGTAGACCACTAAAGCGGCGGGCAGTCTCGGCTCCCCATGATTCAGCGATACTCTGCCATTAAGCGCGCAGCGTACCAGGCCGGCCAAGGCTCCGAGGGGGCCGCCGCGGTGTACTGTTGGTCCAGCTCGACCAGGGAGCGCGTAAGGTGGCTTCGGATCGGGCGTCGCCCGAGCAGACGCGGCAGATCGGAGTGAGTGAGAAGCCATTCCGAATAGAAGGTCGCCCAGTCGTCGTCGTTGCCGTCGGTATCGGCGAATACCATGTGGTGAACCTCGCCAACCTGGTGCAATAGTTCTGCGATGGTCGTCGCCGCGTCTTCGCTCACGTCGAACTCCTAGAGAGTTTGGAGCTGCGTTGGTTCGCTGCGGTCCCGGCAAGCCCTACGATTTGCAACTGCGTCCGGGATAACGTGCGGGAGGAAGCCCCTGAGAACTTGAATTCTTCGCTCCATGAGTACCGACGAACATGCCCATCCGCACACACACGAGGACGGAACGCAGCACAGTCACCCGCACGGCCACAGCGACCACGACCACGACCACGAACACGAACAGCACGAGCATCAGCACGTCCACGCTGACGGCACGAAGCACAGCCATCCTCACTCCCATCCGGGGAGTGTAGACGAACACGAACACAAACATTAGCACCAGCTGACGTGGCTCGCCGCAAGGGCTCGGGAACCATGGGTCCCACGCGATGCACGCGCCTCCCGCGCGCGCTCGACGAGTGGTTTACGACGCGTCTCGCACTGACTCCGGAAAAATCGCCCAGCGAGTTCCTCATCGCGTTGATCCACGGTGGCCTTCGCCTGCGTGACGGCTACATGGCGATCCATCGCCGCGCTCTCGAGCACTACCTCAGCGCTGCCGAAGCGGATCGTTATGCCGTATATCGGCGCAGTCTACTCGACACGTTCGGCGCTGAGTACGTCGAGCACGTCGAGCGATGGCTTGCCGCCAACGGCATTAAGCGGCTCGCCTGAATTTGTATTTGATGTAAACAAAGACGGCCGCGTCGTCCTGATGAGCGCATCTGCAGGTCATCACGAATCTGCTGTGCCAAACAGGCTAGTCGTGGAACGAACGTCGGCGAGGCCATTCGCTCTCCCGGCATTAAGGCGAGTCTTCGACGACAACGCCACCGACGTTCGGGCGCGTATCTTGGTCATGTACGCGCTGCTGGCGATCGCCAACATCGGCGCCTGGATCTTAGCACTCGCGGCGTTTCAGACTCGGCCGGCGCTGCTCGCTACCGCAGTGCTCGCCTATACGTTCGGATTGCGTCACGCCGTTGATGCAGACCACATCTCGGCGATCGATAACGTGACTCGTAAGCTGATGCAGGAGGGCAAGCGGCCCGTTGCGGTCGGCTTTTACTTCTCGCTCGGACACTCCACGATCGTCGTGGCGCTCTCGGTGGCAATCGCCCTTGCTGCAACGGCGATCCAACGCGCGTTTCCGACGATGCAGAGCATCGGCGGCCTGATCGGGACGTCCATTTCCGCGCTTTTCCTTTATGTAATAGCGGCGATCAATCTCGTCGTGCTGTTGCAAGTGGCCCGCGCGTTCCAGGCCGTTCGCAGCGGACGCAGCTACGACCAGCAAACGCTGGACGATTTTCTCATGCAGCGTGGCCTCATTGGGCGCTTCTGCCGGCCATTGCTTCGGCTGATCGGGAGCAGCTGGCATATGTACCCACTCGGCGTCCTCTTCGGTTTGGGATTCGACACCGCAACGGAAGTGGGACTCTTGGGGATAGCCGCTATCGAGGCGAGCAAAGGATTACCGATTTTGACGATCCTCATCTTTCCTCTGCTCTTTACCGTGGGGATGTCGCTCGTCGACACGACGGATGGGATCTTGATGCTAGGAGCCTACGGATGGGCGTTCGTTAGTCCCATTCGAAAGCTCTACTACAACATGAACATAACGCTCGTGTCGGTGCTCGTGGCCCTGCTGGTTGGGACGATCGAGGCGTTGAGCGTGCTGAACGCGCAGTTCAATCTTAGCGGACCAATTTGGGGTGCGGTGAGCCGCCTTAGCAATAATTTTGGCCCGCTCGGCTTCCTTATCATCGGCGTCTTCGCCGCGAGCTGGGCAGTTTCAGTGGTCGTCTACAAATCCCGCCGGTACGACGCGCTCTGAGCCCGACGGCTCAGAGGCTCGCCGTTTGTGCCCCGCGTTTCAGCGCAGAGGCCTGCTCGGCGATACGCGCAGCGAGTGTCTCGACGTCATCGATTCCGGCGAGGGTTTGCGCCGGCTCGGGTAACTCTTTTCGGAGAGCTTCGGCGCGCTCTTCGGCGGCTTTCGCTTCGTTCTCTGCAGTTGCGCGTTCAGCTTGGCATGCAACCGCGCGAGCCGTGGCCTCTGCCGCCTCGTGTTCGGCCGCGGCTTGCTTTTCTGCCACTTCCTTTGCGTGCGCCTCGAGCGATTCCAACGCCAAAAGCGCCTGGTCCGCCGACCGCTGAGCGTCTCGTAATTGCTGCTCGAGCGCCGTGACTTGGGCCTCAGCGGCTTCGGCGTCACCGCGCGTCGTAGCGACGAGCCTTTCTGCATTTTCCAGCTCTGCCGCCAAGACCGCTCGTTGCTCTGAACTCACCTGAGCCAGTTCCTTGGCCTGCTGCTCTAGGATCGTGGCGTTCTGAGCCTTTGCCTTAGCCATCGCGTATTCGCTGACGGCCTGCGCCACCTTCGCTTCACTTTTCAGGCGCTCTTCGAGAACGCAAGCTTCGCGCAGCAGCGCTTCCGCGGCTTTACGTTGCTCGGCTACTAGGCGTTGCGCGGCGACGATCGCTGCATCACTCGCAGCAGGTGGCGGTCCGTCGGTCTGGGCAGCGGCGACTTCGACGATGGGAGTCGCCATTTCGATCGTTGCGGCGGGTTCCGCTTTGGGCACTTCTCCGTTCGGGATTTGCTCGGCGGGTTGCACCTCTAACATGGTCTCCTGTAGGTTTTGTGGCTCTTCGCTTATGCTTTGTCGCTCTTCGCCTAGGCTTTGTCGATCTTCGCTTAAGCTTTGTAGATCTTCGCTCTGCGCGTCGTGAGCGTTCAGGTCGGCGAGCATTCTCATCAGCGGGCTCGAAGGGTCGCCGGCGTCACGAGTCGCACCGCCGCGTCGCAACAAACCTCCGCGGCTTCGCGCGACGGCGAGCGAAAGGACTGCCAGATCGGCAAAGACGATGACGGCAATCCATGCGGCTTTCCACTGCAAATGAACGTGATGCTGGATAAGGATTAACGCGATGGCCGCGACACTCAAGAGCACGATTGCCGCGATCACGCCTTTCGACAAGGATACTTTATCAGGCGCGACGTGTCGCAAACTACTCGTAGACATGATAGCTCCCGCTGGGCCTCCTTCTCGGTGCTCGGTGGTCAAAAAGGGCGATCCCCCAGTGGCCGCGCGAACCCTAAATGCTACAATATCAAGTTTTCAGGTCAAGTCCCAATTATCATGCCTAATAATGACGCGCTAACGCGTCAACAAGCTCGATTTGCCGATTAGAATCGGCCGAGGACCGCGCGGGTCGCGTCATGGTAAGGTGGCTGCGAGCTTACAAGCGCTCGCTTATTTTGCCATGCAACACAGGCCCGCCGCCGAATCGCTTCACCGAAGGAGTTTCACATGAGGAGATTCGCGATCGCGTTAATCCTTGGCTGCATTTTGGTGCCTTTGACCACGCGCAGCGCCGAAAAGAGACCGTCGGTGGCAAGTTCGTCTCTCCAATCCGCGATCGTCGCGGCCGTCGAGAAGGACCGCAAGACGTATGGCGGCCGCACGCCCATTCCCGGCGTTCTGATCGGGGTTTGGGACGGCAACGGCGCAAGCTTCGTGCGAGCCTTTGGATATGCCGATCTTGCGACGAAGCGGCCGCTGACGCCGGCGGACCATTTTCGCATCGGCAGCAACACCAAAACGTTCGTGGTGAGCGTCATCCTGCAACTGATCGCGGAAAAAAAGCTTAGCCTCGACGATCCGGTCAGCCGCTTTCCGCTAGGCGTGAGCATACCCAACGGCGATAAGATTACCGTGCGCGAGCTCTGCAATATGCGCAGCGGCCTCTTCGAGGCTTTCAATACCCCGCAGTTCGCGCGCTTGAACATGACCGCACCGAAGAATTTCGATTCCCGCACGCTCATCGCTTGGGCGGTCAAGCAGAAACGGTACTTTCCGCCCGGCGAAGGCTACCATTACAGCAATACCAACTATCTGCTTCTCGGGCTCATCATCGAGGAAATCACGAAAGACGGCGTAGGCGATCAGATCCACAAGCGGCTGTTGGAACCGCTCGGACTAACGCAGACTTCGTATCCGGTAACCGAAGCCATGCCGGACCCATGGGCACGCGGTTACGGTCTCGACAAGCGGCGCAACTGGGAAGACATCAGCAACACGATTCCCGTTGCGTTCATGGGTTCGGCCGGCGAGATGATCTCGGATATGGCGGATATCAGACGCTGGATTAAGCTGTACGCAACCGGAAAGACTGGCGGACCGGCAGGCTACCAGCCGCTCACGGAGTGCAAACGGTTCCTCGGGAACACCGCGTTTGGTCTGGGCATCAACTGCAGCGCGGGCTGGTACGGCTACACCGGCGCGCTTCCCGGTTACAACACCGCGGACTACTACTTCCCTGCAACCGACACGACCATCGTTGCGTGGATAACCTACCAGGCTGAGAAACCGCCGGAGGGCGTCGCCAGCGTCATCTTTCGCGATATCGCGCGCATCATGACTCCGGCAAATGTTCCGATCGTCTACACCAGCGAGGAATTAGAGCGTTCCGGCCTTTGACCGAAGCATCGCATTCACTCAACGCGGGCGTTTGGTGCGTCCGGCGCCGCAACCCACGCAACGGCCTTCGAATGTCACGCTTTCGCTTTCGATCTTAAAACCGTGCTGCAGCGCGAGCGCCTTGATCGTGCGGGTTGGAATTGCATAGGCCACATCCTCGATCTCGCCGCACTCGCTGCAGCGAAAGTGGGCGTGTCGCGGCCCCGAAGGTTCGTAGGTCGCCGCGTCGGCGCCCGGCACGTACAGCTCGGAGACCAAACCGAGATCGCGCAAGCGCTCGAGACCACGATAGACGGTCGAGTATCCGATGCGCGGCCGCCGCTTCAGCGCCTTTGAGTAGATCTCCGAGGACGTGAGGTGGCGGCCGATCCCGCTCTCCTGGACGATCTCGTAAATGAGTTGATAGTTCTTCGGCAGCGGCGGCTGCACGGACGATGCCACATTATCCCTCATCGTTGGCAACTATTGACGGCGGCCGCCGGCGGCGGTATGCTCCGAGTGTGAAAGTGACATTCACTTTCGGTCCCTTCGCCGAGGGGACGTTCGTTTCCGCTTACACCCGCACGTCCCAGCGCCTGCTCGGCTGTCGGGCGTCGCTCGCGACGGGATGTGCGGTCAAGACCCTGACGAAAAACGCCTCAGACGCCTGAAGGCGTCATCCACCTTACCTTTTCGATCGGAGAAGCAGCACCAGATGGAAAACACAATTGTCGAACTGTCGGAAGCCGACCAAGGCTGTCCAGTACGGCACGTACCTCTCCGGCCGAGAGTGAACATCGATTGGTTCCCCGAGTTGTTGGACCTATCGCCGCTCCACCGGCCGTCTGCCCTCTCCGACCCGATGGGTCCCGATTTCAACTATGCCAGAGAATTTAACGGCCTCGACCTCAAGGCGGTCAAGGCAGACATATTTGCGTTGATGACCACGTCGCAGGAGTGGTGGCCGGCCGACTACGGTCACTACGGACCGCTCTTCATTCGGATGGCCTGGCACAGCGCGGGAACCTACCGCATCGGGGACGGCCGCGGCGGCGCGGGCTCGGGCGAACAGCGTTTCGTGCCGCTCAACAGTTGGCCGGACAATGCGAACCTCGACAAGGCGCGGCTGTTGCTCTGGCCGATCAAGCAGAAGTACGGCCGGAAGATCTCGTGGGCCGATCTCATGATCCTCACCGGAAACTGCGCCTTGGAATCGATGGGATTCAAGACGTTCGGCTTCGCCGGGGGCCGCGTGGACGCGTGGGAACCCGACGAGAACATCTACTGGGGTCCGGAAGACACGTGGCTGGAAGACAAACGCTACACGGGCGAACGCGACCTCGAAAAACCGCTGGCGGCCGTGCAGATGGGTCTGATCTACGTGAACCCGGAAGGTCCGAACGGAAAGCCCGATCCGCTGGCCGCAGCTCATGATATTCGAGAAACGTTCGGTCGCATGGCGATGAACCATGAGGAGACCGTCGCGCTGATCGCCGGCGGACACACCTTTGGCAAAGCGCACGGTGCTGCCGATCCAAGCCAGTACGTCGGCTTCGCGCCGGCTGGTGCCGGCATCGAAGAGCAGAACCTGGGCTGGCGCAATACGTTCGGCAGCGGCCACGGCGATGACACGATCACGAGCGGACTCGAGGGGGCGTGGACCTCGACACCCACGAGGTGGAACAACGAGTATTTCGACAATCTCTTCAACTACGAGTGGGAGCTGACCAAGAGCCCCGCCGGCGGTTGGCAGTGGACGCCGAAGGACGGCGCCGGCGCGCGCAGCGTTCCCGACGCGCACGATCCAGCCAAGAAGCACGCGCCGATGATGTTCACGACGGACCTCTCACTGAAGGTGGACCCGATCTTCGCGCCGATCTCGAAGCGCTTCCACGAGAATCCGCAAGAGTTCGCCGACGCCTTTGCCAAAGCGTGGTACAAGCTGACGCACCGCGATATGGGGCCCGTCTCTCGCTATCTCGGTCCCGAAGTGCCGGCCGAGCAGCAGATCTGGCAAGACCCCCTGCCCGCGGTCGACCACCCGCTGATCGACGAGCGGGACACCGCCGCGCTCAAGGGCCGCATCCTCGACTCCGGACTCACGGTCTCGCAGCTGGTCACGACGGCGTGGGCGTCGGCATCGACGTTTCGCGGCACCGACAAGCGCGGCGGCGCGAACGGTGCGCGCATCCGCCTCGCGCCGCAGAAGGACTGGGCCGTCAATCAGCCTGCGGAATTGGCGAAGGTGCTGCAAACCCTCGAGAAGGTCCGAGCCGACTTCAATGCTACGCTACCGGGCGGCAAGAAGGTCTCGCTAGCCGACGTCATCGTTCTCGGCGGCGGCGCCGCGATCGAACAGGCCGCAAAGAATGCCGGTCACGACGTCACGGTGAGCTTCGCGCCGGGACGCACCGATGCGACGCAAGAGAATACCGACACGGACTCCTTCGCGGTGCTGGAACCCACCGCTGACGGGTTCCGCAACTATCTCGGCGGCGGACACTCGCGTTCGCCCGAGCAGCGGCTCCTCGATCGCGCGCAACTGCTCACCCTGAGCGCTCCCGAGATGACCGTGCTCGTCGGCGGCCTGCGTGTCCTCGGCGCAAACGCCGGAGGGTTCAAACACGGCGTCTTTACGAAACGGCCGGGCGCGCTGACGAACGACTTCTTCGTGAACCTGCTCGAGATGACGACGAAGTGGCAGCCGGCCGGCGGCGAGTACCTATACGAGGCTCGCGATCGGCGCACCGGCGAGGCAACCTGGACCGGCACGAATTGCGATCTCATCTTCGGCTCGAACTCGCAGCTCCGCGCAATCGCGGAAGTCTACGCCATCGAGGGCGATCGCTTCGTGCGCGACTTCGTGGCCGCGTGGGAAAAGGTCATGAACCTCGATCGCTTCGATCTTCGGGTCGCACACTAGCTCGACCGTTACGTTGGTGCGTCGTCTTCAGGCTTTGGCTGTCAGCGTCCGCCGCGAGGCGTCGAACCCATCATTGGAACCATACCAGTCGTCGCGGCCGGACGGCATGAGATCGAAAAGATGCCAAACGGGACAGAGCAAGTCGATCCCGCGCTCGCGGTCCTCGAGCGTAGGATGGGCCGTGTAGACGTGGCGCACCTCGTCGCCGTTCTTTGCGAAGACGACGATCGTCGAATCCGGTTTGCCGTCGGCATCTTCGGCGTCGATGGCACGCGCGAACGCCGGACCATCGTCCGAAAGCAGGCGCAGGCGATGCCACTCGCGGTGAGCGGCCCAAGCTTGTAATTTATCGACGGGCGCGCGCGACGCAATGACGAAGTTAGCCCGCTGCGTTACGTGCGGGGCGATACCGTTAAACCCGTCGATCCAGAGCGAGCACATCGGACAGAAGCTGTCGTCGTTGGCCCAGTACATCAGGTGGTAGAGGATCAAGTAGGGCTTGCCATCTGCGAACAGCTCGGACAAACGAACGCGCTTGCCGCCTTCGATGAACTCGTAGTCGGCGACGACCGGACCAGGCGGCAGGCTGCGCCGCATCGCCGCGACCTCTTCGATCCGGTCGCGCAGTTCGATCTCCGCGCTGCGCAGTCGATCGCGCGACTGACGATACGCTTCGCTGGCGTCGGGCATCAGGATGCTTGAATCCGCCATGTCATCCGAATACTTGCCGGCGCAGCGAAGTCCTGGGCGGCGGCTCGCGCCGATAGGTCAAGAGCTGATGAATTGAGAAACGGCGGGAGGCGTGGATGGTGGAATAGACGGCATCGATCCAAGGGCAAAACCCAGCGGGATTGGCTGCGTCGAATGTCAGGCGTCAGGCGGCTGGTGGCTGCACCTCCGGCGCTGCGCCAAATGCGGTCACATTGGCTGTTGCGACACCTCGCCGAGCCAGCATGCTACGAAGCACAATCAGCGCACCGGCCATCCGGTGATTGCAAGCTTCGAGCCTGGAGAGAAGTGGTTCTACGATTATCGATCCGAGGAGTTTTTTGAGGGTCCAACGTTAACTCCGCCGGATTCTCATCCGTTGGATCAGCCCGTTCCCGGCCCGGCGGGCCGCGTACCTCGGAATTGGAGGAGTCTGCTGCACGAATAATGGGCACTGCAGCAAAATTGAGTGCCGGCGCGACAGGATTTGGTATGTGCTGCTGTCACGTTAGCAGCATTGAGCGCTGACACACTATCTCCCGAAGTTTTTTGATGACGCCCAGCAGCTCGCGATGATGCACGACGTCAATTTCGACGCGTCGATCGTGCCGGCTGATCATCCGCGCGGGGGATCAGCCGGTGAATGGCCTGTTTACGGAATCGCCGGTGAACTGTTCGACCGTCTTGCCGGTCTCGGGGTCGACCGTGTAGAGCAGATCGGCAATCTCGTCGGCATGATCTTCTTCGTCTTTCAGAATCGACTCGAACATGCGCCGGCTAACCGGGTCGGCTTTCCCGAAGAAGTTGACGATGTCGCCGTAGATTTTGATGACGACGCGCTCGGCCAGCAGATCTTCCCGGAGCAGGTCCGCGAGGGTATGGCCGCTCTCAAAGGACGAGAATGCGCGTTTGTCAATGCCCCTAGGATCGAGGTTCGGAACGCCACCGAGTTGTTTTATGCGATCGGCGATCAGTTCGAGATGCTTCTCTTCGTCCAGCCAATGCTCTTTGAAAAGTCCTTGCAGCTGCTCCTGATGGATCGAGGTGGTCATGTAGTAGTGCTGCTTATAGCGAAGCACGCAGATGATCTCTGACGCTAACGCCGCGTTGAGCACGTCGTAAACTTTTTCGAGCGGCAGCGTGTAGTACGGGGTGACGGGACCGTTCTGCATCGCCTCGCGAACCTTGGCTTCGACATCCTTGACGTCGGATAGAATCGACATAGTCGTCTTCCTCTACGGCTAACGTTGCGGATGGGCGCCGAGATCGTGCCACGACGTCTCCGAGAGCTCCACGCCGTAGTATCTTGCGGCGGCCTCGATGTTTGCAAAAGCCAATGCGCGATCGGCATCGGAGACATCGATGACCTGATCGAACCGCGCGACGGCGTTGCGCACGTGCTCTGCATCCGTCAGCGGCTCCTTGCGCTGCTTTGGAAATGCAAAGACGCTATCGGGCAAGTCACTCTGCGTCGTGAGGCGCCCATGTTTTTCGTGCGGAATCCAAGTCGCTTTCATGACAAATTTCCTTTGCAGCGTTATTTATCGCAGCGCCGCTACCGGGGCCGCGATGAAGGCGAGGAGGTCGGCGTTGATCTCGTCTTTGAGCGTCGAGCAGAGACCGTGCGGCGCACCCTTGTAAACCTTAAGCTCCGCACCCTTGATCATTTTCGATTGCAAGAGACCGGCGTCGTCAAACGGAACGATCTGGTCGTCGTCGCCCTGAATGACCAACGTCGGGACGTCCATCTTCTTGAGATCCTCGGTGAAATCGGTCTCCGAGAAGGCCTTGATGCAATCGTACGCCGCCGGGAATCCGGCCAGCATGCCCTGCATCCAAAACGAGTCGCATAACCCCTGCGAAACCTTGGAATCGGGGCGGTTCGCTCCGTAGAACGGCGCGCTCAAATCCTTGAAGAATTGCGACCGGTCCGCGTGCACTCCGGCCCGGAGCTGATCGAAGACCGACATCGGCAAACCGCCGGGATTGGCCGGCGTCTTCAGCATGATGGGCGGGACCGAAGCGATAAGCACGGCCTTGGCGACGCGCTTCGAACCGTGACGGAAGATGTAGCGAACTACCTCGCCGCCCCCGGTGGAGTGCCCGACGTGCACCGCGTCGCTGAGATCCAACTCTTGCACGAGCTCTGCGAGATCGTCCGCGTAGGTATCCATATCGTTGCCCGTCCACGGCTGGTCGGATCGGCCGTGACCCCGACGGTCGTGGGCCACGCACCGATATCCGTGCGACGACAGAAAGAACATCTGGTCCTCGAAAGCGTCCGCACTCAGCGGCCAGCCGTGACTGAAGACGACCGGTTGGCCCGTTCCCCAGTCTTTGTAATAGATCTGCGTGCCGTCTTTGGTCTTGAATGTGCTCATCGTTCCATCTCCTCGAAAAGTTAGTCAAAACAGCATAGCAGGCCGCGCCTGCGACGAATAGAGCATATTCACTTGCCTTTGCGCTCAATTCTGCTGCCATAGTTTCACCGAACGTGCCGAGCCCTAGCTCGCTCGAGAGGTGATGTGCCCGTTCGCACGCCGGAGCGCGCGCCTTGCAATGGCCATGCCCAAACCCGAGCCCACAGCCGAACCGTTTAGCTCGAGCATTTCCTGGATATGGGTTTCATCGGAGCTACCTTGTGTACGCCGGGCGGATGCTTCGGCCACAGCGGACGTGCCGGCGCCGGGCTGATAGGATGGCGAGAATGAGTGTAGTAGCAGAGTTCGCGTTAGCGCCGCATATCGAACACGGCTTCATGAGCCCAGAGCCCGCTCGGTTTCGGCTGGACGCGGCAAACCGTTGTTTGTGGCTTCGCAACCATCGAGGAAGCGGCGAACGGATACCGCTAACTCCTAAGGCATTTGCCGTTGTGAGACATCTAGTCGAGTGCGCATCCCATTTTGCAATTAGCGATTCGGGCCGTGCGGATGCGCTGAGCTCGCGATTCCGACGAGTATTGGCGTACATCGACGATAATTTAGATCGCAGTATCAGCCTGGTCGAGCTCGCTTCGATTATGGGCCTCAGCCCCAGCCGGTTTTCGCACGTGTTCAAGATCGCGCACGGCATAGCTCCCTATCGCTATATTTTGCGACGGCGAATCGAGGCGGCTAAAGCGCGGTTATGCAACTGCGACGCGACGATCGCGACAATTTCTTGGCAGGTAGGATTCTCAAGCGAAAGTCGCTTCCGTCAAATATTCGTGCGGTACACCGGCGCAACTCCTTCTGCATACCGTGCGACGAGAGGTAAGCGTTGATCAACAGGAGAGTGTAGCATGCATCGAAGTCGCGGTTTCGTCCTCGCTCCCGCGCTGGTTGTCGCGGGGGCCGTGCTGTCCGCAGGGTGTGGCCATCAGAAATCGGCTTCCCTCCCCTCGAACGATGACTGGCCTTCGTACAACCGTGATTTGCAGAGCGATCGCTTCTCGCCGCTCGATGACATCACGCCGGCAAACGCCCCCGCGTTGAAGAGAGTCTGCTCGGTCAAGATGCCCGAAGGCGGCTCGTTCCAGACGGGTCCGATCGAGGTCGCGGGCACTCTCTACGTTACGACGCTGCACGATACGTTGGCGATAAATGCGGTCAACTGTGTGGTTATCTGGCAAAATAGCTATACGCCCCAGGCACGCGAGATCTACAACAGCAACCGTGGTGTCGCGCTGGATGACGGCCTGCTCTTCCGCGGATATCAAGACGGTCATTTAGCGGCGATCGGCGCCCAAGACGGCAAATCCATATGGAACGTCACCGTCGGCGAGGGCGCAAAGGCGCAATTCCTCAGCGCTGCGCCGATCGTCTGGCACGGGATGGTCTTCGAAGGCATCGCAGGCGCCGACTGGGGATCGCGCGGACGCATGATGGCCTTCGAGGAGAAGACGGGCAAGGAGCTGTGGCGATTCGACCTGATCCCTGAGGGCTCTGAGGCGGGAGCCGACACATGGGACCGCGCGAAAACTGCTGCTCACGGTGGCGGCTCGACCTGGACGAGCTACTCGGTCGATCAGAGTAACGGGCTCGTGTACGTTCCAGTCGGCAATCCGGCACCGGACTTTTCGTCGGGCGAGCGGCCCGGTGCGAATCTCTATACGGATTCGATCGTCGCCCTCGATGCGTCAAATGGGCGCCTTGCTTGGTACCACCAGTTCGTTCCCCACGACTCCCACGATTACGACATGGCCGCCGCGCCGGCGATCGTCACCACGCGAGCTGGGAAAGAGCTCATGATCGCCGCCGGAAAAAACGCAATGCTCTATGCGGTCGACCTAAACACGCACGCGATCGTCTACTCGCTTCCGGTGAGCGAGATTTCGAATACCAACGTGCTCCCCACGGCTGCCGGCGTGCACACGTGTCCGGGATGGATTGGCGGCGTAGAATGGAACGGGCCGGCATACGACCCGGAAACGAACGCGATCTACGTTAATTCCGTTCATTTATGCGGTCTCTATAAGCGCGGTGAAACGCCGTATAGCAGCGGCGCCCCGTTTTTCGGCGGCGAATTCGTGCCGGACCCGAGCTCTGCTTGGTACGGATGGGTCACGGCCATCGATGCCGACACGGGCAAGGTGATATGGCGCTACCGGTCGTCGAGCCCGATGATCTCGGGCGTGACGCCCACGAAGGGCGGCGTCGTGTTCACCGGCGATCTGGACGGCAATCTCCTAGCCTTCGAGGCGTCGAGCGGCAAGAAGCTCGTCGCGATTCCCACCGGCGGCGCAATTGCGGGCGGCGTCGTGACGTATCGGGTCGGAGACACGCAGTACGTTGCAAGCACCTCCGGGAACGTATCGCGGCTAACCTGGGGCGCGCTGGGCACTCCGGCAATCTATATTTTCTCGACGCAATCCTCGACAGCCGCGGCAGCATCTGCGGCGCCTGCGCAATCCATGGCGGCTGCCGGGGCGCCGGCTGTCAGCGGCGCTACACTCTACACGACGGAGTGTGCGAGTTGCCACCAAGCCAACGGGAAGGGCGTACCCGGTACGTTTCCGCCATTGGCGAGCAACCCCGTCGTGGCGGGCAATGTAAAGAACGTGATCCATATCGTGAAGTACGGTCTATCGGGCAAGATTCAGGTTGGCGGCAGCACTTTTAACGGCATGATGCCCGCGTGGGGATCGCAGCTCTCCGATACCGACATTGCAGCGGTCGTGACTTACGTTCGCTCCTCCTGGGGCAACGAGGCCGGTGCCGTTACGGGGCAAGACGTAACCGCCGTGACAAAATAGGGGGCCGTGGGGTTAGGCCCTTGGTTCCGGCGCATCATTTCGAAGTCGATGCACGAGGTCGGCCGACGGCATCATGCCGACGATCGCGCGTCGATGCGGCCACCCCATTGCCGGTACGCCCGTGACGCCGGCCCTGTGGGCCTCTCCGATGAACGCGTCGACCGCAGGAGAAAACCGTCGCTCGCGCCAGGCGTATTCTACGTCTGAAGCGGAGATGCCGAAGCGTTCAGCGATCGGGACGATGACCTCGTGTTTCGAGATATCGGCCTGTTCGTTGAAGAATGCGCGCGAAACGTCGTGATAAAAGACGCCGGTAGCGCGGTCGCCCTTTTTGACGCGCACGAGCTCGGCCGTCTCGAGCGCGAAACGCGAGTTCACGTTGCGTCTTGGCGGGTCTATTGGAAGCCCGACTTCTCGAGCCAAACGCTCGAGCCTCGCGCGAACCTGCGGCCAGTCCTCCGGCGGAAACGGCTTCGGCGCCCCTTCGGGCGGCGTCTCCGGATGAATCTCAAAGGGAAGCCAGCGCAAATCGGCGCGCAATTCTCGCGAAGCTTCTTCGGCCCAAACTGAGCCGAGATAACAGAACGGTCAAATAACGTCGGACCAGATGTTGATGAGGCGATCCATGGTCTGCTTATCATAGCACTGGGCGGTCGACTCGGTAGAACTGAGCATGAAACAGTTAGCGCAACGCGGCATCGCGTTTGCCGGCGACATCGTCAAAGATCCTCCGATGCGCTTTGCCTACTTCAAGGATCCCGACGGCGTCGAGCTCTATCTTGCCGAACGCAGCGAGTGGCAATAGCGGCTCGGAACGCTCGTACAGCGATCGTCAGCCCTGAAAGGGCGCGTTCTGAGCGCGCAAGAAAGCCAGAACCGTATGCCAAAGGCCGTTCAACTGTCCGCGTACGGTGGGGTCGAACAACTCAGGATCGTCGACGTCGCGAAGCCCAAGCCGGAGGCGGGCGAGGTCGTGGTGCGGGTCGTTGCCGCGGGTACGAACCCGGGCGAGATCTCGATTCGGGAAGGTCTGCTCAGGGATGTATTTCCGATGGACTTCCCTTTCGGCCAAGGCGCAGATTTTGCGGGGCGCATCGAGTCCGTTGGCGCGGGTGTCGCGGGGTGCGCGCCGGGCGAAGAGGTGCTCGGCTGGACGGAACGGCGAGCGGCGCAGGCCGAGTACGTCGTGAGCAGTCCCTCGCAACTGATCGCGAAGCCGCCACCGCTCGATTGGTTCCGCGCCGGTAGCCTCTTCGTCGTCGCAACGACTGCCGTCGGCGCCGTCCACGCGGTGTCGCTAAAGCCAGGCGACGTGGTAGCCGTCAGCGCCGCTGCGGGCGGCGTCGGGTCGCTCGCCGTCCAGCTCGCGAGGCGTGCCGGCGCTCGCGTCATCGGCATCGCGAGCAACGAGAACGCACAATTTCTACGTTCCGTCGGTGTCGAGCCCGTCGCGTACGGAGACGGCCTCGTGGAACGATTGCGGGCGCTCGCCCCGAAAGGATTAGACGCCTTCATCGATCTCTTCGGCGGCGGTTATGTGGAGCTCGCGGTCACGCTGGGCGTAGCGCGCGAGCGCATCAACACCATCATCGATTTCGCGGCCGCGCAGAAGTACGGAGTCAAGACGGACGGGTCGTCGGCAGCCGCGTCGCGCGAGACTCTCGCGTTCGTCGCGAACCTAGTCGCGTGGGGCGAGATCGTCATGCCGTTGGAGGCAATCTATCCCTTTGTGTCGCTGCGCGACGCCTATACCGAACTCGCACGTCGCAAGGCCCGTGGCAAGATCGTGCTCTCGTTTGCCGCGACGATCACCGAGCCGCTTCGGCCACCCGAGCCGACGGCGTCGCGGTGATCCGGCCGGCTTTCTTCATTCCCTGGGCAGCTCGGCCACAGGGCCGTTGCACGGTGATTTGACTACCGATGAGATTCGTGCCGGGCGGCTCGCCGCCACCGGCTTGGCGCTGGTCGCTGGCTTTGTGGACGCCTATGGATATTTAGGATGGCACGTCTTTGGTGCGAATATGACGGGCAATACGATCATTTTCGCCATTTCGCTCGACAAGAACGCGGAAGCGGCATATATGCCGCTGATGCTTATCGTATTGTTCTTCGCCGGAGCTATATTTGGTCGGGCCATCCTGGAGCGCTTCAAGTCGCATACCGCCCTCTATGCCGAGGCTGGATTGCTCGGCGTCGCTTCGTTTGCGCCCGGTTATGTAGCGCTGCCAATCATCAGCCTGGCCATGGGCATGCAAAACACCGCGCTCAGTACCTTTGCCGGCGTCGCGGCGAACACCAGTTTTCTCAGCGGCGACTATACGAAGCTCGGGCAGGCGATCGCCGACATAGCGGTGCGCCGCGGGACCGATCGCGGCAGGCAGACGATCTCTATCATTTGGCCGTTAATTGTGACGTACGCCTGTGGGGCTCTGGTCAGTGCCTTCTGCAATAAGATCCCGCTGAGGGTGTTGTTCGTCGTCCCGGTCGTGGCGGCGCTCGCATTCGCTACGCAGCGAAAGCTCTTGAATTCGTCATAGGAAGTAAGGGGATACGCAACATCGGCTCACCAGCGCCGCCTACGGGCAGAAGGCTTAACATGAAATCAGCATCAGATCCAATCGCGACGACGCAGCCGATTTTCGACGTGCAGCGCGCCGCCGAGCGCGCGACCTTCGATCGCGGCTGGCTCCTAACCAGCCATTCTTTCAGCTTCGCGGACTATTTCGATCCGCGCAACGTCAACTGGGGCGCCCTGCGCGTCTTCAACGACGATCGCGTCGCTCCCGGCGCAGGCTTTCCGACGCATCCTCATAGCGACATGGAGATCGTCACATACGTGCTATCGGGAGAACTCGAGCACCGCGACAGTATCGGCAACCACGGCATCGTCGGCCCTGGCGGCGTTCAGTATATGAGCGCCGGGCGGGGCGTTCGCCACTCCGAATACAACCACTCGTCGACTGAGGGCTTGCACTTTCTCCAAATGTGGGTCCTCCCCGGTCAGATCGGCGGGCCGCCGACGTACGGGCAGGTCGACTTCGACGTCGCGCAGCGGCGAAATACGTGGCTGGTCATTGCGTCGGGTCATGCCGGCCAAGATGCGCCCGTCGCGCTGACGCAGGATGCGATGCTTCTCGTCTCGCGTTTGGAAGGCATCGAGCTGCGTCACACGTTCGAACCGGGCCGACTCGGTTTTCTCTTCGCCGCCGACGGCGGGATCGACGTTGCCGCATTCGATGAACACGACGCCGAGGTCAGATCCGCGGGCCTTACCGCAGGCGATGCCGTTCGCATCGCCGGCGTCACGCGCCTGAAACTCACCGGTGCGGGCGAAGTCGTCCTTTGGGACGTGCCGCGCGTACGGGATGGCGCAAATGATTAGGCGGCCTCTGATCGCGGCGATCCTCGGCTTCGCCGCGATTCTCCTTGGAGCGACAAGTGCCGAACCGCCGGTTACGCATCAGGACGTGACGCGCAACTGGGCCGACGCGTGGAACAGTCACGACATCACCAAGGTACTCGCGCTGTTTGCCAGAGACATTGAGATCGATCAGCCGGAAAACGACAAGCCCCTCGACTACGAAGCGGCGCGAAAGTTTTTCTCGATGATCTTCAGAGCATATCCAGACTTTCACGTCACCGTGCTCCAGGCGATCGTCGACGGACGTTCGGCCGTCTCCGTCGAGCGCGTAACCGGCACGTGGACGGGACCTTTCGTCAATCCGAACACCGGGAAAGCTACGCCGGGTAACGGACGGCACTTCGATCATCCAGGTGCCATGGTCTTGCTATACGACTCGGACGGCAAGATTCGGCACGTCTCCATCTATTGGGACCAGCTCACCGTCGACCGGCAACTCGGAATAGTTCCTAAATAGGAGAAGAAGTGATCCAAGACAAATCGCCGGCTCCTTCATGCTTCCGGCGATCGATGGCGGCCGAATACGGGAAGAGTACGCTCCCCGCGAGCAGCGGCTCGATGCTCGAATGGTAGCGTACATGACCAATAGGAGGAGAACATGGCGCATCCGGTCCCTACTGAATCTCAATGGCTACACGAGGACCTTCTCTTGATTCAGAAGCTGCTTCTGATCATGGCGTACGATCAGCAAGAAGGTCGACCGGCGGAGCATGGGGCCCTGCTGAGGGCGCTCGCTCCCGAAATCTGGCCCGAGCATTTTAAGCCGTCGGACCAAACCCTGTAGAAACCCGCTCAAAGATCGCGACGTCACGGCGGGGTCGATGGCCCATAGAAGGCGCCTTCCACCAGGGGCGGACAGTAAGCGGCAAGCGCGCGTCCGAAATATCCGCGGGTGAAGTATTGGATCGGTGCGGCGATCATTGCCGTCGCTGCGATTGCCTCGGCCTCAGCGCGGGGTTCGACGCGAGTCGATCCGCTCGTTGAACGCGGTCGCTATTTAGTCGGGTTTGGCACCTGCAGCGACTGCCACACGCCCGGATGGCGAGAGTCCGACGGAACGATTCCGGTTTCGCGCTGGATGACCGGCAGCAACCTCGGCTACCGGGGTCCATGGGGAACGAGTTATCCCGCCAACGTCCGCTTAGAGTTCCAGCGCATATCGGAAACCGACTGGCTCTTCATGGTCCGCACGCGCGGCGGCCACTGGCCGATGGTTTGGCATGATTTGCGGTTTCTCAAGTTAGAGGATCAGCGCGCCATCTACCGCTTCATCAAACAGCTCGGACCGCTGGGCGTTGAAGCGCCCGCGGATCTGCCGCCAAGCGTCGAGCCGAAGACGCCCTATATCTGGATCGTGCCGCGTTGAAGGCGGTCCTTCTCATCTCGTTTCATGCTTTTGCCGTAGACTGCATCTATGGCGATCGAAAGGCGGTCCCCGTTTCGTAGTGCAATTTAAACTCGCTACCCCGAAGCAAGTCGTATTTGGCGGCGTCGAACGCGAAGCTGCGGATCGCCCAGAAAGAGCACGCCGCGAAAATGGAAGGCGTAGGATATGTTTGGGGACCTGACACCCAACGCGATTGAGGCTCTGCTCCACGAAGAGATCGTCGCCCGCATCGGTTACCTCGATCGGCGCGGCTTGCCGTGTATCGTACCGATCACGTATGCATACGACGGGCGCGCGTTATACGGTTACAGTTTGTTGGGCGCGAAGATCGAGAACATGGCGGCAAATCCGAAGGTATGCGTCGAGATCGATCGCGTGCAGAATGCCGCAGACTGGTGCTCGGTTATCGTCCGCGGAACGTTCGAGCGGCTCGACGGCAGCCTCGCAGACGAAGCCGTAGAGCGCATCTCGGAGCGCCTACGGACGGTCGCGGCCGCCACGGCCGCCCCGGTGATGGCGTGGCGAACGTTCGTCGCTCGCACAGGTGGGCCCGGCATCGCGTACCGCATCAACATTTCGGCGAAACACGGCCGCTTCGCGGCCTCCGGGCCAGGCCGGTCGACCTAGCCGAGCATGGAAACGAGCGTTAGCAAGCCCACGAAATTGTATCGCGTTGACGAAACCGGCGCCTTCGAAATTTCGGCGCGAGGTTTCGACGTATTGCATACCCCTGCGATCAACAAAGGCACGGCGTTCACGTTGGAGGAGCGACGGGCGCTGGGCCTGACGGGACTGCTTCCGCCTGCGGTGCTGACAATCGAACAACAGGCCGAGCGCGCGTACGAGCTCTTTAAAAAGCAGTCGGACGATCTAGCCCGCAACGTGTTCCTGACGGCGATGCAGGACCGGAACGAAACGCTCTTCTTCCATTTGCTTGCGTCGCACCTCGTCGAAATGCTCCCGATCGTCTATACGCCGACCGTGGGTTTGGCCATCCAGCAGTACAGCCATCAATACCGCAGGCCGCGAGGGATTTTTCTCTCGATCGACCGCCCCGACGAAATCGAGCAGGCGCTGCTGGGCGCCGAGGCGGGTGCCGACGACGTCGATCTGATCGTAGCGACCGACGCCGAAGCGATTCTCGGGATCGGCGACTGGGGCGTCGGCGGCATCGACATCTGCGTCGGCAAATTGGCCGTTTATACCGCCGCAGGAATCGATCCGTTGCGCGTGATTCCGGTCATGCTCGACGTTGGAACGGATCGGCAGTCGTTGCTCGACGATCCCCTCTACCTTGGATATCGTCACCCGCGCGTCCGCGGCGAACGGTATCAAAGTTTCATCGACGAGTACATATCGACCGCGTTGCGCCTGTACCCGAACGCGCTACTGCACTGGGAAGATTTTGGCGCGTCGAATGCACGGTGGATTCTCAACCGGTATCGAGGGTCGATCTGCACGTTCAACGACGATGTTCAGGGCACGGCCGGAATCGTGCTCGCGGCGGTGATGGCCGCAATCAAGATTTCGAGCGGCCGAATGCGGGACCAACGGATCGTAGTTTTTGGCGCCGGGACCGCAGGCTGCGGCATTGCCGACCTGATCCGCAACGCGATGATGCGCGACGGTCTCTCCGCGGAAGCGGCCGCGCGCCGGTTTTGGTGCGTCGGCCGGCGCGGTCTGCTCGTCGACGACATGCGAGATCTGCGCGAGTTCCAACGCCCTTACACGCGGCCCGCCGCGGAAGTCGCGCAGTGGATGCGCGATGGGGAACGCGGCATCACCCTGGAGGAAGTCGTGCACCGAATCCATCCCACGATTCTCATCGGCACGTCGGCCGTCGCGGGCGCCTTCACCGAATCGATCGTGCGCGAGATGGCCAGGGGCACGCCGCGCCCGGTCATTCTACCGCTTTCGAATCCGACGGCCCTCGCCGAAGCCGTGCCGGCCGACCTCATCCGATGGACCGATGGCAAGGGATTGATAGCGACCGGCAGCCCCTTCGATGCCGTGACCTACAATGGCGCGACGTACACGATCGGGCAAGCGAACAACGCGATGCTTTTTCCAGGGCTGGCTTTGGGAACGCTCGTTACGCGCGCGCGGCTGATCAGCGACGGGATGTTTACGGCCGCCGCATGCACCATCGCCGACATGGTCGAGACCTCGCAACTCGGCGCATCGATTCTTCCGGCCGTTGCAAACGTGCGCGAGGTCTCAGCCCGCGTAGCGATCACCGTTGCAGAGCAAGCCCTTCGCGAAGGACTCGCACGCACGAAGCCGCCGAAGGTAGAGACGGCAGTTCGCAATGCGATGTGGGAGCCGCGCTATCGCGCCGTCAAAGCCGTCG
Organism: Vulcanimicrobiota bacterium; assembly: GCA_963834895.1. Lineage (GTDB taxonomy): Bacteria > Vulcanimicrobiota > Vulcanimicrobiia > Vulcanimicrobiales > Vulcanimicrobiaceae > Cybelea. The sequence goes on along the minus strand of CAWIDM010000003.1, from coordinate 418,526 downwards.
AAAGCTAGTGTACTAGCGCCGCGGCCTCGGCGTGAAGCCTCCAATCGTTCCATCTCCGAGGTCAATGCATGCAAGAGAGCCGCACTTCGCGGCTCTCTCTTTTTAGAGCGTACGGGAAGCGACGCGAGCCGTTAGCAGGCTTTGACTTCTATCTTCTTGAGCGCAAGTGGCTTCATCGGCCAAAACGCGATGGTCAGGATGCCGTTTTCGAACTTTGCATCCACTTTTTCGGGATTCAGCTCCTGTGGGAACGTCACCATACGAGTGAACCGTCCGCGAGGAATCTCCCGATAATGGTAGCGGTACGCACGGTTCTCGTCGGCATACGCATAGAATCCCCAGATCGTGACCGTGTAGCCGCTTACCTCGACTTTGAAGTCCTTGGCCTGGTAGCCCGGAGCTGCCAGCTCCAAAACGTACTTGCCGTCCTCCTCATACAGGTCTAGCGCCGGCCGTATGGGCGCAAATCGCGATGCCTGGAAGTCAAAGAACGGAAACTCGGGGAGCATGCGTCCGAAGATCGCTTGGAACTGCTCATCGAATTCTTTCTTTTCAAGCACAGCCATCTGAATGCTCCTTTCTTTACGCTCTCGATTTTGGCGCTGCGCTGTGAAATTCGTGGGACGAATCGAGGAAGCTTTTGAGAATAAACCGCGCCCCGCGGACGCCGCTCGCCTACGACAAAGATCGTAACCAAAGCGTCATCCCAAGGAGAGCCTGTCAATGGACCTCGAGCTCAGCGCGCCGTTGGAAAGCCGGCTGCCACTCTTGTGGATCGCGATTCTGCACGGTCGGATTTCCGCGTGGCTTGCGGCCAGCACCGGGGTGGAATCTGCAGACGACGCATTCAAATACCTGCTGGCCGGCGCCGACGTAGTAATGACGACGTCTTCGTTGCTCCGGCACGGGGTCAAACACATGCGGGTGTTGCGCGACGGGTTGTTTGCCTTGCTTGCGGCGCGCGGAATCGATTCGCTTCGCGACGTACGCGGCCGCATGAGCCGAAAAAACTCGCAAAACCCCGGCGTGTTCGAGCGGACAAATTATATTCAGATGTTGCAGGGCTACCATATCCAAAGCCCCGCGAGCCGTCGGTCGACTTCCTAGAATTTCACAATGATGGCGTATGATTAGGCTGCCGAGGATGGAAAACGGCAATGGTGCCGACGGCAATAATGGATCGTTTCGAGCGATCGCGCGAGGCACCGCGAATCGGTGCAGAGTCGTGGCAGTGTCGCCGCCATCTCGACGAGATCCTGCGTCCGGACCCTCGTATCCGGACGCAGCTTTTTTAGTGCGGAAGCAAGGTCCTATGAACGATAGAAGGGAGCAATTCATGACGGTGCGTACGTTGGTCCTGACCGGCGGAATCTGGATGACCACCGCCGTGATGGCGTTTGCAGGAACGGTGCTGCATGGCACATTCGCGTTACAGGGAGGCGTCGCAAGAACGGCCGGGTATCTCGATGCCGTGCCGGGCTCGCGCCCCAACACTTGGAAGCTCGATTTCTGGATGACTCCGAAGAATGGCGGCGCACCGATTCGGGCCTATGATCTCGACATGACAAAGCTGCTGCACGTTATTATCGTCAGCGACGACTTCAAGACTTTCATTCACGTACATCCGCAATTTGTGCCCAACGGGCACTTCGTGCTGGACCAAACGCTGCCGCACCCGGGATTATATCACCTCTATTCGGACGGCCGGCCATCCGGCATCGGGCAACAAGTGTTCCGCTTCGATTTTCAAGCTGGGAACGCGGTCTCGGCGCCGAGAGACCTGACCGAACGTGACGCGGTTGCCCAAGTTGACGGATATTCGGTGAAGGTTTCGAGCTTGTCCCTGCGAGCCGGTTCTTCAGCCGACATCGCCGTGCACATTGCAAAGCGCGGGAAGCCTGCCACGGACGTTCATCCCTACCTGGGAGCGCTTGCGCATGCCGTTTTTCTCGACGCGGACGATCTTACGTACGTTCACTTGCACCCGGTTGCTCACGAAACGTCGATGGGATCTGCCAGCACGATGGTATACTCCGGCGATCAAGCGGTCGTGTCGCCGAACATGCTCCTCCACGTGACGGTGAACGAACCGGGAACATACAAGCTGTGGTTCCAGTTCCATGCCGGGCCGGCGCTGCACGTCGCCTCTTTCGTCTTCACGGCTGCCAAGCCCTAAGGCGTTCTTTAAACCTTCCCAGATTCTTCCAACTCGATCAATACCTCTACGCCATCATTATTTCGTATGAACGGAAATGGCGAAATGAGGCGACGTAATCAAAGCTCAGCCGTCGACGGGCTGCGATGCGGAGCGTCAACCCCGATGCCCGTAACTCGCGACGGAGTTCACTCCCGGAAGCTGCGCGCGCTGATCGTTTCGACCAATCGCAAGATCGTCGGCAGCCTCCGCAGGGCATTGGGCGCCGCGGGATGCAGCGTTCGAGCGAGCCATGGCATCGCAACTGGGATCCGGCGCTTCCGGCTCACATCCCCCGATGTTCTGATCCTCGACGCTCGGCTATTGGAGAACAGCCTCCCGGAAGACGTCATCCAACGTTTCCACGTCTGGCGATGGCGCGGTGACCACTATCATCCGCACGGCGCGGCCCTGTCGTCGGCGACCCCGGTTTCGGTCGCCGAGAGTTCAGCCAATGGACCGCTCGCGCTGGACCCGGCGGCATTCAGCGTCCGCATCGGTGATCGCCTAGCTTCGCTTACCCCAACAGAATTCGCGATTCTTGCTACGTTGCTAAACAGTCGTGGAAAACCGCTGACGCGCGACGAGCTTCTCGACGCTACGAAACATGAAGAGTGCACCTTTGATCGAGTTGTCGACCGTCACATTTGTAACCTCCGGCATAAGATCGATGTGACTCCGGATTCTCCGTCGATCATCCAAACCGTTCGAGGCATTGGTTATCGTATCGGTCCGAAGACTGACGAACGCTCTGAGCTCTCCCACCACACTATGTGAAGAAATTGGTGAAGAGACGTGTGAAGACATTCACGAAAGCTGGTTGCGGTCCGCGCGACTACCGGCGGGGCACTTGCTCACTGCATCGGAATGGCCTATTATGATGCTAAATTTTTTGCCCCGTGCGTATAGGCGGCCGATAACGTAAGCGAGGATCGGAGCAGGATGACGTTCGCAGTGGTGACATCATGAGGCTACCTGCCGGGACGGCGGCATTCGTCGTCGCGGTGGCGACGTTCGGTGGATTGTTGTGGCTTGCGCCGCCGAAAGGGCTTCAGCCGGCTCAGGCGCTGCCGACGTTCGCCCAGGGCCTCAACACCAATTGCCAGACGTGCCATACCATGGTTCCGGCGCTCAACTCCTACGGGCGCTACGTCCTACGCACGTTTTACCAGGCGATCAACACCAAGCAGACGCGCAACACCTTGCCGATCTCGGTCTGGGATTGGGTCGAAGGTGCCAGCACCGGGGCCGGTGACTCCGCGGCGCCGAACAAAAAGATCGCGAACACCATGCTCCTGTACTTTGCCGGGTTTGCCGGTCCGGAATTCACCTATCGCGTCGAAAACAGCATCTTCGGTTCGGACCAGCTCACCAATCAAGCCAAGGGCCCGGAAACGATGTGGCTCGCCTACGGCGGTCTGTTCCACGGCTACGGGCACATCCAGGTTGGGAGCGTCTACCCGGGGCCCGCAGCCAACATCCTAGAAACGTGCGATCTCGATAATTCTTTCGCAATACGGCATTTGGAGCAGGGCGAGCACTTCTACAACCTCATCAACACTCGCATGACCTTCAGGTTCGACTACGAAAAAGGCCCGATCGATTTGGAGGCCGCCTGGCGCGGTGGTAGCAATAACGCACTCATTAATAATACCAATCCCAAGTATTTTCTCGATCGCTCCCGGAACGGACCGAGCGGTCCAGTGGGTAGCCGCTTATGCCCCGCCCAATAAGCCGTTGGAGGTCGGCGCCTTTGGCGCGATTGGCACCTACATGCTCAACGGCGAGCCCGGCACCATCGGGGGGCCCCCCAATATCGATCGCTACAATCTGATCGCTCCGTACTTCATCGTGGACCCAAATTCGTTAGGCAAAGGAACGCCCGGAGTGCTGGCCTTCTATTCTATGTCACACGATAGCAACCCGGGGATCATCAGTTTCAGTAACTTTGCGCCTTGGACTACGGTGGCGGGGCCGCAAGGTCCCAACGCTGAGGATGAAGCGGTCGAGTTGCAGGAGTCGCTCCTGAGTGGCTCTTTGATGCTCACCGCGCGTCAGGAGACTATCAACAACGGCTTGGGTGCGTTTTCGCGCTACTACTCCACAGGACTCTCAGCCCAGCCGCTTCCGCGGGCGCTGCCCTATATCTTCGTGCGCTTCCAAGTCCTGATGGCTGGGTACACCAGAACCCCAAACGGGGTGCCGACGTGGCTGACGCAGATTAATTACATAGGGCCAATCCAAGGCCCGTTGACGAACCCATTCACGCGGGGCTCGACGGGTCAGGCCGTCGCCCAAGGGGGCGCGCCAAACACCGGGGCGGACATCTACGCCGCGCGCTGTGTGGCCTGCCACGGCGCCGATGGCCAAGGGCAGGGGGCGTTCCCGAAACTCGCGGGCAGCGCGCTCGTGACCGCGAGCGATCCGAGCGGGCTCATCGCCATCACCGTGCACGGAAAAGGCGCGATGCCGGCGTTTAGGCCGGGGCTCTCCGATACGGACATCGCGTCGTTGCTTACCTACATCCGTTCGAGCTGGGGGAATCAGGCTGGTCCCGTAACCGCGGCACAGGTGACTGCCGTCAAGTAGCGCGGTCGCCCGTCGGTGCGCTCAGCTCCACGACGTACGCGACCGCCCCGATGACGAGTGCAGCGACCACGGCGAGGATGGCCTCCGTGCGCACACTTAGAGCCGCGAGAATCAGCGCGGTTAGGCTCACAAGCGCGCCCAAGCTGTAGCACGCCGATGCCGCGAACGGGATTTGCGGCAGTGCGAGTGTTCCGCCGCCTTCCCACGCCACCGCCAAGAGCCCGAGCAGTCCCACCGCGGCGAATTCCAACGGCGCAAGCGGGGGAGGATTTCCGAGCCAGGATGTCACGTTCCCGAGATTTCGTGGAACCAACGCATGGCTTGAAAAGTGGAATGCCATTCCCGCAAGACCGACCGCGATCGAGACGGCGCAACAAGCCGCGAAGAGCACGATCGACGTTCGTCTCGGCCACGCGAGCACGAAGAGCGCCGCGAACAAGAGCAGCGAGCCGGAGAGTTCCGGTATCATAGCCCAGCGATCTTTTTCGATCGTCGCGATCTGATGGTAGTTGAAGACCTCGATGGAGAGGGCTCCCGCGAAGACCGCAGTGAACGCGACGAAGAACCGCCTCAACGTCATGCTGCTTCCCGCCTAGCCATCTCGGTGATGTGAACGAGCGTAATCGCGAGCAGCAAGAGCGCCGCCGCGACGACCGCCGTCGCGCCCCAGCCTAGTGTCGTTAACGAACTGGACAACGCGATTCCAACGATCAACAGAAGGAAGGCGACCCGCGTGAACCATCGGACCGGACGGCCGATGTCCGCGGCGCCGGTGATTCCGTATCCGCCGATGAAGCCGAGCACGGCTCCGATTGTGATCGCGAGTGGCCACTGAGGTCCCGGCTCGCCCTGAAAAGCCGCGGCGCTAAAGAGCGAGCCAGGTTTATTCCACGCAATTCCATTCGCCGCGAGATGGGGGAAGACGCCGACGATTCCCATCACCGCCGCGACGACCATTGCGACCAGGAGCAGACGACTCGTCACGGCCGAAGGCCAGACCACAACGGCCATCAGCGCCAAGAGCGAGACCGCCAGCCAGACGACGGGCACGAGGGCGAGGTTCCACCAGCCCGCCGAGAGGAGCGGCATGTGGCTCACTTCGCTTTCGAGGTACAGGATAGAGAAATAGAACGTCGTCAACATCAGAAGTTGCCGACGCGCGTCTCCGTGCAAGCTCCCAAGAGCGACGGCCACGCCGCGGGCTAAGCGCATTCGAAATTCCGCTCAGGCCGGCGATTTCTCGCATTTGCTGGAGAGGAAAACCGCTCGTGTCTCCCCGAAGGCTCGAACGCTTTCAATAGGAGGCGATCAAGGTGAGAGAAGGTTCGGTCAGGTTCGCATTGATGAGTACGATTCTCGTGGCAGCGTTCGTCGCAGCGCGCCCCACAGTCGCGCCGCTCGCCGCAAGCGCCGCATCGCAACCCAACGGCGCGGCGATTTACGCCTTGAAATGCGCGAGCTGTCATAAAGCCGACGGCAAGGGCGGCAGCCCTTTCCCAGCGCTCGCTGGCAACCCGCATGTGACGGCGAAGGATCCGACCGCAATCATTGCGGTCACCGAACATGGCAAAGGTCTTATGCCAGGCTTTAAGTCGGGGCTCTCCAACGGCGAGATCGCAGCGGTCATCACCTACATTCGATCCTCGTGGGGCAACAAAGCGGCTTCGGTCAGCGAAGCTCAGGTAGCCGCGGTCCACTGAGGTCCTCCCGTTGTATAAAAGAGGGCTTCTCGATTTCCTATTCATCGCGGCGTAGAATTTCGCCTGTGAGCGCGAATGTGCGCGATTCGCCGTAAACACCTCAGCAGGTTCATGAAAGCCTTCACAAAGAGTGAGGATATATGTCCATAATTCGTCGGCTCATACCGGGACTCATCGCCGTGCTGCTCGTTGCACCGTTGGCGGCCTGCGGTCCGAAGAAGCCGGTCGCGAGCGCGGCGGCGCAACCTCCGTTCAGCATCGACTTGAGCCTTGATCCGACGCCGCCTCAGGTCGGAGATGAAAGGTTTACGGTGACCGTTCGCGATGTGACTGGTGCACCGGTCACCGGTGCGAAGGTGAGCATTCTTCCCAGTTACGAAGCGGTGCCCGGCGGACACCTGGTCCCAAGGACCGGGATGGGCGGGGTTTCCCCGACGCTGAACGCGGTAGACGGTGGCGACGGAACGTACCACGCAGACATGATCCTTGCGAAGGCGGTGTATTGGACATTCATCGCGAGCGCAAAGATCGGTGATACGGTCGTCACCGTCGAGCGTGAAGTCCAGGTCCAATAACTATTTGCTTGAGGCGACCTCTTTCTCGCTGACTGGCTTGGCTTTGTTGCCCCACGAGCCCCGGACGTACGTGATCACGGCGGCTAGCTGCGCATTCGAGAGCGTCCCCTTCCAGGGTGGCATCGAGCCGTTCCAGGTCACGCCGTGTTCCTTAATCGGGCCGGCCATGCCGCCGAGCACTGCTTGGATTACCTTCTTTGGGTCGCCGGTGACGTACGGATTCTTTGCCAGTGGTGGAGCAATATTAATGGCGCCCTGACCGTTTGCTCCATGGCAACCCGAGCAGTTGGTCAGGTAGAGCGATCCCGCGTCGGCGCTGGTGGCGGCCGAAGTCATCGCGCTCGAAGGCGTCTGTCGAGGCGACGCGGACACGGCATGTGCCTGAAGTGCGACCTGTTTTTCGCTGACCGGCTTGGCGTTGTTGCCCCACGAGCCCCGAATGTACGTGATCACGGCGGCAAGCTGCGCGTTCGAGAGCGCCCCCTGCCAGGATGGCATCGAGCCGTTCCAGGTCGCGCCGTGTTCCTTGATCGGGCCGGCCACGCCGCCGAGCATGGCTTGGATTACCTTCTGCGGGTCGCCCGTGACGTACCGATTCTTTGCCAGTGGTGGAGCAATATTGACGGCGCCCTGACCGTTTGCTCCGTGGCACCCCGAGCAGTTGGCCATGTAGAGCAATTCCGCATCGGCACCGGTGGCAGCCAGCGTCGGAGCACTCGAAGGCGCCTGGAGAACCAACGCGAGCACGCCGGCCCCGAGCACTGCGATCAAGAGAAAAACGGTCTTTCTCAGGATCTCCTCCTTCAATGGAGCGCTATCTTTTGGCTACCCGTTTCCGAATGAAAACTGCGGGCCCCTTTCGGAACCAGCCGTCTTGACGACGATCGCGTACATGATGGCCTATGTCAGAACCGTTCCTCACGCGGGGCTGGAAGCGAGCGGTGAAATGCCGGACTGCTACCCGTCGTACCGTTTAGTCTTTCGGAGACGAGGCGAGCGACGTAGAGGCCGCGATTTGATAGTCCGACTCAATAAATTGCTTAAGGTCTTGCAAGAACGCGTCGGCTGTCGCCGCGGCGATGCGGCGACCCAGGATTGCATCGAAGACGGCTCCTATCGGTCCGAACGGCGCATCGTATTTACCCGCGAGAGTCAAGCGCGATTTTCCGTCCTCTAAACTTTTGCCCGATAGCGCACCAGTAAACCTCGGGACGAAACGGTCATCCGGATCCCAAGTCAGGTCGATGACATCCTGACCATCGGCTCTTTTCGCGATTTCGTAACGCATTCGTACGTCGTGGCGTGCCTGTACCTTTCCGGGAAGGCCAACTTTAGGCGTGTCGACGGTTAGGCTGAATGTTCCAGGTGTTTGACCGCGGCGGTGAACGGTAAAGTAGCGCTCGACGTGATGAATCAGATAGTAACAAGGGCATTTTACGTCAATATGTTCTCTCAGCGTACCCATACCGGTATAATCCTTTCGACCTTCTCAGCCCAGAAGTCTAGGGCGCTGGCAAGAATTGTTTGTGACGACTTCGCCGTTATGGCTTCATAACATCTTCTTCTTGGGCCAGGTCCTTCGATTGGTCCCATGACATCCGATACTGCTTGTCTCATGGGCCAAGCATATCGCTCCTCGACGTACCGCATGAAGGGAGTCAGACCTCCTTCCTGTACTTGCAATCGATTTGCTATGATGAGCGGTATGAAACTCCAACGAGCCGGCGCCTTCAGCGCCTCCCTAGCAGCAGCAGCCATTTCTGCCGCGCAGGCCGCACCGTCAGGCCAGGATATCCTCGCCCGAGCGGCCGCCGCTGCAGGCCTATCATCCTATTCCGTTCCCGCCCATTTCGACGTGAAGATGCATCGGCCGATCAGCTTGCGATCCGGAGTCGACGGCACCGCCTACTTCAAGGCGCCGGCGAAGGCCGCCATCGCTATTACGCACGTGCCTGGTCCACTAGGCGGCTTCTTTAAAGGCTCGTACACGCTCGATATGCTGCCACAAACGTGGCCGTCGAACTACGTCGTGACGTCGGTCGACCAAGGCCAGTCCGGCGGGACACCGGCATACCTCCTGCGGGCCGTTCCAAAGGACGACCCGGCGGTCGACCACGTGATCTTCGGCGTTGCCATCGCGAACGGTCAAGCCATTTCGGCGCAATGGTCTTATAAAGACGGATCGTCGGTTGCGCTAACGATCCGCAACGCGCAGATTCAAGGCTACACGTTGCCGCAATCAGAGACGATCTCCGTCGCGATGCCGAAGTACAATCTCGATGCGACGGCGACCTATGGGCAGTATTCCATCAACGCGCCCGTCTCGGACTCGGTCTTCTCGCACTGACGGGATCGAGACGCGCCCGGGCCCTCCCCCACACACCTAAAATGAACTGACGACGTACCCCGTCCTTCGATCGTAGAGCTCGAATCCGGCACGCAGCGAGGCTCGGGCGCTGCATACAGGTCGACGCGACAAAGCAACGACGGCCTCGCGATCGCGAAGCCGTGTGCGGGGTAGCGAGGCTGTTGGCCTCGCGTTGTGGGTCCTGTAGCGGTTTGGCTCTGCTGTAAACGTTACTCCGTTACCGCAACGCCCAGTGGCACGGAAAGTTCCGTGGCGCTGCCAGCGATCGTTTGGATCGGCGCAACGTTGCCGCTTGCGTTTGCCGCGAAAACAAGGATCTCGTTCGATCCCGGGTTCGAGACGAAGATGTCACCGCTCGTCTTGCTGACCGCGAGTCCGAAGTTGAATCCATCCGCATCGTTGAGTCCAGTATTCGAGCCGGAGATGGTGCGGATCGGGGCGACGTTGCCGGTCGCTCCGGCCGCGAATTCGCTGATCGTATCTGTCTTGGGGTCGAAGACGTAGACGTTGAGCGAGGCGTCAACGGCGACCGTGCCGGGAGCTACCAGTCCGGTATTGCTTCCGCCGATCTGCGCTTCCATCGTGCCTGATCCCGACGGGAAGATGTCGATCGTTGCCGTCGCGCTATTGGCGACGTAGAGAAGGTTGTTGCTGTCGATAGCCAGGCCGCCCTGGTCGGAGATCGTGCGCTTCGGTTTGACGCAGCCGTTGGCTCCGGGCTTGAAGACGCCGATAGCGCGGCCGCCCTTGACGACTCCAGTAACGAAAAGTTGGCCCTTGCTATCAAACGCTACGGCGTTCGTCTGAGTGGGTTTCGGAAAGCACTCGATTCCGGTCAAGAACTCGCCGGTCAGCGAGAACGTTTCGGCACCGAGCTCGCCGGCGGAGTTGATGTTGCCGTTCGCGAAGCCGATGCCTTCCTTTGAGCTAAAGCCGATGGCGAAGGGTCCACCGTTGTGGTTCGCTATGACCGTGGTCGGCGCGACGTTTCCGTTCGCGCTTTCGGAAAACTCGCTGATCGTGCCGCCTGTTGCCGCCGCCTTCGTTGGCGACGAGAATGAGTGCGGTAGTCGCCTTGGCGCACCGTACGCTGTTCGACTTGCCGGCGCTCGGCGTCGCTGCGCCGGAACAGAGTAATGAGTAATGCCGCCGCCGCCGCCGGAGTTGCCGCCGGAGCCGTTGGGAAGGGTATTTGGCGTCATGCCGGTCTGCGTGCCGGAGCACGCTGCGAGCGCCAACGCGAGGCTAACGCTCGCAACGTGGTGAGGTAATTTCATTTGATTCTCCTAAAAAGTGATCTGTGTTTTGGGGCCTGTCGTGGATCTGTTGATGTTCTGAGTATGAGGTCGTCTTGTAAAAAAAGTGTGAGTCGAAGTCTGAAGAAAGTGTGAATGCTAATCTGAAGAAAGTGTTACCGCATAGAAGCGGCGCAGCGCCGTCAGGACGCGCGAGCCGGTCCTCCGTCGTCCGGCGCCGAGGCCGCCGCTGCGTTGCGCGGATGGGTTGGGCCATCCAAGACCGGCCTCGGCGGCATACCAAGGGCATGAAACCCACGGGGCCGTATGTCGTGCGGTAAATGGACCAGCTCGTCGACGACTTTGCCGCGCGCAGGCCGTCGGGCCTCGAGCACGTCTACGCGCTGTGGTCGCGCCTGTTCTTCAGCGTCGCTCGCCACTGCATTTCGGATAGCGGCCGCGCGGAGGACTGCGTGCACGACGCGCTCGTGCGCGTATGGCGTTCGCCCAACCGTTTTACCGGTGACCGAGAGATGTTAAAGGCTTACTTGATCGCCTGCGTGCGCAACGAGTCGTTCGCGATGCTGCGACGTGAGGGACGACGCGACGCGCGCGAGCTCAAAGCGGCCCGCCTCGCTCCCGTCGCTGTCGTCGATGCGCCCTGGGTCGACCCCGTCGAGACGCAACGGTTGCAGGCCGCCCTCGGGAGGCTTCCCGAGGAACAGCGCGACGGCTCTTACCCTTGCGTACTACGGGAACAAAACTCATGTCGAGATCGCGCGGGAGCTGGACGTTCCGCTCGGCACGATCAAAAGCCGCATCTCGATGGCCATGCGCAAATTGCAGACGGACCTGGCAAGTGCAGAGGGGACTCGCTCGTGATCGAACATCTCGGCGAAAGCGCGGAGCTTTATCCGCTTGGGATACTCGACGACGATGCGGCGCGCGAGGTCGAACGTCACATCGCGCTTTGCTCCGAGTGCGCGGAGCGCGTCGCTCAAGCGCAAGCCGTCGCGGCCTCGCTTGCCGCAGCATTGCCGCTGGCGACGCCGTCGGCGGCGTTAGAGCGAAGGCTGCGCGAATCCACGCGACCGCAGCTTGGCGCGCGCAAAATGCGCGCCAACGTTCTTCGCTTTGCAATTGCGGCGGCGTTCGTGATAGCTTTTCTCGGCCTCGGGTTGCAGACGCTCCTGTTGCGCCAGCGGCTGGCGGCCGAAGACGTCGCGCTCGTAACCATGGTCCACAGCCATTTCAACCACGTCTCGATGAGCCCGGAGTCCGTGAACCCCGTTGCAGCGAAGATTCTTTACGCGCGAGATGGCTCGTGGATTTACATCATTGCCGATAAGCCCGGGGGCCCATTGCACGCGATCGCGCAGACGGCGGGGGGCGCCTCCGATCTCGGCGCCTTGGGGAGTGCCGGCGAAACGGCGACGCTGCTGGTGCATCCGCGCGAGCGCATCCGATCGATCGTCTTGCAGCGCGCCGGCACTACCGTCGCCTCGGCGAGGCTAACATATTAAGCATTGAATCACCGGCTCTCGGGTCCAGACGGTTTAGTGGGTCCAAGGCGTCGGCGTTGCTTCGGGGCTTGGTGGAGTCGCTTGGGGCCCGGGCTTCGCGCCGTCTTTAACAACGAGCACATCGCGCATCCCTTCAGCGTAGTGGAAGGCGCAGCCAATCTCATAGGTGCCGGCTTTCACCAGCGTAACGGTCACCGACTTGCCGGGGCTAATCGGCCCGCTCGCATAGCCGGCTTCGAGTTTGCCGTCGCCTTTCGCCGGTATCGAGAGATCCGGGTTCGGCGGAAAGACGGCCGGTGGTCCGGAGATCACTTTGACCACGTCGAGAGTGTGCGTGATGCTCGAGGACAGGTTGTGAATCGTAATCTTCGTTCCGGGAGGGAACGCGAGCGACTGCGTGCGCTGCGTTTGCGTGAATCCGCCCAGCGTCGCCTTCCATACTGACGACTTAATCGATCCGACGCCTTCTTCGGGGAGTTCTTCGCCGATGGTGTCTTTTGGAACGGTAGCGGTCATTGCCAAATCCGAGTCGACCGCAGGAAGGGAGTACGTGGTGCCATTCATGAGTGCGGTGTTGCCGGCGCCGACGCTGCCCGCTCCGCACGCAGCGAGCGCGAGAGCGACAAACGTAACAGCTACGGTACTGAAAGCTTTGGACATGATTCCTCCGACAGTGAGTGTTTCACCAGACTCTACCGGTTCGATATGAAGAAACTGTAAAGCGCTAGCGGCGCGCCGGGCTAACCGCGGCGCCGAAGGGTCCATCGAAGAAATCGCTGCCGGGTTTATCGATCGTCTAACGGATTTCGGCGCGCACTTCGCCGCGAGATTGGTACAGGTCCCAGAACTTGGCTGCGACGCTCGAGGGGTCGATGGCGTTGACGTTATCGGTCGCCGTGCCCTTGACTGTGCCGTAGATCGTGACCTCGCCGACATAAACGCCGTCGCGTTTTAATCGCTGCGAAAGCAGACCGGCGAGCTTGTTTTTTGCTGCGTTCGCGAGAGCGACGCCCATTGCGTTTGAGGTAGTGACATATTCGTCCATGGCCGGCGACAGATCGCCGAACCCGCCGTTTGTGATTAGAATGGCTCCGTCACCGGCGCTCTTGAGGTCGGGAAGCGCTTCCCGCGCGGCTGCAAGCAGTCCAAACACGGCTGCGTCAAAAATTCCGCGGACCGCGGCCGGATCCGCGGTGAGGAGATCTCTTGCATCGGTACCTCCGTACGCGTTCCAGTGGATCGCGGTAATAGGGCCGAGCTCCGCGCGTGCGTTGCGGATGGCTGCAGCAATCGCCGCCGGGTCGGTGGCGTCGGCGGGGAACGCGGCTGCTACGATCCCTCGGCCCTTCAGGGCCGCAACTCCAGAGGCAAGACGCTCTTGGTTCCGGCCGACGAGCGCGACGGAAAAGCCTTCGGTGCCGAATCTCTCGGCGACGGCGGTCCCGTTCCCCGGCCCAAACCCCACGACCACGATGGTTTTTGACCCCTTCATCTAGGCCGCCGCTTTGTGCGCCAGCACGGCCTCAACGTTGAGCTCGATGCGAACCTCGTCGCCGACCACCACTCCACCGGTTTCAAGCGCTGCATTCCAAGCGACGCCGAACTCCTTGCGGCTGATCGTGCCGTGCGCCGCATATCCAACGCGAAGTCCGCCCCACGGATCGGTTGCACGTCCTTCGAAGCTGCCCTTCAGCTTCACGTCGCGCGTGATGCCGTGAATCGTCAGCTTGCCGTCGATGGTAAAATCGTCCGGAGTTCCTTGGATTCGCGTGCTCTCAAAGATCAGGTGCGGACACTTCTCCACCTCGAAGAAGTCGGCCGAACGCAGATGCGCGTCGCGCTGCTCTTCGCGGGTGTCGATCGAAGCGGCGTCGATGGTGGCCGCGATTGAGGTCGGAAGGTCGCTGCCGGGCGCTAGCTCGATTTGCCCGTCGAAGGCCGTGAATCGGCCGCGAACCTTCGCGATCATCAGGTGGCGCACGACGAACTCGACGGTCGTGTGGGCCGGATCGACTTGATAAATTGTCTCTTCTTGCAGTTGAGCGGTCATTGGGCTCTCCTTTTGGAACTTGCAGTTTGGCGACAACTGTCGTATAATCGCCGTGTGCCGCATATAATACGACCGTCGGGAATGTTGGTCAACCGACAAAATGGCGAAAGTGTTGCTTAACCGACGAAATAGCGAAAATGGCGGTTAGCATACTCGCCCAGCGCCCGCCCCGCGTCGATCCGCGCGTTACGCGGACGCGCAAGCTCATACGCGATGCGCTCGTGTCGTTGCTTGCCCAGAAGAACTTCGAATCGATCAGCGTGCAAGATATCGCCGGACGGGCGACGGTGAATCGCGCGACGTTCTATGCGCACTTCACCGATAAGTTCGCTTTGCTCGATGCGATGATTCGGGAAGATTTCGCCGGCCATCTAGCGCAGGGTGATCCGCTGAAGGCTTCGGAAACGCGCGGGTTGCTGATGGCAGTAGGCAAGAATGCCTTCGCGTTCGTGGGCTCACACCGGCGATGCAAAATCGATCGCGACTTCGAGCCGCAGATGCAGAGCAGCATGGAAGGTGAGCTGACCGACTTTCTCACACAGCGATTCGGGCATTGCACGGCAATGCTGATCGCCTCGGCGCTTGTCGGCGCCGCTATGAGCTGGCGTCACCAATCGCCCAACGCGCCATTCGAGCCGATTGTCGCAAACATCGTTGGAATTCTCGTCGACGGTGTCGACAAGCGTTTGCGCTAGGTCCGCACGCTCGAACGGTGATCTGGTCCAGCGACGTTCCCGTCGTCGTGTTTCGAAAGGGCAGATCGAGATGAAGTCCTATACGATTGCCGGTTCGCAGCTAGCCATGGGCGCGAGCTTGGGCAACAGCGCGATCTGGATTCACACAAAAGGCGATGGCGCGATCGAGCGCATCTTTCTCAATTCAATCGGCGAGTCGCTTATACGCAACCTGCAGCATCGACTGCAATTGGCCCGTCGAAATCTACATGGTTGACGTCTCCGACCACGTCCGGATTTATACCGAGGACGCCGTGGGGGTAGCGCTTCGGCGCGATGGAGATCTTACGTTGCTCGTTGGCAATACCGGCGCAGATACCATTTACGCTCCGATTCAATTTACGGACGAAAGCCTTTTGCCCAGGCGCGCTACCTGCCGCGTGTACAATAGCGAGCGGCGCACCTGGGAAGATCGCGGATTCCTAAGACGAACGGAGCTGCGCGCCGTGGCCTTTTCAATCGAATGTGGGGGCTTCCGGCTTCTCGAGATTCGCCCAGCCGACGAAACCACATAAGAGGAATAAAATTAGGTCACTTAGCCTTGCTCACTGTCGCACCAACGGGTTCTCCGAGGCCGGTTATCGTCTTAATCGACGAGCCGCCGGCCGGGTATTTGTAAAACGCGACGTGGGCTAAGCCGGCGTCCGGCCCGATGACCTTCTTGCCCTGGATCCAAAACTGAACGACGTCTTTCGAACCGGTAAGCGGCGTCGAACCGACCTTGGTTCCGGTGCTTCCGCTTATGGCAAACTGATAAATCACAGCTGCGCTCTGATCCCCAATCGCCAAATGCGTGCCGTCCCATTGAACGCCGCCGGGGAAGCCGATGCTCTGGTCTAGGTTGAGTTCGGAGAAAGAGCTGCTGCCGCTGGTAAGCTCGGCGTATTCGAGAGAACTGCCCTTAGTGGTGCCGTCAATGTAGAGGTTACCGTGATTGTCATACCCGCAGAACTCGTAGTAGTAGAAATTCGGATCTGTGTAACTGGTAGGCGTGCCGCTCGCATCGGCGTAGATCGCGACATCGCCGGCGGTGAAGCTCGTAGATAAGCGGTTCGTGACCGCAAGATTCCCGGTGGTTGGGTCGACGGAACATCCCAGGGGGTAGTAGTCTGGATCGCTGAGCGTTTTAATTGGGCTCGTGCCGCCATGGGCATACTCAAGTATCTGCGACGCTCCGAAGTTCGCGATGAAGATGTTGCCCGCTTTGTCGACGCACTGCCCCGACGGCTCGTTGAAGCCCGTCAGCTTACCCTTCAACTTACCCTTGGGGTACGAATACACGTAAACGTCGTTGCTTCCATAGGGAAAGGAATCGGAGACGTAGAGGAGGTCGTGCGCTTTGACATCGGGAGCCATCCACGACCGCGCGAGGTCTGGACGCCCTATCGTAAATACTCTGCCGTTGGCGACCGCGCCCGAGCGGCCAAGCGGCGCTCCGAACTGCGGTTCGGAGCCGTTGCCGCAGCCGGTGAGTACGGCTGCCGCTGCGAAAGTTCCTAAAGCGTGCCGAGCTAATCTCGAGATCTCCATGGGTGTCGCCTCCTTACGTTCAGGTACGCGCGAAACCAGCCTCTCTATCATTGTTCAAGGCAGTCCGCCACGCCCCGGGCTTTCGAAGTCACAAAGTCTGCGTACCGTGGCACAAAGTTTGAGCGCTCTCCAGGTCGGGCGGTATGGAATGGCGCACAAGAGGCCCTCGTCCGATTAGCGAACCCTTTGGCCCCAACAAAGCCGTCGGAGGGGAGCTATCAATGGCCCGGGCCAACCCTGAGAGTTGCTTCGAGGTGGCGGCGCGCCATTTGTTTCGCCACATCAACGATGCGAAATCGCTTCGCTACAACCCCCTTGTCCGTTCGTTGCACGCCGGCGCTGAGAAAGGCGGAGGCGACCCTGCGGTCTTGTCAGCGGTCCACGGGAGAATTCTGACTGAGGCCAGCACCCTTTGTAAAGATTATTCGGCAGCAGGCTCAAAGGCGCGCGCTCATCGGCAGTATGCAATCGTCGTTGCTCTCTGTGCCGGCGAGACCGCCGCGGATACAGCTTCTCGACTTGGGCTCTCGAGACGGCAATACTATCGCGAACGCCGTGGCATTTGCATGCGCGTGTCCCGTGCACTCGTCGCGGTAACTTCTAGTCGAGTCACGCGTTTCGAGATCGGCGATCAGCAGCAATTGCTGCTGGCGCGCGCCGACGCGCTACTCGATCAAGGTTTCGCCCGCCGCGCGGTGCATTTGCTTAGCAAAGCTCGAGCTGCTCTCCCGGCAGGCGTTGCCAGATTGGCAGTCCAATTGCGCCTTGCCGAGGCACTGATTTCGCTTGGGCTCGCGGCTCGCGCAGAGCATATGTTGACCGAATTTTGTGCGGACGCGGGTGCTCACAGAGTCAGCGATCCCACAAGCCGATGGCTATACGATCATCAGCTCTTGGTCGGCGCGCGCCTCGCAATGGAGACCGGCCGCAACGCAGACGCAGGCCAGGCGCTAGCATCGCTAGCTCGCCGGCGGATCGCAGAGGCAGATGCCGATGAGGAGGCTCTGGACGCGCTCGTCGAGTGCGGAAACTGGTATTGTCAAAACGGAAAGTTTAGCCAGGCCAGGAACATGCTCGAACGCGCGCGTGACGTCAACCGACGGCTTCCTCATGCTGCTGCGCACCGGCAAATCGCCTTAGCTCTCCTTGCCGCGCACTGCGCGGAGGATTCGATCGATGAGTTTGGCCTCGAGCATCACTGGCTCAGTGAGGCGCTGGCCCTTAGCATCTCTAACGGATCAGTGTGCGGCATGCTCGAGGCTATGAACGGCCTCATGGGCTACTACGTGTCAACCGGCCGGGACGACGACGTGTACGAGCTTGCCAAACAGAGCCTTGCCATCGCCCAGAACACCGAGGGAACTCGGATTCTGGCCGATGTGGGAATCGAAGCCGCAACCATGATGCTAAGGACGCGCCATTGGCGGGCCGTAGACCCGCTGCTCTTCGACGTTGAGAAGCTCGCGCAGTCGGGCACTCTCCGGTGGGCGATACTCAAACACTTGCAGGGTAATTTCTTGATGCGCGCTTGCCGATACCACCGGGCTCGCGCCCCGCTTGCGGGAGCGTACGAAGCGGCCAGGAATGTCGGCAACCGCCGCCTTGAGAGCATCGTCCTACGAGACCTTGCAGTCATACTGCATCGCGTTGGCTCGGTTAGTAAAGGGATCGAGTTCATGAGGCATGCAGTCGAGCTTGCCGAGGGGCACTCTGCTCTGTGGTCTCTGTGGAATACATATGAAGCCGCAGCGCGTTTGCTACCCGACCGACGAATCGAACGACTTGCTCGACAAGCACGGGCCACAATTTCGGCGCGAGCGAATGCATCGCACGACAGAGAAGAGCCGGCACTGGATGGCGCGCTCGCCGTGCGTGCGCGCCGCCGTCGTCATTCTGGCGGAGCCCGTCCGCGGTTGACCATCGAAATAGGGCGCGCGGACCGGGTCACGGGCTAGGAGCGATGTAATGCGTCACGGTCGGTTCACCTTTAAGAAGCCTGTACATGGACTGCTGCAGCATGGAGTCGGTGTTGGTTACGCGCTCGTGCTGGCGTAGATGCTCGAGCCAGGATTCTACTAAGAACGTTTCCAAGAATCTCCCGGGTTCGGCGGTATCTTCGAATATGCCCCACGAATAGGCCCCGTCGCGTAGCCGTTCGCGTCGCAGCCGATCCAAGGCCGCAAGAAAAGCCGCGCGATTTTTGTCGTTGGCGATTCGATATTCAATCGTAACGAGGACCGGCCCGTGATCGCCTTTGACCTCGCGCGATACGATCGGGGCCGGCCACTGCATCGAGGGCGTGAGGTCGAGCTTCCCGGCAGTCTGGAGCTTCCAGCGCCACGTCAGCGGGATCGCAAGCAGCGCGCCCGCAGCGGCCACAAAGTGCGTCATCGGCAGACCGGTTAAGCCGGCGACTTTTCCCCAAATCGCGCTTCCGGCGGTCATCGATCCGAAAAGAACCGTCATGTAAATTGCCAGTCCGCGCCCGCGCACCCAATCGGGTAAAGAAACCTGTGCGGATACGTTCATGGTGGCGATTGCTGCGATCCAGGAAACACCGGCAATGAGGCTCGCCAGAAACGCTGTGACAGGCTCGCGTGCGAGCCCGAAGAGCACTAGCGCGATCGCGGTGCCGATGCTTGCGGCCGCGACGAGCCGGTCAGGCCCTAGTTTCATCTTCCAAGAGGGCATGCCGAATGCGCCCGCAACCGCGCCGAGGCCGATCGCCCCTAATAGAATGCCGTATATCTCCGGCCCGCCGCTGATGCGGCTTCGCGCGATAAGCGGGAGCAGCGCCCAGTACGTGCTCGCGAAAAGAAAAAAGGCGAGCGTTCGTATCAGCGTTCCTCGTAAGCTGGGGCTGTTGGCGGCATACCGAAAGCCGATCCGAATCGCGCTGCCAAAAGATTCTCCCGGCAGCGCGCTCGTCGTTCTTTTCGGCTCTCGCCACGATATCAAGGCTCCGATGGAGCCAAAATTGCTCACCGCGTTAACGACGAAAGGTGCGGCTATCCCAAGCGGAGCGATTATTGCGCCTGCAAGCGCGGGGCCGATCGCGCGACTCACGTTGACGCCCGCGCTGTTCGCCGCAACGGCGGCGGGCAGAGCTTTCCATGGAACGAGCTCTGGGACCACAGATTGCCAGGCGGGAGCCGTGAGAGCGTTGGCGACGCCGATGAGAAACGTAAACCACAGCAGCGACGCGGGGGTCACGCGGTCGAACCAAACCATCCCCGCGAATATCGCGGATAGAATGGCTATGCTGACCTCGCCGGCGATGAGAAAGCGCCGCTTATCGACGATATCTGAAAGAGCCCCTGCGACGATTGCAAACAAGAACATCGGCAGAGCGTTCGCGACTTGAATGAGGGAAACGATGAATGCATCGCTCGTGAGATTCGTCATCAGCCAACCGGCGGCGGCGTTGTACATCCAGGTGCCGGTATTTGAAAGCACCGTGGCGATCCAAACGATCGTGAAGATTCTGTACTGAAACGGTGCCCACGGGGTACGTCCTCTAGGCCGCATTTGAATTGCTAACGCGGCAACCTACGGACAGTATTTACGTTTTCCAGGAACGCTAAGAGGTCCGCCAGATCTTCTCTAGCGCCTCGGCGGCGTAGCGCCTCCGCCGGGGTCCTCCCTCCGATGCGTGGATGAACTCGATTTCGACCTGTGCGTCAGGATGCACGGCAGTAACGATCGCTTCTTCGTCCTCGCCCTTCACGACAACGTGATCACCGAGCCGAATCACCTTGCAACTCCATAACATCTCCTATGCTGGTTTGGCGGTACCCGGAAGATAGCCGATAGCCGCGGAAGGCCGAATGAGGCCAGGGTCTAGGCTACCGCATTCCACGCGCAAGAGCAACCGATCCGAGTGTCGAAGTACGCCGCTAACCCGCTCCGCCCTCGAGAGGGATGGACCATGCCATTTCGATCTATCCGGCCACACGCGTATGCGATCTTTGCAGCGCTCGCGATCGCGACGATCTCGACGGTGAGTGCAAAAGGGGTGACGCTCGTCCAACAAGCGGACGGTTCCGTGCGGACGTACGTTGATGTCAACATCCGCATGGTTGGGCAGACGCTCTGGCTTCAAACCGCCGATAAGAAAGGCGTGCTCAAAATCGTTAATGGAGCCTGTTCGTTCACAGGAGCGATCGAGCGCTGTCTTCCGTACGCGGTTACGCTGATTCAGAATGGCAAGAGCCGTCGGATCGCGATTCTACATGGAACGGTCTTCCTGAACCTGTCGGGCGACGCACAGCGTATGCCGATGTCGTCGCAGGAGCTGGCTCCGCATACGATACTTGCCTTGTGGCGCACGGTTCGCGGAACGTATGTCACGATAAAAGGCACGCTTGACGAGGTGCGTCAATGAACGGATTCTTACGGAGCGCCCTCGCGCTCGCGCTTATTGTCGAACTGCCTGCCGCGGTGCTCGCGCAGAGTCACGGAGGCGGCGGTGGCCATGTCTCGGCCGGCGGTGGAGGCGGCGCCCATGTCTCGGCCGGCGGTGGAGGAGGCGGCCATGTCTCGGCCGGCGGTCCGCCCACGCAAAGCTCGCAAGGTTTTAGCTTCCCGCATGAGACCGGCGCGCAACCCATTCCCCCGTCGCGGCCAGTCGCGCCGCCGATTTCACCTTCAACCGGAGCAAATCGCACGACCGCGACATACACGCGTGCACCATTCAACGGGAACGTTACTGGTGGCCCCTATCACGGACAATTTCATGGGCCGCCGATCTACAACCCGCACCGCTGGCCGAGGTGGGGATGGAACCACGGCGTAATCTGGTATCCGGCGCCGATCTATTGGGGCGGCGGCTTTTGGGGTCCGTTCGCGTTCGGTGGACTAACTGCAGGCTTTCTTTTCGGATCGATCGTCGACTATCAAGACCAGGTCATCTATCCGTCGTACGAAATCGCTCCGACCAGCCCCGGAGCGGAGCTTTTGCAGAACTACGGACTTACACAGACGGAGTGCGGACCGCCGAATCTCGTCGTCATCTGGGGGCCCGACGAGAGCGTTATCTGCGCCTATCCGAATAATATCGTGGCACCGGGTAACTACGAACTCGATCCCGCGACGTTAACGATTGTATCGAAGTAAAAAACAGAGAAGCCCGATCGCGGAGCCGTCGGCGGGGCGGTGGATCTAGGTCGCTGCGGCGAAGCCGCCGCGCAATATGATCGCGGCGCGTAGCCGGCCGTTCCTTCAAATTGAGCTAGCTGAAGGCATCAGCGTCAGCAAGGTCTTCGTGATGCTTGCCGCTTTGATCTCGCTTTTTGTCGATCAATCATTCAACGGCGTGTACCAATCTATCCAGCAGTATGCCGGCGGAAGCCTAGGTGCGAGCGCCGATGAGTTGCCCTGGACGTTGATCGGATTCAATACGTTCTACTACGTCACGCTTTTGCTCACGCCGTGGCTCATCGACCGCTTCGGGCGAAAACCGATCTTCGGCTTCGGACATCTGACGTTCGGCGTTCTTACGTTGTACCTCGCAATGACCGTTTCCTTAAGCGGTTTCATCGTAGGCCGCTGCTTTCAAGGAATGGCGCAAGGCACGTTTTTCGTCTGCGCCGTGGCAACCGTGTTGACGCTCTTTCCCGCGAAGCTGCGCGGCATAGCATTTTCGTTCTTTTCGGTTACCTCGCTCTCGGGTGCGGCGGCCGGGCCGTTCATCGGCGGATGGTTTATCGACCATGCGTATTGGCGCGACGCATTTGTGTTGTATGCTTTACTGGCTGCCCTCGCGGGCGTAGTCGTCTTCACGCTGCTAGAAGCGCCGGGTCCTCGATGGACGGGGCGCTTCGACGTCCCGGGCGTCGCGTTCGTACTGCTCGCATTCTTCTGTTTCGAATACGCCTCGTCGTTTGGTGAACGCAGAGATTGGCTTTCGAGCCCGGACATCGTCTGGTGCTGCCTCCTCTCCGTGGTCGGATTTGCGGGATTCATCTGGCGCGAAATGTGTGAAGACCGGTGTGGCTTCATCCAGTTAAGGTTATTTAATATCCGAAATCTCGCGGTCGGGAGCCTCCTCGGATTCGGGCTCGGCGTGCCGCTTTTTGGCGCGAACCTTTTCCTGCAGTACGCACAAGCAAGCCTCGGCTTTCCACCGTCTACTGCGGGCGCGCTCCTACTGCTGCGAATCCCGGCGATTATGCTTGTGGCGCCGATTGTCGTGATACTCGTAAATTCCGACAAGATCGACGTGAGGATCCCAGTGGTAATAGGTTTCCTGCTCGTGCCGCTTTCCTACGCGTTACTCGTGACGCATACCGCGTCAGGATCAGATTTCACGACGTTCGCGCTCGCCGTCGTTATTTCGGGTGCTGGGTTTGCGTGTCTCTTCTCACCGATCGCAAACGTGCTGGTCCGCTCACTCCCCACCGAAGTACGCGCTGAGGGCATTGCAATTTTTAAGATCGTGTTGTTACTCGGCGGGTCCGTCGCCTCTACCGCCCTCGCCGTCATCTACGACCACAGCTGGGCCTGGTATCAAGCACTGCTCGCGGGCGAGGCTACGTTGAGCCATTTAGTGCCGATCGGCATCGTGCCGACGCTGCCGACGATATCGTTCCTCGTCGATCAGCAGGCGGCCATTCTTGCCTACATGGACAACTCTAAAGTCGTCGCCCTCGTCTCTCTCCTCAACCTGCCGCTCGTCGCTTTACTAAGAAAGCCTGAAGCCGCGTAACCCCGCTCTGGTTAGTAGATTAAGCTGTCAGTCGTTCAACTCGTCGACCCGGTCCGGGTAGAAGGCGAGGTAATCTTTGATCCGCGCCATCGCCTCGAACGGCATCTCATAAGTCCAGACTGCATTTCGGGAGCGATCTCCCCCGGCCGGGATGTTGTAGTAGGAAGCGTCGCCCTTGTAGGGGCAATGCGTCGTGTGCTCGCTACGCGTGAGTGCGGCCATGTCTACGTCGCGACGGGGGATATACTGAACGGCGGGATAGGAGGCCTCGCGAAGCGTCAACGCTTCGCGGGTGTCGGCGATAATCTTTCCGCCGACTGTGACGACGACGCGAGAGGAGTTCGCTTCGATCGAAATGGGGTGGTCGGGCCCGGGAATCTTCATCGACCTGTGAGCCATGATTTGTACCTTTCTGATTTGGAGACGGAATTACTCACGTTGCTATCCCCTGGATTCGGGGAAGCTTTCGCCGAACATCGGCAACCCGCTCGCAGAGCCCTCGCGCGTCGCCTCGTCCTCAATGACGTCCCAGTGTTCGGCAAGGCGCCCGTCTTTGATGCGTACGATGTCGAGCACGATCCAGTTTGTCGGTTGGCCAACGCCGCTAAATCGGCCGTGCAGCATCAGCATGTCGACCTCCCGCGATAGCCGGTTTGACGAACGCTTGCTCCATCAGGGTTTTCGGCCTGATACGCCATCAGAGGCTCCCGCTCATTCGTTATCGGGTGGAACGTACGACGGCCGCTCGTGCAAGAACGTCGATTCCGCGCGTTTGCGGTGAAATCACGTTATGCCAGTCGGGACCATAATACGCGTCGCGAATCGACGAAAACTCGGACCAAACCTTGCCGATGCTCTTCAGCGGAGCCGCATAGTACTTCCACGGTATGCCGGCAGCGTCGAGGCGATCCGCGATGGTCGCGAAACGGCGATAGCACGGAAACGGGCCGTTGAATCGCTCGACGCGTTGTGCGTCGACAAAGTGAAGGCAGTCTAAACCGAGACTCCCGAAGAGTTCGACCGGCCCAGCACGAGCTACGTGAGCGGCGAGAGATGCTTTGGTTGGTAGAGGCCGAGCTTGTCGCCGCCGGGTAGTTCGAGCGTCGTCACCAAACCCCAGCCGCGGTCGGCGACCGGTGTCGTTTTGATTCCTTTTTTCTCGAGCTGCTGTATCGTCGCGGCGATGTCGTCGCAGATCAGCCACAGTTCGTGTTCGGGGTCGTCTTCCGCCTCATGGACGGCGAGTTCCGTCGGCGGTGCGGCGAAGAAGAGCCGCCCGTTGCCAGCGTCGACGTAGTGCAGGTCGAGCACGTCCTTGAGAAAGCCGTACATCTCCTTGGAGTGCTTTGTGTAGAAGATCGCGTGGATGCCGGTTATCACTCTGTCCCCCTCCCTTGACGTGAACCAGTAGGCTTGAGCAAGGTCATTTGGCGACGCAGCACTGAGGCGTTTCGTCGCCCACGGAGCAGCACGTCGTGTCCGCATCGTCGCGCTCTTCCGTCTCCTCGTGGACGGTGTAGATTTCCCAACGACGGCCCTCCGGATCGATAGTCCAGACTTTTGTTTGATTGGCGTAGCAGCACGTTTCTTCGCGCTCGATGGATGAGATGAGATTGGCCCGCTCGAGTCGCGCGATGGCGCGTTCCACCGCCTCTGCGCTCTCGACGTACACACCGTAATGCGCATCTCGGGTTGGTGGAACCTCATCGGTTAGGTCGAGGGCGAGCTCGAGTCCGGGCTGATCCGTAATGAACAACGCGTAGTCGCCGAGGAGCTTCGTTGGTTTTGCGTCGAGCAAGGTCGAGTAGAAGTGCACGCTCTTGGCGAGATCCGTGGTAGCAAGATTGAGGTGCGTCCTCATGCAGGCACTTTCTCTAGGAAGACCGAGCTCAACGCGTCGCGGAATCGCTCGAACGTGCCCGGCGCAAGGCGGTAGTAGACCCAGGTGCCGCGGCGCTCGCACATTACCAGCTCGGCTTCGCGCAGGATCCGGAGGTGATGCGAAACGGTTGGCTGATTGAGCGGCAAGCCGTCGGTGAAATCGCAGACGCAGACCTCGCCGTCGACGCGGGCAAGCGTGGTGAGGATGGTCAGGCGGTGAGGGTCACCGATGGCTTTAAAGAGCGCTGCCTCGGTTTGGAGGTCGAGGTCAGGCACCTTGGCCGGCGCGCAGCATCGTTGCATTGACATACTTCGATATTAGTCGAGGAATCGATGCATGTCAATACAACCCGTGAGAACGCGTTGTGCTATAAAGGAAAACGGCTAAGACAAACATGTTAGACCACATTATTCTCACCGTCAGTGATTTCGAACGTTCAGTCGCTTTTTACAGCAAGGCGCTGAAGCCGCTCGGGATCACGAACTTCATGGATTACGAGGGCCGAGACGGACACCCCGATTTGAAGGGTTTTGGTGACGGCAAAAGAGCTTTTTTCTGGCTCAAAGAGGGAAAGCCCGATCCCCAAACCGTGCATGTTGGATTTGTAGCGAAAGACCATGCTGAGGTAGATGCGTTCTACAAAGCAGCCGTGGACGCGGGAGGCAAGAGTAAGGAAGCACCTCAACCTCGGCCCGAATACTATCCTGGCTATTATGCGACATGGGTGCTCGATCCGGACGGCCACGATATCGAGGTCGTTCATAAAAGCTAAATTGTGTCTGCAGTGATTCGGGTAGCCGCAAGGCTTGGGCAGAGCTTGGTCGAACCGGCCTGAGGCACGACATGAAATGGCTTTTCGAGCCGGGACACAGCGCCGCCGAGTTTCGCGCGCGCCATATGATGGTTACGTGGGTACGCGGCTCGTTCAAGAACATCACCGGACAACTCGAATTCGATCCGGCGCACCCGCGGCGGCTCGCCGTGGAGACAACAATAGACGCGGCGACGTGTTGGACCGGGGAAGCGACACGTGACAATCATCTTCGCAGTCCGGACTTCCTTAGCTGCGAGCGATTCCCGGGGATTCGTTTCAAAAGCACAGCCGTGGCGCAAATCGGACCTTTTGACTATCGCGTAACCGGCGACCTAACGATTCGAGACGTTACCCGATCGGTGCCTTTGAGTGTCCGCTACCTAGGCACCTGGGAGACCCCGTGGTGGGAAGACGGGGTTAACAAAGGGCCGAAGACGCGTGCAGGATTCACGGCTCGCACGCGCATCGACCGGTATGACTTTGGTGTTGACTGGAACGACCAAATGCCCGACGGAGGCGTTGTGGTAAGCCCACAAATTTTTATCGTTATCGACGTGGAAGCAATCAAACAAACGTAGCCGGACCTTGGCGCCAAGCAAAGCAACGACGGCCTCGCGGTCGCGAAGCCGTGTGCGGGATAGCCGTAAGCGATTATTCCGTTACCACAAGGCCCAGTGGGTCGGCAAGCCCCGTGGCGTTGCCGGCGATCGTTTGGATCGGCGCAACGTTGCCGCTTGCAGTCGCTGCAAAGCCAAGGATCGCGTTCGAGCCGGGGTTAGAGACGAATATCTTACCGCTCGCCTTGCTGACCGCTAGCCCAAAGCTGAAACCGTTCCCTCCGCTCAGTCCAGTGTTCGAACCGGAAATCGTGCGGATCGGCGCGACGTTGCCATGCGCTCCGGCGGCGAACTCGCTGATCGTAGCAGTCGTAGTACGCTCAGTAAACGGCTCTGCGGGACTTGAAGCGGGCCGGGTTTGTCGGCGGTGCCCGGTGCGGGTTGCGGATATGCCGTGGAAGCAGCGGTTGCGAAGCGAATGTTGCCGTCGGTGTGCTGGACGATTTGATGGATGTGCCCATTGAGCACCGTTACCGCGTTGAAACGGCGCAGCGCCGCCAAGACGCGTGACCCGTCTTCCGTAGTCCAGCCCCATGGCGGAAAGAGCGCGTAGAGCGGAACGTGAGCGAAGACGACGATCGGCGTCGAGCTTTTTTGTGCCGCAAGATCTTTCTCGACGAAATCGAGCTGCTCGGGGCCGAGCTTTCCGTCGATCTCGAAGTTGAAGACGTTGACGAGCGAGAGAAAATGCACACCGCCTTGATCCCAGGAAGACCAGCCCTTCGGGGCGTCGCCTTTGCCGAAGGCTGCAAAGAATGCCCCCGACGTCCCGATGACGTCGTGCTCGCCGGGGAGAACGACGAGCGGAGCCTTGAGCGTGCCGAGTATTTGTTTAGCGGTATCGAACTGTGCGGGCTTAGAAAGGTGGGTGACGTCGCCGGTATGGACGACGAAGGTCGGTTGCACGGGCATCGCGTTGATCGCGTCGATGGTCTGTTGAAACGTCCCAGCGACGTCAGGGTTTTCGGGGTGCGAGAAGCCGATATGACTATCGCTGATCTGCACGAATGAAATTCCGCTACCCGCGGCTAGCGCTCTCTGCGCGTTGAAGAGTCCACTGCTCGACAAGGACCACGCTATGCCGGCCCCGGTCCAAGCAACGTGCTTGAGGAAGTCGTCTCGTTTCATCGTTGAGCTCCTTTACTTTGCTGCAGCCGGTAGGACGACGATCGTTGCTTTCATCCATGGATGCAGCTCGCAAAAATAGTGATAGGTGCCGGGTTTGGTGAAGACGTGCTGCCACGTACCGGCGGTGTCGAGCCCTTCGGAATCGAACGACTTGTCGGTCGCGGCCACCGTGTGCGCTTCATCGTCGTCGTTAACGAACGTGACGCGGTCGCCGACGTGGACGGTGAGTGCCGGCGGATTGTACTTGAAATCCTTGATGTGGACCGTCGCGACGGCCGGAAGCAGGGGTGGGGCGGCGGCATTCGCGGTGGCGGTGAGGGTGACGGCCAGCAGTGCGACTTGCAGGCACGCAAATAATCTACTCATGTGGGTGCATATGCCACCACGGGCATGCGCGGATGGGTCGGGCCACCCAAAACCGGCCTCGGCCGCATACCAAGGTCGTGAATGCAAGTAATCAGATCGATCTTTAAACTCCGCCTTGGGATCGCGACGCAGGACCAACTTCCGTAAGCGCGGCGCCCCACTTGGTCTTGCCGCAAAAACAAAAACGCCGGAATCCTCAAAGGAATCGGACGTTTTCGACGGTGGAGATTTGGGGGACTCGAACCCCCTCCCTTACATGCGAGCAACAAATTCGGTTCAGCAAAAGCTTGCTATATTAGGGTTTTCGGCCTCCTGTGTCGCTTTCTCCCCATTGTTCTCCCCTCGGACGACCGCGCTAAGAGTCGCCCGCCAATGGCGATCTTCGATCGATATGGCGAGTCTGACTGCGCCTCCCGGGGTTTTTGACCGAGCGAGACATAGACGGCTACCGAATTAATCTATGGTCGATCGCCATGATGTCCATGTTCCCGACGACGATGCGCACGAAGTCTGGATGGGCGGGATTGAGCAAAACGTTAGTTTCTATGCGCGCGACGGCGCTCGGTACAACGAGCCCAACGGTCTCCCCACGATTCACCCACGAATCGCCCGCAAGTTGACACTCAGGAGGCGCGGGAGAGTCGGACCAGTTTTGTGGCAATGCGGCGATATCGAGCACGTCGAGACGAGTTTCGTCTGGGATGTCTACAGGCGCATAGATCATGTCTGGTGGAATGCGAGCGGTTGAAGCGTTCACCATGATCTCGAGGAGGGCCAGCGAGAACGTGCTCGATGTGTAGACCATAGCCGTTCCGACCGAGTTCCAGCGGCCGCCGTAGAGGCGAGCGCCTTCCCCGGAAAACGCTATTGCTTCGTGCTTTCGCTCGAACGCACGATAGACTCGCAAGTTTAGCTGAAAACGCCGTGCTCGATGCGGCCGATGATCTGCTCCACCTGGCGGACCCCAGCGTCGGTTCCCAGCATTCCCAAGGGGACCCGGTTACCAAGAGCCATATTTGGCTCGCGGAGCCACCGCAGGCCTTCATCGCGTCCTAGGGCTTCGATGGCCAGCGCGGCCACGCGAGCGACGCGCGCAACTCGATCCGATTCATCAACCTTCAAAAGCGCCTGCTGTTTAATTCGTCGGCTGAATGTCGATCTGTCGATGAGCGTGATCTCCTGCAACTCCCCAAGTGAGGTTCCAGTGCTTTCGGCAAGATGGCGAACAACTGCAGCAGGCAGGCCTATGGCGAGTACGTGCTCCAGGTCGGCATCTCGCCTTACCGGCCCCTCGAAGAGTTCCCGGCCACCCATCAAATCGACCATAGCTTCGAATGTGCTCATTTGATACCTAGTATAGTAGCATTTGAGCGACCATGCAATAGCCAGGCATAGGCGTCTCGAGCTACCGTTTGATATATCAGATTATCCTGATATAATCAGCGAGATGAAAGCCGCTCCACGCTCTGCCGTCCCCGGTCCGGCCGGCAAGGCCCTCGGCGACGAGCTGCTCGCGAAGTTCGTGCGAGGGCTTGGTGATCCGACCCGGCTACAGATTCTTCGGTATTTGCTGGAGGCGCCGCGCACTGTCGGCGACGTCGTCGCGTACCTGGGAATGCCGCAGAGTCGTATCAGCAACCATCTGGCTTGTTTGAAATGGTGCGGGTACGTCGCGACTGAGCGGCGAGGACGTACGATCGTCTATCGCGTCGATGACGAGCGAATCCGAGCGCTAATCAATCTCGCGCAGGATATCGCTGCTGACAATGCTGCGCACGTTGCAAGTTGCATGCGCATCGGACGCGAGACATGAGGCGCGCGAACGGAATCTCCGCGATCGGTGCTGCCGGGCTAGGTTCGGCGGCGGCCCTCACTGCCGGAGTCGCAAGTGCCTGTTGTGTTGGGCCAACGCTCGCGCCGATCTTTCTTTCGGTACTCGGTGCAAGCGGTCTCGTGACGGTCTCCGGGCTGCGCCCGTTTACGCCGTGGCTGCTGCTGGGCTCTGCCCTCATGCTCGGCTTTAGCTTCTGGAGCAGCTACCGCAGGCCGGCATGCGCTAATGGCATCGCTCCACCGATTTCGCGTGCGGTCCATGTTGCTCGCGTTTTGACCTGGCTCGCCGCAACGCTGTGGTTGGTTTCAACGGCATATTCTGTCTACGGGTTTCTTAACGAGTGAGAATTCATGCGCCGTAAGGAGTTTCTCGCATCGGCTGCCGGCCTGGCCATGAGCGGCTGTGCACACGCTGCGTCGGGCGCGCGATTCTACGATATCGAAAAGGACGGCGAGCCGTTTCGCGCGGCTTTCAACCGTGACTCTGATAGCGTACGGATCGTCGCGCTCGTCAGTCCGACTTGAGCGCTCTGCCTTCGGGGGTCTCTCGAAGTTCAACAGACCATCCTGGCGCACGAACCGAGCAAGTCGCTCGCGCCCTACTTCGTCTGGGTGCCTCAACTCGGCGCCCGACGGCAGGACGTCCCCGACGGAATGTCGCTGATTAGTGACCGGCGTGCTCGCCAATACTGGGATAGCGGAGGTTGGCTGGGCGACGCCTACGGAAAGGTACTGCGTACACCCGGATCGGCCTGGGATGTCTACCTGCTCTATACACGCGGACGATCGTGGAGCGGCACGCTTCCACCCATTCCGGATTATTGGATGCAGCAACTTTCGGGGGTCACCGCCGCGCCGTACCTCGACCTAAGCGTCCTCTATAAGCATGTCGAGCAACTCTTGCGAGGCTAAGGTTGCGCATTGAAGTATTGACCTTCGAGGGGTGTCCGAATGCCGAGAGCACACGCGAACTTGTTCGGCAAGCCTTGCAGTTGGAAACCGTGGATGCAACGATTGAGTACATCGATGTCAACGCACCGGAAGCCGCAGAGCAGCTGCGGTTTCTCGGCTCGCCGTCGGTTCGCGTCGACGGCGAAGACGTGGAACCGCCGGCGAACTGCAGAGGCGAGTACGGGCTAATGTGTCGCACGTACGGATTCGGCTCCGAAGCCCCGGGAAAACCTCGCATGGCGATGATTCGCGCCGCGATTCGCCGCGGGATCGCTGCAGATCTCGCAAGAAAGGATCTGATAATGCTCAACGCTACGAATCAGCCCAGCAGGAAGTCCGAGTCGACGAACAGCGCGTCACGTGACATTCTTTCGAACGTGCCGTTGACCGCGCTGCTGTTCTGGCTGCCAATTATCGTGCTTTTGGCGAGCGGGTTCTTTCAAATTGGACAAGGTTGGAGAACTGCCGTATGGGTCGTCGCCTTGGCGATCGTGGGCGCCTCATGCGTAGCTAACGCACTTCGGTGCGGTCGAGTGCACTGTTATGCTACCGGGCCGTTCTTTCTAGGAATGGCCGCCGTTGCGCTTTTGTATGGTCTTGGCGTGATTCCGCTCGGTACAAACGGTTGGAACTTTATCGGTGCCGCCGTTCTGGTCGGCGCTCTCGTCCTCTGTTGCGTTCCGGAAGCGCTCCTTGGAAAATACCGTTAAGACGGGGATCAAACTCCCGCATCGTTGTAGTCATAATAACGGCCCTTCTTGCTCAGCCTCCGACATCAAGGCGAATAACGGGTGAAAACAAAGTCGGTAGCCCTTCCCGGGGCGTGACACGCGAAGCAGCTGCTCTGTACAACGTGGTCAGGTCTGCCGTTGGTGAATTGGAAAAACCCCCACCCGCCAGTCGAGGCGTATTTCTTTGAGTCCTTGATCATAAACTGAACGTTCGTCGGTGGCCCAGCCCCGAAAGATGTATTGAGCAATTTCTGAAGCGCAGCTGGACTCAAGTGTTCTGCCGATGGATCTTGGCGAAACGCGTTGTTGTTTACCTCAGATTGAACCTGTTTCCAAGCGAGGCGCGCAATCATTGCCCCATCCGGGAACGGAATCTTCGCTTCGCGGAACGCGGTGATCGCGAGATCGTTGCCCAGTTTGGCGCGAATATCGTTGAATGGCGTTCCAAGGATGGCCACGGAGATCAGTCTCCAGTCGCGATATCCCGATGGGATTTTGAAGTCATTGGCCGTAGCGCCGGCGGCTTGCCGAGATGCCGTCGCCGCAATAATGGTCACTCCGCTGCGGTGAGCAGATAGTGCGAGCGCCAGACCTGCGGTGGCGGCGCCGACAATGAACCAGGCTCGGAATCTAACGGTGTGACTCGGTCGGATGATCATTGTAACCTCGCACGTTCCTCGCTATTTCCGGAGTGGTCTGAAACCGGCGCGAACCTCTTCGGAAAAAACTTGCGGCTGTTCCCAGGCCGCAAAGTGTCCGCCTGCGCTGGCCCGGTTGTAATAGATGAGTTTGTGAAACGCGAGCTCCGTCCAACTGCGCGGCGCCAGATAGATCTCGCCCGGGAAGACGATTGCGGCAGTCGGGAGGGAGACGTTGGCTGCGTTGAATGGGCTGGTCTTATTCAACCAATATGAGCGCGCCGCAGAAACCCCCGCATTTGTCAGCCAATAGAGCGTGATGTTGTCGAGCACGTCGTCGCGTGTCAGCGCGCCTGCGCTGTGTCCGTCGACCGTGTGCCCAGCGATTGCTGAAACGACGGCCGCCGCGGGTTGTCCCCAACCGTCGCCATGGTCCAGAAGCCAGCCCGCGAGGCCCACGGGCGAATCCGCCAATCCGTAGAGCGTTTGCGGCCGTGTGTGCATGAACGCGGCATACGCGAATTGTTTCCCATACAGGAGTTGCAGTTGCTGGTACGCCTGCTTCTCGTCGGACGAAAGACTGGCCGGCGGAGGGTCGCCGCAGGAGAGCGACTTTGCAATGGCCGGTGGAACGGTTGCCGGCAAGCTGGTGTTGATCCCCAATAACCCGGGCGGAGCCTGCTTGGCCATCAACGTCGTCACCACCGAACCAATGTCGCCGCCCTGCGCAACGTAATCCGTATAGCCAAGGCGTTGCATCAGCACGGCCCAGGTGCGTGCGGTAGTGTCCGTCCCCCAATCAGGCGAGGTCGGCTTTCCCGAGAAGCCGTAGCCTGGTATCGAGGGAATGACGATGTGGAACGCGTCCGAAGCGCTTCCGCCATGTGCCGTCGGATTGGTCAGCGGCTCGACGATCTTGAGCTGTTCGATGATCGAACCGGGCCAACCGTGCGTCACGATGAGCGGCAGCGCGTTTGCATGTTTCGACTTCACGTGAATGAATTGAATGTCGAGTCCATCGATCGTGGTGATGAACATCGGGAGCGCGTTCAGCTTGGCTTCGCATTTCCGCCAGTCATAGCCGGTCGCCCAGTAGTCTGCAAGTCCCTGAAGCATTTCCAGCGGCACGCCTTGTGAGTCATCTTTGACCGTTTCCCGGTCGGGCCAGCGTGTCGCCTTGATGCGCTTGCGCAGATCGTCGAGATCCGCGTCCGAAAAGTTCACTTGAAACGAACGAATACTGGTGGGGTCACTAACCGTCTGTGCTACAGTTTGAGTCATGGCATTAGGCCTTTCTACAAAACTCGAGAGGCCGAGTGGACCGGCGACAACGGTTGTCGCTGCAGTACCCAAAAAGTGAAGGCGACTGAGGCGAGACATCACGCGTTACTCCTTCGCAGCGCTTGGGTCGATCTTAGCGATAATGAGATGTGTAGTCGTGGCACCAGTATATCGCGTCGTAGGGGCGCGGACGAGCGCTTGAGGTCCCGGCGCGGAAAGTTCGTTTCCCGGGAGGGCCCGGACTGGCCGTAGCGGCCTCAGCCGAAACATTTTAGCCGGAAACAGGTCGCATAGCTGAATCGGCGGTACGACACACCGAGGAGGCAAGATGCAAGCCGAGTTTGCAGTGGCGGAGGCCTAAGAGCGCGTGGCGGCGGAACGCCCCCACCTAGCGCGAGAGCTGAACTCGTTCGACGCCACGCTCATCGTGATGGGCGGCATCATAGGCACCGGCATCTTCGTCAACCCCTCCGTGGTCGCCGCCCGCGCGCAAACGACGCCGCTCATCCTTACCGCTTGGGCAGTCGGCGGCGCGATCGCGCTGTTCGGCGGATTCGTTTTTGCGGAACTGGCGGCGCGCAGGCCGCAAGTCGGCGGTCTCTACGCATACATGCGCGACGCCTTTCATCCGGTCGTCGCCTTCATGTACGGCTGGACGGCGTTGCTCGTGTCGCAGAGCGGCGGCATGGCGCTGGCGGCGCTGACCTTCGCGCTGTATTTCAACCCGCTGGCATTTCTGCATCTGCCGGCTATCGTCTCCGCCGTCGGCGTCTTGGTCGTTTTCAGTATCATCAACTGCTTCGGTGTGCGCGAGGGCGGCTGGACCCAGAATCTATTCATGGTGCTCAAGATCGGCGTCATCTTGGCGCTCATCGGCGCGGGTCTTTTTATCGCGCCGCCGGCCGTTCACGAAACTGTCCTCAACGCGCCGGCGGTCGGGCTCGGATTGTTTGCGATTATGGGAACTGC
This sequence comes from Vulcanimicrobiota bacterium, assembly GCA_963834895.1. Taxonomy (GTDB): domain Bacteria; phylum Vulcanimicrobiota; class Vulcanimicrobiia; order Vulcanimicrobiales; family Vulcanimicrobiaceae; genus Cybelea. The sequence goes on along the minus strand of CAWIDM010000003.1, from coordinate 384,112 downwards.
GCTCATCCCGGTGCTGTACGCCTACGACGGCTGGCAGACCGCGAGCTTCATGAGCGGCGAACTAAAGGACCCGGCTCGCACGCTCTCGCGCGGCTTGGTGATCGGCGTCCTGGGCGTCATCGTGCTCTACATGGCGGTGACGATCGTGTGCCTTCGCGTGCTCGGTCCGGCCAAACTCGCCGCCTCCTCCGCCCCCGTCACCGACATCATGCACCTCGCGGGCCCGGTTTGGGAGTGGATCATCGCAGTCGGCATCGGCCTCTCGACACTGGGCTTTCTGAGCAATCAAATCCTCACGTCGCCGCGTATCTATTACGCGATGGCTGAGGACGGAGATTTCTTCAAGAGCCTCGCGTGGCTGCATCCGAAGACCAGCGCGCCGATCGTGGCCATCGCTTTGCAGGGAGCGCTGGCCGTCATCATCACGCTGGTCGCGACCGCATTCGAAGCCTTACGCGCCAGCTATCAGTCGATCCTCGACGGCGTGACCGCGATCGATTTCGTGTTCTTCGTCCTGGCGGCGGTCGCCGTCTTCGTCTTCCGGGCTCGCGACAAGAGCTCCCAACACGAGCGCGGCGAGATCAGGGTGCCGGGCCACCCCTATACTACCGCCACGTTTGCCATCGTGTGCGCGGCGGTCGTGGGTTACACGATCTACGCATACCCGCAAGACACGGTCGCCTCCATCGCGATCCTCTTCAGCGCGATCCCAGTCTTCTATCTCTGGAGACGCCTCAAGAGCGCCCGCCCTGACGCGTGAGCTCGCCGGCCTTAGCACGTTCGGGTACGGGAGAGACGCGTTAAGATGGGAATCTCGGACAACTGAAAACTACTGATCTGCGCCTTACTTCTCGCGACTAGCGTTCGCGTTCTCCGCCAGTTTCCGCGTAAACTGTCGTAAGGTTGTCGTACGTCGTCGGGCGGCTTTAGGGCGTCGCGGCAGGATCTCCGGAGGCGTCCTCGATTGTTGCGATCTGGTCCCCGCCATGGATGAGTTCCCGCGCGGGGTGGCCGCCCTCGCGGATCGCATCAGAGACGATTGCGTAGTGCCGGTGACCATGCCCCGATTCATCGGAGGCGTGCAGAACGCCAGCGAGCACACGCCGGTCAGCCAGGGTGATGCGCACGGCTTTGCCGAGATAGGGTTTAATCTCTTGATCGGTCATACTTTCGAAATCGCGTGAGGGTCGCCAGAGGTTGCGGCCCCATACCCTGAAGGACGACGTGTGGGTGCTCGAATTGGATGAATCGCCGGCGCAAGCGTTTGCGCCGCCGACGTTTCAATGGCACTCTGACTCTGGAGTCGGCATTATCTTTCGCAATTACATTCGTTTCGATCTCGCATACGGCTCCGCGGGCGGCCGTCTCTCCTTCGCGCTTCAAGGACAAACATACTAGCGGTCAACGAAACTCGGCGCAAGCGAGGTGCCGTCATTGCGCGAGCACCTGATGCACGAACGAAATAGCGATCGATCCTTCACCGACGGCCGACGCGACGCGCTTTACGCTGCCGCCGCGTACGTCGCCCACGGCGAAGACGCCGGGCAAGCTTGTTTCGAGCAGAGACGGCTGCCGCGCGAGTGGCCATCGCGCCATAGCCAAGTCCTCTGGACTGAGCTCCAAACCCGTCCTCACGAAGCCCTTTTCGTCGAGCGCGATGCACCCGTCGAGCCACGCGGTATTCGGCGCCGCACCAGTCATCATAAAAACGTGCGCGATCGGATGCTCTTCGATAGCCTCCGTTTGCTTGTTCCTCCACCGTACGGCCCGCAGCCGGTCGTCGCCGAGAAGCGAAACGATCTCGGTTTGCGTCAGCAATTGGATATTCGGCGTTTGCTCGATCCGGCGGCTCAGATAACGCGACATGCTCTCCGCTAAGCCGGCCGAGCGTACGAGTACGTACACGCGCGACGCCGATTCGGAAAGGAAGACCGCGGCTTGACCCGCCGAGTTGCCCCCGCCTACCACGACAACTTCCTCGCGCGCGCAAAGCTGCGCTTCGACGAAGGTCGCGCCGTAGTAAATGCCGTTCCCTTCAAAGCGCTCTAAGTTATCCAACGGCGGCTTGCGGTATCGGACTCCACTTGCAACGACGATCGTTCGTGTGGGAATCTCGCCGCCACTTTCCAACCGCACGCGGTACGGTTGCCGGTCGCACTCCAAGCGCATGGCTCGATCCATCAAGAGCTCGGCACCGAACTTTTCCGCTTGCGTATATGCGCGCGCCGCGAGCTCTTGCCCCGAGACGCCCGTCGGAAAACCCAGATAGTTTTCAATGCGTGAGCTGGAGCCCGCTTGTCCGCCGGGCGCGTTGGTCTCGACGACGAGCACGTCCAAACCTTCCGACGCGCCGTAAACCGCGGCTGCCAACCCCGACGGTCCCGCGCCGATCACCACGACGTCGCGCACCTGGGTCTCGTCAATCGCCTCGTTGAAGCCCAAAAAATCCGCAAGGTCGCGATTCGACGGATTGCGCAACGCCGTTTCACCGCGGCAGATGACGACGGGGATGTCGCTCGAAGCGATTTTGAATGCCGTCATGAGCTGCTCGGCGTCCGTGTCGCGCTCGAGATCGAGGTAGTTGTATGGATGTCCGTTGCGCATGAGAAACTCTTTGAGCCGCAGCGTATCGGCCGAATGCGCCGACCCTACCAAGACGACGTCGCCGACGTGTCCCGTCACCAGTCCGGCGCGGCGCAAGATGAAGGCGCGCACGACGATCTCGCCGATTTCCGCGTCGCCTTGCACCAGCGCCATCATCTGATGCCGGTCGAGCTCGATGACTTCACCGGGCTGCGAAACTTGAATGCGGAACATCGTGCGGCGGCCGGACAGGGTATTGATCTCTCCCGTGAACTGCCCGCGGCCGCTGAGCGTTATAATGCGCTTGCCTAGCTCGATGGGCCGCACCGCCTCCAGCTCGCCCGAGAGGACGACGAAGAACGGAACCGTCGCTTCGCCTTGCTCGATCAGGACCTCGCCCGCCGTCACCGCGCGAAGGCGCCCGCGCGCCTTTACACGATCGATCTGCGCATCCGACAGCGTCGGAAACACCTTGTCGCGCGGCCCAACCAGCGGAACCTCGGTGGAGCTCATGACCCTCCGATAACCCCCAGGGCAGTGGTGAACGTTGCGCCCGGAAGCGCTATCACGCAACCCTTGCGGTTTCGAAATAACGACTGCGATCGAGATCCTCGAGAAGGCCAGGCTGAGTCGGGTGCCATCCGAGCAGTGTTGCCGAACTAACTATCGCTTTAGAGCGCACTGATTGACCCCGGTTTCGAGCTCCGCGACCCGTTGTTCGGAGGCCTCGCCGCCTAAATTCACGTGCCGAATCTCGGCGTATTCGGCCGGCTGCGAGCCTTTTGCAACGGCCGCGCTCACGCGCTCGACAAATTCGGTGCGGTCCGCGGCGAGTTGCGCGGCCAGAAGATCGCCCAGCGTTCTCACGCAGGCGCCATTCGCATCGTAGTCCGAGATGGAACCGGCGTGCGCGGGTAGGGCTGCCATCGACGGATCGCATTTTGCCAGTACACTGGTCAGCGATTCGTAAAGATGCTCGGTCCACTCCAGCGCGTGGTTTCCAAGGTCGGGACGCCCGACGCCGTCGGGGAGGAGCGTATCGCCGCTGACGAGATAGCGATCTCCAACACAGAACGCGGTACTTCCGAGGGTATGTCCGGGTACGGGCAACGACAGCACGCGAATCGGCGTTTCACCGACTTCGATCGTCCGGGGAACAGCTTCGCGACGCAACGTGCCGCCTTCCGCATCCTCGTCGGCCAGGTAGTACGGGGCCGCTCCGGAGGCGAGCTTCGGGCTTCCGGAAACGTGGTCCGCATGAAGGTGCGTGTCGGCAACGCCGATCAGAGCAACGCCGAGGCGTTCGGAAAGCTCGCGATAGGCGTCGATGAAACGTGTGCAATCGATCGCCAGCGCTTGTTTTCCCGAGACGACGAGATACGAAAGACATCCCTTGGCAGGACGCACGATCTGATAGATGGCGAACGCTTCGTCGAGCGCGCTCACCCGAACGACCCGATGGTAGGTTGCCCAGGCGGCCATTCCTCCGGCGACGATGCCGGCATGAATTCCGCGCCCGCGCAAGATCTCGGCAATGTCGGTCGCCGATATTCCGCGCGCGCACAGCACGTGGACGTTGCGGGTATTTTCGGGCAATCGCGCGACCGCGGCGTCTTGATCACCTTCGAACTCGTCGTAGGGAACGTTAAGATACCGTGCACCCAGCCCTTCCGGATGCCAGCGCGCCGCCGCGCCCGGATCTCGGGTGTCGAGTATCACATCGCCGCTTTGCTCCGAAGCGATCAACAGGCGGTCGAGTGCCGCAACGTCAATGTCCATGCTCGCCTTCATTCGCGCCCGAGCGTTCCGACACTCTACCAGTCGCTGCTCAAGCCCGAACGACGCTGGTGCCACACCAGCGACAGTGGAGGCCTCTGAAACGGGTTGCCGAGAATCTATGCAGCCGCCGCCGTAACCGGCCGTTGCCGTGAGGAGGAGGATCATGAAGGTCTTGCAGCTCGGTGCCTTTGCAGTACCTAGTTACGTGGCATCGGCGGTGTTGGCTGGCTGCGCTGCCGGATCACCCGGTACGGCACCTGTCCCCTTCCGGCCGGCAAATCGAATTCTCGCGAGTCCAGTCAAAAGCACCGGCTTCGAGACGGTCTACAGCTTCAAAGCCAACTCGAAAGCCCCCATTGGTGCCAATCCAAGCGATCTAACCGCTTTCCACGGGTTGCTATACGGAACGACCAGTTGGGGAGGCCCGAAGGCTGACGGCACCGTTTTTGCGATGGACACCTTGGGCAAAGTGCGCGTGATCTATCGTTTCAAGGGCGGTTCAGACGGCATGTATCCAAATGGCGGCGTGACCGTCATGAACGGTGTGCTGTACGGCACGACCGCCGGCGGCGGTAACGGCTGCACTACCGGACCGAACGGAGTGGAGGGATGCGGAACGGTCTTCTCGCTGACAACGTCCGGTAAAGAGCGCGTGCTGTACCGCTTCACTTGGGGATCGGACGGCGCCAGCCCGATTGGCGACCTAACGATATTGGACGGTCAACTCTACGGCGTTACCTGGACGGGCGGCCAGCAGCGAAGATGCGGGGACGCCGCGAGCGGATGCGGCACCGTTTTTGAGGTGAGCGCGTCTGGCAAGGAACGCATCCTGTACCGATTCAAGGGAGGCAAAGACGGAGCGTTCCCGGAGGATACGTTGCCAGCGCTTAATGGCAAGCTTTTCGGTACGACACATAACGGCGGTAAGCGCGGCTGCTATTCAAGCAGCTGCGGAACGGTGTTTGACGTTAGTACGTCCGGCGCGCAGAGCGCATGAAGAGTGCCGATGCTATCATTATCGGGAGCGGGCAGGGCGGGACTCCGCTCGCCATTGCGCTTTCTAAACGCGGGCGGCGGGTCGTTTTATTCGAGCAGAACAGTATCGGGGGCAGCTGCATCAATTACGGATGCACGCCTTCGAAAGCGTTCCTGGCAGCTGCTCATCAGGCGGGCCGCGCCCGCCGCGCGCAGAACCTGGGCGTGCGCGCGACCGTGGACGTTGATTTTGCGTTCGTCATGAACCGCCTGCGAGGCATCGTCAGCTCGTTTCGTGAGGGCACGCAGCGACGACTGGCGCAAGGCGGCGTCGAAGTGATCTGCGGTGAAGCTGCGTTTACCGGGGAGCGCATCGTGAGCGGAGGCGGCGTAGAAGTCGCCGCGCCGCTAATCGTGATCGATTCGGGCACATCCGCCACGATACCGAACATTTCAGGGCTCGCAAGTACCCCGTTTTTAACGAACAAGACCTTCTTTCTGCAATCGACGCTCCCGAAGCGGTTTCTCGTGCTCGGCGGTGGATACGTCGGATTGGAACTCGGACAAGGAATGGCCCGCGTGGGCAGCAGCGTGCACATCTTTCATCACGGCGACCGCGTGCTCAACAGCGAGGAGGCCGACGTCAGCGCCCTGTTGAGCGAGTCGCTGAAAGAAGATGGAATCGACATACATTTGAATGCACGACCGTCGCGCGTAACGTTCGCGAACGGCTCCTTCACGCTCGAGCTCGAGGATGGCACCCGCGTCGAGGGCGATCAGTTGCTCGTTGCAACCGGCCGTACGCCGAACACGGGCTCATTGCAACTCCAGCGGTCGGGCATTGCTTTGGATCGACGCGGCTACGTTGATGTGGACGCGCAGTTTCGAACGTCGTGCGAAGGCGTTCATGCGATCGGCGACGTGAGCGGGCAACCTGCGTTTACCCACGTCTCCTGGGAAGATCACCGGCGCCTCTTATCGATACTCGACGGAGGCAATCGCACGAGAGATGACCGCGTTTTAGGATACGCGGTGTACACTGAGCCGCAAGTTGGACGTGCCGGGCTCACGTACGAGCAGGCGTGCGCGCAGGGTACTAACGCACGCTGTGAGGAAGTGCCGTTGAACTCGGTGGCACGTGCAATCGAATGGGGACAGGAGCGTGGTTTCTACCGAATGGTGATCGACCGCGACACGGATAAAATCGTGGGCGCGACGCTAGTCGGCTACGAAGCGGCCGAACTCGTGCACGTCTTTATCGCGCACATGCAAAGCGGTTCGACATGGCGCACTCTCGATGAATCAGTGCACATTCATCCGACGTATTCTGAAGCGTTTCCGGGTCTCGCACGATTGTTTGCACCTGATGCGAAGTCCGATGAACCAGTCTGCGCGGCGACAGCTCCATGAAGTGTAGCGACAGATAGTATGGAATCATTCAGCGTCGCCGGTTCGCAGCTAGCCATGGGCGCAAGTCTGGGCAACAGCGCGATTTGGATTCAGACCAAAGGCGACGGCGCAATTGAGCGAATCTTTCTCAATTCGATCGGCGAGTCGCTTGTCGGAACCGTTAACGTACGCTACGCCGGCCGGCCGGAAGGGGCGGAGTCGTTTTTCTCTGGAGTCTTCGGCGGCGGACCGCGCGTGCTGGAGATTCATCCGGCGTATCAGCGCGCGCGATTTCAGAACATCGAGGTTATCGATGTTGGTGAAACGACATTTGCCCCGTTTGCAAAGGGTGATCCAGGCGACGACGAGCCGGTAGTTTATGTCATCGTCGAACTCGAGAATCGCGACACCATACGGCACGACCTGCGGGTTTTTGCTTCGGCCACGCTTCGCGGAAGCACGCCGGCCGACGTTTGCGCACGCTACGACCACGGCGCTCACGCGCTCGTCGCGTACAACGCAAGTGAACCTCACTGGATTCGAGTCTTTGGGGCAATGGAGGCGCCCACGCGATTCTGTGCCGATTACGACTATGCTCGGTCCTACGATCCAGCCTTCCAAGACGCGCTAGGGGACGACACCACGGCGACGGGCGACCTTATTGGGCGGCTCCAATGGGATTTTAGCCTCGCGCCCGGCGAGCGACACCGTTTTTGGTTCGCGGTTGGCGTCTATGCCGATGACGAGCGGGACGCGCTGGCGCGATTCGGCCGAATTCCCAGCGCCGATGACGCCCTCGGTCAGGCTGTTGGGTCCCTCAAAGAGATCCTTCGCGCGGCCCGCGTACTGACTCCCGATCCGGTAATAAATCAGGGCGCTTTATGGAGTAAGGTCAACATGCGCCGCGTGATGGCTTCGTATCCAACGGGGCAAGCCTTTACCAACGATCCGGGAACCTATGCGAACGTCGTCACGCGTGACGCTGCCTGGTTCGTATATGGCAACGATCACTTCTTGCCGTCATTTTCGCGGCGCTTACTCGATAATCTTGCGGAGCGGCAGTACCCAAATGGGAAATTACCGGAGTACTTCGACGGTATCACCGGAAGGGTTGAAGACGATGGACTAAACATCAACGACGACACACCGCTCTACGTGCTGGCCGTCAACCATCATTTCCGCGCGACCGGCGATTGGGATTGGCTCGCAAAAACGTATCCAGCGGTCGCGCGCGCCGCCCATTACATCATTTCACAAGTCGACGATCGCGGCCTCGTCTACTGCTCGGCCGATGATTCTCGTGGCGACGTCTGGGCGATCGCGGGTTGGCGGAACATCGTTAGCGGCTATCACATCAGCGGTGCCGTCACCGAAATCAACGCTGAGTGCGTAGCCGCGTTGCGTGACGCGGCCCATCTTGCCGACGAACTCGGCCATGATGACGAGAGAGAAGCGTTCGCCTTGGCATCGGCCAAAATCCGCGACGCGATGGACACTTATCTCTTAAATCCAAAGAACGGGCTTTACTACCTGAATATCGACGTGGACGGATCGCCGCGTACCGATGTGACCGGCGACGAAATCTTTCCCGTCATCATGCGCGCGTGTTCGGAGGAGACCGGCTTTCGCATCATTAGCCGGCTGAATTCGCCAGACTTTTGGACGGCGGCGGGCCTGCGGACCGTCTCAAACCTCGATCCACGCTTCGATCCCTCGGCGCACGCGGGGCTTATGGGCGGCGTTTGGCCGGGCCTGACCTGGTGGTATGCTTTCGGTGCCGCGCGATACCATCCGCATTCCATGGTTCGTGCCTTGCGGTCGTCTTTCGAACACTACGGCGTCGATCCGCAACGAAACAACACGGTGCCGGGGCAATTTAGCGAATGGTTTGATGGCGAAAGCTTAGCTAATCGCGGCATGCGCCTGTCGCCGTGGGAGCCGCCGCGGTTCTTGTGGGCTGCGGTCGAGGGCGTCTGCGGCTTGGTGCTGCTGCCGGGAGCACCCCGTGTGAATCCGCTCATGCCGGCGGATTGGAATTGGGTCGCATTGCGCGACGTTCCGTATCATGGCCGACCTTTCTCGTACTTCATTGTCCGTGAACCGGAGACTGATACCCGTGTTTACGCGACCCGCGCCATCGATTGCGATTGGCGCACCGAAGTCTATTCGACTGATGTATCCGACGACGTGTGGGTCTACAGCAGGGATGCCATCGCGCTTGCGTTTCGGAAGGATGAAGATCTCGTATTGTTAGTCGGCAATACCGGTGCCGCGACTATTTACGCGCCGGTTCATTTCGCTGACAAGACGCTGCTTCCAAAGCGCGCAGCGGTACGCGTCTACAATAGTGAGCGGCGGAGCTGGGAATCGCGCGGGGTCCTCGAGCGGCAACTGAGGCCCACGGCGTTTACGATCGAACGCGGAGGTTTTCGGCTGCTCGAGATTACCGCAAATTGTTAGATGAATGCGGCGATGGAGAGCTTTGTCGGCATCAGGGAGCCGCTCCGGGTCGCGCGGATTGCAGCTGGCGGCTTGGCCTTCGTCGGGGGCTTCGTGGATGCATAAGGGAATATTTGGATTCGGACCGAAGACGCTGCACCGACCAATCACATTTGAGGAAAGAGGCACGTCGATTGAGGGCGCTTACTCCCGGCGATATCCTGCGTCGGCTGTCGCGTGCAGGTGCTGCCTAAATGGCGGCGCCGGAAGTGCGCGGAATCGAGCTTGACGCCGAGACCCGCTGCGCCCACTACGATTCGCCGCTCGATATCATCGCTATTAAGATGAAGTGCTGCGGCGCGTACTTCGCGTGCAGGGACTGCCACGCTGCGCTCGCCGATCACTTGCTCGAGCCGTGGCCCCGCGAGGAATGGCAGCGGAATGCTGTGCTCTGCGGCGCCTGCGGCTCGGAGCTTACAATCGCGCGGTATATGGAAAACTCAGACCGCTGCCCCGTGTGCGGCGCGCCCTTCAACCCCGGGTGCCGCGAGCATCGCAGGTATTACTTCTCCGGCGCCTAGCGTTCGAGGTGAACCTCACGATTGGTCACGCTCTCGACCTATGCCCACGCCGTGGAAGCCGTGGCTCGGGAAGCCGTCAATGAGCTAGCATGCGACGCGATACGCTTCGCCTTCGAGTGCATGAAGGTCGTGATCGAGCTGAACGAAGGCGCGGAATTGCCCGCACTCTTGCAAAAACGTGCCCCTCACGTCACAGAGGAGCCGCGTCGACATCATGAATCAGCGGCGGCAACATCGACCCCGCTCGCTACGGTCAGCTACTTCGCGACGATGCTTCCGCAGGCGACGTACTTGCCTAAGTTGGCCGCGCTCTCGTGCACGTTGACCGCATAGGCTCCGCCGAGCAGCTTGTCGATCGTCACGGCCTTCACGGTCGTCGTCGACTTTCCGGCGATAACGTTGGTGAGCGGATAGACGACGCCCTTGAGATTCGCGCAGGTGCCGTCGTGAATGTGCGCGGGCTGAGCAGGGGTAGCCGGTGCGCCCTTGAGCGAGATCACCACCTTCACGTTGACGCCGGTCTGCGTCAGCGTAGCAGTTCCGTTCTCGCCCGAACCATTTTGTTCGTGCAGGTTAATCGTTAGAGTTGAAGTGGCGGCGGCAGCCGAGACCTGCGCCATTGTTACAAAAGCGAGAGATGCGAGCAGCAAGCTCAGTTTCTTCATCGTTGCTCCTTTAAGCGGCTGAGATGTTCCAGCGGAGGAGAACCTTTCACTTGGATCCTAACTATGGGCCTCGCATTCGGGTCACTGCCGGTTAGCGCCCTCCGGAGTCAATCAGCGACTGTACGGTGGCGGAGATTTCGTCGTCATGCCCTTCGCCGATAATGGTTTTCCGAAGCGTGCCGTTACGATCGAAGATCAGTTGCGTGGGCCAGTATTCGATCCCGTACGCGTCCCACAACGAGCTTTGATTGTCGATCGCGACGGGCCACGTAATGCCCTGGAGGCTGAGGTTTTGCAGGACGTTGCTGCGGACGTGATCGGAGGGAAGCTCCGGTGTGTGAATGCCGATAATCGCGAGATCGCTTGTGCCGTAACGAGCTCGAAGGCGCCGCAGTTCCGGAACGACGTGTTTGCAATTGATGCATGAATAGGTGAACACGTCGACGACAACTACTTTGCCGGACAGCGTTTGCGCCGTCGGCGACGCTCCAATCCACTGGGAAGCATGCAGTAGCGGCCCGAGCGTGACCTCCGCCAGAATCAGCGCCGAAAATAGAACGCACATCCCTCTAGTACGCCCTCCAGCCCCGGGCGGATGACCGACGTCGCCCCTCTCATCCGAATCTTGACGCCAAGCGTATTCCTGTCATGATCGCGTCCCTCGCACTGATTGGCGCGCTTGCGGCGACCACGGACGGACCCGCGTTCCGATTCGTGGTCCGGGCCCAGCCTGGTCAGACGGTCGCGGTCGTGGCGACAGCGTCACCGGGCTGGCTGGCCTCATTCTGCACTACTGAGGTCTGCAGCATCGGTCACGTTAGGCTGAAGACCTCTGATCGCGGCGCGCGACAGATAGATCTTCATCTGCACCGCATCGCGGATGGCGCTCACCACGGTTACGTCACTGTGCGCGAAGGCACCACCTCGATCGTCTTGCACTTTTAAGATCGTAGCGCCTCCCAGTTTATGGGGGGAGGCAACTATTGAGGGTACAGCTTAGCGCCTGGCATGTATCGCCGATCTGCGCTAGCGTTGCTGGAGTAAGTCATGAGCTTCGACCATTGGGGGGGATTGACAGAATGCTTACCAAGAATATCGAAGTTAGCGGGCTTAACGTCTTCTATCGTGAGGCCGGGCGCGAGGATGCGCCGAAACTCGTGCTAATGCACGGCTTCCCTGCCTCGTCGCATCAGTACCGAGAAATCAGCCGAAGACGATCATATTCTGCGGACAAAACGACATCTTTTTTACGCGTGAAGGTGGCGAGTCGTACCTCAAAGACCTTCCTCATGCGGAAATGAATCGGCTGAATTCCGGCCGCTTTGCGGTCGAGGATTCGCTCCAGTATATCGCTGACGCGATGGTGGGCTTTTACCGTCGGGCATGTCCCGTCGCCGTTTAACTGATGATTTCGCCAGGGAGCGGGCTACATCGTCGCCGCGCTAGCCTAGGCGGCGAGCGCCGCGTTCGAATCTGAGCCCGTTGTGGTGGTAGCGCATTGACTCGCCCGCGCGGTGCCGTCGCCTTGGCGCTATCCGTCGTAGCGGCGCTCTTTTTTGCGCTTACGGCCGCCGGTGGATTGCAAGAACAAACCTTCGGCCTGACCACGGTTCCTGCATCGGGCGCTTGTGCGCTCCTAGTTACCCGCGTTTCAAATCCAGGTCAGCCAGGCGGCCTCCACGTCGGCGATATGATCGACACGCGGAACCTTTCGACCCACGAACGGCTGCGCTTAATGGTCCCGCGCCAAAACGACCACATGATGCTGCCGACTCATCGGATGCACGAACGAGGCGGCACGGCGATGGTGATGGTGGTCCCTCATACTCAGGCCCCCAGCGACGCCGCCTACCTGCGGCTGGTCGTTCTGCTGGTTCTGATGCTGCTCGGACTTTACGTCATGTGGCGTGGTAAAGACGCCGCTTCGCTCGGGCTCGGAATCTTCTTCACGATGATGCCGGCGTTCCTCGGATTGAGCCACGCGTACCCAGGATTGCCAGATCAGGCAATCATCGCCGTGCTTTTTCTGGCGACGATGCTGAACTTGCTGGGTTACTTCGGGCTGTACTTCATGGTTGATGCGCTCGCCGGAGCCTCGATGTCGCCGTCGGTCCGCACCATCGCTCGTACCGTCGTGGTCGTGGCTCTCGTCGTGGCGTGCACGATCCTGTTTTCTGCCATCTACGGTCGCGTCTTCACCGGATGCCCGCCACCCGTTGGAGTGCCGATCGTGCTCGCATGTTATGCGACGGTAATCGGCGTCTGTTTCGTTATGCTCTGGCGCGGCATTGCGGCATCCAACCGGGGCGACCGCGGAAGGCTTCGCTGGCTCTTCTGGTCGACAATTATCGGTTATTCCGGTCCGTTGCTCACCTTTGCCTTGATCTCGAGCGGTCGCCCAATCCCGTTGCAAGGCGCGTTCAATATCAGCTTTTTGGCAATTCCGATCGGGTACACGTACGCGGTCCTACGACACCGCGTCATCGATGTCGGCTTCGTCCTGACTCGAACGCTTTCGCTAACGATACTGACCACAGCCGTCGTTGCGGCTTTCATTCTCATCGGAGCAGTAATCGAGCATCTGGCCATCAATCGTGATGCGAGCATCGTGATCCAGCTCGGCTTCTCGCTTGGTCTCGGCATGTTGTTCAATGCCGCCAATTCTCGGCTGAATGGCTTGCTTGAACGTGTCCTCTTTCGCCGACGGTACGCGATCGAAATGTCACTCAAGGGGATCGACGCGCAGGTCGACACGTACGTGAGCGAGGGCGCACTCGTGGGTCAGGTCGCCGACTTGCTGACTGTAGAGCTGGAGCTGGCTGGTTGCGCCGTCTACCGTGAAGCGGAGGAGAGCTTCCTGCTAGCGGTCTCGGCTGGAAGCGCAACCTTTCCCGCCGAGCTGTTGAAGGCCAACGAGCCGCCGACGCTTCGCCCGGCTCAGGATAACCAGCTATTTTTGCCGTTGCGCGTCCACGGCCGAAGCTACGGTGCGATCGTTTTACAGCAGCGAGACGGTGCGGAGCTTTTCACACCAGATGAGCTCGCGCTGCTCGAGCGTCTGGCGGTGTGGCTGGCAGGCTCGATCGCCGGAATACGCGCCGAACAATACGAACGACTCTTTAGAACGTCGGAAGGCGGCGCTTAATATCGGGATGTCAGCGTCAGGGCGAATATTTCGGCAATCAGGCCGAGATGAAATTTTTCCAAATCTGAATACGGCTCGTTGCTCTGCTGGGTCACGTTGAGTGCGGCGACGGACGTCCCGGCGTGAACTCCGACGGAAATGTAGCGTCCGGTTCCAAACTTTTGTTGACGGTAGCGCATAAGCGCGTGTTGCGCAGCTGGTATGTTGTTCTCGGAAAAAATTTCGCCGCGGACCAAGACCGCTTCGGCATCGTGAACAAGTGAGAACGGTTGGGGCTTCGTGGGAAATGCTTCCACATCCGGCGCTGTCCGTTGTGTCGTCGTCCAAAACTGTTGCCGATCCAAGTCCGCGTGAATGACCTGGGCGATCTCGACGGGCCTGCACGTATCGTATAAGAAGTCGACCGTAAGCGCTTCGAGCTCCTGGGGACTAGACGCAGCCCGGGCGCGCTTCGTAAAATGCATGAGCGCGGCATGTTCGGTTCCATCGGAAGTCGTCATGTCGTAGCGAACGACGGTAGGCATCTCATCGATCGCGAGAGAGAAAAGATAGAGTCTTTCTTGATCGGCTAGTCTCAACGCGGTAGCAACGCGGTCCAGCATACGCGGTGAGACGCGAATGGCGCCCGTCTCGAACTGCGTGTACCACGCGACGCTCACGCCGACCAACATCGCCACTTCTTCACGCCGCAAACCCTCGACGCGACGATGTCCGTAGCGTGGCAATCCAACGTCTTCTGGTCGAAGGCGAGCTCGATGCTCGATGACGAACGAGCGCAGCGCCAGTTTCCGAGCCTGGTTGCCCATCGTGCGAAAAGCGTACTCCCCCGGCTGCGGAAGTCAATACCCGGTCGCTCACTTAGACCCCTAACTTTTACCAGGGGGTATAGCCACGCGTCTGGTTGCCGACGGCGCGCTCTCGTATAGTCGCCCTAAATGCAGGCAAACTGTGGATCGTCGCGCGCACTCGCGCAGGTTGGCTCGGGGCTCATCGCATACTCGAAGACTCCGAAATCGTTCGGCCCCGCGCCCGACGCGATCGTTTTTCATACCCAGGTGGAGCGCGGATACTTTCTGTCGGAAAACTTCGCCGGTCGGCTTCGCTCCGGTTTGGAGCGCTGCGCCGTGCGGGGCGACGGCATCGTCGACGTTCATCTTGACTTCGCGTTGGATGACGTGGACGGCTTGCTCTTGCACGTGGCGATCCATGCGATCTTCGATGTGGGGGAAGACGGCTACGAAGAGGCCCTTAGCGGGCGGCTTCCTTCGCTGGTTGCACGAGCGACGGGCGCCGGTCGCGTCAATAGCGCTGCGCCCGCGCACAGGTGGCTGAACAAGGTACAGTTCTTTGTTATCGGGGAGCGCGACTTCCAACGGTTGTCGTTCGCCTACGATTTATTTTGCTTGGACGAACGCATGCTGGCGGAAACCGAGCCATGAGCGCGGCTTACGAATTAGCCGGCAGCGCCTTATTTCTTGGGGCACCCGATCTCTCGTCGACATATTGCGACCGCTTTTCGCGATGCGGCTATGAGAGAAGAGCCTCGATCTTTGCGCAAGGCGATGAGGCTCGCTTCGTTCACATATTGGTCAAGGGCGTGGTCCGCCTGACCCGGCTGCTGGGCGACGGGCGCGAGGTGACCGTGGCGGTTTTGGATGCGGGCAACCTGCTTGGAGAGGAGGCGCTGTTCGGGGCAAGCGTGCGCGGCTTGAACGCCATCGCAATTGACGAATGCGAAACGCTCGCTGCACGCGGCAACGAGGTCGCAGCTATGGCCGAGCGTCATGCGCCTTTGGCGATCAATATCGCTCGCTATTTGAACGATCGCCGTTGCGAGGCAGAAACTCTTCTCGATATCATTTCCAGAGCCACCGTGCAAAGTCGGCTGCTCGGGGTCCTCCAGCATCTCGCGAGTCGCTACGGAATCGATTCGTCGGGTGGCAGAAGGATAGCGTTGCGCCTGACGCACGCGGAGATTGCGACGTTCATTGACAGCACGCGCGAGACCATAACGGTGCAACTTGCCGAGCTGGATCGCAAAGGCATCATCAAGCGACAGGAACGAGCCATCACGCTGAGTGCGAGCCCGATGTAAGCCCGGCTACAGAACGGTATCGGGGCTAAAGCTACTATCGGAGATAAACTGCTATTTCTAAGACTTTTAGAGAGGATCACATGAACAAGAATCTATCCAAACCCAAGCTCATGGCGGCGCTCGTTCTGCTCGCCGGTATTGGAGTCATCTCGGCCGGCGTGCTGCCGTCCATCCAAAAGGCCTCCGCCCAGTCGCAGTATCTGCCGGCGGACCACCTTGTTCTCAAGAGCGCTCGCGACGTCGATCTCAAAGCGGGCACGGTGGTTATCCCAATCCACCGTGGCGTTGCGAACGGGGAGACCGTCTGGTATATCATTACCGACGCCTCGGATTATGGGGTCGCGCACGATCTCAACGCGCTCTACGCTCCCAAGCTCGTGAACATGGCAATCAACTGCCCCGAGTGCGTGCAGACAGTGACGCTCGGCAAGCCAACCGGAAAGTTCAACAACGAAGCGATCGTGCACTTTCAGGGTGCGCCCGATTTTAGCCCGACGCGGGTGTACCGTCCTTCGGCAACCGGCTTCCCACCGGTCGCGGCGGCGCCGGGCGCTGTCGGCGACCCGCACTACTCGCCGTTCGTGCGGATTGCGGGATCGAACATTATTTACAACATGCCGATCATCGCGACGGGCGACGGTCCGTTCGACGTGGTCCATCACACCAACACGGCCGATCGCGTGCTGGCGATGGACACGGTGCAGGACGACGACGGACCCGAAGCGACCATGCTGCTGGCGCGCGGGTTTGATTCCGGCCAGCCGATCGTGTATCTGAGCACGGAGGCCTCGGATCCCGGCGCGGCTGCGGTGGAGCGCGCCACTTACGTGCCGCTGCTGGCTCACGCCTCGTTCGCAAACGGCGACGACAATCTCGGCTCCGCGCGCGAACGCATCTTCGTGTTCGTCAACGGCGTCACGTTGCCCGACACCGGCCAAGGCCTGATGTTCCTCGGCTTGAACGGCAATCTTGGGGAAGATGCCACGCTTGCAAACGCGGCGACGCTGGGCTCGCCGATGAACGTGCAAGGCGATTTCCCGTCGCTCGACGATCCGCGCCATGCGAACGCGTACAGTCCGTTGTGGGACGTCCAGCTCGGGGTATGGACCAACGCGGCAGTCGCTGCCGGCAAGAACGTGCGACAGACCGATGAGAATCAAATACTCAATCTGGTCGGTGACGGCGACATCACGGGACCCGGAGGCGCGCCGTATGGGTCGGCCTTCGTCGTCAACTGTCCGCCCGTCGCATTCGTAGATCAGCGTCCTAGCGCGGATCTGGCGAACAACGTATTCAACCGATGAGGCGCGTCACGTTGCTCGCTCTGGGGTTGCTCCTCGGCCCAGCCTTGGCCCGAGGAGCAACCCTCCCGGCGGTCGATGTCGCCATCCGCGATCATACGTTCGTCCCGGCCGTCGTGTACGTCAAACCGGGTCAGCCGATCGTCTGGCAAAATATGGATCAAGATCCGCACACCGTCACGAGCGGCGGCCATAACCTTGACGATGGACGTTGGACCAGTTCGCCGTTAATCCCAGACGGTCAAACCTTCACGCTTCGTCTCCAGCAGCCGGGCCGGTATCCGTATTTTTGCGAGCCGCATCAATACGAGGCCTCGATGCACGGGACGATCGTGGTCGAGCCGTGACGCGTGTCCGGATCATCCGTGGCACCGGCGCGCATCGTCTTTTGCATTGCCATCCTGCTTGTAGCGTGCGCGCATTTCGTGCGTGCGGCAGAACTGACGACCGGTTCGATTATCGGCAGCGTGCACGCGGTTGCGGGACCGGCGGTGGCGGGCGCGCGTGTCTCGGCGCGATCTCCGTCCAGCCGGTACGAAACGACGACGGATGCCGCGGGCCGATTCATTATCGTGGGTGTCGCTGTGGATACGTATGTCGTAACCGCGCAAGCGGACGGGTATCAAGTCGCAAGCGACGTTGCGATTGTTTTGCCGGGCGAGCGCGAGCAGATTTCGTTTCGCCTGCAGCCCCAGCTGCGCGAGATTGCAAGGGTTGAAGCGAAGGGCGAGGCGTTTTCCGTCGGCAGCACGAGCGATACGTTTACCGTTACGGGCGATGCGGCACGCGCGTCCGCGCCAAACGAATCTTCTTCCGGCTTAGCCGCGTACACGCAGAGCTCGGTGCAGGGGGCAATCGCGCAGGCACCCGGGGTTGGCTTCGATTCGTTTGCGAACGTCATCGTCCGTGGCGGCAAGGTGCAGGATACGGTTTTCGATTACGATTCGGTGCCTATACCGCAGGGCTTGATCGCCGAGCCGGGCGGCAACATCGTCGGCGCTCAGCTCGGCACGACCGGCGTCGCCGAAACGACACTCGCGCTGGGTGGCTATACGGATCAAAGCCAGAATGCGCTGGGCGGCGTCGTGAACGAGATCCCGGCGATGGGTACGTATCCGGCGCGTGCAACGTTCGAGATTGCCGACGGTCTGGGCGCGCAGTACGATGAGGTAAAGGCAAGCACGCAATGGGCGACGCCGGATCTGCGCTGGCGCTACGCGCTTTCTTCCGAGGAGGGGAATGCGTATTTTGCGTACGGTGACGGCGTTTCGTTCTATCCGGCCGAGATAGGAACGTACGGCCTCGCGCTGCAGAGCCGCGCGCAGTCGTCGTGGTCGGGCGACGTGCATTTTCAGCCGAATCCGGCGAACGATTTTTCGGCGGTGCTGCTGACGGGGGTCGCGACGTACGATCAGTACGATACGCCGTACGAGGGTGAGAAATGGGCGACGTTCGATACCACCTCGAGCTCGTTTCCGGGCCAGCCGGCCGACCCGTACGCGCAAGTCACGACGCCCTCACGAGCGCGCGGCACCTATTTTCTGACGAAACTGCAGTGGCTGCATCTCTGGCGCCACGCGATCGGGCGAGCGTATCTTTATCGTTCGGAGATCGGCGCAACCGCGAATGGGCCGTTCTGGGACGACCTGTCATTTCCCGACGGCGTTATCTCGCTCTTCTCGCAGCAGAATCAAAGGCAAGGCGGTGTGGGATACGATTTCGACGACGACGCTGGGAAGCACGACCTGCGTGCCGGCGTGCAGTACGGGCTGAACGTCAGCGATTTGGATGAAATCGTGCCGACCGCAGACGAACTGATTACTTCGAATCCGAGGTTGAACCAATATTTGGCTTACGCAGGCGATACGTGGGCGCTGGACGATCGTTTTTCGGCGACGGGGACCCTCCGTTTTAGCGGCGAGCACGTTTTGACCGGGACGGGTTTGGCGTACGGCGTCAGCGCGATCGATCCGCATCTGGGTTTGGCCTACACGCTTCCCGGCGACAGCGCGCTGCGCGCGACCTTCGATCACAACTCGGTTGCGCCGCTGCCCCTCGAGGTTCAGCGAACCGACTCGATCGCGCCGGCGCCGCCCGTCGTTCTCGCGCCGGAGACCGCGGACGATTATACGCTGTCGTACGAGCGGGGCGGACCGACCCAGCTCCGCGTCACGTACTATGCGGAATTCGAGAAGAACCGAATCGACGTGCTTCCGTTTAACTTTCGCGCGACCTCACAAAATCCGGACGCGGTCGGCGTGCCGACGAATGCCGGCCTGCTCCGCTCGCACGGGCTCGAGGCGTTCGTCAAGCACGGCGGGTTCGTTCTCAACGCCGATTATGGGCGGACGTTTACCTCGAGCGTGGATCAGTTTGCGTACAACGATCTTAATCCGGCAGCGATTCTGGCGGGGCATCTCTATCCGGCGGGGTACGTTCCCGATTTCACAGCGACGCTCGGGTATGAGTTCGATCTCGCACGGCGGCGGGTTCGCATCACCCCGCTCCTTTCGTATGAGAGCGGATATCCGTACGGAAACGGCACGATGGTTTGGATCGTGAACCCGAAGACGGGAGCGCCCGAGCTCGTTCCCAACGACAACTATGTGAACCCCGGGTACAACTATTACTTCTTAAAGAATCCGGCGCTGCCGTTCAATGCGGCGTCGAACCCATATATCGGCTCGCTGGGGACAAACGAGGGTTCCGATCCAAATACGCTGCGCTCGCCCGTCCAGACGCTAGTCTCGGTGCACCTCGAGTGGGATGTGGCACCGCGCGTAACCGCGATTCTCGACGTCGTCAACCTGTTCGCGACCGACACGCCGACACAATTGCAAGGCAATCCATATTTGATTGGGCCCCCAGGGTACGTGGGCGGTAACCTCGCGTACGAACGCGCGTACGGCGCACAGTACTGCAAGGGGTGTCTCTACACCCTGGGCAACGGCGTGCCGACCAATAACGGCACGGAACAGGTCGTCCCGTGGGAGTACGGCACCGCGGCGTACGTTACGCAAGCATACCCACTCGCGAGAACCGCTCAGGTGCGGCTACGGTATAGGCTATGACCGAACCATGTTGACACGTTCTGGACGCGCGGCAGTGGCCACCGTGTTCCTGCTCGCATTCGCGACGTCCGCGGGTCTTGCCAAGACGGATGCCGCATACCACTATGTCGATTCGAGCGAAATCGACTTAGTCGATTTGCTGGCGCCACCTCCGGACTCGGGGTCGGCAACCGCACAGGAAGACGAAAAGAAAGTGGCGTGCGCGGTCGCCGAACGAACGCCGGTTCAACTCGCCAATGCGCTTGACGAATCTAAGCGTAGCGTGCTCTTCTTCGGCCCGTCTCTGGGCACAAGGTTCGCACCCGAGCGTTTGCCGCTATTTACGATGTTTTTCGCTCGCGTAGAATCCGACGTGGAGAAACTCGTGGACGCGGCAAAGCTTCATTGGCAGCGCCCACGGCCGCCGTATGCGCGAGAGAAGAACGGCTCCTACCCGAGCGGTCACGCAGCCTTTGCAGCATCGACGGCGATCATCCTTTCGGAAATGGTCCCTGAAAGGCGCAATGCCATTTTCACGCAAGCTCGGCTCTTCGCTGAGAACCGGATTATTCTGGCCGTGCATTATCCTAGCGATATCTCGGCCGGATGGATCACGGGGACGCTCGTGGTGGCCGCAATGATGCGCGACAAGCGATACCAACGTGATTTTGCCATCGCCAAGGCCGAACTCAGACGTCAACTCGCTGAGGGCTCCGCCGTAAGGCAAACAAGCCTTCGCAACACGCTCCACCCCGGCCAGCTCGTTCCTCAAAGCATCCGTACTGCAAGGCATTATGCGCGTCAGCATTGAGCCCGCCGAGTTGGCCCTGCTCGGCGCTCTTGCAGAAGACGATCCGGCGCGAGCGCTTGTCGCTGAAATATTGAGCGTTGTCCGCGTTTCTCACTGGAGTCTCGCGCGATTCAAGGGCGGTGGGTGGCCCGACGAACTGCTGTCGTCGTCGGAGAGAGAAGATAATAGACGCGCGGAGTTCGAGGAGCTCCGAGAAGAGTTTTTTCTCCAACGCGAACTTAAGAAATCGGGCCCGACGCTTACAGCCACGCTTAGGAGGCTCCATGAGCCATACGTAAGCGGGATTACCTTGGTATTTGCCAACAGGCGCAGAGAGTTTGGAACGCTGAGCTTGCTGCGCACGGAGGCTCTCGGGTCGTTCACGTCAGTGGAGGTTCAGGCGCTTGCCTTAGCGCTGGACTCATCCGCGGATCGGCTTACTGGCCTCAGCGTCGCCGACGATGCGCCCGAAGCGTCGCGGTGCGGCGACTTCGGGACATCGGTAATGCACGTTTTGGATAAAGAGCTGAACGTCGTGCTCACCGGGGGCTCGGAAAGGCGCAACGCGGCGACCGCAGCGAATCACAAGGGGCTACCCCAGCGCCTCCCGGCAATCATAGAGCAAGCGGTACGCGAGCTTATTGTGGCCTGGTCGTCGGATCCCGCGCGCGAGCGGCCGGGAGTGTCGCACCCGGTTTCGTTTCTCACCGTTCGTGCCCAACCGCTCCTTGGCATCTCGGGACCGTTCGTCGGCGTTTTACTCGAGCGCCCTGCAGGCGGCGAACTATTCGACAAGGCGGCTCGCTCATTTAGGCTGTCGCCTCGCGAGCTTGAGGCACTAGCGCTGCTCCTGGAGGGGGCGACCTTGAACGAGATCGCTGATAAGATGCAGATCACTTCCTCGACTGTACAAGACCACATCAAAAGCATGCTCGGCAAGACAGAATCGAGAAATCGGTCGGAGCTGATTGCAAAAGTCCTACGCCCGCGCAGAAGCTAACAGCAAACACAAACATATCCCTCAACTTCACGATATCGAACAACGCGCTGAAACACTATAATCTGTTTAACGGCACTTTTGCTGCGCTATCGAGAGATCAATGAACAAAAAAGTAATCTGGCTTACATTCGGCGGGGCGGGGGTAGCCGCTTTAGTACTATTTGCCGCACTGAACCATACGCGCACCGTGGTTCCCGGCTCCGCCCAGTCGCAGTATCTGCCGGCGGACCACCTTGTTCTCAAGAGCGCTCGCGACGTCGATCTCAAAGCGGGCACGGTGGTTATCCCAATCCACCGTGGCGTTGCGAACGGGGAGACCGTCTGGTATATCATTACCGACGCCTCGGATTATGGGGTCGCGCACGATCTCAACGCGCTCTACGCTCCCAAGCTCGTGAACATGGCAATCAACTGCCCCGAGTGCGTGCAGACAGTGACGCTCGGCAAGCCAACCGGAAAGTTCAACAACGAAGCGATCGTGCACTTTCAGGGTGCGCCCGATTTTAGCCCGACGCGGGTGTACCGTCCTTCGGCAACCGGCTTCCCACCGGTCGCGGCGGCGCCGGGCGCTGTCGGCGACCCGCACTACTCGCCGTTCGTGCGGATTGCGGGATCGAACATTATTTACAACATGCCGATCATCGCGACGGGCGACGGTCCGTTCGACGTGGTCCATCACACCAACACGGCCGATCGCGTGCTGGCGATGGACACGGTGCAGGACGACGACGGACCCGAAGCGACCATGCTGCTGGCGCGCGGGTTTGATTCCGGCCAGCCGATCGTGTATCTGAGCACGGAGGCCTCGGATCCCGGCGCGGCTGCGGTGGAGCGCGCCACTTACGTGCCGCTGCTGGCTCACGCCTCGTTCGCAAACGGCGACGACAATCTCGGCTCCGCGCGCGAACGCATCTTCGTGTTCGTCAACGGCGTCACGTTGCCCGACACCGGCCAAGGCCTGATGTTCCTCGGCTTGAACGGCAATCTTGGGGAAGATGCCACGCTTGCAAACGCGGCGACGCTGGGCTCGCCGATGAACGTGCAAGGCGATTTCCCGTCGCTCGACGATCCGCGCCATGCGAACGCGTACAGTCCGTTGTGGGACGTCCAGCTCGGGGTATGGACCAACGCGGCAGTCGCTGCCGGCAAGAACGTGCGACAGACCGATGAGAATCAAATACTCAATCTGGTCGGTGACGGCGACATCACGGGACCCGGAGGCGCGCCGTATGGGTCGGCCTTCGTCGTCAACTGTCCGCCCGTCGCATTCGTAGATCAGCGTCCTAGCGCGGATCTGGCGAACAACGTATTCAACCGATGAGGAGACGTATAGTGCGAACGATAATGGTGGCCCCTCTTACTTTGGCGGCACTTATGGTGCAACTGTCGGACCAAGCTCTCGCTGAACCCACACCTGCTCCTACGGCGACACCGGTCGTTAGGGTCGACCCGTGCGGCGACACGAATTTGCTGGCAACGACTGACCGCCCGACCTTCGGGACAAACCCGTGCGTCGTTAAGCCGCAAACGGAGATCGCGGAATTTGGCTATCGCAATACAACTACGTCGGGCTCGGTAGGAGCATCGAACCTGTCCACGTGGCCCCAAAACCGGGATCGCATTGGGTTATTTCCGAATGTAGAGTTAGTGCTCGACACACCGACGGTGCTTCGCCTAACAGGAGACGGCGCAACCATTACCGGCATCTCGAACGTTGGAACGGGCTTGAAATACGAGTTTGGATATTTTGGGAGTTTCGTAGACGGGATCGCGGCCGAGGTCGTATATCCAACAGCGAACCACGCAGCGTTCACGAACGGCCTTCCTAGCTTCAATGAGTCGTATCAGATCGGCGGAGGCATCGTCAAGAACTTAGGCTTCAACCTTACGCTTGGATTCAATTCGTTTTCGTCGCCAGGCCTCCTCGGTGGAAAAAACGTTTCGACAACGGCCTTTCAGCCAACGCTCATCTTAGGCGGTGTCATCGCGCCACAAACAAAGCTCAACGTCGAGGTGGCGAACAGCTCCTCAAGCGGCCCGGGCACGGCCGGTCAATATTATGGAAACATTTTTCTTCAGCATCAGTTCGCGAAGTGGATTCTGCTCGACGTTGAGGCCGCTCAACGGTTTACCGTTGTGAACGGGATGCATCAGTACTACATCGGAGCGGGCGGCTCAGTGCGCCTCTAATACTCACAGGCTGACGACAGAGCTAACGCTCGATGAGCTCGGAACCAGTCAGTCCCGGAGTCACGGGCGGCGAAATTGCGTGTCGGCAGCATATCCGCTTGCACGGCACGCATCCTTTCTCTGGTAGGCACTCGATGGCCGGTGTTGTGGTCAATTTTCGTGGCGTCGGCGTAACGCTCCGATCCTTCTACCTTGAAGAACACGCGTTCCCGGTCTGAGCGCCGAGGTGATATGATGCAGCGATGAAGATCGGAATCATGGGTGCGGGCGCCCTCGGCGGGTATTTCGGGGCACATCTGGCGCAAGCCGGCCACGACGTCGTCTTCATTGCAAGGGGTGCACACTTATCGGCGATGCGCGAAAACGGCCTGCGCGTGAAAAGCGAACTTGGCGACACGTACCTCACTCACCCCGTTGCCACCGACGATCCAGGATCAGTTGGATGCGTCGACTATGTCATAGTTGCGGTGAAGTTGTGGGATACGGAGGAGGCCGTCTACGCAGCAAGGCCCATGATCGGGCAAAGCACGGCGATCGTCTCGCTCCAAAATGGTGTTGAGAAAGACGAGATCCTGGCGCGAATCGCCGGTTCCGATCGCGTCATCGGGGGAGTCAGTTACATTGCCGTCAAGATTACGAGCCCCGGAGTCATCGAGCAGACGGGTCGCGTGGCGCGCGCTATCGTCGGCGAGTTAAATGGGGCGGGCACGGAAAGAACGGCTTCGCTCGCACAAATGCTGGCAAACGCTGGCATCGATACTCAAGTGAGCGATGATATCGTCCGGGTAACCTGGGAAAAGTTCGCCTTTCTGGTCGGCATAGCTGGAATTACGTCCTTGCTGCGCTCGGACATCGGCCGGATCCGTGAGAATCCTGAGGCCCGCTCATTGCTTGGAGAGACGATGCTTGAAGCCGTTAGGGTCGGGTTGGCTCTCGGCGTCAACTTGGATCCCGAATTCGCTCGGGCTCAGTTACGCTATTGCGATACGCTGCCGGCGCGAATGCGTGCTTCAATGGCAGTGGACTTGGAGCGCGGGCGGCGGCTTGAGCTCCAATGGCTCAACGGCGCAGTCGTCAGATTGGCCGGCGAGTTGCACGTCGACGCGCCAGTGAACGGGGTTATCGCACGCGCGCTTTCAATCTACGCCAACGGAACAAACGCATAGGGCTTCTCGCGCGCAAAGCAACCGCTGACGCGCGCCGCACTTCACCTCTGCCTCGTGGGCAGATCCTTTTGCGCGCGGCATCGCCGTCTTGGGGCTTCCGCACTTGTGAGATGAGAGCATTCGAACCCTGACCACGCTTACCACGAAGGTAAATGCGCCCGATCGTTCGGAAAGCCGCGCACGAAAAATGCAAAAAATTCCTATGGAGAGTCAGGCGTTTTCGATGGTGGAGATGGGGACTCGAACCCCCGGCCCCTTGCGTATTGTGCAAGTAATCAGATTGATCCGTAACTTTTGCCGCTTGGAACGCGGATACCGTAAGACCAACCTCCATAAGCACACCCTGATTTGTCTTGCCGCAAAAACGAAAACGCCGAAATCCCTTAAGGAATCGGACGTTTTCGACGGTGGAGATGGGGGGACTCGAACCCCCTACCCCTTACATGCGAAGTAAACGCTCCGCGAAACCTAGAGTGCGTACGAAACGCAGGGAATAGCCTATTTTCCTTGCGGCGCCAGCGTTTTTGAGTCCGATCTTTCGTCCGCTAGCGTTCGCGTTTTCCGCCAGCTTCCGCGCGAATTGTCGTAAGATTGTCGTACGCTTCCGGGCGCTAGCTTGGGTTGTTTCCCCAAGCCGGCCTACGCACTGCTCCTGGCGCGTGGACAGACCTGGTCACACCAAGCCTTCACCCGATCGCGGATTTGGTCCCGCACGATCCGAGTCAAGGCAAGACGTTGCTCCCACGATCCCTCAAACGAGGCTGGATCGGCGAAACTCCAATGCAGCCGCTTTGTCACCCCTGGAAAGATCGGGCAGCGCTCGGCGCTCGTCTCATCGCAGACGGTGACGACATAACCAAATATTCGTCCAGCCTTGAACAGATCGAACGCGCTTTTCGTTCGATTGTGCGATATGTCGATTCCGGCCTCGTCCATCGCTGCTACGGCTAGCGGATCGAGCTCGCCGGGCTCGAGTCCTGCGCTCTCCGCATCGAACTCATCCGGACAGATGCCCTTAAGAAATGCCTCCGCCATTTGGCTTCGGGCTGCATTTCGGACGCATGCGAAAAGTACGGATGACTTAGGCGACCGCATTGGTTTCTCCATCATGCTGAAGGGGCGCTGACTCCGTTACAAGGTCTTGGCCCGGGACGAGCCACGCAAAGAGAATCGTGGCACCCACGGCGCCGGCTATCTGAGCCAGAACGAATTCCGGCGCATCTTGAGGTCGAATGCCGGCAAACGTGTCCGAGAGCGACCGCGCGAGCGTCACTGCCGGATTAGCGAACGAGGTCGACGACGTGAACCAGTACGCGGCGACGATATAGGCCGCTACGGCGAACGGAGTAAAGGCCGAACGGAAGCGAACGCAGCCCCAAATCACGAGGAGTAAGCCAAACGTTGCGACAAATTCGGCGAACCACTGAGCCGGACCGACGCGAGCATGATGCGACGCAAAAAAGACCGGAAGGCCGAACATCGTATTCGCCGCCGCGACTCCGGCGATGGCGCCGCCGATCTGCGCGCCAACATACGCGGGAGCTTCGCTCCACCGCAGGCCCCCGCGCATAGCATCGGCGAGCGAGACGGCCGGATTGAAATGCGCGCCGGATATCGGGCCGAGCGCGGCGATGAGGCACATGAGCACTCCGCCCGTCGCAAGCGTATTGGCGAGCAACGCAATGGCGAGGTTGCCGCCCGAGAGCCGCTGCGCCATGATACCGGAGCCGACAACGCCGGCGAGCAGGAAAGCCGAACCCAGGGCCTCGGCGGCGCTTCGCCTGAGCAAGGTCATTCGGCGATGCAGCACTGTCGCGTTTGGCCGCCCGCGGAGCAGCATGTCGTATGGGCGTCGTCACGCTCTGCAGTCTCCTCGTGGACGGCGTAGATCTCCCAACGACGGCCCTCCGGATCGATAGCCCACACCTTAGTTTGATTTGCGTAGCAGCACGTTTCTTCGCGTTCTATGGACGAAGCGAGATTGGCCAGCTCCAGTCGCGCTATCGCGCGTTCCACGTCCTCCGCGTCCTCGACGTACACGCCGTAATGCGCATCTTGGGTTGGGGAAACCTGATCCGTTAGGTCGAGGGTGAGCTCGAGTGCCGGCTGATCCGTGATGAACAGCGCGTAGTCGCCGAGGAACTTCGTTGGTTTCGCATCGAGCAGCGTCGAGTAGAACTTCACGCTTTTGCCGAGATCCGTGGTACCAAGATTGAGGTGCATCCTCATGCAAGCACTTTCTGTCCGAAGATGGAGGTCAACGCGTCGCCGAGTCGCTCGTACGCCTCTGGCGCGAGGCGGTAGTAGACCCAGGTGCCACGGCGTTCACTCGTGACCAGCTCCGCTTCGCGTAGGATACGGAGATGATGTGGCACGGTTGGCCGATTGAGCGGCAAGCCGTTCGTGAAGTCGCAGACGCAAACGTCCCCGTCGACGCGGGCGAGCGTGGCCAGAATGGTTAGGCGATGAGGGTCGCCGATCGCCTTGAAGAGCGCCGCCTCGCCCTCCGGGTTAAGGTTCGCCACCTTGACTGAAGGGCAGCACCGTTGCATTGACATATTTCGATGCTATCCAGAGAATCGATGAATGTCAATACAATCCCAGCAGGAGCTAACCACGAGCGGTCGTTCGTCGGCCCTCGGGCCAGGGTCCCCACACACCCTTCCGAAGGCCCAAGAGTTCCGAGTGCGTTTCATTAAAAGCCCATATTCCGTGCATTATCAAGATAACGATGCTATAATAGTTCAAAAATGGACGATGATCTTAGCCTTTACAGCCCAGCGGAAATCGCGAAGCAGGTAGGCCAGCGAGCGGCTGATCTGAGGCTGGCCCTTGGCCGGCGCCAAGCCGACCTCGCCAGGGCAGCAGGCGTCGGCCTGCTGACGCTGCGCCGCTTTGAAAAGGGTGAAAACGTGGGTTTCGACGCCGTGATTAAGATCGCGCTCGCGGTGGGCGCCGAGCGCGGCTTCGCTTCTCTCTTTCCGACTCGCGACGCGCGCACTTTTGATCAGATTCTGCGGGAAAGCGCGCGCACTGCTCGGAAGCGCGCGCGCGCGCCACGGTCGCGACGATGAAGGTAAAGCCTGGCACTCCACTTACGGTCGCGTTGGCTTTTGACCTATCGGCGCAACTCCCCGTCGGCAGACTGGCGATTGAGCGCGGTCGAGCCGTGCTCGATTACAATACGGCATTCATTGCAAGTGGGCTCACGCTCAATCCTTTTCTTCCACTGCGGCCAAATGAGCTGGAGTGGGCCAAGGAGCCAACGCTTTTTCAGGGGCTGCACGGCATTTTTGCCGATAGCCTTCCCGACGCATGGGGCGACTTGCTTGTTCGCCGCCGCGCCCAACGCGCAAGAATTGATTACGCATCCTTGACCGCATTGGATAGGCTTGCGATCGTGGGCTCGCGCGGCATGGGAGCCCTGGTCTACGAACCTAAAGCGGCGAACGAAAAGGTCGGCGCAATCGACTTAGACGTGCTGGCACGCGAGGCGGGCTTGGTGTTGGAAGGCCAGGACAGCGCCGTACTGCCCCAACTCGAGCGTTTGGGCGGCTCGTCTGGTGGGGCTCGCCCAAAGGTTCTTATTGCGATTAATACCGAGGGGCAAGTAATCGCGGGCGATGAGCCGCCACCTCCGGGCTATGAAGCTTGGCTCGTCAAGCTCCGCGGGTCGCGACACGACGTCGTCGATATTGGGCCGCTGGAAGCCGCTTATGCGGACATGGCGCGCGCATGCGGTCTTGATGTGTCTCCCACGCGCCTTATCCAGACGCGCGGAGGACCCGGCTATTTCGCAACGCGCCGCTTCGACCGCGGGCAAAGCGGCACGCGCGTCCACGTAGCTTCGGTTGCAGGATTGCTTGATACCGATTGGACGACACCAACCATTGATTACGACACCCTCCTCCGGCTAACGCGCAGGGTTACGCGCGATCAGCGAGCCGTTGAGCGCATGTTCCTGCGTATGGTATTCAACATTGCCGCGCACAATCGGGACGACCACGCCAAGCAACATGCGTTTTTGATGGATGACACCGGGAGGTGGACACTCGCACCACCGTACGACCTTACATTTTCAAGGGGACCCGGAGGCGAACATTACCTTGCTGTCGGCGGCCACGGGGGCGATGACATTGCCGTGGCTGACATCGTAGAGCTTGGCAAAAGTCAGGACATCGGAGAGCAGGTTAGTCGTCGCATCATTGATCAGGTCTGTGACGTCGTTTGTGCGTTTCCTGCGTTCGCCCGCACCTACGGCTTGAGCTCTTCCACGCTTCGGGCTACGGCGGCAGTGCTTGACGCGGGCCTCAATCGTTTATCGCGGCGGTTGGTTCGGGGCATTTCCCAGGCTGACTTTGCAGAGGCATCATCAGGCGTTGAATCGCCTTCTCACGAAGAACTAGCGCGCGAAGAAGAAACTGAATAACCCGCCTGCCGGCACTTCTCTGGTGGTACCCGCTAACGGAGCGGCTCGTGGCGCGAGACCGCCTCGCTGCAAGCGTGTCATCACCCAGACTCCGATCGGATCTTGGCGCACTCTAACTTAATTGTCGTGCGATCGTAGTAACCGCCACTCGTCGCTCTTCGCTTTGCCGCAGAAAGAAATCGCCAAAATGTCTTACAGAGTAAGCTTTTCCTGATGATCGTCGAGGCGCGGACTCGAACCCCTGACCCCCTACACGAATTCTAAGTGTTCGCCGACCGCGGCCTTTGCCACGGTGATCGAAACGCCAAAACTCCTTACAGAATCGGACGTTTTAGATGGTGGAGATGGGGGGACTCGAACCCCCGACCCCTTACATGCGAAGCAAGTGCTCTACCAGCTGAGCTACATCCCCACGCGTCTTCGCGACCTGGAGGATTGTACGTGCCGCGATGGGCACCTGTCAAAGCAGATGAGCAAGCTTTCGTATACCGGGGCGTTGGCGCTGGCGTTGGCGTTGGCAACGAGCATTCTGCCGGGCGCCTTGGCGCCGGCACGCGCCGCGGCGCCGCTCGAGCTCGCGGCTAACCGGTGTAACGGCCAAACAATCGACGATGCGTCGGGACGCATCCGCGATTACGATCGGCACGCACCGGGCGGCACGCCGGGGGAGCTTCTTCAACGGTATGGCGCAATTGCCGACGCCATCTCGGTGCTCAACGAAGAGCGGGAGATCTTGAACAGCGTCTGCTCGACCGACGCAGAACGCGCGGCGTTCTTCGCGCGGATTGCCGCGGCCACGGCATCGGCCCTCACGCTCGAGGCCGACATCGCTGCTCGCCTCAATGCGTCGTGTCCGGCCGCCGCGCAGGCGTTGCCGAAGATGATGCTCGCCGATGCTTGGCTTACGCTCGCTAATGTGATCAACGAAGACGGCTCGGTGCCGTTCGAATTCAACGACGTAGTTCCAAAGATTCGAACGCGCGCCGAGGCCGTAGGGCTTACGTTGCCGGCCTGGTCGGAAACGTCGCAATACTGGCGAGATCAGGTACACGCTAAAGCCAAAGCCGCCATCGCGACCTGCCCCTCACCGAGCCCTGCCCCAAGCCCGAGCTAGATTCGCCACCGAACGGAAGGATTTGACAACGGTTCGCAAATACTAAGCATGCATGGGCATGCGTGCGGAGTACATGACGCGGCCGCGCGAAAAGATCGCAGCGGTTCTCCAGCGAGAGCCGCGCTTTCTTTCAGCTGCACAGATCTTTGAGCGATTGAAGCGAGGCGGCGCTCGCGTTTCGCTTTCGACGGTCTATCGCACGCTCGACCGCCTTCGAGCGAAGGGCGAAGTTACCGAACGCACCGACGCCGACGGCGAGGCAACGTTCATGCTCTGCGAACCAGCCCCACATCACCACCACGCAATTTGTGGAGAGTGCGGTCGCGTCGAAGACGTCGACTGCACGGCGATGGAGCAGTTCGCCGAGTCGTTGCGGGCGCTCCACGGATTCGAGCTCGACGGCCACGCGATGGAGTTCTTCGGGCGATGCCGAGCCTGCCGATGAAACGCGTCGTCGCCCTGGCGCTGCTGTTCGCGATCGCAGGATGTGCGCACAGGTCTCCCTTCGCGTCTGCTCAGGGTGAGAATGGCCGAAAAATTCAGGTGGCGACGACCATTTCGACGCTCAACTCGTTCGTGCAAGGCGTCGGCGGCGAGCACGTTAGCGTGAAGAACATCGTTCCGATCGGCGCGTCGCCTGAGACGTTTGAGCCGGCGCCGCAGGACGTCGCGACGGTCGCCGACGCCGACGTGCTCGTCGAAAATGGCGCCGGACTCGAATCGTGGCTCGACAGGCTGCTCCGCGATGCCGGTTCGCGCGACCTGCGCGTCGTCGTCTGCGCGGACGGGCTTCCGGTCGTGAACGACAACCCGCATCTCTGGATGGATCCCGTCTTCGCGAAGCACTACGTCCTCGAGATCCGCGATGCGCTGATCGCCGTCGATCCTTCGCATGCCGCCGATTACCGGCGCAATGCCGCGAGCTACGACCGCCGGCTTGACCGGCTCGTCGCGTCGATCCGAGGCCAAATCGCCACGATACCGCCCTCGCATCGCTACATGATCGTCTTCCACAACGCGTGGCAATACTACAACGATCGTTTCGGCATCACGACGCTCGGCTTCGTGGAGCGCAATCCCGGACAAGAGCCGAACCCCCAGCAGATTGCCCGCCTCATCGATCTCGCCAAGCAGCATCACGTGCGCGGCGTCTTTAGCGAGCCCGAGTACAGCCCGAAGCTGCTCTACTCCATCGCGCAGGGCGCCGGCATCAAAGTCGTCGAGAACCTCTACGACGACTCGGTCGGCACCGATCCGCGCGTTGCAAACTATATCGACATGCTAACTTATGACACCGGCGTCATCGTGCAGACGCTCCGATAGTGCAGGATGCCATGGTTGCGCGCGATCTGGTCGTGCGCTATGAGGATTTTACCGCACTCGAGGGCGTGACGTTCACGGCGCACTTCGGCGAGGCGCTCGGCATCGTCGGCCCGAACGGCTCGGGGAAGTCGACGCTGCTCAAGACCATCGCGGGGCTCTTGGTGCCGTCGCGCGGTGAACTGCGCGTGCTCGGCGAGAACCCGCGCAAGCTCTCACCCGGAACGATCGCCTACGTTCCGCAGGTCGAGGCCGTCGATTGGTCGTTCCCCGCGACGGTTTGGGACGTCGTAGCGATGGGGCGTTTCGCTCGCCTTCGCTTCTGGGAGCATTTCGGAGCACACGATCGCGAGGTCATTCGTAAGGCGCTCGAGCTGGTGAAGATGACCGAGCTCGCGCATCGGCGCATCTCGAATCTCTCGGGCGGGCAGCAGCAGCGCGCGTTCGTCGCGCGGGCCATCGCGCAGGAGCCCAAGCTCTTACTGCTCGACGAGCCGACGACCGGAGTCGATGCTGCGACGGAGGAGGCGCTCTGCAAGATCGTGCGCGAGCTGGTCGCGGCAGGACTGCCGGTTCTGATGGCGACGCACGACCTCGACCGGGTCGACGAATGGTTCGACCGGCTCCTCGTCGTCGACCGGCGCGTGCTCGCGCTGGGAACCCCGCGCCAAGTCGTCGAGTCGGGGGCCTACAGCGCGATTCGCGAGCACGCACACACTCACGGGCACCTGCGTCACGATCACGAGCCGCACGCAGCGCACGCAACCCATCCGGAGATACGCAGCTGACGGACCTCCTGACGCAGCCGTTTCAGTACGCCTTCATGCAGCGCGCGTTCGTGGCGGCGCTCGCGGTCGGATTGCTCTGCTCGACGATGGGAACGTATGTGATTCTACGAAAGCTCTCGTTCATCGGTGACGGGATCGCGCACGCCTCATTCGCGGGTATCGTCATCGCCTATCTCCGCGGCGCTAACTTCTACGTCGGCGCGGGGGTCGTTGCCGTGCTGACGGCGCTCGGCATCGGTTACGTTCATCGCCGCGCGCGGATTTCGCTCGACACGACGATCGGCGTGCTCTTCACCGGCATGTTCGCGCTCGGCGTCTTCCTCATGAGCCAGCAACGCAGCTATGCGATCGATCTGCAGAGCTTTCTCTTCGGCGATATTCTCGCGGTCCAGCCGCAGGATCTCTGGCTGATTCTCGGGCTGAGCGTCGTCGTCGCAAGCGCCGTGATCGTGCTCTTTCGCGGGCTCTTATACACAACGTTCGATCCGGTCGTGGCGCAGGCGAGCGGCATCGACGCCCCGGCATACGAGTACGCGTTGCTGGTGATGCTCGCCCTGACCATCGTCGTCGCGCTTCAGGCGGTCGGGATCGTGCTCGTCGCGGCATTGCTGGTCACGCCCGCGGCCGCCGCTTATCAACTAACCTCGCGCTTCGCGCCGATGATGGGACTTGCCGCGCTCTTCGGTGCGCTGAGCACCGAGGGCGGCCTCTATTTATCGTATTACGTACGCGCTTCGAGCGGGGCGACGATCGTTCTGCTTGCGACGGTGCTCTTCTTTGCGGCGGTTCTCATGCGGCGCCTCACTGCGCGAGTATCGTGAAGGGCGCCGTGTAGAGGCGGTCGTTGGCCCCGCGGAACTCAATCCAAAGCTTGTAGGTCCCGGCGGGAAGCGCCGGCACCGTCATCTGCATGAACGGACCGGCTTGGCCCCCCATCATCGCGTGCATGTTCGTATTCGCCCCGGCATGTTTTGCGCGAACCATCGGGTGCACGTGAACGTATGCAAGCGTCGAGGTGTTGATGAAAACCGCGTGCGCTGCGGCGCCGAGATAGGTACCGAGGTCGTGCGCGGGCTGACCGTTCTCCAAAACCGTCAGGTTCAGCTTTTTGGGCGTGTTTGC
Source organism: Vulcanimicrobiota bacterium (assembly GCA_963834895.1). Taxonomy (GTDB): domain Bacteria; phylum Vulcanimicrobiota; class Vulcanimicrobiia; order Vulcanimicrobiales; family Vulcanimicrobiaceae; genus Cybelea. The sequence goes on along the minus strand of CAWIDM010000003.1, from coordinate 350,191 downwards.
CGGCAGCGTACTCTTAGAGAGACTGACCGTGTACGGGCCGAGCGCGATGCTGCGGGGCGACGGGCTCAACGCCGGTTGCGGTTTCGTGACGGGGCCGTCGCTCTCGATCGTAAAGCGGAAGACTTGCTGGCCGATCCCATGCGGGGTCGAATCGGCGTAGACGTAATAGCGGTGGTTCGGCTCTTTGGTGAAGGGCTGCCAGAACGTCCCGCTCGTCGCGTCGAAATCCGGGTGCAGGTGGGCGAACGTCGCAAAGTCGTCGCGGACGATGACCATATGCATGACGTGCTCCATGTCGACGTCGTAGTCGAGAATCGGTTTGCCGTCGAGCTGAAATTGGCGAACTTTCAGCGTCGCGCTGAAGCCTGCAGCGTGGTCCGCCCAGAACTCCGAAACGATCTTCGGCGTGCCGCCGAGCAGCGCGAAGACGCCGCCTTGCTCGACGCGCCCTACCGAGGCGCGCGCCACACCCGCCGGCAAAATCGCGCCCAGCGCTACCGCGAGCAGTACGCCGCTCAATCGGCGACGCGTATGACTCTCCACGTTTCCTCCTCCATCGGTTGCAAGTAGCCGCCTTGCGCGAGCGCGTCGAGCGCCTCGCGCATCACGGCGCGCTCGTTCTTATTCGGCATCCCGGCCCAGCGCATTGCCAGCGCGCTCAGCTCGAGCGTCGAGCCCGGCACGAGCGCCTCGCGCAGAAAGCTCTGAGGAAGCTTCACGCGGTCCATTCGCCGTGCGACCGGCTCGAGCGCGCTTTCGAAGCCGGACCGTCCTTCGACTCCGCTCGGCTTCGCCTCGCTCCGCTCAGAATGACAAGGTATCGGCGGTGCGGTCTCCAGCGCTTGCGGCGTGCGCCGCGCGGTATATCCGCCGATGACGACGGGATCGGCGAGCGTGCCTGCCCATTCGCCGAGCGCCGCGAACGCGGTCTGCCACGGCACGGCGTTGACGACGGCGGAGCGCCGCCGAATGCCGCGCAGGATGGCGCGCGCGACATGCTCCGGCGAGGCAATTGGGCCGCGAGGGCGTTCGACGCTCAGCGAGCTGTGAAACTCCGTCGCAACGACGCCTGGATCGACGTAGGTCACGGCGATTTCGCGCACGCGCAGCTCGCGGCGCAATTGGATCGCCGCGGCGCGCATCGCGGCTTTTGCAAGCGCGTAAGCACCTTGCTGCGGCAGCGGAATTCGCGCAACGCCCGAACCGACGAAGATCAGCTGACCGTGCGTCGCTTCGAGAGCCGGCAGCGCGGCTCGGGCTATTCGCAGCGGGGCCGCGACGTGCACCTGCCACTGCGCCTCGATCGCGGCGTCGCCCTGGTCGAGCAGTGGGCCGTAGGCGCCGCCGCCGGCATTGTTGACGACGACGTCGATCCGTCCGAAGCTGCGCAACGCCGTCTCCACGATTCTCGCCGGCAGCTCGCGCGATGTCACGTCGCCGGCAACCACGGCGCTCGACCCGCCGGCGTCACGAATCGATCGAGCGACCTCTTCGAGCCGTTCCCGCCGGCGTGCGACCATCACAATGCGATACCCAGCGCGCGCGGCAGCGAGGGCGAGCGAGCGCCCAATTCCGGAGCTCGCGCCGGTGACGATCAGCGCGCGTTCACCCTCAGGCATGGGTGTCGCAGTACGCGCGGTATTCGCGCTCGATGCTCTCGGGAAGCCCCGCGTAGTGCTCGGTCTCGTCGGCGATCGGCGCGGGCGGCGGCTCGACGACCGTACGTGCTTCGCGCGCGAATTGCGCGAGGGTTTGCGCGACCGGCTTGAGGCTGCCGTCGTTGCGCACGACGCCGAATCGCAGCTCGTGTGGGGCGCAATCGAAGGGCGGGACGTTCGCGAGCGCCGGATCGTAATCGGCCCAGCACCACCAAAATGCGCCGAGCGCGCCGCGCGCGTGAAGCCGCTCGATCACGGCGCTTCCATACTCCGCCAGCTCCGCTTCGTCGAGGCACGCGAAGCCGTCGACGCGATTTGCTCCGGGCGGACATTCGGGATTCCCGAACTCGGTAAAGAGCACGGGTTTGCGGCTAAACGACTGCTGCAGTTGGCAGAGGAAGGGCACGACGTTGGGATCGAGCCGGTCGCGCGCGAACTTGCTATAGACCGAATAGCCGTGCATCGTTGCGAAGATCCAAGGGCGTGCGATGCTCGAAGGCCGCAACCGGCGGTCTTGGTCGAAATCTTCGCCGTGCATGCCGGCGGAAACACCGGCGCCGGAGGCTTCGAGCAACGCGTCGGTCAAACGGGCGCTCCAATCGGCGGCGTCGCGCGGCGTGGTAGGCTGACGGAGATTGGAGAACTCGTTTCCGAGGTCCCACGCAAGAAGCGCGGGATGGTCGCGCAGCCGCTCGCCGATGCGGCGCGCAAAAAAAGTCTGCGCCTTCAGCAGCTCGGGGTTCGCGTAGAAATCGCCGATCGAGCGGTCGACGACCTTACCGCCGGTAATCGTTCGAAAGCGCCCGTGTGTCGTCTCAGGCTCGAGGCTCCACGCCGGCAGCCAGTTGACGCCGCTCATGTGACCGCAGAAGAGCGTCGGCATCGCTTGGAGTCCCGCGTCGGCGATGCGTTCCATCACCGCGTCGAAGCGGCGTAGCGCCTCGGGGCTCATCGCGCTGGGCTGCGGTTGAAACGCATCCCATATCAGGAAGAAGCGGATCACGTCGAAGCCGAGCTCCTTGATGCGAGCGACGTCCGCGCCGATTTCGTCGATATCGAAGCGCTCCCACATGTACATCGCGCTGCTGCGCGGCCAATAGTTGATACCGAGGAGAAAGCGGGACATGCGCACGTCCTTCGACTCCGCCCCTACGGGGCTCCGCTCAGGATGACAAGTTAGAGGAGGGCGCGAAGCGCCTCGCGATGGCCCCAGCGAGCAAACCACCGGTCGTCGGAATTATCATGGGCAGCCGATCCGATTGGGAGACGATGTCGGCGGCGCGCGATACGCTCGACGAGCTCGAAATTCCCTGCGAGGTGCGCGTCCTTTCGGCGCACCGCATGCCCGACGAAATGTTCGAATATGCGGCCTCGGCCGCGCAGCGCGGTCTCGCCGCGATCATCGCCGGTGCCGGCGGCGCGGCGCATTTGCCGGGAATGACCGCGGCAAAAACGCTCGTTCCGGTCATCGGCGTCCCGGTGCACTCCCGAGTGAGCGGCCTCGATTCGCTGCTCTCGATCGCGCAGATGCCTCCGGGCGTCCCGGTCGCAACGATGGCGATCGGCGGCGCCGTCAACGCCGCGCTCTTCGCCGCTCGCATCGTCGCGCTCAACGACGCCGGCGTCGCCGAGCGGCTTGCGGAATACGTGGCGAGCATGCACGACGCGGCCTCCTCCAGCACGCTCGATTGAAGCCCGTCGCCGCCATCGGCGTGATCGGCGGCGGCCAGCTCGGCCGCATGTTCGCACTCGATGCCAAGCGCATGGGATATCACGTCATCACGCTCGATCCGCAGGAGCACTCACCGTGCGGCCAGGTCGCCGACGAACAAATCGTCGCGGCCTACAGCGATCTCGTCGCGATCGAAGAGCTGGGACGCCGCAGCGACGTGATCACCTACGAGTTCGAAAACATAGACATCGATTCGGTGCGCCATCTCGAATCGTTGTCGTATCGAGTCACCCCGTCCAGCAGCGTGCTTCGCGTCACCCAAGACCGGCTGCTCGAGAAGGAGTTCGCTCGCGAAGCCGGCTTGGCAACGACCGAGTTTGCGCGCGTTCGCGATGCGGCCGAACTCGCTCGTGCGGTCGCGCGCATCGGCTTTCCGGCGATCCTCAAGACCGTGCGCGGCGGCTACGACGGAAAGGGGCAATGGCAGGCCGATTCGCTCGAGCAGGCTCAGGCCGCGCTCGAGGCCGCGAACGGCGCCGAGCTGATCTACGAGTCGATGGTGCCGCTCGCGTGCGAGCTTAGCGTGATCGCGACCCGCAACGCGCGTGGCGAGATCGTCGCGTATCCCGTTGCCGAGAATACGCACGACCGCGGCATTCTGACGAGGACGATCGCTCCGGCGCGCATCGACGAGCGCACGGCGCAGCAAGCGCGGGAGATGGCCGAGATCGTGGGGCGGCGATTGGGCATCGTCGGTACGTACTGCGTGGAATTCTTCCTGTCGAAGAGCGGGCAGCTGCTCCTGAACGAAGTCGCGCCGCGCCCTCACAACAGCGGGCACTACACGATGGACGTCACGCCCTGCTCGCAGTACGAGCAGCACGTTCGGGCGATCTGCGAGCTGCCGCTATCGCCGCCGCGCCTTCTTGCCAACGCGATCATGGTGAACGTGTTGGGCGACGGCACCGGCGATCACTTGGCCGGGGTCGCGGAACTGTTGAGCGATCCATCGATCGTCTTGCACGTCTACGGCAAGCGCCATGCGGTCGCGCGCCGGAAGATGGGGCATTTCACGATGCTCGTCGACGGACCGGTCGACGACGCCGCAATTGCGCGCGCACAAGCGGCGCTCGGGAAGCTGCGCTGGACGACGCTAGAGGGCCTGGCCGGAGCCCGCTTCGAATAGCTGCCACGATGATCGTTCGAGCCGGAGTCTTTTACGACGGCACGCTCGAGCCGCCCAAACGCCGCGTCGACATCGTGCTCGACAAGGGCCGGGTCGCGGAGATTCGCGCTGCAGCCGGCGACTGCGACCTCGAAGCGCCCTGCGTGACGCCGGGTCTGGTCAATGCGCACGCCCACCTCGAAGGAAGCGGCGAGCCCGACATGATGGGCATGATTGCGACGACCACGCCGAACCAGCGCTTGCTGCGCGCAGTTGAAAACGCGTGCAAGTCGGTGAAGGCGGGAATAACCACGATCCGCGACGTCGGCAGCTCGAACCGCATCGGCCAAGACGTGCGCGATGCGGTCGAAGAAGGGCGCATTTCGGGACCACGCATGCGGGCCGCCGGCGCGGTGCTCTGCATGACCGGCGGCCACGGCTGGCCGATCGGACGCGCCGTCGATTCGCCGTGGGATGCGCGCAAAGCCGTGCGCGAACAGATGTGGGGCGGAGCCGATTGCATCAAGCTGATCGCGACGGGCGGCGTGCTGACCAAGGGCGCCGTTCCGGGCAACGCCCAGCTGACGCCCGACGAGCTCGCCGCGGCGATCGACGAAGCGCATCGGCACGGATTGCGCGTCGCCGCCCATGCAATCGGCACCGGAGGCATCAAGAACGCCTTGCGCGCGGGAATCGACTCGATCGAGCATGGGTCGCTGCTCGACGACGAGGCGATCGCGCTCTTCAAAGAGCGCAACGTCTATCTCGTTCCGACGCTCAGCGCGCCGACGTGCATTCTCGCCAATCTGGAGAAGGGCGAGCAGCCGAAGTATGTGGTCGAAAAGGCACGCGGCATCAACGAGTCGATGTTAACGAACATTCGTCACGCTTACGAGGAAGGCGTGCGCATCGCCGGCGGATCCGATGCTGGTACCCCCTACAACTACCACGAGAACTACGCGCAAGAGGTCGAGCTGATGTGGGCGCTGCTGGGAATGACGCCGCAGCAGGCGCTCCATGCGGCGACGAACGTCGCGGCCGAGCTGATCGGCTTGCATCACGGCATCCTCGCGGTCGACGAGCCCGCCGATCTGCTGCTCTTGGCACGCGACGTCGGAGAAGACGTGCGCGCGCTGCGCGAACCGCAGCTCGTTTTTAAGAACGGCCTGATTCAGTAGATGCGCAGCGTCGCACCGGTTATTCTTGCCCTGCTGGCCACCGTACCGGCCGCGGTGCTCGGCGGGTCGGCCACGGCTCCCGGCGCGAATCCGACGCTGCTCGGCCAACCGGTACCCGGCAGCCCGATCGCGCACGTGATCGTGCTGGTGCAGGAGAATCGCACGTTCGACGATCTTTTCGCATCCTCGGTCCTCGCGGGCGGCGCTCCCTATCCCGGCGCCGACACCTCTCAAACGACGACGGTAGACGGAACCCCCGTACGCCTCAAGCCCGTGCCGTTCGAGAACCCGGGCGATCCTAGCCACACCCATCCATCGCTGCTTGCCGAATGGAATCACGGTAAGATGGACGGCTTCGCCGACGTTTCAGTCTACTCGGCATTCGGTTTCGCTAAGCCCGAGCGCGGCTTCGCCTACGCGCACCTTCCCGCGAGCGAGACGACAATCTACCACATGCTTGCGGCTCGCTACGCACTGGCCGACGCGAACTTTGCGCCGCGGCTCGTGCCGACGTTTCCAAGTCACTACACGCTCGCGACGGCGCAGAGCCGAATTGCGGGGAACCCGAATAGCGAGATCTGGGGTTGCGACGCGAAGGCCGGCACGACCGTTCCGATCTTCGGCCAAGGCGAGACGATGATCCGGCCGGGCGTCTTTCCGTGTTTCGATCAGACGTCGGTTGCGGATCTGCTCGACGCCGCGCACGTGAGCTGGAAGTACTATACCGGCGCGTACGACGACATCGTCAATCCGACCGTCAACATCTACGACGCGTTTCGCCGGATTCGCTACGGTTCGGATTGGCGCCGCAACGTCGTCACGCCCTCGGGACGAATCCTGAGCGATATCGAAAATTGCCGGCTGCCGCAAGTCTCGTACGTGATGCCGAACTACCTCGACTCGGACCATGCCGGCAGCCTGAGCGCGGCCGGACCGGGCTGGGTCGGGTCGATCTATCTCGCGCTCGTGCAGAGCCGCAACGCCTCCGCGCAATGCAACTACTACAAGAACAGCGCGATGATCGTTACGTGGGACGACTCGGGCGGCTGGTACGATCACGTCGCACCGCCGGCCGGGCCCGACGGCACGACCTGGGGCTTTCGCATTCCCATCATCGTCATCTCAGCCTGGGCTCGCTCGAATTACGACCCCGGCAATCCGCACGCAATGCCGTATGTCTCCCACACGCGACGCGAGTCGACGTCGATCACGAAGTTTATCGAGCGCAACTGGAACCTGGGGAACATGGGGCAGCGCGACGTCAACGATGACGATCTGAGCGACATGTTCGACTACACGCGCGCGGCGCCGGTGCCGCCGTTCTCCAAAGTCTCGATGGAGAAGATGATTCGCCGTACCCGCTTCAGCCTAGCGCTCGCGCAGCGCGACCATCGCATCGTAGACGACGACCGGTAGCCGCGTGGAGCTAAGGGGTCTGCGCTTGGCGGTGCTTGGGGCAATTTCGTGGCCGGCGCCGCCTCCGGGCTATGGGCCCTGGGAGCAGATCGCCTTCAACGTCGCCGACGGAATGCGCCGGCGCGGGCTCGACGTCACGCTTTTCGCCACCGGCAACTCCAGTTTCGAAGGCAAGCTCGTTTCGGTCGTGCCGGTCGGTCTCAACGAAGACCCCGCGCTCGACGGCGAGGTCTTCACCGCGCTGCACATCGGCGAACTCTTCCGGCGCGCGAACGAGTTCGACCTCATCAACAACCACCTCGACTGGAAACCGCTCACCTACGCGCTCGCCACGGAGGCGCCGCCGCTGGTGACGACGATTCACGGATTCTCGAGGCCGCAGATCCTGGCGGCTTACTACGCCGGCGCGCAACGCAGCTTCTATTGCTCGATCTCCAACGCCGACCGCGATCCCGGCCTCGACTATCTCGCCACAACGTATAACGGCATCGATCCCGCGCAGTTTACGTTCCAAGAGCGACCGGGCGAGTATCTCTGTTTCTTGGGGCGCTTCCATCCCGAGAAGGGAACGCATCTCGCGATCGAGATCGCGAAGCGTGCCGGCATACCGCTGAAGATCGCCGCGATCCCGCACGACGAAAGCTACTTCCGCGAGTGCGTCGCGCCGCATATCGATGGCGACCGCGTGCAGTTCTTGGGGGCGGTCGAGCGCGAGGCGCGTAACGAGCTTCTCTCGGGCGCTCTTGCGCTCGTGCACATGACGACCCGCCCCGAGCGCTTTGGGCTGACGACGATTGAGGCGATGGCCTGCGGAACGCCGGTGCTGGGCGCGCGCATGGGCTCGATGCCCGAAATTGTCGTCGACGGCGTCACCGGCGTTCTCTGCCAGAGCGTGGACGAAGCCGTCGCCAAGGTGCCGCTCTTGAGCGGGCTCGATCGGCGCGCCTGCCGCGCGCGCGTCGATAAGGAGTTCAGCATCGAGCGAATGATCGACCGCTATCTCGACGCGTACGTGCAAGCGTTGACGTTGCGAATGCCTCCGCCGCCGAGCGAGGAAAAGCTGCGGGCACGAGCGCACGATTGGTGGGATCGCCCGATGGCCTATACGGAGATTCCGCCAAAGCCCAAGAGCCTGCGCTTCTCATGAGGCCGCGAACCGAGCGAGACTACTCCGGCCGTTCGCTCTTCGAGAAGCTCGGCGTCTTTGCCGAGGCACATGTGGCGCTGGTGGGGCGCCACGACGAAACTTTCGTATCCGCGCTGAACGCGCGTCTTGCCAAGGCCGCATCCCAGGCGCTACGCACTGTTTACGATCTCATCTTCGTGCGGATCGACGCTCCGCGAGATCTCATACGGCTGGCGCGTGCCGCCGCATATCTCGAGCCCAACGGCGCGGTCTGGGTCGTGCATCCGAAAGGCCGCGGCGCCGAGCCGAGCGACGCACAAGTTCGCGCCGCGGGAATCGCCGCCAGTCTCGTCGACAACAAGATCAGCGCCTACAGCGATTCCCACACCGCAACGCGCTTCGTCATTCCGCTCGCGCTGCGTTAGCGCAGGCGCGTTCGCCCTTTTGTCATCCCAAGCGAAGCGCCGCTTCCATCGCTTGATAAGCTTTGCTCGTCAGAGCATGGCCGACGACGCCCGCGATGAAGCGCGATGCGGCGCGCACCTTCTCGAGATCGACGCCGGTTTCGATGCCCATTTGGTGCAAGAGATAGAGCACGTCTTCGGTGCCGACGTTGCCCGTTGCGCCGGGTGCGTAGGGGCAGCCGCCGATGCCGCCGGAGGAGGCATCGAACTTCATGATGCCCTGCTGCAGCGCGGCGTAGACGTTCGCGAGCGCTGTGCCGCGCGTGTCATGGAAGTGCATTGCGATGAGGTCGAGCGGAATCTTCTGTGCGAGGAGCGGGATCAGCGCCTCGACTTGACTGGGGACGCCGACGCCGATCGTGTCGCCGATCGAGAGCTCGTCGCAGCCCATCTCCATAAGCTTGAGGCTGACGTCGAGAACCATTTGCGGCGTAATGCTGTCGCCGAACGGCGAGCCGAAGGCCGTGGAGATATAGCCGCGCACCCAGCAGCCGTCGCTCTTAGCGGCACGAACAACGTCGCGAAAGGTCGCCAGCGATTCGTCGATCGTCATGTTGATGTTTCGCTTTGTGAAGCGTTCCGACGCCGCGGTGAAGACCGCGATGGCGTCGGCGTCTACAGCACGCGCGCGCTCGTAGCCTTTGACGTTCGGAACCAGCACCGGATAGCGCACCCCGTCGGCCTTGCGGATGCGCGTGAAGACCTCGGCCGCGTCGGCAAGCTGCGGGATCGCTTTGGGACTCACGAACGAGGTCGCCTCGATCCATTTCAAGCCTGTTTCCGAAAGCAGATCGATGTAGCGGACCTTGTCGTCGGTCGAGATGAGCGCACTCTCGTTCTGCAGCCCGTCGCGGGGACCCATTTCGAAGATGGTCACGTGCCGGGGCAGCGTCACGATTCTCTCTCTATCCTTTGTGCTTCGACTCCGCTCCCTGCGGTCGCTCCGCTCAGCATGACAAACTCTTAAGACCCCAGTTCGACGAGCGGGGTGCCGCTCGCGACAATCTCGCCTTCCTCGACGAGGACGGCCTTTACGGTCGCCGCCGCGGGGGCTTCGATGCGGTGCTCCATCTTCATCGCCTCGAGCACGATGAGGAGCGCATGCTCGTCAACCGCATCGCCGTCTCGGATTGCTATCTTGACGATCCTTCCGGGCATCGGCGCGGTGACGTGTGCGTCCGCAACGGCGCCGTGGCTGCCGCCGGCGGCATCGGACGAGTGGAGCGCCGCAAACTCAAACGGCCAGGTCCGCCCGTCGAAATGCACGTCGATCGCCGCACCGTCGTAGGTGACCGCGCCCTCGAGCGCACTCCCATCGAACTCTGCGCGAATGAGATCGCCGTGGCGTTGCGCCCGCAGCTTGCCGTGGCGATCGCCCGAGATTCGCCAGACGCCGGATTCTCCGCCAAAATCGGCGACCAACGCGACCGGGCCGCCGTTGTGCCGCAAGCGAAGCGGTATGCCTACGTCGCCGATACGCCACGGGGCCCGCCCGTCGACGAGCAGCGCCGCCGCGCAGAGCAGCGCAGCTTCGGGAGGTGCGCCGTCGGCAAAGATCGACTCGTCAAGGCGCCGCTCGAGGAATCGCGTCGTCGTTTCGCCGCGCGCAAAGGCTTCGTCGCGCGCGATCCAGAGCAGGAGCGGCACGTTCGTGGCGACTCCGCCGATCGTGAACTCTCGGAGGGATCGTTTCAGACGCGCGATCGCGGACGCTCGATCGGCGCCGTCGACGATGAGCTTCGCGAGCATCGGATCGTAGTAATGGCTCACCACGCTGCCGGTCGTAACCCCGGCGTCGACGCGAACGCCGGGCCCTTCCGGCGGCGACCAATGCGCGATCGTTCCCGTCGAAGGGAGCATGTCGTTTGCAGGATCCTCGGCATAGATGCGCGCTTCGATCGCCCACCCGCGCGGCTGCACGTCGGCTTGCGAGAGCCTCAACGGTTCGCCGGCGGCGATGCGCAGCTGCCAGTGCACCAGATCGACACCGTAGACCAGCTCGGTGACCGGATGCTCGACTTGTAGCCGCGCGTTCATCTCTAAGAAGTAGTACGCGCCGTCGGAATCGAGCATGAATTCGCACGTTCCGGCATTCGTGTAGCCGACCGATTCGGCGGCGCGCACGGCGGCCGTCCCCATCTCGGTGCGCAGTTGCGGCGTGAGCGCGACGGAGGGTGCTTCCTCAACGATTTTCTGATGGCGTCGCTGAATCGAGCATTCGCGCTCGCCGAGATGAATCGTCTTGCCGTGCGCGTCGGCGAGAATTTGGAACTCGATGTGGCGCGGATCGCGCAAGTAGCGCTCGAGCAGGACCGTGTCGTCGCCAAAGGCGGCGCGCGCTTCGCGCTTTGCACTCTCGAGCGCTTCGCCGAATTCGGCGGCCGAATTGACGACGCGCATACCGCGCCCACCGCCGCCCGCGCTCGCTTTGATCAGCAGCGGGAATCCGGCGTGCTCGGCCTCCGCCGCGAGCGTTGCGGCGGATTGGTCCTCGCCGTCGTAGCCCGGCACGGTCGGCACGTCGGAGGCGCGGACGCGGTGTTTGGCCTCGATCTTACTTCCCATCGCCGCCATCGCTTCGGGCGATGGACCGACGAAGGTCAGCCCCGCATCGCGGACCACGCGCGCGAAGGGCGCGCGCTCGGAGAGAAAGCCGTAACCGGGATGGAGCGCGTCGGCCTTCATCGCGAGGGCGGCGGTTATAATCGCGTCCGCATTCAGATACGAGTCCGCGGCCGAAGGCGGCCCGACGCAGCGGGCATCCTCCATGAAGTCGAGATGGTACGCGTGTGAATCGGCTTCGGAGTAGATGCCGAGCGGAACGATGCCCATCTCGCGCGCAGCTCTCGCGACGCGCACGGCGATCTCGCCACGATTGGCAATCAGCAGGCGTTTCACTCGGCGAACTTGGCGGCGCGGCGTTCGAGGAAGGCGCGCAGGCCTTCCTGACCTTCGGGGCTGACGCGTTGTTTCGCGATCGCCTGCGTCGTAATCGGGCGCGATTCATCGTACGAGTTGTCGAGGACGCGCCGGACGAGCAGCTTCGCTGCGCTTATCGCCTGGGGTCCCGCGCTGCGCAGCTCGGCGAGCCGGCGATCGATCGCCGCCGTCAGCTCCCGGGCGGGCACCACTTCGTGCACGAGCCCAATGGTCTGAGCTCGACGAGCGTCGAAACGCTCGCCGGTGAGGAAGAGCGCGCGCGCTTGCGAGGCTCCAATTTTCGCGAGAACGAACGGCGAGATAATGGCCGGAATGATGCCGAGCTTCACTTCGGTGAAGCCGAAGACTGCGTCGTCGGCCGCGATCACAATGTCGCAGACGGCCGCAAGTCCGGCCCCTCCACCGAGGGCCGCACCCTGAATGGCGCCGATGACCGGTTTCGGGCAGTTATCGATCGCGCGGAACATATCGCTCATGCGTTCCGCGTCGCCGACGTTGGCGTCGAAGCTCAATTCGAGCGAGCCGCGCATCCAGTTGACGTCCGCGCCGCCGCAGAAGACCGAACCTTCCCCGGCGAGCACGACGGCGCGCACGTCGTCGGCTTCGGTGATGCGCGCGAAGGCTTCGTGAAGCTGCTCGATCATCTCGGCATTGAAAGCGTTACGGAGCTCCGGCCGTGCGAGGGAGACGCGGGCGACGCCCTGGTTGACGCTCAGATGGATGCTCTCGCTCATGCGGCCGGGTTCGCGCCCTCATCCGAGCGGGCCTCGCAAGCGTTATACTCTAGAGAATGAAAGGCGTCGCGGCACGGCCGGCTATCTATCGTTACGCGCTGCTCACGCGCGCGAGCCACTGGGTTTGGCTCATCGCCTTCTTGGTGCTCGTGGGAAGCGGCCTGCAGATCTTCAATGCGTCGCCGAACCTCGACGCCTCGGACAAGAGCGATCCCGCAAAGCGCGTGCTCGCAATCGGCTCGCCATCCGACGGCGTGGGAACGACCACGATCTTCGGCCACACCTTCGTGACGACCGGATGGCTCGGTTGGACCGGCGACGGCATGGGATCGCGCAGCGCGCACGCGTTCGGAGCCTCGATCATCATCCCGGGATACCAAGACCTCGCCGGCGGACGCCGCTGGCATTTTTTCTTTGCGTGGATCGCCGCGATCTGCTGGTTGGCGTGGCTGATCTCGAGCGCGGTCAAAGGCAACCTGCGCGAGATGATACTCCGTCCCAGCGACCTGCCAAAACTCTGGCCAATGCAGGCCTACTATCTCAAGCTCCGCAAGACGCCGCCGCCGTATGGCATCTACAATCCCCTGCAAAAGGCGTCCTACACGGGCGTGCTCTTCGTCGTGGCGCCGCTCGTCGTAATCACCGGCCTCGCACTCTCGCCCGGAATCGACGCGATCGCCAATCCGCTGACCGCCGTCTTCGGCGGGCGCCAGTTCGCGCGGCTCTGGCATTTCGTGGGCATGCTGCTCCTCTTGGGCTTCTTCGGAATTCATACGTTCCAGGTGCTGACGCAGGGGTTCGTCAACCAGATGCGATCGATGATTACCGGTTGGTACCGGCCGTGAAGCGACGTCTCTTCATCGCGTCGGGCGTCTCTGCGCTTGCGGGTTGCGGCCCGATCAGCGCGGCGCTCAGCCAAAACGAAGACGTCGCGCGCGTGCTGGCCTCGGCCGAGGGGCTCAACCACGCGCTCATCGGAACGCGCGGGCTCGCGCGCGAATATACCGAACGCGACATCGACCCTCACTTTCGGGTGAACGGATTCGCGACGCCCTCCGACGCCCGCTACACCGCATTCGTCGCCGGGAACTTCGCGGCGTATCGTCTCGTCGTCGACGGCGCCGTGGAGCGGCCGCGTGCGTTTAGCCTCGCGCAGCTCGATAGCCTCTCGCATCGCACGCAGATCACGCGCCACGACTGCGTCGAGGGATGGAGCGTGATCGGGAAGTGGAGCGGCGTGCCGCTCGGAGCGGTCCTCGATGCGGTCGGGCCGCGCGCCGACGCGCGCTACCTCGTCTTTCGTTGTATGGACAACGACGGCGCCGGCAATCTCTACTACGAGAGCCTCGATCTCCACCAAGCGCGCCATCCTCAGGCCTTGCTTGCTCTGCGTTTGAACGACGCGCCCCTCGACCCCGATCACGGCGCGCCCGTGCGCCTGCGCGTGCCGACGCAGCTGGGCTACAAGAGCGCGAAATGGATCGCGCGGATCGAGGTAGTCGGGAGCTTCGCGAAGATCTATGCCGGACACGGCGGCTACTGGGAAGATCAGGGCTACGAATGGTACGCCGGCATCTAACGGTAGGCGTCACGATCGTGGCCCTTTTGTCTTTTCTGGCGGTACGCACGGCGCATGCTAAAGATGCGTTCGTCCCGCCGGTGCCGGGCACGATCGTCCAGCGCCAAGACGTCGCCTTCAACGGAGAGGGCGTCGCCGATCGATGGCCGGCGCTCGTCAGCAAGAAACTCGTCGGCTCGGGGAACGGGCACCATTTTTATCAGTGGTACCTTTCGATCTACGCGCCGCGCCGCGGCGCCTATCGCTTGCGTTACGAGTCTCCCGGGAATGGCGGACCGCTCTCGCGCGTGGTGCAAGCCAACGGCGCGAAGATGTGGTTTCCGGTCCAGGAAGCCAAAATCGTCGGCGTGGCCGGGCTCATGCACCTCAAAACGCAGCAGCTCGTCGTTGCATCGCAGGAGATGGGCGCGGACTGCGGTTCCGCGGCGGTGACGGTCTTCGCGACGAAGCCCGGCGGTAGCGCCGGCCCCCTCGCTACGGTGGGCAACCCGTGTGCACTCGACGCGAAGATCGGCAGTGACGGCGCTTCGATCGAACTGGTCGGACCGTATTACGCATCGAATGCTCCGCTCTGCTGCCCCACGAAAGCGCAAGCGACGGCCGTTTTACGCTACAGCGGCGGCAAGTGGATAGAAACGCCGAACTATTTCAAGATCGAGTAGCTCACCCGTTCGAGGCTACATCCGAAAGACGCCGAATTGCGTGCGCGGCTGCGGTGCGTGGGCGGCGGCGTCGAGCCCGATTGCGATGACGCGGCGCGTGTCGAGCGGGTCGATGATGCCGTCATCCCATAGGCGCGCGGTTGAGTAGTATGGATTCCCCTCGCGCTCGTACTTTTCGAGAATGGGCGCTTCGAAGGCGGCTCGTTCTTCCGGCGTCATCTCGCCCTTGACCGTGGAGAGCACGCTCGCCGCTTGCGGACCGCCCATCACGCTGATCCGCGCGTTCGGCCACATCCACAGCTGACGGGGCGCATAAGCGCGTCCGCACATGCCGTAGTTGCCGGCACCGAAACTCCCGCCGATGACGACGGTGAACTTCGGCACTTCAGCGCACGCGACGGCCATAACCAGTTTCGCACCGTCCTTGGCGATTCCGCGGTTCTCATACTCCTTGCCGACCATGAAGCCGGTGATGTTCTGCAAGAAGAGGAGCGGCGTGCCGCGCTGCGCGCAGAGCTCGATGAAGTGCGTCCCCTTGAGCGCGCTCTCGCTGAAGAGGATGCCGTTGTTCGCGAGAATGCCGATCGGGTGTCCCTCGATATGCGCGAATCCGCAGACGAGCGTCGTCCCGTAGCGCGCTTTGAACTCGTGAAATTCCGACGCGTCGACCAACCGCGCGACGACCTCGCGGACGTCGTAGCCGGTGCGGCTGTCGGCCGGAATGACGCCGTAGATATCCCGCGGGTCGTCTTTGGGCGGCTGCGCAGCGATGCGATCCCACTGACGCGGCAGCTCGAGGTGCAGGTTGCGCACGATCTCGCGCACGATCGCGAGCGCCTGCGGATCGTCGTTGGCCAAATGATCGGCAACTCCGGAGATGCGCGTATGAACGTCGGCGCCGCCGAGCTCTTCGGAGGTCACTTCCTCCCCGGTCGCGGCCTTGACCAACGGCGGCCCGCCCAAGAAGATCGTCCCCTGACCTTTGACGATCACCGTCTCGTCGCTCATCGCCGGAACGTAGGCGCCGCCGGCGGTGCACGAGCCCATCACCGCCGCGATCTGCGCGATGCGCTTGCTCGACATGCGCGCCTGATTGTAAAAGATGCGTCCGAAATGATCGCGATCGGGAAAGACCTCGTCCTGCAGCGGCAAGAACGCGCCGCCCGAATCGACGAGGTAGATGCACGGAAGGTGGTTCTGCTCCGCGATCTCCTGGGCGCGCAGATGCTTCTTCACGGTCATGGGATAGTAGGTGCCGCCCTTGACGGTCGCGTCGTTGGCGACGATCACGCAGTGCTGCCCCTCGACGATGCCGATCCCGGTGACGATACCCGCGGCAGGCGAATCGTTACCGTACATGTCGAAGGCCGCCAGCGCCGAGAGCTCGAGAAAATCGGAGCCCGGGTCGAGCAGCCGTTCGACCCGTTCGCGGGCCGTGAGTTTGTTGCGGCGCCGGTGTTTTTCGACCGCCTCGGCGCCGCCGCCGGAGCGCACGGCGACGAGCCGTTCTCGCAGCTGTGCGACTAATCGCTCCATTCGTTGCGCGTTCTCACCGAAGCTCTCCGAACGCCGGTCGAGCCGGGACTCGAGCACCGCCATCGCCGCCGCCATTCGGCGCCTCGCGCTTAGAGCCCGGTTAGACCTCGGAAATACTCAAGGGCCGCTCGATGGCCGACTCGTAGCTACCGACATGGCCGCGCAGGCTCAAGTCGACGTCGGCGGCATCCGGCGTCCGCAGGGAGGGCTCGATCTCTCCATAGCGCTGCAACCCTACCGCGAAGCGCTCGGCGAACGCGCTGCAGCGCACTTGCTTCGCCGGGCGGGCTTCGGCGGAACGCCCGACGAGATCCGCCGGTACGCCGCGATGCGCGCCGGCGATGCTGTCGGCTCGCTTGTCGCCGTTCCATCGTCGAACTCAATCGCGCCGCCTCCGCAGGCCGACGTTGACGGCCCGCTTGGGAAGGGCGAGATCCGCGAAGCTCTTTTCGCCTTGCAGCTCTGGTGGCTCAACCGAATGCTGACGACGCGGGCTCCCCTGCAAGAGAAGATGGCCCTCTACTTTCACGGCCATTTCACCTCCCGTGCAACGCCTCGGTTTCCGCGGATCACGTACAATCAAAACGCGCTTTTCCGCGCGAACGCAACCGGGAATCTGCGCGAACTGACCCGCGCGGTTTCCAAAGACGCGGCGATGCTGATCTACCTCGACGGCGCGAACAACGTTGCCTCGCATCCGAACGAAAACTACGCGCGCGAGCTGATGGAGCTTTTCACGCTCGGCGTCGACAATTACACCGAGCAGGACGTCCGCGAGTCGGCGCGCGCATGGACGGGATGGCGCGTCGTACGGCGCACCGACACGGTCCGCTTTTACCCGCGTCTGCACGACGACGGACGCGTGGCCTTCCTCGGCCGAACCGGATACTTTACCGGCGACGAGATCGTCGACATCATTTTCGACCAGCAGCAGTGCGCGCGGTTCTTCGCCGCGAGCCTGCTCAACTGGTTCGTCTACAACGATCCAGAGCCCGAGCTCGTCGACGCTCTCGCCGCGGTCATCCGCCGGCAGAACTACGAGCTAACGCCGGTGCTCGGCACGATTCTCGGCAGCAACGTCTTCTACAGCGAACGCGCCTATCGCGCGCTCATCAAGAGCCCGGTCGAGTTCGTCGTCGGCACGTATAAGACGCTTGGGCTTCCCGCGGTCGATGAAACGGCCTTGCCGGCGCTGCAACAGATGGGTCAGCGTCTCTTCTTTCCGCCGAGCGTTGCGGGGTGGCCTGGGGGAGAGAACTGGTTGACGAGCGGTACGATGATCGCGCGACAAAACTTTTTGACTCGGCTGCTCGGCTCGCGGACGCTCGATGCGTCTTCATGGCTTCGCGGGTTGCCGATTGCCTCGACGAGTGCGGCGCGGCTCATCGCGCAGAGCGTGTTGCAAAACGACGCTTCGCCCGCCTCGCTCGTCGAGCTCGAGGCCTATCTGAGCGGAACCGGAAGCGCGGCGCTCGCCTCGCTGTCGGCCGAGAACTACGATCAGCGCGTCAGCGGCGCGGTCTATCTCGCGATGGCCACGCCGGCCTACCAGCTGAACTGATACGAATGAAACGACGAAACTTCTTAGTCGCAACGACTTGCGGACTCGCGGTGATCGCGAACCCCGAGCACGTCTTCGCGCGTGCACTCGCGCAGGCGCCGCTGCCGGGACTGCCGGGCAGTGAGAACCGGTGCTTGGTCTTGATCAATCTTTACGGCGGCAACGACGGATTGAACTGCGTCATTCCGCACGGTGACGACCGCTACTACCGCATGCGGCCGGGACTCGCGATCGATCCAAACGACGTGCTCGCGATCGACGCCCAGGTCGGTCTCAATCCGGGGATGCGGTCTTTCAAGGCGCTCTACGACCGCGGACTCGTCGCGGTCGTTCAGGGCGTCGGCTATCCGAACCCCGATCATTCGCACTTTCGCTCGACCGAGATTTGGCAGACGGCCGCCCCGGATCGCTACGAGCACACCGGCTGGCTCGGCCGGTACTTCGACGACGCGGGACTTCCAGCCGAGAACCTCTTTAAGGGCGTCGCCGTTTCGAAGGTTCTTCCCGAGGTGCTCTTTTCCGACCGCACCGACGTACCGGCGATTCCCGGTCTTGGGCAATACTCGATGATGGCCGATCGCGATTCGGTCGCGCGCCGAGCCTTCTCGCAAGATGCGCGCGATCGCAGCCTTCCCTTCGCGTCGCCGTATCTCGCCCACGTGATGGAGATCGAAGGCGACGCCCAGCGCAGCTCCGAGGAGCTGCCGAAGCTCGTTGCCGGCTATACCGCGAAAGCCTCGTACCCCCCGACGGCCCTCGGGCGCAGCCTCGCGCTGGCCGCGCAGATCGTCGGCAGCAACCTAGGTACGAAAGCGATCTACGTCGAGCACGGCTCGTTCGACACACACGTTAGCCAGAAAGCGACGCAGAACCAGCTGCTGATGCAGTTCTCCAACGCGATCGCGGCCTTCTACGAAGATCTTGCGGCCCACGGCAACGACCGTCGCGTTCTGACGCTGACATTCAGCGAGTTCGGAAGGCGAATCGAAGAGAACGGCAGCCGCGGCACCGACCACGGCGAGGCTTCGCCCCTCTTCATGATCGGAGGCGGCGTGAAGGGCGGTCTCTACGGAGCGGCGCCCGATCTCGGCGCGACGAACATGGGCAACGTGCGCTTCACCGTTGACTTTCGCAGCGTCTACGCAACGGTGCTCGAGCGCTGGCTCGGGCGTCCCTCGGAGATTCTGCTGAACGGCAGCTTCCGGCAACTTCCCGTGCTGGCGTAAGGTTGAGCTCGTCGATTCTTTTTCTGGGAACGGGCGGCGCGCGGTTCGTCGTCGCGCGTCAGCTGCGCGCCTCGGGCGGCATGTGGATGCGGTTCGGTCAGAGGCAGATTCACGTCGATCCCGGCCCCGGAGCCCTCGTGCGTGCCCTCTCGCACGTCCCGCCGTGCAATCCGCGCGAGCTCGACGCCGTCGTCCTCTCGCACAAACACCTCGACCATTCCGGCGACGTCAACGTCCTCATCGAAGCGATGACGTCCGGTGGATTCCGACGGCGCGGCGCAGTTTTCGCTCCGGCCGACGCCTTTGACGACGAGCCGGTCGTGTTGCCGTACGCCTGCCGTTTCGTCGAGCGCCTCGAGCGCCTCGAGCCGAGCAGCGGTCCGTACCGCATCGGCGACGTCGACCTCTACACGTCGATGCGGCACGTGCACGCCGTGCAAACGCACGGCCTGCACTTCGTCTACGGCGAAATGCGCGTGGCCTATCTCCCATGCGGCCGTTACTTCGACGGACTCGCCGCCGATTACGCCGGACGCCGCCCCGACGTGCTGATCGTCAACGTGTTGCGCTACCGTGACGAGATGAGGGTCGATCACCTCGCGTGGGCGGATGCGCGGCGCGTCGTGACCGAGGTGCGGCCGAAGGTTGCCGTCTTCCAACACTTCGGCACGAAAATGCTCGAAGCCGATCCGCCGCGCCTTGCGGCGCAACTCGAAGACGAGCTGGGACTACGCGCGATCGCGGCGTACGACGGATTGAGATTGGATTTGGATACGGAGGTCGCGGCGGTCGCCGGCTAGCGCGGCGGCCGGCCGGGGCGCATCGCCGGTCGCGGCGGCGGGGCGATCTGCGTGCGCATCGGCAGCTGCGTGCTTCCGCTGAACTGTGCGCGCACGTGCGGGTGCTCCTCCATCGATCCGCTGTAGAGATAGACCGAGCCGTTCTTCGACGTAGCGGTGACGACGGGTCCGCCGCCGCCGATCGTCGCCTGCTGCGTGGTCGGATCGCCGCGCACTTGCGCATCGTCGCGGAAGCTCGAGACGACGTGTCCCGAACCGCTGTGCGCGCCGATTTGTGCGTTTCCGCGAACACCGAGCGCGACGTCGCCATATTCGGATTCAAACCGTGCCAGGCCCGGCTCGAAGTTGCCGTTGTCGTAGACGATCGATCCGTACGTGCTCGTCGCCTGGATCTGATGCGACGTGCAGCCCTGGAAGAACATGTTGCCCGTTGCGGTCCGCACTCGCAAACGGTCGAACGAGGAGTCGGTGGCGACGACGCGGCCGCGCAGCGATTCGACGAAACCCGTTCCGCTCACGCCGTTCAGCGAGACGCCGGCCGCGCGCGCGTGTGCGAAGAAGACCCCGTGGTAATTATCGATGGTCAAATGACCGGCGCGCTGCTGCGCCATGACCATGGCCGTGCCGCGCGGAATCGTGATCGTCATCCGGCCGCTGCCTCGCAGGACGACCGCGTCGTGCTCGCCGCCGGGCAGCTCCGGAATCACGAAGGATTCCTCGGGAAGCGTGACCGGTCCGTGCTCGGTCTCAATCCGATCGGAGGCGATCTGAACCTGCTTGGGAACTCGAGGATCGACATAAGACGGCGGGAGATGCTGGACGTCGGCGGGCCTCTCGGAGACGATCACGATCTGCGGGCGGTCCGAGGTTTGAATCGTTACTTGGCCGCGGTTGACGTGCACGTTGAGAATCGGCGAAGGACCAACGTCAATCACTTCGTCGGCGCGCACCGGCGCCGCGAAAGCCAGACAACACAGCGAGGCGACGAGCGTTACGAGTGCCCCCCGCCACCATCCTCCGCGCACGCATTCATTGTATCGAGGCCGCCAGGCGGCCATCATGAAGGATCGGTGAACGGAAGCTGTATGCGCGGTAAGACGACGCGAAGAAGGGCGCCGCCGGCCGGCGTCTTGCCGGCCGTGGCCTCGCCGCCGTGGACCCGAGCAATTGAGCGGACGATCGCTAAGCCCAGGCCGGTTCCCGGCACGGCGCGCGAGCGAGCCTTGTCGGCGCGATAGAAGCGCTCGAAGACGTGCGGGCGTTCCCCCTCCGGGATTCCGGGGCCGCTATCTTCGACTTCGATCCAGGCCGAGGCGCGGTTCTCGCCGACGGCTACCCCGACGCGCCCGCGCTCGGTAAATTTGATCGCGTTGTCGACGAGATTGCCGACCATCTGCCGCAGCAGGTTCGCGTCGCCATAGACCAGCGGTGTGCCGGCGTAGCTAAACGTTAGGTCGATCCCCTTCTCGGCCGCGCGCGGCGCCGCGTTTTGCACGACCTCGCTGACGATCTGTGCGAGCGAGAGCGGCTCCTTCGGGATTTCGTCGCCCCGATCGGCCTTTGCGAGCGTGAGCATGCCGTTGACCATTCCGGCGAGGTCGGAGCTCTCGCGCGCGATCGTCTCCAGACTCTCGCGGCGAATCGTTCGATCCTGATCGCCCCAGCGCAGCAGCATCTGCGCATTGGCGTTGATCGAGGTCAGCGGCGTTTTGAGCTCGTGAGAAGCGTCGGAGATGAACTGTCGTTCGCGCGCGAAGGCTTCGGCGAGCCGCGCCAGCAAATCGTTGAAGCTCTTTGCCAAGCGCCCGATCTCGTCGCGCCGGGCGCGCAGTTCGGTTACGCGCGACCTGCCGTCGAAGGTGCCTGCCGCAAGCGCGAGACGGTCGGAGCTGATCTCGCGCATCTCACGCGAAAGCGCGTTGATCGGGGTCGTCGCTTGCGATGCGAAGACGATCGAGAAGATCACGACCGCTGCCGCCGTGGCGCCGAGCACGATCTCGATCGCCTCGCGAGCGCGAGCGAAGGTGCGCTGCAGCGTATCGAGCGGCTCCGCGACGTGGATGATCGCCGAGTTTACTCCCTCCTGCAAGAAGCGATCTTCGACTAAAAACGAACGGCCGCCGAGCGTTATCTGGCGGTAGGCGACGTCGTGGGCGGCCGTGAGCTGAGGGTTCCGGGGTATCGTGAGGCCGCCGAGATTCGCCGTTTTGGCCAGCGGGTACCCGTCGCCCGAGTCGACCTGCACGTAGCTGTTTGCCGAGTTCCACGTCGTGAGATTGGCGCTATTGAAGAGAAACTGCAGCGTACCCAGGGACGAGTCCTCGAGCGAAAACGGCGTCGTGGATTGCTGCGCGAACTGCACGATCGCGCGCATCGTCGCGTTGACGCTCGTCTCTGCCTGGCCGTAGAGAATCTGCTGAAAGCGCCAGACGATGATGCCGCTCATCGCGGTAATTGCAACGATCAGCAGCACCGAATACCCGAGCGCAATCCGCCACTTCAGCGACATCTACGACCCACAACGCAGCACGCGCCGGCCCCTCAATCTTTGATCGTGTAGCCGACGCCTCGTACCGTTGTGATGAGCTTGTCGTCGAAGCCGTCGTCGATCTTGCCGCGGAGATAGCGAATGTAGACGTCGATGAGATTGGAGTCGCCGAGAAAGTCGCTTCCCCAAACGCCGTTGAAGAGCTCGTCGCGGGTGTGGACCTTGTTGCGGTGCAAGAGCAGGTATTCGAGTAGCGCGTACTCTTTAGCCGTGAGCGCGATAGGCTTTCCGCCGCGATGGACTTCGTGGCGATCGCGATCCATCACCACGTCCCGGTACGCGATGACGTTGCCCTGAGGCGTGCGCTCGCGCAGCCGCGCGCGGACGCGCGCCAGCAGTTCTTCGGTCGAGAAGGGCTTGGTAACGTAATCGTCGGCGCCGACGTCGAGGCCGGCGACGCGGTCGGGAACCCGATCGCGGGCGGTGAGCATGATGATGGGAACGCGGCTCTTCGCGCGAATGCGCTTGCAGACTTCGATCCCGTCCATGCGCGGGAGCATCAGATCCAGAATGACTAAATCCGGCTCTTTGAGCGCTTTTTCGAGGCCCGCCAATCCGTCGCGCGCAACCTCCACTTCGTAGCGCTCGTGCTCGAGCTCGAGCTGCAGGACGCGGCTGATCGCCGCATCGTCCTCGATGACGAGGACCCTATACGGGCGTCGCTCCGGCGGTGGTTGCTTCTCCATGAACGTACATTATCGGCTGGTGCTCCGTTCAGACCTGTGAGGAACCGCCGCAACGGGTTGGGATCCGGTGAAAAGCGTGAGCCATAGCGCGGTTGCGCCTCCGGCTGCGAGCCATGCAAGAACGGCGGCATTTGAGAAGGTGCGCGAGAGAACCGAACCGATGGTTGCCAGCGTCTGAACGAAGAGCGAGCCGCCTCCGGCGACGAGCAGTACGATCAGCCAGAGAGCGACCGCTCCCAGCGTACCGGCCACGGCGAGCTCTCCGAACGTAAAGGCCGGGCCCGGGCGGTAGGCCGTCGCCAGCAAAATCGAGGCGCGCAGCCCCTCGGGCGGTTCTTCGAGCGGAAGCTCGCAGATTGCGCGTTCCAGGTCATCCATGTTCACGATTCGGTTACCTCCGTTCCGCTCAGAAGCCTGCGCAGCTGCTCCTTGGCGCGAAATAAATGTGTTTTTACTGTACCCATCGGCAGACCGAGCACGCTCGCGATCTCCTCATACTGGCGCCCCTGCAGGTGGAAGAGCGTAACGACCGTGCGGTACTTCTCGGGCAGCGCTTCGATCGCGGCGCGCAGCCGGGAGGCTTCGTCCAGAGCGATGACTCGCTGTTCTGGACCCGGTGCCGGGTCGGCGCGCTCGGGCAGCTCCTCGCTCGCATAGTGCTTGCGCTTGCTGAGCCGATCGCAGCAGGCATGGTACGCGATCGCGAATATCCACGTCGAAAACTTCGAGCCGGCCCGGAACGTGCGCAGGCTGCGGAACGCCTTGAAGAAGGCCTCTTGGGTCGCATCGCGAGCTTCCTCGACGTCGCGCAGCGTGCGGTAGGCCAAATGGTAGACCGCGCGATCGTACCGCAAGACGAGCGTCGCGAAGGCCTCCGAGTTGCCCCGAAGCGTCATCTCCACCAACTCGCCGTCTTCCGGCTCCGCTCTCATCCGCGGTGCCGCTTGCCGGAGCCTGTCCTGAGCGAGCGGAGCGAGTCGAAGGGCCAGCAGTGCCGACACGCCCGTGCTACGTGCGGCGGGCGCCGATTGTTTCGCCCGTCGATTCGAAACATGGGGTCGGGTGGCCCGTACCTAGGGCAGGAACTTTCACGGAGGCTAACCCCACAGATGACCACGATTCCGAATAAAACCCTTCCCGGCGCCGGCCGGTCCGATCGCTCGCTTTCGGCGCGCCCGAACGAAGAGCGGAACTCCGCGCAATCGCTGCGCCCCACCTTCGACGGCTGGGGGCCGCGCCTGTAGATGTCGCGGACCAGCGTCGTTGCGATGCTCGCCGCTGCCGAGGTTTTGATCGTCGGTATGGCGATCTACGCCGTCGGCGGGGGCGGTACGTCGTTTGCAGCGGCCACGCACCCAACCAATTTTACGGCTGCAGCGATCGCCCCCGTTGCCGCGGGCGCGGCGCCGCACGTCGTCATCGACGACGCATCCTCGCGTGTGAACGTCGTCGCGTCGAACGACGGCCTCGTTCACGTGCGAGACCTTACGGAGATGCATGGTACGCTTTTCGGAGATGAACGCTATCCGCGGCTGAGCGTGACGCGCACTCCCGACGGCGTGCGCATCGAGCGCCCGGTCGTCGAGGGCTTCTCACTTCAGGTCTTCGGCTTCGTCACTCACGGCGTGGAGGTACAAGTTCCCCCGGACTCACATGTCGAGATCTCGCGTTGCGCCGGGGCCGACGTCGCCGGCCTTGCGCAGGACGTGAGCGTGCATTCAATCGATGGACACGTAACGCTCGCGGACCTGCAAGGCTCCGCGGACGTGCGTAGCGACGACGGCTACATTAGCGCAACGAATGTACGCGGCGATCGGCTCACAATGGAATCGCGGGATGGACATCTCGCGCTCGATGACGTCGCGGTTGGCTCGCTTTCGGGCAGCACGCGTGACGGCCGTATCGAAGCCGACGGGCTCAGCATTAGAAGCGACTCAACGTTGCAGACCGATGACGGCTCGGTGCGAGTCGGCTTCGCGCGAAACTCCGATCTCACGATCGACGCCTCGACCCGCGACGGCAGGATCACCGTGGACGGAAACTCCCTCGACCGTGGCGATTCATGGCAGCGCACGATCCGCCTTGGCGCCGGCACGAGCCACATGCAAATCTCGACCGCCGACGGGCCGATCCGCATTTTTACTAACGGAGCGTATCAACAGTAATGGACTTCTACGAGGACCTTATCCCGCTATTTGCCATCGTCTTCATGTTCGGTGTGCCGTGCGCCGTGTGGTGCATTTCGCGCCTACTCTCGCACCGGGAGCGCATGGAGATGCTTCGCATGGGCGTGGTGCCGCCGCCGAACGCACGCGACATGCGCCGCGCGATGAAGTACGGCTGGACGCCTGGTGCGATGCAGGTCGACCCCTCGCGTCAGTACGGCTACTATCCACCGGACTTCTACGCGCAGCAGCAGCTGCGCAAGGGCATGCAGGTGGCCTTTATCGGCCTGGCGCTGCTGATCGGCCTGGGTTTCCTAGGTTATCACGGCGACGGCCGCTTCTACCCCGGTCCGTGGCTGCTCGGCGGACTGATCCCGCTCTTCGTCGGGATCGCGCAGATGATTGGTGCGGTTCTCGGCGGCGCGACCTTCGGGCCGTCGTCGTACCGTCAACGCATGGGGCCGGGGCCGGGCACCGGAGCCGCTGCCGGCTCGGGGAGCGAGGCTGCGGGCTCGATGCCGGGTCCGGCCTATGGCGGGTGGCGACCCGGGCCGACGCCCGAGATCGAAAAGCCCGCCTCGCCGCCGGATTATCGCGGCTGAGCTCGCGCAGCCCTCACAAAAACAATGCCGCCGGTCGCTTGACCGGCGGCATCACGAATCGAATAAAGACGATATTACTTGCAGGAAACCAAGGCCATTGCCCAGCCCGCGGCCGTGCGAGTCCTGACCAGATATCCATCCGCAGTCCGATCGTAAACCTGATAGCCCGCTCTGAGTGCGTCGGCTAGCGATTTGAAGACGATGAGACCTGCCATCTGCGGAGCCTCCTTTCCCTATTATTTACGCTCTCTATACAGTATAACGGCTCGAGTAGCAAGAGTGTGCACCCCTTTTCGGAGATTTTCGTAAGAATTTGTTGAAAATGTCTGAAGAGATGGCGACGATCGACCGAAACGCGGCAGTGCACGCGACCACGGTAATGGCACGTCGCGAACTAGCTCCCGGTATCGTTTTGTTAACGCTTGACGCGCCGAGACTGGCGGCTGCGACGCGTCCGGGTCAATACGTTATGGCGATTCCGCCGAGCGCACAGACGGCTGCCACGGCGCTTGCCGTCTACGAAGCAGAAGGCAAGCTCGCGAGCCTTCTCTTCTTTGTCATGGGCAAGCGCACGCAGGAGCTCGCCGAGCTACGGAACGGAGATCGCCTCGACGTCGTCGGCCCGTTGGGCAACGGGTTCAATTGTACCAGTGGAGCGCGCGATGTTGCGATCGTCGCGGGCGGCGTCGGCATCGCATCCGTGCTGCTCTGCGCGCAGACGCTTTTGCGCGCGCGCGCCCGCGTCCGGCTCTTCTACGGAGCGCGCACCTCAGAACTGGTCGTCGACGCGCGACGCTTCGCCGATGCAGGCTGCGAAGTGATCGTGACGACCGACGACGGCAGCGCGGGAGAGCGCGGAGTCGTAACCGATGCGCTCGAGCGCGCGCCGGCGCCCGAGGCAATCTACGCGTGCGGACCGACGCCGATGCTCCGTTCGGTCGCGCGTATCGCCGCCGAGTTCGGTGTGCGCGCGCAGCTTTCACTTGAGGAAACGTTTGGATGCGGAATCGGCGGCTGTTGGGGATGCGTCGTGCCGATCGTGCGCGACAGCCCGCAGTCGCCCAGCTTCCCGCCCGTCGAAGCGGGCGGGAGCGACGTCGTCTACGCGCGCATCTGCCGCGAGGGTCCCGTCTTTTGGGCCGACGAGCTGCGATGGTGACCGTTCAACCAAGTCTCGCGACGAACCTCGGAAGACTCGAGCTTGCCTATCCGACGCTGATGGGTAGCGGCTGCTACGGCACGGGCGAGGAGTTCGCGCCGTTCGCCGATCTCGCAAAGATCGGCGGGATCGTCCTTAAGAGCGTGACGCGGCTGCCGCGCCTGGGCAATCCGATGCCTCGAATCGTTCATACGCCCGCAGGCATGCTCAATGCCATCGGTTTGCAGAATCCCGGAATCGACTGGTACCTCGAACGCGAGCTCCATAAATATGCCGGACGGCCGTGCAAGATCGTCGGCAGCGTCGCCGGATTCTCCATCGACGATTACGCCTACGTCTGCGAGCGGCTGGCGGCGCGCTCCGAGATCGCGGCCGTCGAGCTCAACGTCTCCTGCCCGAACGTCGCGAGCGAAGGGGAAACGTTCGGCTGCGACCCCGCACTTACCGCGAAAGTGGTTCGCGCGGCGCGTTCGACCACCGATAAGACGCTCATCGTGAAGCTTTCGCCGAACGTTACCGACATCTGCGCGGTGGCGCGCGAGGCCGAAGCCGCCGGAGCCGACGCGCTGGCCGTCATCAACACGGTTCGCGGAATGGCGATCGATGTAGAAGGCTGGCGCCCACGCCTGAGCAACGTCGGCGGAGGCCTCTCGGGACCTGCGATTCGTCCGATCGCGGTCCTCGCCGTCTACGAGGTGGCGCAGGCGGTGAAGATCCCGATCGTCGGGCAGGGAGGCATTGAGACGCTGACCGACGCACTCGAATTCTTCTTGGCGGGCGCGACCGCCATCTCGATCGGAACGGCGAACTTCACCGATCCGCGCATTCCAGAGCGTATCGTCACGGAGCTGCAAGCGTATCTCGCCCGGCGTGGACTCTTGCGTCTCGACGCGATCGTCGGAAAGGCGAACGTGGGATTTGCAACCCCTCACCAATACGAAGGAGACGAAGGTTAAGGAAGCTCTATGGCACAGCTGATCGTTGCTCTCGACGTGCCCAGCGCAGAGCGAGCCGAGGAGCTCGTCGACAAGCTCTACGAGCTCGATCTCATCCTCAAGGTTGGCCTGGAAGCGCTCTGCGGCTATCCGCAGCGAATCCTCTCGTACTGCGAGGCGCGCGACGTGCGAATCTTTGTAGATGCCAAGCTGCACGACATTCCGCGCACCGTCGGCGCGGCGATGGCGCAACTAGTGCGACCAAACGTACACATCGTGAACGTGCACGCAATCGGCGGTCTCGAGATGATGCGCGCCGCGGTCGACTCCGCAAACGAACGAGCCGGAGAGCTCGGCGCCGAACCGCCGCACGTGCTTGCGGTTACCCTGCTCACGAGCATCGCGCCCGAAGATCTCAACGAGCTCGGCTTCCAAGGCGGCCCGGGAGAGAACGCGATTCGCTTGGCGGCGCTCGCGCGCGACGCGGGGTGCTCGGGCGTCATTTGCAGCGCCCACGAGGTCCGCGATCTCAAGCGATTCTTCGGCGACGATTTTCTCACGCTGACGCCGGGCATCCGCCCGGCCGGGAGCGCGCACGCCGATCAGAAACGCGTTACGACCCCGGCGCAGGCGGTCGCGGCGGGTGCCGATTATCTGGTCGTCGGCCGCCCGATCGTTGAAGCCGCCGATCCGGTTGCTGCCGCCAAAGCGATTCTCGAGGAAATGTCGGTACGCGCGTGAGCGACGCCGGGCTCGACCTTCGAAGCGCGCTCGCTGCGCGCGGGGCGTTGCTCGAGGGACACTTTCGTTTGAGCTCGGGACGCCACAGCGACCGCTTCGTCCAGAAGTTTCGCATTCTCGAAGATCCGGCGCTGCTCGAGCCCGTCGCGGTCGCGATCGCGCAGCGGTTTTCCGCGCTGGAACCAACCGTCGTGGTGGGTGCCGCGGTCGGCGGCATTCTCCTCGCCTACGAAGTCGCGCGTCAGCTGCGCACGAGAGCGATTTTCGTGGAGAAGGAGAACGGCGCGCCGACGCTTCGCCGGGGGTTCAGCTTGAGTCCGGGCGACCGAGCGCTCTTGGTGGAGGACGTTCTCACGACGGGCCAATCGATGCGCGAAACGATTGAGGTCGTGCGACGCAGCGGCGCAACGATCGTTGGGCTCGGCATCATCATCGTCCGCGATCGCGTGACCCTTCGACAGGGTGAGGACAACAAAATACCGACGCACGTGCTGCTCGATCTGCCGCTGCGTTCGTACGACGAGGCGCAATGTCCGCAGTGCCGCGCCGGCGAGCCGATCACGGATCCCGGCTCGCGGCGCTCGTGACGATCGACGTCCGGCTCGCCGAGCGAACCGGAGCGCGTGCGGCCGCGGACCGCGCATTCGTCAAGGATCTTGGACGGCGATCGGCGATGTCGAGCGTCGGCTCGCTGCAGCCGGCAAACGACGCGAAGGTGCGCGAAGCTTTCGATCGTCTTGCCGCTATCGTCGAGAGCCAATCACACGTGACGCTGATCGCGCAGCGCGCCGGCGAACGCGTGGGGTTTCTTTTGCTGCTCGACGACCTGCCCGACGAAGTGACGCTCCTGAAAGGGGCATTTGTCGCGTACATGGCCGTCGAGCCGAGCTCGCGGCGCAGCGGAGTCGGGACCGCTCTGCTCGAGGCCGCCGAAAATGAGGCAAGACGGCGGCACTTAC
Source organism: Vulcanimicrobiota bacterium (assembly GCA_963834895.1). GTDB lineage: Bacteria > Vulcanimicrobiota > Vulcanimicrobiia > Vulcanimicrobiales > Vulcanimicrobiaceae > Cybelea. The sequence goes on along the minus strand of CAWIDM010000003.1, from coordinate 320,679 downwards.
CGTATATCGCCTTGATGGTCTCCCAAGAGAACGAAGCGGCACGCCGCCTCTACGATGGCGGCGGCTATCGAACCGAACGGCGCCTTCTGTGCAAGCCGCTGTAGCCGGCGACCGCTGGCGGCTGATCGGCTGGATCGCGGCCGGCATCCTCATCGTCGCGGCGGTACTCTGGTTTGCCGCCCACATTCCGCGAACGATCACGATCTTCGTCACGGCCGGCTTCATCGCGTTCGGCGTTCGACCGATCGCCACGCGTTTGGAGCGACGGATGCCAAAGCCGCTCGCCATATCGATCGTCTTCTTCGGTTTGCTGCTCGTCGTCGCGGTTTTTTTGGTGATCGTCGTCCCCCTGACCATCAGCCAAACGCAGCTCCTGGCCGCGAACATTCCGACGTATGCCGCGACGGCTCAAGGCTGGCTGGCCGCCGGCCAGAACTCGCTCGAAGGGCATTTCCCAACGCTGAAGCTGCCGGTCTACGGCTTCAACGCCGGAAAGATCGGCGCAGCGCAGATGTCGGGCTTCATCAGCGGCGCGGTTGCGTCGCTGGGCGCAATCGCGCTCAATACCGCGACCGGACTCTTCATCGCGTTCTCGGCGATCATTCTGTCGTTCTTCTTCCTGCTCAACGATACGCAGATCGCCGAAGGCTTCACCTCGATGTTTCCGCCCCGAAAGCGGCAGACCGCGCAAAAGCTCGCCGCCGAAGTGACCGAAGTCTTCGGGAGCTACATCTCGGGGCAGGTGATCGTGAGCGCGATCACCGGGGCAGTTATAGCGATTGCCACCGCGATTTTAAGCTTCAAGTTCTCGCTGATCATCGGCCTTATCTCAGCGGTTGCGTATGCCATTCCGATTCTCGGGATGCTAATTGCGCAGCTCATCGCGATTCCGATGTGCGCGCCGCAGGGACTTTGGATGATCGTTTGGGTGCAGGTCATCATGTTCGGCATGGCTCGAATCAGCGACAACGTCCTCGTTCCGAAGATCATGGGCAAGTCGGTCGGGGTCTCGCCGATCGGCGCGATGTTCGCCGTCTTCGCCGGCGGCGAGCTTTTCGGCATACCCGGCCTCATCTTGGGCATACCCGCCGCGGCATTGATAAAGATCCTCTGGCGCTACTTCGTGGCGCCCTGGATCGCCGCGCGGCTCGAAAATTCCTAAGGTTCCTAAGCGCGCTACGGTTCGGTGACGACGCCGCTTTCGTCTTCGTAGATCGTGTGGCCGCAGGCGCGAGCGAGGCGAAGCCGCTGCCGGTTTGCGTTCGCCGAAAGATCGCTTTGGGCGACCGCCGCAAGCAGCACGCGGTCGCGCCGTGCTTGCGTGCAGGCCTGCAGGTCGGGAAGATCGACCGTGCGCGTCGCCGGCGAGAGCACGTTGACGCTTCCTAGACGCAATCCCCAGCTGCCGACCGCCGCGGGATGCGTCGCCGCGATCCAGCGGTAGATGCCTGGCGGCGATGCCCCGGCGCGCAATGCGTCCGTGTAATAGCCGAGCGGTTGGCGCGAGGCAAGATGCACCGCTGCGATGACGGCGATGCCGAAGAGAGCCGCGTTCGGCCAACGCGTGCGCGCGAGACGCGTCGCCGCGGCAACCGCGACGGCCAGGGCCGCACACGCGATCGCGACGTGCGTTCCGCCGTCGTTCCAGAAGATTGCAAGCACGTACCAAACGCCGTAGAGCGTCGAGGCTAAAAACAACGCAGCCCCGACGCCGGGGCTGCGTCGCATCGCGATCGCCAGCAACACCGCTCCGGCGGCGATTGCGGGCGCGGCAAATCGCAATGAGGCGCCGGTCGCGAGTTGCGCGACCGACGTCGCATAGCCGAACGGCAGGACGAAGACGAGCAGCGCCGCGGCGCAGGCGGCCCATCCGAGTCGAGGCGTGCGCCGCGCGAGGGCCGGCCCGGCGAGCGCGGCGAGCAATGCCAAGAGCGCGAACGGTGAAGTGTCGTAGGCCACGCGCACGAGCGTCGCGAGCGCAGGCGCTCCATGTGCGACGATCGTCGAGCCGAAGAGCCCGCCATACATCGTGCTTGCCGGCGCGACGAGCGCACCGCTCCACAGAATCGCGTCGTGAACGATCCAAAGCGCGAGCGCGGCCGCGGTCGTCAGCCAAAGCCCGAACCGCGCCTTACCGGCGAGCAAGGCGATGACTGTAAAGACCCAACCTTGCGGTTTGATCAAGGCGGTAACGGCGAGCGTACGCATCGCCGCGCGGGCCCGGGAGAATCGCATCACCACCCAAAGGCTCTCGAGGAAGAACGCCGCGAGCCAGACGTCGTTCTGCAGCGTGCCGCCCTGAATCGCGAGCGGATAGGCCGTCACCGTCGCGGCCGCGAGCGCGTCGGCGAAGAGCGGCGACGCCGAGAGCTCGCGCGCCCACGCGACGATGCGAAAACCGAGCAGCGCGAGCGCGACGAATCCGCACCACGGCAAGGCGAACGGCCCGCTGACTGCGTAGAGTGCGGCGGCGAAGAGCTCGGATGCCGGCGGATACCACCAATAACGCGTTGCGGTCGTCCAGAGCGAGTGGGCCTGCACCCAAGCTGCCGCATTGGGAAGGTGGTACGAGAGGGAATCTCCATCGAGCAGCGGCCGCATGAGTTGCGGCCACGAGACCGCGACGAGCGCGCCGATCAAGACGTACGGCACGTGCGCGAAATGACGCGAGGGCGCCGCGGGCCGGACGAGACTCCGCCAGTACGCGACGCCGATGCAGATCCCCAGCGCGGACCAGCACGCGGCTGGATAGAGCGCGTGCGCGAAACCAAGCGCAAACGGGATCGCAACGCCGAGGACGAGCGCGTCGCGCAGCCGGTCCGGAAAATCGTAGCGGGGGTTCGCGCGCAGCGCCGGAGCGGCCGCGAAGAGGCCGAGCAGCCAGAGCGCTGCGAGGATTCCAGCCACGAGGTTTCGCTACGCCCGCGTTACATCGAATCGGGCGCGCCGACGCCTGCCAGCGCGAGCGCGCGTGCCAACACGTTCTTAGCCGCGAGACAGAGCGCCAATCGCGCGAGCCGCAGCTCGCGATTCTCGGCGAGAATCTTGCATTCGGTGTAAAACTGGTGAAAGTCGGCCGCCACGTCGCGAGCGTAGCGCGCCAAACGATGCGGCGCCAAATGCTCGACGACGCCTTCAATCACGCCTGGAAACTCTGCCAGCCGTCGCGCGAGCGCGAGCTCCGCGGGGTAGTCGAGCGGCGCGAGGTCGGCGAAATGCGCGGCTTGGACGTCCTCGGGGAGCGCCCGCCGCAGGACCGACGCGATGCGCGCGTGGCCGTACTGCACGTAGTAGACGGGGTTTTCGTTCTCCTTTTCTACGGCGAGCTTGAGATCGAACGATAGCGGCGATTCGACGGCGAGCATGATGAAGAAGAAGCGCGCCGCGTCGACGCCGACCTCGTCGATGATGTCGTCGAGCGGAATGATGTCGCCGGCGCGCTTGCTCATGCTGATCTGCTCGTTGCCGCGCATCAACGCGACCTGCTGCACGATCGCGACGTCTAATTGACCCGGATAGCCGAGCGCGGCCGCCATTCCCTTGAGCCGCTCGATGTAGCCGTGATGGTCGGGCCCGAGAACGTCGACCACGCGGTCGCTGTTCTTGAGTTTTTGGTAATGGTACGCGACGTCCATGCAAAAGTAGGTGGGGCGCCCGTCGCTGCGTAAGAGCACGCGATCTTTGTCGTCGCCGAACTTCGTCGCGCGAAAGAACAGCGCGCCGTCCTGCTCGTACGTCAAGCCGAGCTCGCGCAGGTGCTCCACGCCCTCACGCACTTTGCCCGTCTCGTGCAGCTCCGCTTCGCTCTGCCAGCGATCGTACTCGACGCCGAAGCGCCGCGCCGTCTGTTGCTGCTGCGTGACGAACTCGTCGCGGCCGTACCGGGAGAAGTAGGGGAGCCACTCGCGCTCGTCTGCGCCCAGCCAGCGATCGGCATCGCTTCGCGCGATGGCTTGGGCAATCGGGATCAAATATTCGCCCGGATATCCGTTTTCGGGAAAGGGATACTTCGAGCCGAAGAGCTCGCAGTAGCGTGCATAGATCGAACGCCCCAAAGCGTCGAGCTGACGACCGGCGTCGTTGATGATCCACTCGACGAAGACGTCGTAGCCGCGAAAGCGCATCGCGTTCGCAAGCGTCGCCCCGATCGACATCGAGCGGCCTTGCACGACGACGAGCGGCCCGGTTGGATTTGCGCTTCCAAACTCGAGCGAAATCCGCAGACCGTTCCGATGCGCTTCGCCAAAACGATCGCCCTGCTGCAGGATCCTGGCGACGACGGCGTGCCAGACGGGCGGCGCGAGCCGAAGGTTGATGAAACCGGCGACGGCCTCGATGCGGCTGAAGAGCCGCCCGAGATCTGGCGCTGCTCGTTTGAGGCCGGCGACGAGATCGGCCGCCAGGTCTTGCGGCGAGCGGTGAGCCGTTTTAGCGAGTGAGAATGCGAGATTGGTTGAGAAGTCGCCGAACTCGGGGCGGCGGGGAGCTTCGAACGCAACCGCCGGAGCCCGAACGGAATACTTTGCCGCGACGACCTTCGCCGCCGCGTCGCCGAAGGCGCGCAGCGCATCCTCGAGCGGCGACGTGGCCTCGGCTGCGGGGGCGCTCATCGCGCATGTTCTTCGCCGCCCCGTGGAGCCGTGACCCGCGCGTAACTCGACGGGCCGCGCGATTCGATCGCGCCCTCGAGCTCGAGCATGGTAAGCGCCGCGAGCGCGGCAGACGCAGAGAGGCCGGCGGCGGTGACGAGGTCGTCGAACTCCGCGATGCCCGCATCGATGGCGCCGAGCAGCGCACCAGAGACCGGATCGCGGCTGCGAAGCGGGGGCGCGACCGGCAGAGGAAGGTTCAGCCGTCCCAGCCCTTCGAGGACGTCCTGCGCCGTTCGCGCCAGGGTTGCGCCGTCGCGGATCAAGGCCAAGCATCCTTGAACGTGCTTGCGGTCCACGTCGCCCGGGACCGCGAGGACGGGGACGCGGCCGGCAGCCCAACTGGCGGTGTTCAGAGCGCCGCTGCGAGCCGGGGCCTCGATCACGACCACCGCATCCGAGAGGGCGGCCACAACGCCGTTTCGGGCGAGGAACTGGGCCGGGCGTGCCTCTTGATCGGGCGGATAGGGTGAGAGAACCGCTCCGCCGGCCGCAAGGATGCGCTCGGCGAGCCTGCGGTTGCGTGCCGGAAAGAAGTGCTGGTGGCCGCCTCCCAGCACCCCGATCGTCGGTGCGCCAGCCTCGAGGGCACCCTCGTGCGCCGCGCCGTCGATTCCCAGGGCTAATCCGGAGATGACGCAGCAGCCGGCGCGCCCGAGGTCGGCGGCAAACTGCCGGGCCAGGCCTCGCCCGTAAGGAGTCGCGGCCCTGGTTCCCACGATCGCGACGCTCGGCAGCGCCAGGCCGGCCAGATCGCCGCAGCACCACAGGCCCGCGGCGGCCGCCTCAAAGCCTCGGCCCGCTCGGGCGGCCGCGATGCGATCGCGGCCCTCATACACCGGCTCCCACATCACGCCGTCCCATCACGCCGGTGAAACCGAAGCGCTAGGATTGGGATTTTGTGGGGGAATCGGAGGCGGCCACGGAATAGCCAGGCCGCAGCGGAGGTACCAGAGTTGGCAGCAGAAGCGTATTGCGTCAAGTGCAAGACCAAACGCGAAATACAAGACGCAGTTCAAATTCAGATGAAGAACGGTCGTCCCGCGGTGCAAGGCAAGTGCCCCGTGTGCGGCACTAAGATGTTCAAGATCGGCGCTGCCTGACCGCATTCGCCGCTCGACCGCATAGGGTCCCAACGCACCAAGCGTTGGGGCTTTTTGCGTTACCTACCAATAGTGACGTATAATACGGGCACCCACAAGATATGCCGTGGGGGAGAGATCTACCGCTGACTTGCCCGACCTGTCGCAAGAGTGAAACGCGGGTCGTCGACTCGCGCGACGACGAGACCGTCGTACGCCGCCGGCGCGAATGCTTGGATCCGCGTTGCAAGCATCGTTTTACGACCTACGAACGGATGGAAGTTCCCCGTCTCTTCGTCGTCAAGAAGGACGGGCGTCGCGAGCAGTACAGCCGCGACAAAATCTTGGCCGGTTTGCGCAAGGCCTGCGAGAAGCGACCAATCTCCGAAAGCCGCATGGAGGCCGTCGCCGCGGATCTCGAGCGCGAGCTCTTCGCGCGGGGCGAGAGCGAGGTCTCCTCGTCGCTCGTCGGCGAGAAGCTGATGGAGGCGTTGCGCACTCTCGATCCCGTCGCATACATACGCTTTGCGAGCGTCTATCGCTCGTTCCGCGATATCGAGAGTTTCCGCGAAGAACTAGCCCAGCTATAGCAGCCTGATGGAGAGCGTGCGCGTCGCGGTCCAGCGTCTACCGCAGGGCGAAGGATTGCCGATTCCAGGATACATGAGCGAGCACGCCGCGGGCGCCGATCTTTGCGCCGCCGTCAGCGAGCAGTTGACGCTCTTGCCCGGTGCGCGCGCGCTCGTGCCCGCCGGTTTTTCGATCGCACTTCCGCCCGGTTACGAGGCGCAAATCCGCCCGCGAAGCGGACTCGCGACTCGCTTTGGCGTCACGTGTCTCAACTCACCGGGAACGATCGACGCCGATTATCGCGGCGAGATCCAAGTCGTGCTGGCGAACTTTGGCAGCGAACCCTTCGTGATTCGGCGTGGCGATCGCATCGCGCAGATGATCGTCGCGCCGGTCGCGCGCGCATCGTTCGAGCTGGTCGATCAGCTGCCGCAGACGGCGCGCGGCGAAGGCGGCTTCGGTTCGACGGGCGTTTCGGCGTGAAAGTCTACATCGTCGGCAAGGGCGCAGTCGGAACGTATTTGGGCGATCTGCTGCGCGCCGTCGGTATCGAGGTCGCATACGCGCCCCGCTCTCTGGACGAGGTAGAGCCATTCGATGCCGACGTCGCGATCGTCGCCACCAAGGCGTACGATACCGAAGGCGCGATCGAAACGCTGCGCAAGGCGATTGCCTACCCGCAAAAATGCGTCTTTGTCTCGCCGCAGAACGGCGTGGGGAACGAAGAGCGGCTGGCGGCGGCCTTCGGCGCCGATAACGTCGTCGCCGCGGCGCTTACGACCCCCGTCGATCGGGATCGCGACGGCAACGCCCGGCCGGCAAAAGAGGGTGGACTCGCGCTTGCGCCGATCGGTGCGAACGCCTACAACTGGCTTTCGGCCACTTTCGCCGGGACCGGCCTGACCGTAAAGGTCGTCGAGGATTGGCGCGCGCTCAAATGGAGCAAGCTCGCCCTCAATGCCGTCGCGAACGCAAGCTGCGCGATCCTCAACGTGCTGCCGAACCGGTTCGTACACTTCGACAAGATTTTTACGCTGGAGATTCGCATGATCCGCGAGGTTCGCGCGGTGATGCAGGCGCTGCGAATCGAGCCGATCGACTTGCCCCGCTACCCGGTTCGGGCGCTCTTCGGAGTCGCTACCCTCCCCAGCCCGCTTTCGCGGACGCTCTTGGCGCACAGCATCGCCGGAGCTCGCGGCACGAAGCCGCCGTCGCTGCTGCTCGATCTGCGCCGCGCCAAGCCCCAAACCGAGGTCGACGTCCTCAACGGCGCCGTCGCCGCCGCCGGGCTCGAGCTGCGCTTGCCGACTCCGGTCAATGCGGTCTATACGCGCGTGCTCAACGACATCGCCCACACGCCGCCGCTTTGGGCAAAGTATCGCGAGCACCCCGACCGCCTGGAGGCTGAGGTGGAAGCCGAGGTGAAACGCGCGAAAGTGTTGGCCCGTTAGAACGGGCGGAGGCTATGCGCGACCCCAACGTACCCGAATCGCTCGAAGGCTGGTGGATTCTCCATCGCATCTTCGCATTCAACCGGCGCGCGTGGGACGCGTTGCCGGAGAAGCGGCGCGACAAATACTCAGGCCATGCCGCCGATCTCGTCGATCATCTCAAGGGCAACGATGACGGCGACGTCGGCCTCACGCAGATCATCGGCCACAAGGGCGATCTCATGCTGACGCATTACGCCCGCACCTTTGACGGCTTGGCGTACGCGCAGACGCTCGTCGACAAGCTCGAGTTGCGAGACTTCCTCGTTCCGGAGGGATCGTACGTTTCGGTCTTGGAGCTGGGCTTGTACGACGCAACCGGAAAGATCCACGCCGAGCTGAGCCAGCGCGGCCTCGCGCCGCAGTCTCCCGAGTGGATCGCGGCCTTCGACGAGCTGATCCGCAAGCAGGCCGAGAGCCCGTACATCGGTCCGCGGTTGTGGGCAAAGATTCCGGCGCGGCGCTACCAGTGCTTCTATCCGATGAGCAAGCGCCGTGGTGAGGTGCAAATTTGGTACATCCTCGGTTTCGAGGCGCGAGCCAAGATGATGAGCGAGCACGGCGTGGTCGGCCGGTCGTATCACAACCGCGTCACGCAAGTGATCTCGGGATCGGTCGGATTCGACGATTTCGAATGGGGCGTCGATCTCTACGCCGACGATCCGCTGGTCTTTAAGAAATTGATCTACGAGATGCGCTTCGACGAGGCCAGCGCACGTTACGGCGAGTTCGGCTCGTTCTGGGCGGGCTTGCAGTTTTCACCCGGGGAGTTGAGCGCCTTTCTCGACGGCGATGCGATTCCGCAGCTCGACGGCGCGGAATCGTAAGCCCGTTCTACGCTATTACCACGAAATGACGACCCGGCCGTTTCCGGCCGGCGCCGCCCCTTGGCGATTTACGACGTGCGTCGCGCTCGCTTCCAGGAACGAGGACGCGCCGCCGCCCCCACCACCGCCACCCGGGCCGCTCGACGCCATCGACCCGGCACCGCCGCCACCGCCTCCGTAATAGCCGCCGCCGGCGCCGCCGCCGCCCCCGCCGCTGTAGCCGTTGCTGGCGATTCCGCCCCCGGCGCCGCCCTGTCCGAGTGCACCGCGATGTCCGTGCGCCCCCCGCCAATTCCCACCGCGGAAGCCGCCGCGACCGCCACGTCCGCCCCGTCTTTGGGTGCCGCCTGCTCCGCCGTAACCGTCGGGGTTGAATGACGAGCCACGCTCGCTGTGACCCGCGCCGCCTATTTTGCCGCCGCCCGCTCCACCGTTTCCGGAACCGTAAAAGGGGCCGGGAGCACCGCCTCCGCCACCACCGCCGCCGGCTACGAGGACGCGGTCACTCAACGCATCACCGCCCTGGCGCACGTCCGAGGCACCACCACCGCCGCCCCCACCACCACCGCTCGCACCGGGGCCGCCCCCTGCGCCGCCGCCGTTGAAGCCGCCGCCGCCGGCGCCGCTGCTGCCGCTTCCGCCCTCGCCGCCGACGAAGACCGCCAACTTCTCTCCGGGCGTTACCGGCATCGTCGCCTTCACCAATCCGCCATTGCCGCCAACGGTCGAGTGGTTGCCATTGCCGCCGCCGCCGCCGGCACCGAAGGCGTCGATTCTGATTGACGTGACGCCGGCCGGTACTTCAAACGCTTGCCGATGGCCCGTATAGGAAAACGTCTGATGGTGGCGTGGATCGCTCCCCGCGCCATTTAGCGGCGGTATCGCGCCGCTACCCGTGCCGCCGCGACCTCCGCACCCCGACAGCAACGTGACTGCAAGCCCTAGACCTACGGCGTAACCGTTAACGCCAAAGCTCTTCATAGCACCGCTCCTCGCACGCGAAGGCAATGGGAGTTTCTGAGACTTCGCCTTTGATATGGCCGGCTACTACAAAAAACCGTTACCAAACGGCGCCCCTGATGAAGACGGCGCGGCGACGGTATACGGTCCGCTTCCCAACGGAATCGGGCGGCTCACTCGCCGCGTCGCGAGATCGATCAAGACGCAATCGTTATCGCGATGCGATACCACGATCGCGATTCGCCCCGCCGAGGTGATCGCGACGCCGTATGGAGCGCCGCCCACGTCGATCGGCATTTCCGCCGTTTCCGTCGTCAGATCGATCGGCGTGACGATGGAATTCGCATAGTTGGTCACATAGGCCGTGCGGCCGTTCGGCGCAATCGCGATCTCCATTGGATCGATGCCCGTCGGGATTCGGACTGGGCCTGTTCGGCCGGCGAGATCGACGGCCATGACGTCGTTGGATGCGCTGTCGACAACGTAAAGCCGCTTGCCGTCGGGTGAAAGCGCGAGGCCCGCCGGGCGCTCGCCGACGGGAATCGGGGCTTGCGCCCGCTGTGCTTGCAGATCGACCGGCGTGACCGCGTTCGCCCAGTTATCGCTGACGTAGAGCATCGAGCCGTTGGGAGCGATCGCGATCGCGCGCGGGACCGAACCGACGCGGATGGTCGCGGTGCTCTTGAGCGATGCGGTATCGATCGACTCGATCGTTGCGTCGTCGGCATTTGCGACCCAGAGCGTCTTGCCGTCGGCCGTCAAGGCGAGGCCGTTGGGCGAGGAGCCGACTTTGATGGTCGCAGTCGTGCGCTGCGCGCTCGTGTCGACGACGCTGATCGATCCTCCCGCGAGATTTGCGACGTAGAGTCGCGCGTTGTCGGGGCTTAGGACCGCGCCACGCGGCTCTTCGCCGACCGCGATCTCCGGGCCGGTCGCGCCGGTCGCGAGATCGATCGGCGTTACCGTATTGCCGAAGCGGTTTTCAGCATATGCCAAAAACGGTCGCTGCGCACCGTTGGTCACGCGGACGCTCAAAGTTAGATGCGCGAGAAGCGCGCCGTTGCTCGCGACGCCGTCGATGCGAGCGTCGTAGTAACCGGCCGCAAGAGAGGCATCTGCGCGGACCGTTATGGGAATCGATTCGATTGCGCCCGCGCCAACCGGTACCTGACCCCCTTGCGCGCTCGCGTGTAACCCCTGCGCAAGCTCGACACGCCACCGAACGAGCGTCGCGCTCTTCCCGGCTCGATTGGAGAAGCGCAGCTCGAGCGACGTGCCGGCGCCGCCCGCGCGAACGCGGATCGTACGAGGAAGCGCATCGATGAGTACCGCGGTAGCGGGCGGTAAGGCGGGACGCACGCTCGCGAACGAGGGCGGTGCGGCCCCGATGCCGCTTGCCCATTGCATGTTGGGCCGCGTCCCAACCGAGAAGTTCAGCCGCAGAGTACCCCCGGCCGGCAGCGGGACCCATGCCGCATCGTGCGCGCGTGCGTCGATGGATAGGTGCTCGACGTACGGAGCATCGTCGGAACTCTGGGGCGCGGTAATCTCAATCGTCGGACCGTTCGGCGCGCGTAACGTGACCGATGTAAAGAGCGGAGCTCCGATGTCGAGATAGCGTACGGCCGGATTCTGCGGGTAGAGGCCCATCGCGCACCACACGTACCAGGCGCTCATCGTTCCGAGATCGTCGTTGCCCGGAAGTCCGTCGGGAGTGTCGTGGTAGAGCGTGGTGAGCGCGCGACGAAGAATCTCTTGCGCGCGCCACGGCTCGCCGGCTGAAAGATAGGCCCAAGGCGTACCGAGGCTCGGCTCGTTGCCAAGCCACGCATAGGGCTTATCCTGTCCGACGTTCAGCTGCGAAAAGAAAACGTCGAGCTTTGTGACCGCAGCCGCCGAGCCTCCGACCGCGCCGATCAAGTCGCGCAAGTCCTGCGGGACCATCCAGGTATATTGCGCGGCGTTGCCTTCCTGGAATCCACTCTGCCCGTTTTCGGTAATCGGCGTCTGCATGAAGGCGCCGTCGGCGTCGCGCGGTGCGATCGAGCCCAAAGCGCTGTCGAAAAGCGTTGCCCAATTCGACGAGCGCCGCATGAAGGCACCGTACGCGGACCTGTCGCCTATTGCATCGGCCAGCCGCGCGATGGAAAAATCGTCGAGGGCGTACTCCAGGGTCTCCGAGGCGCCGTTGGGACCCGGCGAGACCGAGGTCGTGTGCGTGTTCACGACGTAGCCTCGGCGCAGGTAATCGTCGTTCAATTCCCAGCGTTCGATGTACCAGCCTTGCGCCGGTGGCGAAGCCGTCGTCGAAGCACCTTCGATCATCGCGGCGAGCGCCGCGCGCGCATCGAAGTCGCGCGCCCCGAAAGCGTACGCTCCGGAAATCACGGGATCGACGGAATCGCCGCCCATCACGCTGGTCGGTCCGTTGGCGAGTGCCCAGCGGGGAAGCCAGCCGTCTTGACGCGAAGCGTCGACGAGGGACTGCATCATATCGCTCGTCTGGCGCGGCGCGAGCAGCGCGAGCAGCGGGATTTCGGTTCGATAAACGTCCCAGTCGGAAAAGTTCGCGTATTCCGCGTGCCCGGCTCTCACTCGATGGATTCTCTCGTCGAAGCCGGTATAGCGGCCGGTGACGTCGCTGATGAGATTGGGATGGAGAAAGACGTGGTAGAGCGCGCTGTAAAACGTGCGCCGCTCTTCCGAAGTGCCGCCGGCAATCGCAATCCGCGAAAGCATCGTCGTCCAAAGGTCGGTCGCGCGGTTTCGTACGGCAATGACGTTCCAGTCCCGATCCTCGGCGTCGAGATTTGCAAGCGCGCCGGCCGAGCTGACGAACGATAGACCGACCTTTACGACGATCGCCGGCCGGCGCGTGGTATCGAAGCTGACCCAAGCGCCGCTTGCAGGGCCTTGCGCAGACCGCGATCCGAGGAAGGTTCGTTCGCCGTTCCACGTTCCGTACTGACCGAACGGCCGATCGAAGCGGGCGACGAAGTAGACAGTGTAGCGATCCGGCATGCCGCAGAAGAAGCCGCTCGAGGCGGAGCCGGAAATTTCATTCGATCCGTCGACGCTGATGCGCGCGCCGGTCACCCCCGCTTGATTCGACGATGCGTTGAAGATCAGGTTCGCTTGTGTCGTCGCGGGGAACGTGAATCGCGCGATGCCGGTGCGCTCTGTGACGCTGAGCTCCGTTTTGATCGAAGGGGCGCCGAGGGAGACGGCATACCAGCCCGGCGCACTCTCTTCCGCCGCGTGCGTAAAGGGCTGGCGCGCCGAGGCCGGATTGCTTGGGATCGGACCGATGGTGGGCAGCACGCCGAAATCGCCGAAGACGTTGCAGCCCGGACCGCTCAGGTGCGTGAGGCTAAATCCGGTGATCTCGTGGTCGGTGTATTCGTAGCCACCGCCGGCATTTTGCGAGGGCGTATCGGGACTCCATTGGACCATGCCGAACGGCACGTCGGCGCCTGGAAAGGTGTCGATCGGCCCGCCGTTTGGCGTACCCGACGTCCCGACGAACGTGTCGACGAGCGCGGTTGGAGCGCTCGCTGCCGCGGCTTGCGCCCACCTCGGAACGCCGAACGCGATGAAGCCTGCGACGATCAGTGCGGCATTTCGCATCGGGCCTCTTTGCCCGCACCGCGCATCGCCGCCTTCAGCCCGCGGCGCGGCATTTCGACGCTACGCCGCGGCGCCGAGACGTTCCAGACTGCGGTACCGGATCGCCTCCGCAACGTGCTGCGCGCCGATTGCTTCGTCGCCGCCGAGGTCGGCGATCGTTCGGGCGACGCGGGCGATGCGGTCAAGCGCGCGTGCGGAGAACTGGCGTTTCGCACTGGCGTGCGCCAGCAGCCGCATCGCCGGCTCGTCGAGCGGACAGTATCGGCGCATTGCATTGCCGGGAATCTCGGCATTGCACGTCAGGGGCATTCCGGAGAACCGGGTGCGTTGACGCTCGCGCGCGGCAACCACGCGCCGGCGAATTTGCCCCGAATGCTCGGCGCCCTCGTAGCGCACCATGTCGTCGAAAGGAACGCGGGCGATCTCGATTTGGAGATCGATACGATCGAGCAACGGTCCGGAAAGCTTGCTGACGTACTTCGCAACGAGCGCGTCGTCGCATCTGCATTCGACGCTGCGCGTCCCGCGATAGCCGCACGGGCACGGATTCATCGATGCCACGAGCTGAAAGCGCGCGGGGTAGGTGAAGGTTCCGGCCGCGCGCGCGATCGTCACGGTGCCGGGATAGGGGCTAAGGGCTTTCAAAACGAGGCCCCCCGCTGCCGGGCGTGGGGCGAGGCCCTCCCGGCGAGCGGTGGCGCGGATTGAGGCTGTCCGTTTTGCTGCGCCGCGATGAGAGCCAAAGGGAGTGGAACCAAAGGCCGCAAAGCAGCACGCCCTCGCGAATCGCGAAGCCGTGTGTCTTTTAGGCGCGTTATCCTGAGCGCCAGCTAGGGTTTCGGTGGGCTGCCGTGAGAGCATTCAAGCAGAGGCGAGACGTCAGTCACCGTTTGTCCCGGATCGCCAACGACAACGGTCTTGTACCTGTCTATAGTCTTGCACGAATAAATTGCTGTGGCCGTAGCTACGAGGCCTGGACCAGCGCTGCTAGAGGCATGAGCCACGTTTTGGGCCCCGAGATAAATCGTAACGGTTACGGTTTTTGAGATTTTTGTTGTGCAAGAGTTACTACCAGATGCATGTATGGTTCCGTTGTTTTCGTTATCGGTGGTGCCTGTGAATATCGTGGTACACGTTGCTGCCGCGTGCGCACTTCGCGACCCCACAAAAAGAAAAAGTGACGCTGCGATCATGCTCGCGACCGTACTTGCGAGAACAAGTCTTCTCATAGTGTGCCTGCTCCATTTCTTTTTCTTCGACTAGCCCGGACGCCCGGACTGACCTATCGATTCGGCAGGAGCCCGGCAGTCTACCCCTTGAGCTAGCGGCCCTTTGGCTGCGAGACGATCAGGAGGCCCCGCAAAACGAGGCCCCCCCTCTCCAGGCGCCGCGATCCAGGGGCGCTAGGCTCTCAGCCGCAATGCGATCGGAAGGCCTTTCAAACAGAACTGAGGCAATGCGACGCCTCCGAGACTCTCCCTCAGCAGTAAACGACGGCACTCCGTAAGACGGCTTTTTTGGCTTTGGCCATGCTTCTACGAGCCGATGCGGCTTCGGGGAGTTAGGAACAGTAATCGGTTCCGAAGCTTCGCGCTCCGCACGTAGCAATGCGGCGAGTGGCTCGGCCATGGTTGACTCCAGGTCGCTGCGACGCGATGGCGTAGCCTCGATGACGAGCGTCTCAGAGTTATTCGTGGCCAGCTGTAATGGCGGCTTCTTAACGCGCTTGCCGTGGGCGAGTTTTGCCCAATAGCCGCGCTCTGGGACTGGGACGCCTTCGCGCCGGCAGAGTTTCGCAAGGCCGTTGCCGGAAAGGCCGAACTCAGGCGCGACCTTCCACATGGGGCGCAGCCAAACGAGATCGTAGAGTTCGCGGCGAGAAACGATACGTTTGGATGCCTTTTTCAGCCACTGCATTACCGTGGGACGTCGTTAGCTGTTAGCGTTACCCCTCCCTCAGTAACAGGCTGCCATGGCCAGTTTGCATTATATGACGACCATGGACCCGCTCCGTGCACCTGAATGCCGCGGTGGTCATAGACCATGCTGCTGCAAGTGCCGCCAACGGCTGCAGTGCAGAGCGCGTTGTAAGTAAAAATCGGGGAGCCGTCAGCATTCGTGCCTGCTGGTGTCGCAGTCCAGAGCGTTACCGGCGAGCTGCTCTCATTTGTTACAGAAACCGGGACCGTCTCGTTGAGCCAGCGTAAGTGCTGCTCTGCATCTCGCTCGTTCTTTTGCACTTGAGCTTGCCACGCTGCCTGCTGGGCGGCCAATGCCGCCTCTTTCTGTCGCTCCTGGAGGACGGTTAGGGCATAATTCCCGACCCAGATACCTCCAGCTGCAAGCGCTAGAATGATCGCCGCGACTAAAGCTAAGCGTTGGTATCGGCGAGGAATCAGTGGTTCGTTAGGCTCCATGGTAAAGGCAGACCTCCCCAATGATGTCCGCTAGGAACGGGGCCGAACACCCGCGACGCCTCAATTCCATCGTAGCACCCAAACCACCGTTTCCAAAGCCGCCTCGGCCCAGGGCTCTGTGCCCACCTCGCCGATCGGCGGCCCCTCGTCGCCGTGCAGCTGGCTCCGGTCGAAATCGCACGAGGTGCTTGATACCCGGCGTCACATTTTCTACGGTGAAGCTGGCTGGGTTGCTGAGCCTACTTTGATCTTAACGTCAAGCGTGGTTCCGGATCGCTCGACCACAAGCGGCACTGTAGCGCCCGCGGCAGTCATTCCCAGAATCGTCTCGATATCCTGAACCGACGACACAGCGTTGCTTCCGATTGAGACAATGCGGTCGTTCTGGCGGATTCCAGCTCCGTCGCCAGCTCCGCCCGGTGCGACAAACTCAACGTATACGCCGGAAGCCTCGTTTTCTAACGCAAGGCCAAGCCTCGGATCAACAGCCTGCGTTGCTGCTGGTGTCCGACCATTTTCCCAAACGGTTCCATCTGTGAAGTGGACGGCTTGAACGGTGCATGTGATGTTTGGCCTCGACCACAAACGCGTCCGATCGAATTGCCGAAATTGGTGAGTCGTCTCTACCCCGGGGTCAATCTCTGCAACGTCACGGATTGTCGCAGAGCCAAGATCACCGTCTACTTGAAAGGTGACGAGATCGGCGGGTTTTGAGGATTCATCGGTAAACTCTATTTTCAGTCCGCGCGCTGCAACGAACGCTTGTCCTAGATTGTTCCGAAAATACAGGATCGAGCAATCGTTGACCGTTATGGGAGTGCCGGTGCTCCCGGTCTGCGGTCCCGGATTGTTCAAAATTGGCTGTGACTGCGCTATAAGAACGGCGAGTAGCAAACTCATGTTAGAGCCTCCCGGGAGTAGTCATTGCCCAAAAACTCTGCGGGTTTTCGTCCGCGGAAACTTAGATTTAGTCACGGTGGACTTTGATTGAGTTCTATCAGATTATTTGCGCGATTCATGCCGTCAGCTGCAGCATCAAGAAATCTCTGGTCACTTGATCCCGAAAGAATATTTTGGAAAATCGACCGCGCGTTCTTGGCTACAGAATAGGAATCCGCAGTATCACCTAAAATCCCCTCGCTAACGCTAACGTCGACGAGATCAACGCCCTCCATCAGCAGCGAATGAAAATGGGTTTCGCCAGCCTGATGTGCTGCATCGATGTCGTAATCCTCAGCCGCTGCTCTGCACCACGTTACGACGCCTTGATGATCTTGCGCGTGATAAGCAGCATTGCAGTGGTCCTGATCGGTTCCCGCGTCTCCCAAGGCGATTCCAGGGAAAGCCGCGAGAATAAAAAGCAATACTGCGTAGCTTATTCGCATAATCACCCCCAAGTGGGCCAACGTAGTCTAGGGCCCGTCAATAAGGCTCAAGATAAGATACTTCAATGCCATCTTAGCACCCATGCCGCGATCTCGGAAGCCGCCTCGGCCCAAGGCACCGCGGACACTTCGCGGATCGGCGCCCCCTGATCACTGTACAGCTAGCTCCTGTCGAAGCCACAGTCGTGTTCCATGACTGGTCAGGTGCCCAGACCTGCACTGAAAAGGTGGACGCGGTGGATTGTCGCGCCGCCCGGACCGATATAAGATACCGTAGAGGCCAGCTTCGCGGCCTCGGAGGTTCGCTATGCTTAGACCCCTCGGTCTATCCGCGGTATTATTTGCGTTCATCGTGTCGATGGTGCCGCCCATCGGAACGGCGGCATCGGCGCAAACAGCTCAAGCCAGCGTCATCGCCCAAGCATCTCTGCCGCCGCTCTTTTCAACGGAGAGTGCAGCTCAGGGGCACTGCCCAAGGGATGTCGTGGTATGGCTCAACATCCCGAGCGGCATCTACCATTACAAGGGCGAGCGCTGGTACGGGCTCACGAAGCACGGCGCTTATGCCTGCGAGAAGGAAGCGATCAAAGCCGGTGATCGCGCGAGCGAGAACGGGCAATGAAAATCCTCCCAGTAATAGCTGCACTGGTCATGGTGGGTGCGAGCATGTCTGCCATTGCATCGGCTGACCAAACTGCGACTTATAGTTCGATAAGGCCCTCGCTCGCGCTTGTGATCAGTGGCAGCGGCAAAAGGGAGGCGTTCGGAACAGCCTTTTGCATTGGCGACCACGACGGTGTTGCTTATTTGCTCACAAATAAGCACGTAATCGGAAACGATCCGAACCCTCAAGTAATTATGTCGGCAGATCCATCGAGCCTTTTACATGGTACTCCTGTGCGAACCGCAGTAGTTGATGCCACTGTGCTTGCTGTTCGTGGAACGTCATGCCCCCCGCTGACCCTCAGCTCGTCGCCGCCAGCTGTCGGTACACAGATTGGGATTGCTGGGTTTCCCGCCTTTCAGTTGGCGTTGTCCAATGGGAACCTGCAGAACCTTGCACCGTCATTTCACGAGGGAACGGTTAGTGCAATTACGAGCGGTGGCAGCTGGATAGAATACGACGCGCAAACCGACCGTGGGAATAGCGGTAGCCCATTATTCGACATGCAAACGGGCGTAGTTTACGGGATGGCCACTATCATGTCAACCGGAACAACTGGGGCCCTACAAAACAACTTGGCGATTCCAATCTCTTCAATAACAACATTTTTAGATAACGCGCAAGCTAACGTCGCATACACACGGGATACAAACTCACCAGCAGCGCCGTCCTACACCGGGACGCAGGCCCCCGGTGGCAGCCTGGCAGCCAGCGTAGATGTACATTGTGGCACAGGTGCTTCGACAGGCGTTTTTAAGGAACTAAACAAAGCGTTTTCAGAATTAAATGCTAACGACTATGCCGCAGCAACTTCGGATGCGCGCTCTGTTATCGAAACCGCAAGTACGTGCGTCATCATTACCCCAAACCCGTGCCAAGGTATAGAGACGACTCCTTGTAACGACTCGCCACACGCGATGATTGAAGGGGTTCAACTCGCAAGCCAACAGATTTTGCGAATCGCAACTGCTCGAACGAACGGTGATGCAATAGACGCTTTACGCAACGAGGTCATGACGGCCATCGACCTTTGCGCGTCACCAAACATACTGAGCCCGTCGCAGCCATATCAGGCCATACGATCATTCATGAGCGGAACGATCGTGACGGTTTCGAAGATGAATCACGTCAAGGATGTAAGTAGCCTCTTAGATGTAAGTGGGGTGCGCGCGTGTGCTACAAAAATTGGGGTCAACTTCTAGGCGATCCCGATAAGAATGCAGAGCTAAAGGCCATCTAAACACGAGGCTCCGAGCTTAGCTTTAGCGTCTTCCAATGTCGTTTATGCGGCACCAGTAGCCCGCTTCGCACCTTCGATCCGTGCGAGATGGTCGCGCCCATAGCCTCGGCGATTAAACGTACCGGCAGGCCTTGCAGCTTCGGCAAAATGTCGCGCCTGAAATCCACGCCATTGAGCGATCCATCATCGCACCACGCGAGCGCGGCTCTGCGTTGCTGCGAGGCTGAGGCGGCTCGGCGACGCTTAACCTCGGGCGTCTGGGTCGGATCGTGGCCCGCCGCGCGCATGGTGGCGATTTTCGCCGGCCCAGCGGCCTGGAACGATCCGGTCGTGGCGCTTAGAACCTCACGGCGTCGATCGGGAAGGCATTGATAGCAGAATAAGCGTTTGCGGATTGCGAGCTTGGCGCCGCAGGTTTGGCAGGCATTGCTAGTTGTGGAGATTGGCAGCGATCGTGAGGCCTTTGGAGCTGCGGGCACCGCGATTGGCCGAAGGCGCGCGGACACCCTGGCACGATCGAGCGAGGGCTTCGGACCGATCGGCGCCGCCATGCCTAGGCCACTCTTTGCGAGGCGGGCAATGTGCCTCGCAACCATTTCGGCGTACGGCGCGACGAGCTTCGCCCACGTCGGCATCGTCGCTGCGCACTCATGCGCGAGCGAAGATGCGCAGCGACACGAACCTTCGCGCGTTTCGACAAACTCCTTCGCCGAGAACGTTCGCGTGCGCGCGAGATTCAAAACATGTGCTTCAACGTGGGGTCTAACAACTTCTAGCACGTCAAGGACTAAGCTTTGGCGGTTTGGCTCGTCTTGATGAGCGAGGCCAATTCCGCAATCGAGACCCCTCGCGCTCAGGACTATGCGACACTCGATCTCGGCGAAGCGATAGAGTAGGTTCAAAAGGCAGCCGTAAGGGTTCACTGCATTGCGAGGTCGCAGCGTCAGTGGCGATCGTCGCATGCCAAAGGTTCGCCAATGATCGGGAACCTGATCTCGCCGCGCAAACTGCATCGGTGCATCGGCCCAAGCGCTCCAGTATGCTTCAGCTGCCTGCGCCTCAGCTATCAGCGCAACGTCAAGGTGATCAGTCCTTTGAAGTAACGCGAGTGCATTGCGCACGGCGTCCCCACCTCCAAATCCGAACGAGTCGAGCACAGCTAGCTGCCCTCTGACCTTCGCTTCAAGCAATTCACGCACTATTGCAAGCCGATGCTCGGTGTTTGGAATCAATGCTTGCGCTCGACGCAGCCTGGCATCATCGAGTCCACCGATCGACGCAGCCAGGATCGAGCCGTCGTAGTCGAGTTGAATGTACGCGGCTTTTACGTCTCTTAACCAACGAACAGCTGAATATGACGTGAAGCCCGTTTGCGCCATGACGACAAGTTCGCTTGATGCCGCTCGTCGCCTTGGCGAAGCGCCCCTCGCGGCGCTGCCGCCCAACGCCGTCGGAGACGACTAAGTGGTTTCGCTCCGTGGCGACCTTGATCCCAAAGCCACTGAGCATCAAAATGCCATTACGGATGGGCACGGCGCTGGGCCGTGTGGTAGTCTCGTGGTGCATCTGGAGTCACTCCTCCGGGTGCGACGCCTCCGATCGGTTGTCGCCGATCGGGCGGCATCTTTAGGGTTGGTAGTTTGCCGCTCTTGTGATCGCGCTTAACTCTTCATCGCTTGGGAACTCCGCTCGCTTACCGTCCTCTAGCCAGTGTCGGCCGTGGTTTTCCACAAAACCGATACAGCCGATCTCGCTAAAGAGAACGAGCCGAACGTAGGCCGAATATTCGCGGGAAACCTGATCTGCCCAAAGGTTGATGTACTCGTCAACAATCGCCGACCCCGACAAACCGAGGTAAAGCTTCGGAATGATCGACGCCGCAGTGTCGAGCAGCTTGGACTCCGCGAAATTTTCGGGCATCTGCAAGCCGCGCGCCATCCGCACAAGTGGTCCAGCTAACGTCGCAAGCTTATTCAGACGGTCGAGAACGTCCGGTATTGCAATGTCGCCACGCCGCGGAAAGATGCCTACGGCAACGAAAATCGCAACAGCCCACGGCCACGGCACGAAGATCTCGGTTGCGATCGGATGCGCTCCTTCACTGGTCTGATAAATCGTTACCTTATGGTAGCGATCGCGCAGTCGTTCGCCAGCTAGCATCTGCGCCACACCGACGCCGGAACCTGGCTCGACGTTATCTTCGCGGCACCACATCCATCCGAGCCTATAGAGCGCTGCCAGCTCGCCGAGAAACGCTTCCCGGTAGCCTGCCATCCACAGCGCAACGAGCGGTGAGGCATCGATCGCTTCGGCCATTTTACGGACCATCTCCGGTCCGGGGACGCGCTTAGCGTTCAGATATTCGCTGAGGCGCGATGCATTATGCCGGTAGCCGATTTTTCGAGCGACGGCTCGTAACGATCGGCGCCGCTCCTTGAGCTCATCCTTATACCACTGGCGGAACCGCCAGATTTCCAGCGTGGGTTTGCCCTTGCCCTTGGCTTTGCCGGCCGCCTTCGATGGCTCTGCTGGTGGACACATTTGTAGGGCAAGTACTTCGAAAATGCTCGCCGTTGCACCTTTGAAAACCCTTTGAAATAATAGATGACATGCCAAAGTATGCCCAGACACACCTAACGAGGCTCGAGCTCTACCGGCGGGCACGGGGCTGGTCCCAAGCCGCTCTGGCGGAACACCTGGGCCCCGGCTTTACGGCCAGCGCGATCTCCCTGATGGAGAGCCAGCGCCTCAAGCCCAGTCCGCGCCAACACGAACGCCTGCGGGCGGTCTTCGGGGGCGAAGCCGAGACGATCCTAAAGCCGGTCGATCCGGCGAACGCGGCCTCTTCTAAGGAGCAGCCGTCGTGACGCTCAGCGATCGGGAGACGATCGAGGCCCTTCTGCAAGACCCAGCGCGATCGTACCGCTCCATCTCCACGGAGACCGGCTATTCGGACTGGACGATCCGCAAGATCGCTCGCGAGCTTAACGGCGATCCGCGGCCCATGAAACGCGAGCGCCGCGAGGCCTCTGGTCAGTCGTGCGAGGGCTCATCAATCGCCGGCTGGATCGGCCTCGCAGCGGCCGTCGCAGTCGTCGGCCTCGCAATCTGGCTTGGTGCGCGCGGTATGCCACCGTCGGAAATGTGAGGCATACCATCTATTACCCAGCTACCACTATAAGGAAGGAAAGTACATTGAAGTCACAAGCCGCGCGCAGTGAGCGCGCATCTACCACGCCGCACGATGCGGCGGAGTTCTCGTTCTCAAGCGGCGCAGTCTACGCCGACAAAGACGAATACATCGCAAAAAATCTCGTCGTCACGATCAATGCCATCGAATTTCAGCCAAAGGGTGGCTTCGAGGGCGCGGATCGATGGGCCGTCACTGTCAGTCCAGACGACGGCCGGCCGGACGAGATCATTACCCTACAATCTAATGAAGGACGCGACGCCGAGCTTCGGGCGGCCGCCGAGCATGTTGCAAAGCACGGCCCGATCTACAACGTCAAGCTCGTCAAGTCCGGGAGAGCCTACTACTTCCGCAACGCGGCGGAAACCAAAACCTAGTGACGCCAATGACGGAGGGCCGGCGATTGCACTCGACCGGCCCTCTGGGATTCGACTACCATGGCAAAGCGTAAATCAAAGCCGCGAAGCAGTCAAGGGAAACGCAAGGCGCCGCGCACGGCGGCTCAATACATCGCGCGGCCGGCCCGCCAACGAGAATCGCTTCAAAAAAGCGCGCACGTGCTCACGGCGATGCGCAGCGAGAAAATCTCTTTGGCCAAGGCCGCTCGCGAGCATGGTATCAGCCCCAAAACGGTGCGCCGCTATGCCGGCTCGGCGCTGCGGAAGGGCTCCCGCGGCACCTACAGGGCCCGAGCGACTGACACGATCCTGCGGGCACTTATCATACCGACCCCGGAAGGCCTAACGGAAATCGCCACCAGAGATTCGCGATCGGCCTCGATCGTGGCCGAGTACGCGAATGCGGTCCAGGTCTTTTTGCAAACCGGGGACGATTCGGAGCTTCGCCCGTTCCGCGGCGAGCACATCATCGATGCCGAGGGGAACCGCATACCGCTGCTTACCGATCTGGACGAGCTCGAGCGGCTCGGCGCTGCCGGCGTACTCTCGTTCGAGTCGCTCTACGCTAAGGTCGGCTGATGGCGACGCCTCGGCGCAAGGACCCGATCAAGGCCGCGGCACGGCGGCAACGAGCTCAGCGACGCGCGGGCGAAGACGCAATTTGCGGCTGCGGTGAAAAACGGCCGCAAGCCCTGATCGCGCGACGTAAGCAAACCGTTTGCTTCGAGTGCGATGCCAAGCGGCGCGGCAAATCGACGTTTGAAGCGAATCATGTCGCCGGGCGGGCAAATGATCCGACTATGCTCGACGTTCCGATCAACGATCATCGAGCGGAGCTCAGCGTGGCGCAGTATGAATGGCCGCCGAGAACGCTTCAGAACCCTGATAGAAGCCCGCTGCTTGCCATATCGGCGCGCGTCCGCGGTTTTGTCGATGCGCTGCACTACCTGATCCGCAAGCTGCTCGAACCCATTCCGGGCGACCTAGAAGCATACGACGCGCAGCTGCGCGAACGACTCGGCCCGCAATGGTGGCTCCAGGTTCGCGACGACCAACCGCCAAAATGACGGAGCCGACCCCACTTCCGATTGCAATTCGCGTCTTTCCGGAGCCGCACTCCGAGGAACTCAGCGCGAGCGCAAAGGGCTCGCGCATTGGCGTCGTCCGAACACGATGCTCGTTTTCGACGCCGAAACTCGTACCGATGAAGCGCAGGCCCTTAGTTTCGGTTCGTACCGCTTCATCGAGAAGGGCCGCTGCCTCGAAGAAGGTCTTTTTTGTGCCGACGATCTCCCGGCCGCCGATCGCGCCGTGCTCGAAGCCTACGTCAAATCGCACGCGGCGGGAACCGATCGGCGCGACGGTGACCCCGAGACTCCTGTTGCTTTCGCGCCGGGAATTCTTAGCGCGCTTCTACTTGGCCGCCTACAAAGCGCGCAGCCTGGTCGTGGGCTTCAATCTTCCGTTCGATCTTAGTCGCCTCGCTTGCCGCGTCGGGAAGGCACGCGGGCGGTATGCCGGCGGGTTCTCGCTGGCGCTTTGGGACTACCAAGACGAGGACGGCACCTGGCACATCTATAAGCACCGGCCACGCATTGCGATCAAACACATCGACAGTAAACGCGCCCTGATGGCATTCACCAAGACCCTCGAGCCTGATCGAAGAGGATCAGATTCCACGATGGTTCGGCCACGGGCGAGCCGGATGAAAAGTATGAGTTCCAAGGCCACTTCCTCGATCTGCGCAGTCTGGCGTATTCGTGCTGACCGATCGCGGCCATACGCTGAGTTCCGCCTGCAAGGCCTTCGGCGTTGAGCACGGCAAGATGACCGCTGAACGTCACGGGCTCATCAGCGAATCGTACATCACTACAACCGGCGCGACGTGGAAGCCACCGCCGCGCTCGCATTCAAGCTGCTCGAAGAGTACGACCGCTTCGACGTGGGCCTCCAAGAGACGCAAGGCGTACTCGCCAGCTTCACTCGGTAAGTCGCTCCTCCGTCGCAAGATCGGCATTGCTCCGATTTTGGAGCGGCAGCCGAAATTTCCGAAGCGGTATCTCGGGCATACGCAAAGTCCGCATTCTTTGGCGGCCGGACGAGCGCCCATATCCGGAAAGTCCCCGTTCCGGTCGTCTATACGGACTTTCTTTCCATGTATCCGACCGTGAACGCGCTCATGGGTCTCTGGCGGTACGTGATCGCCGGAGAAATTTCCATCGTTCCCGCGGAAGTCTCCGAGACGACTGATTTTCTACGCACGATTACGGCGGAAACGCTCTTCAATCCGGCGACGTGGAAAAATCTCCCAGCGTTCGCCCGCGTGATTCCTGACGGAGACATTCTCCCGACGCGCGCAAAGTACAGCCGCGAAAGCAACGACTACCAGGTCGGTCTCAATCATCTCCACGCAGTCCAGGACAACGCCGAGGACGGTCTCTGGTTCGCGCTTCCCGATCTCGCCGCATCCGTGCTTCTGACCGGGCAGGATACCGAAGATCGTAGACGGCATTTCGGATCATTCCCAAAGGCCAAGTGGCCGGGCTTCGCCCGGTGACACTTCGCGGCGCCGTAACGATCGATCCACGCTCCCAAGATTTCTTCCGCACCATCATCGAAGAGCGCAAGCGCCTCGCTCTCAACAAGGCGCTTTCGCCCGAAGAACGCGAGCGGCTCGATAAGGCACTGAAGGTTCTGGCCAATGCGACGAGCTACGGCATCTTCGCCGAGATGGCGCCGCGAAGAATCCGCGAAGAAGGTCGCCGTCACGTGCTACGGCATCGATCCCAAGCCATTTGAATGTCGCGTGTCGCAATCCCGAACATGCGCGGCGAGTATTGCTTTCCGCCGCTGGCGTCGCTGATTACGGCGGCGGCGCGGCTGATGCTAGCGCTGCTGGAGCGCTGCGTCACTGATCTCGGCGGCACGTATGCGATGGAAGATACCGACTCCATGGCGATCGTCGCAACGCAGCGCGGCGGTCTTATCGAATTCCCGAACGGCCCATATCGCAGAAACGGCAAGCCCGCGATTCGAGCCCTTATCCTGGGCGCAAGTCGACGCGATTGCCGAGCGATTCGCCGCGCTGAATCCTTACGATCGCTCCGCGATCCCCGGCTCGATCCTCAAGATCGAGGATGATAACTTCGATCCCGACACCGGGCGGCAGCGCCAGCTGTGGTGCCTGGCAATTTCCGCCAAGCGATATGCGCTCTTCCTTCGCGATCCCATCGGGGAGCCGGCGCTGCTGCGTCGGGGCATCAATAACAAAGAGGATCGCTACTCCGAGCACGGCCTCGGCCATCTGCTCAATCCCACCGATCCCGAGAGCGACGATCGCAGCTGGATCGCGCAAGCGTGGCTGAACATCGTGCGCCGGTCGCTCGGCCTGCCCACAAAGCCGCTCGGCTTCGAGAAGCGCGTCGCCGTTGGGCGGATCACGTGTCAGCAGCCCGAACGTGCTCAAGCCGCTTGAAGCGCTCAACGCCGGCAAACCCTACGCCGAGCAGATCAAGCCGTTCAACTTCATCCTCAGCTGCCATGTTGCGCAAGCTCGGGCATCCGATCGGCGTCGATCCCGAGCGATTCCATCTCATCGCGCCGTTCGAAGCCGATCCGCGGCAATGGGAAAAGATGTGGTGGATCGATCAGTACTCCAAGCCGCGAAGCGCTATCGCATCACGGCTTCAGGGCCGCACGGCTCACGAACCGTTGCGCGCGTGAAGAGCTATGGCGATGTGCTGCGCGAGTACGAGTTCCATCCCGAAGCGAAGTGCGCCGATTCCAGCGGAGCGCCGTGCAAGAAGCAAACCATTGGGCTGCTCGGCCGGCGCCACGTTGCGATCGATTCGATCACGTACATCGGCAAGGAGTCGAACAAGCTCGAAGAAGTCGAAGAGCAAAGCCTCTTCGATCCCAGCGACGTTTACACCGAGTATCCCGATCCGCGGCGCGACGAGTGGGCGACCAAGATTCTGCCAAGGCTTAAGGCCATGCCGATGGCTGAGTTAGAGAAGCAGACCGGATTGTCACGATCGACGCTTCAGGCGATAAGGGCAGGGCGGAGGCCACATCGCCACAACAGAAATACCCTTATAGAACTCGTTCATCGAAACGGCTCCAGGTCCGCAGGGACATCTCAAACAGAATCTCGAAGGCCGCGGCGAGTTTCGCATATCCAACCGTGAAGTCCGGATAATCGTAGATCGCGAGGAACAATCCGTGTTGCAAGACCTAGACGTGATGCGCGCCATCACATCCATCAAGCAGCGCAGCGAACGTCAGCAGGATCAGGAGCGACTCGTGCGTTCCTTTGTCGACGCTGGTATTAAGCCGCTGCTCACCAATAGTAACAATCAGGTTATCTATGGGCGGCGCGGCACCGGAAAAACTCATCTTCTAAAGGTTCTAGAGCCGGAGGCATCGCGGACAGCTAATACGTTACCCGTCTATATCGACGCTCGAACTCTGGGCAGCACGAATCAGTTCTCGGACCCAACTCTTCCCTTGAAACAACGGTGCTTATCGCTGTTCCAGGATATTCTGCTGAGCGTCGGCGAAGGGATTCTCGGGTACATAATCAACGAAGCGCCACCAGCTGCGAACGCTGCGCTCGACCGCTACGACGAACTAGTGTCCCTTATAACCGCTCCGGTTGAGACAGCCGTGCCAACAAGTCGTGAGTTGCATTCCGAACAGGAAGCGTCGCGGTCATCCGGCGCCAGTGTCAAGCTGAGCGCTTCTGACGTGGCGGGTCAAGCTAAACTAAGCTCTGGTAGCCGCTCGCTGGAAAAAGATAAAACAGTCTTTACCATCATTGCCGAGGAGAACATCGTCTTTCCGGACCTGCAGACTGCGCTGCGTCGCCTGCTTGAAACACTGCAAGTGCAGCTCGTAATACTGCTTGACGAATGGTCCTCAATACCCATAGACCTCCAGCCATACCTAGCCGAATTCTTAAAACGCAGCATCATACCGAATCAGTCGATAACCTTGAAAATAGCTTCGTTAGAACATCGGTCTCAATTCAGTGTGCGGGATGCACAAGGTAACATACTCGGCTTCGAGATTGGCGCTGACATCTCGGCGAGTTTGGATATCGATGACTATTATGTTTATGATAGGAACCCCAAACAAATATCAGAGGTATTTGCTGACATTTTGTTTAGGCATTTGCAATCTGACCTGGGCGATGGCTTAGAGAAGCGTAGAATAACCTCGGGCAACTCACTGGTGGATGAAATGTTTGTCAGCCGCGAGGCCTTTCAAGAGCTTGCGCGTTCAGCCGAGGGCGTGGTTCGCGATCTCATAAACATTTTTGCGAGCGCAGCTATAGGCTCCAATCGCCGGCAGCGCGATACGATCGATAGGCGCGCGGTGCTTGAAGCAGCGCGGCAGTGGTATGAGCAAGACAAAGTCAGGGAACTCGGCGATGATTTACGTCAAGTCCTTCAAGACATCATAACCGAAGTTATAGGCAATCGGCGTTCGAGGGCATTTCTCATCCCCCGAGATCTCGAAAAGCATCCGGTTATCCAACGACTGTTTGATGCGCGCGTGCTTCACTTGATGCATCGGGGATATGCAGATAAAGACAATCCGGGCGTTCGCTACAACATATATTCTATCGATTATGGCACGTACGTAGATCTCTTAAACACGTCAAAAGCGCCTGAAATAGAGTTGCAGGAACGCCAGGAGAGTGCAGAATTTGTCGTGCCGTTTGATGACAAGCGGAGCATACGTCGAATAATTCTTTCCGAAGCCATTTTGAACCGGGTAGCGGCGCGATAGGCACTGCCTGGCGACAACAGCGCGTGAAGATTCCAAGGAGAAGGTAGATAATGGACGCTGCGACATCCGCCGCAGTCGCTGCTTGGCTGCAGTTCGTCGGTATCGTCGGTACGGCGATGGTCGGCGTTATAGTGGCAAATCGACAGCTCAGTGCTCAAAATAAAGCGCTAAGATCCGCGAACGACAATCAACGTCTTCAAACCTCGATGAAGGTCCTGGACGACATGCGGGCGGTGACTGAGCTGCGGGATCAGAAGTGCTCGCCGCTCGACGCCACCCTTTACGTGATTAAGGTGGCCAACGATGAGAACGAGCGTCGCAGATACCGGACTTTTCTCGAGCGGAAGGAGCGCGCCCACCCTACGGCTGCGAACGATGCTCGTTTCTACGATGCTACACAGACTATGGCCGGAATCGCCGCGTTTTACTACATGGATCTGTACGACCTTGTCGACCGGCATTGCGTGGACAATCTTTACGTACTGGCTAAGGTCAACGCGTTTGTTCAGCCGTTCTACAACGCGCTAGGGGTGATCGGCAATGAATTTCACGAGAATCCGAGATTAAGAGCGTTTGTGGAGATGAGCAAGGGGCTGATCGCAGACGCGAGCCAGACGCTAGAACGCCTCAAAGCCGAAGATGGAGCGTTGAAGACATGAGCGATTCCCTTAAAGCGCCGCTGAACGCTTCGATCGCGAGCACTGTGAATCAATATGTTATCGACGATGCGAAGGGACCGAGAAATGCAGCTGCTTAAGGGCCCCGGGCTCTCATTGCTCATACTTCTGCTTGGCTTAGCCTTAGCGGTGTTGCTGCAGATGCCCATCGGCTGGCGTGTAGCGATCGGCGTGGTTGCGGTGGTGGCCGCATACATCGCTCGAAGCCAGATTGGGGCGCGCGTTTCTGCGATCGAGGCTAGTAGATATGCGCCCCTGCGCCCTGGCGCTGCGGATCGGATAGCCGCCCGCATCAGCGCCGAAACCCCTCAGACGCTCACAATAAACGCGGAATCGGGCAGCGACATCGACGACGTGGTCGCGGTACTGAAAACGGCCCTTGAATCGAAAAAATGGGTCATTACAAAGATTGACCACGGAGCGTTGTGGGATGGGGGGAAAGGCATCCAAGTCTATTACGCAGAGAGAGCTGACGCCGCCGGCAAGGCCTTGATCGCAGCAATCAAGGAGGAAAATCTGCCGGTTAGTGGGGCTGGCGATACCACCGACGGACTGCCTATGCGAATCGCCGTTCGGCACCCGTGATCGACTTCGTCTAAGGACCGAAGGTTTACGATCGGCGCCACGCCTACGAATGGTCCCAATTTGCTTCAGCTATTCCTCCTCGCAAAAGCCGATGCGCGCAGGCGCCCCACGCCCGGCAGCGGGGGGCCTCGTTTTGAAAGCCCTTAGCCCCTATCCCATCGTCACGGTGCCCTCTTCGAGCGGCTGACGCATGACTTCGATCGCGCTGCGCGTGAACTCGGGCAATTCGTCCAGAAAGAGCACGCCGTGATGCGCGAGCGAGATCTCACCCGGCTTCGCAAGCGCTCCGCCCCCGACGAGCGCGGCCTGACTGATCGTGTGATGTGGAAAGCGAAAAGGACGCGCTCGAACGATATCCGCACGGCCGACGAGCAGCCCCGCGACGCTGTAAATCTTCGTCACTTCGAGCGCTTCGTTCAGCGACATCGCCGGGAGAATCGAGGGCAAACGGCGCGCCAGCATCGTCTTGCCGCACCCCGGAGGCCCGACGAGCAGCAGGTTGTGACCGCCCGCGGCTGCGATTTCGAGTGCGCGCTTCGCCGCGAGTTGCCCGCGCACGTCGGCGAGGTCGCCGTGCGCGAGCTCGTCGTCGAGATCCAATACGGGAGCGGCCGTACGGCGCCGCCACTTCGATCCGGTTCCCGCGAGCACGGCGATCGCCGATTGAAGCGACTCGACGGCGTAAAGCTCGATCCCCGCGACGAGAGCAGCTTCGTCGGCATTTCTTGCCGGAACGATCAACTTGGTGAAGCCGGCATTGCGCGCGCCCAACACCATCGGCAGTATTCCGCTGACCGGCTGGAGTTTGCCGTCCAGGGCCAACTCGCCGAGCGCAATGAATTCGAGCAATTGTGCTCGCTCTATCTGTTCGTCGATTCCCATGAGCGCCAGCGCTATCGCGAGATCGAACGCCGGCCCGGCCTTACGAACGTCGGCCGGCGAGAGATTCACCAGAAGGCGTCCGGCCGGATAGGCGAAGCCCGAGTTGATGATTGCGGCGCGCACGCGCTCTCGCGACTCGACCAGCGCGCGGTCGGGGAGCCCAATGATTGCAAGGAACGGCGATCCCGCGGCGCTATCGGCTTCGACGCGCACGACGTAGCCTTCGATGCCGAGCATCGCGGCTGAAAAAGCTAGGGAGAGCATTCCGCGCTCCTCTGCGCACCGTGCGGATGACGTCTAGTGTGCTGTCCCAGAAGTTCGATGCATAAAGCTGGCCGTTTGGCGGAGTGCGGGCAAGGAACGATGAGCGACAAAAGCAGCGCTTTGCGAGCGAAGAGTGACGCAGCCCGCGACCGTCAAGCGGCCAGCCCAAAGGGTCGCGGCGGCGGATGCGCACTGGCTTTGTTGCTCGTCGGTCACAGAGCTACGGCTATGCTCCCTCCTCGCGCCGCGCCAGTGCGCTCCGGCGCTCGCGACTTTATGCACCGAACTTCTGGGACAGCACACTAGGGAGTAGGCTCCTATGCACCAGCCAAGAATGAATGGCGACAATGAGCGCCGAGATGCTCGCCGCATGGGCTCAGGTAGGAACGCTCGCCGTCATCTTGGCGAGCGTCGCTGCGGCGCTGGTTCAGCTGCGTCACATCCGCGCCGGCAATCAATTACAGGCGTTGCTCTCGCTCGAGCACGATTTTCGCGCGCCGCCACTCCAGGCAGCACTTACCTACGTTCAGGAGCAGCTCTCTAGGCGCTTGGAGGATCCGGAATACCGGCGCGAGCTCGAGACGATCGGGTTCGTCGATCCAGCCGTTCATCCGGAGATGGTCGCCTGCAATTGGCTCAACGAGATGGGAACGCTCGTCAAGCGCGGATACGTCTCCGAAGACACGTTCATGGATCTCTTTGCGCGCTTGATCGTGCATTGTTGGAGGCAGGTCTCGCCGGCGATCGCGATCATGCGCCGCTCCCGCGGTGAAGGCCAGTATCACGACTTCGAATACTTGGCCTCGCGTGCGGCCACATGGCTCAAGCGAAATGCTCAGGGGACGTTCCCGCACCGCTTCACGCGCGCCCCGCTACCGGATGCCTGGCGCGAGATCGATCGCGAAACGTCGGCCAAGGTTTAGTGGAGGCGAGTTCTCCACAGATTGCACAAGTTAATGTCACAGGCTGTGGACAGTAGGCAAACAGGCCCGGCTCTCCTGGACGCCCAAACCACGGCAGCTATGGCCGAACCGCCCGAGGAGAACGTCTTGCGAAGAGGGCTTGCTCGTATTGCTCCGCTGATCGTCGCCTGCGCCGCGTTTTGCGCCTGTTCGCATGGAGGCTCGCAATCCTCCGCCACTTCGGGCCCTTCCGCCGCCGCGACGAAGACCATCGGCGTTTCGATCCAAAACCGCGAGGCGCAGTTCTATCAGGACATGGAATCGGGCATGCGCAGCGAGGCCGCGAAATACGGCTACGCGCTCATCGTCGTAGACGCGAGCCGCGACAACGCCAAACAGCAGAGCCAAGTCGAGGACTTCATTTCG
The DNA here is from genome assembly GCA_963834895.1 of Vulcanimicrobiota bacterium. Classification (GTDB taxonomy): domain Bacteria; phylum Vulcanimicrobiota; class Vulcanimicrobiia; order Vulcanimicrobiales; family Vulcanimicrobiaceae; genus Cybelea. Next base: position 288,651 of record CAWIDM010000003.1, on the reverse strand, counting down.
AAGCGCGTCGACGCCATCGTGCTCACGCCGTACGATTCGCAAGCAATCGGGAGCGCGATCGCCGAGGCGAATAACGCCGGGATTCCGGTTTTTACTGCGGACATTGCGAGCACGAGCCGCGAAGGGCGCGTCGTCGCGCATATCGCCAGCGATAACGTTCAAGGCGGCTACGAGGCCGGCAAACTCATCTGCCAGGCGGTCGGGAAGAGCGGAAGCATCGCAATCGTCGACGAGCCCGAAGTGACGAGCGTCCAGGACCGCGTGAAAGGCTTCAAAGAGGCGATCGCGCAACTCTGCCCCGGCGTGAAGATCGTCGCCGACGTCGACTCCGGTGGAACGCGCGATAAAGCGAGCAGCGATACCGGGGACATCTTGCAGGCGCATCGCGACCTCAGAGGCATCTTCGGCATCAACGACGATTCGGCACTCGGCGCGTTGGCGGCCGTCAACGCCGCCGGCTTAACCGGAAAGGTCGCAATCGTTGGTTACGACGCGACGCCCGAAGCCCGCGAGGCAATCGCAAAGGGGCAAATGTACGGCGACGCGATTCAATATCCCGCGAAGATCGGTGCAACGACGATCGATGTCATCCACGACTATTCTGCGGGTAAGAAGCCGCCACCGGTCGTGAAGATCGGCGTCGGCGCCTATACGCGCGCCAACGCCCGAGCCTCGCCCTAGGGAACCTCTGAAGAGGCCCATGTACCGACCGTTTGACCCGCAAAGCCGCCAGATGCGAGGAGAAGGGGAGGGAGCATACTCTATGCAGTCTGTGACCGAGCCTTCGACAACGCAGATGGCGGCTTTGCGGCCAAACCCTTCGGGCGGCGGCAGTTTCGCCGTATCTCTTTGTTGCGCCCTCGGTCACGTAGGGCTCCACTATGCTCCCTCGGGCGCGCCTCGATCTACGGCGAAACTGCTCGCCGCGATCGGTGCAGCGGCTTCTTCAGAGGTTCCCTAGTTCGTGGTGCCTCTGCTCGAGATGCGCGGCATCGGGAAGAGCTTTCCCGGCGTACGCGCTCTATCCGACGTTTCGCTGGGGCTGTCGGCCGCCGAAGTGTTGGTGCTCGTCGGCGAAAACGGCGCGGGAAAGTCGACCCTGATGAAGATACTTTCGGGCGCCTTGCAAGCGGACGAGGGCGAGATCTTCGTCGAAGGCAAGCGCGTTCGGATCGCTACGCCGCAAGAGGCGCAGCGCCTCGGCATCGGGATGATCTATCAGGAGTTCACGCTGGTCCCGCAGCTGAGCGTGCCCGCAAACATTAGTTTGGGCGCGGAGCCGACGCGAGCGGCGCTGATCGATTCCAGCGCGGTGCGAGCGCGCGCGAAGCGCGTCTTGGACGAGCTCGGCGTGGAGTTGCCCTTCGACCTTCCCGTTTCGCATCTCTCGGTCGGGCAGCAGCAGGTCGTCGAGATCGCAAAGGCCTTGGCGACCTCGGCACGGGTCATCGTTATGGACGAGCCGACGGCCGCGCTCTCGGACCGCGAAATCGAGCGGCTTTTTTCGATCGTTCGGAGGCTGCGCTCGGCGGGCGCCGGGATCATCTACATTTCGCACCGCATGGAGGAGCTCTCGCGCATCGCCGACCGCGTGATTGTGATGCGTGACGGGAGAGTGGCCGCAGCGCGCGATGCCGCCGGCTTCCCGACGGCCGAGATCATCGCCGCGATGGTCGGCCGCCGCCTCGACGCTCACTTTCCGGAGTTGCCGCCGCTGCCGTCCGACGCGCCGGTTCGCTTAGGCGTACGAGGTCTCGAACGCAGCGGCGTCGTCAATGACGTGAGCTTCTCGGTGCGCGCCGGAGAGATCGTTGGGCTCGCGGGGTTGGTTGGGGCGGGCCGAACGGAGATCGTGCGGGCGATCGCCGGCGCCGACAAGCCCGAACGAGGCGAGGTTCGCGTCGACACCGCGGTGGTTCGGCCGGGGCGCGTCGATGATGCCATCGCGGCCGGCATCGCGTTCATCACCGAAGATCGCAAGACCCAAGGGTTGGTTCTCGGAATGACGGTGCGCGAGAACGTGACGCTCGCGCATCTCGCCGATTTCGTCGATCGCGACCTGCTCGTCAACGTGGTTCGCGAGCGAGCCGCGACGGTGCAAATGATCGACGAGCTGCAAATCAGAACCCCCGGTACCGAGCAGTTAGTGCGCAATCTTTCGGGGGGGACCCAGCAGAAAGTCGTGCTCGCAAAGTGGCTGCTCGGGAATGCCCGCGTCTTTCTCTTCGACGAGCCGACCCGCGGAATCGACGTCGGCGCGAAGACTGAAATCTATCGGCTTATGCTCGAACTGGCTTCCGGCGGCGCGGCGATCGTGATGGTCTCAAGCGACCTTCCGGAGGTGCTCGGCATGTCGCACCGGGTTCTGGTGGTGCGCGGCGGCCGGATTGCGGCGGAATTTTCGCGCGAGCAGGCCACGCCGGATCGGGTCATTGCCATCGCAACCGGAGCGGCCGCATGAAAGAGCGCGAGCGGCGCGACTACTGGCTGCGCATCGGCGGAGCGGCAATCTTTCTGGTGGTGCTGATCGCCGTCGTCGACGCGGCCTCGCACGGCTCGTTCTTGGAGCCGAGCAATATCGTTCGCGTCCTGCGGCAGATCACGTACAACTGCATCCTCGGCGTCGGGCAGACGTTCGTGATCATCACTGCGGGAATCGATCTCTCGGTCGGATCCCTGGTCGCATTGACGGGCGTCGTCGCCGCGCTCTTCGCCAACGCCGTCCATCTGAGCGGCTTTCCGTTGATCGCTGCGACGCTGATCGTCGCCGTGGCCGTGGGATGCGCGGCGGGTTGGGTCAACGCCCTGCCCGTTGTCAAGCTCAATCTGCCGCCGTTCATCACGACCCTCGCGATGCTGGAGATGGCGGTTGGCGCGGCCTTCATTCTCTCTCACGGCCGCCCCGTAGCACTGCAAAGCGCCGACTTTCAAAACACCGGAATCGGATCGTTCCTGGGAGGCGTGACGGCGGCGCTGCATCTTCCGGCCATTCCGGTCCCGGTAGTCTGGATGGTCGCCGTGATCGTCACCGCATCCGTGCTTTTGAACCGCACGCGCTTCGGCCGCTACGTTTTCGCAATCGGCGGGAACGAGGAAGCGGCCCGTCTGGCCGGCATCAACGTCGCGCGCGTGAAAACGGCGGTCTACATGCTCAGCGGCGCTTGCGCCGCGATCGTCGGATTTCTCTACATGGCACTCTTCTCGTCCGGTTCGCCACAGACCGGAACCGGTGACGAGCTGCTCGAGTCGATCGCGGCCGTCGTCGTCGGCGGCACGAGCTTGATGGGTGGCAGAGGCAGCGTGATCGGCACGTTCTTCGGGGCGCTCCTCATCGGCGTGCTCTACAACGCGATGAACCTGCTCAACGTCGACTCGTATCTGCAGAAAGTGTTGCTCGGCGCCGTCATCCTGCTCGCCGTCGTGTTAGACGAGCTACGGAAGCGTTATCCAGCGCGGTAATCCATTTTTGTCATGCTGAGCCCTTCGACTCGCTGCGCTTCGCTCAGGATCGCTACGTTCGGGAAGACAACGTGGTCCTTCGACTCCGGTGCTTCGCACCTTCGCTCAGGACGACAAGGCGGCGTCGCTCAGGATGACAAGGGGCGGGGCTAGAACGGGAAGTCGGATTGCGTGAGGCCCACGTTCGTTTTCAGATCGGAGACGTTTTCGTCGAGGACGATCTGCTGGCCGTCATACAGGATCTGGCGGATGGGCCAGCGCGTCTCTTTCGAGAGATAGAGAATCTGCTCGGTCACGCCGCCGTCCGCGGCCGGATCGGCGACTTTGAGGTCGAGGCGATCGGTGAGGACGCCGCCGATCTTCCCGCCGTCTTGCTGCTCCAGCTTGCCGGGAATCGTCGCATAGTTGGCAACGATGTGCTGCAGCAGGCCGTCGGGAATCGTAACGCCGCGAAGCGAGACGGCGCGATGGTCGTGGATGTCGACCTTCAAATGAATGCCGGAGAGAATTCCGCCTTGGTGGCCGCTGACTTGATCGCCGCCGGCCCAAACGCCGCCCGAGCCTTTGCCGTCACCGTCGAGGATGAGCGTCTTTGCGAAGTGCGGCTTCATGAACTGATACTGATAAACGCGCTCTTGCGTCTGATCGCCCTTGGCTTCGTGGACGTGCAGGATGCACGTGTAGTCGTTCGTCGTCGCGAAGACCGCGTCGAAAGCCACGATCGCCGGAGCCGAATCCTCCGCGCGCAGCGCGCACGGCGATAACGCGAGCGTAACGACCGACGCAGCGGCGGTGAAGAGCACGAAGGAACGGCTAAAGTTCACAAATTTCTCCCTAAGGGAGCCTCTGAAGAAGTCGCGGCACCGATCGCGGCGAAACTGCCGCCGCCCAAAGGGTTTGGCCGCAAAACCGCCATCTGCGGTGTCGAAGGCTCGGTCACAGACCGCTGGGGGTATGCTCCCTCGCCTTCTCCGAGCACCTGGCGGTTTTGCGGTTCAAACGATCGGTACATGGACTTCCTCAGAGGTTCCCTAAATCAATCCGGCTGCAAACTGGACTGCGCGCTCTCGTCGACGAGCAGCGTTCCGTGCTTCCCTTCGACGCCGATGAGCACATCGCATTTTGCGTCGGCGGCGATCTCTTCGATCGTGCGGCCGAGCGGTGCGCCGCTGTACTTGCCTTCGCGGAAAGAGCCGAGGATGATGAGGGCCGCCTTTTCGCGCTTGGCGACATCGAGAACGGCCTGTTTGGTCGATCGCGTCTTCAGGATCTCGGTTCGGATCGTCACGTTGTTGTGGTTCGCAATCGTTTCGGCCGCGCCCAGCGCATCCAGCGCGGCCCGCTCTTCCGACGGCATGTCGGCATCGGGTGGCAGCGTGTACGGAACTTCGATGACGTAGAGCGCCAACAGCTCGGAGCGTTCGCCGCGTGCCAGCCGGACCGTCAGCGCCATCATGTGCGACGAGTTGATCTCCGGCGAGAAGACGACGAGGATGCTTCCGACCATGCGCTCGAGCTCGCTCTCGGCTTGTTTGGCAATTTCCTGAACGTACGACGACGGCGGATGGAGCATCCACCACAGGGTCGCTCCGACCGTGCCGGCGATGATGAGCGCGATCACCGCGCCGGCGAGCGTGACGTGGACTTCGCTCGAGGGCGAGATCACGTCATCCCCCGCACGCGCAGAATAAGAAAGAGGCGGTGGACGCCGAGCGCAACCATCGCGCCCCCGAGCACAACGCCGGGGAGAATCGCGAAGCCTGCGCTGAGCGATTCGAGCATGCGCGCCAGTATGATAGCACCGCAGACGATCATCGCGACCGCAAGCAAACCTCGCAGGACCAGCACGGCTAAGCTTGCTGGCCCGCGCGGCGGGCGTCGCTCGCTTTGAGGTTGGCGATATAGTCGTCCATCAGTTCGAGTTCGCCGGAGCGGCGCAGAATGTCTATCTGCGCGGTTCGCCAATTGCGCCGCTGCGAGCCGAACAGCGGCAGCCGCCGGTGGCGCCGATAGACGAGATAGAGCAGGATACCGAGGAGCAGCCAGCTCGGCCCGAAGATTCGGCCGAGCGCGTGCGTCCGCAACGTAAAGACTAGAATCGAGAAGATTCCGATGAAACCGATCACCGCCACGACCGGAAACTCCACGCGCTCGCCGCGGAAGCGCATCGGTACGTTGAATGGGATCTTGAATTTTCGCGGGCTCAACGGATCGGTGAGGCGCAAGCCGATCAGCCCGAGAAAGACGAACGAGTAGCTCGTCGCCGCGCCGAACGCGTAGAGATCCGCGAGGAATTCAAGGCCGCTCTCGCCGTGGAAGAATCGCGCGTAGAGCGAGGCGATGGCCGGAAAGAGCCCAGGCCCCGCGGCAAACATCAGCTCGACGACGGCGATCGTCGAGAAGAAGACGATCGAGATGACCGGCGTGCGAAACTTGCCGTGCACGCGCTGGAAGATCGACGGCAAGAGATTGCTGGTGCTCATTGCGTAGGCGATTCGGGAGCTGCCGAAGACGCCGGAGTTGGACGATATCAAGAGCAGCACCGCGCCGAGAACCGGAACGTAGAGTGCGGCGAAGGCGCCGTAGTAAGGCACCTGTGCGGCGAGCAGAGCGACGGCCTTACCTTGGTTGTCGGAGTTGTGAGGGAAGATCTGCCAGAACTGCATCGGGTGGCCGCCGGCATCCGTGATCGGATGCCAGGGGCTCAATCCCAGCGCGAGATTGGAATACGCGAGCGCAAAGATCAGGATCGTCAAGATCAACGATACCGAGGTGCGCGGGATGATGGAAGCGGGGCGCTGGGTCTCCTGCGCCGCTTGTGAGATCGATTCGAGTCCGACGAAGGAGACGATTGCAAGCGACGTGCCCAGCATCAGCTGAAACGGCGTCGGCCAGTTGAATTGCATGGCATGGATCAGCAGATGGGGTTGAAATGCAAAGAGGAAGCCGAAGCAGAGGATGCACGTTTCACTGAGGACGTCGAGCGCCGAGACGACGCCGTTGAACGCCGTGCTCTCCCGCACGCCGATGACGTTGAGCATGCAGAGCCCTACGACGAGTGTGAGCACGACGCTGAAGTGCAGCCAGGGATGGATCGAATTCACGAGCGCCGGCGCGAGCTGACTGGTATAGTCGACCGAGCTCCAGGCGAAGAGCGTCACGTCGATCGTGAAATCGAGCAGCACCGCCCAGCCGGCAATAAAACCGAACAAGTCGCCGAGCCCGCGCATCACGAAGTATTGACCGCCGCCGGCGACGGGATACGTCGCTGCCAGCTCGGTATAGGCAAGCCCGATGCAGACGTAGACCACGCCCGCGAAGAGAAACGCCACGTTCGACGCGCCGGCCGCCCAGGCGAGAACGAGTCCCAGGCCAACGAAGATGTCCGCGCCGACGTCCGAATAGCCCCACGCGAACGAGCCCCACGGCGTGACGCTGCGGCGCAGCTCCGGCTCGGGAGCGATCCTCTTCCCTGCCACTAGTGGCCCCCGGTGTTACAGGCCACTAGAAGGCGTTTCGATGCAGGCTCAGACGACGGCCGTCGAGCGTAACGACGTCGAATCGGATTTTAGCGGAGGGTGCCACGATCTGCGCGTAATCGGCGGCGATTCGCCGAAGCGTCGCGCGTTTGCGAGCGTCGACCGCGCGGAGCGCGGAGCCGAACTTTCGAGAGTCACGCAGCTTCACCTCAACGATGACGAGCGTCGGCCCATCCAGGCAGACGGCATCGATTTCGCCGCCCGGAATCCGAACGTTGCGCGCGAGGACCTGATAGCCGCAGGCCGCGAGAAAGCTGCTCGCGCGGTCCTCACCGAGCCGCCCCTTTGCGCCGTTATTCTGCAACGGCTTCGAAAGCCTCCAGCGTTTCCAACCCGAGCGCGAGCTGAGCGTCGCGCACGCGCGCCCAATTTGCGCGATGGTGGATGCTCGGGCCATGCGCGCGCAAGGCTTCCAAGTGATGGGGCGTCGAGTACCCCTTGTGAAACGCAAAACCGTAACGCGAGTCCTCCTTGTCGAGCTCGACCATCAGCGCGTCGCGGTAAACCTTTGCCAAGATCGACGCAGCCGCGACGACCGCGCAGCGCGCATCGCCGTGTATCAACGGCTCTTGCGGCCCGCCGAAAGAGCGAATGCGCACGGCGTCCGTGATCAGGTACTCGGGAACGGCCGGCAGCGACGCAATGGCGCGTTCCATCGCGAGAATGCTCGCCCAATAGATGTTCAACCGATCGATTTCGGCGACGCACGCACTGCCGATGCCCCAGGCCGTCGCGCGAATCTTGACGACCTCCGCAATCGCGACGCGCGTCTCCGGGCGAACCTGCTTGGAGTCGTTCAGACCCTTGATGAAGAGCGGCTGCGACGCGACGACGCAGGCGGCGACGACCGGCCCGGCAAGCGGCCCGCGCCCGACCTCGTCGACGCCGCCGACGAGCGTGAACCCCTGCGCGCGCGCGGCATACTCGTAGCGATGCAGGCGGTGCAGCCGGCGCCGTTCGCGCTCGTACGCGGTCTTGGCTTTACGCTGCTTCGGAGTCATCGGGAGCCTCCAATGAGATCCGGCCGAACGCGCCGTCGTCGAACGCGCGAATGTACGACTGAGCCGCGTTGTGGTAGTCGACCTCGCCGTGACGGCGCATGAAACCCCTCTGCGCCGCAAAGGTCGCCAAGTCCGGCACCTGCGTGCGGGGATTGCGTGCGAGAAGCCAGTGATGAAAGGCCTCCACGACCTCCTGCGGATCGTATCGCTCCCGCGGCACGGCACCGCAGATCGCGAGCTTCCACTGCGCGGAGGCTTTCGAAAGCTTCGGCGGGAGCACGCCGGGAGTGTCCATCAGCTCGACGCTCGGCGCGAGGCGAAACCACTGCAAGTGTCGCGTCACGCCGGCCCGATTCTCCGTCTTTGCGGCGGATCGCCGGAGCAGCGCATTGACGATCGTAGACTTTCCCGAGTTGGGTATACCGACGATCATCGCGCGCGAGGCTCCGGACTTGCGGCCGCGCCGCGCCGAGAGCTCCGCGACGAGGGCGGCGACACGGGCGACGCTGCGCGGCGCCCGCCCGTCGACGGCGACCGCGCTCGCATCCTGGTTCGCGAGATAGTGGATCCATCGTTTCGTGGTCGCGGGATTGGCCAAGTCCTGACGGTTCAGCGCCACGACGCGCGTGCGTCGCGCGGCGAGCTCGTCGAGGAGCGGGTTGCGGCCGCTGCGGGGAATGCGCGCGTCGACGACCTCGATCACGACGTCGATCGAGCGCAAATACTCGCGAATGCGGCGCGCCGCCTTCGCCATGTGTCCGGGATACCACGCAACTTGTCGCTCCAACGTTCCTACTTCCCGAAAGCGCTACGAGGGAGTCATAGTCCACCGAGCATACGCGGCGGCCAAACGCCGGCGATCGCGCGGCCGATCAACAGATCGTCGCTCACCGGTCCGAAGAAACGAGAATCCTCGCTCTCCGCCCGATTGTCGCCGAGCACGTAGACCGAGAATTTCGGCACGACCACCTCGCCAAACGTGCGGGCGTCGGCATGGACCACGTACGGCTCGTCGAGCCGGGCTCCGTTGACATAGACTCTTCCGCGTTCGATCCGAATGCGATCGCCCGGCACGCCGACGACGCGCTTGATGAAGACCGCCCGCGCATCGCCTTCGTGACGGAAGGCCACGATGTCGCCGCGCACCGGCGTACCGATGCGATACGCGAACGTATTGATCAAGACGTACTCGCCCGAGCGTATCTGCGGTTCCATCGACAGGCCGCTGACCTGCGGCAAGCGGACGAAGAAGGCTGCGATGAGCGCTGCGAGCACTGCGAGCTGCCAAGCCAGGTTCGCAACCGGTCGCCATCGCGCGAAGCGGACCACGGCCCACGCTTTCGCTCAAGCGGTTAGAGAATCTTGGCTTGCGAGGGGGGCCAAAAGATCAGAAACGCGCGGCCGGTAAAGCCGGCTTTGCTGCCGCTGCGCGGACCGCTCGCGAAGCGCCCTGAGTCCTGCGCGAATCCCCAAATGTGCGAATCCTCCGAGTCGTTGCGATTATCCCCGAGCATGATGTAGCAGTGCGGCGGAACGCGGTTCGGCGCGGTCCAGCTCGATGCGGGCGGGATGTTGGCGTCGCTCGGGTCGAGGCGTTGCCAACCCGCGCCGTAGCTCACGTAGACTCCGTAGTTGCGGATCTCGAGGCTGTAGGCAGGCTTGTCGGCGACGTACGGGTCGGGCAGCGCTCTTCCGTCGAGGTAGACCGTTCCCCCCGAAATGCGCAGCGTATCGCCGGGGCGCCCGATGACCCGCTTGATGAAGTCGTCCGGCGTCGGAACGGGCGGCGGAAAGACGACGATGTCGCCTTCCCTCGGCGGATGGAATCGATACTCGAACTTATCGACGAGCAAAACGTCGTGAATCTGCAGCGTCGGCAGCATCGACCCGGAGGGAATGTAGTACGTCCGCGCCACGAACGTGATCAGGATCCATGCGGCGATGCCCGCGATGATAAACGGATCGAGGAACTCGCGCGCAATCGCGGTGCTGCGCCCGGACGATCCCGCAACGACCGGGCCAAGCGAGAGAACCGCGCGTGCGACGCCGATCACTGCCACGATCGCGAGAAGCTCGTAAGGCGTCATGCTACTTCTCCAGGGCGCGCAATCGGTTCAGCGGCCACAGAATGAGGAAGGCTCTGCCAACGAAGCGGGCTCGCTGCACGAACCCCCAAACGTGCGAGTCGTCGGAGTAGTTTCGGTTATCGCCGAGCACGAAATAGAAGCCTCGCGGAATGCGATTGGGTGCCTGCCACAGCGCGCGCGGCGGTATGCTCGCACTCCGGGGATCGAGCGGGCTGCCGTCGACGTAAATGTCGTAGCGCCGAATCGCGAGATCGTAGCTGGGCGGCTCGTTCTCGTATGGTTCGCGCAGCGCCGTCTCGTTGCGGTAGACGACGCCGTTTGATACGACGATCTTATCGCCGGGCAGGCCGACGACGCGCTTGACGTAATCCTCGCCCTTCGACCGGACCGGCGGCAGGAAGATCGCCACGTCGCCCTCACCGGGTGCGTGCAGGCGGTATGCTATCTCGTCGACGAGCAGGACGTCGCCGACCTGCAGCGTCGGAACCATCGAGACCGACGGAATGTAGAACGTTCGAATAACGAACGTGATCAAAAAGAGTGCGACGAGTCCGGCGAGGATGAGCGCGTCGAGGTATCCGCGCGCGATTACGGCGGGCCCGCGGGCGAAGGTTTGAGACGAGAGTACGACTCGCGCGATACCCAAGGCGCAGATGAGCCCAACCAGCTGCAGCGGTGTCAGCGTCGGGCTCTAAGTCCCCTTGGCTTTCTTTTCCTTGATGCGCGCCGCTTTCCCGACCTTCTCGCTCAAGTAGTACAAACGGTTTCGCGAGACGACGCCGCGCTTGCCGACTTCGATCCGTTCCATCCGGGGGCTCTGTAACAGGAAGGTCTTCTCGACGCCCACCCCATGCGCGATGCGGCGAACGGTGATCGCCTCGGCGGCCCCGCCCCCCTTTCGCACGATCACCACGCCTTCGAACATCTGCGTGCGCTCCTTCCCTCCCTCGAGCACTTTGGAGTAGACTTTCACGGTGTCCCCGGGGCGAAATTCGGGGATCCCGTCCTTGAGCTGCTCGCGGTTGAGGACATCGATGACGTTCATAGCTTTAATCCTGAGTTGAATCGAAGGGCGTGGCGCAAGGAATAGCCGGGCGCGGGGCCCGGCAAAACCACCGTATCCTATCACGGGCCTTCCTCCCCCTGCAAGGCGGCAGCACCGTCGAGCAGGTCGCGCCGGCGGGCCGCCGTCCGTTCGCGGGACTGCTCGCGCCGCCACTGCGCGATCTTGGCATGATCGCCGGAGAGTAAGACCGGCGGCACGGCGACGCCGCGGAACGTGGCGGGACGGGTAAAGCTCGGATAGTCCAGGGCTTTGTCGGTAAAGGATTCGCTTTCGAGCGATTCCGCGCGGAGGGCGCCCGCCAAGAGACGGATCGTTGCGTCCATGAAGGCGAGCGCCGGTATCTCGCCCCCGGTGAGTACGAAATCGCCGAGCGACCACTCTTCGATCGGGTAAAGCTGGGAGAGCCGGTCGTCGATCCCCTCGTAGTGGCCGCATACGATCAGCAGGCGATCGAGGCTCGCCCAGCGTTGCGCCGCGCCCTGGTTAAAGGGTCTCCCGCTCGGGCTCGGCACCAGGATTGCGCGCCGCTCGCCCGGGGAAGCCTCGGCGACGATCCGGTCGAGAATGCGCGCGATCGGTTCGATGCGCAGCACCATGCCGGGGCCGCCGCCGAAAGGCGCGTCGTCGGCGCGCTCGTTTCCGGCAAGCTCGTCGAGCAAGTGGTGATAGCGCACGTTCGCAATGCCGGCATCGACCGCGCGGCCGACGATCGACAGGCCGACAAACGGGGCGAAGAGCTCCGGAAAGAGCGTGACGACGTCGATCGTGAACATGGAGTGAGCGTGATTCGGGATGAAGGGCGATTTGCTTTCGCGCTGCGGGCGCTCGATCGGCGCGATTTCCAGGGCGCGGACGATGCCTTCTCGGAGCTGCTCGTGGGCGAGCCCCTGAGTGCCGAGCAGCGAGCCTTCCTTTTGAACAAGCGTGGGGTCGCGCGCATCGGCTTGGAACGCCGGGAGCTGGCGCGAGCCGACTTTGACGCAGCGCTCGAGGCGCATCCGCGCTATGCTCCGGCGCTGACGAACTTAGGCAATCTGCTGCTCGAAGACGGCCGGATCGACGCGGCGATCGCTCGTTACGAAAGCGCGATCTCCGGCGATCGCGACTACGCCGTTGCGTACCTCAATTTAAGCGTCGCGTACAAGCGAGCCGGGCGCATCGCCGAAGCCGTGCGAGCGCTGCGCCACGCTCACCGGCTCGAAGGCCGCGCTACCGCTACAGGTTCTTGGCGGTGGCCTCCACGGCGGTGATCTCCTCGAGGTATTCGAAGAGCTGCGGCAGGGTTATTTTCTCGAGCGCGGTGCGTTCGTGAATGGCGCTGCCGTCTTCACCCTCGTCGCGGATGTAGCAGCGCGTCTCCACGCCGTCGCCGTCGCCGCTGATGAAGGAGACGGCGAAACCGCGGCCCGGTATTTCGTCGTAGATGCGCATCGTCTGCGGGTTGAGGATCTCGATCGAATGCGACTGGCTGTTCGCGTCGAAGAAGAGAATCTTGAGATGCTCGAAATTCGTGACTTCAATGAGTCCGACGACGAAAACGTTCTTGGTGGAAAAGAACTCATGACCGCGTTTGCTGCGGCTCGAGACTTCATAGAAGACCCGGTGCGCAACGAACCGGTTGAGAATCTTCCGCAGGGTTGCCAGCGAGGCCAGCGTCTCGGTGCGGTTGCCGCGTGTATAGATGATCTTCACGGGCGGGTCCTGATGCTTGCACGGCTACACAGGTAAGCCCTTCAGAGGCCCCTAGAATGTTCTCCGTTCCCGATATTCTGGTCGTCTCGATCTTGGCGCTCTTACTCTTCGGGCCGGATCGCCTTCCGACGGTCATGCGCAAGGCCGGACGCTTTCTGCGCGACGTCCAGCACACCTCACACTCGTTTATCGCGGAAATGGAGCGCGCGGCCGATGCCCACGACGCTCCGAGCCCCGAGCCTCTAGAGCCGGAGCAGCCCCGAAAGCCTGGGGTCTAAATATTCAGATTTTCGCGCAGCTCGGTGACCCGCTGCTGCACGAACGACCGGGCCTGTGCGTTGAGGCGCTGCCTCTGTTCCTCCGGCAGGCGCCGGTAGATCATGTAGCCGGCGGCTGAAAGCAATCCGCCCAGCACGGCGACGAGGACGATTTTGCCGGCCTCGCCCGCCTCGTTTTCATCGCGAGACTCGCCTCCGAAGGCGCTTTGATAGCCGTTGCCGGGTTTGGTCGAACTCGACCACGGCTGATCGGGGGGCGTCGTGCGGAAACTCTCAGACATTCCAAATCTCCTTTAGTGCTCATAGCTGTTACCCGCTCGGAGACCTCGCCTCCCGCGCTCCGAGCGAATCTTGGCCACGTGTACTCGGACGTGCTTTGGATAACGCCGGGCAATCTGCGCGAGGGCGAGCTCGGCGGTCGCTACGATCGCACGCACGCTCTCGAGATCGCAAGCATCTCTTGGCCAGCGCAGCTCGAGTTCGCCAGGTTCCTGCGCAATGGCCACGTCGGCGTGCGCGTACTCGCTCAATCCCAAACGCGCCGCTTGAAGGATCGCGGAGACTGCCGCGCAGACGATGTCCGAGCCGTGGTCGGCAAAGTCGGCGTGGCCGCGGGCCGCAAACCCGGTGCAGCGCTCGCGCTCGTCCCGGTAGAAGGTGACCTCGAGCACGGCGCTACGGGAGCGTGATTTTGGTGATCTTGACTTCGGCGTAAGGCTGACGGTGGCCGTTGAGCTTGCGAACGCGCTTCTTCGGCTTATAGCGGAAGACCAGAATCTTTTTATCCTTGGCCTGCCGCAGGACGGTGCCCGAAACGGTCGCCCCGTCGAGCGTCGGCGTACCGAACTTCAAGGCGTCGCCGCTGCCGGCGAGTACGACCCGGTCGAAGGTGACGTCGGAGCCCACCTCGTTCGCGACCAGATCGCAGCGGATGACGTCGCCTTCGGCAACGCGGTACTGCTTGCCGCCGGATTCAATGATCGCGTACATAACCTCGGTACGATAGCAAATCTTGACGCCGCCCTCAAGGTATGGTAAAAGAGAGTAGTCTATGAAACAGATTACTCTACGCCCTGCGAACCCTGACTCGGTCCACGAAACCGCCTGCCCGGGGAAGCTCTTCGCCGTTTGGGGCCTCTACGGGCTCGCCATGGCGCCGCTCTGGGCGCTAGCCGGCGCTAACGGCTTGGCGCAGGCGGCGGCTTGGGCCGTGGCTCTCGCGGCAGGGCTGGGCCTGATGCTTGGAATGCGGGAGGTCTGAGGTGGAACGCATCGACGCCGCAGAGGCGCGCAATCACATCGAGATGATCGATCGCATCCTGGCGGAGTCGCATCCGCGCCTCTGCTCGGGCGGCGAGTTCTTCGTTGTGTGGGGAGTTTTCTCGGCCTACGTTACCCTGCTCTTTCACTTCGTCGGAGAAGGAATCGTCGCGAATGCCGCGCTCTGGTCGGCGCCGGTCGCCCTGATCGCCTGCGCCGCCTACACGGTCGTTCGCGGCCGCATGCTGCGGCGTTCCCTCGCACGCACGTCGCTGGTGCAACGCGAGTTTTTCAACGTCCTTTGGCTGACGCTCGCGCTGGCCTTCGTCGTCGACATCGCGGCATTCCGGATCTTCCCGGGCGCGGCAGGAGCGGCGATCTGGAGCGTCGCCGAAAGCATCGTGTTGCTCTACATCGGCATGCACGGAAACCGGCGCGCGCAGATCGCGGGCGTTCTGGTCGTTGTCTCGTTGGTCGTCGCCAATTTTTCCTCCCCGAATCTTACGGCGTACATCCTAGCGGCCGGCATGCTCGCAGGATACGCCGGCTTCGGTGCGAGCGAGCTGCTCGCTCGCGACTGATACGCGTTGGGGTATGGACGAACTGCTGCTCTCGAAAGTGCGGCTCGGCGTAGTGGCCGAGCTCCTGAACTTCGATTGGGTCGCGTTTTCGGAGCTGGCGCGCTCGCTCGACGTCAGCAACGGCAATCTCGGAGCGCATATGAGCAAACTCGTCGACGCAGGCTACGTTGAAGAGGAGAAAAGCTTCGTCAACCGGCGCCCGTTGACTCGCTACCGCTTGACCAAACGCGGGCGCGATGCCTTCGCGGCCCACGTCTCCCAGCTTCAATCGCTGTTGAAAGAAGCGACGTAGCCGGCCAGCTCGTGCGCGGCGCGCAATCCTTCGTCGAAGGCGCGCACCGCGTTCAGCTCGCCTGCGTCCTTGGCACCTCCCACGACGCGAAACGGCACTCCGAGCGCGCGAATCGGCTCGAGCAACGCGTCGTTGCGCTCTTGTCCGGCGGCAATGACGACGGTATCCGCGTCGATCGTGCGATCGGCGCCGTCCGCAGTCCGTACGCGAATGCCGAGCGGCACGATTTCGTCGTAGCCGACGCCGGCGAGCGTCTCGACGCCGGCGGCACGCAGTGCGCGCATGACCGCCCAGCGCGTCGTCTTGCCGATCCGATCGCCGATCGTCTCGCCGCGCCGCATGAGTGCGATCGTTCTGCGCCCGGTGACGATGAGCGCGCCGTCGCTTGGTGCGGCGAGACCTTGCTCGTAAAGGAAGCGCGTGCTTTCGTCGACGTTTGCCTCGCCAAAGCTGAGAAAATGAGCGACGTCGACGCCGATCCCGCCGGCCCCGACGATCGCCACGCGCTCGCCGACCCTGCAGTCGCGCAGCAAGACGTCGGCGTACGAAACGACGTGCGGGAGCTCGTTGCCGGGAAGCGCCGTCCTTCGCGGTACGACGCCCGTCGCGAGCACGATGCCGTCGAAGCCGCGCAGTGCCTCGGCATCGGCAATCGGCGACCGTAGCCGCACGGCGACGCCCAGCCGCGCGAGCTCGTTGGTGAAATAGCGAATCGTTTCGCCGAAATCGCGCTTGCCCGGAATGCGCCGTGCCATCCGAAACTGACCGCCGAGCTCCTCTTGCGCTTCGAAGAGCTCGACGCGATGGCCGAGGGCGGCGAGCGCGCGCGCGCTCTCCATGCCGGCCGGGCCGCCGCCGACGACCGCAAACCGTCGCCGCCGCTGCGGCGCAGGTCCGTTCTCGGAAAACTCGCGCTCGCGCCCGGCGCGGGGATTTACCATGCACGAGACGGGCTCGTCGAGCAGCGAACGGTCGATGCAGGCCTGATTGCAGGCGATGCACGTGTTTACCAAGTGGGACTGCGCTCGCGCGGCCTTCGCAACGATCTGCGAGTCGGCCAAGAATGGCCGCGCCATCGAGATAAAATCGACGCTTCCGGCTGCGAGAACTTCCTCGGCGCGCGCAAGCGAGTTGATGCGATTGCTGGCGATCACGGGCAGCGCTCCGACCGCGGCTTTGACCGCCCCTGCGTAGGGAACCCAAATCCCGCTCGGCACGAGATGCTGCACGGTTGGAATCGGCGATTCGTGCCAGCCGATGCCCACGTTGAGGGCGTCGACGCCGCCGCCGGCGAGTGCTCTCGCGAATGCGAGCGTCTCGTCCTCCGTCGTCGAGCCGGGCATCAAGTCCGCGCCGGAGATGCGAAAGATCACCGGAAAGTCGCGGCCGACGCTCGTGCGAATCGCGCGCAGCACTTCGCGCGCAAACCGCATGCGCCGTTCAAAATCACCGCCCCACCCGTCGTTACGCCGGTTCGTCACGGGTGAGAGAAATTGATTGATGAGATACCCTTCCGACGCCATCACCTCGACCGCGTCGTAACCGAGCTCTCGTGCCCGCGCCGCGCCGCCGGCGAAGTCGCGAATCGTGGCTCGTATCTCGCTCTCTTCGAGCGCGTGCGGTGCGTCGGGGGAGAACCGCGACGGTATCGCAGACGGCGCGACCGGCTGCAGGCCGAACGACGAGTAGAACGCGTAGCGCCCCGCGTGAAAGAGCTGCAGCGCGATCCGGCCGCCGGCGTCGTGCACTGCCGCCGCGGCTTGCCGCAGCGGCGGAGCGCCGGCTGGATCGTTAATGAAGCTGTAGTTTCTCCCGCCCGCGCCGGCGCGGCTCACGGACGATCCGCCGGTGACGATGAGGGCGGCGCCCCCGCTCGCGCGCTCGGCATAGAACGCAGCGAGCGCCGCACCGTCGGCTTCCAGGCCTAAGTGCATCGAGCCCATGATGATGCGATTGCGCAGATGCAGCGTGCCGATCCGGCCGGCCGCAAGCGCGTGCTCGAACACGGCTGATTATGTTAAGGAGAGCGGTGGCGAAGTATCGGAGTAGAAGGGCGGTGCGATCACGCTCAAACCGCCGTCGACCGCGATCGTCTGGCCGGTGATGTACTCCGATTCGGGCGCGAGCAGAAACGCGATCGTGTCGGCGACCTCCTGCGGCGTGCCCATACGCCCCTTTGGAATCTTCGAAAGCACCGACGCCATCGGAGCCATTCCCGGCACGCGCTCGTAGAAGTAGCCGCACGACTCGGTATCGATAAGGCCGCCGTTTACGGCATTGACGTTGATGCCGTGCGGCGCGAACTCGACCGCCATGTACCGCACGAACGCCTCGATCGCGGCCTTGTTCGATCCGAGGTTCGCGTACGTCGGATAGGCCCGAGTGCTGCCATAGCTGGAGAGAACGGCGATGCGGCCGCCTTGCGTCATCAGCTTCACGGCGCGCTGGGCTCCGAGCACGAACGCGCGGACGTTCAAGGCAAACGATCGGTCGAGATTATGCGGTTTGAGCTCGAGGATCTTCTTGAACGAGCTTGCCGCGGCATTAGAAACGAAGTGATCGAGCCGGCCGAACTCAGCCGCCACGCAATCGAAAAGAAGGTCGATGTCCTCGACCGTCTCCATGTTCGCCTGCACCGCGATCGCGCGCGAGCCGAGCGCTTCGATCTCGCGCACCGTTTCGGCCGCCAAATCGGCGTTCCGTACGTAGTTGACGACGATCGCCCCGCCTTCGCGCGCGAGAGTCAGCGCCAGCGCCCGGCCGATTCCGCGCGAACTGCCGGTGATGAGCGAGACCTTGTTTTCAAAACGCCGGCTCACCCCGTGCCTCCCGCACCGAGCAGCTCGCGGGCGATGACGGTCTTTTGAATTTCGTTGGTCCCTTCTTCGAAGCGTTGGGCGCGCGCGTCGCGATAGACGCGCTCGATGGCATTCGGTTGCCAAAAGCCGATGCCGCCGTGAATCTGCAGCGCTTTGTCGGTAACGCGCGTGAGCATTTCGACCGCCTGCAGCTTCGACATCGAGGAGAGCATCGGTGCGTCGGCGCTGCCGAACTCCCACTCTCGCGCGGCGTGGAGCACGAGCCGCCGCGCGGCTTCGATATCCGTCGCGTTCTCGGCGATCATGAAGCGTATCGCCTGGCGCTGTTCCAGCTTCTTTCCAAACGTTTCGCGCTTTCCCGCGTACGCGATCGCGAGCTCGTGAGCGCGCCTAGCCAACCCTACGCAGCTCATTGCGACCGAGATTCGGCTGGGCGTCAGAAAGCCGCCAAGCGCGACGTCTAAGCCCTGCCCTTCCTCGCCGAGCCGGTTCGCGACCGGAACCGGCGCGCGATCGAAGCTAAGCCGAGCGTGATCGGTGCCACGCACACCCATCGGCTCGTCCATTTCGACGACGGTCGTGCCGGGCGTACCGCGATCGACGAGCAGCGCGACGGTTCCGTCCGCACCGCGAGTTCCCGCAAGCCGCGCGAAGAGCAGCCAATAATCACAGACCGTTCCAAAGGTGATGAGGTGCTTCTCGCCGCTCAAATAATACGCGTCGCCTTCGCGCACCACGCTGCAGCGTAGATCCGCTCCCGTGCCTGCGGTCGGTTCGGTCAGCGTGAAGGCGATCTTGATCTCGCCACGGACCGAAGGGATGATGAATCTTCGGCGCTGCTCTTCGCTCGCGAAGCGGTCCATCGCTCGCCAGGTGCCGTTAACGACGTGAACGATCATGCGGATCGACGCATGCGACATCGAGAAGAGCTCGACGAGCTCGAGGTAGCGCGTGAATGGGATCGCGCGTCCGCCGTATTCGGCGGGAGCGGCGAGCGAGAGGTAGCCGCGCGAGCGCAACTCCTCCCAGAGCTCGAGCGGAACGCGCCGTTCCCGCTCGATGCGTTGCGCCCACACTTCGGCCGGCCCGGCGACGTACGCGGCAATCTCTCCCTTGAGCGAGCCGAAGGCCGCTTCGCCGAAGGCCGGTTCGCGGTCGAGTTGTTTCACGAGATCGCTGCTCTGAATCGTTCGTGCGGCCGAAGTCCTCGCGCGCGCTCGCGCAGCACGTATTTCTGCACCTTGCCGGAGGGCGTACGCGGCAACTCGCCGACGATCTCGAGCCGCTCCGGCCAGTACTGCTTTGCCACCTGGCACGCGTCGAGATAATGCTGCATCCGCTCGAAATCGAGCGACGTACCGCGGCGAAGGACGACGAACGCGCAGGCGCGCTCGCCCAACCGCGGATCCGCCATCGCGACGATCGCGATTTCCGCAATTGCCGGATGGTCGCTCAAGAGCTGCTCGACTTCGGCGACGGGTATCTTCTCGCCGCCGCGATTGATGACGTCGCGCAGGCGCCCGGTGATGCGAATATATCCGGAGTCGTCCATGACGCCGAGATCGCCGGTGCAGAACCAGCCGTCGGGCGTAAAGGCGGCGGCGGTCCATTCCGGATGATCGACGTACCCCTCGAACATCGTCGGGGAGAGAACCTCGAAGTGCCCTTCCTCACCGGGCGGCAGCACGCGCCCCTCCGGATCGGTGATGCGCAAGCGAATTCCGCGCAGGGCGCGTCCGTCGGTTCCCCAAACCTTCGCGGGCTCGTCGCCCGGAACCGCGAGCGAGCCGAGACAGGATTCCGTCGTTCCCCACCCGCCGCAGACGGCAGTGCCGAGGATGCGCGTTGCGCGCTCGGCTAAGCCTCGGGGCACGGCTGCGCCCGTCGCGACGAAGATGCGCAGCGCCGCGGGCGGACGTTCGCCGTCTTCGACGGCTTTGAGCAGGTCGGCCAAAAACGGGGTCGCCGCCTGGACGAACGTTCCGTCCCAATCGTTGAGCGCGCGCAACGCGCGCGGCGCATTCCAGACCGGCTGCACGATCTGCGGAACGCCCATCACGATCGCGAGCCACATGCCGTAGAGAAAGCCCGTTTGGTGGGCGAGCGGCGACGGGACGAAGATCCGGTCTTCGCCGCCGAGGCCCAAGTGCTCGACTTCCATCGCGGCCGCGCGCATCAGCACGTCGTTGCGATGCAGCACGCCCTTGGGCTCGCCCGACGTACCCGACGTGAAGAGCAGCTGGGCGAGGGCCGTCGGCGGGGCGCGGCGGGCATCCAGCGCCGGCAGGTCGACCTCGACGGCCTGCACCGCCTCTTGAAGGCGCAGCCAATGCACCGAGCCGTCATAGTAATCGGCGGTAGGCAGCGGGGAGGACCTCCGGCCGCTCGACGAGACGACGACGTGCTCTAACCGCAGCGGCAGCTCGCCGCTGAAAATCGAGGACTCGCGCAACAACGACGCGATCTCGTCGGCGTGATGGCGGCCTCGCGCTTCGTCGGGGACGACGAGCACGCGCGCACCCGAGCGGCGCAGGCAGAACGCGATTTCCCGCTCGCGGAAGATCGGCATGAGCGGACAACATATCGCGCCGACGCGCAGCGCGGCGAGCGCGACGACGACGAACTCGAGAGAGTTGGGAAGCTGGAATGCCACGCATTCGCCGGAGTGCACGCCGAGCTGCAACAAGAGCGTCGCGGTACGGTCGACCCGATCGTGCAGCTCCTGCCAGGTCAACGCCGCGTCGCTTCCGTCGCGCGTCTCGACGACGGCGGGCTCGAGCGGCATCTCGCGCGCGTGCCGGCGCAGAAGTTCGTCGAGCGTCAGGTGCGCCGCCTGATCGGGCTTGAGCATCGGTCTATCGGCTTTCGACGCGAGGTGCCGTCCGTTCGCGGGGCCGTCGGAGATCGACATCGGAACGCCGATGGCGCGCATCGCTTCCAGAAAGCGCGGGTAGGAGATGCGGTACGCGTTCGGATAGGTCAGCGTAGTCTGTCCTTCGGCGCGCGATGCCGCGACCGCCAGGGACATGAGAATGCGATGGTCGTTGAAGGACGAGAGATGCGCCCCGAAGAGCTGCCCGACGCCGTGCACGACGAGACGGTCGTCGTGGAGTTCCAAGCGCCCGCCCATGCGGTTGAGCTGCAGCATTGCTGCGACGCGGTCCGATTCCTTGAGGCGGACGTGGCGGATGTTCTCCAAAACGGTCTCGCCTTTCGCAAACGTGCCCAGCGTCGAGAGAATTGGAAGCATGTCGGGAATGTCGCGACAGTCGACGCACACGCCGCGCAGCTCGATGCCGGCGTGCTTCACCCGCACGGCTCGTGCGTTTGCATCGTAGAACATCGGCAAACCCATCTCCCGCACGATGTCCATGAAGGCGCTTTCCGGATGGTCGGGAAGCTCGCCGGGCAGATTCTGCAAGCCGCGAAAGAGCACGTCGGAAGGGTGGATCGCGGTGACGGCAAGACCGAAGGCGGCCGAGCCGATGTCGGGCGGGAGCTCGACGGTCGCGGGACGCGGTTGCTGACCCGGGTCGATTTCGAAGCGCCGCCAGTCCCGCGAGATTCGGACGTGCAAGTCAAAGGCGCGCATCATCTCGGCCGTCAACGCAATGTACGGACGCTCGTTGAGCTCGCCCTCAACCTCGATCACGGTGCGCATCCGCGCGAACGGCGCGAGCAGCAGCAGGCCGGAGATCCATTGCGACAAGGTTCCCGGGATCACGATCCTGCCGCCGCGCGGCCGGCTTGGCGTGATCGCTATCGGGGGACATCCCTGCATGGACTCAAAGCGAACGCCCATTTGCGCGAGCGCCTCGAGGAGCGGCCCAACGGGGCGGCGGCGGAAGTACTTCTGTGCCGTCAGCGTGATCGGCGCGTCCGCGAGCGACGCCAAGCCGATCATGAAGTAGAGCGTCGAACCCGAGCTGCCGACCGAGACGATCTTGCGCTTCACGCGATATGGGCCGCCCGTTACGAGCAGCGTGTCGTTCTCAATCTCAATCTTCGTGCCCAGAGCGCGCAGCACGTCCATCGTGTATTCCACGTGGCGCGCATCCGAGAGGCCGAGAATCCGGCTCGTTCCGGGCGCGAGCGATGCCAGGATCAACGCTCGATGAGCGTGGTACTTAGAGTTGGGGACCTGCACCTCACCGGAGAGCGGTCCGCTCGTACCTTTAACGAGAAGATTCATGGCGTCGTGCCCCTCTTTGGAACGTTCCTAGCGCGCAATCACCTGCCCTGCTCGCGCTCATAGTGAAAGAATCAGCGACGCGTTCTGTCCGCCAAAACCGAAAGCGTTGACCTGGAATTCGGAGTACGAGTAGGCACGCGGCTGCGCGGTCACGAGATCGAACCGAGTCTGAGGATCGATACGCTGCGTCCCCATCGTTGGCGGAATCCAGCCTTCGTGCATGCCGCAGATCCCGGCAATCGCGCACATCGCGCCGGCGCTCGCCATGCTATGCCCGAGATGTCCCTTGATCGACGTGACGATCGGATCGCGTTCCGCGTAAACCTCATCGATCGCTTTCGCTTCGGCGGCGTCGCCGACGATCGTGCCCGTAGCGTGCGCGTAGACGACGTGGCACCGCTCGCCCGCGTCGCCGGCGCGCTCGAGCGCGTCGCGCATCGCGCGCACTTCGTAGCGCGCCGACGGATCGGGAGAAGTGATGTGGTAGGCGTCGGCCAGGGAACCGTATCCGCGAATGCGCGCGAGAATGCGCGCCCCCCGCGCGCGCGCCCGTTCGAGCCGCTCGAGAACGAGAATGCCGCCGCCGTCGCCCATGACGAAGCCGTCGCGGTCGACATCGAACGGCCGCGAGGCTCGGGTGCGATCCGTATTTCGCGAGAGCGCGCCGGCCCGAACGAGGCTTTCGTAGACGAGCGGGCTGAGCAGCGTTTCGCTGCCGCCGGCAATCGCCGTCTCGACCTCGCCGCGTTCGATCATGCCGGCGGCCAACCCGATTGCGTCGAGCGACGACGCGCAGGCGGTGCTGATTGCCAACTGCGGACCGTGGAGTTTCCAGTGCATCGCGATCAGGGCGCTCGCCATATTCGGAATGACGAGCGCCATCAGCTTCGGCGTGACGTTGCGCGAGCCGTCGAGAAAGCGCGTCTGCGACTCCGCGACGAGGGGGAAGCCGCCCATCGTGTTGCCGACGAGGACGGCGGTTTCGCTCGGCGGATTGAGTTGCGCCTGCTGCAGCGCTGCCTCGGTGGCGACCATCGCGTACTGCGTGAATCGGTCGGTATTCCGCAGGGCGCCGGAGGGTAGCGAGCTTTGCTCCACAAAACCGTCGCCGACCGCGGCCCAGAGCGCGTTTCCGGAGAGCCGCGCGCCATCCGTCATCGGTGCAATCGCACGCTTACCTTCGAGAAGACGCTGCCAAAACGACTCGGTGGTGCTGCCGATCGGGGAAACGATTCCCAGACCCGTGACGGCAACGTGCTGCATTTCGAGGTCTTTAATACAGCCCTACGCCGTTAGCCTGCAGAGGATGAAGCGCGCCGGGCCTGTCGAAGCCCGGCGGATGGAGCGAGGCGTGAACGTGCCGCAATCGTACCGCCTGGTCCGGCGCGACGCGCGGGCGGAGCGAACGGTCGTGCGGCTGCGCAACGGCGCGACGTTTGGCGGCGATGAGATCGCTATCTGCGCCGGGCCTTGCGGCGTGGAATCGCGCGAGCAACTCGAGGAGACCGCGCGCGCCGTCGCCGAGGCCGGGGCCAACGTCTTGCGCGGCGGCGCCTATAAACCGCGCACGTCGCCGTATTCCTTTCAGGGTCTCGGGGAAGAGGGGCTCAAACTGCTGCGCTACGCGGGCGATCGCCACGGCTTGGACGTCGTCACCGAAGTGATGGATCCGCGCGACGTCGAGAAGGTAGCGCAGTACGCGGACATGCTGCAGATCGGCGCGCGCAACATGCAAAACTTTCCGCTGCTGCGCGAGGTGGGGATGATGCGGGCGCCGGTGCTGTTGAAGCGAGGGCTCTCCGCCACGGTGCAAGAGTGGCTGCTCGCCGCCGAATACGTTCTGCTCGGCGGTAACGAGAACGTGGTGCTCTGCGAGCGCGGCGTTCGGTCCTTCGACGTCGCCACGCGCAATTTACTCGACATTGCGGTCGTGCCGTTGCTCGAGGAGATGACGCATCTGCCCGTGGTCGTGGACCCGTCGCACGCGGTCGGCATCGCGCGCCTCGTTCCGCCGATTGCCGTCGCGAGCGTCGCCGCGGGCGCGCACGGTCTGCTCATCGAAGTGCATCCCGATCCGCCCAACGCGCTCTCGGACGGCGCGCAGTCGTTGAACTGCGCGCAGTTCGCGCAGCTCATGCTCCGCCTCGTCGCGATCGCAGCAGTCGCCGGACGGCGACTGCCGAGACGCTATCGCGTGGTCAGCGCGGAGAACGCGTCCAACGCCGATTCGGCCGTGCGGTCGAGCAAGAGCGGAGTCAAGCTGGCGTAGCCCGCATGGACGGCGCCGATATCGGTGCCGAGCGTTTCACGATCGGTCTCGAACGGCGATTCCCAGGCGCGATAGTACCGGGTTGCGCCGTCGTGCTCTTGCCCGACCATGCGCCCGCAGATGCGTTTACGGCCGAGCCGCGTGACGACAATGCCGGCGATGAGCTCGGCAGGCAGATTCGGCACGTTCAGGTTCCAGTAACAGGCCGGCTCCCGTAAATGTTCGTAGCCCCCGGTGCAGCGTCGCACGATCTCGGCCGCGCTCTCCCAGTAGCGCCGGCCGAGCGAATCTTCATGGTTCGACGCAAGCGAAACGGCGAGCGCCGGAATTCCGAGCAGCGACGCCTCGACGGCGGCCGCGACGGTTCCGGAGTAGTTGACGTCGTCCGCGAGATTCGGGCCGTGATTGATGCCGCTGACGACGAGATCCGGGCGCGGCGATACTTCCGTTGCCCCGAGAAAGACGCAGTCAGCGGGAGTCCCCGAGCAGGCATAGGAGAGCACCGCGGCGTCGTGCCGCCGCTCCAAGGTAATCGCTTCATCCGACGTGATCGCGTGCGAAACCCCGCTGCGATTTCCCGACGGCGCGACGACGACCAAGACGTGATCGCCGCCAAGTGCGTCGACGAGCGCGTAAATGCCGGGCGAGTCGATCCCGTCGTCGTTCGTGACGAGAATGCGCAATGCGCCGATTACGCCGCGCCCGGCACGAATCGCAGCGCGAGTCCGTCGATGCAGTAGCGCAGGCGCGTCGGCGGCGGCCCGTCGTCGAAGATGTGGCCAAGGTGTCCGCCGCACTGACGGCAATGCACTTCGGTGCGCTCCTCGAGCAGCGCGTAGTCGGCTTGGGTCCGCGTCGCGTTCGGCAGCACGTTCCAGAACGACGGCCATCCCTCGCCGCTGTCGTATTTCGTCTTCGACGAGAAGAGCGCGAGCCCGCAGCCGGCACAGCGATAGATGCCCCTCCGCGTCTCTTTGAGCAGCGGGCTCGAAAAGGGCGGCTCGGTTCCACCCCGTCGCAGGATCTCGTAACGATCCGGCCCCAGCAGCACGCGCCATTGCGCGTCGCTGTAACTTACCTCATAGCCTTGCGCTGCGCCCGAGCGCCTCGTCGAGAGTCCGACGAGAGCGAACGTCGCGGCGGCGGCTGCAGCGGCCGCGAATTCTGCTCGCCTCACCGGTGCGCCGGAGGTGCGACGTGGCACGCGCCTCCGCCGTTCTTTTCAAAGTAGCGCTGATGGTACTCTTCGGCCGGCCAGAAGCGCGGCGCGGGAAGAATTTGCGTTACGATGGGGCGCGAGTGGTTAGGCTGCTCGCGCTCGCGCGATGCGATCGCGGCCCGCTCTTGCTCGGCGCCGTGGGTGAAGATTGCCGAGCGATATTGATCGCCGACGTCGGGGCCTTGACGATTGAGTTGCGTCGGATCGTGGATTTGCCAGAATACGCTCAAGAGCGTGTCGTAATCGACCTTCTGCGGATCGAACGTGACTTCGACGGCTTCGGCGTGGCCCGTCGTGTGGCTACAGACCTGACGGTAGTTGGGATTCTCGACGCTACCCCCGATATAACCGGAGACGGCATTCAGAACTCCCGGAACGTGCCGAAATGCGTCCTCGACGCCCCAGAAGCAACCGGCTGCGAACGTTGCGGTTTGCGTGCTCATACGTTCTTAGAACGCCGCACGGCGGCGCCCGGATTCATTTTGCCTGCGCCTCGAGGCCGAGATCGTTGCGGAGGACGTCGTCGAGGCTTTCACGCCGCGCCAGCAGCCGAGGCGCGCCGTCGGAGATCCCGACGACCGCCGGTCGCGGAAAGCGATTGTAATTCCCGGCCATGCTGTACGTATACGCGCCGGTCGCGCACATCGCCAGCAGATCGCCCGCGCGCACGCCGCGCGGGAGCCGGACCGTTCCGAGCTCGTCGTTCTCGCAGGAGCGGCCGCAGAGCGTCATTTCGGCGTCGTCGCCGCTCGCCGGCGTTGCCGTAACCACGAGATGGCGCGCGCCGTAGAGCGCCGGCCGTGGATTCTCGGCGATCCCGCCGTCGGCGACGACGAAGGTGCGATGCGTTTGGCGTTTCACCGCAAGCACGCGGTAGAGGGTCGTTCCGGCGCGCGCGACGATCGCGCGCCCCGGCTCGATGCCCAACCGCGGTACCGGCAGGCCACGCTCCCGCGCTCGATTCACCACATAGGTTCGTACCGCGCCGAGGGTTTGCGCGACGTCGAGCGACTCCCCGCCGTCATCGGGGTGCGTCTTGACGCGAAAGCCACCTCCGATGACCAGGCGCTCGGTGCGCATGCCGGCCTGCGCAAACCGCTCGGCGGCGTCGAGCAAGACCGCCGCGTTCGCGACGTAGGCCGACGGTTCGGGAATTTGCGAGCCGACGTGGCCGTGCAGGCCGGCGAAGCCCAACTGCGGGTTGGCGCGCAGCATTGCGAGCGCGGCGGTTTCATCGCGTGCGTGGATGCCGAATTTCGTATCGTCGCCGCCGGTGCGGACGAAGGCATGCGTCTCCGTTTCGATGCCGACGTTCAAGCGAAGAATGACTCGGGCGCATTGAGCGGAGGCGGCTCGCGAAATTGCGGCGAGCCTTTCCAGCTCTTCCAGCCCGTCGACGACGATGGAGCCGACTCGGCCGCCACAGGCGGCCTGCAGTTCCTCGTCCGTCTTGCCGGCGCCGTGGAGCGTCAGCCGATCCGGCAGGAACTCCGCGCGCTCGGCGGTGAGCAGTTCTCCCATCGAGCAGACGTCGAGACCGATTGGGTGACGCGCGAGGTGGCGGACGAACTCAATTGTTGCAAATGCCTTGGCGGCGTACGAGACCTCCACCTCGAGCGCTCGCGCGCATTGCGCCAGCTTCGAGATCGTCGCGTCGACGGCATCGAGATCGATGACCAGCAGCGGCGTTCCGTAGCTTTGCGCGAGCCGACCGGCGGCGATTCCGCCCAGCAGCAGGTTACCGGTGCGATCGCGTTCCGTCAGAATTGCTCCATGAACGCGTCGATCTGCTCTTGGGTGACGCCGGCGGCGAGCACCCGCGCCGGGAGCGCTTCGGCGCTCTCGGGAGGCGTCACGAACATGAAGGGCGCGCGATCGCCCGAGGCGGCGCGGACGGTGCACCACTGACATCCTGCGGGCACCAGCGCGGTTTGATAACGCTCCAGCGTGACCGTTGCGTGGCCGGTCGCCACTTCGAGTTGCGCTTCTAGCGTCATGAGAATCAGCGGGCGCGCCTGCGTCGCCATCGAGGCGGGCTCGCCGCTTGCGACGATTCGCTCGACGACGAAATGCTCGTCGGCGATCAGCGCGGTTCGATCGAGCCCCTCGAAACGGTATGCGACTTGTTCGAGCGTACCGGCGCTGGTGGCCTTATAATCGAGAACGTCGGCGGCTTTGCGCACGTGCAGCTCGCGCGGTTTGCCGTCGAGCCCGACGCGATTGTAGTCGAACATGCGATACGTCAAATCCGAAGCCTGTTGCGTTTCGAAGACCGTCAAGCCCGGTCCGATCGCGTGGACCAAGCCGTGCGGGATGTAGACGGTATCGCCGGCCTTCAGCTGGATATGGCGAAGGAGCTCTCCCAGGGTTCCGTCTGCGACGCGGCGCTCGTACTCCGCGCGCGACGTGTCGCGGGTCCAGCCGTAAACGATCTCTGCATTCGGCGCAGCGTCCAGAACGTACCAGCACTCGGTCTTCCCAAACGGCTGATGCTCGACGCGTTGCGCGTAGGCATCGTCGGGATGGACCTGCACGGAGAGCCAATCGTGTGCCGTAATGATCTTCGTAAGCACCGGGAAGATGCGATTGGGATCGAGGTCGCCGAGCAGCTTGGGCCCGAGCCGGGCGCGCAGATCGGCGACCGTCGAACCGGTCAGCTCGCCGTTGAGGACTCGATCGGCATCCCAGCATTCCCACGATTCGCCGAGCTTCGCGTTGGGATCGCCGTGCTTGCCGTAGACGCGCACGAGCTCGTCTCCGCCCCACACCTGCGTCGTGAGCTTGGGATCGAGGACGTACGGGTAGAGCGCATCGCTTAACATCGGCGAATTTCTGAATACGAGGCCTTCGTACGGAATTCCGGCCCGCCGGCTCGAAGAGCAGCGCGTGCACGAGTTTTATATCGGCATCGGCTCCAACCTCGGTGACCGGCAAGCGAACATCCTCGGCGCGCTGCAACGTCTGCGGGCGCGCGCCCAGATCACTGCCGTCTCATCGTTCTACGAATCGAAAGCCGCCGGCGGGGCGGACGGCCCGGCGTATCTGAACGTCGCGGCCGCGCTGCACTCGGATCTCGATGCGCAAGCGTTCGAGCGCTTTGCGCGCGAGGTCGAGCTGGCCGTCGGGCGCGCGCGCTCGAGTGTCAAGCTCGCGGCACGGCCGATCGACATCGACCTTCTCGTGTACGACGGAGCGGTCGTAGAGCCGCAGCTCGAATCGCGCCCGTTTAATCTCGCTCCGCTTGCCGAGATCGCACCGCATCTCGCGACGGCGCCGGCCGACGGCGAGGTTCGGCGGCGCGAGCGCGGGTTGCGCTTCGATACCGACCGTCAATCGGAGGAGCCGGAGATTCGGCTCTCACTCAACCGAGCCGGCGTCTCCCGCGTACGGCGAATCGTGCATCTCGAAATCGACGGTCGCGCGCAGGTCTATTACGGCGAGCTCACGATGGTCGCCGACTTGGCCGCCGACAAATCGGGCTTACACATGTCGCGCTTCGCCGAGGTCTTGGAAGAAGCGACGCTCGACGTGCTCGCGCGAGATTCGAAGCCGGCGCGTATCGAGCGTCTCGTAGAGGCGATCGCGCGAGAGATCGTGCGCAGCCAGCGCGCGGTTCGCGCCGACGTGCGGTTGCGCGCCGAGTTCGGTTTGGAGCGGTGGACGCCCGTCAGCGGCAAGCGCGGAGAGGAGACCTATACGCTGATTGGGATCGCGCACGCCGACGGGACCGGGACCCGCCGCGTCGTCGGCATCGAGGCCGAGGGAATGACGGCCTGCCCTTGCGCGCAGGCGATGGTACGCGAGCATGCGCTCGGGGAGCTGCGTGAAGCCGGGTTCAGCGAAGCGGATGCGGCCCGCGCCCTCGACGCGCTTCCGGTCGCGACGCACAATCAACGCGGTCGAGGCGCGATTCTCCTGGGCGTCGACGAAGCGCACGCGGAAGCGATTCGGGCCGAGGATCTCGTCGAGATCGTCGAAAATTCGATGTCGAGCGAAACGTACGATCTTTTGAAGCGGCCCGACGAGTTCTTCGTCGTCAACAAGGCGCACCACAATCCGCGCTTCGTCGAAGACGTCGTCCGCGGCATTCTGGCTCGCGCGCTCGATATGTATGCCGACTTGGACGACGAGACGTTCGTCTTCGCAAGTCACGTCAACGAGGAGTCGATTCACAAGCACGACGCCTTCGCCGAAGGTTTTGGGCTCTTCGGTGAGCTGCGCGAGGAGCTGCGGACGGGCTTTCACCGCGGGACGAAGACCGATCTCGCGGCCTGGCTGCGAACGCGCCCCTCGCCGGTCTTGGTTTAGGATTCCTCGAGCGCCGCGATGCGCGCCCGCAGCGAGGGATGCGAGGAGAAGAAGAACTCGTACCAGGCCGGGGGGTCCTCGTCGGCCAGATTCTGATCTCGCAGGCGGCGAAAGGCCGATGCGCCGGCGCGGGGATCGCGAGTGGCCGCGAGCGCGAAGCGGTCGGCGGCCCATTCGCGCGAACGGGAGAAGGCAAAGAGCAGCGGTCTCAGCAGCTGCGTCGATATCAGCATGATCGCATAGATCCGCACGACGAGCAGGGGACGATCGCGCAGCTCTTTACGTTCGCGCTCGGAAGCCGCGGCATTCGCGATCAGAAAGAGCGTCGCGGCGAGCACTTCTCCGAGCGCAATCATGCGCCACGTGTCCTTGTTGACGTAGTGGCCGAGCTCGTGCGCGACGACGAACTCAGTCTCGTCGTCGGGGAACGCTTCGACGAGCGTATCGCCGACCACGATGCGGTGCGTGCGTCCGATGCCCGTGACGAAGGCGTTCGCCTTGCGCGTCTGGCGACTCATGTCCACGCGTAGAATCGCCGCGTCCCCGACGCCGAATCGCGCGGCGAGCCGGCGCAGCCGCCCTTCGAGCGCGCCGGTCAGGGGCTCGAATTTGTTGAAGAGCGGCAGCACGTAGAGCGGCACGACGACGTTGCTCGCGATGAAAAGCGGCAGCGTTCCGGCGCTTGCAAGCCACGGCCACCGGCGAGGCGCTTTTCGCACGGCACCGCCGAGCAGGACCCCCAAGAAAGCGGTGAGCCCCGCGGCAAGGAGCGCGGTTTTCGCGTACTCTGCGAGCCAGCTCCGGCGTGTCTGCTCGCTCAAGCCGAAGCGGCGCTCGAGGGTGTACTCCTGAACGAACGAGCTGGGGAGATCCGCGAGCGCGCCCAATAGCGAGAGCGGTGCGAAGAAGAACGCGGGGCGAAGCCAGGCCGGTGCGAATTGCGTCGCTCGATCCAGGGCCCGCGCGAGCGGCCCATAGGCAAAGGAGAGAAAGCCAACGGTTGCCCGGGCGGTATCGGCGACCTCGAGCGACCGTCGGATCCGCGCGTAGGCGGCGGCCTCCTTTGCGCACGGCGGCGACGGTTTGCGCCATTCGCGCAAAGATTCTAGCGCGCGCATCAGCGCATAGCCGGCCGCGACGCCGCTTCCAAGACCCAGAAGCAGGCTCCGCACGTTCACCCGCCGATCAAACAATCGAGATGGTCTCTTTTGGTTTCGGGTGCTCCGCGATCGCGGCGAGCAGGCGTTCGGCCAAGAGGTCGCAGACCACGTCCTCGAGCTCCTCGATTCGCCCCTCGTCGGCTAGCCTGGCTTTCTCGGGGTCGATCGGGATCCGGGCGAGCACCGGAGCGCGCGCAAGTTCCGCAACGCGCTGGGCATAGGACGGTCCGAAAATTTCGTACCGCCTGCCGGTGTCGAGCGCTTCGAAATACGACATGTTCTCGACGATTCCGAGAATCGGCTTCTTCAACTGATGGACGAGATTCGCCGCCTTGCGCACGACCATGGTCGCGAGCGCCTGCGGCATCGTGACAAGGACGACGCCGTCGATCGAGAGCGATTGCAGGACGGTTAACGGCGCGTCGGAGGTGCCGGGCGGCAGGTCGACGAGCAAGAAGTCAAGCTCGCTCCAGGTCACCTGCTCGTAAAACTGCCGGATGACGCCGGCCACGATCGGCCCGCGCCAGATCATCGCGGTATCCTCGCTCTCGCTGAGCAGATTCGAGCTGACGATTTCGATCGCGCTGCGCGAGACTGCGGGCGAAATCAAGGGCTGCGGTTGTCCCTGCGGCGTTCGCTTTACGGGATCGGCCTGAATCGAGAGCGGGTCGTGCAAGCCGAAGAGCTTTGGAATGGACGGTCCGGTAATGTCGGCATCTAGGATGCCGACGCGGAAGTGTCGCCGGCGCAGGCCGATCGCGATCAGCGCCGTCACGAGCGACTTACCGACACCGCCTTTTCCCGACATGATGGGAATCGTATGCGCGATTCGGGCTCGCCCGCTAAAGCTTCCGGGGGCGCGGCGCGCCGGCTGGCGGTCCTCGTTTCGAATCGGAGGAATGGAGCCCGAGTTGCGGGCTTCGCGCAGCGCCGCTACGATTGGCTCCGGGCGCAAACCGTGTGCTTGGGCACCCTGCTCGATCGTCTCGTACTTGCTGACGCCGCATCCGCTACAGCCCAAGCCGAAGGCGTTCATTACCTCGGCCGCTACGGGCAGCTGCGCTACCAGCTCCTTGATGTTCGTCTGCGGGCTAATCTCGATCTCGATCGGGGGCATGGCTTCTCCGTTCAACCTGCGAACCGCGCGTCGGTATGCAGCTTATCGAACGCGCGCGAGGCGTCCTCGCCGGAGGTTGCGATTCGCCGGTGCGCTCGGGCTGGGGTGCCGCGGCCTCGATGTTCGTACAGAGCTCCGCGAGTGGAGCCTACGCCTACGGCGAAGAGGGCCGCCGCTACGTCGATTACGTTATGGCCTACGGCCCGCTGCTCTTCGGTCACACGCACCCTGCGCTCGTTAGCGGATTGGACTCGCTCGCGCGCGGCGGCTTCGTCTGGGGCTGCACGCACGAGGAAGAAGTCCGCCTCGCCGAGCGCATTCGCGGCCATCTTCCCTCGATGGAGCGCATGCGGTTCGTCACGAGCGGGACCGAAGCGATGATGAGCGCGATCCGGGTCGCGCGGGCTTTTACCAAGCGCGAGCGCGTTCTGAAGTTTGCCGGCGATTACCACGGGCACTTCGATCTCGCGCTGCTCGATGCGGGCGCCTCGGCCGGTGCCGGGCGCAGCGGAATTCCCGATGCGGTTCGGCGCGATCTCCTCGTCGCTCGTTACAACGATCTTGCCTCGGTCGACGAGCGATCGCGAGGGAGCGAAGAGGAGCTTGCGGCGATCGTCGTCGAGCCGATCGCGGCGAACATGGGTTTCGTCCCGCCGGATGCGGGCTTTCTCGAAGGCCTGCGCGAGCGCGCGCGGGGCTGGGGCGCGCTGCTGATCTTCGACGAAGTGATTACGTGGCTACGCTTCGGCCTGTACGGCGCGCAAGGGCGAACCGGTGTGGCGCCCGATTTGACGGCATTGGGGAAGGTCATGGGCGGCGGCGTGCCGATCGCGGCCTTCGGCGGGCGCGAAGACGTTATGGCCGTGCTCGCGCCGTCCGGCGAAACGTTCACGGGCGGTACCCACGGCGGTAACCCGTTCTGCGTCGCGATGGCGCATCGCGTGCTCGATCTGCTCGAATCGCATCCCGAATACTACGCGACGATGGATGCGGTTGCGAAGCGCCTTGCCGAGGGAATTCGCGCGATCTTCGCGAGGCGCGGGCTGCCCTACGCAGTCGTGCAGCAAGAATCGGTGGTCGACTTTAAGTTCCGCGACGGTCCGCCTGGGCGAAACTACGACGATGCTCGCCGGGCCGACGCGAAAGCCTACGCGGCTTACTACCGCGCGATGCTCGAGCGGGGTATCCTCTTGCCTCCTTCACAGAACGAGGTGATGTTCGTCTCGACGGCTCACACGCGAGCCGACGTCGACGAAACGCTCGCTGCCGTAGAAGAAGCGGTGTGACCGTATCGCCTTCCGTTACGACGTGGCGGCCCCCCGGGGGAGGCCGCCATGTCGTTTCCGTTGCCGCGTTTTAGATCCTTACTTGTGCGTTGAAGTAGATGTTGATCGGTTGAACCGCGGCGCCGATGGCACCGTTGTTCGAGCCGGTCGGTATGTAGCTCTGGGTCCACGGCGTCCGCGCACCATTGGCTGCTCTGTCGTTGATGCTGGTGCCGTTGTAGAAGTTGCTCGGATAGAGCGTGCTGTTCAACGGACCGCCGTCCGGAGTATATCCGCAGACGACGTTGCTCGGTGGATAGGCAGCCGTCCACGGCGCCGACGTACCGCCGAAGCACTCGTGGAAGAGGTTGGTACCGAGCACCGTCAGCCGGACCCGCGGACTGACGTCGTACGTCAGCTGGAGGTTGCCGACGATCGAACTCGGCCCCTGGTAGTTGTCGAAGAGGAACGTTCCGGTCTGCGGATTCGGCACGTAGAGATACGTGAAGGCACCCGAACCGGCCGAGGTCGTCGTGAGGTAGTTGCACTGCAGCGGGTTGGTCTTCGGGGAGACCTTCGTGATGCCGGTCGCCGCCGAGTTGAGCACGCAGACGCGCGGATCCAAGCCCGTCGTATCGAGCGGGCTTCCGTAGTAGCCGCCGGTCTGGAAGCTGAAGCTCGGCGTGACGGCCAGCTTATCGTGGCGCCAGTTGAGAATCAGCGAGGAGACCCACGGTGAGATGTAGCTGGTCACCGCACCATTGAGGTTCGGTGCGATGGCGGTCGCGAAGGGGTTGTACCAGCCGCCGGTGTTGAGCATACCTTGCGGAGCCAGGTTGTAGTACGGGTTGAGAATCGTGTCGTAGCCCGAGACTTTCTTGCCGTTGGGCTCCGAGCACGATACCGCAAAGCCGCCCTGGTAGCAGGGGCTGCCGCCGCCGGATTTGGTCAAGCCGTTGTACTGCGCGATTGCCTGATTGAGCGCAACCAGCTCGCTGGTAATCGTACCGCCGGTGCTCAGCCCGACGTTCTGGAACATGACCTTGGAGTTGGTGTAGGTCACCGCGAGCAGCCCCGAGAGGCCGTTGCGCGTGAAGTCACCCTTGTTGAACTGAGCCTCAACGCCTTCGTTGCGGTTCACGCCGACGGGGACTTGCGTCGCGAAGTCGGCGCCGATGAAGGTCTGCTGCTGCCAGTTGGAGACCCACGTGTAGAATGGCGTGAGCTTGAAGCTCATGTCCGTTCCCTTGAGATGGCTCTCCCACGAGAGGTCGTACTGACCCGACGAGATTCCCGGAATCGGATGGAACGGCGAGTAGAACCCGATGTTCATCGTGTTGTTCCAGACCGAGCGGTCGTCGCCGGCCAGCGCCAGGTACTGAACCGAAGCCGAGATCGGCGGCTGCGTATAGCGACCCGCCGATAACCGGACGACGTTATCCGGATTGACCGTGTAGGTGCCCGAGAAGCGCGGCTCCCAGTAGTTGAGCTCGTACGAGCTGGGTGAGGCCGCGCTGAAGTTCGGCGCTGCGACGCCGTCTTGCGTGGTGCCGTTGGGATGGACCCAGCCGGTCTTCGGGCCACCGGGATGCAGGGCCGCTGCGGCAGTGTCGCAGTCGCCCACGACGTACTGCGCCGATGCCGGCGGGACTTGACCCGGCAAGAGCGCCTGCGTGAGCACCTGGTTGGTCGCTGCGAGAACGCACGTATAGTTCGACGTCAGGTTGGCGTAGAACTGAGTCGCCGCCGTCAGCGAATCGGGCAGGCCGTACGTGAAGTTGTCGTAGCGGATCGCCGCGTTGATCAGGAACTTGTCGCTGGGACGGAACTGGTCTTGCAGCGACGCGTTGGTGAACTTCGGCTTCACCGAGTTGTACGAGCCGTTGGCGTTGCCGCTCCAGAGGCTATCCCACGTTGCTCCTGCCTTTGCGGCTGCCGAGCTGGGCGGAGCAAAGCCGCTGGGACCTGCAATCGCGTTGCTGACCCAGGTCGGCGACTCCGTCGAGCAGGTCGGCTTTCCGCTGACGATCGCGGCTGCACAGTAAGTCCCGGTCAGACAGGTCTGCGGGGTGCCGGTCGTCGGATCGTAGCAGGTGTAGCCGGTGCCGGTCTTGGCCATGTAGCCGATCGGCGACGTGCCGCCGTAGGCGGTCGCGTTGTTGAAGCGGATGACGCCGGCCGTCGTGTAGTTACCGTCGAGGCTGACCAAGTTCTGGTCGTTGAGCTGGTCTTGGAAGTCCAGCGCGCCGCCGGAAGTGTGCGTCAAGAGTAGATACTGGGCCGCTTCGGGGTAGCTCGCTGTGTCCTCACCCGCTCCGGCGAACGACGGGTCGTTCAGCATCCAGTCGGAGTAGAAGGTGTAGGCGTACGCGCGCAGATAGGCCGATTGACTCAGCGCGTACGTATACTGCAGCTTCGTGATGCCGGTATCGTTCTGATTGACGTCGATCGAGTTGTCGTAGAGTGGTAGCGGCCCATCGAAGGCATGCGCCGGCGTGTTCGGAGCGAAATAGACGCCCGGCGACTTGGTGCTGGTTGGCGTCGCGATCGGCGTTCCGAACGGAACGTTATACGTCACGGCGTCCGCGTAGCCAAGGTACGACGGCGCGCAACCCAAGAACGGGTCGCTCACCGGCGAGACGCCGCAGATGATGCCTTCGCCCTTGAGCGAGATGATCTGCGCGGCTGAGAGGCTGCTGGTCGAGCAGCCGTTGACCGTCAACCCCGGCGCGATGTTTTCCGGAGCGCAGGTCGGCGCCTTATATTGGGTGTTGTAGAGCGAGTAGATGAACTGGTTGACGCCCGGGCCAATGTCGCTGGGGCTGTTGTAGCCGTAGTTATTGAGCGCCGAGCCGCTCCACATGAACTGCACGTCATCCCGCAGACCGTTCGCCTTGGGGATGCCCATGTGCAGGTTGATGACGTTCTCGCGATCGGAGACCATGAATGGGTTACCCGAAGTGCCGCTGTAGAACTGCCAGCAGCCCTGGTTGCCGATCGTCGCGACCGGCTGATTGGACCACGGAGCTCCGTAAAGCGGGCAGATCGGCTTGACGCCTTGGCAGGTGCCGATGAGGCACGTGTAGCCGGTGGCCAGAACCTGGTCGCTGCCGAAGCCGTAACCGATTCCGAATCCATCGGTGTCGCCGGAGAAGATGCCTCCCGGCGTCATGTATCCGGCGCCGTTGCTGTTGTCGAAGAACCGGTAATCCTGGTTGTAGCCCAGGAGACCGATGTAGTAGCTAAAGGTCCGATCCGGCGTCGAGCCGCCGATCTCGACCTGCGCCTGATGGTAGTAAGTCGGCGACGCGATTCCCAGATTCGCCGTGGCGAAGCCCGGGAAGGTGCCGGTCTTGATGACCTGGTTGATGAAGCCCGCCGTACCGGCCGAGGCGACCGATGACGGACCGCCGCCGGTGTAGACTTGCAGCTCCTGCAGGCCCAGTGTCGATTCGGTCGAGGCGTTGTAATTGTCGAACGCGCGGTTGACCGGAATACCGTCGTACTCGTAACCCGTGTAGTACGAGTTCTGACCGCGAACGTAGGTCGCGTTGAAATCCCAGCCGATGCCGCCTTGCGAGGTCTGGACGCCCGGCACCGAGGCCATCGCCGAGTAGGCGTTGTTCAGGTTGCCGCCGCCGCCCAGCGCCGCCGCTGCGGCCGCCTGGGTTGCGTTGACGCTATAGAGATCACCGCCGACGCCCGATTTCACGAGCGACGTGCCGGCTTGCGAGGTGACGCGAGCGATCTGCTTGAGCGCCTGTTGCAACGTGTATGCAACCTGTTGCGTCTGATCGGCAAAGACCACCACGCCTGGGAACGAAACGGGTTGATACCCACTCTTAGCCAAGCTAAGCGTGTAGGTATCGGGAGCAAGCGAGAGGATTACGAAGTGACCTCCCGCATCCGTCGTTACGGCCGCAGTTTGCGAGGGAGCGACTGCCGTCACTTTTACGCCGGCAACCGGCGCTCCACTCGTATCCTTGATCGTGCCGGCGATGTTACCGGTGGTTGCCGCCAGTGCCCATGTTCCCTGGCTTAAAAACGCGCCGATAAGCGTCGCCACGACGACCGCTTGACGGAGGGTTCGATGCTGTTTGTGCGTTTGCATAAATCCCTCTTGTCGATTCATAGCTTTCGAGTTAGGCGTCAGATAGACGCTTGCAAACCACCTTACTAATTGGTGGGAAGGCACCCTTTTGACTTTGCTTGATGTATGCACGCGTTTGCGAGTTTTTTGCATCAACGAACTTAAAGAACTTCAGGAAACATCAAAAAAAGAGGCAAGATGAGTGGTCGCGCCTTTTGGAACTTCATGAAGACTCCGCAGGAGTTCTTGTTTATTCTAGCAGTGATGGCATCCGCGGCAACCTCGCTCCCTTTCGCGAACGAATACGACTTACAGCGCGCTATGAACCGTCAGATAATGATACTACTGCATCGGGCGAGGAACCCGCGGGCGCTTGCGGACGTGCCGATCATGGGCGTCCTTTGCAAAGCAATGCGAACGCCGGACCCGGTGATCGCCTTGGAGCGCGTGGTGCTGACCGTATTTGCAGGCGACGACGAATCGGCGATCGTGTTACGTAAGGCGATCTTGGAGGCAGACTTCGAGCGAACTGCGACTAATGCCGAGTTGGCACGCAGACTAGGCATGTCGCGACGCCATTTTCAGCGCCGGCGAGCCGAAGCGATCGGGGCGATCGCGCAATACGCGCGCAACATCCTAGACGCATCGCAACGGTGGCCTGCGAGCGATGGCCCGGAAGCGCGCTCGCCGCGCGCGACTCCATTCGAGCGAGAGCGCGTTGCATTTTGCGAGGCGCGCGATCGGGCCAACGCGCTCGAGATGCACGCAATTGCCGGCAACCTGTTACGACTGGCCGAAACCCCCTGCGAATACGGCGTCGCCATGGAGTGCCGCCGCGATGCCGGCATCCGCCTGGGGCGGCATGCCGAATCGATCGTTTGGCTCCCCGGGGATCCGCCCGCGAGGCTTTTGCTCGCGGCAAAGATCGCGCTGATCGCCGGGAACGTCGCGCAGGCGCGCGAGCGAGCGCAAGCCGCGGTGGAGGCAATGGGCGAGCACGATACGCAGCGGTACCGGGCTCTAACGCTCGTCTCGCAAGCCTGCCTCCTCCGATCGATGCCCTGGCATCCGCCGCCGGAGACGGCCGCCCTTCCACCGCAGTCGTGGGAGCGCATCTCGATGGAGGTGGAGCAGGCGCGGCATCTCGCGCTTCAGGGAGATTGGCAGGGGGCCGAGACGCTGGCCGGCTTTGCGCAAAGGCAGGCCGAGATCCGCGGCTACCAGGATCTAGCCGCGCGCTCGTCCGCCGTACTGCACGAAGCGTCCGAAATGCAAGGCGAGCTCGCCCGGTCACGCTGGTGGCGTGCGCTCGCCATACGCCGCCTGCTGCGCACCCAGGATCGAGTCTTGGCGACGGGACTCTTCCCCGCTCACGCATATCGACAGCCTCATATCGACGTTTTGCTGGCGAATGCGATCTGCGAACGGCTTTGTCTGATCGTGCCTCAGATGATGGAAGACGACCGGCACCAACGTATGGCCGTCCGTGCGCTCCTTATCGCGTTGCTCGAGCCGCTTTTGGCGAGCCGCGAGCGATCCGCTCGCCTGGAAAGCGCGGTGGCCGCGGTGCGACGAAGCGAATCCGCCTTCGCGCACTACGCGCTGAAGCTGCAGCAACCCGTGCGCGAAACGCTCGCGCTGGCGCTTGTTGCGCTAACAGGCCGTTATTGGGACGACATTTTCGATCGCTTGAACGACCCGCTTGCCCAGATTGCGGCAAAAGTTCGTCCGGCCGTATCGCGAGCGATTGCGGTCGCAAATCCGTCACAATCGGCGGGCATCGATCATTTGAGAGTTCATGATGAACCCTCCGGCGGACGTCGCGAACCCGTCGAGGCTTTCGCCGATCTACGCGTTCGGCGCGTTTCGGTTTGATCCAGTGCGCGGAGTGCTCCACCACGGCGGCTCGGCAGTGCCTCTACCCGAGCGCCTTGCGCAGTTGCTGGCGCTGCTCATACGCGGTAACGGAACGGTGATCGACAAGGAGACCATTGCTTCACGGGTGTGGCCCGAATGCGCCGTGAGCGACGGGAACCTCTCGCAGCACATGTATATGCTGCGGCAGCTCCTCGACGAACGCGCAACCGACCGCAACTACGTCGTGACGGTTCGTGGCAAGGGTTACCGATTCGTCGCTCCCATCAGCGTTGTGGCGCCGGCCCAAGCCGAACCCCTTGCCGGCCCGAACGACGGAGATGCGGATCGACTCTTAGCCAGCCCGCCCGAACTGCAGCATCATTACTGGCGAGGCTGCTACCTGTTGGAGAAGCGTACCGCGAGCGCCCTTGCGGCGGCGGCCGAACAGTTCGAAGCCGCTCTCCGAGTCGACCGGGAGAACGTGCCCGCGCTGATCGGCCTTGCGTGCGCACACGCGCGCATGGCCGACTACTCGTACGCGCCGGGTTCGTATTCGTTTCCCAAAGCCAAGGCCGCAATCGTCCGCGCTCTCGAAATAGATCCGTCCTCTGCCGAAGCTCGCGCGACGCTCGGACTTATCCTGCTCTTTTGCGATTGGAACTGGAACGAAGCCGAACGGGAGATCGAAACCGCGATCCGGCTAAAACCGCAGTCGAGTGCGGTGTATAGTAACGCCGCCTGGTTCTATATGTGCAAAGGCAACAGCGAAGAGTCGCTCAGACGGATGCAGCAGGCGCTACTCGTCGAGCCGTCGTCGCCGTCGCTGCAACTCTTCCTTGCGCGCGTATTTCTCCATACCGGAGAGTATCGGCGAGCGATCGATTCGCTCTCGAATCTCATCGAAAGCGTGCTCGATTTTTCGATTGCCCGCCGGCACAGGGCCCAAGCCTTCATTCTCTGTGGACAACCGGTCGAAGCGCTCGCCGATTTGTTGCTTTTACCGCAAGATCGGGCCGAGGACATCGCGCTGCGTTTGCCCTTACTCGGTCGTGCGTACGCGGAGTGCGGGGACACCGAACGCGCCGAAGGCATCTACCGAACGTTGCTGGAGATGACTCGTACGGAGTACGTTGTGGGCTTCAACCTCGCCACGGTCGCCGTAGGCCTCGGGCGCCTGGAAGAGGCGCTCGTACACTTGGAAGGCGGCCTCGAAAAGCGAGAACCCGCCTTGCTCATGCTGCGCAGCCTGCCTTGGTTTGAGCCGATCGCGCAGCGTTCGCGCTTCAAAGCGTTGCTGCGCGCGATTTGGCCGCCCGACCGGTTCGCTCCGGGGGCGGCGAATCGCTCGCGCACCGCCTCAGGGTAGACTTGCTCGTACCCTCGTACGTTTATTCGTACGAGCGCGATACGACGGCATAGGTCGCGCGCGTGACCGCGTGAATCGCCGCGTAGGCGGCTGAGTAGTCGTACGCTTCGGCCGTCATGATCGCGAGAACGAAAGGCGAATCGCCGTACGGCTCGACGATCGCGACGTCGTTGAGCGTTCCCTCGAGCTCTCCGGTTTTGTTCGCGACCGGCGTTCCGTGCGGTAGCGCCGCGGGAATGCCTTCGCGATCGGTCTGGCCGAGCATGATGGCGACCATTTCGCGGCAGTGCCGGGCGGAGACGATCGTCCGGAGGCCCTCGCGCGCGCCGCGCTCGATGAGGTAGAGCAGCCGCCCCATATCGGCGGGCGTCGAAACGTTATCGTTGTGGCGGGCGATCGCCGCGAAGTCCATGAATTTGCGGGCGAGGTGCGTTCGGGTCATTCCGGCACGCCTTCCGACGGCGTTGATGCTGCCAACTCCGAAATGCCCGATCAAGAGGTTTGCGGCGGTGTTGTCGCTGAGCTGAATCATCGGAACGACGAGCTCACGCACCGTAAAAGCCTGACCGTTCGAGGCCCGGTCCATGAAATCGGAGCCGCCGATCAGATCGCCGTCGTGAAAGATCACTTCCTCGGACAACGCGCCGGGCTTTACTTCCTGCATCGCGTAGGCGGTCGTCATGACGAGCACTTTGATGATCGATGCGGTTGGGAATCGGTCGCCGGCTTCGTACGCGACCATTGGCGGGCCCAACGCGAGCGTGCGCGCGTAGACGCCGATCTTCCCGGGCATCTCCCGCGCGATCGCGCGAACCCGCGCGCTCACCGACGGCGAGGAGAGCGCGGGCGACGCAAGCAGCGTCGCCCCGGCCGAGCTCAGAAATGCTAGACGCTTCACGACCCGGTCCCTTGGTAGTGGCGCAGGCCGACAAGCCAGAAGGCGTAGGCCGCCGCGAGCCACGCAGCTCCGATTGCGGGGGTCAGCAGGCCGACCGAGGGATTGAGGTGCAGCCCGGCGTCGGCCTTCTGCAGAAAGTACGTCGCGGGAAAATAGTTCATGAAGGCAAACGGCAGCACGAACGCCAGCACGATGCGCACGCCGCGCGTGTAAATGCTGATCGGATAGCGCGTGAAATCCTGTTCGAGCGACATCACGACCCATCGTAACGTGTCCACGCGAATGAACCAGAACGAGCAGGTCGCCACGGCCAGGGATATACCCAGATCGATGAGCGCGCCGCCGAGGACGACGAGCGGAACGAAGATGGCAAAAATCCAATCGACGCGAACGTTCGCCGCGACCGTTGCCGCGGCGAGCGTCGCAACGGCCAGAACCAAGCCGTCAGGCACGATCTGCTGCGGCACGGTGAGCACCTGAAAGAGCGCGTCGAGCGGGCGCACGAGGAAGCGGTCGAAGCGGCCTTCGCGAACGTACTCGGGGACGCTGACCACGGTGAAAAAGAGGGTGTTGTGGAGCTCGTGCCCCGCCATCCAAAGCGCGTAAAGGAAGAACATCTCGCGAAAATTCCACCCGTTCATCGAGGGAAATTGTCGCATCGTTACGTAGAGCGCGCCTAGCGCGACGCCGTGATAGACGGCCGTAAAGACGAACCACATCACGAAGTTCGCGCGGTACTCGAGCAGCGTCAGGAGATTGATTCGCCAGTATTCCGCGTAGGCTCGGAGCATCGGTGAAGCGCTTCGGTGCCGCGCAGCGGCTCCCCGTGCGAGCGCCCTTTCGCCTGGATCTCACGGTCGATGCGCTTCGGCGCCTCGCGAGCAACGTCGTCGACGTCGTGGCCTCGGACGGAACGTACTATCGCGCCTTGCACGATGCCGAGGGTACGGCGCTGCTCGCCGTTCGCGCTCGCGGCGCGGGCGCGGTCGAGGTGCGGGCGACCGGCCGCCGTGCCGAGCGCTGGCTTCCCGTCCTGGACCGGATGCTCGGGGTACGTGTCGACCTGACGCGCTGGTACGCGCGCAGCCGGCGCATCGACTGGCTCGCAACGATCGTCGCGGCACTGCGCGGGCTGAAACCGCCGCGCTACCCGACGCTCTGGGAGGCGTGCGCGCACGCAATCGTTTTCCAGCAGATTTCGATTCACGCCGCGGCTTCGATCATGCGCCGCGCAGTCGAGATGCTCGGCGAGAGCGTTACGGCTAACGGCGTTCGATGCGTCGCATTTCCGCCGCCCGAGCGTTGGCTGGGTGCCGGCGATGCGGAGCTGCGTACGGCCGGCCTCTCCCGAAATAAGATCGCGCACCTGCGGTCGGCGGCCAGCGCGATCGTTTCCGGCGCGATCGTCGAAAGCGAACTCGAGCGCCTCTCGACGGAGCAGGCAGAGCAGCAGCTCTGCACGATCCGCGGCATCGGCGCCTGGAGCGCCTCGGTCGTCTTGCTGCGAGGGCTCGGCCGTCTCGATGCCTTTCCGCTGCGCGATTCGGGCGTGGCACGGTCGCTAGCGCGCGTCTCCGGCGATGCGCGCCTCGATCAAGCCGCGCTCCTCGAGGGCCTGGGCGAGGTACGCGGGATGCTCTACTATCACTTGCTGCTCGCTCGGATGCGCGAGCTTACGGCGTTACCCGCCTTGGACAACGACGCGCTCTGACGCCGCGCGCCAAACGACCGTGGAGATCGCGGCGAAGAGGACGAGCCACGCGAGCTGGGATGCGATGCTCGCCGCCCACTGCGAGGGCGGGATCACGCCGACGTAGATAAGCAGCGGCGTCGAATAGATCGCGGCGAACGGCAGCGCGAAGGCGATTCGGCCCGCGATTCCAGGAAAGAGCGTCAGCGGAATGATCTGCCCGGAGAGCAGATCGGAGACCCAGCGCACGATCAGCTGCGCGGCGAACGTCTCGAGCGTCCAAAACGCGATGCAATTCATCAGGAAGTTCAGGAAAAAATTGACGCCGTAGCCGACGATGAAAGCGAGCAAAAAAGCGGCGAAAGTGGCAGCGGGCGGTACGTCGATGTGCACGAGGAGCAAGGCGCAGAAGAGCGACGGGATCACGAGCAGCGCGTGCAGCAGCGTCTGTCCGAAGCCGTCGCTGAAAAAGTAGAGCGGTACGCTGATCGGTTTCATCAGGTCCGTCGCGATCGTGCCTTCCCGAATTTTTTCGCGAATCAACCGCGTGCCGTCGACTTCCAGAATCAACGACATCAGCATCGCGATCGTAGCGTACGTGATCATGCTATGGAGGGGGAGATTCATCGGCGCCGCGTTCTGCGCGTAGAGTGCCGTCCAGAGGGCGCGAAGGATGTAGACCCGCAGTACCAGCGAGCCAATTTCGGTGAATACCTCCATGCGGTAGGTGGCCTCGCGCGAGAACGCCTTCTTCGCGAACTCGATGTAGGGAGTCGGGTCCGTCGGGTCAGCCGCCCTTCTGCCTCTTGATCGCCTGCTGCCGGCGCTGCTCCATCTCTTCGAGCTCGAGCATCATCACGTCGACGACCTTGTCGACCTGCGTGGCCTGCGTCGGCGGCGGCTCTTCGCCCGCGCGGCGGCGCGTCGGCGGCTTGACGTTACGA
The DNA here is from genome assembly GCA_963834895.1 of Vulcanimicrobiota bacterium. GTDB lineage: Bacteria > Vulcanimicrobiota > Vulcanimicrobiia > Vulcanimicrobiales > Vulcanimicrobiaceae > Cybelea. The sequence continues at coordinate 244,202 of CAWIDM010000003.1, read as the reverse complement.
TGCTCTTCAAGAGGCGAGTCCTGGGCGTGCATCCTCCGAAGAAACTTCGCGTACGTCTCGGCGGCGCGAGCGCGCACGTCCTCTCCGGGCTCGAGATTGAAAACGTCCGCGTAGAAGTCTATCCGAGCGTGTACCTCCGGCGCGCGATCCGGCGGAGCAATCGTCGCCGGGTCGCCGTAGGCGATATGAAGCATCGGCACGCTCGACCGAGCCTTCACCCGTGCCTTGACGTGAACGATCGCGCCCAGAGCGACGCCACTGCCCTCTTCGACCGTCGCGCCGTTGAATATCTTGGCGCCGCTTGCCACGAAGCAGCCGTTGCCGATCGTGGCGCCGACGACGTATGCGTGCGGACCGACGATGCAGCGCTCTCCGATGGAGAGCGGATATTGCAGCGCGCTTCCGCCGCTGGCTTTGAGGACCGCGTTCTCCATCACGACGGTCTGCGCGCCGATCGTTACCGGCGCGCCTTCCGACGTAATGACGGCGCCGTGAAGCACCGCGCACTCGGCGCCGATCGTGACGTCGCCGGCGATCGTCGCGCTCGGCGCGACGTACGCGGTCGAGTCGATCCTCGGTCTCTTCGTTCCGCTCGAAAGGATCATGACACGTCCTCCTCCGACCGGTGGCCGTACCCCTCGACGTAAATTCGCCGAATGATCGATTCCAGGTCCGGTTCCTCCAGGCTGACGTCTTCGACGCTATAACGCTCGCTCGCTTGTCGCACTAAGACGTCGGCGCGCTGGCGGTTGCGGTCGAAGCGGAAACGGGCGCTCGAATCCTCGACTCCCGCGAGTTGCGCCCCTTCGAGGTGCGGATCTTCGATCGGCTCGCTGAAGCGCACGACCAGCGTCCGAAACCGGCCGTACTCGCTCTTGATGCGCTCGATGTCCCCGTCGTAGATCAAGGCGCCGTGGTCGATCAGCACGATGCGCCGGCAGAGCCGCTCGACGTCGGCGAGATCGTGCGTCGTAAGAACGATCGTCGCGCCGCGCTCGGCATTGATCCGGGCGATGAACTCCCGGATCGCCTCTTTGGCCACGACGTCGAGTCCGATCGTCGGCTCGTCCAGGTAGACGATCTTCGGACTATGGAGCAGCGCCGCCGCGAAGTCGCCGCGCATCCGCTGCCCGAGCGAGAGCTGACGCACCGGTGTCTGAAGAAAGCTCGCCATCTCGAGAATCTCGACGAACTCGTTCAAATTACGCCGGTACTCCTCGCGGGGGACGCCGTAGATCGCTCGCAGCAGCTCGAACGATTCGATCAGCGGCAGATCCCAATAGAGCTGACTGCGTTGCCCGAAGATCACGCCGATGTTGCGCGCGTTCTCCTTGCGCTGCCTCCACGGCACCAGCCCGGCGACGCGAACGTCGCCGGAGGTCGGAACCAGGATACCGGTGAGCATCTTGATGGTCGTGGACTTCCCCGCGCCGTTTGGGCCGATGTAGCCGACCAGCTCTCCGGGTTCGAGCGCAAACGTTACGTCGTCGACCGCGACGCGTTCCTCGTACTGGCGCGAGAAGAAGGAGCGAAGCGCGCCGAGGGTTCCCGGCGTGCGCTTGCGGGTGCGGAATACTTTGCGCAAATCGCGCGTTGCTACGATCGGCAGGACACCAGCGTTCGGCATTGCGTACTTCTTCTCCGGTGATAGTGACCGTCTCGAACGAATACGGTTCCGGCGCCCTCGAGGTCGCCAAGCGCGTGGCCGGCGCGCTCGACTACGAGTACGTGGATCAGCAGCTGCCGGTCGTCGTCGCCAAGCGGCTGCGCGTGAGGCCGGAAGCTGTCGAAGCGAACGAAGATGCGACGCCGACGCTCGGAGAGCGCTTCCTGAGCGAACTCGAGCGCGCGACGCCGGAGCTCGCGGAGGCGTCGGCCGTCGAGCCGTTCGACGAGGAGCTGTTGCGCGCCGTGCAAGAGGCGGTGCGCGAGTACGCCGCGCGCGGCAACGTCGTGATCGTCGGGCGCGGTGCTTCTGCCATACTGGGGCCGCGCTCCGACGTGCTGCGCGTCTTCATTCACGCGCCGCGCGAATGGCGAATTGCCCACGTCGCCGAAGCGGCGGCCGCGCGCCTAGAAACGGCCGCGGCGGAGGTGGATCGCGTCGACCGCGCACGCAGCGCCTACATGCGCGATTGGTACGCTGCGACGTTCGGCGATCCGCACAATTACGACCTCTGCATCGATGCGTCGCGATTCGGCGTTGCCGAGTGCGCGGCGCTCGTCGTCGCGGCGATACGTGCGCGAGAGTCTTTGTCATCCTGAGCCGGCCCCAGAGGGGCCGAGTCGAAGGAGGCAGTCGATTTGGGCGGCGCTTCGCTTTCGCGACTTCCGCCTGCTGTGGATCGGCCTGCTCGTTTCAAATCTCGGCACCTGGATGCAGTTCACGGCGATGGGCTTCTTCGTGGCGCGCATGGCGGGCTCGCCCCATCGAGCGGCATTCGATCTCGGCGTGCTGGGTGCGGCTCGTGCGATTCCGGTCCTGCTGCTTTCTCCGCCGGCCGGAGTCGTCGCCGATCGGCTGCCGCGCCGGCGCGTGCTCTTCGCGACGAACGCGACGATGGCGCTCGCGGCGTTGCTGCTCGCGCTGCTGGCCAGCGCGCACCGGCTCGATATGGTCGGCTTGGTGGTGCTCTCGGCGTTGAACTCGGCGGCGATGGGCTTCGATTCGCCCACGCGCCAGAGCTGGGTTCCGCTGCTCGTCGATCGCGAGTACGTCGGGAATGCGGTCGGACTCAACTCCGTCGCGCTCAACGCGCCCGCCGTGATCGGTCCGGCGCTCGCGGGCTTATTAATCGTATGGGTCGGCGTCGCGGGCGCTTTCTATTTCAACGCCGCCGCTACGCTCGCGGTCGTCGCGGCGGTCATGATGATGCGCCCGTCGCCGCCTTCGTCGACGCAGCGGGAGCCGACGCTCACGGCGATCCGCTACGGGATTACGTTCATCGTCCACCATCCCGCGCTGCGATGGATCGTCCTCGCGCAGTTCGTTTCCGCGTTGCTAACGCGTCCGTACAGCCAGCTCATCGCGGCGCTGACCGTCAACGTCCTGCACGCCGGCGCCCGCGGCCTCGGCTGGGCGGTTTCGGCGATCGGCATCGGCGGCTTTGGCGGCGCGCTCGTGACGGCGTACTTCGCGCAGCGCGAGCGGCGGTCGACCCTTTGGCTTCAGTCCGGGTTGCTCATGTCGACCGGCGTTCTCGCGCTCGGTTTCGTACCGTCGCTCGCGCTCGAAATTCCGGTGCTCTTTGCCGTCGGCGTCGGCACGCTGGCTTCGCTCGGCGCCACGAACACCTTGATCCAGACGCTCTCCCCCGACGACGTGCGCGCGCGCGCCCTCTCGATTTACACGATGATTGCGATCGGCGTCGTTCCGCTCGGCGCGCTCGTAGACGGCGCCATGGCGGCCGCCATCGGGTTGCGTGCGACCTTTACGCTTGCCGGTGCCGTCTGTGCCGCGCTCTTTCTGGCGATCTGGTTCCTGCGGCCCATCGTGCGAACGGTTTGAGTGCGGAAATAAAGAAGCGAGTCGCGAAAACTCGCGACTCGCTAAAATTCCGCCCTGGTAGGCGGAATTACGAAGGCCGAGGTTAGGCCGCTGCCTTCTTACGTCGAGAGGCCTTACGGCCGCCCTTGCGCTTGCGGGTCGCGGCTTTACGCGTTGTCTTGCGAGCGCCACCCTTACGCGCTTTGCGTCGTGTGGCTTTCTTGCGCGTACCCTTCTTGCGCGTCGCCTTCTTACGCGGTGCCGCTTTACGCGTGGCTTTGCGAGCCTTGCGCTTCGGTGCCGCTGCTGACGACGCGGCCTTCTTTTTACGTTTGACTGCCATTGGCTGTCGAGTCATCCTTTCTCTGGTCGGCAACCGACCAGGGGTGTTGCCTACCTTATACAGTATTACGCGCTTCAATGCAAGTTTTTGCCGACGACGGCGCGTGCATCGATGTGTGCGTCGAAGGGCGCGAACGCGAGCCTGCACTCGTTTTGATCCACGGATTTCCGTTGACGCGCGCGATTTGGGAGGCGCAAACGGAAGCGCTCGCGCGCACTTCGCGCGTGCTTCGTCCCGACTTGCGCGGTGCCGGAACGTCGAGCGCGCCGCAAGGTCCGTATCTCATCGAGAGGCTTGCGGCAGACCTTGCCGCACTACTCGATCAGCTCGGCATCGAACGCGCCGGATTGATCGGCCACTCGATGGGCGGATACGTCGCGCTCGCCTTCGCGCGCATGTTTACGGAGCGGACGACGCGCCTCGCTCTGGTCGCGAGCCGGCTTCGTGCCGATAGCGCGAGCGAAGCCGCCGCACGGCGCGAGCTCGCCGATCGCGTCGAGCGCGAGGAGAGTGTGGAGCCCGTTATCGAGGCATATGTGCCGCGACTACTTTCACCGCCCACACTCGCCGAGCGGGCCGACGTGGTCGACCGCGTCTGCGAGATCGTCCGCCAAAACACTCCCTGCGGCGTCGCTGCCACGCTGCGGGGTATGGCGCTGCGCGCGTCGTCCGAAGACATTGCCGAAGACCTGGACGTTCCCGTGCTGGTGATTGCAGGCGCACTCGATCGCGTCGTTTCGCTCGACGAAGCGCGTTGCGTGGCGGAGAGATTTCCAGATGGCCGGCTTGTGGTCTGCGATCAAAGCGGTCACCTCCCGATGCTGGAGGAGCCGGGTCGCGTTACCGAATCGCTCGCGCTCTGGCTTAGCGGATGACCGGAAGGTTCGAGCGGCGCCGGATGAGGCTGTAAAGGAAGAATGCGCCGACGCCGATCGCCGCGACGATGGCGGCGAGCACCACGATCTTCAAAAGGAAGCCGGCGATGACGAGCACGACGATCGCCAGCGCTACGATTGCGGTGAGTTTGAGAAAGAGGCCGAGCAGCGGGCTCGGTCCGGTTACGTTTTTCATCTACTCTGTAGCTACCGCGATGCAAGGGCCCGGGTTTCAGAGGCGACCGAGCTTGTCCAGCGCGAGGTAACCGGCGGCGATCGACGCTCCGGCGTCGATCGTGCCGTCTTCGAGCATGGCACGGAAGCGTGCCAGCGGAGCGAGCTCGACCTCCAGGTGTTCGGTAACGTCGAGCTTAAGCGCCCCAGCCTTGCGGGCCCCCGTCCCTATATAAACGTAGGCCCGCGCGGCCGAGCGCACCGGTTCGTGAAGGTACTCGCCGGCGAGCTCGCAGCGCTCGACGCGATACCCCGTCTCCTCGGCGAGCTCGCGTAAGGCAGAGTCGCGCGGCGCTTCTTCTTCGAGGAGCATCCCGGCGGGAAGCTCGAGGTGAATGGAATCGGCACCGTAGCGATACTGCCGGACCAGAACGACGCAATCGTCGTGCGTGAGCGCTAGAATCGAGGCGAAGCCGCGCGACTCGCGGACGTAGTAGTCGGCGACGATCGTTCCGTCGGGCAGCTCGACTTCGTCGGCTCGCAGGCGCATGTATGGCGAATCGACGATATAACGCGACGCGCGCAGGCGCCACAGCGGTTTCTCCATGCGCACCATCTATGGCGAAGCGTTTGCGGCTCCTCTCTCGAAATACCGGCCCTCTATGGCAGAGCGTCTTGTGGTTGTCGGCGGCGGAACGATGGGTTCCGGAATCGCGCTCGTTGCAGCGAAGGGCGGTTACGAGGTCGAGGTCGTCGAACCGCAGGCCGCCGCGCGGGAGCGCGGGGGCGCCCATCAACAGCGCGAAGCGCAGCGCTCCGGCGATCTCGCAATTCTCGAGCGAATCCGTTGGGTCGATGCGGTCCAAAGACCTTGCGACGCCGCGATCGCCCTAGAAGCCGTTCCCGAGCGCTTCGAGCTCAAGCGCGAGGTCTTCATGGCGCTCGCCGATTCGCTTTCGCCGGAGGCGCTGCTCGCGACGAATACGTCGTCGCTCTCCGTCGGCGAGCTCGCCGACGTGGTGCGGCACCCGGAGCGCGTTATCGGCTTGCATTTCTTCAATCCTCCCACGCGGATGGAGCTGCTCGAGATCGTCTGCGCGCCGCAGACCAGCGACGACGCGCTCGAGCGCGCGTACGATTTGGCGGAGAGACTCGGAAAGACGGCCGTACCGGTCTCCGACACGCCCGGCTTCATCGTCAACCGCGTCGCGCGCCCATTCTATCTGCAGGCGATGCGAGCGTTGGAGCGCGGCGTCGCCTCGGCCGAAGAGCTCGACGCGCTCGCGCGCGGCCTCGGCTTTCGCATGGGGCCGTTCGAGCTGATGGATCTTATCGGTCTCGACGTGAATCTTGCGACGACGGAGTCGATCTACGCGCGCACGGAAGCAGAGAGGTTCCGGCCGATCGAGCTACAGCAGCGCATGGTGACGCAGGGATTGCTGGGGCGCAAGAGCGGCGCCGGCTTCTACGACTATCGCAACGGGCTGCCGGAACGCTTCGATCCCTCCGCGGACGTATCGTCGGACGAACTCAACGCCGACGAATTCGTGGCGATCGTCGGCTTCGGCCAGCGTGCCGACGAGCTGGCGGAACGAATCGCCGGCCGGCACGCGCGCGTCCAACGGATCGAAAACGACGAGCTGCTCGACGAGCTTTCACTCGATGCGACGATCGTTATCGACGTGGGCGACGGCGCTTGCGATCGTGGAGAGATCGTGGCGGAGCTCGACTCCCTGCTCGGTGCGGAAAGCCTCTTCTTCGTCGACGCCTATGCGACCGACGTGCGCGCTTGCGGGCGGCGCTTGCGACATCCGGAGCGCTTGATCGGGTACGGGGTTCTCGGTTCGCTCGACGCGCAGCGATCGGTCGAGATCGTGGATTCGCAAGCCGTTTCCGACGATGCGCTGGAGCTCGCGCAAGAGTTCTTCGGCACGCTCGAAAAGAACGTCGTCTTGGTCGAGGACTCACCGGGTCTTTTCCTCGGTCGAACCGTCGGTTCGATCGTCAACGAGGCGATCGTTGCCGTGGCCGAAGAGGTCGCGTCGGCCGACGACGTCGATACGGCCATGCGGCTCGGCGCAAACTATCCGATCGGACCGATCGCGTGGGGACGCGAGATCGGGGGCGCGCGCATCAACCGAATTTTGAAGCGGCTCGCCGATTCCGAAGGACAAGCGTTTGCGCCGCATCGCGGCCTTTGGATGCTCGACGTGGCCGAAGAACCCCAGCCCGAGGAGGCGCACGAATGAGCCGCGAGGTTTGGGTGATCGATGCGGTGCGAACGCCGGTCGGACGGTACGGAGGGCAGTTTGCGAACGTTCGCCCTGACGACCTCGCGGCGATCGTCGTACGTGCCGTCGTCGAACGGACGGGCGTCGCGCCCGCCGCCATCGACGACGTCTATTTCGGCGCGGCGAATCAGAGCGGCGAGGATAACCGAAACGTGGCGCGCATGGCCGTGCTCCTGGCCGGACTGCCGGTCGAGGTACCAGGGATTACAGTCAACCGTCTCTGCGGGTCGAGCCTTCAGGCGATCAACTCCGCGGCGCAGGCAATTGCCGGCGGCGAAGGCGACGTCATGATCGCCGGCGGCGTCGAGTCGATGACGCGCGCGCCCTACGTTCTGCCTAAGAGCGACGCGCCGTTCGGACGGCAACAGCATCTCTTCGATACCGTGCTCGGATGGCGGATGATCAATCCCGCGATGCCGCCGGAATGGACGATCTCTTTAGGTGAAACCGCGGAGAAGGTCGCGGAACGCTACGCGATTGCGCGCGGCGAGCAAGACCGGTTTGCCTTCGATTCGCAGATGAAGTGCAAAGTCGCGATGGAACGAGGCGCGTTCGCGGACGAGATCGTCGCGGTTACTGTCTCAAATTCGCGAGCCGAGACGCGCGTGACGCGCGACGAGCATCCTCGGCCGAATACCACGCTCGACGCATTGGCGAAACTGCCACCCGCCTTCAAAGCCGCCGGCAGCGTCACCGCCGGAAACTCTTCGGGCATCAACGACGGCGCGGTGGCACTGCTGCTCTGCGAAGCCGAGGCCGCGCGCGCAATGGGCCTGACGCCAATGGCGCGTTTTTTGGGCGCAGCGTCGGCCGGCGTCGCGCCGGACGTGATGGGGCTCGGGCCGATCCCGGCAACGCGCAAAGCGCTGGCCCGTCTCGGACTCTCGGTTTCGCAGCTCGATCTCGTGGAGATCAACGAAGCGTTCGCGGCGCAAGCCATCGCATGCATGCGAGCACTCGAGATCGATCCGGAAGTGACGAACGTCAACGGGGGCGCGCTCGCGCTCGGTCATCCGCTCGGCGCGAGCGGCGCGCGCATCGTTACGACCCTGCTCCACGAGTTGCGCCGGCGTAAGGGGCGCTACGGTTTGGCGACGATGTGCATCGGCGTCGGGCAGGGCATTGCAACGGTATTTGAACGCGTGGAGTTGAAGGCACCGAGATGAGCACGACCTCGACGATGACGAAGACGCAACTCTTAATCGGCGGCGAACGGCGCGACGCTTCGGACGGAGGCGTGTACGAAGATCGCAACCCCGCAACGGGCGCGAAGATCGCCGACGTGGCCGACGCGACGCGCGAAGACGTGGACGCGGCGGTGGCCGCGGCGCGACGCGCCTTCGACGGGGGACGATGGCCGACGATGGCGGCGTCGCGGCGCGCCAAGGTCATCTATAAGATCGCTGCGCTGATCGCCGAGCACGCTGCCGAGCTTGCGCTGTTGGAGGTTCGTGACAACGGCAAGACGATTGCGACGGCCAAGGGCGAGCTCGGCGCAATCGTCGATTGCTTCGAATTCTACGCCGGCGCGACGACTAAGAATTACGGAGAGACGCTGCCGCCGCCGATTCCAACCTACCTTGCGAACACCGTGCGAGAACCGGTTGGAGTCGTCGGCGCGATCGTACCTTGGAACTTTCCGCTTCTGCTCGCTTCGTGGAAGGTCGCGCCCGCACTCGCCACCGGCTGCACGATCGTCCTCAAGCCGTCGTCGGTAACGCCCCTTACTGCGATCGAATTGGGAAAAATCGCGCTCGAAGCCGGCGTCCCCGAGGGTGTGTTGAACGTGATCACCGGTTCGACGCGACCTGTCGGAGCGTGGATGGTCGAGCATCCCGATGTCGACAAGATCGCCTTCACCGGCTCGACGGCGACCGGAAAGACGGTCGCGGCCACGGCGGCCCAGACGTTGAAGCGCGTGACGCTCGAGCTCGGGGGCAAGTCTCCCTCCGTCGTCTTCGACGACGCGGACTTGGACGCAGCTGTCGCCGGCGCCCTCTACGGCGTCTTCTACAACGCCGGCCAATGCTGCGAAGCGCGCTCTCGAATCTTGGTGCAATCGAGAGTCTACGATCGCTTCGCGAGCGCCTTTAGCGAAAAAGCGAAGCGGCTGCGGCTCGGCGATCCCGAGGATCCCGCCACGCAGATCGGCGCGATAACGCTCGACGAACAGTTCGAGAAGATCAAGAGCTACTGCGAGATCGGCGTGGCCGAAGGGGCGAAAACGCTCGTGGGAGGCACGCCCGCGTTGCTCGGCGATCGATTCGCGGCAGGCGCGTTCTGGAACCCGACGGCCTTTGAGGCGGAGAACTCTCACCGGATCGCCCGCGAGGAGATCTTCGGTCCCGTCGCAACGTTGGTCCGATTCGAGGATGAAGCCGAGGCAATCGCGCTGGCGAACGCGAGCGAATACGGACTCGCGGCCAGCGTGTGGTCGACGAATGTGGGGCGCGCGAATCGAGTTGCGCGCGCGATTCGCAGCGGCTCCGTCGCAATCAACACGCCGTATGCCGTCTTTCCCGGCGTTCCGTTCGGAGGATACAAGCAGTCCGGATACGGCCGCGAGCTCGGCATGGAGACGATGCGGCTCTATAGCGAAACGAAGAGCGTCCTCACCTACATCGGCGAGAAACCGATGGACCCGTTCGGGGTATAGCCTCGAAGGCATGGATGAAGCGCTCAAGATCGGCGACCGGTACAGCACCACGTGCGGCACGCTTTGGAAAGACGGGACGTACTTTCCACGCGGCACGAAGGTGGCCGTCGTCGGGCTGCATCTCGATCAAGGTTTCTGCGTGCGGTTTCCGGCATCGCACGAGGGCGAGCCGCTCGAAACGTGGGAAGAGTGGAGCGAGACCGATTTTCTCGCCGCGGAAGGCTCGGTCGAGCCGCCGGCGCAGCCGTTATCGACCGCCGTGTTAGCCGAAGCGCGCGACGTGCTGGCGGAGGCAGAAGACGGGACGCACCTGCACCTCCACGACGACGAAACGCCCTGACTCCTTTTTAGTTGCCGAGAGTGATGGTACTGGTTTGCCAGATGGGCCAACCGGCGCACTCCGACGACTTGAAACTCGGCGAAATGATGGCGACCCAGCAATACGTCTTGCTCGGCTTGAGCCCCGAGAAGCGCGCGTAGCCTTTCTTGCCGGTGTTCTTCGTGTCGAAGGGCGTGCCGGGCCGCGGGCTCTCCGGATTCTTCGGCGTCGATTCTTCGACCGGAATTCGCGGAGCCGGCGTACCGGCGACCGTCACCTGAACCGTCGCCTTTGTAATTGAGGGATTCGGACTGGGGGAGAGCGGAGAACTCGACGGCGTCGGCGTCGTGGAGCTTCCGTGACAGGCGGCGATGACGAGTGCAGCGACCGCAAGGCCGAGCAGCAGGCGTTTGGGCATGGGCGGCTCGCTTCGACGCTATCGCGCGGTCACCCGTTTGCACCCGTCGCGTAAAGATGAAAGTACCGTTGTGATTTCGCCTCGATCGCCGCATAGTATTCGCGAAAGACCGACGCAGCCGACGTGCCGGGCCAATGAGCCGGCAGCAGCTCGCTCGGCAGCCCGGGATCGACGTACGCGAACTTCCGGTAATCGTGAACGAGCCAGAGACGCTCGACGAACGCGGCCTCATCGGTAAGATCGGTGCGTTCTCGTTCTCGCCGAAAACGCGGCTCGTAACGCGCAATGAAGGACCGGTATGCCGACGCGATCTCCCCTAAGTTCCAGCAGCGTTCGAGTAGCTCGCGATCGCTGAGCGGTCCGCGATACTCGCTCGAGAAGAGGTTGACTGCGTCGAGCGTGCCGGTCGCTCGGGCCGCTTCGCGTGCGGCCAGAAGCGTATCGGAAGGCGAAATCCACGCGGTGGGTGAGAGCTGAGCCCACCCCAGCACGCTCAGCTCGCGGCGCAACTGCTCTCGCTGCTTGCGATGGGCCTCCCCGATAGCATAGGTCAGAAGCCGCCAGCGTCCGTCCCATTCGACGACCGGCCCATAGATGCGCGGACTGAGTTCTTCGATGCGGCGACGGCCCCGCTCGGTCACTCTGTAGAATGCCCGATTCCCCTCCCGGCGAGCAATCAGCCATCCCTGGCGCGCCATTCTCGAGACCGCTTGGCGCACCGCCGGAGGCGAGACCCCGAAAGACGACATGAGGGCGATGAGCGCACCGATCCAGAGCGAACCGTCTCCGGAAAGGCGGTGTACCATGTCGCCATAGAGGGTGAAGATAAAGGAATTGGCCCGTTCGACTCGGCGCGCGCGAGCCTGGCTGGGGACCGCGCTCCCCGTCGATGTTAAGGAAGTTAGGGTTGACTTTCTCCCGGCGCCCATCTAGTATGACGGTATTCCCGACGTTCGACAAAAATCCGTTATACACTGGAAGGCAGTGCATGCAGCGCATAGCGACCTTTGACGACTGGATCTCCATGCTCGACGAGTGGAGGCGCGACATCGGGCTCGATCGCGAGCTCGTCGACCGCTTCATGCCGGGGTATCGCTTTGAGGCGAAGTACGGCGAGCTGCCGACCAGCGAGATATATTTCGGAGATTTCAAAGGCGAACGCCGCTGGGACCGCGTTCGCGAGATTCCCGATCAGCGGATGCGCGATGCGGTGCTTAACATGGTGGTCTATCAAGGCGATACCGAGTTTGCCTCCAACGAGCAGCAGCGGTTCTTGGTGAACAACGCGCCGAGCGAATACGACTTGGCCTCGCTCGTGCGCATCATGGTCGAAGAGACGCGTCACGGCTATCAGATGTGCCACCTGATGGTCGAGCACTTCGGGAGCGAGGGCAAGATCGAGGCGCAGAAGATGCTCGAGCGCCGCGCTTTCGGTAAGAAGAACCGGCTGCTAAACGCCTTTAACGACGACGTCACGCACTGGCTCGATTTCTTTGCCTACACGAATTTCATGGATCGGGACGGCAAGTTCCAGCTGACGATGCTCTCGCACTCGAGCTTCACGCCGCTTGCGGCGTCGATGGGACCGATGCTACGCGAGGAGTCCTTCCACATGGGCACCGGCATCACCGGATTGCGGCGCATCGCCAAGGCCGGCCTGATTCCGGTCGAGCTGCAACAGAAGTACTACAACAAGTGGTTCTCGGGCTCGCTCGATCTCTTTGGGACCGATCACTCCGGTTCGGCGCAATGGGCGTACACTTGGGGCATCAAGGGCCGCGTCGACGAGGACAAGGCCGGCGACCGGCCCGATAAGGAGCATCTCAACGAGCGCGCGCGCACGCAGTTCAACGAAGAAGCTCTCGCGACCGTCGCTCGCGTGAACGAAGTCAACCCGAGCGAGACGAGGTTCTACCTGCCGGACATGCGTTTCAATCGTAAGATCGGTATGTATGCCGGGGAACGCTACGCCGTCGACGGCCGCAAGCTGACCGAGGCGGAATGGGAAGCCTATGCTCCGACGGTGCTTCCGACCGAAGCGGACGAGGCGATCCTGAAAGACTACTTCAAAGAACCCAACTGGATCGCACCAAAAGGAAACCTGGCGTGAAAAACGTGAGTTCGCGATCCAGTTGGGAGCCCGCAACTTTTAAAGGCGCTACGTCCTGCGGACTTCGCGCCCCCCACGCGCAAAGCGCGTGGGGCCCCCACTGGATCGCACCAAAAGGAAACCTGGCGTGAAAAACGTGAGTTCGCGATTCAGTTGGGAGCTCTCAACTTTTAAAGGCGCTACGTCCTGCGGACTTCGCGCCCCCCACGCGCAAAGCGCGTGGGGCCCCCACTGGATCGCACCAAAGGGGAACCTGGCGTGAAAAACGCACCGAAGGAATCTGGCGTGAAGAACGCACCGAAGGGGGATTTGGTATGAGTACGACGGTCAACGGAGTAGCGCAGCAGACGCCGTTCGGACGCGAATCGCGCGCGTTCGACGGCAAGCGCGTCATCAACTATTGGAAGAACGGCCACGTCGCCTTCGTCGAGATGGACGATCCTCCGGCCAACACCTACACGCACGAGATGATGCGTCAGCTCGATGAAGCGATTCTCGACGCGCGCTTCGATCCCGAGGTCGAGGTCATCGTCCTCACGGGAAAGGGCGAAAAGTTCTTCTCGGCGGGCGCAAACATCGGGATGCTCAACCAGGTGACGCCCGAATTCAAGTACATGTTCTGCCTGCACGCCAACGAGGCGCTTACTCGCCTCGAGCAGACCCCAAAGCTCGTGATTGCGGCCCTCAACGGTCACTGCGTCGGAGGCGGCTTGGAGATCGCGATGGCCGCCGATCTACGGATCGCCCGTAAGGACGCCGGCAAAATCGGACTTCCCGAAGTCGCGCTCGGCGTTCTTCCCGGTACCGGCGGAACCCAGCGGCTCGCGCGGCTCGTCGGCAAGTCGCGGGCGATCGAGATGATGACGACCGGGAAGACGGTCAGCTACGAGCAAGCGATGGAATGGGGCATGATCAACGATCTCTTCGAGGGGAGTGCGCAAGAGTTTCGCGAGCAGATCACGGATTACGCCAAGCAGTTCTGCTCGCCGAACAAAGCGCCGATGGCGGTCGGTCATATCAAGCGCAGCGTTCAGACCGGCGCCGAGCTTCCACTCCAAGACGCGTTGGCGCTCGAGCGCGAGCTGCAATCACTGCTCTTCAAGAGCGAGGACGCCAAAGAAGGTCTGGCGGCGTACAACGAAAAGCGCGTCGCCCGCTTCAAAAACAAATAGCGGCAAATAGAGAGGCACCGCGTTACCGCGGTGCCTCCGGCGCTCGATGTGATCACCACCCTGACAATTACCCCCCGAGGGTACCACATCACCGGACCGAGCGCAATGCAGATGCGGCCCGCGGCCTGAAGAATCCAGCCCAGGCCCCAAGCCAGCCTGCTCGACCTTCTACCAGGCCAAGGCACCCTTGAGGCGTTGTGTTAGCGGCAGCCGCTCATCGACGGTAATCACCAGCTTACCGGCAACCCTGCCGGCGGAGTCCAGAACACGCGAGATTCTGCGCCGAGACCTTACGCTGCGCGAACCACTCGACGTCGGCAGCTCCGATCACGCCAGGGCTTCTGACGATGGGCAGCATATATGCGCTTCATGGTGACCGCGTTCATCCTCATGAACGTCGAGCGGCCTCGCCTTCGAACGATTGCCGACGATCTTTTGGCGGTCGACGGCATCGCGGAGGTCTACTCTGTTGCCGGACCCTTCGATCTGATTGCGGTTGCGCGAGTTCGGCAGCACGAAGAACTCAACGATCTCGTTACCGAGCGCGTCGCCGCCCTCGAGGGCATTCTGAGCACCGAAACGCTGATCGCATTTCGTTCGTTCGCTAAGAAAGATCTTGGCTTGCTCTGGGACATCGGCTCCTGATTTAGCGCATCTCGTTGTCGCCTCGGGCCTCGTTTACCGTAGTAAACTTCGGCCGTCGGCTCCTAGAGCTGCATCTAAATCAAAGCTTCCTTGAGCTTCGGCCTACGGCAGCTCGACCCGGTAGAAATGCGCCTCATCGATGCTGAGGCGTTCTGCTTCTTTTCCGGCGTAGGCGTCAAAGCGCACGATCGACGAGCCCAGCGCGAAGTCTCCGTTGGATAGGGGCCGCAGCGCGTCGATTCCATCGAGCGTGAGCCGATTCTTGACGATGACGACACGCGTGATCGCCGAAGAGCCGAAGTAGACGTTCTCGTACCGTCCGGCGAGCGCGTTCCATGCGGCGGGGTGCGGGAACGAGCGCGGTCCGCGGTACCGCTCGTTCGGGTACCACTGCGAGCCATAGGTCATCTCGACGACGCGTCCGGTGCCGTCGCGTCCAAATGCCAACAAGAAGAGCGCGTAGTTCGGATCGTCGGCCCAGAAGAGATCGGGGCCACGCTGATAGAGGGCGATCGATCTAGTGCCGTCGATCAATTGCAGGCGATCGCGCCGGCTGACGACTTGCACCGAGGAGCCGCCGGGGCGAGTATACGTTCCGGCGTAATCGGCGGGCCGGTCGACGTGGGCCGGATCGGCCGGCGCCGGAGGCGCGGGGAGCATCGCCCCAAGGCTCTGCGCGCGCAGCACGCGCATCGCGTAGAGAACGATCGCGCACGGATGCAACGGAGCCTCGACCAGATTCGCAAAGGCGATGACGCCGAAACCGCGCGTGAGGTTCATCTGCATGCAGGCCGTATAGCCCGATATGCCTCCAGTGTGCCCGACGACGCGATCGCCGCCGTCGTCGAAAATCGAGAGTCCGTACCCGTATTCTCTGTAGAACGCCGGCGCCTCGTCGAGCACGGTGCCGGCCGAGCCTGCGGGCTTTCCATCGCTGCGGGTATCGGGTCGCGTCATCGCGGCGAAGGTCCCCGGCGCGATCAACTCCGTGCCGTTCGCGGTTCTACCTCCGTTGAGATAGAAGCGCATGTACCGCGCCATATCCTCGGGAGTTGAAAGCGCCGAGCCGGCGGGATCGACGAAGTCCATCGGTGGCGACGCGACCAGCGGCGGGTGCAGCGGCGCAGGCCGATCGTTGTCGCGGAACTGATAGCCGACGGCCGCGCCGGCCATTGCGTCGGGCGTAAAGTAGGCCGACGTGTCGGCCATGCCGATGGGCCCCAGCACGCGGGCCGCGAGCGAATCGGCCCACGAGCGATTGTCGAGCGCCGCGACAATCGCGCCGGCAGTCTCATAACCGTCGTTCGAGTAGGACCATGCCGTACCCGGTGCAAAGAGCACCCTCGTACGGCGCAGCGCGACGACATCGTACGTATAGCCGAGCTCAGGAGCGAAATCGTCGGGGAGGCCGGCGGTGTGCGAGAGCAGCTCGTGAACCAGAATCGGCCTGTTCCCGCTATCGATCGAGAACCACGGCAAGTAGCGCCGTACCGGAGCTTTTAAGTCGACTCGGCCCGCGTCGCGAAGCTCGAGCAGCGCGAGGGCGGTCATCGACTTCGTAATCGATCCGATCGCAAAACGCGTCTGCGGGGTGACGGCGGCTTGGGTTTCGCGGTTCGCAAAGCCGAGCGTGATGACGCGCAGCGTCCGGTTGCGATCGGTGATCGCAACGGAGAGGCCGGGAGTCCCCTGCGCCTGCATCGCTTCCGGCGCGTAGGCTGCAATCGCGTCGAGCGCGGCCTCCATCGTCGGCGCTTCGGCAGCACGCGCGTTTCCGGCCGGGACCGCCCCGGCGAGCGCAAGCAAAGCGCAGGCGGTAAGAAGAGCGAGGACGCGTCGGCGCATGCTCGCTGATACTCGACCGCGAGTGCGAACGCTTCCTTCCCCGCCGGAAAAATGCGGGCGCTGGGGAAGCAGGTTGAAACGCTCGATTCATCGTGGGGGTTAAGCACGATACGATGGCACGCATTTATGAGAATCTCGCCGACACGTTCGGCAATACGCCGCTGGTAAAACTGCCACGGCTCGCGGGAAACCTGCCGGCAACGCTCCTCGTGAAGATGGAGTCGTTCAATCCGGCCGGTTCGGTCAAAGATCGCATCGGTGTCTCGATGATCGAGGCCGCCGAGCGTGACGGCCGCTTGCTCCCCGGCATGACGATCATCGAGCCGACGAGCGGAAACACGGGGATCGCCCTGGCTTTCGTCGCGGCGGCGAAAGGCTATCCGCTTATTTTGGTGATGCCGGATACGATGACGATCGAGCGGCGCAACCTCCTCAAAGCCTACGGCGCGCAAGTCGTGCTGACGCCCGGAGCCGAAGGCATGCCGGGCGCCGTGCGGCGCGCCAACGAAATTCTCGCGGCGGCTGAGGTGAAGTATTTCATGCCGCAACAGTTCGAGAACCCCGCAAACCCTGAGATCCATCGCCGGACGACCGCCGAAGAAATTTGGCGCGACACCGACGGCGCGGTCGACGTCGTCGTTTCCGCAATAGGTACCGGGGGCACCATCACGGGCGTCGGGGAAGTGCTCAAAGCCCGCAAGTCGAGCGTGAAGATGGTCGCGGTCGAACCCGACGCGTCGCCGGTGCTCTCCGGCGGGAAACCTGGCCCTCACAAGATTCAAGGCACCGGCGCCGGATTCGTCCCTAAGGTGCTCAACACGGAGATCTACGACGAGGTCATCCGCGTGACGGATGCCGACGCGATTGGTACGACGCGCCGCTTGGCGCGTGAGGAAGGAATGCTGGTCGGCATCTCCACCGGCGCGAATGTTTGGGCCGCATTGCAGGTTGCCGCGCGCCCGGAGTCGCGGGGCAAGACGATCGTGACCATCGGCTGCGACACCGGCGAGCGATATCTGAGCAATCCGGTTTTTGCCGAACAGGAAGCGACGATCGTCGAACCCGCGCTCGTTTGATTGGCGCCGCGAGCCTGATCGTCGAAGTAACGCGCGGCGAGCTCGTCGAGTCGGTCCATCACGTCGCGGCGTGCGCCGTCGACGCAAAGGGCACGGTGCTCTATCGCGCTGGGGATATCTACGCCCCGCTCTACCTGCGATCGACGGCGAAGCCGTTCATCGCCGCGGCCGCGATTGAAGCGGGAGTCGACAAGGCCTTCGGCCTGGAAGCGCGCGAGATCGCGGTCATGGCCGCATCGCATTCCGGCGAACCGATGCACGTGCAAGCCGTGCTCTCTATTCTCCGTAAAATCGGTATGGGCGTCTCGGCGCTCCAATGCGGCGTGCATTGGCCATACGACGAGGCCTCGGCGCAGGCGCTTCGACGCGCCGGCGCGCAGCCATCTGCGCTTCACAACAACTGCTCGGGGAAGCACGCCGGCATCCTCGCCCTCTGTAAGGTGCTCGGCGCCGATCCGGCGACCTATTTGAGCGCCGAAAATGCGGCGCAACGACGCATTCTGGAGTTCTGCGCGCGCCTTTCCGACGACGATGCGGCGACGTGGCCGGTTGCCGTCGACGGCTGCGGGATTCCCGTCTACGCGACGAGCCTGCGAAACGGGGCGCGTTCGTTTGCCCGCCTGGCCTCGCTTACCGAGATGCAAGATTCGGACGCGCAGGCGCTGCAGGTGGTCCGAAATGCGATGGTGGCGTACCCGCAGTACGTGGCAGGTACCGGTCAGCTCGATACCGAGGTGATGATTGCCGGCGATGGGACGATCGTATCGAAGGCCGGCGCCGAAGGCGTGCACGGCATCGCCGCGATCGCGCAGGGACTTGGTTACGTCTCAAAGGTGCTCGACGGCAATTCCCGCGCCCGGGGGCCGTCGACGCTCGCCGTCTTGCGCCGCCTGGGCGTCCTCGACGGGCGGAAGGTCGACCGGCTCGCTCGATTTGCGCGTCCGAGAGTGTATAATCGGGCCGGATACACGGTTGGAGAGATTCGAGCTATTGTCTGAGTATTTGCGCCTGCTCGAAGAGCGGGTCCTAGTCTTCGACGGCGCCATGGGCACGCAGCTCATGGCGCTCGAACTATCCGCCGACGACTTCGGCGGAGCGGTCTATCGCGGGTGCAACGAGGCGCTCGTACTGACCCGCCCCGACGTCGTCGGGGCAATTCACGCGTCCTATCTCGCCGCCGGGGCCGACGTCGTCGAGACGGACACCTTCACCGCCTCGCGGCTGAAGCTCGACGAGTACTCGCTTGGCGAGCGCACGCGGGAAATCAACATACGCGCCGCGCAGATTGCGCGCGAGGCTTGCGACGCGGCTTCGACGCCGGATCGTCCTCGATTCGTCGCGGGCTCGATGGGCCCGACGGGGATGCTCGTATCCTCGTCCGATCCGGCGCTTTCGAACATCACCTACGAACGGCTGCGCGACACTTATGCCGAGCAGGCGCGCGCGCTCGTCGAGGGCGGCGTCGACCTGCTGCTGCTCGAGACGATGCAGGATCTGCTCGAGCTCAAGGCCGCGATCGCGGGAATACGGCGCGAGTTCGCGCGGGGCATGCGGCGCGTGCCGATTCAAGCGCAACCCACGCTGATCACCGAAGGGCGCATGCTCTTGGGCACCGACATCCGCGCGATTGCGGCAGTGCTCGGCGCGCTGGAAGTCGAGGTCGTCGGCCTCAATTGCTCGACCGGTCCAGCGCAGATGCGCGACTCGATCCGCTATCTCTGCGAACGATTGCCCTCCTTCGTTAGCGTGATCCCGAACGCCGGTCTTCCGCTCATGGGGCCGCAGGGGGAGACGATCTATCCCGAAGGGCCCGAAGAACTTGCGCGCGAGCTGGCGGCCTTCGTGCGAGATTTCGGAGTCGACGTCGTCGGGGGATGCTGCGGTACGACGCCGGCCCATATCGCCGCGTTGCGCGACGCGGTCGCTTCGGTCGAGCGCAAGGCGCGTCCGACCCCGGCGCGAGGAGAAGAAGCCGCATCGGCGATCACGGCGGTCGCTCTCGAGCAGGAGCCGCGTCCGCTCATCGTCGGCGAGCGCATCAACGCGCAAGGATCGCGGAAGATCAAGCGTTTGCTGCTCGAAGACCGCTACGACGACATCGTACTCGTCGCGCGCGATCAGGTCGAAGGCGGCGCGCACCTTCTCGACGTTTGCTGCGCGCTGACCGAGCGACCCGACGAGGACGAGCAAATGCGCCAGCTCGTCCGACGGTTCGCGCAGTCGATCGAAGCGCCGCTTGCGATCGATTCCACCGAGCCGAGAGTGCTCGAAACCGCGCTTCAAAACTACCCGGGTCGCGCGGTTCTCAACTCCGTCCACCTCGAGTCGGGACGAGCGAAGATGGACGCGGTGCTGCCTCTCGCGCTCGAACACGGCGCGGCGATTGTCGCACTGACGATCGACGAGGGCGGAATGGCAAAGACGGCGCCACGCAAAGTCGAGGTCGCGCGCCGGATCTACGAGATTGCCGTCGACGAGTACGGCCTGCCCCCGGGCGCGCTGATCTTCGACGCGCTCACCTTTACGCTGGCGACGGGCGAAGCCGAGTTCGCCGCATCCGCTCTCGAAACGATCGAAGGCATTCGCGCGATCAAGCGCGAGCTGCCCGGGACGCTGACCTCGCTGGGCGTCTCCAACGTCTCGTTCGGGTTGAAGCCCGATGCGCGCGCGGCGCTCAACTCCGTTTTCCTCCATCACTGCGTCGAGGCCGGCCTCGATTGCGCGCTCGTCCATCCCAAGGAGATCGTTCCGTACTTTGAAATCGATGCCGCGGTTCGCGAGCTGTGCGACGATCTGGTCTTCAACCGCCGCGTCGACGCGCTGACGCGGTTGATCGAGCACTTCGAATCAAGTGCCATCCTGAGCGAAGTGATCCTGAGCGAGCGCAGCGAGTCGAAGGGGACAGTCGAAGGAGCGCCCGAGGCGCTGATCGAGGAGCGAATTCATCAGGCGATCTTGTTGCGGCGCAAAGACGGCATCGAAGCAAAGATCGACGAGGCGCTCGCGCGGCATACGCCCATCGAAGTGCTCAACGAGATTCTGCTGCCCGCGATGAAAGACGTGGGCGATCGCTTCGGGCGCGGCGAGCTGATTCTTCCCTTCGTCTTGCAATGCGCCGAAGTGATGAAGAAGGCCGTCGCGCACCTCGAGCAGTTTTTGGAGCGCCGTGCCGGAACGACGAAGGGCACCGTCGTGCTCGCCACGGTCTTCGGCGACGTTCACGACATCGGCAAGAATCTCGTCCACACGATCCTCGCCAATAACGGCTACACGGTCCACGATCTCGGCAAGCAAGTACCGATGAACACGATCTTGGAGAAGGCGGTCGAAGTTCGCGCCGACGCCATCGGTCTCTCCGCATTACTCGTCTCGACCAGCAAACAGATGCCGATCTGCCTCGAAGAGCAAGACGCGCGCGGGTTGCAGTTCCCGGTCATCGTCGGCGGCGCTGCAATTAACCGCGATTTCGGGCGGCGCATCGCGATGCTCGGCGAAGCCCGCTTTTTCGAACCGGGTTGTTTTTACGCGCGCGACGCGTTCGAAGGTCTCGATCTCATCGACGCGCTCACCGGCGATCCTCAGCGCCGGCAGGACCTGATCGAACGCACCAAGCGCGAAGCCTTGGAGCAGCGGGAGCGGCGCCCTGGCGCTCCCGCGCGGACGCCGTCGCCGTTGCGTTCGGCGGTGAAGGCGGAGCACGCCGAGGTGCCGGAACCGCCGTTCTGGGGAGCGCGCGTCCTTTCGCATCGCAATCCCGAGCCCAGCAGCGCGATCGACGTTCGCGAGCTTTGGCCGTGTTTCGATCTGCGCAGTCTCTACCGGCTTTCTTGGGGAGGCGCGAACACCAAGGGAAGTGCGTTCGACCGGCTCGTAGCCGAAGAGTTCGAACCGCGCCTGCACCGTTACCAAGCGCAAGCGTCGCGCGGGGATCTCCTGCAGCCCAGAGTAGTGTACGGCTATTTCCCGGCCGCCGGGCTCGACGACGACGTGATCCTCTACGATCCGGCCGATCGACGCACCGAAATCGCGCGCATGACGTTCCCGCGACAAGCCGGCGGAGAACACTTGAGCCTCGCGGATTACTTACGCGAGCCGCGAGAAGGCGGAGCAAGCGACGTGCTCGCGCTGCAGATCGTCACCATCGGAAGCAACGTGTCGCTGCGCACCGAAGCGCTGCAAGCCGCCGGCGAGTACGGCGACGCCTATTTCTTGCACGGCTTTTCGGTGCAAGCCGCGGAAGCGCTCGCCGAGTATACTCACCGCCGCATTCGGCGCGAGCTTCGCATCGACGACCACCGCGGGAAGCGCTATTCGTGGGGTTATGGCGCTTGCCCCGAGCTCGAACAGCACGAAATCGTTTTCCGGCTGCTCGATGCAACCGCGAAGATCGGCGTAAACCTGACGCCGGCGTTCCAGATGGTGCCGGAGCAATCGACCGCGGCGATCGTCTTGCATCACCCGCGCGCCGCATACTTTAACGCAGCCGCGACGCGAGAGCTCGCCGCTTCCTAGCACACTAGGAAGAGCTTCTCAAACACCGTGATCCCCGCGCTGCTTGCCGTGGCGTTCGTGCGTCTTTGGATGCACGTCGAGCCCGGATGGATGCTCGGCATACCCACAATAGCGCGCGGCGTCGTCTACGAGGGCACGACACTCGGCGACGTCCTGGCCCTGCGCGAACGCACCGGAGGAGCGCTCTGGCGCGCATCGCTCGGCGCGAACCCCGATGAAACCTACGGAAACCCGCGCGGCGTGATCTCGTCGGTCATCGTTCGGCAGAACGTCGCGTACGTCGTGAGCGGAAGCTGCGAGGCGGCGGCGCTCGACGCGCTGCGGGGCCGCATCATTTGGAAGCGGCGGATCTGCTCGACGGCAAG
Organism: Vulcanimicrobiota bacterium; assembly: GCA_963834895.1. GTDB lineage: Bacteria > Vulcanimicrobiota > Vulcanimicrobiia > Vulcanimicrobiales > Vulcanimicrobiaceae > Cybelea. The sequence continues at coordinate 221,914 of CAWIDM010000003.1, read as the reverse complement.
GAACGACGATACGTTCGCGTCGCCCGCATTCGCCTGCGGGCGCGTGCTCTTCAGCATCGACGTGATCGCCGACCGGCCGACCGATTCCGGACACGAGATCGCACTGGACGCCGCGACGGGTGCGCGCGCGTGGGCGTTCTCCCCGCTTCGATACCGCGGCACCGGGGGCGGCATCTCCGCGACGCCCGCGGTCGATCCCGCGCGAGCGCTCGCGATCGTCGGCACGGGAAATCCGACGCCGATGCGCGCCCCGCCGCCCGGCGCCGATCCGTATACCGATGCGGTCATCGCGGTCGATCCTCGGACTGGGCGGTGGCGCTGGGAGACTCAGCTGCTCGCCCACGACGCCAACGACTTCGACGTCTTCGCGTCGCCGAGTCTCTTCCAATTGAAGATCGGCGGTCGCCGAATTCCGGCGGTGGGCGTCACGCTGAAAGACTCGCGTTACGTGATGCTCGACGAGCTTACGGGGAGGATTCTCTGGCGGCAACGGCTCGAGCCGGCGATAAGCTGGATGCAGTCGATCGGCACACCGGCATCGAGGGCCGGCACGATCCTGGTGCCGCTCTTCCATTCGCCGGCCAGCGGCGAGCTCGTCGCGATTCGCGCGAACGATGGGGCCGTGCTCTGGCGCGCTCGCACCGAGGGCATCTACGAAGCGCCGGTCGTCTGGCGCAGCTTCGTGCTCGTCGCGCCGGCGCGGGGGACGATCGCCGCCTTCGATCTGCGCAGCGGAGCGCGCGCCGGTCGCATCTCCGTCGGCTCGAAGCTCTACGGCCGCGGGCTCACGCTCGACGGAGATACCCTCTTCGTAGCAGGCCGCGGCGAACTCTGGGCGTACCGTCTACGGCAATGACGGTCCACACGATCCTCTTCATCGGTCTGGCTATCGTGACGATCGTGCTGCTCGTCGCCTTGGCTAGAGCGTGGCCGCGGCAACGTCCGCAAACGGCGAAGCCGCTTGACGTCGCAATTGGTGTCGCGATCGGGTTCGTTACGAACTTCTTCGATACGCTGGGCATCGGCTCGTTTGCAACCACGACGTCGCTCTTCAAGTTTCTTCGCTTCGTCCCCGACGAGCGTATACCGGGTACACTGAACGTTGGTCACGCGCTTCCGACCATCGTCGAAGCCGCGATCTTCATCGGCATCATCGCGGTTGAGCCGCGGACCCTGATCTTGCTCATCCTCGCCGCGGTCGCCGGCGCCTGGCTCGGCGCGGGCTTCGTCGCGCGTTTGCCGCGGCGATACGTACAGATCGGCATGGGAACCGCACTGCTTGCAGCCGCGGCGCTTTTTGTCATGACGAATCTCAAAGGGAGCCAGTTCGGGCTCACCGGAGAGGCGCTGGGTCTCGCCGGTATGCGCCTTTGGATCGGCATCGTCGTTAGCTTTTGTTTGGGCGCTCTCATGACCATCGGAATCGGACTCTACGCGCCCTGCATGATCATGGTGAGCCTCCTCGGCATGAATCCGGTTGCCGCATTTCCGATCATGATGGGGTCTTGCGCCTTCCTCATGCCGGTTGCGAGCACGAGGTTCATTCGGTTTGGTGCCTTCTCGATGCTCGCCGCGATCGGTTTAACGCTGGGCGGAATACCGGGCGTTCTCATCGCCGCATTCCTCGTCAAGAGTATGTCTCTCTCGCTCTTGCGGTGGCTCGTCGTGGTCGTGGTGCTCTATGCGGCAATCGTCATGCTCCGCTCGGCGGCGCAGCGTGCCGCGTTCTCGGCGCCCGATGAGGGACTCGTGGTCACTCCCTAGTGTGCTCTCCCAGAAGTTCGATGCATAAAGCTGGCCGTTTGGCGGAGTGCGGGCAAGGAACGATGAGCGACAAAAGCAGCGCTTTGCGAGCGAAGAGTGACGCAGCCCGCGACCGTCAAGCGGCCAGCCCAAAGGGTCGCGGCGGCGGATGCGCACTGGCTTTGTTGCTCGTCGGTCACAGAGCTACGGCTATGCTCCCTCCTCGCGCCGCGGCGCTTGCGACTTTATGCACCGAACTTCCGGGACAGCACACTAGGATGGCGTGCGCGAGCGGCTCGATGCGGCCATTGATCTCGGCACTCGCCGCGCTGAGCCTGGCCGCGTGCGCGAGCGGTGCGTCGATCGGGCTGGGCAGCTTGCCGTCGACCGGCGATCTTCCACCGGCTTCGCGCGGCTCGAACAAAATCGAACACGTCGTCCTCGTCATTCAAGAGAACCGCAGCTTCGACGATTTTTTCGCAACCTTCCCGGGCGCCGACGGCACCACGCAAGGCTCGACGTCGAGCGGCCGGACCGTTGCTCTCAAGCGAGTCGATTTGGAAGAGCCATGCGACTTCGGCCACTCACGAAAAGGCTTCCTTCGCGACTACGACCACGGCAAGATGGACGGCTTCAATCTGGAAGGCGGGAGTCATAATTGTCCCGGCAAGGCGGGCTTGAAACCGTACCAGTACGTCAAGCCGTCGCAAATCAAGCCGTATTGGGATCTCGCCGAGCAGTACATCTTAGCCGATCATATCTTTCAGACTCAGGGCAGCGGCAGCTTCACCGCCCATCAAGACCTGATCGCAGGCGGCACGCAGATCGACCCGATCGAAAGCATCGTGAACTTTCCGTCTCAGATGCCGTGGGGCTGCGACGCGCCGGCGGGCACGTTGACCTCGCTGGTCGTGGGCTCCGGGATCGTCGTTCGCTCGCCCGAGCGGCTCAAGTATCGGTACGACGGCGGCCCGTTCCCGTGCTTCCGATACCGCACGTTGCGCGACTCACTCGACGCGAAGTCCGTCTCCTGGAAGTACTATTCGCCGCCGGTGCACGGCGGCACGGGCGCGATTTGGAACGCCTTCGATGCTATCAAAGCGGTGCGTTACGGATCCGAATGGCACACCAACGTGACCACGTCGAACCAGCGTTTCTTCAAGGACGTTTCGGACGGCACGCTTCCGGCGGTCACGTGGCTGGTGCCCGACGACGATAACTCGGACCATCCCGGCAATCATTCCGACACCGGGCCATCATGGGTTGCGACGGTCGTCAACGCGGTCGGCGAGAGCGGCTACTGGCCGTCGTCCGCGATCGTGATCGTTTGGGACGACTGGGGCGGCTTTTACGATCACGTTCCGCCGCCATTCTTCGACAACGAAGGAGGCCTCGGCTTTCGCGTGCCCATGCTGATCGTCTCGCCCTACGCGCGCGAAGGCAAATCGGGGAGCGGCTACGTTTCGCACACGCAATACGAGTTCGGCAGCATCCTCAAGTTCGTCGAGGACACGTTCGGCCTGAGCCGTATCGGCACGACGGACGTGCGCGCGACCAGCATCGTCGATTGCTTCGACTTCAATCAGCAGCCGCGCTCGTTTACCCCGATTCCGTCAAAATACTCTCGCGCGTATTTCGAGCGCCAGCCGCCTTCGTACGCACCGGTCGACACGGAATAGAGCTAGAGAATAGTGCTTCCCTAGACCGCAACCTCCATCCGGTTGTAGACGAAGCGACCGCCGACCATCGTCGCGACGACGCGGTAATCCTTGTCCCAAAACGATAGGTCGGCGCGCGCACCACGCGCGATCCGCCCCATCTCGCCGTCGTGCCGGATCAGACGCGAAGGCGCGTGCGTTGCGGAGACGATCGCCTGAGCGAATGGGATCTGCGCGTAGGACATGTAGTTGCGCAAGGCTTGGTCGATGCGAAGTGCGCTCCCGGCGATCGTACCGTCGGCCGCGCGCATGACGCCGCCTTCGATGTGATAGCCGGGATCGGCCGGCGGCATATTGTCAGTCACCAACACGACGCGGTCGCCGAGCGTTCGGTGAAGGATGTCGATCATGACCGGCGATACGTGGAAGCCGTCGCAAATTACTTGAACGAGCGTGCGCCGGTCCTGGATGAAGGCGGCCAAAATCGAGGGATCCCGATGATCGAGCGGCGGCATGCCGTTGAATGCGTGCGTGAGGGAGCGAAAGCCGAGCCCGATCGCGAGCATTCCTTCGCGGTATCTTGCGCCCGTATGACCGGCGGAGCAGACGACGCCGTTCTCCAAGAAAACGCGCAGGGCGTCGCCCGCGCCCTCGATCTCGGGCGCCATCGTCACCAAAAGGCATGCGCCTTTGCAGGCGTCGACCATCTCCTGCGCACGGGCTTCGCCGGCCGGAAGGAGCCACTCGTGACGATGGATTCGGCGAAACTTCGGATTTAGGAACGGCCCTTCGAAATGCACGCCGAGACAACGCGCGCCCGCCGGGGCAGACTCTTCGAGCTGATTTGCCGCTTCGACGAGCTCGGAGGCGGCGTGAAGCATCGACTCCCAGGGTGCGGTCATCACGCTGGCCACAAAGCCGGTCGCCCCATTGGCGGCGTAGGACTCGCCGGCAACGGAGACCGCGTTGCCTTGATCCCGGTTGAAGAGGTACTCTTCGGCGCCGTTGGTGTGGACGTCGATTAAGCCAGGCGCGATGCTGCTGCCCGGCGGCAGCGCGCAGTCGGAGTCTCCGTCTGCGGAAAGCACTCCGGTAATTCGCCCATTTTCGATGCCCAACCGCCCGAACGTCGACGTTCCGTCGCCCAGCGCGATGAAGGCAGGTCCTAAAAGCACCCTAGACACGACTCAACCCCGTATCAGCGCGAGCGCTTCGTCCCGATGCTGCCGCATCAACGCCTCGGTGTCTCCTTCGACGTTGAGCCGCAGCAGCGGTTCGGTATTCGACGGGCGCACGTTCATCCACCAATCGGGATAGGAGATCGTCACGCCGTCGAGATGATCGATCTGCGCGCCGGCGTAGCGGCGCTCGATGTCGCGCAGCTTCTCCGGTATGTCGGCCACATGAGAGTTGATCTCGCCGGATCGAAAGCGCGTATCGATCGGCGCGATCACCTCGCTCACGGGTTTATTGGCTTCGCTGAAGAGCTCGAGGCATTGCAGGAGCGCGATCATACCCGAGTCGGCATACCAGTTGTCGCGAAAGTAAAAATGCCCGCTGTGCTCGCCGCCGAAGACGATGTCTTGTTCGCGCATCTCGGCCTTGATGATCGAATGGCCGACCTTCGAGCGTATCGGGATGCCGCCCGCCTTTTCGATCAACTCCGGAACGCTGCGGCTGACGATGAGGTTGTAGAGGATCTTCGCACCCGGGTTCTTCTTGAGCGTGTTCAGCGCGACGAGAGCGGTCACGGTGCTCCCGTCTATCAGTTCGGCCTTTTCGTCGACGATGAACATGCGATCGGCGTCGCCGTCGAAAGCGACCCCGAGATCGCACCCGTGCTTTCGAATCTCGGCTTGCAGGTCGATCATGTTCTCCGGCTCGATCGGGCTAGCCGGATGGTTCGGGAAGCTACCGTCGAGCTCGAAGTAGAGCGGCATCACGTCGCAGGGTAAGCTCTTGAAAACGTGAGGCGCGGTCTCGCCCGCCATGCCGTTGCCGGCGTCCACCGCGATCTTGAGAGGCTTGATCTTCGAGGCGTTGACGAACGAGAGGCAGTGTTGCGCGAAGTCGTCGAGAACGTTACGTTGGGATATCGTGCCCGGCGCGGCGCTTTTGGGGGGCAGTTCTCCTGAAAGAAGCTGGTCCCGTATCGTCGCCAAGCCGGTATCGAGCGAGATCGCCTGGGCCTGCGAGCGGGTGAACTTCATCCCGTTGTACTCTGCCGGATTATGCGAAGCCGTAATCATGACGCCGCCGTCGAAGCCGAATTTCCCGACCGCAAAATAGAGCGCGTCGGTCGAAACCATGCCGATGTCCACCACGTCGGCACCCGCCTCGGATGCGCCGCGGGCGAACGCTTCGAAGAGCTTTTGCCCGGAGGGGCGCATATCGCGGCCCACGGCTACCTTCACGCTGCCGCTGCCGCCGGAGCGCTGGGGGCCAAGCAGCGGTACGAAGCAGCGCCCGATGCCATATGCCACCTCGTCGCTAAGCTGGGACGGATAAACCCCGCGGACGTCGTAGGACTTAAAAATCGTGGGATCCACACCGCGCACAGCCTGCGGGTCTTCGACCGTGCGTCCGTGACGCCTTTGTGAAGACCGAGCCGCTCGCGAACGTCAACGCGACATTCCTTATAACGGCGTTAATGGTCGTGACGCTGATCTTTGCCGTGCAAGGAGCTTACGAGACGCGAGCTGAGATCGCCAACACGTTTGAACATCAAGCGAGGATCCAGGAAGCGCAACTCGAGCTCGAAGGGCTCTTGCGGTTGCAGATCGACGAAGAGAATTCGCTTCGAGGTTATTTGCTGACCCGCGATCCGTTCTACATCGCGCAATACCGGCAAGCCGCAGCCGGGTACGACGCGAGGGAGGCCGCTATTCGCACCATCCTGCGTCAAGAGGGGCTGCGCGGCCCCCTGGCGCTGGTTGCGGCATACGGAAACCTGCAATCGCGCTGGCGCCACGAGGTGGCGCGGCCCTTGCTCCTCGCTCGGCAGAGCGATCTCGTCGAGCTCGACAAGCGAAACAAGCTCTTCTCCGATTACGAAACCCGTATCGTGGCGGCGCTTCGCCGAGCGCTCGGCGTCACGAGCGCCGCCCTCGGGAGCAGCACGCAAGAACAGATCGATCGATCCGCGGAAGTGCGCGCCTTTTGGGTGACGGCTTTCGGACTTCTGGCATTGCTCTTCAATGCGTACCGCACGCGGCTCTACCGCGAGCTCGAGCGAGAGCGAGCGATCACCGAGACCTTACAGCAGGCGTTCCGCAGCGAATCCATGCCGCTGCCGCATTGCGAGGTCGGCAGCGCCTATCTCTCGGCTACGAGCCATATGGCGGTGGGAGGGGACGTATTCGACGTCTATCGTCTCTCGAGCACCCGCGCGCTGGTCTTGATCGCCGACATCAGCGGAAAGGGCGTCGATGCTGCGGTGCTGACGGCGTTCATTAAGTTCATGATTCGCGCGATCGCCTTACGGCAGAGCGATCCGGCAGCAATCCTTGCGGAATTCAACGTCGCTTTTTTGAAAGTGGTCGGGAACCCCTATCTCTTCGTTTCGATGTTCGTCGGCATCCTCGATACCGAGACGTTCCGGCTGGATTATGCCAGCGCGGGACACGATTGCGCCTATCTTCGCCGAGACAACGAGGTCCGGCAGTTGGCGGTAACCGGACCGGTCGTCGGCGTCATGGAAGAATCGTTTGATTCCAAGACGTTGGACCTGAATCCCGGGGATATGCTCGTGCTTGCGACGGACGGCTTGACGGAAGTCCGCAACCGCCGCGGGACGCCGCTGCTCGGGGCCGGCGCGATGAAGCTGATCGAGGCCGCCGGACCACATGCACAGCAGCTCGCCGACCAGCTCATCGCACAGGTCAAAGCGCGCGGGCGGAGGCACCGGCGCGACGATGTCGCCATTCTCGCCATACGGATGATGAACGCGGAGCCGGCCCGTGTTTAGAAGCGCGTTCGTGGTGCTGTTCGTGTGGATGGCCGCCGTCGCGCCCGCGTTCGCCGATTGCAAGGTGCATCGCGGAGACCATGTGGCGCTCTACAGCACCACGGACGACCCGTCGGTTCTGATTTGGGATACGCGCGCGCGACTGCGCGCCTATCACGCGGCCTCGTTCGACGAGGCAAAGGCGATGCTGCCGCACGCGATGCTGGTCTCACCGGGCACTCGCGCTACCGTAATTTCTTGCGCCCCGGGTTACGTCGAGTCACCGCTCTTCGTGCGGGCTGACGACGCCGTCGGAGTAACGATCTCCAGCGGACCGCAACGCGGGGTGACCCGCTGGGTGTTGGGCTCGGACGTGCGCCGGCTCTCTAACCAGCGCTAGGTTGCGACGCCCCACGAAGTCAGGGCGAGCCGCCGAAAGCACGCTTTGCGGCCGATGAAAGAGTTTGCCGCCGTCGCTTGAAAATGGGGAGCCTGCCAGACTCCCAGCGGGCCTGGCTAAGACCACCCCATTTTTGAAAGAACGGAGCAATTTCTTCAATGAGAGTCTCCAAGTTAGCCACCTACGCCTTAAGCCTCACGATTGCCGCGGCCATGCTCGCGGCCTGCAGCAGTAGCGGCTCGTCGCTGGCACCCTCGGGAGCGAGTTCTTCCGTAGGATTGCCGGGCGGAGCCCACATCGGCAGAGCCGTGACGGTCAACGGGCTTCTCGTGCTCGCGGCGCATCCCAACTTGAGCGCGGGCGTGCACCACGGGGGCGCGGCCCCCGACAAAAAGAAAAAGAAGAAGCTCTACCAGTGGGGATCGAACTTCGAGAACAGCACGGTTCTGCAGTTCGACTACCCGAAGGGCGACGCATCGATCGGCTCAGTCAGCGTCTCGGATTCTCAAGGCGAGTGCACCAACGGCAAAGCCAAGAAGACGTTCTGGGTCAGCGCATCGGGCGCCGATGAGATCGACGAGTTCAAGTACAGCGGCGGAAGCCCAATCGCGACGCTCGACACACCGCAGGGCGAACCGGCGGGCTGCGGCATCGATCCGACGACCGGCAATCTTGCCGAAACGATCCTCAGCAACGGCGAGATCGTGATCTTCCCGAACGCGACCGGCACGGGCACCGCTTACTCGACGCCGCTGATCGAGGCGTTCTTCTGCGGCTACGACAAGAGCGGGAATCTCTTCGCCGACGGGTTCAACGGCGACGACGAGTTCCAGCTCGTCGAGCTTCCGCACGGCAGCTCAACATTCGAGAGCATCTCGATCAGTAATTCGGTCGAGTTCCCCGGCGCCGTTCAGTGGGACGGCACCTACGTGACCGTCAACGACCAAGAAGCTCACGATATCTATCAGTACACGGTGAGCGGAACCACCGCGACCCTAGAAGGCACCGTTTCACTCTCCGGCACCTCCGACTGCGTGCAGACGTGGATTGCCGGAAGCTTAGTCTTCTGCCCGGATGCCGGAAACTCAGAGGGCTATGTCTTCAACTACCCGGCCGGCGGTTCGTCAATCGCAACCCTCACGGGCGATTGGGATCTACCGATCGGCTTCGTCCAAGTCGCCAAGTAGTTCTCACTCACACAACTCAAATAGACGGGCCCGCCGGTGCGGGCCCGTTCCTTTTGTCGCTACGCGCCGTCCCGGGCAAAGACTCGCAGCGTTCCGTCCGGGAGGCGAATTCGCTCCATTGCGATGCCGTAGACGCGTTCGAGATGCGGATCGTTCAGCAGCGCATCCGGCGCGGCGAGTGCGAGGAGCGTCCCGTCGCCGAGCAGCGCGATATGATCGGCGTAGGCAGCGGCTTCGTTGAGGTCGTGCAGCGCGCTGACGACCGTCTTGCCGGCCTTCGTCAGTCCGCGCAGCAGACGCAGAATGTCGTGCGCGACCCGCACGTCGAGATGGCTCGTCGGCTCATCGAGGAGCAGCACGGGAGTCTGCTGCGCGAGCCCGAGCGCGATCCAAACGCGTTGACGTTCGCCCGAGCTCAGCGTCCAAAAGAAGCGCTCGGCGAAGCGTTCCATGCCCACCGCTTCGAGAGCCAGCGCGACGGCCCGCTCGTCGGCGCCGTTGGTTTGCCATTCCCACCAGCGATGGTATGGGAACCGGCCGATGGAGACGACGTCGCGCACGGAGAGCGCGTCGAGCAAGACTTCGTCGCCGGTGACGAATGCGACCCGGCGGGCGCGTTCGAGCGCAGTGATCGATCCGATCGAGACGCCGTCGAGGCGAATCGTTCCAGCATCGGGCGGGTGAAGGCCTGCGATCGCGCGCAGCAGCGTCGTCTTCCCGACCCCGTTGGGGCCGATCAGCGCGACAAACTCGCCCGCGCCGACGCGCGCGCCGATCCGCGATAGCAAGGGACGTTCCCCGACCCGCAGCGCTACGCCGTTCAGCTCGATCATCGTACCGGACTTCGCGTGCCGGCCGCCGGGCGGAGATAGAGGTAGAGAAAGGACGGCACGCCGATGAACGCGAGCAGGATTCCGATGGGAAGCTCAGCCGGCGCAACGATCACACGGCAGATCGCGTCGGCGATCATGCAGAGCGCGGCGCCGATCGCGATGCAGGCCGGCAGCAGCGCGCGCGCATCCGACCCGACGATGCGCCGCGCGGCATGCGGCACAATCAGCCCGATGAAGCCCACGAGCCCCGCGAGCACGACGCTACTGGCGGCGAGCAGCGACGAAGCCGCGAGGATGATCCACTGCGCGCGTTCGACGTCGAGGCCCACGGAGCGCGCGCGCAGGTCGCCGATTCGCAACGCGTTCAGCGGACCAACCGAACCAAACGCGAGCAGCGCGCCGAGCGCCGCATAGGGCGCCGTAACGGCGAGGTCATGCCAATCCCGTCCCGCCATCGAGCCGGCGAGCCATGCCAGAATCGTCCCGGCGTAGCCGGCCGATTGGGCGCGAATCACGACCAGCGCGACGACCGCGGCGAAGAGCGTCGAGAGGGAGACGCCGGCGAGGATGAGGCGGCTGGGGTCGATGCCGCTTCCACGCCGCGCAAGCGCCGCAACGACCAACGCCGTCGCGAGCCCGGCCACGAAGCCGATCGCCGGAATGGCGCCGGCGGCCGTCCCGGCGACCACCGCGATCGCGATCGCCGCGGCGGCACCCGCGCTGACGCCGGTCAGATACGGATCTGCCAACGGATTTCGCAGCATCCCTTGGAGCATCGCGCCGCAGAGCGCCAACGACGCGCCGACGGTCGCCGCGATGCAGACGCGCGGCATCCGAATCTGCCAGACGATGGCGTTGAGCACGCCCGATCGATGCGGATGCACGAGCTGATCGGCGATCTGTGCGACCGAGATCGGTGTTCCTCCCACGAGCAAGCTCACCGCGGCGGCGCCGGGCACGAGCACGACGAGCGCGATCGCGAGAAGCGGCTTCAACGGCTGCGAAGTTCCACGGTGAAGGAGCGTCCCGGCATCGGATATCCGGCGTAGAGCGCGTAGCGATCGTTGCCGAGATTGTAACCGCGCAACGTGAGGATCAGTCCCGGCGTCACGCGATAGCCGGCGTAGCCGTCGATCTGCGTAAACGTTGCGGGTTGATAGGCGGCATAGAGCGGCGACAAGTACGGATCGGGATTCTCTTGGGGACCTTGGGTGCGTGCCAGGATGCCGAGCCCGTCGAAGCGGCTCGCCGGCGGAGCGGCATAGCGCAAGCCGAGGCTCACCGCGAAGGCCGGCCCGCGACCCGGCAAACGCGAATCCGTGTCGAGGTCTTGCGCACGGTAGAGATTGGTAATCTCGAGGGTTGCGACGCAGCCGTGGGTCGGCGGCGTCGCCGCATCGAGCGAAATACCCGCAATCGAGGCGTGCCCGACGTTCTCGGGGACGTATGCGGGCGGAGGCGAGACGATGAGATTCGAGCCGCTGGTCGCGAACCAGCCGAATGAGAGTCCGCCCCAAAGCGACGGCGCAACGATCGTCGCATCGGCAACGCGCGTTCGCTCGGGTTGCAGATTCGGATTCGAATAACCCGGATAGTAAAGCTCCTCGGCCGTCGGAGCGCGAAAAGCGGTCGCGGCGTTGACTTTGAGTGAAAGCCCGTCGAGCAGTGGGAGAACGGCGCCGAGGGAGGGCGAATAGGCGCCGCCCACGCCGCCGTCTCGTTCCGCGCGCATGCCGGCATAGAGCTGTTGGCCGTATGCTCCGAACCACTGCGACTGGACGTATGCCGCCGTCTGCGCGTAAGCGTCAAAGATCGGTGCGTTATCCGCCGCGAGGGATGAACCGCCGCCCGTTCCCTGGTCGACGCGCGCAACGCCGCGCATCAAATCGAGGCCGTAGACGAGCCGCTCTCGCGCGTCGCCCGTCACGTTGCGCAAGCTCGCCATCCAATGCTGATCGTAGAGCACTTGGGCGTAGGGCGGATTCGAGGTCATACCCGGCGCGGGCGTCGGATAGGCGGAGTTTGGGCAGTTGGGATCGACGGGCGTATCGCACGTGTAGGAAAGATCTTGCGACGAGTCGCCCAGCTCGAGCGTTGTCGTCGAGCGCGCGCTCGCGCGTTCGACGTTCAACCGCACGTTGCGATTCACGTTCTGTTGCTCGCTCGTGGGCGAAAAGTACCCGAGCTCACCGGGTGCCCCCGCGACAGCGCTCGCGATATCCCCGCTCAACGTAATGTCGAGGTCACCGACCGTGTGTGCGTATCGCGCCGTCAGGCCGGTCATGCCGGCTTGGGCGTTCTCGCGGTTCGGCGCATTTTCGACCGAATAATCGTTGGCGGCGTAGGTGCGCTGAAACGAGAGATATGGCGTTTGAATCAAATAGGTTTGCTGGTCGAAGGATCCCGCCGAGAGCGACGCGGCGCTCCGCTGCGCCCCCGCCGCGGTAATGATGTTGATAACTCCTCCGATCGAGCCGGACCCATAGAGCGTCGACCCGCCGCCTTCGACGATTTCTATGCGGTCGATTCCGGCTACCGGAATCTGCTCGAGATTGACGTCGTCGATTTGCGAGCCCGCGATCGGCAGACCGTCGAGAAGCACGAGGACCTGCGAGGACGAGCTGCCGCGTATGCCGACGGTCGCGGCCGCGCCGAAGGCGCCGTAGCGGACGACGTTGACGCCGGGAACGTCTTGGATCGCATCGGCAACGGTGGGATCGCCGTCGCGCGCGATCTGCGCCGCCGTCACGACGTAGGTGGTGCGCGCGGTTCGTGCGGCCGACTCGAGACCGCGGTCGCTCGTCACGACGTGCGCAATCTGGGGCACGACGGCCGGCGACGGTGAAGGCGAGGGAGAGGCCGCGACAACCGCGGCAACGATCGTTGAAAGCATCGCAATCCTTTCCTTAGCGCGAGGCGGATCGGGCTACAACGTTTGCGACGGTATCCTGACTTGCGGATCATCGCCTTTGCCCGGGCCTTCCCATCCTGCTGGAGGACAGTGGCGTCGGGCGGCTTCCCGCATACAGTGGCGCGACCGTGCCGGCCTCACACCGGCTTCCCGCGCAAACGTACGCGGACGCAATTGCGCAAAGGTCGGCGCCTTCCTTCCTGCGTAGACGCTGGAATGCGTCGCGTCTTCCTCCTCGTACTCGCGTGGTCTACGCTCGGACTTTGCGCGTGCGGCGCGCACGCCGGCGCCGGCAGCCCGGCCGGCCGTCGGGTCGTCACGCTCGTGCCGTCGTTCGCCGACGACGCATATGCGCTCGGCGCCGGCTCGCAGCTCGTCGGCGTCTCGGCCTTTACCGACGCGCCGCAAGCAAAGGCTCTTCCCCGCATTGCCGACGCAAGCAACGTCGATGCCGAAGCGATCCTCGCGTTACGGCCGACCCTCGTGATCGGCATCCCCGCGCAGGCGCGTTTGATCGAACCGTTGCGGCACGCGCACGTACGCATCGTGCTTCTGGCCGACGATGCGTACGATAGCATCTTCGAAAACCTGGAAGTCATCGGCGCGCTGACGGGGCGAACGCACCAAGCGGCGGCGACCGTCGCGCGGCTGCGCCACGAGACCGCGCGGCTTCAGGCGAGAACGAAAGAGTTCGCCCGCCGTCCGAGCGTCTTCGTGGTTCTCGGAACCGGGCCGATTTGGACGGCGGGCGCGGGCTCGTACATTACGACGCTGATCGCTCTCGCCGGCGGCACAAATGCCGCGAGCGGCCTCCGGGCCGCGTATGGCCAGTACAGTGCCGAAGCGCTCGTTCGGGGTCAGCCCGATGTGCTCGTCGCGGACGCGGCGACGAATATTGCGAGCGCGCTCGATCGGGAGCCGTGGCGAAGCTTGCGCGCCGTGCAGCAGCACCGCGTCTACGCGGTCGATCCCGATCTCATCGAGCGGCCGGGCCCGTCCTATAACGAAGGTCTACGCTGGCTCGTAGATCGCCTGGCGCCGTTGGCGACCACGACGCGATGAGCGAAGGCGCTCTCGTCGTCGCGGTCGAGACGCCCGCCTTACGCGACTCGATCGAGCCGGAGCTCGCCGAGTTTGAGGCGCTTGCGCAAGCGGCGGGAGCGGGCGTGCTCGAGCGCATCGTGCAGCGACGCGAGAGCGTCGATCCCGCGACCCTCGTCGGCAGCGGCAAGGCCCGCGAGATTGCCGAACGCGCGCAGGAGCTTCACGCGAGCCTGCTCTTGGTGCTCAACGACCTGCGCCCGCGCCAACGCAAGAATCTCGAGAAGATCGTGCCGTTGCCGATCGTCGATCGCACGATGCTCATTCTCGACGTCTTTGCGCGCCACGCGCGCAGCCGCGAGGGGAAGCTGCAAGTAGAGCTTGCCCAGCTGCGGTATCGTCAGTCGAATCTCATCGGGGCCGGCGCGGACCTTTCGCGATTGGGCGGCGGCATCGGCACGCGCGGCCCCGGCGAAACGAAGCTCGAAGTCGATCGCCGGCGCATTGGGCAACGCATCGCCGTACTCAACCGGTTGCTCGCCGACGTGCGCCGTCAGCGCGAAATCCGGCGCTCTTCCCGGGGCGGCGAACCGCTCGTCGCATTGGTCGGATACACGAACGTGGGAAAGTCGTCGCTGCTCAATGCCTTCGCGCGGGGCAACGCCTACGTTGCGGACCGTCCCTTTGCAACGCTCGACCCAATGGTTCGGCGTGCCTACCTCAAGCCGGGCACCTACGTGCGGCTGGCCGATACCGTCGGCTTCATCACCGACCTTCCCAAGGATCTCGTCAACGCTTTTCGCGCCACCCTGGAAGAGCTGCGCGAAGCCGACTTGCTGTTGCACGTGCTCGATGCGAGCAACCCGCAGTGGCCTCGGCAACGGCACGCGGTCGAGGCGATCCTGCACGAGCTCCAACTCGATCGCGTCCCCCGCCTTCTCGTCTTCAACAAGTGCGACGTCGCGGTACCGGAAGCGGCGCAAGAAGCGGGCGCGCTCTATGTGAGCGCGATCACCCGAGCAGGCCTCGATCGGCTGCGCGCCGCACTGCTCGAGTGCCTCACATGAACGTTTTGCATGCGCGCCGGATCGTCGCGCTCACTTTGCTCGGCGCTGCAGCGGCATGCGCGCGCGACGCCGACGATGCCTTCGTCGCCTCGGTGCAACGGCTGCGTCCGGCCGTCGTGCTCCTGTCCATGCGCGTACCCCCCGAGAACAAGAAGAATCGCTACGACGACGCTTATGCAACCGGCTTCGTCGTCGCCTCGGGCGACTGGGGGAGCGACGTTCTCACGGTGCAGCACGCGATCGACGGTGCGTGGAATCTCCGCATCACCGTTGGAAACCGCTGGCGCGCGCCCGCGCGCGTCGTGGCATCGAATCAGGATCTCGACCTGGCCTTGCTTCGCACGCCGCGGCGGAAGCTGCCCGTCATCTCGCTCGGTTCGTCCGCACACTTACAGGGCGAGGTCGGGCGTGAGCTCGGATTGCTGGGTTATCCGATCCCCGACGAGTTCGACGACGAAGGTCTGGGCTTGGCGACCTCGCTGGACACCGGGCGCCTTTCGTCGGTACGAAAAGATGCGCTCGAAGTGACGCTTTCGATCGTTCCCGGCGAGAGCGGGGCTCCCGTCTTCATCGCGGAGACGGGTGAGGTCGTCGGCGTCGCGGAGTCGCGCTTCGACGAGGAGCGCAGCATTGGGTTCGCGGTGCCCGTCGACGACGTCAAGCGCTTTCTTCACCGTTACGATCGAGGTCACGGATTTTGAACTCGCCGTGTGGGGAGAGGCTGATGGCCGATCGATCCCCGATCCACTGCAGCGGAGGGATCTCGAAGAATCGCGCCAGCACATTGAGCCGAGCGGCGTAGCCGGAGCGTAGGTTCGCAAACCTCGTCCAAGCGTCGTCGCGCGCCTGCAGCGGGTATCCCGCCGCCTCGAGTCGATCGCAGGCGTGTTCGAACTCGGAGCGCTCGATGCCGACGCTCTCCTCCGCTACGTCGACGCGAAAGTACCGTGAGAGATCCCGCGCGGCATGGCGTCCGACGTTGTAGAAGATGCGCGCCTGTCCGTCGCGCGCGTCCTTCACCGTCGTCATCATGAGCGTCGCTGCGTCCAGCAACGTACCGAGGGTGCCGATCCAGGATTGCTCGTCGTGACTCGAACGGAAGAACGCGAGCACGGGATAGGCGAGATGGCTCTCCATGACGGCGGCGGCCCAGTGTTGTCCGCCGACCATCAGCGCCGGGAGGTCCTCTTGCGTGCGAGAGTATCCGGCGATCGCGAGCAAGTTGACGCCGCTCGGCGGCGCGCCGGCGCGCGCGGCGGTGGTGACGATGAAGGTCTCGCGCTGCTGGAACGATCCGAAGATTGCGAACAGATAGGCGGTCATAATCGAAAGAAAGGAGAGGCCGGCAAGCGCCGCCAGGATCGAAACGAATCGCGGCGGGGCGCCGCGGCCGACGACGTCGCCGAACCCGATCGTGAGCAGCGATGTCCCGGCAAAGTAGAGCATCGTGCCGAATGATGCGTGGCTGGGCGTTATGCCTCCACGCATTCCCCAAAGCAGAAACCCGAAGCCGACGATCAGCAGACCGACCCAGAGTCCGATCAGCGAGATCAGCATGAACGGCGCAAAGACCGCCATGAAGTCTTCGCGGCGGTCGCCGTCCTCGGCATAGAAGCGCCATGCGAGCCGCGGCCACAGCTGCCACACCGAGCGCCACACATAAAAGCTGATGCGGTACCGCCTCGCTGTGGCGCGCGGCATGATGACCGATTGAAAGACGTCGTTGAGCGTCAGGCCGATGACGACGATGCCCACGACGATACTCAAGATGTTCAGCAGCATGCTCGCGGCGAAACTTCGGCACGACGGGGCGCTAAGCCGCTCGAGGTCGAAAGCACGTCGCGATGGCCGTGATCTTCATCACCGGACCCGTCTGTTCGGGGAAGAGCGCGTTCGGCGTTCGGCTCGCCCGCGAGAGCGGATGCGCGGTTACCTACGTTGCGACGGCGGCCGGCGCGTTCGAAGATATCGAATGGCGCGCGCGCCTCGTCCGCCACGTGCGCGACCGTCCGGCGGAGTGGCCGACGGTCGAGACCGCGGCGATGTCCGACGACGCACAGCTCGCGCTCTTTCGCGAGGCCGATCCCGGCACGTGCCTCGTTGTCGACGCGCTCGGCACGTGGCTCGCGGCCCGCATCGCGGCGCGCATCGATCTGCTCGAGGTCGACTATACCGTCCTCGAATCGCAGCTCGACGACGAAGCGGCGAAGTTCGTCGATGCGATGCTCGCTTCGCCGGCATACGTCATCGCCGTCAGCGAGCAGATCGGCTGGGACGTCGTGCCGGTCGCGGCAGCGGCTCGCCTCTTTCGCGACGCGATGGGTCGTATGGCGCAGCGGCTGGCGAAACGTGCCGAGCGCGTCTACCTCGTCGTGGCCGGATACGCGGTCGACTTGCGCGCGGTCGGCATCTCGATCGACCCCGAGGGCGATGACTGAGGCCCTCGTCCTCGTCACGTTTCTCGTCGCAGTGGTGGTGCTCTCAGTGGCGGCGAAACGCCTGCGAGTTCCCTATCCGATTGCCTTCGTGATCGGTGGAGTGGCGCTCGCATTTACGCGCCACCTGCCGCGTCCGCACGTCGACCCCGACCTCATCATGCTGCTCGTCGTGCCGCCCCTGCTCTACGGCACCGCCTGGTCGACCGACTGGTTCGATCTCAAGCGCAACGCACGGCCGATCACACTGCTCGCGGTCGGATTGGTCATTTTCACGATGACCGTCGTCGCGGCCGTCGTTCACTTCACCGTGCCGGAGTTCACGTGGCCGCTCGCCTTCACGCTCGGCGCGATCGTTTCGCCGCCCGACGCGGTCGCATCCGAAGCGATTTTCGAGCGTCTCGCCATCCCACACCGGGTCGCTGCGATCGCCATGGGTGAATGCCTCATGAACGATGCGACCGCGCTCGTCCTCTACCGTTTTGCGCTCCTCGCGGCGATCTCGGGGATGTTTTCGCTGGCGCAAGCGAGTCTCGCTTTCGTGATCGTCGCGGTCGGCGGAACGGCGGTTGGTCTGGTTAGTGCGTTCGTGCTCGAAGTAATTCTTCGCTACATCGCGCGCCGTGGTTTCTCCGACGCGGTGATCGTCAGCGTCGTCTTCCTCCTCGCGCCGTTTGCGGCGTATCTGCCGGCCGAAGCGCTCCACGTCTCGGGCGTGCTCGCCACCGTAACGGCCGGCATTCTCTTGAGCCGGCGATCGGCGAGCTTTATCGACTCAGAGTCGCGCGTGCTCGCTACGTCGGTCTGGCGGCTCCTGATATTCGTGCTCAACGCCTTCGCGTTTCTCATCATCGGCCTCGAGCTGCCGTCGATCCTCGAGACGCTCGAGCCGCACGTCCGCGATTACGCGCTCTACGGATTGCTTCTGAGCCTGACGGTGATCGTCGTGCGGATCGCTTGGGTTTTCCCCGCGACGTATCTGCCGCGAATGCTGAGCCGGCGCCTTCGCGAACGAGACCCCGCGCCGCCGTGGCAGCAGGTCGCCGTGCTCTCATGGGCGGGAATGCGAGGGATCATTTCGCTCGCCATCGCGCTCGCGCTACCGTACACGCTCGGCAGCGAGCCGTTTCCCGCACGCACCGTGACGATCTTTTTTACCGTCTGCGTCATCTTCGTTACGCTCTTGCTCCAAGGGCTTACGCTCGGTCCGCTGATCGAGCGGCTCGGTGTCACCGAGACCAGCCCGAGCAGCAAGCCCGAGACGCGCTTGCGGATCCGCGCCCTCGAAGCCGGCGTAGAGCGGCTTCGCTACGAGGAAGCGCGGCGAAAGACGCCTCTCGAGCGCGAGATCGCCGACCGAATTCTCGAGGAGTATCGACAACGCATCGACGTGCTGCGCGGGAAGGCTGTGAAGGATGGGACCGGCGACGCGCGGGAGAGCCGCCTCGACCGCGCCCTGCAAAAGGAAGCGCTCGCAGCGGAGCGAGAAGCGATCCTGGCGATGCGCCGCGCCGGCGAGATTCCGGACGGCATCTATCGCTCGATCGAGTACGACCTCGACCTCGCGACGCTGCGGTTGAGCTAGGGAACCTCTACCTCATTAGCCGCTTGGCTGCGCGCTCGGCGTGGCGAGCGCCGGCGCGACTGAAGGAGTCGCGAGCGGGCTCGTGCCCGTCGGGCCCGGAGCCGGGCTGGCGGCAGCCGCCGGCGGAGTGGCCGAAGCACGTGGAGTCGGCGTCGGCGGCGGGGCGAGCGTCGGCTGACCAGCGGGGTACGTCAGAGGCACCAGCCGGATGTAGCCGATGGAGACGGTCGCGTCTTTGGGAATCGTCGTATCGGCGCTCGCGCTGGAGTAGCCCGCGGCGCGCGCGGTCACCGTTTGATCGCCGGCAACGGCGCGTAACACGAATCCGCCGTTCACGTCGGCGTGCGTTGCGTAGATGGAGCCGACGGAAAGCAGTGCGTTTGGGATCGGCCGGTTGGTCGTCGCGTCCAGGACGCGTCCGGCGACGCGGCCGTAGTCTTGGACGCCTACGACATTTGGCGGTGGCGAACACGAATCGCCGAGGGCGAAGAGCAAGATCACTCCCAACACGGCATAGCGCATGACTGAATCTACGGTCAACGTGGCGAGAGTCCCGCCGGTCCAAGCCAAAAGCCGCGACAGTCCAATATGCGTGACGGACAGGTATGGCACGGCGCTTGTGAAAACTTTCACAAGCCATGAATCCGTACGGGCCGGTCGCAATCTACCTCTGCGTTGCCGTCGTCGCCGCGCTGGCCTTCACCGTGCTGCCGGGATTATTGGCACGAGCCAGACCCAATCCGCATAAGCGTGAAGCGTACGAGTGCGGCGTCGAGCCGACCTCGCCGGTGGCGGGACGTTTCCCCGTCCATTTCTATCTGGTCGCGATGCTCTTCGTCGTTTTCGACGTGGAAGCGGCTTCATTCTATCCTTGGGCGGTGAAGATGCACGCGCTGCGGGTCTTCGGCCTGCTCGAAATGGTCGTCTTTATCGTCGTGCTCGCGATTGGTTATGCCTATGTCTGGAAAAAGGGCGGATTCGTATGGCGCTAAGTGCCATGGACTCGCGGTCCACTTGCACAATCTCACGGGTCTTTTTGCCCGACTCTTCGTCGCTCTTCGGTCACAACGCTGTGGCGTTGCTCCCTCATCGCTCCTTGATTCAGCCAAAAACCCCTCGTGATCTTGTGAAAGGAACCGCGGGTCCATGTCACTAGAGCCGGGACAGTTCATGCTCGCTCGGCTCGACGACGTCGCGCGCTGGGCGCAGAGCTCCTCAGTGTGGCCGCTCACGATGGGCTTGGCGTGCTGCGCGATCGAGATGATGAGCGCTACGGCACCCGAGTACGACATCGCGCGTTTTGGCTCCGAAGTCTTTCGCAGCTCGCCGCGACAAGCCGACCTGATGATCGTTTCGGGGCGCGTCGCGCAGAAGATGGGGCCGGTCGTGAAGCGTCTCTACGATCAAATGGCCGATCCGAAATGGGTCATCTCGATGGGCGCCTGCGCAAGCTCGGGCGGCATCTTCGATAACTACGCCATCATTCAGGGCGTCGACACGATCATTCCGGTCGACGTCTACGTTCCGGGCTGTCCGCCGACGCCCGACGGTCTGCTCTATGCCGTCAACTTGATTCAGCAGCAGATCCGCGAAGGCGGCCGCGGCGGCATTCTGGCGCGAGCCTAACTTTCCACCGCGGTAGTGTATCGTGCCTAGCACGCAGACCCCGCCGATCGCCGGCGCCGCGATCGATCCGCCGAGCTTGCGCCCGCCGATTGATGACGCGGCGATCGAACGGGTCGTCCCGGCGCAGCTTCGCGCACGCCTCGAAGCGCTCAAGAACGACGGTTACGCGATGTTGCTCGATCTCGGCGCGGTCGATTACCTCGAGCGCAAGCCACGCTTCGACGTCGTCTATCATCTCCTCAAACTGGCGCCGAAGAGAGCGAGCGTTGCAGAGATCGGAACGCCGGTGCGTTTGCGCATTCTTTGCGGCGTCGAAGAGCGCGAGTGCCTTCCGTCGGTCATGGATCTGTGGAAATCGGCCGACTGGGCCGAGCGCGAGGTCTTCGATCTCTTCGGGATCGTCTTCGAGGGACACGTCGATCTTCGCCGCATTCAAATGCCGCACGACTGGGAAGGCCATCCGTTGCGCAAGGATTATCCGATGCGAGGACCGGCGCGCGAGCGCGCGCCGCGTCCGAGCTTTGCCAATAAGAGCAACGTCGTCGCGGGAACGCCGCCTTCGGGGCGCACGCTCGAAGCGTTGCAGGAAGAAGTAAGGCGGGCTCGCGAGTCATGACGGCTTCCGCAACGCCGCTCTCGCCCGAAATAGTGAGCCAGACCGGCAACACGATGGTGCTCTCGATGGGTCCGCAGCATCCCTCGACGCACGGCGTCCTGCAAATCGTGCTCGAGATCGACGGCGAGGACGTCGTCAAAGCCGACCCGGAGATCGGATATCTGCACACGGGGATCGAGAAGAGCGCCGAGGGCCTGTTTTGGACGCAGGCGCAGACCGTCATCGAACGGATGGATTATCTCGCGCCGTCATCCAACGCGCTTTGTTACGCGCTCGGCGTCGAAAAGCTGCTCGGCATCACCGACCGGATTCCGCCGCGCGCGCAGCTCGTGCGCGTCTTATCCATGGAGCTGACACGCATTGCGTCGCATTGCGTTTGGCTGGGCACGCACGGCATCGACCTCGGCGCGATCTCGGTATTCTTCTATTGCTTCGATCTTCGCGAGAACATCCTCGACCTGCAAGAGTCCTCCGGCGGAGCGCGGATGCATCCGAACTACATCCGCGTCGGCGGCCTCAACGGCGATCTGCCCGAGGGCTTCCTCGCGCGGCTCGACGCGCTCGTCGAGAAGTTTCCAGCCCGCATGCGCGAGCTGCGTGGGCTTTTGCAAGCCAATCCGATCTTTCAGGACCGCACGATCGACGTCGGCGTGTTGAGTCCGGAGGAAGCGATCCAATGGAGCGCCACCGGCCCGTCTTTGCGCGCGAGCGGCGTGGCCTACGACGTCCGAAAAGCCTTCCCGTACTGCGGATACGAGACCTACGATTTCGACGTGCCGACGCGTGAGGAAGGCGATGCATACGCGCGGTTCCTGGTGCGGCTCGACGAGATGGACCAGTCGATGCGGATCGTCGAACAGGTGCGTAGCCGGCTCGATTTGCCGGGTCCGGTTATGATTGACGATCCGAAGGTGGCGTTGCCGCCGAAAGAGACGATCGCGCTTTCGATGGAAGCGCTGATCCATCACTTCAAGCTCATTAGCGAGGGCTTCCGCGTTCCGCCCGGCGACGTCTATCAGGCGATCGAGTCGCCGCGCGGCGAACTCGGCTACTACATCGTCAGCAACGGCGAAAACCGTCCATATCGAGTCCGAACGCGGCCGCCGAGCATGTACAATATGCAGGCCATCAAGGGGATCGCCCCGGGCAATCTCATCGCGGATCTCGTGGTCATGATCGGGTCGCTCGATCCCGTCTTCGGTGAAGTCGACCGATGAGTTCCGTGTTGCTCGGGCGCTCTTTGCGGTCGTTCGGGGACGCTCGCTTTTTCGCGTCCTGCGAAAAAGCTGCTCGCCTCGTCGTCGCTCTCGCCCTCCGGGCTCCGCTCCTCCCTTCACACGCCCCGCACGGCCGCAAAGCGCGCCCTCACTTGGAATCGTCGGTGAAAAGATGAGCGAGAGGGAAAAGAATTTTCCAAGTCTCCTCGAGCGGTTGAGGCCGGAGTGCGATGCGTTCATGGCGCGCTACGAGCAAAAACGGTCGGCGTTGTTGCCGATCGTGCAGTTGTTTCAGGAGCACGAGGGGTTCGTGAGCCCGCAGGCGATGCAGGCGACGGCGGAGATGCTCGGGATCACGCCGGCGGAAGTGGAAGGAGCCGTTTCCTTTTATACGCTGCTCTATCGGCGGCCGGTTGGGAAGTATATGCTGCAGGTCTGCCGGGGATTGCCCTGCACGATCAACGGTGCGCAAGACGTGATGGCGTACTTTCGGGAGAAGCTCGGTATCGGCCACTTGCAGACGACTCCCGACGGGCTTTTCTCGTATGAAGAAGTCGAGTGCTTGGCGGCCTGCGACCGAGCGACGTGCATGGAGGTCAACCTCGAGTTCGCCTACGACGTGACGCCGCAGAAGATCGACGAGATGCTCGAGGCGATGCGCGCCGGCACGTACCGCGTCGCGCCGATGGCGCAGACGCAAGCGCCCGGTCGGACGTGGGCGGTCGCTCCGGACGGCGAAATCGCGGCGGGTCTCAAGGCCCCAGGAGCTCGCGGGGTCGCCAATCCCAACAATGCGGGCGGAATCGGCGACGCAACCGGCATCATCATGCTCGATAACATCGTCAACCGCAGCGTCTATCGCTTTACGGAGACGACGGAAAGGGCAGTCGTCGATTCGCGTGCCGTCATTACGACTATTGACGAAGAGGGCGCAGGTGCCGGTCACTGAGGTTCTGACGCGGGGCATCGGCGAGGTCGACATGCGGGGCATCGATGCCTACCGGCAGCGCGGCGGCTACAAACAGTGGGAGCGCGCCGTACGCGAGCTGCAGCCGGTCGATGTGCTCGACCTGGCCGAGAAATCCGGCTTGCGCGGCCGCGGCGGCGCCGCCTTTCCGACCGGGCGCAAGTGGTCGTTTCTGCCGGCCGACAAGCATCCGCGGTATCTCGTCTGCAACTGCGACGAGGCCGAGCCCGGCACGTTCAAGGACCACATGCTTTTGGAAGCGACGCCGCACTTGATCATCGAAGGCATGCTCATCGGTGCCTACGGCGTCTCCTCGCACCACGCGTTCATCTACATTCGGGGCGAGTTCAAGCGCGGTTACGAGATTTTTTGGGCCGCGCTCGAAGAGGCGCGACAAGCGGGATACGTCGGCGAGAATATCTTCGGGAGCGGCTACGACCTCGAGGTGACGGTCCATCGCGGAGCCGGCGCGTACATCTGCGGCGAGGAGACCGGCCTGCTTAATTCGCTCGAAGGCAAACGGGGCGAGCCCCGCCTCAAGCCCCCCTTTCCGGCCGTCGAGGGCCTCTACGGGATGCCGACGGTCGTCAATAACGTCGAAACGCTGGCATACCTCGTGCCAATCCTCGAACGCGGAGCGGAGTGGTTCGCGTCCGTCGGCACCGAGCGCAGCAAGGGCTATAAGATCGTCTCGGTCTCGGGGCACGTACGGGATCCGGGCAACTACGAGGTCGCGCTCGGAACGAGCGTGCGCGAAATCATCGATTTGGCGGGCGGTCTTCGTCCCGGGCGAACGTTTATGGCGGTGCAGCCGGGCGGCGGCTCCTCGGCGTGCATCTTTGAAGAGCATCTCGATTGGGCGTACGATTACGAGAGCATGACGAAGGCCGGCTCGATGCTGGGCTCGGGCGGGTTCGTCGTCTTCGACGATACGACCGACTTCGTCAAGGCGGCCTATAACCTCGTGCGTTTCTTCGCGCACGAATCGTGTGGGCAGTGCACCCCGTGCCGTGAGGGCGGCAGCTGGCTGGAGCGCGTCCTCGAACGGCTCGTGCACCATCGAGGCGTTCCGGGCGATCTCGAAATGCTCTCGCGCGTATCGAGCACGATCACCGGCTTGAACCTTTGCGCGCTCGGCGACTCGATCGAGCCGTTCCTTAAATCCGTGATGCAGCGCTTTCCCGATCAATTCGAAGCGCGCATCGCCGGCGCGCAAGCGCCGCGGCCGGTATGAGCGCGCCGCTGCTCGCGCCGAGCACCGAGATGGTAAAGGTGACCTTCGACGGTGTGCCGGTGACGGTTCCAAAAGGAACGTTGCTGGTCGAGGCCGCCAAGCTCGTCCGGCAACAGATTCCGATCTACTGCTATCACACCAAATTAGGCCCGGCCGGGCTCTGTCGCATCTGCGTGGTCGAGATCGAAGGCATCCCGAAGCTGCAGATCGCGTGCAACACCGCCGCCACCGACGGCATGGTGGTCCGAACCCGCGGCGAGTCGGTGGAAGCGGCGCGCGCGATGGTTTTGGAGCTTTTTCTCGTGAATCACCCGCTCGACTGTCCGATCTGCGACAAAGGCGGCGAGTGCGACCTGCAAGATTACGCGATGGCGTACGCGCGCGGCACCTCGGACGTTGCCGATCCGAAGCTCACCAAGCCGAAAGCCGTCGAGTTGGGCCCGACCATCGTGCTGGATGAAGAGCGCTGTATCGTCTGCCAGCGGTGCGTGCGATTCGACGACATCATCGCGGACGAACGCCAGCTCGTCGTGAAGGACCGCGGCGCGCGCGACATCATCGCCACCGCGACCGGTCAGCCTTATCGCCACAACTTTACGGGGAACGTGACGGAGCTCTGCCCCGTCGGCGCGCTCACCTCCAAGACCTATCGCTTTAAGTCGCGTCCGTGGGATCTCGAACGCACGCAGACGACCTGCACCCAGTGCGCCGTCGGCTGCCAACAGTACGCCGACGTGCGGATCGGTACGCTGCTGCGAACGATGTCGGTCGAGGACGACGCGATTTCGGACGGCTGGCTCTGCGACCGCGGGCGCTACAACGTCGGCTTCTACGAATCGCCCGATCGGATCACGCAGCCGCTCTACCGCAAGAGCGGGACCCTCGTCCAGATCGGCTGGGACGACGTCTTTCTCCTGTGGTCGAAGGCGATTCGAGATGCCATTTCCGCGCACGGTCCGCGCAGCGTCGGCGCGATCGGCGGTGGCCGGCTTACCAATGAAGAGGCCTTCGTGCTGCAGCACCTCTTTCGAGCGGCGGGCGTGGCGAATCTCGACTGGCGCGCCGGCCGCCAGCGTCAAGCGACGCCCGGCGCGCGCGGCGCCGCGCTCGACGGCATCGACGGCGCGCAGGCCATCGTCATCGCCGGTGAGCCGCCCGCCGAGCGCGCGCCCGTTCTGTGGCTGCGCGTTCGCAAAGCGGCGTTGCGAGGCGCTCGGATCGTGCAGGCGGCCGACTCACGCGCCGCACGCGATGCCATCGGCGAGGCGTCGAAGGTTGCGCTGATCTGGGACGGCGTCGATCTCGACGTAGGACGCAGCTACGTCGCAGCCTTTGCGGAGGTCTCGGACGTTTGCGCCTATATCGCGAGCGAACAGGCGAACGCGCGCGGAGCCGAAGCGATGGGCGTCCTGCCGGGAAGCGGTCCGGGTTACTCCGCTGCCGACAGCGGGCTCGACGGCTCTGCGATGCTCGATGCGGCGCGGAGCGGCGATCTCGCGGTGCTTTCGATCTTCGGTGTCAATGCCGTGCGCAACGCTCCGAATCCCGAAGCCTCCGCCAGAGCGCTCGACGCGGTACCGTTTCTGGTCGTCAGCGAACTCTTCATGACCGAGACCGCGCAACGCGCGACCCTGATTCTGCCCGCGAAAGGCGCCTTCGAGAAGACCGGCACGAGCGTGAACCTGGCCGGCGATCTGCTGCCCGTCAATGCGTCGCTCGCGGCGCCGGACTCCGTGCGCTCGGATCTCGAGATGCTGCTCGGACTCGCCGATCAACTCGAAGTCGGAGTGCCGCCGGCGGAGGAACTTCATCGCGTCGTCGTCGCGCTGGCCGCAAGAACGCCGAACTTTACCTTCGGCGACCCGCGTTTTGGAGCGAACCGCTTCTCCGTCGATGGGTGCGACGCTCGACCTCCGATTCTTTCCGGCGGGGGAACGTGGCTGCACGATCCCTGGCTGGCGGGAATGCGCGAGGCTTAGACGATGGCGTTGTGGGCGATCGTTCTCGTTAAGTCTGCCATTCTGCTCTTCGTCGTCATCACGTCGTTTGCGTACGCCATGCTCGCCGAACGAAAAGTACTCGGCTGGATGCAACTGCGGCCCGGTCCCAATCGCGTCGGCCCGTGGGGGATGCTGCAACCGGCGGCCGACGCCGCGAAGCTCATGCTCAAGGAAGATCTCACGCCGGAGACAGCCGATCCGCTGCTCTACCGGCTCGCGCCGTTCATCTCGCTGGTGACCGCCTTTGCCGTCTATGCGGTGATTCCGTTCGGCGCGTCGGCGACCGGCGCAACATGGTCGATCGGCAACGTCAATGCCGGGATCCTTTTCATCCTGGCGATCTCGTCGCTCGGAGTCTACGGCATCTGCTTGGGCGGTTGGGCCTCCGGCTCGAAGTATCCGCTCCTGGGCAGCGTGCGCTCCACGGCGCAGATGATCAGCTACGAGCTGGCGATGTCGCTCTCACTGATCGGCGTGCTGATCATCGCCGGCACGACGTCGCTCGACGGGATCGTCCACGCCCAGGCGCGCCTATGGTTCTTCGTACCGCAGCTCGTCGGTTTCATCATCTACGTGATTACGGCCGTCGCCGAGACCAACCGGGCACCGTTCGACCTCGTCGAGGCGGAATCGGAGCTGGTCGCCGGCTTTCACACCGAATACTCCGGTCTGCGGTTCGGATTGTTCTTTATCGCCGAGTACGTCAATATGCTCACCGTATCGTGCATTGCGGCGCTGCTCTTCTTCGGCGGCTGGAACGCCCCGTTCGGCTGGACTGCGATTCCCGGCGTCGGGTGGTTCGTCATCAAGGTCGCGTGCTTCATGTTCTTCTATATTTGGCTGCGCGCGACGCTGCCGCGTCTGCGCTACGACCGGCTCATGGCCTTCGGCTGGAAGGCGCTCTTGCCGGTGGCGACGCTGAACTTGATCGTGACCGCGGTCGTCGTGGCGTATAGAGGGTAAGTCGAGCACATGGCTTCGCGTAAGCAGCTCTTCAATGTCGGCGCGATCCTCAAGGGGTTGTCGATTACCTTCAGCTTCATGTTTCGACGCCGTCCCACGATTCAGTACCCGTCGGTCAAGAAGCAGCACGCGCCGCGATTCCACGGCCTCCACGAGCTTCGCCGTTACGGCGACGGCAAGGAGCGATGCATCGGCTGCGAGCTCTGTTCGAGCGTCTGTCCGGCAAATGCGATTACGGTGATCGGCGCGGAGAACTCGCCCGAGGACCGCCGATCGCCCGGCGAGCGTTACGCGGCGGTGTACGAGATCGACGAGCTGCGCTGCATCTTCTGCGGCATGTGCGAAGAGGCGTGCCCGACCGACGCGATCGTACTGACGCCGCGTTTCGAGATGGCCGACTATCGTCGCGGCTCCTTCATTTACGACAAGGATCGGCTGCTCGTGCCGCCCGAGGCCGGCGTTGGAACGCCCCCCGACGACCGTCCCGGCGGGATTCCCGGCGATCTCGGACGCGTCGCCGAGATCAAGTCCACGACCGAGGTCGACCCCGGCTACTTCGCAACCTGGCGTGGGGAGGTGCTGACCAAGCAGCGCAAAGGCTTGACGCTCGTCCGTCCCTCACACGCCGAATCCGCTCGCCCACCGCGGGATGAGACCGTATGATCGAGTTTTGGATCCTTGCCGTGATTCTCGTCGGCAGCGCCGTCTGGACGATCGCCGCGAGTAAGGCGGTCTATAGCGTCGTTGCGCTGCTGCTCCATTTCGCGGCCCTCGCCGTCCTTTACGTCACGCTCTCGGCGGAGTTTTTGGCCGTCATCCAGATCATCGTCTACTCCGGCGCGATCTTGGTGCTCTTCGTCTTCGTCATCGCATTGCTCAGCAGCGGCGTCGCCCCGCTTCCGATGGGACCGAATCGGCTCCCGAAGATCGGCGTACCTGCACTCATCATCGTGGTCGGAGCACTCGGTTTTCTCGTCTACGCCGTCTCAAACGCGCCGGCGCTCCCACCGCGAGCACCGAACGGTCCCGTCGGCGCGCCCAACGTCTTCGGCAGCGTCGCCGATTTCGGCACCGCGCTCTTTACCGTGCAGCTGCTTCCTTTTGAAGTGACCGCCCTGATTCTGATGGTCGCGATCATCGGAGTCATTACGCTGGGCGGCGAGCAGATGCGCGAGCCTGCGCCAAGGCGGCGCCAGTCAAAAGCCGATCGTTACATGCGCGAGGCGATTCTACGCGAGGGCAGCGATTGATGATGGCCGTTCCGCTCGCTAACTATATCGGCCTCGCCGCCGTCCTGTTCTTTATCGGCGTGACCGGCGTCATCGTGCGGCGCAATCCGCTCGTGATGTTGATGAGCATCGAGCTGATGTTCAACGCCGCAAACGTGCTCTTCATCGCGTTCGCGCGCTCGTGGCTGCAGAACACCGGACAGGTTTTCGCCTTCCTCGTCATCACGGTCGCGGCCGCCGAAGCCGCGATCGGCCTCGCGATCATCGTAACCACCTTCCGCCCCGAGCGGTACGTGGACGTCGACGAGGTGAAGGCGCTGCATGGGTAGGTTCGGCTCGTTGGGTGTGATGCGGTGGTTCGGGGACGCTAGCTTTTTCGCGTCCTGCGAAAAAGCTGCTCGCCTCGTCGTCGCTCTCGCCCTCCGGGCTGCGCTCCTCCCTTCACACGCCCCTCACCTACCGCATCCCACGCCAACGAGCCCGACATGCCATGAAAGTCTGACGGCATGATGCATCACGTACTCGGAGTGAGTGGGTCGTATCCGCTGATCGTGGCGCTCTGGCTGCTGCCGCTGGCTGGAGCGATTATCTGTTGGGCGTTTGGACCGCAGCTCAAATCGATTGCCGGTTGGCTGGTGTCGGCCTTGGTCGGCGCGTCGTTCGTTTTGGCTGCGCTGTCGTGGCGCGATGCGACGCAGAACGTCGGCGGCGCTCTCGGGGCGCATCAGCCGCTCTTTTCGTGGATGCCGGGGTTCGATTTCGGGTTGCTGCTCGATCCGCTCTCGCTCGTCTGGACCTTCATCATTTGCGGCGTGGGTTTTTTGATCGTTTTCTATTCGATCGGCTACATGGAAGGCGACGTCGCGTTCGCGCGATTTTTCGCGTACATGAGCTTCTTCGTCTTCGCGATGCTGACGCTCGTGCTCTCGGACAACTTCGTGGGGCTGCTCGTCGGCTGGGGCCTGGTCGGCTTAGCCTCGTACTTCCTGATTGGTTTCTGGTTCGAGCGGCCGTCCGCAGTCGCGGCGGCGCGCAAGGCCTTCGTGATCAACGTGGTCGGCGACGCCGGCATGATGTTCGCGGTCTTTCTAATCGTCGCCAACGTTCATTCGATCGGCTTTGGCGATACGTTCGCGGCCGCACCGGCGTTGAGCTCGACGCTTCTCTTTTGGATTTGCGCGACGCTCTTCATCGGCGCTGCGGCGAAATCTGCTCAGGTTCCGCTGCATACCTGGCTTCCCGACGCGATGGAAGGCCCCACGCCGGTCTCCGCGCTGATCCACGCTGCCACGATGGTGACCGCCGGAGTCTATCTCGTGGCGCGCTGCGCGCCGCTTTGGAACCATAACGCCGAGGCGCAGCTGCTGGCCGGCACGGTCGGCGGCGTCACGGCGGTGGCCGGCGCGATCCTCGGGACCGTGCAGTGGGACATCAAACGGATTCTGGCTTACTCGACGATGTCGCAGATCGGCTACATGATCATGGGCGCGGGCGTCGGCGCGTACGACGGCGGCGTCGCGCACTTTTTCACGCATGCATTCTTCAAGGCACAGCTCTTTCTCACCGCGGGGCTGGTCATTCACGCGCTTGCCAACGAACAGGACGTTCGCAAGATGGGCGGACTCTGGAGGAAGATGCCGTTTGCGTTCTGGGCTATGTTGACGGCCGTCCTTTCGATTTGCGGCATTCCCCCCTTCAGCGGCTTCTTTTCGAAAGACCAAGTCATCTACGGGGCGCTCGAGCACGGTCATCCATGGCTTTACGCGGCAGGCATACTGACGGCGGGCATCACGGCCTACTATATGTTCCGGCTGCTCTTCGTGGCGTTCTTGGGCGAATATCGCGGCGATCTCGACGTCGAGCACCTTCACCGCCCCGGCTGGACCATGAACGCGCCGGTGGCGATCTTGGTCGTTCCGAGCGTCGCCATCGGCGCGGCGCTGATGTATGGCGGACAGGATTCGCCGTGGGCGCGCTTCTTTGCGCCGCTCTTCGGTCGCGAGCTTCCGGGCGTTGCGGGCGGGGTGGTCGCGCCCGGAATCTCGGAAGGCATGACGTCGGCGATCGTCTTTGCCTGCGTCGTCATCGGTTTTGCGATCGCCTGGCGGCGCTACGCGACTGCGGAGGCGCAACGCGACGCGGCCGCGCGCTTCGAACGAGAGACCCAGAGCATACCCGCCGTACTCTCGCATCGCTACTACGTTGACGATGCGATCGAACTCTTCTTCGTCCGTCCCGCACAAAGCCTCGGCACGTTTTTCGCGCGCTTTCTCGACCCGCACGTCATCGACGGCGCCGTGCGCGACCTCGCTTTTTGGGCGGGCTGGCTCGGAGCGGTCGTACGATCCTTCCAAACGGGCTTGGTGCGTGCCTACGCGCTGATTCTGGTCTTCGGCGCGGCCTGCTTCATCGTTTACTATGCGGTTGCGGCGGGAGTCCTTCGCTAGTGTGCTGTCCCAGAAGTTCGATGCATAAAGCTGGCCGTTTGGCGGAGTGCGGGCAAGGAACGATGAGCGACAAAAGCAGCGCTTTGCGAGCGAAGAGTGACGCAGCCCGCGACCGTCAAGCGGCCAGCCCAAAGGGTCGCGGCGGCGGATGCGCACTGGCTTTGTTGCTCGTCGGTCACAGAGCTACGGCTATGCTCCCTCCTCGCGCCGCGCCAGTGCGCTCCGGCGCTCGCGACTTTATGCACCGAACTTCTGGGACAGCACACTAGTGCCGCTCGTCTTGATCACCATTCTCCTTCCGCTCGTCGCGGGCGCGCTGCTCTTCGCATTGCCGCATGGCGATCGCGTGCTCTCGAGGGTAATCGGCACTGCGGTGGCCGCCGCAACCTTTGCGATGCTGATCGCCGGCGGCGACGCTCAGTGGAGCGTCCGCTGGCTCTCGCGACCCTTCGAAGCGGCCTTTCATTTCGGCGCGACGCCGGTCTCCTTCTGGATCGCGTTGCTGCTCGCGCTCTGCACCGCCTGCGCCGTCGCGACGACGAGAGTCCCGCGCACGCGGGACTTCGTCGCGCTCATGCTCATACTCGAAGGCACGATGCTCGGGCTCTTTTTGGCGCGCGACCTGCTCGTCTTTGCGCTCTTCTGGGACCTCATGCTCGTGCCGGTATTCTTCGGATTGATGGGATGGGGCGAGCACCCCGCGACGGCGTGGCGTTACTTCATCTATAACTTTGCGGGCGGGCTAACGCTTTTGTTCGCGACCGCCGCCTTCGGCGTGATCTACGGCTCGACCGACGTCATCGGGCGCAGCGGAGCGCATCTCGTCGGCGCGTGGGCGCCCTGGATATACGCCGGATTTGCTTTCGCATTCCTGGTCAAGACGCCGATTTGGCCGCTGCATACGTGGATGCCGCCGACCTACAGCGCCTTGCCTTCGCCGATGGTCGCGGTCGTTTCGGCGGTGCAGTCGAAGGCCGGTCTCTACGGGTTTTTGGCGATTGCGCTCGCGCTGCTTCCCGATTACGTGCGCGGCTACGCCTTACCGCTCATGGTGCTGGGCGCGATCTCGCTGATTTACGGTGCGGTCGTGGCGCTCGTAGAGAACGACGCAAAACGCATCGTCGCGTATTCGTCGCTCTCGCACCTCGGTCTCATCGTGATTGCCGTCGCCTCCGGCAACCCGCTCGCCCTGAAAGGAGCGCTGGTCTATATCGTCGCGCACGGGCTCTTTTCCGCCGCGCTCTTCATGTTGCTCGGCTACCTGGAAGAGCGCGAGGAGACGCGCTCGTTGCTGCGTCTGGGCGGCCTAGGCTGGAAGAATCCGCGGCTCGCGGGCGCGCTCTGCATCGCCGCGCTCGCCGCCCTGGGATTACCGGGCTTGGCCGGATTCGTCGGCGAGCTGGTGATTCTCATCGGCGTCTACCAGGCCGGCTACACGTGGCCGGTGGTCGTGGCGCTCATTGCGATCATCATTGCTTCAGCCTATATGATCCGCCTCTACCAGGATCTCATGAACGGCCCTGAGGTCGACGACGTGCCGGTCCGTCCCGATCTCACCTGGATCGAAGGGCTCGCCGTCGCGCCGCTGCTGCTCGCGCTGATCGTCGTCGGCGTCTATCCGGCGCCGCTGCTGCGCCCATGACGCTGCCCTTTACGAACGCCGACTGGTCGGCGGTTCTCCCCGTCAGCGTGGTGGCCGTCGCGGCGCTCGCCGTATTGCTCGGCGATCTCTTCGCGGGTCGTCACGAGCAGCGCTACGTTTCCATCGGGATCGGACTGCTCGGAACGCTCGCTGCGGGCATTCTCGCCGCGCGGCAGTACGGCCACAATTACGACGCCTTCTTCGGCGGCTTCATGGCCGGCGGGTTCACGACGATCTTCCAAGAGATCGTCCTCATCGCAACCGCCGGCTCGTTGATACTCTTCGGCGCGATCGGTCCGTCGCAGCGCGTCGCCGGCATGGTGGCGATCATGCTCTGGAGTGCGTGCGGCGCGATGCTCATGGCCGGCGCAGCAAACCTCATCATGATTTTTCTCGGTCTCGAGCTGCTCTCGCTCGGGCTCTACGCGCTCTGCGGTGCGGTCGATCGCAAGACGGCGCGGGAGTCCGCGCTGAAGTATCTCATCCTCAGCTCGACCGCGACGGGCTTCTTGCTCTTCGGATTCGCCCTGCTTTTCGGTGCGACCGGCAGCGTACGACTCGCCGATTTCTTCGATCCCGCGCTCGCCTCGAATCCGCTCTTCTGGATCGGTAGCGGCATGTTTCTCATCGGGTTGGTCTTCAAGCTCAGCCTCGTGCCCTTCCATACCTGGACTCCGGACGTCTTCGAGGGGGCACCGCTCCCCGTAACGGCCTTCATGAGCGTCGCGACCAAGGCCGCAACGCTCGCGGTCTTCGCGCGCTTCATCTATGCGGCACTCCCGGCCGGCAGCGCCGGCGCACTCTTGCTGCCCATCTGGATCGTCGCCGGCATCTCGATGATCGCCGGCAACGTCGGCATGCTCGCGCAGCACGACCTCAAGCGATTGCTGGGGTATTCGAGCGTCGCGCAGATCGGATACATTCTCGTCGCGCTCGCCGGCGGGACGCCCCAAGGACTGCGGTACGCGCTTTACTATCTGGTCGCGTATGCGTTCATGAACTTGGGCGCGTTTGCGGTGGCGGCTGCGATCTCAGGCGACGCGGAAGAAGGCGCGGATATCGCAAACTATCGCGGCTTGGGCCGGCGCCGGCCGTGGCTGGCCGCGGCCATGACGGTCTTTCTGTTCGCGCTCGCCGGCCTGCCGCCCACGGCGGGTTTTCTCGGAAAAATTCTCATCTTGTCGAGTAGCGTCACGAGCGGGTACACCTGGCTGGCCGCGCTCCTCATCGTCGGAACGGCGATCTCGCTCTACGCGTACGCCAAGGTGATCCGCGCGATGTACGGACGCGAGGAGGGCGAGGTCCACGACGTGCACCCCTTCGTTCCGCTGGCTTGGGCGAGCGCCGCGCTCTGCGCCTTCCTCGTAATCGCCATGGCCTTCTACCCGTTGACGCCGAGCAACGTGCTTCCGCTGGTGCGATAGCCGCAGGCCGGTCACGGCTCCGGCGGGCGGTGCGCTATAGTAAGGTTGAGGTACCCTCGCATGTTTCGACGCACCCTTGTCGCGTTTGCTTTGCTGGCTCTGCCGCTGGCGCCGTCGACCGCTGCGGCGCAAGGCGGATCGACCGAAACCGTCATTATCTCGCCCGACGCCCACGCGCTCGCCGATCAGCAGGCTGCGATAACGTATGCCCGCGAACTGATCGCTGCCGGCGACATGGACCGCGCGGTCGCACAGCTCGCGGAGTTCGTCGCGACCCACCCCGATGGGGTCGAAGCCGCGCGATTTCTCGGCGATCTCTATTACCGGCAAGGGCGCTTCGATCGCGCCGAAGCCGTCTACCGGCAACTGCTCGCGCGCAATTCGCACGATAAGCAGACGCACAACCGTTTGGGTGTCGTCTACGCAACGGAGAATCGCGTCGACGCTGCGATCGTCGAGTTTCAGGACGCGCTTCCCGGGACCGATTCAATTCGCGACCTCGTCTTGCTCCACTTGCGCAGGGGCGATCTCTCTCAATACGAGGCCCAGATGGTCCGCGCCGCGGGCGACGATCCCAACGATGCGGACCTTCAAGAAGAGCTCGGCGAGATCTACGGAACGCTCCACCGTCCCAACGAAGCGGTGCTCTATTTCCGCCGCGCGCTCGATAGCGATCCGCGATCGATCGCCGCGCTCAACGGCTTGGGCATGGCGTACTTGGATCTTCACGACCCCGGCACCGCCAGGGAGTACCTAACCGACTGCTTGAACGTCGATCCGTTCAACTACGCGTGCCTCGACAACCTGGGCGTCGCGAAGATACAGCAGGGCCTCTACGACCAAGCGGACACGACGTTCAAGAAGGCGCATCGTCTCGAGCCCGAGCGTCCGGAGACGATCGTGAACTTCGGCTATCTTGCCGACCTCCACGGCGATTGGAAGCGGGCCGTCGCATATTACGTGGAGGCGATGAGTGTGAATCCGTACGTTCCCGAGTCGTACGTCAACCTCGGGATCGACTACGAGCACAACGGTCTGTACTCGCTCGCGCAGGCCGCGCTGCTCAAGGGGGTCGCGGCCGTTCCTTACGACGGTCGCGTTCGCTATCTGCTCGCGCGTGCGTATGCCGCGCAGGGGCAGAAGGCGCTCGCGCTCGCCGAACTCAAGGCCGCCGAGAGCTCTCTCGATCCGGACGTCGCGCAGATCGCCAAAGAGGAGCAGGCGCGCCTTATGGAGTCCTCCGAAGCACCCCAATAAGTTAACGTGCTACTGATTTCTTTCAGATCGCGAAGCCGAGGGCCGAAGTTTACTATGGTAAATGAGGCCCGAGGCGACAAAGAGATGGGAGAAATCAGGAGCACGTTTAGGTGCGGGCTATGCAGTCGATTTCAATACGGGCGCCGCGGGGGAGGGCCGCAACGGCGACGGTCGAGCGTGCCGGCTTGGCGAGCCCGAAGTATTTCTCGTAGACGGCATTGACGGCCGCGAAGTCGTTCATGTCGACGAGGAAGAGCGTCGTCTTCACGACGTCGACGTAGTGATATCCCGCGGCGCAGAGAACTGCGCCGAGGTTCTCGATCGCACGCTCGGCCTGAGCGGAGACGTCGCCGGCGACGAGCTCGCCGGTCTGCGGATCGATTGGAATCTGACCGCTGCAATAGAGCTCGCTCCCGCACTGAACCGCTTGGCTATAGGGACCGATCGGCTGCGGGGCGTGCGGCGTGATGACGTGCTCGGGCTTCATCCGGCGACGGAACCCGTCGGCTCGGCGGTCATGGTGCCCTTGAAAGCCATCGGCGGCTCGTCGATCCCGAAGTTTGCGCGGTAGAGTTCGTCGATGCGCGCCAGCTCGTCCGAACCCAGCGGCGGTGCTTCGGGGGCCGCGGCGAACTCCGCGAGCTGCTCGCGGTCGTAGACGTTCGGGAGCACCGTCATGACACGAGGCTCGGCGAGCAGCCATCCGATCGCGGCCTGGCCGAGCGTCCGATCGGCGCGCTCGAGAAAACGCAGCTGCGCGACCTTTTGAATCCCATTGATGAGCCACTCGCGCGGACGGTGGCGGCGATGGTCGTGCTTCGGAAACGTCGTCTCCTCGGTGTAACGTCCTTCCAGCATTCCGCTCGAGTGCGGAACGCGAATCATGTAGCCGGTGTCGGCGCCGATCGCGTCTGCGATGCGAATTTGATCCCTTCCGGGATACTGCTCGAGCATGTTCCAAATAATCTGCATGGTTGCCACGTTGCGCCTGCGCACGGCGTTGACCCCTTCGTAGAGCCAGCCGATTGCGGGGCCGAGCGCTACGCCGTACATGCGAACCTTCCCTTCGCGCTTGAGCGACTCCAGCAAATCCCAAAGCGCGTCGTCCTCGATCTGTGCCATGCGGGCGTTGTGCATCTGATAGATGTCGACGTAATCGGTCTTCATTCTGCGCAGCGACGCTTCGAGGGCTGCGCGGACGAACTCGAGCGAAAAATTCGCAGGCAGCTCGCTCTGCCCGCGGCGCTCCTGCGCGTTATTGGAGAAGTCGTACCCGAATTTCGTCGCATAGACGACGCATTCGCGGCGGCCCGAAAAGGCCTTGGCAAGCTGTTCTTCGCTGCGTCCGTTGCCGTACGCGTCGGCCGCGTCGTAGAGCGTGATACCGAGGTCGTAGGCCGCCTGCAGCATCGCGACGGCTTCCTCGTCGCTCTTCTCACCCCACCAGCCCGTCGAGGTCGTCCAGAGACCGAAGCCGACTTCGCTGACGGTCACGTCGCTGCGGGGGTAGGTGCGGTATTTCATAGACGGGCCTTCTCCGTCTGCATCGCCAACACCCCAGCAGGATGGAGGGCAAGCCGCTGCGCGACGAGTTCGAACGCGTCGGCGCGTGGATTGCGGGCTATTTCGAGCACCCCGAACGCTATCGGGTCATGCCGGACGTCCGACCGGGCGACGTCGTGAGGGCCCTACCCACGGAGGCTCCGGAGACCGGCGAGTCGTTCGACACGATCCTTGCGGATTTCGAGCGAATCGTCGTCCCGGCAACCACGCATTGGAATCATCCGCGTTTCTTCGCCTACTTTGCGACGAGCGCTGCGCCCGCGGCGATTGCGGCCGAGGCCTTAGCCGCGACGCTCGACGTGAAGGCGATGCTTTGGCGAACGTCACCGGCCGCAACCGAGCTCGAGGAGGTGACGATGCGCTGGCTCGGGCGATTGCTCGGCCTTCCCCCGCAATGGACCGGCATCATCTACGACACGGCGTCGATCGCCGGCTTCACGGCGCTCGCCGCGGCGCGCGAGGCGCTCAATCTCCAGATCCGCGAGCATGGGATGGCGGGACGCCCGCTTCCGGCGTTGCGAATTTACATTACCGACGAGACGCACTCGCACGTGGAGAAAGCGGCGATCGCTCTGGGTATCGGGCAACGCAACGTCGTACGCATTCCATGCGACGGCGCATTCCGCATGCGCGCGGACGAACTGCGGGCTTGCATCGAAGCGGATCGCGCCGCCGGAATGCGGCCGCTCGCGATCGTCGCGACCGTCGGAACCACTTCGACGACCTCGGTCGACCCGGTGCGCGAGATCGCACGGGTCGCGCGCGAAGAGGGAGTCTGGCTGCACGTCGACGCCGCCTACGCCGGAACCGCGGCGATCCTTCCCGAGTTTCGCGATCTGCTCGACGGCGTCGAGCTCGCCGACTCGCTGGTCGTCAACCCGCACAAGTGGATGTTCGTTCCGATGGATTTGTCGGCGCTCTTTCTGAAGGATGAGGCGGTCGTCCGCCGCGCGTTCGGTCTCGTACCGGAGTACCTCACGACGCCGGAAGCCGACGCGATCAACTATATGGATTACGGGCTTCAGCTCGGCCGGCGCTTCCGCGCGCTCAAGCTCTGGTTCGTCCTGCGATATTTCGGCGCCGAAGGCATCCGGCAGAAGCTGCGCGGCCATATCGCCCTCGCTCAAGAGTTCGCTGCGTGGGTTCGCGAGGAACCGCACTGGGAGGTGCTCGCGCCCCATCCGCTCTCCGTCGTCTGTTTCCGTTACGCCCCGCCCGGCGCCGACGAGTCGAACCTCGAGGTGCTCAATGCCTCGATCATGCACGCCGTCAACGCCGGCGGAGAAGTCTTCATCTCGCACACCAAAGTCGATGGTCGCTATGCGATTCGGCTCGCGATCGGTAACCTGCGCACGCAGCGCAGCGACGTCGAGCATGCCTGGCAGATCCTCAAGCGCGTAGCTCGCCGAGCCCCGGCGCCGGAGGCATCTTAAGGTCTCTTTGCCGATCGGCGGCGACATGCTACCTATCCGATTGGGGCCGCCGTAAGCGTCGCGAAATAGGTCGCGGCGGTTGACAGTTCCGGCAAGAAGGCGCATCCTGGTCTGACCTAGGAGCCTGTAGGCTTTGAAGAGGTGGAAAGTGGCGGTTGTGGCGGGCGGGTTGCAAATCTGCCGTCGATTTCGTCGCTGGTTCCCGGGGTGAATCCATCCTCGCAAAGCCAAGCTCATCCTGCTTTCACCGGTTTGCTCATCAGCGTGTGCAGTCTGCGCAGATTATACGCTGCTCCAACGATTTGCCACTCGCTCCGAACGTTTTGGTACCCTCGCAGCGAAAATTGGCGGAACCCCATAACGCTCTTGACGATGCCAATCGCAGGTTCGATCGTGCTCTTTCGCTCGCCATAGATCTTGCGACCATCTGGTGTTCGAAGGCGATGCTTCATTCGCTCGTGCGGTGCCGCGTTAGCCGGCACAGGCTTCGGTACTTTGAATCGCTCGAGCCCGCCAGCGTGCCGTTCTCGGCCTGGGCTGATGTATGGCGTCATCGCGTACTGCTCGCAGATTACAACGTTGTTTGCGCTGTAATATCCCGCGTCGGCGAGGATTTCCGTGGCGTTTCCAAGCTCTTGCGGCAGCGCGCCGAGCCGCTCGACAGCAGGCCCGAGCAAGGTGCAATCAGTAGACTGTTGGCTCACGTCTACGTCGATGAGCAACCGCGAAGCGCAGTCGATCGCGTTTTGCGCGTTATAGGCTTGCTCGAATCCGGTGACGCTGGGCATGATGCGCGACTCCTCGTCGGTCAGATTCATCTGCGCCTTGGGATCGATGGCGCGCGACGGGCGCTTGGGTTTGCGGCCCCTCGTCTTTTTTCCGGTGCTTTGCTCGCGAGCTGCCCGTTGTGCCACGCGCTGATCATGGGCAGCCTGCTCTTGAGCAATCCGTTGCTGTTCACGCTCGCGGATGCGCTCCTTCGCTTCGGCGATCGCTTGCAGTCGCGCCTCGCGACGCGCCAACTCGGCGGGAACATCCATGCCGTCGGGCAGATCGCTTTGATCGGCCTTTTCGGCCAGTCGGAGCAATCGTCCAATCTCATTCTTAATCCGTCGCTCCAACTTGCCCGCGTGCTCGTAGCTCATCGCGTGGTGCTTGGA
Organism: Vulcanimicrobiota bacterium; assembly: GCA_963834895.1. Taxonomy (GTDB): domain Bacteria; phylum Vulcanimicrobiota; class Vulcanimicrobiia; order Vulcanimicrobiales; family Vulcanimicrobiaceae; genus Cybelea. The sequence goes on along the minus strand of CAWIDM010000003.1, from coordinate 182,330 downwards.
GGCGTTGGCTTTGACCTTGGTCCCATCGAGGCTCACCCGCCCGATCTTCAGCATCCCGCTTTCGGCGGCGATCAGCAGAATCTGCCGAAAACAAGCCTGCACCTCTGCCAGAAAACGACGCCGAAACGTCGCGATCGTGTCGTGCTCGGGATGCTGATTGGCCGCGATAAAGCGAAAGGCGACCGAATCGTAGGTCGCCCGTTCCAGCTTACGAGACGAGAACGTTCCCGTCGCGTACCCGTAGAAGAGCAGCGCTACCATCATCTCAGGCTGATAGGCTTCATGCCCGCGGCCCGCGTACTTGGCGCGTAACGAGCGCAGATCAAGCTTCGCAACGATCTCCGCGACGAATCGGGCAAGGTGCCCTTCGGGCAACCAATCCTGAACGCTGGGCGGAAGCAAGAACAACGTCTCTCGATCAAGGGGCCGAAAATGATCGCTCACGACCAAATTGTAGCAGGTTCCTCTTCGGAAAACCCTACAGGCTCCTAGAGGGAAAAAAATGAAGACTTCGGGTCTGGCCGTTCGTGCATTCGTCGTTTGTGCGACGGTTGCGGCGCTGGCCGGCTGCGGCGCGGCTGCGTCGTCAGTCGGAGCACTCGAAACGTCGTCACAGGGAGGCATGAATCACGCCCGCGTGCGCTCCAACTCCGGAGGCGACCTGCTTTACGTCGATCAGGGCTACAGCCTTGGCCACAATCGCGGCGTGGTCGTTATTTATACGTACCCGGGCAACGCGTACGTGGGTCAGTTCACGGTTTCGAATCCGTCGTACCCGCCCGCCACGACCGAGGGCATCTGCTCGGATACCCAGGGTGACGTATTCATCGAGGCGGAGTACTACTATGGTACGACGATTTACGAGTACGCGCACGGCGGAACGTCACCCGTTGCTTCGCTTGGCGATGGAGGCAATGGATACGCCAACGATTGCGCCAGCGATCCGACGACTGGGAATCTTGCCGTCGTGAGCAGGGCGGACCCCGATGCGCAAGGCAACGTTGCGATCTTTGCCGATGCCATGGGCACGCCCACGACATACACCGATCCCGGCATGAGCAATTACTACTCCTGCAGCTACGACGGTCAGGGTAATCTCTTTATTGAAGGGAGCACCGCCAGCGGGGAGATAGAGTTTGCCGAGCTTCCTGTGGGGAGCGGTGCGTTTACCAACATCACCCTGAATAAGCCGCTCAAGAGTCCAGGGGCGGTTCAATGGGACGGAGAGTATATCACGATCCAAGAGGCCGGCACGATCTACCGGATAACTACCTCCGGCTCGACAGGGACCGTTGTTGGCACGACTCGGATTCTGCTCCGGAGCAATCCTTCGAGGGGATACGAGTATATCCATCGCAACCGCGTAATTGCTCCGGACGGGAAGCAACACAAGGCCGGCCGCATCGGTTTCTGGCGTTACCCATCGGGCGGCAAACCGCTCTTCGTTTACGGCGACGACGGCGTCGTTAATCTCTATTCCGCGACGATCAGCGTCGCGCCGAACCGGTAGGCTCACCAGGACAAACTCCTAGTGCAGCAACCCTGAGACGATGTTTACCACCAGCGCGAGAATCGCGGTGTTGTAGGCGAACGAAATCAGGCCGTGCGCGAGCACCAGCCGCCGGACGCTTTTGGCGGTGACCTGGACGTCTGAGACCTGGAACGTCATCCCGATCACGAATGAGAAGTAGGCGAGGTCGGCATAGTTGGGTTCTGCGTCGCCGGGGAACCTGAGCCCGCGGTCGCTCTCTTTGTCCCGGTCCCGATCGCGATAGTAAAGATGCGCGTAACGGAACGAGAGGACGGTGTGAATCAGCAGCCAGCCCAGCACGACGGCGCCAAACCCAAGCGCGTAGACGGTCGCTTCGTGCGGCGCGACCTTATCGCTCGGCGCGCGCCCCAGAATAGTGAAGGCAGCGACGAAGCCAAACACCACCGCGACGAGCGTTAAAACCAGGACGGCATCTCGGCCGGGATCCTGCGCGGCGGCCCGCGCCCGCGTCTGCGAAGCACTCGAGCGAAGCGCGATCGTCCAGAGCCAGACCAGCATCGTCATGACGCCAATGTCGTAACATGCAACGACGCGGTCCATCGTCTTGAGCCAGGGCGGTGCGAATGCCGTCGCGGCGGCGGCGACGCCGGCCGCTGCAATCGCTGCGGCGATCGGCGCGAGCGCGCGCGATCTCACGATCGGCCGGCTAGTAAAGGCGTAAGTATTGGTCGCGTTCCCACGGGTGAACGGCGCGGCGGTAGCGTTCGTACTCCTCGAGCTTTGCGTCGCGGAATGCGTGGTAGAGATGGTCGCCGAGCGCCGCGCGCACGACGGCATCGGAGTCGAGCTCCGCGATCGCCTGGCTAAGCGATTTCGGCAGCGTGCGGATGCCGCGCTCGCGACGTTCCTTTTCCGTCAGATCGTAGGTCGATCCGACCAGCGCGGGTCCCGGCAGCGAGCCGCGCTCCACGCCGTCGGCCGCGGCGCCGATCAAGACGGCCAACGCGAGGTACGGATTGCAGGCCGGATCGGGACTGCGCATCTCGATGCGGGCGGCCTTCTGTCCGGGCGGAACGCGCACGAGTGCGTTTGCGCTGCGCTCCGACCATACCGCATAGATGGGCGCGTCCCAAGCGGCCACCAAACGTTTGTACGAGTTGACCGTCGGGTTGCAGATCGCCGTCGTCGCGGCCGCATGGGCGAGGAGACCGCCGATCACGTAGAGCGCCGTCTCCTCGTCGCTCGATTCGGCCAAAAGAAAATCCGCGTGCAAGCCGCTTCCGGCGCAATCGGCGAGCGGCTTGGGCATGAAGGTCGCCTCCAAACCGAAATCGGCTGCGACGTGTTTCGCGATAGTGCGCAGCGTGAGCGCGTGATCGGCTGCGGCGAGCGGATCGTCGTGCGCGACGTCGATCTCGTGCTGTCCGGCGCCGTGCTCGTGATGGGCCGATGCGATCGGAACACCCATCGCGCTGAGCGCGGCGACGATCGCGTTGCGCGCCTCCTCGCCGCGGTCGTTTGCGGAGAAATCGAAGTACGAGCCCACGTCCGACGTAACGGTCGAGGCAACTTCGCCGTCGCGCCGCTCGAAGAGATAGAACTCGACTTCCAATCCGACGCGCTGACCGCTCAGTGCCGGCGCGCTCTCGATCGCGCGCCGCAGCGTAGTGCGGGGACACCCCTCGAACGGCGAGCCGTCGGGCATCGCGATGTCGCAGATTAGCCGTGCTTCACAGGCGTCGCCGGCCGCGCGCCACGGATAGACCGCATACGTCGACGGATCCGGCCGCAGGAGCATGTCGAGCTCTTCGCCGCGCACGAAACCGTCGATCGAACCGCCGTCGAATGTAACGCGTCCGTCGAGCGCGGCTTCGAGCTTGTCGATCGGAATCGAGACGTTTTTGCTGACGCCCAAGATATCGGCAAAGACCAAGCGCACGAAGCGCACGTTCTGCTCGTGTGCGAGCCGCACGACCTCTCGCTTTGCGGAGGGCCGGCGCCATTCAGTTCGAGTCGTCGAGTTCGTCAATTGCAACCGCCAGGCGAAGAGTGAGCTGATCGTGCGGACTCTCGAGCGCGCGCGCGCATATTTCCCCGATTTGCCGCAACCGGTAGAAAACGGTATGGCGGTGGACGCTCAGCTCCGCCGCCGCCGTCTTAACGTTTTGACCCGCTTTGAAGTAGAGCTTGAGGGTTCGCTCCAGCTCGGTCTGATGTTTCTCGTCGTAGCTACGTAGCGGCGCAAGCGTTGCCGATGCAAAGGCACGCAAGCGCTCGACGTCGGCCCCTTCGTAGAGCAAACGATAGGCGCCGAGCTCGTCGTAGACGACGACGCGCCCCGCTCCGTAGATGCGCCGGCCGATCGCGAGCGCTGCTTGCGCGGCCTGGGCGCTCGCGTGAAGAGCGGTCGGCGCTTCCAACGTCCCCACGCCCCCCGAAATTCGCAGGTGCGGTTTGCGCCGCGCGACGCTTTTGGGCAGTAGGCCTGCGGCGGTCTTCGCATTGCTCGCGTCGACCGCTCGAGCGGCCGGAACGAAGACCAAGAGCGTGGGACTCTGCTCGAGACACCCGACGCCGGTGTCGCCCGAACGAAAGAGATCGATTGCGATGCTTCGCACTTCGCCGAGAGCGCTCGCGGCGCGGGCTTCGTCGGTGCTCTCTACTTCGAGCGCGAGCGCGATGTAGAACGGGGCGAGTGCGATGCCGCGCCCAGCCGCTTCGTCGCGCGCCGACGTCGCGTCGTGAAACGCGCGGGCGAGCAGCGACTCCCAAAAGTCGCCCTTTCGCTGGTGCAGCGTGGCGCCGTCGCGCGCGAGCTCGACGCCGATCGCGGCGGCCGTGAGCCGTAAGAGGATGTCGGCCTCGGGCGCGGAGTCGCTGCCGAAGAGCGAGAGCCAGCCCACGTCGGAGTTGCCGGCGGTAACGCGTCGCGCGCGGCCAGGTGCTCCCGTTTCGACGACGCCGCGCGCGCTCGCGGGAATCGCTCCCGATCCGGCCGCCGCGAGATGGCGCCATTTTGAATCCTCGAGCAGCACGCCGCCGCCGGCGGTCTGGGCAAGATGTGTCGCGAGTGCTTTCGGGCCGCCCCCCGACGCGGCGATTCGCGCGAGAGCCTCGGTGAATTCGACAACCTTCTCGGGCGTCACGTCGCGGTCGCGCGTGGACGTTGGCGGCGGACTCGCGGCAGTTTCTTCGCGATGTCGTCGGGCATGATGGCGTCGATTGCATCGTCCACGGTGACGATGCCCAGCATCTTCCCGTCGCTGCCGACGACCGGCACGGCGAGCAGATCGTACCTCGCGATCGTCGATGCGACGTCGACCGCCGGCGTGTTCGGAGCGACCGTCACGAGATCGGTCTCCATGATGCGATCGATGAATGCGGTCGGAAGCGCGAGCAGCAGGGTTCGCAGCGAGAGCGCGCCGAGCAGACGATCCTCCTTGTCGAGCACGTAAAGATAGTAGATAAACTCCGACGTCGGCGCGATCTCGCGAATCTTGCGAATCGTCGCCTCGGTCGTGCGGTGTGGGTAGATCCAGACGTAGTCGGTCGTCATCATGCCGCCCGCCGTATCTTCCGGATACTTTACGAGCTCCCGAAGCTCGCCGGCGGTATACGCGTTCATCTCGGCGAGCAGCTGCGTCTGCTGTTCTTCGGGGAGCTCCGCTAACAGATCGGCCGCGTCGTCGGCATCCATCTCTTCGATGATGTCGGCGGCGCGCTCGGTGCCGATCTCGTCGATGAGGCTCTTGCGCGTCTCGGCGTCGAGGTGCTCGAACGCGTCGGCAGCGGTCTCGTCGTCGAGCTGCCCAACGACCGCGAGCGCTTCGCGCGCCGAGAGATCGCCGATGATCTCGGCGAGCTCGGACGGATGGAGGCGCGCCAGCCGGTTCTGCTTGACGGAGAGGCGGACGTGCGACGGATTGACGTCGCGAATCGGCGCGACGGAATCCCACGCGATCATCGAGCGCGGCACGCTGCCGATCCGCGAAAGCCAGCGCTTGCCGAACGATCGCAAGCCCAGGCGCCGCAAGAGACCGGCCAATCCGACGTCGGCGGCGACGACGCGGAGCCGTCCGCCGGTATTCGCGACCTCGATGTCGTTGATCCGTACGACCTTGCGGCCATCGACGTCGACGATCTGTTTGTCGAGCAAATCGGCAACCAGATAGAGCTCGGATTGCTCGGACGGGGCGGGATCCTTCGGCGCGATCGTCAGCGCGACGCTGCCGTTGCGATCGACGTCGGCGACCGTCTCGATCGGCGCGAAACGAAGGCCCTGCGCGGTCTTGATGACGAGCCCGTCGACTTGCGGAAAGACGGCGTCGGGCTTGCCGATTACGAAATCGGCGACCTTCCCGATCGGCAGATCGTCAATCGTCGCTCGCCGTCCTACCAGTTCCGAGATGAATCCCTCGGTAAACGCCATCTCGAAGGGTATTCCTCAGGCTGCGAGCGGAGCCCGCCGCATCCAGGCGCCGTCGCGCAGCTTCCATTGGGTGAGCAGCGCGCGCAGCGCCCACGCGGCGATCCAGCCCAGCGCGACGCTGTAGAGGCCGAGATGGAGGCGTTCGATGCCAATCCATGCCAACGGAATGACGAGCGCGCTGCAGAAGAGACCGACGGTCATCGAAAAGCGCGTGTCGCCCGACGCCCGGATCGGCGCAAGCGAGACCATCGCCCACCCTTTGAGCGGCATCGTCACCATGTGGAGCGCGAGCGGCCACGCGGCCATCGTTGCAATCGCGGCATCGAGGGTGAAGACGTAGGCGAGCGGCCACGCCAAGAGAGCGACGATCGCACCGGTCAGCGTCGTGACGATCAGCGAGATGCGCAGAGCGCGCTCGAAGAACCACCGTGCTCCCTCCGGGTCGCCCGCGCCGAGCCGTTGCCCAATGACGACCTGCGCCGCACTCTGGAGCGGGCTCGGAACCACGAACGTGAGGTCCGATACGATGTTGAGAGCGCGAAAGGCGGCGACCGCCATCGCGCCGAGCGGTGCGAGCATCGCGACGATGAAGATGTCGGGAACGGTGACGCCGAGCAGGAAGATCGCCTCGGGAAAACCCAAGCGCGCGCACCGCTGCGCGAGCCGCCACGAGAGCTCGCGCTGCGCGAAGATGCGGTACGCGGGACGGCGAGCGACGTAGAAGATCGCATAGCAGGCCGCGATAGTTTCAGAGAGGAGCGACGAGACGCCGGCGCCCACGATGCCGAACGGATGGTGCGTCCACCAGCCCAGGCCGAGCATCAGCAGCAGCGGGATATGAATGAGGTTGACGACGACCAGTACCAGGATGCCGAGCTGCCGGTTTCCGGCTGCCCCCAACCCGACGATCAGCGTGCCGGAGAAGACGATCGGTACGATAGAAGCGCAACGCAGCACGAGGTAGATCGCGCTGGCGTCGGCGCTGGGGAGCGCACCGATCATCGCATGAATCGCGGAGCTCGCGGCAAAGAGGCTGACGGCAAAAGCGAGGATGCCGACGATCAGCGGGACGACGACGCCGGCGCGCACCGTCCGGGCGAAGCCGTCGACGTCTTCCGCGCCGATCCGCTGCGCGGCGACGATCGACGTGCCGCTCATGAAACCCGACGCCGAGAAGACGATTGCGATGAAGACGGTGTTCGCCGCGGTCGCGCCCGCGAGGGCGACGGCACCCATGCTGCCGATCGCAATTGTGTCGACGACTCCGAGCAGCTGATCGCCGAGGATCTGAATCGCAACGGGAATCGAAAGGCGCCGGAATGCGGCGCCAATTCTGGTATGGTCGACGATCATCGAAGACACGGTGAATCCTACAAGGTTGCGAGCGCCCTGAAGAATTCCTCGATCTCGGCGTCGTCGGTATAGAAATGCGGCCCCACCCGAATTCCGCAACCGGGCCGGTAATCGACGAAGACGCGCCGCTCGATCAGGCGACGACATGCCTGCTCGGCGCCTTCGAAGTCGATTCCGATCCAGCCGGTTCGGCGCTCCGGTTCCAGCGGTGAGCTAACGCGCAGACCGCGCTCGAGCGCCATGCCGGCGATCCTTTCGGTGAGGCGGACGTTGCGTTCGCGTATTCGGGCGACGCCGAGCGATGCGATCATCTCATGTCCAGGCTGGGCGACCATATACCCCGGAATCGTCGGCGTGCCATGTCCGAACCGATACATCGAGGGCGCGTGCACCATTGGGGCAGCCTCGAATGAGAACGGACGCGCGTGCGCCATCCAACCGGTGATGGCGGGGCGGAAGCGTTCGAGTAGCGAGGGCTTGACGTAGATCCAACCGCACCCCGGACCCCCACAGAGCCATTTGTGGGATCCGCCGGTAACTAGATCCAGGTCCCAGGCGCTGACGTCGTACGGGTAGACTCCCGTCGTTTGATACGCGTCGACGCAGAGCAAAGCTCCGACCTTGCGGCAGTGCCGCTGAATTGCCCGTACGTCCGCAATCGCGCCGGAGACGTAATAGGCGTGCGAGAGGACCGCGATGGCGGTCTTTTCGGTGATGGCTTCGACGATGCGTTCGGTCGGAATCGTGCGGCCGTCGGCGGACTCGACGACCCGAACGGTGGCGCCGTAGCGTTCCCACTCTCGCCAGACGTAGGTGAGCGACGGAAACTGCAGCGCCTCGTAGACGACTTCGTTGCGGTCGCCTCGAAAGTCGATGCAGGTTGCGATTGCGGCTTGGAGCACCGATACGTTCGGTCCCAAAAAACAGCTCCCCGCGGGAGCGCCGACGATCGAGCCGATGCCGTCGGCAATCTCCGCGATGCGCGGCAGCCACCGCTCCCAGGCCTCGGGGCCTTGCGCGGCCCACTCGTCCCAATAGGTTTGCAACGCCGCGAGGGCGCCCAACGGCGCGGCTCCCATCGAGTGGCTTACGAGATACGTTGAATCGGCGAGAATCGGGAACTCGTCGCGTCTCACCCGTACCGTCCTTCGCCCAGATAAGTGCGAACTTCCCAAAGCTCGGGAAAGAAGCGATAGGCCAGGGTGCTCTCGAGATAGCGCGCACCGGGCGAGCCTCCCGTGCCCTGCCGCTGACCGATCATACGCTCGACCATGCGAACGTGGCGGCCGCGCCAGAGCAGAAAGCGTTCGTCGAGCTCGATCAAATCCTCGAGTAAGAGATAGAGATCGTAATGCTGCGATTCGTCGGAATAGATGCGGCGAAAGCTCTCGACGAGCTCGGAGCTCGAGTCGACCGCAAAGCCACGCCGGCGCAAGAGTGCTTTGACTCGATCGTAGAGCGACGGCTCCTGCGAGCGCCGCTCGAGCCGGGCGCGCGTGGCGTCTCCGAGCTCGATCAGTCGCAACAGATCGGTGCGGCGAAGGCCGCAGGCAAATTCGAGCTCGCGAAATTGCACCGATTGGAACCCGCTCGCGGGATTCAAATTGTCTCTAAACTGATTGAACTCTTGAGGCGCCATCGTCTCGAGAATCTCGACCTGCTCTTCGAGCAGCCGCTGGATCGTATGGATGCGTCGAAAATGCTTCGCGACGCGAGGCAAGGCGTCGCGATCGAGTGCGATCATTGCCGCGTCGAGCTCGTGCAACAGCTGTTTGAACCAGAGCTCGTAGACCTGATGGATGATGATGAAGAGCATCTCGTCGTGATGCTCGGGCCGCGAAAGCGGTCGTTGAAGGCCGAGCAGCTCGTCGACCTTCAGATAAGAACCATACGAGAGAGGAGGCACTCGGCTGGGCTTACGGGGGGTGCCGAGCTTCTCCTCGAATCGGCGCCCGGTGATGCGTTCATGCCTCGCGGCACTCGTTGCCGCCGCCGTGCTGTCGGCGTGCTCTAATGCAAACCACGGCTCCGCGGCCGGCGCTTCGCCGCAGCCGACCAATCCCGTGGCGTTTCCGCTCTTCGACGGTGCCGAAGTCCTTGCGTCGCGCCAATGGCGCACGACGATCGCAAAGCGGCCGGGAGTGGCCGACAGCGCCGTTCTCGCGCAGGGTGCGGGGACGTACGACGGACACGACGTCGTTGCCGGAACGCAGGCCTACATGCCCGTGCTCGAGTCGTGGCTGCAAGGCTTGAGCGCCGATCCGCCGACCGGCTACCGGCTCGCGGCGAGCGGCAACGGCGTGGAAGCGGTGCGAACGCACACGCGCGAGCTCGGCGTCGACTTCCTCGCGTTCGAAGGAGCGGAGCGGGGTAAGCTTCACGGCGTGGTCGTGATGATCGTCGATCCTCAGACGCTCGACGAGAAGGCCGGTCCGATGCTCGGCCTCATCGGCCGGTTCAAGCATATCCCGAGCATGCTGCGCGACCCGATCGACGCGCAAGCGAAGAGACAGACCGGATTTACCGTGACCGAGGCGACGAACCCGGATACGCCGATCGGGGCGGCTATCGCCGCGCTCGACAAGCTTCGCGATTTCGGCGGCCGCGGAATCGTGTTGATCGACGCCGTCAAGCAATAGCGCGGGTAGTGGATAGGCCGTTGGCCCACGCCCGCCTGATCGGCGGCTGGATAACGCTCAACTTTCTCTGGATGCCGCTGACCTTCCAGGACACGGCGCTCTTGACGATTGCGGTTCCGGCGATGACGGTTCGTCTAGCGCCCGAGCACCACGTCTTCGTGCTCGCCGCACTTGCGAGCATCGCCGCGCTCGCGACGATGATCGTGCCCCCCATGAGCGGATGGCTCTCCGACGCGCGACGGCGCCGCGGCGGCTCGCGCCGCTCTTTCGTCGCCGTCGGCATTCTCATCGACGTCGTCGCGCTCGTCGGCCTGGCGTACGCAACCACGCTGCCGATGTTTGCCGTTCTTCTCGTGCTCGCGACGTTGGGATCGAACGTGGCGCTCAGCGCGTATCAAGTGATACTTCCCGAATCGGTGCCCCGCCGGCAGTGGGGAGTCGTCTCCGGCGTTCGCGGCGTCGCGACGCTCGCCGGCAGCGTGGTCGGATTTGCCATCGCCGGAACCGCGCCGAGTCCGCAACTGACGTTCCTCGCTGCGGGAGCGGCGATGGCGCTTGGCGGCCTCTCGCTCTTGGGCATTCGGGAAGGCGCGTATGCGGGTGAAGAAGACCACGCACACGTCCGAGACTGGCATGATTTCGTCGTCGTCTTCACGGCGCGCATCTTAGTCTTCTTCGGGCTCACGATGCTGCAGACGTTCGTGCTCTTCTATTTTCGCGACGTGCAGAAGATCGCCAATCCTTCGGCGGGCACGGCTCTGTACGCATTCGCGACGATCGGCGGAGCGGTGCTCTCCAGCGTCTTCCTCGGCCTGCTTTCGGATCGCGCGCCGCGCAAGATCGTAACCGCGCTCGCGGGAGCCTCGATGGCAGCGGCGACGATCGGTTTCGCGGTCGCTCCGGAGCTGCGATGGGTGCTTCCGTTTGCGGTCCTCTTTGGGATCGGTTTCGGCGGCGTGATCTCCAGCGGTTGGGCAATGGCGATGGACGCGGTTCCAAAGCTGCGCGACGTGGGGCGCAGCCTCGGTCTTTGGGGGCATTGCGACGAGCGTGCCCAACGTCATCGCGCCGCTGGTCGGAGGCTGGCTGATTGGACTCTTCCATAATGCAGGACAGCTCTTCGTCTCGCTCGGTATGCTGCCGCTCGAGAACGAGCTCGCCTCGCGCGCGATCGCCGCGTTCGCCTGGGCAGCGCAGCGGCGTCACGGCAGACTGCCGCTCTCGAAAGTTTTCGAAAAACGCGTTGCGGCCCGCTTCCCGCCGGAAACGACGACCTCGGATCTTTGGCGGCGCGACCTCTTCGCGCGAGCGCACGCCGTGGTGAAGGTAACGACCGTTCGCGAACCGTACCGGCGCGAAAATTCTCGACGAAACGCGCGAGTACCTCGAGCAGGATTTGGTACGCATGGAGCAGATCGTGCGGCGCGGCGGCACGTTCTATCTGACTCCAGAGGGTCACTATACGATCGACGGACGGATGCTGCCGATGCGGGGGGTGATCGAGCGTCTCGCGCCGCTCGCGGCGATCTACCTGGTCGGCGTCAGTTACGATCCCTTCGTATCGAAGCGGCTCTCGATGCTCTACCGCATCGTACGCTTACCGTCGTCACACTCGGACTCGGCGTGGCGTGAGACGATGACGCGCATGATGCGGACGCTCGCCGCGATTCGTCCGGTCACGACGAGCCAACTGCTGGGAGGGTGGCTGGCGAGCCACCCTCCCAGCTTTACGCGCGACGATGCCGTCTCGGCGGTCGCATCGGCCCTGAGGGCGTTGCCGCCGTTGCTCTTCGTCGATCCCGAGCTGCGCCGCTCACCGCGCGCGATGGTGAGCAGAGCGCTACCGCTTATGGTGCGATGGGGAATTCTCGAGCGCGAAGGAGATCGCTATCGCCTCGCGGCGCGTCGGCGCCATCCGCAGTTTCCATTCGTCGAGGACGTCATCGCCTATCAGGAGCGTTTCTTAGAAGAAACGATCGAGAATGCGAGCTACGCTTGCGGATCGGCGAGCGAGCGAGTTCGAATTCGGCGAGACGAAATCGCACCGACCGCGGACCAGCGCCTTTGACTCTGCCGTCGGCGCCGACCACGCGGTGCGCCGGAACGAAGAGGTCGATAGGCGTCGCTGCCATCGCGGCGGCAACGCCACGGTGTGAGAGCGGTCGGCCGATCGCTCGTGCGACGTCGGCGTAAGAGACGAACTCGCCGAATTCGAGCGATGCGACGGCGCGCCAGGTCGCAATCTGAAACGCCGTTCCGGTAAATGCCAGCGGGAGATCGAAACGCCGTAGGCGCCTATCGAAATACGCGCGCACCTGAGCGCTCGCCTCGACGAGCAGTGCGTCGCCCGGTTCGCCGCTCGTCGGAGGGCGTGGCGCGACGAAATTGCCCGCGACGATCGCTTTCCCGTTGCCTACGATCAACAAATCCCGGCGCAGCGGCGTGGGAATTCGCCAGCGCATAGGTGCCGGGTAGGCCGGCATGCGAAGTCTCCCTGCCTTACCCGGTAACGGCGGCCTGGGTCGTCGCGTTAATGGTTGGGAGGCATTTGTGAAACGCGTAATACTTCAAGCTCTGACGGTATTGGCCGTCTTAGTGCCGGCCGCATGCTCCAATAGCGCGGTAAATCAGTCCCTGGTTCCGCAGAGCGCCTCCCTCGGCAACGCAGCGAACGGCGACGTTCCCTTTCTGACCTCCGATCCGGTGCGACGGCTCTGTGCGACGCCGGGCACTCCGGCGCGCATGCAGTGCTTCGCGATGGTGAGAACCGATCTCATGGCAAACACGCAGCTCTCACCCCAAGTCCACCAGAACGCGACCTGCCCGTTCGACGAGGGCTACTGCCCGAGCGATCTGCAGGAAGCCTACGCGCTGCCCTCGCTCAAGGCCGGGACCGGTAAGGTCGTCGCGATCGTCGACGCGTACGGCTATAAGCATGCGGCGTCGGATCTCGCCTACTTTCGCAAGACGATGGGCTTGAAGGCCTGCGGCACCGAAACCAAATGCCTGCGCATCGTCAATCAGGAAGGCAATCCTTCGCCCTTGCCGCCCGAACCGCCGCCCAGCGACGACTGGAGAGGCGAAGAGTCGCTCGACCTCGACATGGTCTCGGGCATCTGCCCCAACTGCAAGATCATTCTCGTTCAGGCGAACAACAACGACACGAGCAACCTCTACGCCGGGGTCAAAACTGCCGGCAACCTCGGTTCGAAGTACATCGGCGTTTCCTGGGGCGGCAGCCCCGAAGGGCCCGACAACTCGGACTTCCACCAGCCCGGCGTCGTGATCTCGGCGGCAGCCGGAGATAACGGTGGGGGTGGCAGTTACGGCGGCGGCCCGATCCAGCCGTGCACGTACACCTACGTCGTCTGCGTCGGCGGTACGCACCTCGTCCGCGCGCAAAACAAGCGCGGCTGGAGCGAGACGGTCTGGAACGATTGGACCTTCCGCGAATGCGGCAGCAGCGGCGATTCGCCGTGCGGCGCGACGGGGAGCGCCTGCAGCAAGAAGATCGCGAAGCCGTCGTGGCAGACCGACGAAGGCTGCAAGATGCGCTCGGCGGCCGACACGTCGGCGACCGCGTCGCTGCGAACCCCAGTAATCGTCTACAATTCCGAGATCGGTTGCTCTCCGCCGAATTGCTTCTGGCTCTTCGGCGGCACGAGCGCGTCTACGCAGATCATCTCGGCCGTTTACGCGCTTGCAGGTAATGCCGCCAGCCAAATGGGTGCATCGTATTTCTGGAAGCATCACGCTGGGCATGTCAACGACGTGACGGTCGGCAATAATCTCGATGCGAACATCGGGGTGACGTGCGCTTCGCAGGTGGTCTATATCTGCACGGCGCGCGTCGGTTTCGATGGACCTACCGGCTGGGGTACTCCCGTGGGCATCGGAGCATACTAAGGATCCCAATGCGGATGCGTGCAACCATATTCGCGGTGCTGGCGATTGCAGGCGGCGTGGCAGCTACGCCCGGCAACGTCGCCGTCATCGTCAACTCGGGCTCGACGAACTCGTACGGCTTCACCATTCAAGTTTGGCCGGACGGCAAAGCTTCGCTAACGCTCCAGAACAAAGGCGGCGCGGCGGCGAGCGCGGCAAAGGCTTTTACCGTCCCTGCCGCGACGGCAGCGCGCTTCTTCGCCGACCTCGCCGCCGCACGCAAGGGCAACCTGACGACCGCCCCGTGCATGAAGAGCGCGTCGTTTGGAACCTCGACGCGCATTACGTGGCAGGGATGGGCCTCCCCGGATCTCAGCTGTCCTCCCAGCGACGCGTTGGGAGAGGCGCTGGTCAAGGATCTCGACGACATACGTCAGGCCGGCGGTATTCGCGAACTGCCCCTGCGTCAGGCGCCGGCGACATGAAGCTCCTCCCAAGCATCGACCGCGAAACGCTCGAGGCTGGACGGCTGATCGCCGAGTCGAGCGAGTTCGCGATTTACGACATCGGCAACGACACGTACGCGTTGGTTCAGCGTCACGAAGGCGTCGCGTGGCAGGCAATCACCATTTCGGGCGACGGGCTCTTTCGAGTCGCCGACCTGTTTGCGCGTGCGACGCGGTCGCTCTACCGCAGCGTCGCATCGGAACTCTCTAAAGAGCGCAACCGCTAGCGCGGCGGCCGGCTACTCCGTATCGACCGGCAAGCCGGAGGGCGAGCGCTTCTCAAAGTACTCCCTCGAATACTTCGCGGCGATCGGGATGAACGGTCGCGGCGGCTTGCTGAAATCGAAGCAGTCGAGGAGGCTCTTCGCACCGACGTCGGACGTGCCGAGGCGCCCGAGGCCCCAGTTGTCCTCGATGAACTTCAAGATGCTCCCGAAATCGTATTGCGTGTGCGAGATGTAGCCGGGCGTGTTGGCGGTGGCTTCTCGCGCGTACGCTGAAACGAGCAGCATCGGAACGCGCATGCCGAGGCCTTGGCCGTCGATCTGCGGCGGCGGCACGTTGTCGTACTCTCCGCCCCAGTCGTCCCAAACGACGACGATCGCGGTAGAAGGCCAGTACGAGCTCTCTCCGATCGCGTTGACGACGCTCGCCACCCACGAGGGGCCCGAATCGGAGTGAAGTCCCGGATGATCTGAGTCGAGCGCGTCGGGGATCACCCACGAAACCGCGGGAAGTTGCGACTTCTCAATCGTGTCGTAGATCTTCGTTTCGGGGATCACCATGTTGTTCTGCCACTCGGGACTCTTGCGAACCGCCTTGATCGCGTCGAAGGCGTTCCAAACGTAGGCGTGCGACGTGTTCGTAAAGTAGAGCCACGAAAGGCCTTTGGCGTCGAGCAGATCGCGCAACGTGGGATAGCTGAAGCACGGGAATGGCCCTCGGTCGCGCAGGTAGCGGCCGGTGGCCGTGATCAGCGAGGTAACGGTCCCCGGTGGTGCGTTGCAGCCCCACGCCGACGGGGACGGAAAGTCGATGACATTGTCGCCGTCGCCGACCGGCGTGCCGCCGGCGATCAAATCTTGGTGCGCCGTGAAGCTGCTGCTGCTTTGGGTCGTGAACATATGGTCTCCGAGCACGTACTGCTTCGCCATCGTCCAATACGGCTGGATGTCGTTCGGATCGACGTAGCGGTATGCGTAGGTGCCCGCCTTGGTCTTCACGCCCTTCGGAAGCTCGCGCTTGACCAGATTGAACCCGTCCATCTTTCCCTTGTCGTACTCGAGCAAGAATGAAAAGTGCTCGTGTCCGAGATTGTCGAACTCCAAGCGGCTCTCTTGGAGGGGCACGTACACGTCGCCCTTGTTTGTCTTCATCAATCCTTGAGTCGCACCGTCGGCGCCGGGGAACGTCGCGAAGAAGTCGTCGAAGCTCCGGTTTTCTTGGACGACGATGACGACGTGCTCGATGTATCCGCCGGAAGATTCGGCTCGATCGAACGCGCTCGAAGTCGGCGGCGGCGCGCCGCCGGTCGTCGTGCTCTGCGAGCAGCCGGCAACGCCGAAGAGACCCGTCAGTAAGGCCGTTACAAGTCGATTGACTCCGTCGCGGCAAGTCGGCATCGTTCGCTCTCCCGCGGCATGTCCGCGTTGTTGTATGGTCGACGTTCGCGCTTGCATAGGGGAGGCCTTTGCAGCCGTCTAAGGCATCCTTCGCTTAAGGAGGTCGCTTGTGAGAACGTTTGGTGCTCGGGCCGCGGTGCTGGCGGTTGCCCTGTCGCTCGCCTTCGGCCTAACGGGGAGGCCGGCGCCGGCCGCGCTCGACGTGGTCGTCGGCGCACGCAACGTCGTTAAGGACGAGCCGCTGAGCAGTTGCGACACCAAAGCGAGCCAAGCGCTGGTTTCAGTGCTCGGCAGGTCGGCTGAAGTCGGCAACACGCACCAATGGGAGGCCGCAGGAGCGACGGATACGGCAGGCAACTCTTTCGCCGCGGCTGCCATTCACTGCTATCCGCTCGACGGTACGGGTTACGTCGTGACGTTTACGTGCGCGGCCCAAACGCCGCCCGCACCGGAGACCGCCAGCGTGATCTGCGGACAACTCGCAGATTCCTTCGGAGGCCAGCATTGAGCGCGCGCGTGCGACGAGGTGCGACCGCCGTCGTCGCGCTGCTCGCCGGCTTCATCTGGTGCGTGTCCGTGGCACCTGCCGCGGTCGATTTCTCGGTCGGCATCCGGCACGTAAGCGAGACTGGATCTTTGCCGGATTGCAGCGCGAAGGCGAAGGGATCCCTCGATGCTTTTCTCCAGGACGCGGCGGAATCGCCGCCCGGAAGCGGCGACTGGATAGCCCATTCGTCCAATGGCGTCGCGGGAACGCCGACGGCGACCGCGGTTGTTCGTTGCTTCGCGCTCCAGACAGGCTACGTCGTCACCTTTAGCTGCGCGGTGCAGCTTCCCGATAATCCATACACTGCCAATGCGCTCTGCCTCGACGTCGCGCACAAATTCTACGGCGGCGCGCTGACGGCGCTCGCGCCGATTCCGACGCCGACGCCGGTTCCGACGGGGTGCGCTACGACGAACCTGGTCGGCACGTGGGTCTCCGACGACGATCCGAAACTCACGTTTGCGATGGAACTCGACGGTGACCTGACCGACAGCGAAGGCGTCTCTGGAAACTGGGCGCTCAAGGGCAACACCGTCACGCTTACGTATTACGGAAATCACACGCTGACGCTCTCGGCGGATGGAAAGCACCTCAGGGGCGGTGGCTACAGCCTCACGAGGAAGTGCTGAGGCAGCGGATAGCGCGCTCATTTCTTTTGGCGGCGTTTGCGCTGCTTTCCGCGAGCTGCGGCGGTGCGGCCCTTAGACCGCAGCAGCAACTACAATCGAGTGCGCAGCGGTCTGAAGGAGCACCCGGCATCACGGTTGAGGGCAACGAATTCGTAACGACGAGTTCGGGAAAGCTGGGCGTCGAGCACGTTGGGGCGCACGTTCCCGTCGTTCTGCGCGGCGTGAACCTCTCGGGCGCCGAGTACGCCTGCCTGCAAGAGCATTCGTTCTGGGATAATCCCAAAGGGAACGCGGCGACCGTCGACGCGATGCTCCGCTGGCATTCCAACGTGGTCCGAGTTCCGCTCGACGAAGAGTGCTGGCTCGGAATCAACGGCGCTCCCAAACGCTACAGCGGCCCGCGCTATGCGCGAGCGATCCTGGGCTTTGCGACCTTGGCGAACGCCGCAGGATTGATCGTCGAAGTCGATCTGCATTTCGGCGCCGGCGGATCGGGTCTCCCGACGGACGATCGTTACCCGGGACTCGATCGCGACCACGCGCCCGCATTTTGGCGATCGGTCGCTCGCGTCTTTACGAAGAACCATTCGGTCATCTTCAACTTAATCAACGAGCCGTATATAACGTCGTGGTCCTGCTATCTCAAGGGCGGCTGCGAGACTCCCCGCGTCGGAAAGCTGGGCCGCTGGAAGGTCGTTGGAACGCAGGACGTGGTGAACGCGATTCGCGCAACCGGAGCGGCGAATCCCATCATCGTAGCGGGCTTGAATTTCTCAAACGATCTTTCACATTGGGTCCGCTACGCGCCGGCCGATCCCAGCCACGCGATCGTCGCAGGTGCCCACGTGTACTTTGACGATCTGAGCTGCGAAGACGCCGCCTGTTGGAGCAAAGAGCTTGGCGGCATTGAGGAATCGGGCTATCCCGTGGTCGTCGACGAGTTCGGGCAGAACGACTGCGGCCACGCGAGGATCGACCGGCTCATGGATTGGGCCGACGCCGGCACTCCGCAAATCGGCTATTGGGCGTGGTCGTGGAATCCGTTTAACTGCAGCAAAGGGCCGTCGCTCATCACCGACGATGCGGGCGACCCCAGCCGGACGTACGGCTCTGGATTCGAAGCGCACTTGAAGCGCGTGCAGCCGTGATGCTGAAGACCGTTCCCGCTTTGCGTCCGCCCCCCGCGGACGTGGTGCCGTAAAGGGTACCGTTGGCGTCGACGAGCCCGGCCCGCGGTATTGCACCGTCGGTCCCGCCCTTGAACGCGTAGAGCAGCGTTTCCTGACCCGCGGTCGTCATCGCGAAGATCGTCCCAAGATTCGCGGCGCCACCCGCCGAGGTCGTCCCGTACAACGTGCCGTCGAGCGCGATCAGCTGCTGCGGAACCGCGCCGTCGGACCCGCCGGCGAAGCTGTAGATGACGCTCTCCTTGCCGGAAGTCGTGACCTGAAAAACCGTCCCTGCGTTCGCCGAGCCGCCCATCGTCGTCGTGCCGTAGAGTGTGCCGTTCACGTCGATCAAGCCCGCCGCGGGCGTCGAGCCGTCGTTTCCACCCTTGAAACTATAGAGTATCCGTTCCTTGCCCGATGTCGAGACCTTGAAGACGGTTCCGCAGCCATAGCTGCCGCATTGCGTGCCGCCGTACGCCGTCGTGCCGTAGAGCGCGCCGTCGACGTCGAGCAATCCCGCTGCGGGGGTCGAGCCGTCCGCCTGCGTGGCGCCGAAGCTATAGAGCACGCGCTCTTTGCCGGACGTCTCGATCGCGTAGACCGTGCCGTCGGAGTTTGCACCGCCGCCCGCCGTCGTGCCGTAAAGCGCACCATCGAGCTCGATAAGCCCCGCGTAGGGATTCGCGCCGTCGGTCACGCCCGTAAAGCGATGGACGATGCTTTCGGCCCCCGAGCTTGCAATCTTGAAGACGACGCCTTCATCGCCGGGGCCGCCGCCGTTGACCGTCGTGCCGTAAAATGCCCCTTTTACGCCGAGCAGGCTCGCCTCGGGCAATGCGCCGTCCATTCCCCCCTTGAAGCTGTGGAGCACGCTCTCCGAGCGCGACGCCGTGATTTTAAAGGCTGTGCCGCTATCGGCGGCACCGCCGCCGTACGTGGTGCCGTAAAGGGTTCCTCCGTCGTCGATCAAGCTTGCGTTGGGCTCCTTACCATTCGTTCCATTGAAGCTGAAGACGTGCGCGAAGCGGGCGCTCGTGAGAGGGCGATCTCTGCTCTGCGCTTGCGCCGGCGCATTCCCGGGGAGCGGCGAAAGACCGGATGCGTGCGCGCAACTCACGAGCAAAAGAGCGCAAAAAACAGCGGGCAGTCTCTGCATGCCGAGCAATTCATCCCGTGGCATCCTTCTTCCCGCGGCGCCGACTCAGCCGTCCACTCCGACGAGGGAAAGCTCGTTTCCAGCGTCGATCGGCTTCCAAGATGAAGAACGGCAGCCCCTCCCGGAGAAGTAAGAGCCGTTTGAAATCCGTGCGGCTGCAAGCAAAGGGGGATTACGATGGCGAGGATTCCTTGGGAGTCAGATTATGGCGAAGCGCTCGAGCGCGCGACCGCCGAGCGTAAATTCGCGTTCCTCGACGTCTTCAACCCTGGTTGAGGGGGATGCCAAGCGCTGGATACCGTGACGTATCCTCAACAAGCCGTCGTCGAGACGATCCTTGCCCACGCGGTTCCCATTCAAATCGATAACTCGAAAGCGGAGAACAATCGCTTTCTGCATAGCATCCACCACATCTGGACGCCCGACATACGGATACTCTATCACGACGGCTTCGAGCTCTATCGCTGGGACGGGTTTCTCCCTCCGGCCGAATTCGCGGCGCGAGCGCTCTGCGGATTCGGTCTTGCGTATCTGCGCTTAAAGCGCTTCGATCAAGCCGAAGCGGTCTACGTTGACGCTCTCAGGCGCTTCTCCACGACGTACGCCGCACCGGAGGCACAATACTATCTCGGAGTAACGCGATACCGGCGCGATCCCAACAGTGACGAGCTGTTGACGCAATGGGCGAACCTGAGGTCTCGCTATCCGCTCAGCGAATACCGGGTGAAACAATCTTTCAAAGACTTTCCCTAGCAACGACCGCGCGGCTTGGTCGGTTACCGGCGTCCGGGAAGTCGACAACGAGAGTTCCCGCAAGACCGGGATCTGGGTACGTGTGGGTCGCCGGCTACTGGCGCTGGAACGGGGTGAAATACGTTTGGGGTCCAGGCGGGTGGGTTCGCCACCCGGGCGCATGGTGTCCCGGTCACTGGCGGCACGTTCAAGGTCACGGTTGGTACTGGGTCGCCGGACATTGGTGCTAGCAGAGGAAGTTGGGAACCATTTCCGGCAGTTGGCAGTAATGCCGGCTAGCATGAGCCTACCCGTCGCGTTTCTTGCAATCGAAGCAGTAGACAAGTCCGAAGCGTCGCAGTTGTCCGAGCCCGTCTACGGCGGCTATGCCAACAGTCGCGGAGACGTCGTGCTCTTCGGGAAAGAGCTCGCCTATCGCGTCGATCTAAAGCGGCAGACGCTGCAACTTCGCCCCCAGCTCAATTTCGGCGCGCAGGCGCGCTACGACGCGGCCCAAGCGGGCGAGCCATTTTCGTTCGGCAACAAGACCTTTCACCGTCTGAGCAAGGAACAGATCGCCGACATCTGCGAGTCCGGCCAGTTTAGAGTTACGTCGAGGCAGATGCCGTTTTAATCAGATCGGGTCGAGGGCCGGCGTTCCTCCCCAGCGCGATAGCGGTAAACGATGCGGCCCTTCGTCAAGTCGTAGGGCGACAATTCCATCTCCACCCGATCGCCGGGAAGAATCCTGATACGATGTCGACGCAAGCGCCCGGCAATGTGCCCGAGGACGACGTGACCGTTATCGAGCTCGACCGAGAAGGTTGCGCTCGGAAAGACTTGCTTAATGCTGCCGATTACCTCGAGCGGGGCTTCTTTGACGTTTTGCGGGGTGCCGGGCGTGCCGGTCTTAGGCACGCGCACGCGGTTTCTGTTTTTTCGATTGCGAACAGCGATGAGTAGGGCTCCTTGTTAAGGGCGGCTGAATCAAGCGCACGCGAACGAGTGGTTCGATTCCGATCTTTCGGTCGCGCAATTAATCGACCGCTCGAAAGACCGCGCTTGAGCTAGTTTGGGGGATTGTCTCACAAATCGCTCCCCCCCGCAAGCGATACCGCTTAGTCAGGCAGCTTTAGTCGCAACCCGCGCAGGCGTTTAAACTCTCGTGCAAGTGCCGTTGAACGAGGTCTTCCACGTGCCGCCCGATTTATATTGCGTGACGTCGGTGTAGCTTCTCGGGCTGAGCGTGTAGGTGTCTCGGATCTGCAACGTCTTGCCGGAAGCGGCATCGAACATCGTGCCGGTCCAGACGGTTTTTCTTCCAGTCTGCGTCGTCGATTCGAAGCTGTAACTGCCGTTCGCGTAGGAAGCGGGGTTTAACCACGTCTTCGTCGTCGCGACGTACGCGACGTAACCCGACTGATCGTATCCCTGGCCGGAGACTCGGAAGAACAAGGCGGCGGGGGCATTGCTTCGCGAGATCACTAAAGTCTGCGTTGCCGGGCCGGTCATCGCCGACGGCATGCTATTGATGCACGACCACGTCCCAATGTAATAATCCCATCCGTGCGGCCCGACACCGAGCATGGCTGTCGACATTGCCGATTGCGCCGGCGCAACCGACGGCGCGATCGCCAGCGCTGCAAAGGTTAGGAACGAAAGGAACTTGCGCATAAGACGTACCTCCCAAAAAGCGGTGATAGCCCGGCGCTTCGCGTTCAATCGCTTGCTTCCTTTGCTATGCGCCTTGCCGGGCGGAACGATTCGAAGGTCGCCGGTGTCATCCGGACATGACCGCTCTTACTGCGTTTGGCGCCGCTGCCGTGGGCGTGATGATGGCGTGCTACGCGCTCGAAGAGCAAGCACCGGTCTATACGCTGGCTTTCTCGATTGCATGCGTTGCCGCGTCGGCGTACGGGTGGTTTGCCGGAGCCTGGCCGTTTGGGATCGTCGAGGCGGTTTGGGCCGCAATCGCCTTCCGCAAGTGGTTGCGTTTGCGACGACGGCCTAGAGGTTGAAAGTGTAGCCTAAGAGGGGACCGCCCAGTGAAAGCCTCTGCACGTGCGAGACGGGCGCGAACGAATCGTAATCCAGGGCGCGATAGGCAAGAAGGAGCGTTTGCCCATGGCTAAACGCGTAGCCGCCTCCGCCATAGGCTTGCCACGTCGTGTTGCCGACCTGCCCGGCTCCCGTTCCGACGTCGGCGTAGTACGGCACGAAGAACCTTCCGTCGCCGAAGAATGCCTTGCCGCGAAGGCCGAAGACGACGTCCTGCGTGATGGCCGAAGTGGTAATCGTGCCCGTCGGCGTGAGGATTCCCCGCTTGCCGACGGTCGCGCTGTAATCGAAGTTTAGGTTCAGAGGGGTCTCGCGCAGGCCCGCAATGATGCTCAAGTCCGCGTCATGCCCTCTCGCCACGGTAACGCCCAACGCGGCCTCCCAGATCGATTGGCGAAAGTGGGCGTTGGTCGAAAGGCTGACCGGTATCTGGATTTTGCCGAAGCGGCCGCTAATGATCGCAGAAGCGCTAGCGCTGGCGGAAGCGTTTACATAAATGTAGTCGCCGAAGACGTCAATGTCGCCTTTCCGCGCGTCGAACGCGAACATTGCCCCAGAGTTGAGGTTCGAGACGTAGTCGGTGGGTGCTATCGACACGTTGCTCTGCGTAACGCCGCCGGGACGATGCGGCAGAGTCGGGATGGAGTATTGGAAACTCCCTTTCACCGTCGGGGCCCAGATGTACGGAGCGAGCATGACGTGCGTGCGGCCGTCATACTGCTGATCCATCAACGTGGGCTGCGGGGTCATGGTGGGGGCGACCGTCGCTTCAGGCGCCGGCGTTGCTTCTTGTGCTCGGACCGGCGCCGCGAGAAACGCCAGAGCCACAAACGCTCCCATCAACGTAAGGAGCCGATTGAACGACATCATGATTTGGTCGCAGGATCCTTTCTGGGGAGTAAAGTGAATCGGGCGAGACTCGCTCGCCCGATTACGACGCGCGCTCGTGTGGTGAGCGAGGCTCTGTTAGCCTCCGAGAGTGCGTTGTCCGATGACGCGGCCCTCCGGCGTTGTTGAATCCGATCCCTTCCACCAGACGCCATTGAAGCTGTTATTGTCGTTGTTGAACCAGAACGAGAACACGCCCGAGCCGCTAGGGCTAGTCCACTGCGCTCGTACCTTGGACTTGTCCGTAGGAGTGATTTTGCCGTTGATCAGAATCGGACCGACGTGACAAACGACCGACGGACCGGATTGCGTGCAATGCATCGTGCCCACAAAAGCCGTGGGTCCACCCGCGCCCGTCACGTGCCAGGTTCCGGCAGCGGTTATCGGGGACGGCGGCAGGACTTTATTGCCGACAAACGAGCCGTTCGCAGCCCGACCGTTGTAGCCCCACGTGCCGTTGAAGCTGTGGCCGTTGGCACTTACATACACGGTCAGCCAGCCGGCCCCGCCCGGACCGTGCCACTTTCCGTTGATCTGGGTGGTGTTGACGAACGTACCGGTGAACCCGTTTCCATTTGCCGCATTGCTGCCGACAAGGCCGTTGCCCGATTGCTGTATCGTAATCTTGGACGTTGAGCCGCCATTGAGACCGGTCTGTTGAACGACCCAAGCCCCGGTAAGGTTCGGCTGTGCGAGTCCGGTTGAAACGGACGTCGCCGCGACGGCGAATCCGCAAAATAGTGAAATAGCAAGACGCTTCATGCTGGGATCTCCTTTGTATCTGCTCTTAATAAAGGGGGATGCGCTGGCTTTAGTATAGGCGGCGGTACCGGCCCCACCTGTCCCAAAAATGCAATTTCAGGCGGCGCCGGGCCGACGAAAGTCGACTCTGGAGAGGATCCAGCTTACGATGCGGGCTTTTCGGAGACGATCGTCAGGGTCTGTCGCGCTCGCGTCAGTCGGCGACGCAGCGAAAGCCGACGTGCGACATCCCGGTATCGATCGCTTGCGGAGAGCGGGCAGCCGGGCGAAAGCGTAAGCAGTAGTTTGGTGCGCAAAGAAACGAGCCGCCCTTAAGCACCTTGCGTGGAATACGGGTGCCTGGCTGACACGGATCGTAGCTCTGCTCGCGCGCGCCGCGAACCGAGTCGCCCGCGCAGCACTGCGAGGCAACGTGACCGCGGTCTCTGATGAACCAATCGCTGGTCCATTCCCAAACATTGCCGGCCAAGTCGAATAAGCCGTAACCGTTCGGCGGAAACTTACCAACGGGCGCCGTGCGGTCGTATCCATCGCGGCGCAAGTTTTGCCATGGAAACTCGCCCTGCCATGTGTTGGCCATCGGCTTCCCTCCTGGTTCCATCTCATCACCCCACACGAAATCGGCTCCGTCTAGGCCGCCGCGCGCAGCGAACTCCCACTCCGTCTCGGTCGGCAACCGTAACCCGGCCCAATGCGCGTACGTTTCCGCGTCTTCGTATGCGACGTGAACGACGGGATGGTCGGGACGCGATTTCACGGAGCTGCCGGGCCCTTCGGGCTGCTTCCACGATGCGCCGGGCACCCACGACCACCACTGTGAATAGTCGTCCAGATTTGCGACCGGGCCGTCGGTCATGTGAAAACACAAGGCGCCGGGAACCAAATTTTCGAGTGGCGCCCCTGGAAAATCGGCTGGATCGAGTTCCCGCTCGGCCACCGTGACGTAACCGGTCTTTCGCACGAACTTTGAAAACTCGGCGTTGGTTACCGTTCGAGGAGCGATCCAGAAGCTGCCGACGGTAACCTCTCGAACCGGCGCCTCCTCGGGATAGAAGCGATCCGATCCCATGCGAAACGCTCCGCCCTCGATCCGCACAAGGCCATCGCGCCCCATATGGTTTCCTTCGGCGGTTACGCGCACCTATGCTCCCGCGAGATACGCGACGTAGAGAATCGCAAAGAGCCCGTCGATCGCGGCGATGAGCGTCATTATCCCGGTCCGCTTGAGCGGCCCAAAGAAAATGAGCGCGACCACCGCGAACTTTTCGATCGCCGCGGCCGTTAAGGCTGCGGCGCGGATCGCCGGCGCATAGGCACCGTACGCAATCAATCCGCCGATGACGAAGATCAGCACTCCCCAATGCCGGACGAAAAACATCGTCGCGTCGTCGGCGTTCTCAACTCCGAAAGCGAGTCCCAAAAGAGGTCGAGGGAGAGAAAACGCGGCAAACCCCGCGGCGGCCGTGGTAACCCCCGACGCGACGAGTATCCATGCGATCGAAGAGGCGAGCATCTAGTGGCCTGTAACGGCAGGATGTGACTTATGCGATTCGGCGAGCCGCATCCGAATACGTCCATTTCACTGGCTTTGGAGCGTCGTTGTAGCGTTCGATGTACCGCATGAGTTTTTTAGAGAGGTCTCTCACGGAGGTAAAGATGCCACGCGCGATGACATCGCGCTCGATCTTCGCGAACCAAAGTTCCACTTGGTTCAGCCAGGATGAATAGGTCGGCGTGAAGTGCAGACGCACGCGAGGATGACTGGCAAGGAAATCTTGCACAAGTTTCGTCTTGTGCGCCGAGAGGTTATCCGCGATTACGTGAATCTCTTTGGCACGAGGCTGGCTGGCAGCAAGTCGAGTGAGAAACCGCACGAACTCTGCCGAGGTGTGGTGCGCGGCGGTCTGGCCAAGAACACGTCCGGTTTTCGTGTTGAAGGCGGCATACAGACTGAGGACGCCGTGCCGGTAATATTCGAACCCATGCCGTTCTGCACGGCCGGGGGAGAGCGGCAACACCGGATCGAGCCGATCCAGCGCCTGAATTGCCGTCTTTTCATCGACGCAAAACACCGCGGCGTGCGCCGGCGGATTCAGATACAACCCGATGATGTCGGCTGCCTTGCGTTCGAACTCTGGATCGTTCGAAGCCATATAGCGCTCAAGCCGATGAGGCTTGAGCCGATGTTTGGCCCACACGCGTGCGACCATCATGTGGCTTACGTTCAGGTGCTTGGCCAGCTTCCGCGTGCTCCAATGCGTCGATCCATCCGCCGGTTTCTGACGAGTGGCATTCAAGATGCGCGCTTCGAGCTTCGGCGTCAGCGTCCGCGTCGGCTGGCCAGCATAACGACTCACCAATCCCGCCAACCGATCCGCAACGAAACGACGCCTCCACTTCGTGACATACCAAGAGCTGCAACCAAGGCGTTCCTGAATCGCGGCGTACGTATGCCC
The DNA here is from genome assembly GCA_963834895.1 of Vulcanimicrobiota bacterium. Lineage (GTDB taxonomy): Bacteria > Vulcanimicrobiota > Vulcanimicrobiia > Vulcanimicrobiales > Vulcanimicrobiaceae > Cybelea. The sequence continues at coordinate 156,007 of CAWIDM010000003.1, read as the reverse complement.
CTCTCCCAGAGCGAGTACGACACGCGAACGTTGCGCTTGAGCCGCGCTTACTCGCTGCGAACAAACCATACGTTCAAGTTCCTGACGCTCCGCGGTCGTGATGTTCAGTTCCATGAATCATATTATACATCACAACCAGCCGTTACGAAACACTAGTTCCCTTGATCGCCGTAAATGATGGCGGTCTTGGTCGTCCCGGAAGCGACCCAGTCGCTCAGAGGCAGCTGAATCGCCTTGAAAAAGTCGTCGGCCGCTTTATCTCCCTTCGTTGCTTTCCCCTCGCCCAGCGGATGATACGACCACCCAAACTCGGCGACGAGCGGTTCGAAGCGGTCGGGAACGGGACGAGCCCAAACGGCGAGCGTCGCCGTTGCCGTGATCCGTTTGCCGAAGAACAAGTTGCCTAATTTCGCCTCGATCTCGAAGACCTTCGCGCCGTTGACGATGGCCATCGTCTCGTCGAGATTCAAGTTCAATCCCTTCAAATGTGGAAAGACCTCGACGAGTCTTTTCAAAGGCAGCTCGACGTCGAGTTGCGGCGATTCGAGGATGCAGTTGTTCGAGTAGATGCTCTCCATCGTACCGGCAGCCTCGCCGCGCAAAATCTCCTCTTTGAACTTCTTTTTCTGAAAATGCGTAAAGGTCGAGTTGCTGTCGAATTGGGAAGCCTCTCCCAGGTCCGGTGCGCGAAGCTTGAAGGTCACCTCCCAGCTCTCGTCGGGCCAGCCGCCCTGGCGTAGCTGCCGGATCCGGAAGATCAAGCGGTTGTTTCGCAGCGTTTGATCTGCGGTATCGTAAAACTGCACGACCCGAAGCTGCGAATCTACCGGGTCGAAGGGTTCGTAGCGGACGCCGAGCTTGCGCGGCAATCTCCGCCAGCCGCTTGTTAAACTCGAGTAGCGCGCGCCGTGTCGGAAAACGCTCCGGCTTGAGCAAGAGCTTGAATTCGCGGTGCGTGATTTCGCTAGGCATAATGAATCTCCATAAACAGGAATGCGGCGGCCGCGAGTGTTACGATCCCCGCGACGAGCCACGCCGAGGTCGCGAAGAGCGGGCCGATTCGATGGCGCCCCATGATGCGGGCATCACGAGCAACGCGAACGAGAAAGACCAAAGTAAGCGGGGTGGCCAATCCGCCGGCGATCGAAGCCCAAAAAAGAACGGCGATCGCCGAGACCGGGGCGAACGCGACCAAAGCGGCAACGGCCAGCGAAGCGAGGATGACGGCGTAGAATGCTTTCGCCTCACCCGGCTTTGCGTCGAGGCTCCCGGTCCAGCCGAACGTATGGGACGTAACGTACGCGCTCGTGCTGGCCAAAATCGGAACGGCCAGGATCGCCGATCCAAGCAAACCTACCCCGAAGAGCGTCCCGGCCCACCGGCCGGCAAGCGGCGTAAGAGCCCTCGCAATATCACCGGCGGTCGCAATGGGAAGGTGGTTTCGGCCAAGCGTCGTCGCGCTGGCCAAAACGATAAAGAGAAAGATGATACCGACGAGCAGCATGCCGGCGACGGCGTCGAGCTTGAACGCGCGTAGCGAAGAACGCAGCGGACGTCGCTCCGCAACTTCGACCGACTCCCAAACGTAGACATAGCTCGTCAAGGTCGTCCCGAGCAGCGCGATCGCTCCGGAAACATACGGCGCCGATAACGCGATACGGGGCGCGATCAAGCTATGCAGGAAGGCCCTGGTGTCGAAATGTGCCGCGATCGCACTGGCCACGTAGCAGACGAAGACGAGCGGCAGCAGGGCTAAGAATCGTTCGACTCTGCGGTACGAGTGAGTGACCAGGAGCAAGCCTGCGAAAAGCACGAACGGAAGAATAAAGAAGTTCGCCGGTACCGGCGCGAGAAGAGCGATCGCCTCGCTGCCGGCCTTTACATCGGCGGTCAACGTAATCACGTTGACCGCGACGACGGCGCAGAGCGTCGTGATGGCCCAGCTCAGACCGAATCGGCGAACGATCGCGCCTTGCAAGCTCGTCCGGCAAACCCCGCCGACGGCAGCGGCCATTGCCTGCACGAGGGCCAGCATCGGAATCAGCAAGACCACGAGCCAACACAGGGCATAGCCGGTTGTAGCTCCGACGACCGCCAGCGACGCGACGGTGGTTGGATCGTTATCAGAGGCGGCCGAAACGAGGCCCGGCCCGAAGAAACGCGGCCGCGATCTCTGCCGCCCCATTGCGGCATGCTCGTCGCACGCAGCCTCGGGAGTCAAAACTATGGCGACCGCCACTTAGGGCGCCTTGGGCGCGGGTTCGTCGACCAGTTCGGCGCGCAATCCCTCGCCTAATGTGTGCCGAGCTTTCTCGCCGCCACGCGTTTGCGCCGGCTCCCACGGCTCCCACTCTTCCCAGCCAAGGAACTGCGAGATCAGCCGGAACCCGAAGCCGCAGACGAAGGCAATGCCGGTCGCCGCGATCTCGGAGAGCCCAAAATGGAGAGAGATGATGTACGCGGCCCCCGTAAGAATCGCGGCGGTGACGAAAAACTCTCCCCGCACCAGCTGTTTGGGCACGACGTTGCAGGCGATGTCGATGATCCAACGCCCGGCCGTCGTCGCGATGACGCCCAGGATTACGGCCGGGAGATACCCGAGGTGCGCGTCGAGCGCGGCTTGCGCGCCGACGATTGCATACCAGGGCAGCGAAAAGGCCGTCATGAACTGAAAGAGGCCGTCCTTGAACCGCTGCTCGGAATTGTAGTCAATCAGAAGCGCTACGGCCCCGGCCGCAAGGCACGCGATAAGGTACCACGGGTTTGAGAGCGGCGCGGGAATCTTGTTGACTAAGATGTCGCGAACGATGCCGCCGCCGATGCCGCCGGCGTAAGCTAGGATGATGATTCCAATGACCGTAAAGTGTTTGTAGTGATCCGGACGGCGGGCCAGCAGCGCGCCGTTGAACGCATTCGTCGCGGCGGCGATCAGGCTGATGTAGCCCATCGTCCCGAGCGTCCAAAGGCCGTACTCCGAAAGGATCGTTGGCGTCATGTCAGGCCGTCTATGTCGCCGTGCCCGGCACATCCTTGGTCCGCGTGTAAAAGACGCTCACTAGCAGACTGAGGACCAGCGTTATGATGAAGTACGAGAATATCGTTGGGACGACCAGCGTGCCGGCGAACTGCGGGCTCGTACCGATGAGCGCGCAGAGACCGATGTTACGCATCAAGGTTCCGATCGATAGCGTCCTGCGATACTCTCTCTGCGGTCCGCCCAAGAGCCAACCGATCAGCAGCGAGAAGAGGCCGATCGCGGCGATGATCAGGAGACGCCCGAACCCGAAAACCGAGGCGATGGAGCTGATGAGGCGTGGGAAGAGCAATACGATGACGATAAGCGCCGAGCCGAGAAAGGCGAAGTGCAAGATCTTGACGGCTTTAGCTGCCGTCTCGGCCGGTAGTTTCGGGCCGATCAACGCGCCGAGCACGAGTGGGACGAGCTGAAACGCCACAAGGGTCGTCAGGAATTTTGCGCCGGGCACCGCGGCAATGGGCGCCGAAGGAATTACCGCGGCGATGAGCGCGATGGTAAGCGGAATGGTGATCACCGAGAGCGCCGCAAAACAGAACGCTATCGTCAGCGCAAACGAGAGGCTTCCGCCGCGGCTTCGTCCGGCCGAGCTCGGGAGAAACGGGACGCCCGGCGCGATCGACATCAGAACGATCCCGATGGCAACACCGCTCTCGACCTGGAAGAATCGAACCAGCAGTATCGCAAAGAGCGGTACGAGCACGAAGTTCGCGATGAAGGCACGTCCGAGCAAGCCGTACTGACGCAGCGTCTGCATCAGGCGCGCGCGATCGACTTGTAATCCCGCGCCGATCATGATCGAAACGATCATGATCGACGCGAGGATCTTTACGAGCGCCATTCCTTCAGCCCCGAGTGGTTCTACTGACCCGAGTGAGACGCGATGGCCTTTTCGATCTGGGCCTTTACCGCCTCCATGTTGAATGACGCGCCGGCCTGCATCGGTGGAAACTCGATGAAGCTCTGCGCTCCCTTCATGACCACTTCTTGCACGAGGACGAATCTCCAGAACTGGTCCACGAACCAATTATAGAAGGCGAGCGATCCACCCATACCGGTGCGTTCGAATGGATCGAGCCGTAGGTTGACGAGGATCGGCCAATCGACCTTGACGGTTCCACCAAGCCACCCTCCCGGCTGGTCGATGAAGCGGTACTTGTAGTCGTTGAACCGGACCGCACCGAGAGTACCCTCGGCGAAATAGAAGATCTCGTGCCGATTCGACGGTCCCTTTCCGGTAATCAGTTTCGTTTGATCGTAACCGTCGAGGTGAACCTTGTAGGTCCTGTCGCCGAGTTGTTTGCCCTTTTGCAGGTCGTCGGCGATCGTCGGGTTCCCCGCGATGGAAAGTAACGTCGGGAACCAGTCCAGCCCCGACATGATCGAGTTCTCCACCTTGCCCGCCGGTATCTTGCCCGGCCACCGCGCAACGCAGGGCACGCGGAAGCCGCCTTCGAGCACGGTACCCTTGCCGCCGGCGAACGGCGTCTGGCCGCCGTCGGGCCATGTGAAGTTCTCGGTGCCGTTATCGGTCGTGAAGACGACGACCGTGTTCTCGTCGAGGCCGTCACCCTTGAGCTTTTTCATGACCGCGCCGACGATGTCGTCGAGCTGCGCCATACCCGCCTCGTGGATCGACCAGCCGTTCTCCGGGGTGCGCATGCTCTCGTATTTGTCGGAAAGATGGGTTTTAACGTGCATGCGCGTGGGGTTCAACCAGCAGAAGAACGGTTTGCCGTTCGCCTTGGCGCCGTCGATGAAGCTCATGGCGTGCGCCAGAATCTCGTCGTCGACCGTCTTCATTCGCTCGGGATAGAGGGTGCCCTCATCCTTGATTTTCTGTTTGCCGACTCTTCCCCAGCGCGGGTCGACGGTCGGATCATCCGTATCGGTCGCCCAGCAATGCAGCATGTTGCGAGGACCGATTTTATCTTTTAGTACTGGCGGATAATTGCGATGCGACGGGTCCTCCATCGCATCGAGGTGATAGAGATAGCCAAAAAACTCGTCGAACCCGTGAACCGTCGGCAAAAACTGGTTGAGGTCGCCGAGATGGTTCTTTCCGAATTGCCCCGTTGCATAGCCCATCGAGCGAAGAGCCGTCGCAATGGTTGGCGCCTCGGCCGGCATGCCAATTTTTGCCCCGGCCTGCCCGACGGTCGTTAGTCCGGTCCGGATCGGCAGCTGGCCGGTAATGAACTGGGCGCGGCCCGCCGTACAGCTCGCCTCCGCGTAGTAATCGGTGAATCGTACTCCTTCCGCCGCCAGTCGATCCAAATTCGGCGTCCGGCCGGCCATCATGCCTTGGTGATAGCAGCCCAGATTGAACCAGCCGATGTCGTCGGCCATGATAAAGACGATATTGGGCTGTCCCTGATTGGGAGCCGCCATAATTAAAGAACATCCTCTCTGCGTGCCCGCTTCAGAGGGTACGCGACTTCGCATTGCTTTCTTGAGTGCCAGCAAAGCATACCGCCGTGACGGTGGGCATGCTATCCCAAAATCGCCGGTTATTCCCGGCCGCGCCGTGTTGGCGACGATTAAGACCGCGCTCGAGATGGGCAGGGCTCAGTCTTGGCAAAGGTTGAGCCGATGAACCCGCCGCCCATTGGGCACGTAGCCTTTTTCGAGCGCTTGGCGGTAGCGCTGATCCTCGGCTTAGCCATTGGATTCGAACGGCAATGGCGGCAACGGAGTGCGGGGCTGCACACGTCGACGGTCGTCGCGGTCGGGGCGGCGCTTTTTGCGGTAATCCCGGAGCTCGCGGGCGGTGCGGATTCGATGCGGGTCGTGGCGGCGGTCGTCTCCGGCGTCGGCTTTCTGGCGGGCGGCGTCATTTTGCGAGAGGGCTTCAACGTCCGCGGCCTCATCACGGCCGCGACGCTTTGGGCGACGGCGGCGGTCGGCGCGCTCGCCGGCACGGGATTCGAACTACAAGCAACGGTCGGTGCCGCCGTGATCGTGCTGGCCAACCTGTTCTGCCTGCCGCTCGCGAACGCTATCTCGAGGATTCCGCGTGATGCCGGCGAGCAGGTTGCGACGACGTATACGCTGCGCGTTCGCTGCAGCGAGCGGGCACGATCGGGTGTGCGCGAGCAAATTCTGCAGAGCATCCACAAAACGTCGCTCGCATTGACGACGATGTCGAGCTCCGCGCCGCAAAATGGGACGGTCGAAATCGTCGTCGAGATGACCAAACCCGGAGGTGACGATGGTGCGGGCGATCGAGTGCTCCAAGCGTTGGAAGCTATCGACGGCGTTTCTTCGGCGGCCCTGGAGGCCTCAGAGCGCTCGACGTAGTGGAATCCCGCAGGACGCACCGTCGCGATTGGGGCGAAAGCATCGCATTGCTCGTCGGACTCTTGCTCTTCTTCGGCGCGCCAAACCGGTATACGGTCGGCGGCCCGATCGTCACCGAGGCGATCGGCGCTCTTTATGGCGCTACGTGCGTGCTTTCGTTGATAACGACGTTCTTCGGGTCACGGACGGGGAACCGAACCGCGATGGTGGCCGCGGCCGGTGTTCTGGCCGTCATCGTGGCCGCAAGCATGGCGAAGATCGTTTATCTGGTCGTCTATCATGCCGCGGCGATCGAAGGGACCCGGCTGATCGAAACGGCGGTCCTGATTTGGGTATCCAACGTGCTCGTCTTCGCGATTATCTACCATCTCATCGGCGACGTCGAGTTCTCGTTTCCGACTTCGGCCGCCGGCCGAGGCAGCTCGTTGAGCTTTCTCGACTATGTTTTCCTCGCGTTCACGACGGCGACCGCGTTCAGCCCCACCGATACCCCTCCACTCACGACGCGCGCCCGCATGTGCATGATGGCCGAAGCGACGATCTCCTTAATGACGCTGGCGATCGCGGCGGCGCGCGCCGTCAACATCTTGTCTTAAACCCAAAAATACGATTACTGCACATTTGGGATAGCTTTATCGGCCGCTTGGCCGCACTCTAGAGAGGTGACGGTTGCAACCGGCCATTACCGGCTCGACCCTGAGTCGCAGGCTTTTTTTGCGTCGGCGGTCCTGCACTTCGTCCAGCACGACGTCGAGCTTATCGGACACTTTGGCCGCCACGGTAGCGTCCGCGGATCGATCCGCGATTGCGTCGTGGAAGCCAGCTGGAGATGTCGCGAGCGTGCCGGGTGGATCCGGCTGACCTTCGACCCGCGCCGGCGCGCGCTCGAGGGCGAATATGGACTCGGAGTCCCAGGCTCGCCCCCAGCCGGATTTTGCCGTGCCGTCGCACAGCGTTATTAATAATAAGCTTCGAGAAGAGTTCTTCACGGGATCTTCATCTAAAGGAGATATACTTATCCCATTAGCGCAATTCGCCGTAGAGGTCGGGATTGGCAGAACTCAGTTCGCCCGCAAGTTCGTTCATCGATCTGCTGGCCGGCCGGCGCGAGGCCGAGGCAGCTCAATTCGTTCGAGAGCATACGGCACGCGTACCGCTGCTGCGATCCATCTATGCCGGCATCTACGAAGCGGGCCTCGAGGAAGCGTGCCGCCGTCGAGTCCGCGGTGACCTGACCGCGGCCCAAGGTGAGTTCGTCGCGCAGGCGATGGAGCGCGTCATGTCGGTTACGGCACCGGCGCTGATGGCGAGGCAGCCAACGCGAGGCGCCGTCCTCTGCGCTTCGTTCGGCTCGGAGAACCGTTGTCCGCGATTAGCCATCGCCGCGGCCTTGCTCATGCTCGAGGGTTACGACGTATGTTATCCCTCGGCCGAGTCGTCGCTCGAGGACCTCGAACGGATCATCGATGAGGTCGAGCCGGCGCTTTACGTCTTTTCGGCGAGCTCCAGTAGACCCGGCCCAGCATTGGCGCGGCTCGTCGCATTTATACGAGCCAAGAGCATGGCCGACAGACCATTCATCATCGCGTTCACGGCTGCATCGGCCGCGCGCTCTTCGTGGAAACGACTCGACATTGACCTTCTTGCCGAGCGTGCGACGCAGGCGGTCGAAGCCGCGCTGCAGGCGCGAGCCGATGCTTCCCGGCGCGAAGCATGAGCCCATCCACGGCCGTTCAGCTGGCACCCGGAACGCTGGGGTGCGACGAAATAAACGTCGACTTGGACCCGATTCGGCTGCGGCGAATCGTTTACGGCGTCGGCGTCAGCGGCACCATAGAGGCTCGCGAGCGCGAGCTGGTGGTCGCATATCTTTCGCGGCAGTGTGCTCCGGCTCGCCTAAACGGGGAGTTGTGGCTCAACCATCGCCTCGCGGTAATCTTCGGCTCGGCGAACTTTAGCGTACCGCGAGCCTCGGTTCTCTCGCTCCTTCGGATTGATGTTCGGCGGGTGCCCATTCTCGCGGAGGCCATTGTAAGCCGAGCTTGGGACGACACTTGGTTTGCATTGTTCGACGCGAACGATCGCTCGGCGCTCCGGCTGCAGGCGCGAATCGACGAGACCATAACGGCGCGGCTGGCGGCCCTCGGTCCGCCGCCAAGCAGCGGGCATCGATTGATCCCCCTCATCGTGCGAGCGGCCGAGAAGGCGGCACGGCCCGAGAATCGCAAGCGAAAACAACGGCATCGGCAGGCGATTGTCGCCGCCGCGGAAGCCTACATGTGGTCTCATATCTATGACGATATTTGCCTGCAAGAGATCTGCCGAGGCATTAATTGCGGCACGCGAACGCTGATCAACTACTTTCACAGCCTCTACGGCATGAGCCCCATTCGGTACCTCAAGATCCTGCGTTTGAATCGCGTTCGTGAAGTCTTGCGCGCGCCCGCCCGATCGGCGACGATCTTCGACGTCGCCGCGGATCACGGCTTCTGGCACATGGGCCACTTCTCCACGCAATATCGCGCGCTTTTCGGCGAGACGCCCGCTCAGACGCTGCGGGGTCTCACCTAAACGTCCACTTTACCGAGGCTCGAATCGTCCAACCCGGAACGTCCGGAACGGCAGCCAGGTTCTTTTCGGCTTCGAGCGATGCATTGAGTGGTTGCAAGTCGTTTTGAAATGCTTTGCCGATTCCGAGGCCAAGCGGTACTTCGGTCCACTCGTTGCGAACCCAATCGTAGGTAAAACTCATGGTCGAGCTGCCGATCGTCCATCCTCGAGGCAAGGAATATACGATGGTCGGTTCGATCTTCGTCTGTCCGACGGGAGCTCGCGACGCCGGGCCGATGATTGAGAAATAGTCCTGATTGAAGAACCCCAGCGTCCACGGCCCGTCCTTGGTTTCGTAGCCAAAAGCCGGACCGGCTGAGTATTTTCCCGATCCGAGCGAATCGTTTTGAGCCGAAGGAACCCTCACCGTCGTTCCCGCCAGCCAGCGGCCGCCCGGGTGATCGAGGACGACGAGATCGAAGAGGGCAATGTCGCCGGCGCCCGTTATCGAGGTTGCCGGAGCCGAGGTCACAATCGGCAACTTTACTCGGAACACGTATTGCGTGCCCCCCGCGAGGTAGGGGATTTGACCGCGCAGGTTCAGCACGGTACTCGAGCCCGTCGTATCGTCGTAAGTCGGCGACACTTCCTCTTCGGCGGAGAAGTACGATGCAGGCGCGGCTCGGTTCGCGGGCGGCGGAGAGGGCGAAGGCGTAGCCTCGCACCGCGCATCGATCGGCGAAAGCAGCGCAAGGCTTGCGAAGACGATTGGCGCGACGAACGTTGGCGCCGCCACGATCCGTCGCCTACGTCCGCTTTTGGTAGTTTACATTAACATCTTGGACCGTCAGGCTCATGCTCTGGCCGTCCACGGTGACCGTTGACACGTGATTCGTGCCGTCCGGCAGCTTGGCGAATTGGACCGCGATGGTCACGACATCGGACGGCCCGCTCAGGTACGACCTCACGTGCATCGCTAGGATCGCCTTTTGCGTTCGGCTGAACGTGAGCCTCACCGAGTCGCCCGGTTTAACGTAGTTCGTGACGACGATCGAATCGATGCCGGGCGCGCCTCCCGACTTCAGCGACACGTTACCTTGCGCGTACAGCTGCTTCAGGCGGCCTGGTTGCAACTGGGTGTAGCCGGCGGCCAGAGCTGCGACCTGCTGAGCGTACGCGACGTAATCTTCCGTGATACGGTGCCTAATACCGAATTGGCGCTGCTCTGAAGGCTGCGACTGATTGATGACCGTCTTGACGGGTTTGCCGTCGGGGCCAAGTTGAACTTGGTAAAGCGCAGTCCTCTTCACATTGCCGCGTACGCTAACGGTCTCTTGTTGCTCCCATGTATAGTGGCCGAGCATTTGCTTGTTTTTGTAGACTGCGGCCTCGATCGCCGCGATTTTTTGCTGCATCATGGAGCTCTGCGCCGACGTGGTCAGCGGCGCAACCGTAAATGAAAGCGTCGCACCCAGGAGGAGCAACGCAGGCACGGTACCGAGAAGCGGTTTCATAGCGTTTCCTTTCTTACGAAAGCGTGCTGATCGCGCGAGATGCGATCAGGAAGAGCGTCACGAGTGAGATCGTTGCCTGCAGCATCAGCAGCAGTTTCGCCCGTGGGCTCGAAGGCCGGGAGTACTCCGGAGGCGCGAACGACGTCGAGGCTGCAAACGCGAGAAAGAGATAATCGACGAAGTGCGGCTCCCAGCCTGGCACTGATTCTTTATCGTGCCGATCGGCGAATCGGAAGTCGGCGCCACGAATGTCGGGCCTCGCGCTATCGGTCTGCCAATAGAGTAACGCGAAACTTAAGATGTTGATAATCCAGATCTCGACGGCCGTTTCCAGCAACGTTATGCTGCCATAACCATGTTTTGACGCGAGCATGTCGGCGACTAACTTAAAAATGCTGACGATCGTCATGGCGCAAACTATTATGAATAATCCGATAATCGTGTAGCGCTCGACGCGATGGATGAGCAGGCTCGCCGGTGCGAGGGCTACCGCGAGCATCGATCCGACGCCGACGGCGACGAGGACCCACGGAATCCACGGCCCGAGCGCTAAGTAGCGGCTCGGCAGCAACTGAAGCAGGCCGAATGCGAGGATCAGCGTGAGAATGGGCGGCCAACGCGGCTCCGTCTTGAAAACCTCGGCCGTTTGCATGCTTAGCGTTGCACTTTCTGGATAGCGCTCGAACCGCCTTGCAGCGTATACTGAATTTGTTGTGTTTCCCGTTGCCTTAACCGTTGCGGCCAGCCCCGCTCCGAGTCCGTCTCCGCAAGCTTCACCGAGCGCGCCGGCGTCCGCGGGCGGATTCGATTTGAGCAAATTGACGGCGCAGCAGCAAGCCGCGATTCAGCAAGCCATCATCAAGACCTCGCAAAATCCCGTCGGCAACATCGGCATCGTTCCATTCCAGAACAATTTCAACTATGGCGTGGGGCCGTACACGCGGTTCCAATACAATCTGAACGTACAGCCGGTCGTCCCGTTCATGCTCAGTCAAAGCATGACGCTGATTGCGCGGACGATCGTGCCGGTCATCAATCAGCCGTCCTCTGCGCCGCCGCCAATCTGCGCGTCGTATGGGTGCGGTTCGACCATCGGTCTTGGCGACATTCAGGAGCAGCTGTTTTTCGCTCCCAAAACTAAGCCGGGTGCCTTGATTTGGGGCGCCGGGCCGATCTTCCAGTTTCCAAGCGCATCGCCCGGCACGCTCGGAGCCGGCAAATGGGCGGGGGGGCCGGCACTCGTCGGTCTCATCATGCCCGGGCACATCGTCACCGGGATGCTCGTAACGCAGCTCTGGTCGTTCACGGGGCAAGCTGCGCGCCCCGGTTTCAGCTCGGCGCTCTTTCAGCCGTTCTTCAACTACAACTTGAAGAACGGGTGGGCGCTTTCGACGGCGCCGATCCTCACCGCGAACTGGAGCGCGACCCAGAATAAGTGGGCAGTACCCATCGGCGGCGGAGTCGCCAAGACGTTCAAGGCCGGCGATCAATTGATGTCGCTCAGCGCGCAATACTACACGTACGTCGCGCGACCGATCGCCGTCCCGCAGACGAACCTGAAGGTCAGTTGGAGCTTGCTCTTCCCGATCAAGCGCGGCATCGATATTCAGGAGCTTATCAAGGAGAACATGTAGCGGCTACTGCCGCGCGACGATCATATTGAGCACTTCTTCGCGATTCAACAGGTGGTCCGCTGCTTTCGCCGCTGGTCTCGATGACGACGACGTTCACGGTTCCGTTGAACGCGCTCTTACCCGGAGGCATATCCGGAGTCATCGGGGAGCCGCGCTTAACGCCGACGTCGGAGGTCTCGTCGGCCGAGAAGCACATCGGCGCGGTCTGCTCGACGCGCCCGTTGCCGACTGGCTTACCGTCGATGTAGAGCGTCACGGTGCCGCCCTTGGCAAGACCGCCGCCGTCGTACGCAAACTCCATCCTCACCTGATGCGTGCCGGCAGTGAGCGCCTGCGTGGATGTGATCTCGGTCTTGATAAGGCCGAGCAGATTGTAGAGGTATGTCGGCCTCCCGTCCTTGGCGTAAAACATCCAGCCGCCGCCGATCCCTCCTTGCGAAAGAATCACTCCCTGAGCGGTCAGTCCCTCGGGAACGACGACTTGCGCGGTGATGGAGTGACTCTTGTTTTTTACGTTGATGAGGCCGTTCTCGTTGAGGTCGCCCATTCCGTTGGCGAGCACCTGCGAGTTGCCCGCTACGAGCACCGGCCTTCCCGCGAGATCCGAATTGAGGCGCTCGGCTCCGCGATCGTCCATCGGCAAGACGCCGTTGCGCGTCGCCTCGATAATCCAAAGGCGTTGCAGCTCGTGTAGCTTATCCGCCATCTCTTTCGAGAGGTCGTGCGCTTGCGACCAATCTTTGTTCGTGTCGTAAAGCTCCCAAACGTCGTCGTCAAATGGGGGAGTCTCTCCCGTCATAATCCACGGCGTACGATGTCGCGTAACGGCGGTCCAGCCCTTGTGGTAGATTCCACGATTGCCGAACATCTCGAAGTACTGCGTTTCGCGGCGCTCCGGCGCGGCGTCGTCGTCGAAGCTGTACGCCATGCTGACGCCCTGCATTGGAACCTGTCCGACGCCGTTGACCATGTACGGTTGCGTCAGGCCGGCCGCTTCGAGAATCGTCGGCGCGACGTCGATGACGTGGTGGAATTGATGGCGTATCCCGCCCTTCGCGTTAATGCCCTTGGGCCAGCGAACGATCGTACCGTTGCGCGTGCCGCCCCAATGCGATGCCACCTGCTTCGTCCACTGATACGGCGTGTCCATGGCGTGGGCCCAACCCACTGCATAATGATTATACGATTCCGGGCTGCCGAGCTCGTCCATGTGCTGCGTTAGGAAGTCAACCGTTTCGAGAGCGCTCATACCGTTAAAGGGAATCATCTCGTTGAAGGTACCTTGCGGCGTGCCTTCGGCCGAAGCACCGTTGTCGCCGATGATATAGTAAATCAGCGTATTGTCGAGCGCCTCGACTTGAGCGAGCGTGTCGATGAGGCGGCCGATGTGATGATCCGCGAACTCGTAGAAGCCGGCGTAGACTTCCATCTCTCGCGCCAGTACTCGCTGAAACTCGGGCGTTTGCGAATCCCACGACGGGATCTCCTTTGGGCGCGCGGTGAGGTCACAGTCCTGCGGAATGACGCCGAGCTGTTTTTGCCGGGCAAAGGTCTCTTCGCGCAGTTTGTCCCAGCCTTGATCGAACTTGCCTTTGTATTTGTCTGCCCATTCCTTCGGAACGTGATGCGGCGCATGGGTGGCGCCCGGCGCAAAGTACATAAAGAATGGCTTATCGCCGGCGAGCAGCCGTTGCTGGCGCACCCAGGCGATCGCGCGATCGGTCATGTCCTCCATGAAGTGATAGCCCTCTTCGGGGGTCTTTGCCGGATCTACAACTTTCGTGCCTTCGTGAATCGCCGGATACCACTGATTGGTCTCGCCCGCAACGAAACCGTAGAAGTATTCGAAGCCCGATCCCGTCGGCCAGCGATCGAACGGACCAACGGGGCTGGTCTCCCAAACCGGGACCTCGTGGCACTTGCCGAACTGCGCCGTCGAATAACCGTTGAGGCGAAGAATCTCGGGCAGCGGCGACATCGAGTTGGGGCGCATGGAGTTGTAGCCCGGAGCAGACGTTGCGATCTCCGTAATCCCGCCCATGCCGACGGTATGGTGATTCCGTCCGCTCAAAAGCGCGGCGCGCGTCGGCGAACAAAGGGCGGTCGTATGAAACCGCGTGTAGCGCAGTCCGTCTTTCGCCATCCGCTCGGCGGTCGGTGCGTTGCAGGGACCCCCGAAGGCGCTCGACGCGCCGAAGCCGACGTCGTCGATGAGGACGATAAGCACGTTTGGGGCGCTCTTTGGGGGCCGCAAAGGCTCGATCGGCGGGAAATTTCGAGTCGGGATCCTTGGCGTCGTACGCGATGAAACCGGCGTAGGCCTTATCGGGAATCGGTAGGATTTCACGCTGGACGTGCGTGGGTTTGCCATTGGAACTCGGCATGCTTTTATCTCCGGCGGGGCGCGGCGCATTGGCGACAGTTGATTTGTCGCTAGTTAAGTTTAGCTCTTTTGTGAAACCCCTAGTATCCCGAAAGCGAACCTTCCTTCTACGGGCTCCCTGCCTTAACGGTGCTTAAGGAAGTATCGAACACGACCTGATCCCAGCGCCAGAGTTGCTGGAAGAACGCGCGCGCGAGATTCAGGTCGCCGCGCCGGCGGACGATGTCATCGATGGTACGTTGGCCGTCGATAATGGTCAGCAGTCGCTCTTGGCGCGCGTCGATAGGTAGATAGAGATCGGTGTAGGTATGATTGCGGTTGATCAGCACTGCCGAGGCTCCCGCCGGTAGTCGTTCCTTCACGGTAATCGTGTCCGGCAGGCGAATGGGCTTATAGTCGAGCCAGTCGTCGCCGTCAAAATTGACGGGCAAACCCCGCTCTGGGCGATCACTCCGGTATGCGATAACGCTGTGGCGCACCATCGTCCCGCGAAAGAGCTCGATTGCGGCGTATTGCTCCTGCGGCGCTAGTGCGACCAGCCTGGAGTGATGAGGCATCGATGCCAGCGCGCCGCACCACGGCAGGTAGGGTGCTTGACGCACCCAACGCACGAATATCAGATCGGCGCGATGAAGAAGCTCCATCAGTTGCGGTACGGAGTACGAGCGGTCCTGCGGATGAAGAAGTGCATCCGCTAACCCTGTCTTGTCCGCAAAGTCCGGTGATGTGCGCAGAAGGGGCGCAATCGGGTGGTCGGGCGGAAGTGCCTTCAGGCTTGCAGCTAGGTCACCGATCTCCGAAGCGCCGCTGCCGACGCCGAGGCGGCGGCAATACTCCTGAAGCATGTAAACCCCGGCGCGCCCGTAGGGCCCATAAACCATCAAGTGGAGTGCGCCGGTTGGCTCAAGCACGTCGCGTAAGGCTCGCAAACCGGCATCGGGGTCGGGCAGGTGGTGCAGCACTCCTGTGGAGACAACATGCTCGAAGGTTTGCCCGAGCTCCCCAACGCGCTCCACGGCGAGCTGGTGCAGCTCGAGATTGTCGAGTGCGTGCTTGCGCTTCAACTCATGCGCGAACGCGAGGCTCTTCGCGCTAACATCGATCCCGATGACGCGAGCGCGCGGCCAGCGCACTGCGTAGTGGGCGGCCTGCGTGGTGCCGCAGCCGGCTACCAGTATGCTTCGGTCGTCGCGGTACGGCTCGGCCGGCCAAAAGAGATGCGATTCGGCGCGGCGGCGTCGGTCATCCCAACTCCGGCGATACGCCTCCAGGTCGTCCACCGGCGGGGGATACGGATGACTTTCGTAAAACTCGGTGATCTGCGCAGCGAGGTCAGAGCCTCCCATACCGAGGTTATTCAACCCGGCGCTGAAAGGCTCTGCCTATTTGACCAAGGCGCATGAGGCGCCTAGCCGTGGGGCGCTTTTATCTGCTCCATTACCGAATCCAGGTTGAACGATGCCGGCTTCTGCCGCGGCGGGAACTTTTTGAAGTCTTCGATCTGCCCCGCGATCACCGCTTGCATTAGGTACATCTGGGGGATGTGGTCGAACATCCAGTCAAAGTACGTGTTTGAGTTGAAATCGGCGCGCTCGAATGGATCACGGCGCAAATTCATAATATGAGGCAACCGAAGCTTCACGAAGGGTTCGGCCCATAGTTCCATGGTGTTGGCGCGTTGTAAAGCCAAATTAAACTTGTAGTCGCCGATTCGTACCGCGATCACGTCGCCATCATCGCTGAAGTAGATTATCGTGTTTCTCGGGCTTTCTTTTACCGCGCCGCTGAAATAGGGGATCTGATTGTAGCCGTCGAGATGGACGTGGAACTTCTTGTCGCCAACCGTGCAGCCATCGAGAAGTTGTTTTGTAACATCGGGATTCCCGGCGGCGGCCAGCAACGTCGGGAACATGTCGATGTGGGAGACGATGCCGTTGTAGACCGAACCGGGCTTGATCGTGCCCGGCCAACGGATGAAGCATGGCACGCGCCAGCCGCCCTCCCAGTTGGAATCCTTCTGCCCGCGAAATGGGCTGTTGGCTCCGTCCGGCCAGGTGTCGTTCTCCGGACCGTTGTCGGTTGAATACATGACGATCGTATTGTCGGCGATGCCCAGCTCGTCGAGCTTGTCGAGCATCATGCCGATCTGCTCGTCGTGCACGACCATGCGATCGCTGTAGGGGTCTTGGCCGCTCTTGCCGATATTCTTTTCGGCGACGTGGCTTCTCACATGCATGGCCGTGGAATTGTACCAAAGGAAGAACGGTTGATCTGCCTTGGCCTGCTTCTCCATCCACGCGAGCGCGGCGCTGGTGATCTCCTCGTCGACCGTTTCCATGCGCTTTTTGGTCAGCGGCCCGGTGTCTTTGACCGTCTGCTTGCCGACTCGTCCAAAGCGAGGGTCCGTGGTCGGGTCGTCAACATCGGTCGCTTTGCAGTGCAGCACGCCGCGCGGTCCAAACATCGCTTTGAACCATGGCATTTTTGGGTAATCCGGCAGCTCCGGCTCCTCCTCCGCATTGAGGTGGTACAGATTGCCAAAGAACTCGTCGAAGCCGTGCACGGTCGGCAGGAACTCGTTGCGGTCGCCCAGATGGTTCTTGCCAAACTGCCCGGTGGCGTAGCCCTGCGGCTTGAGCAGTTCGGCGATGGTCGGGTCTTCGGGCTGCAGACCGACCGTAGCGCCGGGCGCACCGACTTTGGTGAGGCCGGTGCGGATCGGGTTCTGGCCCGTAATGAAACAGGCGCGGCCGGCGGTGCAGCTCTGCTGCGAGTAATAGTCGGTAAAGAGGGCGCCTTCGTTTGCCACCCGGTCGATGTTTGGCGTCCGGTACCCCATCATGCCGTGACTGAACTTGCTGATGTTCCAGATGCCGATGTCGTCGCCCCAGAGTATGAGGATGTTGGGTTTCTTGGCAGCCATTTTGTCGAGGCCTTTCTTAAGGCGGAAGCGTGCTCAAAGATGCAATATCGAAGCCGCCGCGGCTTCGATATCACCACGAGCGTACTCCGCTAATGTGCCGCGGCACTATCCGGTAAACGCAAAAATCATCGCCCCCACCGGACGAGCCGCTCAAGAACGCTCATCAGCTCTTCCACGACCGGATTAGGGATGGGTTGACTATGGAACCGGTCGAGGCAGAACGGGTAGGCAATCTCCTTGTGACAGGTCGGGCATGAGGTGGCGTCACTTTGACGTTGATTTAAAACCCCCATACGTTAGGGAGGCTCCGAGCATAAGTGCTAGGGCGACGTCGATATAGTAGTACTGCTGGTAGGCATTGCCCCAGATCACGATTCCGACCGCCGCCGGTGGCGGCAGGAAGAGAAAGAGCAGGCCTTTGAGCAGCGTCAACCAACCGACGAGCGTCACGACGATCGGCAACGCGCCGCCGGACCACACGTTGTGGCTCAGAATTATCGCCAGGCCGGCGGCGACGATCGTTAACCCGAAGAGGTAGAGTACGGGCGCGTCGTTGACGAGGGCGCTCACCATCTGGATGGTGGCCTGCCTGTGTACGGCCATCGATACTGCAACGAGGATACAGTAAATCCCGATGAGCTTACTCAAGAACGCGGTTCGTTGCGCCATGATAACCTTTGGTACGCCGGTGCCCGCGCTGCGGCCTACATTGGCGAGATCAGTCGCTGCACGACCAGGGCTCGTAGCGGCGAAGCCGCGAAACAAGACGGACCTTTTCCTGGTACCACCGGGAGAAAATTGCCGAAGAAAGGCCCGATCGATGCTACTGAAGATCACGATGGCGCTGCTCTACGCCGCCGTCGCCGTTCCGCTCGCCGCGAGCGCCGACCCTGTCCCGGATGCTGCCCAGAAGACTCTCGCCTCCGATTACCAGCTGATGTGCACCGCCTCCGAGGACCCGACCGATGCGAACCTCACCGCGGTCTTTGCGTTGCTCGCGCCCGACTTCGCGCACGTCGATTTCAAGGGCAAGCAGACGCAGCGCGACGAGTTCATCGCCCGCGGAAAGCAGGAGATCAAACAGCTGCACATCACGTCGTGCGACAACGCGATCGGATCCACGACGATGTCGGACCCGAACACGATCGTCGTCGTGGTCACCGGCAAAATCGCCGGTCAGCTTCAGGCGCCCGACGGCAACCACGACATCGAAGCGACCACCAGCACGCAAGATACCTGGAAGCTCGAGAACGGCACGTGGCTGCAAACGCAGAGCAAGGACGTCAGCGCCTTAGTAAAGATCGACGGTAAAGTCGTTCAAGACGAAGGCAACTAACGCGATGGGTTGGAGGATCGTTCTGCTGGCGGCCGGGGTTCTTTCACTGGCCGCTCCACTCACCGCGCGCGCCGACGAACGGCCCGTCGCCGAAATGCGCTGGCGCGCGATCGGCCCGGCGCTCCCGGAAGGACGGGCGACGGCGGTCGTGGGCAGTAACCTGCACGCGCTGCTCTACTACGCGGGGACCGCCGACGGCGGCGTCTGGAAGAGCGTCGACGGCGGCACGTCGTGGCAGAACATCTCCGATTTCATTCACCTGAGCAGCGTCGGCGCGATCGCCGTCAGTGCTACCGACGACGCCGACGTTTGGGTCGGAGCCGGCGAAACGAATCCGCGCAACGACGTCATCCCTGAGAGCGGTCTCTACCACTCGGCCAACGGCGGGCGGTCGTGGCAGACCGTAGCGTTTCCAAACGCGCCCGGCGTCTCGCGCATCCTCTTGGATCCCAGCGATCCGAAGCATATCGTCGTCGCCGTGCTCGGCGACGTCTTCGCGCCGAGCACCCAGCGCGGCGTCTACGTCTCCTTCGACGGCGGCGCGACGTTCAGCAAGACGCTCTACCTCTCGGATCAGTCTGGCGCGAGCGACATGGCGATGGATCCGAAGAACCCCAACGTCATTTACGCCGGCATGTGGCACGTGCTACGCCGTCCGTGGGCGATCGTCAGCGGTGGTACCGGCGACGACGGACTCTACCGTTCGAGCGACGGGGGCAGAACGTGGAAGGAAGTGACCGGAAACGGCTTTCCCGCTCCGCCGATCGGCCGAATCGGCGTGGCGATCGCACCCTCGCAACCGAGCCGCATCTACGCGCTCGTCGAATCAGCCGCCGGAATTCTCTGGCGTTCCGACGACTCGGGCGTCACGTGGAAGATGGTCAGCAACGACACGCTGGCAAATCAGCGCCCTTTCTATTTCTCGCGCGTGCGCGTCTCGCCGACTGACGCGGCAACCGTCTACGCCCTCAGCTTCCTGCTGGTGACCTCATACAACGGCGGCGAAAAGTTTAACCTTTCCGCCTTCGGCGTGCATGCCGATCTGCACGATATGTGGATATCGTCGGACGGCAATCGCATGGCCCTGGCCGGCGACGGCGGAATCGCCATCTCGGCCAACGGCGGCGCGACCTGGTCGAACTCGCGGAACATCGCGATCGGTCAAGTCTACCGCGTCGGCCTTTCGAATACGATTCCGTACCTCGTCTGCGGCGGCTTGCAGGACAACAACGCGTACTGCGGCCCCGCGTTCAACGGCAGCGTCGACGGAATTACGAACCGCGACTGGTTCAAGGTCACCGAGGGCGACGGCGAGTGGGCCGTTCCAGATCCTACGAATTCGCGCCTGATCTGGGCCGACTCCGAGAACGGCGAGGTCGTCGTCTACGACCGCGTCTCGCATCAATCGACGAACGTGCGGCCGTCTCGCGGAACCGCGCAGGAAGATTTCGTCCTGGCAACGGCACGGTATCGCTTCGACTGGGAGTCGCCGATCGCATTCGCTGCCTACGATCCACGGGTTGCGTTCATCGGCGCCAACGTACTTTTCGAAACGAGCGACGGCGGCAAACACTGGAAGGCGATCAGTCCCGACCTCACGCGGAACGACAAGTCCAAACAGCAGGTCGCGAAGAACTCGGTAACCCATGATGAGTCGGGCGCCGAAAATTACGGCACGATTCTCGACGTCGAAACCTCCGCGCGTCACAGTGGCGAGATCTGGACCGGCTCGGACGACGGCCTCGTCTACGTCACGCGTGACGGAGGCGCGCATTGGCGCAACGTTACCCCGCCCGGCCTACCGGCGGATAGCGCCGTCGAAACCGTGGCGCCGTCCACGCTGGCCGACGGCACGGTCTTCGTCTCGGCCGACCGGCACGCGATGGGCGACGATGCCGCCTACATTTTCGCCACGCACGATTACGGTGCGCACTGGCAGAGCGTCACGAACGGCATTCCAGCCGGCGAGTACGTACGAGCCGTTCGCCCCGACACCGTCAACGCGAAGATCGTCTACGCGGGAACCAATCGCGGCATCCGCATCTCGTGTGACGGCGGCGCGAACTGGCAAAACTTTCCAAAACAATCTGCCGGCTGTCGAAGTACGCGACATTCGCATCGAGCCGCAGTTCGACGACCTCGTCATTGCGACGCACGGGCGCGCGATCTGGGTAATGGACGACATCCGTCCGGTGCAACAGTCGGCATGCGCGGTACCGACGGCACCGCTGGTCATCGGTCCGCGACCCGGCATCGACCTCATCGGTTACCGCGACGACGAAGGAAACTACACGGATTTCGAAGCGCAGCAGCCCGGCGGAGGAATCCTGAGCAACGGCGGTGCCGTCGCGACGCTTTACTACTGGCTGCCGGTGGCGGCCAAGAAGCGACCGACGATCGACGTCTACGATCTTCACGGGCATCTGCTGCGCCACATCGCCGGCGAGCACGACATCTTTACCGGCCAGGAAGGCGAGTCGTACTGGCTGAGCCGAGGCGACGGCAAGAATGAGTTCGACTACGATTTTACGATCGACGGCCCGGTCCGATATGATAGCGCACCGTTCTTTTTCCGCGGTCCGGAGGAAGGGCCGGCGCTTCCGCCCGGCCGCTATATCATGGCCTTTCACCTGGACGGCAAGACGTATCGCTTCCCGTTGCTGAAGCTCGCCGATCCGCTCTCGAGCACGACGCCGCAAGAGTACCGCGCGCAGTTCGAGGAGCAGCGCCGCGTCTACAATCTGTTGGGGCGCGTCGATGCGATGCTTAATTCACTGCATTCGGTTCGCGAAACGCTGGTTGACGACAAGAAGGCGCTCAAGCCCGGCGACAAGGCGAGCGCGGCGAAACTTCAGACGGCGATCGACGCTATCGACGCGCTAGTGGCAACGTTGACGTCGTCGCCGCAGAGCTTCGAGGACTTCATTCAGAAGCCCGGCCGGCTGCGCGAAGACATTCTCGGGTTGATCAACGACGAGCCGCTCGCGCAGGCGAGCTTGGAGCTCCGCGCGCGCCTCGAACGTAACTACGCAGCCGGCGCGAAGGCTTATAGCGCGTGGGTGGCTTCGCTCGCTGGAGTCAATGCCACGCTGAAAGCCGCAGGGGAGAAACCGGTAGCGGCCACCTGACGCACGATGTTGGAAGTCCCCAACGCCGAAGGATTGCGTTCGAGCGCCGTTAAGAAGGCCGGCATGTGCCGAAATATCAGGACGTTGCACAATTTTGCGCCGCCCGCGACCAAAGAAGAGATTCGGGCGGCGGCCGTGCAATTCGTGCGAAAGATCAGCGGGTTCGCTCGACCCTCGAAGGCAAACGAGGCCGCCTTCGACCGTGCGATAGGGTCGGTGGCCGGCGCGGCGAGAGAACTGCTCAGTGCGCTCGTCACTCACGCTCCGGCACGCGATCGTGATGCGGAAGCCGCGAAAGCACGAGAACGATCCAAGTTTCGCTTTGCCAGACCGCCTTCCGCATAGAGAACGGGGTGTGCCGAGCCACCCCGGCTCGGATCGGCGACCTGGTGCCTCGTTCGTCAGGCTCGCAGGGCCATCCGCCAGCTCTGCCTATGTAATCGGCCGATCGAGCGCGAAAACCCCGCGACCGCTCGCGCGTACGTTTCGCTTCAGCGGGGAGGGATATACGCATGAAGTCAGCGCTCACTCGAGGCGAACGGCCTTTCGTACTCTGCTCGGTCGCGGTCGCCGTGCTTTTTGCCGGGTGCGGTCAACCAGGCGGCACGATGCCGGCGTCCTCGGCGTTTGCTCGGCCTATGACCGGGCCGCCCATGTGCAAAGGCCAACGCACGACGAAGAAATTCGGGAATATCACTGTGACGCTCAAGACCAAGGGCGGCTCGTTCTGCGTCCCGGCATTCGGGGGTTTCGGCGGCTCGATAGAGTATCCGGGCGTCGATCGCTCCGTGAAACTAACGGTCCGCACCAGCACGAACAACATCTACGATGAACCCCAACTCGGCACCGGAACGTCGATCGTGTATTTGAACCTTCGTTTCCGTGCGGGAACCACTTTCGGTTCAAATCTAAAATCGAAAGGCGGCCTGACGTCCCAAGCCATCGATCCCGGCGACACGTACACCGCGTACGGTATCGTGGCGGTCGGCAATCTCGTCCTGATGTTTCCGCCCTGTTACACCGTCGCGACGCAAGGCCCGTATGGCGGTGTCCTTGCAAATCTCGGGGAACTCTTCAGCGACACAACCATCACGGGCGCAGGATACGGAGTCATCGAGATCTATTCCGGCCAACAAGTTAGCCAAGAGTGTTAACGTTTGAGATCGCGAAACCGAACGCCTGATGCAAAAGCCGCGACGATGGAGGGCAGAAAAGGAGTGCGGCCGTCACCGTCCTAAGTAAGTTGCCCGTTGAGTCATATGGATGACGCGATCGGGTCGGTAATCGCGGAAACAGGTTCGGAGATAACGTTTAACGTCGATGCAGGCCGGGTTCCCGGAGGCTCGCTCCGCGTCGGTTCTGTCATTAAAGCCTTCAGTGCGGAAACTTTCATAGCGGCGGAAATCAGCGAGGTAAAGAGCGACGGCCCGTCCCGGGCGGGGAGCCTCTTCGTCGCCAACCTCTTGGGAGAGCTCGTTTCATCCGGCGATGACGGAGTGCGATTCGGTCGCGGCGTTTCGGTCTATCCCGTGCCGGAAGACCCGATATACGCGGCAACGGACGCTGATTTGTCAGCAATCTATGGCCAATCGTCACAGTCCACCCTCAAAGTCGGCACGCTGTATCAGGATGCTAAAAGGCCGGCGTTCGTGATGATCGACGAACTGCTTAGCAATCACTTCGCCATTCTGGGGACGACCGGTTCAGGCAAATCATGCGCTCTCACGGTGATACTTTACGCTATCTTGGAAAAATGCCCGAACGCACACGTCGTTTTGCTGGACCCGCATAACGAATATAGCAGCGCGTTTCGCGACGTTGCCAACGTCCTCAGCGTCGATAACTTTCAGCTGCCCTTCTGGATGCTTAACTTCGAAGAGGCGGCCAGGGTGCTTATCCGCAGCGGATCTACTGAGGACCAAGAGTCGCAGGCCCTTATTCTGCACGACGCGATCGCGTGGGCCAGGCGAAAGTACGGGGGCTCCGATGAAGTTGGCAAGGCGATCACCGTCGACACCCCCGTGCCGTTCCGCCTCCACGAACTCTTGGGCTACATCGACCGTCAGATGGGGCGGGTCTCAAAGCCCGACACCAGCAAACCGTACCTGCGCCTCAGAGCTCGAATCGAATCGTTGCGCAGCGACCGCCGATTCGATTTTCTCTTCTCGACGGAAGACGACGTATTAGCCAAGATAATCGGCCGCCTCTTACGAATTCCGGTCGATGGCAAGCCGCTCACCATCGTTGATCTGTCGGGCGTACCGCCGGAGATTGCCGACGTCATGGTATCGACGGTGGTCCGAACTCTTTTTGACTTCAGCGTTTGGTGTGAGCGTGAGAAGATGCCGCCCCTATTGCTGGTCTGCGAAGAGGCCCATCGATACATCCCGGCCGACGAACGATTTGGCTTCGACCAAACGGTGCGCGTCGTCACGCAGATAGCGAAGGAAGGCCGCAAATACGGTATTTCTCTCGCCTTGGTCACCCAACGCCCATCCGAGCTCGCGTTCCCGGCGCTATCGCAATGCGGCACGGTTTTTGCATTGCGTTTAGGAGGCGACATCGATCAGCAGTTCATCGGTCGCATTTTGCCGGGCGCGGCGCGCGAGATGTTGTCGGTCTTGCCCAGCCTTCCCAGAGCGCAAGCGATCGTCACCGGCGAAGCCGTTAGAGTGCCGACTCGCATCCGATTTGACGATTTGCCTAAGCAGCGTCGGCCCCGCAGCGAGAGCGCGCGGTTTTCAGAGACTTGGCAAGCCGATGCTTCCGATCAGACTTTCGTGGAGTGGGGCATGCGTCGGTGGCGGGCACAAGTTAGAGGCCCCTGAGCAGGTGATCGCCGGCCACCAGGCGCAGCTCGAGACCGTGCTGCGCGAGTACGACATTCGATTCTTCGTCCCCGGGGGAGGCGCGTGACGGCTCCGAAGGTCGGCATCGTCGGCACCGGCCGGATGGGAGCGAATATCGCGCGCCGCCTCCACGATGTCGGCTATCCGATCGTTGCGCTCTATGACGTCAATCCGCAGTCGGCTCGGGAGACCGCCAAAGAGACCGGCGGAGAGGTGACGCAGTCGCTCGCGCGCGTCGTCGAGCTTGCCGACGTGATCCTCACGGTCGTGAGCGACGACGCCGCGATGCATAGCGTCTTCGCGTTGAGCGGCGACTCGCTGTTGAATGCCGCAAACGGCAAGGTCTTCGTGAACTGCGCCACGAGTCACGCCGAAGGTTCACGTTGAGCTTCAGCGATTGGTCGAAGAACGTGGAGGTTACTCGCTCGAGGCGTGCATGGCGAGCTCGATTCCGCAAGCGCGCGACGGCACGCTCTACCTGATGATCGGCGGGCGTCGTGTGGTCTTCGAGCAAGTAAAGCCGATGCTCGAAAAGATGAGCGCTTCGCTAAAGTATATCGGCGAAGCAGGTCGAGCCGCGCAAGTCAAGGCGCTCGTCAATATGGTTATGAACATCAACACCGCTGGTTTGGCGGAAGGTCTCGGGCTCGCCGACGCGCTGGGGTTGGATCTCACGATGCTGCGCGAAGTATTCTCGCAGACCGGCGCAAACTCGCGCGTGCTCGAAACCGACGGCGCCGACATGCAAAACCGCGACCACGATGTCTACTTTTCGGCGGCGCACGCCGCAAAAGACTCGGGAATCGCCCTCTCGCTCGCGAACGACGTTGACCTCAACCTTCCGCTCGCGAAGGCGGCGTACGATCAGTACGAGCGAATGAAGGAGCTAGGTTTGGGCGACCTCGACAAATCCGGTATCTCCGAGCTCACCTTTAAATCGCGCCGCGGTTAGAGTATAGCTCGCGCGCCAATCGCGCTAGGAGATGTGACGCCCCGCGCGAAAGTCTGGATTTGCCGTGATCCGCTACCTGACCATCCTCAGCGCGTCCGCGCTAGCCCTTGCGGTACCCGTCGTGGCGTTCGCCGCGCCCGTCGGAGGATTGCCGGTCTATCACCCGGTCCTTCGCACCTCCGGTTCGACGCCGGCCTCCTCATCGCGAGCAGGGCCAGGCGCGCAGGAGCCATTCAAGGTTCCCTTCGACTTCAACGTACGGCCTCAATCGCAAGAGTTCGATCCGCAGACGACGTGGAATCCGCTCCGATGGCGGGGATGGCATCCGATCCCGGGCTCGCTCCTCTACCAGCCCGTTTGGTATCAACCCAGTTGCTATGCCGACGGCACTCTCGCCGGACCAAGGGCTTCGTTGAGCACGCCTATCGGCGCATCCGCACCCGCAACGGACTTTACGATCGGCTCGCTCGCCGGCGGTCAGTCCTCGAACCTCTTCGGTTCATCGCCTTCGGATATCGCGAGAGTAGCCTCGTCCGCTAGTGACGCCGCCGCAACGTCGAGCCCGCTGACGCTGCAGTATGGCGTTGGCACGATGCCCTGCGGATCTACGAACCCGTTCGACTTCTAACAAGAACACACCGATTACCGCTCGTTACGGTGGCGAACTCCTATGGGGGCTCAAAGTCTCTTGGTATGGCGGCCTTTGCGATTTCGGCATCGGCCTAACATGGTGAGGCAGCCTTAAGCCTGCGCACAGCAAACGCTCGTACTCTTAAGGTTCGTACCGCAAACAACCCCGTTGGCCGACGGCTTCCGCCTAAAAACGCAAGCGAGGATCGAGTGAATCTACGAATGGCCGCCGTAGGATGGAAAGCACCCGTGTGCTGCGCTGTTGCGTTGTCAATCGCTCCTTTTGGGTGCAGTGGTAACGGCATGGGAACGCCCCCAACGCAATCGCCTCAAATGCCAAACACGGGACCCGACCGACAAGCCGAACTCCGACCCCGGGTCGAACATGTCGTGATTATAGTCCAAGAGAACCGGAGCTTTGACGATCTGTTTAACGGGTTTCGTGGGGCCAATACGGCCCATTGGGGCTTGAATTCCCGCGACAAAAAGGTTGCGCTAGTTCCAGTGGACCTGACCGCGCCGTATCGGGTCGGCCACACGCATAGAAACTTTCTAATCGAGTACAACGGCGGGAAGTTAAACGGCTGGAACCTTGCGGCGTCGGGCTGCGCTCATGGCCAAACGTGCCCACCGGCCGGCAAGCGAATCTATGGCTATGTGCCACAGAATGAGGTTCAGCCGTACTGGACCATGGCCTCAGAATACGCCTTGGCAGACAACATGTTCCAGACGAATCAAGGGCCGAGCTTCCCGGCCCATCAGTATTTAGTAAGCGGCACGTCGTCGATCGCAACGGGCTCATCGCTTGTTGCCGACGGTAACCCAAGCGGCCCGGGGGTTGGAGGTGGTTGTGATTCCCAGCGTCGCGATTCGGTCACCGTCATCAACGAATTAACCGGCAAACGAAGCGGATCTGTGTTCCCGTGCTTTAATCGCCTGTCGCTCATGGACAAGATAAACCAAACCTCGTTGACCTGGGCGTATTATCAAGAACAACCCGGAGCCGGCTTATGGCATGGGCCAGATGCCATTCAGGGCATTTGGAGCAACCCGAACTACAACACCTGGGTCAAGACGCCTTCTTCTCGAGTTCTGACCGATATTGCGAATGGCAATTTGGCCAACATTGTTTGGGTAACGCCGTCAGACAAAGAGTCCGACCACGCCGGCAGCACGGACGGCACGGGCCCGGACTGGGTAGCTTCCGTCGTCAACGCGATAGGCCAAAGCCAATACTGGAGCAACACGGTCATCTTCGTAACGTGGGACGACTGGGGCGGATGGTACGACCACGTTGCACCCAAACAGTTTAATCATTATGAGCTTGGCTTTCGCGTGCCGCTTCTTGCCATTTCTCCCTATGCCAGGAATGGCTACATCTCCAGCACGCAACACGAGTTCGGCTCGATCTTGAAGTTTACGGAAGAAGCCTTTTCGTTACCATCTCTTGGGACCACCGACGTACGTGCCGACGATCTGAGCGACATGTTTAATTGGAAGCAATCGCCCACCCCATTTCGGCCAATCCCAACGCTGCACTCCGCTGGGTACTTCGAGAGCATCCCGGATGACCACAAAAGCCCCGATGACGACGACTAAGGCACAACGACTACGGCCTTGCTGCAATGGTAGCGGCCATTTACGAAAAGGTCGGCGACAGCGCGAAGTACATCTGCACCGGAAAGTACGCACAATACCACAAAAAATAGGTCTGCATTAAGGATAGCAGGCTTAACGCAGCCCGGTGTCAACGGCGGCCGAAAATTGACCCACTACGGTGACACTTCCTTGGCGCGAAGCTTCGCAATAAGTTCGATAAGCGTCACTGGTACGGGTTCCGAAAGCGGAAATCGAATCGTGCCTTTTCCGATTTTATATCGTCGTAGCTCGGGCTTGAACGCGGCGAGTACGGATTTCGTCGCTGCGTAAAGAGAGTAGTGATCTTTCCAACCAGCGAAGAGCACGAATACAGTACCGTGCAGCTTGTACCTTGGCATGTTGTAGGCTATCAGTTCTTCGGCCTCAGGCACAGCAATGCGAATCGCGTCGCGTACTTGCGCAAGCGCGCTTCGCACCGGTTCCCCGTGTGAAGCAATGTACTCATCGACCGACGTAAAGGCAACTCCCGGCATCGACACCTCAGTTCAGGTTTGGCGGACTCTAGGCGCGAGTTTTGCAGCCGGCAGTTTGATTCCCGCCTTCTTGCGCCCGCGTAGCTGGTGACGCTGCCTGTTAGAGCGGCGTGCATGCGTTCGGCCCAAAAAAGGCGCCCGCACTAATGCGGGCGTCTTCGTCGCTATCAGCTTACGCTATCGGTACGATGATTGTCTCGTTGCAAAGCAGTCGCGGCAGTAGACCGGCTTGTCGCCGCGGGGCTGGAACGGAACCTCGGCGACGCCCGCGCATTGGCTGCAGGTGGCCTTGAACATTTCGCGCGGGCTGCCGCTGCGCCCGCTGTTCGGCGAGCGTCCCGTCTTGCGCGCCGCGCGGCACTCCGTGCAGCGGCTCGGCTTGTTCGTGAATCCCTTCAAGGCAAAGAACTCCTGCTCTCCGCTCGTAAAGGTAAAAGGTGCGTTGCAGTCAACGCAATTAAGGGTTTCGTCTCTGTACATAAAGTGAACTCCTGGTTCGAAAATCGGCGCAGATGGACTCACTTCGCAAATCGGAATCAGGAGCTGAAAACGAATCAAGAACCGAACGGACCGCAAAATGAACGCCGGTAGCCTAACGCCTGCGACATCCCGGCTTCGTCCTCTACAGCCCTTTGACCGACCGGAAGGAATGCTCCTCTCGCGCGGGGCGTGCGGGCGAGCTTTCGACCTGCCTGGCGGGCGATGGCGAACGACCTTACTTAACCGTATAGCCTTTCGATTCGAGACAGGCGGAAAACGCGCGGCGAAAGTTATTCATCTTCTGAGACCGCTGGGCTTGCGCGTTGGCTTGCGCATAGTGCTGCTCGGCATCGTTAGCAGCTGTCTGGGAGCGCTTCCCTCGAACCGCGCCCAGGGTTGCGCCGATTCCGGCACCCGTTCCGGCATTGCCGGCGATCGCGCCAACTGCCGCGCCGGCTGCGGCGCCGCCGGCCGCGCCACGTACCGCGCCGCCTTGCCGCTGGGTCGTCGGAGCGGGCGTTGCCGGTGGCAGACTGACCGGATCGACCCCGGTTTTTGCTTTGGCCGATTTGTAACAGACGGATTCGTCGTTGGCTTGCTGCGCCGACGTCTGCTTGTTTTTCGGATAGACGTAGACCCCGAACATGGAGCTTAGCGAATCTGCGAAAACTGGCCCACCCGCCAAGACGAGAGTGAGCGCAACCACGAGAGAACGGATCATGCTCGCGTTTTTCGACGACGGCTTGCTGTCTTCCGGTCGTTAGCGGAGGCTTTCAGCGGCGGCGAGTCGCTATTGCGATTGAATGGTCAAGTTGTCGACATTAACTGCGTAGTTACCAGCAGCGACGAGGCCATTCGGATTTGCGCAAATGATGCCGAAGTTGGGCCCGTAGATGACGACCAGACCAGGCGGCCCGCATGGAACTTGTTGCAGACCATAGTTCCGCAGTAAGGTCGCACCCGGGCTGCCGGCACTGACGTGGTATGAGGTATATGTTTGATTGTTGTAATAGATCGAACCCATGACCGCGGCCGTTGCTGCCCCGACTGCGAACGCTCCCCAAAATCCACCACCCCAATAGACTCCGACCGGCGCCCAAACGACACCACGATTCCATCCCCAGGCGGGGTAGCGGACGGGGTTCACCACGACGCGACCGGTGTAGTAGTAGCCGTTCCTGCCGTTGCTATTGTAATGATACTTCGAGGTCGTGCCGGTGTTCTTGTTGTACACGGTCATGTTGCCGGTGTTCTTGTTGTACACCGCGGCGTTGCCAGTATTCTTATTGTACGCGCCGGCGGAGTTTTTACCGTTGTAGGCGCCGCTGTTGTAGTTGCCGTTGTTGCTCTTATTGTACGTGCTCGAGCTGTTCTTTTGGTACTGCGTCGCGGTGTTCGTGTTCTTATTGTAGGTCGTGGCAGTGCCGGTGTTCTTATTGTACGCGGCGGCGTTGCCGGTGTTCTTGTTGTAGGCCGCGGATCCGTTGCTGCCCCTCACGGCCTGACTCGGCACGTCGTTGCTCATGTTGAATCCGCGACCTTGGTTTGGCGCCGAGCGAGACGCACCGCCACTAGAGCGCTGCGGCGCCGAGCGGGAAGCGCCTCCGCTAGCGCGCTGCGCAGAGGCTGCCAACGGCGCAGTCGCAAGCGCGACGACGAGGATAATTGATAAGCTTCTCATTGTGCGGGCTCCTGGTCGAGCTTGCCGTTTCCGGTTATGTAGGTTCCCTTCGCCGTCTGAACAGCGAAGATCACCGAGTGCGCCAGAACCTTCGTGGTCGAAAGAGGCAGCGGTTGATCTTGATCGGTTAAGTTGAAGTAAAACGTGGCTGTCTTGAACGCGACGTTGTGCCTCTTCCCGTCCTGGAAGAGCGAGAACCCTCCGCCCATGCAACGAACGATGGCGCCGTCGTGTGCGCAGTCAGCACCGCTGATGACGACCGTCGTGACCTTGTCGGCCGATACCAACGTCAACGATTTGTTCGCTGCTTTCAAGGTTACGCTGGTATAGGTCTGCACGGAACCGTCTCGCTGCTGGATGCGGACGGTCCCGGTCGCCGACGCGGGTGCGCTCAAAGCGACCACCAACGCGATGACTATCAGTCCAACTGGCTTCATGATTGCATCCTTTCGCGGGGGCGCAAGTGCCGAGCCCTGGTGCGGCTCGGGTGCTCATCGTAGCACCCAAGGAGCGATTCGGGAAGCGACTTCAGCCCAGGGCTCAGTTGCCAGGGCCTGCGTTTGCAAAGCCAACAACCTCTTAAGGAGCACAGTAGAGCCTTAGACGCGTTCAGTGAGGATCGTAACGCCAGTAGCGCGCGGAGCGGAGGGCTTCAAAGTTGCTCCAGCTTTTCGCGTAGCACTTTCACACGTGCGTGGTCGCCGCCAAGCGCCTCTTCCCTGATCGCTATCGCCCGAACGAAAGCCGCCTTTGCCTGTTCGATACGCCCCGTGGTGGTGTACAAATCGGCCAAGCCATCCAACGTGTTCGAAACCGAGAGGTGATTCGGTCCAACCGCGGCCTCCAACATCGCAAGCGAACGCTCATACACACCTTCAGCCGCGAGATGACGGCCTTGTCTCTGATACAGGTTAGCAAGGTTCCCCAGGTTCGTTGCGAAGTCGGGATGACCGGACTCGAGCGCGTTTTGCAGAATCACCAGCATGCGGACCAGTAGAGCTTCAGCTTCATCGTATCGCCCTTGCTCTTGATACAAGGTCGACAGGTTACCCAGGTCAACTGCAACGCTCCGGTGATCCCGACCCAGCGCCCTCTCATTAATCGCCAGCGCTCGTTTATGCAGCCCCTCCGCCTCATTGAATCGTCCCTGGCCACGGTACGCTAGCGCGAGGCTGTTCAGGACGGTGGCAACGTGGGGGTGATCCGGACCGAGTTCCTTTTCCCTGATTGCCAGCGCGCGCTTGAGCAGCGGTTCGGCCTCGACGTCGCGGTCTTGCACGCTATAGACGTTCCCGAGTCCGTTCAAGGCACTCGCAACATCTGGATGGTCCGGTCCCAAGAGTATTTCCTGGATTGCCAGCCCGCGCTTGTGCAGCGCTTCGGCCGTCGACAACTCCCCTCGCCGGAAAAGATAGGTGGCGCACCGGGTCGTGAGACGCCCCACCGGCAAGAATGCGGGCTCGCTCGGCAAGGTGTCCAGTGCAGCGCGTACGTGCGGTAACAGTCGCGCGCACTGCGGCCACGCCGCAAACGTTACCTCGGGAAAGGCGGCATCGGCGACTCGAACGGCGCACTCACGCCAGGCACGAGAGGCATCGCTTACGAGATCTTGTCCGGCAAGCTGGACGAGCCGGTGCATGCTATAGCTTTGCGAACTCTGCGCAAAGGCAAGCAGTGAGAGCCGGTCGAGCGCGCCAAGCGCCTCGTCGAGCCGCAGATCGTCGGCGATAACGAAGTGAAGCTCAGGCACACTGTAATTCTTGATCGGTTGGCGGAAGAGCTCGTCGGGGATCGCGTCGGGCGCGAACGACGCCGCGAAGGAAAGGACCGCAGCCGCTCCGGCAGCCTGCTGCTCCGCATCCGCGACCGCTGCGCTGAACGTCGCAAAGACCGAACGCGGGTACTCGGCACCGCGCGGAGCCTTCCTTAGATGATCGTTGATGCGCTGCAAATACCGCTGCACGCCGACCATGCGCAGGTTACGCAGCGAGGCTGCGGCGTGCGCGAGCGCCAGCGGGAGCGCGCCGAGAGCTTGCGCGATGGCCCGTGCTTGGTCCTCGCTCATGTCGGCACGATCGCTTTCGCGCTGCAAGTAGCCTATAGCCGAATCGAGGTCCCATGCACGCATCGGGATGTCGGTAACGTCGGCGCCCCATGCGGTGTTGCGCGAGGTCACCAATGCGTGCGCCCCCGTGCGCGGCAGCCACATGCGTACCAAGCGCTCGTCCTCGAGGTTGTCGAAGACCAGGAACACCGGCTTGTCAAAGCCACCCAGCACCGAGTTGACTACGCGCAGCGCAGCCGAGCGCCGATCGGGCAACTGGTCGAGGCCTTGTACGAACATCGCGCCGAGACGGAGCAGCGCGTCGATAATGCCGTCCTCCGTCTGCGCGTTCAGCCACCAAATTACCGAGTAGGCGTCGCGGTTACGCCAGCCATACTCGCGCGCAACCGAGGATTTGCCGACCCCTCCCAAACCGTGCACGGCCGCGATGGCCCCGTCCCCGCTCAACGCGGCGCGCACCGCTTCCAGCTCATCGTCGCGTCCGCTGAAGCCGGCAACAGGGTAAAACTCTTGGGCGTCGACGATGGAGAGATCACTGGGCAAGGTGCCGAGCGACCGCAGTGGCGGGAAGTCGATTGCCAAACCCGGTGCGACGACTTGATGCACGTGCTGTGGCTCGGTGAAGTCTTTGAGATGGTAGACTCCGAGGTCGCGCAACGACATCTCTCCGGGCAACGCACCGTGGACTAACGCAGCCGTCTCGCCCGTGAGCAGAACCTGTTCGCCGTGGCCGATGGCCAGCAGGCGCGCAACGCGATTGACTTCTGGGCCGAAATAGTCGCCGTCGCGCTCCTCAGCCGTACCGGTGTGAATGGCTACGCGAACGCGCACCCCGCCGACTGCCGAGAAATCCTCCGCCGCAAGCGCCTGTTGCGCGGTTATCATCGCGACGACGGCATTTTGCGGCTTTTCGAAGACGCTACAGAACGCGTCGCCGATCGTTTTGAAGACGTGGCCGCCGCGCTCGGCGATAGCGGCACGTAGGATCGCGTCGTGCCGGCGCACAGCGTCCTGCATGGCGACGCGGTCGCGCTCCCACCGAGTAGTACTGGAGGGCGGGCCGATTTCCGGGGGAACGCCGCGAAGTGGCGTAGCGTTGTAATCGTTTATATCACGCCGCTTTCAGCGTTGCAATAGGGTTCTTGATCAGCACGTCGTGCACGTTTTCAAGAAGTGCGTAGCCGTTGAAGCGACGCCAGCGTGGTGCGCGCCGCATCAGCAGCGCCCAAACGAGATACGTCGCTGATTCCGCTTGACGAATTCGCTTGCAGACGTTCGTTCGGGAACGGACGGCATCGAAGCTCGATTCGATGACGTTGGTCGTTCGCAAATGCTTCCAATGCAGTTTGGGGAAGTCGAAGTATGCGGTTACGCGCGCAACGTCTTGGCGCAGGCATGCAGCAGCCTTGGGGTACTGGCGCGAGAGTTCCTGAGCGAGTTTTTCAATCAGACGCTCGGCCTGTGCGCAACTCGCCGCGTTCATGGCTTCACTGAGGCGATCGTGGAGCGTGGCGCGATGCTTCTCGGGAACTTTGTCGAGCACGTTTCGCATTTTGTGCAGCCAACAGCGCTGCTGCTTGGCGCGCGGATAGGCGGCTGAGAAGGCCTTCCAGATGCCCTGTGCACCGTCGGCGACCAGCATGGCGACGTTCCTGAGTCCACGGTTCTGCAAGTTCTCAAAGACTGCTAGCCAGCTTTCGTAACTTTCTCCGAAGGCATCCTCGATGGTCAAAAGCGCCTTATTTCCCTTGATGCCCACGCCGATCACGACCAGCATGACGCGCCGTTCATCTTCGGCGCCGGCGTCGAGGTAGATGCCGTCGGCCCATAGGTACACGTACTGGTCGGCGATCGGGCGTCGGAGCCAAGCGTGGTAGTCATCGATGAACTGTTTGTTGACGCGTGAGACTGTCGACGGCGAGAGCGGCGTCGTTTCGCCGAGCAGCGTGCGCAGAGAGGGCTCGAAGTCGCGGGTTGACAACCCTTGAAGCCACAGCTCGTGCATCGTCTTGTCCAGCTCGGGAAAACGGCGCTTGTACGGGGGAAGAATCTCTGACGCAAACGGAATCTCGCTCTCGCGTACACGCGGCCGTCGTATCGTCACCGGCGTGCTGCCGTAGGCAACCGTGCGCGCCTCCTCGTAGCCGTCACGATACCCGCTCGAGCTCTTGCCGGGAACGTCGGTGACGCGTCCGAGAAACTCATCGACCTCCGCGATGAGAACCGCCTGGATGAGCTCGCCGACCTTTTGGCGGCAGAGCAGTTCCAGGGCGGTCATGCGAAGCTTGCGATCGGGAATGGCAGGCGTCGGTACGGCTTGTAGGCGAATCTTCTTCATGGCGTATCTCCTATTGTTGTAGTTGACTTTGGAGCTACGCCACTTCTTTATGCCTCACCCCCGGAGATCGAGACGGCCTCGTAGTACTGCCTTCAATATCGGTAAACGCGAAAGTAACCGTACCCTCAGTCATCCAGTCGCCGTTCGGCCTAGGCCTACCCGCAAAGTTTAAACACTCCAAAACGCAGCTCGTCGGCGCAACATTTCTTTTCGTCCGATAGAGGTCTTATTTGGCGCCGATTTGTAATTCCGATCGTTTGGTGGACGATCCTCGTGCGCCCACAGCAAAGAATGCAACATCCCCAACCGCGACCCGGAATCGTTACCAAGCCGATTCCGGATAAACCCTTATGGCATAAGCGCTTTTCGAGAACTTGGAGAGGTGGCAGAGCGGTTGAATGCGGCGGTCTTGAAATGCACACCGCTCATCTCGATAAGACGCGTCAAGTGCCGGGAGGTGCGTGGAGCTGGAGCTTCAGCGCCTTAGCAGGACTAGGCCGGGCCTATTCCGTGAGCAAACGGTGAGCAAAGCCAGATTTGCTCACGGTATCCCGGCAGCGAACTCCTAAAGCCGCTTGGCGGGTTTCCTTGAGGTGCCGCGCACGGTGACGATTTCTGCCGTGTTATCCAGTAAGCAGTGCCGGCAAAGGTCCGGTGCCGATTTGTGTTGTCCGCTGCCGCTGCGAGACTTCGGCAATTCTAGACGGTATGGCAACCGCGTGGCCGCCTTTGAGCGTCAGCTATTCGGAGCTCGGGCAAATGCAAGATCTTGACCGCCCTAAGGGCGGCGTTACTTTGTCAGTAAACTAGGATTTTTGCGCGCGTGCCCGCCGGTCTCTCGGCGAATCCGGTCCCATAGGGCACCGCGTCTGTTCGACCGGTGGCACGCGCGCGTTCGTCAACAGCTGGTGACTTCCATTCAGCCGCGAGGTTCTGGAGTGCTTGACGGACCAACCCTGGCGGCCCCGCTCGCCGCACCGCCTGAAGCTAAAATCGGGAAGGTCGACTCGATCGAGAACCATTGGTCTCGCCATTTGAATAGAGGGCGGGCCGATTTCCGGGGGAACGCCGCGAAGTGGCGTAGCGTTGTAATCGTTTATATCACGCCGCTTTCAGCGTTGCAATAGGGTTCTTGATCAGCACGTCGTGCACGTTTTCAAGAAGTGCGTAGCCGTTGAAGCGACGCCAGCGTGGTGCGCGCCGCATCAGCAGCGCCCAAACGAGATACGTCGCTGATTCCGCTTGACGAATTCGCTTGCAGACGTTCGTTCGGGAACGGACGGCATCGAAGCTCGATTCGATGACGTTGGTCGTTCGCAAATGCTTCCAATGCAGTTTGGGGAAGTCGAAGTATGCGGTTACGCGCGCGACGTCTTGGCGCAGGCATGCAGCAGCCTTGGGGTACTGGCGCGAGAGTTCCTGAGCGAGTTTTTCAATCAGACGCTCGGCCTGTGCGCAACTCGCCGCGTTCATGGCTTCACTGAGGCGATCGTGGAGCGTGGCGCGATGCTTCTCGGGAACTTTGTCGAGCACGTTTCGCATTTTGTGCAGCCAACAGCGCTGCTGCTTGGCGCGCGGATAGGCGGCTGAGAAGGCCTTCCAGATGCCCTGTGCACCGTCGGCGACCAGCATGGCGACGTTCCTGAGTCCACGGTTCTGCAAGTTCTCAAAGACTGCTAGCCAGCTTTCGTAACTTTCTCCGAAGGCATCCTCGATGGTCAAAAGCGCCTTATTTCCCTTGATGCCCACGCCGATCACGACCAGCATGACGCGCCGTTCATCTTCGGCGCCGGCGTCGAGGTAGATGCCGTCGGCCCATAGGTACACGTACTGGTCGGCGATCGGGCGTCGGAGCCAAGCGTGGTAGTCATCGATGAACTGTTTGTTGACGCGTGAGACTGTCGACGGCGAGAGCGGCGTCGTTTCGCCGAGCAGCGTGCGCAGAGAGGGCTCGAAGTCGCGGGTTGACAACCCTTGAAGCCACAGCTCGTGCATCGTCTTGTCCAGCTCGGGAAAACGGCGCTTGTACGGGGGAAGAATCTCTGACGCAAACGGAATCTCGCTCTCGCGTACACGCGGCCGTCGTATCGTCACCGGCGTGCTGCCGTAGGCAACCGTGCGCGCCTCCTCGTAGCCGTCACGATACCCGCTCGAGCTCTTGCCGGGAACGTCGGTGACGCGTCCGAGAAACTCATCGACCTCCGCGATGAGAACCGCCTGGATGAGCTCGCCGACCTTTTGGCGGCAGAGCAGTTCCAGGGCGGTCATGCGAAGCTTGCGATCGGGAATGGCAGGCGTCGGTACGGCTTGTAGGCGAATCTTCTTCATGGCGTATCTCCTATTGTTGTAGTTGACTTTGGAGCTACGCCACTTCTTTATGCCTCACCCCCGGAGATCGAGACGGCCTCATTTGAATATTAAGGGTATAGCGTTTGGGTTGCTCTCAAGGTACACGTAGAGAGCTTCCCGTGCTAGTCGGGCCACCTCCTCAAGCCTTGTGCCGGTGCGTGCGCAGCCGGGCACCTCTTGGATGTAAGCCGAATAGCCCGTTTGGGTCTTCTCAATAACGCACGTCATTAGCTACTTTCCAACCGCAAGGAAGTGCGTCGCGGTCCCGGCGATTGAGGCGCTCTCTCCAGGCGCGAGAGTATAGCCGCCGTCAGTAAGGTTTGTGTTATTGCCATCGATCGTCACGTTGCCCGCGCCCTTAACGTAGAATGCAATGGGCCCGTAATAGCCAAAGCTAATGTTCGAAATCGGATTCGCTGGAGGCGGAATCGTGTTTTGCAGGACAGCATTCGAGCCTCGATCATTGTAACCGGCACAATCCGTTACTTCAATCGTCGTTTCCCCTGAGAGGACATGGATGGCAGCGCCGTAGGAGGAATAGCTAGACGCGTCGCAGCCGCGGATGAAAGTGGAGGCCGCTTGCGAGCTATTCATCTGGTGCCACTTTCCGGTGGCCTCGATGAACTGAGCATTAGCAGCGTGATACTGCGCTCCGTTGACTTCGTGATCTTCGTGCCATACGCCGGAGGTTTCGGTGGCATCGTACTGCACCGCTGGGTAGTTCTTAGATATCTCGATATTTGTTATAAATGACACAGTTAGCGATCTCCCTTGTTTTCAAAGCTTGGATGAAGGGGAACCGACTCAGAGTGTTTAGGGACTTCGGATTTAAGGAGAAACGCCAAACAGCAAGTTCTTATAGCTCTGATCTGGGAGTTGATGCCGTAATCAGCTAAGACAACCTCGCTTTTCCGGGCGATTCGCTTGCCCGCGGAGGGATTTCGAGGAAGGCGCGGTTCGATGGGGCAGGCGGATAAAGTGCCATTTGCCCGGATGCTTGGCGCACTGCTGTGGAGCGTTTTCCGCTGGGGATCGCGCTTTGCGCCGGGATGTCGACAGGTACATGCTGGCGGATAAATCATATCTCGGGGTCCTCACGCTTGAGTCGTGCGCAACTCGCGTCACCGTCCGAGAGAAGTGTCGGGAACAGATCGTATCACGGCGGGTTCAGCGGGACAATAGCTTGCGCGTTATATTTTTCCGATTGAAAACTTGAATTAACTTCTCCCCTTGATCGCTAACCGAAGTTGCCGGTCTTTGATAGCCGGATGCGCGCTGTCGTTTTGCCTCGTAGAAATGGCTGCGAGCGGGCGTGGAGGATCGATAGCCATTGGCGGTCGCGCTTGCTACGCGCGGTCGCGGACTACGAAGCGCGCTCGGGTGAACGCACCCGGCCCGTTCGTTGCGAGATCTTGCGATCAACGTTATACACCTGAGCTTAGAGGTGGCTGACACTTGGCTCGAGTGTGGCCAACTCATCTCTTAGCCGGCGCTCGTTACGGCAGGCTTATTCGGCAGGCGCTCCTTCTCAGCTAAAAATCGGGGCGTTCGCGGTTCGCTGAGTCGAGCGGGCAGCGGGCTAACTACGTGAAGAGGAAACTTGGTAGCAGGTCAAATGCAATCTTCTACGTGAGGCAAGTGAGCATAAATCACCGTCCATTGGCGACGGCATGGTAAGGCTTTTGAGATCTGCGTTTGCGCCAACAGCATCGATTCTGGAGCTTGACGGGTTAAGTACCCAGTCCTTTGCAAGAGCAACTGCCTCGGGTGCCCGGCCGGCAATCTCATCAAGAGGGCTAGCTAGGGCAACTTCGGCGGATAGTAGGCAACACCCAAAGGGTTGTGGAGATCATTACTGATTGTCCGACTCGACGGCGTCATCGAACCAGGAGGAAACTCAAGTATGGTGGGCCATGGCCCGGAACAACCCTGGGTTCCCTCGTTCACCTCGTAGAGCCAACCGTTTTTGGCAAACGTGACCGCTGTAGGACCGTTAATCTCGTCTGTGATTGATCGATAGGGGTGAACCTGTCCGGCGCGATACTCCTCCACATTGCACGGTGGATTGTCATTCGTAACGTATAATGAGCCCTTAGCATCAACGGCAATCCCGACCGGCCACGTAACTCCATCGGTGATCGTCCTTGATGGTGCTTTACTCCCGGGAGGATATACCTGAACATTCGACGTGGAATAGAATTCGAGATTCCCCACAAAGAGGTCTCCAGTCTGGTCGATTGCAATGCCATCCGGATAGGTCAACCCATCAGTGATAATAGCATTCGGCTTGGTAGACCCTTTCTTATATTCGACAGCGTCGGGAATAGAGATGTTCGTAACCCACAGGTTGCCATCGCTATCGATTGCGCAGAAGGCCGGCGTGTTGATGCCCTGCGTAATGATCTTAGACGGGTTAGTCTTGCCGAGGGGGTATTCCGAAACCCACCCCGGCCCGCTGCCCGGCTCGTTTGTAACGTAGAGCGTGCCGTCGGCATCGACGCAGTCGCCGACCGGTGTAGATAGGTCTTGAGTGATGACTGCGACCGGGCTGGGGTCGTCCACTTTCGCATCATAGATGCTCACGCCGCCATACGGCGCTGCATCAGCGTTGACGACGTACAGCAAAGAGTCGGACGCCCTATACCCCGGCGTGCTGGCAACGCGCCTTCGTAATCCCACGGGCAACGCGACGGGGCGCTCGACGGCGCGGTTTTGGAGGGCGTTTACAAAATCGCTGGGTTCTCCAGGTAGCGATCCGCCGCAGCCGGATAGAATCGCGGTGGCCATGCCCAGTCTAAGAGCATAGCGGCTCAAGTCCAAATCCTTCATGGTTGCGCTCCTCGCCCCGCATGTATTCACGACGGAACAGATCTGCTTTCGGCATTGCCGGGACAACTCCCGTCGTAGCAAGCACGCGCCAAGGGGCAAAGGCACTCGTCAGGGGTTGATCCGTTCGCCAATGCCGAAACACTGCGTGGAGCAACTATGATGATCCTGACGCCGTCGGCCAACCCTCGGGCGTATTGTTCGTTTTGTCGAATGGGACACCGTCGGATGCTCTGCGTGACGGCGTCGGCCTTAGCATAGCGACTTAGGCCTCGGTGGCGTTCCAGAGCGAGCTGAGTGGCGCCGAAGGCACCACGACCTCGCATCCTTTCGTTTGGTTGGGCGCACGGCGCCGCAGGGTTGTACGCACAACCACCGGCTTGCGTTTTGAAAAGTGGACGACCGCAGAAAGCTTGATGCTAAGGCCAAAACTCCGAATCGCTATCCGCAGCGCATGGAAAAAGTATAGCGATAAGCTCGCGCCGTGAAAAGAGAACCTATAGTAGAAGTGCGAGATGCTAACGGGTAGACTCTTCAGTCGCTGCCTGCTGCACGTGAAAAGAGTTTAGCGATAACCTTGCATCTGTGGTATACTTGAGGTAACAAAGCACGCCCGACTTTCGCCCGCATAATAATGCGGGTGAAACCATGAAGCCCCCGCGTCAGCAGTTTGCGCGGGGCTTTTTCTTTTGCGGAGGTGAGGTCATGATTACGAAGGCGGTGCCGGCGCGCACTCATACCCGCACCTTCGCGATCGGGGTCGACTACATTACCGAGCATACCCATCAGCGCGCCGTCGCAGCGGCCGGTCACTCGTTTGAAGGCGGCGTTGCTTATGCCAGCGCACCGGAGAAAGCCGAGTGGGTGCATCTACGCGGCGTTATGTCGGTGGAGACGGCTGCGATCGAGATGGAGGCCGTTGCAGCGTTGTCCAAGCGTTGCCGGGATCCGGTCTATCACCTGATCATCGCTTACGCCAAGGACGAACGGCCGACGTGCGAGCAGGTGGTCAGCGACGCTGAGCGGCTGCTCAAGGCAATCGGTATGGAGAAGAGCCAGTACGTACTGGCGGCGCACAAGGACACCGACGACTTCCACGCCCACGTGATCGCCAACCGCATCGGGCCCGACGGCAAGGCCAACGACCTGTGGCACGAGCGGATCAAACGCGAGCGGGTCTGTGCCGAGATCGCGGCCGAACGCGGCTGGAACATCGTAGTCGGGCATCACAACCGCGACATCGTTCAGCGCGTCGAGCATCTGTATGCGCCTCCACCCGATCCGGAGCGACGTCTCAGCGACGGTGCGTACCGCCGGCTGCACGAGCGCGGCGAGCTGCCGTGGCAGGAGAGTGCGCGGCCCTACGTGTTGGATGCAGTCGATCGCGCCAAGGACTGGAATGACTTGCATCAGCGCCTCGGCGCGCACGGCGTCGTGGTGAAGCTCGTTCGGCGCGGCG
This sequence comes from Vulcanimicrobiota bacterium, assembly GCA_963834895.1. GTDB lineage: Bacteria > Vulcanimicrobiota > Vulcanimicrobiia > Vulcanimicrobiales > Vulcanimicrobiaceae > Cybelea. The sequence goes on along the minus strand of CAWIDM010000003.1, from coordinate 114,444 downwards.
AGCGCGTTCAGGGCTTGGCATTCGCCGAGGGGTTGGATCGCCGAGCGCCGGGGTGCGCGGCGTCACGCATTGATGCGCGGTGTGCACTGCGGGCGATGGAGTCGCGATTCGGTCCATTCACTCCCGTGCGCGAGCCTGTTATGGAGATCTCACGCTCAGTGCCATGGGCCGATACGGTTCGTCCAGCAATCTTGGCGGCCGTCGATGCCGCGAAGACGTGGGGCGATCTTGAGCAGCGGCTTGATCTCGACGGCATCGTGGTCAAGCTGATCCAGCAGGGTGCACGGGTGCAGGGCCTCGCGTTTGCCGCGGGCCGAGGTCCCGAGGCGCACGGCTGCGGCGCGTCGCGGATCCATCCGCGCTGCAAGAAAGCCGTACTCGAGCAGCGCTTTGGCCCGTGTCCGTATACACCGGAGCAGCCACCGAAGCGCAGCCGCAGCGCCGTTGGCGATCGCGCGGAACGGGAAGCACGCAGTGACCCCCGGTGGGCCCTGCGCGACGCCGAACGCATCGCCGACCATGCGCGACTGCGGTCAGAGTACCGAGCGTATCGCGAGCGTTTCTTCAGTGAACGTGCGCAGGCAATCGGCGCGCGCCGGGATGCAGCCTGGGAGCGCGAGCGAGCGCAACGGCAGCGCGATGCCCAGCGGCGACGCGAAGCGCGCCTGCTCTTGCGCGCAGTGGCGCGGCTGGGCACGCGCGGTGTCATAGCCCGGCAGCTCGCGTACTGGTCGGTCGACGCGGTCATGGGCCGCCGGCGTGCGAAGGAGTATGACGCCGCGCGCGTGCGCTGGGAGGCGACGAAGATCGTGCTGGCGTCGGAGCGGAGGCTCGCGCGTGAGGAAAAGCCGCTCGCCTATCGATCGTTCGTTAGCGAACGGTCACGTGCGGGCGACCTCGGAGCGCAACGGGTAGCCGATGCGCTCGTTGCTCCGACGCGCAACCGGATCGAGCACGTTCGCCAGCGTGACCTACGTCCGGTGACACGGGCCGAGATACGTCTGCGCCTCAACGTCATACGCGCGGAAGAAGATGGGCGCTATCAGCGGGCTCGCCTCGAGCGCCGGCATCTGCAGCACGTCGAGCGTCCACCCACACTCGACGAAGCCTTAGCCGTCGAGCGGCGACGAATTCAAGAGCGTGCGGCCGAGACTACTCGTTATACGGACGCGGAGCGCGTTCGGCTGGCGCAGCTCGCCAGAGAGAAACGGTCGTGGAATCCGCTGACGCGCCGGGCCGCAGCAAAGGAAGAAGAGCGTTTATGCGGTGAGCAGCGCTCGCAATACGAAAAGGCGGTGGCGGATGCAACCCATGAGTTCGAGCAGTGTGACCTGCCACAGCTTGAAAAGCAGCTCGCCTGCCACGAACGCGCCTACCGTCAATACGTCAACGCGTCGCTCGGCCTAGAGCGGGAAATGAATAACGCGCGTGCCGCTCGGGACGAGGTACCGCAAATCGAGCAGCGACTGAACGTCCTCGAGCGTGCCGGCGTCGCGTACGTTCGTTGCTTTGACCCCGTGTCGAACGCACGACTCGACAACCTCGCGGAGGCAATCGAGCATCAGTACCGAGCTCTGCCGGACGAGATACGGCGAGACGTTGAGTGCAGCATTCGCAAGGAGCGACGTGCGCGCGACTCCATGACGATAGACCGATGAGGATCTCTTTGTTTTTTACGCCCCGCGCGTTGGTGAAGTAAAGGTTATCTATGGAACACGTGAGTCGAACGAGCCTCTCCTGGGAGAGCGCTCCGGAAGTCCTGACCGTTAGAGAGGCGGCGGCGTTGCTTCGCGTCACTCCGAGCGCGGTCTATGCCGCAATAAAGCTAGGGTTGCTGCCGGCGGCGAACTTCGGCAAGCGCCAGACGCGCATCGCCAAAGATACCCTACGAGAGGAATTGGCGAAGAAAGGCGAACTGAGCGGATTGACCGCCGCCTTCGGCCGCATACCGGAGGCTTAACATGAAAGGCTTTCTCCGCAAGCGCGGGAACGTCTGGTACACCACTTTTGACTTACCGCGCCTGCCCAATCAACCGCGGCGCCAAAAATGCATCAAGCTCGGCACGATATCGAGAGTTGAAGCGCAGGAACGCGAACGCCGCGTGCTTCGCCGCTATGACGAAGGCCAATGGGCGGACGAATCGACGAAAACCGTCGGCGATCTACTCGATGCTTGGCTCACGTACGTAACGCTAACCCGCAAGTCGCAGACCATTTCTCCGACCACCTATCAGCGCTATGCGTCGATCGTCCGGCTGCACCTCAAGCCACATCTCGCGGAGGTCGCCCTGCGCAAGCTGAGCTCTGCTGACATAACCAGTGCCTACGCCAAAGTACGCGCAAAGGGGTTGTCCGGCCAATCGTGCCTACACGTCCATCGGGTGCTCCACACTGCGCTGGAATATGGAACCAAGACGCTGGGCTGGCTCCGGGCCAATCCAGCGGACGCCGTGCGCAGCCCACGAGCTGCAAAGCGCGCCTTGGCATTGGACGAGCAGACGGTTCCAATGCTTCTGGATGCCGCAAAGCGCACTCGGTTCGAATGCGCCGTGGCGCTCACAGCAATGACCGGACTGCGACGAGGCGAGTTGCTTGCGCTGCGATGGTCCAAGAGCATCGACTTCGAGCGCAAGCGACTCATCGTGTCGGAATCGCTTGAAGAAACGCAGATCTTCGGCTTGCGCTTCAAGGCGCCTAAGTCGGGCAAGGTGCGAGTCGTTCCGCTAGCCGACGTCGCGATCCCGATCCTGCGTTCGCACCGAGCGAGGCAGGACGCCGAGAAACTCAAGCTACGCCCCCGTTACCACGACGCCGACTTGGTGTTCTGCAACCCGGACGGCACGCCATGGCCGCCGGATACCTTCACGAAGCAGTTTGCGCAAATCGCTCGATTCGTCGGCATGAAAGGCTTTCGCTTCCACGACCTTCGCCATGCGTTCGCAACGTTGACGCTCAAGAACGGGGCGTCGGTCAACGAAGTGTCCGCTCTGTTGGGTCACTCGTCGCCGGTGATAACGCTCTCGACGTACGCGCACGTGATCGAAGGCGTTGCGCGCGAGGCGGTCAACGTGCTGGCGAACGATCTCATGGCGAGAGCGACAGGGACTCAAAGCGCGTGAGCAAATGGTGAGCAAATGGCCTGCGGCCACCGTTCTGTGAGCAAGGCCGTTTGCCAAAAGCACCCGTAAACAAAGGCACTTGGCGGGTTTTGGAGAGGTGGCAGAGCGGTTGAATGCGGCGGTCTTGAAAACCGCAGGACGTGATGAGCGTTCCGAGGGTTCAAATCCCTCCCTCTCCTAAGCGTTTCCAGCGCTGATCATCTGTGAATCACGCTGGGGCGCGCATGATGATCGTGCGAGGCACCTTCTGCCGCGGTCATCGGTTTGGAAAGCGGATGCGTCTTGAAGTATTCCGAAGACCGGCGGACATCTTCGAGTAACGCGTCGGCAGAATCCAAGCTAAAGCCGTGTCGAATCAGCACGCGCATCACTGCCATGTCGGCGATATGAGGGACCATCGTGTACGCCGCAACCTGCCAGCCGCGCGCACGCAGTCGATCGGAGAGATCGAATAGCGAATACTCTGCACCTGGGCGCATCGTCCAGGATACCGCCGGGATTCCACTGCGGCTGTCCCCGTCGAAGAGCAGTTCGAACGGTCCGAACGCGGCAATCCGGCTGGCGACTCGTTGCGCGACCGCGTAACAGTGTTGGTGGATGCGCCGGTAACCATCCATGCCCAACCGCAGCATCAGATAGTATTGGCAGATGACCTGCCCACCGGGCCGAGAGAAGTTGAGCGCGAACGTCGGCATGTCTCCGCCGAGGTAATTTACGCGGAAGATGAGCTCTTCGGGCAGGTCGCTCGCTTCGCGCCAAATCACCCACCCAACACCCAGCGGCGCTAATCCAAATTTGTGACCCGACGCGTTGATCGAACGCACGCGCGGCAAGCGAAAGTCCCATAGGATCTCGGGCTCGACGAACGGCGCGATGAATCCGCCGGAAGCGGCGTCGACGTGTATCGGGATATCGAGATCGGTTTCCCGTTGAAGGGCGTCGAGTGCTCCAGCAATCTGCGCTACGGGTTCGTATTGACAGGTGAAAGTAACGCCGAAAGTCGGCACGACGCCGATCGTGTTTTCGTCGACACGCTTGATGACTTCGTCCGGGGTCATGACCAAGCGATCGCGCTCCAACGGAATCTCCCGCAGCTCAACGTCGAAGTAACGCGCAAACTTGTGCCAACAAACTTGCACCGGACCGGTAACGATGTTCGGCTTGTCGCAGGGCTTACCCGCCTTCGTGCGGCGTTCTCGCCATTTCCACTTGAGGGCGAGACCGCCGAGCATTGCGGCTTCACTCGAGCCGGTCGTCGAGCATCCGATCGTCGTTCCCGCTGCCGGCGAATTCCATAGGTGCGCCAGCAAGTGCACGCATCGACTTTCGATCTCCGCCGTCGCCGGGTACTCGTCCTTGTCGACCATGTTCTTGTCAAGGCTGAGATCCATGAGCTTGTGGATCCCGTCGTCGAACCAGGTCTGGCAAAACGTTGCGAGGTTCTGCCGGGCATTGCCGTCGAGAATCAGCTCGTCGACTACAAGCTGCAACGCTACGTCCGGTCGTAAGCCCTCTGCAGGCACCCGGTGTTTGGGAACCGTCGCGCCCATAGCCCGCGTCGCGTAAACGTCGGTTGCGTCGGAATCGCGCGGGTGTACTCGCCGGTGCAGGGGCATCGCTTTCACCATCCGTTCCAAGAATGCAGGAAGGTCTTTGGTAGGTCGGCCGCGCCGGGGCGGTTTCCCTTTGATTGCCGAAGCAGGGCCGGATGCCTGTGGTGCGCGGCATTGCGCTGGTCCTACTAGCATTCTTTTTTGTAGCGGCAGGCATCAATCACTTTCTACATCCGAGCTTTTACATCCGAATAGTCCCGGGTTGGCTTCCTGCGCCTGCGATGCTGGTTCAAATCAGTGGCATCTGTGAGGTTCTTGGAGGCATCGGCGTGCTGGTCCCCAACACTCGAAGATTCGCTGGGGCGGGCCTTATTGCGCTCCTCGTCGCGGTCTTTCCAGCAAACGTGCAGATGGCGCTGCATCCGGAGCTTTACGCGGATATCGGTACCGTGCAGGCCTTCTATATTCGACTGCCGCTCCAACTCGTTCTCATCGCTTGGGTTTGGTTGACCTGTATCGCGTAGCTAAGTACGCGCTGCCGTCGAGGAATCGATACGTCTGGTCCAGCGTAGCGGAGAATTTGGTCACTTCCAAAAAGCCTAACGACGATGGATGATGCTCGAAGGTTAGCCGCCGCGCTCAACCCGCTTGTGAAAGAGCGGCAGTTTTCGAATTCGAAGGCTCGCGCGGCCGCGCGTCAGGAGCCCGCCGTGAACTGGCCGGCGACGAAGCGGCTCAACGAGGACTTCAACCCCGACGTCGACGGATGCGAGTCGTTCGTCATGAACGACGGCAGCGTTTGCGTCTGGAAGCCGGGGCAGTTCCGCTACGCGGCCGAGCGCGCTAGCTTGTAGCGCCGCAGCCGATCAACTCGCAAAACGTCGAGAGCTCGATGTTGCCGCCCGACACGACGGCGACGATTGGGCCGTCGCCCGCCTTACCGCTCAGGGCGGCTGCGACGGAGAGCGCGCCGGCGCCTTCGGCGATCACGCGCGTTTTCTCCGCGAGTACGCGCATCGCGCGTTTTGTCTCTTCAAGCGTGACGACGATTGCCCCATCGACGACCGGGCGCATCCGTTCCCACATCCGTGGGAAGACGCTCTTGCCGCCGGCGCCGTCGACGAACGTCGCGCGCCATCCCTCGAACGCCGATGCTTTGCCCGTCGCAAAAGAGATCGAAGCCGGTGCCGCCGTCTCCGGTTCCGCGACGAAAACTCGCACGCCGGGTTTGCGCGCGCGAGCGCCCGAGGCGACTCCCGTCGCAAGTCCGCCGCCCCCCATGGCGGTGACGATGGTCACGACGCCGGGAAGATCCTCGACGATCTCGAGGCCCATCGTCGCATTGCCTGCAATGAAATCGTCGTCGTCGAACGGATGAACGAACGTTCCCGAAACTCCCGGAAAGGAGCGTCGCTCCATCGCTTCCCAGCACGCGTCGAACGATGCTCTTACGAGATGCGCGCCGAGCGCGCGCATCCGTTCGATCTTGGTTTCGGGCGCGGTCTCGATCGTCACCACCGTGCAGGGCACCCCGGCCTGACGAGCTGCGTATGCGACGCCTTGACCCGCATTACCGGCGCTGATCGTCCAGACGCCGAGCGCCCGCCGCTCGGACGGGAGCATCGCCACGGCGTTGGCCGCGCCGCGCAATTTGAATGAATTGATGGGCTGCAAGGTCTCGAATTTTAGATAAATCTCGCGGCCGTCGTTGCCTGGCGCCCAGCTTCACCAAGGGTGTTCGCACGATAGTACGGCTGATCCGATTCCGGGCGGCCTCGATCGCTTCGAGGCGTATCGGCGCAACGGCACTCAGCTTCATACTCGCCCGTCAGTTCCAGGCCAGGCTGCCGCTCCCTCGGATGAAGGGTTCGCGAGACTCTTCGGCGGCAATATTCCGCCATGACATCCACCGTGCGTACCGTAGCGTTTCTTGCCTGCGCTTTCTTGCTGTGGGGTTGCGGGCGGTTCTCGCAGTCGTTGCCAGCCACTCCTTACGACAGCGTCTCTGGCGTACGGCGCGCTGGAGGAGCGTGGCTCTGCGGCGAGTCGCCATCGGCGCGAATACGCGATCGCGCCGGAGAACCGCTCGGGAACAGCGATTATAAGTCGCTCTACAAATTTAAAGCGCAACCCGACGGCGCAGCACCATACGACGGTCCGACTATCGTCGACGGGAAGCTCTTCGGCACGACGGACTTGGGCGGAACAGCCGGCTACGGCACCGTTTTCGCGACCAGCACGGCGGGGGCCGAAGGCGTGATCTACAGCTTCAAAGGCGGGAAGGACGGCGCTTATCCGTGCGCCGGGCTCCTCTCGTTTGGCGGCAAGCTTTACGGGACCACGCAATCGGGAGGCACTGCCGATTGGGGCACGCTCTTTCAAATTACGAGAACGGGCAGCGAGCGCGTCGTCTACAGTTTCAAGGCCGGAAAGGACGGCGCCGCGCCGTACGGCGGCTTAGTCGAGCTCAACGGCAAGCTCTACGGCACGACGGTGGAAGGCGGCGCAACGGGCTGGGGCACCGTCTTCGAAAGCTCGTCCGCCGGCCCGGCGCACGTCCTCTACAGTTTTAAAGCGGGAAAAGACGGCGCCTATCCGTATTGCAAGCTGCTCGCGCTCAACGGCAAGCTCTACGGAACGACGCAGGAAGGCGGAAGCGCGGGTTGGGGTATCGTCTTCAACGTTACCCCCTCCGGTGAGGAGCACGTACTCTATAATTTCAAGGCCGGAAAGGACGGCGGTTATCCGTTCGCCGGCGTCACGGATCTCGACGGCAAACTCTACGGAACGACAAAGTACGGCGGCGCCGCCGGCTACGGGACGGTCTTCCAGATAACGACCTCCGGCCAAGAGCACGTCGTCTATTCGTTCAAAGGCGGTAACGACGGGGCGTATCCCTACGCGGGTCTCGTTGCACTCAACGATGCGCTTTACGGCACGACGTACGAAGGCGGCACGCAGAATTGGGGCGTCGTCTTTAAAGTCGACCCGTCGGGCACCGAGAGCGTGCTCTACCGATTCAAAGCCGGGCACGATGGCGCGTGGCCGTTTGCGAAACTGCTCTCGCTCAACGGAAGGCTCTACGGCACGACGGAAGGCGGCGGCGTCAACGGTGGTTGGGGAACGATCTTCAGCTTGGCGCCCTAGGAGCCTGTAGGGTTTGAAGAGGTGGAAAGTCGCGGTTGCGGCGGGCGGGTTGCAAATCTGCCGTCGATTTCGTCGCTGGTTCCCGGGGTGGATCCATCCTCGCAAAAGCCAAGCTCATCCTGCTTTCACCGGTTTGCTCATCAGCGTGTGCAGTCTGCGCAGATTATACGCTGCTCCAACGATTTGCCACTCGCTCCGAACGTTTTGGTACCCTCGCAGCGAAAATTGGCGGAACCCCATAACGCTTTTGACAATGCCAATCGCAGGTTCGATCGTGCTCTTTCGCTCGCCATAGATCTTGCGACCATCTAGCGTTCGAAGGCGATGCTTCATTCGCTCGTGTGGTGCCGCGTTAGCCGGCACAGGCTTCGGTACTTTGAATCGCTCGAGCCCGCCAGCGTGCCGTTCTCGGCCTGGGCTGATGTATGGCGTCATCGCGTACTGCTCGCAGATCGCAACGTTGTTTGCGCTGTAATATCCCGCGTCGGCGAGGATTTCCGTGGCGTTTCCAAGCTCTTGCGGCAGCGCGCCGAGCCGCTCGACAGCAGGCCCGAGCAAGGTGCAATCAGTAGACTGTTGGCTCACGTCTACGTCGATGAGCAACCGCGAAGCGCAGTCGATTGCGCTTTGCGCGTTATAGGCTTGCTCGAATCCGGTGACGCTGGGCATGATGCGCGATTCCTCGTCGGTCAGATTCATCTGCGCCTTGGGATCGATGGCGCGCGACGGGCGCTTGGGTTTGCGGCCCCTCGTCTTTTTTCCGGCGCTTTGCTCGCGAGCAGCCCGTTGTGCCACGCGCTGGTCATGGGCAGCCTGCTCTTGAGCGATTCGTTGCTGTTCGCGTTCGCGGATGCGCTCCTTCGCTTCGGCGATCGCGTGCAGTCGCGCCTCGCGACGCGCCAACTCGGCGGGAACATCCATGCCATCGGGCAGATCGCTTTGATCGGCCTTTTCGGCCAGTCGGAGCAATCGTCCAATCTCATTCTTAATCCGTCGCTCCAACTTGCCAGCATGCTCGTAGCTCATCGCGTGGTGCTTGGAGGCATTGGCTTTGACCTTGGTCCCATCGAGGCTCACCCGCCCGATCTTCAGCATACCGCTTTCGGCCGCGATCAGCAGAATCTGCCGAAAACAATCCTGCACTTCTGCCAGAAAACGACGCCGAAACGTCGCGATCGTGTCGTGCTCGGGATGCTGATTGGCGGCGATAAAGCGAAAGGCGACCGAATCGTAGGTCGCCCGTTCCAGCTTACGAGACGAGAACGTTCCCGTCGCGTACCCGTAGAAGAGCAGCGCTACCATCATCTCAGGCTGATAGGCTTCATGCCCGCGGCCCGCGTACTTGGCGCGTAACGAGCGCAGATCAAGCTTCGCAACGATCTCCGCGACGAATCGGGCAAGGTGCCCTTCGGGCAACCAATCCTGAACGCTGGGCGGAAGCAAGAACAACGTCTCTCGATCAAGGGGCCGAAAATGATCGCTCACGACCAAATTGTAGCAGGTTCCTCTTCAGAAAACCCTACAGGCTCCTAGGGATTACGATTTTCCGAAATAGTTCGTGATGTCGAAGTAGAAGTCGCGCTCGGCCTTCGTCGCAGGGCAGAGGACGTGAAGGTCGTCGTATTCGCGCCCTCCGTCGCGCAAAAGCGACTCTTTCTGAAGTTGCCAGCGCGCGACTTCGGTGCAGGGGTGAAACGCGAGGTACCGGTATTCCCATGCGACGCCGTCGGTTTCGTTCTGCTGAAGGTCGAGAATCGCCGAGGAAAGCGTATCGCCGGGAGCCGCCGTGAGCGGCGCGAGCGCAGCCTTGCCGGCGGGAACCGGCGCGGCCCATTGAAAGCGACGGACTCGCTCGCCTTCGAACGAATACGCCACGGCCGTCGTCGACGATAGCTGACCGACGAGAAACGTATTGCCGCCTTCGTCGATGTCACCGCGAAACTGGGGATGCGTCGCTTTCACGTCCGCGAGCGTTTCGCCGAGACGAACGCCGAACGGATCGGGCGGCACCGTCTCGATGACAGCCGCCGGAGCCGTATCGGTGAAGGCGTCGAAGCTGACGACGTAACCGCGCTCTTCGACGATGATCACGTAGGTCGAATTCGAACCCGCAAGCCAATAGCGCGCGACGTGCCGCGTTCCGTTACCGAACGTCACAACGCGCAACGGATCGCCGAGCGTTGCGCGCAGATTCGACGCCGGCTCGCCGAGCGTGATGCTGTGCCACGTCAGCAGAACGAGCGCGGCGAGAATTAGCCTTCGGCCTTCTTCAGGTTGCCGGTCAAGAGCTGGTAGACCATCACGAAGTCGCCGCAGAAGGAGAGAGCCGGATGTTCCAGCGTCTTGGGCTGATTCTTCTCAAAGACCCAGTGCGAGACGAACGCGGGCAGATAGCCGAGGGCCAAACCGCCGAGCAGTAGTGACGGCCGCCGCAGCGCGAGTGCGCTCACGCCGACGGCCAAGCCGCTCAAGAGTCCGACAGCGTGAACGAGCTTCGTTCGCGGATCGCGATGTGCCGCAAGATACTCTGGATAGAACTCCTGGAACGTCATATAGGTAACGATGATAGCCGACTCAAGCGGGACTCCGCAAGCATTAGCCGCCGTTCATGTCCAAGAAGAGTTCCGTCGCCAGCGCGATGAGGAAGCCGGCGCACATCGTCGCGGTGACGAAGCCCGTGAGTCCGGTGCGCCGCAGCACGCTCCAAAGTTCCCCGATCACGAAGACCAGCGCGCCGACCGCGATTGCGAGAAAGAAGACCGCGAGCGTTGGTGAGTAAAAGCTGTAGCCGATAATCGTGCCGATGAACGTCGGGCCGCCGGCGATCAGCCCAGCCAAACCAATCTGCGCCCAGGTGGGAACAACGCGCCCGACCAAGGGTGCTGCCACGCCGAATCCTTCGGTTGCGTTATGCAGCCCGAAACCGACGATGAGTGCGAGCGCGACGGCGGTCGCACCCGACGCTGCAGAGGCCCCAATCGCCAAGCCCTCGCCGAAGTTATGCGCGCCGATTCCGATCGCGATGAGCGCGGCTAAGACGATGGGGTTCTCGGCGTGCATGGCCGCCTGTCGCGTGAAGTGCGTCGCGGCGCTTCCCAGGCCAACCAAGCCGATCAACAATCCGATGACGAAAACGGCAACGGGTGCTGCTGGGAATGCACCGGCGCCGGCGTGCCAGGCGTTCAGTCCTTGCGAGATCGGCGCGATCGCGTTCTGCGCGATCTCGACCACCAGATAGAGCAGAATGCCGATCGCCAGCGCGTTGAGCAGCCCGACGGTCTGCGGCGTCAGCCGGCGCGCGCGCGCGATCGGCAAGCCCAGGAAGATCGTGAAGCCGGCGATCGCGCCGAGCAGCACGGTCGTCCAGAAGCTCAACGCGCGCGTGGCCGCGCCCGCGACCGGCATCATGGCGCGATACATCGAGACGAGCGTGTTCGGCGTTCCGATGTAATGGATCGCCGTGATGAGGCCCGCGGGCATGCCGTTGGCGTCCTCGATGTGATCCATGACATGGCAATGAATCAGCCAGGTTCCCGGCTTTGCGTTGGCATCGACGACGACGTCGACGCGCTGTCCGGGCGCGACCAGGACGGTATCTTCGACGTCATTATAATCGACGGGCGCGGCGTCGCGCGCGATGATCTGCTGGTAGTGGCCATGCGTGTGCATGGTGTGAAACTCTTCGCCCGAGATGTTGATCCAGCGAATCCGGAAGCGCTCGCCGGCACGAACGTCGAGTGCCCTGGTCGCGGGATACTCCTTGCCGTTGAGCGTGAAATGATTCTCGGCGGCGCTCTGGATCTGCCATGACGAGATCACCTCGAGAAAATCGCGCGCGAGTCCGCGCTCGACGGGACGGGGAGCCGACGGCTCGACGATGATTGCTCCGTAGAGGCCCGAGTCGAGCATCGCTTCATCGTTGTGCGTGTGATAGATGAACGTGCCGGGTTGATCGGCGACGAAGCGATAGACGAAGTGACCGCCGTGCGGCACGAGCGGCTGCGAGATGCCCCCCACGCCGTCCATCGATACGGGGATATCGTGCACGCCGTGCAGGTGAATCGAGTCGGGCGTTGCGCCGTCGTTCGCGTAGTCGAGCACCAGTGTATCGCCTTGATGCACGACGAGTGCCGGGCCGGGCACGACGCCGTTGTACGTATTCGCCATCACGGTCAACCCGGGTTTGAGCGTCCACGGCGCGGGCCGTTCGACGATGCGAAAAGTTTTCACGCGTCCCTGCACGCGCGCAATCGCCTGATAGGCTCCGTCGGGGCGTTGAAAGACGGCCGATTCCCCTGGTGCCGGCGTCGCCGCCGGGATCGGTCCTCGAATCGGCTGCAGCCCCAGCGTCGTCGAGTTCCCCGAGACGGTATCGTCGGCGTCGGCAAATGCAGCTGCCGGTACCGCGAAAAACGCAAGCAGCGTAATGCCTGCGACGATAGAGGGTGACCAACGAGGCAGGAGAGTCATTTTAGGTGCGCCTAAGATTTCCGATAGGCACACCTTTTTCCTCGGAGGTTGGGGGCTTTGCACCCAAACCGGGTGCCTGCACCGAAACCCCTTGGCGGGGGCCCGCTAATGGCTAGGGCATGGTCGCCTCGCCTGAGAACGGCGCCCCATGGGTCAGGAAGACGAGGACCGGATGGTGCGGGCCCTGCTCCGAGCCGAACTCGTCAAGCAAGAAGCCAAAGTAACGGCGGCTCGGGCCGAGTTGCCTTGGCGCGTAGCCGCGCTTATGATCGGCTTCGTCGTCGCGCTCGCGGCTTGTGGAGCGCTTGTGTACGTGGGCCTCAGGATGGTCGGCGCCCTGAATTAAGGGTCGCTCCTCACCAATTTTGCGCCCCCTGTTTTTCGGGGGCGTTTGAGAGCTGAAGTGGCCTGGAAACCCCTTAAAATAAAGCTGGGCCCTCCGATATGGGCGGCTCTTTCACGTCGGCTGCGCTCTGCTACGTTGGGCGTAGATGCCAGTAGCCTTACGCGAGGCAGTTCCACCCGGCTATGGTCAGTCCGTGAGTTCCACTCTTCCGGACATGATGGACCAACTCAAGGCGGCGTCCTTGAATTGGCGGCCGCATGGGCAATAACGTGGGGCCGATCAAGAGGGTGGCCTTTGCCATCGAGTTCTATGAGCCGCCGGGTCGCTTATCGCCAGGGACGAACCAGCCAGGCATGGACAGCACAAGCGTTTCCCGTCGCCTGTTATGGTTCTTCGCTAAGTCCATCGCCTCTGGAATCATCAGTTGGCTCGTCGGCAAGGTTCTTACGGCTCTTTCAAGCGGCGGCTTTTTGTCTGAGGTTGGCAAGGTAATGTCTGCGCCGATCTGGGCAATCGCCATTGGCCTTTTTGCTGGACTCATTTGGAGTGCGTGGCCGGAAATTATCAACGGCCTTCGCGCCTTGCGGCCAGTCGGAGCGGCGCATCCGCCTGTGGCAGCCCAAGCACCAACGGTAATCGGTTCGATCACGCGCTTCGCGCCTCTCGATTGGCAAAATGATCTCACAAGCGAGGACTATCGTAATCTTGAGATCGCCGTTCGCACAAAGGAATCCGTATATCGCTTTAATGCCGAGGTAGAACTTACTAACACTGGCTCGCCGAGTCGGGCACGGCATTGGCAATTCTCGGCACAACGGCAAAGCGGCCAACGAGTAGACTTGAGCCTTGCAAGTGACAAATGGTCGCGACCAATCTCCTGGCCGAACGTTGCGAATTGGACGTTCGATCAAATTCAGGACCAGTTTATCCAGCGCGAAATAACTTACCGAGTTTTTGTCCCTCTCACGGTCGAGGGTATCATTGGTCCTGATCTTCCGAATATTTTGAGCACCTTCCGGGTCACCTTCAAGGATGACAGCGGCGCAGAAATCGTCTGCACCCGAGCCTACTAGGCGACCTCTGCGCTATGCCAAAACGTAGCGTCGATTCCCAACTCGAAGAAGGCGGAGACCAAGCAGCAGAGATTATGGCAGAGGACCTTGCACAAAACCTCGTTGACCTGCGCGGTCGACGTCTTAGCGCGAACGCGGGAGCCAAACTTGGACTTAATCATGTGGAACGTCGTCTCCACATTCGACCGCTGGTGGTAGTGCTTAAGGAACTCTTCGCGATGATAAGCGAAGAAGTCGTACATACTCTTCCACCGAGCGCGGCTCTCTGGGGAAACGCGCCCCGTCTTTCCCCAATACGCTCCGCCGGGGTTGTGGTGCGACTTGAACGGGATAAGCGGAAACGCACCCGCGTCGACGATAGCATCGAGGTTGGAGTGGGAGATATATCCGCGGTCAGCGGCGACGGTCTTGACGCCGAACCGCTTCGTCGTGGCGTTGAGGAGCGCGGGTAGGTGCGGGCTATCGGCGGAACGGCGGTTCGTCACCTCGACGCTCGTCACTACGTTCGTGGTCGTGCCGATCATAATGTGCGCCTTGACCCATTGGGACTTCGAAACCTCGCGCCCGTACTTTTGGTCAAACCACCGCTCGTATATCGACGTAGAGAAGCCGGACGAATCGACGGCAAAGTCCGATTCGGTAGCGCGCAGGGGTCGTGCGCTCTCCTCGATCAGCGCTTTGAGAATCGGCGTGATGGCCGGATCGTCAAGGATGCGTAACGTGGCGCCGGCCGAAGCAGCCAAGGACGAGCCGGGAGGCGACGAGAGCTAACGCCCCTGGGGAACGCCTGACCCCTGTCGAATTACTCCGGGGAGACAAGGGGGAGTGGACATGACTCGACCAGCCGCGTTAGCTTCGGCAGTTTTGCTGCTCGCCGTGCAGGGCCGTCCAATAGACGCCGCGCCTTCCAAACCTGTGGTGGAGAGCATCAGTCGCGTTTATGCAAAGGAAACGCAGACCATCGTGATCGTGGGAAGAAACTTCGGCGACAACCAGCCGTACGATGGCGACTCTTCCTATTTGTGGATGGTCGATATACAAGGAAACGGAACCGGGTGGTGGCGCGCTGGATGCCCGGAACAATACGGCCCTTGCGGAACCTGGCTGAACGTTTCAAGCTGGACCGACACTACAATCGTGATCTCAGGGTTTACGAATGGTATGTGGCCGACGCGGGGAGACCTTGTGAGCTTCTTTATTTGGAATCCCCAGACCGGACGCGGGCCAGCGGCTGCTGCCCAGATGGTCAAATAGGTCCCGACGGCCTAGCCCTTTTATAAGCAAATAAGCCGAGCCTTTTATCATCAAGCGCTAGCTTTTAGCGACAGCCTGGCTTTTAAATGCAAAGCCCCCACGTCGGCTTTGCCTCTTTAAGCGCCCCTGCCTATAAAATCGCCCATTTGCCTATAAAAGGCGAGCGCAGCTAACAGTGCTTCTTCCCCGCGCGCGTCATAGTGAACGTCCCGCCACTGTATAGCGGGCCGGTAGGTTGCATGACGATGTAGTAGCCGGAGCCCTGCGTGCCGCTGATGGTACCTTGCAAGGTCGCATAGATGACCGGGGACCACGGGGCTTGGGCCGACGCAAACAATTCGTTGCTGGAGATAAGGTACGTTCCGTTGTTAAACGAGTTCGGCGGCACAGAGCGCCAAGCGCCGGAGGGCGTAAACCGCAGGCACAAAGACGAAAAGGGGAGAGTGCTCCCTACCACTTCGGTGAACTTCGCCGAGTAGTACCCGTGGAAAGATTTCGCCCGAGCGCGCGTTGCCGGTTGAACCGCCGTACTAGTCGCACCCGTTATTGGCTGCGATCCGCCACATCCCGCAAGCATACCGATAGCCAAGCAGACTCCAAAAACGCGACGAAAATCAAACATGCGATGCCCCTTTCGACCTCGAAACGGTTCGACAGGGTACAGGCGTTCCCCAGGGCCTTGGATATAGCGAGAGGGCTTATTGCGCCCGAGAGAATGGTTCGTCTTGTTGGAACTTCAGGCGCCTGCCGCGGCAGGTGGAGAGCGTCCCGCAAAAAACGGAGGAGGCGTGGCGCAGATTAGCCTCGAGCGCCCGCTGCGGGTGCCGGCGGACCCCGCCGGCAAGGCGCTGGGAGAGCTGCTCAAAGCGATAGCCGATCAGGAGGGGCCATGGCGTGGCTTTGCGCTGCACGTGAGCTTAGGCGATCTGCGGCTTCCCGACGTCGGCTACGTGGCCGTTCCGATCCATCTCACCGTCAAGAAGGATCCGCTGGACGCTCGCGCATTCGACATTACTTTCGTGTCGGCGAACTTGCCGGCAGCCTTTCCCGGTTTCAAGGGAAAGATGGGCGTCGAGCCGGGCTCGCTGGGAGAGAGCAAGCTCTATCTGCGCGGGAAGTACGAGCTTCCGATGCAGCTCTTTGGAAAGCTGCTCGATGCGGCGATCACTCCCGGCATCGCCGAACGCTCGCTGGAGAACTTCATCGACGAGATCGGCGCGGCGTGCGAAGCGCGCGTCAATCAGCGCGAGGCGGAGTTCGCACGTTACCACTTTTACTCACGAACCCTGCAGTGAGCGGCGTGCGCGCCGGCTGCTGCATCGTCGGCGGCGGCCCGGCGGGAATGATGGCCGCGATGCTCTTTGCACGCGCCGGAGTTCAGACCGTCCTGCTCGAGAAGCACGCCGATTTCTTGCGAGACTTCCGCGGCGACACGATCCATCCGTCGACGCTCGAGGTGATGGACGAACTCGGGGTGCTCGACGCGTTCTTGCAGCGCCCGCACCAAGAGGTGACCAGCTTGGCGGGCAACCTCGGCGACACGCTCGTCACGGTCGCCGACTTTACCCATCTGCCCACGCGCTGCAAGTTCTTGGCCTTCATGCCGCAGTGGGACTTCCTCAATTTTCTGGCGGAAGAAGCGAAACGATATCCGCAATTCGATTTGCGAATGCAGGCGCGTGCCGACGAGCTGCTCTGGGAGAACGGGCGCGTCACGGGAGTGCGCGCGCAGACGCCGTCGGGTGCGCTCGACGTACGGGCAGATCTCACGATCGCGGCCGACGGCCGCGAATCGGTCGTTCGGCAGCGTGCCGAGCTCGAGGTCGTCGAGCTCGGCGCGCCGATGGACGTTCTTTGGCTGCGGCTGGCCAAGCGCGCGGACGACCCGCATGAGACCTTCGGCTACATTCGCGACGGCCGGATCATGGCACTGATCGATCGCGGAGCATATTGGCAGTGCGCCTACGTAATTCCGAAAGGCACCCTCGCGGAGCTGAAAAAGCGCGGCGTCGAAGAGTTTCGCAGGCAGATAAGCGCAACCGTCCCGTTTCTCGCCGATCGAGTCGGCGAGATCGGAAGCTGGGACGACGTCAAGCTCCTAACGGTACGCGTGAATCGCCTGCGGCGGTGGTATCGCCCCGGATTGCTCTGCATCGGCGATGCGGCGCACGCAATGTCACCGATCGGCGGCGTCGGCATTAACCTCGCGATTCAAGACGCCGTCGCCGCCGCGAACCTGGTCGCACCCAAACTGCTGCAGGGAGGAATCACCGTGCAAGACCTGCGCGCCGTTCAACGACGGCGCGAACCGGCGGCGCGCCGAACGCAGGCGCTGCAGCTCTTCATTCAGCAAACCATTATCGGCAGGGTTCTCTCAAAGGGCAGAGCACCGTTCTTACACCGGCTGCCGGAACTTCTTCGATTTCTTCCGTTTCTTCCGCGCATTCCGGGGCGGCTCGTCGGCCTCGGCTTCCGCCCCGAGCACGTCACCCGTCTTTAAAGACGATGCCGGACTTTTGAACTTCTTCGTACGGTAAGAGCCAGACGAGCGACTCGTCATGCAGGTCAACGACTTGGACGCGATTTCCGAACGGATCGATGAAGTCGCACCGAAAATGCGGCAGCAGTTTGAGCCCGTACTTTTTCGTGAGCTTCTCGCGCACCTCGGCGAGTTGCGCTTCGTCGCGAACGATCAAGCCGAAATGCCGCGTTCGATCGGGCGCAACTTTTTCGACCTCGAACATCGCAAGAAATTGGTGCTCGCCGATCTTAAAGAACGCATCGCCCTCGCCTTCGTCCAGCTTCTCGAGATCGAAGACGTCGCGATAAAACGCGACCGCCTTCTCGATGTCGTCGACCTCGATCGCAACGTGATTGATCCCGTAAACCTTGACGCTCATGCCCGTTGCTACCCGCAGGGAAGCAAAATGGTTACCCTCGTACCCGATCCAGGGCGGCTATCGATCGCGATCGTGCCGCCGATGCGTTCGACGGCCCGCTTTGCGATCGCCAGGCCCAAACCGGAGCCTTCGCCGCCGCGCGTGCCTCCTCGATAAAAACGGTCGAAGGCGTGCTCGACGTCCTGCGGCTCCATCCCGGGACCGCGATCGCCGACGACCACCTTCACGCGATCGTGGTCGTAGGACACGTCGACGTCGATCGGCGATTCGGGCGCGTAGCGGACCGCATTCTCGACGACGTTCTTGATGGCTTCGTAGAGCTCGCTCTCGTCAGCCTCGACAGCGCATCGCGGCGATTCGATCGTTACCGCGATTCGACCGGTTCCGGCGAGCGGCTCGAGCGAGCCGGCCGCACGCTGGGCAATCGCTGCCGCATCGACCGCCTCCGTCCGCGGAGGCGCCGGCCGCTCGAGACGAGCGAGCAGAATAAGCTTCTCAATCGCCGCGCGCATACGCCGGCTCTCGGCCAGCATCGTATCGTAGACCTGGCCGACGGCGGCGGCGTCCCCGACGACGCCCTGCTGCAGGATCTCCAGGTATCCCATGACGATGGTCAGCGGCGTCCGCAGTTCGTGACCCGCATCCGCAATGAACTGACGCATCTGCAATTCGTTGCGCTCTCGCTCGACCGTCGCAGCCGTTAAGCGATGCGCGACCTCGTTGTAGGCGGCGGTGAGCTCGCGCAGGCTGCTCTCGCGCGCTGGCAGCGGCTCGGGAGCGAAGTTGCCGTCCGCGACCCGGCGCAGCGCGGATGCGACTTCCTGCAGCGGCGTAACCGCACGCCGCGTAATCGCGCGTCCGACCAGCCACGCGGCGAGTACTGCAACCGCGCCGATCGGGAGAACGATGCCGAGGTAGCGTTCGAGCAGCCGCGCGAATCCGGCCAGGTCGGGTGCGATGACGGCCGTTCCGCCGTCCAGTCGTACGAACGCCGCCCGAAGCCCGAAGAGGGTCGCTGCGGCGCGCGTCAACCGTCCGGCCTCGACCGCATTCGCGCCGTCGTTCGTTGCCAGCAGCCGGCGCCGGTCGTCGTAGATGCGTACCGTGACGCGCGAACCGGCGATCTCGCTTGCGAGCGCGGCAGCGTAGGCTTTGAGGGGCTGGTGCGAACGTTCGTCGAGGATCGCGCGCTCCGCAACGCGATGCACGTCGTTTGCGATGGCGTCGTTGAGCGTGCCGACGTAGAGAAGAAAGGCCAGGACGCTCGTCGTGATGACGACGAGCGCGATGAGCGCAACGGCGAGAAGCACGTAACCGCGCGTCAGGCGCCGCGCGAACGGTGCGAAGGGTTCAGGCACGAAGCGTGTATCCGGCGCCGCGAACCGTCTGGATCAGCGGCCGATCGAATCCCTCGTCGACTTTGCCGCGAAGGTACGAGATGTAGCGCTCGACCGCCCCCGTCCCTACGTCGGCATCGCCCCAGACCTCGTCGAGCAGCTCCTCGCGCGTAAAGACGCGGCGCGGCCGCCGAAGCAGCGTAACGAGCAGATGATACTCCAGCGGCGACAGGTCCAAACGACGTCCGTCCCGTTCGACGAGGTGCTCGTCGAGATCGACGGTCAGCCCCTCGTACTCCAGCGCCGACCGTGCCTCCAAATGCGGACGCCGCAGCTTCGCCTCGATATGTGCGAGCAGCTCGGAGAGCTCAAAAGGCTTGCTGAGATAATCGTCGGCACCGTGCGCGAGCCCCTCGACCTTGTTGTCGACTTCGCCGCGCGCGCTCAACATGACGATCGGCGCGTCGGTAACCCGCCGAAGCGCCGGCAAAAGCTCGATGCCGCTCACCTTGGGCATCATCACGTCGAGCACGATCACGTCGGGCGACCATTCGCGCACGAGCGCAAGCCCGGCCGCGCCATCGGCGGCGCTGCGCACGGCATAGCCGCGATGACCGAGCGCGAGCGAGAGCAGTTCGCGAATATGCGGCTCGTCGTCGATCACTGCGATGCGTGCGTTCATTCGAACCGCAACGCCTCGATCGGGTTGAGTTGGGCCGCTTGGCGCGCCGGATAGTAGCCGAAGAAGATGCCGACCATCGCCGAAAATCCTACCGAGGCCAGGATCCACTGCGGCGGAATCGCGGTCGGCCAATGAGTCAGCAATCCGACCAGAAACGTGCCGATCGCTCCGGCGACGACGCCGATGAGGCCGCCGATCGTCGAGAGGACGACCGATTCGGCGAGGAACTGGTGCAGAATCGTCGCGGCGCGCGCGCCGACCGACATTCGCAGCCCAATCTCACGGGTTCGCTCGGTGACGGAGACGAGCATGATGTTCATGATCCCGATGCCCCCGACGACCAATGAGACTGCGGCGACGCCCGCGAGCAGCAGTTCCATGATGGTTCCCGTCTGCGAAGCCGTCTGCGCGATCGCCTGAAGATTGCGCACTTGAAAGTCGTTGGATTCCGGCGGCTCGATTTGATGGCGCTGTTCGAGCAGTTGCGTCACGCTCTGCGTTACCGGATCGATCTCCTGCGCGCTGGTAGCCGAGATCATGAGGGTGTTCACGGTGGTGAGGCCGGTGAGGCGCTCCATCGCCGACGTATAGGGAATAAGGACGACGTCGTCCTGGTCGGTGCCGAGCCCGCTCTGACCGAGTGGCGCCAGCGTGCCGATGACGGTGAACGGTGCGCCTTTGACGATGACCGTTTGACCGAGCGGAGAGTCGCCGTTTGGAAAGAGCTGCCCGACGACCGTCTGCCCCAGAACCGCGACCTTTGCCGCCGACGCGACCTGGTTTTCGTTGAAAAATTCACCACTTGCCAGCGGCCACGAACGAATGTAGGTATAGGTCGGGGCGACCCCGGTGATCGTGGTCTGCCAGTTGTTCTGGCCGGCCACGACCTGCGTGCGCGTCGTAACGGTTGGGGAGACCGCCGCGACGCCGGGAAGCTTTGCGATCGCCAAGCCGTCGTCGGGCGTGAGCGTCGACGCGCCGCCGAAGCCGGTGCGCGCGCCGGTCTGGGTGACGCTGCCCGGCTGCACGACGATCAAATTCGAGCCGAGGCTTGCGATGCTCTGCTGCACGGAGGTCCGCGCACCGACGCCGATCGCAACGGTGACGATCACCGCGGCGACGCCGATCACGATGCCTAGCATCGTCAGCATGGAACGCGCCTTATTGCGAATCAGCGCCGCAAGCGCAAGACGAAGCGTGAGCTTGGGCGTCATGCCGCCCGCCTTTCGTTGACGGCGTCCCCGGTGATGAGGCCGTCGCGGAAGGTGACGATTCGGCGCGCGTACGCGGCCACGTCCGGTTCGTGCGTCACCAGCATGATGGTGATGCCCTCTTCTTCGTTGAGACGCGAGAAAAGACGCATGACGTCCCGGGAGCTCTTCGTGTCGAGCGCGCCCGTCGGCTCGTCGGCGAGGATCAGCCCGGGATCGTTCACGAGCGAGCGCGCGATCGCGACGCGCTGCTGCTGCCCTCCCGACATTTGATTCGGATGGTGCTTCCCCAACTCGGAAATGCCGACCATCTCGAGCTTGGCTCGGGCGACTCGCATGCGCTCGGCCTCGGCAACGCCGGCGTAGACCATCGGCAGCTCGACGTTCTCCAGTGCGCTCGTGCGCGGCAGCAGGTTATAGGCTTGGAAGACGAACCCGAGGCGGCGTCCGCGAATGTCGGCGCGTTCGTCGGAGCTCAAGTTCGAGGCCTCCGCCCCTTCGAAACGGTACGTGCCTTCCGTCGGCGTGTCGAGCAGTCCGACCAGGTGCATGAAGGTCGACTTTCCCGATCCGGACGGGCCCATCACGGCAAGGAATTCGCCCGATTCGACGGTGAGGTCGACGCCCCGCAGCGCGCGGACGCGGTCGTTCCCCATGACGTACTCTTTGCGCAGTCCGCGGACCTCAACGACGGTCGTCATGACCGGAATCCTTGCATGCCGCCGGCCGTCGGCGCGGCGCTCATCGGCGAGCGCGCGTTCGCAGCGTTCGCGCTCGCGTCGCGGTGCGGACCGTTGGTGCCGATCACGATTTGGTCACCCGGCACTAGCGCGCCCTGCTGCACGGGCTCGACCGCGGCCTGCGTGCCGTTCGTCAACCGTACGTAGACCTGCATCGGAACCGGTTTGCCGTCGTGGTTCACGATCAGCCGCGCCGTCGAGCCGGCGGCAATGGCGCCGCTTGCAGCCGAGCCGGTCACGTCGCCCCACGGCGTCGTTGCGGCCTTACCGGTGTGCAGTGCGGTCAGCGGCACGGTCAGTGCGTTCGGTGCCGTTGCGACGTCGATCGTCGCGTTGGCCGTCATCCCCGGGAGCAGTTTGCCGCTCGCGTTGCCGGCGTAGACGACGACGTCATACGTTACGACGTTGTTGAGCGTCTGCGGATTGATGCGCACTTGTGCGACGATACCGCGGAAGGCGTCGTTCGGATAAGCGAGCACTGAGAAGGAGACCGCATCGCCGGGCTTCACGTCGCCGATGTCCGGTTCGCCGACATTGATA
This sequence comes from Vulcanimicrobiota bacterium, assembly GCA_963834895.1. Classification (GTDB taxonomy): domain Bacteria; phylum Vulcanimicrobiota; class Vulcanimicrobiia; order Vulcanimicrobiales; family Vulcanimicrobiaceae; genus Cybelea. The sequence goes on along the minus strand of CAWIDM010000003.1, from coordinate 92,072 downwards.
TCGACTTCCATCTTGCCGAGGTTCTGCGCGATCGCAAAGAGCGTCGGCGTCTGTAACGACGCTGCCACGGTCTGGCCGACCGAAACGTCGCGCGCGACGACCGTGCCGTCGACCGGCGACGTGATGACGGTATGTTGCAGGTTGAGCTCGTCTTGCCGAACGACCGCTTCGGCTGCCGCGACGTTGGCCTGCGCTGCATCGGTGCTTGCCGCCTGGCTCTGCGCGGTCGACGCGTTTTGGCTCACCGTTGCATTGCTCGCAAGGTCTTGGGCCTGCGCCTCTGCCACGGCCGCCTGCGCCGCGGCCACGTCGCTCTGATCTTGCGCGACGTTCGAGCGGTCGGTGTCGACGGTGCTCTGCGCGACGTATCCCTGAGCGAGTAGCGCCGCGTCGCGCGCCAGCGTTTGCTGCGCGAGCGTCGATGCCGCTTGCGTTTTGGTGACGTTCGTCTTTGCCGACGCCACGGCAGCCGATTCGGCGACAGCGTTTGCCGCCGCGACGCTGACGCCGGAAGAGGCGCCGCTCGCGCTCGCCGCCGCTTGCGCTACTTGGGCTTGCGCCTGCGCGAGCGCGGCTTGGGCCTGCTCGAGCTGCGCTTCGAACGTGCTGGGATCGAGGCGCGCGAGGACTTGCCCTTGCTTCACCTTGCTGTTGTAGTCGACGCTGATCGAGGCGATCGTTCCCGAGACTTGCGTGCCGACCGAGATGAGATTCTGCGGATTGACCGTTCCGGAGGCCGTCACCGACGCAACCAGCGTCGTCTGCGTGACGGGCGCCGTGATCAATGCGGCGTGCGCGCGCGAGCGTAGCAGGATCCAAACCAGGATTCCACTCGCCAGTAGAAGCGCACCAAAAGGCCAGAGCCAGCGCGGTAACTTCGCAAGGACGGCAACGGTCGCGCCGGAAAGCCCGCGTGGGGCGGGGATCGTGATGCTTGACATGACGCCATCACGATAGCGCGATCGTCTGACAACGAGTGGAGAGTTCGATCCCGCCGGTTAAGCTCGGATTAGCGTCGAAGCGAGCCTCATGGCGCGTGGATTCATTTTAGGAGCGCTCGCGATGCTCGTTGCGATCGCGCTCGGTATCTATATCGGGGTAACGGCCGGCCTCGTGCCGGCCAATGCCGACGCAAAGCCCTCGAAAATCGAACGGTGGCTGGCTCGAACGTCATTGCAGGCGACGCTCGCGCGGAGAGCGCCGAAGACTCCCGATCCGGTGCCGCTATCGGACGCGAATTTTATCGCGGGAATCCGGCTTTACGCGACAAACTGCGCCGTCTGTCACGGCGCTTCCGACGCAAGACCCTCGAACATCGCCCGCGGACTCTATCAGCGACCGCCGCAACTCGCTCGCGACGGCGTGGAAGATGACCCTGAAGGCGTGACGTTCTGGAAAGTCGACCACGGCATCAGACTCACCGGCATGCCGTCGTTCGGCAAATCGCTCGATACGACGCAGATCTGGCAGGTGGCGCTCTTCCTCAAACATATGGACGCGCTTCCCCCCGCGGCGCAGCGCGCGTGGAAAGCGGTGAAGTCTACGGGGCCGGCGTTGCCTCGACTTCCGTAGTCGGCGACGCCGCAAAGATGTACTGGTCGGTGGCGTTCTGCGACGTCGGCGAAGCATTCGAAAACTGATATTGCATCGAGAGCCCCGAAAGCACGGCCGTGGTCTCGGGATAGACTTGACCGCGGAACGAGCCGTCGCCGTTCATCGTCGCGACGACGTGCAGCTTTCCTTGCGGGCCCGCGCCGAGCCCCAGATCGACGTTCGAGGGTCCGATGTCGAACCAGATGTAGTTGCCGTCGCGGCCGCCGATGACTGGAACGTACAGTTTGTAGTACGTGGTGTGGTAGTAGCCGTGCAACGTGCCGTCGGGGAAGATCTGGATGTCGAGCCGCCCGGTAAGCGGATAGGGCGATCCGTAGACCTCGGTTATCGCCGTCTTGTAGTACATCATAGCCGGCTGGGCCGACGCCGCGCGAGGCAGGGCGACGGCGATGCATACGAGCGCAACGCAGCTGACGAACGTGCGAACCACAGACCCTACCATTCCGACTCCTCTTCGAGTGACCATTCTGGGAGTAGAGCGCTCGGCTTGGCGAGAACGTGACGAGAGTGGTACAGCCAGCCGAAATAGACCTTCGGGGTCTCCCCGTCTGGGAGCGTCCCGATCTCGTCCGTAAAGCTCTCGACGGACTTCCATCGGGGGCCTCCCTTACCCTTATCACCGAGAACGAACCTCGCGCGCTTTCCTCCCGTGTAACCCAGGATCGTCCCGATCGGTTCGTGGTCGAGACGCGACGGATTGCCAGCCGCGTTTGGCAGTTGCGCTTGACCCACCGTTCGGGCGAGGCGACCGATCGCAGCTCTGCCGCGCAGCATTTGAGCCGTTGCCCCGCATTCGCGACGCTCGATGCCGGCGTCCGCGCGGAGCTCGCCTCCGCCGCGATCTGGCAGACGGGTCGTCGCGGACATACGCTCGTCGCCGAAAACATCGACTGGCCCTTCATCGGCATGGTGACCGAAGGAATCGTTGCGCGCGCTAACGGCGGCGGGCGCGAGCGCGAACGAATTCTCTACGAAATTTTTCCGTACGAGCTCTTCGGGGTCGCCGAGTATTTCGATCGAGGGCTCAAAATGGCTAGGATCGCGGTCTTTTCGAAATCCGCGCACGTGCTCAAGATTCCCTGGGAGGTCGTGGCGCGCATTGCCGAGCGCTATCCCCAGCTGACCAACGGGCTCGGCATCGTGATGGCGCAACGCATTCGCCTCTTGGCCGACGCATTGAGCGTTCAGGGGTCGCTGCCGATTCTCGGCCGCATTGCCCGCGTGCTGCTTCCCTACGCCATGCCGGAACGCGGCCTGGTCCCGGCGTCGGCTTCGTTATCGACGATCACGCAATCGCAGATCGCCGCCGCCGGCGGCACGGTCAAGGAAGTCGCGGCGCGCGCGATCGCCGAGCTCGAATCGCGCCAAGCGCTGCGGCGCGAACACGGGCATATCCGCTATCTCGACCGCGAAGTGCTGCTCGAGCTGATTCAAGACGTCTCGTAGCCCGTTACCGAAGCAAAACCGGCGTAGGGCGCTAGCACGGGCGGGAGCGTAACGGAGCCGTCGGGCTGCTGATAGTTCTCGAGCAGCGCGATCAGCGTGCGCCCGATCGCAAGTCCGGAGCCGTTGAGCGTATGAACGAGCTCGGGTTTGCTCTGCGGTTCGCGACGAAACCGGATCGAGGCACGGCGCGCTTGGAAATCCGTGCAGTTCGAGCACGAACTGATCTCGCGATACGTTCCGCTGCTGGGAATCCAGACTTCCAGATCGTACGTCTTGGAAGCGTTGAAACCCGTATCGCCGGCGCAGAGCGTCACGACGCGGTACGGCAGCTCCAGCTCGCGAAGGAGCGATTCCGCGTGGCTCGTCAGCGCCTCGAGCGCCTCCGAGGAGGTCTGCGGGGCGGTCAGCCAAACGAGCTCGACCTTTTCGAACTGGTGCTGGCGCATCAGCCCGCGCGTGTCCTTTCCCGCGGCGCCCGCCTCTTTGCGAAAGCACGGCGTGCCCGCCGCGTACTTGACCGGCAGCTCGTGTGCCTCGAGAATTTCGCCCGCGCGCAACGCCGTCAGCGGTACCTCCGAGGTCGGGATCATAAAGAGATCGGCCTCGGTGTCGACAAACATCGCGTCGGAAAACTTGCTCAGTTGACCGGTCGACCACATCGTCTCGCGCGAAACGAGCAGGGGAGGCGCGATCTCGACATAGCCGTTGCGCCGGGCGCGATCCAGGAAAAACGCCGACAACGCGCGCGAAAGCCGCGCTCCGGCACCCGCGAGCACTGCGAATCGGCTCCCGGAGAGTTTCGCCGCGCGGGCAAAGTCGAGAATGCCGAGCTGCTCCCCGATCTCCCAATGCGCTTTGGGCGCAAAGTCGAAGTTTCGGGGCTCCCCCCAGCGGCGGACTTCGACATTAGCGCTTTCGTCGGCTCCGTCGGGCACGGAGTCGTCGAGCAGATTCGGCATGTTGTCGAGCAGCGCGCGCAGCGGCGAGCGCGGATCGGAAGGAGATAGCGCGCGCGCCCCCTCCTCCAAACCTTCGATGCGTCGCGCGAGCTCGTCGAGCTTCGGCCGCAGCTCACGTGCGGCAGCCGCTTTGTCCTTCGCTTCGGCGATCGCCGCGGAGAGCCGGTTCTTCTCGGCCTTCGCGCGCTCGACCGCGGTAAGCGCGCAGCGGTACTCCTCGTCGTAGCGAAGAACCTCGCCGACCGGCGATGGATCGAGCCCGCGTCGAAGGAGAGAGCGTCGCACGCGGTCGGGATCGCGCCGAATCAGAGCGATATCGAGCATGGAGAAGCGCGCCTTTATGCAGTACGTAAATCCAGTCCTACCGGGAGCCGGATTTGCAGTAGAACGTCTGCTGCCGCCGCGTCAGGCGATCGTGGCGTTCTTTTCGCGCGTAACCTTCGCGACGCCGGGCGTCGAATGCGTTTCGCTCGCCCAGGCGCTCGGAAGGATCATCGCCGAGCCCATCGCCGCGGACGAAGATTATCCGGCCGCGCCCCGATCGGCGATGGACGGCTTCGCGCTGCAAGCGCGAGCGACGCCCGGTGAGTTTGAGATCCTCGAAGACGTGCGCATGGGCGCAGCTCCCCGCGAGTCGATCGCGGGGCGTGCCGCATGCCGGATCCCTACCGGCGGCGTGCTTCCCGAGGGCGCCGACGCCGTCGTACCGGTCGAGGACGCGCGGGTTCTCAACGATACGCTCGCGGTCGATCGATCCATGGAAACCGGCGATAACGTCGTCGAGCGCGGCGCCGACATGCATCGCGGCGAGATCGTCGTTCAAGCTCGCCGGCGGATTCGCGCGCCGGAGATCGGGCTGCTTGCAACGCTGGGTATCGCGTCGGTTCCGGTCTATCGGCGGCCCGTCATCGCCGTCTTCTCGAGCGGCGACGAGTTGGTCGATTGCGATGTGCGTCCACAGCCCGGTCAGATCCGCGACTCCAATCGCTACGCCGTTGCCGCCTCGCTTTGCGCGATGGGCGCCGTGCCACGCCATTACCCAACCTTGCGCGACGAAGCGCCGGAGTTCGAATCGGCGTTGCAGAGCGCGCTTGCAGAGTGCGACGGCGTGGTCGTTACCGGCGGGTCGTCGGTCGGTGAGCGCGATCGCTTGCCGCGTGCCGTGGCAGCGATCGCTAACCCTGGGATCGTCGTCCACGGCCTGCGGGTGAAACCGGGAAAGCCGACGCTTTTCGGTGCCGACGGAGGCAAGCCGATTCTGGGATTGCCCGGAAATCCCACCTCGGCGCTGTTGATGCTCGAAGCCGTCGCTTCAGCGATCGTCGCGGCCCTCGCCGGCGCGCCGATCGTCGCGCCGACGCTCCAGGCGCGCCTCGCAGAAGGGGCTCGCAGCCGCGCCGATTGGACGTGGTACGTTCCGGTGCGGCTACAGGATGAGGGAGGCGTTCCTTTGGCGCATCCACTTCCGTTGCGCTCGTTTTCGGTGAGTCTGACCGCGCGCGCCGACGGATATATCGTCATGGAGGAGAGCGACGAAGAATGGGCGGCCGGTACGCTCGTCACGGTCCACCGCTTTTTGGGGAGCTGATCCCGTCGTGATCCGGCCGACGCCTGCCGTCGAAGCAATCCCGGCGACGACGCCGTTCATCGGGCCCGAGCAGCTCATGCGCGAAACGGGCGAGCGCGAACTCGTGCGTTTAGGCGCGAACGAGAGCGCCTTCGGGCCGTCTCCCAAAGCGATCGCCGCCATGACGCGCGAGCTGCCGCGGCTCTCCTGGTACGGCGATCCGGAATCGCTCGACTTACGCGACGCGCTCGCCGAAAAACACGGCTGCCGGCCCCAGCAAATTGTGGTCGGCTCGGGAATCGACGATCTTATGGGCTTGGCGGTGCGCGCGTTCGTCGCGCCGGGGGGCGGGGCGCTTGCAACGAGGGGAACGTATCCGACCTTTGCTTACCACGTTGCCGGATACAGCGCAAGACTGATCGAGGTCCCTTACCGCAACGACGGCACGCCCGACTGCGATGCGCTGCTGGCAGCCGCGCGGCGCGACGCGCCGTCCATCGTCTATCTGGCGAACCCCGACAATCCGAGCGGCCGTTTTCTCTCGCGCAACGAGATCGCGCGCTTCTACGAGGCGCTTCCTCACGACAGCCTCTTGCTGCTCGACGAAGCGTACGCCGATTTCGTCGGCGAGGACGACCTGCTCGCGCCGGTCTTCGAAGATCGCCTCATCCGATTGCGGACCTTTTCGAAGGCCTACGGCATGGCGGGAGCGCGAATCGGATACGCACTCGCCACCGAACGCGCCGTGCGCACGTTCCAGAAGATTCGGCTGCACTACGGCATCAACCGCAACGCGCAGATCGGAGCCCTCGCGTCGCTCGCAGACCGCGAGTTTCGGCAGTACGTCGTGCGAGAGACGGCCCGAGCGCGCGACGATTACTATCGGCTCGCGCGATCGCTGCGCCGGAGTTACATCGAGTCGCAAACGAACTTCGTCTGCATCGAGATGGAAACGGCGGCGCGCGCGAGACGCGTGATGGACGAGCTCCTGACGCGCGGCGTTTGGATCCGCAAGCCGGGAGCGCCGCCCCTCGACGCCTACATCCGAGTCAGCGCCGGCACCGAGCCCATGCGCGTCGCCTTCGCCGATGCGCTGCGCGCCGTGTTGGCCGAGGTCTTTGCGTAAGATCCGTGCGCTACGCGATCGTCTCCGACGTGCACGGAAATCTCGAATCGCTCCAGCGGATGCTTTCGACGATCTCCCCGCAGGACGCGCTCGTCTCGCTCGGCGACGTCGTCGGATACGGGCCGAATCCCAACGAGTGCGTCGCTGCGTTACGCGAGCGCTCGAGCCACGCGGTTTTGGGCAATCACGATCTCGCCGCGGTAGAGAACTTCGGCGTCGAGAGCTTCAACAGCGCCGCACGCGCGGCGATCGGCTGGACGCAGCAAGTGCTCGACGAACCCAGCCGAACCTGGCTAAACGCTCTTCCCTACGAGCTGCGCTTACCGGAATTTCTGTTCGTTCACGGCGCGCCGGTGAACTACTTCGAGTACATCCTCGACAAGGCTGCGGCCGCGCGCGCATTCGGGCGCACCGACGCGCGAATCGTTTTCGTCGGCCACACGCACATCGCCGAATACTGGGTGCTCGACGCGCAGGGAAAGATCGGACACAAGCACATGCAGCACGGCGGCGAGCTGCAGCTCGAAGAGGAGAAGCGTTACATCGTCGACGTCGGAAGCGTCGGTCAGCCGCGCGACCTGAATCCCGAGGCGTGCTTCGTTTCGTACGATCCCGACGAGCACCGCGTCGTATGGACTCGCTACGAGTATCCGATCGAGCAGGTTCAGCGCAAGATGCGTGCGGCGGGGCTGCCGGTTTACCTCGTCGACCGGTTGAGCGTCGGGCGATGAGCGGCGTTCCGTTCGACGACGGAAATTGTTTTGCGTGCGGTCCAACCAATCCGATCGGCATGCACGTGCACTTCGATCGCGCCGCGGACGGAAAGGGTGTGCTGGCACGCCTGACGTTGGCGCCCGACTACCAAGGATGGCGCGGCATCGCGCACGGAGGCATCGTGATGGCGTTGCTCGATGAGGCGATGGCCCACGCGGCCGGTTATGCGGGTCATCGCGGCGTCACCGCGGCGGTGAACGTGCGTTTTCGTAAACCGGTTCCGCTCGAGCAGCCGATCGAAGTGCGCGGCCATCTTACTTCCCAGCGCCGCAACGTGCTCGGCGTCGAGGCGAGCGTGCTAGACTCCGAGGGAAGCGTGCTGGCGCGCGCCGAGGGGAGTTTCATCTCGCTCGGCAAGCTCGACGCCGCAGAAGACCGTCGCAATCCATCGTTTACCAATGAGTAACTCTCCGACAATTGAGAATCGGCGCGCGCGCCACGAATACCACGTTTTGGAATCGCTCGAGGCCGGTTTGGCATTGACCGGGACTGAAGTGAAGGCGATTCGTGCCGGCGGCGCGAGTTTGGCCGAGGCCTACGCCCGCTTTCGCGGCGGTGAAGCGTGGCTGCTCGGCATGCACGTGCCGCCCTACCGCCAAGGAAGCTTTTCGAACGCCGAACCGACGCGGCCGCGCAAGCTGCTCCTGCATAAAGCCGAGATCTTGCGGCTGCAAAGCCGCGTCGCCGAGAAGGGTCTGACGATCGTGCCGCTGCGCCTTTACTTCACGCGCGGCATTGCGAAAGTTCAACTGGGACTCGTACGCGGAAAGAAGCTTTGGGACAAGAGAGCGGACGTCGCAAAGCGCGACGTCGAACGGGAGATCGCCGCCCACGTACGGCGGTCGTGAGACGAGCGTGAGGGGGACTCATCCGGAGCGCGACGTGGAGTGCGCTCTCGAGCGCAGCGGCGTCGTTCGACCGGGCGAGCAGGTGCTCGTTGCGTGCAGCGGCGGCCCCGACTCGGTTGCGCTTGCGGCGGCGCTCAGCAGCACCGCAAAACGCATGGACCTGACGGTCCGCGCCGCCTTCGTCAATCACGGCCTGCGGAATTCCGCCTGGCAAGACGAATGCGTCGTCCTGCAGATCGCCGCGCATTTCGGGCTGCCTCTCGACGTGGTTGCGCTCGACGGCATTGCGCGTGACGAGCAGCACCTGAGGACCGCCCGGTACGACGCGCTGATCGACGTCGCGAAACGGCGTCGCTGTAGGGTGGTCGTCACCGCGCACCACGCTGAGGATCAGAGCGAGACGGTGTTGCTCGCGCTCCTGCGCGGCACGGGACCGGCCGGATTGCGCGGCATGCGCGGCCGCAGACGGCTCGCGCCGAGCCTCGACCTCGCGCGGCCCTTCCTTGGAATTCCGTCTGAGACGCTGCGAGCCTACTGCCACGCGAGGACCCTCCCGTACGCCGTCGATCCATCCAACGCCGAAACGAGCCTGCGGCGCAACGCCGTTCGCGAAGCGCTGGCCGCCCTCCGACCGCTTTTCCCCGGCCTCGACGCCGCGGTAGCTCGCGCCGCCGAAGTCGTCTCCGAAGAGGCGGATGCCTCGCGTCGCGCGGAGCTGCGCCGATTCGTGCGCGAGCGGTTGGGCAAGGAAGAGGAGCTGCGTGACATCGACTTCCGGCACGTCGAAGCAGCGGTGCGGGCACTCGAAGGCGGCGGAACCGGGACCTTTCATATGAAGCCTGGGATCGCTCTGAGAATCGAGCGCGGGACGGTCGCGGGTATTACGAGAGAGTGACGGTGCTGGAAGGGACGCAGATCGGCCCGACGATCTGCAGCGCGGCCGAAATCAGAGAGGCGGTCGAGCGGTTGGCAGCTAGGATAGCAGCCGATTATCGCCGGCAACCGCTGCTTCTGCTCGGCGTGTTGAAAGGTGCGCTCTGCTTTACCGCCGACCTCGCACGCGCTCTCTCCGGCAAGGCAGACGGACCCAGCGAAATTATGGTCGATTATATAATAGTGAGCCGATATGGGAGCTTGGGAACCTCGAGTGGTCCGGCGCGCCTCGAAATGGATTGCGCGCTTGCAGTCGCCGGCGCAAACGTGCTGCTCGTCGATGACATCGCCGACAACGGCCGCACCATCGAGTTCCTGCGAACGTTGCTAGGCGAGCGCAGGCCGGCCAGCCTGCGGAATTGCATCCTCTTCGACAGGCGCGCGCGCCGCGAAAGCAACGTCTCGATCGACTATCTAGGTATCGCCATCCCCGACGTCTTCGCTATAGGTTACGGTTTGGACTATAAGGAACTCTACCGTAGTCTTCCTTATGTAGCCCGGCTTCAAGAGGGTAAAACGGTCTAATAACACGGTGAGCAAACATCTTCGGTCCATCGTCCTCATTATTTTAGCGGTCGTCGCCGTCTTCATCATCGTCGAGCGTTTCGTCCAGCCCAGCGAGGGCGAGACGAAGCTCGACTACGGAGCCTTTTACCAAAAGCTGGAAGCGGGGCAGGTCCAATCGTTTCATGCCACCGGGCTCAATGCCGTCGGCGATCTTTCGAACGGCACGAAGTACTCCGTGGCGGTTCCCAACGTCGACCAGACCTTCGTGGACGAGGTCTATCACCGGGTAAAGAGCGGGGCGGTCAGTTTCGACCAGCAATCGAACACGGGACTCCTCTCCAGCCTGATGACGCTGGGCCCGCTGGCGATAACGGTACTCTTGCTCTTTTTCATATTGCGTCAAGCCCAAAGCGGCGGAAGCCAAGCGCTCTCCTTCGGTCGTTCTCGCGCAAAGATGCTCTCGGAGAATCGACCCAAGGTTACTTTCGCAGACGTCGCCGGAGTCGACGAGGCCAAAGAGGAGCTCGCCGAGATCGTCGACTTCCTCAAATATCCCAAGAAGTACCAGTCGCTCGGCGCGCGCATTCCCAAAGGCGTGCTCCTCTTGGGCCCGCCCGGAACGGGCAAGACCCTGCTGGCACGCGCGATCGCCGGTGAGGCGGGGGTTCCGTTTCTATCGATCTCGGGATCGGATTTCGTCGAGATGTTCGTCGGCGTGGGCGCCTCGCGCGTTCGCGATCTCTTCGACCAGGCGAAGAAATCTGCGCCCTGCATCGTCTTCATCGACGAGATCGACGCTGTCGGACGTCAGCGCGGCGCCGGCCTAGGCGGCGGCCACGACGAGCGCGAGCAGACGCTCAACCAGCTCCTCGTGGAAATGGACGGCTTCGATCAGAACACCGGCGTCATCCTCATTGCCGCGACGAACCGGTCCGACGTTCTCGACCCGGCGCTGCTGCGTCCCGGACGTTTCGATCGCCAGATCGTCGTCGGTCGCGCCGACTTCAGAGGCCGTGAAAAAATCCTCGAGGTCCATGCGCGCAACAAGCCGCTCGGCAAAGAAGTCTCGCTCGAGACGCTCGCTAAGCGCACGCCCGGCTTTTCGGGCGCCGATCTCGAGAACTTGCTCAACGAGGCCGCGCTGCTGGCCGCCCGCAAGAACAAGAACTTCATCGAGATGATCGATTGCGACGAAGCGATCGATCGCGTGATGGTCGGCCCCGAGCGTAAGTCATTGGTGATGTCGCAGAAAGAGAAGGAGATCACCGCCTTTCACGAGTCCGGACATGCGGTCATCGGCGGAATGCTCGAGAAGGCGGATCCGGTTCATAAGGTGACGATCATTCCGCGCGGAATGGCGATGGGTATCACGTGGTCCCTGCCCGAGGACGACCGGCATAGTCAGACGCGCGAGGAGCTGCTCGCATCAATCACCATGGCCATGGGCGGACGGCTCGCCGAAGAGATGAAGTTCGGTGACGTTACGACCGGGGCGAGCAACGATTTCGAAAAGGCGACGGAACTAGCACGCCGGATGGTGACGCAGTACGGTATGAGCGAACTGGGCCCGATCCAGTTCGGACGCGGCGCGCATCAGGTCTTTCTGGGCCGCGACTTCGGCGAGGAACGAAACTACTCCGAGGAGGTCGCGAGCAAGATCGACGCCGAGGTACGCAAGATCATCGAAACGTGCTACGACAATGGCAAAAGGTTGCTCCACGAAAACTGGCATAAAGTCGAACGCATGGTCGCGTCGCTTCTCGAGTACGAGACCGTCGAGGCCGAGGAAGTGCGGGCGATTCTCGAAGCGCGGCCATACGATCGCTCGAAGGGCCCCGACGCGACGGCGTCCGACGCGCAAGCCGAGCGTCCGGCAGCGGGCGAGCCGAAGCGAGTCGAGAAACCGACGCGCCTTCCACCGAAAATTTCGCCGGAACCCGCGTGATGGTGCGCACTGCGTTCCGCACCGCTGCGATGGCTGTAGCGTCGCTTCTCTTTGCAGTGCCGGCAGCGGCTGCCATGCAGCAGTTGGGTTCTTTGCCTCGCGGTGGCTCGTACGTACTCGATCCCGATCCGACGGTGGGCTCGGCGGCGATCGGCCTTTGGTTTCGCGCACCGGGCGCGGGGTACGACGATGGGACGCCCGGGATTGCGAATTTGGCTGCGACCGCCGCGGCCGTTTCGCCGCTCGCAAGCGGAAAATCGCTCTACGCGCTGGTGCACAGCCTCGGCGGTGACCTCAACATCGAGGTCTACCCCGACATCGTCGGGGTCGGTGCGATCGTTCCGGCCTCGGCGACGCGCCGCGTCGTCGCCGCGATGACCGCCGCCTATTTCGCTCCCGCCATTGACGACGCCGCCCTGAAGACCGCGCGCGCGAACGCCGCGGTGCTCGGGGTGCAGCAACGGTACGAATCCGATACCACGCTCCACGATTTGCTTTTCAAACAGATCTTCGCGAGCGGCCCGGCACATTATCCGCCTCTTCCGAACTCAGTCTCAGCGCTGACAAGCATCACGCTGCCTCAAGTGAGCGCTTTCGCCAAGCGCGCCTTTCGGTCGGAGAACGCCGTGTTGACGCTCACGGGCAACGTGGACGCTTCAAGCATCACGGCCGTGACCGATGGGGGCGGAACGGGTTCGATGGATCCGCCGTACGACTCCGCGCTCGCGCAGCCGCCCTCCTCCGGAACGACGACCGGCGCGGTTGACGGGGTGGGCTTGGCTTGGATCGGTCCTCCGATCTCCGACCAAAAAGCCGCCACCGCGTTAGATTTCGTCGCCGATTATCTCTTTCGCGACGAAACCGGCGTCGTGCCGAAAGCGCTCGATCGCTCGCAGAGCGACGCGCTGGTCATCGGTCAGTTCATCACGCTGCACGACCCCGGAGTCATGGTCGTGACGATCGGCGGCGATCACGAAAAGCAAGCCGAGCAGCACGTGCTCGCGGCGCTTACCGCATTGCAGCAGCCGATGGACCCAAAAACCTTCGAAGCCGCCCGTGAGGCGTTTCTCTATCACGTGGCCGCAGACACACAGACACCGCAGGAGCGCGCCGATAACCTTGGGTGGTATACCGTCGAGGGGAGTCTCGAGTATGCCCCAGGCATTACGAGCGGTTCCTACGAACGCTCGGCGCGCGCGCTCGATCCACAATACGTTGCCGAAGTCGTGCGCCGCTATCTCGGTAAGCCGGTCGTCGTCGATTTGATTGCCGCGACGCCGCAGCGGGATTCATCGCCGTGAAGCGCGCCGCATCGATCTGCGCTATGGCGGCGTTGGCGATCTTCACGCGGCCCGCTGCCGCGTTCGCGGCCGTTGAGGTTCCGTCGCCGAGCGTCGAGAGCGCCGGCGGCACGACGATCGTTCGCCAGCAAGACAGTGCCGCTTCGCTCATCGGCGTTGCGTTCGTGGTACGAGCCGGTCTCGATCGCGAAACGATGAAAGAGAACGGCCTCGCAGCGCTCGTCGCCGAAACGATCGTACGCACGCCGGTCGCGGTTTCACGAGCTCAGGGTGAGACTGTCGCCATACCGCTCGAGGATGCGATCGCCGCACGGGGCGGTTCCGTTCGCTTTACGGTCGATGCAAGCGACGTGCGCTTCTACATCGAAGCCCTGGCGCAAGACGCGCCTGCCGTCCTCGATCTCTTTCGCACCGCGATTGCCGCCCCCGATTTTTCGTCCGCAACCGTGCGGGATGCGCGTTCGGCGCTCGATCGCCAGATCGCGCAAAACCAGGAGGTAGCGCTGCAAGTCGGGCTCGATATGCTCAGTGCAGCATCGTCGGCGCAGGCGAATGTCGGCCTGCCCGAACTGGGCACACCCGCTTCGCTCGCGCAGTTTTTCTCTAACGACGCGAAGGCATTCTACCACGCGTACTATCGGCGCGGAGGGGCCGTCGTCAGCGCCGCCGGCCGGCTCGACGCGCTGCCGCCGGATGCGCTCGCGTCGCTGACGACCGCCCTCCCTGAAGGCTCGACCGCGGCCGTGACGGTGCGCGTACCGGCGCTTACCGGCGCGACGCACGAGATCGTCGCCCACCGGGATATATCGTCGCCGTGGCTGATCGCGCAGTACCCGGCGCCAAGAGTCGACAGCAACGATTTCGGACCGATGCTGGTGCTGGCGGCTTTCGTACGACGCACACTCTCCGATATAGCGCAGGTGCCCGGCGTCGTCTCTCCGACCTTCGCGTCGCGTTCGGTGGGGGCGCTCTATGCCTACGATCGCATGCCCGCAAGCCTGGTGCTCTACGTCAACGGCGGACTGAACGGCAATCCGAGCCGGGCGTTCGCGACGGCGCTCTCGGTCGTCAACGTCCTCGCCGCGACGCGCCTCCAAGGCTCGATCGAAGAGTTCAAAGCGGAAGCCGCGGGCGATTTTGCAAACGACGCCACGACGCTCGAAACGCGGACGTGGCTTGCGGCGGTCTTCTCGCGCGAGAGCACGTCTCCGGATTTCATCAATCGCGGTCTGGCGGCGATCGCCGCCACGACCCCCGAGGACGTCCAGCGCGTCGCGCGGACCTATCTTGGGAATCCGACGATCGCGCTCGTGCTGCCCCGCGGCACAAATCTCCAAGACTGAACGAGGCTTGATTCGCTTCATGCCGTTGTTGCCGAAAGGCTCATGTGCAGAGCACACATCGCCTTTCGTCGCCTAGGCCTGAACCGAATCAATTCCTCGTTACCTGTCGTCGTTGAACGTCGCGCTCGTTCACGACTATCTGAATCAGCGCGGCGGCGCCGAGCGCGTCTTCGCGCACATCGCTCGGGCGTGGCCGCAAGCCCCGATCTACACGGCGCTCTACGACGAACGCGTCGCCGGCGATCTCTTTGTGCCCAGCCGAATACGGCGTTCCTATCTCGCGCGTGTTCCGCTGGCGAATCGCTATTTTCGCGCGCTGGCGCCCCTCTATCCGCGTGCTTTCGAATCGTTCGATCTGTCCGGCTTCGACACGATCGTGAGCTCCACGACCTCATGGGCGAAGGGCGTGCGCGTCCCGCCGGACGCGATCCACGTCTGCTACATCAACACGGTCAGCCGCTTTGCGTTCGCCCGCGACGAGTACGTTCCGCGTCTCGCGCGTCCGTTGGTGGAGCGCTTGATTGCATGGGATCGCGAAGCCGCCCGGCGTCCGACCCGCTTCGTCGCCAACTCGCGCAACGTCGCCGAACGCATCGCCAAGTACTACGGCCGCGTCTCCGACGTCCTCCACTGCCCCGTCGACCTCGATCGCTTCAGCGTCGGCCTCGGTAGCGGCGACTACTTCGTCGTCGCATCTCGCCTGCTGCCCTACAAGCGCATCGACCTCGCCATCCGCGCCGCCTCGCTAGCAGGCGTCAAGCTCCTGGTCGCGGGTACAGGTCCGGCGGAACGCTCCTTGCGCCGGCTCGCCAAAGGAACGACGACAACCGTGCTCGGTTTCGTCAGCGACGCGCGTCTCAACGAGCTGCTCGGCGACGCGCGCGCGGCGATCGTGCCGGGGGAAGAAGATTTCGGTCTCGTTCCGCTCGAGGCGGCCGCCGCAGGGCGTCCGACGATCGCCTATCGCGCCGGCGGCGCGCTCGAAACGATCGTTGAAGGCGAGACGGGCACGTTCTTCGACGATCCGAACGCCGAGTCGCTCGCAGCAGCGTTGCGCAGCTTCGATCCAGCGCACTACGACTCACAGCGATTGCGAGCGCATGCGGAACGCTTTTCGCCAAGCAGTTTCGTCGAGCGGCTGCGAGCGATCGTCGAACGCGTCTACCGAGAGAAAAACGAAGGCCCCGTCGAACCACAGAGCCCATGAGACGGCAGCCGCGTAGATGGCCGATTCGAACACGCCCGTCGCTCACATCCTGTTCGCTCCTGCTCGTCCATTTTTTGGGGAGAACGAAGTTTTGAATCAGCCATCCATGGCTGGCCCCAAAAAACTGGACGGTTCTCATCGGTCATCTACGTTGCTGCCGTCTCGCGTCGGGGACATGCGGGCCGTCTATATAGCGATCGTGGTCTTCGCGATCGTTTACATTGCGCTGGATCTGAATAAGCTCTACGCATTGCGGTACGGCGCCGATCTCGGGACGTACCTGCAGACGCTCGTCAATATGCAGCACGGCTCCTCGTGGAACTACGGCGAGTGGAAAAACCACTTTCTCGTCCACGACTCGTGGCTGCTGACGGCGCTGGTGCCGATCGTGGCGCTCTTCCCGCGCGCGCAGACGCTCATCGTCGTGCAGGTGCTCGCAGTTGCATGCGCTGCGATTCCGCTCGCACTGCTGGCGCGAGAGCTCGGTCTTAACGCGAAAGCCGCGAATTTGCTGAGCATTGCGTTCTTGTTGTCGCCCGCCGCACAGGGCCTCAGTTACGATAATTTTTCAGAGAACGTCTTCGTTCCGTTGCTCGCGCTCTGCGGCGCGCTTGCTGCGCGAAGGCGCTCGCTCTGGTGGACGCTGGTCGTGGGGCAGCTGCTGATGGGGCTGAAAGAGGACGAGATCCTCTTCGTGCTTTGGTTTGCTGCAGCGTCCGCGATCTGGTGGGACCGGCGCATCGGTCTTGCGCTTGCGGCGCTGGCCGTGGCAAACGGCTTGGGCTTCTGGATCCTCGAGCGCGCATTCGGCACGCATCCGAACGATCCGGGCTACTCACTGCACGTATACGACGTAAGCAGCAAGCTATCGATGTTCTTCCTGCTGCTCGCGCCCTTTGCGTTCGCGCCGCTTGCAATTGGGCGCCGGCTGCTGCTCGGTGCGCCGCTCGTGGCGGAAATCGTCTTCATGAGTCCGTGGAATTACGAGCCGAGCAGGGTTGGCTCGCACTACGTCGCGCCGCTCTTCGCGGCGACCGCGGTTGCCGCAGCTTTCGGTGCCGTTCGCTACCCGCGCTTCGCCCAAGCGGCCGTTCCGTGCGCGCTCGTCGTGATGCTGTTGATCTTCAACGATACCGTGCTGCGACCGGGGCGCTGGCCGTACGTCGTCGACTGGGGCGCATACGCGCGCGCCGTCGCGCTACGCGAGAGCGGCCGGGGGATCTTGCTGCCGCGGGGGGACGAGGGCGTTTGGGCGGTCGCTGCGGCAAACCCGGACGTTCGGCTGGACCCGCGTTCGGATCCGCATTTTCCACATTGCCCCGCCTACGATACGAACGCAAGGGCGTTTTTTGCCAGCCTTGCCGGGCGCATGCCGCCGCATCTCTGCGGCGGCGTTCCGGTCGCGCGTTGACGCCTTCGACCGGGCTCGTCGTACCGGCAATCCGCGAAGACCGTCGCCGCTTCGCAAGGCTGCGCGATGCGCGCGTCCTCATTTACTGGCCCCACGGCTTGGGCGATTGGGTTCATTTCGGCACGATTGCGCCGTTGCTCGAGCCGTCCAATGCGTACGCGATCACGCGCTTCGGGGACGACTACGTGAGCCTGATGGAAGGCAGCACGGCCGTCGAACCGCTCTTCAGCGGCGAGTGCGTGCCGGGTGACGGCGCTTCGAAGGGTGCGCGCCATCTCGGCTTGGAGCTGCGGCGCTGCAACGGCCGCCGCGTGAACCTGGAGCTACCCGCTCCGCTCGACGACGCGGTGAAGAGCTTCGCGCCCGACTCGCTCCTCTGGACCGATTATCCGGAGACCGAAGGGCGCACGAAATACCCGTTTCACACCAAAGCACGCAACCTTGCGCGGCTGCTCGTGCGAGCCGATCGGCTCGCAACGTTCGATTTCTCGGCACCGCTGCGCAGCGCGATCGAGTTTAACGCGCCCGCCGCCACGCAGCGGCGTTTCGACGAGCGGCTCGCACGATTCGCGCCTCCGGGGACGCGGCTCGGCGTCATCTCGCGAAGCGGCCTGACGGCAGCGCGGAAGAATTGGGGCGACGGATCGCAAGCCCGAGCCTTCGTCGCGGCAATGCGACGCGAATCGCCGGACTGGCGCTTCCTTTCGATGGACGACGAAGATCTCGGCGAGGGCGTCGCGGGGTTTCGAGCGCTCTTCGCGGATCTGGACGAGCCGTTCGCTCGACTCTACAAAGCGCTGGCGCGGCGCATCGACCTTTTCGCCGGCATTCCGGCCGGGCCGCTGCACTTCACGCTCGCGCGCGGCGGTATTCCGACGATCGGTCTGTGGACGGCGCACCACCCGGACTGGTACGACGAGCCGAATCCCGACGCGATCCATCTCGTCGGGCGATACGTCCGCGATCGCGGCTTCGAGCGGCGACCGGCGACGACGACGAAGCCGCCGTCGCTCCGGCACCGTTTGATCTACCTGGAGACGCACGCAATCGGCGCCGACCCGGCGGTCGAGGTGGCGCGCGAGCTGCTTACATAGCCTTCGGCGCAACCAAAAGCGCGATGATCGAGAGGCCGTTGAAGAGCGCGTGCGAGATCATCGAGGCGAAGGCATTGCGGCTCACATAGTAAACCGCGCAGAGAATGATGCCGCCGAGCGCGAGCGGAAGCGCCGCGTAGAGATCGCCGTGCGCGATTCCGAAGAGGATGCCGCTGAGAATTGCGCCGGTCCAAAAACCACCGTAGCGCAGGCCCAGGTTGAAGAAGAAGACTCGAAAGAACGTCTCCTCGGCAAAAGGCGCAAAGACGATGGCGAAGGCCGCGAAGAGAGCGGTCGTCGTAGGATCGTGGATCCCCTTGAATATCTGTACGATGTCTTGCTCATGCTGGCTGTGCGCCAGATAGTCGATCAGCGTGGCGCTCCCGTTCGCCACGATCGTCATCGCAACCGCGCCGATAAGCGCGATGAGGACCGTCCGGGTTGTAAGAGCGCGAAAGCCCAACTCGCGTAAGCTGAGCTTCGACATCGCCGGCAGCGACGCAAGCACGATCGCGAGCAGGACGCCTTCGAAGACGAACTGCAGCGCGAGCCCTTCGTCAAAAAGCAGCGGGGTTACATTCGAAACCGGTCCCATCCTGACGCCGCCGATGAACGCCAAGATAAACAGCGTCGCGATGGAGGCGGCGAGCAGCCACGTCCATACGCTCTTGAAGCTATTCTTCGGCCAGCGCGTCGGCCAAGCGGGCGAAATCGCCGAGGTCGAGTCGTTCACCGCGAAGCTCCGGAGAGAGGTTGCTGTAGTCGAGTGCCCGCGCAATCTTTGCCCGGTCGAGACCGAGTGCGAGCGCAAGAGAGTTGGCGAGCGTCTTGCGGCGGTACGCGAAGGCGCCGCGCACGACCTTCCAAAACGTCGCCGGGTCGCGCGGGCGCACCGCAGGCTCGCTTCGCCGTACGAGGCGCACCACGCTCGAGCGCACTTTTGGCGCCGGAAAGAACGATCCGGGCGAGAGCGCAAAGCCTGGTTCCACGCGCATCGCGTATTGCACCGCCACGGAGAGGCTGCCGTAGGCCGGCGTGGCAGGCGCCGCTACGAAACGCTCCGCAACGTCTTTCTGCACCATGACCGTGAGCGAATCCGGTCCGCCTTCCATTTCGATCAACCGCAGCATGATTGCAGTCCCAACGTTGTACGGCAGGTTTCCCGCGACGATCCAAGGCCGGCCCGAAGCCCAGCTGGGATAGTCGAACGCAAGCGCGTCGGCTTCGACGATCGCAGCGCGGGCGAGATCCGTGCGCGAACGCAGGAGCGCGACGAGATCGGGATCGATCTCGATCGCGGTGAGCGCCGCGCCTTCATCGAGAAGCGCCAGAGTGAGTGCCCCGGTGCCGGCGCCGATTTCGAGCGTGCGAGCGCCTTCGGGCGCGCCGGCGAGCGCGAGCCGCGCAATCGCAGCAGCCGCCGAAGCGTTTTGCAGAAAGTTTTGCCCGTAGCGCTTCTTCGGGCGCAAACCCGCTTCTGCGAGCAACCGGCGGGGAGTCGACACCCCGCTATTCTACGCTACCTTAACGGATAGACCGTGACGTCGCGGCGGCCGAAGAGCACGGCGTCGCGCTGTGAATTGAATCCGAGATCGATGCGGTGACCGACGATGTCTCCGCCCGTGTCGCCTGCGACCGCAAAACCGTAGCCGGAGATGTAGAGCCGCGTTCCGAGCGGTATGATGCGCGGATCGACGGCAACGATGCCGAGCCCGGCGCGGCGTCCGATCGCCGTCATGCCGTCGCACCCCGCACAATCCGCGGTGTACGCCGTGGCAAGCATCTCGATCGCGCTGCGGGCCATGTCGGCCATTCTCACGATGCCGTGAGCCTCGAAGCTCGAAAGCGGCGTATCGCCGATGCCCTCGGCCACGACGCGCGGGCGCGGGACGCGAGTGACGGCAGAGGCGAGCACCAGCCGGCGGACCGGACCTCCATCGCGCTGCTCGTACCGAACCCGAAGTTCGAGTGTGCCGGCGCTACCCCGGGTGAGGACCTTCGAGCGTCCGGGAGCGAGGCCGATGGTTAGACGATGAATCGTTCGAGGAGCGATCGCGCGGTGCTCGACGCGCTCCCAGGTTAGAAGACCGTCACGGTGCCAGGTGACCTTGGTCACCGAGGCCGGCGCTGCGGACGCGGCGATACCCGGACTCAGGTTCAGGGTCGCAACGACAAAAGCGGCGCAGAGGAGACGTCCTATCAACCCGATGTTCCTTTCTTCTCTCGACTCGCGCCACGGTTTGATTTCACCCGCTGAAATCGAACGATGAAACGACGAGTCGCGCGTTTTGGGGAAGCGGCGCAAGGCACCGCAGGGCGATTGGATCAAACGGAGATGCCCTTAAGTTCCTGAGCCTGCCTGCTCTCCGTTTCGGCAGGCGGGTCTCGACCCGGGCACTATACCACATTCCGCAACCGCCGGGAATATGCTGAAAGTCATTCGCCGGCAGGGGCCTCCTTTTGGGGGCACCCGCCAAACTCGAAGCGAAGAGGGCCGCTCCATGGAGCCCCTGCGCCTCGGGTTTTTTACCGAAATTTACCACCCGGTCGTCAACGGTGTCGTTACCTCGGTCGACGCCCTTGCCGAGGGTCTGCGCGGCCGCGGTCATCAGGTGTATTGCTTTGCTCCGCACATGCCGGGCTATGCGGAGGCAGAGGGTCCGGTCTTTCGCATGCCTTCGTTGCCGCTGCCGACGCGGACGTCGTACCGGTTGACTCTGCCGCTGGTGAGCCGTCGAAATCTCAACGGCGTCATCAAGCGGTTGTCGCTCGTCCACGTCCACTCGCCGTTCGTCACCGGTTGGATGGGGATGCGCTACGCACGGCGCTATGGGATGCCGCTCGTCTACACGTACCACACGCAGCTCGAAGCCTACGCGCATTACGTCCCCTTCCAATCGAAGGCGACGCGATTTGCCGCCTCGCAGCTGACTCGAGCCTTCGCGAATCTCGCCGATGCGGTCGTTGTGCCGACTCCCGCGATGGCGGCTCGGCTGCGCGAGATCGGCGTGAGGGCGCGGATCGAGGTCGTGCCAAGCGGCATCGACGTTGCGCGCTTCGGGGCCGGACGTCGCGACGAGTCACTCCGTACCCGTCTTGGCGCCGGGTCGGATGACCGGCTCCTCTTGTGCGTCGGCCGGCTAGCCAAAGAGAAGAACGTCGAGTTGTTGCTGCACGCAATCGCCGCGGCCAATGAAGATTCACTCAAGCTCGTCGTCGCGGGCGACGGTCCGCATCGGCACGAGCTCGAACGCCGGGCGCGCGATCTGGGTGTCGGCGACGCCACGCGCTTCCTCGGGATCGTCGAGCGCCGCGACCTTCCGGATCTCTACGCGAGCGCCGATGCCTTTTTGATGCCGAGCGTGACGGAGACGCAGGGACTGGTCCTGGCCGAAGCACTCGCCGCGGGCGCGTACGTGATTGCTGCCGACGCTCCGCAAAACCGCGACGTTCTCGGCGGTGCCGGCCTGGTCGTGGCGGCGACGCCGGCTGCCTTCGCGGAGGCCTTCGCCGGGATTCCCTCCCGGACGGAGTCGCGCGCTGCGGCAACCCGCCAGGCGGCCGAGCCGTTCTCGATCGGGCGGCAAATCGATTGCATGCAGGCCCTCTATCAGAGCCTCGTCCGGCCCGCAGCCATCGCTTGACCTCGAACGTATGTTCGGGCTAAAATCAGGGTAGAGAACCAATGCGATGCAAACGATGCGAAGCCCCGCTCAGAGTACGACCGAGGCCTTGGTAGGTTATGCCGCCAACGCGCGTGGGATCGGTGTCGCCTATGCCCGCTTGATCGGCGCGCGAGCGAAGCGCCTGCTGCGCGTCGGCTTTCGCATCGCTCCTGCAGCGGGTTGCCGCGATCGTGCGGTCTCCTACGGCGCGCTGACGGCCGTGTCGCGGGCGCTCTGCAAGCGGGGCCTGCGAGACGTGCGCTTCGTCCTTGGCGACATAGAGTTTGTCGAAGAGATCGTGACGGGGCAGGGTGTGAGCGAAGGGCTCGCGATCCCGTACGTTCGTCTGCGTTGCGCTCTCAACTCGCTGGCAAAGTTCCGCGTGCAGACGGGAGCGACGGACGACCTCACGCAAAGGGCGCGAGCCGAAGTGGCGCTGAACGTTGCTGCATGACGTTTACCCGGCTTCGGCCGGCGCGTTTACCGATCGAGACGCGCGCGCTTGCGCGGTCGTTACTCGGATTCATACTCGTACGCGATAGCGATGACGGCGTAACCTCCGGGCGAATCGTCGAGACTGAGGCGTATCTTCCCGGCGATCCGGCGTGCCACGCATATCGCGGCAGGAGCGCGCGCAACGCGACGCTCTTCGGACCGCCCCATCGCGCCTACGTCTATCAAATCTACGGCACGTCCTATTGCTTCAATTTATCGAGCGAGCCTGACGGTCAGGGAGCGGGCGTGCTCGTGCGCGCGCTCGAACCGATCGAGGGCCTTCCGATCATGCACCAGCGGCGGGCGACGCAGCGCGCTCGCGACCTCTGTCGCGGGCCGGGGCGGCTCTGCCGCGCGCTGGCCATCGATCGTTCCTTGGATGGAATCGATCCCTTCACCCATCCCCGCCTTTGGCTAGCCGAAGATGGCGCGCTCTCCACGCGCGTGCGATGCAGCCGGCGTATCGGGGTGACGCGAGCGGCGGAGCGCAGGCTGCGCTTCTACGCCGCGGGAAGCCCCTACGTGAGCGGAACCGCTCGGTTGAACCCCGCTTGAACGCTCGTTAGGCCTGTGTTATAGTATGTGCGTCGTGTCGCGGTCATTTGTGACAGCGGCGACACCCTTTGACATCCCCGCTCCCGCAACCGGTCCGATCGCGACGGCAGCCCCGCCTCGTCCTCGACCGTGGAAGCTTAGCGCGAGCGAACCAGGAAAGCTCTGATTTCCTAAAGAGAGACATTCTTCTGCAAACCGACAATCGTCCCAACATCGAGCATCGACCCGCTAACGATATGCGTACCCAGCAAGGGGGCGGCGGACGCCGCCGGCGAGCGCGTCGCCGGCATCACTTCCCGCAGCACCCCGCGGTCTATCACGATCAGCTTCCGCAGGTCGAGGTGCCGCCTATCCAGACCGCCGCTCAGCTAGCGGAGAAGACGAAGACCGAGCTCATCGACATAGCAAAAGAGCTCGAAGTCGAGATTCCGGCCCCCGCCAAGATGAAGAAGGACGAGATCGTCGAGCTGCTAGTGCAGGCGCAGGTCGCGCGCTCCGGCATCGAGATGGCAAGCGGCATTCTCGACATCTTGCCGGAAGGCTACGGTTTCTTGCGCCGCGCCGGTTACTACATCGGCAACGACGACATCTACGTCAGCCAATCGCAGATACGCCGCTTCGAGTTGCGGCGCGGCGACATGGTCGAAGGCCAGGCGCGCCGTCCCAAAGAGAGCGAAAAGTACTACGGGCTGATTCGCGTCGATAAAGTGAACGATCTCGATCCGGAGGCGATCAAGGGACGGCGAGTCTTCGAAAAGGGCACGCCGATCTATCCGCAGGAGCGTTTCAAGCTCGAAGTTCGTTCGACCCAGCTCTCGACGCGCGTCATCGATCTCTTTTCGCCGATCGGCAAAGGTCAGCGCGCTCTGATCGTTTCGCCCCCGAAGGCCGGCAAGACGACGTTACTCAAGAACATCGCCAACTCGATCTCGATCAATCATCCCGATGCGCACATCATCGCGCTGCTCGTGGACGAGCGCCCCGAAGAAGTTACCGACATGCAGCGAACGATCGACGGCGAAGTCGTCGCCTCGACGTTCGACGAGCACCCCGAGAATCACACGACCGTTGCCGAGCTTGCGATGGAGCGCGCAAAGCGCCTCGTCGAGCTCGGGAAGGACGTCGTGATCCTGCTCGACTCGATCACGCGCCTCGCTCGCGCGTATAACCAGGTCGTCGCGAGCTCCGGTCGTACGCTTTCAGGCGGCCTCGATACCGCGTCGCTTCACAAGCCGAAGCGATTCTTTGGCGCGGCTCGCAAAATCGAAGAGGGCGGGTCGCTCACGATCATCGCGACGGCGCTGATCGAAACCGGATCGAAGATGGACGACGTGATCTTCGAGGAGTTCAAAGGCACCGGCAACATGGAAATCGATCTCACCCGAAAGCTCGCCGAATCGCGAGTCTTCCCGGCGATCGACATCAAGCGCTCGGGCACGCGTCACGAAGAGCTGCTCCTTGCGCCCGACGAAATGCGCAAGCTTTGGATGCTGCGCCGTGCGACCGCGGTGCTCAATACCGGCGACATCACGGAGATCATCCTCGACAAGATGGCCCAAACGCGCACGAACGAAGAGTTCCTGCAGTCGGTCACCAAGGAAGCGCTCTCGATGAACCGCGGCTACGAAGACGGCGGGAACGGCAAGTACTAGCGGCACGAGCGCGCTACATGCTGTGTCGTTGTCATCCTGAGCGCGCCGCGTAGCGGCGCAGTCGAAGGGCGCCCGTCGCTCACGTCCTGTTCGCTCCTGCTCGTCCATTTTTTGGGGAGAACGAAGTTTTGAAGCAGCCCTCCATGGCTGGCCCCAAAAAACTGGACGCTCCTCATCGCCTACGTCCGCGCCTCGTCCTCGTCGAACGTGGCCAGTACTCGCCTTAATAAATACTTGGCGCGGGCTGGGGTGGCGTCGCGGCGGCGAGCCGACGAGATCATTAAAACGGGCTTAGTCCGTGTCAACGGTCGAGTGGTGACGCAGCTGGGAACTCTGGTGGGTTCCGAGGACCGCGTCGAGATTAACGATGCGCTGGTCGAACTTCCGGAAGAGCACACGTACTTACTTCTCAATAAGCCCGTCGGCGTCGTGACCACGATGCGCGATCCGCAGGGTCGCCGGACCGTAGCGGACTTGATTGCGAACGGACCGCGAGTCGTTCCCGTTGGGCGTCTCGACTACGACACCAGCGGCGTGCTTCTGCTCACCGACGACGGAGAGCTCGCTCACTGCTTGCTGCACCCGCGCTTCGGAGTAGAGAAGACCTATCGCGCGACGATCGGCGGGCGTCTTTCACCCGACGACGTGCGCGGCTTGCAGCGCGGTCTTGGACTGGGCAGTTTCCGCGCGGCACCCGCGAAAGTGCGCATCTTGGCCGCGCGCGGAGATCGCTGCATCGTCGAAGTAACGATCCACGAGGGTCGTAACCGCCAAGTCCGGCGCATGTTCGAGGCGCTGGGGCACCCGGCGCTCGCGCTGAGCCGCACGCGCTTTGGGCCGCTGCGGCTCGGCGCTCTGCCGGCCGGCCGCGTCAGGCCCCTCACTGCGACCGAACGCGCGGCGCTCGAGCGCCATCGCAGGCCGCCGGACGAATCGCCTCGTACCAAGCCGGACACGAAGACTCGCCGCCAATCAACTCGAGGTACGCCATGACCGCTCGGTTTCGAATCGCCGCCCCGGCCGCCGCCGCGCTCGTCGCGCTCGCGCAGTTCCCCGCGCTCGCGCAATACGCCAACGAATTCACGTCGGCGAAGCTGATCGCACAAGGCAAGACGACTCACTCCATCGCCGGGAGCGGCACCGTCGTCGTACAAGTTCAAGTCAACGGCGACGGGTCGCACAAGGCCATCAAGGTCATCCGCTCGACAAACCCGGGCGACAACGACGCGGCGATGGACATCGCCCAGAACTCCAGCTATCGTCCGGCCCATCGCGGCAAGACGCCCGTGACGTCGTTTTACGACTTCACGTTGAAGTTCAACGGAAAGTCCGTCGCCCGCATGCCCGGCGAAGGCAGCGGCTTGCCGGCGCCCGGGTCCTTGAGCCCGGCGGCGAGTCAGGTCGCCGCCCTGATTCGTCAGAGTCAGTACCATCAAGCCGTCTCCAAAGCGCAGGCGGAACTGTTGTCGGCACCGAGCGACGAATCGCTGCGTCAGATGCTCGGCATCGCAGCCTTTGATGCAGGCGACTTCACGACGGCGGCCGCGGCCTTCGACAAAGTGCCGACGATCGGGCCGCAGTTCAGGCCGATCGCCGCTCGCAGCTTCGCCGCTGCAGCGGTTCACATAGTACAAAGTGACCCCGCTCGGGCGCTGGCCTACGCGCAAAAGGCAATGGCGCTCGACCCCGGTCCGAACTCACGCTTCGCGCTCGGCGTCGCTCAACTGGCCAACAACGACGACGCGGCCGCGCTGGAGTCGCTGAAAGCGGCGCATGACGCGGCGATGTCCGACCCCAAGATTCCGGCGGCATCCAAGGTGAACATCGACTCGGAGCTCCTGCAAGCCTATCTCGCGAACCACGACACGGCGGACGCGCAAGCGATCGCCGCGCAGATCAAGCAGCTCGATCCCAGCAGCACCGCCGGAGCCCAAGCGATGGCAGCCAGCCTGATCAAGTCGGGAAACGCGGCGGTGGATGCCAAGGACACCGCGACGGCGCTGAGCGACTTCGATGAAGCGGCCGCTGCAGGCGATCCCAAGCTCACCGTCACAGCGTATACCCTTGCGGCGTTTGCTATAGCGCGTGGCACGAAGCCGGATTACAAGCGAATGCAAGCTTACGCCGATAAGGCCTTGGCGATCGATCCTAACGACGCGGCGGCGAATTTTTCCGAAGGCATCGCGCTGGCGGGTCAATGGGCCTCGAGTCACGACGACGCCACGAAGAAGAAGGCTCTCGATGCGCTAAACAAGGCCGACGAACAAGCCAAGGCCGAAGGCAACGAAACCATGGCACTGCAGATCGAAACGTTCATCAAAAAGAATCTGAATGCGGCGCCCGCGAGCCAGTCGGGAGGCGGCAGCTAACGCTACCAGGACTTTAGCCGGGGGTAGGCCAATGGCTCGCCCTCACGGGCGGCAGGCGCCGCGGCACATCGCTAGTGGAGGGTGGTAGACACCGTGTTTTCAGGGTTTTGGGGTCTCATGCAGCAGGGCGGCTGGGATATGTGGCTGCTCTTGCTTATTTCGATCGTCGGCCTCGCGGTCGTCATCGAGCGGCTCGTCTTCTTTCAAACGCAGCATGCCGACACCAAGGGCCTGCTGCGTCAAATCGGAGCGAAGGTCGCCGCCGACGATCTCGACGGCGCGATCGCCATCTGCAGGAAGAACCGCGGCATGCTTCCGCGGATCCTCGAGTTCGGGCTTCTCCGCGGCGAGAAGAATCGCGCCGACATTACCGACGCGCTCTCGATCGCGCTGATGGAGCACTTGAACTCGCTCGAGCGCAATTTGGCGATTATCGGCACCATCGCCGTGATCGCGCCCTTCGTCGGCCTCTTCGGAACGGTGTTGGGCATCATTCGCGCCTTCCAAGACATCGCGCTGAAAGGCAACTCGACGCCGGCCGTCGTCGCCGCGGGCGTCTCGGAAGCACTCATCACGACCGCAACCGGTCTGATCATCGCCGTCATTGCGGTGGTGTTCTTCAACTTCTTCAAGTCGCGAATCAAGAATTACAACCAGGAGATGATCGTCGCGGCTAATCAGCTGGCCGAAATGTTGCATTTCCACAACACCGGCGCGCCGATCCCGACGGAGCTCTACCAGCCTTCAAAAGCGACGTCCAAGTAAGCTCGGGGACGCGTCGTGAGCCTGCTTTCGTCGCAGCAAGACCAGGAGGTAATGGCGGAGATCAACATCACGCCGTTTACCGACGTGTTGTTGGTGCTGCTCATCATCTTCATGATCCTCGCTGCGTTGGTGGCGCCGCCCGGCTTCGAGAAAGAGCTGCCGAATAAGAATCCGAATTCGGCGACCAACACCAAGAACAAGAACGACATCGAGGTCGACGTCAACAACAGAGGCGTGATCTTCGTCGACGGCGTCAAGACCGACGAGACGAGTGTTTATCGCGTCATGTACGACGCCTCGAAGAAGAAGCCGCGCCACCACGTGGCGATCATCGCCGACGCGAAGGCGCCCTACGGGGTCATCATTCGGATACTCGATGCCGCGAAGAACGCCGGTCTCGAAGACGTCGGCTTCGTAACGTCGTAAGGAGGTTAAAAGAACGTGGCCGTTTCCACAGGTGGAGGCGAAGATGAGGTAATGTCGACGATCAACATCACGCCGTTTACCGACGTGCTGTTGGTGCTCCTCATCATCTTCATCATCCTCGCATCGGTCACGAAGGAGCCGAGGCTCCCCGATGCCTACAACAAAGAGAAGGTCGTACCGTCGCAGATCGTCGTGATCGTCGACGAGCACGATAACGTTCAGATCGGCTCGAATCAGGTGAGCATCGCGGACGCCAAGGCGGCCTTCGGCGAGCTTCAAGACGCGACCAACCACGTCTTCAAGAGCGTGATCATCAAGGCCGATCCCAAGGCGAGCTACGGTGTCATCCTGCAAATCATGGATGCTGCAAAGCAGGAAGATCTGACCGACTTCGGCTTAGCCAATCACGTTGAGGGCTCGCCCGGGGGAATGCCGCAGTAGTTCATGGCGAAGCGCGGCGGCTACCTCACGACGGGCGAGCGTATGCGCAGCTTCATTGGCTGGGCCTTCGTAATTTCGATCGTCGCGCACTTGGCGATCGGCTCGGTTATGCCGAACTTCGCGAAACAGAGCGAACAACAGAAGACCGAAACGGTTGACATCTCGAAAATTCACAAGGCGATCGTTCACACGCCCCCTCCGCCGACGCCGACCCCGCCACCGACTCCGACGCCGCCGCCCAACCAGACGCCGCCGCCCAAACAGCAGCATCAGGTGCAGCAGCCGCAGCTCAAGGTTAACCTGATCAAGACTCACAACGCCGGTAACACGGGATCAACCGAGAACACGGCGGCCGAGCCCAAGAACGGCACCGAGAACGGCGTCCCGCAAGGGCAGAGCAACGGGACTCCCGCGCCGGCCGCGACGGTCGGAACGCCGAAGCCTGCCTGCGCGAATCCGAACGTCGAAGCGACCGTTACGAATCCCGTGCAGCCGGATTATCCGGAATCGGCGAAGGATCTCGGTCTCGGCGCGGTCACCGTGGAAGTCGAAGTGACCGTTGGGCCGAGCGGGAACTTGATTGGTGCGAAGATCTACAAGACCTCGAGCAACATGTCGATCGATCAAGCAGCTCTCCGCGCGGCTCGACAGTCGACGTACTCGCCGAAGCTCGTCGACTGTCAGCCGACACAGGGCGACTATCTCTTCCGCGCCGACTTCACGCCCGACTAGTCGATTCGCGTCGCAATGAGCCATGAGACGCGTTCCGCGTTTACTGGTGATCGCGTTCGCGCTCTCGTTGCTCCTGCATCTCGTCATCGCGCTGGTCGTTCGACCGCCCTCGCCGACGGCGGAAAATCAGGCTGAAGTCGTTTCGATCGAGCATCGTCCCGCAACGATCGCGAGGGAGATGACGCCTCCGCCGCCGCCGCCCCCGAAACAGACGCCCGCACCGCGCCCTCCCAGCTCGGCGCCGCCGGCGCGCAAAGGGCCGGGCTCAATCGGAACGTCGGGAGGCGCCTCGGCGACGCCCGTGCCGGTCGTCGCCAAAGCGACGCCGCGACCCGTTGCAACCGCGACTGCCGGTTGCGAGCAGTCGAATATCGGCGCGGCGGTCGTCGCCACGCCGGGGCCGCCGGAGATTCCAGTCGGCGTGCGGGCGTCGGGAACGAGCGGCACCGCGCTGGTGAGCGTGCAACTCGATGCGGACGGTCAGGTTCTCGATGCGAACGTGGCGCAGAGCACCGGGAACTCGTCGCTCGATCTCGTCGCCGTAGGAATGGCTCGCGACGCTCGGTACTCGCCGGCGCTGCGCGACTGCAAACCCGTTGCAAGCGCATACGCCTTCAGTGTGAAGTTCGTCGCATGGTAATGGAGCTCACGTGACGTTCGCTCAGGCGATGGCGCTCGCGTTCCTGCAGGGCGTCAGCGAGCTCTTCCCCGTCTCGAGTCTGGGCCACACCATCCTCGTGCCGGCCTTGCTGCACTGGAAGAACGTCGATCGATCGAGTGCGTCGTTTCTGGCGTTCGTCGTGGTCCTGCATCTCGGGACGGCGCTCGCGTTGATCCTTTACTACCGCCAGGAATGGTACGCGATCGTTCGCGCGCTTCTGGCAAGCATCGTGCGGGGACGCTTGAGTCAAGACCGCGACGAGCGAATCGGCTGGCGTCTCGTCGTGGGCACGATTCCGGTCGGAATCCTCGGCGTCATCTTCGAAGTTCCGGTGCGACGGCTCTTTGGGTCGCCGGCGCCCGCGGCGCTCTTCTTAGTCGTCAACGGTTTGATGATGTTTGCCGGCGAAGCGCTGCGCCGGCGCCAGACCGCAACTACCGACCGGACGTATAAACCAATCGAGGATTTGAGCTATCTGCAGAGCCTGCTCGTGGGCGTCGCGCAGTCGTTCGCGCTGCTGCCGGGCATCTCGCGATCGGGAATCTCGATGGTCGCCGGCTTGCTCTTCGAGCTCGACCATGAGAATGCGGCGCGCTATTCGTTCCTGCTCGCGACGCCGGTCATTCTCGCGGCGGGACTCCTCGAAGCGCCGAAGCTCTTTGCGCCCGAAGCACACCTCGTGCTGGTCGAGGCGATTTGCGGCGGAATTGCCGCGGGTATTGCCGCATATCTCTCCGTTGCGTTCTTGATGCGGTACTTTCGCTCAAACGATCTCCGGCCGTTCGGCTGGTACTGCGTCGTCGTCGGCATCGTCTCTTTCGTCCTTACCCGGAGAGGAGTCATCTCATGAGAGTCGTCGCCATCGCCCTGGCGGTCATCTTCTTCGTTCTCGGTATCCTGTACGGCTGGGGAAAGATCGACCTCTTCACCCAGTCCGGCGCGGCGCACGCGCATCACGTCACGCACTTGATAATTTGCTGGGTCTTGGCGTTGCTCTGCCTCATCTGGGCGCGATTCCAGAGCTCGCCGGCGTCGGTCCGGTGAAGCCCTCGCACGTCGCTCGCGACGGGAGCGTCGCGATGGTCGACGTCTCGCGCAAGCGCGTCTCCGAACGGATGGCGCGCGCCGAGGCTCTCGTTCGAATGAATCCTGCGGCGGGCACGGCGCTGAAGGCCGCAACGCTTCCGAAGGGCGACGCGTTCGTTGCGGCCCAAATCGCCGGCATCATGGCGGCGAAGCGAACCGCCGAGCTGATTCCTCTCACGCATCCTTTGCCGCTGGGCAGCGTGCAGGTGCGTTTTGAGTGGTGCGACGACGGGTTGCGCGTCCAGGCCGAGGCGCGCACGACCGCGCGTACCGGTGTCGAAATGGAGGCGATGGTCGCCGCTTGCGTCGCGGCGCTGACGATTTACGACATGTCCAAGTCGCTCGACAAAGGAATCACGATCGAGAGCGTTAGGCTCTTGCGCAAGAGCGGCGGCAAGAGCGTTGCGTGGGAGCGAGATGAGCTTTAAAGTCGCGCTGATCGTGCTCTCCGATCGCGCCGCCTCTAAAGAGCGCGCCGATGAATGCATTCCTGCCATGAAGGAGCGGCTCGGCGGCGTCTATGCGATCGTTCGCGAGAGCGTTCTTCCCGACGATCCGGCGGCACTTCAGGCCGAGATCATCGACCTCGCGGACTCGCACGCTGCCGATCTGGTGCTCACGAGCGGCGGGACGGGACTCTCGCCGCGCGATCGGACTCCGCAGGCCACGGCGGCCGTCGTCGATTACGAGGTGCCGGGAATTGCCGAGGCGATTCGCGCCGCCTCGCTCACAAAGACGAAGACTGCGATGCTCTCACGCGCGCTTGCAGGAGTACGCGATCGCACGCTGATCGTCAACCTGCCCGGAAGCCCGCGAGCCGTCGAAGAGTGCCTGGACGTTCTGCTCCCGGTACTGCCGCATGCCCTCGAGCTGCTCGCCGATCGTGTCGTGGACGGATGAACGAAATCGCAAGCTTCGAGCAGGCCGAAAGCTATCTGCTCGGGACGATCGACGAAGCCGTATCGCGGCGTACGTCCTATAAGCTCGACCGGATGCGCGCCCTTTTGCACGAGCTCGGCGATCCGCACCGAAGCTATGCAACGATTCACGTCGGCGGCACTAGCGGAAAGAGCTCGACGGCGACGATGATCGCGTGCGCGCTGCAAGCCGCCGGCCGGCGCACGGGACTACACACGAAGCCACACTTACATTCGATGACCGAGCGCGCGCGCATCGACGGCCGCTGCATTTCACGGGAGCGCTTCGCATCGCTCCTGGACGAGATGATGCCGGCAATCGAGCGAACGGCCAAGCTGCACGGGCCTCCGACGTACTACGAGACGCTCCTGGCGCTGGCATTCCTGTACTTCGCGCAAGAGCGCGTGGACGTTGCCGTGATTGAAGTGGGTCTCGGTGGCCGGCTCGACGGAACCAACGTGATCGAGCCTCTCGCCGCCGCGATTACCTCGATCGGGTACGACCATACCGACGTGCTTGGGGAGACCATCGAAGCGATCGCGTTCGAGAAAGCCGGCATCGCGAAGCGCGGCGTGCCGCTGATTCTGGCGACCGTGCCGGCGGCGGCCGACGCGATCATCGAGCGTTACGCAGCCGAAGTCGGCGCGCCGCTCGTACGCGTCGGCGACGTGGTGCGCATCGATCTGAACGGCGCCGGAGGCCCGTACGAGCAGTTGCTGCTCGTCAAATCCGCGCGCGGCTCGTATCGCCTTCGGCTGCCGGTGCTGGGCATGTTCCAGCGCTTGAATGCGGCGACCGCCATCGCCGTCCTCAATCAGCTCGGCGACGATCTGCGTCCCAGCTGCGACCAGCTCGTCCGAGGCTTCGAAGAGATCGCGATGCCCGGCCGTATGGAGATCGTCTCGCGAGCCCCCGCGGTCGTCTTCGATATTGCGCATAATGCCGAGAAAGCCGAATCGTTGGTAGCTTCGCTGCGCGAACGCTTTACCGGCCAGCGGATCCACTACGTCGTTGCGATCGGCGAATCGAAGGACGCTCGCCGAATCATCGAGATCCTCGCGGGATTGCCGTCGACCTTCACGTTTACTTCGTTTGCGGTGGCAGGGCGCGCCGCAATCCCGCCGGGACGGCTTGCGCTCATCGCGCAAGCGGCGGGCACGTGGGGCCGCGCGATCGACGATCCGAGCGAAGCGCTGACGATCGCGCGGCGTTGGGCGACGAGCGACGACGTCGTCGTCGTAACCGGGTCCACCTTTCTCGTCGCGGGCTTACGCTCGTGGTACGCCCCGGCGCCGGTTTGAGAGGTTCGCTGCGCATGCGAGGCGCGCAGCTGCAGTGGGGCGCCCGGACCTACGTGATGGCAATCGTCAACGTAACGCCCGATTCGTTCTCGGGCGACGGTGTGGAGAGTGAAGCCGACGCGGTCGCGTACGCGCTCGCGCAGTGGAACGCGGGCGCCGATCTCTTGGACGTCGGAGGTGAGTCGACGCGTCCCGGCCACCAGCCGGTCGACGAATCGGTCGAAGCCGAGCGCGCCGTCCCGGTCATTCGCGCGCTTCGAACGCAGCTTCCGCACGCGCCAATCTCGATCGACACGTACAAGCCCGCCGTTGCGCGGGATGCGCGCGAAGCCGGCGCCGATCTCGTCAACTCCGTCTGGGTAACCGACGAGCTATTGGATCTCGTCGCCGAGCTCGGCATTCCGATCGTCGCGATGCACAATCACATCGGTACGGCGTACGAAGGTTCGGTGGTCGACTCGGTGCTGCGATATCTCGACGAGTGCGCGGCCGCAGCGATGGCGCGTGGCATCGCGCGCGAAGCAATCATCCTCGATCCGGGGATCGGGTTCGGAAAGAGCGCCGAACAGAACATCGCCGTCCTTGCGGCGCTCGACCGGCTCGTCGCGTTGGGATTTCCGACCATGATCGGCGCGTCGCGCAAATCGACGATCGGGAAGCTGACCGGGCGAGAGCCGGCCGGCCGTGTCTACGGAACTGCGGCAACGACCGCGCTTGCGGTCAAGGCCGGAATAGATATCGTTCGCGTTCACGACGTTGCGGCGGCACGCGATGCGGTCGCCGTTGCCGATGCGATCGTGCGCGGCTGGAGGCCGCCGCAATGGATGCAATAAGCCTGCGCGGCGTGCGCGCATACGGGCGCCACGGTGCCGGCCCCGGCGAGCGCTACCGGCGCCAGCTCTTCGAGATCGACGTCACCGCGGAGATCGATCTCGCGGCGGCCGGGGCGAGCGACGATCTGGCGCAGACGCTCGACTACGCGATGCTGCGGGATCGTCTGGTCCGCATTGTCGCGACCACCTCGTACGCGCTGCTCGAACGCCTCGCCGCGGATTTGCTCGGCGCCGTCTTCGACGATCGCCGGGTGGCGCGCGCACGAGTGACCATCTCCAAGCCGCGCATTCTCGAGGGCGCGACGCCGTCGGTGACGCTCGCGCGTGCCAATCCGCGCTACGAATCGTGAGCGTTCACCGGGCCTACGTCGGGATCGGGACGAACCTCGGGCAGCGCTTCGAGAACGTCGAGCGCGCGCTCGCGGCGCTCGGAGCGCTCGGCACGATCGTCGCGCGCTCGTCGCTCTATCGTACCGTACCGTGGGGCGAGCGCGAGCAGCCCTGGTTTCTCAATGCGGTAGCGGCGCTTCAAACGGGGCTGGCGCCGCGCGCGCTGCTCGAGCGCCTGCGCGCGATCGAAGAGTCTGCGGGGCGCACTCGCGGCGAGCGCTGGGCGCCGCGCACCCTCGATCTCGATTTGCTCCTCTACGACGATCTCACGATCGACGAACCCGATCTTCGCATACCGCATCCGCTTCTACGCGAGCGCGCTTTCGTGTTGGTTCCTTTGACGGAGATCGACCCTTGCTTCGAAGCATTGCGTGACGCGCTGCCCACAGAGGAGCTCGCGGGTGTCGTGCGAGTCGAGCGCGAACACGTTGCGGCGATGCCCCAAGAGAGAGACCGTTCGACGAGCGAACGCCTCCGCTCGTTCGCGCGCTTTCTTGCCGAGAGCGATGCGACGCGCGTGCGCGTTCGATGCGGCGACGACGACATCGAAATCGCGGTCGCACCCCGAGCCGTTGCGTTTCCCTTCCGATCGGACGACCGGCCGGCGGCCGACGCCCCGGCTCAACGCGTCGATACGATCAAGGCCGACCTGGTCGGCATCTTTCACGTGAGCCGTCCGACGCCGATCGAAGGCGAACTCTTCGACGGCGATCGCGAGCTCGGCTACATCGAAGCGCTGGGGATTCGAACGCCCATCCATAGCATGGGCGCGGGCCGTCTCGTTGCGATCGCGACCGCCGACGGAAGCCCCGTCGAATACGGTCAGCCGCTCTTCTTAATGGCGCGCGGCCAGTGAGGAACCTAAAATCTTTCGAAAAGTTTTGATCGCCAATCGAGGCGAGATCGCGCTGCGAATCAACCGCGCCTGCCAAGAGCTCGGTGTGGCGACCGTTGCCATTTTCTCCGAGGCCGATCGCGATTCGCTTCACGTTCGTCAGGCCGACGAGGCGTTCTGCGTCGGTCCCGGTCCCGCAGGACGCTCGTATCTCAACATCCCGAACATTATTTCTACGGCGCTCATCACCCAATGCGATGCGATTCATCCGGGCTACGGGTTCTTGGCCGAAAATGCTCGCTTCGCCGAAATCTGCAACGATCACGGCTTGACCTTCATCGGACCCAAGCCGA
The DNA here is from genome assembly GCA_963834895.1 of Vulcanimicrobiota bacterium. Taxonomy (GTDB): domain Bacteria; phylum Vulcanimicrobiota; class Vulcanimicrobiia; order Vulcanimicrobiales; family Vulcanimicrobiaceae; genus Cybelea. Next base: position 56,520 of record CAWIDM010000003.1, on the reverse strand, counting down.
GCGTGATCGCGCTGATGGGCGACAAAGCAATGGCCAAGCGCGTCGTGCACGATGCGGGTGTCGCGACGACCCCCGGAAGCGACGTCTTGGCTTCGGTCGACGACGCCTATCGGGCAGCCGAGTCGATCGGATATCCGCTGCTGCTCAAAGCAACGGCGGGCGGCGGCGGCCGGGGGATGCGCGTCGTCCACGACGCCGGCGACCTGCCTCGCGCGTATGCAGGTGCGTCCGCGGAGGCCGAGGCGAGCTTCAAGGACGGACGCCTCTACCTCGAACGACTGATTCGCGAGCCGCGGCACATCGAGGTTCAAGTACTCGGCGACGAGTTTGGAAACATCGTCCATTTGGGCGAGCGCGATTGCTCGGTGCAGAAGCCCGCTCATCAGAAGATCGTCGAAGAGACCCCCGCGCCGAACCTCTCTTCTCGCAATCGCGCGGCATTGCACGATATGGCGCTACGGGCCTCCCGATTCGTCGGCTATACGAATGCCGGCACGCTCGAGTTTCTCGCCTCGGGCGACGAGGCGTATTTCATGGAGATGAACACGCGCATTCAGGTCGAGCATCCCGTGACCGAGATGGTCTACAACATCGACCTCGTGAAGGAGCAGATCCGGATCGCAGCGGGCGAGCCGCTGGGATACACGCAAAAAGATCTGGTGGCACGAGGCCATGCCATCGAGTGTCGTGTCAATGCCGAGGATCCGCGCAATAACTTCGCGCCGGCGGCCGGCACCGTTTCGAAGCTGGTCTTTCCCGGCGGTCCGGGCATTCGGGTCGACACCCACCTCTACGCGGGCGCAACGATTCCGCCGTACTACGACTCCATGATCGCCAAAATCGTCGCCTTCGGCGAGACGCGCGAGGTCGCGATCGCGCGCATGGAACGCGCGCTGCGCGAGACGCTGGTCGAAGGCGTCAACACGACGATCGGTCTCTCTTTGGAAATCCTAGCATCGCCGGCATTTCGCGATGGACGGTACGACGTCGAGTTCATTACCAAGCAGATCTTTGCAAACGGAGAGCTGAGCGCGCGATGACGTCACGGCGAATGGCGCGCGAGAAGGCGCTCCAAGTCCTCTATTCGGTGGTCATCGGGGATCGCGAACCGCGAGACGCGGTGAGCGAGATCGTGGGCGAGCACGCGGACAGCGAGCAGCGGGCGTTCGTCGAGGAGCTGGCGTTGGGCACGCTCGAATACGCGCCGGAAGCCGATCGCATCGTGAGTCCGCTCTTGGAAGGTTGGGCGATCGAGCGCCTGCCTACGATTGACCGGCTGCTTTTAGAGATGGCGACGTTCGAGCTTCATTGCCGTCCCCAGACGCCCAAAGCGGTTGCGATCAACGAGGCGGTCGCGCTCGCCAAGCGCTTTTCGACCGAGGATTCCGGACGTTTCGTCAACGGCGTGCTCAGCGCGGTAGCCAATGCCAAGGCGTAGGCGCCGGCGCAGCCGCCGCCTCTTGCGCGGCATCCTCATTGCGGTGATGATGTTTGTGCTCTTCTCCGTCGGAGCCATCGCGGGGATGGTCGCTGCATACGCGCGCAACCTGCCCGACATCAGCCGCATGGCCGATTACCAGCCGGCAAGCACGACCCGCATCTTTGCGCGCGACGGCACGATGCTGGCATCGGTCTACAAAGAGAATCGCGTATGGGTGCCGCTCTCACGGGTGCCGCCGATCGTTCGCGACGCGTTCATCGCAAACGAAGACCATAACTTCTACTACCATCACGGCGTCGATTTCGAAAGCATCGTCCGTGCCGGCTACGCCGACCTCACGCACCAGCAGTTTCAGGGCGCATCGACGATCACGCAACAGCTCGCGCGCCGGCTCTTCCTCAACGATCAGATTTCGCTCTCTCGCAAGGTCCAAGAGGCCTTGCTCGCCATCGAGATCGAGCGGTACTACACGAAGGACGAGATCCTCGAGCGCTACCTGAACATCATCTACCTCGGCGCCGGAGCCTACGGCGTCGATGCGGCCGCCCACACCTACTTCGGCCGCAGCGCCGACAATCTCACCCTCGGGCAGGCAGCGATGCTCGCGGGCATCGTTGCGGCTCCCTCCGACTACTCGCCGTTTTCGGACCTCGATTTGGCGCGTGACCGCGAGCGTCACGTGCTCGATCGCATGGTCGAAAGCGGCTACATCACCTCAGAGCAGGCCGACGCGGCGTACGAGTCGCCGCTCGAATTGATTCCGCAACGGTCTCCGGGTCTCCAAGGCTATCGGTTTCCATACTTCACGACCTACGCGATCGCAGAGCTCGAGCGGCTCTTCGGCAAGAGCAGAGTCGAAGAGGGCGGCCTTACGGTCTACACGACGCTCGACACGCGCATGCAGCGCATCGCCCAGGACGCCGTGACGTGGGGCGTGCAGCAGGCGATCGCCGAGGGTATCGGGGCGCACGAGGCGGCGCTCGTGGCGTTGCGTCCTTCGACGGGCGAGATTCTCGCCATCGTCGGCGGCGCCGGGTTCTCGCTGCACAACCAGTTTAACCGCGCCTGGCAAGCCCACCGCCAACCCGGCTCGTCGTTTAAGATCTACGATTACACCGCTGCGATCGACCAAGGAATTCCGGCGTCGACGATCATCGACGACTCGCCGGTGAGTTATCCGATGGGAGACGGCACGCAATGGTCGCCCATGGACGACGACAACAGTTACATGGGAGCGATCACGCTGCGCGAGGCGCTCACGCTCTCGCGCAACATCGTCGCGGTCAAGCTCGCCGAGCGCGTTGGCTTGGACCGGATTATCGATTACGCGCACCGGATGGGCGTGACGTCGCCCCTCGAGGCGAATCTCTCGCTGGCGCTCGGATCGTCGGGTGTCACGGTCCTCGATCAGGCGAGCGGATATTCGACGCTGGCCAACCAAGGGCTGCACGTCGATCCGACGCCGTTTCGCATAGTAAAAGATTCGTTGGGAAGCTCGGTTCTCGACGACCGGTTCCCACAGCCGAACGACGTCGTGAGCGCCGGGACCGCCTTCATCATGACGTCCATGTTCGAAGACGTGATCGCGCACGGCACCGGTTATCCGAATGCGATCATCGGGCGGCCTGCCGCCGGCAAGACGGGAACCACGTCGAGTTTTCGCGATGCCTGGTTCGTCGGCTACACGCCCGATTTGGTCGCTGCGGTTTGGCTCGGCAACGACGACTATTCGCCGATGGTCGAATCGTACGGCGGCAACGTTCCCGCGCGCATCTGGGCGCGGTTCATGAAGGCCGCGCTCGCCGGCACCCCACCGCACCAGTTTCCGATTCCCTCCGAGGAGATTGTAAAAGTCACCGGCTGCGGCACTCGCGGCCACGAGTACTATCTAAGGGGAACCGAGCCCGAATCGGGATGCGGAGGCCCGATCGACGCTTACGCCGCGAGTCAGAACTCGAGCGAATCAGCCGCAGGACTCCCCGAGCCAACCGTACCGCCGGCCTACGCGTCGCCGCCGGGGCTGTTGCCGCCGCCGCCGACCCAAGAGCCCTCGCAGTCGCCGTTGCCGTCCCAATCGCCCGACGATGCTCCGACGCCGTAAATGAATAGCGAGGGGATTCTCGAGCTTTCGGTCGGCGAGTTCTCTCGCCGTTTTGCCGTCATGGTCGCGCGTCATACCACACTCCAGCGCATCGCGATCGTCGGCGAGATCACGTATATCAAGCGTTGGTCCGACGGAAACCTCAACCTCACGCTCAAGGAAGGCGAAGCCATCTTGGGATGCTTTTCTTTTGCCAGCGAGGCGCGGCGATTCCCGCCGATACACGAAGGCATCACGGTGCGCGCGGAGGGGAGCATCGAGATCCGTCCCAACCGCGCCGCCTATCAACTTCGCGCAATCGCCCTTTCACTGGTCGGCGAGGGCAAACTGGCCGCTCAGATCGAGGAGCTGCGAATGCGCTTACGCGCCGAAGGCGCATTCGACGCTTCGCGAAAGCGCGAGGTTCCCGTCTTTCCCCGGCGCGTTGCGCTCGTGACGAGCAACGATGACGCGCGCGCCGACTTCGAAGGCCGCATGCGTGCCGACGCCCCGCACGTCGAAATACTCTTCTTTCCGTCGCGCGTGCAGGGGAAAGGCGCGGAGATCGAAGTGGCCGAGGCGATGGACCGGGCCTCGCGCGCGAACGTCGACGTGATCGTGCTGACGCGCGGCGGCGGATCGATCGACGACCGTTTGACCTTCAATCTCGAAGCGGTAGTTCGAGCGATACTGCGTTCGACCCATCCGGTCGTGACGGCCCTGGGTCATCTGAAGGACCGTCACCTCGCCGACGAAGTGGCCGATCTTTCGCTGGCGACGCCGACCGCCGCCGCGGTTCACCTTGCGACGGAATGGCTGCGCGCGTTCGAGAGGATGCAGTCGTTGCGCGGGGCGCTCGATCGCGGCTACCGATCGCTGCTCGCCGGAAAGGCGGGGAGCCTGGGGCCGGCGCAGCTCAAGCTCGACCACGCGGGCATGAATTTCGTCGGCCGCTGGCTGGATCGCACGCGCGGGCTCGAGCGGAGGCTCGACCGCTGCAGCCCGGCCGCGCGCGTCGCGCAGTGGCGGCTCGGCCTCGTGCGCGCCGATGCCTCGCTCCTGCGCTCGATCGAACGCGCGACGGAGTCCTGGTCGCGACGCCTTGCGCGCGCCGAGGCTGCCCTCGACGGCGAGGATCCGACGCGACCGCTCGAGCGCGGCTTCGCGATCGTTACCAAGGACGACGTGGCGATACACGATGCCGCAGCCCTTTCGATCGGCGACGCGGTGACGGCTCGCTTGCGCCGCGGGACGTTCGACGCCCGCGTGGAAGCCGTGCACTTAGAGGTTCCCTAGAATGAGCGACCGGCTACCGAAGACCTTCGAGCAGAAACTCGCGCGCATCGACGCAATCGTTAAAGAGCTCGAGGGCGGCACGGTCGAGCTTCAGCGCGCCACCGAGCTCTTCAAGGAAGGCAAGATGCTCGCCCGCGAGTGCGAAGCGTTGCTGAAGGCCGCGCAAGTACAGCTCGACGAAGCGATGTCGGAGCCGCGCTCCAACGCGCGCGAGAGCGCCAAGGGCGAAGAGCTCGATAACCAAATACCGTTCTAATCTTCCTAGGGAACCCCTGAAGTAGCGGTCGTTTTTTGTGTCATCCTAAGCGAAGCCTGGAGATACTCAGGGCATGCTGCAATCCGCGTTCAACAACCAGCAGCGGCAATAGCTCCGTAGGTGGGAGGAGCAATTTTGCTTCGACTAAGCCATATTAGCATCATTGCGTCCCTGGCTTTTACACTTTGCGGATGCCATGTTGGAAGCGACGCTGCGCCGGTCGGTTGTTCAAACTTGCAAGTCACTGACGCTAAATTTGATTCGAACTTAAATCGCATCTTAGTTTACCTATCGAACGATTCGCGGTTTTGGGCGACGCCGGAATTCGTGTACGAAAGCGAATCAGACAAGCGGATAGGTCCGTTCAAGCGGGGTGCAGATGTAATTATTTGTCCCACTAAAGACAAAAACGTCCTAAGAATCAGATCGGCCGTTGTAGGCAATGCATACTTACCTTTTCATAGGCTATAAGCTATTGGAACGTAGAACCTGAGATGAGGAATCGGGCGCGGGTTACCGTTGCGGTACTGACGGCGGTCGCTGTTCTAATCCAATACAGAGACTACAACATGTCCAATCTAAACACCTACGTTAGCCCGTCGAATTGCACTGCGACCTTATGTGAGACAAAGAGTTAAGCTGGGGTTGAGTGCAGTAGGTTGTTCGAGCTGCGCCGCCTCAAACTCTGCCGGAGGGACGTAGCCCAGAGCCGAGTGCAGCCGCTTCCGGTTGTACACGATCTCGATGAAGTGCCCGATCGATCGCCGGGCGTCGCTCACGCTCTCATATTCTTTGACGTAGACTTCCTCGTACTTTAGTGTCTTGATGAATCGCTCGCACTTCGCGTTGTCGTAAGGCGTTCCGGCGCGGCTCATGCTCGGTCGAATGCCATGTTCGGTGAGCAGCGCGACGTACTCGGTGCAGGCGTACTGCACGCCCTGATCGGAGTGGTGGACCAGACCCAGCGCCGGCTGCCGACGTCGCAGCGCCATCTTGAGCGCGTCGATCACCAGATCCGCGCGCAGATGCGTCATCAGCGACCAGCCGACGCAGTAGCGGCTGAACGCATCAAGAACCACGGCCAGGAAGACGAACGTCGAGCGCAGCCGCACGTACGTGAGATCTGCGACCCAGAGTTGGTTGATTGCTGTCGGAACCAGCTCGGCAGCGAGGTTGGGGTAGCGTGGGAAGCCATGTTTGGGCGACAACCAGCGACGCACCGTTTTGCGCGAGGCGATCAGGCCATCGAGTTTCATCAGCCGACGAACCCGCTTCTCGTTGATCTCGATGCTGAGCACGCGGCGCAGCGCCTTGGTCATCGGCCGGTAGCCATACCACGGCGTCTCGGTCACGATCTCGTGCATCGCCGTTCGGACCGCCATGTCGCTCTCCGATTCCCGAGTTCGCGAGCGATAGAACGTCGGGCGGCTGATACCGGCGACGGTGCAAAGGCGCGTGATCGGCAGGCCATATGTAAGCTCACTGCGGATCAGCTCGACTATCGCCTGCCGTCGCTCTTGCGGTCGAGCTCCTTGAGCGTGGCGTTGAGTTTTTTTAAAAAGCGGTTTTCGATTGTCAGCTGGCCGATCGTGCGCTCGAGTTCGGCGACGCGGGCTTCGTCGGTGTACGCATTCCCGTGTCCGGCGAAGGCGCGGTCACCGTATTTGTGCTCTTGGCGCTTCCAGAGGCGCAGGTTTCCGGATGGACGCCGTGCTTGCGGGCAGCTTGCGTGATCGTTGCGCCGGCATCGAGCTCAGCGAGGACGCCGAGCTTAAACTCCTTGGTAAAAGTTCGTCGGTTGCGAGCCATGGGTTCCCCTTTCGGTGGGAGAACCCAGCTTAACTTGGTGTCTCATTTCCGGGTCGCAGTGCAAATGCGGGGCCATAAGGGGTTCTGGCGATGCGATGGTTAGGGATTATTGGCATTCTGCTCAGTCTGCAAGCGCAAGCTCTCCGCGCGCCCAGCAATAACCTGAGTCGTATACATCTTACGTTTTTGAACTGCACTGACGGCTCGCAAACAGCTGACGACCCGGAGTTGTACGTCGTTGACGCAACAACGTTTCAGCATGTGGAAAACCGAGCTCAATACACGATTAGGCAGACGTCGCTCGGCTTCGACCTGGAAATTGGTCTCCCGCCAGGCTTTTACTCCCTCGGTCTCATCGTGGGCAAGTGCAGCAATGAGATCCTGCTGCCTGTGCTTAAAGGGCGCGATCAAGACGCTCTTCTAATCGGCTGGAAAGGCGTTATGCTGAGGGAGTCGGTTGGCATGGTCGCCGGTACCGTACCCTTCACGGGCTATACCGCGAGCATCGTATACCGGCCGCAAGATCAAGCGGATGGGGTGGGGCCTAAGTCTCTGGTCGAAGACCCTGCGAGAGTTCAAGGTGATTCGTACTACGCAACCGGCCTTCCGGCGGGAAATGCTCGACTAAGAATTAGTAACACCGACGGGACTTACTGGCTCGAATTTAAGATCGGAATGATCTCTCGAACACCGACTCAACGAGATCAAGTGTTTAACGTATCCGAACGAGATATTCAAAACGCTATGAAGCAGAAGTTGAAAGTGCCAATAATCACCCCGCCGTAAATTTTCACACTTGACTCCCGCATCGAAAACAGTCAGAAGCAGGACGTAAATACTGGGCGACCGAATCGAAGACTGTGCTCTTGGAAATCGCTTGGCGTGGACCTATCTGGCGTTCGTTTGCGCTGAAGGTCCGACACACATCGCACCAAATCAACTGTAAGACTTTCGACAAACTCCTTCGGTGTAAGATAGCCGAGCGACGAATGCGGTCGCACTTTGTTATAGTCGACGAGCCAGACGTCAGCTGAGGCACGCAGTTTAGGCAGCGTCCAGAACGCCTCGGCGCTGAGAAACTCGTCGCGGACGCGCGCATTGAGTGACTCGTGCCCCGCATTTGCACCTACTTTTGCGATGACACGAGCCGACGGGTACGCGATGGCCGGAGGGCTCGTACAGGGAGCGCGAACCTACGATCCAACAAGCGGTCAGTGGCTTACACCGGATCCGTACGCTGGCGACGTGCATGATCCCATGTCACAAAAGCCATTCATGTGGAACGACAACAACCCCGTGGAGTGGAGCGATCCAAGCGGTCATGAAACGATAATGATTTTTGATACAAGGGCGCTCTTCGGTCACGGGGCTCTTTTTATAACAAGCGGGCATGGCGACGCCGAACCGGCCGCGCTCGTTACCGGAATCGGTTATAGCGGGCGGCCTCCGGTTCCCGCGAATGCCCTAGCATGAAGGTTCGGCTCGATGCGGCCGTGGCCGACCGCGAAGGAATCACCAGATCGCAAGCGCGCAGTCTGATCATGGAGGGGCGCGTCGCCGTCGAAGGGGTCGTTGTGACGAAGGCCGGTCAAAGCGTCGCAGCCGGACGCGAAGCTGCGGATCGAGCAGCCGCGGCGCTTCGTCAGCCGCGGCGGCGAGAAGCTCGATCGCGCGCTAGACGCTCTTTGGCATCGACGTGCGGGGAGTACGAGCGCTCGACGTCGGCGCTTCGACCGGAGGATTCACCGATGCCCTGCTGCAGCGTGGGGCCGCATCGGTAACCGCCGTCGACGTGGGATACGGGCAACTCGATTGGCGACTGCGCAACGACCCGCGGGTGCAGGTTATGGAGCGCGTCAACTTTCGCCGCCTTCCCGACGACGCTTTTCCCGACGGGTTCGATCTCATTACCATCGATGCGTCGTTCATCTCACTGCGCACGATCTTGGAGCGCGCGGTCCGATATCTGCGCAAGGACGGGGTCATCGTAGCACTCGTCAAGCCGCAGTTCGAGGCGGGGCGAAAGCGGGTGGGCGCGGGCGGCGTCGTGCGTGACCCGGCGACGCACCGCGACGTGCTGCGCTCGCTCCGCGCAGCCGTCATGCCGCTCGACCTGGTGGCCGTCGCGCTTGCGCCCTCGCCGCTGCTGGGGCCCGCGGGAAACCGCGAGTTCTTCATCGAGCTGCGCCGCGAAGGCGAGCCGTTCGACGACGCACGACTCGAGGCCGTCCTTGGCGAAGGGGCCAATACATGACGACGATGCTCGCGCTCAAGAAGAAGGTCATCGCGCTCTACGTCGATACGGCGCACGATCAGGCTCGCTCGATAGCGAGTCGCATCGGCAGCGATTTTCGCGAGAGCGGATTCGACGTCGTCGACGGTGCCGCAGCGGCGGCGGCATCGCTTATCGTGACGGTCGGCGGTGACGGCACGCTCTTGCGCGCGGCGCGCATCGCCGTCGAGAGCGACGTTCCGCTGCTCGGCATCAACACCGGCCGGCTAGGCTTTCTGACCGAGCTCGACGAGGACGATCCGCGCCTCGACGATCTGCCCGGGTTAGTTTCGCGTGGGCTTTTCATGGACGAGCGCACCGCGTTACAGGCGGAGTACGGCGATCGGCGCTTCTTTGCGCTCAACGACGTCGTCGTTCGCAAGGGCGAGGTCTCGCGTCTCGTACCATTCGGGCTGCGCGTCGACGAAGGCGGCACGATGACGCAGATCGCGGCCGACGGAATCTGCGTGGCGACGCCGACCGGCTCGACGGCTTACTTTCTCTCGGCAGGCGGCTCGCTCATCGCGCCCAGCGTTGAGGCCTTCGGCGTCGTGCCGCTCCTGGCGCACACGCTCTTTTCGCGGCCGCTGATCGTTCCGACGAACTCGTGGATCGAGATCGCGTCCGACTCCGAGTCCGCGCAGGCGCATCTCGAGTGCGACGGAGACGTGCTCAGCGAGGTCGCGCCGGGATCGAGCGTTGTGATCCGATGCCATCCCAAACGCGTGTACTTTGCTAGGACGGCGCCCTTGCATTTTCTCGAGCGGCTCGAAGACAAGATGCTCTGGGGCGTTTCCATCAAGGATCCCCGTCGGTAACGAACGCGACATAGACGCATGTTGCGGCAGCTTCAGATCGAGGGTTACGGGTTGATCGAGCGCGCCGACGTGGAGTTTGCCGACGGTGCGACGATCTTCACCGGCGAGACCGGATCGGGTAAGACGATGCTGCTCGGCGCGCTCGACTTCGCTCTGGGCGCGCGGGCCGGTCCCGACGTCGTCCGCGGCGGCGCGCGCAAAGCGCTCGTGACCGTTGCATTCGACCCCGACGACCTGCTGCGCGCGCGCTTCGCAGCCGACGGATTCGAGCTGGACCGCGGCGAGTGTGCGACGATTTCACGCGAGATGACCGAGACGGGGCGCTCGAGTCTGCGGGTCAACGGGCGGGCTTCGACGGCTTCATACGTTCGCGAGATGCGCGACGCGATTGCCGAGATCGTCGGTCAGCACGAGGCGCAGCGCTTGCTATCGCCGGCCTATCATCTCGAACTGCTCGATCGGTTTGCCGGGGATTCGGCGCTGCGCCAGCGCGACACCGTTTCGGCCGCATATGCGAGGGCCGAAGAATCGTCGCAAACGCTCGCGACGCTTACCCTTGACGAGCGGCGGGCGCGCGAGCGCTACGAGGATGCCGGCTTTATGGTGCGCGAGATCGAGGAAGCACGGTTAGAGCCGGGCGAGATCGAGCGGTTGACGGAACGGCGCGCTTACCTCGACAACGTCGAGCGCATCGCGTCGGCCTTACATCTCGCGCACGAAGCGCTCGCCGCGGACGATCGAGGCGCGACGGGATCTCTGGGAGCCGCCTCGGTCGCGCTCGGCGGCATCGGGAAGTTCGACACGTCGCTGCGCGAGCTGGCGGAGCGCGCGTCGGCACTGCAGGCGGAGGCCGTCGACTTCGCCGGCGATCTTTCGCGGGCGCTCGACGGGGCCGAGTACGATCCCGCGGAGCTCGAAGCGATCAACGCCCGTCTCGACCACATCGAGCGCCTCAAGCGAAAGTACGGCCGGAGTGTCGACGAGATCTTCGCGGCGGGCGCGCGAGCGCGCGAGATCGTGGACGAATACGAAGGACGGGATCGCCTCATCGCGCGGCTCGAAGCAGAAGCCGCCGAAGCCACGCGCGATCTGGGGGCCGCAGCGTCGTCGTTGAGTGCGGCGCGTTCTCGAGCCGCTGCGGACCTTCGCAAACGAGTCGTTGCGGAGTTTGGCGAGATCGCGCTGGGCTCGGGGCGTTTCGACGTCGCAATCGAGCCGCTCGAGCGCATCGGTCCGCACGGTGCCGAGCGCGCCGAGTTCCTCTTTGGTGCCAACGCCGGCGAGCCGGCGCGTCCGCTCGCGCGCGTCGCCTCGGGGGGCGAGCTTTCGCGCGTGTTGCTCGCGCTCGTCGTGGTGCTGGCCGGCGCGCGGGACGCGCGGACGGCGTTGGTCTTCGACGAGATCGACGCCGGCATCGGCGGGGCAACCGCGACCGCCGTCGGCGCGCGCATCGGTGAGCTCGCCCGAACGGGCCAGGTCGTCTGCGTGACGCATCTCGCGCAGCTCGCGACGTGGGCGGACCGCCACTACGTCCTCGAAAAGGTCGAACGAAAGCACGAGACCACAATCGTCGTGCGGACGATCGCCGGCACAAAGGAGCGTGAAGCGGAGATCGCGCGCATGCTCTCGGGCGAGTCGCACGACGTGGCCCTGCGCCACGCGCGCGCGCTGCTCGCGCGCAACGCGTAAGAGGTCCTACGGAATCGGATGGATCTTGAGCACGTTGGTGCCGCCCGAGCCCACGGGCATGCCGGTCGTGAACGCCACGAGATCACCCGACCGCACGAGTCCCTCGCGCACCATGTGGCGTTCGGTCATGTAGAGCAGCACGTCGATCGAGGCGTAGGGATCGATCAAGAGCGATTCGGTTCCCCAGAGCAGAGCGAGCCGGCGCGCGACCTGCGGTTCGGGCGTCAGCGCGACGATTCGCGCCCGCGGCCGGAAGGCGGCGATGTGATGCGCGGTGTTGCCGGTCGTCGTCCCGGTGACGATGTACGGAATCTTCAGCTCGTCGCTGGCACGGGTTGCCGCTTCAGCGATCGACGAGGCGACTGTCGGCTCGATATTCTCCAGCCGCCGGTCGCGCAGCGACGCGTGTGGATAGTGCGGCTCGACCGCACGAGCGATCTCGGCCATGGTGCGCACGGCTTCGGTCGGGTAGGCGCCGAGCGCCGTTTCGGCCGAGAGCATCACCGCGTCGGTTCCGTCGAGGATCGCGTTGGCAACGTCGGTGGCTTCGGCGCGCGTCGGGCGGGGTGACGCGATCATCGATTCGAGCATCTGCGTGGCCGTGACGACCGGTTTGCTCGCGCGATTGCACTTCGCGATGATCTGCTTCTGAATGATCGGAACCGTTTCGATTGGGACCTCGATGCCGAGATCGCCGCGGGCGACCATGATGCCGTCGGCGGCCGCAATGATGCCGTCGAGCTCGGCCAGCGCTTCGTGCTTCTCGATTTTGGCGATGATCGGGACGCGCTTCTTGTGTTCGGCAATGAACGCTTTGGCACGCTCGACGTCTTCAGCGGAGCGAACGAACGAGAGCGCGACGTAGTCCACGCCGTGCTCCAGCCCGAACTCGAGAAACTCGAAATCGCGCTCGGTGACCGATGCGATGTTGAGCGTGCCACCGGGATAGTTGATCCCGACGCCCGCGCGCAAGTCGCCGCCGAACTCGACCGTCGTATCGATCTCGCTGCCGCTCTTTCCGACGACGAGCAGCGCGATCTGTCCGTCCTGGAGGTAGAGTCGCGTGCCGATTGCGACGTCGGCGGCGAGATCGCGATAACTCGTGCTCACGCGCTCCGCGGTTCCGGGGACCGGTTTGGAGGTGATGACGAAGCGCGCGCCCCGTTCCAACCGTACCGAGGTCGCGCCGCCGGCAAGCGAGCCGGTTCGCACCTTCGGGCCCGGAAGATCCTGCAAGATCGCCGTTTGTATGTTGAGTTCTGCGGAGATCTTGCGCGCCGCCGCGATGACTCGCGCGTGCTCTTCGGGCGTGCCGTGTGAAAAGTTCAAACGCAGAACGTTAGCGCCCGATACGAAGAGCGAACGCAAAATTGCGGGCTCGCGGGAAGCCGGACCGACGGTTGCAACGATCTTCGTGCGCTTTTGCAGAATTGGTTCCATCAGACCGTTGCCTTGGGCGCTCGCGACGGCAGGCTCCTGCGCCGGATTGAGCGCACTTACGTCCTGCCGTGAAGTTTGAGCGCGATCCTCGCGATCGCCGATATCCGGAGCGACTGACGGGAAGCTTCCTCCTCTCGCTCCTCATCCATGCGTTGCTGGCAGCGTTGCTCTTCTCGGTGCTGAGCAGCTCGTCGCAGGAAGGAGCAACCGAGAGCGTCGCGGGTGGCGAAGTCGTGACGATACAACGAACCTCGCCGATCGTCGTCGCAAATCAACCCGCGGCAGCTCGCGCCGCTCCGCCGGTTCCTCACACGCCCGTCATTGCGCCGCCGCGTCACGCAGCGTTGACGCAGCCGCAAACTCAAGTGCTGCCCGTCAATCGCCACGAGCTCGCAAAGACCGCTCCGACCGCGCCGCCGAATCCTCGACCGATTCCGCAGCAATCGCCGCAGCCCAATCCGCGACCGACGCAGAACGTCTTCGAAACCCAACCGCGGAACGAAATTCCCGCAGCCCCGCTAAGCGTTCCGACGATTGGACCAGTTGCGGTTACGGTCAAGCCGCCGCCGACGGCAGCGCCGTCGCCCGCCGCCACCAGCGCGCCGTTGGCGCGCCTCTCACCGAAGCCTCCCGCGCCGATCGTGCGGGCGAGCGCCAGAGCGGCAACGCCGGCGCCGGCGCTGCCCAGGGCGTCACCCACGGCCGCAGCCGTTGCCCGCGCAACCGCCGCGCCGACCGCCAGTGCTGCCCCGGCGGCGCGCGCTTCGCTTGCACCGGCGGAGCGCGCCGGCGTTCCAAATCCGAGTCCGACCAGCGCCGCGTCGGCAGTGGCCAAGAGTGCGGGACGAGCGCCGAGTCCAGGGCCCAGCGGTGGACCCTCTCCGGGGCCGCGGCCGGGCGCGGCAGCGAAGAGCGTCAGCGCTGCCGCGCGCCCGATCGAAATTCGTCCGACGCCGGCGCCGATCGCGCCAATCACGCCTGCGCCGAAAGCGAAGACCGTCCCGAACATCAACGCGAAGCTGCGCGCGCTACTTCCTAACAATCCGGTCAATCCGACGAGCAAGTCGTACACGCCGAATCTCTCGTTGCGTGGCCGGCTCGAGCCGACGCCGCCGCCGGACGTGCTCGCCAAAACGAAATACATGTATGAGGTGCGCGGCACCGGAGGCGAAGCCCGCGTCAAAATGTGGGTCGTTGCCGCGCGAAAAGACGGACCGACGACGATCTGCACCGGATGGCTCGTTCGTTATCCACAGGCCGTGCGCGGCGGATACGCCGGTGCTCCCGGCCACGCCGGACCGGCAAATGGGACGCAGATCGCGATCGGCGGCGCGGGACCGGCCGCGCCGCCGCTCTCGCCGTTCGACGCCGGCATCGCACCGATCGTTGACGGGATGGTTTCGCAGCCGTGCGATGGCCGGCTGCTGGTGCCGTACGCACCGTCGGCCGTTCCGTCGCCGTAGACCGATTCGTTTCCCGCTTGCGTTTCGACATAAGTCGCACTACAATTCTCTCGTGCCGGAACGACCGGTACGCTTCGTCAAGATACGAAGGAGGGCGGTTGGAACCGCAAAATCCGCCGGGCTACCGAGCCCGCGAAGCACGCGCCAGATAGGGGGCGCCGCCGAAAGCGCGCCCACGCCAGCCGGACGATATCCGGCGGCGCGCCGTTCGCAAGCATAGGTAAACAGAGCGAGGGGCCGTGCCCACGTGGGGTTGCGGCCCGTCGCTATTTTCGTTATTCTTAGCGAGGTTTACGAAGGAGCGTGGGGCAGTCCCGCGCTCTGCTGCTTCAGAGAGCAGGCAAACGACACGATGCGAAGCGTTTCCAGAGGCGGTGCGGCGATTGCGGCGGCGTTCGAGCGAGAACTCGATGCGATCGCGCACGACTCGGCCTTCCCCGGCCTCGAAATCGTCTCGCATCGCGCGCATTCGACCCGCGGCGCGACGACGCTGAGCGTTACGATCGATCGTCCCGGCGGCGTAGACTTAACGCTTTGCGAGCGCGTCGCCGCGCGTCTAAACGCGCATCTCGGAACGCTCGACGGTGCGTACGGACTCGAAGTGGAGTCGGCCGGGCTCGATAGGCCGTTGCTCCGGCACGGCGACTACGAGCGCTTTGCCGGCGAGCGAGCACGGATCGTGACGTCGCTGACCGTCGGCGGCGGCAAGACGCATCGCGGAATCCTGCGCGGCCTGCGAGGCGAGACCGTCGTGATGGAGACGGAGCGCGGGGAGCTGCTCTTGCCAATGGCAGCGATCAAAACGGCAAACCTGGAATACGATCCGCGGGCGGATCTCAAGCGCGATAAACTTCAACGGAAGCAAAGGCATGGCAACGATACAAAACACGGCAACTGAAGAGAAACTTCTCGACGTTCTCCAGTACATCGCGCGCGAGCGCAACATTTCGTTCGAAATGCTGCTCGAAGCGCTCGAAGCGGCCTTGCTTACCGCTTACAAAAGGCATTTCGGCAGTGAGTCGAACGCGATCGTCATCGTCGACCGGCAGAGCGGAGCCTATCGCGTTTTTCACCGCCGCGCCGTGGTCGAAGAAGTTACCGATCCCAAGCTCGAGGTTTCGTTGAAAGAAGCCGGTGCGCCCTATCAGATCGGCGATTACTACGATCAAGAGGTGACGCCGAAAGACTTCGGCCGCATTGCCGCGCAGACCGCCAAGCAAGTGATCGTGCAGCGCATCCGCGAGGCCGAGCGGGACACCGTCTACAACAAATACGTTCGTAGACTCAACGACATCGTCACGGGCACGGTGCAGCGCTACGAGCAGCGGAACATGTACATCACGCTCGAGGGGCGTGACGAAGCCGTCATGTATCTCGACGAGCAAATCCCGGGCGAGTCGTATCGCATCAACGACTTCATCCGGGCTTACGTGCTCGACGTGAAGAAATCTCCGAAGGGGCCGCAGGTGATTCTCTCCCGCGCTGCCGAGGGACTCGTGCAGCGTCTTCTCGAGCGCGAGGTTCCGGAAATTGCCGACGGCACGGTCGAGATCATGGCGATCGCGCGCGATCCCGGGAACCGCTCGAAGGTTGCCGTGAAGAGCAATCGCCCCGAAGTCGATCCGATCGGCGCTTGCCTGGGCCCGAAGTCGAGCCGAATCGCAAACGTGACCGACGACCTACGCGGCGAAAAGGTCGATATCATCCGTTACGATCCGGCGCCCGCGGCCTTCATCTCCAACGCGCTCGCTCCCGCAAAAGTCATCGGCGTCGAGCTCTTTGAGGACGACGGCGTCGCATTGGTGATCGTCCCCGATTATCAGCTTTCGCTGGCGATCGGGCGCGACGGGCAGAACGTGCGACTCGCGGCGCGGCTCACCGCGTGGCGTCTCGACATCGCGACCGAGAGCGAATCCGGACAGGCGCGCGAGCGCTATCTCGCGGAGCGTGAGGAACGCGCCGTGAGCGAGCAGCCGGCGGCCGAAGTGCCCGAAGCGCCGGTTGTCGCCGAGGGCGAGGAGATCGACGCCGAGCTCATCCGTAAGCTCGAAGAGTTCCGTCGCGAGCGGTTGGGGAAGGAAGACGCATAGCACCGTTACGCACCTGCGTCGGCTGCCGGAATCGCTTTGCGCAGAACGACCTCGTGCGCTTCGTGCGCGGCGTGGCCGGCTGGCACGCCGACACGGGATCGCGACGCAAGCAACCCGGTCGCGGCGCGTACCTTTGCTCGGCGCCATGCGCCGAGCGCGCCCGGAAGAATCGGCGCTACCCGGGGCTTGGCGCGACGGCGGCAGAATATGGTTTAATAGAGAGCCCGTGCAAGAAGTGAACGCAATGACTCCTCGTGACGACCGCTCCCTCCGATGAGGGCAAACCTTTGATTACCTAGCGGAGCCAAGCCGTCGGTTGGGGCTCCGCGCACTCCAACTGATGGGACTCGAGCGCTCAGCGCCCGAGAGAGAACTTGGCCGGAAAAGTTAGAATCTTCGAGCTCGCCAAAGAAGTCGGGCTCACCTCGAAAGAGCTGACCACCCTCTTCAACGAGCGATTGGGCGGGGTCTTCGAGGCGAAAAATCAACTCAGCGTCGTGCCGGACCAGATCGCCGATCTGGTACGCAGCGTGCTTTTGAAGCCCACCGAGAAGGCATCCGCCGCCGCTAAGCAAGCTGCGGCGAGTTCGCCGGTGGCGACGGCGGCTGCGCCCGCCCCGGCCAAACGGCCGGCAAAAGCGCCGGCCACGCCGCCACCACCCATCGCGCGGTTACGCCCCGTTGCCGCGACGAGCTCGCGAGCCGCGGCGGCACCTCCGCAAGCGCCGGTGCAGGTATCGGTAGCTGCGCCGCCCGCAGCGCCGCAGCGCCGCGCGGAACCGGGGCCTCGGGCACCGGAGTCGATCCCTCAGCTGCGCCCCGTCCCCGCGGGCCAACCGTCGATCGTGCGACGTCAAGCGCCGCCTCCACCCACGACGGCCGCGTCGGCCTCTCCGGGCCCGCGCAGCGGTCTTCCAGGGCGACCAGGAGTTGCTCCGCGGCCCGGAGAGGCCATGCCCGGCCAAGGCGGCAAGGGCGCCGCGCCGCCGCGGGCAGCCGCCCCCGGGGCGATTTCGACGACTCGGCGGCCGAGCGGAAACGGTCCGTTCCGGCCCATGACGCCCGGCCTGCGCGCCGCGCCCAGCCGGCCCGGTGCGATGCCCGCGGACCTGCCGACTCCCTCGGCGGGAGGGCGCCCCGGAGACCGCGCGCGCGCGCACGAGGAGAAAGCGGCCGCCAAGAAAGATCGCGAGAAGGAGCTGCTCCTCGATAAGGAGCGCCACCGCAAGAAGAAGGGCGAGTCGGTCGCCGCGCCGCCGGCGCGCGCGCTCGAGACGATCGAGATTCCCGACTTGCTCACCGTCCAAGAGCTTGCGACTTCGATGATCGTGCCGGTGCGCGACGTCATAACCGAGCTGATCAAGATCGGGACGATGGCGACCATCAACCAAAACATATCGAGCGACGTTGCGATCCAAGTCGCGAAGCGCTTCGGCTTCAATGCCGTCGTCAAAGAGGCCGGGGAAGAAGTGACGGTCGAGCAGGAAGAGGAGAAGCCCGAGATGCTGACGGCGCGTCCGCCGGTCGTCACGGTGCTCGGTCACGTCGATCACGGAAAAACCTCGCTGCTCGACAAGATCCGGCAGGCGAACGTCGCGGCAGGCGAAGCGGGCGGCATCACGCAGAAGATCGGTGCGTACACCGTCGAGCGGAACGATCGCAAGATCACGTTCGTCGACACTCCCGGTCACGAAGCGTTCACGGCGATGCGCGCACGCGGCGCGAAGGTGACCGACGTGGCAATCCTCGTCGTCGCCGCCGACGACGGCGTCATGCCGCAGACGAAAGAGGCGATCGCCCACGTCCAAGCGGCGAACGTTCCGATCGTCGTCGCCATCAACAAGATCGACCGTCCCGACGCGCAGCCCGACCGCGTGAAGCAGCAACTCGTCGAACAAGGGCTGCAGCCGGTCGATTGGGGCGGCAGCATCGAGATGGTGCTCGTCTCGGCGAAGACCGGCGACGGCATCGACGGCCTTCTCGACACCGTATTGCTCGAGGCCGACATCCGCGAACTGCGTGCGAATAAGACCCGCCGCGCGAGCGGCGTCGTTATCGAGTCGGCGCTTCACCGCGGACGCGGCGCGGTCGCGACCGTGCTCGTGCAGAACGGCACGCTTCGGGTCGGCGACATCGTCGTCGCGGGGGGTACGTTCGGCAAGGTTCGCGCTCTGATAGACGACAAGGGCAGGCAGGTCAAGAAGGCCGGTCCGTCCATTCCGGTCGAGGTCATGGGCCTCTCGGACGTTCCCGCAGCCGGCGATACGCTCAGCGTCGTCAGCGACGAGCGCGTCGCACGCGAAACCGCCGAGAAGCGGGCAACGCGGCGCCGCGACGTGCGCATGGCGGCTACCGGCACGCAGCGGGTCTCGCTCGAGACCTTCATGTCCATGCCGGCCGAGGGCGGAAAGGTGCTGAATTTAATCATCAAGGCCGACGGACAGGGCTCGCTCGAAGCGCTGCGTGCAAGGATGGAGTCGCTCTCGACCGACGACGTGGAGATTCGCGTCATCCACGGCGGCGTCGGCGCGATCTCCCCGAACGACGTCAATCTCGCCAGCGCCTCGAACGCCGTGTTGATCGGTTTCAACATCCGTCCCGACGAGACGGCGCGCCGCCTGGCCGAGAACGAGGGCGTCGATCTGCGCTTCTATCAAGTCATCTACGAGATCGAGGACGACCTCAAGAAGGCGATGCGAGGCATGCTCTCGCCGGTCGAGCGAGAGGTGGTCTTGGGACGCGCCGAGGTACGCCAGGTCTTCAAGGTCAGCCGCGTCGGCACGATCGTCGGATGCTACGTCACCAGCGGCAAGATCGCGCGCAACGCAAAGGTTCGCGTCGTTCGCGACGGGACGGTCGTCTTCGACGGCGCGATCGAGAGCCTGCGCCGCTTCAAGGACGACGTCCGTGAAGTGGCCGAGGGATTCGAGTGCGGCATTCAAGTCGCGAGGTTCCAAGACCTCAAGGAAGGCGACGTCATCGAAGCCTACACGCTCGAGCGCGTCGCCGCGGAGCTCGCTCGCGCATGAAGGCACAGCGGATAGCGAAGATCGATCACGAGATTCAGCGCATCCTCGGCACCCTGGTCTCGCAGGAGCTGCAAGATCCGCGGCTTGCGTTCGTCACGGTGACGCGTGCGGAAGTGAGCGACGATCTGCGCTTCTGCAAGGTCTTCGTCTCGGTAATCGGCGACCGGCATCAAGCGCGCCAGTCGCTCGACGCGCTCAAGCACGCGGGACGCTTTCTGCGCGGTGAGCTCGGGCGGAAGATCGACCTGCGGCACACGCCGGAGCTGCTCTTCGTCGAAGACCGGTCGGCGGAGCGCGCCATTGCGCTGGCCAAGACGCTGCGCGAGGCTGCCGCCCGCTCTACCACATCGGAGAGGGGGGAATGATCCAGAGCACGCCGCGCGTCGCCTCGGCGGCCGAGGTCGTGGCCGAGCTGCGCAGACGCAGCGCCTTCGTGATGGTAAGCCACGTGAAACCCGACGGCGATACGCTGGGCGCGGGTTTGGCGCTCGGGCTGGCGCTCAAACGGCTTGGAAAGCGCGTCGCCTACTTTCAGCAGGACAGCGTCCCGCGCAATCTTCGTTTTCTTCCGGACGCGGAACTCGTGAATCGCGAGCTACCCGCCGATTTGCCGCCCGATACGCTCTACGTCTTCTGTGACATGAGCGATTGGAGACGGGCCGGCGAGCATCTGCCCCCTCTCGAGCGTAAGAACATGCTCGACATCGATCATCATCTCGGCAATTCGCTCTTCGGGAAGCTGAATTTCGTGCTCGAAAACGAGTGCTCGACGGGGAGCGTCGTGATGCATCTCCTGCGCGAGCTCGGCGTGCCGGTCGATCCCCGGATCGCAACGTGCATTCTCGCGACGGTGATGACCGATACCGGCGGGTTCATGCATTCGAACACGACGCCCGAGGCGCTGGAGCTCGCGGCGGAGCTCATGCGATCGGGCGCCGACAAGGAAGAAATCACCGAAGAGATCTTTCTGCGCAAGCGCGTCGCCGCCACGAAGCTCTTGGGGCGCATTATCGATGCGATGCGCTTCGAGCACGGCGGGCGCTACTGCTATTCGTACGTGGACGACGCGATGCTGGCCGAGTCCGGCGCGGACGGCGAAGATACCGAAGATATGGTCAACACGCTGCTAGGACAGGAGGGAGTCGACGTCGCGGCGCTCTTCAAGGCAATCGAAGGGGAGATTCGCGTGAGCCTGCGCTCGAGCGGCCGAATCAACGTTCAGGCAGCCGCGCAGCGGCTCGGTGGGGGCGGTCACTTTCGCGCTTCGGGTCTGACTTGTTACGGATCGTTGCAGGAGGCGTTTTCAGCGGTCGAAGCGGCCCTCGTCGCCGAAGGTTTGTAGTTCGCGCCACTTGCGGCATCGATGATCGGCTTCGTCAATCTCTTTAAATCCGCGGGCCCCAGCTCGGCGCAGGCCGTCTCGCGGTTGCGCCGGATCTACGCGTTCTATGCCGGCGACCGGCATCTGGCGGCCGGTCATCTGGGGACGCTCGATCCGCAGGCCGCCGGCGTGCTTCCCGTTGCGATCGGCAAAGCGACGCGCCTTATTCCGCTGCTCGCCGACCAACGCAAGAGCTATGCGTGCACGCTGGTGCTGGGGCGCTCGACGACGACGCAAGACGCCCACGGTGAAACGGTGGAGGAGAAGACGGTGCCACGCGAGTGGTCCGCGCGGCTCGACGGAGCACTGACGTCGTTCGTCGGCCGAATCGAGCAGGTGCCGCCGATGTATTCCGCGGCGCGCCACCATGGAAAGCGCCTCTACCAACTTGCGCGCGAGGGCAAGACCGTCGATCGCAAATCGCGCGCCGTGACGATTTACGGCGTGACGCTCGTCGGTATCGAGCCTCCGAACACGGCGCGGCTGCGCATCGCGTGCAGCGAAGGAACCTATATCCGCACGCTTTGTCACGACATTGGCGCGGCGATTGGAATTCCGGCTCACATGGGCGCGCTCGTCCGCGAAGCGTCGGGGCCTTTCGTGCTCTACGAAGCGCGGACCCTCGAGGACGTCGCGCGCGCGCCCGCAGATGCGCTGATCGCTCCCGAACACATCATTCCGTTTCCGACCATCGTGCTCGACCTGCGAGGCTCCGCGGATTTTCGTGCGGGGCGCGTCGTTCCGCTTCCGCAAGGCGCAACGGGACGACACGTCTTCGTGCGCGACGAGTCGCGCACGCTGGTCGGCGTCGGCGAGGCGCTCGGCGCGCTCCTCGCGCCGCGCAAGGTTTTCGTCTAGGTCCACTGCGCGCGCTCGTGAGACTGCATCAACGACTTTCGCGCGAAGGCGGCCGGCCACTCGTTCTGGCAATCGGATTCTTCGACGGATTCCATCGCGGCCATCGTGAGATCGCGCAGCAAACGCTGCGGCTGCGCAGGCCCGGCTGGCGCTCCGGCATTCTCACCTTTGCAAACCATCCGGCCGCACATCTGCGCCCCGGCACGGAACCCCCGCTGCTCTGCACGCCGCAAGAGCGCCTCGAGCTCTTCGCGTGCGCCGGCTTCGAGGAGTGCTTCTTCGTCACGTTCGACGACGCCGTTGCGACGCTCTCACCCCAAGCCTTCCTCGAAATCCTCGTCGAGCGTCTGGGCGTGCGTGGGGTCGTTGTGGGGAGAACGTTTCGCTTCGGGCACAAGCGTGCCGGCGACGTTACGCTGATGAGCGATCTCCTTGGAGCGCGCGGCGTCGAGGTCGTCTCCGTCGATCCGGTCTGTGAGGGAGGGGAACGTATCTCGAGCACGCGGATCCGGGGGCTCGTTCGCGACGGCGCCCTCGCGCAGGCCGACGATCTGCTGGGAGGGATCGGATACGAAATCCGCGGGCCGGTCGAAATCGGCGAGGGGCGCGGGCACGCGCTGGGATTCCCAACCGCGAACGTGCGAGTCCCGCCAAAACTGCTTCCAAAGGATGGCGTCTATGCGGCCGTCGCACGCTATGATGGGCGCGACAATGCGGCGCTCGTCTCGATTGGAACCAATCCGCAGTTCGGCGGGGGAGCGCGCACCATCGAGGCTTGGCTGCGCGATTTCCAACACACGATCTACGGCCGGGAGCTCGCGCTTCGGGACCTCCGCTACGTCCGCGAGCAGCGGCTTTTTGCCGAAGTCGGCGAACTCGTCGAGCAGATGCAGCGGGATCTTGCGGCAGTAGGCTTTCCGGCCTATGGGTAGCGATACTCGGCTTCCGGCGCTTGTTGCGGCCTGCGCGCTGACCGCCTGCGCGCTGACCGCCTGCGGCCGCGCGGGCGGAACGGATTCAAACGCGCAGCCTGCTCAGACGGGGCGCCCCGCGCCGGGTTGGACTGAGCCGAGCCTTCCCGGGCCGATGCTCTCACTTGCGTCGCTGCGCGGAAAAGCGGTTTATCTGAACTTCTTTGCGTCGTGGTGTCCGCCGTGCAACGCAGAGGCTCCGTCCATCGATGCTCTAGCGCGAGCCTACGCACGCCGAGGCCTAGAGGTCGTCGGCGTCGACGTGCTCGAGAACGCGCGCAAAGCGGCCGCGTTTCGAAGCGAGCATCACCTGGAGTATCCCGTCGTGGTCGACTCGGGCACGTTACGCGACCAGTACGACGTGAACGGGCTCCCGGTGCACGTCTTCATCGATCGACGTGGAATCGTGCAAAAGATCGTCGTCGGCGAACTCTCGCCCGAAGCGATGCGCGCGAACGTCGAACGCATTTTGCGTTAGGGACGATGCGCATTTTACAGGGGATGTCACGGTCGCTCGCCTCGGCCGCACTCGGCGCAATCTTCGTTGCCGGGTGCGCCGGAGGCGGAAGTCAAGGCAGCGTGCTGGTCCCTTCCGGCAACGCCGGCGGCGCGGGCGGCTTTGCCGGCGTCGGTAATACGGTCGTGCGCATTTACGTTCCGATCGGCAGTCAGGTGAGCACGCCGAACCCGAAATCGCCGGCCTTCCCGTCGCCGCCACCCGCCGGCGCGGCTCCCGGAACCGCGACCACCATCCAAACGCCGGCAACGCCTGCGCTCTCCACTTCGCCGCCTGCACCCGGGTCGCAAATGCTCGCCATCAATGTAAGCGGACCAACGATGATCAGTCAGACGGTTCCGGTCGGACCGGCCTCGGGAGGCTGCGCCCCGACAACCGGCGGCTCGACCTGTCAACTCGCGCTCTCGCTGCCTGCGGGAACGTATACCGGCACGATCGGCAACGCGCCAATCGCCTTCACGGTTGCGGCGGCCTCGAACAACGTTCTGAATCTCACGCTAGGCGGCACCCCGTCGCAGATCGTTCTGGTGCCGGCTTCGGTCGCGAGCGCTCAGAACGCGCAAGGCGGAATCGATCTCTACGGCGGCGGAAAGCATCTGCTGCTCGCCGAGATGCTCGACGCCAATCAAAACGTGATGGTCGGAAACGGCGGCGCCGCCTTTACGCTGAGTCAAGCCGGCGGATCGCTCCCGCTGACCGTCGCGGCGGCGACGAGCTCGCCGAATCTGTTCTATGTGAGCGCGCAAGCCGCTTCGAACGGGAGCTCGGCGATCCTGCGCGCAACGGCAAACTACTCCGGGCCGAGCAATCCCTGCTCGCAATCGGGCGCGGTTTGCAGCGGAATGGTGCGCCTCGACGTTCGTCAACTACTAGCGGTCGCCAACTCGGCGGCGAACAGCGTAACGCTCTACGTGAACGGTCAGAGCACGCCGCTGACGACGATCCAGAGCGGCGTAGCGAACCCGCAAGCGCTCGTCTTTGACGCGATGGGCGATCTCTTCGTGGCAAATCAAACCGGCAGCGTGACGGAATACGCGCCTCCCTATAACCAACTTCCGACAACCATCGCCGACGGCGTCAATCGCCCGCAGTCGCTCGCCGTCGACACGCGCGGAGACCTGTTCGTTGCGAACGGAAACGGAAGCAACACGGTAACGGTCTACTCATCGCCGTACGGCCGCGCTCCGTCGGCGACGATCTCGGCCGGCGTCGACGATCCCGTCAGCCTCGCGCTCGATTCGAACGCCGACGTTTTCGTCGTCAACGCGGCGGCAAACACGGTCACCGAGTACGCGGCGCCCTACGCCGGCACGCCGACGATTCTGTCGAAGGGCCTCAACGCGCCTAGCTCCGCGGCGCTGGACGTTCGCGGGAACCTCTTCGTGGCAAATTTGAACTCGACGCCGAACTCGGTCGTGGAGTACACTCCGCCTTTCTCGAACGCGAGCGGTCCGGTCGCGACGATCACCAACGGCGTCAACGAGCAGGGCTCGATCGCCGTCATCTCCGCAAATCTCTTCGTTCCGAATCAAGGGGCGAACACGGTGACGGAATACGCCGCCCCGTACACGGGCGCGCCGACGACGATCGTCGGCGGACAGAGCCAACCCGTCGCGCTCGCGATCGACGCCGCCGGGAATCTCTACGTCGCAAACTACGGCAACAATACGGTCACCGAATATGCGGTGCCGTACGCGCCCGGCGCTTGGACGACGATCGCCGGCGGCGTGAGCGCGCCGCTGGCGCTGGCCCTCTCGCCGCCTACGAGCAATGCTCCGATGCTGCTTCCCTAGCTCCTAGCTCCGAAGGCCTCTTTAGGCGGCGCGCACCTGCAGGACGTCGCCCTCGAGCGTGACGTCGGCGCCGCGGCCTTCGCAAAGCTCGCCTCGCAGGAGCGCGGTCGAGAGCGGCGTCGAGACGTAGTGTGAGACGGTCCTTTGCACGTAGCGCGCACCGCTCCCGGATGCCATCGAAACGCGCGCGAGATAGAGCCTTGCTTCGTCGGACAAGTTCAGGGTGACGTTGCGCGCGCCCAGACGCTCGGCCAAGGCGTCGACGTGGATCGTAACGATCGCTTCGATTTGCTCGAGCCCAAGCTGCCGGAACGGGACGATCTCGTCGATCCGGTCGAGGAGTTCGAGACGAAACGCGACCGCGAGCTCGTCGTCCGGCAGGTTCGTCGTCAAGATGATGAGCGCGTGCCGAAAGTCGATGGTGCGGCCCTTGGAATCGGTCACGCGCCCGTCGTCGAGAATTTGCAGCAGAATCGAGGCGACGTCCGGGTGAGCTTTTTCGACTTCGTCGAAGAGCACGACGCAATAGGGGCGGCGCCGCACCGGCTCGGTCAATTGGCCCGGCTCGTCGTGCCCCGCGTATCCAGGCGGCGCGCCGAGGAGCCGTGAGAGCGTATGCGGTTCGGTGAACTCGGAGAGATCGATCCGTACCAAGGCGGCCTCGCTTCCGAAGAGCACCTCGGCGAGGCTCTTGGCAAGCTCCGTCTTACCGACGCCGCTCGGACCGCGGAAGAGGAAACTGCCCAGCGGTTTGCGCGGGTCGTGCAAACCGGTCCGCGCTCGGCGAATCGCCTCGGAGACGGCGCCGATCGCGTGTTCCTGACCGATCACGCGCTTCGACAGCAGCCGCTCGAGATCGAGCAGACGCCCGGCTTGCGATTCCGTAAGCGACGATTGCGGAATGCCGGTCCAGCGCGTGACGACCGCCGCAACGTCGGCGCTCTGCACGCGAGGGAATTCGACCGCGCCCTTGTTGGCGAGCGCG
Source organism: Vulcanimicrobiota bacterium (assembly GCA_963834895.1). GTDB lineage: Bacteria > Vulcanimicrobiota > Vulcanimicrobiia > Vulcanimicrobiales > Vulcanimicrobiaceae > Cybelea. Next base: position 30,332 of record CAWIDM010000003.1, on the reverse strand, counting down.
ACCGAAGCGGCCGCTTCGTCGACGAGATCGATCGCCTTATCCGGTAAGAACCGGTCGGCGATGAAGCGGGCCGCGAGCTGCGCCGCGGTCTCGAGCGCCGCTTCATCGATCTCGACGCGATGATGGCGCGCGTACCGATCGCGTAAGCCGCGGAGAATCTCTATCGTCTCCTCGATGCTCGGCTCTTCCACCATGACGGGCTGGAAGCGCCGCTCCAACGCTGCATCGGACTCGACGTACTTGCGGTACTCGTCGAAGGTCGTTGCACCGATGCATTGTAGGTCGCCGCGCGCCAGCTCCGGTTTGATCATGGTGCTCAAGTCGAGCGGCGCACCTTCGGCCGCGCCGGCGCCGACGAGCGTGTGCAGCTCGTCGATGAAGAGCACGACGTCGCGCGCGCTGCGCTTGACCTCGTCGAGAATTCGCTTGACGCGCCCTTCGAACTCGCCGCGGTACTTCGTCCCCGCAACGAGCGGCCCGAGCGATAACGCCAGAAGCCGCTTCCCTCGCAGCGCGGCCGGCGCATCGCCCGACGCGATGCGCTGCGCGAGCCCCTCCACGATAGCGGTCTTACCGACGCCGGGCTCGCCGACGAGACAGGGATTGTTCTTGCTGCGCCGGGCCAGAATCGAAATGACACGATCGATCTCTCGATCTCGCCCGATGACCGGGTCGAGCTTCCCCTCTCGCGCAAGCTCGGTCAGGTCGCGAGAGTAGGCGGCGAGCGTCGGAGTGCCACCGCGCAATCGTTTGCCCAGCTCGTCGAGGGGCGACGGGCGGCCTTCACCCTGCATCTTTTCGGCAAGGATCGCGCTGCCGGCAATGATTCCGGCGGCGGCCAGCGCGGCGCCGACGAAGGGCAGGGCGCTGGTGAGCGTCCGCCGCTGCGCGCAGGCCGCGCAGAGGCGCCGCCCTGCTACGGAGATCGCGGCGGGGAATGCGCCGCAGGACTCGCAGACGTTCATCAGCCTACTCTACCGTTCATGGCTTCTCTGAGTTTCGGCGCGCATCGAATCAGGGCTCGGCGAGGAAGACGACGGTGACGGAGACCGTCACGTTTACGTTCGATTGATCGAATTCTGTAGACGGATTTACAGCGGCAGTTGCGCGCATCAACGGGACTGGGCCGGCGCCGCCGGCGGCCAGCTCGATGCTCTTGATCGCGACGATCCGCAGCGAAGCCGCGGCGGCGACCGCCTCGGCGTTGGTGCGGGCCTCGGCAACCGCTTTCGTCGTTGCTTGCGCGCGCGCCGCGCTCGCATCGGAGAGACCGAACGCTACACCGTTGATCGCAGTTGCTCCGGCAGCGACGCACGCATCGCTCACGCGCCCCGTCGACGCGATCTCGCGCGCCTTGACGGAGAAACTCCGCGAGACGGTGTAGCCGTAGCGCTCACCCGGCGGATTCGGGACGACTTGCGGGCGCGGGTTGTAGCTCACGTTGTAGTACGTCAGCGCTATATCGCCGCGGGCGATCCCCATCTTCGTAAGCGCTGCAACGATGCGATCGTACCGCGCGTTGTTTTGGGAGATCGCGTCGTTTGCGTTCTCGGCGTACGTCTCCACGGCGACGTTGAGTGTTGCGACATCGGGGGGTAGCGAAACGCTGCCGGTTCCCGAAGCGGTGATTTCCGTGGCCGGAGGCTCCGCCGCCGCCCCGCGAGCGCCGAGAATTACGAAAACAGCGAGCAGGCATATGAAAGTACGCTTCATAATGGGTAAAGCTGCACCGAATGGGCGCTGTGTCCCTCTTGCTGGATCACGAAGGGAGTGACGACTATGTGGATTCTGTGGATCATCGTCTTCGGGTTGATCGTGGGTGTCGTAGCGCGGTGGATTGTGCCGGGCGCGGCACCCGGCGGCATCCTCGCCGATATCATCGTCGGAATCATCGGCGCCGTGATCGGGGGCTGGCTGTACAGGCTCTTCGGCCACGCCGGGCCGGCCGCATATCAGTTCAGTGTGCCGAGTTTCGTCTGCGCCTTGATCGGTGCGATCGTTCTGCTCTGGCTATTGCGCGTCGTGAGAGGCAGGCCGGCCGTCTGAAGGGCGGCATTAGGCGCCGAGGGAAAGCTGAAACACCATGGCCTACATTATCACCGAGCCGTGCATCGGAACCAAGGACAAGTCGTGCGTGGACGTCTGTCCCGTCGATTGCATCCATGGCAAGGATGAAGACGAGATGCTCTACATCGACCCCGAAGTCTGCATCGACTGCGGTGCTTGCGTTTCCGCTTGTCCAGTAGAGGCGATCTTCGCCGATTCCGACGTTCCGGAGAAATGGCAGAACTACACTGCCATCAACGCGGAATACTTTAAGAAGTGATCGCGGAGATCTCCAGCCACGCGTTCGATTCGTTCTTTGCGTGGGCGCCGTGGGTCGCCGGCGCGATTATCTACGCCGCCTTCTACGTCGCCAAGCGCCACGAGTCTAGCTCGAGCGCGAAGGCGGCCGCACAGACGACGTACGCGTGCGCCGTTTGCGGCCGCCGCGGCCCGCTCGAGCAAATGGTTCCGCAGAACCACGGCGGCGCCGTCGGCTACCAATGCACAAACTGCGCGACGACATCGCAAGCCGCAGCGCACTAATCGCGAAGGGAGAGAACGCTGAAGACGCGTGCCGCACTATCGATAATCATCTCAGCCACGCTGCTCAGCGCATGCGTCGCGACGAGCAACATCGCGGTGCCGGTTTCGAGTATTCGCGACTCCGTGCGCTCGAAGGCCCACGCGACGTACAAGATCTACGTCGCAAATATCGGGAACGGAACGATAACGGCTTACTTCCCGGACGGAAGGCAGACGACGCCGACCATCTCAACCGGCAACTATCTGTTCGCAATCGCCGTCGCGCCAAGCGGCAAGATCTATGCGCTGACGTTCGATCCCCTTTCGGGCCCCAACAGCAACGGCACGATCGCGTCGTACAAGCCCGACGGCACGAAAACCACGCCGACCATTACCATCAAGGAGCGCGGCTACCACGCGCCGGTCGGCATCGCGGTCGATGGCGGCGGCAAGATCTATGTGTTGAGCAGTGTCCACAACGGCAAGCGCGGGATGGTGACGACCTACAAGCCGGATGGTTCGCCGACGACGCCCACCTTCCGCACCGGTCCCGATTCCAGCAGCATCGCGATCGACGCGAACGGCAAGATCTACGTCACCAACGATGCCGGGCCGCCCGGCAAGAGCTCAGTGACGACGTATCTTCCCGACGGCTCGCCCACGACGCCGACGATCACGCATCGCATTCACCAGCCGGCCGTCGTCGCGATTGCCGAAGACGGCACGATCTACGTTGCCAACACGAATAACCACGGCCCCGACGGAACGGGCGCCGGCAACCTCATGAAGTATATGCCGAGCGGTAAAGGACCCCTGTACGCGATCGGTGATCGCGAAGCGCCGGGTGGCATCGGCATAACGGACGGCAAGGTCTATTTGGCGAGCAGCAATGCCTATCGCAGCACGTTGAAGACCTACACGCTCGACGGGCATCGCGTTGCTCCGACGATCACGACCGGCTTATACGAACCTTCCGGCATCGCGATCCACTAGCGCGTCAGCCCTACTCTTCTTGGCCGTACTCTTTCATGACCTCGTGAATGCGCGAGGCCATCGCTAAGGCTTCGTCCCACTTGCGCTGCCACATGTTCCGTCCGAAGATTAGGCCGACGCAACCTGCGGCCATCGCGACGTGCGCCTTGTGAATCGTGGCGTCGTCGCCCATCTTGCTCCCGCCCGAAACGAGCACCAGGCTTCGACCGGCGGACTTGACGACCTTGCGCAGGCCTTCGAGGTCGTCGAAGCTCAGCGTATCGTAGGGCTTAGGCAGCTTTCCGGCGTCCTCCGGTTTCCAGACGGGCTCGTTGAGCTTGATGACGTCGGCGCCCATCTCGCAGGCGACGCGCGCGGCGTAGTCGACGGCGTAGAGCGAGTCGATCCCGCCCTTCGCTTTCACCGCTGAGCCGCGCGGATAGGCCCAAATCACGAGCGGCATCCCGTAGCGGTCGCACTCGCGACGAACTTCGTTGCATTGCGCGATGTCGAGCTCTTGAGCGGGGCTTCCGACGTAGAGCGTATAGCCGACCGCATCGGCACCCAGGCGGATTGCATCTTCGACAGACGAGGTCAGCGGGCTGAACGCGTCGTCGTCGGATGGAATGTTTGTCTTGCCGTTGACCTTGAGCAGCAGAGGGACCCGTCCCGCGTAGGCCTTCTGATACTTTTCGGCAAGCCCGACGTGGAGTGCGATTCCCGAAAAGTTCCCCTCGACTGCGAGCCGGTAGATCCAATCCGTGTCGATCGCGTCGGGGTTATCGAAGAAATCGACCGGACCGTGCTCGAGGCCCTGATCGATCGGCAGCATCATCAGCGTCCCGTTCGCCGGGCCGTGCTCGTACATCAGGCGGTGCAGGCGAGTGCGCTTTCCGATGGAGAGGTTCATCGCATCGAAGGTCGGCCGAGCGATCCGTGGCGTGGCGGTTGCTGTCATAGGGGCAACGCCTTCGCCACGCCGCAAAGGTTATCCTGAGGCGGCGACCAAAGGGCCGCTCGTGATTGCACGCGTCGGTTTCATCGGATTGGGAGCGATGGGTGAGCCGATGGCCGCGGCGTTGTGCAAAGCCGGATTCGAGGTTATCGCGTGCGTTCACGTGCATCGCGACGCGCTCGAACGGCTGCGCGCGCAGGGCGTGCGCGAAGCGCCGGACCCCGCCGCACTCGCAAGCAGCGCGGATGCGGTGATCCTTTGCGTTCCCGATGCACCCCAGGCGGAGGAGGCGCTCTTCGGCCCGCGGGGCGTCGCAGTCGGGGCGAAGACGGGCTTGCTCGTTGTCGACATGTCGACGATCTCGCCGGTCGCCTCGCGGCGATTCGCCGAGCGCCTCGCCGCGCTCGGCGCGGAGTTCGTCGACGCGCCGGTGAGCGGCGGCCCGGTTCGGGCCCGCGAGGGCACGCTCACGATCATGGCCGGCGCATCGCCGCAGGCCTTTGCGCGGGCGGAACCGGTGTTGCGGGCGATGGGCAAGCCCTATCACCTCGGTCCGGTCGGCATGGGGGAAACCGTCAAGCTCGTCAACCAAATCATCATCGCAAACGTCATGATCGCAAACGCCGAGGCGCTGGTCTTCGCGCGGCAAGCCGGCGCCGACCTCGGCGCCGTGCGAAGCGTGCTGGCGACGGCGACGGCCTCGAACTATATCCTGGCCGAATGGTTGCCCAAGACGTGGCTCGCCGGCAGCTTCGAGGGTGGATTCGCGCTCGATCTGCTTCGCAAGGACCTCACCGCCGCGCTCGACGCGGCGCGCTCCATGAATTATGCGATGCCGGCCACGGGGTTGGCATATCAGCTCTACACATTTCGATCCGCTAAAGGAGACGGCGCGCTGGATTACAGCGCGATAGTGAAGGCGTATGAATGCAACGGAGACAAAACCGCCGCGGACCGCTTTGGTCAAGACGCCGGACGTCAATAAGAAAATCCTCGTCGTCGACGACGAATCGGCGATTCTGCAAACGCTGCGGTTCAATTTGGAGCGCAGCGGATACGCGGTCGTCACCGCGGGCGACGGGCGCAGCGCGATCGCGATGGCGCAGCGCGAACAGCCGGACCTCGTCGTGCTCGACATTATGCTTCCGGTGCTCGACGGCGTCGAAGCCTGCAAGGAAATTCGCAAGTTTAGCCCGGTGCCGATCATCATGCTGACGGCAAAGGACCAGGAGATCGATAAGGTCTTGGCGCTCGAGCTCGGCGCCGACGACTACGTTACGAAGCCGTTTGCGCTACACGAGTTCCTGGCGCGGGTGAAGGCTCGGCTACGCCGCCAAACGTCGATCCAGGCGGGACACGACGAAGCAATCGCGCTCGGCGCGATCGTGCTCGATCCTTCGCGGCAACAGCTCACCGTGCGCGGCAAGGAGGTTTCGCTCGCGCCCAAGGAGTTCGGGCTCTTGCGGGTCCTCATGGAGAATCAGGGGCGCGTCGTCACGCGGCAAACGCTGCTCGATAAAGTCTGGGGATACGACTTCGAAGGCGAGCAGCAGACCGTCAGCGTTCACATCCGCTGGCTGCGTGAAAAGATCGAAGAAGATTCACGGACGCCGCGACATATCCTGACGGTGCGCAGCCGCGGCTACATGTTCAAAGCCTGAGGCTTTCCCCGCTTGACGCCGCTTGAGTGGGCGCTTCTTGCTCTGCTCGCCGGGGCGGTCGCCGGCTTCGCCGCGGCGCGCGCGTTGCGTCGCCCCGAGCAGCCGGCGCCGGTTCCCGAGCCGGCGCCGCCGAGCCAGCCGGCCGAGCCGATGATTTCGGTCGACAGCGCGTTTGCGCGACTCGTCCGCGCGCTGCCGATCGGCGTCGTTCTCGTCGATCGCACGTGCCATGTCGAATTCGCGAACGCCGCCGCCGGCACGACCTTCGGGTTCGATCCGGATCGAGCACTCAACGTTCACGTCATCCAAGCGATTCCGAACGTCGAGCTGGAACGGCGGATCGGAGATGCCCTGCGCGGGGAAGCCTCGGTCGCGCCGCTCATGCTGACCGGCGCGTCCGGGCAACGCACCTACCGCGTCTCGGTCTATCCGCTCGCCGAGAGCGGCGAGGACTCGCGCCGAGTCGTCGTCTTCTCGGACGATCAGACGGCGCTGCTGCGTCTCGACCGAGCGCGCAAGGAGTTTCTCTCGAACGTTTCGCACGAGCTGCGCACGCCGCTCTCGTCGATCAAGCTCATGCTCGAAACGGTGCTCGAGGCGCCCGAAGAGGAGGCTCGCGATCTCTTCGTGCCGCAGGCGCTCGCACAGGTCGACCGGCTCACGGCACTGGTCGGACAGTTGCTGGAGCAGGCGCGCGCGGAATCGGGCCAGCTCAAGCTGGACGTGCGCGACGTCGATCTCGAAGAGGTCGCGCGTCCGATCGTCGCCTCGTTCGAGCAGCAAGCATCGAATAAGGGTGTCACGCTCGAGTTGGCAGCGCTGCGGCCGGTCAGAGTCGAAGCCGACCCGGACCGGCTCTCGCAAATCTTCGTCAACCTGATCGACAACGCGCTTCGCCACACGTCCGGCGGAGGGCGCATACGCGTCGAGCTCGATGCGCGCGACAGCGATGCGGTGCTCCGCGTGCGCGACACCGGCGAAGGGATTCCGTATCGAGACCTGCCGCATATCTTCGAGCGCTTCTACGTCGTGGACCGCTCGCGCACGCGCGGGACCGGCGGTGCCGGTCTCGGCTTGGCGATCGTCAAGGGCATCGTCGATGCGCATGGCGGAGCGATCTCCGCCGAATCGATGCTGGGACGCGGGACGGCCTTCACGATCCGTCTTCCGATCATGCGCATCAAACGAGAAGCCGGTTGAGTGCACAGGTTCTTAACATTCTTAACGTGGACGGGCATCGGCATCGGCCCAACGAAGATGCCGCAGGATGTTTGTGAACGCCGCGGAGCCGGCTGCCCTTGCCGTACAGACGAAGATGAACGTCGAGAATCTCGACGTTCATTACGGCACGTTCCACGCGATCAAGAACGCGTCGCTTCGCGTTCCGGCGAATCGCGTGATGGCGCTGATCGGGCCGTCGGGTTGCGGCAAGTCGACGTTCATTCGCGCGCTCAACCGCATGCACGATCTCACGCCGGGCGCGAGGGTTGAGGGCCGAGTGCTGCTCGACGAGCAAGACATCTACGCACCCGACATCGACCCCGTGACGATCCGCTACCGCATCGGAATGGTCTTTCAGCGGCCCAATCCATTCCCGAAGTCCATTTTCGACAACGTCGTCTATGGCCCGCGCATCCACGGCGAAACCAAAGCGGGCGCGCTGATGGAAATATGCGAACGAAGCTTGCGTCAAGCGGCGCTCTGGGACGAGGTTAGGGATCGCCTCGACCGGTCGGCGCTCGCGCTTTCGGGCGGACAGCAGCAGCGTCTCTGCATCGCGCGTTGCCTCGCGGTCGATCCGGAAGTCATCTTGATGGACGAGCCGGCCTCGGCGCTCGACCCGATCGCCACGAGCAAGATCGAAGACCTCATCGAGGAGCTCAAGAAGCAGTACACGGTCGTGATCGTGACGCACTCGATGCAACAGGCGGCGCGCATCAGCGAAAATACGGCGTTCTTTCTGCTCGGCGAGCTTCTCGAAGTCGACACGACCGCGACGATCTTCACGAAACCACGAGACAAACGGACCGAGGATTACATCACCGGCCGATTCGGCTGACCGGCGCGCCGGATAAGCACCGGCGTTAAGCAATTGTTAAAGGGAGCTTAATCGGCGGGCGCTAGACTCTTTAGCGACATCGCCTTCGCTTCCGAGGAGAATCCGTGACCGTAGCCGTGATTTTCCGCTTCCACCGGGCTCTTCGGCGGCCGCCTTTCTCTGGCACAATCATTAACCAAGGTTATCTTTATAGGGTCACCGAAATCGATCCCAGTTGCTTTCTTTTGAGAGGAGAATCCTTCTAGCTATGTACACTCTCATTGCCCGGATCGGGATCATTGTGGCAGCAATGGTGCTCGGCGGCACGTCTCTCGCGCTGGCGGAAACGCAGGCAACACCAGTCGCGCAGACGCAGTCGCCGCCTCCGGCCGACTTTGGGTCCCCTCCGTCAGGTCAAATTCCGATTCTTTTCAACGATCACCACGTCTACGTCCGTCCCGACGTCCTCAAGCAGGGACGGGTGCTGGGCGCGCTTGCGCGGGGCGGGACGATCTACATCCCGCTGCGCTCGATGTTCGAGCAGATGGGCGCGACGGTCTCCTACGATCCGGCTAGCAAGACCGCAACGGTCAGCAAGGCCGGCGCGCAAGTCGTCGTCACGGTCGGTAAGCCCGAGGTGGTGATCAACGGCGAGTCGCGTCCGCTCGACGTGCCTCCGATCGTTTATCACGGCGTCGTTCTGGTTCCGGTGCGCGTCATTTCGGAGGGAATGGGCGGGTACGTGCAGTGGGTGCCCGACCGGCATATCGTCGTCGTACGTTATATCCAAGCGACGCCGCCGCCGACCGAGCCTCCGCCGCCGCCTCCTGTGCCCGAAGCGACGGTCGCGCCGCCGCCACCGCCTCCTCCGACGCCCAATCCGCTGAAGATCGGCGGTTACTTCCGTTCGTACTATTTCACGCGGCAGAACGCGTCGAACAATCCAGGCACGCAGTTCGACTTTGCACCCGGAGCCAAGTACAACTCAAACGGCGTCAATCAGGCGTCTTGGTCGAACGCGATCGCACCGCATGCCGAGTACGATTTCCCGAGCGGCTGGATCGTCGGCGGCACGTATTTCTATTCCACCGCATTCGGCGATTGCGCGGTGCCGGCTAACAACGCGAAAGGGGCCCCCTGTTCATCGCAGGTTCCCCCGAACACCAATCAAGACGAAACGCTTCCGCCGTTCCGGCTGAGCACGTTCTACGAAGCGTACTTAGGGTACAACGCGCACGGATTCAATGGAGAGCTCGGCAACGTGCTGTTCAATTCTCCTTGGGCCAACCCCGCGGACTCACGCCTGAAGCCCGCGGCGTTTGAAGGCGCTTATCTCAACTATACGACGCAGTCGCGTTGGACGTTTGAAGGCGCCGACATGCTCGCATTCGAGAACCGTACCAGCTCGGCGTTCTCTCAGCAGACGCTTCTGACGAGCTTCCCTGCGGGCAACAACGGCATGGCCCCGAACATCTACGTTCCCGGCGGACTCGGCATCACCACCAACGGCTTTGCGATGGGCAAGGTCGGCTACGGCGATCCGTCGGCACCGGGATTCGCTGCGGACGGATATTTCTACGGCGTCAGCGACCTCGTGAACATGTGGTGGTTTGACGGCAGGTACACGTTCGCTAACCCTTGGACGCCGTGGATTGCGCTGCAAGGCGGCACGGAACAGAACGCCGGCCTCTCGTACATCGGTAAGGTCAACAGTCAAGTCTTTGGTGCTCAGATCGGAGCCAACGTCACGAAGAATATTCAGCTCTCGGCCGGCTACGATCAGATTCCTTGGAAGACCGACACGGTCTTTCTGCCGACCAACGTAACGTGCAGCAACTCGAACTATCAAATCAGCACGAAAGGCGCGACGCTCGCATATTTCCTCCCGCTCAACGCGGCGCAGTGCTTCACCAATCCGAACGGGACGACGAACATCTATTACGGCGGCTGGGCAAGCCCGTACACCGACAATTACGACAGCGATCCGCTCTTTACGACGAGCGTCACGCAGGGCATGGCCGACAGGCGCGCGCCCGGTACGTCGTGGAAGGTCGGGGCACAGTTCACTTCGACCAACACGAAGTGGGTCTTCATTGCGGCCGACGCGTGGTACAACTACGGCAATGCCCTGGCTCCCGAGAACACCAACATTTGGAGTCTCGACGGGCGGTACCGTTTCAGTCACATGCCCGCGCACGGGCCGTATCGCGGTCTGGTGCTGCGCGACCGGTTCATCCAGAGATCGCTCAGCAATACTTACTGCGGCGCCGCCGGGACGACCAGCTGCCCGCCGGGATCTTCGCCCGGCGCAACCGAGTTCGGCGGCTTGCCGCTCTTCAAGTACAATCGCGCACAACTGGAGTACGATTTCTAAGCGCGGGGGTTTCTTGAAGCGCGAGTGAAATAGGGGGCCCTCATGCCGTCGACGATGAGGGCCCTCGTCAAGCCAAGCTCGGCGCCCGGTTTTCGTTTGACCCAAGTGCCGGTGCCCCAGATCGGCCCCGGCGACGTGCTGATCCGGGTCGAGAAAGCGGGCCTCTGCGGGACCGATCACCACATCTACGCGTGGAACGCATGGGCCCAAAACCGTGTGAAGCCTCCGCTCGTCGTGGGCCACGAGTTCATGGGCACCGTCGCCGCGGTCGGCGAGGCGGTAAGCGCGGTTCGCGTCGGGGAGCGCGTCTCGGGCGAAGGCCACATCGCCGATCTGACGTGTCTGCTCTGCCGCACCGGTCAGGCTCATATCTGCGAGCGAGTCAAAATCATCGGCGTCGATCGAGACGGCGCGTTTGCAGAGTACGTCGCGATCCCCGAGTACAACGTTTGGCGACTCGATCCGGAGATTCCCGACGTGAGCGCGGCGATCTTCGATCCACTCGGCAATGCCGTGCACACGGTAATGGCCGCCGGAGTGAGCGTCAAGAGCGTCGTCATTATGGGCGTTGGATCGATCGGCCTCATGGCGATTCCGGTCGCGCGCGCCGCGGGGGCGCTCTCGGTTTACGCCATCGATGTCAATCCCGCCCGACTCGAGCTGGCGCAGCGCCTCGGGGCCGATGCGGCCTTCCTCTCGACGCAACCCGATTTATCGGCCGAGATTCGGCGGCGAACCCGCGGCGACGGCGCGGACGTGCTGCTCGAAATGTCGGGAAGCGGCGCCGCCATCGATCTCGGTCTGCAGTTGCTGCGTAACGGGGGAACCGCCGCGCTGCTCGGCCTACCCGCCGGGACCGTCAACCTCAACTTGGCCGACCGCGTCATCTTCAAAGGTCTCACGGTGCTCGGCATCAACGGCCGGCGCATGTTTGAAACGTGGTATCAGACGGAGGCGCTCGTCAAGAGCGGTCGCGTCGATCCGCGCTCGATCATCACGCACGTTCTACCCTATACCGCGTTCGACGAAGCCTTCGCCCTCATGGAGAAGGGCGAGGCGGTCAAAATCGTCTTGGACTTCAAAGGAGATATCGCCAGACCATGAATCGCGCCTTCGAAGAGAAGCTGCAATCGGATCTCGACTCGCTCAAGAAAGCGGGAACGTATAAACATCTCCGTCACTTGACGACGCCGATGGCGCCCGAGGTCCACATGGAAGAGGCCGGCGACGTCATCGTCCTCTCCAGCAACAACTATTTAGGTCTCGCAGACAATCCCGAAGTCGTCGAGGCCGGAAAGCGCGGCCTCGACAAGTACGGCGCCGGCACGGCTTCGGTGCGCTTTATCTGCGGAACCTTCGACATTCACCGCGTCCTCGAGGATCGGATTGCAGCCTTCTTAGGAACGGAGGCCGCACTCTCGTACGTCTCTTGCTGGAACGCCAATACCGGCCTCTTTCCGACGATTTGCGACGAGGGTTCGGCGATCGTCTCCGACGAGCTGAATCATGCCTCGATCATCGACGGCGTTCGGCTTGCCTCCAAGGCGCGACGAGAACGCTTCAAACACGGCAATATGCGCGAGCTTGAAGAGAAGCTCAAGAGCGTTTCGGATTGCTTCCCGATTGTCATCGTTACCGATGGGGTCTTCTCGATGGAGGGCGATCTCGCCAAGCTTCCCGAGATGGTTGAGCTCGCAAAGCGGTATGGCGCGATCGCCGTCGTGGACGATTCCCACGGCACCGGCGTGATGGGACCGACCGGGCGCGGTACGGTCGAGCACTACGGCCTCACGGGCCAGGTGGACGTCATCACCGGCACGCTCGGAAAGGCGCTCGGCGGCGCGGCAGGAGGATTCGTGGCGGGCAGCAGCGCGTTGATCGACACCCTGATCCAACGCTCGCGGCCGCAGCTCTTCTCCAACGCATTGCCGGCGACGGTTGCGTGCAGCTCGCTGGCGGCGATCGAGTATCTCGACGCGCATCCCGAGCTGGTACGCGACCTGCGCGAGAAGACGCACTACTTCCGCGAAGGCCTCAAACGCATTGGGTACAACCCGCTGGTCAGCGAAAGCGCGATCGTCCCGATCATTGTCGGAGAGACCGCGAGAGCGATAGCGATCAGCGATAAGCTGCTGAAGGCCGGGGTCTTTGTAACCGGCTTCGGCTTCCCCGTCGTTCCGGAAGGCACGGCGCGCATTCGCGTGCAGATCAGCGCCGCGCTTACCAAAGACGAAATGGATCGAGCGCTCGCAGCGTTCGAGCGCGTGGGCAGAGAGACCGGGCTGCTGAGCGCGTAGGCCTCCTTTTGAAATTTTCGCGGTTGGGTACCGTTCTCAAGCCCAAGGGTGAGCTCGGAGCCTTTGGCATCTTGAATCCCGCGTGCGCGCGGCTGCACGATAACACGTTGCAGATCTACCCCCGCATGGTCGCGCAAGGAAACGTGTCACGCGTCGGATCGTTTCGGGCGCGGGAGCGTGACGACGGCAGGCTGGAGCTCGATTTCTGCGGATTTGCGCTCGAACCGCAAGCACCGTACGAACTGCGCGACGGCCCCGAAGGGCACGGCTGCGAAGATCCGCGCGTGACGTTCGTACCGGCCATCGACCGGTACGTCATGGCGTACGTTGCGTTCGGACCCCGGGGTCCCGAAGTCGCGGCTGCGGTATCGGACGATGGCGTGCACTGGCAACGGTTAGGGTTGTTGCAATTTGAGGGAAGCGACGGGCCCTTCGCCGATAAGGATGCCGCGTTCTTTTCGGAACCGGTGACGTCGCCGTCAGGGGTGGAATCGCTTGCATTCTATCATCGGCCGACGCTGCAGCTTTCCGCGACGGATCCGAGAGAAGCAATAGCGGAGATCGAAGCGCTTCCGCCCGAGCGCCGCGAAGGCATTGCAATCGGCTATTTTCCGCTCCAAGCGGTTCGCGACAACATCAACGCCCTTTGCATCGCAACCGAAACCCACCGGCTGGCCATTCCGCCGGCGAACTGGGGAACCATCAAGGTTGGCGCGGGTGCGCCGCCGGTTCGCGTCGCCGAGGGCTGGCTCTCCGTCATTCATGGCGTTGACGAGCTGCCCCATGCCAGAGGCGCGAACCGGTTGCGATACTGCGCCGGCGTGATCATCCACGACGCGCAGCACCTCGATCGGGTCGTATTCCGATCGCAGGAGCCGCTCTTCGTTCCCGAAGTTGGAGCGGAGCTACACGGAGCCGTCGGACATGTTGTTTTTCCGACCGGCATCGACCGCCGAAGCGAGCGCGAATTCGACATCTACTACGGAATGGCCGATTTTGAAATCGGCCGCGGCCGCCTCACGCTCGATTAAAAGAGAGGTCCGTTTACATTCCCAGTAAACGGACCTCCGATTTGGTTGCGGGGGGTGGATTTGAACCACCGTCCTTCGGGTTATGAGCCCGACGAGCTACCGGACTGCTCCACCCCGCGATACGAACGACCACACTACGACGCGTCTGGTTTCGCCCCTCCCGGCAGAGCGGGCGAGCCGCCGTTCGCGCGGTGCTCGCGCGACCGACGCCGAAAGCGACCGGCATGCCACTCGGTTCGCTCGCCGCGCGGATACCGAAGGTCCATTTGCACTGCCACCTCGAGGGCAGCCTCCGAGGCGCGACCTTCGTCGAGCTTGCCGATAAGCACGGCGTTCCTCTGCGCTACCGGCCTTCGCGCGGGTCATCCTTCGAAGCGCCGGGTCCCCACGACGATGCGGGCGTCGATCGATCCGATCCCTATCGGTTTAGCAATTTCCAAGAGTTTCTGCTCGTCTTCGCGGCGGTCGGCCGGTCACTGCGGGAGCCCGAAGATTACGCGCGCCTCGCGCGAGAGTTCGTCGAGGACGCGCTCGGGCAAGGCGTGATCTACGGCGAGCTTTTCGTCTCGCCATCGGTCTGGACGTTCTTCAATCCGGACCTCGACGTCCGCGCCGCGATGGAGGCGATCGCCGGCGAGCTGCGCGCCGCACGACCGCGTGCGGCGTTCAAGCTCTTGGTGGACCTCACGCGAAACTTCGGGGCCGAAAGCGCGATGGCGACGGCTCGCGCGACGGCCTCGATGACCGATCTGGACGTAATCGGCATCTCTCTCGGCGGCGACGAAGCGCGTTTCCCGCCCGAGCTCTTCGTCGACGCATTTGCCTACGCGCGCGCGCAGGGATTGCACTGCGTCGCGCACGCCGGCGAAGCCGCCGGGCCGGCAAGCGTGCGCGACGCCGTCGAACTGTTGCGGGCAGAACGGATCGGTCACGGCCTTCGCGCGCTCGAAGACGCGCCGACGCTGGAGTTGCTTGCGGTGCGTGGCATTCCCCTTGAAATCTGTCCCACGTCGAACCGGCTCACGGGAGCGGCGCTTCCAGATCATCCGCATCCGTACGTGGATTTCGCTCGCCGAGGCTGCATCGTTACGATCGACTGTGACGATCCGGCGATCTTCGGCGCCTCGATCGAGCGCGAATACGCGCTCGTCGAGGACGCCGCCGGCAGCGTGGCGCTCGAGCGCTACGTCCGCAATGCGATCGCCGTCAGCTTCGCCGGCGCCGGCGAGAAGCGGGCAATGGAAACGCAACTCGACGCGGCGGTTGCGGAACTCCGCGTTGCGCCGCGAAGTTAGAGCCGGTATGCCCGGCCACTCACATTCGCATTTCGCCGAGTCCTTCGAGATGTACATGAAGGCGATCTATCGTCTCGAGCGCGAGGGGCCGGGTGTCACTACGTCCGCGCTGGCGAGCGAGCTCGGCGTCGCTCCGGCGTCTGTATCGGGCATGCTGAAGAAGCTCGTCAACGACGGCTACGTCGAACACGAAGTGCGCGGCGACATCAAGCTCACGCGCAAGGGCCTAGAGGTCGCCGTCGGCGTGGTCCGGCGCAACCGATTGGCGGAGCGGCTGCTTACCGACGTTCTGGGCATGCCCTGGGACGAAGTCTACGCCGAGGCGTGCATTCTCGAGCACGCGATCACGCCTCGCGTCGAAGAACGCTTGATTGCCGCGCTCGGCGATCCGCAAACCTGCCCGCACGGACATCCCATTCCCCCCGCCGATTTGACCGAGCCGGTCCGAATCGGCGTTCCGCTCGCTCAAGTCGAGCCCGGGAAACCGGTGACCGTCTCCGGCGTTACCGAGCAGATGCCGGAAATCTTGCGCTATCTCGGCCAGGTCGGCGTGCGCCCCGGCGTACGTCTGCGCGTCGTCGCGAAGGCGCCGCTCGGCGGACCGCTGACGATCGAGGTCGACGGAGAACGGCACGCAATCTCGCTGGAGCTCGCGCGCACGGTAATGATTGCGTGATCACTCGCTTCCTGATCGTCCTCAACGTTATCGGATATCTATGGGAAATCTACGTCGGTGGTCCGGAAATGCTCTCCGGCTTCGGAAACGGGAACGGCATCGACCGCGTCCTGGTCGACGGTGCGTTGATTCCGGCCTTCGTGCTGCAGTACCACCAGTGGTGGCGCATATTCACCGGTGCCTTCCTGCACGGCGGGTTACTCCACATCGGCGTCAACATGCTCTCTCTTTGGTTTTTGGGCCGATTCATCGAGTTGGCGCTGGGATCGTGGCGGATGCTCCTCGTTTACGTCGTCTCGCTCGTCGTATCGGGATTGGGCGTCGTCTATTTCAGTAACCCGATGGTGCCAACGGTCGGCGCGAGCGGAGCTATTTTCGGACTCTTCGGTGCGCTCTTCGCGATTGGTTTCAAACTCGGAAAGCCGGGGATGGCGCTAGTGCGGGCCAACACCGGGATTCTCATCGTGAATCTCATCATCACGTTCACCGTTCCGCAAATCTCCTGGCAGGCTCACGTGGCGGGCCTGCTCGCGGGCTTCGTGCTGACCTATGCGATCTATTATCCTCCGCGTCGCGTCGCCCCGGTCGTCGTCGACGCCGCGACGGGGCGCGAGCTCGACACGGAGTACGAATCGCCAATCGATCCGCAGCACGGCACCCGGTGAGGCCGTCGCTCGAAGAGGTTTTCGGAAGCGACGGCCCGTTCGCGCAAACGCTGGCGGGCTTCGAGCCGCGCGCCGGACAGCTGCAGATGGCACAGCTCGTCGAGCGCGGCATCCTGGAGGGAATGCACACTATCGTCGAGGCGGGCACGGGTGTCGGCAAATCGCTCGCCTACCTCGTACCGGCGGTCCGCAGCGGGAAAAAAGTCGTGCTCTCGACCGGGACGATCGCGCTTCAAGAGCAGCTCGTGCAGAAGGACATTCCATTGGTGCGCGAAGCGTTGCGCGCGCCCTTGCGCGTGACGCTGCTCAAGGGGCGCGCGCACTATCTCTGCCGGCAGAAGCTGGAGCGCATGCGAGCCGACCGGCTGCTCGCGCCGACGCGTTCGATGCAGCGAATCTGGGAGTGGGCCGAGCGCACCGAGAGCGGCGACCGCGGCGAGCTCGGCTTCGTCCCGCCGGCCGGCGAATGGGAAGAGCTCGACGCCGACGCGGACGAATGCGTCGGCGAATACTGCGAACACTTTCGCCGCTGCTTTTTCTTCGCCAAACGTGACCAGGCGAAGTACGCCGATCTCATCGTGGTCAATCACGCGCTCTTCTTCCTGGATCTTGCCGTCGGCGGAGGGTTGCTCCCCCCGTACGACGTGGCGGTGCTCGATGAAGCGCATCAGTGCGAGCGCTGGGCGACCGATGCGCTTACCGCGGCCCTCTCGGCCGCAACGATCGGCAGGATGCTGCGCAAGCTGCGCCGCGCCTACGAGCTGCCCACCGCGTTCGATGCGGAGTTCGAGCGTGCCGTCGCGCGTCTCGAGTCGGCGCTCGCGCGCGTCTCCGGCGAGCGCTATCTCCTTGCAGCCAACGAGGAAGCGTGGCCGGCCTTGGCGGCGCTGCGTTCCGCGCTCTACCGCTTGGAGAACTGGCTCGTCGCGAACTCGACGGCGGCCTTAAAGAAACGCGTCGACGATCCGGCCGAGGCGGAGCGTCGCCGTGACCTTGCGCTGCGCGCGATCCTCGCGCACGAGTCGGTGGTCGATCGGATCGAAGCCGGACTCCCCGAAACGATCGCCTGGGTCGAGCGCAGCGATTCGGACGGACGTTACTGCGTGAACTGCGCACCGCACGAGGTTGCCGATTTCCTGCGCGCGGCGCTCTTCTCTCGCACGGAGAGCGTCGTTCTTACGAGCGCGACGCTGGCCACGGAGGACTCGTTTCGCTTCGTTCGCCGGACGCTGGGAATCGACGACGCGCAGGAGCTGGTCGCGGTCTCGCCCTTCGATTACGCGCGCCAGGCGCGCCTCTTCGTCGCGCCGGCCGAGGTAAATCCAAAGTCGCCGGAGTTTGCGCGGCGAGCCGCGCCGCTCGTCGAGGAGTGCCTCGACCGCACGGGCGGGCGCGCGTTCGTCCTCTTCACCTCGTATGCGCGGCTGCGGGAAGTCCATCGGCTGGTCTGCGAGCGTCTCGCTTTTCCGATTCGGCTTCAGGGCGAGCTTCCGCGCTCGCATTTACTCGACTGGTTCCGGCGAACGCCGGGCGCGGTGCTCTTCGCCACCGCGACGTTTTGGGAGGGGATCGACGTCGCCGGCGACGCGCTCTCGTGCGTGATCATCGATCGGCTTCCATTTCCCTCACCGAGCGATCCGCTCGTGATGGCGCGCGTGCGCGCGCTCGAGGCGCGCGGACTCGACGGGTTCGAGCACTACATGATTCCCGCTGCCACGGTGCGGCTCAAGCAGGGTTTCGGGCGACTCATTCGCAGCACGAGCGATCGGGGTCTCGTCGCGCTGCTCGACGGTCGCGCGGCATCGACGCGCTACGGCGCGAAGATTCTCTCCTCGCTCCCTCCGGCTACACGGATCGACCGTCTTGACGACTTGGGGGCGTTCTTTGCCACGAGAGAGTCGCCTCCGCAACGACCCGGTCGCCATCCATGAGCGCGAGCCGATCCATGCGATGGCTCTTGGGCAGATAGAGCATCGCGAGGTTTCCGCGAGGAGTCGCGGTCCCCAGCATCGTTCGACGGCCGTCGTGCATCCACGCGACCGCGAGCGCTCTTGAAGCGCCCCGTACGACGACGACGTACCACGAGCCATCCGGCGCGTAGGCGACTTCGGCCGGCATCTCTCCTTGCGCCGCCCGGAAGATCGCGATGCGGTGAGGCGAGCTCGCGAGGCGCCCCATCGCCGCGCTCTGGGCAAGCATGTCGCGGTGAAGCCCCTGGCTCTGCGACCAGAAATAGGCCGACGGAAGCAGACCCACGACGAGCGCGGCGGCGAGTGCCGCCGGCAGCGGCCACGCGAAGCGCCGAACGCGCGTTTTCGCCTGGATCCCATCGGTCTGCACGATTGCCTCGATGCGGCGCTCCAGGTCGGGGGGCGCGAGTTGTCGCTCTTCCATGGAAGCGATCAGCGAGACGTCGCGCTCCGCCGACGCGACCGCCCGCGCGCATTGCGAACATTCGCGCAGGTGTGCTTCGATCGCGGCCTGCTCGTCGTCGGCGAGCGCCCCGAGGGCGTAGAGCTCCGCCGAGTCTCCGATATGCTCGTACGTCATGGGCGCAGGCCGCTTTCGGCCGAAACCGGTTCGAGCGCGGACGCGAGCTTGCGTAAACCGAGCTTGATGCGGCTCTTGATCGTGCCGAGCGGTTCCGCCAGCTCCGCGGCGATCTCGCTCTGCGTCTTTCCTTCGTAGTAAGCGAGTGCGATCGCTACCCGTTGCTCGACGGGGAGCGCGAGCAACGCACGGCGCACCCGGTCGCGCTCGATCGGATCGCCGGCCGGCAGCTCCTCGCGCTCGGGGGCCATCCCTGCGAGCCGCTCCTCCGTGCGCGTTCTGCGAGCTTGACGTCTCCGTTGCGAAATCGCCTCGTTGCGAACGCAAACGACGAGAAAGTTTCGCAGGCTGCCGCGCGCGCTCGAATAGGCTCGCGGCGATCGCCAGAGTCTCGCAATCGCGTCGGCGACGCAATCCTTGGCCTCGTCGGCATTGCCGAGCACGTTATAGGCGGCCGAATAGAGCAGCGAGGCGTGTCGCCGGTAGGCTTCGCCGAACGCCCAGGGTTCGTGTGCCGCAAATGCTGCAGCCAAAGCTTCATCGTCTCCCGGCGCCGGTTTCATGGCAGGCAGCCTTCGACGCCGACCACGTTCGCATCCGCCATGAGAACGCCCGAAACGGCTAAACGGATGAGTTCGCTCACGAGTCATCTGAAAGGCAAGGCTGCGGCGTATCTACGGCAACAGTTCACCAATAATCGTGGAGGAAATTTCGAAAAAGTATATCGTTACGCTGGCACTTGCTCTGATTGCAGCCACTCCGTCGCCGAAGCCTTCGGCAACGCACTCGGGCTCGATGATGAGCCACCCAAGCCGTCGCCCACGCACGGCTCGATGATGAGCCACCCCAAGCCGTCGCCCACGCACGGCTCGATGATGAGTCACCATTCGATGATGATGCACGCATCGCCGAAACCGACCGGGTCGCCCCGGCCCTAGGGCGCGACGTTCCTACTCTTCCTGCGTTACTTCGATCTTCGCGCGCTCTTGGAGCTCCGTGACGATCGAAGAATCCGCGAGCGTGGTGGTATCGCCGAGCGTGCGCCCTTCGGCGATATCGCGCAGGAGGCGGCGCATGATCTTGCCGCTTCGCGTCTTAGGCAGCTCCTCAGTGAACGTTACGTACTTCGGGCGCGTGAACTTCCCGAGCTTCGCACCGACGTGATCGCGCAACTCGTCGGCGAGCTCCGGCGATCCGGTGCGGGCGCCTTTGAGTGAGACGAACGCGTAAACGGCTTGTCCGGTCATGTCGTCGAGCTTTCCGCAGACGGCCGCCTCCGCGACGGCGGGGTGATCGACGAGCGCGCTCTCGACCTCGGTCGTCGAAATGCGGTGGCCGCTGACGTTCATCACGTCGTCGATGCGTCCCATGAACCAGTAGTTGCCCTCGGCATCGCGGTGAGCGCCGTCGCCCGCGAAATAGCGAGCGGGGAACTTCGTCCAATAGGTCTGCACGTAGCGCTCGTCGTCGCCCCAGATTCCGCGCAGCATTCCCGGCCACGGACGCGTCAGCACGACGTAACCACCACCGCCGAGCGGCACCGACTCGCCCCGGTCGTCAACGATATCCGCGGCAATCCCCGGTAGCGGTTTCGTCGCGCTGCCCGGACGCAGCGTCGTGACGCCCGGCAGCGGCGCAATCATGATGCCGCCCGTCTCCGTCTGCCACCATGTGTCGACGATCGGTGTGCGGTTTCCACCGATCCACTCCAAATACCAGATCCACGCTTCGGGATTGATCGGCTCACCGACGGTCCCCAGCAGCCGCAGCGACGAGAGGTCGTGCCGCGCCGGATAATCCGTGCCCCACTTCATAAAGGTGCGAATCGCGGTCGGTGCGGTATAGAGGATCGTTACGCCGTAACGCTCCACGATCTCCCAAAATCGGTCTTTGTCCGGGAAATCCGGCGTGCCTTCGTAGATGACGCTCGTCGCACAGTTGGCGAGTGGCCCGTAGACGATGTACGAGTGACCGGTTACCCAGCCGATGTCGGCAGTGCACCAATAGACGTCGCGCTCCTCCTTCAGATCGAATACGAGTTTGTGGGTCGCAGCGACGTGCGTCAAATAGCCGGCCGTCGTGTGTTTGATGCCCTTTGGTTTCGCCGTCGTGCCGCTCGTGTAGAGGAGGAAGAGCAGGTCTTCCGCGTTCATCGGCGCGGGATCGCACTCGTTCGATTGACCGGCCACGATCTCGTCCCACCAGTAATCGCGTCCTTCGCGCATGAAGACCTCATCGCCCACCCGACGTGCGACGACGCAGTGTGCGATGGACGGCGTCTGTTCCATGGCGACGTCGCAGTTGCGCTTGAGCGGAACCTTGTGACCGCGGCGCCAGCCGTAATCGGCGGTAATCAGCGCGACGCATTGGGCGTCGTTGACGCGGTCGACGATCGATTCGGGAGAGAAGCCGCCGAAAATCACTGAGTGGGCGGCGCCGATGCGCGCGCAGGCAAGCATCGCGACCGGAAGCTCCAGAATCATCGGCATGTAGATCGCGACCCGGTCCCCCCGACGAATACCTAATTTGCGCAGTCCGTTGGCAAAACGGTTCACGTCGTCGAGCAGCTCTGCGTAGGTGATCGTGCGACGGTCTCCAGGCTCGCCTTCGTAATAATAAGCGATCTTATCACCGCGGCCGGCGCGAACGTGGCGATCGAGGCAGTTCACCGATACGTTGAGCTGACCATCGCCAAACCAGCGCGCGAAGGGGTCGTCCCATTCCAGGGTAACCGTGAAAGGTTTGATCCACTCGAGCTTACGCGCCCAGGAAGCCCAGAACGCAGTGTAATCCTCGTCGGCATCGTCGTAGATCCCGGCTTTCGCATTCGCCTGAGCGGCGAATTCGGGCGAAGGCGGAAAGCGCCGGCTCTCCTCGAGGAGGGCTTCAATCGCAGGCGTCGTCATCCGTCAGTGGTTCCGAGGCGGTACCGCCGCGCCTGCCGAAATGCAACGCGTCAGAGGTTCTTGATGTTCGCTGCACTCGTCCTTGCGACGCTGACCGCCTCGTCGACGGGGCTCGCGACGATCCGTTACGACGCGCCGCCGCCAAACTTTGTTTTTCCGACGCCGCGCGGCGCCGAATATCTTTCCGACCTTCGCGGACGAGTGGTCATCATCGATTTTTGGGCGACGTGGTGTCACGTCTGCACGGCCGAGCTCAAGGACTTCGTGCGCGCGCGAGAGACCTTCGGCAGCCGCGTCGCCGTCGTTACGATCTCCGACGAGCTGCCCGATGTAGCGACGAACTACTTACATCTTTCCAACATCGCCCTGCCGGTCGTCGAAGACGTCGCAGGCTCGGTCTTCCGCATCTACTCAGTCTCGGCGATTCCCGTTACCCTTGTGCTCGATCCCAGCGGCGACGTCTCGTACGTCTCGGTCGGCGGTCTGAGCTGGACCGAACTCGACCAGGCAATCGAGCGGGCGCTTCCACAACGGTCGGCTAGCACTCCCGCGGCGGGAGTGCTACAGTAGGGGCGTGATAGATAGCAGCGGCCTCGGAAAGAGGAAGGCCTATATTCTCGCGACGGTGGTCTACGAGTATGTCGCCACGGCCGAGCCGGTCGGCTCGCAGGCGCTGACCCAAAAGTACAACCTCGGCATCAGTTCGGCGACCGTTCGCAACGAGATGGCAGAACTGGAGGCGGACGGCTACTTGATCCAACCGCACACCTCGGCGGGCCGCATCCCTTCGGATGCCGGCTACCGCACCTACGTCGATCGCTTGATGCAGCCGGAGGAGTTGACCGAGGACGAGCGTCGCCGCATTCGCGACGAGCTCGGCGACGCGACGAGCGAGCTGGCCGAGATCATCGAGCATACGACGCGCCTGCTCGGCCGGCTTTCAAATAACTTAGCGTTTATCACCAAGCCGCAACAAGAAGCGCAGCTCTTCAAGCACATTCAGTTGATTTGGCTCTCGCCGCATACGGGCGTCGCGATCGTCGTGACGTCCCTCGGCGTCACCGCGCAGAGTCTCTTCGAGCTCGGTGCCGAGGTGCGTCCCGACGACCTTACGCGTTTCTCCAACGCATTGAACGCGCGCCTTGCCGACCGGTTGCTGCGCGACGTGACGGAGAGCGAGATCGGGCTAGCGGCGCAAGAAGCCGGCGTCTCCGACGATCTGCGCGGCGCGGTCGTCGCAGCCGCCCTCTCGGCGAAATCGAGCGAACAGCCGACGATTGCAGCGGCCGGTGCGCAGAACTTACTCGATCAGCCGGAGTTTCAGGACCTTCGCAAGCTGCGCTCGATCCTGCGCATCGTTGAGGAACAAAAGACGCTCTACCAAATCGTTGCCGATACCATGAACGCCGAGACCGCAAGCGTCAAGATCGGCCACGAGCTTGGGAGCGAAGAACTCGCGGATCTTTCGGTCGTCACGGTGCCGTACCACTTTGGATCGCAGGCGCTGGGAATGCTTTCGATCCTGGGGCCGCGACGGATGCCCTACGCGCGGCTGCTCGCCGTCGCCTCGGGTACCGCGGAAACCTTGAGCCAGCGACTCTCCGACGTCGACGACATACCGAGAGCTTAGGAACCTCTGATTTAATCCGCCATGCCCACGCGGGACTACTATGAGACCCTCGGCGTTTCGCGAGAAGCCTCGGGGAATGAGATCAAACGAGCCTATCGCGCGCTCGCGCGCGAGCACCATCCCGACGTCGCGCGAGACAAATCGCGGGCCGAGCATCGGTTCAAAGAGATCAACGAAGCGTACGAGGTGCTCTCCGATCCAAGAAGGCGCGCGGAGTACGACCGTTTTGGTTACGTCGGCAACGGCGCCTCGGCCGGACCGGGTGATGTTGGCTTCGGGCCGGGAGCATTCGGCGATATCTTCGATATGTTCTTCGGAAACGTCCGGGGCGCGACCGGGGGTCGCCGCGCCGGACCGGAACGCGGATCGGACCTGCGGTACGACCTCGAGATCACGCTCGAAGAAGCGTTCCATGGAACGACGAAAGAGATCGTCTTCCATCGCCTCGCGCAATGCGAGACCTGTAAAGGTAGCGGCGCTAAAACTGGGACGATGGTCGTGCCGTGCGAGCGCTGCGGCGGCAGCGGAACGGTGCGAACCGCCCGCCAGACTCCGCTCGGCCAGATCGTAACGCAGAGCTTGTGCAGCCGCTGCGGCGGCGAAGGCCACGTCATCGCACATCCCTGTGAATCGTGTGGGGGCCACGGACGGACCGAAGCCGAGTCGCGGCTCAACGTCAACGTGCCGCCGGGCGTCGACGACGGATCGCGCATTCGCATCGCCTCGAGCGGCGAGGGCGGAACGAAAGGCGGACCGCCCGGCGACCTTTACGTCTACTTGACGATCACGCCGCATCGCATCTTCAAGCGAGACGGCCGAGATACGTTCGTGAATGTGCCGGTAAGCTTCACGGAAGCGGCGCTCGGCGCCACGATCGAAGTTCCGTCGCTTGCGGGCGACGTGGAGCTCACGCTGCCGGCGGGTACGCAGTCGGGAACGACTCTGCGAGTGCGCGGATACGGCATGCCGAGCGTGCGCGGAACGCAGCGCGGCGATCATCACGTCACCGTGCACGTCGTCGTTCCGGCGAAGTTGAACAAGCGTCAGCGAGAGCTGCTCGAAGAGTACGCGCTCGCCGGCGGCGATGCGATCGAAGAACGCAGTTTCTTCGATCGCGTAAAGGACGCGTTCCGGCCCGAGTGACCGCTCTGCAGTGAGTGGGGCCCGCCGCTTTTTCGTCGGGGGGGCGCGCCGGGTCGGCGACGTCGTCGAGATCGGGGCCGGCGACGCGCACAAGATCTCGCGAGTGCTGCGCTTGACGCGCGGAGATCGCATCGAGGTCATCGACTCCGAGGCGACGGCGTTTTGCGCGTCGATCGAGGACGCAGGGCGCGTCGTCCGCGCCACGTTGACGGAGAGGCTCGCACAACGCAGTGCCTCGGAGACGGCGTTGCGGTTCGACGTCGCGCAGGCCGTCCCCAAGGGGCGGCGGATGGACTTTGTCGTCGAAAAGTGCACGGAACTGGGAGCAAATGCGTTTCTCCCTTTTTACTGCGAGCGCAGCGTCGGTCGCGCCGTCCGTAACGAAAAGCTCGCACGCTGGCAGCGACTGGCGAGCAGCTCGGCGCGACAGAGCGGACGACGGGACGCTCCGGAAGTACGAGCCCCGCTAGAGTTCCAGGCGCTGCTCGAGCGCTTCGATTCCTACGAGGCGGTTTTTTTTGCGTGGGAGCTCGCTGAGCCGGTTTCGCTGCGGGAAGCCGTGCTCGCCGCGCTACCCGAGGCGGGTCTTGCGCTCATCGTCGTTGGGCCGGAAGGGGGCTTCACGCATGACGAAGCGGAGGCTGCCGAGCGGCGCGGAGCAGCGATGCTCTCGCTGGGGCCGCGCATACTGCGCACCGACACGGCAGCTATAGCGCTCTTGGCGGTGATAACCGCCTTGACGTCGTAGAAGCAGGCCAGTCGCATGCCGATCCCATTCTCGATCGTGATTCCAACTTATAACGAGGCCGCGGGTATCGAAAAGCTGCTTTCGGCGCTGGATGCGACCTTCCGCGCGCACGGCCTCGACGGCGAGATCATCGTCGTCGACGATAACTCGCCGGATGGAACCGGCGCCCTCGCCGACGAGCTTTCACAACGCTTACCGGTCCGTTGCCTTCATCGCAGCGGAAAGCTCGGCTTGTCGAGTGCGGTCATCGAGGGCTGGCGCGTGGCGCGCGGCGAGTCGGTCGTGCTCGGCGCGATGGATGCCGACTTCAGCCACGATCCCAACGCGCTTCCCAACATGGTCGCCGCGCTCGAATCGGACGAGTACGGATTGGCCGTCGGAAGCCGCTACGTGCGGGGCGGCGGCATCGCAAACTGGCCGGCTCGGCGCATCATCACCTCGCGCGTCGCGTGCTGGCTCGCGCGCCCGCTGACTCGGGTCAAAGACGTCACGAGCGGGTACTTCCTCGTGCGCCGCGACGCGCTCGAGGACGTCGCGCTCGATCCGATCGGCTTCAAGATCGGCCTCGAGGTCATCGCGAAGGCGCATTACGGCAAGGCCGTTGAGATCCCATACGTCTTTACCGATCGAGTGGCGGGCGAGTCGAAGCTCAATCAGCGAGAGATATTCAACTATCTCAAACAGCTCGGCCGCCTCTACGCGGCCTGGCTTCTACCGCAAGCGGCCAAAACGCGTAAGGCGACGGGCCACTGATGCCGGTACCCGAGTGGCTTCCCTCGCGCCGCGCCAAAGAAGCGTCGAGCAACGACGCTGCGCTCTGGAACAAGTGCACGAAGTGCGGCGAAGTGCTCTATCGTCGCGATTTGGCCGCGAATCTCTTCGTCTGCACGCGCTGCGGCTATCATTTCCGCATGAGCGCACAGGATCGGATCGCGTCGATCGCGGACGGGGATTTTAGCGAGATCGGACAGGAGGTCACGTCGGACGATCCGCTCGGGTGGTCTGATAAGAAGAGCTACTCGGCGAAGCTAAAAGCCGATCGGGAACGTAGCGGTCTTTCCGAATCGGTCGTCTGCGGTTTGGCGACGGTCGGAGGCTTTCCGGTTGCATTGGGCGTCATGGACTTCAACTTTCGCGGTGGCACGATGGGGCGCGTGACCGGCGAGCGAATCACGCTGCTGCTTGAAGAGGCGCGCAGGCGGAAGGTGCCGTGCCTGATCTTCGCTGCATCCGGCGGCGCCCGAATGGAAGAGGGCATGCTCGCGCTCATGCAGATGGCCAAGACGACCGCGGCGGTCTCGCGCTTTATGGAGGAAGGCAATTTCTTCTTCGTCGTGCTCACCGATCCGACGACGGGAGGAGTCGCCGCATCGTTCGCCTTTCAGGCCGACGTGATCGTCGCGGAATCGAAAGCGATGATTGGGTTTGCCGGCCGGCGCGTCATCGAGCAAACGATCCGGCAACGCTTGCCCGATCAGTTCCAGACGGCCGAGTTCCTCTTGGAGAAGGGCGCGATCGACATGGTCGTCGATCGGCGCAATCTCAAGGAAACGCTGGTGCGGCTGCTAGAGTACGTGGTTCGTGAGCAATAACGTCATCGTCGAGCGCGAGAAAGGGTTGATCGAGCTGGAGCGGCGCATATCCGAGTTGCGCCAAGCGTCGGCCGCGCAGCCGCTCGATATGTCGTCCGAGATCGCGGCGCTGGAACAAAAGTACCAAGAAATCCTGCACGAGCTCTTCGGCGCGCTCTCTCCTTGGGAGAAAGTTCATATGGCGCGCCATCCCGCTCGGCCGACGTCGCTCGATTATATCGCACGCTTCGATCGGTTTGACGAGTTGCACGGCGATCGGCACTACCGGGACGACCCATCGATCGTGGGTGGATTCGGGCTGTTGCGAAAGCGCGCGGTGATGGTGATCGGTCAGCAGCGCGGTCGCGACACGCGAGAGAATTTGCGACGAAACTTCGGCATGCCGGCGCCCGAGGGTTACCGCAAGACCAGCCGCCTGGCGCGGCTTGCTGCTCACTTGCGCTTGCCGATCGTCACCTTCGTCGATACCAAGGGCGCCGACCCCGGGATAAGTTCCGAAGAGCACGCGCAATCGGAGGCCATCGCGACGTGCTTGCAGACGTTCACGACCGCGCGCGTTCCAATCGTCGCGGCGATCGTCGGCGAGGGCGGTTCGGGCGGAGCGCTCGCGCTTGCGATCGCCGACCGCGTCCTGATGCTCGAGCATAGCACGTATTCGGTCGCATCGCCGGAAGGCTGCGCGGCGATTCTCTGGTCTGATTCGGGCAAAGCCGAAGAAGCCGCGGCTCGCCTGAAGTTGACGGCCCAGGATTTACAGCGCTTTGGCATCGTCGACGAGATCGTCGCCGAGCCGCTAGGGGGGGCCCATCGGAATGCGCCCGACGTCGTGAGCCGCACGCTCGAGGCGATCGACCGGGCGTTGACGCTGCTCTCGCAGCTACCGGCGGAAAGACTCTTGGAGGAGCGTTATCGAAAGTACCGGCGATTGGGAGAGTGGCAGGAGGACGGTTTGGAACTGACGGGCACCGCGGAGTGACGCGCCGAGCCTCTCCCCTGCTCCGTCTGGCCGGCCGCATAGTTGCGGCTGCCCTTGCGTTGCTGGTCGTCACGCTGATCGCCATACAGTTCGCGCGCGCCATCGGTGAGAACGTCGCCGCTGCCCGCGAGTTGTCGGCGATTCATTCCGACGTCGCCGCGCTCAAGCGCCGCCGCGACGATCAGCAGCGCGAGTTGCGCCGCCTGCGCGACCCCGAGGGAGCAATTCCCGAGATTCACGACCGCTTGCGCCTCGTGCGGCCGAACGAGGCTCTGATCTTCGTTTCCCCTGCGCCGGCGGCGTCCGCCGAGCCGTGAGCGGTACGTCCGGCGGTATCGTGATCAACCTCAACGCATACGGTGCGACCGTGCGGCTCGACGACGGCGATCTCGCAACCGCGAGCGCCTCCGATGTCGAAACGCATCGCGATGAGTATCAGCGCTCGTTGACCGGTCGCAAGCGCCTGGCCTTCGAGGTGAGACGGGACGGACGGCGCTGCGCCGTCTCGCTCGCGCCCCAGCTCCGCGACGAGACCCTTGAAGAGCAGATTGCCTCGTACCTCAAGAGCACAGAAGAGTGGGAGCCGGCCGATGGCCTTCCGGCGGCGGAACGGCACTTCTTGCGAAAGAAGCGCAGGGCCGCGCTCTTCGAATCGAAGCACCAGGCGCGGTAACCGGAGCTTCGGTTGAGTAAACGATACGCGATCGTATCGATCGGTACGAATTCGACGCGGTTGCTGCTCGCCGACTTAGCGCCGGAGAATCCCCGCGTCGAGCTGGCACGCTCCACGGGTACGCGCATCGGAGAGAACGTTGGCGAACGGGGGCGGCTCGCCGACGAGCCGATGCAGCGCACCCTCGATGCGATCGCGCAAATGGCGCGCGCCGTGCGGGGGCATTACGTTCGGCTCTTTGCCATCGCGACGAGCGCGCTGCGCCGAGCCGAGAACGCGCAGGAGTTCGAAGCGCGAGTCCGCGAGCTGCTCGGCGTGCCGCTTCGCGTGCTTTCGGGCGAAGAAGAGGCGGCGGCATCGTATCGCGGAGCGCTCACGGCCTTCGGCACGCTGCGCGGCGAACGCGTCGGCGTGCTCGACGTGGGAGGCGGCAGCACCGAGTATGCCGTCGGAGATTCGTTGAGCCCGGAGAGCGTCGTTTCGTGTGAAATCGGCGCGGTACGGCTTACCGAAGCGCTGCCGGCGCTTGCGGGCCGTGAGGGAAGCGCCGACGATGCGGTCGTCGAGGAGGCAAAGTCGATCGCGCGCGAAGCGCTTAAGCCGCTGACGGAGCACGGTCCCATCGAACGACTCGCCTTGGTCGGCGGAAGCGCGACGACCACGGCAGCGATCGTCCGCGGACGCCGAACGCCGATCGCGTCGCAAGCCCTGACGCGCGCCGATTTGGGGCGCACGCTCGAGCGGCTACTGCGAATGAACGTCGACGATCGCAAAAAAATCACCGGCATGAAGCCGCAGCGTGCCGACATTCTTCCGGCAGGCATCATCGTGCTCGATACGGCGCTCGAGATGCTCGATCGCGAGGCGGCGGTCGCGACCACCGCCGACTTGCTGCTCGGCATTCTCTTGCAGGAACGCGACGCTGCGGGAGGGAGATTTCAATATGAACGACCCGCAAGTACACCGACACATTGAGACCGCGGTGCGGCTCGATCGATATTGGGATTTACTTCGAGAGCGGCGTGCGCGCCGCGATGCAGGCCAGGATCCGAGGGTCGCGCGCCTGCGCAGCGAGGAAGTCGTGGAGCACTACCGGCAGTAGGATGCCGACCCAGGAAACGTTTCGGCAACAGCCGTAGCGTACGATGGCGGCCATGGACGATCGTATCGCCGACAATCTTTTGAACCGCTTCGCGGAGCTGCTCAATGCCGCAACCGCGCGGCTCGAGCTGCGCATTGATGGTCTTGACGCGCGAATCGGCGGCCTTGGCGCGCGAATCGGCGGCCTAGAATCGCGCCTCGATGACGTGCAGGCAGAACTTCGCGAGTTTCGTGCCGCCGCGGAGTCGAACTACGGCCTAGTGGACTCGCGATTGCGCGCTTTCGAAACCCACATTACCGTGTTCGAAGACAAAGTCTACCTCCGGTTCGACGCCGTTGACGAACGGTTCGATGGTTTGGAGAAGAGGTTAGCTTTAGTAGAGCGCGACTAACGACTCGGGATGGTGGTGGAATCGGCAGACACGACGGACTTAAAATTCGTTGCTCGAAGGAGCATCCGGGTTCGACTCCCGGCCATCCC
>CAWIDM010000002.1:0-801133 GCA_963834895.1 Vulcanimicrobiota bacterium | reverse complement strand
TACTGCGCTGTTAGTCATTGGCGAGACTTACAGAACTGCCGCTTGGATATTTAACGCTGAGCGACCATTGTTGCGTACCACCGGCTGGATAGTGCCAAGAATAGACTTGTTGGCAATAGGGGCTATCCTGGCTGCTGAGGATCGCGGTTCCTAGCTGGTTGTTCACCGGCGTGTTCTTCTTGCCGACGATGAAGAACTGCGTGTTGTCATTCTCGCAACCACTATAAAACAAACGCGTGACGCGGATGCTAGTTAAGTTACCCGATGGCGATTCCGTCGTCTGGAAGATCTCGCTAATAGTCTGGCTGTTGTAGCGTTTGTCCACATCGGCCAGCGTAATGTGCTTGCCATCCCACATCACGCCGGCCTCGTCGAGGATCCTTCGGTTGAACGACACTCGTCGCAAAGAGTCACTGCCAGCCCGCAGCTCACAAACTACATGCTTGTATGAATAACTTGAAATGGTCTCGACGGCCTCGACATAGAGGTTGCCCTTGTTATCGTAGCCGGGAATAGATGGATAAGCGCAATCCGGGTTTGCGTAACTCATGGGAGGTGCCGAGCCGTTCTTGAAGAGCAGAATGGCAAGCCTAATGGAGACGGCGAGATCTCCGCTGGACGATACCGAACAGCCAGCGGGCTGACCGCCCGTATAATAGGTGCTGAGAGTCTTGAGCGGCGTTGTGCCGCCGTGAGCGTATTCGACGATATCATCGTGTTGCTCATCAGTAATCCAAACATCGCCGGCGGCATCGACGCACTGACCTCTTGGAAGGCCGAAACCAGTGAGAGTTCCGACTTGCTTGTGGAGTTGAGATCTGTATGCATAAACGTTAACGGAATTGTCGGCGGAAACGTAGAGGAGGTCTTCGCTCTTCGCTTCCGGCAGCATCCACGATCCACGCGCGGCCTGCTTCGCGATCGCGCTGCTTTGCGGCATTGCGCCCGGCGCTCCGATCGGCGGCTGCGATCCTCCGCAACCAGCGAGCATCGCCGCAGCGATGCCAATGCATAGCGCCATGCGGCCAAAAGCTAAACTCTTCACATTTGCGTTCCTCCTCGCCCCCCGAAACGTAGCGTGGCGGGCGCTCGACTATGGGGTTAAAGTGAAGACCGTTCCGCAGCCACTGCCGCCAAAACGTTTGCAGCCCAAAGTTGAACCGCCCTGCGAGGTTGTCCCGTAAAGCGTTCCGTTCACGTCGATCAAGCCCGAGAAGGGCATCGCACCATCGGAGCCACCGGCGAAGTTATGCAAAACCTGTTCGCTGCCGCTCGGACTGAGGCTGAAGACGACTCCCAAGCCGTCCGAACCGCCCGAACTCGCGGTGCCGTACAGGGAGCCATTCATCTCGACCAAGCCCGCCCACGGACTTGTGCCATTGGCGCCGCCGAATGTGCCGCTGCCGCCGAATGAATAAAGCACCTGCTCGTGGCCCATCGTGCTTATGCTGTAAACGGTTCCGCAGCCGGCATACGATGGGGAGCACCCGACGTGATTACCGCCGCCTTGAAGCGTTGTACCGTAGAGCGTCCCGTTCACGTCGATCAAGCCCGAGAAGGGCAATGCACCATCGGATCCGCCTTGAAAGTTGTAGAGCACCTTCTCTTTGCCCGTCGCGTCTATGGTGTAAACGGTGCCGTACCTGTCCGAGCCGCCGTAAACCGTCGTGCCATACAGCGTACCGCTCACGTTGAGCAACGGCGCAGCCGGTTCAGCACCATCGTTGGGCGAGCCGGTGAAGTTGTGCAGAGTCTTGAAGGTACCCGCGGTGGTAACGCTGTAGACGGTACCGTCGTTACTGCTCGAAACACCGTATTGCGTCGTGCCGTACAGCGTTCCGTTCACATTAGTCAATCCTGCTAAGGGTTGAATTCCGTCAGAGCCACAGAAACTGTGCAGGATACTCTCCGTGCCGGTCGTGCTAATGCTGTAAACGCTCCCCGATCCGCATTTGCCGCCGATAATGGTCGCGCCATACAGCAGGCTCTTCAACTCGATCAGGCTGCCTACCGGGTTAAGCCCGTCGCTAGACTTGTAATTGAAACGGTGTAGCATTTTTTTCGCGCCGACATCGCTCATGCTGTAGACGGTTCCCCAATCGTCGTAGCCGCCTCCCGCTGTTGTGCCATACAGCTCGCCACCCACGGCGATCAAGCCTTCGGGGTTTGCTCCTCCGATATCGTGACGGGGGTTGCCGTGGCGACCAAACCTGAATAGTACCTGATAGGCCGACGTGCTTAGTCTGCGAAGCGACGTCGCTCGAGGGGGCCCGCTCAAGTGGACCTGCGGTATCGCACCCGGCGCGCCGGTCGGCAGCTGCGACCCACCGCACCCCGCGAGCAAGGCAGCGACTACGCAAGCGCAAAACGCATAACGACCAAGGCCCAAGCTCTTCATCTCTACTGTGTCCCCTTATGTCCGAGCCGGCTAACGCCTGAATACATTGCGCATTCCCGACCACCATCCCGCCGAGCAAGCGTTTACGAGTCCGTGAGCTTTCGCAGAACTCCCCAATGCCGCGGATGCGGCAGACTGGCGCGATGCGTAGGAACCCTTTAGGTCAATCTTTCAGCTCTACGAAGACGACGTGTGTATCGGTGGCCCCTATGTTCTCGCCCGTATGGATTTCGGCAGGTCGCCAGAGCGCACGTCCTGTTTCCAGAGCGACTTCCTTAACGTCATCGCCAACAGTTAGTCGGCGCCGGAAGTCAGACAGGGTTAACAGCACACTGTTAGGGTGCCGATGTGGTTTCGTCTTCGCTCCCGGCGTGTCTCGGTAGTCCAGAACTCGTACCCGGTCGTTCTCGAAAATCGTCTTGTACTTGTCCGGATCGGTGTATGTCGGACGGGAGCCTAACCTGACGACGTTTACGCTTCGAGATCCACGAAACGTGGCAGACCGGCGGGATAGAGGCCCCCGGGGTTGCGCTTTTCCCAGAGCTTCGCGCGAACGGCGAGATACTCGAGGTTTTCGAAGGCAGCCGGACCCCTGCTCTCACGAAGCACGCAGCGTAAACGACCTTATAAGCGGTTACTCGGCGCTCTATACGCCCGACAGTTGTTCCCAGAAGTGCTCCTTTGCGCCATAGATAATGTGAACGCTGGCTCGGCCTTTTGTATTTCCCATCGTGAATTTCATGTTATCGTTCTTGAAGCTTGCGCATGGGCTCCACTCGAACGAATGAGTTCCGCCTCCTTCGATGGTCCCCGATAGAGTTTGGCTTCCAGATGAAATCATGAATTTCTCACTGAAGTTCCAAGTCGTGCTATTCGAACCGTTGGCGACAGCTGAGATAGTTCCATGGGTCTTGAAGGAACCGGGGTACGCACCCCGAGCCCTACCATGAGCTCTGAATGCGATCTTCGTGTCAGAGCCGTGGTGGACGCACTGCCCAGCGGTCACGCGCGAGGAATACATATTTTCGTTAGTGAGCAGCACGGTTGCGGGGA
Source organism: Vulcanimicrobiota bacterium (assembly GCA_963834895.1). GTDB lineage: Bacteria > Vulcanimicrobiota > Vulcanimicrobiia > Vulcanimicrobiales > Vulcanimicrobiaceae > Cybelea. Next base: position 797,682 of record CAWIDM010000002.1, on the reverse strand, counting down.
TCCCCGCAGTCGCCAGCCCTGCCGCCGATTGGCCGATCAATCCTTGCGATCCAACGCATGCCGTCAGCATCGCAATTACGCATACGCTCAGCGCATAGCGGATCGGATTCACACTGTTCACGTTGCTGCTCTTTATCGGACCACCACGTCGAACGGGTTGCTGCCTGCCTTGAACGGCGACCCCTTCACCTTCGTCAAGGCACCGCTGCTCGCGTTGATGGCGAAGGCGGAAACACGTCCCCGGCAACAACCAATATCTGCCACGTAGGCGAACTCGCCCGTGGAATCGATCGCCACTGCGGTCGGTAAAGGACGACCCGCTGCAAAGGGTGATCCCTGTACCTGCGTCAAGGCACCGCTGCTCGGGTTGACGGCATACGCGGAAATATTGTTGGAGCCGTGATTGGTCACATAGAGGAACGCGCCCGTCGGATCGATCGCTACCCCGATCGGATTGGTGCCCGCTTCAAACGGCGAGCCCGGCACCTGCGTCAAGGCACCACTCTTCGCGTTGATCGCGTACGCGGAAACATTGTTGGAATCGAAATTTGTCACATAAACGAACGTGCCGTTGATCGCCACTTTCCTCGGCTGGTAGCCCGCCGCAAACGGCGAGCCCTTCAGCTGCGTCAACGCACCGCTGCTCGCGTTGATGGTGTACGCGGAAACATCGTTGTCACCAGAGTTTGGCACGTACGCGAACTTGCCCGTCGGATCGATCGCCACTCCGGACGGCGAGGTGCCCGCTGCAAACGGCGACCCCTTCACCTGCGTCAAGGCACCGCTGCTCGCGTTGATGGTGTAGGCGGAAACATTGCCAGAGCTGCTGACACCTGCATTGGCCACGTAGGCGAACTTGCCGGTCGGATCGATCGCCACTTGCCATGGGTAGGAGCCCGCTGCAAACGGTTGGCCCTGCACCTGCGTCAAGGCGCCACTCTCCGTGTTGATCACATAGGCGGAAACGTTGTCGGAGTCACCGTTGGCGACATATATGAACGCGCCCACGGGATCGATCGCCTCCCCGACCGGCCTGCTGCCCGCTCCAAACGGCGAGCCCTCCACCTGCGTCAAGGCACCGCTGCTCGTGTCGATGGCGAAGGCAGAAACGTTATCGGAGGTACCATTGGTCACGTAGACGTAGTGAACGGTGCTCGTAAGGCGGCCTGCGCTTTGCACCGAGCTCTTTTGCCCGTGGTTATTGGAAGGCGCCACAAAAGCCGGCGCGCCGATCGGCGGCTGCGATCCACCGCATCCGACCAGCAACGCCGCTGAAGCGCCGATGCTAAGCGCATACTGAGCTAGAGTCTTCATGTGTTAACCTCCATAGCCCGGCAGATTGGCGGTTAAGAACGTTCGCCGCACTCCACTCGCCGGCCTAGCGAGGTGGGCGTCCAGCGAGCCCGTGCAAGGCTTCCCAATGGCGCGGTGATCGAGGCCCCAGGCACACGCGATCGGCAAGGGCTGGGATAACTGACGGCGGCGGCGAACGTCGTTAGCCGCTCGTCCGTTCAGCTTCCGGGAGGCATCGCTCATGGGAACCTTAGCCCGCTTCGCGCTTACGATCGGATATGCCGGTGCTGTGGTTGCACTCGCGATATTATCAGCGTGTGGCGGCGGCTCGCCGGTCGCGCCGTCAACCGCTGCGCTCAACGGCACGTACATCGGTAGGACGCTCTCAGTGAACGGAAGGCCGGTAACGGCAGCGCGCCTAAGCCCGCTGCCGCGTTACGCCACCATTCTTCCTGACCGGCATAAGAAGTCGAAGACCTTTGAGTACGTTATCAACGACTACGGCAGCTACGCCAGCATTTTCGACTATCCGAAGAGCATTCAGCAGATCGGTACGATCGATAACGTCGGCGGCCAAGGGTGCACGAACGTCCTCTACGGTTATGGGAAGAAGACCTTCTGGATCGTCGCGGGCGAGGACCAGATCACGGAGTACGAGGTCCCCCAGACGCCGATCAAGACCCTCTCCGTCGCCTACTCTTTTCCATCCAGCTGCGCCATGGATACCAGCGGCGACCTTGCAGTCGGGATATTGTATGCGTCGGGGCCGGGTGGCGGCGACGTCGTCATCTTCAAGAACGCGAGCGGCTCGGGTACCGCTTACACCACGGCGTTGGACGAAGAGTTCTTCGATGGCTACGACAACCAGGGGAATCTCTTCGCCGACGGCTTTACCGGCGACCGCTCGGGCTTCGCGCTCGTCGAGCTCCCGAAGGGCAGCACTAAGTTCGAAACAATCAAAACGAGCAACACGGTGGAGTTCCCTGGTTCCGTGCAGTGGGACGGTACCTACCTCACGGTCTTCGATCAGGATGCGGAAGCGACGTATCAATACACCGTCAGCGGAACGACGGCGACGTTGAAGGGCACTGTAAGGCTCTCGGGTTCCAGCGACTGCGCGCAGACCTGGATCGTTCAGGGCCTTGTCTATTGCGGAGATGCGGGTAACGGCGACGGCGAGGTTTTCAACTACCCGGCCGGCGGTTCACCGGTTGCGGTCTTCAAGGGCAATTTCGACGTCCCGCTCGGCGTGGTCGCAGCTAAGAAATAATCTGCGCTTCTCGTTTACGCAGAGTCACAAACGAGCTGCTCATGGTCCGTCAACACCGTGATGCCCAAAAGCGTCCCCGTTCTTCCCTGAATCGCCATGTTGTAGATAAACTGAGGGCCCTTTGTGTTGTCGTCGTCTGCAATTACTAGAATGCCGTTGTACGATTGCAAGCTTCCCGGATGGAAACGTTCATCGCTCAGATTGACCGCTTCGTCGCGGCGATCAGCGGCTTGATGCCGAACTAACGGTTACCGCACGAATTGACCCCTGGTGTGTATCAAAGTCCTTTTGGACCCTGCCCCCTCCGGGATACTTCCAGAAGCCGATCCAGGAGTTGTCCTTGCCGAAAGACGCGACAACTGTATTGCCTTGGATCCACGTCGAAGACGGCGAGAACGTGTGTCCAGCGCCGTGACGCCCGGCGCGCATCCACACCTCCCACCAAAAGCGAAGATACTGACCCGAGAAGGTTACGCCAAAGAGCTGGACCTCGGGACCGTTAATGAAATTAACTATGCCAAACTGCTTACCATCATATTGGATCGTTGAAGCGACGCTCCCAGGAGGATTGTATTTAATCTTATAGATCTGAAAGCGGTTGTCGCCTTTCGATAGCTGCCCGAGCCCCATGTATTGTGTGTTGTCGGTAATGCCGATGACGGCGAGATTACCATCGGCGTCGTAAGCGCATGAGTTCACGTTATGCAGCCCCTTAAGATGGTAATACGTTGGATTACCCTGGCCGCCCAAAAAGACGGCGGCGCTCCTGCCGTTAGCAACCGCGAGGTTACCCGTCGTCGGGTCCACGGAACAGCCATTTGGAGTGCCGGACGGTTCGTAGAGCGTCGCGATCGGCGTGCTGCCGCCATGTGCGTACTCGTAAACAACGCCGGAATACTGGCTCCCGCTTCCCGACGCGGTTACAAAGACGTTCCCGCTGCTATCGGAACAGGCACTCAGCGGAGAAGAGACGTTTAACGTCTGTTCCAGCGTCTTCCCTGGATAATCGTAAACGAGGACCTGATTTGTGGTAGAGACGGCATACAGCAAGGCGCCCCCTGTGGTCCCTCTCACCTGCTGCCCATACGTGTTCCTTTGCGCCATCGTGCCCGGCGCTCCGATCGGCAGCTGCGATCCGCCGCAGCCAGTCAGCATTGCTGTCGCGACGCTAATGCACAGCGCATGCCGGTCGAAATCCGTAATCCGCATTGCCCTTGCTCCTCGCCCCGTGAACGGACCCTTCGGTCGACGTCATTCGGCGCCGGCGCTCAGTTCCCAGCTTCGACCAGCGCAACCGGCCGTCCACACTGCCCGCGATGATTACGCCAGGCCACGGGTTGGGCGGTATCCGGTGTGACGGCAAATACCTTTGCTTCCGCTTGCTCAGCAGCCGTTCTTCATGCCGAACGCCAACGTACCGGAGTCGAAGTTTGACCCGCCTTCGATATTTTCGAAGACGCCTTGGCCGATGTGGCCGTGGTTGGCGTGAGCGATGAACATCAAGGCGCCGTTCTGACCGTATAGCGGTTCTGAGATATTCGCCACGAGGATGTCGTTGATAACGATGAATGAGCCGTAAGGGTATTTCCGACTGCCAAAGACTAGCGAAGCCTGGCCGCCGCTAGCAGTGCCTTTGAGCGTCAGGCAGGCTGTGCCGTTGCTGAATTGTGAGCCCGTGATGGTCACCGGCCAGGCGCCGCTGTAACTGCGCGATGCCGGGACAAGCATATTACCGGCGTTGCCGTGCGCCATGGCGGCACCGGCCGAGACAAACATCGCCGTGGTTGCAACGGCGGCGATTAGAATCCGTTGTGGAAAACGCATCGGCGGTTCTCCTTATGGGGTCCGAGAGGGACAATGCTGCAGAGTCTAGGCCAACTTGATGAAAAAAGTCTGAAAGGGAAGAAGCCGAAGGAAAAGAGCGCTTCTCCGATGGACGAAGCATTATTGACCCTAGGATGATATCCCCTGTGCTGTTTATACCGGCTGTAGGCCGTTTCCCACTGAGAGCATGAGTTGCGCTGCCTGATCTCTATTCGTAGTCGGGCGCAAAGTAATCATCGCGGAACTGGTGCATGAAGAACTTCGGCGGCAAAGGCGCCTTGATCGGAACGAACTTGGCCGGCTGCTGAGAGAAGTCGAAGCAGTCGGCCGCTGGTGAGGTCGCGCGCCTGTCGGCCGGCGCCATCTGATCGAGACCATAGAGATCTTCGGCGAAGCGCAGCACGCTGGCCGTTTCATAATGAACGTGCGAGACGTGGTCGTGTATGACGTACGGAGATAGCATGATTAGCGGTACGCGGAAGCCTAAGCTGTCGCGATCCTTATACTCCGGTGCCACCGGGTCGTAGAGGCCGCCCCAATCGTCCCACTGGATGAAGATCGCCGTCGAGTTCCAGAACTTGCTTTCGCCCACGGTGTTCACGAGCGCAGAGACCCACGACGGTCCGTAGTCATCCGGGCAGTTGGTGTGGTCCGAGTCGTCACAGACGGGCGTGATCCACGTAAAGTTCGCGAGGTGTCCCTTGCGTACGTCGGTGATAAACTTCCAGTTGGGCGAGATGACATCTTTCTTCCAGTCGGGCCCGTCGTAGATATGTTTGATGGCCTGATAGCTGGACCACGTTCCACCGGTGCCGCTCGAAACGCTACCATACTGGCTCGCGTAGAAGCGCCACGAGAGTTTCGCTTTATCGAGTTCGTCGCCAAGGGTTTGATAATCGAAGCACGCCTTCTGATAGCCCGCGACGACGCGCGCAGTGGTGATCATTGAGACGACGGAGGCCTCGTGGTTCTGGCAACCCCAGTAGCCGTCGGGCAAGTCGGCGCTCCAGGCTGCCTGCGCGGCGATGATGTATTGATGCGCGACAAAGCTCTCGTCGAGCTGCGACTGGAACATGCGGTCCGCGAGTGCGCCTTCGTGCGCCATGTCGAAGTAGGGCTTCGACTGATAATGCGGCACGTACACGTACTGCGAGTGCTTAAAATCGCCGTCGGACCACTCTTTATCGAATCCGTTCATCTGGCAGTCTGTACCCGGCAGCTCACCCGTACCGTTACAGGCTTCAATCATCGCCGCCACCGAGTGATCGATATCGTAGAAAGCGCCGAGCTTCGACGGCTTGAGTTTAATCGTTTGGCCCGTCGAGTCTTTGCCTTCCGTGACGGTGTACGCCCCTGGATAGCCGTAGAAAAGATTGTTGAAGCTGCGGTTTTCCTGCACGATGTAGACGATATGCGTGATTTTACCGGCGCCGGTTCCGGCAGTGTAACGCAGGGGCGCTCCGTTCTCCATGTACGGTAGCCCTTGAGAGCCACCGCAGCCCTCTAGCATTGCCGCAGCCACCCAAATGCTTAAAGAGTAGCGACCAAGATTCTCTAGATTTTTCATCCGTCTTTCGTCCTTATTCGTCGCCCCATGAACAGATCTCGTGGATTAGGACGTTCAGCACCGCGAGTTCAGTTCCCACCGGAGCAGGCAGGTTTGCGTGCGGGCGCCTCGTCAAAGGTTGGGTCTGAAACACCGCTGCCTACGCGACCGTAGAACGGGCCAGGGGAGGAGCAAGGAGGATGCACCCAACCGACAAAGCCGCGCGCGTGGCCGGAGCGATCTATCTTTTAGGAGTGATTACCGGACCGTTTAGCCTCATGTACGTTCCCAACACGATGATCGTGACGGGAAACGCCGCTGCGACCGCGGCCAACATCCTGGCTCACGAGACGATTTTCCGTCTCGGCATCCTCGGCGATCTGCTCACCGGAGTTTTGGCGCTCGCGATTACGTTCGCGCTCTACCGGCTCTTCATGGGCGTCAATCAAAGCCTAGCTGCGGTGATGGTGATTTTGGGCGGTCTCGTGCCGGCCGGTATCTTTTTCGGCAACTCCCTCAACTGGATCGCGGCGCTGATGCTCGCGCACGGCACCGACCTCGCCGCCTTCACAAACGCGCAACAGGACGCCCTCGCGATGCTGTTCATGCACCTGCACTCCAAGGGAAACGTCGTCAACTCGATCTTTTGGGGGCTTTGGCTTTTCCCGTTCGGCATGCTGGTGATGCGGTCGGGCTTTCTTCCGCGTGTTTTGGGTATGTGGTTGATCGGCGGCGGCTTCGGTTATCTCGCCATAAGTTTCGCCGGACTCTTCGCCCCGCAATACAACGAAACGGTCTTTATGATTTCGCAGCCCCTGCTCTTATCCGAGCTCGCGATTACGTTCTGGCTGCTCGTCATCGGGGCGAAGGTTCGACCCTCAGCCGTACCCGCCGCGTAACCGTTTTGCAGCGCGTCACTTCTTAGGCGATTTTGAGTGAACGGCCTTAGATTTTTGTTTGGATTTTTTCGAGGCGTCGCGATTGTGAGAGATCGCAGCTAATAGGAGAGCTTTTAGGGCACGCTTGTTGATCTTGTCTTTTTCAAAAAAATCGATGGCGCGCCGCTGGTTCCCTTCAAGGCTCGCATTGAATAATTGTTTTGGATCCGGAAGACTCGCACCATGGTTGAATGTGAGCTTCACCTTGCCCTTGAGTGCGTTGGCACATGCGATCATGCCATCGTGATACCAGACCGGCGTTCCCATAAATTTCCACTCCTCGATCACCTCCGGATCCGCTTCTTGAATTACTCGGCGAATCTCCGAAAATGTGTCGTGGCGCCAGTCATCCAGTCCTGAAATGTACTCGTCGATCTTCTGCGATGGGTTTTTCATTCTTGAATCGTCACTCCGTCCTGCTTGCCGCTTTGTTCGCTATGGGGCTAGTGTGAAAACCGTTCCAGGAATGATAGGCGATGCCGCCTGCTTGCGACGTTTCGGGACTGGGGCTTCGTTCCCGGCTTTGGTGCGAGCAAACCATCCCAATGCCGCCAGGCGTTCCCCCCGCGGAAGCGAATCTCGACGCCCCGGGCCCAATATGGACAAACCGCTGCGCGCTCCTTACGTTGGCCGGTCACTTTCGAGCATCGGCTGGTCTTTCGCGGTCGCGGCTCTTTACGTGACTCTCGCGGGAATCTATACCTATCTTGGGATGTGGCATTACGCCATTTTTCGAGCAGGCGTCGACGACTGCATATTTACGCAGGTCGTGAACAGCGCGCTAACCGGCTTTTCGGCCACCCTCGAGGGCTCCGTCAATCACCTGCTGGTGCACTTTTCTCCGATCTTGTTCGTTGCGGTGCCTTTCGTAAAAGCTTTCGACGGCGCTCGTGGCTTGATTCTCCTGCAGTGTCTGCTAGCGGCAGCGACGATCTTTCCCGTATGGGGGATCGCGGTATCGCGGTTACCAAAATGGCTGGCTTTCGCGGCCACGCTCGTCGCGGCGGCGTATCCACCTTTGAGCGCCGAGGCAGTCGGGGACTTTCACGAGCTGGCCTTTGTCCCTCCGCTTGCGGCCACGTTAGTTTGGGCGGTCGATCGCAGATTGTGGCGAGTGGCGATTGCGGCGGCCGCGGTGCTCGCGACGGTCAAAGAAGATCAGTTTGTCGGCTTAGCCTTTATCGGTCTTACGATCGTGATGATGGGGCGACAGGACCGGCGGATGCGAGAGTGCGGCCTTTGGATCGCCGCGATAGGCGTGATCGCAGCAGCCTTCTATTTCGGCATGCTGCGCCCGATGATCGACCCTCATTTCCCCTACTTCTCCTTGCACTATTACGAATGGTGGCGATTCCCAGCCACGCCGGACGGCTTCGCGGGGCCGTCGTCAGCCTTGCGAGCTCAATATCTCTTTGCAATCCTGCTGCCGCTGGCGTTCCTTCCTCTAGGATCGCGCTACATGCTGTTTGCGATCCCGGGGTTAGCAGAAGTACTACTATCGCACGAAACCGTCACGATGGGCCTGGGGGCGCATTACACCGCGGTTTGGAGCGGCTACCTCTTGTGTGCCTTTGTCGACGGCGCGTCGAAGGTTTGGCGCCGCTCAAGATTCGCGGCCGAAGGCGCACTGCTCTTCGCGCTCTTGGCGTCCGTATGGACATCGCGCTACTCTAGCCCCATCAACCCTGGATTCGCTCTGTATCGGCATGTAACGATTGCCGATGGCATCCGGGAGAACGAGTTGGCGAGATTACCGCGGACTGCCGGCATCGGCACCGGCGGATGGATCATCGGTCATCTCGGGATGAACCCTCACGCGACGATTGCAATGAGCGGCCAAGACTACTTAGTGTTCGATGCCTTTACGGACCCGACGTATTGGAAAACCATCGACGCTTTCAAGGTCAAACAGCTGGTAAGAAGCGGCGCGTACGATAAGGTGTTCGATGAAGCCGGTCTCGTCGTACTCGAAAAAAGGCATGGCCAGTGGGTCGGGGGTTAGGGGTCGTAGAAGCATCGCCGGCGGAGCGTTCATGGAGCGGGGAGCGGTGACATGGAGTTGCGAGCGATCAGTACAGCGGCGGCGGCGGTGGCGGCGGAGGCGGCGGTTACTATGGCGGCGGCGGTGGCGGCGCCGGATCGTGGGCCACCAGCGGTGTCGGCGGCGGTGGTGGCGGCGGCGGCGCATCGTCGTTTCTCGAAACGAGCGCAACCAAAATTGTAAACCGCCAAGGAGCGGCACCCGTGGGTAACGGCAAAATCGTTATCTACTGGTAGGTCCACGTATACGCCTCGCCGATCTCGCCATGATTGCCTAACGCGATGACGTGAATGAGATAATAGCGATCGGCCTTGAGTGTGGGCGGTAAGGAGATTTGTGTATATCCCGTTGGATTTGTTGGAACGCCGTTGAGCCAGAGCACGGTTTGCGGCTCGAATGATCTTGGGGCTTTAGGCGTGGGAGTGGCGGGCGCCGCCGTCGTGTGAGACTGGTTCAGCCGCCCCCTCGATTCAGGTGATGGTAAAGGGGGATAGAGGTACGACGTGGTCGGCGCGCCTAAAGTGCCGGCCGCGCCAAAAACGGGCGAGAACGACGCCGTGAGGCTGTTGTCAAGGCGACCAGGTGAATAGAGGGCCTCGTATGCGGCATCAGGATGCGCCATCGCTTTAACGATAGCCGCTCGGGTCGCTGCGGTTACGTCGACGAACAGACGCGCGCCGGTTCCTGAACCGCGCCAATTCGAGACCTGGACGCAGAAGTATGTCTTCCGCCACGTACAGCCGAGTTGCAAGCGAAGCAAATGCGTCTTCGGCGCAACGGAGACTTGGGCGGTACCGCGCGAATCTCCGGCGCGTGTGGCTTGTACCAGCCCAACCTGGAAATCGTCCAGCTCGGGCGGTGCTCTGACCTGTATCTGCGCGACGCCGTTCTGAAAATGGGCGCTCTGTGACTGAAAGTCGTAATCCGAGCCGTACGAGACAAGGGCATCGCCGTCGCTTGCGCTCGTCGCAGTGAGCGACGCGGACGTTCCCGGGCGAACTCGGGGCGTATCCGCCGACAGAACTACGAACTGGTAGTTCCAGTTTAGGATCGCCTTCACGCTTTCGCTCGTCCAGGGAGCCGTAACCCCGGAACGCTCATCCCTGGCGTCGATCTTGTAGGTCTCTTCCGCTACGCCCGCGCACCAGCGGGCTACGGCGTATCCATCGGCGTTCGTTACGAGTTCGCGCGTGAGAACCGGAGCGGCTAGGGGGCTGTTCCCGTAGCGCTGTTGCGGCCGGATAGTAAAGTTAATATGACGGTCGGGCAAGGGAGAGCCTTCTGCGGTGGTCTCTCTAACCGCGAGCGGTATGCACGCGGGCACCATCTCGAAGATTGGCGCGGTGATGGTGATCTTGTCCAGATTGACGGGTACGGTCGCGCGCGCTGAAGTGACAACGGCGTTGGTCGATGGGTCGAAAGCGTAGATTTCAACGTTCTCCTCTCCCACAGGCAATGCCACGATTGCGTTACCTTGTGCGTCCAACGTGACGTCGCCGTAAGCGAGATCGTTCGCGCTCCCATTAAAGCCATAGGCCCGCTGCTGCAATGAGGTATGGTTCTCGCCCAGTTGGGTTGCATGCGATGCGTAATGCACCCGCAGACCCGCGGCGGGTGTCCCGTCCGACAAGGTCGCCGAGATCACGAATCGCGCGGTGCCCCCCGCATCGACGAGCGGCGTCAGCGCCGCCGCTTCAATTGCGTACTTCGAGTGAACCGTATCCGCAACGTAAAATCCTCCGGTGTCCCAATAGTCGGCGACCGCCGTTAGAGGGAGCGTGAAACTACCGTCGGCAACGTGATTTACGGTGCTGCTTAACTTGGTGAACCAAAAACTGCCGCCGACCACGACCGCTTCGGTCCTCGTGGTAGCGTCCCGCGAAAAGATACGATAATAGACGCGGTCGCCGGGGCGATAGATATGCCGGTCTGTATCAAAGTACATGGCGACGCCCACGTTGCAGCCTGTCCCCGAGAATGTTACGACTGAGCCGTCCGACGCGCGGACGACGACAACCTCATTTGTCGAGCAGAGGGCGCCTTTGGGCACCGCAGGCATCGGAAGACGAATCAGTCCATCCTTGGAGGGCAGGAATCGGCGTACTTCTCCGCTGCAGCGTAGTCCAGCGCGAACACGTCCGTCCGCATGCGTAGCGTCCGAGCGTCGGTTGCTAGAACAACGGCGCCGTTCATACCGCGATTCATCACCGCGCCGATCGTGCCGACGCTTAAATTCTGGATGGCCGTGCGTTCTGCGCTCGCTAGGCGCACTTGGTACACTCCCGCCGGAAGAGCCGGGAGCGTGATTTGATGCTTGAGACTCTCCCCCGCGCCGGGCGCGCTTACAAAATGAAGGATGATCGTGCCGTTTGGATCGAGCCCTTCACCCCACCCTCGGCGATTGATGTCGACCAGATCGGCGGTGGGGACGAGGGCGATCGTCACCGCAATGGATTGCGGCGTCTTCGTTAAGACGGTTTCGGATAGGGGATGGCCCGGCAGCACGCGGAGGTCGCGAACGACGTCCGGACTCCAGCCCCTCAGCCCAATTGCCGTGGCCCAATGGAGTGCTGCTGTCGCCACCGCTCCCAGGCATAGGGCCGCAATGCGTGCGATCATCGAATCGTAATGGTGAGCGGGTTGGATTGCATTTCGACAGGGACACCGTTAATGGTCGGCCGCCCCTCGACGCGCACGGTGTACGTGCCGATTCTGCTAAAGCGGTAGAACGAGTCTAAACGAAACGATCTGAAGAGCGAGTTACCGGCGAAAATTGGAGTGCTGTTCCAGCGCGCGGAGGCCCCGCTTTCTCCAGAGGCGGCACGCAGATTGCGAGCCACCTGGCCGGTTGCATGGTTCTCAATCGAGAAGTCGTAGTCGCGTCGCGGCGAGCCGAAGAACGCGTACTGCGGGCGCCCCGCGACATTTCTCAGTTCGACGGTCACCGTAACCGGGGCGCCGAGAAGCGCGCTCGAAAAACCGCTCGCGAGCGACAGCGCGAACCCGTGCGATTCCGGTCCGGCGGGAGCGTCGGCCGATGAGTCCTCGTATACGCCGGCTTTGCGCTGCTGCTCGACCGAAAAGCTCGGTCGCTGCTGCTCGACCGAAAAGCTTGGTGAGAGGACGTGAATGGCAATTATGTTGGACCGCAGCGTCGCGTCACCCCCGCTGGAACTTGTCCAGGGGTAACCCGTCCGGACTTGCATCGGCGGTGTCGACACTTGCACCGAATATGTTCCCGGTTTTGTGATTGGATATAGCTCGTCGAGTCGAACGCGCCAGTATGCGGACCGCCGGGGAAACAATGTGAGAGCACCGGCGATCCAGCGCTCGGGTCCTGACCGAGTCGCGGCGTTGAGATCGGGATGCGGTACGCGCGGAACGACCTCGCCGGTGTCTCGATTAACGATCGAAAAGTTGTCGAACACAACAAGCTGTACGTTCGTGTCGCATTGTTCGTCGGAGACGTTTCTGAAATTCTAGATCGACGTCAATTGGGTTCCGGAAATAAACGGTTGAGTGGACGGCTGCGACCGATAGAGCCAGTCCGTGCTGAGGTACTCCTGCCGGCGTGGAATTGCTTTCGTCGCCACCCTCTGCGGGATTCGCCGCTTTGGGCAGCACGGTCACGCCGACCGTTTCGGATCGCCAGGGCATTGACCTATCGCCGGTCTTGATCTGCGCTTCCAGTGCGTAGTTCCCGACCCGAGGGAACCAGGCCCAGGAGAGCTCGGGGGAAATCGATAGATACACTGATGTCTCAGGCGCCAGCCGATACCCATTTGGTGTGGCTAGTTTGGAGCGGTATTCGAACCTTCTCTTTTCACCGGTCTTTCGGTTGACGACCGTTACCGTATAAGTAGTGCCGGGAGCGTCAAAGGGCGAGCCTTTCGGCTCGCCGGATACGTTGCGCAACTCGACAGTCGCTATCACCATATCGTTGAAATGCAGCGTGTAGGTGTTTAGCGTTAGGGACAACGCCAAGCCGTCTACCGTTGCACCCGTCGCGCTGTGCCACGCGCGGCCGCTGTGAGCCCAAAGCACCGGCCCGATACCGCTCGACTGGAAGGAGGCCGGTGTTGCGGTTGGGATCGGTGCGGCGGACGCGGCAATGCAAAAGAGACCGCACATGGTGATCGCGGCTCTACGTGCAAACACCGCTCGAGCGATCACGTTAACCTAACGGTTCGCGCCGCTTGCCGGTGACACGTTCGCCTTCCTTAACCTAGCGTCACTGTACGAAAACCCAGACCGGCAAGACCAATTGCGTCCGTTCGCCCGCGATCTTGCGAAACGGCCGCACGTCGCCGTTGGAAAGCGGCGTAAACTCCAAAATCCGCGCATTGCCGGGGCTGCTTGCATAAATATTACCCGCATGATCGAGGGCAATGCCGTCGACGTCGTCCAAGTGCGTCTTGGGACCGGATATAACGGCAACGGGCGAAGCGTTGCCGTTTGCATTGCGGCGAAATCTCAGGAGATCGTGGTCAGCGGATGAGCCTGCGTAGAGCCAGCTATTCACCGCAATTCCGTCGGGCGCATCGAGCATCGCATTGGAGCCCGCGATCACGTGAACCGGCGCGGCGTCTCCGTCGGCATTTGCCTTGAAGACGTCGATCGTTCCCGATCGCCAGTTGGTGACGTAAATGTTTCCTTTCGTGTCGATGGCCGGATCGTTGGCGTCGACGAGCTGCGTTTGCGAACCGCTGATGTCCCGTATGGGAGCGGCGTTGCCGTAGCTGCCCGCGGAGAACTCGAGAACCGAGGGGCCGGCCGAGCCGACACCGCACGTCGAGCCGCAGACTCCGACGTAAAGATTGCCGTTCGGATCGAGCGCGAGGCCGACCGGCCATTCGATGCGGGTATTCGATCCTGCGATGGTGACGTTTGGAGCGGCGTTCCCCGAAGAACCCGGGGCAAAGCCGACGACTTCGTTCGTATCGCTGTCGGCCACGAAAATCTCACCGGCGCTGTTGACGGCGATTCCATTGATATGTGTGAGCTGCGTTTGGGAGCCGCCGATCACTATTGCGGGGGCGGCGTCTCCGCTGGCGACCGCGGGATAGATGTTGACCGAAGACGCCCAACCCGATCCCGCGGGAATCTCGTTTGAGACGTAGACGTACTCGACGGGTCTCCGAGCACTCGCCTCTTGCAACGGTGCCGCTCCGATCGCCGGCTGCGAGCCCCCGCAGCCTGACAACATCGCCGCGGCGGCGCAGAGCACGAGCGAAGAGCGGCCGCTATTCATTCGTAATCGGGTGCGAAGTAGTCGTCCTTGAACTGGTGCATGAAGAAGCTCGGGGGCAGCGGCGCCTTGATCTTCACGAACTTGCGCGGGCTCTGCGAGAAGTCGAAGCAATCGGTCGCGGGCGAGGTCGCGCGCTTATCGGCCGGCGCGAGCTGACCCAGTCCCCAGAGATCCTCGGCAAAGCGAAGCACGCTCGCCGTTTCGTACTGCACGTGCGAGACGTGGTTGTGCTTGGCGTAGGGTGAGAGGATCAGGAGCGGCACGCGGAAGCCAAGGCTATCGCGATAGTAGGGCGGCGGCGGCGCAACGTGGTCGTAGAGGCCGCCCCAGTCGTCCCATTGGATGAAGATCGCCGTCGAGTCCCAGAACTTGCTCTTTCCGACCGTGTTGACGAGCGCCGTGACCCAAGATGGACCGTAGCCTCCCGGGCAGTTGACGTGATCGGAGTCGTCGCAGACCGGCGTGATCCACGTGAAGTTTGCGAGCTTGCCGTGACGGACGTCGGTGATGAACTTCCAGTTCGGCGAGATGACGTACTTCCAGTCGGGTCCCTCGTAGATATGCTTGACGGCCTGGTAACTCGACCACGTCCCTCCCGTGCCGCTCGAGGCGCTGCCGTAGGAGCTGGCGTAGAACCGCCACGAGAGTCCGGCCTTATCGAGCTCGTCGCCGAGCGTTTGATAATCGAAGCAGGCTTGCTCGTATCCGCCGTAGGTGCGTTCCTTCGTAATCGTCTGCACGGTATCGCTGGGGCCGCCCTGGCAACCCCAGTAGCCGTTGGGAAGATCGACGCTCCAGTCGGCCTGTGCGGCAATGATGTACTGATGCGCGACGAAGCTTTCGTCGAGCTGCGACTGGAACATGTGGTCGGCCAAGACCCCTTCGTGGGCCATGTCGAAGTAGGGCTTCGATTCGTTATGCGGCACGTAGACGTACTCCGGATTGGTCGGACCGCCAAACGATTCTTCGTTGTTGAATCCGTTCATACGGCAGTCCGTCCCCGGCAGCGAACCCGTTCCGTTACATGCCGCAAACATCGCCGACGCAGAATGGTCGATCACGTATTGCTTCGTTAGGCTCCACGGCTGCAACGTGATCGTCTGACCTTGTGAGTTCTGCCCTTGTGCAACCGTGTCGGCTCCGGGATAACCCTGGAAAAGGTTGTCGAAGCTGCGGTTCTCTTGCACGATGTAAACGATGTGCTTGATCTTTCCGGCCCCGCTCGAGCTGAGCGACCGCAACGCCGCGCCGTCTTGCATGTACGGCAGCGAAGGCGTTCCGGAGCAGCCGGCCAATGCGAACGCGAGGGCGGCTAGGAAGAGAGGGAATAGATTCTTAAGCGCTTTCACGGGTGAACGACCTCCGGGATAGTGGAAGAGCCGGCCGTGCTCTGCAGGCCGCCGCACGCGGTGACCATTGCGGCAGCCGCGCAGA
Source organism: Vulcanimicrobiota bacterium (assembly GCA_963834895.1). Classification (GTDB taxonomy): domain Bacteria; phylum Vulcanimicrobiota; class Vulcanimicrobiia; order Vulcanimicrobiales; family Vulcanimicrobiaceae; genus Cybelea. Next base: position 782,085 of record CAWIDM010000002.1, on the reverse strand, counting down.
TGCTAATGACCCCTGGTCCGTGAACGCCACCAAGTCAGGATACGTTCCACCTCCGCGCGGTCACTCCAGGCGGGTAGGCGAGCGGGCGGCCGCCGCTACGTCTTAGCTACGTCTTTACGGTGGCGACCGAAATCATGGTCTTGCCGTTGCTCACGGTGATCGTGACGGATTTTTGACCCGATGACGGATCGCCGATCATGAAGACGGCGCTTTGAATCGGTGCGGTCGTGTGAGATTTCTCCGACCCCGCCGGCATGTGCTGTTGGTACCACGCGTAGACTTTGTCGAACGAGTCGTCGGTGCTCATCACGGTTCCCGACGCGGTCTGACCCATATTCGAGCTGCTGCCCGAGGCCTGTGTCGACGCGCCCGGATAGCTCGGGATCTCGCCGGCCGCCGGTGCGCCGGTTGCCGCGGCGCCGGGTTGGGCGGCTGCGGTCGTCGCGGCCGCACTCGACTGATCCGACGAAGAATTCGACGAAGACTTGCTCGCGCACGCGACCGTCGCAAAGCATGCGGCGATGACGAGCGTCAATCCGAGAAAACGCATTCAACTCTCCTCAATTACAAGGCGAACGTTCTGCCGAGAAGCGCGTCCGGCGAGCGGGCGCTTGGCCTTCCTGTTTAAGACCAATTACCGCCGTTCTCCTGCTCTGCCGGCGCCGGCCCGCGGGAGTCCTCGCGCTAAGATTGGAAACCCGGCGAATGTCTTCGAAGCTGCTTCTCGTTTCGATCCTAGCAATGGTGGCGGGAGCGGCATGCTCCTCGAACGGCGCGACGAGCGGCAACGCAGCCGCGGGAGTTCCCGGCGTCCCGCCGGCCATGGGAAATCCGGCGAGCAAATACATCTCGCACGTCGTCGTCATCATTCAAGAGAATCGCAGTTTCGAGAACTTCTTTGCAGGCTATCCCGGCGCAAACGCGCCGACGTCGGGATGCGCGGCGGGAAGTGACTCGAGCGCGCTCGACGATGCCTCATCGGGCTGCCCGTCGGGCGACGTGGCGGTACCGCTCCATCAGATCACGTTTAAAGGTCCGGATCTCAAGCACGATTGGGACTCCTCGATGACCGATTGGGATAACGGGAAGATGGACGGTTTCTACGTCTACGGCAGTCACAGCCCGGACGAGGCCTACGCGTACGTGGATCACAATCAGATCGTCCCGTACTGGACGATGGCTCAGCAGTACGTGCTCGCCGACGCGATGTTCCCGACGGAGTTTGGCGGAAGCTTCACGGCCCACCTCACGCTGGTGGCGGGCACCGACGACATCAAGCAGACGCCGTCGGAAGCCGAGGTCGACTTCCCGAGCGCCGCTCCCGACGACTGCGATGCGCCGCCCGGCACGACCAGCTCGTATCTGACGGCCAATCGCGTCGTCCATCGTTTCCGAGGTCCCTTCCCCTGCTTTACGCAGTTCAACACGATGGCCGAAGTGCTCGACGACGGCCGCGTCTCGTGGAAGTATTACGCGACCAAGCTCGTCGATGCCGGCTTCTGGTCGGCGTTCGAGGGGATCAAGTACGTTCGTCGCGGGCCCGATTGGCACAAGAACATCATCGCTCCGCAGACGAAGATTCTGACCGATCCCGCGAGCGGAGCGCTCGCTTCGGTGAGCTGGGTTACCCCGTCAAAGGCTGACTCGGATCACCCCGCGGCTCGTAGCGATCTCGGTCCGTCGTGGGTTGCATCGGTCGTGAACGCGATCGGCGAGAGTCCCTATTGGCGCAGTACGGCGATCGTCGTGCTGTGGGACGATTGGGGAGGGTGGTACGACAACGCTCCGCCGCCGCAGCTCGATTACCGGGGGCTGGGCATTCGCGTGCCCTGCTTGATCATCTCGCCGTACGCGAAGAAAGGTAAAGGCCATTACGGTTTCGTTTCGCACACTCAATACGAGTACGGCAGCATCTTGAAGTTCATCGAGCAAGTCTTCAACCTGCCGTACGTCGGGAAATCGTCGGACGGCTACACCGACGAGCGCGCGAACAGCCTGATCGACAGCTTCGACTTCACGCAGCGCCCTCGGAAGTTCACGCCGATTTCGTCGAAGTATCCGATGTCGCGTTTCATCAGCGAGCCGCCGTCGAACGAGGCGGTCGATACGGAGTAGGAGTCGCCGACGCAGCCGGCAACGGCGTCGCGGCGGCCGGCGTCGTGGAGGCTGCGGCGGTAGGCGCAGGAGACGGCGTGACGGCCCAGGACGGCCGTGGTTTCGTGGGGACGCCTCGATGGAGCTGGTCGCGGCTCTCACGCGCGTATGAAGTCTTTGGGAAGTGCGTTTTCACGTAGACGAGCAGCGCGACGGCGTGGTCGCGCGCGACGGTCCCGGGGAGCTCCTCGTAGAGCAGCGCCATGTCGTAGCCGGTCGAGGGCAGCCATGGATCGGTTGGATAGAGGCGTGCCCACTCGTCGAAGGCGTCTTCGGTGAGCAGCAGCAGATGTTCGGCCTGATCGGGCAGCAGCTGATGCGTTTCGTACCGCTGCTTGAGCTGCATGATCTCGTATCGAATTCGCAGCGTGCTCATTTTGAGCTTGCCGAAGTACCGGTCCGCCGGCGCCGCCACGGCTAGCTGCGCCAGGAGGAGCCCGACGGCGACCAAACTCCGGAGGGCGCTAATGCGTCTGCCTGCATGCTTCATGCCTCGAACGCCATTCTTCCCCACCTTTGCGTGCGTTAACCCAGCATAGCGCCGGCGAGCGCGCGGTTTTCCGACCGCGCGCTCGCTCTTTCGAACTGGGCCGGTATTAGTAGATCGGTTGAGGGCCGTCGCCGATCGGCTCGGGGTAAGGCTGATAAGGTTCCGGCATCGGCTGAAACGGCTGCGGCATCGGCTGAAATGGCTGCGGTATCGGTTGAAATGGCTGCGGCATCGGTTGATACGGTTCCGGCATCGGCTGAAATGGCTCCGGGCCCGGGTTCGGCGCGGGACCAAGGATCGGCCCGGGGGTCGGAGCGGGATTAGGTTGTTGCTGCTCGTAGCCGTTGACTAAAGCACCGCCGAGGTCGACGTCGTGAGCGGTGACGTCGACGTTGACGCCCTTCTCTTGCGCGGTGAGCGTCGTATCGATGCGCCCGCCGTATCCGTTCTGCGCGGCGATCTGCAACGATCCGTTCTGTTCGTACGTGACCGATTCGCCGTCTCCGACCTGAACCGTTTGTCCTTTCGCGATCGAGAGCGACTGGCCGTAGCTCGTGATCGATGCGTCGCCATTGTTGTTCAGGCTGATCTTCGTCGCACCATCGTTCAGCGAGACCGTCGCCGATTGGTTCCACGTGACGCCGCCCGAGTTCGGCGGCGTGACCTGCGTGGAGATACGAAAGCCGCCCGCAAAGGAGTTGGAGTTGAGCAGGTCGGGCTGCGACGCCATGTTCGTCCATTTGGCGCCGTTGAAGGAAAGATGCGGATCTCCATCGCTCGAGCCGTTTGCGTTTTGGAAGTAACGCTCGTTCCCGTAGGGCGGGCAGCCGCCGCTGCCGTTCGGTGGGCAACTTCCGTTGCCGTACGGTGGGCAGTTGCCGGAACCGTACGGAGTGGAGCAGCCGTAGCCCATCAGCGATTGCAGCATCTGCATCAATTGCTGCAAGACGCCCATAAGCGGTCCGAACAATCCCTGCAACGAGCCCGAGCCTCCGTAGCCGTCGCCGGACGCGGTTGTGCTTTCGTTCGACCATGGCGGAACGAAGCGGGAGATGTTGTCGCTTGTAACCGGTGTCGGCGCGCCCTGAAAGAGCGAGCCTTCCGCCTCGCCATTTTCGAGGGGCGATGCGAGCGAATTAGGAGTCAGCGAGCCGTCGAGCGGCTGAACGTGCATGGTGAACCTCCGTCGTAAGAGCTGCGCTTCGATCACGACGAGCGCGAGCGGCGACAAGGGAGCGGTGCCCATCGCAGAAAAACCCCGATTTCGAAATGAGCGAAACGCAGTTGACTCAGCTCTCGCGCCTCGAGGAACGCCTGAAGGCGCTCAAGGAGCGCCTTTGACGACGCGGCGAACCGGCGCCGCCTAGCCGAGCTCGACGAACGCTCCCGCTCGGCGGAGTTCTGGAGCGATCCGGAAGCGGCGCAGCGCGTGATGAAAGAACTCGCCGACCTGCGCGATCGGGTGGCCTCGGTCGACGCCGTGGCGCGGCTGGTGAGCGAGGCGCGCGAACTGCTCTCCCTCTTTGAGAGCGATCCCGCGGCGGAGCGCGAGGCCGAGCGCAACATCGCCGCGGCCGCAGAGGCTCTCGAATCACTCGAGATGGCTGCCAGCTTCGCGGGCGAGTTCGACGCACGCAACGCCATCGTCAGCATCTTCGCAGGCGCCGGCGGCGTCGATGCCGCCGACTGGACGGCGATGCTCGCGCGGATGTACCTGCGTTGGGCCGAAGCCCAGGGGTTCGAGACGCAGATCGTCGACGAATCGCCGGCCGAAGAGGCGGGCTTGAAGTCGCTGACCTTTTTCGTGCGCGGCCGCAACGCGTACGGATTGCTCGAGAGCGAGCGCGGCGTGCACCGCTTGGTGCGGCTCTCGCCATTCGATGCCGCCCACCGTCGCCACACGTCCTTTGCTGCGGTCGACGTGATTCCGGAGGTCGGGGCGGGGGAGGGGCTCGACGTCGAGATCAAGCCCGACGACCTCAGAATCGAAACGTTCAAGTCCGGCGGCGCCGGCGGCCAATATGTGAACAAGACCGAGTCGGCCGTGCGCATCGTGCACGTGCCCAGCGGTATCACGGTGGCATCGCAGCAGGAGCGCTCGCAGGCGCAGAACCGCGACGTCGCGCTCAACGTTCTGCGGGCGAAGCTCGCGGCCAAGGCCGTCGAAGAGCGAGATCGGAAAATCGCCGAGCTGCGCGGCGAGCGTCAAGCGAACGAATGGGGATCCCAAATCCGTTCTTACGTGTTACAGCCCTATCAGCTGGTCAAGGATCATCGCACCGGAGCCGAGACCGGGAACGTTGCAGAAGTTCTCGACGGCGGAATCGGCACGTTCATCTGGCCGTACCTGCAGCAACGCCGCGCGCTGCCGTCCGCGTAACCCAGGGCGCGAAACTCCCGGGAGGCCTGCTTTACGCCGCCGAAGCGCTGCCCAATCTCATGGATACCAAAATGAAAGCGCAGCAAGAGCTTCGCGCGGTGCAAGCGCCTCTCAAGGAGCGGTATAAGGAGAGGCCCGAGGCGGCCTCGATCACGCTCAAAGCCGAAGGCCGTCTCGGCGAGGGCATCACGTGTAGCGTGCAGACCGGCAAAGCACTGGTGGCGGCTGGTCTGCACCCGGCTACGGGCGGCGACGGATTGAGCGCGTGTTCGGGCGACATGCTGCTCGAGGCGCTCGTTGCGTGCGCCGGCGTGACGCTCAACGCGGTTGCGACCGCGATGGGAATCGACATTCGAGAGGGCGCGGTAAGCGCGGAGGGCGACCTCGACTTCCGCGGAACGCTGGGCGTCGCCAAAGACGCACCCGTTGGCTTCTCGCGCATACGCCTCCGCTTTGACCTCGACACCGATGCGCCGCAAGATCAGTTAGATACGCTCATGCGTTTGACCGAGCGCTACTGCGTCGTCTATCAAACGCTCGCGCACGCTCCGGCGATGTCGGTGGAAAGGACGTAGCCATGCCGATGTATCTGGACATTCACCAGGCTGCGGGAGTGACTGCCGAAGCGGCTGCGGCGGCGCACGCCGCCGACCTCGATATTCAAGCGAAGTATGGAGTCGAGTACCACAAGTACTGGCTCAACGAAGCCCAAGGCAAAATCTTTTGCTTATGCACGGCGCCGAGCGCCGAAGCTGCCGTTCGGGTGCACCGTAACGCGCATGGCCTGCTAGCGCAGAAGATCATCGAGGTCGCACCTGAGATCGCAGAGGGCTTTCTCGGCGGCTGCGAAGTGAATGCGGACGGAGCGGCGCTGGTTCCGGGGGCGTCGCACGGCGAGCGCGATGTCGGCATCCGAACGGTCCTCTTCACCGACATCGTCGACTCGACGGGCTTGATGGAACGCCTCGGCGACGATGCCTGCATCGGGCTTTTCAACGTTCACGATGCGATCGTGCGGGAGGCCTTGGCGGCCACCGGCGGTCGCGAAGTTAAGAACACCGGCGACGGGATCATGGCTGCCTTCACTTCGGCAGCCTCCGCCGTTCGTTGCGCGACGCGCGTTCAGAAGGCGCTCGCCGAGCATCCGTCGAGGCAAAGCGATTACCCCGTAACGGTTCGAATCGGTGCGGCTGCCGGGGAGCCGGTCGAAGCCAATCGCGACCTCTTCGGATCGACGGTGCACTTAGCAGCGCGTCTTTGCGCGCATGCCGACCCCGAACAAACGCTCGTTTCCAACGTCGTCACCGAACTTTGCATGGGTAAAGGGCTTGCGTTTCGAGATCTCGGTGAAGTTAGGCTGAAAGGCTTCGATCACCCGGTTCGCGTGCACGCCGTTCAATAGCGCGTGCGGGACCGGTTCCTGTGGATAGGGTGCCTCGTATATGCGGCGCTCTTCACGTGGCTCGGGTCTATCAAGTACGCGGCGCATCGCAACTTGGTCGATTTTGGGATTTTCGCACAGACGGTTTCGAGCGCATTCGGCTGTTTCTGCAACCCGATCGAAGGCAGCCACTGGGCCTTCCACTTTTCGCCAATCCTCTATATGGCCGGCGCGGCCGTCGCGCTGATCCGCACGCCGATCACGCTCATTGCGCTGCAGTCAATCGCAGGTGCGCTGGTCGCGCCGCCGATCTACGGGCTCGTTCGTCGGGAAGGCGGCGCGCAAACGGCACGGCTCGCGGCGCTCGTCGTCTGGCTCTATCCGCCCCTCGCGGGCCTCATCTTCGGCGACTTCCATGAGAACGGTTTTGCGCCGGCGGCGGTCGCCTGGACGCTCTACGCCTTCGACGCCGGGCTGATCGCATGGACCTTTTTGGCCGCACTCGTTACGCTCTCAATAAAGGAAGACCAAGCCGCTTTTCTCGCCATCGCGGGCGCGCTCGGCGCCTGGCAGTTCCGCGGCACCAACCGCGGGCGCCTCGCCGGCGCGATCGCGCTCGTGAGCGTGCTGGTGCTGATCGCTTTCTTCGGCTTCATTCAGCCCCACACGGTAGCCGCAGCGCCGGCGCCGTGGCAGCCTTGGCGATTCTACGCGTGGAGCGTGCCGGGCGGGAGCGCGATGGCGGGTCAGATCGGTGCGCGGCTCGGCTTTCTGCTGCTCATCTTCGTGCCGCTGCTCTTCTTGCCGTTTCGCTCCCGGATGATTTGGCTGGCCGTCGCACCGCTTGCCGAGGTGCTGCTCTCACGCATGCCGACCACCTTCACGCTCGGAACGCACTACGCCGGCGCGTGGGTCGGGTACGTGCTCGTGGCCTTTGCGCTTGCGGTACGGGATCTGCCGCAACGCCAAGCGCGCGCGGCGCTGCTTGCGTGCGTTGCGCTCTGCACCGTCGAATTCGCTGTCGCCGATCCGCTCCACCCGGGAGTGAATCTGCGGCTCCCGCAACCGCGCGATGCCGCGCTCGACGGTTTCTTGAACACCTTGCCGCAAGACGCCGGCATTGCGACGCAAGAAGAAGCATATACGCATCTCGCCTTATTCGATCCGTACGCCGGTCTGCTGCCGGAGTTGCCCGAGCGGCCGACCCAGGCTTGCTTCGTGCTGATCGATTCGAACTTTCCAGATTCGCCGCGCCTGAAAGAGTATGGGGAAGCGTTCATGCAGCTGGTCGAGTCGCAGCGCTACGTCCTAGTAGCGCGGCGCGGCGGCATCGCGCTCTACCGGCGTCTGGCCGGCTGCCGCTGAGGCAGCGGCTATATCGCCAGCAGCTGCGCGAGCGCCTCGGCGGCGCGTGCCGGCCACCCATCGTCCGAACGGACGATGCGATGCGATGCCGCCCACGGCGCCCATCGGGCGACGTTGCGTTCGTAGTGGCGCTGCGGAGGAAAGATCGCGACGACCGGCGTCCCCGTCATGCCGGCGACGTGCAGCGCGCCCGAGTCGGGCGTAACGATCGCCGGAGACGACGCGATCGCCGCTTTCCACGGGCCGAGCTCGTCGAAATAGCTGACGCTCAGCCCGGTCGATTCGGCAATCGGTTCCGCGTAAGACTGCTCGGCACGAGCCGACAAGAGATGCAGCGCACCGTACGCGGCGAGGCGGCGAATCGCCTCGACGACATCGGCGCGCGCCACGCCGAGTCGCTCCCATTTATCGGTGAGCTGAACGGCGATGCGGTCGTCGGGAGCAGGCTCGGCGTCGAGCACCAGCGGACGCAGGTCGGCGACATCGCGCGTGGGCCGTTCGTCGCCGAGAAGCGGCGTGGCGAGGCGAAAGAGCACCTCACACTCGTGCGGGCGTCGTGGGTCCAAGCCCGCGCTGCGATAGATCGTCCGGGTCAACAATCGTCGGGACCAGAGCGCCTTGAGCGGCTTGCCGCGCCAATCGGCGAAGCCGATCCGAGCCGGCGCGGCGACGCAATGGGCGAGCCGGTAACCGGCGGGGTCTTCGGTCGCGACTAAGACGTGCGAATGCTCGCGCGCCCGCAGCTCCTTGCCGAGCCGATCGATCGATGCCAAGTTCGATCGCGCGCTCGAGCGCAAGTCGAACTCCGCAATGATGACGCGGCGTGCGGCGCGCGACGAGAAAGCATCCGCATTCGCCGGGCGCAGCACCACGTCGACCGGAAGCGCACGGCGCCGGAGCGCGGCGAGCAGCGGCGTCAACGCGAGCGCGTCGCCGATTCCGTCCAGGCGGATGATCAGCACCGACGGTGAAACCTTCGGCATGGCCGTTCATTCCGACCGTGAATTCGCAGTCGCCTGCCTGGGGTCACTCTTTTAGGGTGATCGCGCGCGACGACGTCGTCACGTTCGACGAGATCGAGGGCTACCGCATCGCGCGCAGCTTCGGCCACGTCTCGGGCAGCGCGTCGCGCCCTCGCAATCGCCTGCGGGCGACCTTTCGCAGCCTCGGCATGCTCATCGGTTTGGCGAGTGCGGAGTTCCTCAGCGACGCCGAACAGCTGCGCAGCGACGCCCTGGAAGCGCTGCGGCGCAGCGCCGATGCGTTGGGGGCCAATGCGGTCCTTGGGCTGCAGTTTTTCGTTTCGGAAGAGAGCGACGGCGCGTGCAGAGTCGTTGCCTTTGGGCGCGCGGTCTCGGTGAGTAAGCTCGAGCGGAATTGAATGGACGAGGCGGAGCGCGCGCGCCGTCTGGAGCTGCTCGCGCAGGCTGCCGTGACAGCAGCTGCGTGCCGAAAGTGCGCGATCGGATACGAGCGGCGTCACAACGTCTACGGCGAGGGCGATCCGTGCGCGCGCCTGATGGTCGTGGGCGAGGGACCGGGTGAAACGGAAGACCAGCTCCGACGGCCCTTCGTCGGCCGCGCCGGACAATTGCTCGACCGAATGCTCGCCGCGATCGGACTGGCGCGGGGCGAAGTCTACATTTGCAACGTCGTGAAGTGCCGTCCGACGATTCCCGGACCGAACGGCCCGCGCAATCGCGCACCCGATCTCCAGGAGATGGAGAACTGCCGCCCCTTCTTAGACGAACAGATTGAAATAATCGCACCGGAGATAATTCTCGCGCTCGGGTCGCCCGCGGCGAAGTCGTTCCTCGGGCGCGACTTTCAGATCACGCGAATGCGCGGGCAGTGGTATATCGGCCCGGGGGATACGCCGCTCATGGCGACGTTCCACCCCGCGTATATTCTGCGCCAAACCGGGGGCGAGATCGAAGCGGTCAAACGTTTGGTATGGGCCGATCTCAAAGCGGTGCGTGCAAAACTCGACGAGCCGCCCGCGCCGGCGATGGAAATAGCCGTAGATACACGGCAATCGAGTCTCTTTGAAACCTCTTGACGTCTGGTTGCGCGATGTCGTCACGCGAGCCGGATTCGGCGACGCCGACGAGTTCGTGCACCACTATGACTTGAAGCCATACCGGCTGCGCCAGCTCTACCACGCCGCGACGAAAGAGTTGCTCGGCAGCGTCTCCGAGGTGACGACGCTTCCGAAAGAGTTGCGCACGTCGCTGATCGAGCGCGGCATCGCCTTTTCGGCGATCGAGCCGATCGCCGTGCAGCACTCACGCGACGCGCAGACCACGAAAGCACTCTTTCGGCTGCACGACGGCAAAGAAGTCGAGGCCGTCCTGATGGAACATCACGGCGATCGGACGACGGTCTGCATTTCCTCGCAGGCCGGCTGCGCGTTCGCGTGTGCCTTTTGCGCGACGGGTCAAGGCGGGTTCAACCGGAACCTCTCCGCCGGTGAGGTCTTCGATCAGGCATGGTTTTTCGCTCGCGAGCTCGCCGCGCGCGGCAAACGGATTACCAACGTCGTCTTCATGGGGATGGGGGAGCCGTTTCACAATTACGACGCGGTCATGGAGGCGGCCGCGCTCCTCAACGACCCGAAGGGCTTCGGACTCGGCCAGCGCCACATCACGATTTCGACGGTCGGCCTCGTCGATAAGATCGATCGCTTTACCGGCGAGCATCTGCAAGTCAACCTCGCAATCTCCTTGCACGCCCCGACCGACGAGCTGCGCTCGCGTCTGATGCCCGTCAACCGCCGCTTTCCGCTCTCGGCGCTGATGGCCGCGTGCGAACGGTACGTGCAGGAAACGAACCGGAAGGTCTTCTTCGAGTACGTCATGCTCGAAGGCGTCAACGATGATGCCGCCTGCGCGCACGCGCTCGCCCAACTGATGCGTGGCCGGCTCTATCACGTGAACCTGATTCCGTACAACGCGACGCCCGATGCAGCGTTTCGGGCAACGCCGGAGGCACGAATTTGGGAGTTTGCCGGGGTTCTCGATGCTGCGGGCGTTCCGGTCACCGTGCGGCAGAACATGGGGCGCGACATCGCCGCCGCCTGCGGCCAACTGCAAGCGGAGACACAGCCGAAGGCGCACGCAGTGTCATGAGCGCGCACTGTCATCCTGAGCGAAGGCGCGCAGCGCCGTAGTCGAAGGACGTACTCACTGTGGCGTCCTGACCGAGTAAAGCGGGTGTCTAATTAAACGAGGCGCCGCATTACTGCGACGCCTCGCGCGTTTCGAGGTGTGACTGCCGGCCTGATACGCGACCAACGTTAGCACACCTACGACGACTTCGCAACGGCTTCGGCCGTTCCGGCTGGAGCGCCCGGGAATCGGACCCGGAGCTGCCCGGTGTATCAAGCCGGCAGTCGACACCATCGAAACGCCCCAGCCTGTTTCCTTCACTCGCTTGGAGCCACGAGGCAAGCCGCTAGGCGCCTACGTTCAAGTAATCCGCGCACTTGCGGCCAACTGCAAGCGGAGACACAGCCGAAGGCGCATGCAGTGTCATGAGCGCGCATTGTCATCCGGTCCAGCCGAAGCTTGGGAAGGGAATCTCTTCGAAGATACTCAGAGTCTCGTTACCTGAACTATGTTTACGAAACCGCCACGTCCGCGTTATTAGCGTCGCCGATCCGACAGTTCGGATCCGGATGGCTAATTAAACGAGGCGCCGCATTGCTGCGGCGCCTCGTGCGTTTCGATGTGTCTGCGGGCTTGATACTCGGCCAGCCTACCACAGCTAAGACGGCTTCGCAACAGGTTCTCACGTGTCGCGGCTGGAGCGCCCGGGAATCGAACCCGGAGCTGCACGGTGTATCAAACCCGCAGTCGACACCATCGAAGCTCCCCAGCCTCCTCCCGTCACTCGTTTACGCTCGCCGACAAGAAGGAAAGGGAATTGGATCGCCAAGGTATCAGCGCATGAAGACGAAGGGCCGTTCGAGTAATTCGCGCATTTGCGGCCAACTGCAAGCGGAGACCCAGCCGAAAGCACATGAGGGGGCGAAGTTACCCGGATGAACTTTCGGCAGCTGCTAGATGAACGCGCATCATTCATCGATCTCGTCGAGATCACGGAACCGGAAACCAATGCGCTGCGCCTAGTCATAGAGGAGATGTCACCGGATCATTCTGCTAAACCGGACATCCCGATTTCGGGGTTAGTGCGCATGCGGCACGGAAGCCAAGATCGCACTTTTGTATTGCTTTGGGAAAGATACGCCGCATATACGGTCATCAACGAAAGCTATACCAACGGAAACGGCGACGATGTTTTTGAAGGCGATCACTTTCGTTTATACTCCCAATCGCGATACCTTCGGTTCGTTGAAGAAACCGTTGGAAACGTTGGAGTCTTGCACCCGGGCTACAAGCACTGGGGCGTCGTCTGCCAATGGCATGTTATTGACGTGATCAGCAACGTTGAGCCGCAGATTTCCACACGATAGCGCCGGCCCGCCTCTGATGAGCTTCCGCAGCTGAGACGGTTCAGGGGAGGCTCAGCCGACTCGGCGCACACCGCTTGTAGAGGTTGTGAATGAGCGACGTAAAAACGAGGCACCGCATTACTGCAGCGCCTCGCGCGTTTCGATGTGTCGACGGCCCGATACGTTGCCGACGATATCACATCTGTAGCGGCTTCGCAACGCCGAAGGCCCACGCTTTGTCATCTGAGCGAAGCGACACTGAGCGAGCGCAGCGAGACGAAGTGGAGCCAAGTCGAAGGGCGAAGGGCCGTAGCGACGTGAGGCGGTTGTTCGAAGGGCTCGGCGCACACCGCTTGTAGAGGTTGTGAACGAGCGACGTAAAGAACGAGGCGCCGCATTACTGCAGCGCCTCGTGCGTTTCGATGCGTCCGCCGGAATGATACCCCGCGCAACCCGACGGTAACACATTTCTGACCGCTTCGCAACAGGGTAAGCAGCGTTCGATTAATCCGCGCGCCTGCGGCCAACTGCAAGCGGAGACACAGCTGAGCGTGCATTGTCATCCTGACCCTTCGACTCGGCGCTCCGCGCCTCGCTCAGGACTGCGCTTCGCGCAGCCAATAAGGAAGTTGCCTTCCTGAGCGAAGGCGCGCAGCGCCGTAGCCGATTGACGTATTCACTGTGGCATCCTGACCGAGTAAAGTGGGCGTCTAATTAAACGAGGCGCCGCATTACTGCGACGCCTCGCGCGTTTCGATGGTCTCGACGACCTGACACGCTGTCGACGATAGCACATCTATCACGGCTTCGCAACGGCTGTTCGCAAGTCGCGGCTGGAGCGCCCGGGAATCGAACCGTGTGTCAGATCGTGGGTCGACACCATCGAAGCGCCCCAGCCTCTTCCCATCACTCGCTTCCGCTCACTGGCAAGAAGAAAAGGGGGTTCAATTGTCAAGGAATCAGCGCATGAACGATAAGCAGCGTTCGATTAAGCCGCGCGCCTGCGGGCAATTGGTCGCAGAAACGCAACCAAAGGCACACCGCGAATCACGCGCTGCGCGGATTTTGTCATCCTGAGCGAAGGTGCGAAGCACCGAAGTCGAAGGGCGAGCTCGAGAACGAGCTACTCAGAAAAACGAGGCACCGCATTGCTGCGGCGCCTCGCGCGTAGTCGGCCAATCGCGATGGCCTCTATTTTTTGGCGAAGCTGACGGCCGCCGAAGTCGGTTGGCCTAGCTGGAAGATCTTAGTGGCGCCGCCGCCGCCCGGATAGTTGAAGTAGCCTGCCAAGCTTCCGAAGGTTGCGACAACGCGACTGCCTTGTATGTTGCCCCTGCTGACAACGAAGTAGTTCCAGGGGTTGCCGCTGGACGTAGCGAGCGTCGTCGTTCCGACGACCTTGGCTCTGGATCTGCTGATCCGCAACTGATAGATGTTATCGCCAGATCCAATGGTGACGTATTCCCCGTCATATTGCACGCCGCTTGCGTTACCGTCAACGCTGATGAGTATATTCTTCAGCGACGTATCGCCGCTCGGCAGTTCGACGAGGCCCAAGTGACCTCGGCCATGGCGACGAAAGTAACCCTCGATGAAAAGGTTGCCGGCGTCGTCGTAGCCGCACCAGTATGGCGCTGAAAAATGCCGGTACGAATAACCCTGACCCTTGCCGGTGGCCTTGTCCCAGATCCAGACGTAGCCCTTGCCGCCGCTAAGGTTATTCTCAAAGTTAGCTACGGCGAGGTTGCCGGTAGTTGGATCGACCGAGCAACCGACCGGAGAGCTAAAATTGTTCCAGGAGTTGATGGGTTCGGTGCCGCCGTGTGCATATTCTACGATGGCGCCGTAATTAAACGTCACGTACACGTTGCCGCTTGAATCGACACATAGACTGACAGGGTACCCCGAGCCGTATCCGTGGAAGGATCCAACAAGATTGCCGCGGGGATACGTGTAGACGTCGATGAGATCGTAACCGCTGTCGGTTACGTACAGCAGATCGCTCTTCTTCGCTTGCGGCAACATCCAAGAAGTGTGCCGAAAAGCCTGATGCAACGCGGAAGAGCCGACCGGCGAAACCGATCCTCCACCACAGCCCGCCAGAAGAACAATGCAGCCGCTAACGAGCGCCCAGCGAACTTTAACAGGAGCCCCCACCGCGATCTCCTTAAGTAGCGATGTCAATGGAAAATGCGCTTCGGAAAAGATAATACCTCAGCGGCGAGCGAGGAAGTGGATTGCTTGGTAAATCTAGCGCGCGCGAGCAGTTCACTTTCCAGCCGACGCCTCAAAGTCGCCGCTGCCGTACGCCCTAGACTGCCGACCGTCCAGTGCTCGCATGAAGCGCCAAGAGCGTTCGCGTAATCCGCGCACTTACGGCCAACTGCAAGCCGAGACACAGCCGAAGGCACACGCAGGGCCCCTCTGCTAGGACAGCGCGAACGGACCTTGAAAGCCGATAACATGGCGCCGAGCATCGGTCGGGCGATGTGGGCCGGCGCGGTCGCTGCATTGCTGACCGCGTGCGGAGGATCGCAGTCGCAGCCTGCGACAACGGGGCAAATCCTGGCTCAGCGGGATCCGGGCGCAGCAGATAGGCTGGCTTCTGCACCGTTGCACCGCGATTTGTTTTACGTGTCGGACGATGCTACCGCCGACGTTTACGCCTTCACGTATCCCCAGGGGCGGCACGTTAAAACGTGGACCGGTTTTGACTCCCCCCAGGGCCTCTGCGTCGACTTCTACGGCGACGTGTTCGTCACCGACGTGGGCGCGCTGGCAGTCGTCGAGTACGCACACGGCGGCACCGAACCGATCAACACGTTGAGCGACTCATACTCTCCGATCGCCTGTACGATCGATCCAATCAGCGGTAACCTCGCTGTAGCAAATAAGACCGGAAGCGTCAGCGTCTATCCTAGGGCAACGGGGGAACCGACGATATATTCGGTTCCGTTCGTTCCGCTCTTCTGCACCTACGATACTTCCGGGGACCTCTTCGCGGACGGCACAGGTGTGAAGATCCAGATCGCCGAGCTGCGAAAGGGCAGTGACACATTTAAAAAGGTCGCCTACGCGAAACGGAACAACGGGCAACCGGCCGGACTTCAGGCAATAGGTAGACAACTTGACGTCGGGAGCGCAAGTCCGTACCAGGGCCGCTGCTGCGGGAAGGTTTATCGCTTCCGGACTAAGGGCACGCATGGAACGCTCATCGACACGATGTCGATCCGCGGCCCGATAGTGAACTTCTTCACCGAAGGAGTCACGACGGTCGTTACAACCGGCACCGATCACGTCGCCTTCTACGACTACCCGAAGGGCGGCCACGCAACGAAGGTGATCAAGGAGCCGGGCGACGAGTCATACGGCGTCGTCGTCAGCATCATACCGTCCGATCCTTCGCAGCGGGGGCGGACGCGCTTAAGGCGCTAATACGACAAGGGACCCCAGCCCGTTTCCATCCCTCGCACGGAACGGGCGACAATTCGCAGAAGTTCGGGCATTAGCGGAGAAGAAGGAACGCTGATGGCTGCTTGGCGTGACGTCCGAAAATACGCGACGGCATTGCCGGGCGTGAGCGAAGAGACGACCTCGAGCGGCAATGCGGCGTGGATCGTCAATAAGAAGTTCTTCGTATGGCAGCGGCCGCTCCGGCGTTCGGACCTGGCGGCTCTGGGTGCAGACGCGCCGATCGGGCCGATTCTAGGGATGCGCACCGCCGACCTCGAGATGAAGGACGCAATACTCGGTAGCGACCCCGACGTGTACTTCACCATCCCGCATTTCGACGGGTATCCAGCGGTGCTGATACGGCTCGATAAAATTTCGACGAAGGAGCTGAAAGAAATTATCGAAGAGGCGTGGCTCTCGAGAGCGGGTAAACGCGCCGTGGCAGCATTTTTGAAAAAGAGAGACAAATGAGTAGCATTGGAGCCCCTCGTCCTCGTCCTTCGTCCTTCGACTTCGCTCGCTGTGCTCGCTACGCTCAGGATGACAAGGTGGGTGGCGCTACGCTCAGGATGACAAGGTGGGTGGCGCTACGCTGAGGATGACAAGCTACGTTCCTTGAGCTAGTCGCCGCGCTATTTGTAGCGGCGAATCTGCTCTTCGCGTGGCGAGAGCTTCACGTCATCTTGGGGTCGCGGGCGAGCATCGAAACGCGCGAGCCGAGTCCGGATCTTCCGAGCCTCTCGATCATCGTGCCGGCACGTAACGAGGAGCGCCAGATCGAGCGCTGCGTCCGCTCGCTGCTCGCAACGCGTCATCCGGGCTTCGAAGTCATCGCCGTCGACGATCAATCGGTAGATGTGACGCGCGCCATCCTCGATCGCATCGCGGCGGAAGACCCGCGCCTTCGAGTGCTCGCAGGCGCCCCGCTTCCGCAGGGGCTGGGTCGGTAAATCGTGGGCGCTGACGCAAGGCGCCGGGGTCGCTCGCGGCGCGTGGCTCCTCTTCACCGATGCCGACACCGTACATCATCCGCTCGCGGCGGCGTCGGCGCAGCGGTGCGCGATCGGCGGCGGTTACGGTGCGGTGAGCCTGCTGCCCGATCAGCAGACCGGCGGCATCGCCGAACGCGTCTTCCTGCCGACGATCCTCCTCGTTATCTTGCTGGCAGTCGGCGCGCTCGACGAGATCAACGATGAGCGCAAGCCCGATACGGCGATCTTCAACGGGCAGTACGTGCTCGTGTCACGCGAAGCGTACGATGCGGTCGGCGGCCATGCCGCCGTCCGGGGCGAAATCGCGGAGGACTTGGAGCTGGCACGGCTCTTCAAACGCGACGGTCGCTTTCGCACGCTGTTAGCGGGGTCGAATGCGCTGGTTCGCACGCGCATGTACCGCTCGTTCGCAGAGATTTGGGGCGGTTTCGTGAAGAATTTCGGCATCGCGGCACGCGGGCACGCGGCTAGGGCGTCCGCAGGAGCCGCGTTGCTCGCGATCGTCTCGCCGCTCTCCCCGATCTTGCTGGTCGTGCTTCTGGCGCAGCGCGCATGGCCGGCCGCCGCCGCGTTGGCGATCGCGATGGCGTCGGTTCTTGCAGTCGCCGAGTACGGCATGCGTGCGATGCGCTTCCGTGCCGGCTCGGGCCTCGCCCTGACGCTCGCGATCTTTTCAACATCGCTGGTTCGTATCCGCGGCGGATGCGGTGTCGAATGGCGCGGACGGCGCTATGGCGGGGGTTTTTAGCTAAACGCGATAAATCTACGCTCGATGGAGATCGCGGCTTCGGCGCAGCGCGTCAGCATGGAAGAGATTACCGCGCTGGCAAAGCGCCGCGGGTTTATCTTTCAATCGAGCGAGATCTACGGTGGAATCAACGGTTTCTGGGATTACGGTCCGCTCGGCGCCGTCCTGAAGCGGAACGTCAAAGACGCCTGGTGGCGCGATACCGTCGAGTTGCGCGACGACGTCGTGGCCTTCGATTCCTCGATCGTCATGCACCCGCTGGTCTGGAAGGCCTCCGGCCACGTGGACGCGTTCCACGACGTGATGATCGACTGCAAGGTTTGCAAGCATCGCTTCCGCGCCGACCACCTCGCGGACCGATCTCAATGCCCCGATTGCGGCAGCAAAGACTCGTTTACGGAGCCTCGCAACTTCAATTTGATGATGCGGACCTCGGTCGGGCCGATGGAGGATACGTCGGCGCTGGCCTATCTGCGTCCGGAGACGGCTCAGGGCATCTTCGTCAACTTTAAGAACATCTACCAAACGGCGCGCAAGCGTCCGCCCTTCGGCGTCGCGCAGATCGGCAAGTCCTTCCGCAACGAGATCACGCCCGGAAACTTCACCTTTCGGCTGCGCGAGTTCGAGCAGGCCGAGCTCGAATATTTCGTGCCCGACGATGGGAAGGACATGGAAGCCTTTCGCGAGTGGGTGGAACGGCGCAAGGCGTGGTACGCGGCGTACGGAGTCGAATCCGAGCGCTTGCGCTTTTACGAGCTGACCGAGGCTGAGCGCCCGCATTACGCCAAGGCCGGCATCGACGTGGAGTACCTCTTTCCGTGGGGCTGGGGGGAGCTCGAGTCGATCGCGCACCGCGGAACCTACGACCTGGACGCTCACATGAAGCTCTCCGGCAAAGACCTTCAGTTCTTTGACGAAGCGACGAAGACCCACTATTCGCCGCTTTTGATCGAGTGCTCGGCCGGCATCGACCGCACCATCCTTACCTTCATCATCGACGCCTACGAGCGCGAGCGCAGCGTGGATCCCAACGGTAAGGAGACCGAACGGACCGTGCTGCGTTTTCATCCGGCCATCGCGCCGGTGCAGGTCGCGGCCTTCTCGCTCGCGCGAAACAAACCGGAGCTCGTCGAACGCGCGCGCGCCATCGAAGCGGCGCTGCGCCCCGTTTACCGCACGCAGTACGACGAAGGAAATATCGGCCAGCTCTACCGGCGGCAGGATGAGATCGGGACGCCGTTCTGCATCACCGTCGATTACGAGACGCTCGACGACGGAAGCGTTACGGTGCGAGCTCGCGACACGATGCGGCAAGAGCGCGCGAGCGGCGATGCGTTAGCCGGCTATCTACGGGAGAAGTTGGAGCGATGACCGTGCAGGCCGAACGAAAAACGAAGTACGTATACTTCTTCGACGAAGGGGAAGCGCTGCGCGTGCCCTCCGATCCCAACGCAATGAAAAATATGCTCGGCGGCAAAGGCGCCGGGCTCGCTGAAATGACCGCCGCGGGCCTGCCGGTCCCCTCCGGCTTTACGATTACGACCGAGGCTTGCCTGCGCTTCTATGAGAGCGGCGGCCATTTTCCCGAGGGTCTGCAGGACCAGATCGACGGGGCGATGCGCGAGCTCGAGAAGCGGACCGGCAAAGGCTTCGGCGCCGTCGAGAATCCGCTGCTGATTTCGGTTCGCAGCGGTGCGCGCGTCTCGATGCCCGGCATGATGGACACGATCCTCAACCTTGGCCTGAACGATGCCACCGTTGCCGGCCTCGCGAAACTCACCGCGAACGAACGTTTCGCGTGGGATGCCTATCGCCGCTTCGTGATGATGTACTCCAACGTCGTCCTCGGCATCGGCAAAGAGAATTTCGAAGAGCTCATCGGCGAGGCGAAAGAGTCGCTCCGCGCCGGAACCGATGCCGAGCTCGACGCGTCGTGCTGGAAGAGACTGGTAGAGCGTTTCAAGGGGATCGTTCGCGAGCGAAGCGGGCGCGAGTTTCCTCAGGACGTGCGCGAGCAGCTCAAAGGCGCGATCGACGCCGTCTTCGATTCTTGGAACTCAAAGCGAGCCGTCGATTATCGCCGCTTCAACAAGATTCCCGACGATTGGGGCACCGCCGTCAACGTGATGGAGATGGTCTTCGGCAATATGGGTGAGGACTCGGGAACCGGCGTCGCGTTCACCCGAAACCCCAACACCGGCGAGCGCGCGCTCTTCGGCGAATACCTGACCAACGCGCAAGGCGAGGACGTCGTCGCGGGAATCCGGACGCCCGAGAAGATCGCCGATCTGGCGAAGCGGCAGCCGAAAGTCTACGACCAGTTTCAAGAGATCGCGACCCGCCTCGAGCGCCATTACCGGGACGTGCAGGACCTCGAGTTTACCGTCGAGCGCGGCAAGCTTTTCATGCTGCAGACCCGCAACGCGAAACGCACGGCTGAGGCGGCGGTCAAGATCGCGCTCGACCTGGTGCGCGAAGGCCTGATCGATAAGCGGCGCGCCGTCGGAATGGTCAACGCGCAATCGCTCGACCAGCTCTTTCACGCCCGGGTCGATCTGAGCCAGTCGGTCAGCATCGCGTGCAAGGGGCTCAACGCCTCGCCGGGGGCGGCCGCCGGTCAAGTGGTCTTCTCGGCGGAAGACGCGGTCGCATGGCGAGAGCAGGGGCGCAAGACCATTCTCGTGCGCACCGAAACGACCCCCGACGACGTGCACGGCATGATCGCCGCCGAGGGGATCCTGACCGCGAAAGGCGGCGCGACGTCGCATGCGGCCGTCGTCGCACGCGGTATGGGGAAGCCCTGCGTCGCCGGCTGCGACGCGCTGCAGATCGATCGGCGCAACAAGTCGGCGAGTCTGAACGGCAAGGAACTGCACGAGGGCGATTGGATCACCATCGACGGCACGACGGGAAACGTCGCCATCGGCGAGCTTCGCCTGATTCGGCCGCCCTCGAAGCTCCCGGAGTGGCTGGCGACCTTCCTCTCGTGGGCGGACGAGCTGCGTCGCATGCAGATTTGGGCAAACGCCGACACCCCTGAGGATGCGTCGAAGGCTCGCGACCTCGGCGCGCAGGGCATCGGTCTCTGCCGCACCGAGCACATGTTCATGCAGCCCGAACGGCTGCCGATCGTGCATCGGATGATTCTCGCGCTGACCGTGGAGGATCGCGCAAAAGCGCTGGCGCGGCTCCTGCCCTTCCAGCGCGACGATTTTCGGGGCATCCTGCGCGCGATGGAGAGCCTGCCGGTGACGATTCGGCTCCTGGACCCGCCGCTTCACGAGTTTCTGCCGTCGCTCGAAGAACTGCTCGTCGAAACGACGGAGTTGCGGCTCACCAAAGGTACCGATTCACCCGAATATCGCGAGAAGGAGGCGATGCTTCGCCGAGTTTCGCAGCTTCACGAGCAGAATCCGATGCTGGGGTTGCGCGTCTGCCGCCTTGGCATCGTCTTCCCGGAGATTTACGAGATGCAGGTGCGCGCGATCTTCGAAGCGGCCTGCGATCTGAAGAGCGAGGGCGTCGATGCACGGCCCGACGTGATGATCCCCGGAGTCGGCACCAAGGAGGAGATGCAGGTGACTCGCGACGCCGCCAAGCGCGTCGCCGACCAAGTTTTGGCCGAGCGTGGAATCGAGCTGGCGTACCGGATCGGCACGATGATCGAGCTTCCGCGCGCGTGCGTCGTCGCCGACGAGCTCGCCGCGTATGCCGAGTTCTTCTCGTTCGGCACGAACGACCTCACCCAGACCACCTACGGTTACAGCCGCGACGACGCGGAAGGCTCGTTCATTCCCGTCTATCTCGCGAAACGAATCCTCAAGGAAGACCCGTTTCAGGTGCTCGACCGCCGCGGCGTTGGGGAGCTGATGGCGGGGGCGGTAAGACTCGGACGCGGCGCGCGCGCGGAGCTCAAGATTGGAATCTGCGGCGAGCACGGCGGCGAGCCGAGCAGCGTCGCGTTCTGCGATCGGCTCGGCCTGGACTACGTTTCCTGCTCGCCCTATCGCGTTCCGATCGCGCGCCTCGCCGCCGCGCAGTCGGCAATCGGCACGCTAACCTAAGGGTCTAAAGCTTCGCGAGAAGCTCCTTGAGATCGATGCTCAAATCCGCATAGGCGGCGCACGTCGCAGCGGCCGGTTCGACGGACGTCTCCTTCCCGCGTCCTTCGTGCATTTCGGCAGAGCGCGCTTGCGGATCCACCACAATGACCAGCCGGCATCCATTCGCAAGATAGATTCCGATCTTCTCGTCGAGGAGTGGGCGCCGGTCGTCGGGCGAGAGGATCTCTACTGCGATATCGGGAGCGATGGTCGGCTTCTCGCGCAGCTCGCCAAGTTCGGGTGGCATCCGCTCGAACGAAAAATAGGCGACGTCGGGAACGAGCGAGCTCGGTTTTTCTTTCGGCGGAAGAATGTAACATCGCCATTCGCTGCCGACTTCGCCGCGCTCACCGGCCCACGCGTTGAGGAGCGTGGAAAGCCGGGTCTGGAGAATGGCGTGGCGCCGCCGCGGACTCATCTTGGGCTCCCAGCGGCCGCGCACCATTTCGATCGCGGGCTTGACCTCGGGGATTCCCAACTCGGGCGCGACCTGCATCGTTGCCATGGCACGCATACTATATCACGCCGTTGTGCGATCCGCCGAGACTATCTCCGCACAGATGCGTCGCGCGTCGCGCACGACGCTGTCGCGCGCCTCGGCGGAAGGACGGCGCACGAAGAGCTTGCGCCAATAGGCCTTGCCGCTGAGCTTTGCGATGAGGTCGGAGGCTTGGCGCGCATCGACGGGGCCGCTCGGATCGTCGACCCAGACGGTCGTTTCGGCGCCGATTCCGAACGGCAGCCGATGCAGCAATTGCGCTTGCGAGTCGGCCCAGACGTTCTGCGCGCCGAAACGTTCGCGCAGCGCCGCATCGCACGCTTCGAAGGCGCTCAAGTCGCGCTCGGCGTTGAATTCGGCGGCGAGCGCGTAGAGTCTCATGCGGTTTCGAAGGGCTCGGGCTGCTTCGCTCTGCTGGTCGTCGAGCGCGTTGAGCACCCGAAAGTCGTCCCACCGCAGAAACTCCTCGACGGGATCGAGCGCGCGCGGGTCCGGCCAGAGGTCGCGCAGCACGTCGTGCAGGATCCGCTCGAACATCCGAGTCGTGTGGTGGAAGTAGACCGACGCGAACATCATGTAGCGGGCCATGACGAAGGACTCGAGGGCGACGACGCCACGGCGGTCGATGCCGACGACGAGCTTCTCGTCTCGCTCGAGCACCCGAAGCGATCCGATTAGCTGATCGGCGTCGTACCGTCCCGTCGAGACGCCGGTGAAGTACGCGTCGCGCAGCAGATAATCCATGCGGTCGGCATCGAGATTCGGCCCGCTCACCAGCTCGCGCAGCGCCGGGTACCGGCTTTGCGGATCGCCGACGATCAAACCGAGCACGTCGGCGGGATCTACTTCGAGATCGGCGATGGCGCCGGCGACGGCGGGAAGCGCGATGAGATCGCTCGTCCGAGCCTCGTGCCGCACTCCGAGCACGCTCTCGCACGAGTGGCTAAAGGGTCCGTGCCCGATGTCGTGCAGCAGCAACGATGCCCGGACGAGGCGCCGCTGGTACGCGGCGTCGGCGGAATCGCCGAAGAAGCGCGCGCCGCTACGAAACAGCTCGTCGAACGCCCGAGTTCCGATTGCAAGCGCGCCGAGCGCGTGGGTGAAGCGCGAGTGTTCCGCGGAGGGAAATGCAAGGTAGGCCAACCCGAGTTGGCGCAGCCGGCGTAGGCGTTGCACGACGGGAAGATCGAGTACGCGCGCCTCAGCTGTGGATAACTCGATGAAGTGATGAACCGGGTCGAAGATTCGTTTCACTGTGAGAACGCCTTCGCGTATCGTCGACGCGGAAACCTCCGTGAGCGCGCAGAAGTCTTATGTAACCAGTGAGATACGATCAGGGCGTTCTTCACGAAATCCGAGAACGCGTCGACATCGCGGCCTTCATCGGCGACTACGTGCCGCTCAAGAAGCGAGGCAACGATCTCGTCGGCCTCTGTCCGTTTCATGCCGAGAAGACACCGTCTTTTCACGTTCACCCCGATCGCGGCTTCTTTAAATGCTTCGGTTGCGGCGCCGGCGGCGACGTGATCACGTTCGTGCAGAAGAACGACAACGTCACCTTCGGCGATGCGGTGCGGGCGCTGGCGGAGAAGGCGGGCGTCGAGCTCGAGCCCGAGAACCCGCGAGCCGCCCGGGCGCGCAGCGAGCGCGAGACGATCTACGAGGCCAACCGCATCGCAGCGGCCTATTTTGCGCGCATGCTCGCAGGCGACGCCGGAGCAGCGGCTCGCGCGTATTGCCGGCAGCGCGCCTTCACGCCCGCAACGATCGAGCGATTCAGTCTCGGATACGCGCCCGACTCGTGGGACGGCTTGGTGGGCGAGCTCGAGCGTAATGGCGTCGAGCTCGACCTCGCGGCCAAGGCCGGCCTCGTCAAGAGCGGTCAGCGCGGTTATTACGATTTCTACCGAAACCGGTTGATGGTTCCGACGTACTCGACGACCGGTGAGGTCATCGCCTTCGGCGGCCGTACGATCGGCGAAGGAGAACCGAAGTACCTCAACACGACGACAACGCCCGTTTATACCAAAGGACGGCATCTCTTCGCGCTCAACCTCGCGCGCAAAGCCGCTCAAGGCGAGCGCACGCTGATCGTAGTCGAGGGCTACCTCGACTGCATCGCACTCCATCAGGCGGGTTTCGAGAACACGGTCGCGGCGCTTGGGACGTCCTTCACTGCCGAGCAAGCGGTCGAACTTCGCAAGTACGCCGACTACGTCTTTCTCTGCTTCGACGGCGATGCTGCCGGGGCGGCGGCTGCAACCAAAGCCATCGACGTGGCGTCTAAGGAGGTCGAGCGCAGCGGATCCTCGGTTCGCATCGTGCTGCTCCCTCCCGGGGACGATCCCGACACGTTCGTTCGCCGCGACGGCGCGGACGCGTTTCGGCGCCTTCTCGACTCAGCCAAACCCGCATTGCAGTTCAGGATCGACATCGAGATCGAACGGCTGCGCGCCGGATTCGATTCTCCGGCACGCGCCGCGCCGAAAGCCGACGCGCTCATCCGCCGCCTGGCGCCGCGTGAAGAATGGGACCGATGGCTCGTCTACGTCGCCGGGCGGCTGCAGGTAAACGTTGACGACCTTCGGAATAGCCGGTTCCTCGCCGACAGCACAAACTTTGCGCCGCACTCGAAAGCGGCGCTGACACAGAGCCGCCATGCCGCGGCGTCGGTCGAACCGCTCTCCTTCGAACGCGAGGTCTTGGGCATTCTGCTCGAAGAGCCTGCGCTCGGCGCCGAGTACCGCCAAAGCATTGGCGCATCCCGCTTTCGCAACGAGGTCTACCGCCGAGTTTACGAACGGATTCTGGATGCGGGCGGCACGTTGGCGACGACGGCAGACGTCTTCGGCCTCTTCGGGGAAGACCAGGAAACGCTCGATCTTCTTGCCGAGATCGGGCGCCGCGACCGGAGCTCCGCGGTGCGGTACGGTGATTCCGAGGAGCGTAGAGCGCATCTGGAACGGGTGGTCGAGAGATTACGGCTCGAAGACGAACGGCGGCGGTATCGCGAGCTATCGGATCTCATCGACGAGCGTCTCGCAAACGGTAAGGTGGTTTCAAAGGAGCTGCGCGGAGAGTTCGAGGCACTCGTCGCGAAGCTGAAGCGATAAGGACGAAAACGGGAAGGAGGTGAAAACAAAAGAGAATGGCACGTAGGAAGAGCGCCGCAGCGGTTGTCGAGCCGGCTCCAGCGGTAACGCTGGACGAGCTCAAGAAAAAGCTGATCGCTCGCGGTAAGAGCCAAGGTTCGCTGACCTACGAAGAGATCAGCGCCGCCTTCGACGTTCTCGAAGAGATTAGCCCCGAACAGCTCGAGGAGTTCTTCGAAGAGCTGGCCGCGGCCGGCATCGAGCTTGCCGAGGAGCAAAAGGACGAGAAGCCCGAAGCGGAGCGGGAAGAAGAGGCCGGGGAAACCATTCCCGACGGCCTGTCTCTCGATGATCCCGTCCGCATGTATCTCAAGGAGATCGGGCGCGTTCCGCTGCTCTCGATGGACCAAGAGAAGTCGTTGGCGATGCGGATCGAGGCGGGCGAACTCGAGGGGCGCCGCGACGGCGCGGCCGACTCGAAGATCGTCGACGCCGGCGAAGAGGCGAAGCGTCAGCTCACCGAGGCCAACTTACGGCTCGTCGTTTCAATTGCCAAGAAGTATGTCGGCCGCGGAATGCTCTTTCTGGATTTGATTCAGGAGGGGAACCTGGGGCTGATCCGAGCGGTCGAAAAGTTCGACTATCGCAAGGGCTACAAGTTTTCCACGTATGCGACCTGGTGGATTCGCCAGGCGATCACGCGCGCGCTTGCCGATCAAGCCCGCACGATTCGCATACCCGTGCACATGGTCGAAACCATCAACCGCCTCATCAAAGTCTCGCGGCAGCTGCTGCAAGAGCTCGGCCGCGAGCCGACGGTCGAGGAGATCGCCGAATCGATGGGTCTCACGCCCGAAAAAGTGCGCGAGGTCATGAAGATCTCGCAAGAGCCGATCTCGCTCGAGACGCCGATCGGCGAGGAAGAGGATTCGCACCTCGGCGACTTCATCGAGGACCAGGAAGCCGTCGCGCCGGCAGAGGCGGCCTCCGTCATGCTCCTCAAGGAGAAGATGCAGGACGTGCTTCAGAATCTTACCGAGCGCGAGCGCAAAGTGCTCGTCCTGCGCTTCGGCCTAGAAGACGGTCACCAGCGAACGCTCGAAGAGGTCGGTCAGGAGTTCGGCGTGACCCGCGAGCGCATTCGCCAGATCGAGGCGAAAGCGTTGCGCAAGCTCCGTCATCCCTCCCGCGGCAAGGCGCTCAAGGATTACTGGACGAACGAGTAACGCTCGAGGGTCGAGGTTCGCTAATTTAGGATGATGCTAACAAAGCTAGTGACCGCCATCCTGGCGGTCGTTCTGCCGGCGCCATCTCCAACGCCGGCCGTGCCGAAGACCATCATCACGGTGATCTCCTCGCCCTACTGCAATTCGCTTGGCTCGCACTTCAACGGCGCGCTTCTGCCGATGCTCGCCAACGATCGCGTCCTCGATGGCGTCAGCGTCCAGCTCGACGATTTCAACGTGATGTTCAACCAGCCGAATTACGTGCAGCAGTTCCTGCACATCCGCGATACGCTGGGTCGCCAGGAGACGGAGCTCAACCAATCGCTCGCAGGAATCCAGCGCGAGGTCAACCAGCTGCGCGAGGGCGCCGCTCTAACGACCGATCCCCAAGCCGCCGCCGAGGTGCGCCAAGCGGCTGGGGACTTGCAGGCCGCGTACGACAAACAGCGCCAGCTCTCGATCGACTTGCAAAATATGTACGAAGCGCTGTTGCAGACCAATCCGAACCGCTTCCATCCGACCCTCGGCGGCTTCGATCCGCAAGACATGGCCGCGCCCGCCGACGCGCGCAACATCAAGAGCTACCTGCGCTTTAACGGCCAGCGCGACGTCATCGCGATCAACGAAGACAAGGCTGCCGACATCGCGATAGCCACCGCCGAAAAGTACTGCGTCCCTAAGAAGTAGCGCTCCGGCGCGAAGCGGCGCTACTTACTTTGTCATCCTGAGCGTAGCGAGCGGAGTCGAAGGACGAAGTGCGATTACATATCGTCCTTCTCGGCATTAGCGGATGGAATGACGAGCGGGTTTTTGTCGGCGAAGGCGCCGTTGGGATTCGGTTTGACCCAGACGATGAGATCCCAAATGGAAGGGAAAAGAAAGACGCGCTTCACCTCGGCGACGCTCGCGGCTTTTCCCATTTTGACGATCGTCGCGGCTTGCGGATTGTCGACGTTTCCTCCGGCCGCCGCGAACTTCTTGACGCTCGTCGCGCCGTAGACCTCACTGCCGTTGGGGCCGATCAGAATGTAATGGACGTGCTCGCGGAACGAGACCCACCGCCGGTAATCGACGCCCCAGACCGCGGGCGGTTCCGGCGAGTTGCTCTGGAGAACCGAAAAATCGGCGCCGAGCAGATTGCCGTGAACGTCGTACCAGAGTTGACTCGGATGCTGCGGGTCGCCGCTCTGCCAGTGCAGGTTGGCATAGCTGATCGCGCCGTCTTCGTCCTCGTTGGTGTAGCGAAAATATCCGGCTTTTACGGCGTCCGCCGCAGTCGGAAAGCGCGCCATGAGATCCTTCTGAATAGTCTTGACGAAAACGACCTCGGTGCCTTGCTGCATGGGCGAGAGCGTCGCTTGGGGCGCGGGCGTGGCCGCCAAGGCCGGACCGGCGATCAGCGCAAGCAACGAAAACGCGCAGGTCATTCGAATGAGCACGAACGGTACCTCACTTTCTTGCAAAGCTCTTCGTGGAGGCGTGGCCGAAAGCTTCGCGCCTAGCTGCGCGGAGGCGTTGAGGGCGGAGGAGAGGGTGATGCCGTGGGGCGAGGTGTCGGCTTTGGACGCGGCGTCGCGGCTCCCGGACCGAACGGCGTTGCGAGCGGCGAGGCCGGGAAGCTCGACGCGGGCGCCTCGGTGCTCCGCACGATCGGCTCCGGCGTTACGATCGCAATCGAGCCCTTCGGTCCTGCGGTGAGCGTCGCTTCGGTATTTGCGGGAAGCACCGACCCCGCGCCAAGCACGAAGTTCTTTCCTTTGCGCAGGATCTGCCAGATCGGATAGTACGGCACGAAGATATCGCCCGCGGTGTCTTCCGCTTCGACAGTCGATTCGTGTCCCGCCGTAAGGTTCGGCGCCAGCCGCGCCACGGGAGTTCGCAGCGGTAAGCTGCGTCCGTCGGCGAGCCTCAACGGCTCGAAAAAGATATCGACGAAACCGTAGGTGTCCAAAATGTCGGAGGCCGACGAGTCGACGATTCGAATTTGCGCCGGGGCCCCGACCGGTGCGACGGTGAGGCCGGCGACGACGATCGCGCGCTGGAGATGCGCGCGAACGAATTGACCGCTCTTCGACGACTTCGACGAAATCGGATCGTCGAGCACGAAGAGCAGCGTCGAGTCAAAAGGCAGGACGTTACCCGGAGGGTGTGCCGTCGGTTTTGGCGTCGGTTTCGGCATGGGCGTCGGGGGCATTGGATACGCCCCTGCCGTTCCGGCGCTGAGCACGGCGAATGTAAAGAGTAGGAGGCTTAGCCTCCCACCGAGACGTTTAGCTGGCGCGGGCCTTGCGGTCGGACGCGGCGCGCTTTCCTTCCTCGATGAGTTGCTTGACTTTTTGCCCACCTTTTTGTCCTATACGCTCGTAGAAGTTGGGCCCATAGCGGTCACGCGTGGCTTCGCCGCCTTTCTTGCCACCCTTCTTGCCGATCTGCTCGTAAAACTCGTGGCCGTGAGCTTGCTTGGTTGCCAGGCCGCCCTTGCGGCCGATCTGCTCGTAGAACTCGGCGCCATACTTTTGCTTGACGGTCTCGCCGCCTTTTTGCCCGGCTTCCCGGACCGACATGCCGCCGCCGCGCCTGTTCTGTTCCGTAATCATTTTCTTTTTCACCTTATAGTTCTTGTGCCGCCCGAGGAGGGCGGCAGGCTCTGCTCCACTTACTACAACGCAGCTGAGGGCCCGAAAGTTGGGGCCAAAGGTTTGGGGCTGATGAGAAGCGGCCGGGCCGCACAGGAAAGCAAGCAGCCCTAGAAGGTGTGCTTGGTGTCGAGAAGGATGGTGACGGGCCCGGTGTTGACGAGCTCGACGTCCATGCGGGCCCCGAACTCGCCGTAGGCGACTCGCACGCCCGCAGCCTCCAGCGTCGTGCCGGTCAGCTCGTAGAGCTCCCGGGCTTTGGGCTCTTTCGCGGCGGCAATGAACGAGGGGCGCCGCCCGCGGCGCGCGTCCCCATGCAGCGTGAATTGAGAGACGAGTAGCAATTCTCCGCCGGTATCGAGGAGGGAGCGGTTCATCATTCCATGGTCGTCGGGAAAAATACGCAGCCCCGCGAGCTTCTCGGCCATCGAACGAGCATCGCTCTCCTCGTCATCGGTTCCGACGCTGACGAGCACGAGCAGACCCGGGCCGATCGCCCCGACCGTGCGCTGCATTACGCGAACGCTCGCGCTCGAAACGCGCTGGACGACCGCCCTCATCAGCGCGAGAAGATCGAAGAGAGCGCGAAGAAGAGGTTCTCGCGGCGTTCGAGCACGCGACGGTAAAAGTATCCCGCCCAATGCGTCCCGAACGGAACGTAGACGCGCAGACGATAGCCTTGCGCGACGATCTCGCGCTGCATGCGCGGACGGCTGCCATAGAGCATCTGGAACTCGAAGCGGTCGTTTGCAATCCCACGGTCGGCCACGAAATCCTTGACCGCCGAGATCAGCCGGCGATCGTGCGTCGCTATGCCGGGATACTTTCCACGCTCCAAGAGTCTGCGGGCGAGGTCGAGATAGTGCGCCTGAATCTCCGGCATGCTTTTGTACGCGATCTCCGGCGGTTCGTTATAGGCACCCTTACAGAGACGGACTCGTGCACCCAGCGCGATCATCTCCTCGACGTCGCTCGCGGTACGCTTCAAGTAGGCCTGCAGAACCGGCCCGACGTTCTGGTGCTCGGCAAAGGCGCGCCGGAAGACGCGCAGCGTTGCCTCGAGAACGGCCGAGCCTTCCATATCGATGCGGACGAACGGGTCTGGGTTGCGGGTGGCTCGTCTCACGATTGCCATGAGGTTTTCGAGCGCAAAGCTTTCGTCGACGAGCAAACCCATAGCCGTCAGTTTGACCGAAACGTTCGAGTCGACGCCGCTCGAGGCGATCGCATCGAGCATCTCGAGGTAGACGTCACGCTGGCGCAGCGCTGCGTCGCGCTCGCGTACGTCTTCGCCGAGAAAGTCGAGTGACGCCGAGATGCCCTGACCGTTGAGCGCCCTGACGGCCGCAATCGCAGAATCGATTCCCTCCCCCGCTACGAAGCGCCGAGCGAGGAAGTAGAAGTTCTTTTGAAGCACGGGCCTTAGTGTACGACGCCTCGCCGCAGAATCCAGGCGGTGGCGAGTACGACCGCAGCCAAGACGACGAATCCGTAGCAAAGCGCGAGTGCTTCGCGCACGCCCGAGGCCGATAGCGCGATGTAGAGCGCGACCGGCAGCGACGTCGGGTGGAAGGCCACGATGCTGGTCGCTCCGTACTCGCCGATCGCGCGCAGCCATGCAAACGCGATTCCCGCGCCGACGCTTCCTGCCGCCGCCGGGAGCGCGACGCGCGTGAAGATCCGCCACTCGCTCACTCCCAAGGTCCGCGCTGCGTCCGCATAGATCGGATCGAGCGCCCCGAATGCCGCCGTTGCAGCGATCGCGACGAACGACCCGGAGACGAAGAACTCCGCGACCCCGACGCCGAGCAGCGAGTCGGGCACCGTGAGCCCATGCGCGGAAAGCCATGCGCCCACGGGCGATTTCGCGCCGAGCGCATAGATGAGCATCAGGCCCGACGCCACCGGAGGAAACGCGAGCGGCAATGCCAGCAAGAAGATCGCTCCGCCGCGCGCCCGTGCCGGCAGCCGCGCGAGCCAGTATCCCGCCGGGACGCCGAGCAGCGTGGCGACCAGCGTCGCGCCGGCTGAGGCGATGAGCGAGACCCGCAGCGCGTCGGCGCCCGTTTCGGTAAAGGTGCGCAGCGCTTCGGCGGGGGGCATTGCGGCGAGGACCGCGGCAACCGGCGCGACGAGCGCTCCCAGCAGCACCAGCGCCGCAAGGATGAAGAGCAGTCCGGGCCACGGCCTCATGCAGGAAGCTTCACCGGGTTATCGCGCAAAGCGTGCTGGTGGGCGCAGCATTCCTCAAAGTATTCGTCATCGCACTCGCGTTGTCGCTCGATGTCTTTGCGGTGAGTATCGGCGTCGGCGTGCGCGGAACTCCTCGCCGGAGGAAGATCAAAATCGGTCTGACCTTCGCCTCGGCCGAGATCACGATGATCGTCGTCGGCGCCGGTCTGGGTGCGGCGGCGGGGCATTTTATCGGCGATTACGCCGGATACATCGGTTTTGCCGCTCTTTTCAGCGTCGGCCTTTACATGGTCAAGGAGAGTCGCAGCGACTTAACCGAATCCTCGCGCCTCGATCTTACGAGCGGGCGTGGTCTCCTCCTCGCTTCCGTCGCGCTCAGCCTCGACTCGCTCGGGGTAGGATTCTCCGTTCTCTATATCGGCGTCCCGATGCCCATTTCGCTGATCGTCATCGGCTGCGTGTCGGTCGGAGCTACAACCTTAGGCCTCGTGATCGGCCGCATGTTGGGACGACATGCCGAACGCAACGCGGCCTTCATGGGCGGCATGCTGCTCGCACTCACCGGGCTCGCCTTCACCGCTCTCAAGGCGCTGCGCGTCGGCTAGCTGAAGTCGAATTGCGTGCGAGTGGGGTTGGAAATTCTCGAGCTTGCGCGCTCCGCCGGCGCGCGCTCAATCTTCGTCGCCGGCATCGGTAGGGACGTCGGCAAGACGACCGCGCTGAAGGCCATCTATGCCGCGGCCTGCCGGCCGGGCGCTCGAATCGGTCTGGCGTCGACGGGTATTGCGGCGACCCGCAAACCCCGCCTACGGCTTGCGCCGCAAACGGTCTTTGTAACGGCTCGCGAGGCGCTCCCGCCTACGCCGGCGGCGGAGATCATCAAGCTTTCGCGACTGCAGAGTCCGGCCGGCGCGTTGCTCTACGCGCGAGTCAAATCGAGCGGGCTTTACGAGCTCGCGGGACCGCCGACCGCATCGGGCGTACGCGAGATCGTCGCCGAGCTTTGCGACCTGAGCGAAACGGTAATCGTCGACGGCGCGGTCGATCGCGTCGCGGCGCTTGCCGGGGCCACCGGCGCGATCGTCGTCGCCTGTGGTGCCGCCGCCGCGAAGACGATGCAGGAAGGCGTCGACGAGATTGCGGCTCTCGTTGCGCGGCTGCGCGTCCCACGCTTTAACGAGGCCGAGCCCGCGATCCATCTGGAGGGAGCGCTTACCGCATCGCAAGCGGCTGCGTTCATCGCCGCCGGCGAGTCGCGGCAGATCGTGCTGCACGACCCGACCCAGATCGCGCTGACCGGCAAGGCCGGTGCGCGAGCTCTGACGCAGCTGAAGGTTCGTTGCCTGCGTCCCTTGCGCGTGATCGCGGCAACGATCGCGTCGATTGGACCGGAGCGCAGCTTCGAGCCGCGGGGCTTTGCCAATGCCGTTGCCACAGCGACTGGTCTGCCGACCTTCGACGTCTACCGGAGTGCGCGCGCCGCGTGAAAGCATCGGATCTCCTCGATGCGGAGAGCGCACGCGTCCTCGGATTCGACTGGCTCGTGAAAACCCTGGCGCCGGTCTCGCCGTACGGCGAGCGTTCCTTCGCGCAACTGCGACCGTTCAACGTAGGCGAGGAGGGCGACGCCGAATCGCGCGCCAACGCGATTGCCGCGCTCGCCGCCACCCTCGAGACCGACCTAATCGAGGCGGCACGCGCCGCGCTCGGAGATCTTCCCGATGCGACGGGGGCGATCGCGCGCGCTTCGATGGGCGACATCCTCGACGATCCGAACTTCTTGGAGCTGCGCCGCTTTTGCACGACGATCGAGCTCGTCGACGAGTTGCTCGCAGACCTTCCCGCTCGAGGGCCAATCGCCAACGACGCGGTCGGAACGGTCGGCAAGAGACTGGCGCTCGGCGGCCGCGAAGAGCTGGGCTTCTATCTCGCCGACGCCTTCGACGTGGAGCTCCAAAAGACGCGCCGGCGTCTGGCACGCGCGCAGGCCGAGCTCGACGCGGCGCGTGGGCGCGAGCGCGAGCGTGCGGCTCATCAGTTGCACCGGGCCGAGATCGCTGCCGACGAGTTCATCGTCATGCGCTCGGAACGCAGCGGCCCGTTACCCGAAGGGATTCGGGTCGTACGCGAAGCGCCGACCTACTTGCTCTGCGAGCTCGCATACGGCGAAGCGTCGCTCGAGGCGCTGGCTCGCCGGGATGCGGCGGCCGCGGCCGTGGCGGAGACCGAAGAGCGCGTACGGTCGCAACTCTCCTCGATCGTGCGGGAGCACGCGACGTCGCTCGGCGCCGCGGCGCTCGCGCTCGGCGAGGTGGACGTGCTGCTGGCTGCAGCGTACTTCACGCAGCGTTACAATTGCGAGCCGGCCCGCATCGTCGAAGAGCCGATGGTGGCGTTCGAAAAGGCGCGCTATCTTCCGCTGGAAGACGAGCTTGCGGCCGCCGGCCGGCGATTCGTCCCACTCGATCTCGAGCTGCACGATGCTGCGGTGCTGACCGGGCCGAATATGGGGGGCAAGAGCGTCGCGCTCCAGACGTGCGGCTTCATCGCGCTCTGCGCCGCCTTCGGGGTGCCGGTCCCGGCGGCGCGCGCGCGCGCCGCGCTCTTCGACCAGATTGCGTGGCTCGGCCTGGGACGCGACGCGCAAACCGGAAGCCTTCTCTCGTCGTTTGCGCGCGAGGTTTTGGAGCTCAAAGAGATCTTGGCGAAAGGCGCGCCGCGGCTCTTCATTCTTGCCGACGAGTTCGCGCGGACCACGACGCCGCACGAGGGAAAAGCGCTCTTGGTGGCGTTGCTGGCACGGCTGCGGGAGCGTCGAGCCTGCGGGATGCTTGCGACGCATTTGGCGGGCATCGCGCCGGCGGCCGGCGTCCGCCACTTTGCGGTGCGCGGGCTGCGCGGCATTCCACACCGCACGACGTCGCAGGACGTGGGCGAAGCGCTGGCCGCTCTTGGCGAAGCGATGGATTACACGATAGTGGAAGTTTCGGGCGACGATCTACCGCGTGCCGACGCGATCGCGCTCGCGTCCCTCCTGGGCATCGACGACGAGTTCGTGGACGCCGCCTATCGAGCGTTGTCGCAATGAACTCACTCGCCGCATTGCGAAGCAAAACCGGCTGACATGGATCCGCTCGTCATCACGTGTGCTCCTGTCGGAGCGGAGATACGTCCCGACCAGACGCCTTATCTTCCCTACACGCCTGCGCTGCTGGGGGAAACGGCGCGCGCGGTGCGCGAAGCCGGCGCGTCGATCATTCACGTGCACTGCCGCAACGACGACGGCACGAACACGCATAGCATCGAGCGCTTTCGCGAGGCATACGATGCGATCCGGGCGCAGAGCGATCTGATCGTGCAATTCTCGACCGGGGGCGCGATCGGGATGACGCCGCAGGAGCGCGCGAGCGTCCTGGAGCTTCGTCCGGAGATGGCGACGCTCACTTGCGGCAGCGTCAACTTCGGTGACGACATCTTCGAGAACAGCTTCCCGATCATGCGCGGCATCCTGAAGAAGATGAACGAATTCGGAGTTCGCCCCGAGCTCGAAATCTTCGACAAAGGGCACATCGGCAACGCGCGCAAGCTCGCGCGCGAGCGGCTTCTCTCCTTCCCGCAACACGTCGATTTCGTGCTCGGCGTTCCGGGCGGCTTGGAAGCGACGGTGCAGAACCTCGCCGACCTCGTCGACCACCTTCCCGACGGCTGCACTTGGTCGGTGGCCGGAATAGGCCGCCAACAGTTGCCCATGGCGATGGCGGCGATCGCCATGGGCGGCCACGTGCGGGTTGGTTTGGAGGACAACCTCTTCTACAGCCGGGGGCGCCTCGCGCGCAACGAGGAGCTGGTGGCGCGGGTAGCGCGCATTGCTGCCGAGGCCGGCCGTCCGGTCGCCACGCCAAACCAAGCTCGAAAACTTCTCGGGTTACCGCTGCCGGACGCGGGGGGAGCGGCCGTTTGACGTCCAATAACGGCGCCGACATTGTTCACATACGTCGTGCGCCGGACGCTTCAGGCGATCCCGCTGTTGCTGGCCATCTCGGTCATCCTCTACGGCATCCTTTACAACATGCCCGGAGGGCCGCTCGCGCCGTATTTACAGAATCCGCACATCACCGCCGCCGATATCGCCCGGCTCAAACACAATCTCGGAATGGATCAACCGGTCCCGATTCAGTACATCAAGTGGTTAGGGCACATCCTCGTCGGAGATATGGGTTACTCGACGAGCAACTCGGAGCCGGTCTTCCAAGCGCTCATCGAGCGTTTTCCGGCAACGCTCGAGTTGATGGGGGCGTCGCTCGTCATCTCGATCTCCATCGGCATCACCGCCGGGATCATCTCGGCGGTCTACCGGTATTCGGTGCTCGATTACGTGATCACGACCACCGCGTTCTTCGGCCAAGCGATGCCCGTCTTCTGGTTCGCGTTGATGATGCAGCTGGCGTTTGCGGTGCACGGGATTCCGCTGCCCTTCGGTTACCTAATTCAGCTTCCGTCGGCCGGCATCTCGAGCAGCGACACCTTCGATTTGGGCGACCGCCTCGAGCATCTGATACTGCCCGCGACGGTGCTCTCGTTGATTGGGATCGCTTCGTTTAGCCGGTTCATGCGTTCCTCGCTGCTCGAGGTTCTGGGCACCGACTACATGCGGACCGCGGCCGCCAAGGGGCTCGCATTCAAGGCTATCCTGTTCAGGCACGGTTTGAAGAACGCCCTGATTCCGGTGGTAACGGTCATCGCGCTCTCGCTTCCCGGACTCATTGCCGGGGCGATCTTCACGGAGACGATATTTGCCTGGCCCGGAATGGGACGGCTCTTTATCACCGCCCTGAATCAGAGCGATCTTGCATTGCTGATGGGGTATCTGCTTCTCGTCGCATTTTTCGTCGTTTTCTCCAACCTTCTCGCCGACGTCGCTTACGCGTGGCTCGATCCGCGCGTGAAGTACGACTAAGGAGTCCGCGCGCCGATGGCAGCACCCTCAGTGGCGTTAGGCCCCAACGTCCTTGCCGAGGAGGACGTCCACGTCTCGAGGGTTACGTTTTGGCGGCGGCTGCGGCGGCATAAAGCCGCCGTCGCGGGCCTCGCCGTGCTGGCGCTGATGGTGCTCGCGGCGGCGTTGGCGAAACAGCTTGCGCCGTTCGATCCCAACGCGATCGACAACGTGCATTGGCAGGGAACGCCGCTGCCGCCTTGTTTTCAAGATGCGGCGCAGTGCGGGGGACACTTGCTCGGTACCGACGACGTGGGGCGCGATCTTCTCTCGCGCTTGCTCTTTGGCGCTCGCATCTCGCTGACGGTCGGTCTCTTCGCCGTCATCATGGAGGTCCTGATCGGCACGACGATCGGCGCGATCGCCGGCTACTACGGCGGGTGGACGGATTGGGCGCTGATGCGCATAACCGACGTCTTCCTCTCGATTCCGGTCCTGCCGTTGCTGCTCGTGCTCACCGCGATCGTCGCCGCCAGCTCGACGAAAGCGGCGCTGAACTTTTGGGTCATCGTCGTGGTCATCGGCGTGCTCTCATGGATGGGAGTGGCGCGCCTGGTGCGCGCGTCCTTCTTGAGCTTGCGCGAGCGCGAGTTCGCCGAGGCGGCGCGGGCGGTCGGCAACAACGACGGCCGAATCATCTTTCGGCACCTGCTGCCCAATGCGGTCGCGCCGATCGTGGTGCAGGGCACGCTCGACGTCGCGAACGTCATCCTGCTCGAATCGGGTCTTTCGTTTCTTGGCCTCGGCATTCAGCCGCCGACCGCATCCTGGGGCAACATGCTCTCCGATGCCCAAAGCAATCTCGAGATCGCATGGTGGGCGGCCGTCTTCCCGGGTCTTTGCATCCTGATAACGGTGCTCGCCATCAACTACATGGGCGACGGCCTGCGCGACGCCCTCGATCCAAATATGGGGTAGCGCTCGCCGCAGCGCCGGCCGCAAGGCGGAGCGCCCGGCGGTCCCGAACGGCCCTGGCGAAAGATTAAGACCCTTTGTGCGCAAGTGGCGGAATTGGTAGACGCACTAGCTTGAGGGGCTAGCGGGAGCAATCTCGTGCTGGTTCGAGTCCAGTCTTGCGCATGATTCCCCTCGGAGAGTCGCGCTGGAGCCTGAAACAGTCGGGCGGATTCCGGCGTAGAGCAAAGTAGCAATGGAACGTCTGTCGTGTCGTTGACCCGATTCGCGATTAGCCGCCCGGTGATCACCGCGATGGTCTTCATCGCGCTGGCGATCTTCGGCATCGTTTCGTTTGAGAGGATCGGCCGCAGCTCCAATCCGCCGGGTACGGATTTCCCGGTCGTCGTCGTCTACTCAGTCTATCCAGGAGCCTCGCCTCAGGAGATAGAGCGGCTGATCGTCAAGCCGATCGAAGATCAGCTCGACAGCCTCGACAACCTCGATCAGCTCAGCTCGACCTCCCAAGAAGGCGTCGCCACGATCCTCGCGCAGTTCAAGCTGGGAACGAATCTCGACATCGCGGCCATCAACGTGCAGAGCGCGGTCGACGCGGCCCGCGTCTATCTGCCCGTCGACCTCGATCCGCCGAGCGTCTACAAGAACGGTGCGTCGCAGCCGCTGCTCGACATTGCGATCAGCTCGAAGACCTTGGCGCCCACGCAGCTCGCTGATTTCGTCAACAACCAGCTCGAGCCGCAGCTGAAGGCTATCCCGAACGTCCAGGAAGTCGACGTCTACGGTGCGAGCGACCGGGAATTCCACGTCGAGCCGATTCCCGAGCGGCTCCTCGGAGCAAACGCAAC
Source organism: Vulcanimicrobiota bacterium (assembly GCA_963834895.1). Lineage (GTDB taxonomy): Bacteria > Vulcanimicrobiota > Vulcanimicrobiia > Vulcanimicrobiales > Vulcanimicrobiaceae > Cybelea. The sequence continues at coordinate 744,164 of CAWIDM010000002.1, read as the reverse complement.
CTTAGGCGACGTCTTCGCGGCGGTCGCCTCGAACAATCTGAACCTCCCGGGAGGCGTCTTACGCCAACGCACTCAGGAGACGAGCGTCTCCGTGCATGCCGAGATCAACTCGGCTGACGACCTGCTCGGGATCCCGCTTCCGATCCCCGGAAGCTCAAACAAGATGATGAAGATCGGCGACGTCGCGTATGCGTTCGACAGTCACGTCGAGCCGACTTCCATATCGCACTTCAACGGCGAGCCGCGAATCTACGTCGAGCTCGGGCGCAGCATCAATGCCGACGAGATTACGTCCACGAAGGTGGCTCGCGAGCACATCAAAGAGATCGCGGCCCAATATCCCGATCTGACCTTCAGCGAGATCGACGCGCCGGCCGATTACACGCAGAAGTCGCTCAACGGAGTCTGGCAGTCCCTGATCGAGGGCATCATTCTCACGATGCTCGTCATGCTGCTCTTCTTGCACGCGTGGCGCAACGCCATCGTGATCATGATCGCCATACCGACGTCCATTCTCTCGACGTTCGTGTTGATGAAGATCTTCGGGTTCCATCTCGACACGATGTCGCTGATGGGCCTCTCGCTGATCATCGGCATCCTCGTCGACGACTCGATCGTCGTCCTCGAAAACATCACGCGACATCGAGACCTCGGCGAAGAACCGTTCGACGCGGCGATCAACGGCCGCAGCGAGATCGGCGGCGCGGCGGTCGCGATCACCATGGTCGACGTCGTGGTCTTCCTGCCGATCGCGTTTCTGCCGGGCATCGTCGGCGCTTATTTGCGCGAATTCGGCGCGGTAATCGTCATTGCGACGCTCTTTTCACTGCTGGTCTCGTTCACCCTGACCCCGCTGCTGGCGGCGAAGTGGAGCGTGCTGCGGCGCTCGCGCGCGCGCCCGCAATGGATGGAAGCCCTCGGGACCCTCAAGGTAAATCTTGCGCTCTGCGCGGCCGCGGTCGTGGCGTTCTTCATTCCTTGGCCGCTGGCCGAACTGCGCGAGATTATTCCGATCATGATTGCCGCGGTGCTGCTGCTGAACTTCTTCGTCCAGCGGTACGACCAGATCCTCAACTGGTACCGCACGAAAGCGCTGCCTTACGCGCTCGCTCACGGTCTCTTCGTCGTCTTCGCCTGCACGGTTCTCGTCCTGAACTCCCTGACACTGGCGATGGGGGCGGGAATGACGACCGTCGGCCTCGACGTCATCATTTTGATTCTCGCGGCGGTGTGGCACGTCGCCGGTCTCTTGCTGCGGCGCAAGATTCCCGAAGCAAAGATTGGATATCGCTGGTCGTCTTCGCCGAACGGCCGCGGGCGCGCGGGCATGCTGCTGCGGCGCAGCGGCGATACCGTGAAAAACGTGCCGCGCATCCTCCTTCGCTGGCTCTATGCCACGGGGCGCAGCCGCCGCTTGACGATGGCGACGTTCGCCCTTCCGATTGCGCTCGCGATCGTGCTGCCGCTGCTCGGCCCGATCGACTTCGATTTCGTACCGCAGTTTCAAACCGGCGAGATCGCGATGACGGTAACCTATCCGCCCGGAACCCCGCTGCAGACGACGGCGAAGCACGTGAACGCCCTCGAGCAGGCGATCATGAAGGTCGACGGGATCAAATCGGTCAGCTCGACGGTGGGGCGCAAACCGCAAGGCTGGAGCTCCGCAATCGGCGACAATTACGCCCGGTTGAACGCGCAAACGCTGCCTGAGCGGCGTCACGACACCTACAAGATCATCGACCAAATTCGCAAGCTCTCCTACTTGGCGCCGGGCGGCGTCTTCGAGGTTGCCGGCGATTCCGGCGGCGGCTCGGGAGCCTCGATCTTCTACTCGATCGCCGGGCCGCAAGCCCAGATCGCTCCGGCCGCCGAAAAAATCGCCCTGTTCTTGCGCAACACGCCGGGGAGCGTCAACGTTGAAACGAGCAACGAGGCGGCCGCACCGCGCCTTAACGTAAACATCGACGCGCAGAGGGCAGAGGTTCTCGGCGTTGCACCCGCCGACGCGGCCAACGCGGCGCGGCTGGCGATCGACGGCGCCGTCGCGACGCGCGTGCGGGCCGAGAACAGCCTGGTCGACGTGCGCGTGCAATTTCCAATGGCCGACAGAACGACTGTGGACGAGCTGCAGGACGTGCGCGTGCGCGCACAAGACGGAACGCTCGTCCCGCTCGTCGACATCGCAAACATGCAATGGACGAAGGCGCCGCTACAGATCAAGCGTCTCAATCGGCAGCGCGTGGTCGACGTTTACGGCGGCACGCTCCCGGGCTACTCGCTGGGTGCCGTCACGGGTCCGCTGGAGCGAGAGCTTCACAAACCGGGCTTTCTGCCGGCAGGCGTGCAGCTCACGGCGCAGGGCGACACGCAATTCATGAACGAGACGATGGCGAACATGGGCATCGCGCTGCTCACGTCGTTCATGCTCGTCTACATGCTGATGGTGATTCTCTACGGGTCGTTCCTCGAGCCCCTGATCGTCATGCTCTGCGTCCCGCTCGCGATCATCGGCGCGCTCGTCTCGCTCTCGTTCATGCATCTGGTCGAGCCGAACGCCGGCCAATCGCTCAACATCATCTCGATGATCGGCATCATCATGCTCTTCGGATTGGTGGCGAAGAACGGCATCTTGCTGGTCGACTATTCGAACACGCTCTGCCGGCGAGGAATGCGCGTGCGCGACGCGGTTTTACAAGCGGCGAGCACGCGGTTCCGGCCGATTTTAATGACGACCTGTGCGATGATCTTCGGCATGCTGCCGCTCTCGCTGGGCTTTGCGGAAGGCGGCGAGTGGCGGCAGGCCATGGGAACGGTTATCATCGGCGGGCTTTTGAGCTCGCTCATCCTGACGCTCTTCCTCGTCCCGATGGTCTACGAAACCTGGATCGGCTTCTTGGAGCGCCGGGGCGACCAGCGCGCGGTTACCGCCGAGATGTCGCGCCCGGCCGAAGTGGGCGTCGTTCGGGGATAAACGAGTTCGCGCCACGGTGAATCGTCGCGCGCTCGTGACGGGCGCGGCCGCCGGTCTCGCGGCCGGCATCGCTCCGGCGCTCGCGCGCGACGGCCTTGCGCGCGTCGCGATCACGTATCGCGCGACGCCGCCCGATGCGACGCTCGCTGCGATCGAAGCTGCCGGTGCATCTGCAGCCGGCATCCGGATAGATTTCTCGGACGATGCGGCCGAGGTAGAACGGGCGCTCCTCGATGCGGTACGCAGGCACGGCCCCTTCGATACGCTCGTCCACGCGGTAGGCCCCCTGGTCGTGAAGCGCTTTGCCGAAACGACGCTCGATGAGTACCGCGAGGTCCTGGACGGAAACTTACGCAGCGCGATCCTCGCCGCGCATGCGACCCTGCCCGCAATGAGAGAGGCCCGCTTCGGCCGCATCGTCTTCTTCGGCATGGTCGGTTCGAGCGAAACGCGTCCGTTCCGAGGGCTCTCGCTCTATCAAGCCGCAAAGAGCGGTCTCGTGGCATTCGCGCGCTGCCTCGCAATCGAAGAGGCGCGCCACGGAATCACCGTCAACGTCGTTTCTCCCGGCGACATCCGCGATAAATCGCTCGATCGCACGGCTGCGCTTGAGCGTTCGGCTCGCAATCCGCGCGGCCGCGCGGGAAGCTATGAAGACGTTGCCGACGCGGTGCGATTCTTGATTGCGGCCGAGCGCGATTTTATAACGGGCACTGTGATTGAAGTGACCGGAGGGTTGCAAGCCGCACAGGACTGACCTACGCTCGGCTCGTAAGGTCGGCAGACATGACGTCCGACGAAACGAACGGACAGCCCTTTGCGCTGCCCGGCGCACGTCCTCGCTACGGTCCCGACAAAGTCGTGGCGGTGGAGCAGATCGATCTCGAGCTGAAGCCCGATCTCGACGCGGAATCGCTCGAGGGAACCTGCACGACGACCGTACGCGCCTTCGACGAGCCCGTTTCCCGGCTCACGCTCGACGCCGTGGATTTGGATATCGAATGCGTGGAAGGCGTCGCACGATTCGGTCGGCGCGACGGCAAGCTCGAAATCGAATTCGATCCGGCGATCGCTCCCGGGGAGCGGGCGACCTTCGCGATTGCTTATCGGGTCGTCAAGCCGCGCCACGGCCTATTCTTTGTGAGGCCTGACGCCACGCACCCGAAGAAGGTCGCGCACGTCTGGACGCAGAGCCAGGACGAGTACGCGCGCTTTTGGTTCCCGTGCATCGATTATCCCCACGAAAAGCAGCGGACGTCGACGACCATCGCCGTTCCCAAGGGAACGTTTGCGCTCGCAAATGGCGAGCTCGTCGAGCGCAAGGACGAAGACGGACGAACGATCTTCCGGTATCTTCAGGACGTCCCTCACAGCACGTATCTCATGACGATGGTTGCCGGTCCCTTCGTCGAAGTCGCCCAGGGAACCGCGGGCAAGAATAACGTTCCGGTCTTCTACTACGTCCTTCCCGGCCGAGAGAGCGAAGGCGAGCGCTCTTTCGGCAAGACGCCGCAAATGATCGAGCGCTTCGAAGAGCGTCTCGGGACGCCGTACCCATACGCGCGGTATTCGCAGATCGCCGTCTCGGATTTTATCTTCGGCGGTATGGAGAACACGGCCGCGACAACGCAAACGGATCGAACGCTTCACGACGAAACGGCTCACCTCGATTTCTCCAGCGATCCGCTGGTCGCGCACGAGCTCGCTCACCAATGGTTCGGCGATCTGCTGACCTGCCGCGATTGGTCCCACGCATGGCTCAACGAAGGCTTTGCGACGTTCATGGAGGCGGTATGGCGCGAAGCCGATCTCGGATACGACGAGTATCTCTACGATATCTTCGAGGGCCTCGGCGCGTACTTAAAAGAAGAGGCGGACCGCTATAGCCGGCCGATCGTCTGCAACACCTATCTCGCCCCGATCGAGATCTTCGATCGTCACCTCTATCAGAAAGGCGCCGCGGTTCTGCACATGCTGCGCGGCGAGCTCGGCGACGCACGGTTTTGGCGCGCGGTCGCACGGTACGTGCGCGAAAACGCGGGGCAGTCGGTGGAGACGATCGACTTCATTCGGGCGATCGAGAACGCCACCGGGCGAAATTTGCGGAGCTTTTTCAACCAGTGGGTCTTCCGCGAGGGTCATCCGAAGCTCGAGGTGCGCCTCGCGTGGGATCCGTCGCGCAAGGTTGCGACCGCAACGATCGACCAGAAACAGGCGATCGACGAGGCTCATCCGGCGTATGAGTTCGACGTCGAGCTCGTTTTCGCGCCGGCAGAAAACGCCTCGGGCGAGCGACGCGTTCGAGCCCACGTCGAGCGCGCCCACGAGACGGTTGCCGTCCCGCTCGATTTCGAGCCGAAGCTCCTGCAGTTCGATCCGGGAGCGCACCTGCTCGCCGACGTGACGTACGCGATCGGCACCGATCTCGCCGCGGCTTCATTGCGCGCCGATCCCAGCGTCGTCGGCCGGATTCGGGCCGCTCGGCAACTGGCGATCGACGGCGGAAACGCCGCACGGGCAGCGATCGATACGGCGTTCCAGCAGGAGTCGTTTTGGGGCGTGCTCGTCGAGGCGGCACGCGCGATCGGCGCGACGCGCGCTCCGTGGGCTCGCACCACGCTCATCCGCGCGCTCTCGCACCGCCACCCGAAGGTAGCGCGGGCGGCCGCGGATGCGCTGGGCAACTTCAGAGATCCCGACGTCGCGACCGCACTCATCGAAACGTTGAAAGGGCACGCTTCATACTTCGTGCGCGCGTCGGCGTTGACGGCCCTTGGAAAAACGCGCGATCCCCGAGCTTTTGCCATCCTCGCGGCAGCCGCGAAGGAACGCACCTGGAACGGAACCGTCGAAGCCGGTGCGATCCACGGCTTGGCCGAGCTTGCCGACGCGCGGGCGATGGCGCCGATTCTGGAGGCGTGCGGTCCGGAACAGAGTGAGAGCGTGCGCCGGGCCGCGACGAGCGCGCTCGGCCGCGTCGGCGCGCTGGTCGACGGCGAGCGCACGCGGGCGGTCGACGCACTCGGTCAGCAGCTCGACGACGAAGCGTTCGGCGTCGCCATCGTCGCAATCGAGGCCGCCGAGGCGCTGGGCGACGCGCGTCTGCTCCCGGCCCTGGAACGAGTCTCCCGTCAAGCCGTCGACGGGCGTTTGCGCCGCCACGCGATGGAAGCCGCGATTCGAATCCGAAAGGACTCCAAGGTTCCAACGCAAGTCACTATGCTCCGCAACGACATCGATGAATTACGCGAACAGCAACGTAGGCTACAGGAGAAGGTCGAAGCGCTCGCGCGCACGTAAGCGGCGCGCGCTTGCGATCGTCGCACTCTTTGCGGCTTTTATCGCGCTGCTGCTCGTCGTGCACGTGCATTTGAGTTCGACGACGCTCGCGTCGAGCATCGTGCCCTCAGCGGAACGTCGGTACGCTCCAGCGCCGGCAATTTCGTGGAGTAACGACGATCGCAACCGTTTGAGAGGGAATTTGCAGGGGGCCTTTGCGCCGGCGATCGATGGTGCCGGTGCGTGGAGTTTCGCGGTGGTCGGTGGCGATGGAAGGTTGATCTACGACAATCGGGGCGAGCAGGCGGTGGCGCCGGCGTCGGTTCAGAAGCTGATCGTCGCCGCGACGGCGCTCACCGATCTCGGGGCTGCGTACCGGTATCACACGCTCTTTGCAGCGCAAGACGGAATAGCCAACGACGGCCGGATCGACGGCAATCTTTGGCTGATTGGTTCGGGCGACCCGTCCTTGCAGTCGAACGATCTTCGCAACGGCGTTGCGATGCTCCACCGGGCCGGCGTTCGGCGGATCGACGGCGGTCTGGTCATCGACGCCACGACGTTGAGCGGCCCGGCGCTCAATCCCCATTGGGGGCGCGACGACGACGGGCAAGATTATGCCGCACCGACGAGTGCGATCTCGGTTGACGGCGATACGATCGAGTCTCGCCGGTTCGTCGACGGAGTCGAGCAACGGTTCTGGACCCCGATGCAGGACGTCGCGCTATACGTCGGTGAGAGCGTCGACGGAATGCTTGCGGATCGCGGGATCGAGCCGGCGATGCCGCCGGGCGCCGGTGCGGCGCCCCTGGACAGCGTCGTGCTCTGGGACCATCGTTCCCCACCCCTGCGAACGCTCGAAAATCACATGCTCTTCGTCTCGGACAACCACTATGCCGAGCAGCTCTTACGAACGGTCGGCGCGGCGGTGCTCGGAAGGCCGGACGATTCGGGCGGCATCGCTGCGGAGCGCCAATTTCTGAAACGGCGCGGCATTCCCGCACCGGGTCTCGAGCTCTACGACGGCAGCGGGCTCTCCGCCGAGAATCGCGTCGCGGCGATCACGCTCGCGCGATTGCTGGCCGCTGACGAGGAGTCGCTCTATTTGCTCTTGCCGCTGGGCGGCCGTCAGGGAACGCTTGAAGATTACGACTTCACGACGGCGTTGGGCCGCGTCCGCGCCAAGAGCGGCCATCTCTCCAACGTCAGCGCACTCGCCGGGTACCTCACGACACTCCATCACGGACGCCTTGCGTTCGCCTTTCTCGTCGATGGGTCGCCCGGCGATCCCGATGCCGCCATCGTGCGCGCCGTCGACCGTTTGGCGACGTTTTGAGGGACCACGCCGGCGTGTTTGATGAAGCCTTGCTCTCCCGGCTGCTAGGCCGCGCCCTGCGCCACGGGGGCGAGTTCGCCGATGTCTTTTGCGAGCGCCGCAGAAAGCTTTCGTATCGGCTGCAGGACGGACGCATTCACGATGCGTCGTACGGCGTCACTTTGGGCGTCGGCATTCGCGTCGTCATCGGCGAGTCGGCCGGATACGCGTACTCCGACGATTTAAGCCCGCGAGCGCTGACCGAAGCCGCCGACGCGGCGTCGTTGATCGCGCGCGCGTCTCCGAGCGAAGAAGTGCAATCGGTCGAGCTGGCGCGCCGGCGAGTCCAGTCCTTGTACGATTGCGACCCTTCCGACGCGATCGATGCGTCGCGCTACGTCGCGATGCTCGAGGCGGCCGATTCTGCTGCGCGCCGCTACGACCCGCGAGTCGTTGCCGTCAACGCGCAGCTCAGCGACGAGATTCAAGAGATATGGATCGCGACCAGCGAGGGCAGATTCGTGCAGGATTGCCGTCCGCTCGTCACGTTTGGCGTGCAAGCCGTCGCGAGCGACAAGAAAGAGCGCGGATCTGGTTACGTCGGCGACGGAGGCCGAACGTCGATCGGCTATTTCGATCGCATTACGCCCGAAGAGCTCGCCCGCGAAGCCGCGCGCATCGCGACCGTCAACGTCTCGGCGGTCCCGGCGCCGGCCGGCGAGATGGAGATGATCGTCGGTGCCGGCGGCGGCGGCGTCTTGCTCCACGAAGCCGTCGGACACGGTCTCGAAAGCGATTTCAACCGGCGCGGCACCTCGCTCTACAGCGGGCGTGTCGGCGAGCGCGTTGCGAGCGACCTGGTAACGATCTACGACGACGGCAATCTGCCCGAAGAACGCGGCAGCATCAACGTCGACGACGAAGGCGTGCCGGGCCAGCACAAGGTCTTGGTCGAGAAGGGCGTGTTGCTGGGGTATATGCAAGACCGGCTCAACGCCCGATTGATGGGCGTCGAATCGACGGGCAGCGGACGGCGGCAGTCGTTCCGTTTCGTTCCCCAGCCGCGAATGTGCAATACCTATATGCCGAGCGGCGAAGCGAGCGTCGAAGAGATCGTCGCATCGACGCAACGCGGGATTTACGCCAAATCCTTTGCCGGCGGCCAGGTCGAGATCGCAAAAGGCGACTTCGTCTTCATGGTTGGTGAGGGCTACCTGGTCGAAAACGGCAAGATCACGACGCCCGTTCGCAACGCGACGATCATCGGAAACGGCCCCGAGGCCATGATGAAGGTGGTCGCGGTCGGCAACGACGGCTGCCTGGCACGGCGCCACTACACCTGCGGCAAAGGGGGCCAATACGTCCCGGTCGGCGTCGGAATGCCGACGGTGAAGATCGCCTCCATTACCGTCGGCGGTACGCAGCATGGATGAATCCAACGCGATTGGATTGGCCCGCGAGGCGCTCGAATTCGCGACGGCGGCGGGCGCTCAGAGCGCGGAAGCGTCGGTTTCGATCGCGCGCCGCTTTCACGCCGAAGCCCGCGAAAACGTGGTCGCCCGCCTCGAAGGATCGACTGGGAAGAGCCTCTTCTTGCGAGTCTTCCGAGAGGGTCGCAAAGCCACGCTTTCGACCAGCGATCTCTCGACCACGGGTTTGCGAAGGTCGGTCGAGCGCGCGGTCGAGCACGCCGATCTCGTGGCGCCCGACGAGTACGCCGGCCTTCCCGACGAATTCGCAGCCGACGGCGCGGAGCTTCGGCTCACCGATCGGCAGATCGCCGAGCGTGAAAGTGCCGAGAAGGTCGAAGAAGCGCTCGATCTCGAGCGCTTGATTCGCGCGGCCGACGCGCGCGTCGTCAACTCGAGCGGTTCACACTACAACGATACGGTTGCGGTGACCGCGATCGCCAACACTACCGGCTTCGCCGCGGCGTATGGGTGGACGCGAGCGGGCCGTTCGACGGGCCCCATTGCACTCGACGGGGACGTTAAACGCATCGCTCAGTACGGGACCGCCGCGCGGCACCTCGCCGACCTGGAAACGCCCGGCTCCGTCGCCGCCACCGCAGTTCGCCGTGCCGTCGACCTTTTCGGGGCCCGCAAGCCTCCGACGATGCGGGTGCCGGTCATCTTCGAGCGCGACGTGGCCGCATCGCTGCTCGACGACCTCTTCGCCGCCGTTTCGGCGGCGAACGTCGCCGTCGCCAACTCGTGGCTAACCGGGCAGATCGGCAACCGGGTCGGTAGCGACCTCGTGAGCGTCGTCGACGACGGGCGCGTTCCCGGCGGACTGGGCACGGCACCCTTCGACGGCGAAGGCGTGCCGACGCGGCGGACGCCCGTCTTCGAGCGGGGCGTCCTGCGCTCGTTCCTGTACGATACCTACTACGCGCGCAAGCTCGGTGCCGCGAGCACCGGCAACTCCACCGGCGGAGGAGTCGGACCCACCAACTTCTACCTCGAACCGGGGCCGGTCTCTCTAGCCGAGATGGTTGCCGCGACGCCGCTCGGCGTGCTGGTGATGGACACGATCGGATTCGCCACCGAGCACGCCTCGGGCACGTACAGCCGAGGCGCGCGCGGTTTTTTCATCGAAGGCGGCGAACTCGCCTATCCGATCGATGAATTTACCATTGCAGGTCAGTACACCGAAATGCTCGCGTCCGTCGACGCCGTTGCGAACGACCTGCGCTTCGACGGGCCGGTGGTTTCGCCGTCCTTTCGCGTCGCCGAGATGACGGTGAGCGGAAATTGAGATCGCGAACGTAATGGCGCATCCGGCGATAAGCCTGACGATGGTGCTGCGCATCGACATGCCGAACGAGCCCGGCGCCTTCGGCGTTCTCGCCAACGCGATCGGCGACGCCGGAGGCGCGATCGGGGCCGTCGACATGCATACCGTCGGCAGGACGCGTGTCGTGCGCGATGTGACGATCGGCGCTCCATCCGATGCCGTCGCCAACGAAGTGCGGCGGGCGGTCGAAGCGATCGAGGGCGCCCGCATCGTCTTTGCTTCAGACTCGACCTTCCTCGCACATATCGGCGGAAAGATTCGCATCGAGTCGAAGATCGCGATCAAGAGCCGGCAAGACCTCTCGACGGTCTATACGCCGGGCGTCGCGCGCGTCTCGATGGCGATCGCCGCCGACCCCGCCAAAGCCTTTCAGCTGACGGTCAAGCGCAATATGGTCGCGGTCGTTACCGACGGCACCGCGGTGCTGGGCTTGGGCGACATCGGCCCGTTGGGCGCGCTTCCGGTGATGGAAGGCAAAGCGATGCTCTTCAAGCAGTTTGCCGATATCGACGCTTTTCCGATCTGCCTCGACACCAAAGACGTGGATGAGATCGTGGAGACGGTCGTTCGCATTGCGCCGATCTTCGGCGGGATCAACCTGGAAGACATCAGCGCGCCGCGCTGCTTCGAAGTCGAAGACCGCTTGATCGAAGCGCTCGATATACCGGTGATGCACGACGACCAGCACGGTACCGCGGTCGTCATCATGGCGGCGCTGATCAATGCCGCGCGCGTCGTAGGAAAAGAACTGACCGATTTGCAAGTCGTCGTCTCCGGAAGCGGCGCCGCCGGCACCGCGACGATCAAGATGCTGCTCGGCGCGGGCGTGCGCGACGTGATTCCGGTCGATCGGTCCGGTGCGCTCAATCGCACCGACCGCTACGAGAACCCGCACTGGCGTTGGCTCGCGGAGCACTGCAATCGCGAAAACCGGCGCGGATCGTTGCGCGACGTTCTCGAGGGCGTCGACGTTTTCATAGGCGTTTCGGCGCCGGGCATCTTGCAGCCCGAGGACATCGCACGCATGGGGCGCGACCCCATCGTCTTCGCGATGGCGAACCCGAATCCGGAGATCATGCCCGATGTCGCGGCCCCGGTCGCTGCCGTCATCGCGACGGGGCGATCCGATTTCCCGAACCAGGTCAACAACCTGCTCGCCTTCCCCGGGATCTTCAGAGGTGCGCTCGACGTGCGGGCGCGCCGCATCACCGAGGGCATGAAGCTTGCGGCCGCGTTTGCGATCGCGGAAATCGTGACGGCTGACGAGCTCAATGCGGAATACGTGATTCCGAGCGTTTTCGACGCGCGCGTTGCGAGCGCCGTCGCGAAGGCGGTGGCGAATGCTGCGACCGAAGAGGGCGTCGCGCGAAGGATACCCGCCGCCAACGAAGGCGAGAGTTTCGGCGCAAACGTCTGAGCCCTTCGAATCGCTGAGGCTCGATCCGAGCGACCCGCGACCGCTCTACGTGCAGCTCGCCGATCGACTCGTTGAGGCGATCGAGCGCGAGACGCTCGCTCCGGGGCACCGGCTCCCGCCGATGCGCGATCTCGCGCGCTCGCTCGATTGCGCGCTCGTCACCGTCTCGCAGGCGTACGAGCTTCTTGCAGCGCGGGGCCGCACGATCGCGCGTCCGGGGAAAGGCACGTACGTCGCGACGCCGCCGGCTCGCACCGAGCCGTTCGCGCGCCGCTGGGAGCCCGACGTCGCACGCTTTGCGCGGGGAGCGCGCCTCGAAGGTGTGATGGAGCGTCTTACTCTGGCGACGGAACCCGGCGCAATCAGTCTCGCCTCCGGACATCCTGCGCCCGAAACGTTTCCCTTGCACGACTTTGCACGCGCATTCCACCGCACGTTGCTCGACGACTCGCCGGAGCTCATGCAGTATCGCTCCTCTACCGGCGACCGCGACCTCTGCGCAAGGCTCGCCGCGCTCCTGCACGGGCGTGGGTGCAACGCCGATGCTAACGACGTCATCGTCTGCTCGGGCGCGCAGCAGGCGGCCGACATCGTTGCGACCGTCTTGCTCGACGAGCGCACCGTCGTCGCGAGCGAGAGCCCAACCTATTGGGGAAGTCTTGGCGTCTTCGATGCCCGCGGCGTGACGTACGTCGAGGTCCGCGGCGACGAAGACGGGGTTCGCAGCGACGACGTCGAGCGCGTCTTTGCCGAGTACCGGCCGCGGCTCTTGTACGTCAATCCGATCGCACAGAATCCGACGGGCGCGGTCCTTCCGGCGCGGCGCGCGAAGCAGATCGTCGCACTGGCACGCCGGTACGACGTCGTCGTTCTCGAGGATCAGACTGGGTGGCAGCTCACCTACGACGCGCCCGCGCCGCCGCCGCTGGCAGCCTACGACACCGACGGCCGCGTCATCGTTATGGAGAGCCTATCGAAATCGATCTTTCCGGCGCTTCGGATCGGCTATCTTTACGCCAAGGGGGGCATCGCGGAAGCGCTCGAAGCCGCGAAAGTGCGCGCCGACGTCTTCACCTCGACGCTGACGCAGCGCGCGCTTTGGCGATTCATGGAGAGCCCAGCCTTCTCGCGCCACTTCCGCTCGACGCGTGCGCTCTATCGCAAGCGGCGCGACGCGTTTGTCGATGCGCTCTCCGAGATCGCTCCGTGGACGACGGTGCGTTCGCCCGGTGCCGGCGTCAACGTTTGGCTTCCGCTTCCGGCGCGCATCTCGACGCACGCGGCGTTCGATGCTTGCGCGCGCGAAGGCGTCCTCGTCATGCCGGCGGAGCCGTTCTACCCAACGCGCAGCGGCCCACCGGCATTGCGCCTTTCGTTCGGACATCTCTCGGAGGAAGAGGCGCGGGAGGGTGTCGCGCGCTTGGGCCGAGCGCTCACGAGGCTATAGCTGCGCCTTGATGAGGGCGCGTTCTTCCACGCGGATGCGCCACGAGAGCAGCGCGGCATTGAGAAATGAGAAGAGAATTGCAATCTCGATCGCTCCGAAGGCGAGCGGGAGGACCGCGATCTCGGCGCAGACGATGACGTAGTTGGGATGCCGGAAGATGCGGTATGGCCCGCGCCGCACGCGCGGCGCCCCGGGAACCGTGATGACGCGCGTCGTCCAGTACGGCCCCAGCGACGCGATCGTCCAGATGCGGAAGGGCTGCAGAAGGGCGTAAACTCCGAGCAGGCGCCAATTCGGCACGGTTGAGGCGGGGATGAAGATCGCCATGCTTGCCAGCCACGCCGCATGCAGCAGGATGAAGAAGGGATACTGCACGGCCCCGGATTCGACGCCGCCGCTCGCGCGCAACTTGCGCGTGTTGCGCGCTGAATAGAGCAACTCCAATATGCGCTGGAGCGCGACCAGCCCGAGAACGACATAGAGAATCATCGAGTCCTTCGTGCGTTGTCATCCTCATATGATGAGAGGTAGGGGATAGCGTTGAATGCTATCCCCTACGCGGTGTCTGAGCGCCGCTGTCATCCTTGGGCCGTTGAGCCCGTCGCTCAGATCGGCGCTCGCACCAACTTTAGCCCGCGAGCCAGATCGAACAGTATCGCGGGTCGCCTTCGCGCTGAACCCGAATGAATGAGGTCGGTCGAGGCTCGCTACATCGCCCGAAGGGAGATTTCCTCGGTGGACGTGCTCGGAATCGACGTTTCGAAGGCGGACTTTCACGCCTGCCTGATCCAAGGGCCCAAACGCAGCAAGAAGAGCTTCCCGAATGCACCGGTAGGCTATCGACAAGTGCAGAGCTGGCTGAAGAACCGGCGCTGCGTCGAGCTGCACGCCTGCATGGAAGCGACCGGTGCATACTGGGAGGGCTTGGCCAAAGCGCTGCACGATGCTGGAAGCACGGTGAGCGTGGTCAATCCCAGCCAAACGGTGTTCTTTGCCCGCAGCCAGTTGCGCCGGACGAAGACCGACCTTGTCGACGCGGAGATGATCGCGGAGTTTTGTCAGGAGCGCCGCCCAGGTCCCTGGACCCCGCCTTCGGATGAGATCCTGGAGCTTCGCGGCTTGTTGAGTTATCGGGACCATCTGGTTCAAGAGAGGGTGCGTCTTACCCAGATGGCTGCCCAGATCCATGTAAGCAAAGAACTGCAGAAAGCGCACGTTGCACAACTCAAGGCGCTCGAGAAGACCAAAACGACGGTTGAAAAACAACTGCACGCGCTGGTCAAGGCGCATCGGGATGTTGGAAGCCAGGTCAAGGCGCTGACGGCGGTGTCGGGCATTGGGTTCTTGACCGCATCGGCGATCGTCGCCAAACTCCCCGCGCAGCGGCTGCGCAATGGTAAAGCGGCGGCGGCCTATGTGGGCCTTGCGCCCAGCGAACGGCAATCGGGCACATCGGTTCATGGCAAACCGCGGATCTGCAAGACCGGCAATGCTTCCTTGCGTCGCGACCTCTACATGCCGGCGCTGGTCGCGATGCGGCACAATCTGATTCTTCGAGACTTCGCCGAGCGCTTGAAGCAACGGGGCAAGCCTGCCAAAGTCATCATCGCAGCGGTGATGCGCAAGCTTGCGGTCTTGGCGTTTACGATCCTCAAGCAAGGCTTAAGCTCCAGGGCGGCTTTGGCGGTCTGAAGTCTTGACTTTCAAGACAGTATCTGAGCGGTACCATCGTTCTCCAGCAGGGTGAAGCCGGCGGTGAAGCCGGGCCCCAGCGCGCTCACGAGTGCACGTTTCCACGGCTTCGAGTCGCCGATCTGACGTTCCAGCACGAACATGACCGTGGCGGCCGACATGTTGCCGTACTCGCGCAGTACGTCGCGCGCGACGCGAAGCGCTCCGGATTCCAGCTCGAAGGCGAGTTCCAGGGCGTCGAGCACTTTGGCCCCGCCGGGATGGCAAACGAAGGCGTCGACGTCCCGCAGAGTGAGCTCATGCTCGGCGAGAAAGGCGGCGGCGACGTCGTGCAGCTTGGTCGTGACGAGTTCCGGAATGTCGCGCGAAAAGATGGCCTTGAAGCCCTCGCGCGTTACTTCCCATCCCATCACGTCGAGGGAGTCCGGCCACGTATACTCGCCACCGGAAACGATCCTCGCGCCCTCGCCGGTGCATGAGATTAGCGCGGCGGCGGCCCCATCGCCGAAGAGCGCCGTTGCAACGATATTGCTCTTCGAGAAATCGTCGCGGCGGAAGCAGAGCGCGCAAAGCTCCACGACCAGAAAGAGCACCAGCGCCCGAGGATTGGTGCGTGCAACTGCGGCCGCTCGCGCCAGACCGATGGCGCCGCCCGCGCAACCCAAGCCGAAGATCGGGAGGCGCTGCACGGTTCGGCGCAGGTTCATGCGTTCCATGAGCAGAGCATCCAAGCTCGGCGTCGCGATGCCGGTCGTCGAAACGACTACGACGGCGTCGATTTCGTCCGCGCTACGGCCCCCACGCTCGAGCACTCGGCGGGTCGCCGCCTCGAGCAACTCGAGCGCCGAATCGAGATAGACTTGGTTGCGCTCCGGCCACTCGTGCAGCTGCTCGTACCACTCGATCGGCACGCACGAATAGCGCCGATCGATGCCGGTATTGCCGAACATAGGAAGCAGACGCACGATCTCGCGAGAGCGTGGCCCAAGCGCGAGCTCGATCCGCCGCATCACGTCATTTTGACCGAGCTCGAAGGGCGGGACCGCGGTCGCGACCGCAAGGATTCGCGCATCCCCGCTCATCGGCAGGCGTTCCGCCCTATCGGCAGGGTCCCCGCAGCCCGCATGGTAATGGCTTCCTCCCGTGTCGTCGTTTAGACCTATTGCAGCGGCGCTGTTAGCCGCCGTTTTATTGGGCGCGGGGAGTCGGCCGGCTCCTCTTATCGTCTATTCGGCTCCCGCCGGCATTCGACCGGCAGGCGCCGACAAGATCCATCCCACCGATTCCGTTCTTCCCAACGGCAGAATCGCCGCGCCGGCCGGGGCGAGTATCTTCGTGGGGAGCAATCCCCTTGGCTTAGCGCTCTCCCCGGACGGCCGCTACGCGGTCGTTTCGAACGACGGCGCGCCGCCGAACTCGTCGCTCTCCGTCGTCGACACGAAGAGCATGCGAGTCGCAAGCGAGTACCGCGATCCGTCGGCCTCATTCTTTATGGGCGTCGCGGTCGCGCGCGATCCCAGCGATCCGTCACGCGCGCTGGTCCTTGCTTCCGACGGCGCCGCAGCAGCCGTGCGAGTCTTCGATCTCGACGCGGGCGGCCAGTTAACGCCCGAGGCGCAATCGATTGCATTGCCCGGCGTCGGAGGGCATCGCGCGTTTCCGGCGGCAATCGCGATTGCGCCGAACGGGCGCACCGTCTACGTTGCCGACAATCTGGGCGATGCGGTGATCGCGATCGACCTTAGTTCGCGGACGGTGCTGCGCTCGCTACCGGTCGGCGATTTTCCGCTCTATGTGGCGGCGGACAGCCGGGAAGTTTTGGCGACCGGAACCGGGCTCTCGGCCTATGCGGCGCTCGTGCCGGCGGCGCAGCAGCCGCAGTTCGCGCAGCCGGCCTTCGATCCGGCGAAGTCCTCGTCGCTGACGGTCTTTGAATCTTCAGCGGGCGGCGAAATCGGGGACCCCGCGACCGTCCGCATGGATCCCGCTCCGGACGGAAACGACATCGTCGGCGGAGCGGCGCCGGCTGCGACCGTGATCAGCCGCAACGGGAAGCTTGGCTATGTCGCGCTCGCGAACGTGGATCGCGTCGCGGTCGTGAGCCTCGCCGGCGAACCGCGGGTCGTGCGCGGTCTCGATCTGCGCCTCTATCCCGGCGCGCCGTACGGTGCCGAGCCGAGCGCCGAGGCGCTCAGCCCGAATGGAAAACGCCTCTACGTCGCGCTCGCCGGCCTCAACGCCGTAGCCGTACTCGACGCGCGGCGCGCGACGCGCTATCGGTACGGTCTGATTCCGACCGCCTGGTATCCGATTGCACTCGCCCTCTCTCATGACGGGCGCTACCTCTACGTGCTCGACGCCAAGGGAGTCAACGGCTGGGGCATCTTGCAGCGCATCGACCTCAAGCGCACCTACCTCGTCAGAGCGACGCTCGACGCGCTTCGCTATAATCGCAATCCGGCGATCGCGCGGTTCAATCCGGTGATTCCGCCCTTGCTCTCGAAGAAGCGGAGCGAAGCGATCGACCGGGTCGTCTACATTTCGGTCGGCGCCGCTAGCTACGATTCGGTCTTCGGCGACTTGAAAGACGATTCGGGGAACCCGCACGGAAGCGGCGACACAGGTCTGAGCCTCTACCCGGAGAGCGTGACGCCGAACCTGCACGCGTTGGCCCGCTCGTATGCGCTCGCCGATAATTTCTATGCTTCCGACGAAGACGCCGACGTGGCGAAGGAGTTTGCGACCGCCGGCGAGGCGACGCTCTACCAGCAGCTCGTCGCCGCCGCCGGCGCGGCACGCGCGCCGATGGACGATCACGGTGACGATCCCGAAGATTACGCCCGAACGGGCTACCTCTTCAACGCGCTGGAGCGCGCGGGCATCTCGTTCCGCGATTACGGCGGCCTTCTCCGGCTCTCGGGATACGACGGCTCGCGCTACCATCTGGACGTCCCAGCGCTCGCCGCGCTAAACGGAAACGTCGATTTGAGCTATGCAAGCTGGAATCCGAAGATCACCGATGCCGAGCGCGCGAAGGAATTCGTGAGCGACATGCAGCGCTACGTCGAGAGCGAGAGTATGCCGAGCTTTACCTACGTCTGGCTGCCGTCGGAAGGCGGGACGGCAGGTGCCGCGAAGGCCGATCGCGCGCTCGGCACGATCGTCGATTTTCTTTCGCACACGGTGCACTGGAGCTCCACGGCAATCTTCATCGTGCCGGAGGGTGCCTCGGGCTCCGATCATGTCGACGCGCTGCGCGCCTATGCGCTGCTCGTTTCACCATTGGCCCGGCGCGGGTACGTCGGCCACGCGAATCTGAGCATGGCAAGCGTGCTCAAGACCGAGGAAGAGATCTTCGGGCTTCCGCCGTTGACGCTCGACGATCTGCTCGCCTCGGACTTGAGTGGGTTCTTCACCGACGCGCCCGCGCCCGAGCCGTACCAGGCGCGATGACGACGCATCACGGCGTAGACTACGGGCCCCGCCTGATCGCTACGCCGACGGGCCGCCTTCGGGCCGCGCTGCTCGTGCGTCCATCGGTTGCCATTGAGGACGGCGTCACGCTCGTTGGAGAACCCGGAGCGATCTTCGAGCGGGCGCTCGAGCAGCACAACGTCCTGCGTAGGACGCTTGAGTACTTCGGGGTGGAGACGACCGTTGTCGAGTCGCGCGGGTCCGATCCGTACGAATCCAGCGCCGGCGATTCGGCCGTCGTCTTCGAGGACGGCGCCGCACTCATGCGATTGACGCCGCTCTCGCGCCGAGCCGAGATCGATCGCATGGAGGCGGAGTTCACGAACATGGACGTGCCGCTCGCGGGCCACATCTCCGCGCCGGGATTGCTCGACGGGAGCGACGTTCTCGTGGTCGGCGGCACCGCGTTCCTCGGCGTAGGATCGCGCGGGAATCGGCTCGGGCGCAGCGGCTTCGCGCAGCTCGCCCGCGCCCACGGCTATCGCGTCGTCGAAGTGAAGCTCGCCGACGGCGTGCCGGCGCTGCGCGCGGTGGCCGGCGCGGTCGCGAAGGACACAGTCGTGCTGGGAGCCGGTAAAGTCGATGCCGAGCCCTTCGAGGGCTTTCGCACGATCGTGCTCGAGCTCGGCGAAGAGCAAGCCGCGGGGGTGCTGCCGTTGGACGATTGGCACCTGGTCGCCGACATTCGCTTTCGAACGTCACTCGCGATGCTCCGGGATGTGGGCGCCACCGTAGAAGCGATCGACCTTTACGAATTCACAAAACTCGGCCTGACGCCGTCGATGCTCGCGCTCGCCCTGCGGCGAGAGTGAAGCGCAGCGCATGCGAATCGCCGTCCTCTCCGACATCCATGGCAACCTCTTAGCCCTCGATGCCTGCCTGGCGGATCTTGAATCGCAGGGAAGCGCCGATGCAATCGTGATCGCCGGCGATCTCTGCCTCGATGGTCCCAAGCCGAAGAAAGTGCTGCAGCGGCTCGAGGAGATCGGCGCCTCATGCATCCGCGGCAATACCGATCGTTATCTATCCGAGGATTCGCCCGCCGAAAAATTCGAGGCCGCCGTGGTCGCGCAGATCGCCTGGGCGCGGCGCGACGTCGGAGAACGGTGGCTTTCGTGGCTGAAAGAGCTGCCCTTTGCCATGCGCGTCGGCGAAGATGATAATCAGTTGCTGATCGTTCACGCCAACCCCAAGACCGACGACGAGCACATTTGGCCCGATGCCGATGAAAAGGCGCTGCAGCGTCTCATCGGCGACGAACGCGCAACGGCCATCGCGTTCGGCCACCTGCATCTGCCCTACGCGCGCGCTTGGCACGGAAAGCTGCTCGTCAACGTCTCGTCGGCCGGGCTGCCGAAGGACGGCGATCCGCGCGCCGGCTATGCCATCTTCACCGAGCGCGACGGCGGCTGGGAAGTAAAGCACCGCCGGGTACCCTTCGACGTGAAGAAGGTCGCAACCCAATTGGCCGATTGTGGGATTCCGGAGAGTGCAGAGCTCATCGCAACCCTCCGTCGCCACCGGTACAAGCAATTAAAGAATTTGATTCCATAACCGCCTACGCGCCCGCCGTCGAGGTCGATCGCCTCGTGAAGCGCTATGGCACGTTTACCGCGGTGGATGGAATCTCGCTGCGCGTCGGAGTCGGGGAGTTCTTTGGCTTCCTCGGACCGAACGGCGCCGGCAAGACGACCACGATCAATGCGATCGCCGGCTTGGCGCGCAGGAGCGCGGGAACGATCCGCATCTTCGGTCACGATAACGAGAAGGAGTGGCGGGAAGCCCGGCGTCTCGTCGGCCTCTCGCCGCAGGAGTATAATTTCGACCGTTATCTCTCGCTTCGCGACATTCTGATCTTCGCCGCCGGGTATTATGGACTGCACGGAAAAGCCGTCGCCGAGCGCGCCGACATGCTGCTCGAGCGTTTCGGCCTGACTTCGCACGCGCATCTCGAGTATACGAAGATCTCCGGCGGACAGAAGCGCCGGCTCTCGCTCGCGCGCGCACTGATCCATCAGCCGAGCCTACTGATTCTCGACGAACCGACCGCCGGAGTCGACGTCGAGCTGCGGTTAGAGCTCTGGGAGTGGCTGCGCGCGCTCAACGACGACGGCCTGACGATCTTCCTCACAACGCACTACCTCGAGGAGGCCGAACAGCTCTGCAAGCGCATCGCGATCATCCGCAACGGTCGGATCGTGACCGAAAAGCCTACCCACGAGCTCGTCGCCGAGGGCGCCTCCTTGCAAGACGTCTTCTTGGAGCTGATGCGAAATTGATCGCTGCGACGGCTAACCCGTACGGACTCTGGACGCTGGTCAAGCGCGAGATGATTCGCAGCCTCAAGATCATCAATCAGGTGATCTGGCCGCCGATCATCACGACGCTGCTCTACGTCTTCGTTTTCGGCCTCGCGCTCGGCAGCCGGATCCCCACGGTGCAAGGCGTGACGTACGCGCAGTTTTTAATTCCGGGCCTGATCATGCTGCAGGTCATCGATTCGTCCTACGGCGAGTGCTCGAGCTCACTCTTCCAGGGGCGCTTCATGAATTCGATTCAGGAACTCCTGATCGCGCCGATGTCGGCGCTCGAAATCGTCGCCGGCTACATTTTGGGCAGCCTGGCGCGGGCGCTGCTGATCGCGGGGCTGATCACGGGGCTCGGCATGGTGCTCGTGCACATCGCTCCGCACGACTGGGCGCTCTACTTTTCTGTAATCGCCATGGTGTCGATCCTCTTCTCGGCGCTCGGATTGATCTTCGGGCTGATGGCCGACAAGTTCGATCACATCGCGATCTTCACGACATTCGTCATCACACCGCTCACGTTCGTCGGAGGCGTTTTCACCTCGGCGGAGATGCTTCCCGAGCCGCTTCGCCGGATTGAGCTTTTTAATCCGATTTTCTATACGATCGACGCGTTTCGACGCAGCTACACCGGACATAGCTACCTCACGCCTGCATTCTCACTCGCCATGATCGCGCTGCTCGCCGCGGTCGCGTTGGCGACGATCTTGCGCCTGACCGCGATCGGCTATAAACTGCGTACGTGATGAACCTCCTCGCCATGCTGCTCGCTCTTGTACAACCCGCCACCCACTTATCGGTCGAGCCGTGGACGGGTTCCGACTTTCAAGTGACCACCGGAACCGCCGCGAAGTACCGGTTGGAAGTGAGCGGCAAACCGAACGCATCGCTGAGCTTGCGCGCCTCCGGCGTCGCGCGGGGATGGCTGGCGGCCTTCTGCACGCCGCGGCTCTGCTCGCCGCAGGGGATCGACCTGCAGTTGCCGCGCTCCGGCGACGTGGTCTTTCAATTCGAGCTCATACGAGAATCCGATGACGCGCCTAAGCGCAGCGGCGCGACGATCACCGACGGCGACGGCGCTTCGGTCAGCGTTCCCACGGCGTATCGGGAGTAGCCCCTTTTAGAAAAACGGGTTGTGTTCTTTTTCGAGCACGATGGTCGTCGGCGGCCCATGGCCGGGCATGACGACCGTGTCGTCGGGCAGCGTGAAGAGTTTGCTGCGAACGCTGTTGAGAATATCGTCATACGTACTGGCGTCGCCGTACGCGCCCCCGACGCTCGCCGCAAAGAGCGTATCGCCCGAGAACAGTGCATCTTTGAAGATATAACATGACGAGCCGTCGGTGTGGCCGGGCGTGTGCAGCATTCGAATCGTCGATTCCTCGCCGAACGGCAACGTTTCGCCGTCACGTACGAGAAGCGCCTTGCTTTCAAGTGAGCCGATCGCGTGGACGTCGAGCTTGTGCATCACGATCTGCGCGTTGGGGAAGGCGTTGGCAACGGGTGCGGTGGCGTCGCAGTGATCCGCATGCTTGTGCGTGATCAAAATATACTGCAGATGGTAATCGCCGTCGCGCAGAATGCGCAGCAGATTCTGCGGGATGCCGGCCGGGTCGACGAGGGCGGCACGGCGTCCCCCTTGCAGGAAGAAGACGTAGCCGTTGCTCGGATGCGGGTCTTGCGCGTGGCGGCGAACGTCGGGAAGCTCGATGGCTGGAGGATGCCAGCGCTGCGCGGCGCTGTCGGCGAGCTTCGCGCCGTCGAGGTGCAGGACCACCGCGAGGGCGCGCGCTTCGTCGTCGGTTGCCGCGCCGTCGTCTTTGAGCCATCGCTCGATCGATTGAGCTGGGATTCCGGTCGCGCTCGCGAGCTGCTCCGCGCTCACGCGGACACCGCGCATCGCTTTACGCAGGATGTCGCCGAAGGTATCTTCGAGAGGTAGGGATGCGCTCATGGCGCGTCCTCGGCGAGCCCCGCTTGAAGGGCTGCGGCGCGCAGGGCACGGTCGCGCGTGAGGATCGTAATATGGTGGCGCTCGGCGAGGGCGAGGTACATCGCGTCATAAATGGTCAAACCGTAGCGTGTAGCCAGCACCATCTCGTGATTTAAATCGAAGCCTTGCGATTCGACTCGAATCGGAAGCTGCTTGGTCCTTTCTAGGGCTCCCTCCAACTCGTCGCTGGGAATCCTGCCTTTTCGACACGCCGACAAGAGCGCATTGGCGAGCTCTGCCGGAAAGATCGGCGGCACGAGCGCCGTCTCAGAAAGCGTGCGTTCTGCCGATTGGCGCGTCATCGCATCGTCTTCGTCGCTGAAGAACCACGAAGCTACGACCGACGTGTCGATTACGATCACCGGCGCCGCCCTTCGTTCACGAGATCCTTGATCGAAAGGCCGTCCAGTCTCCAGCGACGTGATAATATCCATTTCATCGCGGCCTGGGCCTTTTTCTTATCGGAAGCGACCGGCACGATCTCCGCTACCGGCCGGCCGTTGCGGGTAAGCAAAACGCGCTCGCCTCGCTCGACCTGCGAGATGAGCTCGGAGAGGCGGCTCTTCGCCTGGAAGATTCCTACGCTCTTCACGCCGTCTATTGTAGCGCGGTAGGGCTAGCCAGTCTAGCCAGCGCGGGCCGCAACCGGGATGGCGCGGCCCGAGTCGAAGAGAGCCGAGGTGGAACGCGTCATCATCATCGGATCGGGACCCGCCGGCCTCACCGCGGCGGTCTATGCAGCGCGCGCGAATCTCCGGCCGCTCGTTTTGGCCGGCGGCCTCTACGGCGGCCAGCTCATGCTTACGACCGACGTCGAAAACTATCCGGGATTTCCGGAGGGCATTCTCGGGCCCGAACTGATGATCAAGTTTCGCGAACAGGCCGAGCGCTTCGGCGCGCGGATCGAGAACGTCGACGTCGCCTCGGTCGACTTCGGGCAGCGCCCGCTGCTCGTGCGGACCGACGACGCGCAGCACGAGACCAAGACCGTCGTCGTCGCAACCGGCGCGAGCGCGCGCTGGCTCGAGATTCCGGGCGAAGAGCGATTACGCGGACGCGGCGTTTCGAGCTGTGCCACGTGCGACGGGGCGTTCTTTCGCGACAAGCGAATCGTCGTCGTCGGAGGCGGCGATTCGGCGCTCGAAGAGGCGCTCTTTCTCACGCGATTCGGAAGTCGCGTCACGATCGTCCATCGGCGAGATCGCCTGCGCGCGAGCAAGATCATGGCCGACCGCGCGAACTCGCATCCCAAGATCGACTTCATTTGGAACGCCGTCCTCGAAGAAGTTCACGGCGAAACGCACGTCACGGGCTTACGCCTTCGAAACCTCCTCGAGGGCAGAAGCTACGATCTCGAGGCCGACGCGCTATTCGTCGCGATCGGGCATACGCCGAACACCTCGATCTTTGCCGGGCAGCTCGACCTCGACCATCGCGGCTACGTCGTCTCGCCCGACGGAAGCTCGACGAACGTAGAGGGCGTCTTCGTTGCCGGCGACGTCAACGACCATCGCTACCGGCAGGCGGTAACCGCGGCCGGAGCGGGTTGCCGCGCGGCGATGGACGCCGAAAAGTATCTCGAGGCGCTGGAATTTAAAGTAGATTCGCTAGCGCGGCTTTGAGCTCGGGGAACTCGAAGTGGTAACCGAGCGCCTCGGTTCGGCGAGGCTGCACGCGCTGACCGCGCAAGAGCATCTCCGCTCCTTCTCCGAGCATCGCGCGCAAGACCAACGCCGGCACTGGCATGCGCGCCGGACGCTCGAGCGCCGCACTCAGCTCCTCGGTGAATTGCGCGTTCGTGACCGGATTGGGCGCGCAGGCATTGAGCGGTCCGCTCAGTCCGTCGATCGCCTCCACGTAAATTCGTACGAGATCGTCGATATGGATCCACGAGAGCCACTGACGTCCGCTGCCGACTCTTCCGCCCATGCCGATGCGGAAGGGGGGAAGAATTTTCTCCAGCGCGCCGCCGCCGGTGCCGAGCGCGACGCCGGTGCGCACGATTGCGACCCGCATCCCAAGCTCGGCCGCGCGGCGCGCCTCCCGCTCCCATCCGACGCAGACCCGGGCCAGGAAGTCGTCCCCCGGCGGGCTCTCCTCGACGAACGTCTCCGTCTCGCTCGAGCCGTAGTAGCCGGTTGCGGAGGCGCTGACGTAGACGCGGCAGCTACGCTCGCGCCCGGCGAGTTCATCGAGGAAACGCCGCGGAGCATCGACGCGGCTCGCTTCGATCCGGCGCTTGGCGTTTGGAGTCCAGCGCTGTGCCACCGGCTCGCCGGCGAGATTGACGACCGCGTCGGATTGCGCCGCAGCGGCGGCGGCGGACGACGGCTCGCGCAGGGAAGCGGCAACGACCTCGTCGCCGCGGGCGCGCAGAGCGTTCGAGAGAGGTCTTCCAACGAAACCGGAGGCACCCAGCACTAGAACTCTCATATCCCGCCCACGAAGCAGCCGGCGTTCAACGTGCGGTTCGGATCGAAGCGTGCTTTGAGCTCGCGCATCCGCTCGATCGCCGGCGGCGCAGCGCCCCAGACACGCAGGTACGCGCGATGTGGGTGATTGCTTGCGACGACCTGCGCGCGCGGCTCGATTTCGTGCACGGCATCGTCGAATGCTTCGACCTTAGCGCCGAAAGCATGCGAATCGAGATCGCTCGCCCGAAAAACCACGTCGCCGTTCATCACGTCGACGATCGTTTCGGATCGCAAGCCGAAGCGTCGCGCGAGGTCTTGCAGCGCCGACCCGCACGCTTGAGATTCTTGGGCGGGCGGATAGAGGCGGTAGGTGACCGAGCGTTCGCCCAAGCATGCAACGTAGGCGTCGACGACGCGCTCGAAGGCTTCGCGAGCTCCGGCATCGACGATCCGCGTTGCGGGGACGCCTGCTCGTCCGAGCGCGGAGCGCAGCTCGAGCGTCGCGCGCTCGAGGACCGGATCGCTGCCCTCGATTAACGCGAGGATGCGTCCCTCGGGTCCTTCGTCGCCGTCGATCGCGTGATGAAAGCCGTCGATCCAAAAGGCGGCCGCTGGTCGAATCGGTAGCGAAGCGAGCTGCACGCAGGCGCGCTCGCGCGTTCGCTCGGGGAGCGGCGCGAGGAAGAGCCGAGCGTGAGGCGGCATCGGGACGGTCTTGAGGTTCGCTTGCACCAAAATTCCGAGGGTGCCGAACGAACCAACGTAGAGCCGGCTCATATCGTATCCGGCGACGTTCTTCACAACCATGCCGCCGGCACGCGCAATCGTTCCGTCGGCAAGCACGATCGTCGACCCGAGCAGATAATCGCGCAGGCGCCCGTAGAGATGACGGCGCGGGCCGAGCCATCCGGCCGCGAGCGTTCCGCCGAGCGTCGCGTACTGCGGCTGCGGCGCGTCGAACGGCACCAGCTGTCCTTGCGTTGCGAGCAGCGTGACGACGTCTTGGATCGGCGTTCCCGCTCGCACCGCGATCACGAGATCGGCGCGTTCGTTTGCAATCACGCCCCTTAAGGCGGTCGTAACGAGGGTTACGTCGAGCCGTTCGGGCGGGAAGCCCATTCCTCGGAGCGTCCCACCGCCGACGATGAGAATCTTCTGGCCCGCGCGATCGCATCGCGCGACGGCCTTGCTGACAGCTTGCGCATTGGCCGGAACGACGCGGTCTTGCGTCGCGGTCACGGCGGCGTGACCTCGGGGCAGCGCGCGCCGCTCGGGAAGATCTTCTCGGGATTGAGCATGCGCGCCGGATCGAAGACGTCTCGCACGCGCCCCATCGTCGCGAGATCGGCAGTCGAATAGACGCGCGTCATCGCGTCGCGCTTCTCCCACCCGATGCCGTGCTCCCCGCTGATCGTTCCACCGAGGTCGATAGCGGATTGCAGGATTTCGTTCCCCGTTTCGACGACCGCGGCGACCTGTTTGCGATCGCGCTTGTCGTACATGAGCAGCGGATGGAGATTCCCGTCGCCGGCGTGAAAAACGTTGCCGACCGTAATTCCGTTCGCGCGCGACGCGGCCTCAACCGCGCGCAGCGCCTGCGGCAGCTTGCTGCGCGGCACGCAGACGTCCTGCGTGTAATAGTTGGGCGCGATGCGACCCGTTGCGCCGGCGGCGCTCTTACGGCCGGCCCACAGCGCGTCGCGCTCGGCCCGGTCGCGAGCGCTGCGCCACGAGCGCGCGCCGTGTTTCACGACGATCGCATGAATCGCGGATTCTGAGGCCGCAACGTCCTCTTCGAAGCCGGCGTTCTCGACGAGCAAGACCGCGGCGGCATCGGTCGGATAGCCGGCGTGAAAGGCCGCCTCGACGGCTTGGGTGATGACGGCGTCCATCATCTCGAGCGCCGTCGGCAATATCCCGGCGGCTATGATTGCCGAAACGGCTTCCGAGGCCGAGTCCAAGTCATCGAAGGCCGCAAGCCAGACGCGGACCGACTCGGGGAGGCCGAGCAGGCGCAGCCACGCCGACGTTACGATGCCCAACGTTCCTTCGCTGCCGACCAAGGCCGCCGTCAGGTCGTAACCGATGTCGTCGATGCTCGTCGTAAAGACCTCGCCGCGCGCGTCCACCAATTCCAGCGCGAGCACGTGGTTCACCGTGGTTCCGTAAGACAAGCAATGCGGACCGCCCGCATTCGTCGCGATGTTCCCGCCGATCGTCGAAATTTGCTGTGAGGATGGGTCGGGAGCGTAGAAGAGCCCGCTCCGGGCGACGTGGCGGGAGAGATCGAGGTTGATGAGACCGGGCTGCACGCGTGCTCGGCGGTTGCGTTCGTCGAGTTCGAGCACGCGATTCATACGTGCGAACGAGAGAACCACCCCGCCCGCGATCGGAACCGCTCCTCCGCAGAGTCCCGTGCCGGCTCCGCGCGCGACGATCGGCTCGCCGCAATCGCGCGCAATCTTGACGATTGCGCCGACGTCGTTCGTGGAGCGCGGCAGAACTACGGCCGACGGAGTTCCGCCGTCGGTATAGGCGTCAAAGGCGTAGACCGCAAGATCCTCGGGCGCGGTCTTTACCGCGTCGGTCCCGAGCGCGTCGACCAGCCTCTCGCGCAGCATCGCCCAGGCTTCGCCGGGCCCTTGACAATCACCGGTGGCCTGTGATTGGTTCGAAGGCGATGTTCTTTCGTGGAATTCGCGGCGCGATCACGGCCGATGGGGACGACACGGGCGCCATCGCGCGTGCGACGAAGCGCCTTCTGACCGAGATGACCCGGCGTAACGAGATCGAGCTCGACGACATCGCTTCGATCCTCTTTACCGTTACGCCCGACCTTCGTGCCGGCTTTCCCGCACTCGCCGCGCGCGAGATGGGGTGGGTCTGGGTACCGATGCTGCACGCCTGCGAGATCGACGTTCCCGGTGCGCTGGGGCGCTGCATTCGCGTGCTGATGCACGTCAACACGGCGCGCAAGCCTTCGGAGATCGAACACGTCTACTTGGACGGCGCGACGGTCTTGCGTCCCGACTTGATGCGGACGAGTTCGTGAGCGCGTCCACGGTCGGAATTATCGGTGTCGGAGCAATCGGCGGCTCGATTGGAATGCGCGCGCGCCGCAACGGCGCGTACGTCATCGGTGCCGATCGCGATCCCGCGGCGTTAGAGGAGGCATGCAGACTCGGCGCGATCGATGCGATCGCGGCGGCAGGCGAGCTGGCAAATCGCGCCGGCGTGCTCGTGCTCGCAGCGCATCTCGAGCCGACGCTACTCGAACTGCAGCGCCTCGCAAGCGTGCCGCCGTCGAAGCCGGCCCTCATCATGGACGTCGCTTCGGTCAAGCTGCCGGTGGTGCGCGCGGCGAAGGGGTTGAAGAATTTCGTGGCGACGCATCCAGTGGCTGGTACCGAACGCAGCGGCGTGCGCGCGGCGCGCGACGGTCTCTTCGACGAGCGAACGTGGGCCTACGTACCGACGGCCGACAAGGAGCTCGATCGCCGAGCGGTTGCCTTTATCGAGTCGATGGGCGCCGTACCTCTTGCGATAAGCGCCGAGGAGCACGATCGCATCGTTGCTTTGACCTCCCACCTGCCGCAGCTCGTGGCGTCGTGTTACGCGCAGCTCGCCTGTGCCGGCGATGGGGAAGCCGAGCGGCTCTGCGGTTCGGTCGCCCGCGAACTGTTGCGCATCTCCGCGATGCGCTTCACGATGTGGCGCGACATTTTGCAGGCTAATGCCGAGAATGTCGAGCCGCAGCTCCGAAAGCTGATCGCAGAGCTTGAAGCCGCTGCCGATGCCCTCGCTCACGACGACGTCGACAGCCTCGCGCCGCTCTTTGGTACAGCACACTAGTCGTACAACAGATAGCGGCGGCGCATGGCGTCGAAGTCGGCGACGGCCGGCGCCCATTGAGCGAGAATTTCGTCCGCGGATTCTCCGGCGAGCAGTCCTTGCCTGAACGCGTCGGTGCCCCAATCGCGATCGAGGCCGCTTAGGCTCGCGATATGGATGGCGTGTGGAAAGAGATCGCGAACGGCGACCGCGATCTCGATGGCGGTGCGTACCGCGTAGAAGCGGCGCGGTTCGAAAACGACGAGCTGCACTCCGGTGAGCTCGTGCCCTTCCCAGAAACCCGTCAGCGGAGACCACGCCGCCGGCCGAAACCAAACGCCGGGCAGGTTGCGTGAGTTCAGGCGTGCGGCGAGTTTGGCGCCGTCGATGCCCACCGTGCCGGCAAGGAAGAAGGGCAGCGTAAAACCGCTGCCGTTATTGATGCCCGCGCTGTCAAGCAGGCCGGTGCCGACGTAGACGACCGTCGTTTCCCAGGTCGGAATGTTCGGCGACGTCGGGACCCATTGCAGTCCGGTATCCGGCCAGATCATCGACCGGCGCCAGCCGTTCATGCGCACGACCTGCAGCTTCGCGCCGATGCCGAAGCGATCGTTGAAGAGCGCCGCAAGCTCGCCGGTCGTCATTCCGTGGCGAATCGGAATCGGGTAGAGCCCAATGAACGACTCGTAGGCCGGCTCGAGGACCGGCCCTTCGACGACCGTGCCGCCGATCGGATTCGGCCGGTCGAGCACCCAGAACTCTTTGTCGTACGCGCGAGCGCTCTGCATTGCGTACGCCATCGTCGAGATATACGTGTACGCCCGCGATCCGACATCTTGGATGTCGAAGAGCAGCACGTCGACACCTTCGAGCATCGCCGCGCTGGGATGGCGCGATGCGCCGTAGAGGCTGTAGACCGGAAGGTGCGTCTGCGAATCCGCGTACGATGCGATCGACGCTCCGGCGCCGCGATCGCCGCGAAAACCGTGCTCCGGTGCATAGACCGCTTTGATCCGGATCTCCGGGCGGCGGCGAATCGCGTCCACGATCGACTCGAGGCGTGACGTTACGCCGCTCTGGTTCGCGATGACGCCGACGCTTCTACCGCCGAGATCGCGCCAGGATTCGCGCAAGAAGACCTCGTCGCCGAGCTCGATGCGCGCCGGCGGGAGCGGCTCGGCCGAAAGCCTCGCGGTAGCGGCGACCGCGAGTCCGGCGCTGCCGGCTAGGAAACGGCGGCGAAGCGTGGCTCGATCTCCCGATGCAGGATTCCGGCGTCGTGCGCGCGCGAAAAGAGCGCGTGCACCGCGGTGCGTCCGCCTTGGCCGAGGTCGTCGGTGAATTCGTTGACGTAGAGCTCGATGTGCGCGCGCATCACGTCGTCGCTCATTTCGACGGCGTGCTCGCGGACGTACGGCATCACCGCCTCTTCGTTCTCGCGCGCGAAGGCGAGGCTGCGGCGAATCGCCGCGTTGAGGGCCCGTGTTTCCTCGTCGCCGACGTCGTTGCGCACGAGAATCGCGCCGAGCGGCGTGGGTAGCAGCGTCATGTTCTCCCACCATTCGCCCAGGTCGGCGATCGAAATGAGGCCGGCGTCGCGGTAGGTGAAGCGGGACTCGTGGATGATGAGCCCCGCGTCGACTTCACCGCGCGCGACCGCCGGAACGATGTTGTCGAAGCGCATCTGCACGGTCTTCGGTCGCCTGCCTAGCGCGAGTTGCAGCAACAGAAATGCGGTCGTGCGCTCGCCCGGAATCGCGATGCGTTTGTGTGCGAATTCGCTGAAGAGTGCGGGTGATTCGCGCGGGAGCGCCACCAAGAGTGGACCGCTGCCGCGTCCGATCGCGCCGCCCGAGGGCAGAATTCGATAACGGTCCATTAGGAAAGGGATCGCGCCGTAGCTGACCTTCGTCAGCTCGAACTGCCCGCGCGCGGCGGCGTTGTTGAGCTCCTCGATGTCGGCGAGGTGAACTTGCACCGAAGGCGCACCGTCGAGCAGACCGTTCGTCAACGCGGCAAAGATATACGTGTCGTTCGGACACGGAGAGTACGCCAGGGTGTACGAGCTCATTGCTACCCCTCCGTACCCACACCGGGCAATGCGAATAACGCGTCGAGGATTCGCTGGAGTCCCGCGACGCCCGCCGCGAAATTCCAGCTGCTCGCATCACGTTCGCCGCACCGGTTCGAAATGCCGCGCAGCTCGATCGCGGGAACGCCGGCTCGTTCGGCGGAGCGCAGCACCGCAAATCCCTCCATCGACTCCACCTGCGCGCCCTTCTCGTCGGCGAGCCGCCGCGCCGTCGCTTCGGAAGCGGTCACGCGGGCCACGGTGATGCCGCGCAGTGCTGGAAATCCCCGCACGCGGAGCGCTTCGACCAGCGCCGCGTCGGAGCGGGCTCTGTCGAAGGGCTTCGTTCCCGGTGGCAGCGCCAGTGGACCGCCGTTCTCGAGGTCGAGCTCGATCGTTTCGTCGGCAACGACCACTCCCTCGCCAATTGCGGCAGCCCCGGCGAAGGCCCCGGCTATTCCGGCATTGACGACCAGCCGATAGCGGCGGCGCGCGAGTGCCGCCGCGATCGCGCACGCGGCCTCGACTGGGCCGATGCCGGTAATCAGCGTTTCGACGCCGTCGCGCGCCTTCCAAAAAGAAAGCTCCGGCTCGACGGCGCCGGCGAGCAAGATCATGGTGCGCCGATGAACTTATGCGTCTGAAGCGAGAGCCGAAAGCGCCGCGGATGCGCCTTCGCATACGCCAACGCGACCGCGACGTTCGCCGGTTTGTTCCCTTCGGGCTGCAGCAGGATCGTCGGCTTGGAGGCAAAGAGCGCGAGATGCTCCTCCGGAACGCGCTCGTCGACGATCAGCTTCGCCTCGTTGGCGCGGCCGGCCATGCGCGGATCGACGCGTTCTTTGGGCGATACGCAGAGCCAAACGTCGTCGGGAAGCTCGGTGAAGATCGTGCCGTTCGATTCGATATGAACGCGCCGCCCGTCGCGGCGCAATGCCTCGATCAACGCGGGCGCTTCGGCTTGCGCGAGCGGCTCGCCGCCGGTGAGCACCACCATCGGGCACTCCCCTCCGGCATCGCGAACCATTCCCACGACGTCGTCGACGCTTGCGAAGAACTTCGTGGAGTAGTCTGTATCGCAGAAATCGCAAGCCAGATTGCAGCCGGCGAGCCGTACGAAGACGGCGGGCGTTCCGGTCCACGTGCCCTCGCCTTGAATGCTGTAGAAGATCTCGCTGAGCTGCATCATCGCGGCGCGAGGTCGGTGCGGCGGAGGACGGCGCAGGCCGTGGGCGTCTCCCAAAGGACGAGCTCGTCGAGTTGGACCAGCCTGCTTTCGAGGCGCTTCCAAATCCAAAGCAGGATGTTTTCGCAGGTTGGATTCTCGATGAAGTCGTTGAGATGCTGGTGGTCGAGCACGTCGATGACGCGATCGCTCACGATGCGATCGATTCGGTCGAAGTCTTCGATCATGCCGCGCGCCGGTCCGCGTGCGCGAATCGGCCCACGAACGGCAACCTCGAGGCGGTACGAATGACCGTGCATCCGCGCGCACTTTCCCGGATGGTACGGGAGCACGTGCGCGGCCTCGAACCGGAAGCGCTTGCGTACTTGGACTTACAACTCTCCTTGCGGCTCCATCGCTTCGAGGCGCCGCTTGAGATCGGCGAGGAAGCCGCTGGCGACGTATCCGTCGACGACGCGATGGTCGAGCGAGAGACACGAGTTCATCATCTGCCGAATCGCGATCGAGTCGTCGTCCCGCACCACTAGCTTCTTGATAACGGCTTCCATGGTCACGATGCCGGCCTGACCCGCATTGATGATCGGAGCCGACGCCCACGAGCCGTTCGCGCCGTTGTTGTTCACCGTGAACGTTCCGCCGGCGAGGTCGTCGACGCCGAGCTTCCCCTTGCGTGCCTTTTCGATGAGCTCGCCGGCCGCAATCGCGATTCCCTTGATCGAAAGCTTGTCGGCGTGCTTGATGACCGGCACGACGAGATTGGCCGGCAGCCCAATCGCAATCCCAATGTTGACCTCGTCGTTGACGTAGATACCCGGCCCGCTCGAGCCCGTTGCGGGCGCGAACTTCGCGTTCATCAACGGAAAGGCCGCGAGCGCTTGAACGACCGCGCGAATGAAGAAGGGAAGCAAGGTGAGCTTATATCCGGTCTCGCGCTCGAAGCGGTCCTTCTCGCGCAAACGCCACTGCCAGGCGCCGGTAACGTCGATCTCGACCATCGACCAGGCGTGAGGCGCCGTATGGCGGCTCTCCACCATCCGCTCAGCGATGATGCGCCGCGCCTGCGAGAGCGGAACGAACGTGCCTGGAATCGGCTGCGCGTAGGTCGACGTTCGCGTGACGCCGGGCACGACGGGCGGAGCCGCGGCCGGCGGCGGAGCGAGCGGCGCGGCTGCGGTCTGCGCGGAGGCCGCAGTGCGCGCCGCTGCCAGAATGTCGTCGGCCGTCACCCGTCCGTTCGCGCCGCTGCCTTTAATCGTGCGAATATCGACGCGATGCTCCCGTGCGAGACGCCGCACCGCCGGCGACGCGCCGCGCGCCGCATTCTCCGCTTCGGCATTGTCGCGCGCACTCGAGGAGGCGCCGTTGCCGGACAGGCCTTGCGCCGGCGGCGCCGGAGCGGCCTCAGCGCCCCCGGCAGGGGGAGCGGCTTCGGGGGCGGCCTTCGCCGCCCCAACCTCCTCGATGACCGCGATCGGCGTGCCGGTTGCTACCGTCTCGCCTTCCTTGACGAGCAGCTCGCGAATCGTTCCCGTCACCGGCGAAGGCACGCCCGCGTTGACCTTGTCGGTCGAGACCTCGACGAAGTCTTCGTATTTGTCGACGGTGTCGCCGACGTTCTTGAGCCACTGCGCGACGGTCCCCTCGGTGACCGTCTCGCCGAGCTGCGGCATCGTAATCGTTGTAGCCATCAGACTTTCACCATCAGAACTTGACCATCTCCCGCATCGTGTCGGCCATCTCGGCCGGTGAGGACATAAACTCTTCCTCGAGCGGCAGCGCGTAACCCATCGCCGGGACGTCCGGCCCACAGAGGCGACGGATCGGCGCGTCGAGCGAAAAGAGCGCCTCTTCGGCGACCATCGCGCTGATCTCCGCGCCGATGCCGCCGAATTTATTGTCTTCGTGAATAATCAGCAGCTTGTGCGTCTTCTCGACGCTGCCTAGAATCGTCGACTTGTCCATCGGCCGTATGGACCGCAGATCGATCACCTCGACCGAAATGCCTTCTTGCTCGACGGCGCGCGCGGCTTCGAGCACCCAGTGGACGTAGAGGCCGTAAGAAACGACGGTCAGCTGCGTGCCTTCTTTCAAGACGTTGGCTTTTCCCAGCGGAATCGTGTAATGGCCGTTCGGCACTTCGCCCTTGATGAGGCGATAGGTCTTCTTGTGTTCCAGAAAGAGCACAGGATCCGGATCGTCGATTGCCGCGTTGAGCAGGCCCTTGACGTCGGCAGGAAACGACGGCGCCACGATTTTCAGTCCCGGTACGTGATAGAAGAGCGCTTCGACCGACACGGAGTGCGATAGCGCTCCGCGCACGCCGCCGCCGTAGGGGGTGCGGATCACCATCGGGCAGGTGTACTCGCCGTTGGACCGGTAGCGCGTCTTCGCCGCTTCGCCGACGATCTGGTTGAACGACGGGTAGATGAAGTCGGCGAACTGAATCTCGGCGATGGGCCGAAGCCCCTCCATCGCCATGCCGACCGCGATGCCGACGATCGAGGCTTCGGCGATCGGCGTATCGATGACGCGGCGCTCGCCGAACTCGCCGACGAAATCTTTCGTGATCAGAAAGACGTTGCCGCGCGCCCCAACGTCCTCACCGATGATCAACGTGCGCTCGTCGTTCTTCAGAGCCTCGTAGAGAGTCGCTCGAACGGTCTCGACGTTATTCATCACCGTTGATTTTTCGCTCACGACTGCCACGGCTGCCAAGCTCCTTCGTAGACGTGCGTGTAGAGATCGGCGGCTGTCGGGTACGGCTGGGCTTCGGCGGCGTCGGTCGCCTCGTTTGTTTCGTGCAAGACGGACTTGCGCATCTCTGTAACGTCGCCGGCAGTAAGGACCCCGTGCTCGAGGAGCACCGCCTCGAACGCCGGCACCGGGTCTTGCTTGCGCCGCTCGGTGACGCTTTCGCGCGTGCGATAGGTCATGTCGTTGTCATCGGTCGAGTGCGCGAGGTAACGGTAACAGGTCCCTTCGACCAGCGTCGGCCCCCCGCCGCTGCGCGCGCGGTCCATCGCTTCCTTTACGGCGGCGTAGGTTTCGATCGGGTCGAAGCCGTTGAAGCGGTACCCGGGCATGCCGTATCCCGCCGCGCGCTTCCAGATTTGCGACTCCGCCATCTGTTTCTCGAGCGGCGTGGAGATCGCCCATTCGTTGTTCTCCACGAGCATTACGAACGGCAGCTTGTGAACGGCCGCGAAGTTCATCGACTCGTGCCACTCGCCCTCGCTGGTCGTTCCGTCGCCGCAGGTTGCAAGCACGGCGCGTCCCGTTTCGCCGCGGTACTTGATCGCATATGCCGCCCCGACTGCGTGCGGAAGATGCGCCGCCAGGATCGACGAGAACGACATCAGTCCGAGGGCCTTGGCCGAATAGTGATTCGGGAACTGGCGCCCTCCGTTGTGGTCCGTCGAGCGCGCGAAAATCGAGAGCATGATCTCGTAGGGTGAGAGCCCGATTCCCAAACAGAGTCCCAAATCGCGATAGTACGGTGCGAGAATGTCGCGCCCGCGATTGAAGGCCATCGCCGCGCCGGCCTGCAGGGCCTCGTGACCCTCGCTGCCCAGCGCGAACGGAACCTTGCCCTGCCGGTTGAGCTGAAAGCCGCGGTTGTCGAGCTGGCGCTGCAGCAGCATGTTGCGGAAGATCGCGCGCAACTGTTCGTCGCTGAGTCCATGACGCTCGAGCGTCCCGCTGACGATGTCGGTGCTAGCCATCCTTCTTTCCGTTTCGTTCGTCAAATCCAGGCGTTCCAGCGCTCGGCGTAGACGCGCTCGAAGAGGTCGCGCGCCGCCGGATAGGCCATCGCTTCGGCCCGGTCTGTGGCATCGTTTACTTCTTCGAGAACGGCGCGCTTCAATGCTTCCATGCCTTCCGCGGTCACGATCGAATGTTCGAGCAGCAGACGCTCGAAACGCGGAAGCGGGTCGTCCTTACGCCGCGCTTCGACCTCCTCGCGGGAACGGTAGCTGCGATCGTCGTCGTCGGTCGTGTGCGCCAAGAAGCGGTAGCATTTGGCTTCGACCAGGGCCGGCCCCCCGCCGGAGCGCGCGCGGGCAAGCGCCTCGCCGACGACCGCGTAGCACGAAATCGGATCCATCCCGTCGACGACCGCTCCGGGCAAGCCGTAGCCGGGAGCGCGCTTGTAGACGTCGGGCTGGCCCATTTGCTTGGAGAGCGGCGTCGAGATTGCCCACTCGTTGTTCTCGCAGAGAAAGACGATCGGCAGCGCGTGAACGGCCGCGAAGTTGACCGATTCATGCCATTCGCCTTCACTGGTCGCGCCGTCGCCGAAGGTCGTCAGGACGGCGCGGCCGGATTCGCCGCGATAGCGCAGTGCGTAGGCCGCTCCGACGGCATGCGGCACCTGCGCCGCAATCGACGAGCTGATCGTCTGCACGCCGAGGCGCCGGCTGGCATAATGATGCGGAAACTGCCTCCCGGCCGAGTGGTCGGCCGCCCGGGCGAAGAGCGAGAGCAGCACTTCGAACGGCGTAACGCCGATTCCAAGCGCGAGTCCGAGGTCACGGTAATACGGGACTAGGATATCCTTGCCGCGCGAGAATGCCATTGCGGCGCCGGCCTGCACCGCTTCGTGTCCTTCGCTGGCCGACGCGAACGGAATTTTTCCTTGGCGATTGAGCTGAAAGCCGCGGTTCTCAAGGGTTCGCTGCATCAGCATCGTCCGAAAGATATCGACGAGCTGATCGTCGGTCAGCCCGTGGCGTTCGAGCGCGGGTAATGCAGGCTTACGCGTGGCCACGAAGCCGTACTGGCTCGCGGCCCGCGCGAAATCCTGCGCGGAGGGAGGGAAGCGGCTCGCCCAAAAAGACGAAGCCATGCGCTTTAGAGCCGCGGCGTTTCTCGTGGCGTTCGCCTCGCTTATCGCACCCGCAGGCGCGGCCGATCTGCCCTCCCCGCCGTGGAAGTACGACAATCCATTCTGTCAGGTACTCGCGCAGGTGGCGCCCGCTTACGACGGATCGGGCTACGGTCTGGCTCTCTTCGCCGCTGCCGGTGAGAAGCTCGACGCGCATGTAACGCTGATTAGCGACTCGGACGCCTACGATGCGCACGTCATCGCGCCGCTCTTCGGTCCTCCGGAAGATCGCCAGTCCGCGCCGATTATCGTCAAGCTTCCCGTCGCCACGGGCGTAAAGTACTTTTTCGTGGACTCTTACGCCGTCGACGGCGACAACGTCGTGACCTGCCCGTCCTACGTCTTTCCGGTGGGCGATGCCCTATCGGACGTGCCCGCCGGCGTCCAGACGATCCCGGCACGGCATCTGCAGGCGCTCGGGGCGCTGAAATGCGGTCACGCTTACATCCCGCCGAAGATGCACGGTGATCTGGAAAGTCCCGTCGGAGTTTACGGCGGACGGCCGCTGACGGTCGTCGCTCGCGCCTACGTCGATTCTAACGGCTACAGCATCAAGGAAGAGATCGTAGAGTCGAGCGGTGTCGACGGCATGGACAAATTCATGCTCGGCGCCGTCGGCGTCCATCAGTTCACTCCGGCGGAGTTTCTTTGCGTCCCGGTCGTCGGAACGACCGAGATCGAGTTGAAGTACTTTCCATGATCCGATCGCTCGCCATTGCGCTGGGTACGATATTGGTCGTCATGGCGATGAGTGCGGCCGGCGCCCAAGCGCGAACGGAGTTCTGCCCAGCCGGCGTCCTTTGGTCACCCGGAATTCCAGCGAATACCGACGGCCAATCGAACATCGCGGTCTTCCAGCTTTCGGCCTACGCGCCACGGACGATCGTGTCGGCGACGATCGTAGCCGATACCGACGGTGGCTGGTATTCGTGGGAAGTTACAAATGTGCCCGTGGAGGTGTGGAGAACGTGGGCCCGTTCGGCGCGGCTCGCCGTCGATTTCCCTGAGCCGGTTTTCGTGCGCCATGCGTGGACCGTTAAGGCCCGGACGTCCGGCGATACGCTCTACGGCTGGGATGCGTTGGGCGAGGTTGCGTGCGGCTTGCCGTCGTTCGGCCGAGCTTCGTACCCGCCGCAGAAAGCGGAGAGCGCCGACGGACTGCCGCGCGTAGCGGCCACGCCGATCGCACCACTTTTCTCATCAAACTGTCCGCACCCATTTGCGGAAGCGACCGTTTCGCACGCGGTTCAACCAAACTTTCCTCTCTTCGCTCCGAGAGGGTTATCGTACACGTCGCAGATCGAGGTCGAGATCGGGGACGGCGACAACCTTCTCGATGCGTGGGTCTATAAATCTTCGGGCAACCGCGCGGTCGATGCGAGCGCGCTTGCGGCGGCGCGAGCGTCGTCATATAAATCGGCGGTCTCGTATTGTCAGAAAGCCTATGGCGACTATCTCTTCAGAGCGGATTTTTTACCGTACTGATGTCTGCTATGGACCCAAACGTTCAGATTGACGAGCTCGTCGGATACCGGCGGCACTTTCACGCGCATCCGGAACTTTCGATGGAGGAGCACGCGACGGCAACCTTCATCGAGCGCGAGCTGCGCGGCTTCGGCTTTGACGAGATTCGCACGGGCGTCGGCAAGACCGGCGTTCTCGCAACGCTGCGGGGCGCGCGGCCGGGTCCGGTAACGCTGCTTCGAGCCGACATGGACGGGCTGCCGGTCGAGGAGCTCAACGACGTGCCATACCGGTCGTCTAGGAACGGGGTGATGCATGCGTGCGGTCACGACGGACACATGGCGATCCTTCTGGCCGCCGCACGGGAACTGTACGGAAGGAAGGCAGCGGTTCCCGGAACGCTCGTCTTCTGCTTTCAACCCGGCGAGGAGGGCTTCTCGGGCAACAAGCAGATGATCGAGGACGGCGCGCTCGAAAATCCCCACGTCGACCGCACCTTTGCATTGCATCTCTATAGCGGCCTCGACGTTGGCAGAATCGGCCTACGCGATGGCGCCTTCTTTGCGTCTTCCGATCGTTTCGACATCGAGCTGATCGGCAAAGGCGGCCACGGCGCGATGCCGGAGAAGGCAGTCGACCCGATCGTCGGCGCGGCCGAGCTCGTGACGCTGCTGCAAACCGTCGCGAGCCGGGAGGTCGCGCCACCGCAGCCGGTGGTGGTAACGGTCGGCTCGCTGCACGCCGGAACGACCTTCAACGTCATTCCCGAGCGCGCTCAACTTCAGGGGAGCGTGCGCGCGTTCGACGAGGGAGTTCGCGAAGAACTCCCCGCGCGCATCGAACGTCTGCTCGCCGGTCTCTGCAGCGCGATGCGTCTCGAATACCAATTCGACTACCGCTGGATCTATCCACCCACCGTCAACGATCCCCAAGCCAACGCGGTCGTGCGGGAAGTCGCAAGAACGGTCGTGGGCGCCGAGAACCTCGTCGACCCGCACCAGATCGTGATGTGGTCCGAAGACATGTCGTTCATGCAGCAGGAGCGGCCCGGCGCCTATTTCCTGATTGGAGCCAGGGGGCCGAAGATCGGGCAGGAGCCGCATCACAGCGCGCGCTTTGATATCGACGAGCGAGCGCTCACGATCGGCTACGACATGATGGTAGCGCTAGGTCTGCATGGATAGCGCGGCGGATACGGACGTTCGCAAGTACGTCATCATCGGTAACGGCTTCGCCGGAACGACCGCGGCCGAGCAGCTCCGCAAGCACGATCCCGCTTGCGAGATTACGCTCTTCGGCGACGAGCCGTACACGCTTTACAACCGCATCTCGCTCCCGCCGATGCTGCGTAAGCAGATTCCCGAAGAAAAGGTGATGATTCGAAACCTCGCGTGGCACGAAGAGCATCGAATCGCGCTCCACTTGCGCACGCACGTCGAACGCATCGTTCCCGAAGATCGCGTCGTCGAAGTCGACGGGACGTCGTATCCCTACGACGCGTTGCTGATCGCTACCGGCGGTCGCCCGAATCCGACGGGGAAGCCGGGCGCAGACGGCGCCGCGAATCTCTTTGCCTTTCAGTATCTCGACGATACGCGCGCGATCTCCGAACAGATCGATCGCAGCCGCGCCGGGGTTGCGGTCGGCGGTTCGTTCATCGCGTACGAGCTCGCCGAAGCATTCGCTTCGCGCGGGCTCGAGACACACTGGCTCATGCGCGGTCCACGAGCGCTGCACCGAATCATCGACGAAGAGGCCGGCGCGCTCGTCCACGAGGCGGCGGCCGCCGACGGCGTCCACATGCACTACGGCGAAGAGGTCGACGCATTCGTTCGTTCCAACGGCGCAATCGCCAAGGTCCGCACGAGCACGGGCGCCGAGATCGCTGCCGAATGTTATGCGTACGG
Source organism: Vulcanimicrobiota bacterium (assembly GCA_963834895.1). Classification (GTDB taxonomy): domain Bacteria; phylum Vulcanimicrobiota; class Vulcanimicrobiia; order Vulcanimicrobiales; family Vulcanimicrobiaceae; genus Cybelea. The sequence goes on along the minus strand of CAWIDM010000002.1, from coordinate 703,716 downwards.
GTTCGGCCTTGCGATGAATACCGAGCTCTGCGATGGCTCGGGAATTCACGTGAGCAAGAACGGCATCCTCTGCGACGACCATTTGAAGACGAACGTCAAGGACGTCTACGCGGCCGGTGACGTCGCGGATTTTTACGACCCGATTCTCGAGGTGCGCTACCGAATGGGGACGTGGAACAACGCCGGCGCGCATGGTAAGGTCGTCGCGCTCAATATGATGGGCGGCAGCGAAAAGTATCACGATGTGCCGGAGTACTCATCGCTCCTCTTCAAAGGGCAGACGATCACGCAGTTCGGCCTCGGGACCGACCTGCGCCCCGATCTCGAGGTCGCTCGAAAGATCGATTCCGAGAAGAAGTGGTATCGCGCGCTCTTCTTTTGGCAAGACCGGCTCGTCGGCGGCCTCATGCTCGGCAAAGGCAACCGCGCAGGCAAGCGCAAGTACGTCGAAGCGATCAAATCGAAGCAGCCCTTTCCGAAACCGGAATGGAAGGCGATGCTCGACTGGACGGCCTAGGGAACCTCTGAAGAAGTCGCTGCACCGGCCGCAGCGAGCAAAAATGCCGCTGCCCAAAGGGTTTGGCCACAAAGCCGCCATCTGCTGCGTCGAAGGCTCGGTCACAGACTGCCTTGAGTATACTCCCTCGCCTTCTTCTTGCATCTGACGGCTTTGTGGCTCAAACGGCCGGTACATGGACTTCTTCAGAGGTTCCCTAGCTTACTCTGGTTGCTTTGCGGCGTGCTCCACGCACTCCGCGAAATCGTCGACGTCTTGCGGCGTCGTTGCCCAGTGGGTCATCCACCGGACCTCGGGCAGCGCCTCGTTGAAGGTGTAGAAGAAGAACTCGCGCCGGATGCGCTCGATCGCGGCGCGGTCGAGCGTCGCGAAGACGGCGTTGCAGCGCACGGGACGCGTCACGCGTACGCCGGGAATCGCTCGAACGCGCTCGTACAAGCGCTGCGCCATTGCGTTGGCGTGCGACGCATAGCGCGACCAGCGGTCCTCGCTCAGGAGCGCTTCGAACTGCGCGGCGAGGTAGCGCATCTTCGAGCCGAGCTGCATCGCCTGCTTCTGAACGAACGGCGCCGCGCCCGCGTGCAGCTTGGGATTGAAGAAGCAGATCGCCTCCCCGAAGACGAGCCCGTTTTTTGTTCCTCCGAAACTCAGCACGTCGACGCCTAGATCGACCGTCGCGCCACGCAGCGTCGTCCCGAGTGCGACTGCCGCGTTGCAGATGCGCGCCCCATCGACATGGACGATCAAGCCGCGCCCGTGGGCGAACGTACAGAGCTCGCGCAGCTCGTCGGTTTCGTAGAGATCGCCGAACTCGGTAGCTTGCGAAACCGAGATCGCTCGCGGTTGCGGAAAATGAACGCTCTGTCCCGCGAGCAGGTGGGGCTCGACGTCGGCTGGGTGCAGCTTTCCGTCTCGCGTTGCGATCGGAATTATCTTCGATCCGGCGAATCGCTCTAGTGCGCCGCACTCGTCCGTCTGGAGATGCGCGCTTGCCGAGGCGAGCACCGCTTCCCACGGACGCAGGAGCGAGCCGAGCGCCGCAACGTTCGCGCCCGTTCCGTTGAAGGTGAGATAGGCCTCAGTCTCCTCGCCGAAATGCTCCTTGAAGCGCTCCAACGTGCGGGCCGTCCATACGTCCTCGCCGTAACCGACGGCGTCGCCGGCGTTCGCGGCAACGATAGCCTGCAGGATTTCCGGCGCCGCCGGCGCGTTGTTGTCGCTGCCGAAGCTGCGACGCGTCGAGAACTCCACGGGTTCTACGAGTTATGACTTCGGTGGGCGGAACCTACCGCGAGCTGATTGAGGAATCCCGTTCCGCTCCGTTTAACTACCCGAACGATGCCCGAGCGCGACCGTCTTGAGGTGGATGTTCTTTTTGTCGGAGCGGGTCCGGCCAGCCTCGCCGGTGCGATTCGGCTCGGCCAGCTCGCGCGGGCTGCCGGCAAAGCTCTAGAAATTCTAGTGATCGAGAAGGGTGGCGAGGTCGGGTATCACGGGATCTCGGGTGCCGTGATGGATCCGCGCGCGCTCGACGAGTTGCTCCCGAACTGGCGCGAGAGCGCGCCGGTGGAGTCGCCGGTAACCAGCGACGAGCTCTGGTTTCTCACGGCGCGCGGCAAGATCAGGGCGCCACTCACTCCGCCGCCGTTGAACAATCACGGCAAGTACGTCACCTCATTGCAGAAGCTTTGCAAATGGCTTGGCGACAAAGCGGAAGAGGCCGGCGCACAAGTCTTTGCGGCCTTCCCCGGTCAGGAGCTGCTCTGGCACGAAAATCGCGTCATCGGCGTGCGCACAGGCGACAAAGGTCTCGACCATGACGGCGTGCCGAAGTCGAACTACGAACCTGGTGCGGACATTCTCGCAAAAATCGTGGTGCTCGGCGAAGGCCCCCGCGGGACGCTTGTAAAGCAGGCGTCGTCGCGGCTCGATCTCCATGCCGGACGGGAGCCGCAGGTCTACGCTGCCGGCGTCAAGGAGCTCTGGCAGCTTCCGGACGATCGCTTTAAGGCCGGCGCGGTAATCCACACGCTCGGATACCCGCTTCCGCCCGAGACGTTCGGCGGCGGATTTATCTACGGAATGGCCGGCAACATTCTCGACATCGGCTTTGTCACGGGCTTGGATTACAAAAACCCTACGACCGATCCGCACAACGAACTGCAGCGGATGAAAGAACATCCGATCGTGCGACGGATGCTCGAGGGAGGAAAGCTGATTCGGTACGGCGCCAAGGCGATTCCCGAAGGCGGGCTCTTCGCGATGCCGCGCCCGTATGGCGACGGGCTGCTCATCGTGGGCGATTCGGCGGGGTTTTTGAACGGCATGCGCCTCAAAGGTATTCACCTTGGCATGAAATCCGGTACGCTTGCCGCCGAGACTATCTGGGACGCGCTACAAACGGGAGCGTGTGACGCTGCAACCCTCGGGTCGTTCGAGCGACGCTTCAAGGAATCGTGGGCGTACGCGGAGCTGCGCACCGCGCGCAACTTCCACCAAGGATTCCACAACGGTTTGCTGCTCGGTTTGATCAACGCGGGGCTCTCGACGATCACCGGCGGCGCGGGATTCGGTTTCATCGACAAATTGCCGAGCGAGCCGGGTTACGCGCGAATGGCAAAGATGGGCTGGCCTCCGAAGGAGACGCCGCGCGCGGCGATCGACAACGTGCTGACCTTCGACAAGCTCACCGACGTCTACGCCAGCGGGACGATGCACGAAGAGAACCAGCCGTGTCACTTGATCGTCTCGGACACCAATATCTGCCGCGACCGCTGCACCGTCGAATACGCCAATCCGTGCCGCTACTTTTGCCCCGCGGCGGTCTACGAGCCGATGTTCGAGCCCGTCGACGGCAAATTCGAAGGACGGCTTCAGATTAACTTCACCAACTGCGTGCACTGCAAGACCTGCGACATTGCCGACCCGTACCAGATCATCACGTGGGTCCCGCCGCAGGGCGGTGAGGGTCCAGTTTACATCGGCATGTAGGCCATGGCGGATAGGCACGGCGAGGTCATCGTCGTCGGAGCGGGCCTGATCGGCCTGGCGATCGCATTCGAGCTGGCCGAGCGCGGCGCGAGCGTTCGTGTGTACGATCGCAGCGAACCCGCGCACGCCGCGTCGTGGGCCGGTGCGGGGATGCTCGCTCCGTACACCGAGCGCATCACAGACGAAGCATTGCTGGCGCTTTGCGCCTCGTCGCTCGCCGAATATCCGGCCTTCGTGCAGCGTGTCTTCGCAGCAAGCGGCATCGATGCGCGTTTGCGGCTCGAGGGCGTCTTTTATGCGGCTTTCGAGGACGGTGGTCTCGATAGGCTCCGGGAGCATGCCCGCGCATTGCAAGCGCGCGGAGTCGAGTGCGAAATGCTCGATCGGGCACGCTCGCTCGGGGCCGAACCGTGGCTGGGGGCCGGCCTTCTCGGCGGCCTCCTCAAGAATAGGGAAGGCTATGTCGACAACCGCCGCTTCGGTCGCGCGCTTGCCGCCGCATGCAAAGCGCGCGGCGCATCCGTCGAGCAGAGCTCGTCCGTCACCGTGGAATGTGATTCCAGGCGCGTACTGGGCGTGCGCACGGATCACGGATTCGTCGCCGCGCGCGCCGTCGTCAATGCGTGCGGCGCATGGGCGGCGCAACTGCAGGGTCTGCCCCAATCGTGCGTTCCCCCGATCGAACCCGTGAAAGGCCAAATGGTCGCGCTCGCAGTCCCGGTCGGATTCGTGCAACGCGCGAGCTGGGTTCCGGGTGCCTATCTCGTGCCGCGCGACGACGGACGGCTTCTCATCGGCGCGACGGTGGAGGCGGCGGGATTCGACGAGCGCACCACCGCGCAAGGAGTCCACGAGCTTTTGCATGCTGCGCTCGCAGCAGCACCTTCGCTTTCGGGTTTTTCCATCACCGAGAGCTGGGCGGGCCTGAGACCCGGGACGCCCGACGGACTTCCCTTCCTCGGCGAGACGGCGGTCGAGGGATTCTTTCTCGCAACCGGGCACTATCGAAACGGCATCCTGCTCGCGCCTACGACCGCGCGGTTGATCGCCGATGCGATCGAAACCGAGCGGTCCGCCACCCTCGAGCCGTTCTCGATCGCTCGCCTCGGCACGGAAGAGAGACGGCCGGAACGAATCACTCAAGCGTGAAGGCCACGATCAACGGACGTCTGCGCGAACTACCCGGCGAGCTGACCGTCGCCGCGCTGCTCGATCTGCTTGGATCGGCCCGTACGGGGGTCGCGGTGGCGCGCAACGATCGGGTCGTGCGCCGAGCCGAGTACGACACGCAGCGCCTGTGCGACGGCGACCACGTCGAGATCATCGAAGCGGTCGCGGGAGGATAGAGTGAACGGTGACAAGTTGAAGATCGGCAAGCACGAGTTCGACTCGCGCTTGATCGTGGGAACCGGGAAGTATCCGTCGATGGAGGTGATGCGCGCCGCTCACGCCGCCAGCGGTGCCGCGATGGTGACGGTGGCGATACGGCGCATTAGCCTCGATGATGCCGAAGGCAAGACGCTGCTCGACTTCATCGACCGCGCCCGCTACACGATCCTTCCGAACACGGCGGGCTGTTATTCGGCGAAGGAGGCGGTGCTCACCGCGCAGCTCGCCCGTGAGCTGCTCGAGACCGACTTGATAAAGCTCGAAGTCATCGGCGACGCGCAGACGCTCCATCCCGACACGCGCGAGACCCTCGCCGCCGCCGAGCAGCTCGTCTCGGAAGGGTTTACGGTCCTTCCGTACATCGGCGACGACCCAATTGCGTGCAAACAACTTGAAGAGGCCGGTTGCGCCGCGGTGATGCCGCTCGCCGCGCCGATCGGCAGCGGCTTAGGCGTCTGCAATCCTTACTCGATTCGCATCATCAAAGAGCGTGCGACCGTCCCGGTGATCGTCGATGCAGGCGTCGGCACCGCATCCGATGCGGCGATTGCGATGGAGCTCGGCGTCGACGCGCTCTTGATGAATACCGGCATCGCCTGTGCGCGGGATCCGGTGCTGATGGCGACGGCGATGAAGCACGCCGTCGTCGCCGGGCGTCAGGCGTTCCTCGCGGGCCGGATGGAGAAGCGACTCTATGCCAACGCGTCGAGTCCGATGCGGGACCTCATTTCAACACAGGGCTGATTCGCCAGCTCCACGCGTTCCAGAACGTCGACCCTCCGGGCGCCGGCTCGATGCCATGCACGTAGGTTCGAAAGGCGTCCGGAATGCGAACTTGCCAGAGCGTAAAAATCGGCAGGTCGCGCGCGATCGAGCGCTGCACGATTGCGTAGTCCGCCTTGCGCCGAGCTCTGCTGACGTTTGCGAGCGCGTCGGCAATGGCCGCATCGGCTCGTCGATCGCACCAGAACGAATAGTTCAATCCTGCCGGGGGGATTTGGTCGCAAGCCATGTTCCACGAATCGTCCGGATCGCTGCCCAGCACCCACCACGCGTCGTAGGCGAGCTGGTAGCGCCCGCTTGCGAGTATTCCGCCTTGAGCGGCACCTGCGTAGAACATCGCGCTCGGAACCTTTTTGATCGTGACGCGAACTCCGATTCTGCGCAAGTCCTCTTGAATGACCGCGGCGACAAGCGACGAGCCGTTCACGATCTGCGGAGCGATGGTTAGCGTGAGGTCGAGCGATCTTCCGCCCAGCAGACGCTTTGCGGTGGCCGGATCGTACGGAATCGACGGCGTTGTATCGTCATAGGCCCAGCCGTTGGTGGGTTGGTCGGCGTCCACGATGATGCCGCTGCCGTGCGTAGCGGCCTCGAGCAGCGTTTGACGATCGATTGCCAACGCGATCGCTCGCCGGACTCCGACGTCGCGCAGCGACGGGTCGCGTAAATTAAAACGTAAGACGTGCAGATCGGCGACGGGCGTTAGTCTCGTCCGAATGCCGGGCACGGTCCTCACCTGTGGCAAGAGCTGTGGATCGACGTCGAAGTAAGCGTCGACTTCGCCGGTCCGCAGCTGTTCGAGCCGCGTGTTGGAGTCGGGGATGATCCGGTATACGATCCGGTCGATCCGCGGTTTGCCTCGCCAGTAATAAGGATTGGCTGCGAGGGTCACGCTCTCGCCGTGCTGCCATCGCACGACTCGAAAGGGCCCCGATCCGACGGGCTGCTCGTTGTAGGCGGCGCGGTTGAGGTCGGCGCGGCCTTGCAGCAGATGAGCCGGCATGATCGCGCCGACTCCTTGTGGGCCGAAAAAATATTGAACGAACGGTGAGAAGCGGTGGCGCAGGCGAACGACGACGGTCTGCGGGTCGGGCGTGCGAATCGTCTGAACTTCGTCGTATCCCACGCGCGTCGAGACGTTATCGTGTGGATTGACGATCGCGCGATAGGAGAAGAGGACGTCGCGCGCGGTGAGCGGGAAACCGTCCTGCCACCGGAGGTTGCGACGAATATGGTAGGTGATCGTGCGCTGATCGCCGGAGATGCCGCCGTTTGCGAGGCTCGGCACTTCGAGCGCGATCTCCCCAATCGCGTTACCGCGCGCGTCGTTTTCGATGAGGTATGACATGTAGAGGTGGCTGAAGTTGAGCTCGTCGGCCTCGTTGGAAAGCATCGGATTCAACGAATCGGGCTCGCCGGCAAGGCCGCTGAAGACGAGGGTCGAGCCGGAAGTGTGCCGGCCGGCCTGAGAGCAACCCGCAGAGCAGATCGCGGCCAGGAGTACGAGCAAACGCAGCCGGCTCATGGTTTGCGCGCGATCGCAAACCAGTGAGCGGCGCCGCGTAAGGGGCGTTGCGAATGCGCCCAAGATCCCGCAACGTCGTCGACCCCGCGCTCCTCGAGCGATTCGACCGCGAAGAGTGGATTGAGAAGCGCGAGCATCCGTTGCCGATCGAAATAGACGTGCGCGACGCCTCGCTCGTCGCCATCGAGCGGCGCAAAGGTCGAATCGTCGATCCGCTCACCGAGGCCGAAGCGAGCGTCGCGCCTCGATCCAAAGGTCGCGTAGAGAAGCCCGCCGGGCTCGAGATGGGCGGCGATGGAGCGTACGCGCGCGCCAATCGTCTCCGGAGAACCGTGGAGCAGCCCGTGCGTCGAAAGGATCGCATCGAATCGGCTTGGCAAGGCCTCCAGCGCCTTCTCCGACGCGGCGGCATCGTCGTCGATCGTCACAACCGCGAAGCCCGCGCGCCGCAGCGCCTCGGCGTTGCGCCCGCTCCCCGCGGCGAAATCGAGAATTCGGCTTTCGGGTCTGGACTGCAGGCGTTCGATAAGGGCCGCAGCCAATGGATGAGGCGCAGAAATCACCTGCGACATTTCTAGAAAGGCCGAACGAATGCTTGGCGAAGGCGACCGACTACCCGAGGTAACGCTGCTCGACGACGAGGGAGGCACGGTAACGACGACCGCGCTGCTCGGCGACGGCCCGCTCGTGCTCTACTTTTATCCGAAAGACGACACGCCCGGCTGCACGAGCGAAGCCTCACAGTTTCGCGACGTGTACGAGGCCTTCAAGACGAAGGCCGCGCGAATCGTCGGCGCGAGCCGCGATTCCGTCGAGTCGCATCAGCGCTTCAAGAAAAAGTACTCGATCCCGTTTACGCTGCTCGCCGATACGGAATCCAAGCTCTACAAGGCGCTCGGCGTCAATGCGCGCTCGACATTTCTCATCGACGCCGACGGCCGCATCCTTAAGGTGTGGCCCAAGGTGAACGTCAACGAGCACGCAGAAGAGGTGCTTGCATCGCTGCCTTGACGCTGCGCGTCGTCGGCTCGAGCCCAGCGATGCCGCGTCCGGGCGGAGCCGCCAGCTCGTATCTTGTGCGATCGCACGACGCGGCGGTTCTACTCGACGTGGGCGGCGGCTCGTTCTCGAAGCTGCAACTCGCGATCGATTACACGCGTTTGGATGCGATCGTGGTGTCGCACATGCATGCCGACCACTTCTTCGATCTCGTACCGTTTCGATACGCGTTAAAGTACGGTCACCTTTCCACCGATCGCCGTCTGCCGCTCTGGCTACCGCCGGGCGGGCGCGCCTCGCTCGAAGCGCTTCGAAGGGCCGTTTCCATCGACGCGCCCGACGACTTCTTCGACGCCTTCTTTGAGGTGCGAGAATACGATCCGGTGGAGCAGCTGCACGTGAAGGGGCTGCATCTGCGCTTTGCACGCACGCGCCATTATATCGAAGCCTATGCCATCCGGGTCGCGCGCGAATCTTCCGCCCTCGCATACTCGGGCGACACGGCGCCGAGCGATGCGGTGATCGAACTCGCTTGCGCGTGCTCGATCTTTCTCTGCGAGGCGGGACTGGGGCTCGGCAGCGAAGAGGGTGAGCGCGGACATTCATCGGCCGAAGAGGCCGGCGAGATGGCAGCGGCAGCCGGCGCGCAGCGCGTGGTCTTGACGCACTACCCGTCGGCCTACGAGCCGCGGGCGCTCGTCGATGCCGCCTGTCGCCGTTTCCGGGGCCCGGTCGAAGCGGCGGACGACGGGATGGAAGTGGCGGTCTAGCACGGCTTGTAGCCAGCCGTGGCAGAACGGTTGAATGCGGCGGTCTTGAAATGTTTGCAGCTAGCCTCGATAGGTCCTCGCAAGTATCGTTTGAGCACGCGAAGCCGACCAATCGATCCTTATCGAGGCCTATCGCATCTTATTCGGTGAGAAAACCCGTGAGAAGAATCGTTTTTCTCACGGGCGCCGTTTCACGTCGCTAAGGACGATTTGGCGATGAAGCGTAGAACGCACAGCCGCTTCAACGTCTCGCGCAAGCGCCCTTAGTGCTCGGCCCAAGAGTTTCCTCCAATGCCGCTTATGCGGCACCGTATACCCGCATCGCACCTTCTACCCGTGCGCATTAGGGCGATCGAGGTTTTCCTTAGGTCTTCACTGAGAGGATCATGCAAGTCTCGGAGCCATGAGCAATGAGGTTCCCGGCCGCATCAGTCACTCTTGCCTCGGATGTTGCGAGACGCCCTCCACAATGGAGCACCTTTCCCTCGCATCGTAGAGTTCCGGTGTCCTCCAACAACGGCCTTACGAAGTTCACGTTCATTTCAACAGTCGTATAGGCCTCCCCGGCCTTCAGCATCGAGTGGACAGCGCAGCCCATTGCGGAATCGAGCACTATTGATATCCACCCGCCGTGGACGACCCCCATCGGATTATAAAAGCGCGCCGACGGCTTTGCCTCGAATACCACGCAGCCTTCTGTCACTTCGACGGGCCAAACATCACAAGTTTCGGAGAACGGGGGCGCGGGATACGTGGCATCAAGCAATTTGAGCAGAACGGCGTGACCGCTCTCGCCGACCATAAGACTCTTGTCAAGCACACCAAACTGCGTGTAGGGATTTCTGTTCATCGTGCAAGTGCTCCGTGTCGTCGCTTCAGCGCTTAAATGCGAGATATCCGGATCTCAACGCATCGTCGAGTGTCATCGCTCGCTCCTGTGTCACCGTACCGAACATATCGTTTGTGGGGAATGGCTTTCGCATACTCGCGCCGACTGCTGAGATATGGCGCGCCATTTCCAGGTTGATGCGCCCGTCGTGTTCGCTTAGCTCCACGAGGCGCCTTTGCCAAGCCTCAGGTGAAATTGTTTCGTGTCTCAGTGAACGCCCCAGATGCCGACCTATGATCCCGGCGACTTCACTGTGGCTGAACGTCTCAGTGCCGGTTGGGTAGACTGTCGTCTTACCGTCGAATCGTTCAGGAAATCGCAACGCTGTAATAGCCAGCTTTCCGGCGTCTTCACCGGAAATCCAGTTCATGGGCAGGTCTGGAAACGAGTTCCGGATTACACCGTCCTCTAAGATATCCTCGCGGTGCAGCAACTCAAGATTTTCAAAGAATAGGGCCGCAATCCGCAGATGGATGCAAGACAGTCCAGACCAATCAAGCACCTCCTCTGCTAGCCATTGGGCGCGCCCCAAGGGGCTAGGACTGTCGGGACTCGCGGGTGCCATCGACATGACGACGAGACGCTTCAGTCCTGCCGCACGCGCGGCGGAAGCGAAGTTAGCGGCTGCATCAACGATTCCGCCGGCGATCGGGTACGTAAAATATGCGGCTACGGTTCCCTCAACTGCGCCGACGAGGGTCCGGCGGTCGCAAAGATCTCCAACGACGACTTCCACCCCAAGCTCTTCGAGAAATCTTGCACGGGCGTCTTTTTGTCGAGCCAGCGCACGGACGGGGATGCCCAGCTTAATCAGCTGACGCACCACATACGTTCCTGTTCCGCCGTGGCGGCCGGTGCCGCCGACCACCAGGATTGGATTCGATGATTCGCTCATGGCGGGGCTCCCCATTGTGTAATTACACTATAAGAACTATAACGAACGCAGCGCATGCACGCAAGGGCCTCGTAAATCCGACTTAAGGATCTTGCCTAGTGGCCTTTCGCAATGTCTTCAGCGATGCGAGCACCTTCGATGCGGTTCCCGGCGGCATCCGCTCGTGGACGGAAGCCTGTGCGGTGGCCCAGAGGGGAAGTGCCTGTATCAAGCGGTTGATCCCCCTTTTCGTGAGGGCGTACTTTACGGCTCGCCCTCCCTGACTTGCCGGTTTGATCAGACCTCGCTCGCTCATGTGCTTGAGATTCCGCACAAGCGTGGTCCTCTCGAATGCCAATAGATCGGCGAGTTCTGCAATTGACGAATGCCGGCTCATGTGAAGGGCCGCCAGGAGGGAGAACTCAGTCACCTCAAGGCCAATCGGGGCGAGCATTGCATTGTATCGCCTGGTGATGGCGCGTGTCGTCATACGCGCCTGCAGGCATAGGCACTCGTGCCCAATCTTGTCGATTGCCTTCTGGATCTGGTCGCGCGACATCGACACGCTCCGTCCTCCCAGTGTAACTACACTATTGTAAATACCACAATACCCGATTCGGGCAAGCTTCTCCCCATTTTTGGCAAAGATCGACGATAAAGGCGAGGCAAGACGGCCTCGTCCTTCTCCGGAACTTTCGTTCGAAATGCCCGTAGTGTCGAGCTTTCCGCCGATTTCAATGGTGGAGATGAGGGACTCGTAACCCGTACGCCGCCGGTTGTTCCGAGGCTCGGCATCCATCGAGTCCAAGCCGACGATAGAAATCATGCAGTAAGGCGATGGCTACGATGCTTCCTTGGTAACGGGACCCAGCTCCCCCTCACGCACCAGCCTAACGGAACCTAGTTATCGAGCTTCGGGTCGTCGCTCGGGAGCGAGAACTGAATCAACGCACGCACCGGCGCCAGGCCGCGGCTGATTACCGCATACGGCGTTACCTCTAATCCCAGCTCCCGCAAACGCGCCGCGGCCAAGAGCAACTCGCGCCCATTCGTGACGACGTCCTCGAGCAACAAGACGTGCTGACCCGCGTCGTACGGCCCTTCGACGTACTCGTTGGCGAAGGCGCCGTATGCTTTGGCCTTTTTGCGCACGGCGAGCATCGGGATGCCGGTAAGCTGCGACACCGCCGTGGCGACGACGACTCCGCCGAGCTCCGTGCCGCCGATGATGTCGGGATTGAGTTCGGTTACCACGGAGGTAAAGAGCCTGGCGATACGTCGCAGCACCTGCGGATCGGAGAAGAGGCTGAACTTATCGATGTAGTAGTCGCTGCGCGCGCCGCCCGCTAAAATGTAATCGCCGCGAGTCAGGGCGCGTTCCGCGATGATTTTGCGCAGCCACGTCAGCTCGGGAAGTCCTAAATGGTCCATTGCCACGCGTTCCACGATTCGACGACTGGATTCGGATCGAAACGTCGGAAATCGACGCTGATCGGCTCCATCTGGCGGAGCCAATAGATGAAGAGCGCAGGGTTATCGCGCAGGAGCAATTGCTGAATCTGGTAGTAGGCTCCAATCCGTGATGCGCGATCGTACCTGGTCAGCGCAATATTTTGGGCTTCCTGCATTTGCGGGCTGCAGTAGCGCGAATAGTTATATCCGCCCGGTGGAAAGTTCTGACAAGTAAACTGCGTGCTGTCGTCGGGGTCGATCCCGGCATACCATCCGCTGATGCTCATATCGAATTTTCCGAGCTGGAGGATTCCCCCCATACCGGCCGGCGCAAAGAGGACGTCGGCCGGGTAGGACTTTATTTCTGAGTCGATTCCCGCCTCTCGAAGCATGGCCTGAAGCTCCAGCGCTTCTCTGCGCCTCGTGACGCTGGAATTATTCGTTACCATGACGAGCAAAAGCGGTTCGCCGTTCTTCCGCATGATGCCGTTGGGACCGACGTGCCAACCGGCTTCGCGCAACAGCAGCCGCGCCGCCGCCGGATCGTGAGGATAGTTACGGAGGCTCGGATTGAACGCCCACATCCAATTCGGAATGTCGGCGGTGGCGACACTCTGCGTACCAAACGCGAGCGTTCGTACCAACTCGTTCTTATCGACGGCATATGCGAGCGCGAGCCGGACCCGCGGATCCGCTAGGTAGGGGCGGCTAACGTTGAGCTGCGCGTACGAATAGCCATTGACGTTGACCCAGACGATCCGAACGTCGGGGAGGGATCGCAACGACTCGTAATTCTGGATAGAGGCTTCGAAGATATAGTCGATGGCGTGGGTGCGCAGCAGACTAATCGCGGTGTCCTCGTCGGGGACGGTCTTTACTTCGATTCGGTCTAGGCCGGGGCGGCCCAAGAAGAAACCATCGTTTCGCGCAAACGAGATATGATCCCCGCGCGCCCACCCCGCAAACTTGAACGGCCCGTCGCTTACCGACGGGTCGCTATTGAAGGTTAGCTGGTTGATGTTCGGATAACGCGCCAACACGTGTGCCGGCGCCACCATGTACGGCTGATCGCTTTCCGCAAAGAACGTATCGACGAATGGCGCGAAAGGCCGTTTCAAATGCACGACGATGCTGTAGACGTTCGGCGTGTCGATCCTCGCAATGTCGTCATAACCGTGGCGCGAGATGACGTCGTTGTTCGGATTCATGATCGCCTGCCACGACCACTTGACATCCTGCGACGTGACGGGAACGCCGTCGGTCCACCGCGCGTTCCGGCGCAGCCGATATGTAATGGTGAGGCCGTCTCGAGTGATGCCGGCATTTTCAAGGGTCGGTACCTGCACCGCCAGCATCGGCAGCGGATTGCCTTTAGGATCGGCGGTCACGAGCGGCTCGAACATCAGCCGATCGACGAAGACGTCTGCAGTGTCCGAGTTGAGCAGCGGATTGAGCGTCTTGATATCCGTCGCGATCGCCACGCGCAAGACGCCTGGCTGCGTCCACGAATGCCGTCCTGTGCCGCCGGCGCCGTTCGAGATCTTACTGCAAGCAGATAGCGCGGCCACCAGCGAAACCGCGAACACCGCAGTATTCTTCTGCAATATTACGAGGTTGCGATGGCGTCCTGCGCGGGGTCTCCGACGCGAGCGCCTTTGACAGGATGTCATAATTACATTAGCAGGAGGCGCGAGCGCGGCGTAGCAGGAGGCCGCAGGATGCGGCCGACGAGCGACCCGCGCAGGATGCCATCGTGACCGAGGCCTGACCCGCGCGCCACGTAATCGCAACCGACGAGTCCGAGCGTAAGATAACCTACACCGCAGCTTTGGGCGCCACGCGACCCCCTGGGACGGGATCGTAGCGCTCGTGGCGCCAGCTATAGGTGCCGAGGCCCTGCGTCCCCGTGCGAAGCTCCGTAATGTAGCGCGAGAGCTCGACCGCCGGAACGTACGCCTCGACGACGTCGAAGCCGGCCCGGTCGGACGGATTCATGCCGAGAATTTGCCCGCGCTTTCCGGTGAGCTGCTGGATGACCGTCGAGGTGTAAGTCGTCGGCACGATGACTTGGACGTGCGCGATCGGCTCGAGCACGACCGGATTGCACTTCGGAAGCGCCTCGCGTACCCCCATGCCTGCTGCGGTTTTGAAGGATTGCTCGCTCGAGTCGACGTCGTGATACTGACCGTCGAAGAGGGTCACGTGCAGGTCGGTCACCGGATAGCCGCTGGCGCCGTGCGCGAGCGCTTCGCGCACGCCTTTCTCGACGGCGGGAATGAACTGCCGCGGCACGACGCCACCCACGATTTTCTCCGCAAAGGTTACGCCCGTACCCCGCTCGCGCGGCTCGAAACGCAGCCAGACGTCGCCGAACTGACCGTGGCCGCCGGTTTGGTGCTTGTAGCGGGAATGGATCTCGGTCCCGCCCGTGATAGTCTCCAGATAGGGAATCGTCGGCGCGGCGGTCGCGACTTCGACCTTGTACTTGCGGGCCAGACGCTCGACCGCGATCGAGACGTGCTGCTCGCCGCTGCCCAGGAGGAGCATCTCGTGCGTTACGTCGGCGCGCTCGAGGCGCAGTGCCGGATCTTCGTCGACGATGCGCGCGAGCATCTGCGAGATCTTCGCCTCGTCGATGCGCTCCTTCGGCTTGATCGCGACGGCGAAGACCGGCTCGGCAACGGGGACGCGGGACAGGAGCACTTTATGACCGTTCGAGGTCAACGTATCACCGGTCGCCACGGAGTCGAGACGCGCGAGCGCGACGATCGAACCCGCCGTGGCCTCCGCAATCGCTTCCTGCTTCTTGCCTTGAAGGCGGTAGAGGCCGCCCAGACGGGCCTTTTCGTCGCGTTTCGTGACGTTCGTGAGCGTCGAGTCGGCTTTGATGGTTCCGGAGAGGAGACGGGCGATGGAGAGCTTCCCGCTCTGCGGATGGATTGACGTCTTGATCACGCGCGCCACTACCGGAGCGGTGGGATCGGGCGCAATGGGGCGCCCTTCCGCATCGAGATGGGGCGCGTCAGCCGGCGAGGGAAGCCACTTTTCGATCGCGCGCACGAGGGCAGCAACGCCCGCACCGGAGGCGCCCGCCGCTACCAAGACCGGCACGACTTGATCGTGTGAGCATTCGCTGCAGAGATCGCGCTCGATCTCCTCAACCGGTGGCTCTACGCCTTCAAGCAGCTCCTCCATGAGGCGATCGTCGAAGTCGGCCATGGCTTCGAGCAGCTCGACGTGCAAACGGCGCGCCGGCTCCTCGAGGTTGGCGGGAATGCTCTCTTCCTTTTCGAGAAACGCGCCGCTTCCCGATTCGCCGGCAAAACGATACGCTTTCATCTGCGCTAGGTCCACGTAGCCCTCGAAACGTTCGGCGCTCCCCAACGGCAGCTGCTCCGCAACCACGTGGCGACCGTACGAACTCTGCAACGCCAGCAGCGTCCCCGAAAAGTCCGCCCCTGGCCGGTCCATCTTATTGATGACGAAGATATGCGGCATGTGCGTCGATTCGAGATGATCGACGATAGCCTGCGTCTGCACGATGCGGCCGGGGTCGGCTTCAATGACGACGACCGCAGCGTCTACTCCCGCTAATGCCTGCCTCGTCTCTTCAAAGAAGTCGATGAAGCCCGGTGCATCCACGATCGTGATGTCGATGCCGTCGGCGGCCGTATGGGCAAATCCCGCGGTCGTAGACTGGAGGTGCGACGTATCTTCGGGCTCGTGATCGGTAACGGTTGTCCCGTCGGCGATCGACCCGCGGCGTCCGATCGCTCCCGTGTGGGCGAGAATCGCCTCGACGAGGGTCGTCTTGCCCGCGTGATGTGGTCCGACGAATGCGATATTCCTCAGGCGCTCAATTTCCGCCAATGCCTTAGTCCTCTATCAGAGTTTGCTTGCTAGCGGCGCTTCGCCGCGGATTTCTTCTTTTTGACGCCCTTCTTGACGCTCTTCTTCGGTATCTGCCGCTTCGGCTCACGAGCGCCGCGGGAGACAGGCTTCTTGGCCGTCGTTTTCTTGGCTGCTTTTTTCTTAGCGGGCGGCTTCTTCGCTGCGACCGTTTTCTTACGGTCACCGCGATGCGACGGCGAGGCTTTTCGCGTGGCGGGGCGCTTCGAAGCCGGTTTTGCGGTCTTTTTCTTACTTTTCTTTGGCGAGGCGGCCGGTTTGGCCATCCGCGCCGCCTTCGCCTTTGAGGCCGACGAGGACGAGTCGGCGCTGCGCCGCGAGGTGCTCGTGCTCGGGGTCGTGGGCCCCGGGCGTTTCGAGACTCGCGTGGAATCGCTCGCGCGTTTCTTCGGTCCACTTTCGCGCGCCGCGCGCCCGCCGGGGCGCGACGCGGCCTCGGCCTCCTCCGGAAGTCCCAGCTCCGCGCGGCTGTAGCCGGTGATGCTACTGCCGGGGGCGCTGGGCTGGCGGTGGGCCTGAGCCTGCGCTTCGAGGTGTTCGCGGGTTGCGCGCAGCGCGACCCGCGCGAGCCTTCCCGCTACCGGGAAGACTAGTTCGTTGATTCGAGCATCGTCAAGCAGCTTCAGGATGACGTCGAACGCGTTACCCTGGTCCTTCGGACTGTGGGCATCCGAGCCGATCGCGATGCCGACGCCTCGCGCCTTCGCCTTGCGTACGAGCCGCGCGTTCGCCTCGAGATACTTCTTCTTACGATCCTCGGGGTGGTCGCGATAGAGAAATCGAGTGTTGATTTCGACCGCCAAGCCGCGACGATGCGCGACGTCGAGCATCCGGTCTTCATACTCTTCGAGCTTCTTCTGCGCCGGCCACCGCCCAAACGTCGCGGGGACGTAGAAGTGGCCGACCACGTGCGCCGGCAGCTTCTCGAGATCGTCGAGCAGCTTCGTCATGTAGAGTTCCCAGAGCTTCTCGGTGCCGACGACCTCGCTGAGCCCGCTGAACTCCTCGTTGTCGAAGGGCCAGGGCCAGTCTGCACCCTTCTCGGGATGGTGTATCGGCACGAAGTGGACGGAGCGAATGATCCCGTCGGGGCGCATGGCATCGATGATGTTCTGCGCGTCGGGTCGCGCTCTCGGATCGTTATCGATCTCGGCGCCGATCGAGAAGCGCATGCCGCGGCGCAATCCTTCGGAGACGATCGCCGCATGGGCGATATCGACACCGGCGGTCTCGGCTGCGCCGAGGAGGTCGGCGGCCTGCGCGAGCTTCAGCGCTCGGCGCACGGTGCTGACCGCGCCGGGATCTTCGAACGTAAGGTAGTTGGCGTGGTCGGCGACCATTAAGAAACGCGGCGAAGCGCGCCGGCAGGCGTGGTAAAACCAGAGGAAAAGCATGCGCGCCGAATACGCGATCGGACGTTCCTCTGAGTACGGACGATGTTCGCCCTTCGCGTGCCCGTGAATGTCGGGAATGGCCGCGATTCTAGGGTCCCGGTGCGCCACCTTCGCTAGGGTTGGCGTCTAACCTCGGTAGCCCTCCATTTTCAGAAGGCGAGCTTTCATCTCGAGACCGTAATAGTAATCGTGCAGATCGCCGGACGAGTCGACAACGCGATGGCATGGAAAGAGAAACGGCAGGGGATTGCGAGCCATGACGCGGCCGACCGCGCGCGCCGCTTTCGGTCGACCGATTTGCGTTGCAACCCACGAATAGGAACGCACCTCGCCGGGCGGTATCTGCGCCGCCGCGCGAAGCACGGCTTGCTCGAACGGCGTCAAGTCGCTGATGTCGACAACGGCGTCGTCGACTTTCCATGTGCGAAAGAAACGATCGAGCGCGTGTACCAGCCAAGGCGGCGTCTCACCGCGGATGACCCGGCGGTGAAGGCGGCGTTGCGCCCGCGCGACGACGTCGTCGGGCGATTCTCCGGTATCGAGGCTGAGATACGCGATTCGATCCCCCTTGAAGCCGACGTAGAGCCGGCCGACCGGCGTGGTTACGGCGGAGAGCACGATCGGGGGGTAGAGCTTGCCTTTGAGCGCGGCAATGTGCTGAACGACCTTCTTGGTCAAATCGCAAGAGGGCTCGGGTTGCGGCAGACAGGAGAGGCAGTACGCCACGCCTTCGTATTCCTCGTAGAGGCCTTGGCAAGAAGGGCAGGCGCGCAAGTGGCTGTGAACGGTCTCCTTCAGCGAGGCTTGGCACTCGCCGCGGAGCTCGTCCCAGAGGGCCTCAACGTCACGACAACGCATGCAGGGGGACTCCTTCAGGGGCAAATCGTCCGATCTGCGGACCGAGAATACGTCGCAAAATTCGTACGGCCCGGTGGACGTGGGATTTGACCGTCCCGATCGGTTGATTGAGAATCTCGGCAATCTCGGGGTGGCTGCGTCCTTCAATGAATCGCAGCGTCGCGGCGGCGCGAAGATGCATGGGTAGTTGCAGAAGCGCGCGCTCGACGAGCGCTATCTCGGTGTTTTGCTCGACGATCGCCTCCGGCTGCGGCGGTCCCTCGTGGGACTCGCGCAAGATCGCGTCGGGATCGGCGAGCGCATCGAGCGCCACGTTCGAGGGACGCTTGCTGCGCAGACGGTTGCGCGTTACGTTCAGCGTAATCGTGTAGAGCCACGGCTGCAGCCGGAGGTCGGCGCGCTGTTCCGTAGACATCTTTCCGAGCGCCCGATAGGCGCGGACGAAAGCGTCCTGGACGATCTCCTCGGCGTCCTCACGGTTGCCTGTCATGCGCAGCGCGAAACCGTAGAGCCGGCGCTGGTAGTCGTCCACGATGTGTTCGAAGTTCGCCACGCTTGGGGTGGAATCGGCCGCGGGTTGCATCGCCGTACTCCGCCCGGGCGTCGTCGCTGATGGCACGTATACTCCCGTAAGGAGTGGTGCGAGCGCGCTCATACAGTGCCCCGGACCACCACTGCTAGGGCCGTGGTTTCACGCCCGCCTCAAAAAGTCCTGAAGCTCCGCTGCCGGCTGCGCGAAGCGCAGTCCTGAGCGAGGCGCGAAGCGCTTGTCATCCTGAGCGGAGCGAAGCGGAGTCGAAGGACGAAGGGGGAGGGGTTTTTAGCGGCGCTCCTAAAGCATCGCCATGCCGCTTTCGCTCGGGCGACGCCCGAAAGATACCTGAAACCGCTTCCCCCAGGGGGCAAGCGGTTTTTCTTTGATTGCAAGAAAGGTGCGGTCTATGCAGCAAGCCATCGAGCCGACGGAGATTTCGCTGGATGCATACACGATATGCAGCTTCTTGCCCGACATCCATTCTGCACGAGCCCTTCCGCTCGCACTCATCGGGTACCGCCAAAGCGAGGATCCCTGGTTCGTTTGGCTCGTTCCTAAGGAAGGCGTCGATCCCAGCGGGCTAACCGGCGATCCATACTACGCAAAAGTACTGCGCGATCCGCAGGCGTACTTTCGCAAGAAGCTCGCAAAGTACGTCGAGGAGACCGGATGCGTGAGGCGCGGCATCGAGATGCTCATCGACTGTCACCAGAACCACCTCGCGTTCACGCCGCTCACGGAGTTGCGGGAGCAACCGTTTCGGCACCCCTTGCAAGTGGAGCTTGTAGGCGCATTTTAGGAAGCGCTCTCATCGAGCGCCGGTAGAGGATGCGCACCGGGACGGAGTCCTTAGAACCGTTCTGGGCGAGCCTGGCGTCGAGCGTCAGCGTGACGCTCAACGACAAGAGCGTCGCGCCTCCGAGTGCATAGTACGCCGTTCCATCCATGCGCATCGTGCCGGAGACGAGCGTCTCGGCGTAGCCGGGTAAGGGCCCGGTCATCGTTCCTTCAGCCTCGAAGCGTACCGCGACGGTCGCGCGACCCCCGACCGGGCCGCCGGGACCGGGCCGAAGGTACCCGTGCAAGACGGCCTCGGCGCCGAGTGGCGACGTTGCGGAGAATGGGACTCGCCCGCGCAGCGCCTGCAGGTCGCGGAGCGTCGCCGAATCGAGCTTCACGGCGAACGGTTGGTTCAGGATCGTCAGAAAATCGGGATCGTCGTCGATGCGATCTTCCAAGGCTCCGTTCGCGTGCAGAATCTGAACGAAGAGCGCTTGGCCCGCACTCTTTCCGTCGGGACCGTCGCGCGTGTAGCGAGCGTGCGCTTCAAAGCGCCAGTCTTTGCCCTCCCGCCTAACCGATAGGCGCTGCTCGCCGGCGTAGGAAACCTTCGAGAACGTTTCCGTCGATTCGATGCGATAGAGGTCTTCGCCCGAGGTATCGTACGCAACCTCTGCACGCGCGGGCGCCGCTACCGACAATAGCGCGGCAATCAGGGCAACGCCAAGTTTGATGGCGGACTCCGTTTCTTGCGGGAAGGACTCTCACTCTACAGTATCACTCGACGCAAGAGCGAGCGTCGGCGTGCTACCTGCGAAGTGCGGTACGGCGGCGCGCCGCGAGGAAGAAACGGACGTCGACCGTTCCTTCGCAGACCACGGTCGCATCAGCGTCGGCAAAGCCGCGGCCGTTGACGTCGATGATGAAGTCGCCGGCCGCGAGGCCGGCAAGCGTGCGGTGAAGGCTGCGGGAGTATTTGTCATGCGGGGCGCGGGAGCCGATCGCTTCGCGCACGGCAAATTTGATCAAGTCGCGGATACGCAGCGGCGTCGCAAGCGCAAAGGCGCTCGAGCCGTCCACTGCGACGGTGTGGAGGTCAAGCGGGACCTTCACGCGGATCATGAGCACCACAATTTCTGCCGCATCGAGGAGCTGCCTGCCGGTGGGGATAATCAAACGCCGAATGTCCTTCGGGAACGTGCCGCCCGACATGCTGGTAGGTGCAGTCGAGAAGCTTCTCGCGAAGATGGACGAGGCCGATCTCGCCGCCTTGTACGAACGCGAGCTGTCGAGCATGCCGTCGGACGTCGTCCACGCGTTCGTGGAGGCGCTCTTTGAGGCGTTCCGCGATCGCGGCGAGTCGTCGGAGGACGCAGCCGAGGGCGCCGGGGCGACCCTCGAAGCGATCGCGAGCCGGGAGACCGGCGCCGTCGTCGCGCTCTTTTCATACGCGCAGGGCAGTCCGGACGTGCTCCGGGAGGCGACGGCGCTCTTCGTCGAGCGGCGGCCCGATTTCGCCGAATCGCTGCCGCCGGCGCTGCGCGATGCGCTCGCCGCGCGCCTGAGTCTCAGGGCCAGCTCCGTCGAGAAATGAGGGAGCGCCGGCGCCGCTCCGACGACGACGCGGATCGAGGCGGCCTTCCGATCTTCCCGCTCGTTCTCGTCGTCATCTTGGCCGGCTTATTGCTGGGCGGAGCGCTGGCGCACTTCCTCGGCGGAAGCAAAGGCACTCCGCCACCTAAGGCGGCCGCGATTGCCGCGATCACTCCCCCGGTGGCGACGCCGGCGCCCATGTTGACGCCTCCGCCGGCCGTGAAGCCGTCGG
This sequence comes from Vulcanimicrobiota bacterium, assembly GCA_963834895.1. GTDB lineage: Bacteria > Vulcanimicrobiota > Vulcanimicrobiia > Vulcanimicrobiales > Vulcanimicrobiaceae > Cybelea. The sequence continues at coordinate 682,226 of CAWIDM010000002.1, read as the reverse complement.
CTACGGCGAGCCCAACCCCGGTCGCATCGACAACGCCGACGGCGGCGCCAAAACCGACGCTTCGTCCGACGCCCGGGCCGAAATCGACGCTTCGTCCGACGCCGGGGCCGAAATCGACGCTTCGGCCGACGCCGAAACCGTCGCTCGCGCCGATGCCGGCGAAGGTGACGGCGGCTAAGCTCGCTTCATCCACGAAGCCGGTTCCGACACTCTCGCCTACGCCGACGCCCGCAGGCGTTACGCCCGACGACATGGCCTCGACGCTGGTGCGCTCGTACATCGACGCCGTCGCGCGCGGTGACCGCACGGCTGCCGCATCATATCTTTCTGCGGGGGTGCCGAGCGAGACGTGGCTGAATTCCGAGTCGCGCATCGAGTCGATTCATTCGACAACCATCGGACCGCAGCAGTACCGCGTGACGGCCGACATCGTCCAAACCAACGGCAGTGAGTACTACATGACGTTTACGGTCGAGCAGGGCGCCGCGGGGCTACAAATCACCGATCACTACACGATCAAGCCGCAGTAGGCTAAGCCTCTGCGCCGATACCCGTTGTGGCGCGCACTTGCAGTTGGTCGAACATCGCCTCCGACTCGCGGTCGCGCGCGACGAGCGTCCCGAGGATAGCGCCGGCCAAGCCGAGCGGAATCGAAACGATGCCGGGATTCTCGAGCGGAAAGAGCGCGCGGCTGCCCATCAGGACCGGACTCACGGCAATGAGCGCGAGCGAGGAAATCAAACCGGCGAGCATGCCGGCGATCGCGCCGAGACGCGAGAATCGCCGCCACGAGAGCGCGAGCAGGATGACCGGCACGTTTGCGCTCGCCGCTACTGCAAATGCGAGCCCGACCAGAAATGCCACGTTAAACCCCCGCAGCGAGATCGAGAGCGCGATTGCGAGCGCGCCGACGACGAGCGCCGTCGAACGCGCGACGAAGAGATGTTCCGTTTCGTCCCCGCGTCCGCCGCGGATCAAGCTAAACCATATGTCGTGAGCGAACGCAGACGATGCCGTGATGGTCAGCCCCGCGACGACCGCTAGGATCGTTGCAAACGCGACGGCCGCGACGAATGCCGCCAAGAAAGAACCGCCGACCTGCGCCGCGAGCAACGGCGCGGCTAGGTTGCTGTCGGGAGTTGGGACGATGTAGCCGTTGCGTCGTAGCTGAGCGTTGAGCGTTGCTTGCGCCGCGGGATGATGCGCGATGTATCCGATCGCCTGACCAGCGTACATGCGCCGCCCGATGTGGTCTTTGCCAACGATCGTTGCCGCGCCCAGCCCCATGAACGACGTCGTGAGGTAAAAGATGCCGATCAGAACCATGGCCCATGCGACCGACGTCCGTGCCGCCTTGGCAGACGGCACCGTGAAGAATCGCATCAGGATATGGGGAAGCCCGGCGGTTCCTAGAACGAGGGCGAGGCCGAGCGATATGAGATTCCACGCGCCGAGCGAGCCGTGAAAGAGCAGGCCGGGCGCAAGGAGGTTCGTCACACCCCCGCTACCCGGGGCCGAGGCCGCTGCCTCGAAGAAACGCTCGAGCGAGAAGTTGAAGTGCTGCACTGCGAGCACCGAGAGCCCGATCGCCGTTACGAGCAAAAGGCCCGCTTTGATGATCTGTACCCACGTCGTCGCGAGCATCCCGCCGAAGAGCACGTAGACGAGCATCAAGACGCCCACGCCGACGATCGCGACCACGTCGCCGAACCGCGGCAGCAGCAAGTTGACGATCGCGCTCACGCCGACCATTTGCGCGATCAAATAAAAGAGCGTGATCGCCAGGGTAGAGAGGGCCGCGATGGCCCGGACGCCGCGGCCGCGCAGGCGAAACGACATGAGATCGGCGACCGTGTACTTACCGGTGTTCCGAAGCGGTTCCGCAACCAGAAGAAGAACTGCCAAATAGGCGACCAGCCATCCCACCGAGTACATGAAGCCGTCGAAACCGTAGAACGCGACGAGTCCGGTAATTCCGAGAAAGGACGCCGCCGAAACGTAATCGCCGGCGATCGCCCAGCCGTTCTGCAGACCACCGATCCGGCGGTGCGCTGCGTAGAAGCCGCGACTCGTTCCGCTTTGTCCCGAAGCCCAGTATGTGACGACGAGCGTGATGCCCACGAAGATCGCGAACATCACCAGCGACGGCTGCGGCGTCACCGTTCCAAGTCGGCTAGCTCGTGGGTTTCGCGCCACCGCACGCGCGCGGCCTGGAGGTCGAAGCGGCGAGCGCGGCGCAAGTAGAGCGCGAGGAGAATCCAAGCCATTGCAAACTGCGAGAGCGCGAAGCAGTACGCAAGGGTCAGCGGACCGAGGACGGGCCGGGCCATCACTGCGGGCCAAAAACCGGCCGACACGGGGAGCGCCAGATAGTAGGTAATGAAGAAGATCGTCGCCGGTATTACGAACCGGCGGCGCGAGCGCAGTAAGGCGCGAAACTCGGGCTGAGCCGCCAAGGCCTCCCAACGAGCCGGATCGCTCTGATGGTTCATTCCTCGTCCGGCCAGCCGGCGATCTCGCCGATCGCGGCACTCTTGAGAACGCGCAGCCCAAGCATCGCGCACTTCATACGCGTCGGACTAATACCGATGCCGACGTCTTCGAGGACGACGTCTTTCGAGAGTTTGGCAACGTCGGCGAGCCTCATGCCCTTTATTCGTTCGGTCAGCATCGAGGCCGATGCCTGGCTGATCGCGCAACCTTTTCCGGAGAAGCGGACGTCGCTGACGACGCCGTCGTCGACCTTGAGCTGCATTCGAATCTGGTCGCCGCAGAAGGGGTTGAGATCTTCGGCCTCGGCGTCCGCGTGCTCGAGATGGCCGAAGTTTCGCGGCTGCCGGTAATGATCGAGGATGTAGTCGCGGTAGAAATCGTCCACGACGCCGCCCTTAAACCCCGAAGACGCGTGCCGCTTTTTCGATCCCGCCGCAGAGCGCGTCGACGTCGGCCTCGGTGTTGTAGATGTAGAACGAAGCGCGCGCCGTCGCGGCCCAGCCCATTTTCTCCATCAGCGGCATCGTGCAGTGGTGACCCGCGCGAACACAAATGCCTTCGGTGTCCAGGATGGAGGCGAGATCGTGCGCGTGGACGTCGGCGAGGTTGAAGGAGATCACCCCCGAGACGAGGTCCGGATCGCGCGGCCCGTAAATCGCTAATCCCCGCGGCTCGAACTCGGCGAGGCGCTCGAGGGCATAAGCGGTCAGCGCGCGCTCGTGCTCGCGCACCCATGCCATGCCGACATCCTCGAGATATTCTACGGCAACGCCGAAGCCGATGGCATCGGCGATATTGCTCGTACCGGCTTCAAACCTTCGCGGAGGATCGCTGAACGTCGTGTGGTCGTATTCGACTTTGCGGATCATGTCGCCACCGGAGAAGAACGGCGGCATCCCCTCTAGGAGCGCGCGCTTTCCGTAGAGCACGCCGATTCCCGTTGGGCCGAGCATCTTGTGGCCGCTAAAGGTGTAGAAATCGGCGTCGATCGCCTTGACGTCGAGCGGCAGATGCGGCGCGCCTTGCGCGCCGTCGACGAGAACGACCGCGCCCGCCGCGTGCGCGCGCGGGACTAGCCTCTCGAGCGGTAAGATCGTGCCGAGCGTATTGCTGACGTGGGCGCATGCAACCAGCTTGCAGCCGTCGAGCAACGCGTCGAGGTCGTCGAGCACGTAGAGCCCGCGATCGTCGACGGGAATGTAGCGCAGCTGCGCACCGGTTCGCTCCGCCAGAAGCTGCCACGGCACGAGATCGGAATGGTGCTCGAGCTCCGTGAGCAGAATCGCGTCGCCGGCTCGCAAGTTCGCATTGCCCCAGGAATACGCGACGAGATTGATCGCTTCGGTTGTGTTGCGTACCCAAACGACTTCGCCAACCGCAGCGCCGATAAAACGCGCAAGCTTAACGCGCGCCTTCTCGAATTCCGCCGTCGCCCGGGCGGCGATCTCGTAAACGCCGCGATGAATGTTCGCGTTGTATTGCTCGTAGTAGTCGACCAAGGCTTGGATAACGGCTCGGGGCTTCTGCGACGTGGCCGCCGAGTCGAGATAGACGAGTCGTTTTCCGCGCGAGGTCGGGCGCGCCAGAATCGGGAAGTCGCGTATGATTTGCCGAGTCTTTGATGCGTCGAATGGCGACGCGGTAACCGTCCGCATCACGACAGTTTCGCCGCTAACGCGGCCCGAATTTCGTCGCGGAGACTCGACGACGGGAAGCACTCGACCGCGGGCTCGAAAAAACCGAGCGCGATCATGCGCTCCGCCGCCGCGCGCTCCATGCCTCGGCTTTCCATATAGAAGATCTGCTCGGCGTCGATCGCACCAACGGTCGCGCCGTGATAGGCTTTCACGTCGTTTGCGCCGATCTCCAGCGCCGGCACGGAGTCGATGTGAGCGGTTGGAGAAAGCAAGAGCGCGTCGTCGCGCAGTCGCGCGTCGCTCCCCTGCGCGTGTGGCGCGATCCGGATGTTGCCGAGGAAGCGGGCCTGTCCGCGCTCTAGCGCGGCCGATTTGACGATCGTCTCGGAGGTGGCCTCGCCGGCGTTATGCTCGACGGTGCTGACGAGGTCGACGTGTTGGGAGTGCCGGGGAAAGAAGAGCGCCGCGACGCGCACGTCCGCTCCCGGCTTTTCGATTTCGGTGCGAAGGTCGTCGGCGGCAAGGTCGCCGCCGAGGTCCGCCAACGCCCACGCCATGCGCGAGTCCCGGCCCGGGCGGCCCGCGCGATTTGCGATCACGCGCACGCCGTCGGCCGCCTGCTGCAGCGTTGCGTAGGTGAGATCGGCGTGCTCGCCGCTCACGATTTCGGTCGCCCCGCAGATGAAGGCCCGCTCGTCGGCGGTGAGGCGCTCGACGATGGTTGCGCGGGCTCCCCGCTCCGCGAGCACGACGCTGTAAGGAAAGATCGAGGAACCAGCCGGAGCGTGATAGCGGATGGTAATGGGGTCGTCGCAGGAGTGGTCCGCGGGCACGTATACAAAGATGCCGCAGCCTGAAAACGCCTGCGCAAGCGCACCGAACTTGCCAGCCCCGACGCGCGTAGCTCCGAAAGCGCGCGCGAACAACTCCGGATGCTCGCGCGTTGCCGTTGCCAAGTCGCAGACGACAATCGCAGAGTCGGTGCTGTCGACGCTGACGCCGGCCGCACCGGCGTTTACGGTACGAGCGTCGGGCAGGATTGCATCGAAGTCGATGCGCCAGAAACGCCCCGGCCTCTCGCGGCCGCTGGGCAGGGAGAAGAAGCGCTCGAGGGCGCGCATACGCGCCCCGAGATCGAGGGGTGGACCGTCGAACGAGGCGAGCCGCTCGTACAGCTCGTGCGTCTGCGCCGGAGCACTAAGCAACGGCACCACTCTCTTCGCGGATTTTGTCGTAGCCTTCGCGCTCGACACGGTGCGCGAGGTCGTGTCCGCCGGTCTTGACGATCCGGCCGTCGATCATGACGTGTACGACGTCCGGAGTCACGTACTGAAGAATCCGCGGATAGTGCGTGATGATGAGAAACCCGGTGTTGCGTCCTTCCTCGCTGGCGCGCAGAGCCGCAATCGAGCTTCCTACGTCCTTGAGCGCGTCGATGTCGAGACCGGAATCGGTCTCGTCCATGATCGCGTACTTGGGCGCGAGCACGGCGAGCTGCAGCATTTCGAGGCGCTTCTTCTCTCCACCCGAGAAGCCGTCGTTGAGGTAGCGTCCCATGAACGAGGGATCGATCCCGAGCTGCTCCATCTTTTCGAGTAAGAGCGCGCGAAATTTGGCGGGTGGAAGGTCGCCGGGACGCTCGGCCTGGCGGGCCGCGTGCAGAAAGTTCGCGACTTTGACGCCTGGAATCGCCGCGGGATACTGAAACGAGAGGAAAAGCCCGGCCCGCGCGCGTTTATCGGGGCTAAGGCCTAGCACGTCCTCGCCGTCGAGCTCGACCGAGCCGCTGACCTCGTAGAACGGGTGACCCGTCAGCGAAAAGGCGAGAGTCGATTTGCCGCTGCCGTTGGGGCCCATGAGGGCGTGGACTCGTCCGGGCTCGACCGTCAGGTCGATTCCCTTTAAGATTTCGTTGCCGGCGACGCGGCACCGGAGGTTCTTAATTTGAAGACCCTGTTCGCGCATGCGGATTCATCGTAGCCGACGCTCTCTTAGAAAGTCAAGGAAAAACTTTACTATCTAGGCGCCGTCGTGCTAGGATATCGCAGTAGATGCACGCCGACCGCTTCTTTCAGACCACCCGCGGAAAGATCGTCAGCGAGCTGCGTCGCTGCGGCTCGGCTTCGGCGACGGATTTGGCTCGCTCGTTTGGCCTCTCGCCCAACGCGGTACGCCAGCAGCTCGTGGTGCTCGAGCGCGACGGTCTCGTGGCCGAGACGCCGGTGCGGCGCGGCCCCACCAAGCCGACCTACGAGTTCTCGCTAACCGCCGATGCCGACCGGCTCTTTCCCCAGGGTTACGACAAGATGCTGACGGCCGTCTTGCGCGAGCTGCGAACGCAGTTCGGAACCGCCGGCGTGGAGCGCGTCTTCGACGGGCTCTCGCGTCGCACGATCGAGCGCGCGCGGTTGACCGTGACCGCCACCGAACCCGAGCAGAAAGTCGCTCAGCTCACCGAGATGCTGCGCAAGAGCGGGGTAGTGGCCGAGTACAGCTTGATCGACGGAGGCTTCGCGCTGCACGAGCACAACTGCCCCTACTCGAGCGCGGCGAAAGAGCATCCGGAGGTCTGCCAGGTGATCCATCAAGTGATCGACGAGACGATCGGCGGCGAGCATACGCAGACCGAATCGCTCGCCCACGGCGGACGCGAATGCCGCTTTGAACTACGCCCCGGTATGGTGGGTTCTTAGGGGAGTGACGAAAACTTTTGGAATACTGTCGCGAAGACGCTCGTCGCGACCATCCTGGTCGCTCCTGCTTCGCCACTTTTTCGCAACGACCAAAGGAAGACGACCTCCTGTCTTTTGCGAAAAAGTTGGAGACTTCGCTTACGGCATTCCAAAAGTTGTCGTCTCGTAGATTGGGAGTTTCGGGGCTGCGTCAAGGCGGAAAGAATAGTTAGCAAAGATGGATTTTCCGAAGTTTCAGCGGTTGGTCGAAGAGCGCGCCGGTTTTCGCACGATGGAGAACGCTACCGCAAGCGGCGAGTACTTCAGCGACTCATGCGGCGACATGTATAATTTCTTTCTCAAGGTCGGGCCGGGTGCCGCGATCGAAGACATCTCGTACTTTACGACCGGATGCGGTTTCGGAACGGCAACGTGCAGCCTGGTGGTCGCACTTGCGAAGGGCAAGACGATCGACGAAGCGGCAGCGATCTCAGCTGCCGACATCGAGCGCGAGCTCGGCGGCTATCCCGAAAAGAAGAAGGATTATCCCGAGCGAGCACTCGAGGCGCTGAACGTGGCTATTGCAGATTATCGGGAGAAGGTCGCGGCAGGGTCGGTGCCCGACTACGCCGCGGCGCCCCGCGCCGTCGACGCTGCGTCTGCGCAGGCCGAATCAGCCGCGCCGGTGCCCTCGCCCAACGGTGCCGAGGACGGCAAGCTACTCATCAAGCTGCGCTGAGGCAACCACTTCGTAACGCGACGTCTGGTGCGCCGGGTCGGGAAGCGATTCGAAGAGCACCAGCCGTCGGATTTCCAGCGGGATCGGCTCGAACTCGATCAACGGAAGCGCGCGCTTCGCCTCTTTGACGCGAGCGATCGTTACGTGCGCGACGGGGTCGTTCTTGAAGTCAAAGCCGAGCCTCGCGTAGGCATCGCGGACTCCGGTAGCGAGGCCGCGAAAATTCGCGCCCTGCTCGCGCGCGCCGATATAGACGACTCGCGGCGCGCGCTCGTGGGGAAAGGCACCGAGCTTGTCGAGCGTAACCGCAAAACGTCTGCAATGCGATGCGCTCGACGCTAGCTCCAAAACGATTGCATCGAGCGACGCCGCTTCGACGAAGCCCAAGAACGCGAGCGTGACGTGCAGCTTCTCCGAGGACTCATATTTCGCGGCGAAACCGGTCTTGCGCAACTCCTCGGAGATCGCGGCGCAGCGCGTGCGCGGAATTTCGTCCAGATCGATCCCGACGAAGAGGCGCCGCTTGCGGGGTTTCGGCTCATCCATCGATGAGATAGGGGTTCGAGCGCCGCTCGATCCCGATCGTCGTGTACGGACCGTGGCCCGGTACGACGGGCGTGCCATCGTCGTAAACGAGGAGCTTGGATCGGATCGAATTGACGACGTCTTCCATCGAGGTGCCGCCGAGATCCCAGCGTCCGATCGACCCTGCGAAGAGCGTGTCGCCGGTAAGCAGCTCGGTTCTTTTACCGTCGCCGACTTCAAAGCAGACGCTCCCAGGCGTATGTCCGGGTGTGTGGAGCACGCGGCAGCGCAGCGCTCCGATCTCGAGCAGGTCCCCGTCGTGCAGTTCGCCGTCGAGTGCGACGACGGCCGGCGACCCGGAGAGCCCGATCCACCGCGCCTGAAGCGCGAGCGTACGGTAGAGCGGCAGATCGGCAGGGTGCAGCATGCCCGCTCCACCGGTGATCTTCCGCAGCCGTCCCAGGTCGCCGATGTGGTCGATGTGCGCGTGGGTGTGGATGAGAAACTTCGCGCGCAAGCCTCCGCGCGTCAATCTCTCGACAACGTCGTCGACGCCGTCGCCTCCATCGACGACGATGGCGTCGCCGCTCGTCTCGTCGGCGAGGATCGTGCAGTTGCAGGCCAGCGGTCCGACCGCAAACGTTTCGCTAGTCAACCTGGATACCGAAGTCGTGAAAGCCGCCGTTGAAGTATCCCAGCGGCGATCCGGGACGAGCGCCGCACGAAAGCACGTGTCCGATCAAAATCGAGTGCGAACCGAATTGGTACTCGTGAGCGAGCTCGCAGTCGAAGTGCGCGATCGTGCCGCTCAAGACGGGCGCGCCCGTGGCGTCGATCGAGTACTCGATCTCGGCGAATTGGCGCTCGCGCACGCTTCCGGAGAAATGCTCGGCGAGCCGCCGCTGGTCCCCCGCCAGGACGTTGACGCAGAAGACGTGCGAGCTCGAGATGAAGAGGTAGCTGCGGGCCTCGCGATTGATGCAGATCAGAAGCGACGGAGGCTCGAGCGAGACGCTGGCAACGGCGTTGACCGTGATGCCGCGCGGTTCACCTTCCTTCAGCGTCGTGACGACGGTGACGCCGGTTGGAACTCGGCGCATCGCCTGCCGAAAGGTCGCCGCGCTGGTCATCGGCGACGGGCGCCGACTCCGATGCCGAAGGGCAGGATCGCGGCCTCGAGCGCCGGATGCGTCAAGAATTGCTCGGCAAAGTCGCGCATCTTCAGACAATCGTTGAAGATCGCGACTCCGGAAAGCTTGAGCATCGGGATGACCAGCTCGAGGTATTTGCCGTATTCGTCTTTATTTGCAGCCACGAACGCGACGTCGAGATTTCGATGCGTAAAGTTCTCGAGCAACTCGAGCGCAGGCCTGTTAAAGACTTCGATGTAGTCATCCTCGGCCGCACGGCTAAAGTACGCGCGAGCGACGTCGGTGCGGCGCGGGTCGGGATCGACCGTCCAGATTTTCCCAGCCCGCGGCTGCGCCATCGCCATCCAGAGCGTCGAGTAGCCGTAGCCGGTGCCGACTTCGAGAATGCGATTCGCTTGCATCGCGGTGACGATCGTTGAAAGCAACCTCCCGGTCGCGCGCGGAATCGTTGGAACGCCGTCCGCAGCGGCGCGGCCTTCAAGCTCGATCAGCAGCGGATGGGGTGGCGGATGGAGCGTATCGAGCTCTGAAAGCAACTCCTCGGGGGTCATGAGGAGCCTCGCTTTCGACCTGCGCGTTCCGCAGCCTTGACGACGTTTCGCAACAGCGCGACGTTTGTAACCGGACCGACGCCGCCGGGAACCGGCGTTATGGCGCCCGCGACGGTTGCGGCGCTTTCGAAGTCGACGTCGCCTTTGAGCGCGCCGTCGACGAGGGTGGTGCCGACGTCGATCACCGTGGCTCCCGGCATTAAATCGCTGCCGCGAATCAATCCGGGAGCGCCGGCGGCGACGACGACGACCTCGGACATGCGCACGTACGGTTGCAGCTCGCCCGATTCTTTGTGCAAAATCGCGACGGTTGCGTCTTGCGCGAGCATCAGCATCGCGACGGGCGCGCCCACGACGATCGACCGTCCAATGACGACAGCCCGGCGCCCGCGCAGCGGCCAGTGCGGGCTTCGCTCGAGCAGCAGCATCACCGCGGCGGGCGTTGCAGGGACATACTCCGTACCGCTCCCGAATGCTAAGTGCCCCTGATTCGTCGGATGCGTTCCGTCGACGTCCTTGTGCACCGGCATGGCGTCCGCGATCTCCCGAATGGCGAGATGTGGCGGCAGCGGCTGCTGAAGCATCACGCCGTGGACGCTGCGGTCTTCGTGAAGCGCCTGGAGGCGCGAGCGAATCTGCGAGGGCGTGGCGTTCTCTGCAAGCCGGTCCACTGCGACGTCAATGCCGACGCGCTCGCCGGTGCGTACGAGATTGCGTACGTACGCCAGGCTCGATTCGTTCTCGCCAACGAAGACCACGACGAGTCGCGGATGGATGCCGGCATCGCGCAGCTCGGCCGTGCGCGCAACCAGCTCGGTCCGCAGGTCCGCGGCGAGGCTTTTTCCGTCGAGAATCAAGGCGGGCACGCCGTCGGCGTTTCGTTCGCCGAAGGATAGGAACCTAGTCTCGCCGCAGACGACTCGACGAATGTCACGTTATCTCGTCTGGGCGATCGCCGTAGCGGCGTTGGGAATCGCGTTCCTGGTCCTCGAGCCGTTCTTCATTTCGCCGGCGAGGCACGGCGGCGGCCCCGAGGGTCTCGTCGGCGAATCGGCGCCGGTCTTCCCATTACGAGACGACCGTGGAGCTCTCGTATCGCTCGATCGATATCGCGGTCGCGTCGTCGTGATGAATCTCTGGGCCTCGTGGTGTCCGCCATGCCGCGCCGAGATGCCGGATTTGCAACGGCTTGCCGCCGGGTACCGGCACGGCGGGATCGCAATCGTCGGTGTGAACGAGGGAGAATCGGCCGAACGCGCTCGCGCGTTTGCGCAGTCGCTCGGAATTCGCTTTCCGGTCTGGATCGACGCCGGCCAGCGCTACGGGCGGATCTACGCCGCGCTCGGCCTCCCGACCACCGTGATTCTCGACCGGCGCGGGATCGTCGTGCGTGGATTCGACGGTGCGCTGACTTTTGCGCAGATGGAAGCGGCCGTCTCACCGTTGGCGCGCATGCATTGAGCGTGCTCGTCGCGGCGGCGCTGGCCGTCGCCGTCGCAGTCGTGGTGGAGATCGCATTGCCGGGCAATGCCCTTTACCACGCCGGATGGTACAACGTTCTGCTCGTGGCGCTCGCCGTGGTGACGTTCGTCGCCGGACGCAGGCAATTTCGCGGGGCGCGCTCGGTGCCCGCGCGCGTCGCCATCGTTACGGTGATCGCGGGGACCGCCGTCACCGGTTTGGCCGGCGTTGCGAGCGGACTGCTCGGGCCGGAGAATCAAAGCTACGTCGGCGCGCCGGGGCAGCGGCTTGTGGTCGAGTCGCTGGGTATGCTCGTCTTTCCGCTTTCGTCGACCGATGCGTCCGCGAGCGGACGCGTTACGCTCGAGCGCCCGCTGCACGCATCGATTGCGATCGACGAGCGCCCCCGCTACGCCGGCAGCTACGTCGTGCACGCGATTCCGCGCAGCGTCGTCTACGTCGAAGCGCGCGACGTCGCGGGAAACCGCCTCACCGTCACGCAGCCGACCGGGTCGGCCTTTCTCTCACCGGTGCTTTTAATGCAGCACCACCAGACGATCGCCGGGCTCGATCTTCCATATGATTCGTTCAACGTTCCGGCTGCACGGCGTGTCGTCAAAGCCGTCATGTTCACGGCGGGTCAAGCCGCGATGCTCCTTCACGGCGGTGCACAGGCCGGCGAGCCGGCCGTGCTCTTCGCGGTCGATGACGAGCACGATCGGCCGCTGCCGCATGCGATCGCATTGAGCGCCGCCGGACGAGCGGTTCGCGTCGGTGGGCTCGTTCTCCAGGCGACGGTCGCGAGCTATCCCGCCGTTGAAGTCATTTCCGCTCCAAATATTCTCGCGACGGCGCTGGGCGCGCTGTTGGTGCTCGGCGGCCTCGCCGCGCTCATCTCTCCCTTAACGTAGCCGCGCTACTTGCCGGCGACGATCGCGCGAACGTTTCGCAAGACGATGCTGCCTTGGGAGAGCTCGATGCCCTTTGGCGCTAGGACGTAAATGGCCATGAGCCGCGCCGCGCGCGTATCGGTGGGGAAGCGAACCGTAACGTTTCGCCACCCCGGCTCACCGAGCTGCGTCGCATCGACGAGCACGTCTTCGCTGATATCGTTACGAACCGCTATCCTGACTCGCCCATCGCTCCCGTCGTCCTGGAGGTCGAAGGCGAGGCCGATCGTATCGGACGGTAGTGGTATGTCGGTTCCCGCGTAGGCGGCCCGCTCGCCGTTCCCAAAGGAGAACGTGAGGCGAACGCAGCTTTCGCAGCCGGCGTCTCTAGCGACGCTGCCCGGTCCACCGCGCCGGGCGGTGACGAAATGCGCGCGCTCCGCGAACGGCAACGCGACGTCGTGCGATCCGACGGTTACGCGCGCGCTCGCGATCGTTTCGCCGATCCGAACCGCGACCGTTGCGTCATGCGATCCGGCATGGAAGCGTCCCCAGCGGTCGATCGATCCGGCGTTGGCGCTCCAGCGCAGCAGCGACGGAAGCGCGAGCGGGTAGCCGTGTAAATCGTAACCGCGCGCTTCTAAAACGATCGTCGTATTCGGATCGACGTTCGGGCGCGCCGGCGTGATCTTGCTTCGCGCCGGCGTCGCGTCGATCTCGAGCGGAACCTCGCCTTTTAGTCCTCCTTCGCGCAGCATCAACCGGCCCGTGCCGGGATAAAGCGCGACGAACGTGCCGTCGCGAAAGGTGCCCAGCCGGGACGGCAGAACGCTCGCGCGCAGCTCGGCCTCGCTCGCGGCGACGTGGTAGAAAGCGTCGACCGCCGCGACGCGCATCGGAATCTCGGCGCCGCTGATCGCGCGAACGATTCCCGGTCGCGCGACCAGCCGAACCGCCGGCCCGACCGGTGCCGTGCTGTAGACGAAGATGCCGTCGGCGACGGGACGTTCGCGTCCATCCGATGGCGAATTGACGACGTCGGCGAGGCTTTCGCCGAGGCGCCGCGCAACGAGCGTAGACGAGCCGCCGCCGTCGAGGAGCAGACCTTCGCTTGCCCCGAGCGCGCGCATGAGCGCTGAAAACTCACGGCGCGTAACCCCCACGCTGAGCTCCGGCTGCCGCCCGTCGACCTCGACCAGAAAGAGCCGCCCGTCGGGCGCAATCGCCGCCCCGGAACAGGGCATCCGCTTGAAGTTCTCTTCGCGATAGGGGGCGTCGTCATCGTCGTACCACTCGCCATCGTGCAAGATCAGCGCGCCCCCGCCGACGGCCGCGCTTATCGAGCTCAAGCCCAGCGGTGACAGATCGCCGGTTGCCGTCACGACCGTGCCGACGTCCGGAACGCCGACGATTCCATAGTCGCTTGGCCCGATCGCGGCGTAGTAGCCGGGCGGCTGCGGGCTGAGGTTGTCGGCGATGCGCGTCACGCGATAGCGCGCGAGCGGCGGAACGCCGTCTATCGGCTCGAGCACGGCGAGCGTGACGTTCTCGCGTGGAGGCACCCTGCCGTAGAGCGGGGTCAGCAGCGATATGCCGCCGCCGGGCTGCGGCATTTCGTCGATGCCGTCGAGCAGCATCGTGCGGTCGCCGATGACGATCTCTCCCGAGAAGTCGAACTCGTCGATGTGAGGGAGCCCGTCGCGCGTGATCGCAAGGACGTAGCGCTTATATGGGAGCTGCAAAAGGGCACCCTCGCGGACGACCATGTTGATCGGCCGGTTGGTATTGCCGATGTCGAAGAAATCGCCGTTGATTCCGGCGACGGCGCGCGTCCGCTGCGCCATCGACCCGATGGTCTCGCCGTGGGAGACGAGCGAATCCTCCGCCACTACCGAGCCGATGTGAACGTCGCTGCGATGTGGCTCGACCGCAACGACGCGAACGGTCAGAGGGCCGGTGGTAGTTTCGAGCTGATAGTCACCGTATGCAACGCCGGGCGCGATCGTTTCGACGGTCGGCGCTTCGACGATGATGCGCGGAAACGGCGCGCTCGGATCGATGCGCGCAGGCAGCTCATTCGCGCGCGTGGCCGCAAGCGTACCACAGAAGCAGACGAGAAGGCTGAAAGCGAGGGCTTTCATTTAGCCGCCGAACGCGTTCCTGTTCGCTCGGTTGGATGCCATATCGCCACTGCGAGCGGATAGCTCCCCGTTGGAAAGGGTGCGCCGCGAACGCGGCGCAGCGTGCGCGCGTCGAACGCGTCGATCGCGTTCGCGGCGGCGCACGGAATGTAGAGACGCTCGCTCGCGAAATCAAGCGACGGCTTCCATGGCGTCGCGCACGTGCGCAGGGGGGCGTGCTTCGCGCGCAGCGTCTGCGCGTCGAGCACGTCCACTTGACCGAGCGATTCGTCGGTGACGAAGAGCGTCTGCGCGCTCGCGTCGAGGGCGATGCCGAGCGGGAAAGCGAGTGCGCTGCTGCGCGCGATGACTCGCGGCCTGGTGCCGCGCACGATGAGCTCGACCGCCGACCCGGCAGCCGCGAACGGGGAGCCGGTGCTCTCGTTCGAGATGCCGTAGAGCCGCGCTCCATCGGGTGAAAGGGCGAGCGAGAAGACGCGATCGACGGCATGGAAGCGCCGCAACACCCGCATCGACGCCGCGCCGACTTCGGCGACGGTTCCGTCGTTCGCGTTGGCGACGTAGACGATTTGGTGCCGCTCGTCCACGGCGAGCCCCTCGGCCGTCGCCCCCGTTGCCACCCGCCTTACGTTTCCGTCGGGGTCAATTCGTGTCAGCGCACCCTTTCCGTTCACGTCGCGATCGGTCACGAAAATCGCCCTTGTGGTCTGGTCGAACGCAACCTCGTCGCCGAGCACGATGCCTTCAACATGCGAAACGCTCCAGGGCGCGAGCGTAGCGAGCGTCAAGGCCGTTCCCTGCGTGTCGGTCGCGGCGATTCTTCCCAACGCGTCGACTGCGACGTCGCTCGGGGTCCCCCCGGTAGCAAGCACGCCGAGTACCGAAAAGTTTTCCGCGTCGTGGAAAACGAGGCCGTCGTCGTAGGATGCTGCGATCAGAAGCGCATGGTTGGCCGGTGGCGGCCTTCCGATCCGCACGGACGTCGCGGCGAGGCCGGCGCTATTGCCGGCGACGAGGAGCGCGGTTCCGCTGGCGCTCTCTTGCGGGATTGCATAGACGCTGCCGGTGAGCAGTTGCCCGGGACCGAGCAGCAGGACTCGGTAGGGAGGCGCGAAGCCGTCGACGCGCACCGGAACGAGGCTGCCGGGAAGATAGGGCCACGCGGTCACTGCGATTCGCCCGCTCGCGCGATGTGCGTAAGGCGTCCGCGCCGCCGCGCCGCCGAGCATGACGAGCAGCGCCGGCGCGAGCAGCGCGGCCCGACGGAGCCGCCACAAGCGCAACGACAACTACTCTCCCTAGCGCGCCTGAAACAGGCCGATGGCGAAGAGCACTAGACCGATTGCGCTGAGTCCGCAGCCGGCCGGAAGCAAGAGCCGCGCGCCGGCGAGCGTCGAGAGCGAAACGAAGACGATCGAAATCTCGAACATCGTTGTCGCGAACTGCAACATCTCGTACGATTTTAGAACCGCTTCGGAATGCTCGTCGTCACGCTTGGCTTGATCCTCCAGGGCCTGCGCCTTCGCGAGGACCACCGGCGAAGTCGAGCGTTCGTTCTCCGCGACGGACTCGAGCCGGGCGCGATTTGCGGCGTTGCGCACGAGATCGCTCGTTAGGAGCGCTTGGTAAATGTTGTACCGGATCTGCTTCGCTTCGTAGGCGTTGTAGGTGTCGGTGGCGCGAGCCTGTGTCAAGATCGCTTGGTTCTTGGCCGAGAGAGCGGTGATCGAGCGATGATGCGCAAAGAGCGTGCCCAGCGCCGCGAGCACGGCAACGATCGCCGCGACGAGCGAGACGAGCCGGTTGTTGCGATTCGTCTCAAACGAGCGCGTCACGAGCAATCCCTTCGACGCGTTCGAGACCTTCCCAGACGTCGCTTCCCGGCGCGACGACCGTCTCGTCCGTCTTTCCGGGATCGAAGGCAAAGCTCGCGAGCCGGTAGTCGCCGAACGTCCCGGCGATGATTGCGCCGTCGGGGTCGATGGCAAAAGCGCGGCGCATCGAGCGATCGAAGGCGACGACGTAGAGGCGCAGCTCGAGAGCGCGCGCTCGTGCAAAGCGCTCCGACCACGGCAGACCGAGCTCTGTCGTCCAGCAGATCAGGGAGTAGCCGGCGCGGCGGTATGGCACCAAACCTGCCGGATCGAGCACGGCATCGTCGTCCACCCACGCGACCGGCAGCGCTCCCCCGAGCGCGGCCGCGCGGGGCGCGTCGTGCGGCGAAAGCGCGTAGGCGTCGTCGAGAACCTCGAGCCGCTCATCGATGTCGCCGGGGAGAGCGTCGAAGGAAATGGCGAGGCGTAATGGTTGGCCGATGCTCGATGCCGGGGGCGGATGTGCGAGCGCCGTCCGTTGCGGCCGCTCGCTGCCGAGCACGATCGACGCCTGCAGCGTCTGCGGATCGCGATCTCCGGCTATCGCGACGAGCTCGCCGGACGAGTTGACGATCTGACTCTTTCCGCAATATGCGACCATTCCGAGCTCGCTTCCGCACTTGTTCGCCGCCACGAACGGAACGCGATTCTCGTATGCACGAACCCGCGCGAGCAGATCGGCTTGGACGTTCTCGAGCGCATCCGGATCGCGCCCGCTCGTCACCCACGCGGTCGGCATGACGAGCGCCACCGCACCGCGGTCCACGAGCGCGCGCGCGATCGTCGGCAGGCGGCCGTCGGCACAGACGAGCGCGCCGAGCACCCCGATCGACGTTACAATCGGCTTGAGCCGGTCGCCGGGCACGAACCAACGCCGGTCGAAGTGCCATAGAAAGAGCTTGTCGGCACGTCCGGCGAGCGAGCCGTCGGCATCGATCACGAAGGCTGCGTTGCGAACGCCCTCGTCGCTCGCTGCGGCGGCCCCGACGACGATCACCGCCCGCGTGGCGGCTGCGACGTCGCGCAGACGATCGATTGCGTCGGCAATCGCGGTCGCTTCGATCTGCGGTTTGCCGAGAACGTACGCCGGGAAGGTCGCCTCCGGCAACACCACCAAGTCGGCCTGCAGGGCCGCCTTGCGCGCGGCTTCAACGATGCGTTCGAGCGAAGCCGGAAATTCGCTGCGGTCGTGAGCCCGTAGCTGCACCGCCGCCGCGCGAATCGACCTAATCATCCTGGCGACTGGTTCGCGGCTCTAAAAGCCTTGCCCCTACCGGCGTTGCAGAGAAGGCGGCGAGCGAGGACTCGGAAAAGAGGTGCTCTCCAGAGGGCGCTGCGATGACCGGCGGTGCCCGAAGGAGAGTTTACCGACCGTGAAACGCGCGCTACCAATGTTGTCGCTTGCGGTTTTCGTTGCAAGCACCCTGCTCTTGTCGACGATGCCTCCATCCAAAGCGGCTGTCGTCGCGTCACCGTCGCCCACGCCAAAAGCGTCGAAGAACAAAGACGTCTGCGGAGCGACTCGCAGCAAATGGGGCCATCTTCAGTGCGAGGAGTTCCACAGCTCGGCGCCGGGCGACGAGTACTTCGGCCGAATGAAGATGAGTTATCTCGGCATCGACAACACGTACAAGGACGGTGCGATCAGTGCCGGCGCCTATACGACCGATCCGAAGCTCGTCTCGAAGCTCGATTTTGCGACCGACGCGTTGCGCCGCTGGGCGGCTAAATACCCGAACGACCCGCAGTTGGCGCGCACCTACTACCTCGGCATTCTGGTGCTGCGCAAGGTTTATACGCAGCCCGAGCAACAGATGACCTGGCAATTCATGCAAGTCCTCGTTACGAAATATCCGAACACGTACTTCGGTAAAGAGATGAAATCGGAGATCGCCAGCGGTTACACCGAGCACTGGTTTGCACTCGCGCAGCTCTGTCCGACGCCGCTGCCGCTGGGAGTAATGCCGTCGGCGACGCCGGCCGATAGGCCGATGCCGTCGCCTGCGCCCGGACGTCCTGCCGTCGACATCATCACGCCGCCCTGCGTACAGCCGTCGCCCGCTCCCGAAGAGATGGAAGCGCCTCCGGTCGTAAATCCGTCGCCGGCCGCCTCACCGCAACGCTAAGAAGCAGCGCCGACGCTAATGAAAACCCCCCGCCTTTCGGCGGGGGGTTTTCGATTCGGTCGAAGTTGGACGCTAGATCTTCAGACCGATGCCCGCGTACGGGCCGCTCTCGGAGAATCCGACCGGAGCCGCGTTGTAATTCCAGCCCCTGTCTCCCAAGAATCCGGCTTCGATGAAGAGCGGGAATCCTGGGAACGTGTAGGAGACGCCGATGTCGTACTTCAGAACGTCGTACGCGACGTTGAAGACGCAGGTGCTACCAGCCGGATTACCACAGGCCAGCGGCGAGCTAGTGTAGTTGCCGTTGACGCCGAAGTAGTAGAGCGCGCTTCCGTAGAACGAGAAGACGCGATCGAGATCCGGCAGTTTCTCGAGGCCGACGCCGGCGCCGGTCTCTTGCGGATAACCGTAGTTGTTGCGCCGCCACATATATCCACCCACGAGATAGATGCGCGGTTTAAGAACCCGAATGCCGAGGCGCGCGTCGAAGGAGTAATCGCGCCCGACGAACGTCGGAACGGACGATTGCCCGAGTCCACCGATGGTCGTGACGTAGCACTCGGCCATGTCGGAGGCGCCGCAGTTGTGCTGCCAGTTGTACTGGCGATAATCGACCTCGACCATGAACGGCAGGCTCATGACCGGTATTTCGATTGCGCCGTGCAGACGGTACGAGAATCCACCGTAGTTGTTGTTGCTCGAATTCCCCGGGCTGAACTCGTTATAGACCTTCGGTGAGATAATGTAGTCGCCCGCGACGTAGAAGTCGTAGTAGGGTGCAGCCGTTGGCATCGGCGTCGCTGTTGGCGGCGGCGGTGGCGGCGGCGGTGGCGGTGGCGCCGGCGTGGGCGGCGGGGTCGGCGGGATGTAGCGAACCACGACGAGACGGCGGTCCGGTACCCACTGAACGTAAGCGCCCATACCTTCCGAGATGACTCGAACCGGTACGAGAACGACGCCTTGATAGATCATGGGAGGCACGTCCAGCGGACGCGACTCGCCGTTGATGATGACCTCCGGCTTTCCGACGGTCACTTTGACCTCGGCGCCGGCTTTGCTGACCGTCACGGTCTTGCTGCCTGCGTCGTACGACACAGTCGCGCCCATTTGCTCGAACATCGAGCGAAGCGGGATGAGGAGCGTTCCCCCGCGCACCAGCGCGGCGAGAACGCGGCCCTGCTTCAGGATATCGGGCTTGGCATAGACGTGGTGGTCATTGAAGAGAATCGGATACTGACCCGACGGCGGGGACCCGAAATTCGCCGGCGGAGCAGCCATCGCACCCTGGCCTTGAGCGATCGCGTTGGTTCCAATGTTGCCATGCGATGCTCCAGGCTGGGCTGCGACCGCGTTGAATCCAAGGCCGGCTGCCATCAGCACGGTCAGGATCCCAGTGCTCAGTCGCTTCAATGTGTCCTCCTAGCTGTTAATTGAGCTTAGGCCTAACCGTCCGGACCCAGCGGGCTCGGGCGGTGAGTGCCTTTGGACTCCTTTTCGGGGACGGGCGATTGCCTCCCCTGCAGTGGGAGCCTAGGAGTTTTACCGCCTCAGGCGAGCTTTTCGCGCAACTTTGCCAGGAACTTGGCTTTTTCGATGATGTAGCGCTCATGGGTACCCTCTGCGACCGCCTCCTGCTCGTCGAAGACTTGGACCGCGAAGCTGACGCGCGGCCCGTCGAGCATCACAACTTCGACTTCGGTGCGCACGATGAAGCCCACCGGAACGGGCTTCTTATGCTCGAGATCGATGTGTGTTCCAAGGCTGATCTGGCCGGGACGCAAGATCGGCGCGACGCAATGGATTGCCGCGCTCTCGACGAGCTGAACGAGCATCGAGGTCGAAAGTACGTCGACGCCCTTGTTCCCCGCCTTTTCGGCGGTCATCCACTCCTCGACACGACTCTGCAGGCTGTACGAGCGGCCGATGTCGAGTTTCGCGCTCATGCCCCCGGGAGATTGTAGGCTCCCACGGCGGTTCCTTTGAATCAAAGGGCCTTGGGCGCCGTATATGACACCATGCAGGACCGATTGTAGGAAAGAGATGCTCAGGATGATACCCCCTTCCGTTTCTTTGAGAGCGACGCTGTTGGCACTTGCCGCAAGCGTCGCGCTTCCGGCGCTAATCGGCTGCGGAAAGAAGGCGCCGCCGGCGCCGCCGCCGCTCACCGTCGACGCGGCCGCGGCGACGCGCCAGAACATCGCGACGTACGTAACGCTCGATGGGCAGATCGCCCCGCTCGAGCAGTCGAGTTTGGCCTTCCAGCAGAGCGGCACGATCCTGAAGATTAACGTCAACATCGGCGACATGGTCCATCGGGGAGAGCTGCTCGCGACCATCGATCCGCGAACCCTGGAGGCCCAGCTCGCGCAAGCGCAGGCGCAGGAGGCGCAGTATTCGGCGGCGGCCCAAGGAGCGGCCGTCGGCTATCCGGTCCAGACCCAAACCAACGAGGCGGCAGTGCAGACGGCAAAGGCCTCACTCGAGAACGCCAAGCTCGTCTACGATCAGAACAAGCAGCTTTACAAGCAGGGATACGTTTCGGAAACGACGCTTCAACAGTCGCAGGCGAACTACGTTCAAGCACAGCAGACGTACAACAATTCCGTCGTCGGTTTGCGCAACGACGTCGTGAGCTACCAGAACGTGAAGTCGCAGCAAGCGCAGGCGCAGGCCGCGGGCGCGCAAGCGCAGCTGCTGGCCACGCAGCTTTCGCAGACCTACCTCTATTCGCCGTACGATGCGGTCGTAGCGAATCGTTTGGTCGATCCCGGCGCCTATGCTTCGCCGTCGCAACCGGTGCTGCAGGTCGCTCGCGTCGACCGGGTCTGGATCAACGTCAACGTACCGGATGAGGACCTGCCCTACGTTCATCCCGGCATTTCCGTGACGTATAAATCGACCTCGTTGCCGGACCGAACGTTCACCGGTCCCGTTCAGACGGTCAATTTGGTGCCGACCTCGGGCACGCTCTCGTATCTGGCGAGGCTCGAAGTGCAGAATCCAGGTTACGTCTTGCGCGGCGGTATGCTGGTGACGGTCACGGTCACGAAGGCTCGCGCCGCCGATGCCGTCGTCGTGCCCCACAGCGCCGTCGCGCAGACGCCCAGCGGCGACGTCGTTTACGTCGTCGCCAACAGCAAAGCGCAGGCGGTTCCAGTACGCGTGGGCGTACAGACCGATACCATGGCGCAGGTTATCAGCCCGCGTATCCAACCCGGAACGATGGTCGTTACGACGCGCCCCGACGCGCTGAAGGATGGAAGCGTCGTAGCGGTGAGCAACGGGAACGCACCGAGCGCCGCCGGCGCGACGGTGCACTGAGGTGAACCGGGGAATAATCCGCGCGCGGGCGTTCGTCGCGGCGCTCGTGCTGGGGATGCTCGTGAGCGGCGCGGCGGTGGCCCAAAACATTCCAAGCCCGCCGCCGGACCAGGATCAGATACCCGGCGTTCCGGGAATACAGATGCCGTCGCCGCTGCCGCAACCCACGATCAGCGGCACGCCGCTCCCCTATCCCGCGTACGGTACGCCGGCGCCCGACGTCGCACAGCTCAAGCCGAAGAAGGGCGTGCCGCGGTCGATCTCGCTTCCTGATGCAATCCGCATCGCCGTCGCGCTCTCGCCGACCTTCGCGCTGCAGAACGCGCAATGGGCGGCGATCCACGCCAGATACACGTCCTCCGTGCAGGCGCTCTACCCCGGTCTCAGCGGCAACGCGCAGATGGGAAAGTCGTATAGCAACGGCTCGAGTTCGTCGATCAGCAGTATAACCAGCCCTACGCCAGGCGTTCTCGCCGCCCCGACCATCGGACCGACGAAGGCTCCGTTTGGCGTATACAGTCAAAGCACGATCGCGCAGGAGTCGGCCAACATCACAATCACTCAGCTCATCTACGATGGCGGCCGCACCATCGCGAACATCCGCTCCGCGAAGGAAGCCGACATCGCCGGACGCGCGACCCTCCTTCGCAATCTTCAGACCCTTGCCCTGAACGTCGCTAACGCATACTATGCGGTGCTCGAAGATAACGCGACCGTCACCGCCGACGCGCAGCTGGTGCACGAGTTCGAAGTCAGTGAGGCCTCGACTGCCGCGCAAATTCGCAACGGAGCCGCGGCGCGTTCCGACATCGCTGCCGCACAGTTCCAAACGGCGCAGGCGCGCGGAAACCTGGTTACGGCCCAGGGCACGGCGATCGGCGCGCAGGCGACGTTCGCGACGACCCTCGGCCTGGATGCGGACGCCCAGGTGGTCCCACAACCAATCACGGCCCAGGCACAGGCCGCCAACCCGACGTACGCGGCGTCGCTGAAGCGCGCGCTGATCATGCGGCCGGACTACATTTCTGCGGCGTACAACCTGCAGTCGGCCCAGGAGGGCCTGCGCTACGCAAAGCTCGCAAGGTTTCCGATTCTTTCGGCGGCGGCCAGCGACGGCATTAGCCGGACGTTCACGGACTGCTATTCCACCACAAGTACGAGCACGAATGGGATCGTTACGCCTATCTCATTCTGTCCGGGACCGCTGGGATGGTCCAACGACAAGAGCCTTGGGCTCAACCTAACGGTGCCGATTTACGATCAGGGCGTAACGAATTACAATGTCGCGGTTGCGGCGTCGCAATTGGATCAGGCAATCGCAACGTTGAACTCGACGAAATTGACGGTTGAGTCCGACGTGCGGTCTGCGTTGGCGACGTTGATCTCGGCTCGCGCATCGCTGGTGCAGGCGCGCTCCGAGCTTACGTCCGCTCAAGTCTCTTTGAGCGCCACGCAAGCGCAGTACAAAGTCGGCGCGACGACGATCCTCAACGTCGTAACCGCCGAAGCGAACCTCACGACGGCGCAAGCGGGCTACATTACGGCGCTCTACGGCGTGCGGACGGCCGAGCAGAACTATCTGTACGCCACCGGTATCAGCGACGTCCAAATCTAGCACCGAAGTCTCCGCGACGATTTCGGATCCGATCAACGCTGCGATTCTGGCGGTCTCGGAGGATCGTCTGGCAGGCTTTGCGCTCGATCCCTTCGGCGAGATCGCCGTGCGAAGCGGCATTCCGGTCGAAACGGTTATAGAGCGCATCGTCGCGATGCTGCAAGCCGGAACGATTCGGCGCGTGCGCCAAACGCTGCTCTCGACCAGCCTCGCGAGCGGCGCGCTCTGCGCGTGGGAGGTCGCCCCGGCGAAGCTCGATGCCGCGTTCGATTACATGTTCCGGGAAGATCCCTTCTCGGGTCACGTCGTCGTACGAACGACCGACGCGGTCTCACCCGGCAGCAGCTACCGTCTCTGGACGACGCTGAAGGTGCCGCAAGGATTCTCGCTGAGCAAACATGCCGAGTGGCTGCGCCGGACGGTCGGAGCCGAGCGCTTCCGCCTCATGCCCGCGAAGATGCTCTTCACCTTGGGTGTCGGCCACGTTCGCCGCCGAGGTCTCGAGCCGGGGGCACGGGCAGAGCGGCCGGCGCGGCCGCTGGAGACGTCGATCGTCCAGCTGACGGATCCCCAGTGGCGCGTTCTCGTCGCGCTCAAACGCGAGTTTGCGCCGCACGAACTCGTGCGCGAGCTTTGGGAGGCGCGCGCGAGCGAAGCGGGCGTCGATTTTCAAGCGTTCGTCGCCGTGGCTCGCTCCTTGGACGAGCGCGGCGTCGTCGGGCGATTCTCGACCTTCCTCGAGCACGTCAAGCCAACCGCCGGAAACGAGCGCGCGACGCGCTACAACGCGCTCTTTCACTGGACGGTTCCGCGCGGGCGCGAGATTGAGGCGGGCTGCGAAGTGGGGCGGCACTACGTCGTTACCCATGCGTACTGGCGCGAAGGCGGTCCCGAGTTTCACGACGTCAACGTGATGGCCGTCGCTCACGGGATGGAGAAGCCGGTACTCCTAGCACATAAAGCGGCGATCGACGCCCATCTGCGCGAGGCAGGGATCGATTTCACATATACCAACCTCTTTTGGGGCGGCCGCAGCGAGATCAAACCCTCGGAGATCGTGCCGGCGGCGTATCGCGAATTTTGCACCGCTCGAGGCATCGCTTTCGAGTCGATGCGGGCCCAGGAGAATGAGGAGGGGAGATCGGCGTGAGGATAGGGTTTGGTTGCACGGTCGCCGCGCTCGCTACGCTGGTCGCGCTGGCGGGATGCACGAAGGTGTCGAGCGGGAACGCCGAAGTGGGCGGCCGCCATCCGTGGACCATCCCCGGCGTCTTTCGCTTCTCGGAGTTCTCCGATCCGAAGAGCCTCAACGTGCTGCTCAACTCGGCTACGCCGACCCTGGACATCTCGATGTTCGCGTTCTCCTACACGGTCCGCTACGATAACGATGCACGTCCCGTCCCCGACGCGGTGCGAGAGGTTCCAACGATCGCAAACGGTGACGTCAGCAAAGATGGTTTGACGATAAAATACAAGCTTCGGCCGAACATCCGGTTCCAAGACGGCGCGGCGCTGACTTGCAACGATCTCAAGTTCACGTGGCAAGTCGTGATGAACCCGCATAACAACGTCGTAACCACCGACGGGTATAAAGACATCGCGAGCATCGATTGCAGCGATCCGCACGTCGCGGTCGTGCATATGAAGAGGGTCTACGCTCCGTTCCTTCAGCAGCTCTGGAGCGAGAACGGCAACGCGCCGATTCTTCCCGAGCACTTGCTCGCAAAATATAACGACGACAAAGGCTCCTTCAA
Organism: Vulcanimicrobiota bacterium; assembly: GCA_963834895.1. GTDB lineage: Bacteria > Vulcanimicrobiota > Vulcanimicrobiia > Vulcanimicrobiales > Vulcanimicrobiaceae > Cybelea. The sequence goes on along the minus strand of CAWIDM010000002.1, from coordinate 657,276 downwards.
TACCGCGCCGTACAACTCGCTGCCGGTCGGCAGCGGCCCGTTCAAGATCGTCGCTTGGAATCGCGGGACGGACGTTCGGATGGTCGCGAATCCGTATTTCTATCTTGGGCCGCCGAAGCTCAAGGAAGTGATCTATGAGATCCTACCGGACGAGAACACGGCTCTGACGCAACTGCAGACGCACGAGCTCGACATGCTCGCGCAGGGGACCGGGTTGAAGTGGCCCGAATATGCGGAGATCGCGGCCGATCCACGCAACGGATTGCGGGCCATTCGCAACGACGCTTTTTCGTGGTCGCACATCGATTTCAATCTGCGGCACCCGATCGTCGACGACGTTCAAGTGCGCCGTGCCCTGGCATATGCGACGAACAAGCAAGAGATCATCGCTAAAGTGGTGCACGGCTCGGCCATCCCCGCCGACACCGATCAGCAGCCTCACTATTCCTGGGCGTACACCAACGACATCGTTCATTATCCATACGACCCGGCAAAGGCCGCAGCGCTGCTGGACGCCGACGGCTGGAAGATGGGACCCGGAGGAACCCGCGTAAAGAACGGAGAGCGGCTGGAGTTCACGATGAGCACGCAGACGGAGTCGAATAGCGGTAAGGCAAACGAAACGATTCTCCAACGTCAATGGCGCGAAATCGGCGCCCAGGCCGACATCAAGAACTATCCGACCAGCGAGTTCTTCGATAACTCGAGCAACGGCATCTTACAGGGGGGCCATTACGACGTCGCTCTCTTCGGCTGGATCGGAGCCGCCGACCCGGACGACAGCGCCATCTATTCGGGAGACAACTTTGCGCCCCACGGTCAGAACGCGATGTTCTGGGACAGCCGCACCGCGACCAACGCGATGAACGACGCGCTGAAGACGATCGACCAGGCTCGCCGGAAACGAGATTACGCGATCATCCAGGAGCAACTCGCGCTCGACGTGCCGACGATCATCCTCTACTTCAATCGCTTTCCGTTCGTCTACAACACCGATTTGAAGAGCTTTACCCCGTCGCCCGTGATCTCGTCTTTCTGGGATCCCTGGAACTACTCCATATAAGGAGCTCGGATATGAACATACGGCTTCGGTACGTGGCGGCCGCTTGTGGGGTGGCCGTGGCGCTGTGCGGGTGCACGAAAACCGGATCGATGGCCGGTGCGGGCGCGCGAGGCAACGCTTGGACGGAGCCGCACGTGCTGCGGTTCAGCGATGCGTCGGACGTCAACACGCTGAATCCGTTTTTCGGTCAAATACTCGACGTTGGCTACCTCTCGTCGATGACGATGGCGTGGCTCATCAAGTGGGACGAGCATAATCAGCCGTATCCCGAGCTCGCAACGCAAGTTCCGACGCAAGACAACGGCGGGGTCAGCCGCGACGGCTTGACGATCACGTATCATCTGCGCAAGGGCGTGCGCTGGTCCGACGGCGCGCGGTTCGACGCCGACGACGTCGTCTTCTCCACTCGTCTCGTGCTCAATCCGGCCACGAACGTCATCTCACGTCAGGGTTGGGATCAGATCGCAGGCATCGACGAGCCCGATAAATACACGGTCGTCTACCACTTGAAGAGGCCGTACTCGCCCTTCATCGAGACGTTCTTTTCGAGCGCCGGCGCCAACCCTTGCGTCGTCCCCAAGCATCTGCTCGCAAGATACCCGAACATCAATAACGTTCCGTATAACTCCCTTCCCATCGGTATCGGACCGTTCAAGTATCTTCGGTGGGATCGCGCGCAGGACGTCATCTTAGTCGCCAATCCGCTCTACTGGCGCGGATCCCCAAAGCTGAAAAAAGTTATCTACCAAATCATCCCCGACCGAAACACGCTGCTCTCGCAGCTCCAAGCTCACGAAACCGATATGTGGGTCCAGGTTGCCGCGGCTTACGTTTCACGGTTGCAGGGGCTTCCCGGATTCTCGATCTTGCGCCAGCCTAGCTACTTGTTCGGTCATCTCGATTTCAATACGCAACGGCCAACGCTGCGGGATGCGGTCGTGCGCGAGGCGCTGCGGCTCGCGGTCGACCGGCGCACTCTCCGGGATAAGATCGGTCATGGCGTCGGGATCCTCTCGGAGGTTACGACACCTCCAACTGCGCCATACGCGGTAAAGTCCATTCCGCTAATGCCCTTCGACATCGCACGTGCCAACGCGCTCCTCGACCAGGATGGTTGGGTTCGCGGGCCCGATGGAATTCGGGCAAAGAACGGCGTGCGGCTCTCATTCGATTTCGCCACGTCGACCGGGTCGCCGGACACCGACCAGCGCATCGAGCTCATTCGGTCGTGGTGGAAGCAGATCGGCGCCGAGATCAGCGTGCGTCATTATCCGCCGGCGCTCATGTTCGCACCGCTGTCCCAAGGCGGCATCGTCTATTCCAACAAATGGGACGTCATCATATTCTCATGGGTCAACGACGCGATCGGAGATTACACTCCGATTTACGATTGCGGCGCCTTTCCGCCCAACGGCCAAAACGATATCCGCTGGTGCAACCCTCGCGCGGAAGCTGCCATGAAAGCTTTGTACGGGCACTACCAGCAGGTGCAACGCAACGGCGACGTCCTTATCGTGCAGCGTGAGTTCGTCCACGACGTTCCGTCGGTCGTGACCAGCATCTCCGAAAACATTTACGCGGACAACTCGGATTTAAAGAATTTTCACCCCGGCGCACTCACGCCGTTCGACAATATGATGGATGTCGATATATAGCAAAAGCCAGTAGCCCGCAGCCGAGCAGCGAGAGGCCACGCAGCAGCGCCCAAGCGGGAACCACGGCATCCAGCCCGTTCGAGCGTTGCTCCGCCGACCACACTTCGGCTATCGAGGCACTCGGTCGTGCGTGAAACGCCCCCAGGGCGTCGGGCCAGACCGGCGCGGGGTGATGCGTTCCAAGCCACGCCGCGGCAGCGAAAACCGAAACGGATCCGAGCGCGACACCGAGAGCGCTGCGCCGGTCGACCTTCGAGCCGAGCGCCAAGAACGAGCAAAAAGCCGCACCCGCCAACAGCGCGCTCTGTGCGAATCCCGTTGGTCGCTGGGCGAGCCCGAGCCAGTCGACACAGACGAGCAGCGTGCCCGCAAGGGCGATGGTACGCGCGGCGCCGGTTGTGCGCAGTCCGCACCAGACTATTGCCGCATACGCCACGACGAGGTCGTGCTCGTGAAAGAAGCCGGCGAGAAACGGTGACAAGGCCGAACAGGCGGAAAAGCGGGCGAAATAATCGGAGGTCCGGCGCATGATTGCCAGCGTAGCGACGGCGGCGAGGAAGAAGAGGCCGGCATCTGCGAGCGTGCCGGATACGGGTGTGAGCCCCAAGCCGTGAAGGGTGGAGACCGGCGCAAGTTGGATCGCGGCAAATCGCTCCGCGGCTTCGTGCGCGGAAAGCTCGCGAAGATAGGAAACGGGCCACGAGTAGCCGGCGTAGATGGCGCCGACCAAATACGTAAGGACCGCGCCCGAGGCGATCGCGAGTGCGACTCCCTTACGTCCGAGCTGGGTGATGAGACCGAGCGCCACGTTCGGTTGAGCGAAAGCGATGCATGCGGCCGCCGTCCCGACCAGCCGCGAGCGCGGCGCCATCACCGCAACGAGCGTTGCGCCCAGGAACGCGGCCAATGCAAATTGCCCAAGCGCGAGATCGCTCGTGATCGGTCCGCAGGCAATCGCGAGTGCGACGGCCGCTGCGAAAGAGAGCGGCGCGATCGAGTTTGCGCTTCCGGCGAGAACCGTTACGACGAGCGCAAGAAGAGCCGCTCCGAGGATCGCCAGCCATAGCCGCGCGCCGGCGTCGTAGGGCAAGCGCGCGAGCAGACTCCAGAGCGGAAGCGTCGCGGGCGGATTGACGAACGGCAGGATCTCCTCGCGCCGTGCATCGACGCCGGGCACGCTGCGCTCCGCGTCCCAGATCGCGCGACCGTAGGGATCTGCGTGTTCGTTCCATGCCGAACCCGCCGCCCAATACGCCTCGAAGTCGCGCGCGAGCGGCCCCGGCGTCGGACGAGGCCGGGCTGCAAAGATCGCCACGCCGATCGCCGCGAACGCGAGCGCCAGCAAAACGCGTCGCGTCACCAGCCAACCGGTCCGGCCTGGGGCGTAGCGATCAGGTGCGACTGCGCCATGACGAAGAAAAGCCCCAGCAACGTCGCGAGGTACCACAAGCTGACGCGAACGCGCGCGCCGAGGGTCATGCGCGCGGCGCGCGGGTCGACGTGCCCGCGCCACGCCGCGATCATCGCCGGAAACCCGAGCGCTCCGATGATGACGACGAAGAGAATCGGGATGTGCATGAAGACCGCGAACGCGATGAAGAGCGCGAAGCCGAGGATCCACAGCGGCGGCCAGAGGGCGCCGATGATCCGGCCGCCGTCGAACGGCGGCATCGGTATCATATTGAAGAGATTCAAGAAAGCCGAGAGATCGGCGCACGCATACCAAAAGCGGTCCTGCGTTTCGCTGCCGATAACGTAACAGACGGCTGCCAGGCCGAGGCCGACCAGCGGTCCGGCCAGCGCAATGTATGCGTCTTGCTCGAGATCTTCCGGTTGAGCGCCGGCGGTAAAGGCACCCAACAGCGGAACGAAGGCCGGCAAACGCGCCGGCAAACCGTATGCGCGAAAAGCAAAATAGTGTCCGAGCTCGTGGGCCAGCAAGAGCATCATCACGACAACCGCCAGCTTCCATCCAAAAATGATGACGTAGACCCACAGCGAGAGCAAGAAGGTCCAGCTGATCGCGAAGAGCTTTGCTCCGATTAAGAAAAGGAACTTGAATTTGAGCAGAAACGCTGCCGCGGCGGCGAGCAGCGCGCCGATACCGGTGCGGCGACGCCGCACCGGTTTGGGCGGCTCGGTGCCGGGGTCGGACGACGGGGGAAGGTATTCCACCCAACCCTCTTCAACCGCATCGCGTGCCGGTCATCGTCATCGCCGGCGGCGGTTTTGCGGGGATCGCCGTCGCTCGCCGGCTCGAGCAGCGGCTGCGCCCGGGCGAAGCCGAGATCGTGCTGCTCAGCCGCGAGAACTACTCGCTCTTCACGCCGATGCTGCCCGAAGTGACCTCCGGCGAACTCGAGGTACGTCACGTCGTAACGCCGACCCGCACACAGCTCCACCGTACCCGCTTCGTGCTCGCCGACGTCGACGAGATCGACGTGGGGAAGCGCGCGCTGCGATATCATCACGTGCTGACCCGTAGGATCGTCGTGCAGCCGTACGATCACGTCGTCTTCGCGCTCGGCTCCACGACCTCGGACTTTGGGCTTCCGGGTGTTGCGGAGCACACGTGGGCGCTCAAGACCCTCGAAAACGCCGAGACCCTGCGCGATCATCTCGTTTGGCTGCTGGAGCTAGCCGATACGATCGACGACGACCGACGGCGGGATCGGCTGCTGACCGTCGCGGTGGTCGGCGGCGGCTTTACCGGCGTCGAAACGGCGGGCGAGATCGGGGAGCTCTTTCGAAGCGTCTTGCGATTCTACAAGCGGCTCGCGCGGCACCAAGTCAAGGTAGTGCTCGTCGAAGCCGGTCCGGTTCTGCTTGCCGGCCTCCCGCCGAAGATGGGCGAATACGCGCGCCGCGTGCTGGAATCGCGCGGCATTGAAGTGCTGACCGGCGACGGCGTTGCATCCGTCGATGCGTCCGGCCTCACGATGCAGAGCGGACGGCGCATCGAGAGCGAAACGGTTGTCTGGAGTGCGGGTGTCAAACCGTCACCGTCGATCGCGCGCGAGCCGTTACTGCCGAAGACCAAGCGCGGCGCGATCGAAACCGCGCAAGATATGAGTGTTCCGGGCTTCCTCGGCGTTTGGGCTTTGGGTGACTGCGCGGCGATTCCGGATGGCGAAGGCGGACTCTATCCGTTGACGGCGCAGCATGCCATCCGCGAAGGTCCGCTCCTCGCCGATAATATCGTGGCCGCCTTACGTGGCGCTGCGACGAAGCCGTTCCGATACCGGACGCTCGGCATGATGGCCGCTTTGGGAGGACGTAAAGGCGTCGCGCAACTTCCCGGCGATCGCGTCATCACCGGCTTTGCGGCGTGGTTCTTGTGGCGTACGTACTACTTGCTGCGCCTACCGGGTCTCGATCGGAAGCTGCGCGTCGCCTTCGACTGGACGCTCGAGCTGCTCTTCCCGCGCGACACGGCCGAACTGCGTTTTGGCGAACGCCAGGACGACGTTTCAAAGGTCTCCAACGAAGAGATGGCGTCGCGGCCGTAGAAAGCCGAAAGATGCTCCGCGAACCGATCGAACGCCTCATCCGGGATCCAAAAGAATTTACGGGCGACGTGCATTTCCCCGACCGCGCGGAGATTCGCATCTACGACGAAACGCTCCGCGACGGCGAGCAGATGCCCGGCGTCTGTTATACGCCCGCCCAAAAGCTGGAGATAGCCAAGGAGCTGGCGGGCATCGGCGTGCACGTTATGAGCGTTGGATTCCCGGCGGCGTCGGAAGGCGATCGCCGGACGCTGCAGCTTGTGATGGAGGCCAAGCGTCGCAGCGAGCTCGGCAACGTCGAGGTCGTCGTCATGTGCCGCAGCAATCGTAACGACATCGACGTTACCGTCAAGACGCTCCGCGACGCCGGCGTCGAGCCGCGCGAGGTAACGTTCTTTATCTTCACGAGCGGCAGCGATCTCCACCTGAAGTACAAAATCGGCAAGACGCTCCTTCGCTACGAAGGGCGCGACGAGCGAGAGTGGCTCGACTTACCGCTTTCCTTCTATCGCGAGGCGAACGTTCGGCTCCAGTGCGACGCGATTCGGCACGCGCGGGAGTGCGGAGTCGAGCGGATCGAGTTCGGCGCCGAAGACGGCAGCCGCGGCGACGTCGAGTACTTCATCGAGTATTTCAAATCCGCCCTCGCGGCCGGCGGAACTCGCCCGGCCTGGCCCGACACGGTTGGCACGCTGACCCCGGAAGCGACTCGCTGGTACTGCTCGCGCATCGTTGAGGCGCTGCCCGCTGGGCTTCCGATCGTCGCGCACCTGCACAACGATTACGGACTCGGCACGATCAACGCGATCACGGCCGCGTCGTGCGGCTTCAAGGTGATCTCCGTAACGGCCAACGGCTACGGCGAGCGCGCCGGCAACGTGAAGCTGCACGAATTCGTCGTCGCGCTGCGCGTGCTGTACGGCATCGATCTGCCCGGCTTCAAGTACGAGAAGCTTCGGGAGCTGGCGCGCTTCATGGAGCGCATGAGCGGCATTCCGTTACAGCAGCACGAGCCGATCGTCGGATCGAAAGTCTTCGCGCACGAGTCGGGCATTCACACGCAGGCGATGCTGATCGATCACCGCATGTACGAAGCCGTTCCCGGCGACCTCGTCGGCGGCCGAACGAGCTGGGTTTTCGGCAAGCACACCGGAGCCTCGCTCGTGGAGGACACGTTGCGCCGGCAGCGCGAGCGTCTCGCCCGCGCCGGCGTCGAGCCGAGCTCCGAGTTGGCGCACCGCGTTACCGACGAGGTGAAGCGGCTGCGAGAAGAACGCGCCGCCTCGAGCAAGAGCGAAGAGACCATCGAGCTTTATGAGGTCGCGATGCGGCGGCTCTCGCTCAACGAGGACGACGTCGTCGAAATCGCCATCGCCCTTGGTTCTGAAGCACCGGCAGCAGCATCGTAGCAAGTCCCTTGTCATCCTGACGATCCCGCCTTTGTCATCTGAACGAAGCGCCGGCTTTGTCATCCTGAGCGAAGCGCCGAAGGCGCGAAGTCGAAGGGCGCTAGCGCCGCAAGCGAGCAGTGGGAGGAAACACGGCCGACGCTTATCAATGGCTAGGGATAGCCAAACGAGTTCAGCGATGCCAGTCACCGAAGTGACGAGGACAGAGTTACCGTGAATGTTAACGGGATTCTCGCGAGCTTCGCTATCGGATGCTTCCTAATGTTAGCGGTTTCTTCTTGTGCGGTGAAGGAAAGCCCACTTTCAGCCGTGCCGAGTGCGGCGAGTTTCAACGCGCGGAGTGATCTTAAGTCAAAATCGCATGCCTTCCCAGCATCAAAAAGGGAAGGCGGTCTTCTTTATATATCGGATAATAAGGCTCAAAAGGTTGGCGTCTATACATATCCTGGATTGAAGCTCGTAAGAGTGCTCAATAACTTCAGTAGCCCCTCAGGATTGTGTTCGGACCAAAATGGCAACGTATTCATTACCGATGCGGAGAATGCTGAAATCGTTGAGTATGCGCACGGGGGGAAAAGGCCCGTAAACATTTTGTCGGACTCTGGGGCTGAGCCAAATGGATGTTCGGTCGATCCGGTGACCGGGAACCTTGCCGTCGCGAACATCTGGCCACAAAATGTTGCCGTCTACCAGGGTGCCCAAGGAACACCTGTAACGTACGCCTATTCTGGTGCAGAGTTTTGGTATCCGGCGTACGACAATAGCGGTAACCTATTTGTCACGGGATTTCCCAACACGTATCTCCTCGAGCTTGCCAAAAATGGGAACTCCCTCGTTCAGCTAGCAATCAACAAACCGCTAAAGACCGGTTACGCGCAGTGGGATGGGACCTATTTAGCAGTCGAGAGTCTTCCGCACAGCAAAGACAGCATACGGCTCGATCGCCTCAGCATCACCGGAAATGGCGCTACCGTTGTTAGCACCGTTTCTCTTCGCTCGTATGGCCTTCGTCGACTGTATAGCGGCAATCAATATTGGATCCAAGGAAGCGCCGTTATAGGTGGTGCGGGAATTAACCGACACGGCTACGGTCTGGCCTTTTGGAACTACCCTGACGGCGGCAAGCAGACGGCCCTAAAGAAAACAGCCTACGATGATTATGGTGCCACGGTGAGCGTCACGCCCTCAGCAAGCGCCCTACGAAATAGGATCGGGCACTTCTGGAGCATGCTCAAACTTTCGGTCAGCAGTCCTTAATCAGTTCGATGCGATTGCCGAACGGATCGGCGATGTAGCAATGCGGCTTTCCCTCGACCAGACGCTCGTCGGTTAAGACGGCTATGCCGCGAGACTCGAGCCTGCGGACGAGCGTCTCGTAGTCGGCGCACCGGAGCGCCGGATGGGCCTTCGTCGCAGCGCGGAAATCCCGATCGCAACCAAGGTGAATGAAAACATCGCCGCTCCGAAGCCATACGCCGCCGCGTCGGCCGAGCTCCCGCGGCTTCGGAACCTCGATCATGCCGAGAATGTCGATGTAAAACGCCCGCGCCGGCTCCTCTTGGCCGCTCGGTATCGCCAACTGAACGTGGTCGATGCATGTGAAGGGCGCCTTTGTCAATTCGCGTCAGGCTTGGGCCCCGAGGCGCCAGGTGGCGACGAAGGCCTTGAAGACGACCGGATACGAGTCGTGCACGAACCGCACGCTGCGCGAGCCGGTGCGCTCGAATCCCGGGATCATCGCAACGAGATGCGCCTGGGCGGCGGTGACGAGCTGGACGTCGAGCGTGACCGGCGGCTCAAAGCGATAGGGCTTTGCCGTTGTTGCAGCGCGGACGGCCTCCTCGGCGCCGCGACGAATCGCGCGCTGCGCCGCCGCGGGCGTCAATGAGTTGGCTGCAAAGTTGCCGATCGATTCCTTGACGATGGCGCCGCGGACCCACGGCATCTGCGCCCGCACGCCTTCGACGGTCGTGCGATCGCCGGTCACGAGCAAGAGCGGAACGCCGTAGTGGCCCAAGAGTCCGGCGTTGATCGTCGCCTCGCTGCAGCGCACGCCGTTGATGCGAACCTCGTAGATAACCGACGGCGTATACGTATGGCAGAGGACCGCATCGGGATCGCCGGCGCCGCCGTGATACCCGATGAAGAAGGCGCCGCCGAAGCCGCTATCGGCATCTTGCACCATCGAGAGCGGCTTGCGGTTCCCGAAGATGATTCGTACGTCGCTCGGGAGCTCGTCGAGAAGAAGATTGCGCATGGGGCCGTGCGAGTCGTTGACGAGCACGTCGGTCGCGCCGGCGGCACGCGCCCCTTCGATTGCGCTCTTTACCTCCCAAGTATAGTGCCGGCGAAAGATCGCATAATCGGGCTGGGGCGTTCGGGCGTCGACCTGCTCCCACGCGCAGACTCCCGCAACTCCTTCCATATCGCTGGAAACGTACAATTTCATGCGATGGTATTCGCGGCGGCGGCGATACGCGTCGCGGCGATAAAGGCCTGCAGGAGCTCGGGATACTCGTTGGACGTAAAGCGCACGGCGCGGCCGCCGGCGCGCTCGAAGCCGGGCAGCAGCTCGATGAAGTCGGCGTGCTCGACGCCCGCTGTCTCGATCGTGAGCTCGAATGGCGCATCGAAGAGGAACGGCCGCGCCCGCGCGATTCGTCCAATCGCTTCGCGCGCGCCCGCGCGAATCGCTTCGCACGCGGCCTGCGGCGTCATCGAGTTCACGGCCGAGAAGCCGATCGCATCCTTGACGGCGACTCCGACCACCCACGGCAGCGCGCGCGTGCTCTCGTCGACGATCGTGCGATCCCCAGTAACGAGCACGACCGGAACGCCGTGGCTTCCGGCGAGCGCCGCGTTGAGGAGCGCCTCGCTGCACGCCATGCCGTTGACCGTCACTGAGTAGACCGATTCGCTAAAGGTATGCGAAAGCGTCGCGCAATCGCCGGCCTTCGCGTGGTAGCCGGTAAAAAAAGCCGCATCCACTGCGCCATCGAGGCCCTGCATCATGCTCCAAGGCTTCGGCGCGCCGGACATCACGCGCACGTCGTCGTCCTGCGGCAGCTCGTCGAGCAGCAAGTTGCGCATCGACCAATGCGAGTCGTTGACGAGCGCCGCGCGGGCCCCGCCCTCGCGAGCGCCCTCGATTGCCGCGCGCACTTCGCGCGTCATATACCGGCGGAAGATGGGGTACTCGTGCGCGTCGCTCGGGTCGCATTGCTTCCACGAGCAGACTCCTGCCGTTCCCTCCATGTCGCACGAGATATAAATGGTAGGCGCGCTACTCACGCAGTGCCTCGCGGGCTTGGGCGAGCCCGGTCTGGGCTGCCACGTTGTGGGGATTCGCGCGCAGCGCTCGTTGGTAGAATGGAATCGCCTCTTCGAACTTACTTGCGGCGAGATACATGTCGGCGAGCTGGGTCAGGGCGACGTCGTCGTTCGGATGTGCCGCGATCCGCGCGCGCAGCGTTTGCAGCTGCGCGACGACGGGCGCGGGCGGCCCGCCTTCGACGGCGTTCTGCGAACCTTGCTGCTGCACGGCCGCGCCGCTCGGCTCTGCGGCCTTACCGAAGACGGAGCCGGTGACGCCGAAGCCTAGCGCTATGAGGTACGCCATGGTAGCGAGGAAAATCACCGAAATCACCGCGAGGAGAGGCGCGTAGACACGCGGCGGCAGACCACCCGACTGACTTTCCGGCACGATGGTTCCGTTGGACGCGCGTCGAACGAAATCATGCGTGGTAAGCCTCTTGCCGAGCGAAGCCGATCTCCAGCTGCTCTTCGCTCGTTTGAACTATGAATTTTTCAACGGCGAAGTCCCGGACTGCAGAATTCGATATAACGAGCGCTTTTCTAACTCAGCGGGACGCGTCACGTACGGCAGGCAGCCCTTGGCGATCGAGCTGTCGCCGAAACACTTCCGAAACGATCCCGAAGCGCTGACCGAGACCTTGCTGCACGAGATGATTCACGCCTGGTGTTACGCGCAGTTTCGCGACACGGGCCACGGGGCTCGCTTCAAGCGCAAGCTCCGCGAGTGTGGCTTGACCTCGATCTACCACGAGCTGGGCAACGTCGCGCCGCTGAAGGAGTCGAGCAAGCGTTTCATCCTGCGATGCGAGCGCTGCACGTTCGAAGTGCTTCGACGGGTTCGCCCGCGCAAGCCCTCGAGCTGCCCTCGCTGCAACAAACGTCGCTTCGACGAGCGCTACCCGCTGACAATTTACGAGATCGTCGAGATGCGCCCCGCCGGAACGAGTCTCGACGTCGCGCACGCCGCGCGGAAAGGGAGTCAAGCGCGACGAAGCTAGAGGCGCTATGACCGCGACAAAGATCACAGGAAAGATGCGCGCCGAGAGCGACTCGATGGGAACGATCCACGTTCCATCCGAGAAGTATTACGGTGCTCAGACCGCGCGCTCGCTCGTTCACTTCGACATAGGGGACGGCGTCTGGCCGCGCGACGTGATGCCGCGGGAAGTCATCTCTTCCATGGCGCTGCTAAAGAAGGCCGCCGCGTTGGTCAACCGCGACCTCGGCAGGCTCGATGACGAGCGCACGCGGCTGATCGTGCAGGTGGCCGACGAGATCGCCGAGGGTAAGCTCGACGCGCAATTCCCCCTGCGAGTCTGGCAGACCGGCTCCGGCACGCAGACGAACATGAACGTCAACGAGGTGATCTCGAACCGGGCGATCGAGCTGGCCGGCGGCGAGATGGGCTCGAAGAAACCCGTTCATCCAAACGACCACGTCAATATGTCCCAGTCGTCGAACGATACATTCCCGACGGCGATGCACGTGGCAGGGGCGTGCGCGATGGTGGGGATGCTGCCCGCCGTGGAAGCGCTGCGCGACGCACTCGCGGCAAAAGCAAAAGGCTGGGCGCATATCGTCAAAGTGGGGCGCACGCACTTGCAGGACGCGACGCCGATCACGCTGGAGCAAGAGTTCTCCGGGTACGTCACGCAGCTCGACCGCGCGATACGCGCTTGCAAGGAGGCGCTGGATCCGCTCTACGATCTCGCGATCGGCGGCACGGCGGTGGGGACGGGACTCAACGCGCATCCCGAGTTCGGCGAACGCACCGCCCGAAAGATCGCCGAGTTGACCGGACTGCCGTTTCGCTCGCACCCGAATAAGTTCACGGCCCTGGCCTCTCACGATGACTTCGTCTTTGCATCGGGTGCGCTAAAAATGCTGGCCGCAGCGTTGATGAAGATCGCAAACGATATCCGCTGGCTCGCCTCGGGCCCGCGGGCAGGCCTCGGCGAGCTGATTTTGCCCGAGAACGAACCGGGTAGCTCGATCATGCCGGGGAAGGTGAACCCGACTCAGTCAGAAGCGATGACGATGGTCTGCGTCCAGGTCTACGGCAACGATCTCGCGATTAGCTTCGGGGCGTCGCAGGGAAACTTCGAGCTCAACGTCTTCAATCCGGTGATCATCTACAATTTCCTGCACTCCACCAGACTCTTGCGCGACGCATGCACGATGTTCCGCGAGCACGCGGTCGAGGGACTGCAAGCCAACGAAGAGCAGATCCGCAAGTACCTCGACGAATCGCTCATGGTCGTCACCGCGCTCTCACCCCACATCGGCTACGACAAGGCGGCGCAAATCGCGAAGAAGGCGCACCACGAAAAGACGACGCTCAAGAAGGCCGCGCTCTCGCTCGGCCACGTCACGGAAGAAGAGTACGATCGCATCGTCGTCCCCCGCAACATGACCTCCCCAGGCTAAGCAAGCCACTGGGCTGATGATGAGACGGAGCGGAGTGTCGTGATGAGGTGGTGAGAAGCGTCCAGTTTTTTCGGGCCAGCCATGGAGGGCTGCTTCAAAGCTTTGCTCTCCCGAAAAAATGGACGAGCAGGAGCGAGCGGGATGCGAGCGACGGGCGTCTTCGAATCACCTCATCACGACACTCCGATCCTCTAGAGCTGTCGCCAGACGAGAGTAACGGCGGCGACGACGAGGGCGATCGCAACGACGATCAGGAGCTGCGGCGAGCGTAGGCGCAGCGACAGGCGCGCGCCGATCGGGCCGCCGAGCAGTCCGCCGGCGACGAGCGGGACGACATCCCTGCCGACGACGTCGTGCTGCATGATGTGCACCACGAGGCCGGGCGGCGAGGTCAGCAAGATCGCGAAGTGCGAGGTCGCGCTGATAGCGTGAGCGGGCAGTTCGGAAAAATAGAGAAACGTCGGAACGAGCACGATGCCGCCGCCGAGACCGAAGAGGCTCAGGAAAAGGCCGACGACGAAGCCCAGTGCTAGCGCGCCCCGGTACGACATCCCTTTGATTTCGCGTACGCTGCCCGATTCCGGGCGGCCGGCCATTCGCCTCTCGGCGTTCAAGAGCATATCGATCGCGACTGCAATCAGCAGGATTGCCAGCAGTGCGTCAAAGATGCGGGCGGGAATGTGCACTGACAGGATCGCTCCGATGATGCTGCTCGGCAAGCCGCCGAGCGCGATCAGCAAGCCGATTTTCAGATGCACGCGGCGATGGAGCAGGTACGTGAAGGCGCCGCTCGCGCTGTTGGCGACGATGAGAACGAGCGACGTTCCGGCGGCGTAGGCCGGCGAAAATCCCAAAAAGAGTCGCAGGATCGGCACGAGAATGAAGCCGCCGCCGAGACCGACCATCGACCCGAAGACGCTCGCAATGAAGGCGGCGCCGAAGAGCTCCAATGCAAAGCGCACGCGGCGCTAGGAGTTTGTCGGACTTAGGCACATTTCCGTCTTCGGGCCGCCTTTTGCCCGAATACTTCGTTGCTCATCGGTCACGAAGCTACGGCTTCGCTCCCTCTTCGCGCCTCGTCTTCGAACAAAATTCGGCGCCGAATCCGAAAACGGCCCAAGCCCGACAAACTCCTCGGAGTTTAGCTCGCGCGGCCGATGTAGCGGCGGTCGCGCGTGTCGATGCGTACGACGTCGCCCGCCTCTACGAAGAGCGGAACCGCCACGGTCGCGCCGGTCTCGAGCTTGGCCGGCTTCGTCACGTTGGTCGCGGTGTCGCCTCTGAAACCGGGGTCCGTTTCGACGATCTTCAGCTCGACGTGCGCGGGCAGATCGACGCCGATCGGCCTCCCGTCGTGAAACTGCACGTCGACGACCATGCCGTCCTTCAAGAAATCGGCCGGACCGCCGATGAGATCCCGCTGCAACGTTACGTTCTCAAACGTCTGCTGGTCCATGAAGTGGTAGCCGTCGGCATCGTTGTAGAGCATCTGCATTTGGCGGTTGTCGACGATTGCGCGCTCGAGCTTCTCACCGGCCCGGAACGTTCGTTCCAGCGTCGTGCCGGTCTTGACGTTCTTCATGCGCGTGCGGACGAACGCCGAGCCTTTTCCGGGTTTTACGTGGAGGAACTCGATGACGGTCCAGAGCTGGCCGTCCACGACGATGGTCACCCCGTTGCGTAGGTCGTTTGACGAAATCATGAGTTCCCCACAGTACGGTCTGTGGCGAGCTAAGCCCTGGCGGAGAGGGATGCAAAGACTACGTCTGACGTTTCGACAGGCGAATCGGCCCCTCGGTTCCCGCGCGCAGACGGCGAATGTTTTCGCGATGCGTGAAAAGGATCAGCAGCGCCGCGAAGACACCGTAGAGCGTCTCGGGAAGCGAATGGGTGAAAAGCCATATCGCAAACGGTGCGAGCACGCTGCCGAGGATCGAACCAACCGACGAATACCGCGTCACGCCCGCACCGACGATCCAGCCGCAGACTGCCACGAGACCTGCCGGCCAACTCAGGGCGAAGACGGCTCCGAAGGAAGTCGCTACGCCTTTGCCTCCGCGGAATCGAAGCCAAGGCGAAAAGCAGTGCCCCAAGACCGCCCCCGCCGCGACCAGCGCCGCAATGAACTGTTCGGTGGGGGGAAGGCCTCCGATGTCCAGATGACCCCGAAAGAACGTTAGACTCCAGAGAGTCGGCGCGAATCCCTTGAGCGCGTCGAGCAGCAACACGGCAACGGCGCCGGCCGTGCCCAAGGTCCGCAACGCGTTCATCGCGCCGATGTTTCCCGACCCCTGCGTGCGGATATCGGTGCGATAGAGAAAGCGTCCGATGAGATAACCGACTGGAATTGAGCCGATAAGGAATGCTCCGACGAACGCGAGAATCGGAATCGCCAACAGAAAGAGCAGCAAAAAGACCGCCGTCGGTTCCGGAATGCCGACGTCGCTCACCGAAGGGACTCGTCATTCTCGCGGCGTGCGCGAAACTCGAGCGTCAGAGGAACTCCTTCGAAATCGAAGTGCCGGCGGATCGTATTCTCTAAGAAGCGCTTGTAATGCGTTTGCACCAGATCCGGATCGTTGCAGTGGAAGACGAAGACCGGCGGATGCGTTACGGGCTGAGAAGCGTAGTAGATGCGCAAGAGCCTCCCTCCCGCCCCCGACGGCGGATGCGCGAGGATCGCCCCCCGCACGACGACGTTGAACTGCGCCGTTGGGACGCGACGGTCGAGATTCTCGGCAACACGAGCGGCGACCGGCATGAGGCTCCCCAAGCGCCGGTGCGTCTTTGCCGAGAGGAACGTGACGGGCGCGAAGGCCGCGAAGGGGATCGCCGAGCGCACGACGTCTGCGAGTTCGCTCTGACTCACGTCCTCTGCCTGTTCTCGAACGAGGTCCCATTTGTTTCCGATCAGGACGAGCCCCTTGCGCTCTTCGAGCACGATTCCGGCGAGACGGCGGTCCTGCGCCATGACGCCGACCGTTGCATCGAAGACGAGGAGCGCGATGTCGCAGCGCGCGATTGCCGCGAGCGATCGCAAGGCCGCGTAGTATTCGATGGCGCCGTGCGCCTCCGGCTTCTTGCGAAAACCGGCGGTATCGACTAAACGGTACGTGCGATCGCGCCATTGGAAGACCGCGTCGATGGAATCCCGCGTCGTGCCGGGAGTCTGCGAGACGAGCGCGCGCTCTTGCCCGAGCAGCGCGTTGACCAAGGAACTCTTGCCCACATTAGGACGGCCGATGACTGCCAATGCCAGCTCGGCCGTCGGCTCGGCGTCCGCAACGGGCTTGGGCAAGAGCTCGACGATGCGGTCGAGGAGATCGCCGGTGCCCTCTCCGTGGATTGCCGAGACTGCAACCGGCTCGCCGAAGCCGAGCCGCGAGAAATCGGCCACGACGGCAGCCGCCGCGTCGGGCGACTCGGCTTTGTTGGCGACCAGCACGATCGGCCGCCGCTTGCGCCTCAGAATGCCTGCAACGTCGTCGTCGAGCGGGTGGAGTCCCGTTTGGGCGTCGACGACCATCACGATCGCGTCCGCTTCGTCGGCAGCCGCCTCGGCCTGGCGTCGCGTGGCATCGGCCAGCTCGACGCCGTGCGCCATATCGGCGCGCGGATCGATGCCCGCGGTGTCGACGACGCTGAACGTCCACCCTCGCCACTCGCAGAGCGCGTACAGGCGATCGCGGGTGACGCCGGGCGTATCTTCGACGATCGCAAGCCGTCGGCCAATTAACCGGTTGAAGAGCGCGCTCTTTCCGACGTTCGGCCGTCCCACGATAGCGACCGTCGCCGGCTGAAGCATTCCTCTCACTTCTCAGTCGGCGCCGGCCGGACCCATCGGGCCGGAACGGCGGGGGCGTCGAGCGAACTCCGCATTTGGAGATGCCCAGCGTTTACATCGAGACCTTCGGCTGTCAGATGAACGAAGCCGATTCGCGCTACATTGCCGAGCGCGCGACCTCGGCCGGCTACACGGTTGCCGATGTCCCGGAAGACGCCAACGTCGTCGTTCTCAATACCTGCACGGTGCGCGACCACGCGGAGCAGCGCGCGTACGGCCGGATGAATCATTTCAAGGCGCTCAAAGCCTGCGACCCCACGATGCGTTTGGTAGTGACGGGTTGTTTGGCCGAGCAAGATCGCGAAATCATGCAACGACGAGCGCCGCACGTCGACGCCGTTTTCGGCACGCGGGAGTTAGCCCAGCTCGGCGACCAACTCGCGGCGTGGCACCCTAGTCTTTACGAAGCCGCGCACTCTGCGGCGGCGGGCTCCGACCGGCGCGACAATATGCTGCGCTTCGCGCTGGGGGGCACGGCCGACGGAGTGACCGACGCCTTCTCGCACTTACGCGCGTTCGTGACGGTGCAGCGCGGCTGCTCGTATTATTGCACGTTCTGCATCGTTCCTCAGGTGCGCGGCCGCTTCGATCATCGCTCGCGCGGTGCCATCCTCGACGAGGCGAGAGGTCGCGTCGCGCAAGGCGCTCGAGAAATCATGCTGGTAGGTCAAACGGTCAACGCCTGGCGCGACCCTGCCGACGGCGCCGACTTTGGCGACCTCTGCGCGGCGGTTGCAGAGCTGCCGGGGTTGGAGCGCCTCACGTTCATCTCGCCGCACCCAAAGGATTTTACCGATAAGATCATCGACGACCTCGCCGGAATCCCGCAGCTCAATCCACGTATCCACCTTCCGCTTCAATCGGCGAGTGACGCGCTCTTGCGGCGGATGAACCGCAAGTACACGCTGGCGCTTTTCCACCGTCTCGTCGAATCGATTCGCAACCGCCTACCCAACGCCGCGATCACGACCGATATCATTGTCGGCTTTCCCGGTGAGACCGAAGACGACTTCGAGACGACGCTCTCATACGTACGCACCGGCGTCTTCGCTAACGCGTTCACGTTCATCTACTCGATGCGGCGCGGGACGCCGGCTGCGCGTTGGGAGCAGATTCCGCGAGAGGTCGCGCTCGGGCGTTTCGAGCGGCTAGTCGACGCGCAGAACGAGGCGACGCGTCGCTATCACGATCGTATGGTCGGCCGGGTCGTGCGCGCGCTAATCGCCGGGGATTCGAAGAAAGATGCGACTCGACTGAGCGCCAAGACGTTGGACAACGTCACGGTCGTCGCGCCGAAGCCGTCCGACTACGCGGCGTCCCACGACGGCTCGCACGCCTACGCGCGAACGCCTTGGCTCGACGTTGCGATCGACAGCGCGCACGTCTGGGGCTGCATTGGAAGCGTCGTTGCGCGTGCCGAGCGATTCTCAGGCGCGGGCGCTCCGGCCGGGACGCCGCTCCTCGACCTGACGGCGCTGGAGCTGCAAGCGCTCCGGCGGTGAAGCGCTTGCGCACGGTCAAGTTTTCGCCGATGCTCGAGCAATACTTCGGAATGAAAGCAAAACATCCCGAAGCGATCCTGCTCTCGCGGGTCGGCGATTTCTACGAAGCCTATGGCGAGGACGCCGAAACGATTGCGCGTTCGCTCCAAATCGCCCTGACGAGCAAAGAGGCGGGTAGTGGCAAGCGCGTCGCCATGGCGGGCGTACCGCACCATGCGCTGGCCGGATACCTTGCAAAGCTCGTGCACCAGCGTTTCATCGTTGCGCTCGCCGAGCAGCTGGAGGCTCCTCAGCCGAACCGCCTCGTGCGCCGCGACGTCGTGCGGCTCGTAACGCCAGGCACGCTGATCGAGGATCATCTCCTCGACGGCAAGCAGAACAACTATCTCGCTGCCATAGCCGCCGTCGGCGAGACGTTTGCCTTTGCATATGCCGACGTTTCGACGAGTTACGGCGCCGCCACGGCAATCGCCGGTGAAGATGCGTACGACGAGCTGCTTGCGGAGCTGGCGCGAATCGGACCCGTCGAGATCGTCGCCGACGTTCCGGCCGATTTGCGGGCTACGATTGCGCCGGCGATCGAAGCGCTGGGGGCGCGCCTCGCAACGCCGGGCCTGGAGCTCGTCGAGATACGCGAGCGCGCAACGTTTGACGGTTTTTCACTCGACGAGTCGCTCGCCATTAATCGCGCACTCGAAGCGCTCGCCGCTTTCGTGCGGCGCACCGGCGTCACGAACGGCCAACGCGGTCCGATTCAGCCGCATCTCTACCGGCGCCGGCAGTTCTTAGCGCTCGATCCGGCGACGCGCAAGAATCTCGAACTGACGCGCGCGCTGGGCCAAAACGCGCGCGCGACGCTGTTGGCGACGCTCGACGCCTGCGCGACCTCCATGGGCTCGCGCAAGCTCGCCAGGTGGATACTCGCGCCGCTCGTCGACTCCGCAGCGATTCGGTTGCGCCAAGACGCAGTCGCGGATCTCATGACGGAGCACGCCCGGCGCGACGCGCTGCGAGAGGTCCTCAAGGGCGTTTTCGACCTCGAACGGATCGCGCAGAAGGTGCGCTTCCGCCGTGCGACGCCACGCGATCTGAGCTCGCTGCGGCGCACCCTCGAGCTCCTTCGGCCGTTGCGGCAAGTCGCATCGCCGGCGCTTGCGGGTCTCCTCGAAGGCGTCGGCGATTTCGGCGAGCTGCTCGACGATTTGCAGGTAACGCTCGTTGACGAACCGCCGGCCACGCTCGGCGAAGGCGGAGCCATCCGGCCGCAGGCCAACGCCGACCTCGCCGAGTGCGTCGCCTTGCGAACCGATACGCGTTCCAAGCTATCGGACCTAGAAGAGCGCGAGCGCGAGCGTACCGGTATCAAAACCCTCAAGGTAAAGTATGCCAGCCCGTTCGGCTACGCCATCGAAGTGAGTAGAAGCTACGCCGGCGCGCTTCCGCCCGAATACGTGCGCAAGCAAACGCTGACGAGCGGCGAACGCTACATTACGCCCGAACTCAAGGAGCTTGAGCTTGCGATCGCGACGGCACAGACGCGGCAGGAGCGGCTCGAGCAGCAGCTCTTCGAGGCGCTCCTCGAACGAGTCGGAGCGAGGGGCGAAGAGCTGCTCGAAGCGGCCGGGGCGATCGCCGAGATCGACGTGCTTGCCGCCCTTGCGCAGTGCGCTGCGGAGCGTGGGTACGTTCGCCCCGCTTTCGTCGACGAAAGCATCGTCGCCATCGAGGACGGCCGTCATCCGGTTATGGAAGCGATTCTGCACGCGAAGTTCGTGCCGAACGATCTCGATATGGGCGTCGGCGAACGGCGATTTATCATCTTGACGGGGCCGAACATGGGCGGCAAGTCGACGTACCTGCGACAGACGGGCTTGCTTGCCATCATGGCGCAGATTGGCTCGTTCGTTCCCGCAAAGAAGATGGAGCTTGGCGTTATAGACCGGATTTTTACGCGGATCGGCGCGGGGGATGACCTTGCCTCGGGCCAATCAACGTTCCATATGGAGATGGCTGAGGCCGCGAGCATTCTCCGGCAAAGCACGCAGCGCTCGCTTCTTCTCATCGACGAAGTAGGGCGCGGAACGGGAACGCTCGACGGACTCGCGATTGCACAGGCAATTTGCGAGTTTCTGCTCGGCCTCGAAGAGCAGGCGCCGCTCGTGCTCTTCGCAACGCATTTTCACGAGCTCTGCGCGCTGAGCGATCACTGGAGCGTGGTCGCGAACTGCCACATCACGGCGGTCGAAAATACCGCGCGCGGCGGAGCTCCGGTCTTTTCGCATCGGGTTCAGCCCGGAAGCTCCTCGCGCTCTTTCGGCATCGAAGTAGCGCGGATGGCGGGATTACCCGACGCGGTCGTCGAGCGCGCGCGCGAGATCGCCGATGCGCTCTCGGGCGAGGCCGACGTCGGCACGCGCGTCCCGCTTCGTAAGAAGATGCCCAAGCGCGCGGCGCCCGAGCGGCAGCTGCCCTTGCTCTCATGA
This sequence comes from Vulcanimicrobiota bacterium, assembly GCA_963834895.1. Lineage (GTDB taxonomy): Bacteria > Vulcanimicrobiota > Vulcanimicrobiia > Vulcanimicrobiales > Vulcanimicrobiaceae > Cybelea. The sequence continues at coordinate 636,069 of CAWIDM010000002.1, read as the reverse complement.
AGCGGCATTCGAACGGCGTCGGTTTCTGTGCGGCGGCCGCGGTCATCGCAGCCGCGGTCGCCGATCCAATCGTAGAATTTTGCTCGAACGCCGGGTACTTCGGATCGGGGGCCCTCACCGACCACAGTAATCTCGACGTCGTGCCCGCCTTCCTCGCGGGCGCCGCGCTCTTGGCTTTCTACATGGTGCGAAAGGCGCGCGCCATTTTGGAAATCCGCGTGGCTCCGTCAAGGCTCGTCGCGGTGCTTCCGGCAATTTTCGCCTTGCAGATACTGACGCTCTACACCATGGAGACGGGCGAACAACTCGTCGTTTGGGGCCACACGCTCGGAGCGGCGGTATGGCTGGGCGGCCCATTGCCGATCAGCTTGGCGATTCACGCGGCCATGTGTCTGACGATCGCGTACTCACTGGCGCGCTCGAAGCGGATGCTGGCCGCAACGACATTGCGCGTGATCGGCCTCATCCGCGCGATCGCAACCTTTGCCGCGACGCCGCCGGAACCGCCGGCCGCGCGCCGATTCGAGCAAATTTGTTTCAAGAGACTCGCGCCCGTTCTCTGCGCGATCGGCGAACGGGCGCCCCCTGCCGGCTACGACTTCATTCGCGCATCGTAACGGCGCTGCGCAAGCGCGGCACGAGCCGCGCAGAGCGGCGAATAGGGGGATTTTATGGCATCCTGGCGGTGGATCCGCATACTCGTGGTGGCGACCGCAGCGGGCATTTCGCTGGCGGTGGGATTCTTCATCATACGTGGCCCGCTTCGACAGCAGTTCGTGGCGCAGACGGCCGCGCGGTCCTTCGGACAGGTCAAGCTCAATCTGTTGATTCTCGGCTACCAGGCCGACGAACTGACGACCGACACGATCATTCTCGCGCATCTCGACGTCGGACGGCGGACCGCGACGCTGGTCTCAATTCCGCGCGATACCTGGCTTGAGGTTCCCGGAGAAGGCCATGCAAAGATCAATTCCGCGTATGCCTTCGGCGGCGCGCACGCAACGGCGAGGGTTACGAGCAAGCTTCTGGGAGGCGTTCCCATCGACGCCATCGTGGCGCTCCAGCCGGAGGGCGCCGCGGCGATCGTGGATGCAATCGGCGGGCTCGACGTCAACGTCGACGAGGCGATGGATTACGACGATAATAGCGGCGGCCTCCACATTCATCTCAAGAAGGGCGAGCAGCACCTCAATGGGGACGAAGTTGCCGGGTACGTCCGCTTTCGAGCGGACCCGGCTTCGGACTTTGGGCGCGTGCGGCGCCAGCAACAAGTGCTCAAGCTCATGATCGATCAGGTGAGCGAGCCGCGGAACTGGTCGAAGCTGCCCCGCATCCTTCAACTGGCTCGCAAGCAGATCAACACGACCATGAGCAACAGGCAACTGCTCTCGCTCTTGACGATCTACCGCAACGTGCCCGATGAAAACGTTCGCTCGTTCACGTTGCCGAGCAGGGCCGGTTGGGTTGGCGATGCTTCCGTCGTCTTCGCCGATCCGCGCTGGGCGAAGCTGATCGGCGAGGTTCTCTTTAGCCGGAAGGATCCGCCGCAAGACGAGGTGCTGGTGGCAAACGCGACGGGGAATCTCAAGCTCGACGGAACGATCGTCGGAGCGCTGCGCGGTGCCGGATGGAACGTCCCGACCTTTATCGATGTGAAGGTGAAGCATACCAGCGTAGTGATCGGCACGTCAGCGGCCGCGGCGGTGCTGGCCAGAACGTTCTCAACGGCGATTCGACCGGGCGCTAAGAACGCGCTGGTCATCGGGACCGATCTCGCGCCCGCCGCGCAGTAGCCCTCAGTCGCCCCTAACTGCCGAGTGACGGGAAGACGAGCTGCGCAGTCGACACGATGGTGAGGGCGCCTACGATCGCGACGGTCGCCCACGCGATGACGTTGAAGGCCGGTCCGTTCGTCCAGGCCCCCATGAGCCGCTTGTTATTGATCAGTAAGAGCATGAGGACGAGCACGATCGGCAACAGGGCTCCGTTTAGGACCTGCGAGTAGAAGATGATTCCAAGCAATGGGGCGCCCGGCAAGATGACGACGCCGGCGCCTACCGTAATCAGCGCGAGATAGAAACCGTAGAAAATCGGCGCCTCGCGAAAGCGATGATCGACGCCGCGCTCGAAGCCGAAGGCTTCGCAAACATAATAGGCAGTGGACAGAGGCAGGATCGAAGCTGTAAAGACCGCCGCGTTGAGCAGCCCCAAAGCGAAGAGCAGAGCGGCGAACTTTCCGGCAATAGGCGCGAGCGCGACCGCGACGTCGCCTACGCTGTTGACGACGATCGGGTGCGCGGCATGCAGGTTGTGAATAAAGATTGTCGCCGCACAGGAGACGATGATGAAGTACGCGATGACGTCGGTCCATATTCCTCCAGTCACCACGTCGAGCCGCGAATAGGTATAGTCGTCTTCGCGAATGCCCTTGTCGACGACCGCGGCTTGAATGTAGAATTGCATCCACGGCGAGATCGTCGTTCCAATGACGGCGATGACCATGATGATATAAGCTTTCGATGCCTGCCAATGCGGAACGATGCTCTGCCGCAAGACATCGTTCCAGTCGGGGTGGATGACGAACGCGCTGACGATGTAGGCGACGTAGACGAAGCAAAAGAAGAAGAAGACGCGCTCGACGACGCGAGCGTTTCCGCGCGTGACCGTCGCGAAGACAAAAAGCGCTGCGCCGACGACCATCGCTATCTTGAAGGCTTCGGCGTTCGGTACGTGCAGGTAGCCGCCGAAAATCGGCGCCGACGAGGCGACGCCCGCAAACTCCGTTGCGGTGTTTCCGATGTCGCCGAGCACAAAGAGGAGGAGGCACCAGAAGGTAACTTTGACGCCGAAATTCTCGCGGATGAGGTCGGCCAAGCCCTTGCCGGTGACCGCGCCCATGCGCGCGCACATCTCTTGCACGACCACGAGCGCCACGGTAATGGGCACGAGCAGCCAGAGCAGCGAGTAACCAAACTGAGCGCCGGCTTGCGAGTAGGTTAATATTCCGCCGACGTCGTTGTCGGCATTTGCGGTGATGATTCCGGGCCCTACGATCGAAAGAAACATGATGACCGATCGTAAGACGTTCGGTCGTACGACGCGTGCTGCCGTGGTCATATGCCGACTCGCTGATCGACGATCAGGGCCGTTCCGCGCATCGTGGGCGGCTGCCCGGCGGGCATCGAAGGAAGGCCGACCAGCGCATAACGACGGGCCTCTACAAGCAGCGCAGTTTTTGGGCCGGTTGCGAACTGGACACCGGCAAAACCGACGCCGTAGATCGCGTCGACCGGCGTGAGCGCCCAGGTCCCAACGGCTTCGTAGCGGCCGTAGCCTCCCAGAGCGAGCAGTTTCTTGGTGAAATGGTGGGCCCAGCTCGCGACGATTTGCGGCGTCTGCATCGCGACCGTATCGACCGCTTGACCGGGGTCGGCAGGTCGGCTCAGGTAATCGTCGACGCCGTCGAAGACGAGATCGTCTTTGGGTAAATGCCAGGCGACGTATAGACCGAGCTGCCGATCGCGTCCGTACGTCGCGAAGCCGTTTTTTTGCAAGAGGAAGAATCCGTCGACGAAGCCGACTTGTGACGCGTTCGCGAATGTCTCGGGGATGAGCTGCCGCCAGTCGCCGTAGCTAGCGTGGAGCTCGACGTTCGTACCGTTGTGGTCGTATTTGAAGTGATAGCCGGCTCGATTGGCGCCGATGACGCTGTTGTCGACGAGCTGGTAGGTCGATTTGAGCCAGACGCCGGGCCACGACCAGGCGACGCTCCATATGTTCTCGGGCATTCCGTAGGGCAAGATCATCGTTGCGTAGGTCGGATCGAAGCGGTGATACTCGAGCGTGGCGACGTCGGAGCCGAGGTGTCGCGCCAGGCTGTAGTGTTCGTAATTTCCGTAACGGGAGGTGCCCGGATTGGTAACCAAACCGGCGTCGTACCAGGCACGGCCAAGCTCGGCCAATGCGTCCCATCCTTTGAATGGATGGACGAATGCGCGGGCGCCGGCGATCGTCTGAGTTTGGTCTGCCAATAGGCTGGTGTAAAGCCGCCCCAAGGAACTCGGGTAGATCTTCTGATCCGTGCCGAAGAAGGAGGTCGAGAGAATGGGGTCGCCGGTGCTCCAAAGATGCGCGAGCTGAATTGAGAAGCGACCGTAGTCGCCCCGATCCAAAACGAGCGAACCCATCGTCAACCGAACGTTCGTATCGGACAACGACGGCAGGAGTGCGTCGGTGAGCTCGAGGGTCGTATCTCCTTCGCGCCAAACCCCGTCGGCGCCGAGCAGCGGCAGCGACGACGGACTCGTCGGCCATCCGTCGATCGAGGGTATTCCCGGACCGAGGGTTTCGGCGGTCTGAACGCCGACCGAGGGCACGACCGACGTGATCGGGGGCGGCGCAAAGACGAAACGATCGCTTTGCGTCAAATTGAAATAGCCGCCTTGCACTTTCCAGCTGCCGTCCGAGGCCGCCGCGGAGGCGTTGAGCAGGCTTGCACTCGCGACATTCGCGACGTCTTCTCCGGCGTGCGTTGGAAAGAGGATCGCGTACGGAACGACGCGCGAAAGATCGTGATCGTTCAGATTGGGGATGAGCGGTTCGCCCCAGTAGAGCGCATTCGTCGTGCTGCCCGTCAACCCGCCGATACCAAACGTTGCCCCAAAGTCGACGCCCGCCGCGTGGTAGGTGCCGGAAAGCTCGTATTGCGCGATGCCCGCGACTCCGGGCGTCACCGGCGCGCCAGAAAACCAGTCGTAAGGCGACATCGGCGAGATCGGAGAGCCGCGCGCAAACTCCTTGGCTTCGGGCGGCGTCGTGCCGGGACCGCCGGTCGCCTGATCGATGAAGACGTTCGACCCGCTGACGCCTGTTTCAAAGCGCGGCGTTGGAAGGGGCGAGGGCGACGGCGACGGGCTCGCCGCCGCCTCGAGCGCGGCGAGCAGAAGAACGTCGAGCAACATGGGCTTGCGCTTCTTAATCGCTAGCTGACGAGTGCTCGCCAAAAACTGAACGTTTGGCCGCGATCTTGGCCTTGGTTTGCGCGAAGCGTATCGTCGTGATACGTTTCGGGCCGAACGCGGTCACGCGCGAAAGCGAGCAGAAATGCCAGAGCTTTTTTCATGACACGTACCTCCTAGTCTTGACTCTTTGCCGCGCCGAGCGAACCGGCGCAGCCGCACATCAACGGCTCGTCGAAGAGCCGACTGCTTGAACTACTACCAGGTCCATCGTCCATGGCGAGGCATTCACCCCCTTTCCAAATTAAAAAACTGTCGCCGCTCCTCGCAGGCCGACAGTTCGAGAAACTTCGCGCGGTGGGCCGCGCCATCTCCCTCAGTGTCGAGCTTTAGCACTGCACAACGTAGCCTTCCATCCAGGGCAGCCGCGTTAGATTCCGCCTTGATTCGGCGGAATCTGGTCACCCGTTGGGGTCTCTCGACCTTTCCGGGCAGCGGCATCTCTTCGTGCAGACGCCTCACCTAACGAGGAATCCTTCACCAGGATACTCACGACCGAGGCTTTGTCAACCCCGAGACGCGAAACAACGCGGCGTGGCCAACATTCGGGAACTCGATGCGGTGACGATCGGTCAGATTGCTGCCGGAGAGATCATCGATCGTCCGGCCTCAGTAGTAAAGGAGCTCGTCGAGAACGCCGTCGATGCCGGCGCGACGCGAATCACGGTGAACGTAGAGCGCGGCGGTCTCGATCTGGTAGAAGTCATTGACGACGGAATGGGAATGGCGCCGGAAGATTTGCCGCTCGCGTCGCGCCGTCATACGACGAGCAAGCTACGAGCAGCGGAGGAGCTCGAATCGATCGCGACGCTCGGCTTTCGCGGCGAGGGCTTAGCTTCGATTGCGGCCGTTGCGCGCACGGAGATCGTATCGCGCGAGGCCCATCGCGCGATCGGCGCACGGGTGCAAGCCCACGCCGAGCGCGTCGATCCCGTAGAACCGGCCGCGGCGCCGCCGGGCACGAGCGTGCGGGTCGCGGGGCTCTTCGAGAACCTGCCGGTCCGGCGCGAGTACCTTCGTTCGGCGAATGCCGAGTTCAATCGGATGTCCTCGTGGCTCTCGAGCTTCGCCCTTGCCTACCCGCAACGCACCTTCACGCTGCGTCATGACGGCAAGGAAGTCTGGGTAATGCCCTCGAGCGGCAACGAGCGAGAGCGCCTCGCCATGGTCTTTGGGCGAAATGCCGCGAAGTCGCTGCTACCACTCGACGGCGATGCGGCCCGCACGCTCGATGGGCGAGTGCGCGGCTTCGTAAGCGCTCCGGGCGAGGATCGCCCCGATCGTCGAATGCAGCTGCTCTTCGTCAACGGACGGTTGTTGCGCAGCGCGATTTTGTCTGGAGCCTGGACGAGCGGCTATGCGAGCTACGCGATGACCGGACGCCATCCATACGGCGTGATCTTTCTCGATCTGCCGCCCGACCAGGTCGATCCAAACGTGCACCCCACCAAAAGCGACGTTCGTCTTCGTTATGCAAGCCAGATCTTCGAGGCGGTTCGCCGCGCAATCGTGGCGACGCTCGGCCACGATGCAAGAGCCCGGTATCGCGACCAGGCGGCGGGAGGCGTCGATGCCCCGCTCTCTCTCGCGCCGTCCGAAACTCGCTACGGCCAGCCGGCTGGGTCGTTCTTCGACGGCTCATCGGCAAGCGAGCAGGATCGCGATGCCGGCCGTTTGCGCGTGCTGATGCAAATCGATCGTACCTTTATATTGGCAGGCGACGGCGAGGCGCTGCTCTTGGTCGATCAGCACGCCGCTCACGAGCGCATCGCCTACGAGGCCATTCGCGCGGCGGCTCGTAGCCGTGGCCCGAGCGAGCCGCTGTTGGTCCCACATGTCGTCGAGCTCGATCCGGCCCGCAGCGCGGTTCTCGATCGGACGATCGACTTGCTGCGCGAAGGAGGCCTCGAAATAGAGCCTTTTGGCGAGCGCACCTACCGGATCGTTGCGACGCCCTTTGGCTACGGCGCGCGCCCGTTCGACCTGGCCGGATTCGTCGACGACTTGAGCGACGAGCCGAAGCAGCGCGACGTGCGCGAACGAGTCTGGGCCTCGCTCGCATGCCACTCGGTGACGATCGCGGGCGAGCGTCTCGACGACCGGGAAATGGCGACGTTGGTCGAGCGTTTGCAGGCGTGCGAGAACCCGATGCATTGTCCCCACGGGCGGCCCACGATGGTGCGGCTCGGACGCGGCGAGATCGCGCGCATGTTCAAGCGTGTCTGACGCTTCGAGCGTTCTCATCATTGCGGGGTCGACCTCAAGCGGGAAGACGGAGCTGGCTATCGACCTCGCACGCAACTTCGATGCCGAGATCGTCGGCGCCGACTCCCGGCAGGTCTATCGAGATATGCCGATCGGCACGGCGGCGCCGTCGGCGGCGCAGCTCGCTGAGGTGCCGCATCATTTGATCGGGTTTCTCGATCCGCGCGAGCGCTATTCGGCGGCGCGCTATGCGAGCGACGCGATCGGGGCGCTCAAAGACATGCGAGGCCGCGGCAAACGGGCGATCGTCGCCGGCGGAACCGGGTTCTACATTCGCACGCTCATCGGCGGCGTCGCGCTCGCTCCTCAGTACGACGAGACGTTGCGCGAGCGCCTCGCTCGCGAGGCGCGACTCCATCCGGCCGACTTTCTCCACGCCTGGCTCGAGCGGCGCGACCCCGCCCGCGCTCGCGGGCTCGCGGCCAACGATAGCTATCGTGTCCTCCGCGCGCTGGAGATCGCGCTGGCAGTGCCCTCAGCGACGCTTCGCAACGAGCCGCCGCGTACGCTTGCAACCGAGGGTTTCGCGAGCCTGCTCGTCTTTCTCGACGTGCCGTGGGACCTCATCGACGCACGTATCGGCCGGCGCACCGAGCAGATGCTGCAAGCGGGCCTGCTCGAAGAAGCGGAACGAATCGGAGAGGGAGCTATCGCCGCCGATGCGGTGGGCTATCCGCAGGCGCATGCCTATCTCCGAGGTTGGAGCACGAAGGTGGAGCTGCACGAATCCCTCGCGCGAGCGACGCGAAGATACGCTCGCCGTCAGCGAGCCTGGTTTCGCGGAGAGCCGTCGACGCTCTGGCTGCCGCCGAACTCGGTGAAAAACGCGGTACGGGAAAAGCTGCATTGGTCTGCGAAGCGCAGTTGATGCACGTTACGAAAATGCACGGGGCGCGTAACGACTTTGTCGTCGTGGACGGACGGACCGAGCCTTTGAACGACCCGGCATCGTTCGCACGATGGGCGTGCGATCGCCGTGCCGGCATCGGCGCCGACGGATGCATCGTCCTGGAGCCCTCGGCAATCGCCGACGTGCGCATGCGGACCATCAACGCCGATGGAAGCGAAGCCGAAATGTGCGGCAACGGCATACGTTGCGCGGCGCGTTGGCTCGATGAAGCGGGTTTGGGTGCTCGCATCGCTTTTGAAACCGATGGCGGAATCGTCCGCACCGAGATCGTGACGCGAGAGCCCGCCTATCTCGTTCGCGTCGCCATGGGACGGCCGAAGATCGCTTCCATCGCAGACATGATTCCGCTAGCGACGTTCGTCGATCTCGGCAATCCGCACGTGGTGATCTTCGAAACGAGCGCCGGCGCCGCGACCATTGATCTGGAGCCCTTGGCGAAAAAGCTTCAGACCTATCCGGATTTCCCGAACGGTACAAACGTTCACATGGCCGTGCCGATGGGCGTCCATTCGATGCGCGTGCGCCATTGGGAGCGCGGAGTTGGGTTGACGCAGGCCTGTGGAACCGGTGCGGTCGCGTGCGCGGCTGTCGCGTTGGAAAAGAAGCTCGCGCTGTCGCCGGTCGAGGTGCTCGTTCCCGGGGGCCGCTTGATCGTCGAATGGGACGGCAGCGGCGACGCGTACCTCACCGGCCCCGCGGTTCGCGTCTTCGATACGGAGATAGACGATGACGTTCGTCCGTTGCCGTGAAGAGAGTCCGATCGGCCTTGCCTGCTGCAACGCTGCGGGCGAAATTTCATATGACGAAACCCTCGTTCCACTCGCCGATGGCGGCCTCGTTCGTGAAGCACGAAGCGACGAACTGATTCCGGCGCCGCCGGGAACCCTCGAGATGATGCTGCCGCAACGGCGACCGTTGACCACCATCGGCCCGATTGCGGGGCGACACGCGATGGCCGTCGCGCTCCCGGCCGGATATACCCGACTCTTGCTTCCCGCATGCGCGGCTGGGCGCAACGCACCGGCGCTGCCGCTCTTCGGCTACACGTTCGCTTGCGTCGCCGGCGATCGGTTGCACGTCGCCGCGATGCAGACCGACGAAAGCGAAGGCTGGGAACCGCGCCGCTTTCGACCGGGCGAGCTGGAAGCCCGTATCGCAGCCCGGCTCGCGAAAGGACCACGCAATCGCGTGCTTCGCCAAGTCGCACTCTGCTCGCTCGAATACGCCTGTTTTACCGCGCAGAACGTTTTTCTCGAACGAGGCGAGGCGGCATTGCCGGTTTCGCCGAGATGCAACGCCCGCTGCATCGGTTGTATCTCCGAACAAGAGCCCGAAGCCGGGCTTCCGTCGCCGCAAGCTCGCATCGTAGACGAGGCCGATGCGACGGAGCTCGCAACCGTCGCCGTCCATCACTTGGAACGCGTCCAGAGCGGAATTGTCTCTGTTTGGGCAGGGCTGCGAGGGAGAGCCGCTTCTGCGCTCGATCACGATTGCTCGAGCGGTCGAGCTCACCCGCGCCCGGCGCTCGAACGGAACGATCAATCTCAACACGAACGGCAGCAGTCCGAAGGCTCTGGCGCGGTGCATCGATGCCGGTCTCGATGCGGTGCGGATCAGTCTCAATTCCTTTCGCCCGCGCGTCTATTCGGCATACTATCGCCCCCAAGGCTACGAGCTGGAGGATGTCTTTGCTTCAATTCGGTTAGCGAGCTCGCGGGCGCTGCGGGTGAGCTTGAATCTGCTGACGCATCCGGGCGTGACGGACGATGAAGACGAGGTCTTCGCCATGGAATCGTTCCTGCGATCGTCGCCGGTTTCGATGGTCCAGACGCGCACGCTGAACATCGATCCCACGATCTATTTCGAGGCCGTCGGGCGGCCGCGAGCCCCGATCGGGATGCGCGCTGCAATCCAACGCATTCGCAAGCTCGCGAGCGTCGGAAACTTCACCCACACTCACTAAGCGCGGTGAGGCTTTGGCAGATTCTTCTCGTCGTCGCGCTGGGCATCGGATATGGGCTGATCGAGCCGGGGCGTCTGGCCTACGCGCTCGGGCAGGCGACGCTCTACGTCTTTCTTCCGGCGTTGCTCTTCGAGGCTGCCTGGAACCTTAACTATCGAGCGATCCTGCGCCAATGGATAACCATTGCGACGCTCGCCGGTCCGGGCGTCGTCCTTACGGCGCTGATCGTCGCCGGAGCGCTCGCAATCGTGCGCGTCCCGTTAGGCCCCGCGTTGCTCGCGGGAGCGATCCTCAGCGCAACCGATCCGATTGCAGTGGTGGCCGTCTTCCGCAGATTGAAGCTGCCTAAGACGCTGGTGACGATCGTCGAATGCGAGTCGCTCTTCAACGATGCGGTCGCGGTCACGCTCTACCGCGGCGTGCTCGCTGTGCTTACGGTGGGAACCGCAAGCGCCGGGGCACTTGCCGTCATCGGTGCGGAGGCGATTGCAGGAGCCCTTGGCGGAGCCATTCTCGGCGTTCTTATGGCCTTCGGCATCGCGCGCGGCTTGCGCAACCGCCACAGCGAGAGGATTCAAATCGGGGCGACCATTTTCGGCGCGTACGGCGCATACTTCGTCGCCGACTATCTTGGGATGTCCGGTATCTTTGCGACGATTGCATGCGGGATCGCGTTGCGGTACTACGAGCGGGCCTGGATTACGCTGCGCATCGCGGAAGACGTGAACCGGTTTTGGGATGTCGCGGCGCTTTTGGCCAACGTGCTGGTCTTTTTTATGGTGGGCGCCGCCTTGCAGATCGGGCGCATTGCGCAGGAGCCCGTTTTTGCGGTGGCCTGCATCGTCGCGATCGCCGTCGCTCGGATCGTCGTTGCCGGCTTGCTCTTGCCGAGCCCGTATCCGCGGGAATGGATCGACGTGGTCCGAGCAGCCGGCATGCGCGGAGCACTTTCGCTCGCGCTTGCGCTGGCGATACCGGCCTCGATTCCGTATCGCGACGCAATCGTCGACGCAACCTTCGCGGTTGCGCTCGCGACGCTGGCGGCGAGCAGCTTAACGCTCCCGCGCGCGGCGCGCCGCGCCGTCGTGCGTCAGACGCCCAGCGGATAGGCCTCCTCGCCATGCAGCGCGACGTCGAGGCCTTGCTCTTCGGCAACTTCGTCGACCTTGACCGGCGTCACGAGATTGATTAGCCAGAGCATCGCGTACGTGAAGCTGAACGCCCACGCACTGCAGATGAGGGCTGCGACGAACTGCTTGCCGAGAAAAGCGGGATTGCCGCGCAGAAGTCCGTCGGCTCCGTGAGGATTCCAAAGAGTCGAGGCAAAGACGCCGAGCAGCACGATGCCGAGGAATCCGCCCGCGCCGTGGACGCCCCAAACGTCGAGCGCGTCGTCCCAGCCGAGACCGTTCTTCAGCGCGACGGCAAAGTAACAGACCACACCGGCGGCGATGCCGAAGATCACCGCGCTCGTTGGTGATACGTATCCCGCTGCAGGCGTGATCGTCGCGAGGCCGGCGACCGCGCCGGTGAGAAGCCCGACGAATTTTGGCTGGCGCCCTCTGGCCCATTCGACGAGCAGCCACGTAATCGCCGCGAATGATGCGGCGATATCGGTGTTGAGAAAGGCAGCCGCCGTCACAGCATCGACACGCAGTTCAGAACCGGCGTTGAAACCATACCACCCGAACCAAAGCAACCCGGTGCCAAGGGCGATCAACGGAACGTTATGCGGCTTGTTGTCGATCACGTGGCGCCGCCCGACGTAGAGCACCGAAGCCAATGCCGCGAAGCCTGCCGAGGCGTGAACGACGAGACCGCCCGCGAAATCGAGAACGCCCCAGCTCGCCAAGATGCCATTCGGACTCCAGAGCATGTGCACAAACGGAAAGTAGACGAAGACGAGCCACGCGGTGAGGAACCAAAAATAGGCTTTGAACGTCACGCGATTGGCAAAGGCGCCGGTAATGAGCGCAGGCGTGATAATTGCGAACATCATCTGATACGCGATGTGCACCACCAACGGGATGCCGGCATCGTTGCCCGTAAACATCGTGTGCAGCGTCACGCCTCGGAGGAGCGCGTAGGTTCCAGGGTTGCCGATGATGCCGTGCCAGTCGGGCCCGAAGCTTTCGGAGTAGCCGAAGGCGAACCACAAGACCGTCGTCCATCCGAGCGACATGAAGCTCTGCATCATGATCGTCAGGACGTTCTTGCGCTGCACCAGGCCGCCGTAGAAGAAGGCGAGCCCAGGAGTCATGAGCATCACTAGGCTCGCGCAAAGGAGCATGAAGCCGGTGTTGCCGATGTTGACCGGAATTGACGCGGTATTCATGCCTGCGCCTTAGGCTAGACTGCTTGCTTTTCCCGCTTTGGCGCCCTTCGACTGCGCTCCACTTCGACTCGCTGCGCTCGCTCAGTGTCGCTCCGCTGAGGATGACACAGGAAAACCGACCGCTAAATCAGACGGCCCCCTAGTTCATGAAGGAAAGGCCGGCTCCGAGGTAGTGCTGCGTTTGGCCGTTGATGAGCGTGGGCGAGAAGCCGTACTCCGCGTCGAACTGGAGATGATTGCCAAAATCGCGCTGGTAGACAAAGTCGATCAGGCTCTTCGAGCGCAAAGCAGGCCCTGCGGCCGAAAAGTAGGCGTATTCGGCCGAGATCTGTGACGGGCCGCCCGGAAGTGCAGCGCTGAGCTCCAGGCTCGGTATGAAAGCAAAATACGATTGTGCCGCTCCCGCCGCATTGGCTGCGCTCAAGGCATTGAAGCCGAGCGTTCCGGCAAGACCGAACTCCGGGCTGATCGTGTAACCCCAATCGAAATCGCCGGTGAACTGCGCGTTCCCGGCCGTAAAGGCTTGGCTCCCGGTTGGGAACGTGATTGCACCGTACAATCCCCAGTCGGCCTTCGAGCTGTAGCCGAGCTCGTATTTGGTCGCCATGCTGACGTCGCTCGAGCCACTTATCGTAGGTTGACCGACCGAGGACGTTTCGTAGCTGGGAAATCCGAACTCGAAATCCAAGTGCGGATCGGGCGTTCCGATGCGGAGCAGCGACTGTGGGTAGGTCGCATTGCTACCTCCCCCCACGCCGGTGGTCGTCGTGTTCGTGTAGCCGTTTTCGAGGTCGAAGTGGCCGGTGCGAACGGTGCACACCCCGGTGCTCACCGTAGGACGATTCACAATCGAAAGGATGGATCCGCACGGATCGCTCGGAGGGCCGGGCGCCGGCGATGGCGACGGTAAGGCGGCCGGAGAAGGTGAACTCGAAGGCAACGCAGCGCCCTGGCCGAGCGCGCTGCCGGTCGCGCCGGCGAGCCCGCACGCGAGGGCGGCCCATCCAAAAAGCACTGTTCGGAGCATGACGCCTGCGATTATAAGGCTTAGGACGCGAACCGAGCAGCCGTCACTCGGATGATCCGTCCGGACGTCCCACTGGATCATCCAATCGGCGGGTGGTGCGAGCGGCAGCGCTCCGCTATCCTAGGTTACATGTTGCTCGAGATCGGGGTCATCGCGTTGACGATCGTCTGTTTCGTCCTGCTCGACCTTTACGTCGTCGGCAGCGAGAGGATCTAGGCGATGGGCTCCGATGAGATTCTAGGCCTCGTCCTTACGGTCGCCGGGTTGATCTACCTCGTCTACGCCATGCTGCGCCCGGAACGGCTCTGATGACCGCGATCGGGTGGCTTCAGGCCATCGTGGTCTTCCTGATTGTCCTGGCGATCACGAAGCCGCTGGGCTCGTACATGGCGCGCGTTTTCGCGGGAGAGCGCACGTGGCTTAGCCCCGTCCTTTTGCCAATTGAGAATTTGACCTATCGCTTGTGCGGCGTGCGCCCCGAGGAGGAGATGCCCTGGTACGTCTACGCACTCTCGATGCTGGCCTTTTCGTTGGTTGCGCTCGCGTATCTGTACGTTCTCTTGCGTACCCAGAAATGGCTGCCGCTCAATCCGCAGCACATCGACAATATGACGCCCGATCTGGCGTGGAACACGGCGGTAAGCTTTACGACCAATACGAACTGGCAGTTTTACTCCGGCGAGACGGCAATGAGCTACCTCTCGCAGATGGCCGGGCTGGCCTGGCATAATTTCGTCTCCGCTGCCACCGGCATCGCGCTGGCGGTAGCGGTCGTGCGCGGGCTCGTGCGCACGAACGTCAAGACGCTCGGTAACTTCTGGGTTGATCTCACGCGGTGCTGCCTGTACCTGCTGCTGCCGATCTCGGTCGTCATCGGCCTCTTTCTCGTTTCGCAGGGCGTGCCCCAGAACTTCCATGCATTCGAAAACGTGAAGTCCATCGAAGGCTTTGCGCAGTCGATTACCGGTGGGCCGATGGCGTCGCAGGAAATCATCAAAGAGATGGGCACCAACGGAGGCGGCTTCGTCAACGCGAATTCGGCCTCGCCGAACGAAAACCCGACTCCGCTCACCAACCTCGTCGAGATGCTTCTGATCTTTTTGATCGGCGCGGCGCTGACGTACATGTACGGCAAGATGGTCAAAGACACTCGCCAGGGATGGGCGATCTTTACCGCGATGGCAATCCTGTTTTTCGTAGGCTTTACCGTCGCGTATTGGGCGGAAGCGGCCGGGAACCCGCTCGTGCACCATTTGGGGGTTGCCGGCGCGAACATGGAAGGGAAGGAATGCCGCTTCGGCATTCCGGCCTCGGCGCTCTTTGCCACAATGACGACCGACACGTCGTGCGGCGCGGTTAACGCCATGCACGACTCATTCATGCCGCTCGGCGGGCTCGTTCCGCTGCTGGACATCCAACTCGGCGAGATTATCTTCGGGGGCGTCGGGAGCGGCCTCTACGGGATGATCGTTTTCGTCGTCTTGACCGTTTTTATCGCTGGGTTGATGGTCGGCCGCACGCCGGAGTATCTCGGGAAGAAGATCGAGCGCCGCGAGGTGCAGTTCGCGATCTTGGCGGCGCTCGTCACGCCGGTGCTTTGCCTGGTGCCGACGTCGATCGCGGCGGTGCTGCCGGCCGGATTGGCGACGCTCAACAATGGCGGCCCGCACGGCTTCTCGGAAATCCTCTATGCGTTTACGTCGACGAATGGAAACAACGGCTCCGCGTTTGCAGGCCTAGGACCGAATCTTTTCTATAACCTCATGACCGGGGTGAACATGATGTTTGGGCGCTTTGCCGTCGCCGTGCCTGCGCTCGCGCTAGCCGGCGCGTTGGCCGGGAAAAAAGCGGTTCCCGAAAGCGCCGGTACGTTTACGACGCGTTCACCGATCTTCGTTGCGCTGTTGATCGGCGTGATCGTGATCGTCGGAGCGCTTACCTTCTTACCCGCGGACTCGCTCGGCCCGATCGTGGAACACTTGCTCCTGCTGCAAGGAAAGACGTTTTGAGGAGCCTCTGAAGAAGTCCATGTACCGATCGTTTGAACCGCAAAGCCGTCAAATGCCAGGAGAAGGCGAGGGAGCATACTCGAAGCAGTCTGTGACCGAGCCTTCGACGACGCAGGTGGCGGCTTTGCGGTCAAACCCTTCGGGCGGCGGCAGTTTCGCCGCATCTCTTTGTTGCGCGCTCGGTCACAGAGCGCATAACTATGCTCCCTCACGCGCGTCTCGACCTGCGGCGAAACTGCTCGCCGCGATCGGCGCAGCGACTTCTTCAGAGGCTCCATAATGTTGAGTCAGCGACGATTGGAGCGTCGTCCCAAGGCGCGCTCCCTCTTCGATCGAGCGATTCTCGCGCGTGCCTTCGGCGATTCGTTCAAGAAGCTCGACCCGCGCTGGCAAGCGCGTAATCCGGTCATGTTCGTCGTTGAAGTCGGAGCTGCGGCGACGACGCTCTTTTTCGTACGGGACCTCGTAAAGCACGGCGGCACGCCGGGCTTCGACTTTGCCATCTCCGCATGGCTTTGGTTCACGGTCCTCTTCGCCAACTTTGCCGAGGCCGTTGCCGAGGGACGCGGTAAAGCGCAAGCCGAAACCCTGCGCCGCACGAAGTCCGATACCTACGCGCGGTTGCTGCGCGCCGACGGCACGGAAGAGCGCGTGACGAGCGCGAGCCTGCGCAAAGGAAACCGCTTCATCGTCGAGGCCGGCGAGATCGTTCCCGCCGATGGCGACGTGCTCGAAGGGGCGGCAACGATCGACGAATCCGCGATTACCGGCGAATCGGCGCCCGTCATTCGCGAATCCGGCGGCGACCGCAGCGCGGTGACCGGCGGAACGCGCGTGCTCTCCGACCGTATCGTCGTGCGCGTGACGGCCGACCCGGGCGAGAGCTTCCTCGATCGCATGATTCGCCTCGTCGAGGGCGCCCAGCGGCAAAAGACGCCGAACGAGATCGCGCTCTCGATCTTACTGGCCGGCCTTACCATCATCTTCCTCATCGCGGTCGCCACGCTCGCACCGTATTCGGTCTATGCGGGCACGCACCAAAGCGTCACCGTGCTCATTGCGCTGCTCGTCTGTCTCATTCCAACGACCATCGGCGGCCTGCTCTCGGCCATCGGCATCGCCGGGATGGACCGAGTCATGCAACGCAACGTTTTGGCGATGAGCGGGCGGGCGGTCGAGGCGGCCGGCGACGTGGACACGCTGCTGCTCGACAAGACCGGGACGATCACGCTGGGCAATCGCCAAGCCGTCGAGATCATCACGGCGAGCGGCATCGAGCCAAGAGACGCCGCGCGCATGGCCTACCTTTCCTCGCTTGCCGACGAGACCCCGGAGGGGCGCTCGATCGTCGCGCTCGCGCAGCAGATCGGGACGCGCAACGGAGAGGCGCCCGCCGGATCGGTCTTCGTGCCGTTCAGCGCGTACACGCGCATGAGCGGCCTCGACCTCGCCGACGGCACGAAGATTCGCAAGGGCGCACCCGATTCGGTGCTGGCCTGGGTGCGCGAAAACGGCAGTACGCCGTCGAACGAGCTTTCGCCCGTGATCGAGCGCATCGCGCGCAGCGGCGGGACGCCTTTGCTTCTGGCGCACAACACGCTGATCATCGGCGTCATCTATCTCAAAGACATTCTCAAGCCGAACATGACGGAGCGCTTCGACCGGTTGCGCGCGATGGGCATCCGAACGGTCATGATCACCGGCGATAATCCTTTGACGGCGGCAACGATCGCGAAGGAAGCCGGAGTTGACGACTTTCTGGCCGAGGCGACTCCCGAAACGAAGATGGCTCTCATCCGGCGCGAGCAGACGTCGGGCCGACTCGTCGCGATGACCGGGGACGGCACGAACGACGCGCCGGCGCTCGCTCAGTCCGACGTGGGCGTCGCGATGAACTCCGGCACGCAAGCGGCCAAAGAGGCGGCCAACATGGTCGACCTCGATTCCGATCCAACGAAGTTGATCGAGATCGTCGAGATCGGCAAGCAGCTATTGATGACGCGTGGCGCCCTTACGACTTTCTCAATCGCGAACGACGTAGCGAAGTATTTCGCGATTCTGCCGGCAATGTTTGCGATTGCCTATCCGGCAATGGCGGTGCTCAACGTGATGCGCTTGACGACGCCGCAGAGCGCGATCCTCTCGGCAGTCATCTTCAACGCGTTGATTATCGTCGCGCTGATTCCGCTCGCCTTACGCGGCGTTCGGTACGAGCCCAAGGGCGCGGACCGCGTGCTCTTCGAGAACGTGATGCTCTACGGCGTCGGCGGCATCATCGTTCCGTTCATGGGGATCAAGGTGATCGACATCATCCTGGCAGCGCTCCATCTCACGTAGGAATCGACAGCATGATAAAGCATTTGGGCACCTCGCTGCGCATTACGATCGTCTCGGTCGTTTTCTTTGGACTTATCTACCCGCTGGTAATGACCGCGCTCGCACAGGCGATGTTCCCGAGACAGGCCAATGGCTCGCTCGTCACGGTAAACGGTAAGGTCGTTGGGTCTTCGATTATCGGACAGCTCTGGACGAAGCCGCAATATTTTCAGGGCCGCCCCTCGGCCGCCGGCAAGGGGTACGACCCCACGCAAACCGGCGGCACGAACTACGGCGCGACGTCGAAGAAACTGATCGCCTCGACCAAAGCGACGATCGTCGCGCTGGAGAAGGCAAACCCGGACGCAGTCGGGCCCCCGCCCATCGATCTCGTCACCTCGAGCGCGAGCGGCATCGATCCGGATATCAGCCCGGAATCGGCGTACTGGGAGGCGCCGCGCGTCGCGAAGGCGCGCGGCATGAGCCTCGCGGCCGTGGATACGCTCGTCGCGCAACATATCCGGGGACGATCCTTCGGCTTTCTTGGTGAGCCGCGCGTCAACGTGCTCGAGCTCAATCTCGCGCTCGACGGCCTCAAACCGCAGTAGCGCTACTCTTCATAGGGTGGGGGCGGTGCTTCGGCGCCGGCGGGAGGCATGAGGACGAGCAGCTCGCGGGCGCCGGCGTCGAGCAATCTTCTCGGAAACGACGGGCGCTCGAGCCATCGCGGCGCGCGCCGTGGTCCCGCGACCGCAATCGTCGTTTCCGGCCGCTCGCGGGCGATCTGGATCAATCGCTGCGATACGTCTTCGGCGACCTCGTCAATCCACTCGGCATTGGTCTTACGCGCCTCGGCGCGCAGCATTTCGAGCGTCTTCGGATCGACGCGGGATCGCGGGCTAACGACGTGGGCAATGGCAAACTCGATCGCAAGACGCGCGGCGATGCGATTGGCCCGTGCGATCATGGCCAGATCGACGTCGCGCGACCCGACCGCCAAAAGAATACGCTCGAACGGCGAGGTGATACGTTCCCGTTCACGCGCGCGCAGCGCTTCGCGCAAGGCGAGTTCGCGGAGCGCAAACAGGTTCTCGGTACGGAAAAAATTGGAGAGCGCTACGTCGCACCTCTCCGGCGGATAGATTTTGCCTTCGCGCAGCCGCTGGCGCAGCGTGTCGGGCGTGACATCGATCAGAATCACCTCATCCGCGAGCGCTAAGATGCCGTCGGGCAGCGTCTCGCGGACGATGGTGCCGGTGAGCCGCAGGATCGTATCGCCCAAGCCTTCGAGGTGCTGGATGTTTAGCGTCGTGATGACGTCGATTCCGGCGCGCAGCACGGCCAAGACGTCGTGGAACCGCTTGGGGGCGATCGAGCCGGGAGCGTTGGTGTGAGCGAGCTCGTCGATGAGCGCAACCTGCGGTTTGCGCGCGATGAGCGCGTCGCGGTCGAACTCGCGATAGGTGATGCCGTTGACGCTGACGACCTTCGGGGGAATGATCTCCAGGCCGTCGAGCAGCGCCGCAGTTTCCTTTCTTCCGTGCGTTTCGACGAAGCCAACGACGACGTCAACGCCTTCGGACTTGAGCTGATGCGCGCGGTCGAGCATCGCGTAGGTCTTCCCCGCGCCGGCGGCCGCGCCAAGATAGACGGTCAGCTTGCCGTACCCGACTCGTAACCGGTCGCCCGCGGTCTGCGAATAGGGCGAGCGCGCGGGATTTTTTCCAAGATACGTTTGCCCTTCGCCGACGATAAAGAGGTCGTACGGAAGCGGCGTGTTTGCCAGCTTCGCAGCGATTCGCCCCTGCGGAAGCGCGACGAGGGAGGCGCGCAGCGTATCCCCAGGCATGCGGGCCGGATCGACGGTTTCGTGGAGCATCTCCACGCCGAGCTCCCGAGTGGTCCGTTCGAGCGCGGTAAGATCGGCGCCGCGCACGGGAACGACCTCCAACCCGAGGTCGAGTGCGTGGGCGATTGCGGCGGTTCGCCGGAGATAGGGCGCCGGGTCGAGATTCGGGTAGACGAATGCCGCGGCCATCGACGTTCGGCCCGCTCTCACGACGGGAAGCGTGAGGCTGTCGACCGTGCGTAGAAGCAATTGCCGCAACATGTAAAGGGTCGTTTCTTTAAAGACGCCGTTGAGCGCGCGGTCGACGTCTTGTGCGTTGACGATTTTTCCCGCCTTGACGCGGCTCTGCAGTAGCCGCGGGGAAATGTCGATAGCCACGACTTCATCGGCAGCTTGCAGGAACGAGAGTGGCACGATCTCTCGGATCGGATACCCAATGAGCGCCTCGGCCGTCGGCGCGACCGTTTCGAGGTGCTGGATGTTGAAGGCGCCGATCACACCGATTCCCGCCTGTTTGAGAGCGAGTGCGTCCTGCCAACGTTTAGCGTGGGGCGACTCGCCGAGGTTGTCGTGCGCGAGCTCGTCGAGAATCACGACGTCCGGTTTCTCGCGTACGGCTGCGTCGAAATCGAAGTCCTCGAAGAGCCGGTCGCCTATCCTTACTTGGCGCGGCGGAATGCGCGGAAGGCCCGACGCCATGCGCTCGAGATCGGGTCGCCCTTTCGTTTCGATCCAGCCGATCGCGACGCGCTTGCCGTCGGCCGCAAGCCGTCGAGCATCCTCGAGCAGGCGGCGCGTTTTACCGGAACCGGGAGCGCTGGCGACGTAGACGACGAGGCGCGCGCGGCCGCCGAGTTCGCGTAGCAGCTCCTCCGCTCTCGCCGAACGATCCATCGACGCAGCGTTCTCCGCTTTAGCCAAGGCGCCCCCGCCGGTCGAACCGAAACGCGCGGACGTGGCCTTACTCTGTTACGGCTTACTCCTTGCCGCCTGGGTCCTCGATCTCGTCACTCCGCAGCTTTTCATTGCGGCCATTTTGCTCAACGGACCGATCGCGCTTAGCAGCCTCGCGCTTCAGCGCCGGCTGACGACGAATCTCGTCATTGTCGCGGAGATCGCAAACGCCGTTGCCGGCTACGTCAACGGCGTTCAGGCTGGGCACCATTGGGACGGCGTCGCGATCGGAGATCGGCTTCTGTTGGCCGCTTCGTTCGTGCTCGTCGGTTACTTGAGCATCAAGACGCAGGAGTACGCTCGCGAAGCCGGCGTCTCGGCCGGCCGAATGCGCCAAGTGGAAATCGAAAAGGCGCTTCGCGAGGCGACGGGGCGCGTACGAGGGACCTTGAACCTCGAGCTGGTGCAACGCGCGATTACGCGAGAATCGGTTGGACTCGTCGGCGCATCGAAGGCAACGCTCGTCGTGCGCGAAGCGCCGTTCGGATCGGCGCTCATGCTCTCATACCGTGACGGGGATGCCGACATATCCGTGGAGCGCCGTCCGCTTTCGACCGAGATGGCGTCGCTCGTCGCGCGAGCGGCCGAGGCCGCCGACGTCTTTTCCGTTACCAACGGCGACCTGCTCGGGCGGGTCACGCTCGAGTCGCTCGGCGCCACCGAGGCGCTCGTGACACCGATCGCCGCGAGCGATTCTGTCGATCACGTCTTGATCGAATCGGTCAGCGGCGAAAAATCGTTCGTCGGGGACGCCGTCGCAACATTGAGAGCGTTCGCGCAACAGGCGTCGATGGCGCTCGAGCAGGCGCATCTCTTCACGCAGCTCGGCGAACGGAACGAGGAGATCGCTCGGCAGAAAGACGAGCTCGGCGATCGCAGCGACGTCATCCGGGATATCGTCTACGCGCTCGCGCACGATCTGCGCACGCCGCTCGCTGCGGCGCACGTGACGATGAAACAGGCCCTCTCGGGCGCATACGGAGATCTGCCGGAGGGTTATCGGAACATCCTCAGCACGGCGCTCGCTGCTAACGACGATCAGCGGCGAATCGTCGAAACGCTGTTGCTCGTCGCGCGCTACGAAGCCGGCGAGGCATCGACGCTGCGCGAATTGGTGAACTGTGAGGAGCTCGTCTCTCGGATCGTCGCCGAGCTACGTCCCGTCGCGGAGATCAAGGGAGTCGAGCTGCGGGCCGATCTCCCAGCTCATCCGCTAACCACCCCGGGCGATCCGCACGAGCTTCGGCGCGCCATCGCAAACTTGGTGGCAAACGCGATAGGCGCGACTCCTCGGGGCGGTCACGTGGTGGCGCGCTGTTATCGTTCGGGCGAAGCGATCGCGATCGCCGTAGAGGATGACGGCTATGGGGTCCCGGAGCGCCAGCGGGAAGGCCTCTTTCAGCGCTTCGGCGGAGGCCATCCAGGCTCGGGGACCGGGCTCGGTCTCTATATCGTTCGGCGGATTGCGGAGAAGCACGGGGGAACGGTTGCATATGCGCCGCGAGAGCCGCGCGGAAGCGCGTTTACGATGACTCTTCCCTTAGCGACGGAGTGAGTGTGGAACACCGAGGCCGCGCGCGCGTCGTCATCGTCGAGGACCACGCGCTGACCCGCGCGGGGCTGCGCACCGCGCTGCAGCCCGCATTCGACGTTATCGGCGAAGCCGCCGACGGCGCGATCGGCTGGGAGACGATTTTGCGCGAGCGGCCCGACGTAGCCGTGATCGACATCGGAATCCCCGCGGTCGACGGCGTTACGCTGACCAAGCGCGTGCGCGCGGAGTTGCCCTCGACTCGCGTGGTCATCGTGACGATGATCGATCTCGAAGAGGAAGTGCTGGCGGCGCTTGCGGCCGGCGCGGACGCTTACTGCCTCAAAAGCTCCGAGCCGGAACGGATCGTCGACGCCGTTCGCATTGCGAGCGAAGGCGGAGCGTACTTCGATCCGCGAATCGCGCACGTCGTGCTCGCGCGCTTCTCCGGCGTTAAACCGGCCGACGCGCGCTTCTCGCCGCTGACTACTCGTGAAACGGAGATCCTGCGTCTGATTTCCGACGGGCGCGCGAACTCCGAGATCGCCGAAAACCTGCATATCGGCTTGGGAACGGTCAAAGGGCACATCCGCGACATTCTCGAGAAGCTCTCCGCAGCCGATCGAACGCAAGCCGCGGTCGTCGCCTTGAGGAAAGGCTATATTTAGCCCTAGGAGCCCAGGATCTGCCGGATTCGCTCGACCGCGCCGTTTTTGACGATGACGATCATCGAATCGCCGGCGTGCAGCGTCGTATCGCCCGTTGGAATCTCGAGGTCGTTTTCGGGACGGTCGACTGCGACGACGACCGAATTATGTGGAAAGTCGATCTCGGCGAGACGTTTACCATCAACCGGCGATCGTTCCGGGATCGCAAGTTTGACGAGCTGCATGTCGCCCTTACCGAAGAGGTGCATCGTCTCGAGCATCGAGCGGTACTTCGACGCGTTGACGTGCTCGTTGAGCACATCGAGGATGAGCTCGGTGGAAGAGATCACGATCACGGGGTCGTCGGTATCGAGCGAGTTAAAAATTAGCTTATTTGCGGGGTTGTTGACGCGCGCGATGCAGCGGGCTTTCGATTTCCTCTTTGCAAGCAGCACGACGACTAGGTTATCCTCGTCGTCGCCGGTGTCGGCAACCACGACGTCGGCTCGAGCGACGCCTGCGGCGTCCAACACGTACGGGTCGCATCCGTCCCCGACGACGGCAACTTGACGGTCGATCAGCCGTTCGAGCATCTTGGCCTTGCGGTCGTCCTTCTCGATGATGACGACCTCGTGACCCTGCTTGAGCAGCGCCCGCGTCAGGTAGCTTCCAACCTTGCCGCCGCCGACAATGAGAATGAACATCGCTATGCCGTCGCCTTCGTGCGAGGGGTAACGTAAGGAAAGCGTTGTGCGAAGTCGCTGATGGCGTTGGGTGCGACCACGGCACTCAGCTCGTCGCCCTCTTCCAGCACGAGGTCGCTCGACCCAACCATTACGTCGTTGACGCCGCGCCTGATGGCCGCGATTCGAACCCGGCCCGGTTCCTCGATCTCTCCGACCCGCTTACCGGCGTCATTCGGACCGACGACGACGCAGAGCGACGTGAGCTTGCCGAGATCGAAGTTGAGCGCGTCCCACGGAGCCTCGATCAGCACGTCGCGAATCAACTTCGCACCGACGGTCGTCGGGCAGACGGTCTGTATGCCCAGTTCGCGGTACATTTGTCCTCGGGGCGGGTCGTAAATGCGCGCGACGATGCGCTTGATCTTGAACATGCGCTGCGCAATCAGGGCGGCCATGATGTTACGGTTGTCGCCGTTGGTAACGGCGACGAAGCCATCGGCGCTCGCGGCGCCGGCACGCTTAAGCACGTCGTAGTCAATCCCGGTCCCCACCACTTCGTGTCCTCGGAACTTCGGTCCGAGACGCTTGAATGCGGCAGCGTTCTCGTCTACAACGATTACTTCGTGTCCGTCGGAGTCGAGGAGTTTCGCGAGTGCGGATCCGACGCGTCCACACCCCACGATGACGTATCTCATTGGCAGGAAGCGAGGTTCAGAGAGCTCTGAGTTTTACCCTGGCGTTGGTCGGCACCTGCCAGGGCAGCACCAGGAGGGGAGCGCGGCTCTGCGAAAGCTACGAGGCTCTTCGGGGCGTGGCTCAGCTTGGTAGAGCGCTTCGTTCGGGACGAAGAGGTCGCACGTTCAAATCGTGTCGCCCCGATATCCCCCTCCTCGGAAAAGCGCTGCTTTGTTCTCGAAATTCAATCCGGCCGCGCGGCGCGTGCTTCGCATCGCCGAGCAAGAGTGCCGGAACCACAGCCATTACTACGTTGGCGCCGAACACTTGCTGGCGGCCCTCCTCGAGGAGCGCGATCCGTCGGTTCTTCGCGCGCTCGACGCGGACGGCATCGACGTTCCCGGAGTGCACGCCGAAGTTCGCCGAGCGCTCGGCACCGGCGAGGATCGTCTCTGGGAAGGGATTCTAATCACCCCGCGCCTTCGCCGAATCGTCGCGCTCGCGGAAGAGCGAGCCGGGGAACGCGAGGTTGGACCGTTCGACCTTTTCGAAGCTTTGCGCGCTGAAGGAGGAAGTTCGGCGGCCGAGATTCTGCGGCGCGCGGCCTCACGAAACCCCGCCTCCCCAGTCGAGTAGCGAGGTTCGTGGAGCACTTTCAGCAAGCCGTTATCGGCTTGATCGATCACTACGGCTACCTCGGTCTTTTCATCGCACTGGTGCTGGGGAATTGCGGCGTTCCGATCGGAAGCGAAATCGTGCTGCCCGTGGCGGGAGCTTTAACGGCGACCGGGCACTTGAACAGCCTCTGGCTGACGATCGGGGTTGCCTTGGCGGGTGAGTTGGGTGGCGGCTCGGTCGGATACGCCATCGGCCGCTACGGCGGCGTTCCAATCATCCAGCGCTACGGGAAGTACGTCCATTTCACGCAGGAACGTTTGGCGCGCGTCCACGGTTTCTTCGAAAGGTGGGGAAACTTCGCGATCTTCGTCTGCCGCTTCTTGCCGTTCATCCGTGGCGTCGCCGCCATTCCAGCCGGGATCGCGGAGATGAATCTGGGGCTCTTTTATTTGTGGACTTTTTTGGGTTCGTTGATCTTCTGCACGTTCCTGATTATGCTCGGTAACGCGTTCGGCGCGCATTTGGGCGAAGTCATTCCCCTGCTGCGTCGCGGTGGATACTTCGTGCTCGGCGTCGCCGTTGCGGCGGTCATCCTGGCAATCGTCGTGCGGCGCCTTCGCGCGCGCCCCGTGGGCCCTCGGTGACGCCGCTTCCGGCGCTCGCGCAGATCCCCGACGCGCCGGGCGTCTATATGATGGTCGGGCGCGACGGCGAGATCCTGTACATCGGCAAAGCGATCTCGCTGCGCAACCGCGTCCGCTCGTACTTTCAGGAAGGCGCCGTGCACCATCCTCGCACCACCGCGATGGTCGAGAAGGTCGGCGACGTCCGCACGATCGTCGTCACCAATGAAGTCGAAGCGCTCATCCTCGAAGCCAACCTGATCAAGCGGCATCAGCCGCCCTTCAACGTGCGGCTGCGCGACGATAAGCGCTATCCGTACTTGAAGGTGACGAACGAGCCGTATCCGCGCGTCGTTTTCACCCGTTTCGTGCGCAACGACGGCGCGCGCTACTTCGGGCCTTATACGAACGCGCACGGCCTGCGCGAGCTGATCGACTTGGTACGGCTGGTCTTTCCGCTGAGAACCTGCCCCGAGCCGATCGACGGGCGGCGCAAACGCCCCTGCCTGCAGTATCATATCAAACGCTGCCTCGCGCCCTGCGTCGGATATCAAACGGAAGAGGATTACAACCGGACCATCGACGAGGTCGTGCTCTTCCTAGAAGGAAAGCAAGAGTCGCTGCTCGCGCGTCTCCAGCACGACATGACCGAGGCCGCGGAGCACTTCAACTTTGAAGCCGCGGCGCGTCTGCGCGACCGCATCGTTCAGGTACGCCGCGTCACCGAGGGCCAGAAGGTCGTCTGGAAATCGCGCCTCGACATGGACCTGGTCGCGATCGCGCGCGCGCAGGGACAGGCCTGCATGCAAGTCTTCCTCGTTCGGGGCGGCAAGCTGATCGGGCAGGAGAACTTCATCCTGGACGGCGTCTTCGAGCAATCGGATGAAGTGCTGACGGGCGAGTTCCTCAAGCAGTTCTACACCGCGCGGAGTGCGGGCGTCCCCAGCGAAACGGCTCTCTCCCCGGCGCGCATCGCACGCGACAATCAAGCGCCGGTGCCCGAAAAACGCCGTTCGGCGCAGACGAGCGCGGCGGTGGTGCCCAAGGAGTTGCTCGTTTCCACGTTGCCCGAAGAGCGAACGACGATCGAATCGTGGCTCTCCGAAGTCAAAGGGCAGCGCGTCCGCATCGTCCAGCCGCGGCGCGGCACGCGCGCCGAGTACATGCGCCTCGTGCAGAAGAATGCCGAGCAGAACCTCAAGGCGTTCCTCGCGCATCAAGAGGTCCAAGAGACGGCGCAGGCGCGCTCGCTCACGGACCTCGCCGACGCACTCGAGCTTCCCGAGCCGCCGCATCGCATCGAGTGTTATGACGTCTCGAACATCCAGGGGTCGAATCCGACGGCCTCGATGGTCGTCTTCGTCGAAGGACGGGCGAAGAAGAGCGAGTACCGCAAGTTCAAGATTCAATACGACCGCGGGCCGAACGACTTCGCGATGATGCAGGAGACGCTCCGGCGGCGCCTGCGTTACCTGCGGCGCGAAACCGATCGAACCGAGACGCCGATGGAGCGCGAGCTGGCGAAGAAAGAGAAATTCAACAAGAAGCCTGATCTGCTGCTGATTGACGGTGGAAAAGGGCAGCTCGGCGCGGTCGTCGAGGTGCTCGAAGAGCTCGACATGACCGGCCTGGCGGTGGCGGGATTGGCCAAAGAGCACGAGTGGCTCTACCTTCCCAATCAGCCAGACCCAATCGTCTTGCCGGCGAACTCTCCAGCCCTGCACCTGATCCAGCGAATTCGCGACGAGGCCCACCGATTTGCGGTCACCTATCACCGCCAGCGTCGCGCCAAATCCATGACGCAATCGGCCCTCGACGCACTCGCCGGAGTGGGCCCCGTGCGCAAGAAACGGCTGCTCACGGCCTTCGGTTCGCCAGCCGGAATCAGACGTGCTAAAATAGACGAAATTGCGGCAATCAAAGGGATGACCCCCGCGCTGGCCGCAAAGATAAAACAGGAACTGGAAGGAGGCTATCGATCTTGAACTGGTTGCTACGGTTTCTCGTCAATGCCATAGTCCTCTACCTGATCGCAAAATACGTCCCCGGTTTCAACCACAACGTGACGCTCTGGACCGCCGTGATTGCGGCCGTGATCTTCGGGCTGGTGAACGTGTTCCTCGGTTCGCTGCTGCGACTGCTCTCGGCGCCGCTAACCTGGATCACACACGGGGCGTTCTCGGTGGTCGTCAACTACGTACTCTTTGCGATTACCGTTTGGATCGCACCAAACTTTCACAATACCGGCGAAATCAGCCCCTGGCTTGCAAATCTCTACGGCGCGATCATCATGATGTTCGTTTCGACGCTCACGCAGGCAGGGAGCCAGCCGCAAGCCCGCCGCGCCGTCTGATTCACTGCGGGAGGGAAGGCGGCGCCGGCCGCCTGTGATCCTAAGCGCGGCGTCGCGCTCAGCTTGTCATCCTGAGCGCGGCGCGCAGCGCCGCAGTCGAAGGGCGAAACTCTACGCTTGCTCCGCCGTGTTATAATCACGTGTCATCCTAAAGCCAGGGCCGCAGGGCCGTGTCGAAGGACAAAACGGCACATCATGGGGCTGAAATAGGTTCGACAGGAACGTCGTAGCCGGCGTCAGCAGGCGGAGTTGCGAGCTCTCCTAAAACGATCGCAACGGCAATATCTGCCAATCACGAATACGCACTGGCTGCCTAATCTAGGCTAGTCACCGGACGCAGAGAGTCGGCCCGAACCACTCTGCCTTCCGGTCACGAACTCGGGCTGGCACGGACGCGTGATTCGACGCCCGTGCGAGATGAAGAATCTGCAGCGAACGGTAAGCCACGCTTCGAGGCGTCCGTTCGATCAAGAAAAACTCGAAGCTGAGCCTGGAGAACGCGCCGGTTAGGCTTCTTGGACTCGGGGGGCAGTACCCCGACAGCTCCACCATTTCTTTGCTCTGATTTAGCCGCCCGTTTTGCCTTGTCATCCTGAGCGGAGCGACACTGAGCGAGCGCAGCGAGGCGAAGTGGAGCGCAGTCGAAGGACGGGCAAGTTTCTGCTACAATGAAGCGCATCTTCGGCTTCGTGAAGGTTCGCTATCGCGGCATTGCAAAGAACGCGCACCGGCTTCTCGGCCCGCGACGGCGGAAAAGAACGGAAAACAAGGTGCCGGCCGTCCTTCGACTACGCGCCTTCGGTGCTCCGCTCAGGATGACAAGTTGTGAAGGCGCTCCGCTCAAGATGACACAAAAAATGAGCGCTACTTCAAAGCTTCCCTAGAGAAGCTCCGGTCGTCCTACTGGGTGAGTACCACCGTTGCGCCATACTCGAAGCCGGCGTAAAGCTCTTCGGGCTGCCCGTAGCAGTACGCCGGTAGAAAGCCGGGCTTCGAACCGCACAAGCTATACGTACCTGGAAGTAAAGTGAGAAAGAGGAAATGCCCTTTGGCGTCGGAGGTCGTCCTGGCGAGTTCCGCACCGGAGGACGCATAAACAGCGGCTCCTGGAACTATACGGCCGCTTTGTTCGTCAACGACCGTGCCACGTATGGCGACGTTTTCCTGATAGGTCTGCCAGTCGATCACACTCGGCCAGAAGAAGAATTGTGCTACGAGTAACAACACCGAGATTGCCATATTAATACCCTCCGCTAATTAAGCGTTCAGTCCCCCGTGCTGTGACACCGCTGCCGAAACTTCACTCGTAATCCGGCGCGAAGTAGCTGCTCGCAAAGCGATGGTGTATGAAGAACTTTGCGGGGTACGGGGCCTTGATTTTCACGAACGGACGAGCTTTCTGCGAAAAATCGAAGCAGTCGGCGGCAGGCGAGGTCGCGCGCGAGTCGGCCGCCGCGAGGTGAGCCAGGCCGTAAAGGTCCTCGGCGAAGCGTAAGACGCTCGCCGTTTCGTACTGGACGTGCGAAACGTAGTTCTTTTTGGCATAGGGCGAGATGACCAACAGTGGAATGCGAAAGCCCACGCCATCGTAATCCTCGTATGCCGGGGCAACGTGGTCGTAGAAGCCGCCCCAATCGTCCCACTGGACGAAGATCGCCGTCGAGTTCCAGAATTTGCTCGCGCCCACGGTGTCGACGATGGCGGAGACCCATGAGGGTCCGTAACCACCGCCGCACTCGAGATGATCGGACTCCGCGCATTCGGGCGTGATCCAAGTGAAGCTCGCAAGTTTGCCCGCGCGCACGTCGGTGATGAACCTCCAGTTCGGCGAGATCACGTCTTTCTTCCAATCGGGACCGTCGAAGATGTGCTTAACGGCCTGATATGCGGACCACGTCCCGCCGTTGCCGCCTGCATCGTTGCCGTAGTGGACCGCGTAGAAGCGCCACGATAGCTTTGCCTTGTCGATCTCGTCGCCGAGAGTCGCGTAATCGAAACATGCCTGCTGCGACGAGCCATAGCTGCGGTTTTGGGTGATCGTCGCCACCGTATCGTACGAGCCTCCCTTGCACCCCCAATACCCGACCGGTAAATCGACGCTCGACTGTGCCTGGGCCGCGATGACGTACTGGTGCGCGACGAAACTCTCGTCAAGCTGCGACTGGAACATGTTGTCGGCCACAACCCACTCGTGCGCCATGTCGAAGTATGGCTTCGACTCGTCGTGCGGCACGTACACGTACTGCGGGTTCTGGGGTCCGCCAAACGATTCTTCGTTGTTGAAGCCGTTCATCTGGCAATCGGTTCCCGGAAGGCTTCCGGTTCCGTTGCAAGCGGCGAACATCGCACTTGCCGAATGGTCGATCACATATACCGTCGCGAGAGACGATGGCTGCAGCGCGATCGACTGACCGTACGAATTCATTCCGGTCGACACGGTATTTGCGCCCGGATAGCCTTGAAAGAGGTTATCGAAGCTGCGATTTTCTTGCACGACGTAGATGATGTGCGTGATCTTCCCCGCCCCCGTCGAATTGAGGTTACGCATGGCGGCATCGCGCTGCATGAAGGGTACGAGGGATGAGGATTGCGCGCCGGACGCGCAACCTGCAAGTGCGAGCAAGGAGAGAACGGCGTAACGCGGCATCATGATTGGCCGTTTCCGCAGTGCGGCCACCGCCGCCTTCGCGCGCGGGTGGCGGCCGGCCCCCAGGAAAGGCTCCGCCGTCGAATAAAAGGCCACCTGCTCTGAAGATACACCTTCCTCCGGCAACGATCGGTAAAGTGGCCTGCGTCATCTTCGATCTCGACGGCACGCTAATTGAGAGCGAGCAGATCTGGGCGGAGATCCGGCGTGCGTTCGTCATCGAGCACGGCGGTCGTTGGCGCGACGACGCCCAACAAGCGATGATGGGAATGCGCACGCAGGAGTGGGCGCGGTACGTGCATGACGATCTCGGCGTAAGGCTTCCACCGGATGAAATCGCGCGGCGCGTCGTCGCCGCAGTCGGCGAGCGGTTCGCCCAGCACGTCCCCGTCATGCCGGGCGCCGACGCCGCACTCCACCGGATCTCGAGCGCGTTTCGGCTGGGCGTCGCCACCTCCGCAGCGCTTTCCGTTGCGCGAGCGGTTCTCGCGAAGACCGGCTGGGAAAAGCTTTTCGCCGTGGTCGTCTCGGCGGATGAAGTCGCGCGCGGAAAGCCCGAGCCCGACGTCTACCTGCGCGCGCTCGACCTGCTCCAGGCCGACCCGGCGCAGACCGCCGCCGTCGAAGACTCTGCAAACGGAATCCGTGCCGCGCATGCAGCGCATCTCGCCGTCGTCGCTATCCCCAACCGCGCGTATCCGCCGGGCGCCGAAGCGCTCGCCCTTGCCACACGGGTTCTCGCCGGCCTCGACGATCTCGACGTCGCCACGATTCGCGACATGCTGCAATCGAGGCGCCGCTCGTGATGGAGCCGTTATGATCTTCACGACCGAGCTGAAGGTCCCACCGGACGCAAAATTCGCCTCGCTCGTCGAAGCGTTCGCCGCCGATGCGACGCGGCGTGCGCTCAACGTTGACCAACGGCGAGGCCTCGTCGCGGCGACGCAGCTCGGCTTCGCGACGATCGTCGGCACGGCGCTCGCCGAAGCGCGCGAGCCGATTCGGCTCGTGGCGTCCTGCACGTCGCTGCATCTAAGGATCTCGCTCTACGAACGCGGCCTTCCGACCGACGATCCGCTTGCGCGGCGCGATCCAAGATGGAGCGAGCTCTGCAGCCAGGTTGACGCCGCGCAATGGCGTTTGCACGGAACCGCCGGCAGCGAGCTGCGACTGCTCGTGAACCGGCCGCCTCCCGCGGTCGCCGAGAAGCGCGACGCGTCGCCTCCCGCAGAAGAAGACGTCCCGCTCGCGCCCCCGCAGGAATACACCATCCGCCGCTTTCAACCGAGCGACGCGGCCGGGGTCGCGCGCGCCTTCTACCTCACCTACGGCTACGCGTACGATAACGGCGCCGTCTACGAGCCCGCCCGCCTGATCGAGCTCAATGAAAGCGGATGCTACGTTTCGATCGTGGCGCTGGATGCCGCAGGCGACGTCGTCGGCCACTACGCGCTCGCGCGCGAAGGCGACGAACCCATCGCCGACGCCTGCGGCGCTATCGTTCTGCCCGCCCATCGCGGCCGTGATTTGCTGAATCGCCTGCGCGACCGCGCCGAAGGAGAGGCGCTCGCGCTGGGCCTTGCCGCGTATTACTCCGAACCGGTCACCGATCATCCGCGCACGCAGCACGCGAGCGAGAGCTTCGGCGCGAAGCCCTGTGGGATCACCCTGGGCGAAGCGGCGCGCAGCTTCGTCGCGCGTCACATGGAGCTCTCGACGACGACGCAGCGCCAAAGCTGCATGCTCTACGTCAAGCCGCTGCGCCCGCGCGAGCCGCGAACGATCTATCCCCCGCATCGCCATCGCGCGATCCTCGCGAGCATTTACGAGCAGCTCGGTCTCCCGGTCGCGATCGGCGAGGCTGCGCCCCCGACCGGTCGAGGAAGCTTCCACGCGGAAATCACCCGCGCCGATGCTTTCGGTACCATCGCTGTAGAGTCAATCGGCGCCGAAACGCCGATCCGCGTGTGCCAAGCCATCGAAGACTTGCGCGCGACCAATCGCCTCGGGGCGATCTACGCGTCCCTTCCACTGGAGGATCCCGGCACGCCCGCGCTCTGCGAAGCGATGGAGCCGCAGGGCTTTTTCTTCTCCGGCGTCGGCCCGTGGATGCTCGAAGGCAGGGACGCGCTGCGTCTGCAGATGCCGTTGACGCCGATCGATCTCTCCCAACTCGTCGTCATCGGAGAGTTCGGAAAAACCCTCCTCGACTACGTTTCTTCGGAGCGCGATGAGATCGAGGCACGCACGTCCTCCCGACGATCGTGCTAAGATAATGAAATGACGCGGAACCGCGCCCTGCTCGTTGGCCTCGTGCTCGTTCTCGTTGCGGTCGCCCTCTCGGCGTGGGCCTATCCGTCGTTACCAGACCGCGTTCCCACGCATTGGGACGCAGCCGGGCACGTGAACGGCTATTCGTCCCGGCTCTTCGCCGTCTGCCTCATGCCGGCGATCATCGCTTTCACGTGGTTGCTCATGCTCGTGCTTCCGGCGATCTCGCCGCGCGGCTTCCGGCTGGAAAGCTCCGCCGGCGCGTTCTACGGAAGCGTGCTCGCAATCATCGCCGTGCTGCTCGTGCTGCATTTCGTGCTGCTGCGCGCCGAACTCGGGCAGGGCGCACCGTCCAATAGAATTTTCTTCGTTCCGGTAGGAGTGCTCATGGCCGTCCTCGGCGCCTATATGGGAAAGCTCAGGCGAAACTTTTTTATCGGCGTTCGAACGCCATGGACGCTCGCCAGCGATGAAGTCTGGCGGCGCACCAATCGGCTTGGCGGTCGGCTCTTCGTGCTCGGTGGAATCGCGATCGCGCTGGCGAGCCTGTTCAGCCGTGCCGCATTGCCGACTCTCATCGCGGTCGTCTTCGTCGCCGCACTGGTGCCGGTCGTTTATTCGTACGTTATCTACCGGCAGATCGAGGGCTTCGGCTCCGAATCGTAGCGCCGCAGATGAGCACTTCGTATTTTGGCGGGCGGATCGGTAGTATTGCCATGAAGACGCTGCGCTTTGCCAAGTACGGCCCACCGTCGGTGCTCTTCGTAGAAAACCTCGAGACGCCCAAGCCTGCTTCCGGCGAGTCGCTGATAAAGATTGCCGCGGCGGGCATCAATCCGAGCGACGTGAAGAACGTCGCCGGCGCTTTCCATTCGCCGCTGCCCCGCACGCCGGGGCGCGATTACGCCGGCACAGTCGTCGACGGTGACCGCAAAGGTCGCGAGGTATGGGGCAGCGGTCCACAATTCGGCATCGACCGCGACGGCTCGCACGCGCAGTACGTTCTCCTCCCGGTCGACTGGCTCTCCGACAAACCTCCGCAGCTCTCGATGGAACAGGCATCCGCTGTCGGCGTTCCCTTCACCATTGCGTGGGATGGGCTGCAGGCAGCCGAGGTGCGGGCGGGCGAGGTCGTCCTCGTTATCGGGGCGGCGGGAGCCGTTGGGCGCGCCGTCACGCAAATCGCGCGATGGAAGGGTGCGCGCGTTATCGGAGCCGATATCGCCGAGCCTCCTCCCGATCTCAATGCGTTCATCAATGCAAACGCGGACGACTTCGTCGAAAAGGTTCGCGCCGCAAACGGGAACAAAGGCGTCGACCTCGTCTACAATGCCGTCGGGGGCCCGACGTTCGAAAAGGGCCTCGAATCCCTGCGCCCCCAGGGCCGGCAGGTCGTCATCACCAGCATAGGCGAGCGGCGCGTCTCGTTCGACCTGCTCGACTTTTATCACCGGCGTCTTCGGCTTATCGGCGCAGACTCGCTGAAGCTGGACGGCCGCGAGATTGCGGCAATCATGGACGCACTCAAGCCCGGTTTTGAATCCGGCGTTCTCAAGCTGTTCGAAGTGAAGCCGTGGCCGCTCGCCGCCGCCGCCGCGGCTTATGAAGCCGTGGAGAAAGGCACCGGTCCCACCAAGCAGATTCTCGTCCTATAATAGAGGAGATCATGCCGAAGCAACAACCGCCGTCGCGCGTGATCGGGCACCCGGTCTTCGCGCAGCCCGAACCCACACCAGATCCCTCGACGTTCAAAGTCAAACACGCCAGCGATGCACCCAGTTACCACGCAATCGACGAGCTCAATGCCGCGCACAAGCTCTTTGCGACGGAGATTCCCGCTCCGCGCTCGACGCCGAACGGAACCGCCGCCGAGCCCCTTCTCACGCTCGCCGAGGTGCTCGGCGGCAACGCCGCAGCGCTGGCAAACATTGAAAAGAACAAGCAGATCGTCTTCCACTCGTGCGGTGATTGCGGCGGCACGATCGGGCCGAAAAGTGAGAATTTGGTCCCCGATAAGATGGTCGCCGATTTCGACGAGGCCAAGCCGAGCGAGATACCGCAGTTTCACCTTCTGCTGGGTGACGTCGTCTATAGTTTCGGTGAAGTCGAATACTACTACGATCAGTTCTACGATCCGTATCGAAACTATCCGGCGCCGATCCTCGCAGCCGCGGGCAACCACGACGGAATGCTGCCCCCCGGTTCGCCGGTTCCGAGCCTGCAAGGCTACTTGCGAAACTTCTGCACGCCGGGCTTCGTCGTGCTCAAGGAGGCCGGCGGCCTTTCGCGCACGGCGCAGATTCAACCTGGGGTCTACTTTACATTCGAAGCGCCGTACGTGCGCATCATCGCGCTCTACAGCAATACGCTCGAGGATCCGGGAGTCATCGCCGATCCGACGCCGGGCACGAAGATCGGCACCGCCCAGCTCGGCTTCTTAAAGGCGGCCCTCACCCGTGCTCGCTCCGATGCGCAGAGCGGCAAGTTCACGGGCGCCGTGATTCTGACGCATCATCATCCGCCGTTCAGCACCGGAACGCTTCACGGCTGGAGCGCCCAGATGCAGCTTCAAATCGACGCGATCTGCGAGCAAGTCGGCTTCTGGCCCCACGCCGACCTCGCCGGACACGCGCATAACTACCAGCGTTTCACTCGAACGCGTTCGATCGAGGTGGGCGGAAAGACCGTCGAAGCCGCCCAGATACCCTACGTTGTCTGCGGCAACGGCGGACACGGACTGCAGAAGATCCGCGGGCAGGAGGGCGGCGCGGTGCGCGCCCCTCAAGTCGTTCAGACCGCGGCACAAGGAAATCAGCGTCGGCAAATCGTCGGTCAAGTCGTTCTGGAAAACTACGACGATACCGATTATGGGTATCTTCGGGTCGTCGCCGACGCCGCGCAGCTGCGCATCGAATACCATCCGGCGAGCGACGGCAGCGCTTCGAAGACGCCCGACGACTCGGTAACGGTCGATCTCGTGACGCGGCAGCTCGTTCACTACACGGCGCCGAATCTCGGCGAGCCGCGCGAGGCGAGTCGCGCCCGAGAACGCCGGACGCCCTATCGCGTTCCGTCCAAGCGCGCCTAAAATTAGGGCATACGGTCCAGGGCTCGGCAGATGGCCTCGACTCTCACCGGGAAATTGACCGACCGGGCAATGAAGCAAAGCCGATGTGCTTCGTCGTGCAATGCGAGTGCCTTCTCGGGATCGCTCGCGCCGGCGATCGTCACAACCGGCCGCAGGTCAACTTGCGCAAACTGTCCCGAGCCGTCGCGGCTCTCTTCCATCCTGCCGTTCGCATTATCCGTATATTCAACGACAACTATTCCATTGACCGAGCAGAGATGCAGGTACCACAGCATGTGACATGACGAAAGGCTGGCAACCAGCAGCTCCTCCGGATCGTACCGCGCTGCATCGCCCTGAAATGCTGGATCGCTCGAGGCCGGAATATCGGGTTTGCCTTCAACGCCGATCGTGTGGTCGCGCGAGTAGCTGCGATACGTCGTGGTTCCCTCGCCGCCGCCCGCCGTCCAGTGGACGGACGTGCCGTAGGTGTGCGTCTTCACCTCCACCGCCTTTCTCGCGAGCATAGGAGCGCCGGCTCGGCGCAGACAAGTACGCTCGCACGATTCACGCATTCGCGGAAAGGAACGGTGATCATGGCACTCTCCAGACGCGTCTCTGCGGAGTTTCTCGGCACGTTTTGGCTCGTCTTCGGTGGTTGCGGAAGCGCCGTGCTGGCGGCGGCATTTCCTGCGCTCGGAATCGGCTTCGCGGGTGTCGCACTCGCATTCGGCCTGACGCTGCTGACGATGGCCTACACGATAGGACCCATCTCGGGATGCCACATCAATCCAGCGGTGACGTTCGGTCTTTGGCTGGCGAAGCGATTCCCGGCGCGAGACGTCCTGCCGTACGTTATCGCGCAGGTGCTCGGCGCGATTGCGGCCGCGGCAGTTCTCTATACCGTCGCGAGCGGCAAGCCGGGCTTCGTCGCCGGACAGTTTGCGAGCAACGGCTACGGCGCGCTCTCGCCCGGCGGCTACTCCATGGTTTCGGCGGTGATTATCGAGGTCGTCTGCACGTTTGCGTTCCTCATGGTCATTCTGGGTGCGACGGACAAGCGTGCGCCGGTCGGATTCGCCGGCTTGGCGATCGGACTCGCGCTCACGCTCATCCACCTCATTAGCATTCCGGTCGACAACACGTCGGTCAATCCGGCGCGGAGTACGGGCCCGGCGATCTTTGCGGGCGCGGCGGAGCTGTCGCAGCTGTGGCTCTTCTGGCTCGCGCCGCTCGTTGGAGGCGGCATCGCCGGACTGCTCTATCCCGCGCTCTTCGGTGAGGAGGTAAGCGAAGAGCCGATCGTCGGCGAGGCCGCCGGCGCCAAATGACCTAGACGGACGCAACCGGAAAGGCCGTTGGCGTGCGAGTGATCACGCTCAATGCCAACGGCATCCGCTCGGCAGCACGGCGCGGCTTCCTCGAGTGGGTGCAAACGCAAGACGCCGACGTGGTCTCCCTCCAGGAGACGCGCGCGCAGGAGCATCAGATCCCGCCCGAAGCCTTCGCGCTCCCAGGATTTACCGCGTACTTCGTCGATTCGCGGCGGCGCGGCTACAGCGGCGTCGCGCTCTACAGCCGCCGCGAACCACTCGAGATTCGCCGCACGCTCGGTTGGGACGATATGGACTCGGAAGGGCGCTTTATTCAAGCCGACTTTGGGAATGTTACGGTCTCGTCGCTCTACGTCCCGTCGGGGATCACGGGTCCGCCGCGGCAAGCTTTCAAGATGAACTTCCTGGAGCGCCTGCTCGCGGTGCTCGCGCAGCTGCGCCACTCCGGGCGCGATCATATCCTCTGCGGCGATTTCAACATCGCGCACAAGACAATCGACACCTACAGCCCCGCGCGTAACAGCCGCGTGAGCGGTTTCCTTCCCGAAGAGCGCGCGTGGATGGATACGCTCACCGAGCGCGTGGGCTGGGTCGATGCCTTTCGCGAAGTCAACCGCGAGCCCAAGCAGTACACCTGGTGGTCGAACTGGCCCACCGCGTGGGAGCGAAACCTCGGCTGGCGGATCGATTACCAGATGATCACGCCCGGCTTAGCCGCTCGCGTTCGAAAGGCTTCGATCTACAAGGAGGCCCGATTCAGCGACCACGCTCCGCTCACCGTCGACTACGATCTCGAGGCAGGGTAGCGTAATCGTCGCGAGCAGTCCGCCGGAGGCGCGATTGCGCAGCTGCACGCTGCCGCCGGCGCGCTCGACGCTCTTTCGCACGATCGAAAGGCCGAGACCGCTCCCATCAACGCCGTCGGCATTCGATCCGCGATAGAAACGATCGAACGCGCGCTCGAGCTCGTCAGAGTTCAAGCCCGGCCCCTCGTCGGCAACGGTGATCGCGCAGTCGGTGCCCGCGCCTCGGGCCCCGACGACTACTTGGCCGCCGGGCGCGTATTTGAGCGCGTTCTCGATCAGCGCGCAGAGCGCTTCCCGAATGTCGTCTTCGCAGGCGCGAACGCTGACGGGGTCGCCCGCGAGATGGACTTCGATGCGCCGTCGGGATACTTCGTCGAAGCTACTCCGAGCGCGCAGCATCAGGTCGTTGGCGTCGAAGAATTCGGCCGGTAGCGGGTCTTGGTTTTCGAGCCGTGCGAGCGTGATGAGGTGGTCGATCAGCGATTTCATCCGCCGCGCTTGGCCAAGCATCGACGCGTACGGCTCGCGTTCGTCGGCAGAGTGCGCGCGCTGGAGCATCCCGCTGAGATATCCGGTGATCACCGTAAGCGGCGTTCGCAGCTGGTGACCCGCGTCGGCAACGAACTGGCGCATCTCCGCCTCGGCCTGGTCGCGCTTCGCTAAGGCGCGCGTCGTTTGATCGACTGCGGAGTTATAGGCGCGCGCAAGCTCGGCGGGCTCGCCGCGGTCGTCGTCGCTGACCGGAACCTTCGTAAACGCGCCGCTGCCGAAGCGGCTCAGCGCCGCCGTCGTGTTGACCAGCGGTCGCAGCGTCTGCTCGGCGACCACGGCCGCGATACGCCACGAAGCGCTCAACACGACGGCGGCGAGCGCCAACACGAAGAGGCCGAACCCATGAAACGTGCCCGCCATGGCTCGCGGATCCGCGAAGACGACCGCATCGCCTCCAGGAAATCGTACGTGAATCGGCCGTATCGCCATCGCGAGCAGATGCGCGGCGAGCGGCGTTGGACGCGACGGAAACGGCCGCAACGGCGGTCCCGGCGGCATGACGCTCGCGGGGGCGGGCATCACGTGCACGATGACGCCCTGAGCTCGGAAGCGCATCCGAAGAAACGGCTCGATGCCGCCGAGGTCGGGGTGTGTCGTCCGGTAGTTCGCAACGACGCCCGGCACTTGGGCGGCGACGGCGACCATCGCCCGGCGTGCTTCGAGCGCGCGGCTCTCGACGAGCACGGTCGCCGCGAGCAGTGAGACGATCGCAACGATGAATACCCCGACGCCGACGTACCACCCGACGATCCGGGCGCGCAGCGATTTCACGAAAAACGATATCCGACGCCGCGCACCGTTCGAATAAGCGGCTCGGCATCCGGGGCGCCGATCTTGTTTCGAAGACACGAAACGTAAGCCTCGACCGCGTTGGTCGTTACCGAGGATCCGTCGCCCCAAATTCTTGAGATGAGCTGATCCTTGGTGAAGACGCGGCGCGGCTCGCGCGCCAATGTCACGAGCAGATCGAACTCGCGGCGCGTCAGCTCGATGACGCGGTCGCCGCGCTGAACCGAGCGGGCTCGAAGATCCACGGTAAGGTCGGCGTGGATAAGGCGCTCGGGCCGGTCGAGAATCGGCCGCCGCAACGCCGAACGTAGTTGCGCGACCAGCTCCGGCATCTCGAAGGGCTTTGGAATGTATTGGTCGGCGCCGCACCGCAGGCCGAGAACTCGGTCGTCCGTGCCGCCCTTGGCACTGAGAATGCAAATCGGCGCCTGCGTGACCGCGCGATAGCGTGGCAGAATCGAGATTCCGTCGATCTTCGGCATCATGACGTCGAGCAGGATGACGTCGGGTTCCCACTCTCGGATCAGCTCGAGCCCCGTGAGCCCGTCGGGCGCGCTTCGAACCTCGAAGCCGGCCTCTTTCAATTCACGTTCGAGCAGCGCGCGGATGGCCGGCTCGTCGTCGACGACGGCAACGCGGGGAGTCCGCTCCATCGGCTCCATCATTACCAACCTAGCCAGCCTTCCTTGGGGCAACCTGGGATCAGTACGCCGAGCGGTAAACGGACTCCAGCGTCCGATAGAGCGGGTTGCCTCGCGATGCTTCTTCGACGAAGTACCACCAGAACGTGCCACCGCCCGAGTACGGATAACCGATGATCGCCGATTGATAGGTCCTCGCGACCGCGTCACGCCCTTCCGGCGCGATCGAGTTACGCGAACCCCACCACCAGCCATGCCCGCGGTCGTAATCCAGCTCGGTAATCATGATGCGCTGTTTCGCAAACTCGGCGTGCAGCAAACCGGCGACGCGGTCGAAGGGCTCGCCCATCGGGTTCTGACGCGGGTAGAGCGAGACGCCGACATCATCCACGTACGGCACGATGGAGCCCATGTTCGCGTGGGCCCAGTTGAAGATCGCGTTGGCCGGTCGCCCTTCGCCGAGCTCCCAGTAGAGCGTGACGAGGACGCGCGCCTCGGTGTGCTCCTTGACGTACTTCGAAGCGTACGCCGTTTTCGCGACGACGCTCTGAATCGAGCCGAGCCAGTTGCCGTTGACCTCGTTGCCGGTCTCCCACTCGTCGACTTCCGGCAGGTCGTTTACGTACTCGCGCGTTCGCTGCTCGAAAGCCGCAACGCTCCAGCGGCGCATTTCCGACGAGTCGAGAATCTGTCCGACGACGCGTAGTCCTAGTTCGTGGGCGTGCGCGATCTCCGCAGCGTAGTATTGGGGCTTTTCCCCGGGATCGAAGCAGATGCGCAGCCACCCGTTTTTCGGATAAAGGCTCGCGGCGGTTTTAAGTTCGGAAACGCCGCCCTTGATCGTGTCGAAGGTCGCGCCCCAGTCATCGGAGTTGGGGTTAGAGGCGGCATATGCGACCCCGGCTTCGACG
This sequence comes from Vulcanimicrobiota bacterium, assembly GCA_963834895.1. Taxonomy (GTDB): domain Bacteria; phylum Vulcanimicrobiota; class Vulcanimicrobiia; order Vulcanimicrobiales; family Vulcanimicrobiaceae; genus Cybelea. The sequence goes on along the minus strand of CAWIDM010000002.1, from coordinate 595,272 downwards.
AGGAGCAGCATCTCCGCGCTCACGCCGGCGTTCAACGATTGTGGAAAGCGCCCTCGGGAGTACTCGCGTTTAGCCGCCGCGTAGAGCGCGGTCACTTTGGTCCCCGGTCGATACCACGGCCGTGCCGAGAGACTCGCAGCGACATCGCCGAGCACCTGTTGCGAGGCGAGCTGGTTGAAGTCGAACGTTCCGCCGCGATCGGGAAGATCGAAGATGAGATTTGAATAGCCGTCGCTCGTCGGCCACGCGAGCGAAAGTGCGGCCGAGCCCTCTGCCGGAAGCGTCAGCGCCGGATCGCCGTCACCTGCACCGTTGGAGGAGAAGAGCGGGGCTGCGCGCGTCATCGTCAACTTCTCCGGATCGAGCAGCGCGTCGTCCAAGCCGTTGCCGCTCCGGCCGTTATCGGCGATCTCCCGGAAGGAAGCCCAGTCAATGCGTTTGCCCTGCGCATCGTAGACGCGCAACACGACGCGCCGGTTCGAATCGCTCGCGCCGGAGGGTTGCAGCGCCGTTACCGGCGGAACCTCACGCTGCGCCTGAGCCGCGCATCCCGTGAGGAGCACCGCCGAGATCGCCGAGGCTATCCACCGCGTCATCTCCGAATTTAAGCTTTTGCGGAGATCGACATCTCACCTTGCGCGATCGCTCGATCGCAACTTCGCCGGTGACCGTGGTTAGTTTCAGGTTTCAGTGTTTTCATAGGTTACGATGGGGTGGCAGGTGCGCGCAGCTAACTAAACAAAGCGCGCGGTAAACTCACACGTTTCCTTTTTGAGGTGCCGCATGTTCTTTCCAAAAAATTGCGCGTCTTTAGCGGTATGCATTGGGCTCGTGCTGCTATCGTCGTGCAATCAGGGCAGCGCCGTTCCGCCGAGCACCGCCGCCAACGCTCCGTCACTGCCGGCGCAGTCGCAGCCTGCGCAATCGCAGGCCGACGAAACCGTCTCATCGCCCGCCGACGATACGTCGATCTTAAAGAAGCTTAACAAGAACGTCACAATCGGGACGACGGTCGATCCCACCAATGGCGACCAGGGCCCCCATTCGCTTTCGATCGTGAAACTGAACTACGGGCTCAAGAAGGGTCAGCTCGTCGCTTGCAACTTTGCGAATTCGTCGGGCACGCCGGGCACCGGGACCACGATCGAGGTTCTCAATCCCACGCCGGGCTCGACGCCTATGCCTTTCGCCCAGAGCAACGATATTACGGGATGCGCCGGCACCGCCATCACCTCGGCGAACGCGATCTATGCAACCGGCTTGGCGAGCGGATTGCTCGTCTGGTTCGATCAAACCGGCAAGGAGCAAAGCACGTACGGGTCGCCGCTCGTGGCCCCCTTTTCGGATAGCGACGTCTACACCGGGAAGATGTACGCGTCGGAGTACATGTTTACGAGCGACGCGCAGACCGGCTCGATAATTAGTAACGGCACAACGGGGTATGGCAGCGGCTTCCAGCAGCAAGTCGCGACCGGGTTTGCGGTAAGCTATCCGAGTGCAACGGGTTGGGGCACGTTGGGGCCGTCGGGCCTCTCGTACCGCAGCAAGAAGGACACGATCTACATCGCGGACGGCGTCGACAATACGATCGTCGCATTCACGCACGCTAGCAGCCTGCTGGTGAAGAACGAGATCGTAGTGCAGTCGGGCGGAAAGACATTCAAGTGCCTGCACAAGAAGACCACCTGCGGCAGACTCGTCTACAGCGGTTCGCCGCTCGACGCGCCGGTCGCGATGACGCTATTGCCGAACGGAAATCTCGTCGTCGCGAATACCCAGGCGGAAAGCAGCGGCGGGAACGTGCTCGTCGAACTGACGCCGACCGGTCAGGTGCTCGATACGAAGGTCGTAGATTCGGGCCCGACGCCGGCTATCTTCGGATTGGCCTCAAGTGGGACGAATGACGGCAACACCGTCCTTTTCTACACCGACACCAACGACAACGACATCCACGAGTTGGAACCGTGAGGAAGAGAGTCTAGCGTTTCCCTAACGCCACCAGCACTTTCGGGGGAATTAGGCAGAAGAGAGTACCGTTTGGCGAAGCTGGATCGCCGATCTCGATGCCGGCGAGCGCGGCTTTCTTAAGTTCGATGCTCGCGTTGCCGACCGCGCGGCCGATGGTCAGACTCATCGACGGCTCGTGACCGACGAGCATGATTGCCTTCGCGGTAGCGCGCTCGCGGACGATCGCTGCGAAGCGCTCTACATTGAAGCCGTCGCCAAGACGCGTATCTTCGACGAGTTTGCCGGTCAGTTCGAGCCTTTCCGCAACGATCTGCGCCGTTTGCTTCGCGCGCAGCAGCGGGCTCGTGACGATGCAATCGAGGTCGAGCGAGAGATCTTCAATCGCCTTGGCCTCGCGCTCCATCCGTTCGCGGCCTTCGTGCGTGAGCGGACGGTCGAAGTCGTCCCCGCTCCATGCTTCGGGATCGACCGCAATCCCATGGCGCAAGAAATAACACTTCATCACCGCTCTGTACGTCGCGCATCGATCTCTGTCATCCTCACCACCCGTTCTCACCCCGAGCGGAGTCGAAGGGTAAGAATGGAAACAAGGCCGGTCATGAACAAGGCCTGGCAGACGCGATTGATGCATCCCGACGTCAAGATACCGGGCGGGTACCGCTCGCTGGCGACGCCGGTCTACCGAGGCTCGACGACGCTCTTTCCGTCCGCCTCCGCGGTGACCGACAAGTGGGATCAGGAAAGCGCCGGCTATACGTACGGCCTTTATGGCACGCCGACGACACTCGAGCTGGCGGCGCGGATCTGCGAGCTCGAATCCGGACGTCACTCGATCCTGACGCCGGGTGGTCAATCCGCCATCTCGCTGATCGACTTCGCTCTCCTTCAAAGCGGCGATCACATCCTCGTGCCCGTGAGCATCTACGGTCCCAACCGGCGCCTTTCGACCAGGCTGCTCTCACACTTCGGTATCGAAACGACGTTCTACGATCCCCTCATTGGTGCCGGTATCGCGACCCTCATCAAGGAGAAGACGCGCCTCGTCTGGACCGAGAGCCCCGGATCCGTCACGATGGAAGTCCAAGACGTCCCGGCAATTGCAGCGGCGGCGCACGCTCGGGGCGTAACGGTCGTGCTCGACAACACTTGGTCGGCCGGCGTGCTCTTCGACGCCTTCGCGCACGGCGTGGACGTTACGATGCAGGCACTTACCAAATACGTCGGCGGCCATAGCGATCTTTTGCTCGGCTCGATTACCGTGCGCGACGACGTCCTCTACGAACGCCTCGGCGCCGCGCGTCAGGTCGTCGGCTGTGCCGCTTCGCCCGACGATTGCAGCCTCGCCTTGCGCGGGCTGCAAACGCTCGGCGTGCGATTGGGCGCGGTCGAAGATTCGGCGCTGGCGATCGCGCAGTGGCTTGCAGGACGCCCGGAGGTCGAGCGCGTCCTCCATCCCGCGCTTGCGTCTTGCCCGGGCCACGAGTTCTGGAAGCGCGACTTCACCGGCTCGTCGGGCGTCTTTTCGGTCGTCTTCGCGCTCGGCCCCACGCGCGAGCAAGTCTGCGCCTTCGTCGACGCATTGCAGCTCTTCAAAATCGGCTACAGTTGGGCCGGAACGACCAGCTTGGCCGTCGCTTACACGATCGGCGCGGCCCCCAGCCGGCCGCACTACGACCACCGGCTCGTGCGGTTTAGCATAGGCCTCGAGTCGGCGAGCGATCTCATCGCCGACATCGAAGCGGCGTTGCCGATATTGCACGTTTCCTAAACGGAGCCGGCAGTGCTCTCGCGGCGCGACGGCGAACGGTTAGTCGGTTGGAGGTGTAGTTATTGTGAAAACCATCGGCTTGGTTTTAGCGACGCTCTTCGCGTTGAGCGCTTCGGCATCGGCGTCGGGAGCGGCGCCGCTACGGCAGCTCGTTTATCAATTCGGCTACAACACGAAAGTTGCCGGCTCCGGACACGGAACGGGAACGACGACGATCGACATCATGGGTCCGGCCGCCGACGGCGGCGTGATGATCAGCGGGACCGATTCCTGGTGGAACACGGTGCGCCCGCAAGCGACGAACACCTGCGAAGTCTATTTCAACGGCGGCGTCTCGTGCTCGCAAGCTCCGTACGCCATATCGCCCATGCAGCTAACGATCTTCCCGCTGCTGGCGCGCGGTTATTTCAAGCCGCTCAATGCAGCCGCTACTTCGAGCTGGACGCGTACCTATGAAGTGAAGGCCGCGATTTTGCCGGGCGCGTCGGGCTTTGCAGGCCAGCTCTACACCTGGAAGTGCGCGTTTACGCTGCACGGCAAGGGGCCCATCGCGAATGCCGCGCCGCTCGTGCTCGTCGAATCGAGCGGTACGCTCGATCAGCAGGGCGGCACGTATCTCAAAGCGACGTCGAAGCAGCGCATCGTCTACGATCCGGTTGCGAAGATCCCCGGAATCGTTCGCGACGTTCGCACCCACCTGCCGCAGCGCTCGGTCTATAATAGCGACCTCATCGAGTTGAAGCTGGCGAAGGATTCGTGGTCCAAGCACGGATGAAGCTCTTGTTTGCGCTGAGCGCCGGCTTGACTGCCGCACTCCTAGCAGCCTGTGGCGGATCGCAGCCGCCGATCTCGGCGCCCGTCGGAATGCCGCAGAGCCGCGCGATTGCGCCGGAAGCGAAGAGTAAAGATCTGCTTTACGCGGCTGACTTTGTCGACGGCGAGGTGCTCGTCTTCTCGTATCCCCAGGGCAAGATGGTCGGCGTCTTGACCGGCGTTTCAGACCCGCAAGGGGAGTGCACCTCGCAGGGAAGCAACGGCGACTGGTGGGTCGTGGCCTCGGGCGACGACGAGGTCCTCGAGTACGCGCATGGCGGCTCGACGCCGATCTCGACCCTGAGCGAGTCGACCGGCGAGCCCGCCGGATGCGCCGTCGATGCAAAGACCGGAGATCTCGCGGTCACGATTTTTAGCGACGGCGACGTATTGATCTATCGCAATGCCTCCGGTATCCCAAACGTTTACGCGACACCGCTCGTTGAGGCGTTCTTCGACGGCTACGATAATAAGGGCGACCTGTTTGCCGACGGCTTTAACGTGAGCGACGCGTTTGAGCTCGTCGAGCTTGCTAAAGGCGGTAACAGCTTCAAACCGGTGAACCTAAATCAGAGCATCGGATTTCCCGGCAGCGTCCAGTGGGCCGATGGGTACGTAACCGTCGCGGATCAAGAAAGCTCGCCACAGACCATTTACCAGTTCGCCATCAGCGATGGAAGCGGAATAAAAAAGGGCGCGACGCCGCTTGATGACGCTGCCGGCGGCTTTTGGATTCAGGGACGTCACGTCGTTGGGACGACGTCAAGCGGCATCGGCCTCTGGAAATATCCGGCCGGCGGCGATCCCGTTCGGACGATCGGCGACGGCGGTGCTCTCTTGACGGGTCTTACGGTGAGCGTCGCCCCTCGCTAAGCCCGCGCATCGTCCGGAATCGTCATCACGCCCTCGGCGACCGGAACGCATTCGCCCGCGATGCGAACGCGATCGCCGCGATCCTCGAGCCAGAGTTCGCCCCCACGCGAGGAGAGCTGGCGCGCGAAGAGCTGCGGCTTGGCGAGAAGGCCGGCCCAGTACGGCGTCAGCACGCAGTGTGCCGAGCCGGTCGCGAAATCTTCGGGGATGCCGTGCCTCGGCGCGAAGTAGCGCGAAACGAAATCGCAATCGCCCTCGAAGCCGCGCGCGGTGACGATGAGCGCGGAAAACGGAAGGCCTGCAATCGCCGCGATGTCGGGTTGCAGGTTGCGCACCTGCGCGGGATCCTCGAGCACCGCCATGCCGCGCTCGCCCGCCGCCTCCCAGACTTCCGTCGGGCGAACTCCGATCGCGTGAGCCACGCTTTCCGATGCATGCTCGCGCTGCGGAGGCAATGCGGGAAAGTCGAGTGCGACGCGTTCGCCTTCGCGCTCGGCTTCGAGCCGGCCGGCCCGAGCCTCGAATCGCACGCAATCACGCCCGGAGTGAAGCCGGTTCAGCAAGATGTAGGCGGTGGCGAGTGTGGCGTGACCGCAGAGCTCGAGCTCGCGCGAGGGCGCAAACCATCGCAGCTCAAAGTCATCGCCGTTCGGAACGAAGAACGCGGTCGCCGGCAGATTCTTCTCCGCGGCAATTGCCTGCAGCGTACGATCGTTCAGCCGGCCCTCCAGCGGAATGACGGCCGCCGGGTTTCCGCCGAACGCCGCGTGCGTGAATACATCGATCTGATAGAAGGGAATCCTCACGGCCGCTTAGGCGCGACGCTGATCGTGACGCCGCTGGGGTTTTCGAAAACGCCGGCGCCGATCGTTTTGGTCGGTTTGCCGCCCTTCGGATAACTCCAGAAGCCGGCGTCGTGGTTCGCGCCGTTCGGACCGTCCGGACCGATCACGGTCGATCCGTCGATCCAGAACTGAACCACGTTCAAAGCGCGTCCTAGCCGGACCGTCCGTACCCTTTTTGCCATCGTTCCCTCAATTGCGAAGTCGTAGATCGTCGAGATTCCGTCACCGATCGCGAGGTACCGCCCGTCCCACTGCACGCCGCCCCACCCCTCGAAGCTTTGGTTCAGAGCGATTGACTCGAACCTCTTCGCACCCTTCGGCAGCTCGATGAGTACGAAGTCGTACGTATCGGTGAGGCCGCTGACGAAAAGGTTGCCGGCATCGTCGTAGCTGCAGAACAAATAGGCCTGAACCTTGCGATCCCGGCGGAATTTCACACCCCCCGTACCGTCGGCGTAGATCGCAACGCTTCCGGTGTTCGATCCCGAATACGGTCCATAGTTGGTGACGGCGAGCGTCCCCGTCGTGGGATCGACCGAGCAATCCACGGGCAGATAACCTGGGTCGCCGTATGTTGCAACCGGGTCTGTCCCGGCGTGCGCGTATTTTAGGATTTCTTGCGAGTACGTATTTGTGATGTAGACGTTGCCGGACGTATCCGAGCACGCACGCACCGGCGAGTTGAACCCTTGCAGCGTGCCGACGAGCGAGCCGTGCGGATATGAGTAAACGTACACGTCGTTCGTACCGACGTCGGAAATGTAGAGCAGGTCACGACCGGCAGCGCGTGCCATCCGGCCGCTCTGCGAGCCGGCTGCCGGCGTTCCAATCGAGGGCGCCCCGCACCCCGCGAGCATCACCGCGGCCAGGCCAAACGTCGCAAGGAGCCTGCTTCTCATGCGAACCCGTCCTTTCGGTGCGCACAAAGGCCGACCTGGTACCGACAGGCGTGACTTTTTCGACCGTGCGAGCGAATAAGGGGTTGAAATGAGTGGCGACGCCTCCCAGACCGCCTTCCTCGCGAGGATCGATCGGCATCGCGCGATCCTCTTCAAGGTCGCCAACGCATACTGCCGCAATCAGGCCGACCGCGAGGACCTTGCCCAAGAGACGATCGTGCAGCTTTGGCGCTCTTACGGCAGATTCGACGAGCGCGCGCGTTTCGCGACCTGGATGTATCGCATCGCTCTGAACGTAGCGATCTCGTTCGCTCGTAGCGAGCGGCGCAAGCGTCGCGGCCTCGTGCCCGCCGGAACGACGATCCTCGAAGACCTTCCGGCTCCCGAAGAGGCGGAGAACGATGCTCGTCTCGATGTCGTGCGCGAGCTCATCGATTGGCTCGCGCCTCTCGACCGCGCGGTGATGGTCCTCTATCTCGACGACCGTCCGTACGCGGAGATCGCCGACATTCTCGGCATATCGCAGACGAATGTCGCCACCAAGATCGGCCGGATCAAGGAGCGGCTGAAACGCGGCGTCACGGGTCGGACGACCTGAGAAAGAACGGAGAACACCATGGAACTCGATGAGATGAAGGCCCTCTGGGCGCAGAGCAATCGCGCGCTCGAAGCGAGCATGCGCCTCAACACGCTGCTGCTGCAGCAGCAGAACTTTCGCGCGGCCGATACCTCGCTCAAACGGCTCGCTCGAGGAATCGCCTTCGAACTCATCGTCAACCTGACCGGCATCGTGCTGCTCGGCCTCTTCGCCGCCCACGCGCGCGAGCCGCGCTTCTTGATTCCCGCGATCGCACTCGGTCTCTACGCGATCGCCCTGGTTATCGCCGGCGCCCGGCAGCTCGCCGCGATAGGCGCCATCGACTACGACGAACCGGTCGTGGCCATTCAGAAGAGGCTGCTCGATCTGCGGCTCGCGAGGGTCCGCGTGACGATCTCAACGCTCCTCTTCGCGCCGCTCATGTGGGTGCCGCTCATCATCGTACTGCTGCGCGGAATCCTCGGCGTTGACGTCTACGCAGCAGGCTCAGTCTGGCTCGTCGCCAACGGGCTCTTCGGTCTGGCCGTCATCCCGGTTGCGATCGCGATCGCCAAGCGGTACGGACCGCGACTCGCTCGTGCTACGCCGGTGCGCGCGCTGGCCGACGAGATCGCCGGGCGCAGCTTAGCGACCGCCCTGAACGCACTCGACGCCGTTCGACGGTTCGAAGAGCCGTGAGGCTACTGCGTATCGACCGGCTGATACGACGGGCGCTGGTGCATGAAGAAGCTCTTCGAGTGGCTCGACGGAATCTGGGTGAAGGTACGAGGCGGCTGCGTGAAATCGAAGCAATCGACGATACTCGTCGCGCGTTGGTCGGTCGTGCCGAGGCTGCCTAAACTGAAGGTCTGTTCGATGAACTTGAGGAGGCTGCCGAACTCGTACTGCGTGTGCGAGATATAGCCCGGCTCGCTAGGGTAGGTTTCGCGGGCGTAGGGCGAGACGACGAGCATGGGAACGCGAAATCCTAAGCCGCCCCACTGGTCGAAGAACGGCGGCGGCACGTGGTCGTAGAATCCCCCCCAATCGTCCCAGACGACCACGATCGCGGTCGTCGGCCAATACGAGCTCTCACCGAGCGCGTTGACGATGCTCGCGACCCACGAGGGTCCGTCGTCTCCGCTCGGGCTATCGGGGTGATCGGAGTTCTGGCGATCGGGGATCACCCACGAGACCGCGGGCAGCTGCCCGTATTCGATGTCGCTGAAGATCTGCGTATCGGAATTCGTGACGTTGACGCCCCATTCCGAGCCGTAGCGTACGGCCTTGATGGCGTCGAAGGCGTTCCAGAGTTTTCCCTCTCCGCCGACGACCGGTGGCGAGTAATACTTCCACGAAACGTATTTCGCGTCGAGAAGATCGCGCAACGTCGCGTACGTGAAGCACGGGAACGGTCCTTTATCCAGCTTTAAAATCAGCTGCGAACCGCGCGACTTTAGCAGGTCCGTCTTGGTTCCGGCCGGCGCGTCGCATCCCCAGGGGTTGTTGGTCGGCAGGTTGACGATGCTGAGGGTCTTCTTCTTATTGATGATCGTCGCACCGGCGATCAAATCCTGATGGGCGGTAAAGCTTCCGCTGCCCTGCGTCTGGAACATATGATCGCCCAGCACGTACTGCTCCGCCATGAACCAATACGGCCCGATTTGATACGGGTTGACGTACTGATACGCCGCCGTCACGTCCCCGTGACACGCGTAACCCGTCAGCCCGAAACCGTCCATCTTTCCGCCGTCGTAGCTCTTGAGAAAGCCTTGGTACCCGTGGCCGAAGTCGCAACGCTCGTTCAGGTTGACTTCTGAAAGCGGAACGTACTCGTCGCCGCTCAAACATCCTGAACTGGAGAGCGGGCGCGATCGCCGAACGGACGACATTTGCGAAGGGACTTTCATGCACCCAAACGTCGTGCCGTCCGCGCCCGGGAAGGTCGAGAAAAAGTCGTCGAAGCTGCGATTCTCTTGAACGATGACGACGATATGCTGGATGTAGTTAGAGCCGCTGCCGCTCGAAGCGCGCGAGACGCCCTGCGGGACCGCGGCATCGCCGCCGGTCGGGGTATTCGCGCAGGAAACGAGGGCGAGAGAGAGGATTGCGAGTGCCGCGCGGGCCCGGAGATTTCTCAAAGCCGATTCCTCCCTATTCGTCGTCCACGGCTTCGTACGACGGGCGCTGACGTAAGAAGTAACTCTCCGAATAACTCGACGGAATCTGTTGGAACACGCGCGGAGGCGACGAAAAATCGAAGCAGTCCTCCTCGATGCTGGTCGCGCGTGCGTCGGTCGTGTGGAGGCGTCCCAGCTCGAACGTGTTCTCGATGAACTTGAGGATGCTGCCGAACTCGTATTGCGTGTGCGAGACGTAGTAGGAGCTGGAGATGCCGCGCGGTGCGTACGCCGAGACCACGATCATCGGCACGCGAAAGCCCAAACCGCCGAAGTGGTCGAGGAACGGCGGCGGTACGTGGTCGTAGAATCCGCCCCAATCGTCCCAGACGATGATGATCGCAGTGTTCGCCCAGTACGGGCTTTCGCCAACGGCATTGACGATGCTGGCGACCCACGACGGGCCCGCATCGCCGGGCGACGAGGGATGATCGGAGTTCTCCCGGTCGGGTATGACCCACGACACGGCGGGGAGGCGGCCCCGCGAAATGTCCGTGAAGATCTGGGTGTCGGAGTTCGTAACGTTCGAGCCCCACTCGTTGCTATAGCGGACGGCCTCGATCGCGTCGAAAGCGTTCCAGATCGCGCCGGTTCCACCAGCCACCGGCGGCGAATAATACTTCCACGAAACGGATTTCGCATCGAGCAGGTCGCGCAGCGTCGGGTACGTCAGGCACGGAAACGGTCCTTTTTGGAAACGGAACCAAAGATGCGAGTTACCCCAGCGTAGCTTCGTGGTACGGGTTCCCGGCGGGGCGTCGCAGCCCCATGGTGAGGCGGTCGGGTAGTCGACGAGTGTAATGGTACGGTCGGGGTTGATCGTCGTGCCCCCTGCGATAAGGTCCTGATGAGCGGTAAAACTGCCGCTGCCTTGGGTTTGGAACATGTGGTCGGCGAGGACGTACTGCTGCGCGAGGATCCAGTACGGCGCAATCTGCTGAGGGTTGACGTATTGGTATGCGGCTAGGTGATCGCCGCCGCATTTGTTGCCGGTCAGTCCGAAACCGTCCATCTTCCCGCCGTCGTAGTTTTTTAAGAAGCCTCGATAGCCGTGGCCGAAGTCGCAGCGCTCGGCCAAGTCTACTTCTTTGAGCGGGACGTAGACATCGCCGCTGCTCCCCTTCAACAACCCCTGCGTCGCGCCGTCGGCCCCCGGAAAGGTGGCGAAGAGATCGTCGAAGCTGCGATTCTCTTGGATGACGACGACGATATGCGAGATAAATGCCGACGAGGTTTTGTGTGCCGGCGGCGCCGGTGAATGGGGCATCGCTCCTACGTTCTCCGCTGTGCTCGTCGATGCGCTCGAACACGATGTAATGCCGAAGATCGCGATCGCCACTGCCAATTGAGCACGCCGGACCGCCGGACCGAAGCTCCAAGCCATCCCCGCCTATCTTTACCCTATTCGCAGTCCTCCCTTGCTGCAAGCCCGGTTTAGTCGCCGGTCGAGCGCCCACCGCGATAGAGCGTCGCGGCGGTAATCGCCGCGGCAAAGGCGAGCGACGCCGAAACGAACATCGCGTCGCGAAACCCATCGACGTACGACGACGCCGCCGTAACCACGAGGCCGAGCGCCGCGATGCCGATCAATCCCGCGGTGCGCGCGACGGCGTTGTTGATTCCCGACGCGACGCCCGCGTGCTCGACCGGAACGGAGTTCATTACCGTCGTCGTCAACGGAGCGACGAAGAAGGCGCCCCCCAACCCGAGGATCGTCGCAGCCGGGAAGAACGTCGTCCAATACGACCCGTCGCTGCCCGGCAGCGAGTAGGCGATGAATCCGAGGCCGGCGAGAACCGCCCCCACGAGCAGCGGCGTTCGCGGCCCGATTCGCGCGACGAGGCCGCCCGACCAGCGCGACAACACGACGAGGATGAAGACGAAAGGAAGCAGCGCTCCGCCGGCGGCGGTCGGCGTATAGTGATGGACGTTGATGAGCACGAAGGGAACGAAGTAGAGGCTCCCGCCGATCGCCGTGTAGAGAAGGAACGTGTAGACGTTTGCAACGCTGAAGCTGGGCGACTTAAAGAGATCGCAGCGGACCATCGGATCGGGCGTGCGGCGCTCGAAGAGAACGAAGAGCAACAATAGAACCAGCCCGGCTGCGACGTAACCGAGTGCGGCTGCCGAGAAGCGGCCCGCGTTCATGTCGATCAGCCCGTAGACGAGCAATCCCAATCCCGCCGTCGCCAGCACGGCTCCGACGACGTCGATTCTGCGATCGGCCGACTCGTCGCGGCTCTCGGGGACGTGGAACGCGAGCGTGAGCAGCACGCCGATTGCGATCGGGATGTTGATCAAGAAGACGTACCGCCATGAGAAGTCCTGCGTGAGCCAGCCGCCGATCACCGGCCCGAAGGCGCTCGTGAGCGCACTGAATCCGGACCACAGGCCGATTGCGCGTCCGCGCGTCTTCGGATCGTAGGCCGCGCTGAGCAGCGCCAAGCTCCCGGGCGTCGATAGCGCGCCTCCGATGCCTTGGACGCAGCGCGCGGCGATCAACACCGAGATGTTGCCGGCAAGCGCGCAGGCGAGTGATGAAATTGCGAAGATCACGATGCCGGCGCTAAAGACGCGGCGGCGTCCGTACAGATCGCCGAGCGCTCCACCGAGCAGAATCAGCGCCGAGAGAAAGAGCGCGTAGCCTTCGATCACCCATTGCGCTTGGCCGGTCGTCGTATGGAGCTCGCGCTGGATCACGGGCAGCGAAACGTTGACGGCCGTGCTGTCGATGAAGGTCATCGACGAACCGAGGATAGCCGCCAGCAGCACCCAGGGAACCTTCACGTCCGCGCCTTCCCGCCGTTGCAGTCGCTTCCTATCGGGCGAAGAAATACCGGCCGTGGCCTCGATTCTGGATCGGCCGTTACGTGCGGCAATTCTCGCCGCGGCCGATAACCCGCTCGTGCGCCGTGCCGTCACGCGCTATGGTATGCGCTTGGGTGCGCGGCGCTTCGTCGCGGGTGAGAACGCCGAGCAGTTTCTGCCCACGGCGCGCGCGGCGAACTCCCAAGGCTTTGCGGTGGCGGCGACGATCCTCGGCGAGGGCGTGCGCGACCGCGAGGAAGCCGTTTCGGTCACGACCGAGTACTGCGGTCTCCTTCGCTCGTTTGCGCAAGAAGGGCTCGACGCGAACGTCGCGTTCAAGCTCACGCACGTCGGCCTCGACATCGACACGGAGCTCGCGCTCGAGAACGCCGCGCGCATCGCCGCGGCCGCGGGCGAGAGCGGTACGACGGTCCGCATGGACATGGAGCAGTCGCGCTATGTCGATCGGACGCTTTCGATCTACCGCCGTCTGCGCGAGGACCATGGGAACGTCGGATTCGTCCTCCAGTCGTATCTTTATCGCAGCCGGGACGATCTTTCCGCGATGCTGATGCTTTCGCCGAACGTGCGGATCGTGAAGGGCGCCTATCTCGAGCCGCCGGAGGTCGCCTACCCGCATAAGCGCGACGTGGACGCGAGCTATCTCGCGCTCGCGCAGCTTGCCCTTTCTCACGACGGCTACACCGCAATTGCCACGCACGACGCGGCAATCATCGATCACGTGGCGTCCTTTACGACCGGACGCGGTTTGCCCAAGCGCGGGCGCTTCGAGTTCCAAATGCTCTACGGCATCGCCACGGCGCTCGCCGCCGGCGTGCGCGATCGCGGCTACCGAGTGCGCCTTTCGATCCCCTATGGCGAATATTGGTTTCCCTACCTCATGCGCCGCCTCGCCGAGCGCCCCGCCAACCTCGCCTTCTTTCTGAAGGCCGCCTTCTCGCGGTGATGACCGGCATCTGGTCGGCGGTGCTGACGCCGGTCGACGCCGGCTTCTCGCCCGATGCGTCGCGGGCCGTTCCGTACTACCGCGAGCTCTTGGCGCGCGGCTGCGACGGCCTCAACCTACTCGGGACGACCGGCGAAGCGATGTCGTTCCCCGTCGACCAGCGCGTGCAGTTCATGGAAGCGGTCGCGTCGGCCGATCTCCCGACGAAGCGGCTGATGGCCGGCACCGGTGCCGCATCGCTCGGCGATGCCGTTTCGCTCACGCGTGCCGCGTTTGCGTGCGGTTTCACGGCGGCGCTCGTCATGCCGCCGTTCTTTTTTCGCGAAGCCTCCGACGATGGGATCGTCGCGTTCTTCGACGCGCTCTTTACGCAGACGAGCCCACCGCCGCAGCGGGTGCTGCTCTACAACTTCCCCCGCATGAGCGGCATTAACTTTCATGCCGCGCTCGTCGATCGGCTCCTCACGGAGTTCCCCGAAACGCTTGCGGGCATGAAAGACAGCTCGAACGACGCCGCGCTTCAAACCGCAATCCTGACGAGGCACCCAGGTTTCGCCGTGCTTCCCGGCTCCGAGAGCGATCTGCTCGCTGCGCGCCGGCGCGGCGTTGCCGGCTGCATCTCGGGAAGCGTCGCGCTCTGGCCCGAGCTGGCGGCGTCGGTCTTCCGCGACGGCGACGAGAGCGAAGCGCGCGAACTAACGCGCCGCCGCAGCGCGCTCGACGGCGTGCCGTTTATCCCGGCGGTGCGCTACCTAACCGCGCGCTCGCGGAACGACCTCGCCTGGGAGCGTTCGATGCCGCCGCAAACGCCTCTAACGCCGGCGCAGCATCACGCGCTGGCTCGGCAGCGTGAAGGCCGTTAGGTTCCCGTTTAGGTCCGAGCAGTAGACCCACCCGTTCGCCACGATCGGACTCTGCCAATGCACCGGGCCGAAGGGCTTGCTCGAGCCATAGTTGGCGCTATCCCAGAGAACTTTTCCGCTGAGCGCATTGAGTGCGAAGATCGCGCCGTCGAACGCGACGAAGACGATGCCGTCGGCGACGACCGGCGACGTTCCCTCACCGTTCGTTTCGCCCGGCGTCGATTGCCAGATCTGCACGAGCTGGCTCTGCCCGGAGCCATTGGTTTTCAGCTGGTAGGCTTCGACGACGTATGAGAAGCCCATGAAGATCCAGGCGTTGTTCGACGCATCGGTCCAGACCGCGGGAGTCGAGAAGAGACCCTGCGGCAAGTCGATGAGCTGCAGCTCGTTGCCGACGCCCGGGAGCGAGGCGCGGTCGATCAGCTTGAGCACCGCGTCCTTCCCGCCTTGAACCAGCATCAGCGGCGTCTGGCTTTGGGTCTGCGCCGGGAGCATCGCCGGTGACGTGCTTCCGAGGTCGACGTCCCCGTTCTGCAGCTGCTGGTAATCGGTCGGCGTGTAGCTGCCCTGCAAGTCCAAAACGTCGGAGCTTAACCCCAGCACCGAGTCGCCGTAGTTGTGACCTCCGGAATTGGCGTCGAAGTCGCCGTTGCCGGTCGCGGCGTAGACGCGCCCGTTCATCGACGCCTCGGGATCGGCCACCGCCCCGCCGCGCGCCCAGATGCCCGACCGTTGTTGCGAGCAGGAGCTCGGGCCGGGCAGCTTATGCTTTTGGCTGCAGAGCGAGTTGAAAACCGTCGCTTTCCCGCTGCTTAGGTTGACCGCGACGACATGTCCGTCGTAGGGCGGCGCATCGCCGTCGTAGCCCGACGTCGTGGCGTAGAGATAGCCGTTGGAAACGTTGAGCGGCGATTCGACCGCCTCGCTGTTCGGCATGCGCGTAACGCGCGCGGGAAAGCCGCGCGAATGCATCTCGTGACCGTTTGAAGCGTTGAGCTTATGAACTTTTCCGTCGACGCCCGGCGCATAGATCACTTTGCCCGAGGGGTCTGCGGCGGGAGTAGAGTGAGTATAGTTTGGCCCCTGCGTCGTAAAGCGCCAGACGATCCGCCCGGTCGTTGCGTCGATTCCAAGCGTTACGCCGCTCGTCGTCGTTTGAAAGAGCATCGGGCGTTGCGTCTTTCCGAGGCGCACGTGCTGCAGCAGAATCGGCGTCGAATCGGCGACCGCGCCGAGTGAGATCTGCCAACGCTCTCGTAGTTCATGCACGTTGCCGACGCTCAACGTGGTCTCGGCCGTGTTGAAGCTGCTGCGGGCCGGATCGAAGCCGAAGAGCGGCCAATCTACGGCGCGCGCGGGGAGGACCATCGCAGATATGAGGCCGGCGACGACGGCCAACATCGAAAGCAATCTGGCCATAGCGCTTGGTTGGCGGAGCTCCGGCCCGGTGCCTGCGTGCATGCGCTCTCGTTGCAGAAGGTTGGGGCCGGCTTGCAAGCCGAACGCCCAAGCCATGCGATGCGGGTACGCCGGAAGGCTCGTTTTAGCCGGCGCGGTGTCCGCGTTCGCAGCGGCCTGTGGTGGAGTCTCGCCTGATGTTCCGCCAGGTAGCCCGCCGAGTTCACAGTCGCCGGCGATAGTTCAGGTTGCGGCTTCCGATCTAAAAGGATCGAAGGGCGCGCTCGAGCTGCTAGAGCTTGAAATCGCCGGCGAGATTCCGGTTCCGATCGCGCGGCCGGTTCTGCTGCGGATGCTCGATCACATGATCGCACCTCGCCGACGGCCCCAAGTCGCGGGCCGTCGCGACGCTGCCGTCGGTCTTTGGGCGGATGTGACCGACGAAGGCTACATATTCGGGCAGGACTCGAAGGGCAACAAAACGCTGACCGCCATTGACAGCGACGGCAACGGGTGCTTGGAACCGTACAGCATCAAGGTCGACCACAGCGAGAATCTCTGGGTCGCCTGTTACGAGTCCAATGCCGAAGGCGGCGCGGTTCAAGTCTACTCGCGCGGGTCGCAGACGCCCTCGGCGACGTATGCCGATTTCATTCCCTGTGGCAGCGGATGCTTCTTCCTCGGAACCCCGTTCGACGTGGCAACCGATGCGAGCGCACACGTCTTCGCCGCCAACAGCTTTTCGGAGAAATGCCACACGAGTTGCACGTATTTCGTCTATCCCGTGGTTTGGTGGAATGCGGCGGCGCCGAGTTCGCTGCCGACGGGAATCAAGGATCCCAACCTCACCAACGGCGACTACGTCGACGTCGACGCTAGCGGGAACCTCTATGTCGCCGGTAACGGCTGCATCGAGTCGAATTGCGGTTATTTGGTCGACGAGATCAGTAACCCCGCGACGTCGCCCAGCGTGACGAATCTCATCCCGCCCAGCACTTACAGCTCGGGCTTCGGACCTCTCTACGTGAGCAACGGAGGCACGGTACTGAACCTGGTAAACTCCGGCGCGCGGACCATGTCACAGTTCGCGTTGCCGTGGATGCCTTCCGAATCGCCGTTTAAGGTTCTTGGTCCGACGCTCAGTAATTATTTTAATGAAGGATATCCCGAAGGGGGGCGGCTTCAACCACAACTCCACACTCGTCGCGATTGGCGATGCGTACGGTTGGCTCGACGTCGGGAAGGTTTCGAAAAATCGCTGGTCGTTGGTCACGAACGCCAATCTCTTTGAAGGAGTCTTCGATGCCGCGTACGTCCCGTCAGATAAGTAAGGAGTCTGTAATAGGCTGCGCGCTAGCGACGCTCGTTGCGGGTTGCGCTGGGGCCTCGCAAGGCATTCCAAACGCAGGCTCCGGTACTGCGCAGTGGGGCGCCGCCTATCATGTCGATCCTACCGACGTCGCGAGATCGCGGACGAGCCCGGTGGCACTGCTCGAACTCGAGATCGCCGGCAAGATTCCAGTCCCGATCGCGCGGCCCGTTCTGCTGCGCATGCTTGCGGCAGAGTTGAGCGGGCGCACGCCGCATATACGCTTCGACCACACCGCGAAGGTGGGGATATGGGCGGATCCTGGCTGTTGCGGGTATATCTTCGGGCAAGACTCAAAGGGCGGTAAGACGGTCACCGGTATCGACGCCAAGGCGAACGGGTGCGAAGCGCCAAACAGCCTCAAAGTCGACCACGGCGAGAATTTGTGGCTGGCCTGCAATTACTACGGGAGCTTAGACGCTGGGCCGCAGGAGTACAAACCGGGCTCGAAGGCGCCGGCGGCAACGTACAGAGAGCAAATTAACTGTGGCAACGGCTGCACCTACGAAGCGAGCGCTTTCGACGTCGCCTTTGACTCGAGCGGGCATGTCTTCGTCTCAAACAACTTCTCGCAAGAGTGCAAGTCGAGCTGTGTAGACGGCGTCTATCCGGCGGCCTGGTGGAATGAGAGCTCGCCGAGCTCGCCGGCAACGGGAATCAAGGATCCCGATCTAACGAACGGCGACTACCTGGACGTCGACTCCGCAGGGAATCTCTACGTAGGGGGTTTCGGTTGCGTCGGCTCGTCGTGCGGCTATTTAGTAGACGAAATCAGCAGTCCAACCACCTCGCCGGCAATTGCGAACCTGATTCCGCCTGGTGTCATAGTCTACGCCGACTCCCTATACGTGAGTAACCACGGCAAAGTGCTCGATCTCGTGGATTCGAACGCGCGCACGATGTCACAATACGCGCTGCCCTGGATTCCGAGCGAGGCGCCATTTAACGTCCTCGGACCAACGCCGACGAACTATTACGGCCAAGGGTATCCCTTTGCCGGCGGCTTCAACTCCGACAACACGCGCGTGGTACTCGGCGACGCCTACGGTTGGCTCGATATCGGGAGCGTCCGTAAGAATCGCTGGTCCTTGGTCACGAATGAGAATCTCTACCAGGGAGTCTTGGACGCGGCGTACGTTCCCTCCGACAAATAACGCGCTAGCAAGGCTGTAGGACTTAGGCGCGGCGAACGTCAAGGGCTTGGGGTGCACGAACACCGCGAGCCCCACGAGGCGACGCCTCCGGTCGAGGAAGTCGTCGTGGACGCGCCGGGTTGGCAGAAGGTTCGGCCACGAATCCCCGATACGCAGCAACGGCGCACGCTCGAGAAGCGCCGAAGTATTCGCGAGATCGTCTTCGGCATGCAGGACGGCATTCTCACGACGCTCGGAATCATCACGGGCGTGGGGGTGGCCGAAGGAGCAGCGTACCGCGGTCTTCATCAGCGGGTTTCTCGCGCTGCTCGCGGGCGCGCTCTCGATGGGCGTCGGCGAGTATCTGGGACGCAAGTCCGAACGCGAGGTGGTACAGGCGACGATCGACCTCGAGAAGCGCGAGATGGCCGACGATCCGCAAGGTGAGTTCACCGAGCAGGTTGCCTTCTATAAGCTCAAGGGCTTTAGCGCGGAGGAAGCCGAGATGATCGTCCGCCGGTTGGCGCAGCATCCCGAGATCTATCTCTACGAAATGGTGCGCGACGAGTTCGGCATCGATCCGCGCGAGGCCGAGGCCGAAGGCTTGCGCGCTCCGCTGGCGATGGGCGGGTCGTTTGCGCTGGGATCGCTGCTGCCGATCCTCGCCTTCACGTTGCCGTTGCCGGTCTTGGCCTCGACGATGACGGCCTTGCTCTTCGCCGTCGTCGGACTTTTCGCGGTCGGCTACTATGCCGGAACGCTGAGCGAACGGAATCCCGTCGGCAAGGGCATCGAAGTCGCGCTCTACGGTTGCGCAGTCTTCGCGATCTCCTATCTGGTCGGGCACTTCATTCCGCCGCTCTTCGGTCACGCGCCCGTTTCGGTCGGCGGCTAATGCCGGAAGTCGGGCATGCGCTCGTCGCGGGCATCGCGCAAGCGGCGGCATTCTTCTGGGATAGCCTCTTTGGCCTGATCTTCGGGTTCCTCGTTTCGGCAATCGTTCAAGTAATGCTGACGCCGGCCACAATGGAGCGTTATCTCGGTCCGGGGCTCAAAGGGCTTCTTTGGGGCTCGGGCTTTGGAATAATTTCTTCGGCGTGCTCCTATGGAGCCGCAGCGGCCGCGCGCGGCTTCTACCGAAACGGTGCCGACGCGCGCTCGGTCTTTGCCTTTCTCATCTCGTCGACGAACATGAATGTCGCGATCTTGATTCTCTTTTGGTCGCTGCTCGGGTGGAGATTCGTCTTCGCCGAGTTCTTCGGCGGCATTATCATTCTCGTCGTCGTGACGATCGGACTCACGCTCGTCTTCCGCAACGGCGAGCTGGAACGACTCCAGCGTGATTACATGGAGCGCTTTCGCAAAGAAGAAGAACGCAGCGATCATTCTAGCACCTGCCATAACGCTGCAGAAGGAGCGAAGCGCAGCTGGGCCGCCGTCGGTGCGACCGCAGTCGCCGACGTCCGCATGCTGCGCTCGGAGCTGATCGTCGGTTATCTGATTGCGGGCTTTGCTGCCGCTCTAATACCGCCGGGGTGGCTCGCGGAAGCGCTCCACGTTGTGGGCTCGGTTCCGCTGATCGGTTACGCACTGCTGCTGCTTCTCGGTCTTTTGATTGCCGTCGCGACCTTCGTCTGCTCGATGGGCAACGTCCCGATCGCGCGTTATCTCGCCAACGCCGGCATTCCGCTGGGCGCCAATATCACGTTCGTTTACGGCGATCTGCTGATTCTGCCGCTCATCTCGATTTACCGTAAATCGTTCCCGGAGCGCATCACATGGACGTTCGTCGGCTTCTTTGCCGTCGGGGCCATGCTTGCCGGTGCAGTTATGGAGAGAGTGATCGGCAGTACGCTCGGCGGGGTTTCGATGGGATCCATGGTGCTCAACGATCGCTTCACGCTTGTTTCAAACATCGTTGCGCTCGCGGCTGTTGTGGCGGTTGCGCTCGCAGCATTACCTCGCAAGCGAACGGCGTAACGCTTTCACACGCCTTTAACGCGATGCTAATGCTGAGGCGTTAATTCACAACGCTATGGGCGACAATACGGATATGTCACACGCAAATACCAAGGGATTACTCGGTCGAATGTCGTGGCTGCCGCTTGCGGCGCTCGCATTCGTAAGCACGCTGGCTCCGGCTCTCGCCGGACCGCGGGTGACCGTCGCGCCGCAGTCCGGCGCGGTAGGGTCGCCTCGAGTCACACCGGTCGCACCGATCATGCATCCGCTGGCCGCGCCTCCTCTAACAACCCCCGCGCGTCCTCCGATGCCCGCGGCGCGGCCTGTGCCGAATCCCGCGATTCCTCAGCCCGATCCCGCCGTTCCTCAGCCCAAGCCGGCGGTTCCACAGACTCATCCGATCGTTCCGGTTGGGCAGCCGCAACCTCCGCACTAACAAAGCATCGCACTCCGGCTAAATAACGCGCCTCCCGTGCGAGCCAAAAAAAGCCCGGGAGGCGCGCCGTCCTATCCTGGCATCTCTTTGTGTCGCGGCGTCGTAAGTCAAGCGAGCCCGCAATCTGCGCGGCCTCTCCGCGCGTTAACGAGGGCAGTGCAGAAGCGTAGCAGCAGCGAAGAAAGGCGTCGTGGAAGAGGGAGGCCGGCTCATGGAGCGAGTGCGGGCCGGTGACGCCGACGCATTTGAGGCCCTCTACGATCGATATCATCGCCTCGTCTACGGCGTGGCGCTGCGCGTGCTCGCGGACCCTGCGGCCTCCGAAGACGTTACGCAAGCGGTGTTCCTAAAAATCTGGGGCGACCCAAGCCTCTTTCGCGACGGCAACTTCGGTGCGTGGATCGTTCGCGTCGCCCGCAATCGCGCCTTCGACGTGCTGCGCAGCCGCGCGCTCCGGGCCGAGAGCGAGTTCCCCGAATCGCTGCCGGTCGACGACGCGCTCGAAGAGACCGCGTTGGCGCGACTCGACGGCGAACGCGTTCGTGCTGCGCTCGTACAGCTTCCGCCCGAGTTGCGCGATCCGATCGAATTGGGATTCTTCGGCGGCGTAACGCAAGAGCAGATCGCGCGTCAGACGGGTTTGCCGCTCGGCACGATCAAGACGCGCATTCGAACCGGTCTGCGGCGGCTGCGCACCGCGCTGGAAGGCGCGGTCACGGTATGACGTCGCACGACGAGATGCTCGACAGCGTCGCCGCGTACGCCCTCGGTGTGCTGCCCGCAGCCGAAGCCGCGAGCGTCGCGAGCCATCTGCAAACCTGCAAAGCCTGCCGCGCCGAGTATGAGTTCTTAGGTCCCGCGGTAACGGCGGTTGCCTATTCGGCGGAAGCCGACGACCGTTCCGGCGTGGCCGCTCCGAGCCCGTTGCTCAAAGCCCGCGTGATGAAGCACGTTCGCAACGAGGCGGCGCGCGCACCGCGTGCACCGGTCTGGGCCGCGTATGCCGTCGCCGCCGCCTGCCTCGCACTCGCGATCTTCACCGGACTGGCCGATCTATCGCTGAACGCGCAGCTCCAGCGCGAAGCCGCGCAAGCGTCGGTCCAAGCGCAGGTCATTGCCGATCTCACGGCGCCCGATTCGCAGCGCTACGGATTTGCAGGCGGCGAGGTCGTCACGCACGGCAGCCGGCTCTACATCGCAATGCGCGACTTGCCGGCGCCGCCTCAGGGGCGCGTCTATCAAGCCTGGACGCTGCCGAAAGGCGGCAAGCTGATGGCTCCCTCGGTGACGTTCGAGCCCGGCAGCGGCGGCGTTACGGTGCTCCGGCTTCCTCAAGAGGCAACCGCCACCGACGCGGTCGCCGTGAGCGTTGAGCCGGCAGGCGGCTCGAAACAGCCCACCACCAAGCCGATCGCCGTGGTGCGCATCTAGGAGCTTGTCGGAGGACCCAATCCAAAACGCGGGTTGGCCCGTTTCTTCCAAGACCCCCCGCAAAGAGCTCAAGCTCGGAAAGGAACCCATGAAGAACCTGCGATCGACCGCCGCTCTTGCGGCCCTCTTCGCGACGATCGGCACCGGCATCGCTGCGGCGGCGCTCATGGCCGATGTCGTGAACGCGCCAACGCGCTTCTCGGGACCGTGCTGCATTTACACGGGCGCGCCGGCACTGCCCGTCACGCTTTCGATGATCGAGGCCGGCGGCGGCCCCAAAAACTTCAGCACCGTCGTCTTACTCAAAACGCTTACCGGTCCGCATTTCGATGCCGAGGTTGCGAAGCTGACGAATCAGTATGGCAAGGCTCAGGTCGGACAATTCCTCAAGACGTTTGATTTCGTGATCGATGATTCGCTGGCGATCGTCACCGCGAAGAAGATCGCGCTTCCGAGCCGGCCGAACCCCGACCCGCACGATGGCCCAGCGCTCGCCGGCGCGTTGTGGGCTGCCGGACAGACGGGCGAAGGCTTCAACGTCGAGGTGATGCTCGATCGCGCCGTCTCACACCCGATTCACTTTAAAGTGATGAGCGACATCGACGCGAAGTACGGCCTCGCCGCCGACGCGCAATACCACGCAATCCTCACGACGGCGATGAAGGACCTCGCTTTGGCCTACCATCTGAACGCCGCGGGTCAGATGCAGAGCATGTAGCAGCAAGGCAGGGCGGGGCTGCCTGCCGCGACGAAAGCGTTTTCGCATGCAGCTCCGCTTCGCTCTTGCAGCTACTCTCGCCGCGGTTCTCGCCATTTCGGTAGCCGCGTTCCAAGCCTCCGCGGCGCCCAACGGTTTGGCCTGGGATTCGGTTACGAAGATCGCGATGAACGCGGACCCATCGACCCTGCAGCCGGGCGACTTCTCCGCCGACTTTGCGGCTGCGTCGGCGGTGCAGACGCCGCAACAGAGCGGCGGCGGGTTCTTCGCCCAGATGCACCAGGCGATGGCCACGGCCCAAAGCTACCAACAGATGATGCAGACCGGCATTGCGGAGCGGCACTATATCGCAGGCTCGAAGGAGCGCACCGATAACCTTGCCGCGCAGACCGCTACGATCGTGGATTGCGCCGCGCGCACGATCACGACGCTCGATTTGCGCCGCAAGACCTACCGCGTTACTTCGATGGACCAGCCGTCGGCGCCGAGCTCGAGCGGCAGCGCCGTCGGCATCGCGAGTTTCCGATAACGGTACGACCGTGGCTATCTCGGTCACGAATACCGTGCTCGGCCCACGCGATGTCGGTGGCGAACCAACCAACGGCTATCGCTCCGAGCTAACGTTCGCCGAGACGAATGCTTCCGGTGAGTCGCAGCAGCAGAACGGAAACCTCGTCGCATACTACTCCAAACTCGCCCGGCCGCTGCCGAACTGTTCCGGCGGTTTGCCGGCGGCCGGCAATCGAGGCCCGGCGATGATGGGTGGGTACACGCGCCTGATGCAGGCGCTCGCAGGCGCCGGCATGAATTCGCGCATCAGCGTCAAGCAGAGCGGGCCGCCGTTACCGCTCGGCAAGCTTTCGATGTATGACGCGGTAACCTTCGGCGGCGGCGAGGGAGGTCAAGGCCCGACGTTCGTCACCGAGCGCGGTGACGTGCGTCCGATCTCCGCAAGCGACCCTGCCTTCGGCATCCCACCCGACTTCACTCAACAACAGTAGCCCGGTCTCTTGTCACGTTAGGGTGCGGCTCAGCAGTGTTGCGCGGCGATGCGGCTTGCCATCGCCATGATCGTCAACATCGGATTGACGCCGCTCGACGCAGGAAAGACGCAGGCGTCCGCGACGAGGACGTTCTCATGCCCCCAGACGCGTCCGTTCGGATCGACGACTGAGTCTTCGCGGTTCGAACCCATCGACGCCGTTCCCATTTGGTGCGCCGAGAAGACGATCTGCCGGTTCGGCGCGACGCCGATGCTGCGCAGCCGTTCGGCAAACTCGGCGCGAAAACTGCGCGTCCATTCCTTGCGCTCCACTTCGAGTGGTTTGGTATGCAAGCTCATGACGCGCATCGCACCGGCCGCGAAGCCGAGATCGAAAAGCCCGACAATTCCCGCGAGCAGACTCTCGCCGTCGAAGGGCGAAAGGCGGTAGCGGATATAGGCTTCGTCGTCGAGATCGATCGACCCGGGATCGCGATCGCGCGTCAATGCGATCAAGGTCGCTGCGCTGCGCATGCGCTCCATCAAGCCCGCGTGCATCCCGCGGCTCTGCCAGGGCACCGCGAGCGCACCGAGACCGGGATGCGCCGGCGCGACCTCCACTTTCACGCCGTAGTTGCCGGAGCGATAATTGAAGGCGTCGGAGAATGCGGTCTGCATCGGGCCTTTCCATGGTTCGATCGGACGATCGAACTCGACGATTGCCGCCGCGGTCGGATGAAGGAAGAGCCGCTTACCGAGCATTGGATGGACGATCCCGCTGCGCGCCAAAAGCCCAGGAGTGCGCAGCGCACCGGCGCAGACGGCGACGAGATCGGCTTCAACGCTGAACGTTCGTACGTCGCCCGCCCCGACCGTCTGGCGCGCGACGATTCCGCGTGCCCGGCCGCTGCTCGTCTCGATGCGCAAGGCGGGAGCCCTCGCATAAATGGTCCCGCCGTTGGCTGCAACGTCGCATAAGAAGGTCGCCGCGGTCGACTCTTTCTTGGCATACGCACAGCCGAAACCACAATAGCCGCAGCCGTCACCGCAATCTTCCGAGGCGTTGCGCGGCGTCGCATCGGCGTGAACGCCCAACTCGCGCGCGCCGTCCACGATGACGCGATTGTTCGCGTTGTGGCGCAACGCCGGGCGGATTTCGAGCCGCTGCTCGATGCCTGCAAAATGCGGCGCGAGCTCTTCGCCCAGGCCCACGATGCCGCTTTCGTGCGCCCACTCCTCCGCGATGCGCGGCGGCAACCGCAAGGTGGTGCACCAGTTCACGGTCGTTCCGCCGCCAACGTTCGATCCCGCCAGGATCGCCACGCCGAGATCGCTGCTCGACGTGAGCCCTGCGTCGAGATAGAGCTCCGACGTCATCATTTCGCGCTGCGTAAAATCGGGAGCTTGGTACGCGCCGCCCGCTTCGAGCACGACGACGCGTTTGCCGGCGCGGGCGAATGCCGAGGCGATTACGCCTCCTCCGGCTCCGCTGCCGATCACGACGACGTCCGCTCGCACTCGGTCCCCGTCGCGAGCTGTCGCAAGCGGCAGCGGATCGGCAGGCGTGTGCGCGTCATCGCGCGGTCCGGGATAGCCGATCCGCGCCCACGTCGGGTTCTCACTGCCCGGCTCGCTCTCGGCGTAGGCCAAGAAGAGCGAGAGCCGCTTGAGAGCCGCAAAGCCGCTCTGCAATTGTTCGACGGGCGCACTCGCTAGAAGCTTCAGCGTCGCCCAGCGTATCGGGTCGCCGCCCTTCATCGGCAGCCACAACAGGTCGAGCAGCCGTTGCAGTTCGTTCCGCCGGCGCGGCGTCAAACCGTCGATCGCAGCGGCGGCGTACTCGGTAACGCGCTCGATTCGCGCGTCCGTTGGAGCAAAAGCAGCTACAACGCTGCTTAACGTCGCCCGGCGTCGCGCATCCATGGCTGGAACTTGGCGTCAAGCATAGAACATCCCGTCGATGACGACAAATACCCCGCCTCAAGCAGTGGAAATGGACGAGTATTCCAAACGTGCCCGCAGCTCGCAAGTGCGAATAGCGACCGCGCACGGGGATATCGTGTTCACGCTCTTTCCGGATGACGCGCCGCTCCACTCCGCAGCCTTCATCAAGCTGGCCGAATCCGGATTTTACGATGGGCTTACGTTCCATCGGGTCGAGCCGGGCTTCGTCGTGCAGGGTGGCGACCCCAAAGGAGACGGAACGGGAGGGCCGGGATACCGCCTCAAAGCCGAGTTCAACGCGCGCCCGCACGTGCGCGGGACGGTTGCGATGGCGCGTTCGTCCCAGCCGGATTCAGCGGGCTCGCAGTTCTACATTTGTCTCGACGACGCGCGGTTTCTCGATAGGCAGTATACGGTCTTCGGTCAGATGACCGACGGCTTCGAGGCGCTCGACGCGATCGGGCGCGGCGACGTCATGACGAGCGTCAAGGTCGAGCCGAAACCGTAACCCATCCCCCAGAGCCGACTATGCTCGTAGCGCAGGCCCGTCGCGCCGCTATTCCATTGGCGGCGCGACCGGCGCCGGGGCGTTGCGCGCCGGCGGGTGGAGCAACGACATCGAGAGATAGGCGCCGATCCACGAGCCGAGGGCCGCAAAAACCACGTACGACCAGTCTCGCGTGTACGTGATCACGGCAAACGACGAGAGAAGATACCAGACGCTACTCCAGGTCGCAGCCGAGATGCGCCGCTTTCCGGAGACCGCGGCGGTGAAGAAGACGTAGACGGCGTCGGTTGCCGCGGTACTAAGCACTACCCCGATCGCAAGCAATGGGTGAAGCTGCGAAAAATGCTGCAACATAGCGTCCTCATTCTACACCAGGGGGCGGGTTCGCCAATCATAGCGGATCGCGAGCATGCGGATCGTGAACGTCACCGCGATCGCCGCCCATGCCGCGGCGCCTGCGGGAAGCGCCGTCGTTTCAACGAGGAGAACGAAGAGCGAAACGCCCGCCAGGGCCGCGATCGTAAGGATCTGCCCCGGCAGCATCCAGACACGATTGACCAAGACGTCGCGCAGCAGGCCGCCGCCCACGCCGTTGACAACACCCACTAAGATCGCTGCCGGCACCGAGAGCCCCATTTGCAGCGTCATTTGCGCACCGACGCAGGCATATGCGCCAAGCCCGAGCGCATCGACGACGTCGAGCAGCGTTTGATAGGCACGCGACGGTTTGCGCCCGCCGGCCGCGACGCTGCCGATCGTTCCGACGACCGCTCCCGCGAGAACCACGATGATGTAGTTCGGATTCTGCAACGCAACGGGAACGTGCTGGAGGAAGATGCCGTCGCGCAAGAGCCCGCCGCCGACCGCCGAGACGAACGCCATGACGAAGATACCGGTATAATCGTAGCCGTATCGCACCCCAGGCCCGCGCCGGAGACGGCCCAGAAAAAGGTGGCGCCGAGATCGAAGAGCGGCGAAAGCTCAAATTCGCCGTGTAGTGGATGCATATCGAATTACCCGCGCGGCATTGACGCCGATCGAGCTGCCCGCGGCAACCACCAGCAACGCACACGACAAGCGCCCGAGCTCCGGATCTCCATGCCGGAAGACTTGAATGAATTCGTTGTAGAACAAGACCGCCAAGTAAATCGCGGCGCTTAGCGGCGTCGCCGCCAGTCGCATCGTGCGCGGTTCCTCCGCGGCGCTTACCTTGAATGCCAGGCCGCGCGCCGCGCCGATCGCCAAGCCCAGCGGAAATGCGATTGCCAGCCAGGGCGCCAGCGACGCGTCGCCGGGAAGCTGAATGATGACCGAACGCGCCGCCAAGAGGCTATAGAAGGCCGGCCATATCCAAACCCCGGAGACCCGCTGCTTGCGTTCGTTGCGCTGGTAGAGGTACGCGCAGACCGACGTCAGCGCGACGAAGGCGACGAACACGATGCTGCGTAACAGCGCGAGCTCGAGGTTCATGCGGGCGCGCCGGCAGCCTCGTAGATCGTTTTGCCCTCTTTGAGTGTCTGCACGACCCGCACGTCTTTGATTTCGCCCGGAGGCACTTCGAGGGGATTTCGGTCGAGCACGACCAAATCGGCGAACTTTCCTCCGGCGATCGAGCCTTTCCGATCCTCTTCACCATACTGGTACGCCGCATCGATCGTCAGGGCTTTAAATGCCTCGTGCGCAGAGATGCGCTCGTCCGGGCCGATGACCTCGCCCGTGCGCGAGGCGCGGTTCACGGCAGTCCACGCGATGAAGAGCGGGTCGAGAGGGGTCACAAAGAAGTCTGAGTGATCCGACATATGAATCCCCAGCGCGCCAGCCGTTTTCATGGGGCTCAAGAAATACGCGCGCTCTTTGCCCAGATTCCGAACGTGCACGTCGCCCCAGAAATACGCGTGGTTGGTGAAGAACGACGCGACCATGCCGTACTCCACGTAGCGGTCGAGCTGATCGCGGCGCACGAACTGCGAGTGCACGATCGTCGTGCGCCGGCCGGTCGCGCCCGCCGCGCGATGGGCTTCCAGCATCATGTCGATCGCCGCGTCGCCGTTGCAGTGGGCGAGCACTTGCGCGCCGTGCCCGTATGCAAACGAAACTGCTTTTTGCAACTCATCCTTTGTGATGACCGGCGCGCCGCAATATTCCTTCTCACCGTTGGGTCCGTCGGTGAGATAGGGGCGCGTAAAGTACGCCGTCTTGCCCTGCGGCGAGCCATCGAGGATGAGCTTGACACCGCCGATTCGCAGATGATTAGAATAAGATGTTGGAAAGCGCAAGCCGCGATTGACTCGATCGACGAGTCCGTCGGCATCGGCATAGGCGACGAGATCGAGCGATAGTCGCCCCTGACGCGCCGCCTCTTCGTAGAGCGCCATGATCGGCGGGATCGCCGGCGCATCCTGTGCGGTCGTATAGCCGTTTGCTGCGTACGATGCTTGCGCCGCAGCGATGCTCTCGAGCGCCTGTTGCGGTGACGGCTTCGGGACGAAGCCCAGGACGCGAAGCCACGCCGTCTCCATGAGCAGGCCGGTCGGCTCGTTCGTTCCAGGTTTGCGTGCGATGACGCCTCCTTGCGGCGTCGGCGTGTTTGCGTCGATGCCGACGAGCTTCAGCGCGGCCGAGTTCAAAAGGCAGCCGTGCCCCGAAACGTGGACGAGCAGGACAGGCGTCTCGGGAAAGGCCGGGTCGAGATCGTCGCGCGTCGCGTCGCGTCCGTCGCGCAGCGCGGAGCCGTCGTAACCGAATCCCAAAAGCCACTCGCCGGCCTGCAGCGGGTGCTGCGCGGCGCGCTCTTTCAACGTCGCTACTATGTCCGCGATGCTGCTCACGCTGCCGACCGGCGGCGCGCTGACGTTCGCCGAGCCCGAGACGAGCGCCACTTGAAAGAAGTGGCTATGCCCGTCGACGAAGCCCGGGAGCAGCGCTTTCCCGCCGAGATCGACGAGGCGGGTGCCTTCGCTCTTGAGCGATTCGATTTCCGCGACGTTGCCGACGGCCAGAATGCGCCCGCCGGCGATTGCAACGGCCTCGGCCTTCGGGCGCGCCTCGTCCATAGTGACGACGTCGGCGTTGGTAAGAATAGTTTCGGCACGCGTAATTGCGGCGTGCATAAGGCACCCCTTTCCTTCCCTGAGTAGCTTGGCCCGTATTCTAGGCGAGCTCCCGCTTGTCATGCCGCGGCCATGGAAATGATTGACGAAGCGGCGAACGCTCGGCTCGCGTATGCATCATCTGCATGGACGAATTCGACAAAGATCAAGGCGCCGCTGCCGCCGAAATTCTTCATGCATAATCGCGGCGACAATTATTTCGCGCCCGATTACGAATAAGTTAGCTCTCGCCGGGTTCGACGCATACTCATACCATAGTTGGGAAAAGGGCCAATGGAATGCCGGCCCATCCCCGATACAAGAGTACGTTCCCTTGCAGCCCCTCCGCCGCGCGGGAGGCGCGTAAAGCGGTGGCGGCTTTTGCGCGAACCTGGCTCAAGGGCGCCGACTCCACCGATTTCGAAAGTGCCGTGGGCGAAGCGCTGGCGAACGCAATCGAGCACGGGAAGTGCTCGATCGTTACGGTCGACTGCTGGTTCGATCGTCAGAAGCTCGTCGCCGAAATTCAGCAAAACGGTTTCGGCTTCGAGCCGGCCACCGTGCATGCGCCCCAGCGGGGCTCCTCGCGGGGCTACGGCCTCTTTATCATGCGCGCGGTGATGGATCACGTCGAGTTTCTCGAAAACGGCACGCGCGTCCGGCTCGTAAAGCGCGCCTAGCGGTGAAACAGCACCGTAACGATCGTTGAGAGCCAGCTTGCCACCGTCACGCGCCGCGACACCGCGTCAAGCTTGCCATCGTGTTCCGTCCGTGTCATCCTCAGAGGATGAACTGGGAAGCCGTTACGGCGGTGAGTACGGCGTTTACTGGGTTGGTGATTTTGGTTACGGCGCTTGTCGGCGCTAACCAGCTCGGGCAAATGCGGGCTCAACGGCGCGATGCCGGCGCAATTGAGCTGGTACGGTCCCTCCAGGATCAGGATTTCTCACGCGCCTTTACACTGATTATGGCATTGCCGGTTGGCATCTCGGCAGAGGAACTGCGCTCGCTCGGCCACGTGTATACCGACGCCGTACAGACTCTGGCGTTCCGCTTCGAGACGCTGGGCGTCCTTGTCTATAGAGGCGCGGTCCCATTCGATATTGCCGAGGATCTGGTGGGCGGGGCAATTCTCTCGATCTGGCTGAGACTCAGAAATATCGCTGAAGAAACGCGGGATGTGCAAAGCTGGGCGATGTACCTTGAGTGGTTTCAATGGCTCGCCGAGCAGTTCGAAAAACGCGGCCGGTTCGAGCAGACTCCCGCACACGTTCGGCATCGCAATTGGAGTGCGGGACAGCGATAGCGATCACTTGCCGCCGCCGGGATGCGCGACGGCGCCAAAGCGCCTTGTCATCCTGAGCGAAGCCCCTGAGCGAGCGGAAGCGAGTCGAACGGGGCGAAGTCGAAGGACGTCCTTCGACTGCTCGCTGCGCTCGCGCTCAGGATGACAAGGATTGAACGCTCGCTCAGGACAGGTGGCAGCGACTAACGACCCGCTAACATCACGCGGGCGGCGTTCCAACCGGCCGCGCCCATCACGCCGCCGCCGGGATGCGCGGCGGCGCCGCAGAGGTAGAGTCCACGAATCGGCATCGCATAGCCGGCGTAACCGGGAACGGGACGGAATGCGAAGAGCTGGTGGAGCGGCATTGCCCCCTGGAAGATGCTTCCGCCGGTGAGTCCGAACTTCGCCTCGAGATCGACCGGCGTGAGGATCTGACGGTCGATGACCGAGGCCGTGAAGCCCGGCGCATAGCGCTCGACGAGCTCGAAACAGCGATCGGCGTACTCCTCGCGCAGCGCATCCGTCCAGGGGCCGCTTTTCAACGTGTACGGCGCGTACTGCGTGAACATCGACATCAGATGCTTGCCGGGCGGCGCCACGGTCGAATCGAGCGACGACGGCATCGTGCACTCGACGACCGGCTCGCGCGAGAATGAGCCGTACTTGGCGTCGTCGTATGCGCGCTCGATAAAATCCTGATCGGGGCAGAGATGCACCGTTCCGAAGTGCTGCGGCCCCGGTTCGTGGCCGGGAAGCGCGGTGAAGCTCGGCAACCGCTCCAGCGCGACGTTGATCTTGCACGACGCGCTGCTGTACGAGATGCGCGCGACGGCTTCTCGAAAGGGCGGCGGCAGCTCGTCGGCGTCGAGCAGCCGCTCGAACGTGACGTGGCAATCCACGCCGCTCGCGACGCGCTTCGCGTAAAACTCGTCGCCGTTCGCGAGCGCGACGCCGTTCACTCGGGCGCGGTGCGTCAGAATGCGCGCGACCTCCGCTTCCGTTCGAATATCGACGCCGAGATCGCGCGCCGCCGCGGCAAGCGCTTGCGTCAAGCCGCCCATTCCGCCGCGGACGTAACTCCAGACCCCGCGCTTGCCGTTCGTCTCGCCCATGACGTGATGGAACAAGACGTACGCCGTGCCGGGCATCGACGGCGCCATGAAGGCGCCGATGATGGCATCGGTTGCGATCGTTCCCTTGAGCTCTTCGCTCTCGAACCAGCGATCGAGAATCGGCCGCGCGGCGCCGGTAAGCACTTCGATCGCTTCCCCCATCCCCGGCCCGAGCCGCTGCAGCGCGCGCCCCATCTTGCCCGCTTCGAGCAGCTGTCCGAGGCTCGGGCGCAGGAGATTCGGCGGAATCTGCGTGAGCGTCGGCTCGACGACCGACGCCACGCGTTCGAGCATCGCCTCGTATCGAGCGTAGCTTTCGGCGTCCTGCGTGCTGAACTTCGCGATCTCCTCTGCGTCGTTCGTGATGCCTCGTCCGAGCATCAGATAGCGGCCGTCGAGGAATGGCGAAAACGACGCCGGATTGCGTTCGATCGTTTCGAAGCCGTAATCGCGCAGCCGGAGATCGCGAACGATCTCTGGGCGGAAAAGGCTGTTGACGTATGCCGCCGTCGATACTTTGAAGCCCGGAAAGACCTCTTCGGTCACGCAGGCGCCGCCGACGACGTTGCGCCGCTCGAGCACCAGCACGCGCCATTTAGCGCGTGCGAGATAGCAGGCCGTTACGAGGGCGTTGTGGCCCCCGCCGACGACGATCGCGTCGTACGTCGCGTTCGGACAGCACACTAGATGCTTACCTTGAGGCTGAAGTAGGCGTTGAACGGCTCGGCCAGCGAGCTCGTCTGATCGTTGTACGTTCCGAAATATGGCTCGTACGGATACCGCAAAAACGTTTGCACGTTCGCTCCCGGGTTATACGCGTTGCCGACCGGCGGCGTCGACGGGCCGCCGATCAGGTTCGTGTACAAGCACGTCTGGCTGTTCCAGAAGTACGTAAAAGCGGTGTGCTCGCCGCCGAAGCACGTTTGGAGCAAGTTCGCCAACGTCACCGACGCGCTCACGCGCGGCGAGACTTGATAGGTAAGCTGGAGATGACCGAGCAGCTGTGCAGGCTCTCGGAACGCGCCGATACCGTCGAACTGACCGGTGTACGGATCCGGTATCGCGAGCGTCGCCGCGCAGCCGGGGTTGTCGGCGTTGAACGGGCTTCCGCCGGCCGCACCGTACGGATAGCGCGGATCGCCCGCCGTGGAACCGGTCAACGGTTTTCCGCAGCCCGCCGCCGGATCGATGCCCGGCGTGGTGATCGGCGCCCCGTAGCGATTCCCCGCTACGTACTGAAACGACGGCGTGATCGCGAAACGATCGTGCTTATAGTTGAGAATCAGCGTCGCGACATAGGGATAGTTGAACGCGTTGACGCCCGATCCGACGGGTCCCGGAAAGATCGAGTAGGGCAGATATGCTGCGATCGGGTCCAAGAGCGAAAATGCCGGCGAGAGCCAGTACGGATTCGCGATGTCGTGCGGATTCTTGCACGACGGATCGGGCGCTCCGCCGGGCGTATAACAGGCGGCCGCGGGCAAGCCGTTCGTCGTGGCCCCGCAGATCGGCTCGCCGAACTCCAGCTTACCGTGCTCGCTACCGCCCGATGCGCACGACTTGGTGTACGCGTTGTACTCGGAGATGCCCGAATTGATCGGCGATAGCACGCTCGTCCCGTTGGGCAAGAGGCTGTACTTGACCGTCACATACGTGTACGCAAACGAGAGCTGCGCCGCGAACCCGTTCTTGCTAAAATCGCCCTTGTCGAACTGGAACTCGAGGCCCCGCGACGTTTGATATCCGGCGTTGAGCCCCGAGACCAACCCGGTTGTGTAGTTGATGTAGAAGTTCTCGATCTGATCTTGCGTCTGGCGCAAAAACGGCGTCAGTTTGAACGACATATCGGTGCCGGGCAGGTGCTGCTCGAGCGAAAAGTCGCTGTTGTAGGAGACAGATGGGGCGACTTCGTGTCCGGGCGACGTGAAGCCGAGCGCGTAGAACTGCGAGAGCGTGTCGGGCAGGTTCTGCTGAAGCGCATTGTACTGCTCGTAGGCCGCACTCGGTTGTTCGTTATACCGCCCGTAGCTCGCCCGAAGCACCGTATTGGGATTCACGGTGTACGTCGCGCCGACGCGCGGCTGGGGTATGTTGTAGTCGAATGCGCCGGGCGTGTTCTGCATGTTGGCATTGACGTATTGGTGGCCAAATGCCGAGCAGGGCTTTTGGGCATTCGTGCTCCAGCCGCTCGATCCGACGAGGGCACTACGATCGACTAGGCTCAGGGTTTGGGTATCGAAGCACGTGTCTTCGTTAAACGCGTTGAACCAGAAGTTCCGGGCGGCGCCGAAGTTCGTATTCGCCCCAACATAGTCGTAATTGTCCACTCGCAGCCCGAGGTTGAAGAAGAGCCTGTCGCTGGGGCGCCACTGGTCGGTCACCGAGTAGCCGGTGAAGTACGGGGTGACGGTGTTGTTGAAGCCATATGCGCCGTTTTCGACGACGTAGTACGCGCACGGTCCTCCGCCGCAGCTCAGCCCGGCGACATCCCCCTTTACCATGGGTGCGCTCAAGTGCAGGAAGGTCGGCAGCAGCCCGTAAGTAACGCCGCCGCCTTGCCCGTCGGCGCACGTCGTCGCGCGGGTGTAGGGAGAGCCGTCTCCCTGATACAGGTGATAGCACGTTCCGCTGAACGGATCGTTCTCGTTTACCAAGACGGCGAACGCGTTGCCGTACGCCTTGCCGTACTGAAACATCTGCTCGTTGTAGATGCGCGCTCCCGTGGAGGTCGTGTACGTTCCTTCGGCTTCGAGCAAGTGCTGCGGGCTGAGCTGGTCGGTAAAGGAGAGGCTAATGCCGCGGGTGTGATTGTTGATCTCGTAGTCGCCGGAATCGTAGTAGGCGTAGGGCTGCAGCGACATCATCGGCCCGTTCTCGATCCAGTCCGAGTAGTACGTGTAGCCGTAGACGCGCAGAAAGGCGCTCGAGTTGAAGTTTTTCTGATATTGCAGCTTCACGATCGCCTGACCGTTGTAGCCGCGGTCGCGCTGGTTGTACGGATCGGGAATGGGGCCGTCGAAGGGGTGCTGAGGCGACGACGGGTAGAAGTACGGCGTCACCAGCGACGCGTAGTTCGGCGGTAAGAACGTTCCGACTTTACCGAGATACTGCCACGAGTCGAGATAGTTAGGCGGAAACGTTCCGACCGAGTTGATCCAGTTATAGTAACCTTCGTCGTTGACCGAGCTGAGGAACGTCGTGAAGATCTCGTCATTGTCGTACAGAAGCTGGATATCGTCGCGCAAACCGTCGTTCTTATGCGGGATCGCAATATGGAAGTTCACGACGGAGGTGCGCGTCGCGACGTTCGCCGCGTTGATCGTTCCGAATCCGATCGGCCCCAGCAGCCACCCGGGCTGGCCGTTCTGGCCGACGTTCGGCTTACCGTTCGTGAAGCACGACGGCAGCTGCGCGAGGCCCGACGTGGGACATTGCGCCAGCTGCTGTCCGAATTCACTCGCGTAGTCCGCCCCGCCGAACTGATCGACGTACCGGTAATCTTGATTGTAACCGCCGATGCCGACGTAATAGGAAAACATCCGGTCTGGCGTTGCGCCGCCGGCTTCGACGTTGGCGCTGTGGTAGAAGACCGGCGTCCCCGCGCTCAGATTTGCCGTCGCGTAGCCCGGAAACGTTCCGGTCTTGATCACCTGATTGATGAAGCCCGCCAACCCTTGCGCCTCGGCGTTGGCCGGCGTCGCGCCGGTGTAGACTTGCAGCTCGAGCTGGCCGAGCGACGAAAGCGACCCGGAGGGGTAGTTATCGAAGGCGCGATTGACCGGAATGCCGTCGAACTCGTATCCAACCTCGTCCGCGTCGCCGCCCCGCACGTGCACCGCTTGCAGGTAGCCGTTTTGGTTCGCGGGGACGTAGGCGCCCGGTACCGACGCGATCGCGGAGTAGGCGCTATTGAGCGCGCCGCCGCCCCCGAGCACGGCCGTGCGGGCCTGTTGCGCCGCGTTGATCGAATAGACGTCCGCGGTCGTGCCCGGCTTCACCAGGCTCGACGCGCTGCGCGACGTGACGTTCGCGATCGTCCGAAGAGCGACGCGCATGCTCAACGTTAGCGTCTGCTGCGCGTCGGCCAAAACTGCGACGCCCGCGTACGAAAGCGGCTCGTAGCCGACCTTCTGCAGTGCGATCGTGTACTCGTCGGGCGCAAGCGAAACGAAGGCAAACCGTCCGCGCGCATCGGTCGTCGTGCTCGCGCTCTGCGACGGGCTCGTTACCGTCACCTTGACGCCCGCAAGCGTCGTCGACGTGCCCACTTCGGTTACGACGCCGCTGATGCCGCCGGTCGTCCCGGCCCTCGCCCATCCCGTGAGCGCAAAGACGAAGAACACCGCAAGAGTTAAGTATTTCATTCACACACCTCTTGCTTTCGGTCCGGTGGTAAATTGTGCGCCGCCAGGAACGCGCGATACGCAGCCATCGCGGTTTCGAACTGCGCGTGGATCGCGGCGGCTTCGCGCTCGTGCGGCGACAAGGGCGGCCCTTGCGAGAGCGCGAGAACGCCTTGCAGAATCGTGAGCCGTTCGCGCAGGCTATCCGGCTCGAGCAGGTCGTCCTCGGAGTTGACCGCCCCCGACGTAAGCATCGCATAAACCCTCGCCGCATCACGCATTTTGTCCAACCGATTCAGGGCAACGTCGATCGCCGACAGCTCGTCGTCGAGCGATTTCAGAAACTCGTAACGCGCGACGTACTGAGCCTGCGTCCACGCGGCGCGCGGATCGGGCCGGACTTCGAGCGATTGATCGACCCCGGCCGCTCCCGCATGCAGCCGAATCGTGTAGCGGCCGGGAACGACCGTCGGTCCGGCGGCGCCGCGATTCCAGTCGCGCGCGCGAAGCCACGGCACCGCCGGCGTTTCGGTTAGATCCCATGCGACGCGTTGCACGCCCGCATCGCCTGGGGACTCAAGACAGCGAATCCGCCGGCCGTTCGCATCGAACACTTCAAGCCACGTTCGCGCGCCGGATGGAAGATAGTACGTGACGAGCGCGCCTTCCGGCGGATTCTCAGCGGCATACATCCCCGCCGCGACACAGCACTCGTCGGGGTGCGTCCCGTAGTACGACGTCCACCAGCGGTACCACGTGTACGCCGTTCTCAGAGGGAAGAGCCGCGGCATCGCGGTTGCGACCGCGCTGGTCAGCCCACTGATTGCGTCAAGATCGTCGAGCACCCAAAAACCGCGCCCGTGCGTCGCGACGAGCAAGTCGTGCTGCTGCGGCTGGATCCGCATATCGTGCGCCGCCACCGAGGGCATGTTGAGCCGAAGGCTCTGCCAGTGTGCGCCGCGATCGAGCGAGCACCAAACACCCTGTTCCAAGCCCGCGAAGAGCACGTCGGGATTCGCCGGATCTTCGCGTACGACGTGCACGTACTGATCGGAGGGCAGTCCGTTAACGATCGCTCGCCACGTCGAGCCCGAGTCGTCGGTTTCGAGAACGTAAGGGCGAGAATCGCCCATCACGTGGCGATCGATCGCGACGTAGGCCCGCCCGGGATCGGCGCTCGACGCTTCGACGGTGTCGATGCGCCCCCACGGCGGGATGCCGGGCGGCGTCACGTTCTGCCAGTGCGCGCCGCCGTCGGTCGTCAGCTGCACGAGCCCGTCGTCCGTCCCGACCCAGATGCGCCCCGGCTCCAGACGCGACGGTGCGATGTCGAAGATCGTATCGTAGAACTCCGCTCCGGAGACGTCGGTATTGATGGGTCCCCCTGCGACTTGCTGTTTAGCCGGATCGTTGCGGGTGAGATCCGGACTGATGACCTTCCACGTTCGCCCGCGATCGCGCGTCTCGAATACTACGTTCGCGCCGTAATAGCCCACATTGCCGGCACCAAACGCAATCGGGGCCTCCCAGTTCGCGCGAAACGGCAATCCCGCGAGCGCGCGCCCGTTCGTGTCCGTAACGTCGGGCGAGATATCGTAGTTCTGACGCGACTTTAGGTCGAAGATCCCCAGCTGGCCGTTCACCTCGTTGACGCCGACGTTCCAGATCGACGAAGGGTCGCCCGGCTCGGGCCAAACCCACGAGCCGTCGCCGTCGTTACCCACGTCGCGCCAATCGGAGTTCTCGATGCCGAGGGGGCTCAGCGAATCCGACGGACCGCAATAGGAATCGTTGTCTTGAATTCCTCCGCAGAGCCGGTATGGATTCTGCTCGTCGTAGCCGACGCGGTAGATCTGTGCGAGGACCACGTTGAAGCGCCAATCCCACGTCTCGCCGGCGTCGATCGAAATCGGCGCGCCGCCGTCGTTCGCCTCGATGATGCGCCGGCCATCGTGCGAGATCCACAGGCCGTGGTGGTCCTGGTGGACGGCGTCGAGCACATCGTGGTACGTCCTTCCGCCGTCCCGCGTCTCGATCAGGTCCTCGGAGGAGAAGAAGACGTGATCGGAATTCGACGGATCGACCGCGAGCCGGCTCATGTAGAATGGCCGCTGGTTGACGAGGGTATCGCGCGTCATCAACCGCCAATGCGCGCCGCCGTCATCCGAACGCCACAGCACCCCTTCCTTAGACTGGATCAGTGCGTAGACTCGCCGGCTTGCGACTCCTAAACCAATGCGCCCCATGTATCCGCCGGGTAATCCGCGCCCGCGCAGAGGACGCCACGTGACGCCGCCGTTGGTCGATTTAAAGAGGCCGTCGAGAGGGCCGCCGCTCGAGAAACTCCACGGAACGCGCCGAAACTGCCACATGCCCGCAAAGACGACGTTGGGGTTCCGCCGGTCGATTGCGATATCGGAAGCGCCGCTCGACGGTCCGAGATAGAGCGTGCGCTGCCACGTTCGTCCGCCGTCGGTCGTTCGATAAACGCCGCGCGAGGAGCTGTCCCGATACGGGTTTCCGATCGCCGCTATCCAGACGTGCAGCGAATTATCGGGATCGACCACGATCTGTGCGATTGCCCACGTCTGTCGCAGTCCCACGTTTCGCCAATGCGAGCCGCCGTCGTGCGTCATCCAAACGCCGTCGCCATAAGAGATGTCGTTGCGCAGGTTCGGCTCCCCCGTTCCGGCCCAGACGGTTTGGGGATCGTGCGGATCGACGGCGATCGCGCCGATCGCTCCCGGGGCATCTTGCGGCCACGAATTCTGCCAGGTCAGCCCGCCGTTCGTCGTCTTCCAAACGCCGCCGTCGGCGCCGCCGAAGTAATAGAGATTCGGGTCGGTGTCGGTCCCCGCGACGCCCGACGTTCGCCCGCCGGCAACTGCCGGCCCGACGTTGCGCCATGCCAGGCCTTGCAGCGGCGGCAATGCGACGCCCGCGGCGAGGAGCAGCCCGAGCGTTTTTTTAGGCTCCCATCACGCGCAGGTAGTGACGGTCGAACGCGCTCAGCAGACCTTCGGCGTTCGAGTATGGCCCGGGCGAATAGGCGCGCGAGCGCATTCCGAGTTGGGTCAACTGGTTGACGTGCCAGTCTTGCCGATTGGTGAGGTCCCAAAAATCAACGGCATCGCTTGGATCGAAATCCGGCTGCGCGATCGTGCGCGGATCGAAGAGGAACGCGCAGACGACTTCCGTGCGATCGGCGGCGAGCGGCTTCATGTAGTGCACCATCACGTAGTCGGGATGCAGGCTCAAAAGTAACGACGGAAAGATCGTGTAGTAGTAGACGCGGTCGAGATCGGCTCCGTCGACACTCCCGAGCGGCGGCCGCGAGCTGCGTCCGGTCGTCGTGAGCGCCGAGCCGCGCTCTCGCAGCTCGGAGTATCCGCCGAGAATCGGTCCCTCCGAGAGGTCGTTCCGTCCGCTCTCCGAGGGCGAGAGTCTGTCGAGTTGGGGATGTACGAGCGGGCAGTGGTAGCACTCGGAGTAGTTCAGAAAAACGAGCTTCCAATTGCACGCGAGCTCGTAGGTGACGCTGCGTGCGGTCTGCAGCACGGCGATGTTCCACCGCGAAAATCGCCCGATCAGCGAGCCAAGCGCCGTGTCAAACGGAACGGGCATATCGCTCAAGTTGAGGAAGACAAACCCGTCCCAAAGCTCGATGGCCGCCGCGCGCAGCGGATACGCGGCGCGGTCGAATCCGGGAACCTCCGCCATGTTGCGCGCGGCCTTCAGCTCGCCATCCAGGCCATACGTCCACGCGTGGTACGGGCACTGAATCGATCCGAGAAAGTGCCCCGACGCCGCCTCGCATATGCGCGAGCCGCGATGCCGGCACACGTTAAAGAACGCGTGGGCGCGACCGCCGGAATCGCGTGTGACGATCAGGTTCTCGCCGGCGCGTTCGACGGTGAAGAAATCACCCGGTTTGGCAATCATCTCTTCGCGTCCGACGCAGAGCCACTCTCGCCCGAAGATGCGCTCTCGCTCCTGCGCGAAAACCTCCGGCGAGATAAACCAGGAAGCCGGGAGCGTCTTTGCGCCGGCGTTCACATTCGGCTTCACAAACGTTTGCATCGCTAACCTCCCGCGTCCGCGGCCGAAAGGGTTCTATCCCGTTTGACGGAACCCGCTTACTACCAGCAGTTTGTTTGGCTTTTAGGTAAATCTAGCGATGGAGCCTTCGGGAAATTTCACGCTTGAGCCGTCGCTTCCGCGGGAAGCCTATTGGGACGCGGAGTTCTATGCCCGCGAGCAAGACGCGATCTTCTGGAGTGAGTGGTTTTATGTCGGCCGCTCCGAGCAACTCGCCGAGATCGGCGCGTATCGCGTGCTCGACGTCGCCGGCGAGAGCGTCATCCTGATCCGCGCCGAGGACGGCCTTCACGCCCACCTCAACCTCTGCCGCCATCGCGGCAGCCGGCTTCTCTGCGGCGAGGGTGTGGTGCGCGGCAGCATTCGCTGCCCCTATCATTCGTGGGCCTACGCGCTCGACGGCCGGCTCGTTGCCTCGCCCTTCGTTCCCGGCGAAGCGGTCCCGCCGGAGTCGCGCCGGCTGCACCGCGCCGGCGTCAACGAATGGGAAGGATTCGTCTTCGTACATCTCTCGCCCGAAAACCCGGCACTTCGGACGCTCGCATCACAGCTCGGCCCCATCCCCGAACGGCTCGTTCGCTATCCGCTGGGGGAGCTGAAGGTGGCGCTCACGATCGCGTACGACGTCCGGGCGAACTGGAAGGTGATGCTCGAGAACTACAACGAGTGCTACCACTGCGCGGGCGTCCATCCGGAGCTCTGCCGCATCGTTCCCGCGTTCAAGCAGCGCGGAGGCGCGGAGCTCGACTGGGAACGCGGCATACCACACCGCGACGGCGCCTGGACTTTCACCGCGAACGGCACGAGCGGTCGTGCTCCATTCGCAACGCTCAGCGATGACGAGAAGGTTCGCCATAAGGGCGAGCTGATCTATCCGAACCTCATGCTGAGCCTTGCCGCCGATCACGTTGCCGCCCTTTCGCTGTGGCCGCAGGGACCCGCGGCAACGAGGATCGTCTGCGATTTTCTCTTCCATCCCGACGAGATCGCGAAGGCCGATTTCGATTCGAGCGACATGGTCGATTTCTGGGATCTCGTCAACAAGCAAGACTGGCACATCTGCGAGAGTGTTCAGGCTGGGATGCGCTCGCGCG
Source organism: Vulcanimicrobiota bacterium (assembly GCA_963834895.1). Classification (GTDB taxonomy): domain Bacteria; phylum Vulcanimicrobiota; class Vulcanimicrobiia; order Vulcanimicrobiales; family Vulcanimicrobiaceae; genus Cybelea. Next base: position 553,806 of record CAWIDM010000002.1, on the reverse strand, counting down.
CATTCCAGCATGGTTACTATGCGCCGATGGAAGATGCCAGCCTGGACATCCGCCGCTACCTCGCCTCCCGGCTGCATGAGTAAGGAATACGACGTCATCGTGATCGGCCTCGGCGCTCTTGGGAGCGGCGCGGCCTACTGGCTGGCCAAGCGCGGCGCGAGCGTCCTCGGTCTCGAGCAGTTCGAGTTCGGGCACGCCCGCGGCAGCTCGCACGACTGGTCGCGCATCATTCGGAAATCGTACTTTACGCCGGCTTACGTGCGTCTCGCGAAGGAGGCGTATACGGCATGGGACGCCCTGGAGCGCGATGCCGGCGAGCGAGTCGTCTTCAAAACCGGCGGCCTCGATATCGGACCGCGCGACGGCGCGATTGCGCTCTCGAGCTATGCCGATTCGATGCGCGCCTGCGACGTCTACTTTGAAGAGCTCGATGCGGACGAGATCCGCAAGCGCTGGCCGGTCTGGCAGATCGGCGACGAAGTCCATGGCCTCTTTCAACCCGATAGCGGCATCGTCGCCGCCGAGCGCGCAACCGATGCACTGCGCCGCACCGCGATCGCGTTCGGCGCAACCTTGCGCGACCGGGCGCCCGTAACCAGCGTGCTCGATTCCAACGGCGAGATCGCCGTTGAGGCCGGCCGCGAACGCTACCGCGCGGGCAAGCTCGTCATCGCCGCCGCCTCCTGGACGCCGCAGATGCTTGCGCACTTCGGGATGCGGATCCCGTTCGAAGTGACCAAAGAGCAGGTCGTCTACTTTGCGGCGCGCGACTTAGCGAGCTTCGCCTTCGGGAGCTTCCCGATTTGGATTTGGATGGACGATCCAGCATTTTACGGCTTCCCGGTCTTCGGCGAAGCCGATGCGGTGAAGATCACGCAGGACTGCGGCGGCAAACCGGTCGATCCCGATACGCGCGGCTTCGAAGAAGACCCCGATATTACCGCGCGCGTTACGGCATTTCTGGAGCGGTATCTCCCCGCAGCGTTCGGACCGATGGCGCGCGTGAAGACCTGCCTTTACGCGCTCACGCCCGATCGAGATTTCATTCTCGATAGGCTTTCCGAGCATCCGAACGTCGCGGTCGCCGTCGGCGGCGGCCACGGCTTCAAGTTCGCCTCCGTCATCGGCCGCATCCTCGGCGAGCTCGCATTGGACGGTCGTGTCACTATGGACCTCGATCTCTCCGCCTTCAAAATCGACCGCCCGATTCTCCAAATGGCGGAGCCTCCGAAGACGTACATGCTCTAAGCGCAACCGTCAGGCCGTGCTGGTCCGCAACGTTTCGATTTCCCGTTGCTTAGCATCGCGCTCGCGTATGAGCGATGCGACCTGCTCTCGGAGTGTCCGCGCCTCGATGTGATCGTAGGCAGCTCCGGCACGCTCAACGAGCAGCACCACGCCGCGAATCTCGTCGGGGTCAATGTCGGCGCCGTTGCGATGCGGCCCATAGAGGACGACCGCCGCGAGCTCCTCGCGAAGCATCACCGGCATGGCAAGCAGCGCGTCGCCAAGATGCGCTGACGATGATTCGGACGGCCAAACGACGTCGGCCAGGCGCACGGACGCACCCTCCGTGAGAAGGTGGAGGACCAGCGGATCGTCAGAGGTGAGCTCGCGCGTGTCGACGTGATCCCAGCCGAACGCCGCCGCGCGCGCGAAGCGTCCCTTGGCTGCGTCCCGATGAAAGATTGCTGCCGAGGTGAGATCGAGCGCGCGCACCGGCTCGTGCACGAGAAAGCGATCGACCACCTCGGGTGACTCCGCTCGCAGGACGGCCGCGGCAGCTTTCGCGAGCCGTTCCTCGGCGAGGTGGCGCTGGCGGAAAAGCGTGCTATCGATAAAGCGGTCGACGTTGCGGTGCAGCATGTTCAGCCACGATCCGATTGCCAGCGCTAGGATGATCTCGGCCGTAAGCGTGAAGCGCGTTTCGGCGAACTGCTTTGACATAAACCAATCGAGCAGCAGAAATGTCCCGGCGATGAGGGTCGTTATTGCCGCGTAGACGAGTGCCCGGCTGATGGCGAACTCTATGTCGAAAACCCTGCGCCGGACTACTGCATAGGCAACCGCAATCGGGACGCAGGCACCCAGTGCAATCAACGCATCGGCGAACCACTGCGGCAACGAATCCGCGAGCTCGATCGCGACGACGTGCATGATGAGGACCGCCGGAAAGACGAGGATCCATCGCAAGCGCTGTCGCTGGTCTCCATGGCTGTGCAAGAGCGTGACGAGAAAGACGACCGCCGCGAAGAGATAGACGGCCGACGTGACCTGTACCAGAAGCCGGACGAGCGACTCCGACGGCACGCTGAAAAAGGCGACGCGCGCGAACGTGTACAGCCATGCAAAAGGTAACGCTACGGCAAGCGCGATGGCGGCGCGTTCCGCAGGTCGTCGCCAGCCTGCGAGCCGATCGTTGGGAAATCGCAGCGCAAAGATGGCGACGAGCGCGCAGGTGCTGCCGCCCAGCGCGGAAAGCGGAAGGAAATTCGCCCAAAAAGCCCAGCTTGACCCCGGCCAAAAGAACAAAAGATCGCCGTAGCGGCGCAGCACGCAGTAGAGGTAGAAAGCCCACGTCATGGCACTTGGTCGCAGGAGAAGCACGGTCGAGCCGACGACGAGAAATATGAGATACGATAGGACGAGCGCGGAGAATCGAATTTTCTGGCCGCGCGACGCGCTCATGGGAGTGGGAACGAGAGTTACTTGCTTGATCGTGCCGTCGTGCTCGACCCGCAGCGAAAGTGACGGCGGTGGGTCGCGAAAAAGCCCCTCGGGCCACGGAGGCAGTACACGATCGCCGGGTCGAATTGAAGCCGCCGCGGCCGGTGAGTCCGGCCGCGCCTCGTCGACGACGCCATCGTAATCAACTGACAGGCCGTTACTCGGACAAGCCGAGAAGAGGCAGTGCAAATCGGGCGCTAAGGTTCCGAGCGTCCAAGCACCCATGGCACTCACGATAACGATGCGCCAGATGCTGGACATCGGCCTAAGCGTTAGCCGGCGTTAGCAGTCGTCACGCCGGAAGCGGCTGCCAATCCCAGGCGCCGAAGCATCGCCGCGTCGAGGCGTGCTCTCGTCATGGGTGGCACGAAAAGGGTCGACATCGCCGTCACTCGCGCTCTCGGTAACTCGCTCAGCGCGATCCGCTCGATCGTCGGTCGGCAGAGCGGCAGAATAGCGGCGTCATAAACGACGACCTCGTGACCGGGCCGGTACGTCTCGAGCAGTGTTTCGGTCAAGACCACGATGCCCGCGCTATTCCATGCCTCGCTTTGAAATCTGAATCCCGATACCGCGATCGCGCCGACTTGCCATAAGACGAGGTTGCTGGTCGGATCCGCGGTGCGACCGTAGATAAGGAACTCGGTCGCCTCATAGCTCGTACACCCGGCATCGGTTGGATCAACGCCGAGATCGGCGAAGAGGCAGCCTTCCGCCGAAATCCCGGGAAGCATTTGAGCCGGGAAACCCTCGGCGCGCGCGCGCCGCACCGACTCGTGCAGCGGGTAGGCGGAAACGCCGGGATGACCGTACGCGACAGCGCAGACTTCAAAACCGCTGCGCACGCTTTCGAGTATCCGTTCCACCATCTCGCGATAGGTCGTACGCCGGTCCTTGCCCACGGCGTAGAGACCGACGAGCGACTCCGTATGCGGATTGAGCGTTCGAAGCCAATATTCTGCGAGCGGATCGGCAACGATCGAGAAGACTCGCTGAGCGCGCGCAATTCGCGCCGAGGCTTCGAAGCTCGTCTGTGAGGGCGCGCGAATGCCGACTCCGACCGCCCAGAGCACCCCGCCCCGAGGCTTCATTCCTCCTCCGGAAAAAGCGTCTGCAAGTGCGGCCTCCACGTCGTGACGTGCTGCAAGTGGACTCCGTTGATGGGAGCGACCATCGTCAGAGCGGTTCCGTAGAGGGGATCTTTGGTGGAAGAGTGCTTTGCCAGCTCGGCGATGACCGCCTCCGCAATCGCGCGCGATTTTCCGGTCAGTACGCGCTTTCGCTGCGCGGGCGTAACGCCGGCCCGCTTCAGCAATGCGTCGCGTTCGCGTCTTAGAGCGGCATCTCGCTCCCGTTTGGGCATCTTCTCGAGCTTAGCGCGCATCCTCTTCGGCCCGTGTTCGTAGTTTTCGAGTTCTTCGGCGTCGGTTGCGAGCTTCAGCAAATACTCGGCGAGTCGCGGTCGTCCCATCTCTCTTCCCCTCAACAAGTCGGACGTGCGTGCAGGCGCTTATAGGTTTTATTACTCTCGCGCTGGGCTCGCCGCCTCCTGCCAAGCGGTATGCTATGGAGTGCGCGGGAGAGATCCTCGGCGATACGCGAGTCGGGAGCTTGAGTTCCCGGAGCGGCCATGTTATGGTCGCTCCGGTGACTTCTTAATGCCGCTCGCTGCGGCCGACCTCATCGTCACCGGGGCTACCATTCACACCGTCGACGAGGCGTGCGCGTCGTCGCAAGCATTTGCCGTTCGCGGGGATCGATTCGTTCAGGTCGGCTCGCTCGAAGACGCGATGGCGCTGCGCGGCACCGTAACGGAAGTGCTCGATCTGCGAGGTTATACAGTGCTGCCGGGAATCGTCGATGCCCACCTGCATCTCACGAATCTCGGTCTCAAGCTCGAGCAGATCAACCTCGACGGTATCCGGTCTCCCCTCGAACTGGTCGAGCGAAGCGTCGCCTTTGCAAAAACTAGCGGCGATCCGTGGATCGTGGGCCGGGGCTGGGACGAAAATTTATGGCCCGAACGCGTGCTTCCGTCGAACGGCCCTCTCAGCGAAGCGCTTCCCGATCGGCCCGTTGCGCTCGCGCGGGTCGACGGCCATGCGCTGCTCGCGAACGCGCGCGCGATGACCATCGCCGGGATCGGCCACTCGACACCGGATCCACCCGGCGGCCGAATTCTGCGCGACGAACGCGGCGCCCCGACCGGCATGTTCATCGACACGGCGGCAACCCCGATCTACGAGAAGGTTCCCAAGCCCACGCACGAGCAGCTCGTTCGGGCGACACGAGCGGGAATCGCCGAATGCAATCGCTGGGGAATCACCGCCGTCGCGGAGCCCGGAGTCGACGATGACGTGCTCGCCGCCCATGCGGACCTGCTCGGCAACGGCGAGTACTCGATCCGCAACTACGCGATGCTGCATGACGCGCCGGCCCTGATCGAAAGCCACGTGCGCGCCGGAATCGTCGACGGAGCGTTTAACGGCCGGCTCTGGGTGCGGGCGATCAAAATGTACGCCGACGGCGCGCTGGGTTCGCGCGGAGCCGCGCTGCTCGCACCCTACAGCGACGATCCGGAGAACGTGGGTCTCATTTTGACTTCTCAGGAACGCATCGAGAGCGTTACGAAAAGCGCCCTGCAAAACGGCTTTCAAGTCTGCGTCCATGCCATCGGCGACCGTGCAAATCGCATGGTCTTGGACGCCTACGAAGCGGCGCTGGGGCGCGTTCGGGCCGCGAGCGATCCACGGCTGCGAATCGAGCACGCGCAGGTAATCGCGCCCGAAGATCTGCCTCGCTTCGCCAAACTCGGCGTCATTGCGTCAATCCAGACGCCGCACGCCGTCAGTGACGCGCGCTGGGCGCACGCGCGGCTCGGTCCCGATCGCCTGGCGCGCGCCTATCCGTGGCAATCGCTGCTCGATGCCGGCGCGAGCATCGCGAACGGAACCGACGCACCGGTTGAATCGGCTTCCGCGCCGCGCACCTTCCACGCTGCCGTGGCGGGTGGCTGTGCGGGGCAGTGCATGATGCGACGCGAGGCGCTTGCCTCGATGACGATTTGGCCTGCGCGCGCGAACTTCCAGGAGGCGCTGATCGGCTCGATTACGCCGAGGAAGTTCGCCGACTTTGTCGTGATGGATCGCGATTGGATCGCAGCCCCGCCGGAAGAGATCGAGCGGACGAGGATCGTCGCGACGTATTTTAGCGGCCGCCGCGTCTACGGCGATGCTATCTGCTCACGGTCGCGCCGACCGGTTGATTCGGGTCTGAGATAGATTTCGTCGAAGTGCCGCCGGCTGGATACTTGAAGTACTTGACGTAGGGGCTGCAATCGTCGGGCGCGATGACGCGCCTGCCGTCGATCCAAAACTGAAGGACGTCGCACGAATCGCTCAAAGACGTCGTGCCGACTTTGGTTCCCTGGCTGCCGCTGATCGAAAACTCGTAGATGACGGACGGCCCGCTGAGGTAATATTGATCGCCGACAGCGAGATACTTTCCGTCCCACTGAACGCCGCCCGGGTACCTGATCTGCTGGTCGAGCACGATTGGGATCATGCTCTTGCTTCCCGCGGGAAGCTCCGCAAACGCAAAGGCTGCGTGATAGCTCGTGCCGTCGACAAAAAGATTGCCCTTGGCGTCGTAACCGCAGAAGTAGTAGTAGAATAAGCTCGACTCGGTGTAAATTTTCGGTTTTCCCTTGGCATGCCTGAAGATCGAGACGCTTCCGCCGCCCGAGTGCGCGGGGAAGATGTTCGCGACGGCAAGATTGCCCGTCGTAGGGTCCGCCGAGCACCCATTTGGCATATACCCAGCATCGTCGAGCGTTGCAATCGGGCTCGAACCGCCATGAGCGTATTCGAAGATTTGGCTCGAGCCCGTGCTCGCGACGAAAACGTCGCCCGCTTTATCGACGCACAAGCCATGCGGCGCGGAAAAGCCGGTCAACGTCCCTTTCAACGTGCCGCCGGGATAGGAAAAGACTTCGACATCGCCGGTGTTGAGGTCCGAGACGTAGAGAAGAGCGCTGCGTTTAGCCTCTCCGGCTATGGACGATCCACCGCTGCGGTTGGCGTTGGCGGCCGTGGGATTCACCGCCAGAGTCTGGCTCGCTCCACACCCGGCCAAGGTTGCCAATGCGGCGAAAAGCGCAAGCGAGTAACTCGTCGTGCTCAAAATTCTCATCCGTTCTCCTCGACGAGGGCTGTTGCTTCGACCATTATCGGCATCCCTGCCGGTGCGAGAGAACTAGAGCGCGCGCAGCGCTTTTTTTCGGCCGAGCAGATAGACCGCGACGCCGCCGAAAAGCATCATCGCCGTTAGTCCGATTACCTTGACCACGGCGAGCAGCTTGTTGGGATCGTCGTCGGCCGGAAAACCCGCGAATACGATCGCCGAGATCGTCGTCGCGAGCCCGACGAGCGCCGCGATCGAGACCGTCCACTTACTCCCGGGGATTCGAACCATCGCGGGCGTCAGCGGCGCGCCGCGGAACTTTAGCGCGGAAGCGAATAGGAAGAGGAAGGGCACCATGGTGATGACGACGGTCGAGCTTACGAGCACGTCATAAGCGCCACGGACGCTCGTGCCGCCCTGACCGAGAAAGATGAAGACCGCCGCAATGCCGGCTTGCGTGACCAGCGCGACGACCGGCGAACCCCAGCGCGGATGCATGCGGCCAAAGGCGCTTGGAAGATAGTGATCGATGCCCGCAACGAACGGAATCCGCGCGACCGCTCCGAGCCACGCGCCGGCGCTGCCCACGCAGCTCAGCGCGACTAGCACCGCCGCAATCGGCACGAGCGACTTCCACCCGAACCGCGTCGCGGCGTTTCCGATCGCCTGCATCACGCCCGACGACGGGTTGACCGCGTGCGGCGTGAGGGCGGACAAGACCGCGACGGTTCCGGCGATGTAGATCACGGCGATTGCCGGCGCCGCGATCGCCAGGCCGAGGGGAATCGTGCGGCGCGGCTGCTTGATCTCGCCGCCCATGAACGGCATCGCCTCGGGTCCCGTCCACGCAAATGCGATCACCGACCAGAAGATGACGTCCTTGATCTGCAAGCCCGGACGCATCGTCACCGCGTCGATCGGCGTCGCGGGGCCGAACTTCAACCATGCAAGTCCCCCAAGCCCGACGAGCAGCAGCGTGACGAGCCAGCGAGAGAGCGCGCCGGCATTGTTCAGCCATTTGCCAACCTGCAAGCCGTAGATGTTGACGATCGTCGCGAGCGTCAGACCGGCGAGTGCGACGGCGATAAAATAGGCCGGCGATGCCGACAGCGTACCTCCGTTGGTACCGCTGATGAAGAGCGCGTTACCGGCCGCGAAGTAGAGCAGCGCCGGAAAATAGGGCAGATTGCTCGCCCAATAGGTCCAGCCGGTGATGAATCCGGCGAACGGTCCGAAAGCGCGCTTGCTCCAAACGTAGAGGCCGCCTTCGTCCGGGTGATGCGACGCGAGAAAGACGACCGCAATTGAAAGCGGCGCGAACATTGCAAGGCCGCCGATGAGCCAGACAGGAATCGAGCTCGCCCCAGCGGCCGCTGCGGTCGCGACCCACTGCAAATTCGAACCGGCGACGACGAAAAAAAGCACCACGTCGGCCAAACCCAGCGTGCGCCGGAGTTGCATGGGTCCGCGGGTTCAACGCCGAGAGGGGCATCGCCCACCGCCTGTCAGGCTGGTGGGCGATGCGTTATGGGATGACTAGTAGGGGCGTCCCCAGCGACCGGCCCGCCAGTACCAGCCGTTGGGACCGTGTGCCCAATGGCCCGCATGCCAGACTGCACCGCCGTATGGACGGACGACGTAGTGTCCGTGCGCCCAGACGTAGCGGTACCCGTTCCACTGCCAGTACCCGCCGACCCAATAATAGTTTGGACCCGGCGCGACTGGAACGGCCTCGTAGATCGGTGCGGGCGGACCGGTCTGGATGTAGATGCCGCCCGATACCTGCGCGGCGGCTGGAAGGACTGCGCCGGCGGCAACCGTTCCGCCGAGCGCGCACGCGAGAAGAAGATTTCGTAAGTTCATCATGCCTCCTTATTACCACTGAGGCGCGGTGGGCTCGCGGGGGGTCCCATTAAAGCATCATTCAGATCCGATGAGAGTCGAGCGCTTGCATCAATTGCTCCAGCTCGCTCCAGAGGGCCGCGGCCCGATCGACGCACTCGTCGCGCTCCCGCTGCAGCCGGCGCTCGGTCGCCGGCATCGTCGGCGGAAGGATGCCAAGCAAGACGTCGCGGTCGTGGGCATCACCGAGAGCATCTTGCAAGCCGGCCAGCCGATCGGCGATCTGCTCAAGCGACGGCTCGAGTGCTTGAAACCGCTCCAGCCCGTAGCGCAAGCGTTTGCAAGCGATTCGAAAATCGTGAAGCCCTTGCTTGTCGCGCCGCTCGAGTCCGCTCGTGAGCGCGCGCGCTTCGCGCAGCCGCGTCTGGAGAACGCGCTCGGCGAGTTCGTTGACGTCGTTGACGCCGCTGAGAACGACGCGTTGCGGCTTCATCGAGGCTACGGATCGAAGCGCATGCGGCGCAGTTCCTTGCAGGCACGCCGAGTGGCCAGTCTCTCTTGCTCGCGCAATCGCTCCAGCAACGGTTGTGCGGTCTCAACCTCGCCGGCGTCGACGCTGCTCTCCAGCAGGCGCAGAATGATCGTGGCGTCGCGAGCGGCATCGGTTGCGGCCGCGGCCCGCTTCACGCGCCGGCGCAGGCGCTCCGATCGCGTAATTGCGGCCACGTCTTCGAGCAGCGAGCGAAAACGCCGGCCCGTCGTGCGAACGTCGTGCAAGCGATTCTCGTTGGGTTTGCGAACAAAGCGCCGCCGCGCCCGCTCGAGAGCGCGCCGCTCACTTCGAATAGTTTTCGTCAGCCACTTCATTGCGACGGGCGACTCATTGACGGCGCCTTCGACGGGGGTATTTCAGGCGACCTCCGCGAAGCATCAATTCCGACGTGAGATCGAAGCGCCGGCCCGCCCCCGTTGCCGCGAAAGTGCCGTTCCTTTGGATCGCTGTGGTAATCCTCGCCGCCGCAACTTGGTACTTATATTTCTATCCGACGACGAGCAATAACGAAACGATCGCGGTCTACTATACGAAGCTCGATGGCACTTCGCTGGGCGACGTGAGCGTCTCCATGCGACCGCGGCAACCCGGCGAAAGTTCCGCCGAGCATCTCCACAATCAAGCGCGCTACGCCGCCGTCGAAGCGCTCGCGGGGCCACCCAACGGCATTGCGGCGATCCGCTTTCCGCCGGGGACGCGCGTTCTCGACGTGAGCCTCGACGGATCGACGGCGACGGTCGATCTTTCCAAGGAAGTCGAAGAGCAGGCCGGTGGATCGTTTGGAGAAAACGGCGAGTTCAAAGCGCTCGTCTATACGGTTACGGGAATCCACGGCATCGATGCGGTGCAAGTCACGGTCGACGGCGCTCGGCTGGAGACGCTGCCGGGGGGACATGTTGAGCTGGATCAGCCACTTCGCCGCACGGACTGGTAACGCAGCGGCCGCGGTCGCTTTCGCGGCGCTGGCGTTCGCGCCGGCAATTCCGAGTCGCGCCGACGTGCCCTTGAACGCGATCTATCAAGGCGCGATGATTCGTTTTTCGCACGTTTCCGTCAGAGCCGAAGGCGTTGCGATCGGCGTCGCCGATCCCGGGTTTCAGGCGCTCCTTCGCGGCACCGGAGCCCTGCTCACGTGGAAGCCGGGGGAACGCTATATTCTCATCACGACGTCGGTTCCGACGGTCGTAAGCTTCGCATTGGGGGATCGCCGTTATGACGTCGGACCGATCTCGCTCGAGGCGAGCTTCGCGCCGTACGAGCGCGGCGACGAAGCCTATCTTCCGTTCAACGAGGTTCTGCGCGCGCTCGATCTCGCGCTGCGTCAAGACGGCTCGATTAAGGTGCTTCAACCGCAGCTCGCCGCGCTCGACGTGCGCCAGGAAAGCAATCGCTTGACGATCTTCGCGCACGGCGGAGCCGCGCTCCACCCGCGCGTCGTGACGCAGAGCGCCACCGCAATAACGTACGCCTTCGACGGCGTGGGCACGACGCTGAGCGGCACGCGTCAAATCCAAGCGGGCGGCGTTCGCAGCGTGGAGATTGTTAACTCCGGGACCGTGCGCGATCCGATAACCCTCGTGACCGTCGAGCTGGAAACCGGCACCCTCGCCCAAGCGCCGCAGCCGAGCACCGACGGCGACGCCGTTCTTAGCTTCGGCGCAACGTCAGCGGCTCCGCAAAGCGTCGCCGAAGAATCGCCGACGCCCGAGCCCGCCGTGCCCGCCGCGACTGCTCCCACCGCGAGCGCTTTCGCGCTCGTCACCGGCGTGACGGCGCAACCCTCCGCCGACGGCGTCTCGGTTACGATTGCGGTCAGCGGGGATGCCGCCTACGAGTGGCATCGGCTGCGCGACCCGGACGACCGCTTCTGGGTCGACATCAAGAACGCGCAGCTGCAAGGGCCGCCGATCGACGAGAGCGCGTCGACTCCGCTCGTTTCGATCCGCGTGCGCCAGGACGATCCGTCGACCGTTCGCATCGCACTCTCGCTGGACGGATCGAAATCGATTGCTCTCACGCCGTCCGCGACGGGCCTGGTCGTCGAGGTCGGCAACGCGGCGGTTGCGGATGCGCCTCGCTCGGGAAGCGGCAGCATCGGCAGCGTTCTCTCGACGACCGAGCAGACGGCGCCGGTCACTCCGGCTCCGCTCGAGAACTCCTCGAGCGATTTCGGTACTGGAGGGACAGGCTGGAAGTTCGGCCCTCACAGCAGTTACGTGCCGACGAATCCGCGATTGATCGTCATCGATCCGGGACATGGCGGTACCGATCGGGGAACGATTCACGGCGGCGTCGCCGAGGCCGACCTGACGCTCGATATGGCCAAGCGCCTGCGCGACATTTTGATCGTGCGCGGCTGGCAGGTGCAGATGACGCACGAGACCGACGTGGACGTCTATGCCCCCAACGACAGCGCCCACGACGAGCTCCAGGCCCGCGTCGATATAGCGAACAACGCCGGAGCGCGCCTCTTCGTAAGCGTTCACGTCAACGCGTTCATCAACTCGGGCCCCTACGGCACGACCTGCTACATCTCTAAGCCCGACGACGTCGCGTTGGGAAAGGTTCTCGAAGCGCACCTCGCGGCGGACGGCACGAAAGACGACGGGCTCATTAAAGCGCACTACTACGTGACCTATCACACGCGCATGCCGGCCGTGCTTATCGAAACGGCCTTTCTGACGAATCCCGGCGACTACGCGCTCGTAACCTCGCCGGCTTGGCGTCAGAAGGTCGCACAAGAGATTGCCGACGGCATCGGAGAGTACGCGCGCGAGAATCCCGTCCCAAGCCAGCCCGCTCAGTGATGATCGGCCTCTTCGACTCCGGCCTCGGCGGCTTGACCGTGCTGGCGCGACTGCGCGAACGTCTGCCGTCGGCCGACGTACTTTTCTTCGCCGATCAGGCAAACGTGCCGTACGGCGACCGCACGCACGGCGAACTCTTGCGGCTGCTGCGCGCGAACTTAGCCCTGCTCGACGAGTACGGTGCCGATGCGATCGTTATGGCGTGCAACACGTCCTGCGCGATTGCCGAGCGCTACGGCTGGCCGAGCGCGCGCGTGCCGGTGCTCGATTTAATCGAGTCGGCGGCGATGGCCGCCGAGCGCGGTGGCTTTATGCGCGTCGGCGTCGTGGCGACGGCGGCGACCGTCGGCGCCGGATCGTACGGCCGCACGCTGCGCGCTCGCATCGGCGGAATCGACGTGGTGGAAGTTCCCGCGCCGGCGCTGGTTCCGCTCGTTGAATCCGGCTCGATCGAGGGCGACGAAGCGCGCAGCGCGGTCGCCGAAGTCTGCACCCACCTGCCGCTCGATCTCGACGCGCTCGTCTACGGGTGCACCCATTATCCGGTCCTCGAAACGCACTTCCGAGCGGTACTCGGCAAGGACGTCGCATTGCTCGATCCGGCCATCGTGCAGGCGGAGCGCGCGGCGGCGCTGTTGGGCGATCGCGCGCGCGGCACGGGCGGGACGACCTACGTCACCAGCGGCGACGAAGCCGCCTTCCACGCCAACGTCATGCGCATCATGGCCGACCCCGGCGCAGTCATCATTGCTGGATCGTGAGGAAGGTCACGACATCCCAAGCGTTACGGATGCCGAGGAATATCAGCAAGACGACGCCGCCCCCGATGGGGAAGAGGGCTCGTGATTGCGCGTTGCCGTCAAGAACGATCGCGCCGCCGAAGATCGCTCCGTAGGCCACCAGCGGTAGGACGCTGTACCAGACCCAGTCCTCGAGATCCGGGTGGTATATGCGCAGCCGTCTGGTTCGGTACATGACTTGTAAGATGTATCCAAGCCCGTAGAGGCCCACGAGGGCGGCGAGCACGCCGGGATAGAGCAGCGAGTGCCAGGGCGCAACTAAGAGCGCCGATACGAGCAGCGCCGCGGCAAAGTGCATGACGGTCGGCGTGCTGAAGGTCGCGATCCCGTCCTGACTCCCTTCGCGTTCTCGTACGGTCACCACGCTGATCACCACGAACATCAAGCCCGTCAGAGCCGCCGCCGAAGATCCGGTCATGATGTAAAAGCTCGACCATTCGGCGAGCACTTTCGAGGGGTCCACGCTACCCGTCCGCCATTAATGCGCCGATAACAGCCCGACGTGGAAGAGCGAGAAGAAGAACGCTGTCGTTGCGACCGCGAGCGCCGCCCCTGCAATGACCTGGGCCACGGTATGCGCCCTCAGATAGACGCGCGCCCAGCAGACCATGGGAATCAAAACCATGAAAGGGAGGGGCTGGCGCCCGTAGATCAGCGTGAGCGCCGCGAGCGGCGCGGTGATGCCGAGTGCGTGCGTGCTGATCTTCCAGTAGCGCGTGATGTATTGAACGACGAGCGTTGAAACGAGATAGCCGAGCATCGCGGCGATCATCAAACGCGGCGCGTGTATTAGCCAAAGCGTCGCGGCGCCGCACAGGTCGAAGATGACGAATGCCGTGAAGACCATCTCGCGCTCGAGCCGCACCGACATCTCGAGGTCCGAGATGCGGTCCGCGGCGTTGAGCCAGAAGACGTAGAGCATCGGCCCGATCGCAACGAAGAAGGTCGAAACGAAGAGAAGGCGCCAGAAATCGAGCGTGTCCTTCGCGCCGATGAGCGCGAGGATCACGAAGAGCGCAAACGCCGTCAGGAAAGGATTGAAGATCGTCGAGAGGCTTCGCGCGAGGTCGCGCCAGACGCGCCGTTTCTTGATCGGAACGATCGCCTCGAGCGGATCCGCAGGCCTCCCCGATTCGGGCACGTATGCGTCTTCGGTCGCAAGCAGCGCCTAGCCCTCCGTCCTCGGAGCAGGCGCACCGGACTTCGCGGTCGTAAAGAGCATGCCGCAATGAACGTCCTTCTATTGGCGGCTGCGGCTTTGCCACGAAGCGCGACGCCGCCGAACGCGCCGGTAGCAATGCCGCCCGTCGCTCCTCAGGCAGCACCGACGACCTGGTTTTCTGCGCACGTTCCGTGGTTTACGCACGGCGTTGCCGGCATTTTCATCCTGGCCGCGATACTGCTCATCTTCCTGCTCGCGATTCAAACGACGAAGCAAGAGGGGCTCACCGGCTCGATCGGCGGACGCGTCGAGTCAACGTATCGGGGACGTCTCGGAGCCGAGGAGCAACTCAAGCGCTGGACCGGGATCGTCGCGGTCGTCTTCGTCGGGTCGGCTTTCCTACTCTCGCTGACCGGCATCTAGCAGACTAGGGAACCTAGGACCCGAGTGCCGCTTCTCGAGGTCGAAAATCTCCGGACTACCTTCCGCACCGAAGACGGTCCCGTTACGGCGGTCAACGGTCTCTTCTTCAGCATCGAAGCCGGCAAAACGCTCGGCATCGTCGGCGAATCGGGCTCCGGCAAATCGGTTACCGCGCTCTCGATTATGCGTCTGCTGGCACGGACCGCTACCGTCACGGCCGATCGCGTAGCGTTCAATGGCGAGAATCTGCTGGCCAAGAGCGAGGCGGAGATGCGCCGGATACGCGGCTACAAGATTGCGATGATCTTTCAAGATCCGATGACGTCGCTCAATCCGGTGCTGACGATCGGCGAGCAGATCGCCGAGGCGGTCCGTCTCCACCTCGGCTTGGGCAGGCGAGAAGCGCGCGACCGCGCGATCGAGATGCTTAAAAAAGTTCGCATCCCGCTGCCCGATAAGCGCTTGAACGACTACCCGCACCAGTTCTCAGGCGGGATGCGCCAGCGCGTGATGATCGCGATGGCGCTCTCCTGCAATCCGCAACTGCTCATCGCCGACGAACCTACGACCGCGCTCGACGTTACGATCCAGGCTCAAGTGCTCGAACTCATGGACGAGCTGCAGCGGGAGACCGGCGCCGCGATCATCCTCATTACTCACGACTTGGGCGTCGTTGCCGAGTTCTGCCGAAACGTGATGGTGATGTACGGCGGCAACATGGTCGAATACGGCACCGCCGAGCAAATCTTCGCGCAGCCGCGAATGCCGTATACGCAAGGTTTGCTCGCATCGCTCCCCCGACTCGACGAGCGCGAGCACCGGCGCCTCGAACCGATCCCCGGTCAGCCCCCGAACCTGCTGCGCTTGCCGCCGGGTTGTGCCTTCGCGCGCCGCTGCCTCTACCGCATGCCGATCTGCGCCAATCCCGTCCCGCTCTACGACTTCGGCGAAGGCCACGTTGCGCGCTGTTACCTCTACGACGAGCGCGCACGGGAGCAGCGGCCGCCCACGGCGCAGGCGCTTCCGACGTTACCTGCGGCGGCCGTCCATAAATGAGGAATGGCGCGCTCGTTCGAGCGACGGATCTCTATAAGTATTTTCCGATCCATGCGGGCCTCACCTCACGTCACATCGCCGACGTCCGAGCGGTCGACGGCGTGAGCTTCACGATCGAGGAGGGCGAAACGCTCGGCCTCGTCGGTGAATCCGGATCCGGAAAGACCACGATCGGGCGACTTCTCTTGCGCCTCCTCCCCGCGACGAAGGGCGAGATTCTCTTCGAAGGCGCCAACGTGCTCAAGATGGGGCGCAGCCAAATTCGCCGCCTGCGCCGCTCGATGCAGATCATTTTTCAGGATCCGTTTGCCTCGCTCAATCCGCGCATGACGATCCGCGAGATCGTGGCGGAGCCGCTGCGCATTCACGGCCTCGCCCGCGGCAAAGAGGTCGACGAACGCGTGCACGAGCTACTCGACCTCGTGGGTCTTCAGCCTTACCATGCGAACCGCTACCCGCACGAGTTCTCGGGAGGGCAGCGCCAACGCGTCGGCGTCGCCCGCGCGCTCGCCGTCCATCCGAAGTTCATCGTCTGCGACGAGCCGGTATCGGCGCTCGACGTCTCGATTCAAGCTCAAGTCATCAACCTGCTCGAGGACCTGCAAGAAAAATTTAGGCTCACGTATCTCTTCATCGCGCACGACCTCTCCGTGGTCCGTCATATCGCGACGCGCGTTGCGGTGATGTATGTTGGGAAAATCGTCGAGGTAGCGGATCGGGACGAGCTCTACCAGAACCCGCTTCACCCCTACACCCAGGCATTGCTCTCGGCGATTCCTATTCCCGACCCAGCGATCGAAAAGCGCCGCAAGCGCATCGTCCTGACCGGCGACATCCCGTCCCCCGTGAATCCGCCTTCGGGCTGCCGTTTTCACACGCGCTGTCCCGTCGCGTTCGACCGATGCGTCGTCGAAGAGCCGGCGCTGCGTGAGTACGCGCCGGGGCACGTCGCCGCGTGCCATTGGGTGGAGGAGCACGGCGGCAGAGGTCCGGACCTAACGTAGGAACGCAGAACGGGCGATCGTATCTCGATCGCCCGTTCGGTTTTTCCTCGTTTATCCTACGCTCTAGGCTTTCTTTTTGCGGCCGCCCTTGCGCTTGCGTCCGCCGGCGCTCTTCTTGCGTCCGCCGGCGCTCTTCTTGCGTCCGCCGGCGCTCTTCTTGCGTCCACCCTTGCGCGTTGTCTTGCGGACCTTGCGTGCGGCCTTGCGTCCGCCCTTTCGGACCTTGCGCCCGGCCTTGCGTCCGGCTTTGCGGACCTTGCGCGCTACCTTGCGTCCGGCTTTGCGGACCTTTCGCGCTACCTTGCGCCCGGCTTTGCGGACCTTGCGCGCTACCTTGCGTCCGGCTTTGCGGGCGCCTTTCTTGCGACCGTTCGTCGACTTTTTACGGCCGCCGGTTGCCGCGGCTTTACGGCGTCCGCCCTTGCGACGCGGTTTCGGCTCTTCCATCAGCGGGCCACCACCTAGTATGGAATCGGAGTCCATTCATTCCTCCTCGTCCCGGGGACGATAAACATTTAGTGGACAGCGCTTTTCGCGCTTTTGAACGCATCATAGATGATTTCGTAAAAGGATGCAAATTTGCGCGCGCGCACGCGTTCACATTGTCACGCCCGAGCGCAAAGGATTGCCGGGGATTGACCCCGGCGGTATACTAAGCCCCGTGAAAAAGCCCCTTATCATCGTGGAGTCGCCGGCAAAGGCTCGAACCATCAAAAAGTTTCTGCCTGCGCGATACGCGGTGAAAGCATCGGTGGGGCACGTGCGAGACCTTCCAAAGAGCACGCTCGGCGTGGACGTCGATCACGATTTCACGCCGAAATACGTGACAATCAAGGGGAAAGGCGAGATCATCAAGGAGCTGCGCGGCGCCGTGAAGACCGCTACCGACGTCTACCTCGCGACCGATCCCGATCGCGAAGGCGAGGCAATCGCCTGGCACCTGGCCGAGCTCCTAAAGCTCGCGCATCCCAAACGAATCGAGCTCCACGAGATTACCAAAGAGGCGGCCTTGGCGGCGCTCAAACACTCGCACCTCATTGATATGGACCGGGTCAACGCTCAGCAGGCCCGGCGAATTCTGGATCGGCTCGTCGGCTACAAGATCTCGCCGCTGCTCTGGTCGAAAGTTCGCAGCGGGCTTTCGGCCGGACGGGTACAGTCCGTCGCGGTCAAGCTGATCGTCGATCGGGAACGCGAGATCGAAGCCTTCATACCGAAGGAGTATTGGACGATCGCGGCGCTGCTCGCGAAGATCGAGCCAATATCGCCGGATCAGCCCGCGACCTTCTCGGCCGATCTCGTCTCGCACCGTGGCGAGAAGCTCGAGATCGGTACCGAGGTCGCGGCCGCCGAGATCTTGCGGGCTCTCGAGGGCGCCGAGTACCGCGTTTCGTCGATCAAGCGCCGCGAGATCCGCCGCAATCCGCCTCCGCCCTTTACCACGTCGACGCTTCAACAGGAGGCGTCGCGCAAGCTCAAGATGCGCGTGCGCCGGGCGATGCAGGTCGCGCAGGCTCTCTACGAGGGCGTCGATCTCGGCGGCAGCGAGGGTACCGTCGGTTTGATTACCTACATGCGGACCGACTCGACGCGCATCAGCGATCAGGCGCGAGCCGCGGCGCGCGAATTCATCGTCGATACGTACGGCGAGCAGTACCATGGTGGCCGGCTCTATCGCGCGCGGCAAGGCGCGCAGGACGCGCACGAGGCGATTCGTCCAACCTCGGTACTGCGCACTCCCGCGCGTCTGGCCGGTGTCCTCAAGCGCGAGGACCTTCGTCTATACACGCTCATCTGGGAGCGGTTCGTCGCCTCGCAAATGGCGGCGGCGGTGCTCGATCAAACGATCGTAGACGTAGCTGCCCGCGAATACGGGTTTCGCGCAACGGGGACCGTGATGCGCTTCCCCGGCTTCACGCGCGTCTACGAGGATGTCAGGGAGGAGGAGGGCGGTAAAAGCCGCATTCCGCTCCCCGAATTGCACGAAAGCGAGCCGCTCGAGTGCCGGCAACTCGAGCCAAAGCAGCACTTCACGGAGCCGCCGCCTCGCTACACCGAGGCCGCGCTCGTCAAGGCGCTCGAAGAGAACAGCATCGGCCGCCCCTCGACCTACTCGACGATCGTGGAGACGATTCAAGCTCGCGGCTACGTCACGCAGCAGGAGCGGCGGTTCGTTCCGACCCCGATCGGGATTGCGGTCAACGATCTTCTCGTCGAGCACTTTCCGAAGATCGTCAACCTGGACTTTACCGCTCGGATGGAGGGCGATCTCGATCGCATCGCCGAGGGCCACGAAGATTGGGTCGGCCTGCTTCGGAGCTTCTACGGCCCGTTCGAGAGCGAACTCGAAGAGGCGGAGAAGAAGCTGCCGCGCTTAGAACTGCGCGACGAGCCAACCGACGAGATTTGTCCCAACTGCGGACGGCCGATGGTCATCAAGCACGGCCGCTTCGGTAAGTTCATTTCGTGCAGCGGCTATCCCGAATGTAAGACCACCAAGCCGATCGTCAAGACGACGGGCGCGGACTGCCCAAAATGCGGCGGCGCGATCGTGGAGCGGCGATCGAAGAAGGGGCGGGTCTTCTACGGCTGTGCGAACTACCCGAAGTGCGACTTCATCTCGTGGGATGCCGTCGCTCCTGGCCGTTGCCCGGTCTGCGGCTCCTACGTTCTGGCAAAGACGCGACGCGGAGGAAACGTGCGGCTGCAATGCGCCGCCGACCGCACGCACGACGTCGCGCAGCTCGCCCCCGCCGCCTCGTCGTAAGCCCCGTGTCCTTGACCGTCATCGGCGGTGGTCTCGCCGGCTGCGAGGCGGCATGGCAAGCGGCGCATTGCGGCGTCGAGGTCGATCTCTACGAGATGCGGCCGCTGCGCAGCGGTCCGGCGCACAAGACGGCCGGGCTTGCCGAACTGGTCTGCAGCAATTCCTTCCGCGGCGCCGCGCTGGAGAACGCGGTCGGGCTCCTCAAAGAAGAGCTCGCCCGTCTGAACTCCATCATCATCGCGTCCGCGCGCGAGACGGCCGTTCCGGCAGGGGGAGCATTAGCGGTAGATCGCGATCGCTTTTCTGCCCGTGTCCAAGAACGGATCGGCGCCGAACCGCACCTTCGAATCCATCGCGAAGAGGTGCGGGCGATTCCGCTCGACCGCCCGGCGATCGTCGCCTGTGGACCGCTGCCGAGCGAAGAGTTTCTTGCGAGCCTAGACGCGATCGTCGGGGAGCGCCTCCACTATTACGATGCGGCCTCGCCGATCGTCGCTGCCGACTCGGTCGACGAGACGCAGATGTACCGAAAATCGCGCTACGATAAGGGCGATGGCGACGACTACCTGAATATTCCCCTCGATCGTGAAGCGTACGCGCGGCTCGTCTACGATTTGCGCACGCTCGAGCGCCATCCGGCGAAGGATTTCGAAGAGACTCGTTACTTCGAGGGATGTCTGCCGATCGAGGAGATGGCCGACCGCGGCGACGACGTGATGCGCTTTGGGCCGCTCAAGCCGGTCGGTCTGCGCGACCCCCGCACCGGCAAGACGCCGCACGCGGTCGTCCAGCTTCGCAAAGAGAATCGCGACGGCACGGCCTATAATCTCGTCGGGTTCCAGACACGGCTGACGTGGCCGGGGCAGCGGGAGGCCTTCGGCAAGCTCCCTGGGCTGCAACACGCGGAGTGGCTGCGGCTCGGCGTGATGCACCGCAATACGTTCATCGAATCGCCGCGTCTGCTCGACCCACATTTGAAGCTGTGCGGAACCGAGGCGCTCTACTTTGCCGGCCAGATTACCGGGGCCGAAGGGTACGTCGAAGCCGCGGCCTGCGGCGCAATGACGGGCCTGCACGCCGCCCGCGCAATGCTCGGTTTGCCGCCCGTCGACTTTCCGCGCGAGAGCGCGTTCGGTGCCGTGGTATCGCACTTGCAAAACCGCGACACGCCGGACTTTCAGCCCTCCAACGTCACCTGGGGATCCTTCGACTGCACCGCTGCGCGGTGCGGTCAGGGCGACAAGGCAGTCGGCAAACGCGAGCGGCGGCGCCGCCTCGCCGACCGCGCGCTCGCCGCGATCGACTCCCTGGCATCTGAAACCCTCTTTGCGCCTGCCGGGTACTCACGCTAGTGTGCTGTCCCAGAAGTTCGGTGCATAAAGTCGCGAGCGCCGGAGCGCACTGGCGCGGCGCGAGGAGGGAGCATAGCCGTAGCTCTGTGACCGACGAGCAACAAAGCCAGTGCGCATCCGCCGCCGCGACCCTTTGGGCTGGCCGCTTGACGGTCGCGGGCTGCGTCACTCTTCGCTCGCAAAGCGCTGCTTTTGTCGCTCATCGTTCCTTGCCCGCACTCCGCCAAACGGCCAGCTTTATGCATCGAACTTCTGGGACAGCACACTAGCATGAAGTCCACCACCATTTTGGCGGTGCGCCGCGACGGAAAGCTCGCCATTGCGGGTGACGGGCAAGTTACGCTCGATAAGACGATCGTCAAGCACGGCGCGCGCAAAGTACGCAAGATCTGCGGAGGAAAGGTCCTCGCCGGCTTCGCCGGGTCGGCCGCCGACGGCATCACGCTGCTTGAGAAGTTCGAAGCCAAGTTCGCCGAGTTCAAGGATCTGCGGCGCGCGGCCGTCGAGCTGGCTAAGGATTGGCGGCAAGACCGCGTCCTGCGGCGTTTGGAGGCCCTGATGATCGTGGGAAATCCCGAGCATCTCTTTCTGCTTTCAGGAACCGGCGACGTGATCGAGCCTGACGAAGGAATTACTGCGATCGGTAGTGGCGGAGCGTACGCGCAGGCGGCCGCGGCGGCCCTTTTGCGCAACACGCAGCTCGATGCAGCCGAGATCGCGCGCAAGAGCCTTGAAATCGCCTCGGAAATCTGCATTTACACCAACAGCGATATCACCGTGGAGACGCTCCCATGATCGGCACGCTGCCGCGTAGCCTCGACCCCGCTCGGCTGACGCCCCGGCAGATCGTCGAAGAGCTCGACAAATACATCGTGGGCCAGGGAAAGGCGAAGCGCGCGGTCGCGATCGCATTGCGCAACCGTTACCGGCGCGCCAACGCGCGCGAAGACTTGCGCGACGAGATCACGCCGAAGAACATCCTCATGATCGGTCCGACCGGCGTCGGAAAGACGGAGATCGCGCGCCGGCTGGCCGCCCTCGTCGGCGCCCCGTTCGTAAAGGTCGAGGCGACCAAATACACCGAGGTTGGGTACGTTGGGCGCGACGTTGAGTCGATGGTGCGCGACCTCGTGGAAGCATCGATCCGCAGCGTCACCGACGAACGGCGCGAAGAGGTCAAAGAGCTGGCAAAACGTCAGGCGGTGGAGCGCGTCATCGACGTGCTTCACCCCGAAACGCGTCCGCCCTCAGCGCAAAGCGCCGGCAATCCATTCGGCGCCGCGCTCGGCTCGATCTTCGGCAGCGGCTACGCCGGCCAGCAGCAGTCGCAGCCCGCTCCGTCAGCCGCGCTTTCGGCGGAGGCGCAGCGCGTCCGCGACCAAACGCGCGGCGAGATCGAGCGCGGCTTCTACGACGTGCGCCTCGTCGAAATCGAAGTCGAAGAAACGCCGAGCGTGCCGATCGGCGTCATCGGCGGAGGTATGGATCAGAGCGGCGACATCGGCGAGATGCTCGGCGGAATTCTGCCGAAGCGGCGCACGAAAAAGCGCGTCACCGTTGCGGAAGCATTGCGAATCTTCGAGCAAGAAGAGGCGGCAAAACTCATCGACATGGATGCGGTCAAGCGCGAGGCGCTGCGGCGCGCCGGCGAGGACGGCATCATCTTCATCGACGAGATCGACAAGGTCGCGGGCTCGTCACAGATGCGCGGCGGACCCGACGTTTCGCGCGAAGGCGTGCAGCGAGACATCCTGCCGATCGTGGAAGGATCGACCGTCAACACCAAGCACGGCCCGATCAAGACAGACCACGTCCTTTTCATTGCGGCCGGCGCTTTTCACATCAGCAAGCCGTCCGATTTGATCCCCGAGTTGCAAGGCCGCTTGCCAATCCGCGTCGAGCTCGATGCGCTAACGGCCGAGGACTTCAAGACGATCTTGACGCAGCCGAAGAACGCCCTCGTCGAACAGTACAAGGCGTTGCTCGCTACCGATGGGGTGACGCTCGACTTTACCGAGGACGCAATCGACCAGCTTGCTACCTTCGCTATGAAAGTCAACGAGCAGACGGAGAATATCGGCGCGCGCCGTCTCCATACCGTGCTCGAGCGCGTCCTCGAGGACGTCAGCTTCGCCGCTCCGGAAACGACCGGACGCGTGACGATCGACGCGGCGTACGTCCGCGACCGGCTTGCCGACGTGGTGGCGAACGCCGACCTCTCCGGGTACATTCTCTAAGACAATTCACATTAGATCGAGCAGGGGCCTGACCCGGCAGCGAGGATGTTCTACACTATGAAAAAGTCGATTGGCGCCCTATTCGCCGCAGCAACGATACTCGCGGCGTGCAACGGTAACAACGCTATTGGTCCCGGGCCCAGTCCTACGTCAGGGCCGACCGGGAACTGTGGTGGTCCGCCGAGCTCGAACCAGCTCGAAGTGCTCTTCCCGATACCGGGGACGCGCAAAGCGCCGCCGGCGCTCGGAAATATCTACGTCTCAACCAAAGGAGCGCTGCCGCCGAGCAATCAGTTCAACTTCTATCTATCGCAATCCAACGGATCTTCGACGTTCACCGGTCTTTTTACGGCGATTAGCGGATCGCAAATTCCCAGCCCGCACGCGACGCCCAGCTATCCTAATCCGACCTACTACGCATCGGCAATCGCGGGTCCGTATGGTTCGAGTTACATCATCGGACCGGCCCAAGCCGTCAGCCTCTTTTGGAATGACGGCGGACGGAACTGCGTACCGCACTACCTAGTGGCTACCTTCCGCACGAAGGGCTGAGGATTAAGAGTAGCGGGCGGCGAGAGGGACGAATAAGCCGCCCGCAATGCCCTACGTACGGGAGATCCTTTCCGACGGCCACCCGACGCTGCGCAAAGTCGCAAAGAGGGTCGACCCGAGGGAGATTCGGGAGCCCCTCTTTCAACAGTTGATCGACGACATGTTCGAGACGATGTATGCTGCGCCAGGCGTGGGCTTGGCTGCGCCTCAGATTAACGTTTCAAAGCGGCTCTTCGTGATGGACGTGCACGACGACGAGCACGAGCCGGCGGTCGTCATCAATCCCAAGCTCGAAGCGCTCGGCGAGGAGTCCGAGTTGAGGGAAGGCTGCCTCTCCGTTCCGGGAATGGTCGGGGAGGTTCTGCGCAATACGCGCGTCGCGGTCACCGGGCTGGACCGCTATGGCCAAAAAATCCGGCTCGAAGGCGAAGGCCTGATGGCGCAGTGCCTCCAGCACGAAGTCGACCATCTGGACGGAAAGCTCTACGTCGATCGCGCGAAGAACCTGCGCCCGGCGCTTAGCGACGAGGAGAAAGAAACAGCCGAGGCTTGAAGACGCTCTTCTTCGGTACGAGCGCCTTCGCCGTACCGAGCCTTCGCGTCGTCGCAGCGCAGACCGAGCTCGCCGGCGTCGTCACGCAGCCGGATCGCCCTGCCGGTCGTGGCCTGCGTCTCAAGCCCAGCGTCGTAAAATCGGCCGCGCTCGAGCTGGGGGTGCGCGTCTACGAACCGCTGCGCCTGCGCGAATTCGCAGAAGAGATGCGCAGCGGCCGATTCGACGTTTTCGTCCTCGCGGCGTACGGCCGGATTCTTCCCCAAGCCTTGCTCGATCTGCCGCGCCTGGGCGCGCTCAACGTGCATCCCTCGCTGTTGCCGCAGTACCGGGGCGCCACGCCGATTCAAACCGCGATCGCCAAGGGCGAGCGCGAGACCGGCGTCACCATTATGCTGATGGATTCGGGGCTCGACACGGGGGATGTGGTGTTTCAGGAGCGCGTTGCGATCGAGCCGGGTGAAACCTATGGCGAGCTGCACGACAAACTCGCGTGGTTCGGCGCCGAGCTGCTCGGAAAGGCGCTCGACTCGGCGGCGCGCGGAGATCTGCCGCGCCGGCCACAGACCGGCGCGCCGAGCCTAACGCGCCCGTTCTCCAAGGAAGATCTCGTCGTCGATCTGAGCCTGCCGCCGCAGCGCGTCGTCGACATGGTCCGCGCGCTCTCTCCCCAGCCCGGTGCGCGCGCCGAGTTGCAGGGGGAGACCGTGAAGATTCTTCGCGCGCATGTCGGCTCCGAGGGAACGCTCGAGATCGACGAGCTGATCGCGCCGAACCGCGGAAAGATGACCGGCGCCGAGTATCGCGCTCAAGGTGACAAAAAATGACGGCGCGCGAGCTCGCGCTCGGCGTCGTGCGCGACGTCTTTCCGCCGCCGGGGTCGAACGCCATCGAGCGAAGCGCGCAAGCCGCGTTCGACTATCGGGCGCGACGGTCGCAGTTGAGCGATCGAGACCGAGCCTTCGCGGCGGAGCTCGCCTACGGCGCTATCAAGATGCGCCGGACACTGGACTGGTATCTCGAGCCCTTCATCGGCGGTCGCGAGCTGCCGCCGGTCGTTCGCGAAATTCTGCGCCTCGCAACCTACGAGCTCGTCTACACCCGAGCCGCGGAGCACGCGACCGTCTTTGAATTCGTCAACCTTGCCAAGCGCTCGAGCCATCGAGGTCTGGCGAATCTGGTCAACGCGGTGCTTCGCTCGCTCGTGCGCGCAAAGCCGTCGGAGCCGGTTCGCGCGTCCTTCGAAAGCGACGACGAGTATCTCGCGATGCGCTATTCGCTCCCGACATGGCTGGTTCGCCAATGGCGCGAGGTCTGCGGTGAGGAGCTCGAGGCAATTTGTGCTGCGGTCGACGAACCGGCGCGCGCCGCGATCGTCGTCAATGCGCTCAAGTGCACGACGCAGGAGGCGGCCGCGCGTCTACGCTCCGATGGAATCGTCGCGGAAGCCTCGGCCTACGTTCCGGAATCGCTGCTCGTAGAGCGCGGCTCGCTTTCGGGCGCAACCGGAGACGGTTGTTGGTGGCCGCAATCGGAAAGCTCGGCGATGGTCGTCGACGTGCTCGGGCCGCAGCCCGGTGAGGCAATTCTCGACGTTTGCAGCGGCCGCGGGAATAAGGCGCTCCAGATCGGCGCGCGCCTCGCGGGGCAAGGTTCGCTCTGCTGCATCGAGTGCGACGCACGGAAGGTCGCGACGCTCGAGCAACGGTTAGGGCAGGCCGGCATTGCCGCCGCGCTCGTCACGGGTGACGCGACTGCGGGCCTTCTGCCGCCGGGCAAGCAGTTCGACCGGGTTCTGCTCGACGCGCCGTGCTCCGGGGTCGGCGTCGTCGGGCGTCATCCGGAGGCGCGCTGGAAGAAGCAAGGCGGCGACGGCGAACGGCTTGCGCTGACGCAACGCGCTCTCCTCGAATCGACGGCTCCGTACGTCTATCCCGGCGGCGCGCTGGTCTACGCGGTCTGTTCCACGGATCCACGCGAAACGACTGAGGTGATCGACTGGTTTTTGGCGCGGGAGAATTTCGAGCGCGGTCTCATACCGTCGCCATACGAATCGTTTTTGACGGAGGAGGGCGACGTGCTCGTGCCTCCCGGCCTCGCGGGTCGCGACGGATTCTATATTGCGCGGATCGAGCGACGCCCGTGAGCTTCTTTGCAAGAATCGAGCAGTTCTGCGCGGGGTTGATCGAGCGCGCATTCGCCAAGACGTTTCCCAGCGATCTCGAGCCCGCGCAGATCGCGCGTAAGCTCGTTTCGACGATGGAGGCAAAGACACGTGACGACGAAGGGCGCTTGCACGCGACGGGCTCCTATGTGGTTTACGTGAATCCAAGCGATTTCGAGCGTCTTGCGGAGCATCAAAAGTACCTCGAGCGCGCGTGGGCAGAGCTCTTGCGCGATCTCGCGACGCGCGTCGGCGTCACGTTTGACGAGGGTGAGGCGCGTGTCACGATGGCGCCGCGTGAGAGCGTACCGCTCGGCGCAATCGAGATCGAAGTCGTGGGAACAGACGCGCCGAAGCGCTTCCTTCTGCGCACCCTCGAGGGCGTTCCGCTCGAAGGCGTCTATTCGCTCGAAGGAAGGTCCCGCATCGGACGAAGCGAGGAGAGTGAAATCGTTTTGAACGATCCGAGCGTCTCGCGGGCGCATGCCATCGTCGAAGTTGCCGCCGGCGAGGCGGTCGTACGCGACCTGAGCTCGACGAACGGAACCTTTCTCAACGGACGGCGAGTCGAGGCGGAGGCGCTGCGCGACGGAGACGAGCTGCGCTTCGGCAACACACGTATGCGTTTTGAGGCAGAGTGACGGGGCTGCTCGCCGCCGTAGCCGATTTCGACCGGGGGATGCGCATCGGCACGCTCGAGATCACCGCGGCGCTGGCGCTCGTCGCGGTCCTCGCCTCACGGCCGCGAGTTCGCGCGGCCGCCGACATCGGTGCGCTTACGCCGATGCAGGTCGATCTGGAAATTCAGGAGCGCGGCGCGAGTCGCATCGAGCGGCTGCGCACACCGTTCGAGCTCGGAAGAACCCGAGACGCGGAAATCTTTCTGCGCGATCCTGAAGCGAGCCGGCGCCATGCGCGGGTCGAAAGCCAGAACGGCGTCGTCTATATCGAGGATCTCAAGAGCAGCAACGGGACCTTTCTCAACGGACGGCGGGCGACCGAAGCAATTGAAATTCGCGAGGGCGACGCAATCGACGTCGGCAGGACGCGCTTGGTCGTGATATCGGTACGCCCAGCCTGATCGCACTCGTCGCGCGGCGCGTCGGGCCGATGCTCGGAGCGCTTGCGGTGGCGGCGCTGATCCTTCACTTCGCACCCGCCGAGGCCATCGGCCCGTCGTGGATGCTCGCCCTGCTCGCAGCGCTCTCTCTCGCCTGGGTGCTCTGGCAGCCCGCGGTCATGGTTCGCGACGACGTCCTGCCCGCGCTCGCGGTCGTGCTGGCCGCGCTCGGGCTTGCAACGGTCGCTCGCCTCTCTCCGGCTTTGGCAGAACGCCAGCAGCTCTGGATTCTCGTCTCGCTCGTGCTCGCGATCGCGCTCGCTCCGGCATTTGCGCAGTTTCGCCGTTTCGCCGCATACAAGTATCTCTGGGTCGTTGCGTCGCTCGCGCTCTTCGCGCTGCTGCTGGTCTTCGGCCAGGAGGTCAACGGAGCGCGCCTTTGGATCAAGCTCGGTCCGATTCAATACGAGCCGATCGAGCTGATCAAACTCTTCATCGTGCTCTTCTTAGCGGCATACCTCGCGGAGATGGCCGACGTGATCGCCAAGGCGCGGCCGTGGTCGTTGCGCGCTAACCTCAAGTATCTCGGCCCGCTCTTTATCGGCTGGGGCGCGTCGATGGCGATTCTCGTCGTGCAGCGAGATCTCGGAATGGCGACGCTCCTGCTCGCGACCTTTGCGACGCTGCTCTTCGTAGCGACTCGGCGTCTGGACATCGTGCTCTTCGGCGCCGCCCTCTTCGCGCTCGGCGCGTTCTGGGCGGTCCACCATTACCCGTACGTCCAGACGCGAATTGCGGTCTGGCGCAATCCCTTCTCGGATCCGCTGGGCGCCGGCTATCAATCCTCGCAGGCGTACTATTCGCTCGCCGCGGGCGGTTTGGTCGGCAGCGGGTACCGGCTCGGTCATCCCGAATTCATCCCGGACGTTGCAACCGATTACGTTTATGCCGCCATTGCCGAAGAGTTCGGGCTGATCGGCGCGGTGGTCGTTTTGGCGATATTCTTCGACCTCGTGCGGCGAATCTTCGCAACCGGCTTACAGCAACCCGATCTCTATTCGAAGCTGCTCGCGGCCGGCCTGGGCGCGACGCTAGGCTTCCAAGTCGTCATCATCGTCAGCGGCGTGATCGGCCTGCTTCCGCTGACCGGCATCACGCTGCCGTTCATCTCGTACGGCGGCAGTTCGCTCGTCGCGAACTTCCTGCTCGTCGCGCTGGTGTGGGCGATGAGCGCGCGCCCACGAAGCACGGCATGAGATTTACGACGGCGGCGATTGCGCTTGCGATCGTAATGGACGGCTGCGCGAACGGTTCGCATGGTTCCGCATCGGCATCGGCCTCGGCGGCGGCCGCCAACAATCCCGCGTCGGCCAGCGACGGGGGAGTCGTCTATACGCAGGATTGCTCGAGCTGTCATCAAGCCGATGGCCGCGGTATCCCCGGAGCTTTTCCGCCGCTTGCGGGCAATGCGACCGTTACCGGCAATCCGGTTGCAGTGATCGAGATCGTAAAGAACGGGCTCGAAGGGCGGCTCGTCGTGAACGGAGAGGCCTACAGCGGGATCATGCCGCGTTGGAAGGGCCTGCTCTCCGACGAGCAGATCGCCGCCGTCATTACCTACATTCGCAGCTCTTGGAAAAATCTAGCCCCCGGCGTCAGCATCTCCCAAGTCGAAGCGGTGAAATAGGATTTGTCATCCTGACCCTTCGACTCGGCGCTTCGCGCCTCGCTCAGGACTGCGCTTCGCGCAGGCGCTAAGGAGTTTGTCATCCTGAGCCCTTCGACTCGCTGCGCTCGCTCAGGACAGGCTACGCGCGCTCCACACTTTGTCATCCTGAGCGGAGGCGCGAAGCGCCGGAGTCGAAGGGCGAAGGGCGAAGGGCGACGTTAAATCGATACCGTCTTGCGGGCTTCTAGGCGGTCGCCGAACTCGCGCTCGAAGAGCAGTTCGATGAACGTATGCATTCCGGGATCGGCGCGGCGCAGGCGCGCGCGCGTGGCGCGTGGCCAGGGCGAGGCGGGGTCGTTCGCTTCGACGTAAGCGCGCAGCGATTCGGCGAAGTACTCGTCCACGCCGGTGGCCGCATACGGCGTAACGAAACTAGTCGCGTTCCCGAAGAGCGCGCGAACCTGCGGATCGATGCCGCTTCGGTAGACGCCGCCCCCGAGGGCGCAGTCGAGCGCGTGGCCGAACTCATGAGCGACGGTCATGGGGCTGCGCGAACGCAAGTAGAGCGCGCGTTCTTCGACGACGAAAAGCCCCGCCGGCGGCGCCGGCCATGCATCGACGTCGATTCCCAGCCGCGCTAATGCGTGTGAGGCCTCGCGATAGAGCTCGCCGGGGCGCAGCAATATGACTCGGATGCGACTTCGCGCCGCGTACGCGAGCGCGCCGCGTCCGAAGCGCAGAAGCGTGTCGATCACTTCGGCCTCCGGCGGGCGCCGGTCGCAATCGAAGAGCCGCCGCGCGGTCGCGAATGCGTCCCTTGGCATCGTCGCCATCGTCGCGCAGGAGGCTTGCCGCGATGTGGCACCGGCGTTTCAGAGTTTTTTCATGACGGTTCCATAGCGTAGGGGAATGCTTAGACACATGGCCCTCGCCGTTATCGCGCTGCTCGTTACGGCCTGCGCCCAGAGTACGACCGGAGTCGTGCCGCAAAGCAGCAACGTCTCACCGCTCGGCTCGCCCGTTCAGGCTTTCGATCAGGGCGCCCCAGGCGGCGACACGTCGATCCTAAAAACGCTGAAGAAACAAGTGCTGATCGGATCGACGGTCGATCCGAAGCTCCACCAGCTCAACCCCTACGGGCTAGCCGTTGCCCCGTCCACGGCCGGCGATTTCACAAAGGGCGATCTCGTCGTCTGCAACTTCAACGCGAAGAGCAACGTCCAGGGGACGGGATATACGGTCGTCGCGCTCCATCCCAAGCCGGGCTCAAAACCGCTGTTCGTCTCCGACAGCAAGACGCTGCTTGGATGCGACGCGCTCGCATTGGACCCCGGAGACAATGTTTGGGCGGCCGCCTTCTCGGCCGACGATAACCCGGTGCTCTCTCCCTCCGGCCAGCTCGAGGTAGCCATTAAAGGAAAGGACTTCGATCATCCATGGGGTCAGGTCTATGCGCAACCGACGTCGGGGAGCCCCGCGTTCTACGAAAGCAACGCCGGGAAAGGGACGATCGTCCGCATCAACCTCGGCTCGAAGTTCACGTACGACGTCATTGCCAGCGGTTTCGCCGTTAACCACGGCAAGCCGGGCAGCATCTTCGCACCGTCCGGTCTCTCGTACGACGCGAGCATCGACACGCTCTATATCGTCGACGGCACCAACGACACGGTGGTCGCGTTCTCGAATGTATCGAGCATTCCGGCCGGCGGCATCGTGGTCGGTAAGGACGGCAAGAGCTTCTCGGGGCCGTCGGCCAAAGACGCCCGACTCGTCTTCGCCGGCAAGCCGCTGGACGGTCCGATTAGCTCGACATTGCTCTTCAATGGAAACCTCGTGGTCGGCAACACCTCCAACCCGAGCGGCCAGAACCTCATGGTCGAGCTGACGCCGCAAGGCAAGATGCTCGACGTGCTCAACGTCGACAAAGGCGCGTCCGGCACGCTCTTTGGAATCGTCGCCACGGGAACGAGCGCAGCCGATACGAAGGTCTATTTCAACGACGATAACGACAACAATCTGCAGGTCTTGGAACGATGAATCGAGTCCTCGTCCTTGCGGTAGCAGCGCTCCTGGCCGGGTGTGGCGGCGGCGCTTCGGCGCCGCCCCTCACCGCCTCGAGCGCAATCGAATCTCCGGCGCGCGTGTCGCGCCATGCGGCCGGGCTTGGTGTCGTTCTTTCGAGCAAGAACGGCGGCCAGATCTTCGGCTTCGGCATCGACCAAAACGGAAGCGATGGCGTCCTTGCCACCGCTTCAGACGTCGAAACGTTTGACTCGAGTACGGGAAAGATTACCAAGACCTTTCCGAAGAAGACCTCGAGTCGCATCTCCTACACCGCGGACGGCATCTTCACCGGCGACGTCGGGCTCATCACGCGCTACGTCATGCCGAAGGGCTCGATCTTCGCGATCCGCCACTATGACGTCATGAATCCCGTCACCGCGAACAAATTCACGGGGAAGTGGACGCCGCCGGTCAACGACATTCAAGTCGAAGCGGCCGGCCCCAATGAGACGACAAGCACGACCGCGATCTTCGCGATCGAGCTCAAGAACCAAGACGTGCCGATTCTCTTTGGTTCCGATATTCCGAAGAATACGTTCGGAAAAGTCTTTCGGCTCAACCAGAGCTCCTTTTCGCTCGGGGATCAGCCGCAAGTCGCGCAGGATACCGCCACGAATCAAGCCGTCATCGCGACCTCACCCGACGGCGGCCGCGTCGGCGGCGAAGCCCCAATCAACGTGCTCGTCAATCTGAAGACCGGCAAGCAAACGCAATTCCAAGGCCTCAACGGCGGCCCGGTCGGGGCGGGATTCGTCAATGGCTTGGCGGTCGACTCGACGACAGGGATCGCCGCCACCACGACGGAGCTCAACGCACAGGTCGAATTCTACAACCTCGCGGCCGAAACGGGCACGTTCGTACAGCTGCCGTGTACCGGCGCAAGCTCTCAGTTAAACAGCGGCGCGTGGGTAACGAACGACCCGGTCAACGGGCTCTTCCTCGTTGCCGATCCCGTTTATGCCTGCGGTCAAGGCAGCGCGATCGTCGTCTACGACGAGAACGGCACCCTCGTCGAAACAATTACCGGTTTCAACTTCGATCTCGACCAAATCGATTCGGGCCTTCCGGCGGTCGTACCGAGCCAACGGATGGGCTGGGCGCCCGGTCCAAATGCAAACGAGCTGCAGCAGTTCTCTTACTGAGAACCCTTCGAATAGGAAAATCCCGGCTGCGTGTTTCGCTGCGGGGTGACGACGTGAATGGTGACGACATCGCGGCGGGCGCCGGCGCTCGCCACGATGCGCCACGTTCCGATTCGCAATGGCCAGAACGCGTTACCGGTTGCATCGAGTGCAAGCGGCCTGCCGCCGACGCTCCAGGCTACGCGCGAGCCGCCCACCGCGCGTAGCGCGAGCTGCTGCTCTCGTCGCGCTAGAGCATTGGCGGTCGCGTTGCGCACGAAGACGTCGCCATCTTGGGGAAAGACGATGCGAATCGTCCCGCCCCTGTCGGCGGAATCTACCGCGAGCCAAGAATCGTAGCGCCCGTCGACTGCCGGGGCGGGTCGTTTCATCGCCGCAAGGTCACGCGCTAAGACCCACTCTTGAACGATCGCCGGGCAATCTTTTCCCGGCGCCGCCGCGTGGCCCGTGGTCGCGCACATCGCGGCGCGAACGAAGCCGCGCGGCGCCGGGAATGGCGGCGCTTCGGCGTTGCGCTCGTACAAGTGCAGCATGATTCGGTTCCAGAGCGGCCCCGCACCGGTAACGCCGGAGACGCCGCGCATCGGGCTGCCGTCGAAATTGCCGACCCAGGCGCCGACCGTATAATCGCGGGTAAAGCCGACCGTCCACGTATCGCGGAAATCGGAGGACGTGCCCGTCTTTACGGCCGCGGGGAACGGCATCTGCAGAACCGAGCCGACGCCGAACGATTTCGCGCGCGCGTGCGGGTCGGCGAGCATGTCGGTGACAAGCTGCCAATATGGCGCTTCGCCGATCGTGCGCGCCATCTTTGTCACCCTGAGCTCCGTCGAAGGGTGATCTGCCACAAGATGGAGCGGAACGAAGTCACCCTCGCCTGCGATCGTTGCGTAGGCCTGGACCAGCTCCCAAAGGCTCACCTCGCCGCTACCCAGCGTCAAGCCGAGCCCGTAATACGATGCGGTGCGATCGAGGTGCGTGAAGCCGAGTGCGTGCAATCGCTCGAGCAAGGAGCCGACGCCGAGCCTCGAGAGCACCTGGACGGCAGGAGCGTTGAGTGAGTTCGCAAGCGCGTAACGCACGCGCACCGGACCGCTGAAGCGGCCGCTGTAATCGGCAGGCTGGTAGAGCAACCCACCGGGAATCGAATAGGCCGCCGGAACGTCGGCCAGGATCGTCGTCGAGCGAATCGTGTGCCGCTCGAGGGCGAGCTCGTAGGTAAAAGGCTTGAGCGACGAGCCCGGTTGGCGCAGCGCCTGGACGCCGTCGTTGCGGCCGAGGAGTTCGTCGGAAAAGTAATCCGGCGATCCGACATAGGCGAGCACATCGCCCGTCCGATTATCGACGACGAGCGCGGCGCCGTCGGTCACGTGGTACTCCTGGAGCGCCGCGACCACGTTCTGGGTCTGCGCTTGCACGAAACGCTGCAAGCTCTCATCGATCGTCGTGCGCATCCGCCCCGCTCCGGGCTGAGTTCTCGCGAGGTAGAAGAGCGCGTGCGGCGCGACGGCGATTCCGGCGTCCTGCCGGCGCACGTGCAGCGATTCGAAGAATGCGAGATCGGCGCGTTCGTGGCTGATCGCGCCCAGATCGACCATACGGTGCAAGATGAAATGCTGGCGCGCGCGCAGCGCCGCCCAATCGCCTCCCGGTGCCAGCCGCGAAGGATCGTTGGGGATCGCGGCCAGCAGTGACGCCTGCGCGAGATCGAGATCGCTAGCCGGCTCGCCGAAATACGTGCGTGCCGCGGCTTCGACGCCGTACACGTTTCCGCCCATCGGCACGCGATTGACGTACGCTTCGAGGATTGCGCCTTTGCTCGAGATCATCGCAATCCGCTCCGCTCCTACGATTTGCGCGAGCTTTCCAGCCAGTTGCATGCGCAGTCCCTTGTCATCCTGAGCGAAGCGACCGTAGGGAGCGGAGTCGAAGGGCGAGCTTTTCATCAACCTCGCGAGCTGCATTTCGATCGTCGATCCGCCGCTGCGCGCCTCGCCGAAGACGGCGAAATCTCTTGCCGCCCGCAGCAGTGCGTGAACGTCGATCGCGCCGTGCCGCCAGAAGCGCGCATCCTCGGCGGCCACGATCGCTTCGAGGAAGGCCGGCGAGACGGAAGCCAGCGGCACGCTCACGGTGTGGGACGAATCGGCGCCGAGGATCGTCCCCAGCACGCCGCCGTTGCGGTCGGTGTACGTCACCGATCCCTGCGGCGAGCTGGTCTTGGCAACGTCGATCGCGCAGAGGTAAAGCGCAACCATCGCGGCCATCACGCCGGCGGGAATGCCGAAGGCAAAGAGTTTCATCGTCTCTGCGAGGAATCTACGACAAACGGGATGTGAGTCTCTGCCATCGCAGGAGAACGCCGTTGCGCTCTTTCGGTTTGCTTTATGTCGTCCTAGCCGCGGCCGGGATCGCTTCGTGCGCCGGGCCGGCGCCGGAGAAGCTCGCGCCCGTCGCTGCGCTGAGCAAGCCGTCGCTGCCGGCGTGGATTGCCTCCGTTTCGCCGACGGGCACGGCCGATACGCTCGCCCAGATTCGGTTGATTTTCGCGAAGCCCGTCACGGCCGTCCAGGCGCTCTCGGGGGCGGGACCACGCGACGTCTTGAGCCATGTGACCATTGAGCCGGCGCTGCGCGGCCACTTCACGGTGCTGACGCCACGCATGATCGGCTTCGTCGCGGATCAGGCGCTTCCGATTGGGACGCGAGTCAAGATAACGCTGACCGCGGGGCTGCGCGATCTCGCCGGCGACACCCTCGACCACGATCTCGCGTGGACTTTCGAAACCGCGCCCCTGAGTTTTACCAACTTGCCTCAGGTTGAGGCGCAAGGCGACGAGACGACTCCGGCGCCCGTCGGCCTTCGCCCCACGCTGCAAGTCACCGCGAATGCCGCCGTCGACGCCGATTCGCTCGCAAAGCATGCCGCGCTCGTGGCGCGCGGCGAGCGCGTTGCCGTCAGCGCCGCGCTCGAAGCGCAACCGACTCCCTATCCGGGAACCGGCGCCGAAGAGCTCTTCGACCCGTCGATCGATACGTGGGTCTATGACCTGCGTCCCGTTGGGGACCTGCAGCGCGGCACGACGTACGCGCTCTACATCGAGCCGGGGGTCGAACCGCTCTACGGCAACATCGCGACGGCGACGCAATTTCTAGGCGCCATCCGTACTTATGGCGCGCTCGCGATCGTGCCGACGCCGAGCCCGAGCCCCGAGAGCGGAGGCCGCTTCGCGCGCGGCGACCCGGTCATCGCCTTCAGCAATCCGCTCGATGCGGCGTCGGTCGCCGGAGCCGTCTCAATTTCGCCGGCGCCCGCCCCCGAAAAGTCGCTCGTCACGGTGCCCGCGTACGGCTCGAATACGATCGTTATCGATCCGTACGCGCTCGATCCGGACCGCAGCTACACCGCCGCCATCGCGGCGACCGTTAAAGACGTCTTCGGTCAGACGCTCGGCCGCGCGGAGCGTGTGAGTATTCAAACGTCGGATTTTGCGCCGGGCGCCTGGGCTCCGACCGGCACGAACATCTTTCCGGCCGGCGCGCCGATCGCGTTGAACTTCTACGCGACCAACCTCCCGGGCGAAACGTACCAAGCAGCGTACGCTCGGATGGATCCGCTCAAACTCCTCGGCAACAGTGGTGCGCTCGTGGTGCTTCCGTATTATAAGCAATGGCCGGCGCATGCGATGGGCGGCGCGCGGCGCAACGCGCAAAGCGTGGTGCGCGTTCCGATTCAGTCCGAGCTCGGCGGCGCCTACGGCGCGCTCGCCTACGGATTTCGAACCGCGCTCGACGCGCCGGGTTCCGATCCAAGCCTGACCGGCATCGTGCAGCTGACCAATCTCGGCGTCTTCTCCCAATGGTTTCCATCGCACGGCATCGTGCTCGTGCAGCACTTGAACGACGGCTCGCCGGTGCGCGGCGCGAACGTGGCGATTTACCGCATCGACGAAGATGCTACCGTTGCACCGCAGCAGTGCGCGACCGGCAGCACCGACGCAAACGGTGAGCTCGATCTCCGCGGCGTCGACGTCGAGCGCTGCTCCGCCACCGCGCAGGCAAGCCAAGGGCCGAATCTCGGCGTCGTCGTGACCGAAGGAGCGGACGTTGCAACGGTAACGACGTGGAACTTCAGCGGCGTCTACCGCTTCAACGTCTACGGAGGTTGGACGAGCGGTGCGCCGCTCTCGCGCGGCACGATCTTTAGCGACCGGCTGATGTATCAGCCCGGCGAGCGCGGCGAGATCACCGGCGTGGCCTATTACGTCAAGGGTCCGGAGGTCGTCGCCGATCCCAACGCGTCCTACAAAGTAACGCTGACCGATCCCAGCAACAACACGTCTGCGCTCGGCACTGCCCGAACCGATACGTTCGGCGTCTTCTCGATGCCGATCTCTTTCACGAAGCAGCAGGCGCTGGGGTATTACACGATCGACGCCAAAGGTGCGAACGGCAACGACATCAACGGTTCGCTGCGCGTCGCGGAGTTCAAACCGCCGAACTTCAAACTGACCCTCTCGCTGAATGCGACCTCCGGAACGGCCGGATCGAGCATTCACGCGAACGTCGCTGCCGCCTATCTCTTCGGCGCGCCCCTGCAGGGCGGTAGCGCGCACGCTTAC
Organism: Vulcanimicrobiota bacterium; assembly: GCA_963834895.1. Lineage (GTDB taxonomy): Bacteria > Vulcanimicrobiota > Vulcanimicrobiia > Vulcanimicrobiales > Vulcanimicrobiaceae > Cybelea. The sequence goes on along the minus strand of CAWIDM010000002.1, from coordinate 517,069 downwards.
GTCACTCGCGACGTTGCGACGGTGCAGCCGAAGGGCTGGGACGACTTTTCGTTCGGACCGCAGTGGTATTGGCCAGAACAGACGCCGTCGTTCGATACCGACGTGCTCCAGCGCGACTTACCGCTCGACGCGCAAGGCATGACCTCGCTCGACGTGGCCGTCCCGCGCGATTTGCCCTTCCCGATGAACTATCGCGTCGACATGGAGACGAGCGACGTTTCGAATCTCTCCGTTTCCGACACGCAGAGCTTCCTCGCCCTGCCGTCGGATGCGGTGATCGGTCTCGCCTCCGACGCGGTCGGTAAGGCCGGATCGCCCATGCCGATTCGCGTGATCGTCACCGATGCCGACGGAAAGCCGGTTGCAGGGCGCGCGGTCCATCTCGCGCTCCAGAAGATGACGTACGTCTCGGCGACGCAGGAAGAAGAAGGCGGCGAGAGCGCGCAGCAAGCCATCAAGTACGATACCGTCGCGACCGCCGACGTGACTTCCGGCGACCAGCCCGTCACCGCGCAGCTCACGCCGAGCGACGCCGGACCCTACCGGATCCTCGCAACCCTTCGACACGCTCAGCGTGATACGACGCCCGATCCGACCGCAACCACTATCCAGATCTTTGCCTTTGGAGCGGGCGAAGCCGACTGGGGTATGAACGATCCTAACGCGGTTGCCGTGAAACTCGACAAGAAGCAGTACGCGATCGGCGCGACCGCAACCGCGCTCGTCGCCTCGCCGTACGCGAACGCCGACGTCTATTTCGCGGTCGTGCGCAACGACGTTATCTACCGAACGACGCTGCGCGGCGTCAGCGGCGCGGTCCACGTCAACTTCAAAGTCACGCCGGCGATGCTGCCGAACGCCGCCGTCGAAGCGCTTGTTGTTCGACGAAGTCCTTTGACGCCGACGAAGTCCCTTGTCACCCTGAGCGAGCGGAGCGAGTCGAAGGGCGAAGGGGCCCAAACCTTAGCTCTAACCGGCATGACCGCGTTCAGCGTCGATCTGGGCGATCGCTATTTGAAACTCGCGATAAACCCGCAGAACGCGACGGTGCATCCCGGCGGCGCGCAACGCGTCGCCTTCACGGTCAGCAATCGCAACGGTGCGCCGGCGCGCGGCGAGATCGTCGCGATGGTCGTCAACGACGCGATCTTGCAGCTCTCCGGATACCGGCTACCCGATCTCGTGCAGACCGTCTTTGCGCAGCAGCCGATCTCCACGTTCTTTGCCGATAGTCGCGAGAATGTGACACTGAAAACCCAGATGCCACCGCTCGAAAAAGGCTTCGGCTATGGCGGCGGTTTTCTCGCGGGGGCCGCGAGCACGCGGGTCCGGGCGAACTTTCTTCCGCTAGCGTACTACGGAGTCTTGCGCACCGGCGCCGACGGCCACGCAAGTGCGGGCTTTACGATGCCCGACGATCTCACGACCTGGCGCGTGATGGCGGTCGCGCTTCAACAAGACCGCTCGCATTTTGCCACCGCCGATACGACGTTCGTCTCGAATCAGCCGCTGATCACCAATCCGCTCCTGCCCCAGTTCGCGCGTCCGGGCGATCGCTTCGATCTGGGCCTCTCGATCGCAAACCAGACCGGTGGCGCCGGCGCGCTCGATTTCGTTCTGAAGCTGACCGGGGCCCTCGCGTTTGCGCAGGGCGATGCGCAAACGACGCACGGCACCGAACAGGCCGCGACCGGCGTGCAGGCGTTTCGCTTCCCCGTCGTCGTCGGAACGCCCGCGCCAACGACGTTCCAAGGCGAGGCGAGTTTAGGCGGTCAGAGCGACGCGTTCAACGTGCCGTTCACGCCGAGCGAGCGCGAGAGCACCGACTCGGTGATCGAGAGCGGAGCGGCGCGCGACGAGGCCTCGATCCCCATCGCGCTCAACTCCGGCGGCACCCTGCAGGTCACGCTCGCGAACTCCGTCATTCCGCAGTTCGTCACGCCCTCGGAGCGAGTCATCACCGCCGACTCTCTCCCGTTCACCGACGAGATCGCATCGCGTCTCGTGATCGCAAGCGCGCTCGGGCAGCTTCGCGGTCCCTATCGTCTCAAGCTCGCTTTCGATCCAAGTGCGGTAAGCGCGTCAAGCATTGCGCAGTTGCTACTCTTGCAGCGCGGCGACGGCGGCTTCGGCTCGTTCACCGGTGATAAGCAGAGCGACCCGTTCGCCACCGCGACCGCGCTCGAGGCGTTGGCATTCGCTCGAGCCCATGGCGCGAGCGTCGCGTCCGGCGCGGTTGCGAACGCCGCCGCGTTCCTCGCGAGTTCGCTCGCCAACCCGGGCACGTACGCACGGTGCGCGACGGATGCGCTTTGCAAAGCACAGGTCCGCTTCGAGGCGCTTTGGGCGCTGGCGACTCAAGCATCGCCGCGGACCGATTTTCTCGCCGACATCGTCGCGCAGTCGGATAACTTTGATAGCGCGACGCAGATTCGGCTGGCGCGCTACCTGGTGCGCGCGCCGGGCTGGCACGACAAAGGCGCGGCGATGGCGAGCCATTTGCAGCAAACGCTCTACGTCACCGGACGTTATGCGGTTGCGACCGTTTCGACGCGCTGGAGCTGGCTGGGATCGCTCGTCGATGCGCAGTCGCAGATGCTCCAGCTCTTGCTCGAGCAGCACGCGGCGCCCGAGCAACTCGATGGCGCGGTGCGGGCGCTCGTCGCGCAGCAATGCAGATGTGGTTGGCCGACGACTGACGACACCGCATCGGCAGTAACCGCGCTCAGCGGCTATGCGGCGACGGAACGGCTCACGCCCGGTAGCGCAACTGCGAGGGTGGGCAGTCGCACGATCGGCACGGCGCACTTCGGCTCGACGGCCTTCTCACAAACGTTCACCGTTCCGGCGTCGGAGTTGCACGGCACCAACCTTGTCATCCTGAGCGGCGCGACCGCAGGGAGCGCAGTCGAAGGACAGCACGCCACGGCACACTACCTCGTCCTCTACACCTATCCAGTGCCCGCGAATGCGCCGGGCGAGCTCGCCGCCTTCCGCGTCATCCGCACCCTGAACGACCCCACGATCGCAACTTCTGCAGAGACTGCCGAACCGCTCGCGACGATGGACATCGCAACGGCGCTGCCGGTATCGGTTGCCGCGGGACGCGTCTTCGATGTCGGCATTCGGACGATCATCGATCACCCGATCGACCGGCTCGTCATCGACGATCCGCTCCCGGCCGGCTTCGAAGCCGTCGACACGAGCTTCCGAACGTCGCTGCAGGCGATCGTCCCGCAGAGCAACAGCTGGCAAATCGATACGAGCCAAATCTACCGCGACCGGGTCGTCGCGTATGCTTCGCATTTGGATCCCGGCGTTTACGAGCTGCACTACCTCGTGCGCTCGGTGACGCCGGGAAGCTTCGCCTGGCCCGGCGCGCACGTCTATCTGAAGGACGCGCCTGAAGAGTTCGGCCGTAGCGCCGGCACGACGCTACACGTAATGCGGTAGCGCAGGGTAGCGCTTGGCTGTATTACGATGATTGTGTTACAATCGGCGCATGGCAAGCGAGACGCTATCGGTCCGTCTGGACCCCGAAACCCGTCGTATCCTTTCAGAGGCTGCCCCCAGCCACGACCTGGCCGGTGCCTCGGCTTTGGCGCGAGAGATCCTGGAACGTTGGGCGGCTGAGAGGCTTGCCGCCTCGACGCGCGCGAGCATCGAACGTGCCGCGCAATATCTTCGGGAGCGTCCCGAGGGATGGGACGACGACCCCGACTCTTTCTTTAAGGGCACGATGTGAAGCCGGGCACTGTCGTTTTGGTCGATCGGCGAGACGCGCTGCCAGGCTCGGGCGAACCGAATAAACGTCGCCCCGGCATCATCGTTAGTTCTCCCCGCTTCTTTGGCTATGGTCTTGCGTTCGAAATAGTCGTACCGCTAGCGGGAGAGGAGCGGCTTGCCATCGAGGGGGCGTCTACGCGGATCGAACCGACAGCCGAGAACGGATGCACGAAGCCGTGTTACGCGCTCGCTTGGAGCGTTCAAAGCGTGCCGCATGCGCGTCTCACGGAAACGCGTTCACGCGTGACGGCTCACGATCTTGAAACGGTTCGATCGCAGGTAACATCGTGCATCGGCTCATAGCAAAGAAGGAGTTTAGCCGGCTTCGATCCATCGCCCGTTTTGCCGTACCGGGATCCGTGGAACTACTCGATCTAAAAATAAAAGCCGGCGCGCCTCCATTATGGGGCAAAGACGCGCCGGTCTAGATTATTTCTAGCGAGTGCGCCGAGTCGATTAAGACTAGGGGCAGTAGTACTTGGCGGAGGCCATACTTTTGATGCCGATCGCCGTGTTCGTGGCGTTGACCCAATAGATGTAGACTTTGCTGCCGTTGCTGCCGGTCTGGGTGACGTCGATGGTGAGAGGCGTTCCCCCTTCGCTGCTGTTCCAGAAATTGTTGAAGTAGCATCCGTTCTTATTGAACGTCGTCGAGGCGCAGATTGCGCCTGGAGCGCAAGACTTGTCCGGCGAGATGACGTTGGCTCGGATGTATCCCTCGACGAAGCCGCTTTGGCGGGGGGCCATGGCGGGATTGAATGTAATCGCGGATAGAAGCACTGACATCAGGAACATCGTAATCGTGGTTTCTCCTTGAAGCGTTATGCGATATGTACGAGTAGGATAAGCTGCGGCGTTACGGACGCCCGCAAGCAGGCGACGACTTTTGTACGTTTTTTAATTCCCGCCAGCGGCCCGGATGCGCCGTCAGGATGGCGGCTTGACTATTATTTTTAATAATGTATGATTTATCAATACTCCGCGCGCGGTAGTCAGCGCGGGGCGCGGAGCCGAGTTTTCGGGGGCGAAGGTCATCGGAAGCGAGGCGTAGCGCCGAAGCGTTGCGCGAAGTGCAACGCGTAAGTTTTGGGGGCCCGCGGTGCGGTAGTCAGCGCGGGGGCGCGGAGCCGAGTTTTCGGGGGCGAAGGTCTCGGAAGCGAGGCGTAGCGCCGAAGCGTTGCGCGAAGTGCAACGCGTAAGTTTTGGGGGCCCGCGGTGCGGTAGTCAGCGCGGGGGCGCGGAGCCGAGTTTTCGGGGGCGAAGGTCTCGGAAGCGAGGCGTAGCGCCGAAGCGTTGCGCGAAGTGCAACGCGTAAGTTTTAAGGAAGAGGAGAAGCCCCATGAGCGTCTACCGAGCCCCACTGCGTGACATGCAGTTCGCGCTGCGCGAACTGGCCGGCATCGACGGGGTCGCCGCGTTGCCCGGCTGCGAGGAGACCCTCGACGTGCTCGATTCGGTCCTGGAAGAGGCGGCGGCCTTCGCCGCGGGGGTCCTCGACCCGCTCAACCGGATCGGCGACAAGGCAGGCTGCACCTGGAAAGACGGTGAGGTCTCGACGCCGCCCGGCTTCAAGGAGGCTTACAAGAAGTTTGCCGACGCAGGCTGGATCGGTTTGCCGGTGCCGCCCGAGTACGGCGGTCAGGGCTTGCCGCAGATTCTGCTTGGCCCGACGCTCGAGATGTGGAACGCCGCGAACATCGGCTTCGCCAACGGTCCGCTGCTGAATCAAGGCGCGATCGAGGCGATCGAGCTCGTCGGCTCGGATGAGCAGAAGAAGCGGTTCATCCCCAACCTGGTCTCGGGCAAGTGGACCGGCACCATGTGTCTCACCGAGCCGCAAGCGGGCTCGGATCTCGCACAGGTGCGCGCGCGCGCGGTACCCGAGGGAGACCACCACCTCATCACCGGGACGAAGATCTTCATCACCTTTGGCGAGCACGACATGGCGGAGAACATCATCCATCTCGTTCTCGCGCGATTGCCGGATGCACCGGAAGGAACGAAGGGCATCTCGCTCTTCATCGTGCCGAAGTTTCTCGTCAACGACGATGGGTCTTTAAGCGAGCGCAACGACGTCGTCTGCGCGAGCATCGAGCACAAGCTCGGCATCAACGCCAACCCGACGTGCACGCTCAACTACGGCGAGAAGGGAAAGGGCGCCGTCGGCTACCTCGTCGGCGAAGCCAACCGCGGGCTCGAGTACATGTTCATCATGATGAACGCGGCGCGCTTCTCGGTCGGCGTGCAGGGCATCGCGCTTGCGGACCGCGCGTACCAGAGCGCGCTGGAGTACGCCAAAGAACGCGTCCAAGGACGCGATCTCAAGCCCGGCTCGCGCACGCCGGAAACCATCATCAAGCACCCCGACGTCCGCCGGTTGCTGATGGTGCAGAAGGCGACGATCGAAGCGATGCGCGGCCTGGCCTATGTAACGGCGGCCTCGCTCGATTACGCGCAGCGCCATCCCGACGAGAAAACTCGCAAAGAGCACAAGGCGTTCGTCGAGCTGATGATTCCGGTCGTCAAAGGCTGGTGCACGGAGAGCGCCGTCGAGCTTTGCTCGACCGCGCTGCAGGTCTTCGGTGGAATGGGTTACATCGAGGAGACCGGCATTGCGCAGCAGTACCGCGACGTCCGCATCACGACGATCTACGAAGGCACGACCGGTATTCAGGCGCTCGATTTGGTCGGGCGCAAGCTCCTGCGCGACATGGGTACGACGGCGATGGCCGTTGGGAAGAAGATCGAGACCGTCGCGAAAGAGTGCGCGGCGCATTCGGATCCGGACGTCCGGCGCATCGGCGAGGCGCTCGCCAAGGCGCTCGCAACGCTGAACGAAACGTCGCAGTGGATCGGCATGAACGCGATGGGCGACCTCCATAAAGCTTTTGCGTGCTCCGTTCCCTATTTGCGCCTCTGGGGAACGGTTGCCGGCGGCTGGCAGATGGCGCGCGCCGCGCAACTTTCCGCGGAGAAAATCGCCGCGAACGACTCGGAAACGGAGTTTTATCGGGCGAAGCTTGCGACCGCGGCCTTCTACGCGACGCACGTGCTCTCGCAGGCGGCCTGGTACGAGCGCCAGATCACGGAGGGCTCGGGCGATGTGATGCGCCTGAGCGAAACGCAGTTCGAGCTGGATCGCAAGATGGCGGTAACCGCGTAGCATGAGCGACCCAATTAAAGTCATTACGTTCGATAATCCGCCCGTTAACGCGCTCTCGTTTGTCTATTGCGCGAAGCTGCTCTCGGAGATCGAAGCGATGCACGAAGATCCCGCGGTCGAAGCCGTCGTAATCACCGGCGCAAACGGGCTCTTCAGCGCGGGCGCCGATGTAAATGATTTCAACGCGGAGATGCCCGCAGACGCCGTCACCATCCGCGACGTGATCGCGGCGATCGAGGCGAGCATCAAGACCCATGTTGCGGCGATCGACGGCACGTGCCTCGGCGGCGGGCTCGAACTTTCGTTGGCCTGCGATTACCGCGTCGCGACGCCGAGCGCGAAGCTCGGCTTGCCGGAGATCCGCCTCGGGCTCTTGCCGGGCGCCGGAGGGACGCAACGTCTTCCGCGCTTGATCGGCGCTCGTGCGGCGCTGGAGTTCATGCTCAAAGGCTCGTCGGTCTCGGCGGAGCGCGCACTCGCGCTCGGCATCATCGATGAGATCGCCGAGAACGTCGTGGAACGCGCGAAGGCGCTGGCAAGGGGACCGAAGCGGCGCCTCTCGGAGCGCCAACCGATCATCGCAAAGGACGTTCCGCTGCAAGCCGGGCCGTACGTCGTCGCGCAAGCGCATAAGACGGTGCCGCCCGAAGAGAACGGCGGCCTCGCCGCGCACAAGCTCATCGACGCGGTCCAAGCCGGCATCGAGCTGCCGTTTAGTTTCGGTATCGCTCGCGAAGCGCGGCTCTTCGAGGAGCTCGTGCGCTCGCAGCCGTCCCTTGCGCTGCGCCATCTGTTCTTTGCCGAAAGAGAGCTGGCCAAGATTCCGGGCGGGTCATCCTTCGACGCCGCTCAGGATGACAAGGGCGGCGCTCAGGGCGACAAGATAGAGAAGGTCGGTGTTGTCGGCGCGGGGACGATGGGCAGCGGGATCGCGATCGCGTTCGCACAGGCCGGTATCCCGGTCGTCGTCGTCGACAACAACGAAGAAGCCGTCGACAAAGCCCGTCAGACCGTGATGGGCATGTTCATGTACCAAGTGCAGAAGGGCCGGCTCACGCAGGAAGAGGGCTGGAAGCGCGCCCAGTCGATCCGCTTCACCGACGATTGGAGCGAGCTCGAGGATGCCGATCTCATCGTCGAAGCCGTCTTTGAAAACCTCGACGTCAAACGCGACGTCTTCCGCAAGCTCGACGTCATCGCAAAGCCCGGCGCAATCCTCGCCAGCAATACATCAACGCTCGATATCGACAAGCTGGCCGAGGTAACGCAACGCCCCTACGACGTGGTTGGGCTGCACTTTTTCGTGCCGGCCAACATCATGCCGTTGCTCGAAATCGTGCGCGGCGAAAAGACCTCGCCGCAGACGCTCGCGACCGCCTTCAAACTCGCGAAGGCTTTACGAAAAAAGGGCGTGCTTTCCGGAAACGCCTTCGGTTTCATCGGGAACCGCATGATCTTCGACTACGTGCGCGAGGCAAACGCGATCGCGGAAGAGGGCGTTACGCCGGCGCGCATCGATGCCGTGATGAAGCGCTTTGGTTTTCCGATGGGCCCGTTTGCGATGAGCGATCTCTCCGGCCTCGACATCGGCCTGGCCGTGCAAAAGGCCCGCGGCGCGGGAGCTATCGGGCGCACCAACGTGCTCGAACGGCTCGTTAAAATGAACCGCCTCGGACAGAAGACGATGGCCGGCTTCTTCAAATACGACAAGTCGGTCGGCAAAGGACGCGAGCCGGTTCCCGATCCCGAAGTCGAGCGGCTCTATGCCGAGGAAGCGCGCAAGGCCGGCATCGCGCCGCGCGAGATCGGCGACGACGAAATTCGCGACCGGCTGCTCGGCGCGCTCATTCACCGCGGTGAGAAGCTGTTCGCGGAGGGCATCGCACTGCGGCCGGGCGACATCGACATCGTCTACGTGTACGGCTACGGCTTCCCGCCGCATCACGGCGGCCCCATGTGGTACGCCCATAGTCATCCTGAGCGCAGCGCCGCAGGCGCGAAGTCGAAGGGCGAAGCACAGCTAGAGAGGGCCCATGCGTGAAGCGGTGATCGTTTCGGCGGCGCGCACGCCGATCGGGCGCGCGTTTCGCGGCGCCTTTAATCAGACGCCCGGCGCCACGCTGGCGGGGCACGTCGTCGAGAACGCGCTGGTGCGCGCGGCGATCGACCCGGCCGAGGTCGAGGACGTCATCATGGGCTGCGGTCTGCCGGAGGGCGCGACCGGGAACAACATCGGCCGCACCGCGGCGCTGCGCGCGGGCTGTCCCGTGACCGTGCCCGGACAGACCGTGAGCCGCTTCTGCGCCTCGGGTCTCGATGCGATCGCGGCTGGAGCGAAGCGCATCATCGCCGACGGGGCCAACGTCATCATCGCGGGCGGCGTCGAGTCGATCAGCATGGTTCAGAACGATCTGAACATCCATTTCATCACCGAGGACTGGCTGCTTCGCCACGCGCCCGACATCTATACGCCGATGCTCTTCACCGCTGATAACGTGGCGAAGAAGTACGGCGTCTCGCGCGAGCGCCAAGACGAATACGCGTTGCAAAGCCAGCAGCGCACCGCGGCGGCGCAAGCCGCAGGCCGCTTCGACGCCGAGATCGTGCCGTTGCTGTCGTGGAAGTACGAGCAGGACAAGGAGAGCGGCGCCGTCACCGAACGGCAAGTCGAGCTCGACAAAGACGAAGGCAATCGTCCCGACACTTCGCTCGAAGGTCTCGCATCGCTCAAGAGCGCCGTTCCCGGCGTCGCGGATTCGACGGTGACCGCCGGCAACTCCTCACAGCTTTCCGACGGTGCCGCAGCCGTCGCGATCGTCGATGCCGCAGAGGCGCAGCGGCGCAATCTTACGCCGCTGGGAATTTATCGCGGCTACGTCGTGGCGGGGTGCGACCCAGGAGAGATGGGGATCGCGCCGGTCTATGCGGTGCCGAAGCTATTGAAGCAGCACGGCCTGAAGATCGACGACATCGGTCTCTGGGAGCTGAATGAAGCCTTCGCGGTGCAGACCGTCTACTGCCGCGACACGCTCGGGATACCGAACGAGCGCTTCAACGTCGACGGCGGTGCGATCTCGATCGGCCATCCTTACGGCATGAGCGGCGCTCGCATGACGGTGCACGCCCTCATCGAGGGCAAGCGCCGCGGTGAAAAGTACGTCGTCGTTACGATGTGCATCGGCGGCGGCATGGGTGCCGCCGGCCTCTTCGAAGTCGCCTAAGACTTAGCCGACCACGCGGTACACCAGCCGTTGGGGCTGATCGAACCGTCGACGATCTTGCAGGTTCCGTTCGCCGTCGCCGGGCTGCCCGGTACGTAGAACGTGCACTGCGAACACTTCTTGCCGTCGTTGGGAGTGCTTTGGTACTTGAACTGTGCCTTGGAGCCTTTGGCGTCTGCGCGTGCCGTTTCGGCGAGGAGCAGTCCTGCGAGCGCGGGGAGGACGATCGCGTTGGCTACAAAGGTGCGGCGCGTCAGTTTCGAGCTCGAATCTCTCATCTCGGCATACCTCCGACCGTATGGTTGGCGCATGGGGAGGAACTTCCATGCCCGTTTGGCGGCCGGACGCTGGGCCGAGCGCGGGCGCCTCTCACGCTAGCTTAATGGTAAGCTAATCACGATTCGATGCTTTGGCCGCCGCATTTCGGTTTCAATGGTGATGAGGGGTAAGATTGCATAACCATGAGTAGCAAGTGGATCACGAGCCTAGTTTCAGGGGTTACCCTCATCGCGGTGACCCTTTCGAGTGCGCTGCCGGCACCGGCCGAGCAGGCTCCCGACAAAAACGGACCCGGCGTTACCCGGGTAAGCATCGTCCAGGGATCGGTCGTAATCCAGCGCGGCGACGGCAACAAGCAGGTCACCGCCGTAGTGAACGCGCCGCTCCTGCCGGGCGATTACATCTCGACCGCCGGAACGTCGCGTGGTGAACTGCAGTTCGACGGCTCGACGGCCGTCCGGCTCGGCGGCAACGTTCAGGCCAGAATCACGAACGACGATCCGAACAACCGGCAGCTTCAGCTTGCCGACGGAACCATCGAGGTCGGCCTGGTCCGCAATAGCGGCACGGTCGCAATCGACACCCCGTCGCTAACCATACGAACCGATCAGGCCGGAGATTATCGGATTTCGATCGGCCGGGACGGCTCGAGCTGGGTGACGACGCGACGCGGCAGCGCCGAAGTCGTGACGCCGCAGCGGACCTACGCGCTCGAGAGCGGCCGGACGCTCGTCGCGCGCGGCTCGGCCTCGAATCCGTCGATTACCTACACATCGGAGATCGGATACGATGCTTTCGACGACTTTAATGCCAAGCGCGATCAAACGATGGTCGCGGCGCTCGATGCAAGCCCGAACTTGAATCCCGACATCGCCGGCTACGATAACCTCGGGGCCTACGGCCAGTGGCAAGACGTTTCCGGTTACGGTCAGGTTTGGGTTCCCGATCAGTCCTCCAACTGGGCCCCGTATGCGAACGGATCCTGGACGTGGGAGGGCGGCTACGGGTGGACCTGGGTCGCTTCGGAGCCGTGGGGCTGGGCGCCGTACCACTACGGTCGCTGGTTCTATGCAAACGGCTATGGTTGGGCGTGGTATCCGCCGGCCTACAATGCTTACCCGGCGTGGTCGCCGGCCTACGTCGGCTTCTTTGGATTCGGCGTCGGTGGGCCGGGCTGGGGCGTTTCGCTCGGCTTCGGCTACCCGTACCTCGGCTGGTATCCTCTGGCGCCGTATGCTCCCTACTATCCCTGGTGGCCGGGCTGGGCCTGGACGGGCTGGGGCTGGGGCTGGGGAGGCTGGGGCTGCTGCGGCTACGGTTGGGGTAACGTCGTCCATGTTACCAACATCACCAATATCTACCGAAACTTCCCGCACGGCGGCGTGCACGGAACGTTGGTCGGCAACTTGACCCACGGAACGGTCTCCGGCCACATCGTCCCGGTCACCGCACACAGCATCGGCGGGCACATCGGATTGGTCCATGGAGCGGTGCCGGTCACTCCGACTCGCGGCAGCCTCGGCTTCGGCGGCCGTCCTGTTAGCGCGCCGGTGACGCTCTCGAAAGCGTTCGATTCGCCGCGCTTCGCATCGGCAGATCGTTCGCTCGGCCACACGTCGTTTGACGAACAGCAGCACGCGGTTTCTCGCGCCATCGAAAGCAACACGCACAACAACGCGCCGGTCTCCAGCGAGAACGAGCGCGGCAGCGTGACGGGCGACCGCGGAACCGTGAACGGCGAGCGAGCTTCGTCCGATTCCTGGCAGCGCTTCGGTCAAGATCGCGTTAACGAGGCACGCAATAGCGAAGAGCGCGGCAGCAACTCGATTGCCTCGCACTCCGAGCGCGCAGAGCCGAGTTCGGTACGCGCCTCCGATCCGTGGAGCCGGTTCTCGCAGGAACGCGGCAACGTTTCGGGATCGGCCTACGATCGCGCGGCGTCCTCGCGCAGCGAATCCTACTCACGCGATTCGTACGGAAGCTCGTACGGGCGCAATTCGTACGGAAGCGCGTACGGCCGCAACCCATATCAGAGCAGCTCCTACGAGCGAGGCAACTCCTACGAGCGCAGCAACTCGTACTCGCGCAATCCATACGCGACGCCGTACTCACGCGGTTCGTATGGTTCGTATCCCTCGTACTCGCGCGGTTCCTACGGCTCATATCCCTCGTACTCGCGCGGTTCGTACGGTTCGTATCCGTCGTACTCCCGCGGTTCGTCGCCTTCGTATTCGCATGGCGCGGAGCCCTCGTATTCGCACGGCGCTGCTTCGGCACCGCATCCCTCTGGCGGCGGCGGAGGCGGCGGTGAGCATGGGGGCGGCGGAGGCCGGCCTCCGCACTAGAGCCCGAGAGAGGGCGGCGCCAAGGCGCCGCCCTTTTGCTTGCAGAAAGCGTTGAGCAACCCGTCCGCTTTTGTAAGTAAGGAGCCCGCACCAATGCACATCAAGCGCCTCTGGCTAGGCGTCGCAGCGCTCTGCATCGTCGCTGCCCTTCCCTTGACCACGTCCGCGCAATCGACGCCGGTGCCAATGATGATGACGAAGCCGCACGCGCCGCAAGTCGCGATCGCTCATCCGATCAAGGTGAGCACCTGCAATCCCCAACGCAACACCTACGCGGCGTCCGGATACGTTCCCGCGTACTATCCTTATGGCGTCGGTCCGTACTGGGGCTGGCCGTCGGTCTACGGCCCGATGTACTATCAATATCCCGTCAACGGTCATCCCACGCTTGCGATCGATTACGTGAACGTGACGACCGAGGTGATGAAACAAATCGAGTTCGGCTTGGTCGTTCGCGGTGCGTTGGTCGCGGAGGTCCGCGACGTCGGAACCTTCTCGCCGGGCGCTGAAATCAAGCATCAGTTCGGCCTCAGCCCCAACGTCTTCCCGATTCAGACGAGCTTCGCGCAGTGCGTGCCGCTCAAAATCACCTTTGCGAACGGCACGAAATGGAAGAACCCGCACCTTCCGGCGCTACGCAGCTCGATCTACGGCAAACCCCCGATGTAATTAATTCCGCTTCCTCGGTTGCGGTTCCATAGGGCGACTCGGACACGCCGGTGGCTTTGCCTATCGATCGGTCGCGGGTCCTATAGGGTGATGAGGACCGTCCAGTTTTTTCGGGCCAGCCACGGAGGGCTGCTTCAAAGCTTGCTGACCCGAAAAAATGGACGAGCAGGAGCGCGCATGGATGCGCGCGACGGGCGTGTCTGAATCGCCCTGTAGGACCCGCGACCGATAACAAAGGCGAAGCGGGGAGTTTCGGTGGAGCGAGAGGTATAGAGTCTGTATGACTGCTCAAGATACGTCTGCCGTTCAGGCGCGGGATAACGTTTGGGAGATGGCGCAGCGGCAGCTCGACGAAGTCGGGATGCTGATCGGTTTGAACGAGTCGCTCCACGGGTATCTCCGTCAGCCCAAGCGCGTGCTCGAAGTCTCGATCCCCGCGCGTATGGACGACGGGGGCTTTCGCATGTTTACCGGCTATCGCGTGCAGCACAACCTGGCGCGCGGTCCGGGGAAGGGTGGGATTCGCTTTCACCCCGAGGTGACGCTCGACGAAATCAAGGCGCTCGCGATGTGGATGACGTGGAAGTGCGCGCTGGTCAACATTCCGTTCGGCGGTGCGAAAGGCGGCGTCATCTGCGACCCGAAAGCGATGTCGCTCCAAGAGCTCGAGAATCTGACGCGGCGCTTCACCACCGAGATCTCGATCATCATCGGCCCCGAGAAAGATATCCCCGCGCCCGACGTCTATACGACGCCGCAGATCATGGCGTGGATCATGGACACGTTCTCGATGCAGCATGGTTACTCGATTCCCGGCGTCGTGACCGGCAAGCCCGTCGCGATCGGCGGTTCGCTCGGACGCGATAAGGCGACTGCACGCGGGTGCATGTACGTCGTGGACGAGGCGATGGAAGCCAACGGTAAGACGATCGAAGGCGCGCGCGTCGCCATTCAGGGATTCGGCAACGCGGGAATGTATGCGGCACAGCTAATGGGCGCGCAAGGCTACACGATCGTCGCGGTCTCCGACTCGCACGGCGGCGTCGCCAACGAGCGCGGCCTCGACGTGAAGGGCCTCGTCGCGCACAAATTCGAGACGGGCTCGGTGGTCGGCTTTACGGGCGGCGAGCGCATCTCCAATAAGGAGGTGCTCGAGTTCGACTGCGACGTGTTGGTGCCGGCCGCACTCGAAAAGGTGATTACGCGCGAAAACGCCCCGCGGATTCGCGCCAAGATCGTCGCCGAGGCGGCAAACGGACCCACGATGCCCGACGCCGACGACATTCTCTTCGAACGAGGCGTCATGGTTTTGCCCGACATCTTGGCGAACGCCGGCGGCGTCACTGTCTCGTACTTCGAGTGGGTGCAAGACCTTCAGGCGAACTTCTGGGAAGAAGACGAGATCAACAACCAGCTCAAACGCAAGATCACGCGAGCTTTCCGCGAGACCTACGAGCAGGCGAAGCGCCACGGCGTTTCGATGCGCAAAGGAGCCTACTGCGTCGCGGTAGCGCGAGTCGCCGAGGCGACGAAGCTCCGCGGCCTCTATCCCTAAGGAGCTCTACGCAACTCGGCCTCTTCGGTCCCGGACGCCGCACGCTGGTCGACGACGAGACCGGTACCATCGTCTATACTCCTGCGTTCGTCGATGTCCAAACCGCGCAGCGCTGGTTCGCGGCGCTGCGTGATGAAGTCTCGTGGCAGAGCGAGCGGCGCCGTATGTACGATCGCGACGTCGACGTGCCGCGCCTCGTTGCGAGGTACCGCCTTGCGGACGAGAATCTTCCGCCGGCTCTCGAAGAAGCGGCGCGCCGAGCTGCCGACGCGACGGAGACACCCTTCAACAGCGTGGGTTTGAACTTCTATCGCGACGGCCGCGACAGCGTAGCGCCGCACAACGACCATCTCTACGAGATCGTTGCCGCATACCCGATCGCGCTGATCTCGCTCGGCGCGACACGCCTGATGACCATACGCAGCAAGGCCCCCCTCGACTCCGCTCGGGGTAAACTGCGTCGAGTCTTCGATCTCGACTTGGAAGCGGGCAGCCTGCTGCTGATGAGCTACGAAACGCAGCGGCATTACGACCACGGCATTCCAAAAACGCATGCGGCGGTCGGGCCCCGCATCAGCGTGGCCCTGCGCGTCCGGCCGCTTTGACGCGCCCCAGCAGCGCGGTCGCCCTGGCGGTGCTGTTCGCGGCCTGCGCCCGCGGCGGCGTACCGGCGGAGCCGCACGTTTTGCGGATCGCCGATAACGTCGATCCGGCGTCGCTCAATCCGCTGCTCGCGCACGATCAAGATACGATCGGCTACGATCTGCTCGTCACGCAGACGCTGATCGGGCTCTCGGCCGACAACAGGCTCGTGCCGGTACTCGTCACGCGCGTTCCCGCACGCGCCAACGGCGACATCTCAAGGGACGGCAAGACGATCGTCTACCACTTGCGCCACGGCGTTCGGTTCGCCGATGGACGAGAGCTGACGTCGGCCGACGTCGCGTTTACGTTTCACGCGATCGTCGATCCGCGCAATCCCGTCGAATCGGAAGATGCCTACCGCCGAATCGCATCGCTGCAAACACCCGACCGCTACAGCGTCGTCGTGCGTTTGAGGCAACGCTGGAACGCTTCCGTCGCCGAGCTCTTCGCGCAAGCCGATTTTGCCTTCGGAATTTTGCCGGCTCACGCGTTTGCCTCGCCCGACGTCACCCGTGCGCAATGGAATCAGCGCCCCTTCGGGACCGGGCCGTTTCGGGTCGTCGCGTGGCAGCGGGCGAACCGCATCGTGCTCGAGCCCAACCCCTATTACAGGCCGCGACCGAAGCTGCGGCGGATCGTCTTCGTCCTGATTCCATCGACGCAGGCGTCGCTGCTCGCATTGCGTTCGCACGGTGTCGACATAACCGAGATCGGCCCCGAGCAGATTCCCGGCGCTCGCGGTGCGCGCGGCTCGCACATCGCGATCACGCCGGTGAACGGAGAGTACTTTTTGATGCTTCAAACGACGGCACCCCCGACGGACGACGTGCACGTCCGCCGCGCGATCGCCGCAGCGCTCGATCTTCGCGAGATCGTGCACGCCTACGGCGCGCTCACGCCGGCCGATTCGTTCTTGCCGCCGGTCTTTGCTTGGCATGACCCCGCGCCGCAGTTGACGGTCGGCCACTCGGCGACCGTCGTACGCGAACTGACGCGCGCGGGCTGGAGTGCGTCGCGTGACGGTTGGGTCAAAAACGGCCGCGTTTTAAGCGTGACCATAACGCTTGCGCCCGAGCGCGGAACGCGGATGGAAGTAATGGAGCAGGAACAACTGCGTCGCGCCGGCATCGAGGCCGTTCTAAAGCCGTATTCCATCGCACTCTTCAACGCGCCCGGCGGTCCGTTGCGAACGGGCAACTTCATGCTGGCGGCCGGCCAGTGGATCGGCGCCGCGGATCCGGAGCAGTCGGTGATCTTTGCGTGCAGCCAGCGCGGCCCCAACGGCAATAACTCAATGAACTACTGCAATCCGCGCTTCGACGCGCTCTTCGACGATCAGGCCGTGACGGCGGATTCCTCGCGCCGGCGGCGTGACTTTATCGAGATGCAGCGCATCGTTCGCACCGCCATGCCGGCCGTTCCGATCGCCTTCGAGTCGAACGTCGACGTCATCAGCGATCGCGTGCGAGGCTTCCGCCGGAATATGCTCATGTATCCGGTCGGTGCCGAGAGCTGGGACGTGCCCTAAGAGCGAAGGCATACCAGAAGCGCGAGTGGAACGCCTCGGGCCTGCGGCGCGTTGAGGAAACGAGGGAGCATGATGAGAATTTCCGATGCCGGTGGCTATGTCCTCGGCTGCTTCGTTGCGCTCGCACTGCTTGCGGGCTGCGGCGGATCGCCATCAGCGGTTGACGGAACGAGCGTTGCCCTCTCGACGATTGCGCGCGCGGCGGACTCGCACGGAGCGAAATCGTGGATGCAGCCGCAGACATCGAGTGGGTCGCTGCTCTATATCACCTCGGGAAACGAGGGCGTGTACGTGGTCTCCTATCCGCAAGGCAAGCTCGTCGGCACGCTGACCGGAATCGATTTTCCGACAGGCGTCTGTTCGGATCAACACGGCAACGTTTTTATCTCCGCATACTACACGGAAGACGTCATCGAGTACGCTCACGGAGGCACCAGCCCGATCGCCAAGCTCGAAGACTTCGGCTACTATCCATTTGAATGCGCCGTTGACCCGACGACGGGAAATCTTGCCGTCGCGAATGGCAACTCGATGCAAGGCACGGGGGGCAACGTCGCGATCTATAGCGGCGCCGCCGGCAAGCCGACCTTCTACACGACGTTGGGCGTCGTCGACCTCTGGTGTGCGTACGACAGCGCCGGCGATCTCTTCGTTGGAGGATTCCAGGGCGTCTACGGCTACGAACTCGCCGAGATGGCCGCGGGAAGCTCGAGTTTCACGACCATTAACTTGAGCATCTCATCGGCATCGGCGAACGGCGAAGGCATGCATTGGGACGGCCGATATCTCGCCATCGTCAATCCGACGGCGAAAGTCGTCTACCGCGTCCAGATATCCGGCTCGACTGGGCGCGTCGCCGGGACCGTTCCGTTTACGGGGTTGATCGGAGAGCTCGGCGATGACTTCGTCATCGACGGCAGCCAGATCGTCATGCCGTTTGCGCCGAAGCAGGACGTTTCGAGAGTAGGCTTGTGGAAGTATCCCAAAGGCGGCAAGGTTGGGAAAGAGTATCGCAACGACGGGATCGAGTTCTTCTCGATCGCGCTGAGTCCCTAAAGGAGCCGGAAGAATGATCGCATCTCGTTTTGGTTTCATCGTTGCCGCGATCGCGCTTGGCGGCTGTCACGCAGCGATCTCGCCGGCACCGCCGAGCGGCCTCCCGAACGCCTCTACGTTTGACGGGGCCGGCTCGTGGGTCAAGCCGCAGGCAAAGCAGGAAGCCTTAGTCTACGGTTCGGATGCGTACGTTTTCATTTACACGTATGCGGGCGAACTGGTTGGAGAGCTCGAGGGCTTTCCTTCCGACCCGCGCGGGCTCTGTTCCGACCAGTACGGAGACGTCTACGTTACCGCCGGCGGCGAGGTCTACGAGTACCAGCGCTACGGTTCGTTGCCGGTGAACGTCATCGACGACAGCCCCGAAGGCGCGAACAGCTGCGCGGTCGACCCGACGACGGGGAACCTCGCGCTGGCGAACTCCGGAAACGTCGCGATCTTTCCGCCCGGAAGCTTCCAGTATCCCACCTCGTATACGAATCCAAATATTACGTCGTACAGCTTTTGCGGCTACGATTCGGAGGGGAACCTCTACCTGGACGGCACCGGCGCTAAGAATAGCTTTCAGTTCGCCGAGCTGCGCCACGGCAGCAGCACGTTGACAAGCATCCCGTTAACCGGACTGAACAATTCGAAGCATCGGGCCGGCGGCGTTCAGTGGGACGGCCAGGACGTCGCAGTTGCCGACGGCCTCAGCCATGCGATTTACCGAGTCGCCGTGTCGGGCAGCAGCGGCAAGGTCGTGCAGACGATTCATCTCAGCCCTTGGCGCTCGCACGGCGTCGTCGAATTTTACATCCAAGGAAAGCGCCTGCTCTTTCCCTGGAAGGAGCGGGTGTTCTTCTTCGACTATCCGAAGGGTGGCCGCCCGAAGAACGGTTTCAATGATGGCCACGAGATCGAGGAAATCACCGTAAGCCTTCCGCAATCTTGACCTAAGGCGAGGCGGAGGGCGACGGCGTCGGACCGTAGACGGCCTCAGCGTCGGTGCAGACCGTCGCCGAGTTCAGCTTGAAATCGACGAGCTGCTCGCCTTCCTCGGTCACGGCCGTTGCGCCGACGTCGACCGAAGCGCCGGCCGGCAGCGCGATCCTGTTATAAAGCAGATCCGTCTGATGCGTGAGCGCTCCGATCGAGCGATCGCTGATATTATCGTCGAACCATTTGCACGTGTCGGCGGCTCCTCCACGCAGGCCCGTGAACGAATAGAGGATGACCATAAGCCCGGACGCGGCGGCCGCTGAATGCTTCATCGTGCTCTGATACTACGCGCCGGTGCTTCGCCCTGTCCGATTGGCGTCGGCCCGAGCGAGGAGACGCCGGACTTCGTCGTCGCTCGTTTGCTCGAAGTTTTGATAATAGAGACCGACGGCGTGGAACGGCTCGGGCGCGTAGACGCAGACGACGCGGTCGACGACGTTCTGCAGACTCGCGCACGTACGCGGCGCCGCGACCGGAACTGCGGTGACGATCGCCTCCGGATGGTGCTGCCGCAGCGCCATTGCCGCCGCCCTCATCGTTGCACCGGTCGCGAGCCCGTCGTCTACCAGGATGACCGTCTTGGCGCGAACGTCGGGCGGCGGACGCCCGTCGCGATAGGCGGCCTCGCGGCGGCGCAGCTCGCCGGCCTCCCGTTCGACGACTTCCTCGAGAGTAGCGCCGTCGATTCCCAGCGCCTCGAGGAGCTCTTCGTCTACGACGCAGGTTCCATCGCCGGCGAGTGCGCCCATGGCGAGCTCTTCATGGCCGGGAACCCCGAGCTTGCGCACGACGTAGACGTCGAGCGGCGCGTGCTAGCCGTCGCGCGACCTCGTAAGCGACCGGGACGCCCCCTCGCGGTAGCGCCAGCACGATGACGTTTGGATCGTCTGCATACTCTCGGAGTGCATGGGCCAGATGGCGCCCTGCGTCGGCACGATCGGCGAAGAGCTGCATAGAGCCTGGTTACCCAGTATTATTCCGGAATGCCGCCGTCGTGCTCGATCATCGCCCGGACCGACGACGGATCGGGTTGCTGCTTGCCGCACGGCAGGACCGGCGGCAGCGGCGCCGCCCTAAAAGCGCTCGGCTGCTGCGAGAAGTCAAAGACGTCTTGCATCGAGTTTGCGGTCGCATCCGTGGTTCCAAGCGAGCCCAAACCGAAGGTCGCCTCGACGAACTTCAGGATGCTGCCGAAGTCGTAGCGCGTGTGGGAGATCGAGTGCGGTTTTGCATAGGGAGAAATGACGATCATCGGAACGCGAAAGCCCAAGCTCGTGTAATCGATCCGATCGGGCGGTGCATTGTCGTACCAACCTCCCCAGTCGTCCCAGATCAAAACGATCACCGTGCGCTTCCAGTAACGGCTCGTTCCGATCGCGTTGACGACCTTCGTCACCCACCACGGGCCGCCGTTGCAACCGCTTACGGGATGGTCGGAATCGAAGAGCGTGGGGATGACGTACGAAAGTGCGGGAAGCCTTCCCGTTTTGAGATCCGTAAAGATGTTCGTGTTGGGCGTGCTGATGTTCGCCGTCCAATCCGAGCCGTAACGAATCTTCCTGATCGCATCGAAGCCGTTCCAGGCAATCCCGGAGAAATCGAAATGGGGCTTGTGCGGGTTGACGCCGTCGACGTAGTAGCGCCACGAAACGTTCTTCGCGTCGAGCAAGTCCGCGATCGTCGCATACTGGGTGAAGCACGGGAATGGACCGCCCTCCTCCTCGACCTTGCCGGTGGTGAAGATCACCGCGGATCGAGTGCCCTTCGGAGCGTCGCAGCCCCACGGCGTCGCCGTGGGCTGATCGGTGAGTGACTCGCGATCGTTGAGGCGCACCGTGCCCGATATCAGCATTTGGTGTGCGATGAAGCTCGCGGCGGTCTCGGTGAAGAACATCTGGTCGGCGAGCGCGTACCGGCGGGCGAGCCGCCAATACGGCGCGCTTTCGGATCGGTCCACGAACGCGTACGGATAGAGTTCGGCCGGAAAGCCCTGCCCTAACGCGCCGTAGCGAATGAGGTCGAATCCGTCCATGGTGCAGACGCCCGCGGCGCCGGCGTTGCACTCGGTTTCGAAGGAATAGTGGCTATGATCGATATCCGTGCCGAAGTCCGGCACGCCGCCGCTTTCGAGCTTCACGGAACGAAGCGGCACCTCGCGGTTGCCCGTGCACCAAAAGGCCGGTGCGCAACGCCCCCGCATCCTGGTGTCGGCGCCCGGAAATCCCGCGAAGAGATTATCGAAGCTCCGGTTCTCTTGAACCAAGATGACGATGTGCGCGATGGAGTTCGACGGCGGAACGCTCGGGCCGGGCGGCGGCGAGCCGACCGAACCGCGGCAAGCGGCCGCAATCAGCGCGACGCCAAGCGCGCTAACCCGGCGGAGCACCGTTCTCTTCGATGAACTCCGACGGAGAATTCCTCGGACACGAGCGCACGCGCGGCAACGGCGCGGGCTCGAAGGCGCTCGGTTTTTGCGTAAAATCGAAGACATCCGCCATCGAATTGGCCGTCGCGTCGGTCGTTCCGAGCGAGCCCAAGCCGAAGTTCTGCTCGACGAACTTCAGGACGCTGCCGAAGTCGTATTGCGTGTGTGACACGTAATGCGGCCGGGCATACGGCGATATTACGAGCATCGGCACGCGAAAGCCCAGGCTCGTATAGTTGACCCGCGGCGGCGGAGCGTTGTCGTACCAGCCGCCCCAGTCGTCCCAGAGCAGTACGATCGCCGTGTCCTTCCAATACTTGCTCGTGCCGATGGCGTTGACGACCTGCGTAACCCACCGCGGGCCGCGATTAGCGCCGCTGGCCGGATGGTCGGAGTCGCAGAGTGAGGGTATGACCCACGAGACCTGCGGCAGCGCGCCTCGCTTGATATCGGTGAAGAACGTCGTGTTGGGCCGGCTGATGTGCGACCAGTCGGGGCCGTAGCGGACCTTTTTGATGGCGTCGAATCCGTTCCACACATCGCCCGAAAAATCTGATTTCCGGCCGAACATCCAGGCCACGTAGAATTTCCACGAAGTGTGGGCGGCGTCGAAGAGGTCGGCCATCGTTTGGTATTGCGTGAAGCA
This sequence comes from Vulcanimicrobiota bacterium, assembly GCA_963834895.1. GTDB lineage: Bacteria > Vulcanimicrobiota > Vulcanimicrobiia > Vulcanimicrobiales > Vulcanimicrobiaceae > Cybelea. The sequence continues at coordinate 494,770 of CAWIDM010000002.1, read as the reverse complement.
CGGGAACGGCAGATACGGGGGGCCTTGACTATGACGGCGCGGCGCTTGAAACTCTCGCCCGTCACGCAGAAGAATGTCTACTTGCGTCCCTTTGGGAGCATCGCAGCCCCAGGGCATTGCGTCGGGTTGGTCCGTGAGCGATTCGTCGTCGTCCAGTCGCACGGTTCCCGCGATCAGCTCTTGGTGGGCGATGAAGCTCGAGGCGGTATCGGTAAAAAACATTCTATCCGCTAACGTATATTTGCGAGCCAGATCCCAGTACGGCTTGGTCTCGGCGCGTTTGATGTATGAGTAGGGGTAGAGCTTCGCAGGACGCTGGGGATCGAACACTTCACCAAGAGAGATGAGATCGAAGCCGTCCATCAGGCAGGTACTTGCCGCGTGGTCGTAGTCGCATTCGATCTCGAAACATTGGTGGCTGTGGCAAATATCTTTGCCGCCCGGGATGTGGCCGTCTTCCAGTTTAATTGATTTCAGCGGTACCTCGTGCTCCGTTTTGCACCAGGGCGTTTTCGGCGGATCGGGCTTACAGAGGCCTTGCATCGTCGTGTCGGCGCCCGGAAATCCGGCGAAGAGGTTATCGAAGCTGCGATTCTCTTGAACCATGATGACGACGTGCGCGATCTTACCCATCGGGGGCACCCGCGGTCCCGCGGGCGGCGTCGAGCCGACCGAGCCGCCGCAACCCGACACAACGGCCGCAACCGCAAAGGAAACCGCGAGGCGCAGCCGGGTCACTATTCCGGAACGCCCCCGTCGTGCTCGATGATCTCTTCCATCGCACCCGGGTTCGTGATCTCTTTCGCACATGGCAGGGCCGACGGAAGCGGCGCGGGCTCGAATTTCAGCGGCGTCTGCGTGAAGTCGAAGACATCTTCCATTGAGGGCGACGACGCATCGGTCGTTCCTAGAGAGCCCAAGCCGAAGGTCTGTTCGGCGAGTTTTAAGATGCTGCCGAAGTTGTACTCCGTATGCGAAACGACGCCCGGCTGTGCGTACGGTGAGATCACGATCATCGGCACCCGGAAACCGAGGCTCGTGTAGTTGATCTGCGCCGGCGGTGCGTTATCGTACCAGCCGCCCCAATCGTCCCAGAGCAATATGATCGCGGTGCTGTCCCAGTATTTGCTCGTACCGATCGCGTTGATCGCTTTCGTGACCCACCACGGGCCGCCGTTGCAGCCGCTCGCCGGATGGTCGGAATCGTAGAGCGTTGGGATAAGCCACGAAAGCGCGGGAAGCGTTCCGGCGTTGAGGTCGGAAAAGATATTCGTGTTCGGCGAGCTGATGTGCGTCTTCCAGTCCGGACCATAGAAGATCTTATGGATCGCGCGGTAGCCGTTCCAGACGGAGCCCGAGAAATCGGAGTTCTTTCCGAAGCCCTTGTCCACATAGAAGAGCCATGGCACGTTCTTCGCATCGAGCAAGTCGGCCATGCTCGCGTACGAAAAGCACGGGAAGGGCCCGTTGGCGCTGTATCTGCCATCTTTGAAGAGCACCGGCGTGTGCGTTCCGGGCGGCGCGTCGCATCCCCACGGCTGGTTCGGCGGCTGGTCGGTGAGCGACTCGCGATCGTTGATCCGCACCGTGCCCGAGATCAGCATCTGATGGGCGATGAAGCTCGAGGCAGTTTCGGTGAAGAACATCTCGTCGGCGAGCGTGTACTGGTGTGCGAGATTCCAGTACGGCTTCGTCTCATTCCGGTCGACGTACGCGTAAGGATAGGTCTTCGCCGGCAGCAATTGACCGGCTTCGCCGAAGCGAATGAGGTCGAATCCATCCATCTGGCAGACCTTGGCGCCGTTTTCGTCGCATTCGATCTCGAACCCGTGATGGCTGTGATCGATGTCCTTTCCAAAATTTGGTCCTCGGCCGGTAGCGAGCTTCACCGAATGAAGCGAGATCATATGCGAGCCTTTGCACCACGCCGCGGGTTTGCAGGCTCCTTGCATCGTCGTGTTCGCGCCGGGAAATCCGGCGAAGAGGTTATCGAAGCTGCGATTCTCTTGAACCATAATGATGATGTGAGATATCTTGCCCATCGGCGCGCTCGGCCCCGGAGGCGTCGACCCTGCCGACCCGCTGCAGCCGGCCAAGCCGGCGAGCGCCGAAAAAATGAGTGCATCTAACCGTTTCATGGCACCTCCAAACGCCGTTTTTCGTTACTAGGTTGTTCGACGCAGGAAAAGCGAATATCTTGTTGCTGCCTGCGGGCGACCAATAACGGAGGAGCGATGCGGTTTTCTCGAATTGTCGTAGTGACTTTAGTTATCGGTTTATCGGCTTGCAACGGCGCGATGAATTCAATGCCTGCGGAGCCGGCGCTCTCGTCGAACGCCGCGCTCCGTCCGACCGCGGCTCAGCTCGGTCTTTGGCCGCGTCCGGGCCCGGCCGTGCGCGTCTGCGGCGCCGTGCCCGCGGGTTACGCGCGCTGCCAAGCCTGGATTCGCACCGATATCAAAGGAATGGCGCGCGCGAGCACACCGAACGGATACGCTCCGAGCGATCTGCAGGACGCCTACGATCTGACGTCCTTTAGCAAGCACGGCGGAATGGGAGAGACGGTCGCGATCGTCGATGCGTACGACGATCCCAACGCCGCGTCCGACGTGGCGGTCTACCGCAAGCAGTACGGCTTGCCGGCCTGCACGGTTGCAACCGACTGCTTCACGAAGCAGAAGTATGCGACGAAGAGCGATCCGGGCTGGGCCGTCGAGGAATCGCTCGACGTCGACATGGTCTCGGCGATCTGTCCGAACTGCAAGATTCTCTTGGTCGAAGCCGCCTCGGCGAGCGCGTCCGCGCTCAGCGCCGCCGAGAAATATGCGACGGGGCACGCGAACTATGTGAGCAACAGCTGGAGCGGCGACGAGGGGCGCAAGACGTACGATGCCGACTACGACGTCAGCGGCGTGGCGATCATCGCAGCGACCGGCGACTATGGCTACAACGAAACCGCGCAGTGGCCCGCTATTCTGCCCTCCGTGATCGGCGTCGGAGGGACGAGCCTGACCTCGGTATCGCCGCGCACCGAAACGGCGTGGTCGGGGGCGGGGAGCGGCTGCAGCAAGATCTACGCAAAGCCGAGCTACCAGCACGGAATCGATACCGGCTGCTCGAAGCGCGCGCAGGCCGACGCCTCGGCCGTCGCGGATCCCTACACCGGCGTTGCCGTCTACGATTCGTTCCAGCAATCGGGTTGGCAGGTCTTGGGCGGAACCTCGGTCGCCACGCCGATCACCGCATCGGTCTTCGCGCTGGCCGGCAATACGAGCTCGAACAACCCCGGCAATCTCTACGCAAACGCGGCGAGCCTCAACGACGTCACCGTCGGGAGCAACGGAGCCTGCGGCGCACCGCTCTGCGTCGCCGGAGTCGGCTGGGACGGCCCAACCGGGCTCGGAGCGCCCAACGGCATCGCCGCCTTCTAGGAGATTCGCTGCGGAGGGCCAGCAAGGCTCGCACCCGGCCTTGGGTGAATTGCACGGCGATGGAGCGCTACTTGATCGTTGCGGCGGCGGCGCTGCTCTGCATCGTGCCGCGGCCGGCGATCGCAGTCGAAACAATCCCGTTTACCGAGGTCAACGGCGGCCTCATCGAGGTGCAGGGTTCCGTCGATGGAGCACCGCCGGTACCGATGCTCGTCAATCTCGGCGCCGGCGTCGACGTGCTTTCGAGCGAGCTCGGACGTCGCTTCGTCACGGTCAACGGAAAGTACGTAAGCCTGCGCCTCACCGGGGAACGCGTCGATCTTCCGGTCGGCAAGGTCGTCACGCTTGCGATCGGCGGCGTGAACGTGGATGCGCCGCACGTCGGTATCTGGAGCGGTTTGGACGGCACCGGCATCGGTGGACTCATCGCCGCGACCGCGTTTCGCAACGTCGCGACGACCTTCGACTTTCGCAATCGTCAGATCATTATCGAGGATGCTCAGACCTTTCCCGATCGCGTGCGTCCGCAGGTGCGCATTCCACTCGTGCTTCAGGACGATCTCGGCACCGCGCTCGCGCTCTTCGCGCGCTTCGACTTCGGCGCCGGCAGGACCGGGCTTTGCGAGATCGACACGGGCTCTGCGGGCATTACGCTCGACAAGACGTTCGCCGCGTCGGTGGGCCTTAACCCGACGAATGCCGCTGCTGCGAGCATTGCGTCGATCGGGCTGGCCGGCGCGCCGGGCACGACGATGGCGAGCCCGGCGGTAAAGTTCTCCGATCTGATCTACGATTGCGACGTTGGGAACACGTTTTGGGAAGGCCGCACGTTCACGCTCGATCTGCCGAACCGCTACGTGTACGTCTCGACCTCTTCATAAAAGTACGATTAAGAAGGCCCCTGTAGCCCGGTTATAGGCTGCGCCGGATAGGGTATCAGGCAGGCATGAGATTCTATTTAGCGTAGAGGCGGGCGGTTATGATCTTGCCGGCGGGCGCGCCACCTGTTCTGCTGCAGGTTGCGCAGCGGTTTGCGGAAACGAGCCCCGGCGTCGTCGCCTTCCAGATGCATCGCACCTTCGACGTGCACGCCGGCTTCTCGAAGCGGCACGAGGATCTCGTCATGAACGGCGTCTACGACGACGGCTCGCTGGTGAGCGTGCACGTCATCACTTATGACATCGACGGGAAAGCGGCGAGCGCCGCTGACGTGACCAACCTCGAGCAATCGTGGGATCATCCCAAACCGGGCGACGTCTTCGCTGCGCCTTACGATGCGCGTGACTTCGCCGCATACCAATATCGTAGCGGTGGGCCCTCGACGATCGATTTTACCTCCGACGTGCAGGACACGGGGCACGGGAATGGCAGCTTCACGTACGACGCTCAAGGCGACGTGCTTTCCTGCACGTATCGTCCCAACGTACTGCCGCCGCACGCGGACTTCGGAGAGATTACCGACCAGCGCTCCGAGGTACTTTCGGGATACTGGGCGACGACGCAAGAGTCGCAAGAGTATAAAGGAACCGTCGGGCCGTTCTCCGGGACCGGCTCGGTCCAGGTAACGTATTCAGACTTCCGACGTTTCTCGGATCTTCAGAGTGCGCTGCGCGCGATCGAAGCGTAGAGGCCCGAGCCGCCAAGGGCCGGGCGGGTCCGCGAAAAAGGCTTTGGGGTGCCCGCAGAAAACCCGTGAGCCGGAGGATTAAGCATGCCCGACTTCTTGAAGACCCTGTTCGTGAACCCGCCAACCTTCGAAGGTTATGACGGCGGCGCAGGCTCGCGCTATCAGTGTCGTCGCGAGGTCCGTTCGTTCTGGTATCCGACCTGGCTCGCGCAGCCGGCGGCGATGGTTCCGGGTAGCCGGTTGATCGATGCCCCGCCCGACGGCTTGACCGTCGATCAGGTTGCGCCGGTGGCCAAGGAGTACGAGCGCGTCGTCATTCACACGAGCACGCCGTCCTTCAATAACGATGCGCGCTTCGCGGCGCGCGTGAAGGCAGAGAATCCCGATGCCGTCGTCGGGATGGTCGGCGCGCAGGTCAGCGTTCTGCCCGAAGAATCGCTCAAGGGTGCTCCGGCGGTCGATTGGGTGAGCGTCGGCGAATTCGATTACACGTGCGTCGATGTGGCGATGGGTAAGCCGCTGCAGGAGATCGACGGGTTGGCCTACCGTCAGAATGGCAACGTGGTGCGTACGCCGGAGCGTCCCATCATTATGGACATGGAGGCGTTTCCGTCGGTTCTCGACGTTTACCGGCGCGACTTGACGATCCCCAACTATTTCAACGGCTACCTGCAACACCCGTATCTCTCGCTCTACACGGGGCGCGGATGCAAGTCGAAGTGCACCTTCTGCCTCTGGCCGCAGACGATCGGGGGGCACCTCTATCGCGTGCGCAGCGTGGAGAGCGTCGAGGCGGAGATGTCGCGAGCGAAGCAGCTCTTTCCCGAGGTCAAGGAGTTCTTTTTCGACGACGACACGCTGACCGACAACATTCCCCGCGTCGAAGAGATCGCGCGCCGATTGGGCCGCATCGGCATCACGTGGTCGTGCAACGCCAAGCCCAACGTGCCGCGCGCCACGCTCGAGATCATGAGGGCCAATGGCTTGCGGCTGCTGCTCGTCGGCTACGAGTCGGGAAATCAGCAGGTGCTCAACAACATGAAGAAGGGTACGCGGCTCGACATCATCCGGCGCTTCTCCAAAGACTGCCGCGAGCTCGGCATCAAAGTCCACGGCACCTTCATCCTGGGCATGCCCGGCGAGACGTCCGAGACGATCCGCGAGACGATCAACTTCGCCGTCGAGATGGATCCCGAAACGATTCAGGTTTCGCTCGCCGCGCCCTATCCGGGCACGTATCTCTACAAACAGGCGCAAGAGAACGGCTGGCTCGAGGCGCAGCGCGAGGAGCTCGTCGACACTCACGGCGTGCAGCACGCCGCACTGACGTATCCCGGCTTGACGTCCGCGATGATGTTCGAGTCGGTCGACGAGTTCTATCGCCGCTTCTACTTCCGTCCGCGCAAGATGTTCTCACTGCTGGGCGGCATGATCGGCGATAAGCAAGTGATGAAGCGGCGCTTACGCGAGGGCGCCGAGTTCTTCCACTTCCTGCGCGAACGCCGGCGCGAGCAGAACGAGGCACGCCGTGCCGTTTCCGTGTCATCCTGACCCCTTGTCACCCTGAGCGCGCGCGTCGCGCGCAGTGGGGGAAGGGCGAAGGACGCTACTTCAACGCGAGCAGCGATATACTATAGGGCGGTAAGGTAAGCGGCACGGTAACTCCGACGTGGCCGAGGTTGCGCTTGACCGGGCCAGAGCCCGAGTATAGCGCGGTGATTGACCGAACGTACGTTCGCATGATAGAGTCGTTCTTGTGAAGGTGAGGAGCGCGCGGTGAGCTGGCTGTCGCGTCTGCGCTCCTCACTCGGCCGCGCGCGCGAGAGCTTTGCCCCGGTGACGCGGCTTGGCCGTCCCGAGCGCCCTTTGACGGCCGAGTTCTGGGACGAACTGGAGGAAACGCTGCTCTTAGCCGATGTCGGCGTGCCCGCAACCCAGAAGATTCTCTCCGGCTTGCAGACCGTTTCGCTACAAGAGGAGTGGAAGACGACCGATCGCCCCGTGTCGCGCTTTCGCAAAGACGTCGAACGATTTCTGACGCTTCCCGGGGCGGGACTGCGTCTCGACCAGAGGCCGGCCGTTATGCTGATCATCGGCGTTAACGGCAGCGGCAAGACCACGACGATCGGCAAGCTGGCGTTTCGTTTGCGTAAAGAAGGCAAGCGCGTCTTGCTCGTTGCGGCCGATACTTTCCGTGCGGCGGCGACCGAGCAGCTCGCCGTTTGGGCAGAGCGCAGCGGGAGTGCCATCGTGCGCGGCGCAGAAGGCGCCGACCCTGCGTCGGTGGTCTTCGACGGCGTTCGCGCGGCGAAGGCCCGCGGCGCCGACGTCGTGCTCGTCGATACGGCGGGCCGGCTGCAAACGAAGACCAACTTGATGGAAGAACTGAAGAAGATGCGGCGCGTGATCGAGCGCGAGCTCGGTGAGGCACCGGCGGAGACGTTGCTCGTCGTCGACGCAACGAACGGCCAGAACGCGATTTCGCAAGCGAAGCTCTTTCACGCCGCAACCGAGCTAACCGGCATCCTCATCACCAAGCTCGACTCGACCGCGAAGGGCGGGGTGCTCGTCGCGATCGTCGACGAGCTCGAGGTGCCGATCAAGTTCGTCGGGCTCGGTGAAGGTCCGGACGACCTCCGTCCCTTCGTGCCGGCGGAATTTATCGATGCCCTCTTCGACGACGATGCCACCCCCTTGGCACTCGACCGTGAGAGCGTGACGTAAGGCAAGAGAGAAAGGAACCACATGGCATCAGAAGACGAACGGCAACTCGCCCTCACCAACGCGCTCGCGCAGATCGAGCGGCAGTTCGGCAAAGGCTCAATCATGCGTATGGGCGATTTTCAGGAGCGCATGGCCTTTGAGATCGTTCCGACGGGCTCGATCGCGCTCGACCTGGCGCTCGGCGTCGGGGGACTCCCGCGCGGGCGCATCGTCGAGATCTACGGTCCCGAAGCGAGCGGGAAGACCACGCTCGCGCTCCACGCGATCGCCGAGGCTCAAAAGACCGGCGGAACGGCGGCCTTCATCGACGTCGAGCACGCGCTCGACCCGAACTACGCCGCGGCCCTAGGCGTGGATCTCGATAATCTGCTCGTCTCGCAGCCGGACACCGGCGAACAGGCCTTGGAGATCGCCGAGATGCTGACCCGCAGCAACGCCGTCGACGTCATCGTGGTCGATTCGGTTGCCGCCCTGGTCACGCGCGCGGAGCTCGAAGGCGACATGGGCGACGCCCACGTCGGCCTCCAGGCGCGCTTGATGTCGCAGGCCTTGCGCAAGCTCACCGCCGCGATCTCGCGCAGCAAGGCCGTCATGATCTTCATCAACCAGCTTCGCGAAAAAGTCGGCGTCATGTTCGGCAATCCCGAAACGACCTCGGGCGGCCGCGCGCTGAAGTTTTACGCCTCCGTGCGTCTCGACGTGCGCAAGCTCGAGACGATCAAGGTCGGCCAAGACGTGGTCGGCACGCGCACGCGCGTCAAAGTCGTCAAGAACAAGGTCGCCCCGCCATTCCGTCAGGCCGAGTTCGACATCACCTACGGCCACGGGATCTCGAAGATGGGCTCGATCCTCGACGTTGCGCTCGATCAGAACATCGTGGGCAAGAGCGGATCGTGGTATACATACGGCGAGCAGCGCATCGGCCAAGGGCGCGAGAACGCAAAGGCGTTCCTCGAAGAGCACACCGAGCTCGCCTTTGAGATCGAGGCAAAGATCCGAGAGGCACTCGGCAAAACGGCCTCGACCAACGGCAAAGCCCCCGTCGCCATTGCCGCGGAGGACTGATCCACTTCGTCATCCCGAGCCCTTCGACTCGCTGCGCTCGCTCAGGATAAACTTCGTGAACGCAGCGAACGTAGTCTTGTCATCCTGAGCGAAGTGAGCGCAGCGAACGTAGTCGAAGGACCGAAAAACATCCTAAAGCGTGCCTACTCTACCGCCTTAGCATTCTTGGCGCGGCAGCGCTGTACTGAGGCGCGGCTTTGGCAGCACCTGGAGCGCAAAGGCTTCGACGACGAGGCGTCGCGCGCGGCAGTCGAGCGCTGTAAGAGCGAAGGATTCCTCGACGATCGCCTCTACGCGAGGCTCTATGTCGAGAAGAAGCGCAAGCCGCTCGGCAACGACCGGCTCGTCGGCGAACTGATTCGTAAGGGGATAGACGGAGATGCAGCGGCACAGGCGGTCGCATCGCTCGAGGACGATGAAGGCTCGCGCTGCACCGCAGCCTTCGAACGGCTGCTCAGCAAGAATGCGGCGATCGAGTACCCGTCAGCGGCGCGCCGACTGGAACGGCTCGGATTTCCGGCTGCCACGATCTACCGGGTTCTCCGCGACCACGCCGCCCGCTTCGGCCCGCTCGCCGGCCTAGATTGCGTGTCTCAGTAGTCGCTGCCCGAGGGCACTCGTCCCGCTATGGCGGCACAAACGATCCTGGTTGCAGAAGACGACCGAGCGATTCGTGACCTGCTCACCCATCATCTCGAGTGCGAAGGTTTCGCGGTTGTGGGGGTGGGCGACGGTCACGCGGCCTTGCGCCATGCACGCGGCGCAGCGGACTTGCTCGTGCTCGACGTCGGATTGCCGGGTGTCGACGGGTACGACGTGGTGCGAACGCTCCGGCGCGAGGAACGAGGCCTGCCGATCGTAGTCATCACCGCGCGCTGCGACGAGATCGATCGCGTTCTCGGCTTCGAGCTCGGTGCCGACGACTACATTTGCAAGCCCTTCTCGCCGCGTGAGGTCGCGGTGCGCGTCAAATCGATTCTGCGCCGGAGCGGCCGCGCGGTTCCGCAGCAGGCGCCGGTCTTGCGCTTCGGCCGATTGGAGATCGACGCCGGCGCGAGGGAGGCTCGCGTCGATGGGACCGACGTCAAGCTCAAGCCGCGGGAGTTCGCCCTCCTGATGGAACTGGCCGCCAACGCCGGCGTCGCGCTCTCACGGGACTGGCTCTTGCAGCGAGTCTGGGGCTTCGATTTCAACGGCGACGAGCGAACCATCGACGTACACGTGCACCGTCTGCGCGGCAAAATAGAGGAGCCTTGGCAACTGCCGTCGCTGCTGCGTACGGTTCATGGATTCGGATATAAGTTCGTACGCGGGTGAATCCGCCGCCGAGAGCCGTATCCCGCGCGCCGTTCTGGCGGCGATCGGCCACGAGCTTCGAACGCCGCTGACGTCGATCCGCGGATACATCGAGACGCTCCTCGAGGGCGACTTCGATCCGCCGACGGCGCGCCGCTTTTTAGAGACCGCGCGCAGGGAAGCGCTGCGTCTAGGTAGGCTCATCGACGGGATGCTCGAGTTTTCGCTGCTCGACCTTTCGAGCCAAGCACCGCTTGCTGCATGCGACGTCGTCGAGCAGATTCGCACGACGATCGAGATGCTCTCGCCGCTGGCGGCAGCCCGCGGCGTGACGATACGAGCGCGCTTGCCGGAAGCCGCAGACGCGCTCGCCGATGGCGACGCCTGCGTTCACGCGTTGGCAAACCTGATCGAGAACGCGATCAAACACGGCCGCGACTCCGGAACGGTCGAGGTCTCGTGCAACCGGGAAGAGCCGTTCGTTGCAATCGCCGTCGATGACGACGGTCCGGGCATCGATGCGGGCGTGCGCGAGTCGGTCTTCGTGATGGGCGTTCGCGGCGATGCGCGCGGTCGATGTGGACGCGGAATCGGCCTCGCGGTCGTCAAGGCGATCGCAGAGGGTGCCGGCGGCGGCGTGCGCCTCGAGCGTTCGGCGCTCGGCGGCGCTCGTTTCGTCGTGCTCTTTCGTGAGAGGGATAACCTGCCCGGCGCGTCGTAGGTAACATTCCGTGGCTGTGTCCCGGGCCCCGTTCGCGCATGCGAGTGAAGCCGAGCTCGCGCGACTCTTCGACTTCTATCGACTCGCCTGGCGGTACGAACCCCGCAGCTTCCCCATCGTCTGGAACGAACGAGGGCGCCCGGTCGAGTTTTTCACACCTGATTTTTATCTTCCCGAATACGACCTCTACATCGAGGTCACCGTCGCGAAGCCGGTTCGCAATAACCGCAAGAACCGCAAGCTGCGCCTCATGCGCTCGCACCATCCCCGCGTCAACGTCAAGCTCTTTACCCGCCGCGACGTCGAGCGGGTCTTCTCCCGCTTGAAGCGGGCCTCGTGATCGGCGACCCGCTCTTCGATTCAGAGTCGATCGCGGGCCGCGTCGCCGCCATCGGGGCGGCTATCTCTCAGGATTATGCGGGTAAAACCCCCCTCATGATCGGCCTGCTCGTTGCCGCTGCGACGTTTCTTGCCGACCTCGCGAGAGCCGTAACGATCCCGTGCCACTTGGATTTCATCGCAGTCAATAAGTGTGGCGACGGGGACGGCATCGTCCTCGAGAAGGACGTCGCGATCCCGGTCGAGGGGCGCCACGTCATCCTGGTCGACGACACGGTTGACACCGGGTTAACGCTGCAGTACGTCGTCAAGAGGCTGCTCGAACGCGGACCCGCCTCGCTTGCCGTCTGCACGCTCCTGGACCGCCCGCACAGGAGAATTGCGGACATAGAAATCAAGTATAGGGCGTTCGAGGTCCCCGACGTATTCGTCGTGGGTTATGGGCTCGATTATCTAGGACGCTATCGGGAGTTGCCCGCTTTGTACGCACACGGAAGCTGGCCCGCATAATGGGCCGATATTTCGCCGCAACCGCACCGCTCGTTCTCGCCTGCGTTGCAGCGATCGGTCTGCGACCGTTGCCGGCGTTCGCTCTCGAGCTGCGTTCCATCGAACAGGCCGCCGCCGACTATCGCAGCCCAAACGAGCATCTCGAAGAGATGTTCCGCGCGGCCTTGCTCGACACGAGCCGTCTGGCGCAGTACGCACCCGATGGCACGGCGTACATCATGACCGGAGACATTCCCGCGGAGTGGCTCCGCGACGCGAGCGCGCAGGCTCGCCCGTACCTGTTCTTTGCGAAGGACGATCCCGACGTCCGCGCCGTGCTTCGGGCGATCATTGCCCGCATGGCTCGGTATCTGCAGATCGATCCGTACGCGAACGCCTACACGCTCGATTATCGAGTCTGGGAGCAGAAGTTCGAGCTCGACTCGCTCGCCTATCCGACTGCCCTGGCCTGGAGTTATTGGAAGACGACCGGCGACACGTCGATCTTCACCTCGGACTTTTCTTCGATGCTCGACGGCGTGTTGGCAACGATGGAGCGCGAGCAGAACCATCCGCGCGATTCGCGGTACACGCATAAGGAGCTGCCCAACGACGGACGCGGCAATCCGGTCGGCTATACCGGAATGATCTGGATGGGCTTCCGCCCCTCGGACGACGCCTGCGAGTACAATTTTCTGATACCGTCGGAGATGTTCGCGGTCGTCGCGCTCGGCGACATGGCTGAGATCGAGCTCAACGTCTACCATAACGTCGTCAAGGCACGCGAAGCCAAAGCTCTGCGCGACGAAGTCCAGCGCGGCATTCAAACGTACGGGCTCGTGCTCGTGCCGAAGTACGGCTACATCTACGCGTACGAAGTGGACGGCCTCGGCCACGCGATCCTCACGGACGACGCGAACATTCCAAGCTTGCTCGCGGCGCCGTACTTCGGCTACACGACGGCGAACGACCGCTACTATCAAAACACGCGTCGCTTCTTGCTCTCGCAGGACAATCCGTCGTTCTATCAGGGCCATTGGGCGCGCGGCATCGGGAGTTATCACACGCCCGAACACTATGTCTGGCCGCTCGCGCTCATCGTAGAAGGCATGACGGCGACCAGCGGCGCCGAGAAGCAAGACGTGCTCGGTCAGCTTCTCGCGAGCGATCCGGGCGATCACCTGCTGCACGAATCGTTCAACCCTGACAACCCGCAGCAATACACGCGGCGTAACTTCGGCTGGCCGAACGCCTTGTTCTCGGAGTTCGTCATGACCCAGTTCGAAGGGGTCTCGCAAATCCCGATGGGCGACACGAGCGACCTCGAATTCAACACGGAATAGTAAGCGGTCCTCGCCGAAGGTTATGCGCACACACGCATAGCAAGGTTCTCGCGTGTCTTCAAAAGCGGACGTAATCGTCGGGCTGCAGTGGGGCGACGAGGGCAAGGGCCGGATCGTCGATCTCTACGCGGCAGACTACGACGTCGTCGCGCGCTTCGGCGGCGGAGATAACGCCGGGCACTCGATCGTCGTCGGCGAGCGGGAGCTCGCCTTGCGGATCGTTCCCTCGGCCGTAATGCGCCCGGAGGTCGAGCTTTTCGTCGGCGGCGGCACCGTCATCAATCTGCAGACGCTCATCCACGAGCTCGACGCATTGGCGGAAATTAAGATTGACGTTGCGCGCGTCAAAATCTCGGATCGCGCGCACGTCGTCTTTCCGTATCACGTCGCGCGGGATAAGGCGAATGAAGCAGCGCGAGCGGGCGCGATCGGCACGACCGGGCGCGGCATCGGTCCGGCCTACGTCGATCGCGTCGCGCGGACCGGCATACGATTTGCGGACCTGCTACACCCAGACGAACTGGCAGAGAAGATCAAGCATAATCTGGATGACGGCAGCGTTGCCGGAGACGATATCGTCGCGCAGACGCTAGAGGCGGCGAAGCGGCTGGCGCCCCATATCGTCGACGGCGTGGCGTACGTGCACGAGCGGTTGGCGCAGGGTAAGCGCGTGCTGCTCGAAGGCGCGCAGGGAACGCTGCTCGACGTCGGTTACGGGACGTATCCCTACGTCACCAGCTCGCACACCATCGCCGGCGGCGCGTGCACCGGCCTCGGGATCGGTCCGGGCGCGATCGGCCGCGTCATCGGCGTGGTCAAGGCGTACTGCACGCGCGTCGGCGCCGGTCCGTTCCCATCGGAGCTGCTCGACGAGCGCGGCGAAAAGCTGCGGCGGCAAGGCGGCGAGTACGGCACGGTGACGGGACGCCCGAGGCGCTGCGGATGGCTCGACGCAGTTGCCGCGAGGTATGCCGTCGCGCTCAATGGTCTAACGAGCGCGGTCATCACCAAGCTCGACGTGCTGACGGGGTTTGAACGCATCGGCATCGTCACCGGCTATCGCCTCGGCGGAAAGACGGCCGGATTTGCCGACGTGGGGAGGCCGGGGCTCGAACCGCAGATCGAGGAGCTCGCGGGCTGGAGCGAGCCCATTCGTACGTACCGTCACATCGCCGAGCTGCCTAAGGCTGCGCGTCTCTACGTGGAGCGGGTGCGAGAGCTGCTCGGAGTGCCGATCGAGCTCGTCTCCGTCGGGCGCGAGCGCACGCAGTTGGCTCGGTGAGCCCGGCCGGCGGGAACTCTTCCAAATATGCCGGCCAAATTCGAATTCCATCTCCAGCCGCTGCTCGATTGGCGCGAACGCCTTGCCGAAGAGAAGCAGCGCGACTTTGCCGCGTGCCGCCGCGCGCTCGATGATTGCGACGGCGAGCTCGCCCGGCTCGCCGAGCTGCGAAGAAAATGCGCCGGGCAGCTCGCGGCGGCGGCGACGGGCCGCGCCGCAGATCTCCGCCTGCGTGACAGGCACTTGCGCTTCCTCGACGCGGCGCTCGCCGAGCAGAGGCGCCGCCGATCCGAACTTCAGAGCGCCTGCGAGCATGCGCGGAGCGAGCTCCTCTCGGCCGACCGGGAGCGCCGCGTCCTCGAGCGCCTGAAAGCGCGCCGCCGCCTAACCTTCGAGGCGCAAGAGGCTCGCCGCGAAGAGCTCGAGCTCGACGAATCGAACGCGCGCAGCCACGACCGCGCCCTTCGCGAAAGGCAGGTTCGGCATCGAGCCGAAAGTGCGGCCCCGTGATCGCGCTGACGCGCCTCAACGGACAGCCGGTGATGCTGAACTGCGATCTGATCGAGTCGGTCGAGCAGAACGGCGAAACGGTCATCACGCTCACGACCGGGACCGCGGTGGTCGTGCGGGAGTCGATGGCGGAGATCGAGCAGCGGATCGTCGCGTTCAAGCGCAAGGTTCAGGCAGCGCAAAATCCAGGGTAGCTCGCGATGCCGTTGAGCTTCTGGGTGAGTTACCTCGTGAGACTCGCGGTCGTCGCGCTCGTCCTGATCGCGCTCTACTTCACGGCGCGCAGACTGCGGCAGACGCGGCTATTCGCGCGCAGCGGTTGCTCGCTGGGCTTACTCGAATCCATGATGCTCTCGCAACATGCCGCGCTCCACGTGGTGCGAGTGGGCACGCGCTACTTCCTGATCGGAACCGCCACCGGTGCCGTGACGGCACTGGCGGAAATAGAAGAAGCGGAGGTCGGGGTGACAAGGGGCGCGTACAGGCCGGCGACTAGACGTTGAAGTAGCGGAACTGTCCGATCTTGTTGCCGGCGGTTTCTACGAAATAGACTTGGCTATCGGTTCCCAACGTCAACGCGGTCGGCTCGGAATTTGCCGTCGGCACCGGGTAGAAGATTACGCGATGCCCTCTAAAGAAGAACTGTCCGATCTTGTTCAGCGCCGTGTCGGTAAAGTAGAAGTTTCCGTCAACCCCCTGAATGAGGTCGTCGGGCGTCATCGCGCCCGGCAGCGGATACTCCGCCGTGACGGTGCCCGTCACCGACATGCGGCCGATCTGTTTCGCCTTCTGCTCGGTGAACCAAAGGCCATTGTCATTTCCAGCCGCGATGCCGACCGGATCCGCGTTTTTCGTCGTTACCTTGTACTCGCGCAGCGGGCTGCCGCTAACGGGCAAGCGCCCGATGCTGTTGATTCCGGGTTCGGTAAACCAGAGCGCTTCGTCGGGGCCGTTGGTGATCGATAGCGGTTCCGCGTGCGAGCTAAGACGGAACTGCGTAAATTTAACGTGCGGCTTGACGCGCAGTTGTTGCACGCGCCAAATCGAGTCCGTTCCGGGATCGGTGAACCACATGTTCCCATCGGAGCCAAGGGCGGCGCCGACCGGCCTCGCCGCCGGATCGGGCAGCGTGTACTCGATGTACGGCGGTCCGCTGATGGTGATCTGGCCGATCTTCGCGACGTTCGTTTCGGTGAACCACATATTCAAGTTCGGCCCGGGACCTGAGGCAATCCCGATCGGGCCGGCCTTGCGAGTCGGGGTCACATTCTCGGAGATCTGCCCCGCGGTATTGAGCTGGCCGATCTTGCTCGATGCAAACTCGGTGATCCAAAGATTTCCGTCGCTCCCCAGTGCAATGCCCATCGGTTTGCTCGACGCGGTCGGTATCGGATATTGGCTCGTGACCCCCGGAGTCGGAGTGGGCGCCGGGGTCGCCGTGCCGCTCGTGATCGGGGTTCCCTTGCCGCAGGCGGCCAAAAAGCCGGCCGTCAGAAATACGAGCGCAGCGCGCGCCGTTCGCAACAAATGTCTCTCCTTGGGATCGTAGGGAGGATGGATCAGCCTCCCTTATTGGCAGACCGTTTCCGCATTCCCCCGGGCCTGCGGAAGGCGCGTCCCGCGCTGCCGTTCTTTTAATCCTAAATATTTAGTTGACAACGCCGTCCGGAGGGGCTATCATGGCAACTAAATCTTTAGTAGAACCAAGGAGGCACCATGACCCGCAGACCCGACCCCATCGTTTCGGACCTACCCGTTACCGCCCGCACGCGAGTGCGGCTCCCCGATGCCTTTGCGCCCTCGCGGGTCTTTCCGGGCTGGGGCCCGGAGCTAGGGCGCTAGCATGGCGCGACGGCGCTCGAGCACGCTCACCGAGGCGGAGCTACGGCTCATGGAGGTGCTCTGGCAGAAGGGCGAAGCGACGGTCGCGGAGGTAACGGCGGCGCTGCCGCCGCCGCTTCTTGCGTACAACAGCGTTCTCACGACGATGCGCATCCTCGAGCGCAAGGGGTACGTGAAACACGAGGAGGCGGGGCGCGCGTATCTCTACCGCCCGCTCGTCGCGCGGGAAGTGGCCGCCGGACACGCCGTGGGCCACTTGCTCTCCAGATTCTTTGACAACAGCGCAGGCTCGCTTGCGCTCCGTTTGATCGAGACGGAACGGCCCTCTCAGGACGAGTTGCAGCGCCTCAAAGCGCTGATCGAGCAGTACGAGGAACCATCGCAATGATGCACTGGACCCAAGGATTCGTAACCATCGCAAGCGCGCTCTCCGCGACGGTGCTCAACGCGCTGTGGCAGGACGCGCTCCTCGTCGTCTTCGTTTGGCTGCTTCTGCGTGGGTGGCCAAAGATCAACGCGGCAACTCGCTATGTGGTGTGGAGCGCGACGCTGGCCGCCGCATTCGTCGTGCCGATCGCGACGACATTGGCCTTTTTTACGCCGGCCCAAACGGTGCCGGCCAACACGACGCAGACGACGTGGAGAGCGGCGGCGCCGACCATCCGCATACCGCGCCAAGAAACCGTGGTTTCGACCGTGCCGGCGCCTACGCTAGTGCCCTCCACACCAGAGCGCCTGCGGATCACGCTCTCTGCTCCGCTGGCGATCGGCATTCTTACGCTATGGCTGCTGCTCGCCGGCTTCGCCCTCGTGCGGCTTGCGATCGGACTCATTCGCTTGGAGCAGCTCAAGCGCGACGCGTTACCCCTTCCGGTCGAGTATCGCGACGCGATGCCGCAATGGTTGCGCGCAAACAAGGGCGCGCGCGACGTGCGTCTCTGCGTGAGTGACGAGACGGACGTTCCGATTGCGGTCGGCCTCTTCGACGCAATGATTTTGATACCGCGCGTGCTGCTCGAGCGTCTCTCCGAGCCCGAGGTCGATCAGGTCTGCCTGCACGAGCTCGCGCATCTTCGCCGGGCGGATGACTGGACGAACGGATTACAGCGGGTCGTCAACGCGTTGTTGGGTTGGAATCCGGCGGCCCTTTTCATCGGCCAGCAGCTCGACCTCGAGCGCGAAGTCGCATGCGACGATTGGGTGCTCTCGTTCGTCGGTACGGTCCGGCCCTATGCGCTCTGCCTGACCAAGATGGCCGAGAGCGCCTCGTGGCCGCGTCGGCCGATCCCGGCGCCGGGCGTCTTCGCGACGCGTAAGCATATCTCGCTGCGCATCGAGCGTCTCCTCGGCGTCGGTCGCAACATCGCGACGAATCTCGCGCCCGCTCCAGCAGCGGCGGCCGTGGCCGTTGTCGCCGTCATTGGATTAGTCATTGCGGTCGTTGCGCCGTCGGTTGCAGCGGCGCCGATCGCTATCCAGGCGACGGAGCCGCTCACGCCGGTCGCGACGGCGACGGCGAAGAAGGCAACGCCGGCAACGGCGTCTTTGGCGAGGACCCACGTCGAAGTTCCGGCCGTGCACCTCGAGGTTCCGCCGGTGAAGGTCGCGGTGCCCGCAACGAAAGTCGTCGTACCGGCAACCAAGGTCTCGGTACCGGCGATGAAAGTCGAGGTTCCCACGACGCGGGTGGAAATCCCGAAGATAAAGTTCGAGGTTCCGGGTTTCGACGCAAAGCAGCTCGCCGATACGATCACCCGCAACGTTACGAGCGGAGTGATGCAGGGGCTCCACGGCACGTCGATCGCGCAGGGCAACTCGTGCGTCGGTTGCGACTACAGCGGCGTGAATTGGGCTGGAAGGGATTTGCACGGGGCAAGTTACACCGGCGTCGACTTCTCGAGAGCGAATCTTGCGGGCGTCAATCTTTCGGGTAGCTCGCTGATCGGCGCGGATTTCTCGCGCGCAAATCTCAGCGGCGCGTCGTTTCGCAACGCGCGCTTGACCGGCTGCGATTTCTCCGACGCGAATCTGAGCGGCGCCGATTTCACCGGCGCGACGCTCAACGGCTGCGACTTGAGCGGCGTCGATCTCAGTCACGTCGACCTCTCGAAGGCAAAGTTGATCGATACGGATCTACCAGACCGATGAGTGGATTTGTCCTTCGACTACGTTCGCTGCGCTCACGAAGTTTATCCTGAGCGAGCGCAGCGAGTCGAAGGGCTCAGGATGACAACGGGAATATAACCGCCCCTTAGCTCCCAAGGCGCCGCAAAAAAAATTGGCCTCGCGGCATGAGGCTTGGTTCGCTGCGTCCTTTTGACGCCACAGACGGAGGAACGGAATGCTTAGCCTGAATCCGAAACTCGTAATCGCTGCCTGCGCTGTGGCAATCGCGACGCTGACGGCGAGAGCGGCGGCCTACCCGCATGTCAAGGTCCCGCTCGCGGTGCCGGAGTCAAAAGACCCATCGCTCGATCCGAACGCGCCGGCGAGCGACTGGGCGCAGGCGGCGAGCCTCGCGCTCTCGTGGGACGACGTTCGTTCGCGGCCGGCAAGCGAGTCGGCGAAGGCGTGGATCTTGACCGACGGACGCGCGCTCTACGTGCGCTTCGACGCGCCGCAGCGCGAGGCGGTCGTGGCGCAGCAGCGTACCAACGACGTCGGACAGGGCAGCGACGACGCAGTTTGGATCGATCTCTGGCCGAACGGCTTGAGCGGCTATTTTTATCAGTTCTACGCCACGCCCAATGGGACGCATTACGAATATTCCTCGGAAAACACGGCCTACTCGCCGAACTGGGAAACGCAAGGCGCCGCGCACGGCAGCGGCTACACCGTCACCATGAAGATTCCGCTCGACGTTATCCGCAACGCGCGCGGCGGCACGTGGAAGGCTCAGTTCGTCAGGTACGTTCGTGCGACGGGTGAGCAGCAGGTCTGGTCGTACGATCGCGTTCAAATGCAGCCGGATTCGTACGGCAACGCGGATTACGCCCACGCCGGAAGCATTACTATGCCGCCGCTCAACGTCGGCCTGGCGCGGCCGAAGCCGCGCGCCGCCGTCTATGCGCTGGGCGAGGCGGCGAGCAAGAGCATCGGAGGCTCGACCTCGAGGGTCGGCGCGGACCTCTCGGTGCCGATCACGCCGACTGCGTCGTTCTACTCGACATTCCATCCCGACTACTCGAACGTCGAGCTCGACCAGCAGACGATCGCGCCGACGGTCTACCAACGCTACTACAGCGAAGTTCGGCCGTTCTTCACGCAGGCCGCGAGCTTCTACAACCAGTTCAACTGCAACGCGTGCCAAAACATCCAATCGCTTTACACGCCGGCTATTCCGACGCCGGCAGAAGGGTACGCGGTTGAAGGCAAGCAGGGGCCCCTTGGGTTCGCGTCGTTCGACTCGATCGGCGATAATCGTAACGACTTGGCAACCGCCCTCGATTTCACGTCGCAGAACGCGATGTGGAACTCGAGCGTCCAACGCGTCTCGGTCGACATGCCCGGCTTCATCGACACCACCACCGAAGGCGGCGTGGCGTACAACGATCTGAAGCACATCGACGCGTACGTGAACTACGGCAACGACTCCGGGACGAACGTCCTCGTGCCCAACGAAGCGCAGTACTACGAAGTCGGCGGCGGATGGGCGAACCAAACGTTCGGGTTCTTCGGCGCGACGCGAAAAATCGGGGAGTACTACGATCCGGCCGACGGCTTCATCTCGCACCCGGGGGTTGCCGGCTACGCGCTCTACGCCGCCAAGATTTGGGACTTCGACGGCAACGACGAGCTCGCGTCGGTCGGCGTCTCCGGATTCGTCGATCGTTATCAGGGGCCGGAGCTCGGGCAGGCTCAGAGCGACAACCAGATCCTCCTCGACATCCTCACGAAGAAAGCGCTGGACCTCCAAATCTTCAGCGGCTCGAACTACTGGCGCTTCGGAGACGTGCTGACGCCGATTTCACAAAACGGAGGCTTTCAGTTCACCTACGATAGCGGCTTACAGACGAACAACCCCGGAAACTTCCCGAACCATGGCCCTTCGGCGACGCCGACGACGATATCGTACAGTTCCGGGCGCTACGGCGACGGCCGGCTCGATACGTGGTTTCGCACGACCACGATTCGGGTCGGCACTCACGGCGCCCTGACGCTGGCCCTCGACGATACGGCGCAATGGCTGCCCGAGCCCAGCCCAAACAACATTCAGTGGTTCGAGAGCCTGAGCTACGCCTATCAGATTGGGCGCAACTCGTCCTTTGCGATCGGGCTGCGCCGCGTCGTCGGCGACCCGCCGCTGCCCAACGGCGGCGGCGACTGCATCGGCACGTGCTCGAACGTTTCGGTGGCCTACCACCTGCGGCTGCGCAACAGCGAACTCTACCTGGCCTACGGCGATCCCAACACCCTCACGACCGTACCGCAGGCGATCTTCAAGTGGATCTTCTATGCCGGCGCGGCAAAGGGCACGTGAAACCGCGTTAGCCTGCGTGCGGTATGTGAAGGACATGCGTCTGTCGTCTTTTGCGGCTCTCGTCCTGGGGCTTTCTCCCATCGCCGCCTCGGCGGCTCCCGTCGCGCCCGAGGACCTCTTCAAGCTGACGTTCTTGAGCGCCGCGAGCATCTCGCCTGAGGGCACGCACGTGCTCGTCGAGGCGTCGCGGGCGAACGGGCTGAAGGACACGTACGATCGTACGATCGAGCTCGTGGACGTCTCGAGCGGGCGTTTGACGCATGACGTCACCAAGCACCAGGGCGACGGCGACTATGCTTGGATGCCCGACGGCCGCAGTTTCGTCTTCGTGAGGACGATCCAAAAGCAGAAGCCGCAGCTCTACCGTTACACGCTCGCAAGCGGCGCGGTCGTGCAGCTAACGCACTTCAAGCAAGGCGTTTCGGCACCGGTCGTCTCGCACGCCGGCGACCGCATCGCGCTCACGGTCACCGATACCGATCCTGCAGCGGACGCGCAGGTCGATTTTGCCAAGGCCGGTTTCACGCCGAAAAGCTCGCAGAAGAAGAGCGACATACGCATCATCGATCAGCTCTTCTTCGAGACGAACGGTCAGGGCGACACCTATCGCGACCATCAGCACATTTGGACGATCGATGCCGGCGGCTCGCATGCCAAGCAGCTCACGTTCGGCGAGTATTCGGAAGCCTTCGACGCGTGGTCGCCCGACGACCGCACGATACTCTTCGATTCGTTGCGCTACGAGTCGGTCGATAGCGGGCCGAGCGACGTCTACACCATTCCTTCGACGGGAGGGGCGATGACGAAGATCGCCTCGCCGTTGCCGGCGAACAACGGCCTCTTTTTCAACGCGGACGGAAGCCGGATCTACCTCGCGAGCGCCCAGGTGGGGACTTGGGCGCCGGAGCTACCGGAGCTCGTCTCGACGAACGGCGACGGTTCCGGGCGACGCGTCGTCGTTGCGCGCAATACGATCTCGTTCGGCGACTCCTTGCTCGCCGACATGAAGGAGGGTGGCGGGTTCTGCGGATGGCCGCTGCCGGGCGGGAACGCGATGCTGTTGAATGTCGACGGCCCGGGCTATGCAAATTTGCGAACGCTCGACCCGAGCAGCGGCTCGCTCACCAACGTTACCCCGGCCAAGGGCGAGGCATGGTCGTGCAGCGTCTCGGCTGACGGGAGCCGCGTGGCCTATCTCTACAGCGACTTCACGCATCCCGCCGACGTCTACGTTGTTGACCTCAATGGCGGGACTCCGCGGCGGCTCACCAACGTCAACGCATCGTACCTCGCCGCGGTGACGCTCTCGCAGCCTCAGGAGTTTGACGTCAAAGATCCATCCGGCTTCACGGTGCAGGCATGGTTCATGCCCGCAACGGGCGGCGTAGCGGGAGCCAAGCATCCGACGCTGCTCGACATACACGGCGGCCCGGAGACGCAGTTCGGCGATACGTTCTTTCACGAATTTCAGCTCTATGCGTCGATGGGCTACAATGTCGTCTTTTGCGATCCGGCCGGCAGCAGCGGCCACGGCTTTGCATTCACCGAAGCGCTCGAGCATGATTACGGCGACGCAATGTTCCGGGACGTGCAGGCCGTTATGGACGCGATCGTGCGCCGCCCCGACGTCGACGCCGCGCGTTTGGGCGTCCTTGGCGGATCGTACGGCGGCTATGCGACGCTCTGGGTGATCTCGCATACCGACCGGTATAAGGTGGCCGTCGCCGAGCGTGTCGTCAGCGACCTCCAAACCGAGAATCTTGGAGCAGACTTCGCCGGCAAGAATGGCTTAGGCGGCGGGTACTACACGTGGGGAGCTCCCTGGGATCCGGCGAGCGCCGATTATGCCCAGTTCTCGCCGCTGACCTACGTTGCGAACGTCCATACGCCGTTGATGATCCTTCATTCCGACGACGACACGAGAACGCCGGTCGAGCAAACGCTCGTGGAATACACGTCGCTCAAGATCCTGGGACGGACCGTCGAGTACGTGGCGGTACCCAACGAGAACCACGACCTCTCGCGCACCGGCTCGCCTATTCACCGAGTCGAGCGCTTGCATCTCATCCTCGATTGGTTAGGGCGCTACATTTAAGCTGTCACAGGCAGGTCTCCCCGGGCGTCCTAGCCGTAGAGAGGCTTTGTGTTGGGAGTGCTTGTTGCAGTTCTGGTGACGATGCTCGCGGTCGGCGCGACCCCTACGCCGCCGCCGCAGATTTACCACGTCGTCACGCGCCCGCTCTGCGCCGAGCTTCATCAGCACATCGCGCCCGCCATCGGCATGATGCTGCAAAACGACGCGACCATCAAGAAAAGCCCGTCGCTCTTCAAGGCGTATAACGACGCCGCGCTCTACGGCAACGATGCCGGAGACTCCGGTCAGAACAATCCGGTCCCGGGCGATCCGGGCGGCGCCTCGAACACTTCGCAGAATCTCGCGCTCCTCGGGATGGAAAATCTCATCCGTCCGATCGCGAACAACATCATCGCGATTCAAACAACTCTCGATTCGCCCGAGCTGATGAACGGCACCGGGAAGCCCGAAGACGATAAACGGCTGCAAGAGATTCGTGCGAAACTGCTCAAGGCGCTCGCGATGCAGAACGCGTCGCTCGACATCATCAGCGGCTTCGTCGACACGCAACAGATGGCCGACCTGCAGCATGCGGGCGAGGCGTACATCAGTTCGATCGGTAAGCCCGACACGACGGCGAGCATCGCGACCCCCGGGCCCGTGAATCCGCTCGCCTCGAATCCGAACTATGCCGGGCTGCCCCCCAATCCGTACGACATCGACTTGGCGACCGTTCCCGGCCTGACGCTGGGCTACAATCCCGTGACGCGTTTGCTCGACGGGTTGAAGTGGACGATCGATGAGACGGCCACGCGCGAAAACGACGCGGCGAAGACCGTAATGTCGAACGCCGCCGTCTGTAGCAGCGCGGTCCCGGCGCCGTCGCCATCCCCATAATCCTGCCTTATAGGGTTCTTAACGATTCTCGGTTACGGTTCTTAGGGTGGGAGCGTGCTGCGAAAGGGGTGCATGGTGTACGGAGAGCTCGATGCTCCAAGCAACGACGTGATCGCGATGAACCTGACGATTGCCGCGATCGATCGGTGGCTGGAGAACTCTTCCGACGACAAGAGCGGGCAAGAAATCGGCCGTGAGATCGGCGCGATGTACCGCGAGATTCACGCGGTCGTAGCGTCGATATCGCCGGACGAAGACGAGGTCGGCGACGACGACGAAGACGACGAAGACGACGAGGGCGTCGTCGGACTCACTCGGAGTCTGGCCGGCTAGCAGCGCGTCACGGCTGCGAGATCACCGTCGCGTCACCGCGAAGGGCCGACCGGATCGCGTTCGGTTTGATGGCGCAGATATAGGCGGCCCCGGCACCAGCCGTCACGGCGTGTGCCGCCGCTTGGAGCTTCGGCTTCATGCTCGAGCGGCACGCGTCGCCGGCCGCGAATAGCAGCGCCTCCGCCGGCGTGAACCGGTCGATGCCGGAGGACGGATCGTCTGCATCGCGCAGGACGCGCGAAACGTTGGTGACGCCCACGAACGCCTCGACATTGAGCGCGCCGGCGAACGCCGCCGCCGCGAGGTCCGCGTTGACGTTATAGGCATGGGCTCCCAGGCGCGCAACGGCGACCGGCGCGACGACCGGTAAGAATCCGGCGTCCAAGAGCGTGCAAATCAGCGCCGGGTCGACCTCGATCACGTTTCCGACGTAGCCGAGATCTTCGCCGCCGACGCCCGCGGCGCGCTCGGCAACCAGCATGGCGCCGTCCTCCCCGCTGATCCCGACCGCAGGCATCCCGAGAGCGAGCGCCGCCCGCACGAGCCGTTTGTTGACGTTCCCGCAGAGCACCGCTTCGGTGACCTCGAGGGTTGCCGCGTCGGTCACCCGCATCCCGTCGATGCGCCGCGTCTCGATGCCGCGCTCCGCCAGCGCGGCATCGATCTCGGGGCCGCCGCCGTGCACGAGCACGACCGCACATCCCGCCGCGCGCAGCACCGCAATCTCGGCCAAGATCGGGTCGGCCCGGCCGCTTGCCGCTCCGGGCATCGCCGCGCCACCGTACTTGACGACGAGCGAACTTGCATATTTATGCGTCATATGCATAAATATACAGAAGATGTATGCGGTAGCGCCAGCCCCCACCTGCGCGGCCTGGCTTCGGGGTCGTCACTTCCTCGAGGTTACCGACCTCGAGCCCGAGGAGCTGCGCTGGGTCCTGCGGCTCGCGGCCTTCCTAAAGGACCGGCCCGCGAGCGAACAGCGCCACCTCCTTCGCGGGCGGACGGTCGCGCTTCTCTTCGAGAAGCCCAGCCTTCGGACGCGAGTCTCCTTTGAGGTCGCGACCTCCCGAGCCGGCGGGGAAACGCTCTTCGCGCAGGGCGGCGAGTTCGCAATCGGCACGCGCGAGACGCCCGAGGACGCGGCTCGCGTGCTCTCGAGCTACGTCGATGCGATCGTGATTCGCACGCACGCCCACGCGCCGCTCCGGCGGTTCGCGCAAGCCGCGAGCGTGCCCGTCATCAACGGGCTCTCGGGCGAGGCTCACCCGTGCCAGGCATTGGCCGATATGCTCACGCTCGGCGAGCATTTCGGCGAAGTCGCGGGTCTCCGGCTCGCGTACGTCGGCGACGCGCGCAACAACGTGGCCGCTTCGTTCGCGCAAGCGGCGGTCATGCTCGGTGCGACGGTTCATTTCGGCTGCCCGGCAACCCATCGTCCATCGGAGTCCTCGCTCGAGCAGCTCGCGGCGCTTGGAAAGATCGCCGGCGGCGGCGCGCGCGCTTTTTCCAACCCCGTGCGCGCGGTGCGCGGCGTCGATGCGGTCTATACCGACGTGTGGACCTCGATGGGAGAGGAACAGTACCGCGAGCGCAACGATGCAATGCTTCGCCCGTACGCCGTGACCGCCGAGCTCATGAACTACGCCGCCTCACACGCCGTTTTCTTGCATTGCCTGCCGGCGCATCGCGGTGAAGAAGTGAGCGCCGAGATCATCGACGGCTCCCAAAGCGTCGTCTTCAGCCAAGCCGAGAATCGCATGCACGCGCAGAAAGCGCTGCTCGTCGCACTTCTCACCGAATGCAAAGGACTTCCGTTATGAAAGAACGACGTCAACGCGCGATCCTAACGCTGGTCGCAACCCGTCCGATTCACTCACAAGAGGAGCTGGTTGCGCTGCTCCAGCGCCAAGGATTCGAGGTCACGCAGGCGACGGTCTCGCGCGACGTCAAGGAGCTGCGCCTCGCCAAGGTTCCGATCAAATCGGAGCACGGCGAGATCTTTAAGTATGTCGTTCCGAGCGCCGCGCCGAACTACGCGAGCCGCCTTCATCGCGCGATGAGCGAGCTTGCGACGACCGTCGCGGGAACCGGCAACCTCATCGTCATCCATACGGCGCCGGGAAGCGCGATGCTCCTGGCTTCGGCCGTCGACGAAGCTGCCTGGCCCGAAGTTCTCGGAACGGTCGGAGGCGACGATACGATTCTCACCGTGGTCCGGTCCTCCGACGAGATGCCGTTCGTCATGCAGCGCTTCCTGGATCTGAAAGCCCAAGCGGCGGCATGAGCAGAATCGTCCTCGCGTACTCCGGCGGGCTCGACACGTCCGTGCTCCTCAAGAGACTCATTCTCCAAGGCCATGAGGTCGTTGCGATGACCGTCGACCTGGGCGAGAGCGATGCAGAGGCGGGAGCCGGCGCGCAGGCCGCGCTGGATGCCGTTCGATCCAAAGCGATTGCATTAGGTGCCTACGATGCGGTCTTGATCGAGGCCCGCGAGCGCTTCATCGGCGAGTACGCGTTTCGGGCACTGGGCGCAAACGCGCTCTACCAGGACCTTTATCCGCTCTCGGCGGCCCTCTCGCGTCCGCTCATCGCGAAGCTCTTGGTTGAGAGCGCGCGCGAGTATGGCGCGAACGTCGTCGCGCACGGCTGCACCGGCAAAGGGAACGATCAAGTTCGGATCGAGCTCGCGGTGCGGGCGCTCGACCCCGCCTTGACGTGCCGAGCGCCGTTACGCGAATCGCCGCTTTCGCGCCCAGACGCGATCGCCTTTGCGCGCGAACACGGCGTTCCGGTTCCACACACCGATGCAAAGCCGTACTCGATCGACGCAAACTTGTGGGGGCGCTCGATCGAGGCCGGGGTGCTCGAAGATCCTTGGAACGCGCCTCCGGAAGACGCATTTGCATGGACTGCGCCGCCGGCAGCACAGCCGCCGCTCGCCGAGGAGATCGTGCTCGCTTTCGATGCGGGTGAGCCCGCCTCGAATGGACTGAAGACCGCCGTGCTGGTTGCGCACCTCAATGCGCTCGGCGGAAAGCACGGCATCGGCCGGATCGACCTCATCGAGGATCGCGTCGTCGGCTTTAAGTCGCGCGAGGTCTACGAGTGTCCTGCGGCGACGATCTTGATTGCCGCCCACCGCGCGCTCGAGCGACTCGTGCTCACGCGCGACGAGCTGCGGTTCAAGGCGCTCTCCGACCGGCGCTACGCGGAGCTGGTCTACGACGGGCTGTGGATGCAGCCGCTACGCTCGGCCCTGGATGCGTTCAATGCCGCCTTCGCCCACCGGATGACCGGCGAGGTGCGCTTGCGGCTGCATCGCGGAGGTTGCGTCGTCAGCGGCGTGCGCTCGCCCTTCGCGCTCTATCGGGAGCAGGTCGCGACGTACGGAACGCGCGACGATTTCGATCATCGTGCGGCGGATGGCTTCATCGCGCTGCGCGCGCTACCGCTCGAATCGTACGCGCGAGTCGCCGATGCGCAAAAACCGGTGGTGGCCGCCTCGTGACCTCCCTGCAGTGGGGCGGCCGGTTTGCGCTCGCCGCGGATGCAAAGCTGCTCGCGTTCGGCTCGTCGCTGGAAGAAGACCTTGTGTTGGCACCCTTTGACGTTGCGTGCTCGCTCGCGCACGTCGAGGCGCTCGAAGGCGGCGCGATCGTGACCGTGGCCCAAGCAAGCGCGCTGCGAACCGCGTTGCTCTCGGTTGAGGCAGAGATCGCCGCCGGGAGCTTTGCGGCGTACGCGCGTGCGCTCGGCGTCGAGGACGTTCACGGCGCGATCGACGCGCGCGTTCGGGAGCTCGCGGGTCACGCTGGGGAATGGCTGCATGCCGGGCGCAGTCGGAACGATCAGGTTGCCACCACGCTGCTGCTTTACGTGCGCGACCGCGCACGCATCGCCGTGCAGCGCTCGCACGCCATCGCATCGGCGCTCGTCGCCGCCGCGCGTGACGAGTTCGAAGCACAAACGGTCCTGGCCGGATGCACGCACCGCCAACCCGCCCAACCGGTCTTGCTCGCCTTCGTGCTCGCCGCCTGGAGCGAGCCGTTCGTTCGTGCGGCCCGGCGCTTCGCCGGCGTCGCGCGCGCGGCGGCGGAGAGCTCCCCGCTCGGAAGCGCCGCGATCGCAGGATCGGGCTTGCCGTTGGAGCGCGAGCGAGCGGCGCGGGCGCTCGGATTTGTCGCGCCGTCGCGCAACGCGCTCGACGCGATCGGCAATCGCGACGCGGCGCTCGATCTCGCCCACGCGTGCGTTCGCACGGTTGTCGATGCGTCGCGTCTCGCCGAGGAGCTGATCGCATGGTCGGCGCCCGCTTACGGATACGTGCGCCTCGGCGACGCGGCCTCGACAGGCTCAAGCCTGATGCCGCAGAAACGCAATCCCGATCCGTTCGAGCTGGTGCGCGCGCATGCCGCGAAGCTCGTCGGCGCTTATGCCGGTGCGCTCGCCACGCTCTGCGGGCTCGCTCCATCGTATCAGCGCGATCTGCAAGTGACCAAGAGCGAGACGATCGCGATCGTCGAGGAGACCCTCGCCGTGCTCGATGCATTCGCTCGCGCGTGGACGGCAGTAAGTTTTGCGCGCGAACGGATGCACGCCGCAACGTTGCAAGGTTATACGATCGCGACCGACGTAGCCGACGCGCTGATCGCCGCAGGCACGTCGCCGCGAGAGGCGCACGCGCGCGTTGGAGCCCAAGTCGCGCGCGCCGAACTGGAAGGCCGCGCATTCGAGCCGTCGCTCGATGCGCGTGCCTCCATTGCGGCGAAACGGACGACCGGATCCACGTCGCCCGCGGACGTGCAGGCGCAACTCGCCTCGCTCGAGACCGAGCTGGCCGAGATTTGGGAAGAGTCGCCGTGACGCGCGTACACGTTTGGGGCGCGAGCGGATACACGGCCGCCGAAGCGATCCGCCTGCTCCACGCGCATTCGTCGCTCGAAATCGGAATTCTCGAGAGTCGAAGTCATGCCGGCGAGCTCGCCGGCGATCACTTTCCCCTCTTGCGTGCGACGCCGTACCGGTTCGAGGAACTCGGCAGCGTGATGGAAGCCGCCGGCGGCGGGGACGCCGTCATCGCTTGCGGCGCAGAGGACGAAGCGCGTGAGATCGTGCCGCTGCTGCTGGCGCAAGGCGCTCGGGTGGTCGATCTCTCGGCCGGCTATCGCTTCGATCCGTCGGCGGCCTACGGCTTGACCGAGTGGCATCGGGCCGCGATCGCAGGCGCTCAGCTCGTCGCCAATCCCGGCTGCTATCCGACGGCCGCACTGCTTGCGATTCTGCCGCTCGCGTCGATCGGCAATCCGCGCCACGTCGCCATCGATGCCAAGAGCGGCGTCACCGGCGCGGGGCGCACACCGCGCGTCGGCTCGCTTTTCGCCGAAGTCAGCGGCGAGATCCGAGCCTATGGTCTGAGCGGCCATCGCCACCAAGCGGAGATCGAGCGTTACTTGCGAGTCGGGGGCCTCGAAACCGGCATCACGTTCACGCCGCACGTCGTGCCGCTCGCGCGCGGGATGCTGGTCAATGCATACGCAATCTTCGATGCGCCGGTCGATCCCGCCGCCGTCGAAGACGCGTATGCGCGCGCCTATGGCGATGCGAACTTCGTGCGATTACTCTCCGATGGCCGCGCTCCGAGCGTTGCAGCGGTGGTCGGCACCAACGACGCGGAGCTGCGTGTCGATGTAGAGGGCAGCGTCGTGCGGGCGATCTGCGCGATCGACAACCTCGGCAAGGGCGCGGCCGGGCAAGCGCTACAGAACCTCAACTGCATGCTCGGTTATCCGGAAGAAGATGGATTCGGCGCTCGCGCAATCCTCGCTTGAGCTGATCGCGCTGCGCGGCGGCCTCGGCGCCGTCCCGGGCGTGCGGCTCGCGGGTGTGCACGCCGGCATCAAGCCGCGCAAGCGCGATCTGGCGCTCGTTGCCTTCGATACGCCGCAGAACTGCGCGTCGGTGGTGACGACCAACGAGATCAAGGCCGCGCCGCTGCTCGTGAGCGCCGGCCACCTGGCGCACTCGCCCGCAATGCGCGCGCTCGTCTGCAACTCCGGTTGCGCAAATGCGTGCACCGGCGAGCGGGGAGAGCGCAATGCACGTGCGACCGCGCGTCAAGCTGCGGCGTTGCTCGAGATCGCGCCGGCGGAAGTCATCGTTGCATCGACCGGCGTTATCGGAATACCCTTGCCCATCGACCGCGTGCAGCGAGGTCTAGAACGCGCGGTCGCGCAGCTCGATTTCGGTGGAAAGGCCGCGTTCGATGCCGCGGAAGCGATCATGACCACCGATCGCGTTCCGAAGCTTGCCGCATACGCCTTCTACCACGGCGATCGTAAGTACGTCGTCGGCGGAATCGCCAAAGGCTCGGGGATGATCGCTCCCAACATGGCGACGATGCTGGCCTTCATCGCAACCGATTATCCGCTCTCCCGCGAGGCGCTCGCGCATCTGCTCACCGAGTGCAGCGCGGAGAGCTTCAACATGATCTCGGTGGATGGCGACATGTCGACCAACGACGCCGTCTACGCCTTTGCGCCGATACTTTCCAACGGCGCGGCGGTACCCGCTGCCTGCGCCTCCGCGATGCGCTCCGTTTGCCTCGATCTCGCCCGTGCGATGGTAGCCGACGGCGAAGGCGCGACCAAGACGTTCGAGGTGCGCGTGAGCGGTGCGCGCGACGTGGCGCAAGCGCGCGCGATTGCTCGCGCGATCCTGAACAGCAATCTGGTGAAGACCGCACTCTACGGCGAGGATCCGAACTGGGGGCGTATCGTCGCGGCGGCCGGCTCGGCGCGAGCGGGACTCGATGCATCGCGCTGGTCGCTTGACGTCAATGGTAAGGCCTGGGTCGACTCTGGTGGCATCGAGCTCCTCTCGGAGGCCGAGGCGCATCGGGAGTTGGAACCTTCGTCGATTGCGATCGAGCTGAAGCTCGGGCTCGGTGAGGCGGAAGCGACCGGGTGGGGGTGCGACCTCTCGCGCGATTACGTGCGGATTAACGCGAACTATCGCACGTGACGCTGCTCGATACGTACGCACGCGCGCCGCTGACGATCGTTGCCGGCGAAGGCTGCGAGCTCATTGACGATGGCGGAGATCGCTATCTCGATTTTATCGGCGGGCTCGCCGTCAGCGCGCTCGGGCACGCGCATCCCGCGATCGCCGAGGCGGTCGCGTCGCAGGCGCTCAGGCTGACGCACGCGAGCAATCTCTACGATCACGAGCCGGCCGGTACGCTCGCGCGCGAGCTCGTCGCTCGCTCCGGCATGAGCGGCGCGTTCTTCTGCAACTCCGGCACCGAAGCGAACGAAGCCGCGATCAAGCTCGCGCGCAAGTGGGCGTACCGGGGCGGCGAGCCGCGGCGTACCACGATCCTAGCGTGCACCGGATCCTTTCACGGCCGAACCCTCGGCTCGCTCGCCGCGACGTCGAATTCGGCCTATCGCGAAGGTTTCGAACCGCTGCCCGGCGGCTTCGAGTTCGTGCCGTTCAACGATACGGATGCGCTGCACGATGCGATCGACGATCGCGTTGCCGCTTTGATCGTCGAACCGGTGCAAGGCGAGAGCGGCGTGCACGTCGCGCGCGTCGAGTTCCTCGCCGAGGCTCGCCGGCTCTGCGACGAGCGCGGTGCGCTCTTGATCTTCGATGAGATTCAGTGCGGGATGGGGCGCACCGGCTCGCTCTTTGCCTTCGACCGGTTTGGCGTGCGCCCGGACGTCGTCACCGTAGCAAAAGCCCTGGCCAACGGCCTGCCGATCGGCGCGCTCATCGCGAACGAACGCTGCGCCAATGGATTTCGGCCTGGCGACCATGGCTCGACCTTCGGCGGTTCCCCGGTACCTTGCGCCGCCGCGCTCGCCCACCTGCGCGTTCGCGCCGAGCTCGATCTCGACGCACACGTGAATGCGCGCTCACGTCAGCTCTTCGCTGCGCTTGCACAGCTGCGGCTGGCACATGGTGAGATTTTCGGACCGCCGCGCGGCATGGGGCTGCTCGTCGGCCTCCCGGTTCACGCGCCCTTCGAAGCGGCCGCCATTGCTGGGGAGGCTCGCAACGGCGGGCTCTTGGTCGGCACGGCGGGCGGTAATACGCTTCGCTTCGCGCCGCCGTTGATCGTTTCGCAGGCGCAAGTTTCGAGCGCCGTCTCGCTGCTCGCTTCGGCGGTGGCAGCGTTTCGCGAGGGAGGAAAGCGGGAAAAAACGATTGCGTAAGCGACAGCTTACGAAACGCAAGAACAGCCGAGGCCTGCCAACGCAGGCCTCGCTCCTTTGGGAGAGTTTGAATGAGCCAGACCGTCCGCGTCAACAGTGGAAAGGTGGTCAACGGCTAGCCACGTAAGCCCCCCTCTGTGCAGGACGTGAATGAGGCGCTAAGGCTGCCGTCGCCCGCGCCGCGCCCGCAGGCGCTGGCTTTCGACGGCGAAAAGCTTTGGATCGGATCGATCGAGACGGACCGCCTATACGCGATCAATCCGCAGCAATGGACGCTGATCGAAGAAGATAGAGTGCCGGGCAAACCGTGGGGCATGACGGTCATCGGCGACGAGCTGCGCGTCGTCTGCGGCGTGGGCGAGGACGACGACCGGATCATTCGCCGGTACGTCCCGGGGCACGGTTTCAAGACGCAGGGCGTGATCGAATGTCCCGACGCGACCGGGTCGCAGCTCAGCTACGACGGAACGTACCTGTACCTCAGTCAATGGTATAAGCGGCGGATCCTGGGCCTCGACGAACGGGGCAACATCGTACGCCGGATCGAAGTGCCGCACCAAATCTGCGGTCAATGTTACGTGGACGGAAATTTCTATCTCGTGACGACCGACGACGAAGAGACCGACGAATACTTTCTGACGCGCGTCAACGCGAACGGCGCTTATAAGTCGGAAGACCTTGCACGTATTCCGTTTGCGGCGCGAGCGCTCGCTTACGACGGCACGAGATTCTGGACGAACCACCGAGAGGCAAACCAAATCGTCGCATTCGACCGCTGAGCGGTACGCTTCACTAGATCCACACGCGGGAATCGCCATCGCGGTACTGCGCCTGTGCTTCGGCGAGTCCTACGCGCGTGAGTTCGGAATTCGGCTTTGGGATGGAACGCGCATCTGGGGCGCTGAGGGCGAACGCTTCGTCTTGCAAGTAAAGGCGCCGGGAGCGCTCCGAGCGGCCTTTCGGGTGCCCTTCGACCTTTCGGTCGGGCGCGCGTTCGCCGCTGGACTGCTCGACGCCGACGGCAATCTCGAGCGCGCCGTGGATTCGCTCTATCGCGCGAGTGCATCGCTTCGCGCGGTCGCTATGCTGCGCCTCGTCCCGCTGTTGCGCCGGCTGCCGAAGACGGCGATTCCGCCGCTGCGCGAAGCGCGCCTTCGCGGTCGCGTGCATTCCCGAGCGCGAGACCGCGCCGCCATCGGATTCCATTACGATCAGCCGGTAGAGTTCTATCGAAGCTTTCTCGATCGCGAGATGGTCTATTCGTGCGCGTATTGGGACGGCGGAATCGACACGCTCGACGAAGCGCAATCGGCGAAGCTCGACTACACGTTGCGCAAGATGCGCTTGTGCCCCGGGGAGCGGCTGCTCGACATCGGGTGCGGTTGGGGCGCCATGGTGATTCGGGCCGCACTCTTTGGAGCGCAAGCGCTCGGAATTACGTTGAGCCGGCTGCAATATGAAGAGGGGCAGCGGCGCATTGCGGCGGCCGGCGTGCGCGAACGCGCGCGCATCGAGCTTCGCGACTACCGCGACCTGCGCGGCGAGCGTTTCGATAAAGTCGTGAGCGTCGGAATGTTCGAGCATGTCGGACGCTCGCGCTTCGGCGAATACTTTCGAGCGGCGTACGAGGCGCTTCGGCCCGGCGGGCTCTTCCTGAATCACGCGATCGCCGATCAGGGTGGGGGTTATCGGGGGAAGGCGACCGACTTTTTAGGCCGGTTCATCTTTCCCGATGGCGAGCTCGTTTCGGTATCGGAAGCCTTACGCGCTGCGGAGCGCGCCGGGTTCGAAGTGCGCGACGTCGAGAACCTGCGCGAGCATTACACGAGGACGCTGCGATCCTGGATCGCAAATCTCGAGCGCAATTGCCAGTTCGCCGTCGCTGCGGCCGGCGAGACGAGCTATCGCGCCTGGCGCCTCTATCTGGCCGGCAGCGCGCAGGGGTTCAACACTGGCCGGATCGGCGTCTATCAATCGTTGCTGGCGCGGCCCGGCGCCGGCGGACGCGTGGATATGCCGTCGACGCGTCGCGATCTCTACACGGAGGATGACCCGCACTCGGCGTATCATTCTCAACGGAATCTCTACACGCGGTCGTAGCTCAATGGATAGAGCACCAGGCTTCGAACCTGTAGGTTGGGGGTTCGAGTCCCTCCGACCGCGATACGAAAAGAGCTGTCGTCTTTGGGCCGGGAACACCGAGGCCCCGTCGAACGTTCCCACCCTACGCGGGAATGGCGAAAGGGAGCAATGATGATTAAACTCGGTTTTAGCCGCAACGTCTTAGGCGTTGGCGTGGCCGCAGTTATGCTGGCGGGTTGTGGCGGTCAAACGGCGACGAGCGTAGTGCCATCCGCCACGACAGCACAAGGTTCGACTCGTGAGACATCACACTCATGGATGAAACGTGGCTCTACTTCCGGCAACCTTCTGTATGCGACGGATGGCAAGGACAACGTCTTGGTTTTTTCTTATCCGCAAGGCCATTTAGTCGGGGCGCTCAAGGACGTGGCAAAGCCATGGGGCGCGTGTAGTGATTCACAGGGCAACGTCTTCATCACGAATCGCAAACCATACCAAATCGTGGAGTATGCCCACGGCGGCACCAAGCCCATTAACGTGCTTAGCGTTGGTGAATTCCCACAAACCTGCGCTGTGGACCCAACGACGGATAATCTTGCCGTGCCGCAAATCGACTCGGTCGACGTTTTCGCGAACGAACAGGGCAGTCCACAGATGTATACCGAGACCGGTGGAAATTTTTGGTCATGCACCTATGACGATGATGGCAATCTTTTTCTTGACGGCGAGTACTACGGTTCTGGGCGGCATCTGTTCGAGCTACCCAGCGGAAGCAACAGTTTTACGTTACTAACGTTGAATGGTCCCGTTGACTGGCTATATGGTCTACAATGGGACGGCAAATATCTTGCGCTTGACGACTTCTACGATACCAGCAACCTGGTTTATCAAGTTCAAGTCTCTGGCTCGAACGCAAACATCGTCGGTAGCACCACGCTCGAGCAGGCAGTAATGTATCCAGGCCCTGCTTGGATAGAAGGCAAAAGCATCGTTGCACCCATATGGGTGACGACGAAGGATGGGCAGACGCCGGCCGATATTGATGTCTGGCGGTATCCGGCAGGAGGAAAGCCAACCTCGACGCTGCCTCGGAAGGATTTTCATTCTGTGGCCAAGGTACTCGGCGTAACCGTTTCCGTCGCCCCATCGAAATAGAATCTTGATGCACGGGAGGCCGGTTGAGGAACCGTCTTCGCCTTGACGCCGTAGGGGGTTCGAGTCCCTCCGGCCGCGAATTTAGTGAGGAATGGATTCGCTCGAAGAACGCGCTTCCGTGCGACGTTCAAGCTGGACGGAATTCGTGGCGCGGTCGCATTCCGAATTGGCGTCGTTCAAGCGCGATGCTGAGAAGCGGGTTCTACCCCCTCAGCGCGTCGAGATGATCGCGGAACTCGTCCGGCACATGTCCTGGGAGACGGATGCAGCAGAACGTCGACTTGATCGATCTGTTGAACGCGTTGAACGCCGAAGGCGCTAAGTATCTCATTGTCGGCGCATATGCGTTTGCGTTTCACGCTCGACCACGCGCGACGAGCGATGTCGACGTATTCGTCGGATCAGAGCGCGAGAACGCCGAAAGGGTCTGCCGCGCCCTCATTGCGTTCGGGGCGCCGCTCGTCGAACTGAACCTTTCCGACCTAAGCTCGCCGGAAACTTTCTACGTCATGGGCCGTCCGCCGAATCAAATCGACATCATCACGTCGATCGATGGCGTGACTTTCGAGCAGGCCTGGAACACGCGCGTTCCGTCGACCTATGGCGGCATTCCGGTTTGGTACATCGGGCGCACGGAGCTCATCGCTAACAAGAAAGCCGCCGCGCGACCGCAAGATCTCGCGGACCTAGCCTATCTGGAGTCAAACGGCGATCGTTAAACGCCGTGTCGTCCTTCGTCCTTCGACTCCGCGCCTGCGGCGCTCCGCTCAGGATGACAAAGCTGCGCGCCTCCGCTCAGGATGACAAGGGCGGTTCGAACGGCAGGTTTGCGTCCGCGCAGAGCGTGAGCGGGTCGACGCGCACGGCGTGACCCTGATAGAATGCCGCCGCGGCGATCATCGCGGCGTTGTCGGTGCAGTACTTCGCCGGCGGAATGAAGGCCGTAATGGCGTTTGCCTGCGTCCACGAACGAACGGCCGCCTGCAGTGCGGAGTTTGCCGCGACGCCTCCTGACAGCACGACGGCGGCGTACGATCCGCGTTCGTACGCCGATTTGAGCCGCGCCATCAACACGTCGACGACGGCCGCTTGAAACGACGCGGCGACGTCCTCGGGCTTCGCGCTACGCCCCTCTTGCGATTCGAGAAAATAGCGCACCGAGGTCTTCAAACCGGAGAACGAGAGGTCGAGCGACTCTTCGGCTGGGCGATGGCGCGGAAACGCGTGGGCGCGCGGATTGCCGCGTTGCGCCAGCGCGTCGAGCGCGGGACCGCCGGGATACGGCAGGCCGAGTAGACGCGCCGTCTTGTCGTAGGCCTCGCCGGCTGCATCGTCGTGGGTTCGTCCCAGGACGTGCATGCGCGTCGCCGACTCGACGGCAACGAGTTGGGAATGGCCGCCTGAAACCAGCAGCGCCAGAAATGGGTACGGTGGGTTTTCGGCACGGTCGAGGAACGCCGCGAAGACGTGCCCGTGCAGATGGTTGATCGCGTAGAGCGGTCGATGCAGCGCGAAGGCATATGCCTTTGCGGCCGCGACGCCGACGACGAGGCTGCCGATCAGTCCCGGTCCTGAAGTAACGGCAATGCCGTCCAGGTCGGTCAGCGTCGCTTCGGCGCGTTCCACCGCATCTTCGACGACGGCGGAGAGCAGCGCGAC
The DNA here is from genome assembly GCA_963834895.1 of Vulcanimicrobiota bacterium. Taxonomy (GTDB): domain Bacteria; phylum Vulcanimicrobiota; class Vulcanimicrobiia; order Vulcanimicrobiales; family Vulcanimicrobiaceae; genus Cybelea. The sequence continues at coordinate 457,200 of CAWIDM010000002.1, read as the reverse complement.
ATGGCGGCGGCTGGCAATCTCCGGAACGATTCCACCGTACTTGGCGTGAAACGCATCTTGATTGGTCGCGACGCTCGAGAGCACGTCGCGTCCGTCGCGAACGACAGCAGCGGCGGTGTCGTCACACGACGTTTCAATCCCTAGGACGAGCACGTCGGAGCGATTGGCGCTTGGAAGGAGCCCGCCTCTAAAGCAAGCAATCGACTTGTCGTGAACGCACGGATCTTTGGCTCCGGCGAACGTATCGCTGCCTATGAGGTCGACGATACGCAGCTCGCCGTTGGCAGTACGCTCGGCGGCCCGAAGGGCGCGATCATCATCAAGGCCTCGGGCGCCATCGAGAAGTTTTACTCCGGCGACCTCGGCAAAACGCTGCTGGCCGGGGTCGGGATTCACTTCTGGGACTCTCCCACCGGTGCCGCGCGCACGAAGCTTGACGGCAAATTCCGATTCCTTCCCGATCATCAAGAATATGCGTACCGTATCGACGAAGCAGTCTGGGTCTGCGAAAGAATTTTCGCGCTCAGCAGCGCACCAAGAGGCGATCGCGTCGACCCGCTGACGGCATATCTGATGGTCGAGATTCACAACCGCTCGGGCGAGACGCACGTGTACGACAGCCTCGCCGGCGCCCTTTTGCGGGGCGACACCGTGCGCGACGTTCGCGCGAGCTACGACGCGGAGAACCATGCGATCGTCGCTTGGAATGAGTCGGCGCCGAAGCAAGGGCGCGCGATCGGTCCGTCGCGTGCGCCGACGAGTTTCGAGGTCACGGGGGACCATGGCAAAATGAATCGGGCGCACTTCGCGGGAGCACTATCCGGCGAAGTCACGCGGCAGCTTGCCGAGCCAATCGCACTCTTCCACCACCGTCATCGGCTTGCGCCCGGCGCGCGGAAGAGTTTTTGGATCACGCTGGTTGGTTCGGCCGGTGGCGCGCACGGCGCGCGCCGGGCCTACCGCGAGGCGCCGGCGGCACAGTCGGCGTTCGCACAGACGCGCCGGCATTACGATGAAGTGCTCGAGCGATCGATGGTGGTCACGCCGGACGCGACCGTCAACCGTGGCGTCCTCTGGGCAAAAGCGAACATGCTGCGTACGGAACTCTACGCTCCGACGGGGTGGTGCTTCGTCAACGATCCGACCCGCTCGAACAACAGCGTCGGACGCGACACCGCCGAATTCGCAATCGGCTCCGATTACGTGACGCCGGAGTTTTCACGGAAATCGCTGCGCTGGTACCTTCAGCATGCCGAGCGAAGTGGGAAGATCGTTGAATACTACGACGTTCGCAACGGTAAGCCAAACGACTACGGGCTGAACGTCAACGACGACACGCCGCTGGTCATCTTGGGGCTCTCTCATCATTATCTCGCGACCGGCGATCTCGACTTTCTTCGAGAATCTTACGCCGCAGCCAAACGCGCCGCGGAGTATCTGCTCCATCAGCGCGACGCCCGAGGCCTCATTTGGTGCAACTCGACCGGAACGGCGATGTCGGGCATCGTCGGGTGGCGCAACATCATCGACGATTACCGGATCTCCGGCGCGTCGACGGAAGTGAACTCGCTCTGTTATGCCGCGCTCGTGGCGATGACTGCGATGGCGGACGCGCTTGGCAAGAAGAAGGATGAGCAACGCTTCGAGCGCGAGGCCGCGCTGCTGCGCGAGGCGATCAATACCCATCTCCTCGATCCCAACACCGGGCTTTACTATCTGAACATCGACGTCGACGGCCGGCCGCGCTCGAACGTGACGGCCGACATGCTCTTTCCGGCGTTTCTCGGTGTAGCCGATCACGAAACCGCGGCGCGAATCATCAGCAGACTCAGCGTCCCGGCGTTTTGGACCGAGGCGGGCATTCGCACCGTCCCGCGCGACGATCTCGAGTATAGCCCGATCCGAAGCTGGGGGCTGCTCGGCGGAGTCTGGGTCGGTCTCTCGTTCATTTACGCCTTTGCCGCCGCCCCGTTCAATCCGGCGTTTATGGCGTTTGCGCTGAGCGCGACGTTCGCGCATTACTCGCGCGACCCCGGCCGGAATAACACGGTGCCCGGACAGTTTTCCGAGTGGCTGCACGGTGAAACGCTCGCAAATCAGGGGATGATGCTCTCGCCCTGGTACCCGCCACATTACGTTTGGGCGGCGATCGAAGGTGCGTGCGGTCTCGACATTCGCGGCAGCGAACCTACCTGCAATCCCCGCTTAGCGCCCCAGTGGAAGTGGATCGGAGCTCGCAACGTACCATTTCGCGGCAGGCAGCTCACGTGGTTTATCGCCCGGGTTCCCGAGCCGACGCTTTACGCAAACTTCGGCTGCAAGACCGATTTCACTTTACAAGGCTACGACCGGGACGTGACGCCGATGCTGCGCCTCAGCAGTGAGGTCACGGAGATAGCGCTGCAGCGCGGCGGGGGCTTCGTCATTTTCATGGGCAACACTGCGGCCCGCACGGTGACGACGCCGCTTCGATTCGCACGCCGGCTGCGTGGACGCTACCACGTGCGCTACTTCACGAGCCTACTCGACGAATGGGTTGCGCGCGAGAACCTAGACGGTCAAGAGCTGGAACGAGGATTCGCGGTCGATTTGGATGCATCCGGTTTCTGCGTCATCGAACTGCAGCGCGTGCGCTAGTGTTGATCGAAGACGGAGGCGGGCAGCGGCTGGTTTAGCCCGTAGTTGCCGTAGGTGACGGTAGCGTTGCCGCTGTAGCCGGGGAATTTCGCCAACACCTTTGCGCTGCGGGCGAGATGATATTGTGAAAAACCTCGATGGCGCAGGAACGTGACCTGGAGCGTCGCGCCGTTGCTATACGCAAACGAGACGGATTCGATCGAGTACGTCGTAGCGCTCACCCACATGGTCATGCTCTTGACGCGGCTCGCGCGTTTCGGCGTGCCCGTCAGGACGTAGGCCGCGTGGTGCCCGTGGGCTTGCGTTACGGGCATTGCGATCGCGTAGTCGCGCAGCCACGTCTGCGGGGTCCCCATTGCCGAAAGCGTGTTTCCGAGACCGCGCGCAAGCCGCGGCGGGTTGTCGAGATGAAGCGCCTGTTGGTCGGGTGCCTGATAGTACTGCGTCCCGGTCATTTTAAAGGGCAGCGAAATAATGCTGACTCGTACGCTGCCGCTGATCGTAACGGGCACCTCATAGGAGCTCAGCCCCTGCCATCTGGCTTGGCTTCGCTCTAAGACGGTCGCGGCGTCGGGCGTCGCCGCCGGCGGCGCAGCCGGGGCGCCCGTCGCGAGGCCGATCAGAAGGGGCGCGAGCGCTGCGACGTGGATCACGTTTTAGGAAGTACGACACGCGGTCGCCTCATCCGCTCTTCAACGCGCACACCGCCTGCTATCTTGAGGTGCGTTTCTTGCGCGTTGATACGGCCTTTCGTGCCGACGACTTGGCAACGCCCTTACGCCTCCGTGTCGCGACGCCTTTGCGGGCTGTCGCTTTGCGATTACGTTGCGGATGGACGCCCAGCTCTTGCCACGACTTCTCAGAAAGGTCGACGCCGTAGTGTTTTGCCGCCTTTTGGATGTTCGCGAAGGCAAGCTCGCGATCGGCGTCGGGGACGCCGATCACTTGATCGAAGCGCGCAATCGCGTTGCGGACATGGCTGGCGTCGGTCAGCGGTTCCTTGCGCTGTTTTGGGAAGGCGAAGACGCTATCGGGGAGATCGCTCTGGCGCGTCAGCCGCCCATGCTTCTCGTGGGGTTTCCAAGTGCTTCTCATAGCTGCATCATACCCAGCAGCGGCCGATTGAGCGCCCTCCGGGGCCGGAGGCGCCGGCGCGGCTCACGGATTGAAACACCGCCCGCGCCGGCCTGCCACAGGAGGTTCGGCAAGACCAAAATTGGGGAAGATTGCCTGCAGTTCGACACTCTCACGCAGGAGGTAAAATGGCAGGTATCCTTTGGGCGATTATAGTCATACTCTTCATCTTTTGGCTTCTCGGATTCTTGGCGTTCCACTTGGGAAGCATCATTCACCTTGTATTGCTGATCGTCGTGATCCTCATCGTGGTCAATCTGCTGACCGGACGAGGTTTGCGCGTCTAAACGAAGGGAGGAGAGGATAGCAGGTCATGGCTACTCGCAAGAAATCGACCTCTCGCAAGAAGAGTTCGCTACGCAAGGGGTCGTCACGTAAGAAGACCGCGTCACGTAAGAAGTCGGGCCGGAAGTACGGCCCAAAATCGAGCGAAAAGGTTCGACGCGCGATGGACGAGATGAAACACGGGAAACTCAAGTCCGGGGGCTCCGGCAAAAAAGTCACGAACCGCAAGCAAGCCATCGCGATTGGCCTGAGCGAAGCCCGGCGCTCCGGTGCTAAAGTACCGAAGCGCACAGGCTCCTCGGGAAAAAGAGCAGCTAGACCGGCGCTTCCAGCTCGGTCGCCTTCGCGAGAGGTCCTCGGTCGGTCGTCACGCACCCGCACGAGTGCAGCGCACGATCGACCAGGACCTTGGAGGTCGAATCGTCGCCGCAAATCGGGATATTCGCGCCCGACTGCGGCATGTTGATGAGCGCACGCACGACCCGGTGAGAGTCGAGCTTCTGGGCAAGCATCTCGGCGCCGCTATGGGTGCCGTCGCCGCGCTCACCCTCGATGGCGTCCACGATGACGGCTTCCGCCCCGGATCCGACCGCCGCTACCGCTCGATCGATCTCCTGGCGAGAGACCGCCAGCATCAGCAAGTCTGAACACATTGCCTGCTTGTAAGGGATCTCGTCACGCGCGCCCACGAGGCGGGCCGCTTGCTGCGCTCGTTCTTTACGGGCTGCGTCTCCGAAAGTTACCTGGATGCCCTCCGCTGCGCAGCAGGCGACCGATCGCCATCGCGCGGTCGTCGCAGCCGATTATTCCTATTCTCATGCCATTGTGGTACCCAGGAGCGTGCGAAGGACCGCAACCGGGCGCCCTTTCGCCCTTTGTCGACTGCGCTCGCTGCGCTGCGGATGACAAGGTAGGGCGACAAAGGGCGCTGACACGCCGAGTCGGCTGTGGTATAGTGGCTCCCTGCGCCCCCTGCCAGCAGCGACGGTGGGAGCCCTTACGTGACGACGTGAGGAGTGTCTTCCCTGCGTAGGCGGCGGTAGCGGTGGGCCGGACGGAGTCCCTTCCTTTGAACCTTATCGACGTCAATAACTTCGACGCCATGCGCATCGGGCTGGCATCGCCGGAGCAAATTCGCGCTTGGTCGTTCGGCGAAGTCAAGAAGCCCGAGACGATCAATTACCGCACGCTCAAGCCGGAACGCGACGGGCTTTTTTGCGAGAAGATCTTCGGCCCCACCAAAGACTGGGAGTGCCACTGCGGCAAGTACAAGCGGATCCGCTTCAAAGGCATGATCTGCGATCGCTGCGGCGTCGAGATCACGCGCGCGAAGGTGCGACGCGAGCGGATGGGCCACATCGAGCTGGCGACGCCGGTCAGCCACATTTGGTACCTCAAGGGCGTGCCCAGCCGCATCGGCATCCTGCTCGATATGTCGCCTCGCCAGCTCGAGAAGGTCATCTACTTTGCGGCATACGTGGTGATCGATCCGGGCGACACGACGCTCACCAAGCGCGAGGTGCTCTCCGAGCAAAAGTATCGCGAGGCGCGCGAAAAGTTCGGCAATCGCTTCAAGGCGGGCATGGGCGCAGAGGCGATCCGTGAGCTGCTTCGCGACCTGAACCTGCGCAAGCTTCAAGAAGACCTGCGCAAAGAGTTCAAAGAGACGAGCGGGCAGAAGCGCCTCAAGGCGATCAAGCGCCTCGAGGTCGTCGAGGCCTTTCTTACCAGCGGCAACCGGCCCGAGTGGATGGTCCTCGCCGCTGTGCCGGTCATCGCGCCGGAGCTGCGTCCGATGGTGCAGCTCGACGGCGGCCGATTCGCCACCTCGGATCTCAACGATCTTTACCGGCGCGTCATCAACCGCAACAACCGGCTCAAGCGCCTGCTCGAGCTCAACGCTCCCGAGATCATCATCAAAAACGAGAAGCGGATGCTTCAGGAAGCCGTCGATGCACTGATCGACAACGGCCGGCGCGGGCGTCCGGTTACCGGACCGAATAACCGTCCGCTCAAATCGCTCTCCGACATTCTCAAGGGCAAGCAAGGGCGGTTCCGCCAGAACCTGCTCGGCAAGCGCGTCGATTACTCGGGACGCTCCGTGATCGTCGTCGGTCCGACGCTCAAGCTGCATCAGTGCGGGCTTCCCAAAGAGATGGCGCTCGAGCTCTTCAAGCCCTTCGTGATGAAGAAGCTCGTCGACCGCGGGCTCGCGCACAACATCAAGAGCGCGAAGCGCATGGTCGAGCGCGTGCGTCCCGAGGTGTGGGACGTGCTCGAAGAGGTCATCAAGGAACACCCCGTGCTCTTGAATCGCGCGCCGACGCTCCACCGCCTCGGCATCCAGGCGTTCGAGCCCGTGCTCGTCGAGGGCAAGGCCGTGCATCTGCATCCGTTAGTCTGCACGCCGTACAATGCCGACTTCGATGGCGACCAGATGGCCGTTCACCTGCCGCTCTCAGCGGGCGCGCAGGCCGAGGCGCGCATTCTGATGCTCTCCTCGAACAACATCCTGTTGCCGGCTTACGGTAATCCGGTCTCCATCCCGACCCAAGACATGGTTTTGGGCCTCTACTACCTCACGTTCCATCGCGACGAGTACTCCGGTCCGGCGAAGGCAGCGATTCTCGACGATTACGAGCGCGTCGACCGCGAGACGAAGAGGAAGAAGAGCGCGCCGGCGGCCGACGCGGCTGGTGCGATCCCGACGTTCTTCGACGGCAAAGAAGCTGTGATGGCGTACGAGACCAAGCACATCGGCCTGCAAGAGTGGATCTACGTCCGTTGGAACGGCGAACTGATCAAGACGACCGTCGGGCGCGTCATCTTCAACATGGCCTTCCCCGAGCGATGGAATCACGAGTTCCTCAACTGCATCGTCGACAAGGGCGTTCTAAAGAAGACGATCACCGATTGCTATCGCCGGTACGGTAACGCCGAAACGGCGCGCTTCCTCGACGCGATCAAAGACCTGGGCTTCCATTACGCGACGCTCTCGGGCACGACCGTCTCGATCAACGACGTGATCGTTCCCGAGAATAAATACGAGATCGTCGGCAAGGCGCAAGAAGAAGTCGACGAGCTCCACCGGCTCTACGAACAGGGCTTCATTTCAGAAGACGAGCAGTACAACAAGACGATCGACATCTGGTCGAAGGCCTCCGACGAGGTCACGACCTCGATGCAAGCGTCGCAGAATCCGCTCAATCCGGTCTTTATGATGGCGACGTCGGGCGCGCGCGGGTCGATCGCGCAGGTGAAGCAGCTCGGCGGCATGCGTGGCTTGATGTCCGACCCGTCGGGCCGGATTCTCGAGATTCCGGTCAAAGCGTCGTTGAAAGAAGGCCTGACCGTGCTCGAGTACTTCATCTCGACGCACGGCGCACGCAAGGGTCTCGCCGACACGGCGCTGCGCACGGCCGACTCCGGCTATCTTACGCGGCGTCTGGTCGACGTTGCGCAGGACGTGATCATTCGCGAAGAAGATTGCGGCACGAGCGCCGGAATCGTCGTGCGCGACATCCGGGTGGGCAAGGAGATCATCGAGCCTCTGATCGATCGGATCATCGGACGGCGCGCGGCCGAAGAGATTCGCCTCGATCCCAAGCGCCCGACGACGGCGATCGTTTCGCGCAATCAGGAGATCGACGAGGAGAAGGCCAACGCGCTGCTCGCGGCCGGCATAGGCGAGGTGAAGATCCGTTCGGTTCTCACCTGTCAATCGAAGTACGGCGTCTGCTCGCTCTGTTACGGCCGTGATCTGGCCGCCGGAAGCCACGCCGACATCGGGACGGCGGTTGGCATCATCGCCGCGCAGTCGATCGGCGAGCCGGGAACGCAGCTCACGCTGCGGACCTTCCATACCGGCGGCGTCGCGACCGAGGACATCATCACCGGTCTGCCGCGCGTCGAAGAAATCTTCGAAGCGCGCAAGCCCAAGGGTCAAGCGACGATTGCCGAGGTTGCCGGCACGGTCCGGCTCGGCGACGAGCGTAACAAACGCGTCGTCTACGTCGTCGACTCCAACGGCGAGGAGCACGAGTACGAAATCCCACCGGGCACGCATCTGTTGGCGCAGGAAGGACAGCACGTCGAGCCGGGCGACCAGCTCAACGAAGGCTCGCTCAATCCCCACGATATCTTGCGGGTCAAAGGCGAGACCGCGCTGCAGAACTACCTCGTTCAGGAAGTTCAGAAGGTCTACCGCTCGCAGGGCGTCGACATCAACGACAAGCACATCGAGGTCATCGTGCGATCGATGCTCCGCAAGGTGAAGATCGTCGAGGGCGGTGATACGCCGCTGTTGCCCGGACAGTTGATCGAAGCCGCGCAGTTCCACGAAGCCAACGAACGGATGAAGGCAGCCGGCAAGGAGTTGGCAACGGCAAACCCCGTGCTTCTGGGCGTAACGAAGGCCTCGCTGGCGACGGAGTCGTTTCTGTCGGCCGCAAGCTTCCAAGAGACGACGCGCGTGCTCACCGACGCAGCCATCAAGGGAAAGTACGATCCGCTGCTCGGGCTCAAGGAGAACGTCATCATCGGCAAGCTGATCCCGGCCGGCACGGGGATGTCGCGCTATCGCAACGTCGACATCGTGCCCGAAGGTCAAGACGTCGACGACGACGGCCGGCCCCGCCACGAGTACGACGTGCCGTACGCCGCGATGACCGCGGATGACGCAGCGCTCGCCGAAGTGATGGGCGGCGGAGACGGCGACGGCATCAGCCGGCTCGCCAGCGCGTACGAGCGCAACCGCGAGCCGCTCACGGTGCAGTACGAGGGCGAGTACGACGAAGCGCTCAGCCCGCACGCGGTGCCGAAGAAGACGCAGTACGACCGGCTGAAGGGCATCAACCCCGAGGACCTGTAGGCCACGCCACTGAGGAAGAGCCTCGCACTCGCGAGGCTCTTTTTCTTGAAACGAGCGCGTGAGGGCTACTTCGAGCCGGTCGAAATATACGTCGCGGCCGAGTTCCCCTTCTGATCTTTGACTACGATCTTATTGGTGCCGCCCTCGCCGCAGGTAACGCCCTGCGGGACGACGGTCCATGCGCCGCCCGTTGTAACCGGCGCTTGAACGACCCAACACGTTCCCACGATCGTGTCGGCCGTGAACTGCCCTGTATAGCCGTCTTCCACCGCGGTCAGTGTGAACGATGACGTGAAAGACTCGACGGCGGGTTTCGTTGCCGTTCCGAGGGGATTCAATTGAATCACGTTCGGCATGTAGTCGTTGTGCGTGCAGGCTGCCAAACCGAACGCGGCGGCAAGCGCCAAGCAAAGGCGGCACGGCGTCGTCATTCTAGCTTTTCTTCAGGCTGATCGTCACACCGAACGGGCGGTCGATGCCGTGTGTGAGCTCCTCGATCGGATACTCGCCGCCTGCGGGATAATCCCAATAGTCGACCTCGCTCCCATACTCTTCGCCGTTCTCGCCGCCAACGACTTGCGTCCCTTGCCCGCTCGCCTTTGCGTTGTAGATCCAATATGGGCCGCTTGGGTTCTCGTCCCGGCTCCCCACGTCCGTCTCCCCGACGTAATAGGCTTGACCGTGGAGCAACGCAATCCGGTAGATGTCGTAACTGTCGAGGACGAAGTACTTGCCGTCCCACTGAATGCCCTCGACGTCATACCATTTCCAGCTCGGTTCGGCCCCGGGAACGTCGATGTTGATGAGCTTGCTGCCGTTCTTGGGCAGCCAGGCAAAGTATGTGGCGTAGGGATAGCCGGGGTATCCGTTCGTCACGAGCAGATTGCCCTTGTTGTCATACGCGCAGCCCTGAAAGTTGTAGAGCGTCGAGTCGGCGTAAGTCGTCGGTGAGCCGCTCGCCCCGCTCCAGATCGCAATGTTGCCCTCCTGCGACGGCCCGTCGTCGTTCGCGACGGCGAGGTTGCCCGTCGTCGAGTCGACGTAGCAGGTGTACGGGGAGTCGGGGGAGTCGTTCAGCGTTTTGATCGAGTTGCTGCCGCCGTGGGCATACTCCACGATCTGCTTCGCCGCGTAATCGGTAATGAAAACGTCGCCGCCTTTATCGACGCACTCGCCCATCGGCTGCGTGAAATCGGTCAGAACGCCGACGAGCGTGTGCTGCCAATACCGATAGACGGTGACCTCGCCGTTGCCGTTCGAGACGTAGAGCAGGTCTTGCTTGCCCACGCCCCCGGCCATCCAGCTTTGCCGCGGCGGGCGCATGTGGTTTGCCGGCAGCGTGCGTTGCGGCAAGACACCCGAGTTTTCAGTTTGCGTCTGCGGAGCGCAGGCCGCGAGCATTGCGGCTGCGGCAACGAATGGGAGGACGACTGCGTTGCGTTTGCTCATATTCATTTGCTAATCGTGGCGCCGACCGGCGCCGAATCGGTAGTGGTGTTCGATCGCGATGGGGAGCCGCCGCCCGGATAGGGCCAGAGGTACGTGGCGCTTGGGGTCGAGCCGCAGAAGTCGTAATCCGATCCGCCGATCTGGCTACCGAACTCGACCCCCTGAACCAAATCGCAGACCTGGCCGCCGCTCGAGTTCTGAAGGTTGGTCTGCGTGCCGATCGTTCCGGTCTTCTGTGAGACCGTGACCGCGTAGAGGCAGCTCACGTAGGCGTTCCCGCACGATTGGTCTCCAACGATGAGATCGTGCTTCGCTGAATCCCATTGCACCATGCCGGGGAAGTATATTGTGCCGCCCGAGAGTTTGATCGTGGATGCGGATTTGCTACCTGCCGGAAGCTCGGCGAGCATAAAGTTGCCGCTGGAGTCGCTCCCGTCGAAGAAGAGATTACCGCTGGCGTCGTAGCCGCCGAAGTTATAGTAGTACTGGCCGGTATTCGTGTAGGGCACCGGAGAGCCCGAACCATGCGCGTAGATCAGTACCGCGCCGTTCGTGCTGCCCGTTCCGAAGAGGTTCATGACGGCCAGATTTCCAGTCGTCGCGTCCCAAGCACAGGCGGCAGGATATCCGGACGAGTCGCTGAGCTCGTTTTCCAGCCGGCCGTGATGCGAGAGCTGGTAAATCGTTTGCGCGTTAGTATCGGTGATCCAGACGTTACCTTTGTTGTCCGAGCACTCGCCTTGCGGTTGGGAGAAGCCCGTGATCGTGCCGACGACTTTGAGCGCCGGCAACGTGTAAATGTACACGTCGGCGGTTCCAGCATCAGAGACGAAGAGCACCGACCCTTTGACATGGGCCAGCTCAGATGAGATCCACGACCTGCGGCGATCGGCGTGCCAGGGCGCCGTCCGCACTGCGACGGAGGTTTGCCAACGCGCGGGCGTTGCGCCGCCGGGCGCCGCCGGAGGTGCGCTGCCGCTACAGGCGCAGAGCGCGCAAGCGAAGAGCACCGAGCCGGTATACGCGCGGATCGTCATTGCGTTCATCATTTCCCCAGGCTGATGGCAACGCCATACGGGTCGTCTAGGTCGGTGGTGATGTCGCCGATCGGGCTCCCGCCGGTTGGATAATCCCAATAATCGACGACTGCTCTTGTTACTGAAGCTGCTCGAGCCGTCGACGACCTGAGTGCCCTGCGATTTCAAGGTCTTGCGGTAGATTGCAAACGGCCCATTGTTGTCGTAGCCTCCGGAGAGCTTGATGGTATCGACGTATTGCGCCTTGATATTGATGGTATATCGGTACAGATACTACTCGTCGATGACCCAGTATTTGCCGTCCCAAGCCGACCCCTCGACGTAGCGTACCACTCCCAACTCCGCGACGGTCCCGGCAGGTTGATGGGGAGCAGCTGCGTCGCATGTTTGGGAGGTAGTAAAAATCCGTGTAGTAATACCGGCTGTACCCGTTCTCACCCGTTGTGAGCAGGTCTCCGTGATTGTCGTAGGCGCAGCTAATGAAGTGCTCGTCCTCGCTGGGCTCGTAGATCGTCGGATTGCCGCTGCCGTGTGGATAGACGGCGATATTTCCGGTATTGTAATAATCTTCACGCTTGTCTCGGTATGTGCCGAAATTGGCAACCGCCAGGTCTCCATTCGCGGAGTTGACGGAGCAGCCGTAGGGTCCATACTTCGAGTCCTTCGAGGACCCTGATCGGCTTGGTGCCACCGTGAGCGTATTCGCTGATCGTGCTGGCTGCGTAATCCGTTATGTACACGTCGCCGGCAGCATCGGCGCACTCGCCCATTGGCTGAGTGAAGTTCGTGAGAACGCCGACGAGCGTCCGCTGCCAATAGCGATAGACGCTTACCGTGCCGTCCGCATTGGAGACGTAGAGCAGATCGCGTTGCTTTAGGCCTTTGACCATCCAGGAAGTCTCCGTGCCGATTCCGGCTGAATCGGCCGAGGTCGATTGGGGTACCGAGGCCGCCGGGACCGCGCCTTGCTGGGATGCGCCGCAAGCAGCGAGCGACGCGCCGACGGCGAGCATGATTCCAACACGAGCGGCGTGCGCGACGCTCATCTGATCACGATCCCGTGCCGAGGCTAATCGCTACGCTGGAGGGCGAGTCGAGGTCTTTCGTGATTGTCGTCGATCGGGCTGCCGCCCTCGGGATACTTCCAGTACTCGACGGCGTTCTTGTTGTCGCCGCTCGCGCCGCCCACGATCTGCGTGGCCTGCGACTTCAAGCTCTTCCGGTAGGTCGCCGGCCCGACGACGCTGCCATACCCGCCCGACAACGTAATCGTGTCGATGTACTTCGCCTCGATATTGATCGTAAAACGGTAGAGCCGGTTGTAGCTCGCGACCACAAAGTATTTGCCGTCGAAGGCAACTCCCTGAACGTATTCCCAGCCCGACGAGCTCTGCCCGGGGGCGGCCAAGTTCATCGAGATCAGCTTCGCGCTCTTCTTGGGCAGGTAGTAGAACTGCGTGTAAAATCCATAGTAACCGTATCGGCTCACGGTGAGCAGATCGCCGTGGTTATCGTAGGCGCAGCTCGTGAAATGATCGTTCTCGGAGGTAGTGTACAGGATGGGGTTGCCGCTACCGTGCGGGTAGACGGCGAGACTTCCGTTCGTATAGTAGTAGTAGTAATCCGTGCCGTTGGCGACGGCGAGATTTCCCGAATTGGGAGCGACGGAGCAGCCTTCGGGCGAGTAGTTCGGATCGTCGAGCACCTTGATCGCTTTCGTGCTGCCGTGCGCGTACTCGTAGATCTTTGCCGCCGTAAAGTCCGTAATGTACACGTCGCCGCTTTGATCGGCGCATGCGCCCCACGGGCGAGTGAACTTGGTGAGAACGCCAACCAGCGTGCGCTGCCAATACCGGAAGACGCTCACCGTGCCGTCCGCGTTGGGAACGTAGAGAAGATCGCGCTGCTTCAAACCCTTGGCCATCCACGAGCCGACGTGCCGGCGCTGCTGCTGCGCCGTCGAGGAGCCATTGGAGGCGAGCAGCGACGGAACCCCGCTCTGCGAAGTGGTGCAGCTTGCGAGCAGCACGCCGGTGGCCAGAATGTTTCCGAAGCGACCGAGACTCGAAGATCTCATCTCACCGTGTCCTTTATGGGCGCTCTTCGGAGCTGGTGAATGATCGGCTCTTAGACAAGCGAGGGTGCGGCTCCGCTTAGGTTGCCTGCTTTGCCGCACGGTCGAGCGTCAGCAGCGAGACGACGGGCAGCGTGACGATGTTGGCAAGCAATCCCAACATGCCGGCGTTGATGCCGAGCGGTGCGAGATTCAATGCCGCCAGCGGGATTGCCACGCCTAGACCCGCAGCAATTCCGGCGGCGACGCCCCATGCGGTGGCGCGTCTCCATGCGAACGCGGCAACGACACCCGGCATGAACTGCGTAACGCCATTGTAGTAGAGCAAGAGCAGCTCGACCACCGTGCGCTGCGAAGTAAGCCAGACGCCGAGCGCGAGCAATGCGACGACGATGACGAGCACGCGCGTGAGCAGCGTGCGCGCGGCGTCGCTCGTCGCGATGCCGAATGCATCGCCGGCAACGTTCTTTGTGATGACGCTGGCACCGGCGAGCAGCAGGGACGAAGCGGGCACGAGCGCGGCCAGCGCACCCGCCGAAGCGATGAGCCCGAGCACCCACGGCGGATAGTAGCGCTGCACGACCAGTAAAAAGGATTGGTCGACCGCGGCTCCCTTCAAGCCGGGGGCGATCAGTGCGGCGGAAAAGCCGGCAAAGAGCATCAGGGTCAAGAAGACCTGATAGAACGGCAGTAACATGGCGTTGCGGCGCAGGGTGTCGCCGCTTCGCGCACTATAGATTGCATTCCACGAGTGGGGGCCCATGTAGAAGCCGATCGCGGTTAGCAGGACCGTCGAAACGTACCAGACCGTTCCGTGAAACGCGCCGTCGGGGGGTAACACCAGCACCTGCGGATGGACCTGCAATATTCGGTGGAACATTGCGGCCGGCGAGCCGAAGAAGCGTGCCGGAATCGCGATGCCCGCAAAGATCACGCCCCCGAGCACGAAAATGTCTTTGATCACGCTCGCCCAGGCCGTGCCCCGCAACCCTGCCGAGAAGACGAACAGGGCGAGGATCAAGAACGCGATGCAGACCGAAGCGGTCGCATTATAGGCGCCGTAACCCGCGAACCGCAGGAGGATCTGCAAGCCACTCAACTGCAGCGCGACGTACGGGACGATCATTACGAACTGCAAGAGCGCGATGGCGACGCCGAGCACGCGGCTGCGATAGCTCGTTTCGAAGAAATCCGCCCCGGTGAGAAGATTGCGGTCTTTCCCTATGCGCCAGACGGCGGGCGCGAGAAAGTAGCCGATCACATATGCGCAGGTGCCGTACGCCATAATGTAATAGGCCGGCGCTCCCTGCGAGTACGCGAGCCCCGCGATTCCCAAGAACGTGAACGTCGTGTAGATTTCGCCCGCGAGCAGCACCCATAGGAAGAGCGTTCCAAAGGACCGCCCGCCGACGATATATTGCTGCGGGTCCATTTTGATGCGGCGCACGCCAAGGAGCGCGAAGCCGATCGTGCCGAGGACGACGAACGCGACGATGGAGAGCGCCACGCCTGCGCCGCTCACCAGCGATCCTCCAAACGCCCGATTCCCCATAAGAACCCCGGCGTAACCAGAACCCACGCCACGATCCAGGCGAGAACGAACGGCAAGCCGAGGATGCGGGGCTCGACGCGATTCACGAATGGAACGGCGATCGTCAGTGCGGCTATGGGTGCCGCGGCGAGGAGCAGCCGCAGCCGGCGGGCGCTTGGGGGAGGGGCAGGTCGCATGGCGGCGCATTTACGCCAAGCTATGCAACAACGTCCTTCGTACGTCGGGCCGCTCGTTCTAATTGGGATCGTGGTCGTCTTCGCCCTGTGGGCAGCGAGCGCGTACAATTCGCTCGTCACGCTGAGCCAGGCCGTAGATGCGCAATGGGGTCAAGTTCAGAACGTCTATCAGCGACGCGCGGATTTGATACCCAATCTCGTCGCGACCGTCAAGGGCGCCGCGAACTTCGAGTCGAGTACCTACGAAGCGGTAGCGAAAGCACGCGCGAGCGTGGGGCAGATACCGCCCGAAGTCGTTCAAAACGCCGTCAATAACCCGCAAGACTTCGCGAAGTACGCTGCCGCCCAAGACCAACTCGGCACGGCGCTCTCGCGCCTCTTGGCCGTCGTGGAGAACTACCCGCAGCTCAGAGCGACCGAGAACTTTCAAACGCTTCAAGCCCAGCTCGAGGGCACGGAAAACCGAATCGCCTTCGAGCGCCGCAAATATAACGACGCCGCCCGCGCCTTCAACACCAAGCGGGATACGATTCCGACCGTTTTCATCGCCGGATGGTTCGGCAGCCGTTTCAACGAGAAGCCGTATTTTCAAGCGCAGCCTGGAGCAGAGAAACCGCCGGTCGTGAATTTCAGCCCATGACACGGCCGCAACGCCGTGCCATCGCCGCAGCCATCTATGGCGCCGAAGAGGGGACCACCGGACGCATTGCGGTTCGCGTGATTCCTGATGCGAAGGTCGACGCGTTTGAGCGCGCTAGGCGCGAATTCGGCCGAATAGGGCTCCACCGGCACGAGCCCGGCAATGCGGTACTGATCTTAGTCGCGCCGAAGGCGCGGCGTTTCGCCGTCCTCGGCGACCGGGCGCTACACGAGCGTGTCGGCGACGCATTTTGGCATGGCGTCGTCGAGGAGAGCCGGCCGTTCTTTGCTCGGGGAGCGATCGCGGACGGAATAGTGCACGCCGTCGGACGCGTCGGCGATGCGCTGCACGCGCACTTTGCAAGAACGGAAGATCGAGCGACGTGAGGCTCGCTGCTTCGGCGGCGCTGCTAGCCCTGCTCGCATGCGCTGGGGCATTGCCGGCGATTGCCGCCGATCTCAAGGTGCCACCCACGCCCGACCATTATGTTACCGATAACGCGGGCGTACTCTCGAGCGATACGCGTACGTCGCTCGAAAATGAGCTCCAAGGCTACGAGAACGCGACGGGGCACCAGATCGTCGTCTGGATCGGCCAATCGACCGGCGGCGTTCCTCTAGAAACCTGGACTGGCGAGACGGCGGACCAATGGAAAATCGGTCGCCGCGGTCATGACGACGGTGCGGTGCTCTTCCTGTTCATGCAGGACCACAAGGCCCGAATCGAAGTCGGCTACGGCTTGGAGAGCGCGCTGACCGACGCCGACTCCTACCGCATCGTCGAAAAAGTTATTGTGCCGAGTATGCGCCGCGGGGATGTTGACGGTGCCGTCTCGAGCGGCGTGGCCGCGATCTTGATCACGATCTCGCCATCGTATAAAGGCGTAACGCCGCCGCCGGCACCTGCGACCGGAACGAGCGACAATACGATGTGGATCTGGGTCGCGCTCTTTGTGCTCTTTATCATTCTCCCGGTCGCCGCACGGTGGATTACTCTTGCGTTATTCGGCGATCTGGTGACGCGCAGCGGACGCGGCGGCTTTTTCGGCGGTTTCTCCTCGTTTGGTGGCGGCGGAGGCGGCTTCGGCGGAGGGGGGTTTTCAGCCGGCGGCGGGGGCTTTGGAGGCGGCGGCGCTTCGGGCGGCTGGTGATGTTGACCTACGACGTGCTCATCTCCGCCGGTCACGAAGGGCGTCCCGCGAGCTGCGCGCGCTTCCCGCAACACCCCTGCAATTTGGGCGCCGCGGGCGAACGCGCGTGGACTCCGATCGTCGCCGATGCCGCAACGGCGATTCTTCAGCAGCACGGCGTGACGGTCGCGCGTCTTCCCGCCGATTTCGCTGGAAAGTATCGCGTCGATGCGGCGGTGTTCATACACTTCGACGGCGCCGAGCCACCGTGTAGCAGCAGGGCGTCGATCGGCTATCCGGGCGCACGCTATGCTACGGCTGCTGCGGGGTGGCGCAAGCTCTACGGCTCGTATTGGCCGTTCGGATTTCAGCCCGACAACTTCACGGAGAGTCTGCGCAAGTATTATGCGTATCGTCAGGTCGATGCGAAGGATGCAAGCCTCGTGCTCGAGCTGGGCGAGATCACATGCCCCGTGCAACATGCCTGGCTCGCACAGCACTTACAATGGGAGGGCGCCTTGCTCGCGTATTACCTGAGCAGGTTGATCGGAAAGGGCGACGTCCCTAATCCAGGTACGTACCGGTAAAGGCGAGCTTGGTGGTCCCTTAGAACGAACCGCGATGGTTCGAACGCCGCAGAGCGAGGATCGCAGCGACGTCGCCGTATTCGCACCGATCGAACGGCCGCGTTTGGTCGGGCGTTTGGCGGCTTCCGCCGAATATCCAATCGCGCTCTTGATCGCTCCGGCGGGTTATGGAAAGTCGGTCGTATTGCGCCAATATCTCGGCACGCTAACCGACGCCACCGTACGGTTTACGCTGCGGCCCGAGCACTCTACGCTGCTCGGCTTCTTGCGAGGTCTCACCGAAGCTCTCGGCGAGGGCGCGCCGCACGCAATCACGGCGCTCGCCGGCGCTTACGACCGCAATACCGCCTCTCCCAAACGCGCCACCGAGCTGGCGCGTTGGATGCACGCGCACCTCGAATCGTTTTCCGGTGTGATCGCCATCGACGACTTGCACCTCGCTGACGCGGACCCGGAGGTGGCGCGCTTTCTGACGGCGCTCATCGAGCGTACAAAATCGAGTATTCGATGGATTCTTGCTTCGCGTTCCACCGCAGAGCTGCCGGTTGGAACGTGGCTTGCCTATCGCGACGCCGATTTGCCCGTCGACGAGCACGATCTGCGGTTTACTCTGGACGAAGCGCGGGCCGCAGCCGACCGACTTGGACTTACCATCCGCGATGAAGAGCTGGCCGATTTGCTGGCGCTGACGGAGGGCTGGCCCGCCGCGCTGGGCTTCGCGTTGCGCACCTCGACGCGCTCTTCGGAACTGCGCAGTGTTTCGGCGATGACGCGAGAGATGATCTATAGATTGCTTGCCGAGCAAGTATATGCCACGCTCGATGAGGAGGAGCGAGGGCTGCTGCAGCTGGCCGCCGCGCTGCCGGTCATCGACGTGCATGTGCTCGAACGAGCCGGATTCGATCGCGCGCTTACGATCGTCGAGCGCCTGCGCGAGCGCACGGCATTTATCTATGAAGAGTCGACCGGGATATACCAGTGCCACGAGCTGTTCCGCGAGTTTCTTCGACATGAAGGTGCACTTCGCGGGAAACGATCGCAGCAGACCATTCACGAACGCGCCGCGCGCGCTCTCGAGGCCAACGGCGATATCGAGCACGCCATTGCGTCGTATATCGCGGCAGCGTCGTTCGATGACGTCGTGCGGCTGCTCGAGGGACATGGCTTCGATCTCCTCGAGCGCGCCCGCGCAGACTTTGTCGGACACGCCATCGAATCGCTCGACGAAAGAGCGCGCCGTCAAAACGCGTCGATCCTCGGCCTTCAGGGCGCCCTTCAAGCCAGCGCCGGTAAATTCGCTCGAGCGGAGTCTTTGTTCCGTCGAGCTTTGTCTCGAGCGACCGACGACAGAGATTTGGTAGCCACGGTCAGCCTTCGCCTTGCATCCTTAATGGCAAACCAGGGGCAAGACGTAGTCCCTGTACTTGGTCCGGTAGCAAGCGACGTCGCACAGCGGCCCGCATACAGAGCCGAGGCATTATCGTTGATAGCCGCGCGCCAGGCTATTTCTGGCGACCTATCGGCCGCAGCAGCAACCGCCGAATCCGTCGAGCACCTCTTCCCAGAGCTTGATATCGATGCTCGTCGCGCCAGAATACTACAACATCTTGGGATCGTGAGCCGGCACGTCGGAAACGTGAAACTTGCGTTCGAAAGGCTAATCGAGTCGAGCGAGTTAGCTACGGAAGAGCATTTTTACGGTGTAGCAAGCCGGACGTACGCTGTTCTCTCAAACCTTGCGATACACGAAGAAGATGACGCGGAGCATCAGCTTCGCTACGCACAGTCCGCTGCGGAAGCTGCCACTAAGGCTGGCGATACCTTCGCTCTACAAACTGGCCTGCTACAGATGCTGAGCGCTCACATGAGGAGTGCAAACGTGGAGCAAATCGCCGTGATCGAGAAACGCCTGGCGACGTTCCAGGTCGAGGCGTTTGTGCACCGGTACGTTACGGCTTTTCGCGCGGTACGATTGGCTTGGGAAGGGCGCTTTGCCGACGCACACGCATTGCTCTCGGGACCCTGGAAAGAGCTCCACGGAATCGACAGGGTCGTCTCTGGCGCCCAATATGCCTTGTTCTTGGCGTTGGACGGACTTCGCGAGGCGTCGATCAAGCAAACTAGTGAAATATCCACACTTTTGTCCAAAACAAGGGTTTCAGGACGGTCCGATGCCCGATCGGGTGCGACGAGTCAAGTCTTCTGCGCGCTTGCTGAGTTGGCTAACTCACGCCTTACAATGTCGGACCGGATCCTACGACGCCTGGCGGCCGGGGACGTGGTCGAAAAGGCGACCGCTGGCGCAGCAAAATGTGCGCTCCGAGCTGCACGCTCAAAAGAGAGTGCTGACTGGGACGAAGCGACAAAAAATATCGAGCACCTAGCAAGTCTCGGCTACGCGGACGTCGCGCGTCTCCTTGGTGCCGTCGTGAGGGAACTACAGCGTCGTTGGGAGACAAGGCCGGGCTCCGTTACTTTAACAGAATCGGAGCGCGACATACTGCGTGAGCTTTCCGAAGGCCTATTGCCCAAGGAAATCGCTGCTGAGAGGCACCGGAGCATTTATACGGTTCGGGCGCACATCGCGAACGCCATTTCCAAACTCGAATGTCACGGACGTTTCGAAGCGGTCCGGAAGGCCCGGCAACGAGGTCTTATCTAGCCAGTGAGGTTCCTTCGGGGACGGTACAGGAGAGGTCAGATACTCGTTAGTAAATTGCCGTATCTCTTTTGCCCGTGTGAGGAGGTTTGTATGCTTACCCTGTTAATCGCTCTTCTTATTGGCCTGACAATTACGCCCCCCGATCCTTTCTAGTCGCTGGCAGGTTTAGAAGAACTTTTTCCGTGGCGCGCGGGTCTGTGCGCCACCCAGTTGGCACTCGTCCATGCCAGGATCGCGGCATGGACGAGTACTTCATAGGGGCTGGGGCGCTCCTGAAGGCCGGTCCCGCCGCCTCGATCGCCGCGGCAACGCTGCACGCCCAGCCCGAGCCCGGGCTGGCAGGCGAGCTCAAGGCGGCCCTGATCGACTTCGAGGGGATCCGGCTCGGGGATGTCTCCCGCATCCTTATAGTAGCCTCGGGTTGGAGCGGAGGCCGGTTCCACGCGGAGATCGTCCGCAGGTTGCTCGCCCAGCGTGAGTGCACGCTCGCCGACGTCATTGGGACCTTGGCCGATGGAACCGGGACGCAAGAAGTCCATATCTTCGCGCACTGGCTCCCCGATGACGCGACGATCGCTCTGCTCGCCGAGCGGGGTATCCGAGCCCTCACGCATCCGCTCGCAGCGATCGGTCAGGCCGCGCTGGTCTCGGGGCAACGGCTGGAACGCTGGCGTTCGCCCGGCCGTGCTGCTTAACGAGTCGCCCAGGCGACTCCAAGGGTGAGAAAGCACGATGCAGCGTAGAAATGCAAGTTATGCCCAATGCCCGCGTTGCGGTCATCGACGACGACCGCATGGTGCGGGAGATGTTAGAACTGGGACTCTCCCGCGAAGGCTACGAGGTACGCACGGCTATGGATGGCCTGGCCGCCCTCGAGCTCGTCAAGATTTTCGACCCGGAGCTCATCGTGCTCGACATCATGATGCCGAAGATCGATGGAGTGACGCTGTTGCCGCGCTTGCGAGAGATCACGCAAGCGCCCATCCTGATGCTCACCGCCAAGGGGGGCACCGAAGACAAGGTGCGGTCACTCAGCTCGGGCGCGGACGATTATCTTGTCAAACCATTCGTTTTTGAGGAGCTGATCGCGCGGCTCCAGGCCAAGCTTCGACGGCCGCAGCTGATCGAAGAAAACGTGCTGCGCTGGCGCGACATCTCGATCAACCCTGCCACACGCGAAGCTTGGAGAGGAAAGGACCCGCTGGAGTTCACCCAGCGGGAATTCGATCTGCTCGAGGTCTTCATGCGCGAGCCGCGTCGCGTCTTCAGCAAAGATCATTTGCTCGAAATCGTCTGGGGACACGACTTCGAGGGTGGACCGAACATCGTCGAAACGTACATATCGTACCTCCGCGCAAAGGTAGACCGCCCCGGGGAGCCGGGCTCGTTTATCCGCACCGTACGCGGCGTCGGGTATGGGCTCTCTCAATAGCGGGAGTCCCATAAGGTGAAACTCGCCGCTCGACTCTCCGCCCTCTATGCCGTGCTGCTCGGCGTCACGGTGCTCATCGTTATCCTGGCGTCGTCTATTGCGCTGGTCTTTGAGCTGTGGCAGTTCTCCGGCGACGTCATGGTCGCCAAACATGAAGAAGCGCGCATCTTGGTCGATCAGTACCGGCGCGAAGGGATGACTTTGAAACAGGCGGCGCCGCAGATCGTCAACGCGCTGAGCGGAATTGGTTTGCGCGTAACCGTTTTCGACCTAAAAGGTCACTATCTCGCCGGGGATAAGACGCTGCGCCCCAGGCCCCTTGCCGGCGTGCTCGCCGCGGGCGGAATGCAACATTTTATCCCGCCGTCGCTGCGCGGCCCGCAGGTGACGGCGCTGCATCCGCCGCCTGGAGCGCTTCCTCCCGACCCCACGCGCCTCGAACCATTATCACTGACCTACGTGGAGGGCGGGTACGTCGGCTTCGGCCCCTCCTTCCCGCTCTTGCTCGTCTCGCTCGTTCCGTATTGGCGGATAGTGCTGACGATCGCGTTGATGGCGATTTTGCTCTCCTGGTTCGTCGGCCGCCTCTTCGCGCAGCAGTCGCTGCGCCCGATCAATGAGGTGAGCAATTCGTTGCGTGCGCTCGCGAACGGCGATTACACGCAGCGCCGTTTCGTCATGGCGGGGGGCGATGAGATTGCGTCACTGACGTCCGCCTTTAACGATGCGGCTGCGAGCGTTGCGACGGCGATCGATCACCGGCGCCATGCCGAAGAACGAATGCGTCAGTTTGCCGCCGACGCCGGCCACGAGCTGCGCACGCCGCTCACCGTGATCGCCGGCTACATCGACGTTCTGCGCCGCGGCGCAATCGAGGAGCCGCGAATCGCACGGCAGATCCTGGCGACGATGTCGATCGAGAAGGAACACATGCGCGGCCTGATCGACCGGTTGATGCGGTTGGCGCGCCTCGATTCGGAAGCACCTCCGAATCTCGAGCAGGTGGACGTTGCCGAGCTGCTGCGCAGCCAAGTCGAGGCCGCTCGGCGCTTGGACGACCGGCGTATGATCGATTACAGCGTCGACGGCGTCAAAACGATCGAAGCCGATCGCGGCGAGCTCGGTGAAGCGGTCTGGAACGTCATTGAAAACGCGCTCAAGTACGCGCCCGATGCGCCGATTCACCTGAGCGCATCGCGGACCAACGGGCACGCGGTGATTACCGTGCGCGACGAAGGGCCGGGCATGTCGGAATCCGAGCGCCTCCACGCGTTCGAACGATTCTATCGCGGCGATCAACGCGGCGAAATTACCGGCAGCGGCTTGGGGCTGGCCATCGCAAAGCGTGCGGTCGAGCGTGCCGGCGGCGGCATCGCCATTGATAGCGCGCCGGGCCAGGGCACCGCGGTCACCATCACGATCTAAGGAACTTCACAGGCCGCCGTCAGCGGACCATCGCTATAATCCTCGTCGTATGCTGCTGAGACGGGGCGCTGCGGCGGCGGTTTCTTTGCTCTTGCTATCGAGCGTGCTTACGCCGAGTGCGCCGGCACAATCGGATTCCGGTGAGATCGATATCATCGTCGTCGACGCGACGACCAAGCAGCCGCTCGAACTGGCGCGCGTCCTGCTCGACGGACCGGTCATGACCTCGGAACTTACCGGAAAGAACGGCAAGGTCGTCTTCACGGACGTGCCCGACGGTATCTATCGCGCGCGCATCGTCAAACGCGCCTACGCGAGCTTAACGTCCGCCTCGTTCGAGGTGCTCGACGGCCGAATCGTCACCGTCAACTTCGCGTTGGCGCTGGAGAACGGCGGCCTGAAAGTCATCGGCCAGGTCACCGCCAAGGCGTCCGCGACGATCTCCTCAAGCAGCATCGATCAAAACTCGCCGCAGCGGCGGCTCTCGACCGATCTTGCGGACGCCCTGAACAAGCTTTCGGGCGTGACCGTTTCCACCTCGAGCGACGACAGTGACGCGACCCAAACGGTCTCGCTCGAGGGGCACGATCCTTCGCAGACGCAGCTCACGCTCGACGGCATCCCGCTCAATGCGCCCGGCTCGACGGGTAACCTCGGCGGCTTCGCTACCGACCTCTTCCAGGGCGCGTCGGTCCACATGGGCCCGACGCTGGGAGGCCTTGGCGGATCGGTGAACTTCAGCACGCTGCAACCGACGCTGAGCTGGATAACGCAGCTGCAAATTTCAACCGGGAGCTACGGTCGCTACAACTACTCGCTGGCCGAGACCGGCTCGGAGGGCGAGCTCGGCATTGCAGTCCAGACCGTGGATCGATTGTATCCCAGCCTCATCGACGGCGATCTTTACCAGGACGCAAGCGGCCTCGACTACGTCCACGATGGAGATAGCGCCATCTCGGGCAATCTCTTCACCGGGCGCTACGAGTTTGGCGAGAACGACACCCTAACCGGAATGTTCATGAACTCGACGCGTGACACGAACATCGTCTGCCTGCGCTATAATGGCGATCCACAGACGACGCTTCCGTGCGGCTACGGACCGAACAACACCGACAACACCAACGTCCAGCTCTACTCGCTCTCCGACACCGCGCTCCTGGGCGCCACTCAGCTCCAGGCCTCGGTCTATTCGCTCGATGCCAGCGGCCTCTTGAACGAGCTGGCGCGTTACGTCAACGCCACGCCCTCACCGACCGGCTATTCGAGCGATACGCGATCGACGGGCTATGTCGTCAATGCGACGCTTCCCGCGCAAGAGCGGCACACGATTTCCATCCAGGCCTATGGATCGTCCTCGCAGTTCATCACGACGCCGCTCATCCCGCAAGCGGCCGAGTTTTACAGCGGCGCGCAGACCACGCAGTATAATGTGCTGCAGGCCACCGACACGATTCACTCCAACGATAAGCTCACGCTCTTCGGATCGGCCGGCCTGAGCACCGCGACCGGCAATACCGGCATCTCCGAGCTCGCGAGCATCGGCGAGACCTGGCGTCCGACGCCGCGCGATGCGTACGCCGCCTCGTTTGCGCTTGGTGGGGCGGCCGCGACGCAAGGGCGTCTCCAGATTCTCAGCGATCCCGCGTCCCTGCGCTTCGACTGTGCCGGAAAAGTGGCGTACGGCAGCGCGCCCGGCCAGCAGCCCACGAACAGCTCATCAAATTCGTTGCGCGTCGCCTACACGCATCAACTACACGGCGGCAACGTTTCGCTAACGCTCTATCGTCAGGTGCAGAACGGCGTCTTGCTGCCGGTCTACGTCAACGGGGTCGTGCTCAATCAGCTCGGCGCTTTCCCGACCGGATACTTTCAGCAAGTAGCCGCGCTGTATAACTCACCGGCAGGCTGTAATGCGCCGGCCGGGACGGCGTTCTTGCCGCAGCAGCTCTACATGACGACACCGGTCTCCGGCGTGCAACGAATCTATCAGGGCGCCGAGCTGACGGGATACGTGACGGTCGGCGATCTCGTCATTCAACCGTACTACAATCTCACCGGCGCGCAGGCAGCTTCGGACAGCTACCTCTTCGCCAATCCCTATTCGATCACGATTACGGGTCAGCAGCTCCCCAATGTGCCGTTGCAAAAGGCCGGCATCGTGCTGGATTATAAGGCGCCCGGGTCGATGCTCGAATGGCTCGCCGACGCTCAGCACGTCGGCACGAACAATCCCAACAATCTGCCGGCCTACACGACGTACGATGCCGGCGTGACCGCGCAGCTCACGCGCGGCACGCTTACATTCGCCGCGACGAACATCACCAACACCTATGCCGGAATCTTTTCGAGTCCGGCCAACGCCGTACCGTTCACGACCGAAGGCGGATACGTGATTCCAAACATCGCGCGGCCGCTGACGCCGCGGACGTATTCGGTGACGTACTCGGCGAGGTTCGGGCAAGGCGCGCTCTCGTCGCAGACCGCGACGGCCTTCCATGCGCGCGGCACCGGGGGCGGCGGATTCAACGGCGGCGGTCCAGGCGGTCCCGGCGCGGGTGGTCCCGGAGGCCCGGGTGGTGGCGGCACTCCGGGCGGTCGCGGCACTCCGGGCGGTCGCGGTTTCCAGTCGCTCTTCTCGCCGTTGACGCAGACGCCGCCGGCCGATCCGCTCGCGGTCGTCGCCAACCCGACGACCTGCAGCGCCGAAAACGCGACGCGAGCCCGGCAGCTCTCGGACGAGCTCAAGGCGTACGTCGCGAAAATCGAAGCCGCGCGAACCGTCGCCGGGTATCCGGCCACGATGCCGGCGCCCGCGCTGGCCGACGCCACCGTTACCTATCACGGTTTGGGCGCGACCTACGCGCTGACGATCACGCCGAAAGGCAGCGGAATGTTGCGCGCAATCGCGGGCTGCATGTCGCTCCACATCGCGCGCAGCGACGACGTCGCGCAGCGCAAGCTCTTCTCGGCGTCGAGCCCGCTCTTCTTCGTGCCGCAGATGAATTTCATGCCGGCCGTCGGGCTCTACTTCGTCGCGCGTCAGCCGCAGCCGGGGCAAGAGGCGTTCCGCTTCTACAAGCTGCCGGCGTCGCCGCCGAATGATCCGTTCCAGATTCGATCGTCGGCGTCGTGCACCGGTGAAACGCGCAATCTCGCCACGCAGTCGTTGAGCGAATTGAAGAACCACTTCGCCGGCGGTGTGGCGACGCCGAGTTGGACGATCACCGCACATATCGCCAAATCGGGAACATGGTACGAGCTCGATCCCGGCGACGCGACGGTCATTCCCGCAGTAATCGAATGCGGCCGCATCGCGGCGACGACGCCCGACGAGCTCGCGCAGCGGGGCTTCGAGGGCAAGCCGATCCCCGAGCTAAACTACGCGCCGAGCCTCGGACTCTATGTGATGCGTCCCGCGCCTCGGCGCTCGCCTTCACCCTAAGCGTTCCGGCGATCGTCCTTGACTGCGCGCGCGCTCGACCATTTCCCGCATCCGCGGATGGTCACCGCGAATCGTTTCAACCCAGGCTTCGAAGCGCGGGACCGCTTCGCCGGTGCGGAAGAGGAAGTACCAGACGTTCATGTCGCCCATGAAGGCGAAGCGTCGTTTGAAGTCTCTGGCGAGTGCGTCGTACGATTCGAACGAGCGCAGGTACTTCTTGATGCCGCCGCCCTCGCGCTCGATGCCGAGCAGCGCGTTCGCGTTGGCAATCGTGGCACGCACTTTGCGCGGCGTGCGAAGAATTCCGGGAGTTGCGAGGACGCGTTCGACGTCGAGATCGCCGTACGCCGCGACGCGCACCGGGCCAAAGTTCTCGAACGCCTCGCGATAGGCGTCCCAGTATGCGGCGATCTGCTTCCAGCGCACGCCGGCCTGGAAGACGGCCCGCGTCATGACTTCGAAATAATCCGCCGTCGAGGCGGGGTCAATCACGTCGGGAATCGTCTCGGCCACGGTGCTGCAGCGGCTATTGGCCCGCTCGCCCTCTGAGTCCGCTCGGCCTACGGCCCCGGGGAGGCAGGGACCGCCCCCGTCGAGGTCGCAGAACCGGGGCAACAATGCTGCTCTCGTCACGTGGTCGGATTCTCGGTTGCTCCGGTTTAAGAAGTCCACACCGTCGGCAGAGTCTCTAAGGAGTTTCTCGTTTCGTGTACGTAGATGAAATGCTCAACTGTGTGGACTGCGGTCGTCAGTTTGTCTTCAGTTCGGGCGAACAACGCTTTTACGAGCAAAAAGGCTTCCAGAACAAACCGAATCGCTGTCCGGACTGCCGTCAGGCGCGCAAACAGATGCGCTCGAGCGGCGGAGCCGGCGCCGAGCGTACCGGCCGTCCTCGCGAGATGTTCACTGCAACCTGCAGCAACTGCGGCGGCGTGGCGGAGGTTCCGTTCAACCCGCGCGGCGACAAACCGGTCTATTGCCGGGATTGCTTCGCCTCGCGTCCTTCGTATCGCTGAGACTTAAGCAACACTACGACGCCGTCATAATCGGCGGCGGGCACAACGGCCTCGCCTGCGCGGCGCTCTTGGCAAAAGCCGGGCGTTCCGTGGCGGTCTTCGAACGGCGCGCCGTTCTCGGCGGCGCGGCGGTCAGCGAGACGGACGTCTGGCCGGGATACACGCTTTCGACGGCGTCGTACGTTTGCAGCCTGCTCGATCCGTGGCTCGTCAACGAGCTTGCATTGCGCGAGCGCGGGCTTTCTTATTACCGCAAGGACCCGTACGCGTTCACGCCGCTGCTCGACGGGCGGTCGCTGCTTCTGGGCGCCGATCGCGAGAGCAACGCGCGCGAGATTGGAGCCTTCGATCGGCGCGACGTCGCCGGCTTTACGGCGTACGTCGAGCGAACCGATCGCCTGGGGCGCGCGCTATTCGACTCGTTCTCCGACGAGGAGCCGTGCTTCGGCCGCTTCGATTCGGAGACGCAGAGCTTGCTTCGCGGTTCGGCGGCGGACTTGGTGGAACGCTACGTCTCGACGCCGGTGCTGCAAGCCGAACTCGTCAACGATGGATTGATCGGAACGTATCTCGGCCCGCGCGATCCCGGAACGGGGTACGTGTTGGCCCACCATCTCGCCGGGCGTCTGCTTGGATCGCAGGGTACTTGGGCCTTCGTGCGCGGTGGTATGGGCGCGGTCTCGCGCTCGCTCGCGGCGGCGGCGACGGCGTACGGCGCCGAGATCTTTCCCCATTCGGAAGTGACGAGCATCGCGTTAGACGACGAGGGCCGCGCCATCGGCATCGATGTACTCGGGGCGAGCGTGCGAGCCGGGGCAATCGTCTCCAACGCACATCCGCGCACCACATTTCTCGACCTTCTCGATCCCGGCGTGCTCGACGCGCCATTCGTCGCGAAGGTCAAGGCTTGGAAGAGCCTCGGCCCGTCGTTGAAGCTTAACCTCGCGCTGGGCGAGCTGCCGAACTTCAGATGCCGTCCGGGAACGGAACTCCAGCCGCACCACCGCGCGACCATTCACGTCGCACCCTCGATCGACTATCTGCAAAAGGCGTACAGCGACGCGCTCGCCGGCGGCCAAAGCGACGAGCCGCTCATCGAGTGCTTCCTGCAAACGCCGACGGATCCGTCCCTGGCGCCTCCCGGCAAACATATCCTCGCGATCTTCGCGCAGTACTATCCCTACGATCGGGCCGGCGGCTGGACCGAGGCCAAGCGCGACGCCGCGGCCGATAAGATCGTTGCGATTCTCGCGCGCTACGCGCCGAATCTCCCCGATGCGATCGAGGCCCGGCAAGTTTTGTCTCCGCCCGAGCTGGAGTCGCGCTTCGGATTGATCGGCGGCCACATCTTCCACGGGGAGCTGCTGCCGGGGCAGATCTACGAAGATCGCTTCGCAACTCGCACGCCGGTCCGAAGCCTCTATCTTTGCGGATCGGGCGCGCATCCGGGCGGGTGCGTCAGCGGTTTTCCCGGCAAACGCGCCGCAACTGCAGTCCTGAACGACGCTGCTGATTTTTCGGAAAAATGCCGTCCACAAAGCCCGCCTAGGCTCTAACAATGCAAGTGACATGGAAACCCCTGCGCGACGGCGGCGATGCCGCTCGCGCGAAACTGCCCGACAGTGCGTTCGCCTTTCCGAATGAGCGCAAAGAGCCATTAACCGATGCCGGCCACGTTCGCAGTGCGATCGCACGATTCGGCGAAGTGCGCGGCGTGACCGAGGCCGAGCGGGCTCAGGCCTTCGCCAACATCAAAGCCGCGGCCGGCTACTATGGCGTGAACGTAAAGGCGTCAAGCTGGCACGATTTGGTGGCGTAGGGCGCGCTTCTCAGCAACTTTTGGAAGGACGTTTTATAATTTTGATCATGAATAGAAGCCTTATCGCGCTGGCGCTCGCCGTCAGCCTAGTACCGGCGGCGGCGCTCGCACAGGACGCACCCCCGCAGCCGCCGACCGATCAACAGCGGCAAGCGATGCATCAGACCTTCGAACGCTACGCTCAGCAAGAAGAGCAGCTCCACCAGCAGCTGCGCTATCAGGTTCTCTCCGCGCTGAGCCCCGTTCATCGCCGCGCGGTTGCGGCGACGATCGGCGAGCTGGCAATCGAGGAGAATCCGGATATCCAAGGAGCCGCGAAACGGCTCGATATGATGCTCTCGCCGGCAGAGCGGCAGCGAATTCTGGCCGCCCACTCCGCCTTCAGAGAACAGAGCCGCCAGCTTCACCAGCAGATGCGCACGGAGATGCAGAATGAAATGCCCGCCGGCCATCCCCCGATGACCGGCAAACCGAACGGCTCTATGCAGCATCCGCAGCCCGACGCCGGGACGATCCTCTTGATGGCGCTCACGCCGCATCCCATGATGGGGATGGGCTGGCATGGTCCGCAGATGACGCACATGGAGGGCGCGCCTCCGCAATAAGGGTAGAGCCAGAGCGTGAGCTCGTGGCAGCGCACGCTCTGGGTTATGGTGACGGTGCAGGCGTTGATGTCGTTCGCCTTCTCCGTTTCCGGTCCGTTTCTACCGCTCTTCATCATCCAGCTCGGCGTTAAGCCGATCGCGGCGGTCTCGGTTTGGGCCGGCGTCATCGCTTCGGTAAACTTTTTGGCCGCGGCAATTTTCTCGCCGATCTGGGGCGGCATCGCCGATCGCACCGGACGCAAAGCAATGGTCGTGCGATCGTGCATCGCGATTTCGGTCTTTACCGCGATCATGGGCCTCGTGCAAAACGTCTGGCAGCTCTTCGCCGCGCGAGCCTGCATGGGCATCTTCAGCGGCTTCTCCGCCGCAGCGATCGCGATGGTCGGCACGCAGGTGCCGGAGGAGACGCTGGGATTCTCGCTGGGGTGGATGACGACGGGTCAGCTCATCGGCGGCCTCTGCGGTCCGCTCTTCGGCGGATTTCTCGCCGACCGGCTTCACGACTATCGCGAAGTCTTCTACGTAACCTCGCTCTTTGCATTGGCAGGGGCGCTCGTCTGCATCTTATTCGTGCACGAGCGGTTTCGGCCGGATAAGGCGGCGCGGCGCAGCTCGTTCTTCGCCGGATTGCGCGAACTCGCGACGCATCCGCAACTCGCCCCGATGTTCGTCGTCGTGCTGCTCGCGCAAGTCGTCGCGTTCGGAGTGCAGCCGATCGTTGCGCTCTTCGTGCGCGAGCTCGTCGGGAACGTGGCGTGGCTTGCGACCGCAGCCGGCCTCGCGTTCGCGGTAACGGGCTTGGCCGACCTCCTCGCATCGCCGTTCTTGGGCAAGCGCAGCGATCGGATCGGCTATCGGCGTGTGCTGCTCATCTCGCTCTTTGGCGTTGCGGCCTTTACGATTCCCCAAGCATTCGCGCATAGCATCGGCGCGTTCATCGCATTGCGCTTCGGCGTGGGCTTGTTCTTAGGCGGCGTGCTGCCCACGGCAAACGCGCTGATCGGGCGAATCTTTCCGGTCGAGCGGCGCGGACAGGTCTTCGGCATTACCTCGAGCGCGACGTTCCTCGGGATGTTCTCGGGACCGCTGCTGGGAGGAATGATTGCGGCCCGCTTTGGGTTCGAGGCCGTCTTCCTGACGATCGGTTCGATGGCGCTGGCGAACTTGGCGTGGGTAGCGTTTAGCGTGCGAACGGCGCCGGCGGCCGCACCGATTCGCTGAAGAGCCGGACGAGGCGCTCGATCCCGGCTCGGTCGGCATCGTTGAAGCGCGCGGGCGTCGGGCTATCGCAATCGAAGACGCCGGCGAAGGTACCGTCGATGAAGAGCGGCACGACGATCTCCGAACGTGACGCCGCGTCGCAGGCGATGTGATCTGCGAACGCCGTCACGTCATCGACCACCAACGTGGCGCGCCGCGAGGCTGCGATGCCGCAGAGGCCGCGGCCGGGCGGCAGTCGCGTACAGGCGGGACGTCCGCAGAAGGGCCCGAGCACGAGCTCCTCGGTCGGCGTCGTAAGGTAGAAGCCGGTCCAGTTGACGTCGGGCAACTCGTGATAGAGAAACGCAGCGAAGTTCGCGGCGTTGGCGACGAAATCGCGCTCGCCCTCGAGCAATCCGCGCAGCTGCCGCTCGAGCAGCTCGTACGAAGCGGTCGGGCTCATGGGGAATATGGGTCGCGACTGTAAATGGGCGAGCGCGCGGCGTCGACGGTGACGTCGTACCAGCGCTCGGGCGCCGTTTTGTGCAGCAAGTCGAAGCGCTCGGCGTTCTTGCCGATATGTGCGACGGCGACGGTGTAGCGAAAGGGCTGACCCGGCATCACGCGAGGCGAAGCCACCGCGCGAATGAGATATGCCCCGTGCGCGCCTCGCTCGTTGAGCACCGTCGCCATGCCGTTGGGATCGACGACGACGGCGCTCCCCTGATCGATGCCGAGTGCGTACGCGACGCGCGTGCCGGGAAGCAGCCCCGCCCACAGCATACGCGCGAGAAAGGCAACCGTGCGGCCAAACCGATCGCGAGCGACGAAATGCGTGTCGGTGATCGTCTGCGCGAGCGCAGGCCACGCGAAGAGCCCGGTCGTGAAACTGATGCGCGGCTCGAGTGGATTGCTGACAGCGTCCTGCGTCGTCGTCTCTTCGTTCAGGCGATCGCCCGCGACGGAGTCGTAGACGACGGCGCCTTGAATCGCGAGCCCCGCGCTTCCGCCGCCCACCACGCCGCCGCGCGCGTAGACGCGCTTCACGGCTGCCATCAGCGCGCTGCCCTTCCAAGCTACGTAGTGGGCTTGATCGCCGCCGGCAAAGTAGATGGCGTCCGCGCGGTCGACGATCGCCGCGACCGAATCGACTTGCTTGCGCGAGGCACAAGGCGGGATCAGCACCGTTTGGACGGACGCGAAGTTCCCATATTGCCGGAACGGCCGGTCGAAGACGTCGGAGTACGACGCGCGCAGCACCACGAGGTTTCCGCCGCGCTCTTCGGTATCGCCCAGAAGCCGCCAATGGAGCCACGCGATCGACGAGCTGGGCGATCCGGTCGCGCCGGCCCCGTCGAGGAGTAGGCCGGGGCCGTAAAGACGGGCGGTCTGCGCGTACGCACCGTAGCGCGCAAAGACGGTGACGGCGCACGCGGGCGGAGGGTGTAACACGCGTCCCTCTTTCGCCCTTCGAAAGGGGCTTCCGCCGAGCAGTTGGAAGCTCAATAACAGGCAAGGAGGGCCTGTCATGCAGCGCCTATTCACTCTCGGTCTTTCGCTTGCAATTCTCACTTCGTGCGGGCGCGCCGGCGCGCCGTACGCGCCCGTCGGACCCGCGTCAAATGGCTTCGACGCAGCGACGCGCGCGTCGGTCCCCGTCGTCGGCGGCTGTCAAATCTTCCCCGCAAATAATTGGTGGAACACCGACATCTCGAACTATCCGCTCGATCCGCTCTCGTCGAAGTATATCGCCGCGCTTCCCGGCAATCTCCACCCGGACTTCGGAGAGGATCCGCATTACGGCATTCCGTTCAACATCGTGCCGAGCACGCAGAAGAAAGTGCCGGTCAGTTTCGTCTACTATTCACAGAGCGATCCGGGACCGTATCCGATCCCGCGCAACGCCCAAATCGAAGGAGGCCGGCACGCGAGCGGCGATCGCCACGTGCTGGTTTTACAGAAGGGGGTCTGCAAGCTCTACGAGATGTGGGACGCCTATCCCGTCAACGGCGGCAAGAGCTGGCGCGCGGGATCCGGAGCGATCTTCCCGCTCAACACGAACAAGCTGCGACCCAACGGCTGGACCTCGGCCGATGCTGCCGGCTTACCGATCACGCCGGCGCTCATCAAATGCGCGGAGGTGAAAGCGGGTCAAATCAACCACGCGCTGCGGGTGACCTTCAACGAAACGCAGGAAGGCTACATCCATCCTGCGACGCACTTCGCCAGCGATAGCCGAGCGAAGGACCTGCCGCCGATGGGGCTGCGCTTTCGCATGAAGGCATCGTACGATATCTCCGGGCTTTACGGTCAATCGCACGTGATCGCCGTTGCGATGAAAACGTATGGAATGTTCGTAGCCGACAACGGCTCGAATTGGTACTTCCAAGGGCAGGGTGGCCGTCAGTCGTCGTGTTGGAATGATAACGATCTCGATCAGCTCAAGAACATCCCAAACACGGCGTTTGAGGTCGTCAAGACGGGGAGGATCCTACGAAAAACCGGGCCGTAATCGCTACGGCGCTCGTAGCGGCGCTGGTCGCGTGCGGCCGTACGAACGTGCCGCCGGCACCGCCTGCGACAGCGAGCGGCGTGGATGAAGTGGCGCCGACGCACGTGCCGGTCGTAGCCGGCTGCCAAATCTTCCCGGCCAACAACCCTTGGAATACGGACATCTCGCGGTATCCGGTCGATCCGCTCTCC
The DNA here is from genome assembly GCA_963834895.1 of Vulcanimicrobiota bacterium. Lineage (GTDB taxonomy): Bacteria > Vulcanimicrobiota > Vulcanimicrobiia > Vulcanimicrobiales > Vulcanimicrobiaceae > Cybelea. Next base: position 423,326 of record CAWIDM010000002.1, on the reverse strand, counting down.
GCAAAATACATTGCAGAGCTGCCGGGAAATCTGCATCCCGATTTCGGTGAGAATCCGCACTGGGGCTTCCCGATCAACATCGTGCCGGCGACGCAGCCGAAGGTGCCGGTGCACTTTCGCTACCGAGCGCAGAGCAATCGCGGCCCTTATCCGATTCCGAAGAACGCGCAGATCGAGGGCGGCCGCCACTCCTCTGGGGACCGGCACGTCCTGGTGTTGCAGCAGGGCACCTGCAAGCTCTACGAGATCTTCGATGCGTATCCGATCGACGGTGGAAAGAGCTGGAGGGCGGGCTCGGGAGCGATCTTTCCACTCGACACGAACAAGCTGCGCCCCAACGGCTGGACCTCTGCCGATGCCGCCGGCCTTCCGATCATTCCCGCGCTGGTGAAGTGCGAAGAGGTAAAGGCGGGAGTCATCGACCACGCCCTGCAAGTGACCTTTGACGAGACGCAAGAAGGATACATCCACCCCGCGACTCATTTTGCCAGCGACAGCCGTGCGAGAGACTTGCCGCCGATGGGGCTGCGCTTCCGCCTCAAGGCGTCATACGATATTTCGCACATCACCGGTCAGGCGCACGTGATCGCGGTCGCAATGAAAAAGTACGGCATGTTCGTCGCGCAGAACGGCTCGAACTGGTACTTTCCGGGCGAGGGCGGCCGGGCATCGAAGTGCTGGAGCGACGACGATCTCGACCAGCTCAAGAGCGTTCCGGGCTCGGCGTTCGAGGTCGTAAAGACCGGACGAATTCTGCGCAAGTCATAAGAGGCAACCGAGCGTACTTCATCGACGCCGGATTACTGCAGCACACGAAGGGGTTATGAATGCCGGTACTGTTGGCGGCGTTTCTGCTGGGAGTCGTTGCGGGATTGCGCGCGTTTACGGCGCCGGCGGCGCTTTGGCTCCTCCGCCACGGCGGCCCGGTCGCATACGGACTGGGAGCCGCCGCGCTCTTGGAGTACGCCGCTGACCTCAGTCCCAAGGCGCCGCCCCGCACGGCACCAACGGGGCTGATTGCCCGTCTTCTTAGCGGCGGATTCTGCGGTCTCTCGCTGGCGAGCGCCGCCGGCGTTTCGACGGTCTTCGGCGCGCTGCTGGGCGCCTGCGGCGCCTTCATTGGCGCTCACGCCGGGCTGGCGGCGCGCAGGCGCGCGACTGCGATGATCGGGGCGACTCCCGCCGCGCTCCTGGAAGACGCCGTCGCGATCGCCGCAGCCCTCGCTATCGTTTCTGCGGTTCCGCACTGACGTTGCGGATCGGCAGCAGGCCGCTCTCAATAACCACGTACCACGCGCCGTTATCGGACCAATCCGTTCGAAAAGAAGGCTTCGAGATCGCGGCGCGCATCTTGCAATGAAACTGAGCCGCGGTGACAGAATGCTTCACCGCAGAACCGCTGAGCCTCAGGAGGCAGGGGCAATGAGAATGTCAGAAGCTTGTCGCTACGGGCTGGGATTTTGCGCAGGTGTCGCCTTGCTCGCAGGCTGCGGCGGCGGAAGCGGTACGCCGCTGAGCCCATCGCCTGCCGGCCCCTCGACTGCGCTCAGGGCATCGGCGGAGCGAACGCGCTCGAACGTTAGGTACAAGGTGCTGTACAACTTTGGCGGCTCGGGAGACGGTGCAAACCCGTATGCGGGCCTCGTGAACGTCAAGGGCATGCTCTACGGCACGACCTACGCAGGGGGCGCAAACGGCGACGGAACCGTCTTCTCGATCACGCCGTCCGGCACGGAAAGCGTGCTCTACAGCTTCAAAGGCGGCCCGGCAGACGGCGAATACCCGTTCGCGAGCCTCATCAGCGTCAAGGGCACGCTCTACAGCACGACCTCTCAAGGGGGCGCGAACTGCAGCCCAAGTGGCGGTTGCGGGACGGTCTTCTCGATCACGCCGTCCGGAACGGAAACCGTGCTCCACAGCTTTGGCGGCTCGGGAGACGGCAACGGCCCACTTGCGGGCCTCATCAACGTCAAGGGCAAGCTCTACGGCACCACCAATGAAGGGGGCGCAAACGGCGACGGAACCGTCTTCTCGATCACGCCGTCCGGAAAAGAAATCGTGCGCTACAGCTTCAAAGGCGGCTCGGGCGACGGCGAATTCCCGCTTCCTGCCCTCATCGATGTTAAGGGCAAGCTCTACGGCACGACGGTGTATGGAGGCGCAAACGACGACGGAACGGTCTTTTCGATCAGGCCGTCCGGAAAAGAAACCGTGATCTACAGCTTCAAAGGCTCGGGAGACGGCGAACGCCCATATGCGGGCCTGATCAACGTCAAGGGCATGCTCTACGGCACGACTCATCTAGGAGGCGCAAACGGCGACGGAGCGGTCTTCTCGGTCACGCCGTCCGGCACGGAGACCGTGCTCTACAGCTTTAAAGGCGGCTCGGGAGACGGTGAATATCCGTATGCGGGCCTCATTGACGTCAAGGGCACGCTCTACGGCACTACGATTGAAGGAGGCGCAAACGGGGTCGGAACCGTCTTCTCAATCACGCCAGCCGGCGCGGAAACCGTGCTCCACAGCTTCGGCGGCTCGGGAGACGGCGAATACCCATACTATGGCGGGCTCATCAACGCCAACGGCAAGCTCTACGGCACGACCTATTTTGGGGGGACAAATGGCGACGGAATCGTCTTCCGGTTATCGCCGTGAAACGGACCAGATCATCTCGCAACTTTTGCTGACTCCGCCGCACACGGCTTCGCGATCGCAAGGCCGCTTCGCTTAGCGGCTTCGCTTGGTTTTGCAGCGTTGCAGCTGCGCGAGCACAGCATCATAGCGCGTCGACCACATCGCAGCATTGCGCGAAGCTGCGCAGCTTAGTTGGCTTGGATCGCCCAGTCCCGAGGCGAAATCTTAAGGATGCGATGTGCTCCTAAACTTATTTTCTCGAACCGCTCAAGGCGTTTGTACAGCTCGGAGGCAGGTACCCTGCCAAACCCAACCAAAGGCGCGGACGTGGATAACTTAGTAAACGCAAAGGACATATCCGTGGATCAGATGGAGCAAAATGAGGATTTACGTGAGGCGCGCTTGCGCTATTTTCAAACCTATGCGTTTCCGCTGTTCAGTCACATCGATCTGCGGGTTAGCGATGCGGATGCCGTGCGTCCGTTCTACGATGCCCTCATGGCGCTCTTCGGTACCGAGCCAACGACGCCACGAGTCGTGCGTTACGGCTACACTCGGCGCTACGGCAGCATCCGGGCGGATTTCTTCAATATTTTTGCCGATCCCAAAGCGCGCCCAACAGCTACGCGTATTGCCTTCGCCGCCCCGAGCACTGCCTTTGTTGACGAGGTTGCGGGCGTCGTTCGGGCGCATGGGGGTCAAAATATTGAAGGCCCCCAATACTTCGACCAGCATCACCCGACGTTCTACGCAGTTTTCTTCGAGGACCCTTTGGGCAATCGCTTCGAAGTTTGCCATCACCGCATGGATAAATAGTTGGTAAAGGGAGAGGACCCGCACGAAGCATATCAACTGAAATGGGCAGACACGTAGCTATCGTGCTTTACGTGGTAGCGATTGCAGCCGTCCTAGTCGGCGTAGATTTCGAGTTCCTCAGAAACCGATTCTGGGAACGGCTGATAGTGAATATTGGAATCGTCTTGGTGTTCGCAGCGTTCTACGTGAGATTCCTGAGGCGTCCATCAACAAGAGGCGACAACGCCTTAAGTTAAGACATGCGGCTAGCGGTCGCGCGCGAAAACCTCGCTAAACTGCGGCGATATCTCGAAGCTCAATCACTCAAGCCAAAGTAAAGGAGACACACGCGATGAGGAAGCTGGCGTCATTCCTATTTGTCTCGCTCGCCGGAGTTGTCGAAGCGCCAAATAAATATGTGCGGGACGACGTGTTTGAGGACTTTCCTGAACTAATAGACGACATCTACGCGCTTGGAAAGCCATGAGGATAGCAGGCCAGTGCTCTCATTTTTGGACCAAGTATTTTTACGGCCGCTTTAGTTGATCCAGTGACTAGAAGGCCGGTCTGCTGATCACGGTCGGTCCTAGAAAGAAATGAACCTGCCGTTGGAGCGGGCCTGCGTTGCGAGGTTTTCAGCGTAGCCCCTTCACGGCGATAACGAGAAGACCGTTCCGCATCCTATTTCGCAGTTGCCGCTGGCCCCCGTTCCCCGGTCGTGCCGTAGAGCGTGCCTCTGACGTTGATGAGCCCCGCCTGTGGGTCTTTGCCCTTCTTACGGTTGAAGCCGTGGAGCACGGTGTCCGCGCCGGAAGTCGTGATCGAAAAGACGATTCCTCCGTTGCTCTCGCCCCCGTCGAGGGGGTGCCATAGAGCGTGCCATTGACGTTGAGGAGGCCTGCCTCGGGGGTTCGCCGTCTCCCCTCCCGGGTTTGAAACTGTAGAGCACGACACGTGCGTCCCGCGGGCTGGGATTCCGAGAGTGCTGATCCCCGACGACGCGAAGGGCCCACACGAACCACGTTCTCCCCAATGGGTGGCCGGGCCGCGCGACTCTTGTGCGAGGTAACCTGTCCCTTAAAGGCTTTTTTGGGCGAAATTTCGCGTAAGCAAGACGGTACCACTCTAGTGCAGGCCCCCGCTTTTCCGCGCATCGCCGAACCTACGATGCCTTGCCTGCTCAGCTCTTAACTGCTAGCCTCAGTGTATGACGATGTCAACGCTCAAGACCCGAGCGTTTACCCTATTCCTTGCAAGTTGTCTCGGGGTCCTATCCACCGCCGGTGCCCGGGCGGACGACAATAACTCCGCCGCGGTAGCCGATTGGCGGGCGTACTACCAGAACATTTGGAATGCCGATGCCTGTGCGCAAAAAGAAAGCTGGGACACCTACTGGGGTTGGGTGAGGCAGTTTTTCTTAGGAAACTTTCTCGATCGGGGTTGGTTCGCGGACACGACTCCGATCGCCGGAAAGATCTCGGATCCCAGCAAACGCCAACGTATCCAAACCGAACTAACGAACCTCGGCCGCAGTATTGCATCCGAATGGTCCAAGCCGAATTCATGCCGTGCGATCGACAATGCGATGTTAAAGGCATGGTATAGTGATATTAAAGGTGCATCATCACGGGATTCGGGAGACGGTACAGAGATTCAGCATGAGATCACTGTGATTTCACAAAAGATTCACTTCGAATAGCCCAGGCCCAATTGGTCTAAGAAGGCTGAGGGTAGATCAGGTGGCAGGCAGCGATAACCCACAACCCGCCAAAATCACGCTCATAGCGGTCTTCTGGTATGCTGTCGCCTTTGTCTTAGCAGCAGCTGGTGCGTTTTTCGCCGATTCGCAACCTTATGTAACCCATGCGTGGCACGTCTACTTTATCGAAAAGTCTCGAGGCGTCCTGACATCCGACTCCGAGGTAACTAGATCGGAAATCTATCGCCTTATTATGGCGACGGTCGGCTCTCTGCTTTGCATCGCATGCTTCCTGAATAGGTTCAACACCAAATCTCCCAGGGATAGTATCGCCACAGCGCTCGGCCCATGGGAGCGCCGAGTTACAATATTTTTTGCGGGGGCGCTCTTTCTGGTAACGCTCTTCTTTATGCCAGCCAATCTACACGCTTTAATTTTGCTGGACAACGGTGGCCTTAACGACGGTGCGTCTCTAGGCGACGAGTTTAAGGCTATCGCACATACCATAGGCCTTCCTTTCCCCGGCGGTAAAATTGTCGTCAAAGGCCAACGGGACTTCGGAAGCTTTTCTCAGGTGCTTGCCCAGAAGATCGAACCCGCAAAAGTCGCCAGCGTGACGCTCTGGCGGAACCCGACCGATCCTACAAAGAGTGTGTTAATCGCGACTAGCAGCGCTAATGTTGCGGCGACAGCTTCGCCAGCGCCTCCAGACGAGGCGCGGATCGCCCTCGACTTGCGCGGTCCTTCCGCAACTTCTCACGTGGCCGCGGCGTTGTTGGGCAGTCCAGAACGTAGCTCGTACTTTTCCGAGATATGGAGGCCATATCTCGTTCCGTACTCGTTCTATTCTATCGGGCTCTACCTTTTGATAATTTATCCGGTGGCGTTTCTCCTGCTTAGATCAGTGATCACAGATCGACGACGCTTTCGCTCTCCCGATTTAGCTAAGCCCGAGCCTCCTCAAACCGAATCGCAAGCCGGCTTCGAGACCTTCCAGAAACAGTCGGAGTATCGACTTGATGCAATTCGCGATATACTTCCTCGATATCTAACGGTTGCGATGATCGTATATATCGTGGCCACGATCGAGTACTTGTTTAGTTTCATAAGAGCTTCTTCAACGGCCGGAGCAACCGTGTTCGGACAGCTGGCTTTGGGATTAATATGGCCCGTAAGCCTCGTCGTTTGCGGCGTAATCGCAGTGTTTTATGTCAAGGAGTATAACTACGGGTTTGCCGGCCTTCAGGATATCGAGCGACTCTCGCACGGTGACCTGTATAAGACTGTACGAGACGTAAAAATCAGCTTTCGTAACGAATATCACCCCAGAAAAATGCTTGCCGCGGGTGGCGCAGCCGCCGTGTTGCTAACCGCTTTGCTATGGTTATTGCCGAAAATAGGAAGTACGATGATTATCCCTTCCTTTTGCGGGGCCATTCCTCATCAAGTCTCAGACCCTTTCGTGAAGGCGCTTCACGCGTCGGGTTTGACGACGAAGCCTGATTGCGAGCACTAGTAAATGTCGGAGAATAGCGGTGCACGGTAAGTCCGCTTTAGAGAGTTGAATAGCGCCCACAATTTCGTGCCCGCCGCCCGAAGAGGTGGGCCACAGATGAGGCCGGGGAATCGAGCCGGGCAAACCGCTTGCACGACACAGCCGCGAGATACGGAAAAGTTACTCGAGCGCAAGGAGTATGAGGACCGCGGGTTGGCCTTTGCTGACGAGTTGGGTCGCTTACTCGACCTGGATGCAGTTTCAAAGACGTTCGCCGCTCTCGCTAGAGGGCTCGGCATCAAGCGCAAAGGCATCTCGCTGCACTCGTGTCGGCACTTCGGCGCCACCCAGGCGCTCGCGGCTGGCAGCGACGTCCGCACCGTCGCCGCACTGCTTGGGCACGCCTCGGCGTCGACCACCCTGAACGTCTATGGAAACGTGGTCGCGGGAGCGCGAGCGCGGGCCGTTGCTCAGATCGACCACGCGATCGCCGTAGCGCAGGCACGCAAAACGGCGGCTGAGAATTGACGCGGCGGTGCGGCTTCCAGTCGATGGCAACCGAATGGCAACCGCGGCCCTGCCACGGCTGTCTTTGGGATCGAGACTCTGGCTGAAAAACCCTGTAGAATAAAAGAAATCAACGTGCGCGCGCCCGTAGCTCAAACTGGATAGAGCAGGGGACTCCTAAGCCCAAGGTTGCCAGTTCGATTCTGGCCGGGCGCATGGTTTCTCGTCCTCGGTTCCGCCTGGGCTACTGGCTGGGCACGGCTTGCTTGCTTGCACCACGCCAAAACCCGTTGCGGGAGGCGAGCCGGTGTGCTAGCATGAGTCTTCCGAACGGACCGGCGGTCCGTTTTATTCATGTTGTGGTAGACTACTGATGGCAAAGAAAGAGACGCGGGTGATAGTGGTCCTTGCCTGCACGCAGTGCAAGCGGCGCAACTACAACACGCAAAAGAACAAGGCAAAGACAACGGACCGGCTGGAGCTCAGCAAATATTGCCGCTTCTGCCGCTGCCACAAACCGCACCGCGAGACTAGGTAGTGGAGGGCGGTAGCTCAATTGGTAGAGTCCTGGTCTCCAAAACCAGTTGTTGCAGGTTCGAGTCCTGTCCGCCCTGCCAGCCTTCGGAAATGAACCTTTGGTGAACGAACAACAAAAGAAATCGGCCCAAGCGCTCGCAGGCGGCGACTTCGTCCGCGGCGTCATCGCGGAGTTGCGGCGCGTCACGTGGCCGACCCGCGAGGAGTGGATCTCAGCGACGATACTCACGATCGTACTCGTCGTCGTTATCGGCGTCTTCACGTTCGTTCTGGACCAGGTCTTTGGCTGGCTCTTCACCGCGATCCATCCCTCCACCGGCCTTCCACAGTAGCGCAATCGTTATGTACGACATCGAACACCAAGAGCTCGGCATCGGCGCCGACGAGCCGGCGACCGACGAAAAGCTCATCGACGACAGTCAAATGGGCGACCTCGCAAGCGCCACCGATGAGACGCTCGCCGAGCCGGCTTCTGAAGTGTCTCAGGAAGCGCTGACCGAAGAGGCCGACGCGACGGCGGCCACGGTCGAGGGCGCGCCAAGCGCACGGAAGGACAACCGCAACTGGTTCGTCGTCCACACCTACTCGGGTTACGAGAACAAGGTGAAGGCGAACCTCGAGCGGCGCATTCACTCGATGGGAATGCAGGATAAGATTTTCCGGGTGCTCGTCCCGATGGAAGACGAGGTCGAGTTCAAAGACGGCAAGCGCAAAATCACCCCGAAGAAAGTCTTCCCTGGTTACGTGCTCGTCGAGATGATCATGGACGACCAATCGTGGTACGTCGTGCGCAACACGCAAGGCGTCACGGGTTTTGTCGGCAGCCCGGGACCCGGCGAGAAGCCGGTTCCGCTGCAAGAAAAAGAAGTCAAAACGATTCTCAAGCAGATGGGCATCGAAGCCCCGAAGCTGAAGATCGACTTCAAGAAAGGCGACCGCGTCAAAGTAACGTCGGGACCGTTCTTCGATTTCACCGGCGTCGTCGACGAGATCGCGCCGGAGAAGGAGCGTTTGCGCGCGCTCATCTCGATCTTCGGGCGTGAAACGCCCGTCGAACTGGAGTTTTTCCAGGTGGAAAAGGTCTAAAGCCGGGTCGTCCTTCGACTACGGCGCTTCGCGCCTTCGCTCAGGATGACAAGGTTGGGCGCTTCGCTCAGGATGACAAGGTTGGGCGCTTCGCTCAGGACGACAAGAAAGTATTGGCCGGACGCGCAACCCCGGCGTTCTTCGCCAAATTGATTTTGGGGGAGAAGCGATGAATGTCGCTTCGAACGAGGACCGCCCTTCGACTTCGGCGCTGCGCGCCTCCGCTCAGAATGACAAGAGCGCGGCGTGCCAAGTAGAAGGAGCGCGACAGGATGTCGCGCGACGAATGTGTCCGACTTCGAATGCGACCGAGGCGCTTCGAAAGAGAAGGACATAGAAAATGGCTAAGAAGATCGTAGGCAAGATCGGCCTACAGATTCCCGCCGGCAAAGCGACGCCGGCACCCCCGATCGGTCCGGCACTCGGGCCCTACTCGCTCAACATCATGGATTTCTGCAAGCAGTACAACGAGCGTACGGCGTCGCAGGTGGGCATGATCGTTCCGGTCGAGATCACGGTTTTCGAGGATCGGACCTTTACGTTCATCACGAAGACGCCTCCGGCGTCGTTTCTCATCAAGCAGGCGCTGAACATCGAGTCGGGCAGCAAAGAGCCGAATCGCAATAAGGTCGGCAAGCTGACCCAGAAGCAACTCGAGGAGATCGCCAAAGTGAAGATGCCCGACATCAACGCCAACGACATGGAGGCGGCAAAGAAGATCGTCGCCGGGACGGCGCGCTCGATGGGCGTCGACGTGGAGGCGTAACGTGCCGCAGCATCATGGAAAGCGGTACAAGGCCGTCGCTACCGCGTACGACCACCGGCATCTCTTCTCAACCCCCGAAGCCATTGCCATCGTCAAGAAGAACGCCACTGCGAAGTTCAACGAGACGGTAGAGGCGCATGTGCGGCTGGGTGTCGATCCGAAGAAGAGCGACCAGAGCGTCCGCGGTACGGTTCTGCTGCCTTACGGCACGGGGCGCACGGTGCGCGTCATCGCGTTTGCCAAGGGCGATAACGCGAAGGCCGCGCAAGAGGCCGGCGCCGACATCGTCGGCGATCAGGATTTGATCGACAAGATCAAGGGCGGCTTCGCCGATTTCGACGTCGCGGTTGCGACGCCCGACATGATGGCGCAAGTCGGCAAGGAGCTGGGACGCATCCTCGCTACGAAGATGCCGAATCCGAAGGCGGGGACTGTCACGCCGAACATCGGCAACGCGATTCGCGATATCAAAGCCGGCAAGGTAGAGTTCCGACTCGATAAGACCGGTATCATTCACACGATCGTCGGCAAGGCGAGCTTCGACGAAGCGCACCTGGTCGAAAACGTCAGCACGCTGCTCGACGCGATCGTTCGCGCGAAGCCGGCAGCAGCGAAGGGCACGTATCTGCGCAGCGTCACGCTTGCGACCACGATGGGCCCGGGCGTGAAGGTCGATCCGAACCGGGTGAAAGCGACCGCCTAGGCGCGGCATCGCAGAGTCTGGTAGCCAATGAAAGCGCTGCTGCTCGTTTTCTTGGCGCTAGCCGCAACGCCGGCGCCGTCTTCCGCGCCGGTGGCTTATCCGAAGCCGCCGGCGGACGCAACGGTCGAGACGTACTATGGCACCCAGGTGCGCGATCCGTACCGTCCGCTCGAAAGCATCGACGCGCCCTCGACGCGCGTCTGGGTCGAGGCTGAAGCCGCTTTGACTCGCCGCTATCTCGATGCCATTCCGCAGCGCGAGGCGATCCGCGAGCATCTCCAAGCGACGGCGAACTACGAACGCTACTCGACGCCGTACCACATCGGTAACCGGTACTTTTATTACTACAACCCGGGATTGCAGCCGCAGCCGGTACTGTACACGATGGTTGGGCTGCACGGAACACCGCACGTGCTGATCGATCCTAACACGCTCTCGGCGGACCAGTCCATCACGATTGGAGGCGATCAGCCGAGCTGGAACGCGCATCTGCTCGCCTATGCAACGCAAACGTCGGGTTCTGACTGGCAGACCTGGCACGTGCGCAACATCGTCACCGGCAAGGATTTGCCGGACGAGCTGCAGTGGAGCAAATTTTCGTCGGCTCAATGGCTGCGCGACGATACCGGCTTCTTCTACGAGCGGTATCCCCAGCCGGCCTCCGGGCAGATGTACAAAGCCGCGCTCAAGGCTCACGCCGTTTATCTCCACGTGCTGGGTTCGCCGCAATCGGCGGATCGCCGCGTCGTCTACGATCCGCAGCACGCGAATTGGATATACGGCACGTCGACTACCGAGGACGGGCGCTACGCGATCGTCGATGTGCAAAGCACGACTTCGATCAACAACCGGATCGGCGTGATCGATCTGCGCGATCCCAACCGGGCGTTGCATCGGCTGCTCTGGAAAGAGGACGCACGCTGGGATTTCGTCGGAAACGACGGCAGCGCACTCTATTTCACTACGACCCTCGATGCGCCGAACAAGCGTATCGTCGCCGTCGACGCGACCACCGGCGCGCTCGAACCGCTTGTCGGAGAATCGGCGTCGGCGATGCAGTCGGCATCGTACATCGCGCATCGATTCGTCGTTTCGTATTTGACCGACGCTCATTCGGTCGTCAAAGTCTACGCGCGCACCGGCGTCTTCGTGCGCGACGTGCCGCTCCCGGGCATCGGCACTGCCGGCGGTTTTGCGGTGGGGTTGTCATCCGATCGGACGACCTTCTATACGTACTCGGGCTATACGACGCCGCCGATCGTGTACGCATACGATGCCGTCAGCGGCGCGAATGCCGTCTTCCGAACGACGCACGTCCCGTTCGACCCGGCCCAGTTCGTTAGCACCGAGATCTTTTATCGCAGCAAAGACGGCACGCGAGTGCCGATGACGATTTCCTATCGCAAAGGAACGCCGATGGACGGCACCGCGCCGGCAATGCTCTACGCGTACGGCGGATTCGACATTGCGGTGACTCCGGCGTTCTCGGCGTTCATCTCCAGTTGGATGCAGATGGGCGGAATTTACGCCGTTCCGAACATTCGGGGCGGTTCCGAATACGGTGAAGCGTGGCATCACGGCGGCATGCTGAAGAACAAGCAGAAGGTCTTCGACGACTTCATCGCCGCCGCGGAGTATCTCATTGACAAAAAGTTCACGTCGACGCCGAAGCTGGCGATTCGCGGCGCGTCGAACGGCGGCTTGCTGATCGGCGCCGTGGAGACGCAACGGCCGGATCTCTTCGGCGCGGCAATTCCGATGGTCGGCGTGCTCGACATGCTGCGCTTCGATAAGTTCACGATCGGCAGCGCATGGATACCGGAGTACGGCTGCTCGACGTGCGGTGCCGACCAGTTCGCGTGGCTGCGCGCGTACTCGCCGCTTGCCAACGTCAAGCTCGGCACCGTCTATCCGCCGACCCTCATTATGACGTCCGATCACGACGACAGGGTCTTTCCGGCCCATAGCTTCAAGTTCGCTGCCGCCATGCAGGCCGCGCAGGCCGGCTCGGCGCCGATCTTGCTGCGCCTGCAAGTCAAAGCAGGCCACGGCGGCAGCACGAACCTGAACGAGACGATTGAGAGCTACGCCGATACGTACGCATTCCTGGTCAAGAACCTCGGCATGACCCTCCCGGCCGGATTTTAAGTGTAGAGCGGGCTTAGTGAGGAAACGCCGGGAGTTCCGGCTTGAGGATCATCAGCACGAAGGCGACGACGGGGAAGAGCAGCGCCATCGTGCCCCAGAGGTTCCAGCCCTTGGAGCACTCATCGTATTGCTCGAGGTTGCTGGCGTGCGCGGCGGCCGATATCTTTCGCTGGACGCGCGAGAGCGGCCCGAAGGCTAATCCCGACAGAACGAAGGCCACGATTCCCCAGAGGAGCCATCCCGTCGAGAGAATCGGGACGCCTCCGGCAAAGGCTGCGCCGAGGCCGCCCGCCAGCAAAATCAGAATTCCGGGAATCGTGAAGATCTTGTCGGCCGCAATGATGCCGTCCATAGTGCTCGCCATGACGACGGCGTTCCGAGTTCGGTCGGCGTAGCTCTTCCAAAAGACACCGACGGTGATGTTCCCGAGGAAGAGGACGACACCGGTTAGATGGACGAGCTTCAAAACGAGGTACATCATAGATGGCGGCATTGATTGTAGGTGCGGGGCCGACGGGCCTCGTGCTCGCGTTGAACCTGGCCCGCAGAGGCGTGCCGTTTCGACTGATCGACGGCGCAGCGGGACCCGGGGCACACTCGCGCGCGATGGTCGTGCAGGCGCGGACGCTGGAGTTCTACCGGCAGTTCGGATTCGCCGACGAGATGATCGCCGACGGGATCGTCGTGCGGGAGATCCATCTGCGCGAAAGCGGCCGCGACGGACGCCTGCACGAGATTCTCCGGTTACGGTTCAGCGACTTGGGCGCCGGCATTAGTCCGTACCCATTCGCGCTCACCTATCCGCAAGACGACCACGAGCGGTTCCTCGTACGGAAGCTCGGTGAGGCCGGCGCAGCGGTGGAGTGGAACACGAGGCTCACGCACTTCACGCAGCGCGACGATGGGGTCGACGCGACGATCGTAGGTCCGAACGGCACGGAGAACGTCACCGCCGATTACCTCTGCGGATGCGACGGCGCCCATTCCACCGTGCGCGAAACGCTGGGACTCGGCTTCCCGGGCCGCACCTACGAGCAGCTCTTCTTCGTTTGCGATGCGAAGATGGCTTCGAGCGATCGCGACCTCTACGCAACCCTGGGCGAGCATGCGCTCGTCCTGAACTTCCCGGTCCGCTCGACCGGCATGCACCGGTTGATCGGTCTGGTCCCTCCGGGCTTTTCGGAAACGGATCAGGTTACGTTCGAAACGATTCGCGACCGCATCGAGCCGCTGCTCGATGCGAAGGTCGGCGAAGTCAACTGGTTTGCGACCTACCGAGTGCACCACCGCGTCGCCGAACACTTCCGCGTCGGCCGAGCCTTCATTCTGGGCGATGCGGGTCACATTCATAGCCCGGCCGGCGGGCAGGGCATGAACACCGGAATCGGCGATGCGACGAACCTCGGCTGGAAACTCGCCAACGTACTGCGAGGGCGCGCCGCAGCGCGGATCCTGGATAGCTTCGAGGAGGAGCGAATTGGATTTGCGCGCGCGCTGGTTGCGACGACCGACCGCGCGTTCACGGCGATGGTGGCGCCTGGTGCGCTCGGCAATCTAAATCGGCGCTTCGTCGCGCCGTTCTTCGTCTCGGTGGCCACCCGTTTCGCCGCGATTCGGCAGGCGCTCTTCCGCGTCGTATCGCAGACGCAGATCCGCTATCCGGATTCGAGCTTGAGCGAGGGAGAGGCCGGCCGAGTGCGCGGGGGCGATCGCCTCCCTTGGATTGCAAGTGCCGACAACTTCGCTCCGCTTCAATCGCTCGATTGGCAGCTGCATGCGTTCGGCACGGTCGATGCCGCGGTTCGCGCGCTCTGCGACCGGCAGAGAGTTCCCGTGCACGTCTTTGCTTGGAGCGACGATGCGGCACGTGCCGGTTTTGCGCGCAACGCCTGCTACTTAGTGCGGCCCGACGGCTACGTCGCAGCTGCATGGGAGGGCGAGGCGGCGGCGCGCCTCGAGCCGTACTTCGAAGCGGTGGGCCTGCGCCCTTAGTCGGGGATGGCGGCGCCCAGCTCCCTCAGCCGCCCTTCGAGTTTGCGGATGCGGGCGTGCGATTTGTCAGCGTCGATATGGTCGTACGCCGCACCGGCGCCGCGCGCGATTGCTGCTAGGAGGTTGCGCTCGTCGGTCGTCAGCGGCGTACCGTTGCTGCGCGGTCCATAGAAAACAAAACCAAAGACGGAGCCCCGCATGAGCAGCGGTACGACGAGCGACGGCGCTTTCGAACCGCCGGGCAAGATCGTTTCCGCCCGCGGCCGCCCGTCTAGGACGATCGGCGCGAGGTCGGCGCGCAGCTCGACGATGAGGGGGTCCTCCGGGTCGATGCGTTCGGTCTCTTTGCGCGTCCAGCCGTGGTCGGCGGTCCGCACGAAGACGTCGCCCTCACGCTGCGCCAAGAAAAGGGCGGCCGAGGTGAGGCCAAGCACCCGCACCGGTTCCTCGACGAGGAACTCGATCAAGGTCTTCTCGGAACACGTGTTTGCGAGCGCTCGCGCCGCATGCCGAAGTGCCTCTTCGGCGCGGCGCTGATCGCGGAAAAAGAACGTATTGAGAAAGGTCTCGACGCGGCCGTGCAGCGCGTTGAGCGCGAAGCCGATTGCAAGCGCTGCGGCCAGACTGACGTAGATTGCCGGCCGCGTCGTCTCGAAGACTTGCTCGGTCCACCATTCCACGATGCCGAAGAAGAGCAGCAGGACGGCGGTGACCGCGCCGTAGATTGCGGCGCGCCCAATCGCGAAGCGAAAGTCGACGACGCGCTCGGACAAAAATCCGTAGACGACGAAGATCGAGCCGACGAGGCCAAACCACGGCAGCAGCGCCGCGGTCCAGTCCTGCAGGTTAAGGAGCGAGATCGAGACGTTACCAACGAGCGTGCTGAGGATGTTGGCGACGGCCCACGTGAGGTCGAGTATCGGTGCGAGCGCGATCCCCGCGACGACCCACATGACGCGACCTCTCGAGATGCCGGTAGCGCCGGAGGCGATGTACGCCAGCCCCGCCAGCACGACCGTCAGCAGCAGCGCGTCGGCAACGCTCTCGAACAGCAGGCGCGGCCCGGGAAAGCCAAAGCGCTGGAAGACCATCCAGACGATGGGGTCGGTCCAAACGATCAGCACGATGACCGAGAGAAGGATCGCGCTGCCGAGGATCCACGGCCACGCGCGGCTCGGCCGGCCGTAGAGGCGCTGCGCGAAGATCAGAATCATCAGCTGGGCTGCCGGATAAACGAACTGAATCGCGAGATAGCTGGCAAAGCTGATCGGCCAGGCGGCGAGGGTGAGCGGTGTTTCGTTGACCTTCACCAGCATCAGCATGGTGTAGAAGTAAAATGCGAGTGTGATCGGCAGCGGCCGGATGAGAAAGAGCGCGCTGGCCAACGCGAGCGAGAGGAAGAAGCAGAGCGGGATGCCGACAAATCGGGTAAGCGTCGCGCGCGTCGAATAGTCGACCGTACTTGCGACGAGAGACGTTCGGAACGTACGGCCGTCCCGCGTCACCTCGATTGGTATCGCCTTGTTTGCGTGCGCGCCTGCGAAGAGCGCAAAGCGCTGCGGCTCCGTCAACGCCATTAAATTGATGCGGTCGCCCGTTTTAAGCGAGCTGCCCAGGGACGAGCCTGCCTCAACTTCGACCTGATTGGTATTGTGCTGGAAGACGATCGGGAAAAAACCGAGCTGCGTCGAGTTGCCTTCGACCACGAAGAAAACGACGACCATGAGGATCGTCCCGATGGCGACGACGGCCAGCGAAAGCCGCTCGCACAGAAAGGCGATGGTCGAGCGCCAGAGGCCGCCGGCAGATGGCGACGCCGGCCGTGGTAACGCGAGTGCGGGGCTCGGGCGAGAGGTCACGGCGAGCGAACGGCTTCTCGGCAAAAGCCTTGCGTTCCCGGGCTTTCCTATGGTAGGCTAACCGACGGCTCCAAAGACCGTAGCCGGCCGCATGGCCTTAATTCTGACTACCGAGGACGCACTACGACGAGTCGGCGCGATCGCCAACACGACGCGCGGTTTGAACGAGGCGCCTCACATGGGGCGCTTTTCGTTAGCCGCACATCGCTTTTTGCTGGAAGTACACCGCATGCCGACCGCTCGTAAAGAAGCCGCCATTGGGGAGCTCGCCAAGAAGCTCGCCGGCGCGAAGAGTCTCTTCCTGACCGATTACTCGGGCCTGACCGTTGCGGAAATCACCAGGCTCCGAGGCGAGCTTCGCAAAGACGGAAACACGTATTCGGTCGTCAAGAACACGCTCTTCCGCATCGCCGCCGGCGACCTCGCCGGTAAGCTCGAGAGCTTTCTCGCCGGTCCCACCGGAATCGTCTTTGCCGGAGCCGACCCCGTCGCGCCGGCGAAGGCGCTCAAAACTTTTAGCGATACGGTCAAGCGGGTCGCGGTCAAGGCCGCCTACATCGACGGTCAGATCGTCGATGCGGCGCAGGTCGACAAGCTTGCAAAGCTTCCCCCGAAAATCGATCTCATCGCAAGCCTCGTCGGCTCGCTTGCCAATCCCATCCGTGGGCTCGTCACGGTGCTCTCGGGAAACCAGCGCGGGCTCGTCCGTGTGCTCGACGCCATTCGCGAGCAAAAAGCCGGCGCAATTTCACACGCTTAAGTAAGGAAAAAAACGACGCACATGGCACTCACCGATCTCATCGAACAAATCGATAAGCTCACCGTTCTCGAGCTGGCGGATCTCGTCAAGCAGCTCGAAGAGAAATACGGCGTCTCCGCCGCCGCGCCGGTTGCGATGATGGCGGCCGCGCCCGGCGCTGGGGCGGCCGCACCCGAAGCCGAGAAGACCGAGTTTGACGTCATTCTCAGCGAAATTGGCCCGGAAAAGATCAAGGTGATCAAGGCCGTTCGCGAGCTCACGAGCCTCGGACTCACCGAAGCGAAGGCATTCGTCGAAAGCGCGCCCAAGGCGGTCAAAGAGGGCGTCACTAAAGACGAAGCCGAGCAGGTGAAGAAGAAGCTCGAGGAAGCCGGCGCCAAGGTGGAGATCAAGTAACGCCGCACTCCGGCGAAAGTCTTCCGCCGTGGGCGCAAGTGCTGCCGCTCGTCGTGGTGGTGGCAGTTCTGGCCGTGCGCTTGATGCGTCCGCAGAAGATCAGCGTCACCCGCATGTGGGTCGCGCCGACGTTACTTTGCGCTCTAACGGCGTGGGCAATCTATGCCAACGACCGGCTCAATCCTGCGCCGCCATTGGAGATTGCGCTGGGTCTCATCTTCGGAGCCGCGGTGGGTGTTCCGTTCGGAGTGCTACGCGGGATGCACACTGAGGTGCGTCCGACCGAGCGGCGCGGCGTGATGTACCTCGGATCCTCTTGGGTAACCCTGACGATATTCGTCGTTGCACTCGCCTTGCGTAGCGGCGTTCGCGCGCTTATACCGCAGCACGGCAGCATGGTAAGCACGATCGGCGATGCGTTGCTCGCGTTCGCGATTGCATTTATCGTCTCCAGCTACGTGGTGATTTTTCGCAAGTACGAGCGCTTAGCTCAGTCCGGCTAGGGCGGGCGCCGCTGCACGCTGGAAACGGCCGCGCGGAGAGCCGGAGGGCGACAACGACATGGGTCGCACTGTTCCCTCCGGCTCCAATCACTATAGCGAACTCGGACGCCACTTTGTGTCGCGGAGCCGATGAATTGGAGCGTCCCGAGCGTAGCGCTCCCGAGTGCTAGCCGCGCATCGCCGCGGGCGTAACTCCCGTTAGCCGCTTCATGCAGCGCGCCATATGGCTTTGATTTGCAAAACCGGCTTGCAGGGCGACATCGCTCAAAGGAAGCTTGCTGCGCGCGATCAGGCCGGTTGCGTGCTCGACGCGGCTGCGGATGACGTACTGGTGGACCGGGAGTCCCATCGAGTGCCTGAAGACGACCTTGAAATGCGACGGACTCATATCGACGAGCTCGGCGAGCTGCGCGAGCGATAAGTCCGCGGCGAGATGCTCCTGGATGTAATCGAGAACTCGTTGCAGCCGGCGCCGCGAAAACCGGCCGCCGTTGCGAGGAGGCGAGGCGCGCACGTAGTCGCGCAAGAGATGTGCGGCGAGGGCGATTCCTAGGCTTTCACCGTAGAGGCGTCCGAGCGGTTCGGGCGATTCCAGCTCGGCTTTGACCGCCCAGCCGATGTGCTCGATGCGGGGATCGCGGACGTGTAACTGAGGAGCGACGGCGACACGGTCGGCGCTGATGCCCATCGACTCGGCGGCCGAGTGCATCAACATCGTGCTGAGATACATTGAAAGCTTAACCGTCGCGGATTCGGTCTCCCAAACGCGCGGCACTCCGGGCGGGACGATCTTGATGTCGCCCGGTACTTGAAGCCGCCGTACCGTTTCGCCATTGCAACGGCTCAGGACCAGAAGGGGGCGCCCGATTTGCATGCTGACGTTGTGGCGGACGAACTGCTGTTCCGAGAATCCGGCAGATGCCTCGTAGAGGATCGCATCGAAGCCGCTCCAATGACGCCCCGAACTGCTGGTTCGGACGCTGAAGACCATCTCGCGGTCCTCGTGGCGGCTCCACGCGCGCTCTTGCCACATGGTGAATTAGGGATAACGCGACGGGGCGGCCGTTCGTGACCATGCGGCTATGGCATCAGGGCGCCCCGGCTCCCGGGCGTCGCCATGAAGCCGGGGAACTCACTGCCGCAGGCATCGCTCACGAGGACGCAGGCGCCGCCGGCGATGACCCCCTGTTCGCTGATGTCGTTGGCGTAGAGGAGATAGAGCTGCGAGCTCGGCCCAACGAGCGTGTTGAGATCAGTCATCGTGCCGTTCTGCCAGATGAAGGCGCGCGATGACGAGCTGCCGATCGACACGCCGACGATCTGACCCGCGTCATTGACGCCGAGAGCCTCGCTCAATATGTCGCCGGGCAACGTGCCGAGATCGGTCATCCCGCCGTGCTTGGTCCACATAAAGGCATGGAAATTCGGAGTGCCGCTTTGATCGCCCGGAAGGTCGGAGAAACCAACCACCACGCCCTTGTTATTGATCGCCATCGGTGTATTCCAGGCCACGCCGCCGAGACTCCCGAGATTGATGACCTTGCCGTGGTCCCACATGACCGCATGCTTGGCGGTGAATCGGCCGACGGCCTGATCGCAGATTCCGGAGATGCCGACGACCTGTCCTTCGTCGCTGATCTCCGTCGCGGCACCGTCTTTATCGCCGTGCAACGGCGGCAGTTCCTTGGCGCTGCGCCCTCTGGGATCGTAGAGCGCGGCTTCGAACTGCAAGACCTGCGGGCTGACGCAGGTCGAATCGTGCTTGCGCGTCTCGGCCCAACCGACGATCGCGCCGTGCTCGTTCGCGCCGGCTGCAAAACCGTTGTTCCCGCCCAGCGTCGGCAGCGCGACCATTTTCCCGTGTGCCCACGCAAAACCGCGACAGATGTGACCGCTCGGCGGTTGCGGGAAGAAGGCCTCTGCGCACGACCAGACTTCCCCCAGCTTTTGTTGCCCGGAGGTTTCCGATATGCCGGAAATGAGGCCGTGGTCGTTCTTGACCGGCCACTCGACCGCGCTGTTGGGGCCGCCGAGCGTGCCGAGATCCATCGGCGAGCCGCCATTCTCCCAGAGCGCGGCGTGGATGTACGAGCTTGACGTAAGAGACGATACGCCGCTCGCCCAGTTGAGGTTGTTGATGCTGTTCGCCCCGGCCGACGACCCGCCTAACGGGTCTAGCGCGACGACCGCATACTCTGACGACGTTTTCGATGAGCCGGCTGGAAGCAGCGCGTTCTGTCCGCCGGAACTGCCTGCGCCGTTCGCCGCGCAACCGGCGAGAATCGCTCCCGATAATGCAGCGCAGAGAATTTGAACTTTCATTGTCGCTCCTCCTATTCTGAAAGGAGCGTATCAGCGCCGCTAGGTTGTGTCGCTCACGTTCGGACTGCGCTTAGCACAAATGGACGACGGTCGACAAAGCGGGTTAGCGCAGGAAGGCGACGAGCAGGAGCGCGACGATGTTGAGTACCTTGATCATCGGGTTGATTGCGGGGCCGGCAGTGTCTTTGTAGGGATCGCCGACCGTGTCGCCGGTGACCGCGGCTTGATGAGCGATCGAGCCTTTCCCGCCGTAATGGCCGTCCTCGATGTACTTCTTGGCGTTGTCCCACGCGCCGCCGCCCGAAGTGAATGAAATCGCCACGAAAAAGCCCGTCACGATCGAACCGACCAGAATGCCGCCCAGCATCTCGGCGCCCGTGTCGTGCGGAAGAAGGTTGAAGTACGAGAGCAGGACGACGACGAGCGGAACCAGGACGGGGATGAGTGCCGGCACGATCATCTCGTGCAGGGCCGCGCGCGTGACGATGTCGACGGTCGTTCCGTAGTTGGGCCGCGCCGTTCCCTCCATGATTCCGGGAATCTCGCGAAATTGGCGGCGGACTTCCTCGACGACCGAGCCGGCGGCACGGCCGACCGCCTGCATCGAGAGCGACGCGAAGAGATACGGCAAGAGGCCGCCGATGAAGAGTCCGGTGAGAACGAAGGGATTTCCGATTGCAAAAAGGTTGCGCACCGAGTCCGTGCAGCCCGCCGATGCCACCCCGGGACACTTGTGGTTGATGAGCTGCTGGACGAACGAAGCGAAGAGCACAATCGCCGCGAGCGCAGCCGAGCCGATTGCATAGCCTTTGGTGACGGCCTTGGTCGTATTCCCGACGGCGTCGAGCGGATCGGTGACCTCGCGGACGTCGTTCGGCATGTCGGCCATCTCGGCAATGCCGCCCGCGTTGTCCGTAATCGGGCCGAACGAGTCGATCGCGACGATAATGCCGGCCATCGAGAGCATCGACATGACGGCAATGCCGACGCCGTACACATTCGCCATAGCGTAACTGATCAAGATGCCGGCGACGATGACTAGTGCCGGAAGCGCGGTCGCCTGCATCGAGACGGCAAGGCCGGCGATAATGTTGGTCGCATGACCGGTAATGGAAGCCTTGGCAATCGACTGCACCGGCGGGAACTGGCTGCCTGTGTAATATTCGGTGATGAGCGTAATGAGCGCGGTAATAACGACGCCGACCACTGCACAGATGAAGATCGCGTTCACGCTGAGAGCACCGGTCATGCCCCCGAAGACGCGCTGCGAGGCCAAATAGAAACCGGCGAGTGCGAGAATGCTGGCTACGATCATACCGCGATAGAGCGCGCCCATGATCTTCGTGCGGCGAACCTGACCGAGGCTGACGAAGAGGGTCCCGATAATGGAAGCGACGATCGAGATCGCACCGAGGACGAGCGGAAAGGTAGTCGCGCCGGGAAGGGAGCTGCCGAAAATAAGATTCCCAAGCAACATCGCGGCGACCGTCGTGACGCAGTACGTCTCGAAGAGGTCGGCGGCCATGCCGGCGCAG
Source organism: Vulcanimicrobiota bacterium (assembly GCA_963834895.1). Lineage (GTDB taxonomy): Bacteria > Vulcanimicrobiota > Vulcanimicrobiia > Vulcanimicrobiales > Vulcanimicrobiaceae > Cybelea. The sequence goes on along the minus strand of CAWIDM010000002.1, from coordinate 401,589 downwards.
TCGCCCACGTTGTCGCCGACGTTATCGGCGATGACCGCGGGATTGCGCGGGTCGTCTTCGGGGATGCCGGCCTCGACCTTGCCGACCAAGTCGGCGCCGACGTCGGCGGCCTTCGTATAAATTCCGCCGCCGAGACGAGCGAAGACGGAGATGAGCGAGCATCCGAAGGCGAGCCCAACCATGGCGTTGAGGGTCGTCGTGGTGTCGCCGTGATTGACGCTTTGCAGAATGTAGTAGTAGCCGGAAACGGCGAGCAGACCCAAGCCGACGACCAGCATGCCCGTGACCGAACCGCCCCGGAAGGCGACGTTGAGTGCCGGCGTCAGGCCGCCACGCGCCGCTTCGGCGGTGCGAACGTTTGCGCGCACCGAGACGATCATGCCGATGAACCCGGCCGCGCCCGAGAGAATCGCGCCGATCAAAAAGCCGACGGCAGCTTCCTTGCCGAGGGTCGGTGCGAAGAGAATCAGGATCGCGAGAACGATCGCGACGATCCCGATCGTTCGATACTGCCGCTGAAGGAAGGCCATCGCTCCTTCCTGGATCGCGGCGGCAATCTCGCGCATGCGCTGGTTCCCGGCCGGCTGCGCGAGTACCCAGAAAGTGAGGGCCACCCCGTAGAGCACCGCCAGGACGCCTCCGATCAACCCGGCAACGATCGCTGTCTGTGCGGTCATCCTCGTCCTTATTAAGCAAAAAGAGGGGCCCGAGTGGGCCGGACGGCTTGCCTACTCCGGTTGGACGCGCAACTCCTACAGGGCAGCCCGCCGGAATGCAGGGAGAGCGTGCAAGCGCGCGGTACGCGTCGCTCATTGCGGAATGCGCTATCTGGAAGGGTGCCCCCGGCTCGCCGAGGTATTGCTAGGGGACGACTGCGAGCGAACTATGAGCGATCGCCTTTATTTCTATGGAGAGGCACTGCGCTTCGCGCTGCGGACCTTCGCATGCCGTGGCTGAGCGATCGCTTTCTCGCGGGGAGGTCATCCACAAGTACTTGCATCTCGTCAAGTACGTCGCCGGCCGGATCTCGGTCAATTTGCCGGCGAACGTGGACATCAACGATCTGATCAACGACGGCGTCTTCGGTTTGATCGACGCCATCGAGAAGTACGACGACTCGCGCTCGGTCAAGTTCGAAACCTATGCGATCACGCGAATCAACGGAGCGATCCTCGACGCGCTGCGCTCGTTGGACTGGGTCCCGCGAACGGTTCGCCAGCGGGCGCGGGAGCTCGACCGCGCCTTCGAGCGTTTGGTCTTCGAGCTGGGACGCGATCCAACCAATGAGGAGCTGGCCGAGCGGCTCAACGTCTCCGTCCGCGAGCTCGACCGAGTCCGACAGCGGGTGCGCGGAACCAACGTTGTTTCGCTCGAAGAACCATTGCCGAACAGCGGCGATCACGAGCTTTCCGTCGGGGATACCCTCGAGGATGTGGAGAGCGACGTCACGAGTGAGATCGAACGCGACGAGCTTCGCGGGGAGCTGGTTCGCGCCGTCGAGTCGCTCTCTCCGCAAGAGCGGACGGTTATTCGGCGCTATTATTTCAAAGGCGAAACGCTCAAGGAGATCAAGGGCGAGCTTGGCGTCTCGGAATCGCGCGTCTCGCAGATTCACGCACAAGCGGTTTTGCATCTCCGGCAACGCCTGCGCGCAACGTCGGGAGAGTGAAGTCTCCAATGGTCAAACAGAGAGGAGTCAGCATGCGGGTTTGGACCGTTCTTTTCAGTCTTTTCGCAGCTGCTGGATTGCTGGCAGCGTGCAACGCTTATCAACCACCGGTCGGCGTCCCGGGTGCGGCGCCGCAGAGCGTTTCGCGGGACGCCGGTTACACGTCGCTCTATAGCTTCAAGGGACCGCCCGACGGAGAACAGCCGGCGGCCGGACTCACCAACTTCAGAGGATGGCTTTACGGCACGACGTCGCTCGGCGGATATAGCGGATCGCCCTGCAATTCGTGTGGAACGGTCTTTCGGATCGATGCGAAGGGTCGCGAACAGGTGGTCCACCGGTTCCTGGGATCCCCGAAGGGCGAATATCCGATGTCGAACCTCACCTCGGCGTACGGCCGGTTATTCGGCACGACCTACTCCGGCAGCAGGTGTTCGGGGAATTGCGGAACCGTCTACGAGGTTACGGGTTCGGACCAGGTTCGTATTCTGCATTCCTTTGCGGGCGGCGCGGACGGCCTGAATCCCAAGGGCGGGGTCATCACCATCGGCAACGGAGCGCTCTACGGCACGACGTGGACCGGCGGGTCGAGCAGTAACGGCATCGTCTATGAAATAGACGCCTCTCACCGGGAGCACGTGCTCCACACGTTCGGCGGATCCCCGAACGACGGCGCAGAGCCTGTTGGGGATATGGTTGTCTTAAACGGCGAGCTCTACGGCGTCACCGAAAAGGGGGGCAAGAATAACGTCGGTTCGGTCTTCGAAATCAGTCCGGGAGGTGCCGAAAGCGTGCTCTTCAGTTTCAGTGCGTTTTGGGGTGAGTATCCCGTTGGTCTCGTCGCGTTTGACGGTACGCTTTATGGTGCGACCTCGGCAGCCGGAGGTTTCAAACGAGGAACCGTCTTTGCACTAAAACCGAACGGCGCGCTACGCGTGCTCTACAGTTTTGAAGGAACTCCGCAGGGGGACGGCGCGTATCCGGCTGCGCCCCCGATCTTCGTAGGAAAGAACTTGTACGGCACGACGCGCGGAGGCGGCGCCTATGGTAACGGAACGGTCTATGAGCTAAGGCGGTCCGGCACGGAGGCGGTCTTGTATAGCTTCGCCAAAGCGCCGGACGGCGTGCACCCCTTCGCGCCGCTCCTCTACACCAATGGAATGCTCTACGGCACGACCCTGAACGGCGGAGCCGTTCGCGCCGCCTACGGCACGGTCTTCCGGTTACTGCCGTAACGGCGCTTCGGTCAGGATGACAAGGTGGGTTCGATTTGGATGACGAGGGAGCGGCCGCGGTTTTCCTTGCGGACGAGATACCCGAGCGCGGCGAGCAGAATGACGGAGGCTAGCACGATCGTTGCGGCGAGGGCGAGCGCGCCGGCATAATTCGGCTCACCGGCCGGCAAAGCAAATTTTGTTGCGACGATCGCTTCCAGCTGCGGCACCCCGGCGGCGACCAAGTTGCCGAGCTGGTAGGTGAAGCCCGGGAAAGTTCCGCGCACGTCCGGCGGCGAGAGCTCGTTCAGATGGGCGGGAATGACTCCCCAGCAGCCTTGCACGGCAAACTGCATGACGAAAACGCCGGCCGCGAGCAATGCCGTCGTCTGGCTAAAGGCCCAGAGGGGGATCGCACAGGCGGCAATCGCCGCCGAAGCCATCACCAAGACACGTCGCCCGAAGCGTTCCGAAAGCGTGCCCGCAGTCACCGAGCCGCAGATCGCGCCGAGCGCTCCGATGATGACGAGCAGCGAGGTCGCGCCGGGCGAGAAGCCATGCTGTTTTTGCAAGAACGTCGGGTAGAGATCTTGGGTGCCGTGCGACATCGCGTTGAGTGCGGCCATGAAAGCAATCGCGTAGATGAAGAGCGGCCAGTGTGACGCGAAAGATTTCAGCAGGAAGGTCGGCGCAGCGCCGATTCGTTGCGCGCGGCCGGCTAGCCAGACGGGCGACTCAGGAACGCCGCGCCGAATGTAGAGGATGAGTACCGCAGGCAGAGCGCCGATGATAAAGAGCGCGCGCCAATCCCAGTGCGTGAACGTGAAGACAAAGTAATAGACGGCCGCGGCGAGGAGAAACCCGACCATGTAACCGCTCTGGAGTATGCCTCCCATGAAACCGCGGCGATTCGGGGGAAGCGATTCCATGGTCAGCGCCGCACCGAGCCCCCACTCGCCGCCCATCGCAACGCCGTAGAGCGCGCGCAGCACGAGAAAGGTGATGAAGTTCGGCGAAAATGCCGTGAGCAGCTCGATCAGCGAGTAGAACCCGATGTCGATCATCAACGGCGTACGGCGTCCGTACCGGTCGCCGAGCCACCCGAAGAGCAACGCCCCGATCGGACGGCACATCAGCGTCAACGTGATGGCGAACGCAACGTCGGCCACGGTACGATCGAACGTCGTGGCGATCCGCGTGATGACGAAGGTGAGCAGAAGGAAGTCGAACGCGTCGAGCATCCAGCCGAGGAAGCTCGCGACGAAGGTTCTGCGTGCAGCCGCCGTCACGCCGGAGTGTGTTGGCGGGTCGCCCTTCGACTCCGCTCAGGGTGACAAGGTACTAGGGTGAGCTGCTGGGCGAGGGTGAGGCGGCCGGTGTCGGCGACGGCGTTGGGGTCGTGCCGGGCGGGATTTGTGCGCCATAGAGCGCGAGCAGCCAGACCTGTGTGTGGCGCACCGTCACCTTCGGCACGTTAAACGAGAAGCCAATGACGTTTGCCTGTGGCGTCGTGTACTTCTGATAGCTGCTACCCAGAATGAACTGGTCGACGCGCTTGCCGCGCAACGACGTTTCGTTGTAGAGCTGGAGTGCGAAGACTCTGCCGGTATACTGCATCGCCGGCAGCGTGTATTGGACCGAGGTGCCGCCGCTGAGCGTGAAGTCCGTGTTGCTTTGCAAGCGGATCGCTACCAGCGGCGTGATGTGCATGAAGAGCGGGTTCGGATTGGTCATGTTCGGCACGTCTTTTGGCAGCGGCTCCATCTCCACGGTGATCATGCCGGCCGGCGTCGGCGTCGGCGTCGGATTGTCGGAGCTGTCGTCGCTGTCGTCGCTATCGGACGATGCGCTTGGCTGCGGGGTCGGCGTCGGGCTCGGCGTGGGTGCGGCCGTGCTCTTCGAACCTGGTGCGCCGGACGGTGTGGGCGTGGGCATGTTGAACGAGATCGTGCAGGTGTACTCCTGACCGTACTCTTGCACCATCGCGCATTTCATGCCGCTGGGGCCCTGTCCGATTGGGTATTGCGCTTCGTTGGGCGCCAGGGTCGCGCCCGGATTCGTAAGTTCTTCTTGTCCGTTCGGGCCGACGTTCGGCCCTGCAATCTGATTGCCCATGCCGCCGCCCATGCCGCCCGCGCCCTGCATTCCGCCGTTCATCGACCCGGGTTGCGAAACCGGCGGCGACATCTCGCCGCCCATGCCGCTGTCAAAGCCGGCGCCTTGGCACGAGCCCAAGATTAGAGCGAGACCCGCGAAAGCCGCGCGAGCGTCAAACTTCATCGTTTACTGCTTCGCCTCAACAGTTCTATGTAATTCTTCGACGAACGACTCCACTAAGATGCTACGCTTCTCGTCGACGCCGCGCTGATTGACGTTCACTGTACCGTCTGCAACCTCTTGTTTACCCGCGACTAAGATGTACGGTATTTTTTGGGTCTTCCAATGCCGAATCTTATACCCGAGCTTCTCGTTACTTTCGTCAACCTCTACCCGAAAGCCCGCTCCCTCGAGCCTGGCAGCCACCGTGCGCGCGTAATCGCGTTGATCCTGGGAAATCGCTGTGACGACGACCTGGATCGGTGCCAGCCAAGCGGGGAAGGCTCCGCCGTAATGTTCGACCAGTATGCCAAAGAAACGTTCGAGCGAACCGGCGAGTGCCCGATGAATCATCACGGGCCGATGGTCTTGGCCGTCGGCGCCGCGATACTCTAACCCAAAGCGAGCAGGCAGAATAAAGTCCACCTGCACAGTGCCGAGCTGCCACGAACGGCCGATTGCGTCGCGCACGTTGATGTCGAGCTTCGGCCCGTAGAACGCGCCGCCGCCTTCGTCGATCTCGAAAGGCAATTTTTCGTGGCGCAGCGCCTCGCGGATCGCGTCCTCTGCGATCGCATCGGTCTCGGCTCGGTCTTCCGGAGCGCGTGTCGAGAGAACATACGTGATGTCGGCGAAGCCAAAGGCGTTCATAACGCGACGCGCCTCGTCGAGCGTCTGCTCGAACTCGCGTTGCAGCTGGTCGGGCGTGCAGAAGAGGTGCGCGTCGTCAACCGTGAAACCGCGCACCCGCGTGAGCCCAAGAAGAACGCCGGAGCGCTCGAAGCGATAGACGGTGCCGAACTCCGAAAATCGCAGCGGCAGGTCGCGATAACTCCGCGGCCTGCTCTTGTAGATGAGAATATGGCCGGGGCAGTTCATCGGCTTGAGCCGAAAGCGTTGGCCCTCGACTTCGATCGGTCCGAACATGTTCTTCCCGAAGTTCTCAAGATGTCCTGAGATTTCGTAGAGACGCTCGCTGACGACGTGCGGGGTCACCACCGGCTGGTAGCCGCGCTCGCGCAGGCCCTCGCGGATGAAATCTTCGATGATGCCGCGGACGATCGCGCCTTTGGGGTGCCAGAAGACCAGCCCGCCCCCGGCCTCCTCTTCGATCGAGAAGAGGTCGAGCTCGGCGCCGAGCTTGCGATGGTCGCGCCGCTGAGCTTCCTCGAGCCGCGCCAGGTATGCGCTCAGATCCTCCTGGGAGAACCAGGCGGTGCCGTAGATGCGCTGCAGCATCGGCTTATGCTCGTCGCCGCGCCAATAGGCCCCCGCGACGCTGGTGAGTTTGAAGGCGCCGACCTTGCCCGTCGAATCGGCGTGGCCGCCGCGGCAGAGGTCGGTGAAGCCGCCGATCGTATAGAGCGTGATGGGCGCGCCCTCGGGAATCTCGCGCGCGATCTCGATCTTGTACGGATTGCCGGCGAACGCTTCGATCGCTTCGCTACGGGTGACTTCGCGCCCGGCCATCGGGTAGTCCGCGGCGACGATCTCGCTCATCCGTTTCTCGAGCCGCTCGAGGTCATCGGGCGTGAACGGCGCGGCGCGCTCGAAATCATAATAGAAACCGTTCTCGATTGCTGGGCCGATGGTAGGCTTCGCTTCGGGAAAGAGGTCCTGGACGGCGTAAGCAAGCACGTGAGCGGCCGTATGCCGGAGCTCGGCAAGCGAAGGCCCACGATCGTCAACAGCCATGTCGGCAATCATGTGGCCGACGCCTTCCTGGGGTGTGGCCGGGCATCCTTCGGCAGGCCCTTAACGTCACGTTAATCGGGCTGGCTTAAAACTAGAAAACGAAACCTCTGTTAACAAGGAGTCTTTTTGTGAAACGATCCCTCGTTCGCTGCTTGTCAACGGCCGCCGTTGCGGTCGCGCTAACCGTGCCCGCCTTCGCGGCCACGCAGCTCACCGGGGCCGGGTCGAGCTTCGATTACCCGTTCTTTTCCAAAGCCTTCTACGTCTATAATCAGAAGAATCCCGACGTTACGGTCAACTACCAGTCGATCGGCAGCGGCGGCGGCATTCAACAGTTCACCGCCAAGAACGTCGACTTCGGCGCGACCGACGTGCCGATGAACGCGGAGGAGCTGACCCGCGCCGGCCAGCCGGTGCTACAGATCCCGGTGACGCTCGGCGGCGCCGCGGTCGCCTATAACGTGCCCGGCGTTACCGGCCAGATTCACCTCACGCGGCAGATCATCGCAGATATCTACCTCGGAAAGATTTCCAAGTGGAACGACGGCCGGATCGCCGCGCTTAATCGCGGCATGCAGCTACCCGACTTGCCGATCGTCGTGGTGCACCGCTCCGACGGTTCGGGAACGAGCTACATCTTTACCGATTTCTTGAGCCACGTCTCGCCGGAATGGAAGAGCAAGGTCGGTGTCGGCAAGAGCGTCTCGTGGCCGGCGCCGAGCTCGGTCGGAGCGAAGGGCAACGAGGGCGTTGCCGGCCAAGTTCGGAGCACGCCGGGTGCGATCGGCTACGTCGAGCTGGCGTACGTCATCGAAAACCACATGGACGCGGCGCTGCTGCAGAATCGCGCCGGCAAGTGGGTCGGAATTTCGCCGGAAACCGTCGCGGCCGCCGCGGCGACGAAGCCCGAAGTGAGCGCGACAAACTTCTCGATCGTGGATACCGGATGCGCCACCTGCTGGCCGGTCTCGGGCTACTCGTGGATCGTGATCTACAAGAGTCAGTCAAGCAAGGATCGCGCGAAGCTTCTCTACGACGTCCTTTCTTGGCTGGTCGGCTCGCAGGGGCAGGCCAAGGCAAAGTCGGTCGACTACGTGCCGCTGCCGCACAACGTCCAAGAGACGGCGCAGCATTCACTCAACGAGATGCAGCGCTGATTGGAGAGCGGTGAACCGCGCTTCCGGCGCGTAGCGCGTTTCGTCAGTCCCGCCGATCGCGGCTTCGCCGCGGTCGTCTACGGCGGGAGCATCCTCTTTGCGGTGCTGATCGTCGGCCTTTTCCTCGAGCTGGTGCTCGGGTCGTGGCCCTCGATCGTGAAGTTCGGACCGGCCTTTATCTGGAGTAGTTCCTGGGACCCGATCGCGAGCAAGTTCGGCGCCCTGCCGATGATTTACGGCACCGTCGTGACCTCGTTCATCGCAATCGCGCTCGCGGCGTTCGTCGGGATCATGGCGGCCGTCTTTCTGTCGGAGTTCGCGCCGCGCTGGCTCGCCACGCCGCTCTCGTTTCTCATCGAGTTACTTGCAGCGGTTCCGAGCGTCGTCTACGGCCTCTGGGGGCTCTTCGTGCTCGCGCCGTTCGTCAGGGTCGGCATCGGGCCGGTGCTGCAAAAAGCCCTCGGCTGGCTGCCGATCTTTTCGGGACCCATCTACGGCGTCGGGCTGCTCACCGGCGGCATTATCCTCGCGCTGATGATCGTGCCGACGGTGACGGCAATTTCGCGCGACGTTGTGGCCGCGATTCCACGGGACTTACGGGAAGCCTCGATGGCGTTGGGCTCGACCAAATGGGAAACCGCGATGCGAGCCGTCTTGCCGGCGGCGCGCATCGGCATCTTCGGCGCTTGCGTGCTTGCGCTCGGCCGCGCGTTGGGTGAAACGATCGCGGTGACGATGGTGATCGGAAACCGGCCGGAGATATCGGCGTCGCTCTTCGCACCGTCGTACACACTGGCCAGCGTGATCGCCAACGAGTTCACCGAAGCGACGACGAACATCTATATCAGTGCCCTCATCGAGCTGGGCCTCATTCTGTTCTTCGTGAGCATGATCGTCAACGCACTCGCGCGCGTGATGATCTGGAGCGTCCGCGGCTCGGAGCGGACCTAAGCGCGCTAACAATGGCAACCGAAAGCCTATCAAATGCAGCGCTCGCGACGCGCTACCGGCGGCTTGGCCGCCGGCGCATCTACGGTCACTTGGGGATCGCGCTGGCGCTCTTTTGCGCTGCGCTCGCGGCGGCCTCGCTCCTCGCCATTCTCGGCTACGTCGTCGTACAGGGAATCGGAGCGATCAATTGGGCTTTTCTCACGCAGCTGCCGCATCCAGTCGGCGTTCCGGGCGGCGGCGTCGGCAACGGCATCCTCGGCACGCTGATCATCATCGGCACCGCGACCGCGATGGCGGTGCCGATCGGTCTTCTAACGGGAATCTACCTCGCACTCTTCGGTCGCGGCGCTATTCCCGAAGCGCTGCGGTTTCTTTCCGATGTGCTCTCCGGCGTTCCGAGCATCGCGATCGGGCTCTTCGCCTACGCCGTCTTGGTGGCGCCGCTGAAGCACTTTTCGGCGTTCTCGGCATCGTTCGCATTCATGATGCTGATGCTTCCGCTGCTCGTGCGAACGTCCGAACAAGCGATTCGCTCCGTGCCGCAGACGGTGCGCGAAGGCGCTTTAGCGCTGGGAATGTCGACCTTCCGAGCGACGGTGACGATCGTGTTGCCGACCGCCATGCCCGCAATCATCACCGCGCTGCTCTTGGCGATCGCACGGGTTACCGGCGAGACCGCGCCGCTGCTCTTTACCGCGTTCGGCAGCCAGTTTTGGGAAGCAAATCCGAACAACCCAATGGCCGAGCTCTCGTTGCAAGTTTTCACCTATGCGATCTCGCCATATCCTAGTTGGCAAGCGCAGGCATGGGGCGGAGCGCTTCTCTTGATCGTGGCTGTCTTCGTGTTGAGCCTGGGCGCGCGCTTGCTCTTGAGCCGGGCGATGCGGGGGCTCGAGCATTGACCGTAGCGGCGCCGGCCCACGAGCTGCTCGTAGCCGAAGACTTGAGCGCATATTATGGTGAGCGCAAGGCGGTCGGAAACGTCACGCTCGGCTTTACGCGCAAAGCCATTACGGCAATGATCGGGCCGTCGGGCTGCGGTAAGACGACGCTGCTGCGTTGTCTCAACCGAATTCACGAGGTCGTCTTCGACGCGCGCGTCGAGGGCCGGGTGCTACTCGAGTCTCAGGACATCTATGCGGGGGGGATCGACCCAATGGCGATCCGGCGAAGGATCGGGATGGTCTTTCAGCGCCCGAATCCTTTCCCGACGCTCTCAATCATCGACAACGTGCTGGCGTGCGCCGGAAAAGGCTTAGGCCGAGCCGGGCGTATGGAGATCGCGGAACGCGCGTTGCGCCAAGCCGCGCTCTGGGATGAGGTCAAAGACAAGCTCAAGACGAGCCCGTTACGCTTGTCGGGCGGACAGCAGCAGCGGCTCTGCATCGCGCGCGCCGTCGCGGCAAAGCCGGAGGTGTTGCTGATGGACGAGGCGACCGCTTCGCTCGATCCCATCGCGACGGCGGTGATCGAGGAGCTGATGGCGGCGCTCTCGGACGAGTTCACCATCATCGCCGTGACGCACAACATGCAGCAAGCGGCTCGCGTCTCAGATTACACCGCGTTCATGCTCGCCGACGAGGACGGCGTTGGGCGCCTGGTCGAGATCGACGAGACCGGCAAACTCTTTACCAAGCCCAGCGATCGCCGGACCGAGGATTACATTACCGGTAGATTCGGGTAGCGCTGAGGGGTGGCTCGCACTGCTACTTGGTGCTCACGGCCGCTCCGATTGGTTCGACGAAACTGGTCGTGTTGTTGTAGTTCGTGGGCTCGCCGCCCGCTTCATACGGCCAGCGATTCGCCGTGATCGGCGTATTGCCGCAATACTCGTAGTCGGCACCCGCGAGATAGCGCTCGCCGTTTGCGGCAATCACACCTTGAACCAAGTCGCAGACCGCGCCACCTTCGTAGTTCGAGAGATCGGTCGTTGCGGTGATGGTTCCGCTCGAGCCCGAGACGGTGACCCAGTAGACGCAAGACGTACCCGCGTTGCCGTCGCACTCCTGATCTCCCAGCGCTAGATAGTTGCCGACCTTATACCATTGGACGAGGCCCGCGGTGTAGAGCGCGCCGCCGCTGAGCGTGATCAGCGTCGTGTTGCTGCTGCCCGCGGGAAGCTCGGCAAGATAGCTGCTAGTGCGGCTCTCGTTCGTGCCGTCGAAGAAGAGATTGCCATTGGGATCGTATCCGACGAAGAAGTACTCGTAGAAGCTCTCGTTCGTATAGGGCGTTCCGCTGCCGGAGGCGTTCGTGAAGACCGTGACGTTCCCGGGTCCGCCGCTCGAATTTTCGATGTTCGCAACGGCGAGATCGTTATTAGCTTTGTTCACGGCACAGCTCGCCGGAAAACCGCCTGCGTCGCTTAGCGTCTTGAGCAGCGTTCCGGTCCGCGAGTATTGTTCCATCTCCAGCTCGCCGGTATTTGCGATCCAGATGTTGCCGCTCGCATCGGCACATTCGCCTTCTGGGAAATCGAAGCCGGTCAGGGTGCCTTTGAGCGCCATGGCGGGCATCGTAAAGACGTACACGTCGCTCGATCCGTAATCGGAGATGAAGAGCAGCCTGGGCGCTCGTTGGGCGTCGGGCGAAATCCAGGATTTGTGGTGGTCTGGATGAACGGCGCCAACGATTTCGGCGGCCGGCGCCGGCGGCATCCCGAGTTTGAACGCTGGCAGCGTCGCTTGCGTTGGCGCGAGCGCCGAAGTTTGTTGCGATCCGCCGCTGCTGCATGCCGCGAGGGCGGCGGCCACTGCGCAGATGACCAATGTCTGTCGGGTCATGGTGACCTCCTGAAAAGAACGGGGAACTCAGATTTCGGTCCCGTGCCGGCACTTCCATTTGGTCCCGGCATGACACGGGCTCGTCGCCGCGGAAGCCTCTGCCCCAAATTCTTTGGCGGGAGGGCGGCCGTGTTTGAAGGTCGGGTAGCGTTGGTTACGGGTGGCACGCGGGGCATCGGCGCGGCCATCACGGAGTGCCTCGTCGAAAGCGGGGCGTCGGTAGCGGCCGGCTACAGCCGCGGCCGCGAAAGCGCCGAGAAGTTCGCCGAGCAGATGGCCGGCAAAGGCGCCGAGATCTCTATCCATCAAGGGCGCGTCGACGACGTCGACGATTGCAACCGAGTCGTCAAAGAGGTCATGGATCGATTCGGCCGCGTCGATTTTCTGGTGAACAACGCCGGCATTACGATCGACAAGACGGTGCGTAAGATGACGATCGACGATTGGCGTCAGGTGCTCGACGTCAATCTATTGGGCGCCTTTCAGATGACCAAGGCGGTCCTCGAGCACATGATCGAACGCGGCTCGGGACGGATCGTCAACATCAGCTCGGTCATCGGTGAAACCGGCAACGTCGGCCAAGCGAACTATGCGGCGTCGAAGGCCGGGCTTTTCGGGTTCAGCAAGAGTCTAGCGCTCGAGATGGCGCAGCGCGGCATCACGGTGAATTGCGTCGCGCCCGGGTTTATCGCGACCGAAATGGTTGCGGCGATTCCCGAGGCGGCGCTGACGAAGGTGGTCGAGAAGATTCCGCAGCGCCGCTTGGGACGCCCCCATGAGGTCGCGCGCGTCGTGCGCTTTCTGTTGGAAGACGACTCGAGTTACATCACCGGCGCGGTCTATTCGATCAACGGCGGTTTGGATATGTAATCAATTCGCGGGGCGCCCTGGAGGCATCTTGGCTGCTGTTGGGTAAATCTAGCGCGTGGATAGTCTACCTCTCAGAGGACGCGTCGGAGTCGTGACCGGAGGCGCCCGCGGCATCGGGGGGGCCATCACGACCCTCCTGGCCCAGGACGGGGCGACCGTCGCCGTGCTCGGGCTGCCGGAAGACCAAGCGCGCGCCCAAAGCCTCGCGGCGCGGCTGAACGGGGCGGCTGCGCACGTACACTTTTATGAGACCGACGTAAGTGTTTACCGCCGGTGCAAGGAGGCAGTGGCCGCCGTACTGCAGGAGCACGGCCGCATCGATTTTCTCGTCAACAACGCGGGAATAACCCGCGATCGCACCGTTCGGAAAATGACGGTCGAGGAGTGGGAAGCGGTTCTGAAGGTCAACCTATCGGGGCCTTTTTTTATGATCAAGGCGGTCCTCGACAAGATGATCGAGCAAGGGTTCGGCCGGATCGTCAACATCAGCTCGGTCGTCGGCGAGAGTGGGAATTTCGGCCAAGCGAACTACGCCGCGGCGAAAGCCGGACTGATCGGTCTCACCAAGACCGTCGCGCTCGAGGTCGCGAAGCGCGGCATCACGGTCAACGCGGTGGCGCCAGGGTTCATCGATACCGACATGACGCGCGCGATGCCGGCGCAGGCAATCGAGACCGCGATCGAGCAGACGCCGCGGCATCGGCTGGGTCGCCCCGACGAGGTTGCGCAGCTCGTGCGCTTTTTGCTCGATGAGAAGGCCGGATACATAACGGGCGCGGTGTACAATATCAACGGCGGCTGGTACATGTAGATGAATGAGAGTGCGCAGGCCAGTCAAAGCATGGCGCCCGAGGAGCTGAGCTACGGCATCGACGTTACGGGGCTCGATCCCGCGTCGCTGAGCGACGCGGTGCGGGCCGTTATCGCGGACGTGATGATGGATCCGCTGCGCATGAGCACGTGGCTCGCTGGTTTCGCCCTTGCGGAGCAGAACGTGGGCCTTAACATGCTTCGGCGCTTGGGCGGCGAAACGCCGGCCAACGGCGGTTTCGGGGACGACAAGCGATTTGCGGACGCCGAGTGGAGCGACAATCCGATTCTTGCGGGGCTGGTTGAGGATTACAAGGCCCGCACGCAAGCGGCTTTGCAGCTGGTCGATTCGGCCCGGCTGCCCGAGGCGACGCGGCGCAAGGCCCGGTTTGCGATGCAGCTGATGTGCGATGCTTTCGCGCCGAGCAACGTGCCGTGGCTCAACCCCGGCGTCGTGAAAGAGGCGACGGAAACGGGCGGGATGAGCCTCGTCCGCGGGCTCGAGAATTTTCTCGACGACGTGAAGAACAACGGCGGATATCCGAGGCAGGTCGACAGGTCGAGCTTCCAACTCGGCAAAAACATCGCGGCGACACCCGGGCGGGTCGTGATGCGCAATGCGTTGATTGAGCTGATCGCTTACGACCCGCAGACGCCGCAGGTTCATGAGAGGCCGCTTCTCTGCAGTCCGCCGTGGATCAACAAGTACTACATCATGGATCTCGCGCCCGGCCGGTCGTTCGTCGAGTGGGCCGTTGCGCACGGCCACCAGACGTTCATGATCTCGTACCGGAATCCAGACGAGTCGATGGCGCACTACACGATGGACGATTACCTGCGTGAGGGTGTGCTCGCCGGGCTCGATTCCGTGCAGGAGATTACCGGCGCACCTCGCGTGAACGTTGCGGGGCTCTGTTTGGGTGGCACCTTGGCGCTGATTGCGATGGCGTATTTGGCCGCGCACGGCCAGGGCGACCGCGTGGCCTCGGCGACGCTCACCAATACGCTGGTCGATTTCAGCATTCCCGGAGACCTCGGCGTCTTCACCGATGAGGACACGATCGCGCGTCTCGAAAAGCGGATGCGCGAGCGCGGTTATCTCGAGCCGGCGGAGATGGCGCGAACCTTCGACTGGATGCGGTCGAGCGATTTGATTTGGAGCTACGTCGTCAACAACTGGTTCAAAGGGAAGCAGCCCTCAGCCTTCGACATCCTCGCGTGGAACAACGACTCGACGCGGATGCCGGTGGAGATGCACTCGCAATACCTGCGCGCGTGCTACCTCCACAACGCGATCGTCAAGCCCGGCGACTTTGTCATCGGCGACACGCCGATCGACCTCGGAAAGGTCCTGACGCCGCTCTACGTGCTGGGCGCGGAGAACGACCACATCGCGCCCTGGCGGGCGACCTATTTGACGACCCAGTACGTCGGCGGTATGTCAAAGTACGTACTGACGAACTCCGGACACATCGCCGGAATCGTCAATCCTCCGGGCGGGAAAAAGACCTGGCACTACACCAAGCCGTCGGTGCGCCGCGGCGAGACCGCAGACGAGTGGCTCGAAACGGCAGATCGGCACAACGGCTCGTGGTGGGTGGATTGGGCCGAATGGGCGCAAGGGCATGGCGGCGCGATGCGAGAGCCATATCGGCTTCCCGAGGGCGAGCCTGCGCCGGGGAACTACGTCCGCAACGAAAGTCGGCGACCCGTTCGTGTCCCACGTCACCCTGAGCGGAGTCGAAGGTCCGTGAGCGACGAGGAGAAGACTGCGGCCAGCGGTGCCTGGCGCAGTTTAGGCGACTTCATCCGCGGTCAGCGGGAGCTGGCAAACCTTTCGATGCGCCAGCTTGCCGAGATCGCGAAGATATCCAATCCATATCTCAGCCAGGTCGAGCGCGGGCTCTATAAACCTTCGGCGGACGTGCTCAAGAATATCGCCAACGCGCTGCACCTTTCGGCCGAAACGATGTACACGCAGGCTGGACTGCTCGACGACTCCGGCGATCGCGACGAGAGCCATCACGGCGTCGAGCACGCGGTGAAGGTCGATCCGCGGCTGAGCACCGACCAGAAGGAAGCGATCATCCGAATTTACCGGAGTTTCGTCGGCCGGGAGTAGCCCTCTGGGGGCGACGAAAGCGAGCAAGCGTAGCCTTGTAGCGTCGTTATGGCAGCGGTGGTTGACAGGCACAGCAGGTGCTTGGTATACTTAGCACAACCCACCAACACCGAGAGGAGACCAGGTCCAACCATGGCCGTCAACGTTTCAGAGTACATGAGCAAGTTTCAGGAAGAGAGCCTCGCAGCGATCAAAGAGACCCAAGAAGCCAGTCTGAAGGCGATGAGCTCGTTCCGCGAGTTCGGCAAAGAGTTCAGCGAAAAGCCCGGCACGATGCCGGCGCTGGAGAACATCCCGACGCCGACGCAGCTCGTCGAGCTTTCGTTCGGATTCGCGAGCCAGCTTCTCGAGCTGCGCAAGGCCTTCACGATGCGCGTCGCCGAGATGATGGTCGACGCCCAGAAGCAGACGGAAGCAAACTTCAAGGCCGCAACGACCGTCGCGAACCGCCCGTCCAGCAAGTAAGCCGCTCGAACGGTACTTCAAAGACCGCCCGGCAAAACCGGGCGGTCTTTCCTTTTCCGGGAAGAAGGCTCGGCAATGAACGCCGCAAGCACGATTAGGATCGGCAATGAGCTCACCGTCAAGCGCCTCGCTTTCGGTGCGATGCGATTATGCGGCCCCGGAGTTTGGGGATGGCCGCCCGACCGGGAGAACGCGTTGCGCGCGTTGCGGCGTGCGGTGGAGCTCGGCGTGGACTTCATCGATACGGCCGATGCGTACGGCCCATACGTAAACGAAGAGCAGATCGCGCAGGCGCTCTACCCGTATCCTAAAGATGTAGTGATCGCAACGAAAGGTGGTTCGGTACGCACCGGGCCGGGGCAGTGGGCTCGCGACGGCCGTCCGTCGCACCTGCTAGAGGCTTGCGAGGGCAGTTTACGCCGGCTGCGGCTCGATCGGATCGATCTCTACCAGCTGCACGCCGTGGATCCCAAGGTTCCACTTGGAGAGCAAGTAGGAGCCTTGCGGAAACTGCGTGATGCCGGAAAGATTCGTTGCGTTGGCCTATCGAACGTCGATCTCTCGCAGGTACGGCGGGCGCAGGAGATCGTGGAGATCGCCTCAGTGCAGAACAACTACAACGTCGGCAACCGCACGAGCGAGCCGGTGCTGGAGTATTGCGAGCGCAACGGCATCGCGTTCATTCCGTACTTTCCGCTGGACGGAGGCGACGTCGCGGCGGTTAAGGCGCTCACACCGGTTGCGCGAACCCATGGCGCGACGATTTGGCAGGTTGCCTTGGCCTGGCTGCTGGCGCATTCCCCGGCGACGGTTCCGATTCCGGGAACGTCGTCGCTCGAACATCTCGAGGAGAACGTGGCGGCGACGAAGCTGGAGCTGACTGAAGAGGAGCTCGCGGTGCTGGATCGAGTCGCAACCGCGCCGGCGTAGGCGCAGGTCTTTGGCGCCATGAACATCCGCGTCGTCCCCGCGCGCCGCTTCACCGAAGGCGGCGGCTTTATCGTCCATCGCCCGTTCCCCGTCGACGGCCTTTCGTATGTCGACCCCTTCCTCTTGATTGACGAGATGGGGCCCGCCGCGTACGGTCCGGGAGAAGCGATCGGCGCGCCGGACCATCCGCATCGCGGCTTCGAGACCGTGACGTACATGATGGAGGGGGCGATGCAGCACGAAGATTCCCACGGGCATCGCGGCGAGATACGGGGCGGCGACGTGCAGTGGATGACGGCGGGCGCAGGCGTGATTCATTCCGAGATGCCCGCCGACGACATCATGGAACGCGGCGGAAGGATGCACGGCTTTCAGATTTGGGTGAACCTGCCCAAAGAAAAGAAGATGGCGCAGCCGCGCTACCAGGAATACGCCGGCAACCAATTGCCGGCGTACGAAGAGGATGGCCGGTGGGTGCGCGTGATTGCCGGCGAGGCCGAAGGGCGCCGCTCACCGATCGAAACGACCGTCCCGACGACGATGCTCCACGTCAAGCTCGCCCCGAACAAGACCGGCGAATTTCGCATCGCGCCTGGGTCGAATGCGATCGTGCATACGATCGCGGGCTCCGGGAACGTTTTGAACACGAATCTTGGCACTCACGACGTGGCGATCGTCGAAGAGGGACCGGCGGAGCTGACTTTGAGCGCGGGCCCCGACGGCTTGGAAGCGTTATTCCTGGCCGGGATGCCGCTGAGGGAGCCGGTAGCGCGCTATGGGCCCTTCGTCATGAACACGAGCGACGAGGTGCGCCGCGCTTTTGACGATTTTCACGCCGGACGATTCGGTGAGATCGCACGCGTGCGGTAGGAGAAGAAAACGGCGTAGGGAACACCCGTTCTCCCTTTTCCTTACTTCAACGGGAGGCGTTTCATGAATGTACGGCTGCGCCGCGTGCTCGTTCTCGCGGCGCTTTTTGCAATTGCCGGGTGCGCCGGCGGAACGACGTCGCAATCGCCGTCGCTTCCGTTGCAAGGCGCATCGGCCTTCGTTCACCGCGGCGTACCGTTCGCCGCGCCGATGCGATTTGGCGGCTTCGCGCCATTCGGTCCACTCTGCCTATTCGACGAACGCATCGCTGGTTTTCGAAGGCGACCAGGAAGAAGCGTCGGTCAACGTTTTATCAGACCGCCGATCTCACCAGTAATCCCGCGCCGATTGCGATCGTTCCACGCCGCCGCGGGATGCCCCTACGGCTTAGCGGTCGACAAGAAAGCCACGATCTACGTCGCCGACAACTGCGGCGGCAACGACGTCGAGGAGTATCCCGAAGGGCTCGACGACGCTAAAAACGACGATCACTGATGGAATCAGTAACCCGCTCGGGCTCGCTATCGACAAGCACGGCACACTGTATCGTGAGCAACTACCCGGCCGCGATCACCGAGTATGCCTTCGGCACGACGACGCCTTCGAAGACGATCACCGGCGGCGGAATGGAAGATCCGTTCGGGCTAGCGGTCGACAAGAGCGGCAACGTCTACATCGCCGACTTCGGCGCCAGCGCCGTATTCGAATTTCCGGCGGGCGGCTCGAGCGTGACGAACCTGAACCTGCAGGACCTCGGCGAGCCGATCGGACTGGCAATCGATCAAAAGACCGGCTATCTCTGGGAGACCGGCGGTTCGGGAAATGTCATCAACATCTATCAGATCGGCGGTTCGACTAGCCCGATCGAAACGATTACCGGAAACGGCTACCCCTACGCGATCAGCCTGCAGAACAAGCACAAGCCGAAGGGCGAGGTGGTCGAGTCGGATATCGAAACCGATTCGGTCTACGCGTTCATGCCGGGTTCTTACACGCCCTACGCTACCCTCACCAACGGCATCGAATTGCCGACGGGGTTGCTGGTAGCGAAACCGTAACCTCTCCGACGCGCCGTGCGTTGATTCTGCGTGACGTGCCCTTCGCCGACCGGTCTCTTCGGGGGCCTCGGCGAAGGGCATATGAGAGCCATGTGGCGATTCCGGCGGTCAGGATGAAGGCAGGCGAACAGACGAAGCGGTGGCGATTCGATCCCCAGGGGGCCGATGCGGCGGAGCGGGTTCGGTCCGAGCTTCGGCGCGTACTCCGGCTGCACGAGCGAGAGGACGCCGTCGTTCGTCTCGACGTGATCTACGCCGAGATCGTCTCGAACGCGATTCTGCACGCTCCGGGGCCGATCGAGGTCTCGGTGGAATGCGCCGGGAGCGGCGCCGACGTCGTGCTTCACGTCAAGGATCGCGGACCGGGATATCGCGTGAACGCGCAGCTTCCCAGCGACTTGTTCAGTGAATGCGGGCGGGGACTCTTCATCATCGCTACGCACGCGGACGGCTTTGAAGTCGATCAGCGTCCGGGAGGCGGAAGCCACGCGCGGATCTGGCTGAAGCCGTGAATTATTTCCAGAGTCCCAAGATTTTGAGCAGCAATCCGAACAGGGCGACGACGATGACCGAGTCCAAAAGGAACTTTAGCTGCGGGGGTACCACCGCAGTCGGTAAGTACGTGTCGTTGAGCCAGAGGAGGGCGCCGACCATAAGCAAAACGGCGCCGATCTCTATCAGCAGCACTCCCTAGTAGATTAAACCACCGGCGGGGAATCCCCCGCGCTCGGAGAACGGGTGGACCGCCGTGGCGATCGAGTACAGCTACCACGTCGTTGACGTCTTCACGAGGACCCCCCTCGAGGGGAACGCGCTCGCCGTCTTTCCGGACGCGTCGGAGATGGCCGTGGAGGTTATGCAGCGCGTCGCGCGAGAGCTCAATTTATCGGAGACCACCTTCGTTCTGCCCCATGAATCGGGGGACGGCGCAACGCGTGTACGGATCTTTACACCGGCGTCGGAGCTGGCCTTCGCCGGCCATCCGACCATCGGCACGGCCTACGTCATGCGGCGCCTCGGCATGGTCCCGTCCGGCGCCGAAAGGTTTGTGCTGAGCGAGAACGTCGGGCCGGTGCCGATACGCGTGGACGAGGGCGACGATCCGATTCTCTGGCTTACGACGCCGACGATTCGAAAAGTGGCGGAGTTCGGCCGCGATCGCTGCGCGCGAGCGCTCTCCTTGGCACCGGACCGCCTCGTGCCGGGAGTTCCGTGCGAGCAGCTCTCGGCAGGGACGTCGCTGATTTTCGTCGCGGTGAGAGACCCCGCCGCGGTCGACGCGGCCGTCCTCGACGGTGCGGCATTCGCCGATTTGGTCCGCGCGAGTAAGGAGCCGACGGCGATCTTCGTCTTTGCGCCGACGGAGAAGGGAGCGTATTCGCGGATGTTTGCTCCACAGTTCGGCATCATCGAAGATCCCGCAACCGGCGGCGCGACAGGTCCGCTCGCAGCCTTCATGATGAAGCACGGTCTCGTTTCGTCGGCCGACGGTACCCGCTTCGTGAGCGAACAAGGCGTAAAGATGGGACGGCGCAGTTTGCTTCACGTGCTGATTCGCGGGGATCGAGGCATGGCGGGGATTGAAGTCGGCGGCAACGTCGTCCACGTCGCCGAAGGGAGGATGCAGATATGATGCTACGTTTTGGCCGATGGTCGCTCGCTCTTAGTATCGCCGTTACGCGATCTTGAGCGGATGCGGCGGCTCTTCGCAGCGAACGATGGCGCCGCAAGTGCCGCAGGTTCTGCAGCTCCCGCAAGCGCCGGGGCGCGGCGCCGCGAGCGATTCGAGCGGCGACCTCTTGTATGTCGCGCATGTCGTTGGAGAGGCGAAGCACGAGCCACACGGCGTCGTTTCGATTCTAACGCTTCCGCACGGTAAGGTTGTCGCAACGATCGCCGGCCTTTCGGCGCGCGGCATTTGCTCGGATGCGTCGGGGAACGTTTGGGTCGTGACCTATACGCCGAAGGGTTGGTATGTCGATAAGTTCGCGCACGGCGGCACCACGCCGATCGCGAAGATCCGCATGCCAAAGCATGCGTTCGGAAATGGCTGCGCCGTCGATCCGACGACCGGAAACCTCGCAGTAGTGAACGACGAGAACGGGGTTTCGTATAGCGGAGCGATCGACGTCTGGACCGGCGCGCGCAAGGGGGAGCCCGCGCTCGTCAACGTGCCGTTCGTGCCGCAGGATCTCGCCTACGACGAGCGGGGCAATCTCTATATCGGCGGTTTCCCCGGCGGCAGCGACTTCTGGCTGGAGCTGGGTGAGCTTGCAGCAGGAAGCAAAGCCGTCACGCGGATTCAGCTCGATAAGCGGGTGGGATTTCCGGGCGACATCGCGTGGGACGGCAAGTACGTTGCGGCGCAGACTGGTGGCGATGGAGTGCGTAGCAGAATCTATCGGGTGCGGGTCTCGGGGAACATGGGCAAAGTCGTGGCCGCGGTTTATCCGAGCGACCCGGCGTTGTACTATATGTCGTGGTTTTGCCTGTACGAGGGCAGCGTTATCGGTATGGCGGGTCACAGCGGAACCCAGGTTTACGTATGGCCGTATCCGGCCGGCGGAATGCACACCAAGTTCATCGGCCGGTTCACTTCGATCAAAGGCATGACCATTTCGCCCGCGGCCGCGAAATAGCCACTACTCCGGCTGCTCTCGCTCAAAAAGGAGGGTCCACGACCCATTCGGGTTCGCCCCTGCATGAATACAGCGAAAGCCCTGTTCGGCGAATTCGTTGAGCTTGTGTTCGAGGGCTTCAGGGTCGGCACGCTGACCCGGTACGAACTCGACCTTATACGTGTACTTCATGCAGTGCCGCATTCAACGGCGAACGGGGCACTCATCCGAAGGTGCGGGACATTGTGGTTTAGCTACCCAATACGGTCGCGATGATTTTCGCCGTCATTTTCGTCGATATTATTGGCACAGGCTTCACTAACGATGACGCCCTCTTCAGCGCCCAGCACCTGCCCCTTTAAGCCAGCTTTTGTAACGAACGCAGTGCAGCCGGTCATCCCTCACGGTTTTTGGAATGTTGTGAACGGCGCGCCCGTTACGACCGTTGTCAAAGTTACCGTGGCACCAGATGGCTCCGTTAAGAGCGCGACAGTTTGGAAATCCTCCGGGTACACAGTCGTTGACGATGAAGTCCTGCGCGCTGTCAGATTGAGCAGTTATAGCCCCACAATGGTCCACTGCCAACCAGTTCAGGGTGATTATCTCTGGAAGTCAACTTTTACACCAAATTAGGTGCCCAGGGAGCCGTGGCGGGGCCCGAAGGCTGGAAACGAACAATCTGGCGTCGAAAGATTCGGCCATATGGGGAATCCCGGCTCACTCGTTGTTAATGGAGGACTTATCCTAATGCAAGGTCTCAAAGTTCATTTAGGCTCACTCGTTTTGATTTTCGCACTCCTCTTCGTAGCATTTGGCGCCGGAACGGCGCTCGGCGCACAATATTACATGGAGAACGCGCGAACCAATCTCCAGTCTGCGCTCAGCAACCTTCAAAACGCGCAGGCCAACAAGGGCGGCTACCGCCTCAACGCCATCAACTACGTCAAGGAAGCTCTCCACCAGGTCAACCTCGGCATCGAATACGCCCAATAGGGCGCAGCACGGCGGGCATGCTATACGTCGACGAGGAGCGGGTTCGCCTTTAGTACCAATCAACAGGCTGACTGGAGTTGACCCGGTTCCGTGGAGAGGTAGTTTTTGGACATCAGGCGTCGCGCTTCCTTAGGCCTTTTCGCCTTTGCTGTCTTGCTGCAGGGGTGCGGAAGTAACCCGTTCGTTCCGCTTGTCTCCACCGATACATCGTCGCAGACCTCTAGCGAGGCGGCCACGGAGACTCGGCCTCCAAAGTGCAAAGGTCAAGTTATCATTGCCCACCACGCGGAAGTGACAGAACACATTTCAAGGGAAGGTGCAGCCCTATGTGTGCCGTCGTTTCGCGGCTTTGGTGGCGATTTAGGATTTCCGGGCGTCCATCCCGCGCCGCAACCCGTTAAACTCATCGTTACCGTGCCGCAGCGAGGCATGCTGCTTGCGAGTCACAGGCCCATATTTAACCTGGAATGGTTACCGAGCGAGCAGTTCACATTTGGTAAGACCGCCCCGCCCGGTGGGATAAGTGGAGTGACGATGACTCCCGGGAAAACGTACACAGGCTATGGCGTGATTTACTTTAAGGGAGGCCACAAAAA
Organism: Vulcanimicrobiota bacterium; assembly: GCA_963834895.1. Taxonomy (GTDB): domain Bacteria; phylum Vulcanimicrobiota; class Vulcanimicrobiia; order Vulcanimicrobiales; family Vulcanimicrobiaceae; genus Cybelea. Next base: position 378,472 of record CAWIDM010000002.1, on the reverse strand, counting down.
CGTCGGCCCGTGCTATTCCGTTGCTACACGTGGGAAGTATGGCGGCGTGTTCAACAATCTTGGAACTTTGATGGAGAGACAGCCCGGCCCGTTCCTGGTTTGGGACCTGATGATTTACACCAGCAAAGAGGCAAACTCTAGGTGCTAGGATCGACCTCTTCCGCGAGAAAAGAAAAACGCTCGTTTCTCTTTTATTTGACGGGCCTTTTTCAAACTTGGGCGGTACATGGATTGAACATGTGACCTCTTCCGTGTCAAGGAAGCGCTCTCCCACTGAGCTAACCGCCCGTCGCGTTCGCGCTTTCTCGCGTCCGTCGAATCGTCTCGGTCGCGAGAAGTGAGCCGTAGATTTCGCAGCCTCCCATCGCAGACCTCCAAAAAATGCGGTTGACAAGGCATTCGTGCGCATGATAGAGTGACCCGTATTACTCGCTCGTCACAAGGAGGCACGATGAACAATTTGCGTCAACTTTCCTCCACCACGCCGCAGATCGGCGTTGGGTCGACGTCGCTTTGGCCTTCGTTGTCATCCTGAGCTGAGCTCGCATAGCGAGCTCAGTCAAAGGGCGAAGGCCTCCGCGAACGACCGGAGGCCTTTTCATTTCCATCTACCGCACTTTTTCTTTCAGAGGTGGATCATGGAACTTTGGCTCGAAGCCGAGATCCGGATTCGCCGTGACGATGCCCTCGAAAACGCCCGCCGCAGGCGGCTAGCGCGGCTCGCCGCAAGCGGACGAAGTATCGGGGCTCGCATATGCATCGCCGACGGGCGCGCAGGCGATGAGCGATGCACTGGCTGCACTGGCACGCAGCCTGCGGGACGGCGAAACGGCGTAACGGCTACGGGAGGGCGTCCTCGACGTTGGTGTCGGCGCCCTCCCATTCTTTTACAAAGCGCGCGCGGGCGGCAGCGGCTCGCGCGTTCTCTCCACTTGCCGCGAGCGCTTGCGCTAGCCCGAAAAGCGCCCGCGGATCGTTTGGGTACGCGGCAAGCGCATCGGTAAAGGCCGCGATTGCGCCGGCATCGTCGCCGCGCCGGAGCCGAAAGGTTCCGAGAGCTTCGTCGGCGGGAATGAGCGGAATCAATTCTCCGGCAAACACCGCGCGTTGATTTTCTATGGCCCGGTCGAGCCATCGTTCGGCCTCGTCGTACTTGCCTTGGGTTTCCGCAATCCGCGCGAGAAAGAGCTGCGGGAGATAGCCTTGCGTCGTGCTTGTGGCTGGTATGCGTTTGGCAAGCGCTCGCGCTTCGTCGGGACGGTTCAAGTAAAGGGCCGCGAGGCCGCGGACGCTCGGGCCGGCGATTTCGTTTGCTTCTGCTGTAGAAGCGGCGGCGTAGCGACCGAAACGCAGGGCCGTGAGTGCCTCGAAGCTCGTGCCGAAGACATCGGTCATGCGCTCGCTCCACCGTTGGGCCACGGCATAGTCGCCTAGCATCATCGCCGCCGAGTAGCCGACCGCGACATCGTGCTTTGCGTAATGCTGCGTGTGATCGGATTGCGGATCGTCGGCAATGAGCTGGGTTAGCAGCGCGTAGGCGCGTTCGCTTGAGTGAAGTGCGGCGGCGTAGTTCCCCGTTTCGATCCAATAGTGTGCGGGCATGTGCGCGAGATGCTCCGCCTCGGGTGAAAAGGCCGCGGCGTCGAGGCGCTGCGCGCAAGGGAGCGCCGGAGTGCGATCGGGCGCGAGGTCGTAGAGATGAATGCAGAGATGATTTGCCATCACGCTCGCCGGATCGTCGCGCAAGACGCCGTTGACGAGCTGCAGCGCTTCTCGGGAGCCGGCGTCCGCGAGCGCTCCGTTCTGCCACGTCGCCCCGCCGCCTTCTAGAAGGGCCTCCGCCGCGAGCAATTCCGCGTTTTCATCCTGCGACGATTCGGCGAATGCCGCCATCGCCGTTCGGTAGGCGGCATCATCGGCGCCCCGGTTTCCGAACGTGCCGCGATAGCGCAGCGACATGATTTCGATGAAAGACGCTTCCCGCGGCGATGCGCTCGCGTCGAGCGAAACGGCTTTGCGGGTCGCGGCGGCAGCAAGTGCGAAGCGCTCTTGCGTAAGCGGCGTGTTCAAGTCCGGCCCATCGGCGAGCGCGACGCCCCAATACGCCATCGCAAGGCTCGGATCGATCGTCGCCGCCCGCGTGAAGGCTCGCGCGGAATCTTCGCCGTTGAATGCATAATAGAGGAACAAGCCACGATCGATCGCAGCCTGCGCTTGCGGAACGCTCGTCGAAACGGGCAAGTGAACCGACGTCGCGGCCGAAACCACGGCAAAAACGACTGCAAGCAAGGTCACGCGCAGCTTTTCAACCATCGCGTCGCGCACTCCGCGCTGGACAGCCCCCGCACGGTAGGGTACGATACGGATTTGTCCAAGGAGCCGCTACCGGTATGGGCGCGTAGCTCAGCGGGAGAGCGTCCGCTTCACACGCGGAAAGTCGCTGGTTCGATCCCAGCCGTGCCCACCACTGGTTAGCGGTTGCGGCCTTGGCGCTGTAGCTCAGTTGGTTAGAGCGTCGCCCTGTCACGGCGAAGGTCGTGGGTTCGAGCCCCATCAGCGTCGCCATCGTGAGTCGAGCGCATCGCAGCGGGCGGTGCGCTCGACGACAATCGAGCCAAGGTAGCTCAGTCGGTAGAGCACGCGCCTGAAAAGCGCGGTGTCGCGCGTTCGATTCGCGCCCTTGGCATTTGTGAGGAGAGGCCTGCTAATGCGGGCCTCTCCAAGCCGGCTAACTGCGCAGGGTGCGGTCGAAGAACTCGATCGTCCTTCGCCACGCCGTTTCGGCGTGCTCGCGATGGTAATGTCCGAGTCCGCCTTCACCCGGCTCACCGGTATTGAAGAAGCCGTGCTTGGCGCCGTAGCGGTGAAATTCGGGCTCGGCGCCGCAGCTTTTGAGCTTGCGTTCGATCGCGTCGACCCCTTCGGCCTTGAAGAAATCGTCGTCGAGCGCCCAATGCCCCTGAATGGGGACGGAGATCGCTCGCGCATCGCCGGCTTCTTCGGGCGGATAACCGTACCAGATGCTGGCCGCGTCGAAGGCGCGGCCATGCATCACGCTGAGCATCGCCAGCGCGCCCCCCATGCAGAAGCCCATGACGCCGACGCGCTTGGCGCCGCGGTCGCGCAGGTACTGCGCCGCCCCCGGCGCGTCTTGCGTTACGGCATCCGTGAAGTCGAGACCCTGCATGAGATGGTTTGCTTCGTCACCGGTCGCGGCGCTGCGGCCGCGATAGAGATCGGGAACGAGGACGTTGAAGCCGTGCGACGCGAGTCGATCGGCGGTCTGCTTGATGCGGTCGTCGAGCCCCCACCATTCCTCGAAAAGCACGACGCCGGGCGCGGAGGGTTGCGATGCCGGTGCGAAAAAACCCGGCGCGGCCTTTCCGTCAGGACGCGTGAACTCGACCATCGACCCCATCAGCGTTTGACCGGTGCGACCTCTTCGGAATCCTGGCGGTCGAGGTTCTCGGCACGCTCGTTCAACAGCCACTCGTTCGCTGCGTTCACGTCTTCGGGACGTACGCGGTCGCGGAACCATGCGTGGAGCGATTCGTCGGTCGAATTGCGGGCCAGAGCGACGTCGAACTCGTCGGAGGTGATCTTCCAACGTTCCATCATGCCCCGGTCCATCGGACAGGGATAGATGTAATCGTAAATCGTCCCGGCGGCCGCCGCGCGCCCCTTATCGGCCGCGCGCAGCAGCCAGAGCGCGTCGTCGATCGCTTCGCGCCCGCGGCGCGGAAAGGTTTTTCCATCACGAAAATCGGTAGGCATGCAGCCCATAATGCGCGCACTGCGCAGCGGGTTGCGCCGGAAAGCCAGCGAACGGTGCCCCGTGATGCAACAGCAGGCGGGCCCGCGCCACGAGCCCCGATGGCACGCGTCGGTGGCGGTCTTGGCAGCGATGCTGCTCTACGTCACCCTCCCTCCGCGGCTCACGATCGGTCCCGTCTGGATTGCGGCCACGCTCGTGCTCATGCTGCTTATCCCGCTCTCGATCTTTTCTCCCCACCGGCACATCGAGACGCGCCGCACGCGCTTCTTGAGCATCGCGTTGATTGCGATCGTGAACTTCTTCAACCTGGCCTCGGTCTTGCTGCTCATCGCGGCATTCTTTCGCCCGGAAACCGCGGCACTCCACCAGCCCGGATTCTTGCTGCGCACCGGCGCGCAGATTTGGTTCACGAACATTCTCGTCTTTGCTCTCTGGTTCTGGGAGCTGGACAGCGACGGTCCGGAAGTGCGCGCTCATGCGAATGCCGCGACCGACTTCAAAAACACCGACTTTCTCTTTCCTCAGATGCAGATGACCATCGCAAGCGGCGGGGGACCCTCGAGCTGCATCGATCCGCTCTGGAAACCGCAGTTCTTCGACTACCTCTACCTCGCGTTCACGAACGCGACGGCCTTCAGCCCCGCCGACGTGATGCCGCTCAGCCGGCAGGCCAAAGGCCTCATGGGCGCCGAGGCGCTCATCTCGCTCATCACCATCGCGATCGTGCTGGCCCGTGCCATCAGTCTGATCTCGTAGGGGTTGTAGGACGCGGTATGGAGAGGCTCGAACCGGGTGGGTCGCTGTGGACGCGGGTATGATGTAATGGCAGCCTGCGACCTTCCCAAGGTTGATGCGTGGGTTCGATTCCCACTACCCGCTCCAGACGGACGCAGCGTGCGGCGACGTAGCCAAGTGGTAAGGCAGGGCTCTGCAAAAGCCCCATTCGGCAGTTCGAATCTGCCCGTCGCCTGAAGGCTTTACGCAGATGCGTGTCGCGGTCGTCGGAGCGGGCGCCATCGGCGGATTTCTTGCCGCCGCCCTCGCAAAGGCCGGTGTGCCGGTCGCGGTCGTCGCTCGCGGCGCGCATCTTGCCGCGATTCGCCGCGACGGGCTTCGCGTTCAGAGCGACCTGGGAACCTTCACCGTGCGCGTCGAGGCGAGCGACGATCTCCGCAATCTCGGTGACTTCGACGTGCTGCTGCTCACGTTCAAAGCCCACCAATGGCCGGACTTTCTCGAGCAGCTCGAACCCTTCGCGAAAAGCGAAGCCTCCATCGTCACGCTGCAGAACGGCCTGCCCTTTTGGCACGTGCGCGAACCACCGCTGACGAGCGTCGACCCGGGTGGAAAAATCGGTGCGCTCTTCCCCGACGACCGCGTCATCGGCGGCGTCGTGCACGTCTCGGGCGCGATCCCCGAACCCGGACTCGTGAAACAGAGCGGCGGCCTGCGTTACGTGCTGGGCGATCCGCGCGGCGGCAGCAACCAACGGGTCGAAGCGCTTGCCGAGCTCTTACAAAGCGCCGGGCTCGCGGCCGAAATCGATCCGAACATCCGCGCAACGGTTTGGCTCAAGCTCGTTAATAACGCGGGGCTGAACCCCGCGAGCGTCCTGCGCAACATGACGATCAAACCGCTGTTGGCCGATCCGGACGCCCGTGCGCGCGTGCACGCGATGATGAGCGAAGCGCTGCGCGTCGGCGAAGCGATGGGCGTCGTCGCCAACGTCGACGTCGAGCAGCGCATCGCGTACGCCGCGCGCCTCGACGACGTAAAAACCTCGATGCTGCAGGATTTCGAGCGCGGCAAACCCCTCGAGCTCGACCCGATTCTCGGCGCCGCGATCGAGCTCGCGGAGCGCCACGGCGTCGGCGTCCCAAAACTGCGCGAAGCCTACGAACGCCTCGCGCCACGCGCAGCGAAGGAGCCGGCGCAATGATCGCGCCGACCGCCGCCCCCACCGGCATCGCCGATCTCGCCGGCGTCGGACCGAAAACCGCGGCGCTCTTTGCCGACCTCGGCATCGAAACCGCCTCCGCGCTCTTGGAACACCTGCCGTTTCGCTACGAAGATTTTCGCTTCGCCACGCCCGCAAAGCGCCTCGGCGAAAGCGGCGGTGAAGAGAATGCCGTCGGACGCGTCGTCGCGGTGAAGGAGCGGCGCATACGCGGGCTGGAGATCGTCGAAGTGCGGCTGGCCGACGACGCCGGCGACCAGCTGCTCGCGAAATGGATCGGCCGCAATCGCTACGTCTACGGCCGCTTCCGCGAAGGCATGCGGCTCTTCGTGCGTGGCCGCGTCGACCGCACGCTCTCCGGCCCGATCGTCAACGTTTCGCACTACGTGCTGCTGCGCGAAGGCGAAACCTATCGCGGCGAGCTCGTGCCCGTCTACCCCGCGACCAAAGAACTCGCAACGCGGAAGATCGCGGCGGTCATAAAGAAGAACCTGCCGCGTTTGATCGAATCCGCGCCACCCGATCCGCTGCCGCCCGCGCTGGCCGCCGCTCGGGAATACGGGTCGCTCCAAGACGCGTACCGCGCGGTCCACGCGCCGAGCACGCTCGAAGAAGCGGAACTCGCTCGCGAGCGCTTCGTCTTCGCGGAGTTTCTCGTGCTGGCCACCGCGGCGCAGCTGCGCCGCAACGAACGCGAGCGCGATCACGACGCGCGCGCGCTACGCGTGCCGCCCGATCTGCTCGAGCACTTCGAAGCAGCGCTCTCCTTCCCATTGACGAACGCGCAGCGTCGCACCATCGGCGAGATCTGGAGCGACATGAGTCGCGACGTGCCGATGAACCGGCTCTTGCAGGGCGACGTCGGCAGCGGCAAGACACTCGTCGCCGCGGCCGCCATCCTGCTCGCCGCGCGCAACGGAATGCAATCGGCGCTGATGGCGCCGACCGAGCTTCTCGCGTGGCAGCACGCGAGCAAACTCGCGCCGCTGCTCTTGCCGTTCGGCGTCGCGCTGGAAGCGGTCTTCGGCAGCCAGGGCGCCCGCTCGCGCAACGCGGCGGTTGAAAAGCTCGCCAGCGGCGAGGCGGCGGTTGCCGTCGGTACGCACGCGCTCTTGACGCAAGGCGTCGAGTTCGACCGCCTTGGGCTCGCCATCATCGACGAACAGCATCGCTTCGGCGTGGAGCAGCGCGCCCGTCTGCGCGCCAAGGGAATCTCTCCCCACACGCTGCACATGACCGCGACGCCGATTCCGCGAACGCTCGCGCAATCGGTCTACGCCGATCTCGATCTTTCGACCATCGACGAATTGCCGCCGGGGCGCACGCCGATCGAAACTTTCGCGGTGCGAACGAGTAGGCTCGACAAAGTATATGAGCTCGTGCGCAAGAATGTTGCAAGCGGCCACCAGGCGTATATCGTCGCGCCCGTAATTGATGAAGGGGAAGGCGCGCTGACCAGCGTCGTCGTAGAAGCCGAGCGGCTCAAGAACGAGGTATTTGCGGATTTGCAGCTGGGATTGTTGCACGGCCGCTTGAGCGCCCGGGAGAAGGAGGAGATCATGGGACGCTTCGTGCGCGGCGAGCTCGACGTGCTCGTCTCGACGACCGTCGTCGAAGTGGGAGTCGACGTTCCCAACGCAACCGCGATGGTCGTGCTCGACGCGCAGCGCTACGGTCTCGCGCAGCTGCATCAGCTGCGTGGCCGCGTCGGCCGCGCCGCAGAGAAATCGTATTGCATCTTCGTCTACCCCGACGACGCCGGCGAGCGCGAACGCCTCGAGATCCTGACGCACTCCACCGATGGGTTCGAGATTGCCGACGAAGATTTGCGTCTGCGCGGGCCGGGTCAGCTCGCCGGTACGGTGCAATCCGGCGCGGCGGAGATTCGGCTCGGCGATCTGGTGCGCGACGTCGACGTCTATCGCGCGGCCAAGCTCGCCGCCGAGAAAATTGTCGCACGGGACGCGAACCTCGCGAAAGCCGAGCACGCGGGCTTGCGCGCGGCGCTCGAAACGCAGCCGAGCAGCCGCGCGCTGCTCTACTCGTCATGAAGATCGCGCGCTCGTTCCTCCCGCTCGCTGCCGCGCTCTTTGCGTTAGCCCAACCGGCATCGGCACAATCCGGACCGCCCGATGTCGCGCGCGCCACGCTTCCCAACGGCCTGCGCGTCGTCGTCGTGCGCGACACGCTCGCGCCGGTGGTCACCGCGATGATCAACTACCGCGCCGGCTCCGACGAGCAGTGGATTCCCGGCTTGGCGCACGCGACCGAGCATATGATGTTCCGAGGAAGCAAGACCCTCTCGTCCTCGCAGCTCATGGAAGCGGTCGGAATTACCGGCGGCGATTTCGACGCCGACACGACGAGCACCGCGACGCAGTACTTTTTCACCGTTCCCTCCGCCTATCTCGATATCGCTCTTCGCGCCGAACGCTCGCGCGCGACCGGGCTGCTGATGGCGCCCGATCAATGGGCGCAAGAGCGCGGTCCGATCACGCAGGAGGTGCAGCGGGATAACAGCGACGCCTTTTACCGGCTCTTCGTGAAGATGCAGGACCGCTTGATCGGCGGAACGCCGTATGCGAAGAACACGCTCGGCACGGTCGTCGACTTTGCGCATAACGTCAACAGCACGCAGCTGCTGAAGTTCTATCACGAGTGGTACCACCCCAACAACGCGATCTATATCATCGCGGGCGACGTCGATCCGCAGAGCACGATCGCAAAGGTGAAAGCGCTCTTTGGCGACATTCCCGCGGCGAAACTTCCCGCGCGCGAAGCCTTCCGTTTGGCGCCGCTGCACGGCGCGCTCTATCACGACACCTCCGATCAGCCGTTCACGGCCGTAGCCCTGGGGTATCGCTTCCCGGGCTACGACAGCCCCGATTATGCCGCGGGACAAATCTTGAGCGACGTGCTCTCGAGCCAGCGCAGCGTCTTCGGCGGCTTGGCCTTTACCGGCAAAGCGCTCGGAACGGAGTTCGTCACCCAGGACTACCCGAAGATCGGCATCGGAATTGCCGCCGGCGTCGTCCCGGTCACGACGCCGCCGCAGACGATCGAGCGCGAAATGCGCGGGATCATCGAAGGCTATCAGAAGAGCGGCGTCCCGACCGATCTCGTCGAGGCCGCGAAGCTCCGCGAGGTCTCGCAGCTCGAGTTCAACGCCAACTCGATCGAAGGCTTGGCCAATGAATGGAGCCAGGCCGTCGCGATTCAGGGCCTCGGCTCGCCCGACGATATGATCGCGCAGTACCGGCGCGTCACCGTCGCCGACGTCGACCGGGTGCTGCGGACGTACCTGAACGATCGGACCGCGGTCGTCGCCTACGCGGTGCCCAAGAACACCGGCGCCGTCTCTTCCGGCGGCGGTCTCGCTAAAGAGAATAACGAGATTCCTCCAAGCAAGCACGAGCCGCTTCCGGTCTGGGCGACGCACGTTCTCGACAATCTGCGCGTGCCGGAACAGACGTTGTCGCCGGTCGATATGACGCTCTCCAACGGAATTCGTTTGATCGTTCAGCCGGAGCAGATCAGCCATACCGTCGTCGTCGCCGGCGAGATCGAGAACAATCCGCAAGTGCAGGTCCCGCCCGGACAGGACGGCGTCGACGACGTCACCGCGGGCCTCTTCCCGTACGGAACGACCACCTACGATCGGCTTGGATTTCAACGCCAGCTCGACGATATCGCCGCGACGACGTCGGCCGGCACGGACTTTGGCCTCGAGGTGCTTTCGGCGCATTTCGATCGCGGCGTACAGCTGCTCGCCGACCAGGAGCTGCATCCCGCCTTCGATCAAGCGGACTTCGACATCGTAAAACAGCAGACGGCGGACGCGCTCGTCGGCCAGATGACGTCGCCCGATCATCTCGCGGAGGTCGCGCTCGACAAGGCGCTCTATCCGCCGGGCGATCCATCGCAGCGTTTCGCAACGCCAAAAGCCGTGAGCGCGCTATCGCTTGCCGACGTGAAATCCTGGTACGCGTCGGCCTATCGCCCCGATCTGACGACGATCGTCGTCATCGGCGACACGACGCCCGAGGCCGCCAAAGCGGTCTTCGAAAAATACTTCGGCGATTGGCGCGCGCAAGGACCGAAGCCGAACGTCGAGTTTCCGGCCGTTCCGTCCAACACGCCCGCCCAAGCGCAGGTCCCTGCGACGGGGCGCGTGCAGTCGTCGGTGCGGCTCGTCGAGACGCTGCCGATCGTCCGCAGCGATCCCGCCTGGGCGCCGCTGCAGCTCGCCAATACCGTCCTGACCGGCGGCTTCTACTCCTCGCTGCTCTATCACGATCTCCGGGAAGTCAACGGCTACGCCTATACCGTCGAAAGCAGCGTGCGTGCGGGCAGAGTCCGCGCCACCTTCCGAATCGAGTACGGCTGCGATCCGCAAAACATTCTTCCGGCGCAGGCGCAAGTCACCGCCGTGCTCCAGCAGATTCAACGACAGCCCGTTGAGGCAGATCGGCTCTTGCGATCGAAGGCGCTCTTGATGGGCGAGGTGCCGATTGCGGAATCGAGCTACGACGGCGTCACCGGACAACTGCTGCGGTACTCCTCGCTCGGGCTGCCACTCGATCAGAATTTGATCGACGCGCGGGCCGAGCTCGATGCGACCGCGGCGAGCGTTCAGGCGGCGCTGGCCAAATACATTCGCCCCAACGCGTTCGTCCGCATTATCACCGGCCCCGCACCGCCGTAGCCCTTGTCATCCTGAGTGGGGCCCTTGTCATCCTGAGCGCGACCCCGAGCGAGCGAAGCGAGGCGAAGGGGAGCAGTCGAAGGACGAGCAGGTGCTGACGATTTTTTTGTCATCCTGAGCGGAGCGAGCGTAAGCGAGCGAAGTCGAAGGACGAACGACGAAGCGCGAAGGACGAGCGCTACGAACCGATGACGATGGAATCCTTATTGGTGACCTGCTGCTTGATCGTGCGGAGCAACTTCGTTCCCTTCGCACCGAAAACGGTGACTTCGACGTAGGCGCAGCCGACATAAGCGTTGCCGGCCGAATCAGTCGTTAAGGCCAGCGGCCCGCTGATTTCGCGCGTGATCCGGTGGAACGGCTTGTCGCTGCTTGGAACGTAAACCGTGACCGAACCTTGGGCGCGATCGTGCCGCCACCGTAGCGGATCGTTACCGACGTACAGCGTTCCCGCCGAATCGACCGCAATCGCCCACGGGCTATTGACGCCGTCTGTAATCGTGCGTTCTGGCGACGTTCCCTTCGGAGCGTAGACCGCGATCGAACCGGGGACGTTTTCAACCGGATAGTTTGCAACGAAGAGCTCGCCGGAAGGCCCAAACGCAAGCGCATCCGGAAGCGAGAGGCCATCGCGGATACGCCGCAACAGCTTCGCGAAGCCGGGCTTCTTTCCGACAGCGTAAACGTCGATCTGATAGTAGCCGTTGACGACGTACAGATTGCCTTGCGGACCGACGGCAACCGTGCACGCGCCGTACGTCTCGCGGATCTCACCGACGCGTTTCATGCCTCCTGGGGAAAAGACCGCGACGGCGCCCCCGCAGTTCGCCACGTAAATATCGTCGTTCAGGTCGACCGCTATCGACGTTGGATACGACGCGCTGACGAATTTCAGGCGCGTCAGGCTGCGCGCATCGAAGACGGCGAACCCGGAGTCTCCTTGAACGGCGATCAAACGGCCGGCGTGGTCCAGGACGAGCGGACCGTAGGGCGCGTCCTCGGTCACGGAATGCAGCGGCTTCGAGCTATCGAGAGCGTACTGCGACAACGAGCTGCCGCTGACGTAGAGGAACGGCCCTTTGGCGGCGCCGGCGCGCTCCCTCGCAAAGGGCGCCGCTGGGAGCGACGCGGTTCGGGAGCCGCCGCAAGCCGTGAGCACCGCCACGGCTACGCAAATGGCTAATGCAGAACAACCTCTCATCTTGTCATCCTCAGCGGCTCCTTGCTGCAAGAAGGTCCGCGACTGATGATATTCGGCGCCCGGCGCTGAGCTCCGGCACGCGGGGATCGGCAGACGCGCGTCGCTATAGGGGCCGGCGGCTCGCGGCGTCGAACGCGCCGAAGATGGACGCCGTGCGCGGGATCGGTTTCGATCTCGACCATACCCTTGCAATAGACAACAAACTCGAGCGCGTGGCGTTTTTGCACCTGCTCGAGATCCTTCTGAGCGAGGGCGGCCGGACCGTCGGAACGCTCGCCGACGAGATCGACAGCATCGACGACCTGCTGACGCGCCAGCGGCGCGGAGAGTTTAGCATCGACGAGGCGGTGCGCCGATTCGTCGGAGAGCGCGGCCTCGAGCCGACGGCTTCGTACGTCGAGACGTTCCGTCGCAGCGCCGTGGCGATGGTCGACGACTTCGTCGTGCCGCTTCCCGGCGTGAAGCCGACGCTCGAGATCCTCTCCGAACGCGGCATCACCGTCGCGATCCTGAGCAATGGCTGGAACCCGCTGCAGGCCCGCAAGGCCGAGCGGGCCGGCTTTCACGGACCGGTTTTGGTGAGCAGCGATATCGGCGTGCAGAAGCCCGACCCGCGCGCGTTCGAGCGGCTTTTGGAAACGCTCGGAACCGACCCACGCGAGACGTGGTACGTTGGCGACGATCCCCGCAGCGACGTAACCGGCGCGCAAGCGGTCGGCATGGGGACGGTCTGGATGAACTGGGAGCGCAAAGCGTATCCACAGGAACTCTGCCCGCCCGCCCACACCATCGCCGCCTTCCCCGAACTCCTCGATCTCACTCCCCTTTGTCATCCTGAGCGAAGCGACGCTGAGCGAGCGCAGCGAGGCGAAGTGGAGCGAAGTCGAAGGGCGAAGGACGCGCCAGCATGACGCGCCGCACTCTCGCTCTCGCCACCAGCTGCATGTTGCTCTGCACCGCCGCAACGCCGCCGCCGGCGTCCGCGCCGTCCTCCAACTACCAGCAGCGGCTCATCGACCTGGACCGCAGCTACACGTTTTGGTCGCTCGCGGAAAACCCATCGAGCGCGACTGACGCCGGCATCCACACCTACGACGACAAGCTCGCCGACTATTCGCCGGCAACGCAGGCGGCGGAAATGCGCCGGCTGCGCGCTTACCGCAAGGAGCTCGTCGCGCTCGAGCCGCCGTCGGGCGCGACGCCGCACGAGCGCGTCGACTACCTGCTGATCCGCGCCAGCCTCGAAGGCGATTGGTGGAGCCGCGTCGTCTTGCGCGGCCTGCAGCGCAACCCGTCGATCTACGAGGGCGAGTGCAGCAATGGCATCTTCTCGATCGTGAAGCGGGAGTATGCCAGCGACGAGGTGCGCGTCCGCGCCGCAATCGCCCGGCTTCGCGCCTGCCCGCGCGTGCTCGATCAAGGGCGCGCCAACCTCACCGATACGGTGCGCGAGTTCGCGCAGATCGCTTCGGAGGACATCCGCGACGGCGACTCGCTCTACACCACCACGCTCGACGAAGTCGCGCGCGACGTCTCGCCCCCCACGCGAAGCCAACTGAAGCAGGCGCAAACCGTCGCCCTCAACGCGCTGCACGCCTATCGCGCCTGGCTCGACGGGCACATGATGAGCTTCCACGCCGGCGGTTTCGCGGTCGGGCGAAAGCGGTACGATTGGTTTCTCCGGCGCGTCCTGCTCTTGCCGTACGATTCGACTCGCATCGCCCAAATCGGACGCGTGGAGCTGGCGCGCGACCGTGCCTTGGAAGTATGGGAAGCGGCTCGCGACGCGCAGCTGCCGCCGCCCACGCCCGCTCCGACGTTTTCGTCAAAAAGCGCATTCTTGTCGTACTACGAGCAGAGCCTAGCGAAGCTGATCGCGTTCATCAACTCGCATCAGATCGTCACGATTCCGCCCTACATCGGGCCGTTTCACATCGTCGAGGTCCCCAAGGCGCTCGCCGCAACCTATCCGGGCGGCTTCATGAATCCGCCGTCAATGTTCTCGAGCGACCCGCAGGGGTTCTATTTCGTCCCGGATTTCAGCTCGAGCAATCAGAGCTTCTTCGTTCAGCAGTCCCGCCAGTCGGTGCTCCCGCTCTTGGGGCACGAGGGCATTCCGGGACATTTCATGCAGTTCACCTACGCCTACCACAACCCGGATTTTGTGCGCCACGTGCAAAGCGACGGCGTCTTCGCCGAAGGCTGGGCTTTCTACGGTGAGGAGATGCTGATGCGCGAAGGGCTGTACGACGACGATGCCGGCGCGCGCAAGCAAGTCATCCATCTCATGCGCCACCGCGCGACCCGCGTGGGCGTCGACGTCGGCTTGGCGACCGGAGCGATGTCGCTTCCGCAAGCGATCGCGTATTTCCAGAAGAACGCCGATATCGATTACGATACGGCACGCGGAGAGGCGACGCGATTCGCTATGGACCCGGGCCAGGCGATCGATTATCTCATCGGCAAGACGCAAATCGAGACGCTGCTCGGCCTCGTGCAGGACCGCGAAGGAAAGGCATTCACGCAGCGCGCCTTCCACGATCGGCTTCTCTCTTACGGCACCGTGCCGTACTCGACCATCCGCTACGAATGGCTTGGCGACGACACCTGGCTGCGTCAGTCGCTCCAGCCGCTCGCACCGCAGAGGTTCTGACGTACCCGTGCCGCGGATCACCGGCGGGTCGCTCGGAAGCCGAAAGCTGCGCTCCCCGAAGGGATCGCACGTGCGCCCGACGCCGGGGCGCGTCAAGGAGTCGCTCTTCTCGATCTTGATGGATCGCCTCGAAGGAGCGCGCGTGCTCGATCTCTTCGCCGGGACCGGCGCGATCGGGTTCGAGGCCGCGTCGCGCGGAGCGGCGAGCGTCGTTTCGGTCGAGGGACAGCGCGACGTCGCGCACGCGATCGAAGAGGCGGCAAAGAATCTCGGCGTGGACGACGTCGTCACGGTCTTTCCGGCAAACGCCGAGCGCGCGCTCTATCGCCTGGAAGGGCCGTTCGACATCGTCTACCTCGACCCGCCGTACGCCGAGCCGATACCGCTGCAGGTCTTCCGCCTAATGCACGAGCGCAAGTTGCTCGCGCCCGACGCGCTGGTCGTCTACGAGCACGCCGCGAAGCGGATCCTGCCCGAGATACCCGGGTATCGCTCGGTACGCGAAGAAGTCTATGGTGATGTCGCTCTCGCCTTTCTGGCGCCGGAACCTTGACGAACGGTAAACTCATGCGCGTCACGCGCGCCGTTTATCCCGGATCCTTCGATCCGCCGACCAACGGACATCTCGACGTCATCGCTCGCGCGGCTCGGTGTTTTGGAGAACTGATCGTCGCGATCGTCGTCAATCCGCAGAAGCGCGCGCCGATGTTCTCGCTCGAAGAGCGCGAAGAGATGCTCAAAGCCTGCGTCTCCCCGTTGGAGAACGTGCGCGTCGAGCATTTCCGCGGCCTGCTCGCCGAGTACGTGCGCGCGGTGCGCGCGGACGTCATCGTCAAGGGGCTGCGCGTGGTCTCGGATTTCGAAAGCGAAATGTCGGCGGCGCTGATGAATCGCTCGCTCTCCGACGTGGACACGCTCTTCCTGATGTCGGACCAGCGCTATTCGTTCGTCAGCTCTAGTCTCGTCAAAGAGGTCTTCTTTCTCGGCGGCGAGGTCGCCGCGCTCGTTCCCGAACCAGTCCTCCGCGTGATGTCGGAGAAGCGCACAAATCTGCAACGGAGGTAGCAATGTCGGTCTATCGCGTGTTAGATAAGCTCGAAGCTTACGTTCACGAGGGAACGTGGCTGCCCGCCGGGTATCGCATCCTCTCCGAGGAGCGATTGCTCGAGTTGCTCGAGAAAATCCGAGCGTCGCTCCCTGAGGAGGTTGGGCGGGCGAAGGTCATCACTAAGGAGCACGACCGAATGATGCGCGCCGCGGCCGAGAAAGCGCAGGCGATCGTCGACGAAGCCGCGACGAAGCACGAAGAGCTGCTCGACGATCACGAGATCGTGCAGCGCGCGCGCACGACCGCCGACATCGTCTTACGCGAGGCCGAAGAACGGGCTCGCGCGATTCGCGAAGGTGCCGATCGCTACGCGGCCGACGTGCTGATCGAGATGGAGAACCGCCTGGCAAACGTGATCGCCGCGGTTCGCAAAGGGCGCGAGGTGCTCGAAAAGCCGCGCCAGATTCCCGATCAACCGCTCGCGGACGCGGCCGCGAAGAGCAAGCGCGCCGCCTTCGACCTGCAGAATGCCCCCGAGGAAACCGCCACCCTCGAAACTTTGTCATCCTGAGCCCTTCGACTCGCTGCGCTCGCTCAGGACAGGCTTCGCGCATTCCCCACCTTGTCACCCTGAGCGAAGCGAGCGCCCAAACTTGTCATCCTGAGCGAAGCGAGCGAAGCGAGCGCCCAAACTTGTCATCCTGAGCGAAGCGAGCGAAGCGAGCGCAGTCGAAGGACGAGGACGCGGACGAGAACGAGCGGCGACGGAAGCCCCCGATTTGGGGAATAGGGAGACATGAAACAATTAGCAATCATGCTCGCGCTCGCCGGCTTCTTCGCCGTGCCCGCGCTCGCGGACGACCTAGGCGGCATCTCCGGAACCGTCGTCGATGCAAAGACGGGACAGCCGATTCCGCATGCGACGCTCTACTACTACAAGAGCCCGTATCTGGAAAAGGGCCCGAATCACATCATGACGCTCCAAACGAACGGCCGCGGGTTCTTTAGCGATGTCACGCTCGAGCCGGGGCGTTACGTCATCATGGCGAGGTTCCCCGGAAAAGTGGAGGGCTGCGCGGTCGATGACGTGATCGGCGCCGAAGTTACGCGGATGAAAATCGAGATCGGCCACGACCAGATCATGTGCAGTGGACCGCGCGTGCATCCTGCGCTCGTCGACCCGAACGCCACCGCCAGCGTCTACAGAATATAGCGCCTCGTGCTTCTGAGATAGCCGTGTCGCCCGTGCCTTGTCATCCTCAGCGCAGCGAGCGAAGGGCGACGGGCGACACGGCAACCCTAAACCGGTGGGGCCTCGACGTTTTGCGCAAACGCTTCGAGCCGCGCGCGGTCGATCGCGCGCACGCGCCCGCGGTCGAGCTCGAGCGCGCCGGCGGTCTTGAGCCGGAGAAGCGCGCGCGCCGCCATATCGCGCACGGTGCCGGCTGCGGCGGCGATCTGCGCTTGCGAGAGGTTCTCGACGCCCGGAAGCCCGCGCGCCATCCCGACCGACGTGCGCGCGTAGCCGAGCAGAAACTTCGCGACGCGCTGCAGCACGTGCGCGAAGGCGAGGTCCGCTATCGTGTCGATCGAACGGCGACGCGCCTGCGATGAGGCGATCAGAAAGCCGAGTGCGAGCTCGGCATCGCTGCGCGCGGCGTGCACGACGGCTTCACTCGGCAGCGTGACGATCGTCGCATCGGTGAGGGCTTCGGCGCGCGTCGTCGCGCCGCCGCCGTCGAACGTGCCGCTTTCGTTGAGGGTGTCGTGCGTGAGGCGCTCGCCGATCGTATGCGTCTTACCGTCGGGCGAGAGCAGCGTGTAGATAATCTTGCCGCTGCGCACGATGCCCAGGTACGGCCAAACTTCGCCTTCGTCGAAAATCGTCTCACCCGCCCGATAGCTGCGCTCGCCCATCTGCGCCGCCAGCTCTTTCACCGTAGCGGCTTTTGCGGAAGTGAAAGCCGTAACGTGTGTCAGGAAGGCCTCGCCGTCGGCGTTCTCGTCGATGCGCTCCAAGCGAACCCTCCAGCGGTTGCCGCCCAGATTGCGCGCATCCCAGGAAAAACGCCCGGGCCGCAGCTGGGTCATCTCGTTGCGCAGCGCGCGCGGGTCGGTCTCCTCGTTGATCTCGAGGGCGTTTCCGATCGGCAGCTTGTCGAACGATTCGACGATCTGCGCGGTCTTCGTCGCGGGCTGAAGCGAGCGGGCGTCGAGCGTCACCGCCGCGGGTCGATTCATGGGCATAGCTCAAACGTCTTAGTGAGACTATGCGGCCTCGCCTGCCGGGACGTGCGAGCGCTCGCGGGGAATACTCGGCGCGATATGAGCGTTGCATTCGAAGATAATGATATCGTCGTGCTTGCCGGAGCCCGGACCCCGTTCGGTAACCTCGGCGGCGTGCTGGCCGACCTTTCCGCCACCGATTTGGCGGTCGCGGCGGCGGACGCGGCCATCGCGCGCAGCGGCGTGCCGCGCGAAGCGATCGACGAAGTCGTCTTCGGCAACGTCATCCAGAGCAGCGCCGACGCGATCTATCTGGCCCGCCACGTCGGCTTGCGAACCGGCCTGCCGGTGGGCGTCCCTGCTCTGACGGTCAATCGACTCTGCGGCTCGGGTCTGCAGGCGATTCTCTCCGCCGCGCAATCGCTCGCGCTCGGCAGCGCGACTTACGCGCTCGCGGGCGGCACCGAGAACATGAGCCAAGCACCGCACGTCGTGCGTGGCGCGCGCAAAGGCTTCCATCTCGGGCAAGGCGTAGCGTTCGAGGATTCGCTCTGGACCGCGCTGGTCGACTCGTACGGCAATACGCCCATGGCGATCACGGCAGAGAATCTCGCCAAGAAATACGGCGTGACGCGCGCCGAATCCGACGAATTTGCGCTGGCAAGCCAAGAGCGCGCGCTCGCGGCGCAGAGCAACGGTTATTTTGCCGAAGAGATCGTTGCGGTCGACGTTCCGGGGCCCAAAGGCAGCAGCGTCCGCGTCGAAAAGGACGAAGGCCCGCGCCAAGGCTTATCCGTCGAGAAACTCGGAAAGCTCACCGCGCGATTCGTGAAAGACGGCGTCGTCACGCCGGGCAATGCGAGCGGCATCACCGACGGCGCCGCTGCCGTAGTTCTGACGACGGCAAAACAAGCCAAAGCCGACGGCCTCCAATGGCTCGGGCGGATCGTCGCCTCGAGCGTCGTCGGTGTCGATCCATCGATCATGGGAATCGGCCCGGCGTTTTCGATCCCCAAAGCGCTGCAGCGAGGCGGCATCGCCCGGCGCGATCTTGCGGTCATGGAAATCAATGAGGCCTTCGCGCCGCAAGTCCTCGCCTGTCTGCGCGAGATGGAAGACGACGGGAAGAATCTCAATCCGCACGGCGGCGCGATTGCGCTTGGACACCCGCTCGGCGCATCGGGGGCGCGGCTGGCCATTACGGCGCTTCACGAGCTGCGCCGGCGCGGCGGCGGGTACGGCATCGCCTCGGCCTGCATCGGCGGCGGGCAGGGCATCGCCGCGCTCTTCCGTGCAGAGTAGCGAGCCGGTACAACCCGCGAGACGCCGGTTCAATTTTGCGCGAGTATGGGATCTGCTCGCGGTCGTCGCGATCGCCTTCGCGATATGGAAGATCTTCGTCGCGCCGCGTTCGTTCAATGCGGCCGGTTCGCATCCCGCGCCGAACGCAGTCTATCCGCTTCTCGACGGCGGCAGCTTTCGAGTCGCCGACGAACGCGGTCAGGTCGTCTTTTTAGATTTCTATGCAACGTGGTGCGAACCGTGCAAGATCGAGCTGCCGCTGGTCGAGCGCTGGTGGCGCAGCCATCGCAATGCCGTCGTCGTCCCGGTCGACGTCGGTGAGTCGCGCGCCGTCACCGCTGCCTTCGCCCGCCGTTACTCACTCGCGAACGTCGCGCTCGATCCTCAAACCAACGCACCGGCGCTCTTCAGCGTCGGCGGTTTTCCCACCATCGTGGTCATCGATCCCGCCGGCTACATCCGCGCCAAGTGGGAAGGCCTCAACCCCGCGATCGCCCTCGCCCTCAGCAACGCCCAAACCCACCTATCCCGCTGAGCCCACCCCGGAAGGGCGGGTAGCCGAGCTTCGGTGAAGAGCACGCAATCGTGCGTCCTTGCTTAACGACGGCCTGCCTTTGCGCCGTTTTGGCGGGTTGCGGTGGCGTCCTACCTTCAGGGACGACCACGCCCGGAACGCAATCGGCGCGGAACCACGCGCCGCGGATGAGCAACGATAGCGAGCACGTCGTCAAGATTCGCGAGTTCCCACTGCGGTCGCCGCAGGACGCGACCTATTCGATTATCGTGGGGCCCGATCGCAATCTGTGGTTTACCGAATATCGAGCGATCGTGCGGATGACGACGTCCGGCAAGATGACGCTCGTCAGAATGCGCCCGGCGGACAGCGATCCGGGGTTTCTCACGGTCGGACCGGACGGCTACGTTTGGGCCAGTACTGCCGGATTCGCGCCCAGCGAGTTCACGGACTATCAAATCATCAAAGTAAAATCCGACCTGCGATTGAGCGTTTACGATCTCGAAGCCGACAATTTCCCGA
This sequence comes from Vulcanimicrobiota bacterium, assembly GCA_963834895.1. Lineage (GTDB taxonomy): Bacteria > Vulcanimicrobiota > Vulcanimicrobiia > Vulcanimicrobiales > Vulcanimicrobiaceae > Cybelea. The sequence goes on along the minus strand of CAWIDM010000002.1, from coordinate 358,569 downwards.
CGAACCTCGTCGACGTCAACAAGCAACTCTATTTCGGACTCGACCAGGAGGTCGAGGTGAGCGGCAGCGACGTCTATCGAGATTCGGTCGCGACCATCTCGACGAGCGGCACGGTGAACATCGTCTTCCAGGTCAACCAGCTCCCGAGTAACCCGTACTTTTGGCTTAACGCTCTCACTACTCCGGACTCGCGAATCTGGCTCTATGATTACGAGGGCGACGTGATCGCATGTTCGCTCGAGAGTAAATGCGCGTACGCGGAGTCGCCTGGTCCGGAGGAGTATGCCGATAATCTCCACCCCGATTCGTTCGCGTACTCCCCAGCCGATAACGACGTCTACGTAGCGAACGGCTACACGAGTACGATCTATAAGTTTTCGTCTGCGGATAAGCTGATCAAGCGGTACGTCAACGGATCCGTTGCGACCGGCTACACGGCGCTGGCCTATTGCGCCGGGGACATCTGGGTGACGCTAGGCCCCGATTCCGAGGGGCGGCCGTTGTTTGGGGCTCTCACTCCCACCGGGCAGTTCGAGTACTACGCACTCCCGATTCAGCACGCTTTAGACATTGCCACGGCGATGGTCTGTGCGCCCGATCACCACCTCTGGTACTTGCGCGGCGCCCATGTCGGTGAGATCTTATCGAAGATTTAGCCCTAAATCATCCACAAACGCGGCGGCGACCCGAATAGGAGGTTCATATGGGAAATTTCGGCTCATGTCGCTTCGCGCTTTGCTTTCTTCCGATCGTCTTAACGTCGTGCGGTGCGAGCGGCACCTTCGCTCCATCGGCGCTTTCCGCCCAAGTTGGAGCGATGAAACAGCTCCCAACCACCATGCGGTCGAACGCGGAGCGTGTGCTCCACGACTTTGGGGCGCGGCCCGATGGCCAGACCCCACTCGCCGGACTTCTCGCCGGGAGTGACGGCGAGTTTTACGGCACGACCTTTGGCGGAGGCGCGCACGGTCTCGGTTCCGTTTTCGAAATCTCCGCATCGGGAGAAGAGCGAGTACTGTACAGCTTCAAAGGCGGGCACGACGGCGAGAACCCCGTCGGCGGCTTGATCGCAGACAGCGCCGGAAACTTATACGGCACGACCGAGTACGGCGGCGATTGGGGCCCCTGCGGTGACAAATTCTGTGGAACCGTTTTCGAGTTGAGGCGCCTGGGAGCCAAATATGAGGAACGCCGGCTTTACGTTTTTAAAGCCCCGATGGATGGCGAGTTCCCATTGGGCGGCGTTCTTCTCGGAAAGAACGGCGTGCTGTACGGCACGACCAACGTGGGCGGCTACAGCCAGGGGGCATGCTTTCCGGCTTCTTGCGGAACCGTGTTCGCGCTGATCCCGAGTGGTAAGGGCTACACAAAAGAGACCATCTATAAGTTCCAAGGCCGCACCGACGGCGCATATCCGAGTGGCTCGCTGATTGCCGATGAACGAGGAATGATTTACGGAACCACTGAGTTCGGCGGCGGATTCAATAAAGAATGCGTTAGCGCGCCGTCGGGAACCGCATCATGTGGAACGGTCTATAAGCTCACGCCGAAGGGTTTCGAGACGGTTCTACGTCGATTCCGAGGCGGCAAGTCCGACGGGGCCAATCCGGTAGCAGGGCTTCTCGCGGGCAACAGCGGCATCGTCTACGGTGTCACGGAGTACGGCGGCGGAACCGGCTCGGGTCCGGGGACGGTTTTTGAGTTGACGATTACCGGCAGAGACCACACGGAAAAAATCCTTTACAAATTTTGTTCGGCGAGTAAGTGTGCCGACGGCGAGCATCCCGCGGACTCCGACGGTTTGCGAAGCGACGCGAACGGCGATCTTTACGGCACCACGCAGCTCGGCGGCGATCGCACCTGCGAGTGCGGAAACGTCTTCATGCTGCGTCCATCGGGCTCGGGATACGCGCAAACGGTTCTCCATAATTTTTCCGGGAAGGGCGGAGCGCAGCCCAGCGGCAGCGTTCTGCTTGCCGGAAAGAATGACGTTCTCGGTACTACTGCGGAGGGTGGCGCCTCCTCGAAATGCGCGCACGGCTGCGGCGTCGTCTACGAAATCCACCCCTAGGGTTGCCCTTGTCATCCTTCGCGCAGCGAGCGCACCGCCTTTGTCATCCTGAGCGGAGCGAGCGCACCACCTTTGTCATCCTGAGCGGAGCGAGCGCAGCGAGCGCAGTCGAAGGACGAAGGGCGGAGAACGCACGCTCCTGCACTACCGATCAGCTAATGCGCTCACGGTAAGGGCTCCCAGTTTTCCGGGTGCCTCCAGTGTCTTAAACGGCTCTCCACCGGCAGGATAATGCCAAAACTGAAGGTCGCTGCGGTAGGTGCTGTTCGTTCCGGTCGCCATCAGGATGGTGTGGCCCTGGATCCAGAACTGCGCGAAGCCGGAACGCGGCGAAATATAGTAATTGGTAAAGAGCTTCGTTTGTCCAAGAATGGTTCCGCGGTCGTTCGTTACACCGATTTGGTAAACGAGGATCTGACCATCGCTTTGCGAAGCCTCCACGGCCAGGTGCGAGCCGTCCCACTGGATCGAAAAAACTCCGGCGATGCGCTTACCCAACCTTACGGTCTTCAGCGATTCGCTACCGTTGGCGAGCTCCACCAGCTGGCCCTTGCCTTGGGCATCAACACCGTCGGCGAAAAGGTTGCCGTGGTTGTCGAACGTGCAATATGACGCGGCCCGAAGGTGCGATGGATAGACGGTCCCCGGGTCCCTATCGTTTGGGAATACGGTGATGCTGCCGTTCGCGTTGGTAACCGCAACCGCGTGCGTTATCGGGTCGACCCCGCAGCCGTCCGCGTTCTCGCCGTAATCGAAAAGAAATGCCTGCGCGTAGCCGTCATGTTCGATAAAATAAACTGCAAAATTGCCCGACGCGCCCCAAACGTCACCGACGTAATCGGAGCACAAGCCCTGGGCGGTCACTCCTGACACCGTGCCGACGGGCTTGCCGGATGGATACTCCCAGATATAGACTCGGCCGCCATCGCCGTAGAGGGCGTTGAAGAAGATTTCGGGATCCCGACTCTTGTTCATCGGAGCTTTTCTCTGTAGTCCCGGCAAGCCGGCGTACGAAAACGTTCCAGGGTACGACGACGAGTAGCCGCTTTGCGCAGCGCAGCCGGAGAGCATTGCCGCAGCCACACAGCCGCTAAGCGCTTGGCGCCCAACATCGAGCGCCTTCATCCGCCGCACGCCGTCAGCATTACCGTCTCCATGTGCCATTCCTCGTTCAGGGCACGTAGTTCGAGCCGTCGACGGCACTCATCGGCGTCTCGATGCCGTATGAATAGTTTAGAACCTTGACCGTCGAGCCGGAGGGATAATCGAGCACAAGAACCTGCTGGTTCTCGTAATCGGTAACGTATGCAAGGGTGTTTGCTTTGTCAATTTTAACGTCCGTTGGCAGTGCGTAGCCGCTACCCAAGTAACCGGCAATTTGCGAATAAGGCGGATCGACGATCGCGACTGCGCTGTACCCCTCCTCGCACACGACGATGTTGTTGTTTCGGTCCAGTGCCATTCCGCCTGGAGTGTTCAATGACACGCCGAGTACTGTTTCCGAACAGTTGCTGAGACCGGGATTCAATTCAATAATGCCTCCGCCACCTCCGCTTGCGAAAGTGTAGGCCACAAAAACATCGCCCTTCTTATCGACGGCGACGCCTTTCGGGTCTCCGTCGATGCTGCAAGTCGCCAGACGAACGTCGTGACCCCGTCGATATTCGTCGACGGCGTGGCCGAGCCACTCGGCTGCATAGACGTTTCCCTTTCGATCGGTCGTGAGAGCAATCGGGTAGTTCATGCCGGTATAGGTATGGATCAGCGTCCCCTTGTTATTATATTCGGTGATATCTCCGCTGGCGGCATCGGCAGCATAGAAATTGTGGTCGGTATCGACCCACGTGCCAACTGGGTACTCGATGCCATTCGTGATCGTGCCGTCTTGGATCCACGAGTTGTTTTTTAAAACGACGACGTCTTCCCCGGCTGAATCGGCGATGAGGAGACGCCCTTTTACGAGGCCGCTCGCCGTCGCCAACGTCGACGATCCGCCGTGCGCGGAGTCTGTTGCGATCGCGCGATCTTGCGGCATTGTACCCGGCGCGCCGATCGGCGGCGTGTCATCCTGAGCTTGTCGAAGGACACCGCACCCGCTCAGCAGTACGGCAACCACGCAGCTGCATAACATGTAGCGGGCAAAACGCAAGTTGCTCATCTGTCTCGCTCCTTGCCAATGAACGCGCCGGCGGTCAATAGGCTCCAGTGCCGTTGGGTGAGCCCCAGCCTGCCGGTCCGGAGTAATACTTTCTATATCGTCCGTCGCCGCAGAGGTAGTTGCCACAGCTGCCGCCGCCACCTCCGATCAAGTGAAGATCCTTCTTGAGTTGTTTTTTCTTCAGCGTCCAGGAATTTTTCGGAGCGCTGATCGTGCTCGCATTGCCGGCAAGGCCGAAGACCGCCGCGTTCAGCGGCGATGAGGCGCTCGTGCCGCAGACCTGAATCCATCCGCCGTAGCCGTACGAGTCGTACTCCGCAACGCCGGGCGAGCAACCCGCTTCCGACGATATGTCGTTCACGGTGCGATACTTGCAATCCGGGTCGTGCTGCCACGGGGGTTTCGTCACGCCGGTGGCGCAGCCGCCTCCGCCTTCCCAGATGGTTTCGCTGTACTTTGAGCCCTTCTTGGCGAGCTGCGTGCCGCCGACCGCAACGACGCTATCGAGTACGGCCGGCGCGCCGATTTCGCTGTAGCCTCCATCACCCCCCGCGGCGAGATAAACGACGCCCGGCGCGTCGAAGTACGACTGACCGACGCAGCTGTTCGAGCCGTAGCAGATCCAGCTGTTGCTGACGATGTGAGCGCCGAGGGTTACAGCTTCGGCTTCGGCCGTTTCGAGATCGCTGGTGTCGGCGCCGTTCGCCTCGATCAGGTAGATCGTGCATTTCGGGCAGCCCGCCGAGACCATGTCGACGTCGAGATCGATCTCGAGGCCCCAACCGGTGCTGCCACCCGGATAGTTCCCCTGCTGTCCTTCCTGATTGTACTTGTAGAAGTTTGGCGTTCCGAGACCGAACTCCGAGCGGTACGCCGCCAGATCCGATGCGACGTTTGGATTATCGTAGGCGTCGACGATCGCGACGATCTGTCCGGAACCCTTCGTTATCGGCAGGTTGTAGCGAGTTTCTAGATCGCTCGGCAGCCAGCCGCTTGGGGTGAGGCTTTGGATACCGTTTACCCGCAGCGCCAAGCACGTCGGCTTGCCGATGACTTGAGGACAAGCAGGCGTCGCGATGCCGTTTGCATGCCCTTGCGGAATCGAGCTCGTTGCGATCGGCGGCTGCGGGCCACTGCCGCACCCGGCCAACATAACAAAGGCAGCGCTCGCGCCAAAGGCGCTTCGACCGATAGATGTCGTAATCATTAGCATTCTCTCCGCGATTTAGAAGGCGCCAATGCCGTCGGGCGAGCCCCATCCGCCCTGGTAAGAATAGGTGCTGAACAGACAAGACGAGCCGCACAGATCGTAAAGAGCCTTGTGACGCTTCGCTCTTCAAAACGTGCGTCCACCGTCTTGTTTCTGCGCGTTCCCCGCGAGACCGAAGACGCCGGCCATAAGAGGCGCCGATATGCTCGTCCCTCCGATGGTAAGCCATCCGCCGTAGCCGTACGAGTCGTATTCCGCGACGTTCCAGGCAACCGCGGATATGTCGTTTCCGCGCGGTACTTGCAGACGTCGTCGTGCTGCCACGGAGGCTTGGTGATGGTTGAGCATCCGCCGCCGCTTTCGGGCCAGATCGTTTCGGTGTAGTTCGAGCCGCTCCCCGAGAGGATCGTACCACCAACCGCTACGACGCCATCATAGTCGGCGGGATCTTGCGGACCATAGCCGCTGTCGCCTGCGCTGGCAAGATAGACGACGCCCTGCGTGTCGAATGCTCCACCCGACGCGCTCCCTTCGCCGCCGCCCCAGCTATTGCTCACGATATGGGCACCGAGGGTCGCCGCTTCGACTTCGGCGGCGTAGAGATCGCTCGTGCTATTGCTCTTTGCCTCTACGAGGTATATGGTGCATTTCGGGCAGCCGGCCGAGACCATCTGCGTGTCGAGATCGATCTCAACGCCCCAGCTCTTATTGCCGGAAGGATAGTTACGCATTTGGCCTTTTTGGTTATACTTTGCGAAATCCGCGGTTCCCAAGCCAAAGGTGGAACGATATTCGGCGAGATCTGAGGCGGCGTTCGGATTGTCGTAAGCGTCGACGATCGCAACAAGTTGACCGGCCCCTTTGCTAGACGATGGGAGATGATACCGCGCTTGAAAGTTTGCGGGTCCCCAGCCGGACTGATCGGGCTGAAAATCCTTGCGAAGTATCAGGGCGAAGCAGCGGGCCTTCCCGGGACGCGCGGTCGGACAGGCCATTTGCGCCCCGCGTTCTGCGTTCGACTGCAACATCGCGCCCGGGACGCCGGCCGGCTGTGATCCGGCGCAGCCCGACAGCATTACTCCAACTGCGAAGCCACTCGCCACACACCGGTTTAAGCCCGTGTTTCTCATCTGCCTTTTCAAAATGTTTGTCCGTTGCTAAGCGCCATTCCGGCAACGCCGGGGGGATACTTGCGCAGCCCCATTTTGGAGTGGAAGGGGGAGACCTTGGGGCTGTAGCGAGGGGCTTCGCTCGTCTTTTTGGGCGTACCCGTCGGGAGGCAGTCCGCTTAAACGTCTCTTGGATCAGCCCAAGGCGCCGGACGGCAATGCGGTAAGTCTCGCCACGCACTGACGTTGGTTAATCGTACGAGCTGCGATCCAATGCGCGCCAGCGCCGAATTGCTTCGTTGCAGAAGCTTATGCCGGCCAAGTCTTCTTTCCAGGCCTCCGCGAAACGCGCGCTGTTGCTGCGGGGAAGCTGCCCGGGCGCCAAATTCCTGAGCTGCACGTGCATCGGCAGCGAAACTCCCTCTCCAAAAACCACCGCCTGCCGCGGGGGTAGGCTCGAGAGCGCTCGGATCATCGTGCGACCGGTGTCGGGCAGCGCTCCCTGGACGAAGTTTTGATCGAGCTCGTTGCTCAAGCGCAGCGAAAAAATCGTCCCGCACTGCGAAACCGCGCTGAGCGCCAACTCAGTCGGTCGCTGCGAAACGAGCGCGAGCGATAGCCCGTACTTGCGTCCTTCCCTCGCGATACGGCTGATGGCAGCCGTACATGCCGCGAAACCCAAGCCCGGCTGGCTGGGCAAATAGCGATGCGCCTCTTCGCAGACCAACAGGACGGGCGGCCGGTGTTTCGGATCGGCCCATACGGTGAAGTCGAAAAGGAGCCGGCAGAGAACCGAGACGACGACGTCCGCGATTTCGCCGGGCACGCCGGACAGATCGATGATCGTAATCGGTTTTCCGGCCACCGGCACGCGCATGAACCTTGCAATCAGATGAGCGAGGATGTCGCCCGACGCGTGGTTCCCGAACATGAATGTAAAACGGGGATCCTCGCGGAGCGATTCCAAGCGCGCCAACAATCGGCGATAGGAGCCGGAGGCATCGGATCGATCGACTTTTCCCATGCCGTCTGTGAGAAAGCGCCGAAAGTCGCTGACGTGAAACGGCACGGGGGTATCGACGCTTACCGACGTGTCGCGCGAATCGACGCCGGCATGCTGGCGGCGCGCGGCCGTGATTGCGTCCGAAAGAATGACCGCCTGTGCCTCCTGCTCGATCTCGGTTCCTCCGCGAACCATGACCCGAACCGCCTCCTCACGATCGAGCACCCAGAACGGCAAGTGTTCCGCTTCAACGTTGATCACTTCCGACAGGCCATCGAAGCATTTCGTATACTCGTTATGCGGATCCAGCAATATAATGTGAGCGTTGGGCTCCTGCTCGAGAATTGAAGAGAGAATCAAGCTGACGGTGCAGGATTTGCCCGAGCCGGTCGACCCGATGACGGCAAAATGCTTCGCGAGTAGCTCGTCGATCATCACGAAAGCCGGCTGCGTTTCGTCATTGCTGAGGGCTCCGATTCGAATGCTCGGCGAGGCCGGCTGCGAGTAAACCGCTCCGATATCCTCGTGGGTAGCCAGGTGCACTACCGCGCCAAGCGCCGGCGGATGCGCTATGCCGCGGCAGAACGCGGGGCCGCGCCTCGCGCAACGGGAGATCTCTCCGACGAGGTCGACGGTGGCGATGCGCCGCTGTGGCGATCCGTCGAGTCGGAGCGAATCGACGATGCCGACCACGTCGGCTTCGCCGGCAACTGTGACGAGGGAGCCGACACGTACCGCACTCTCGATCGGACTCCCCGCGTCCGCCGTCACGGTAATCTGGGAGCCGACGATTTCCGTTATGTGGCCCAGCCCTTCCGCTATGCGGGCCAGGCCTTCGGCGTCGCCGCGCCGTGTGAGGGCGAGCGGGGTGAGCTGCAGGACGTTGTCGTGCGCCGGATCGCGTAATGTCTCGGACATTAGGAGGAGTGTTCTCCTTCGTGCAGGGAGGTGGATTGTAATTCAAGAGGTCCCGGAACCGCGCCATGCCGGTAAAAAAAAGGCCGCGGTGACAAGATCGCCGCGTCGATAAGGGCCGCTTTCCCGCCGCCCCCCTTACGTTATCGACCAACCCTGCGAAGCTCTTGAGCTTGGCAAAGGGGTCGCGGTTTCGATACGTGGGGCCTTAGCCCCGAGCGCCGAACAGAACGCAGATGAACGCTTTGAACGTTAGCCGATACGTGCTCTGCGGCTGCGCGGTCGCGACGTTGCTGACGGGCTGCGGCGGATCGCAATCCGCGAGCAGCGTGGTTCCCGGCGCCGGCGGCCCAACAAAGGCCGTTGCAGGAAGCCATACGTTCCATTACACCGGCGCACGGCAATCGTTCAAAGTACCGGCGGGCGTGATCGAAATCACGGTCGTCGCGCGCGGTGCCGCGGGCGGAGGCGAATCTTTTTACTACTCCGGCCACGAGTACGAGTACTTTGGTCGTGGCGGCCGCGTGTACGCCCAGATTCCGGTTCGGCCGCACGAGACGCTGTACGTCTATGTCGGCGGTCAGGGATCGACGACGGGCGGCTTCAACGGCGGCGGCGCACCAGGTGGCAGCCCGAGCGGGGGCAGCGGTTACGGTGGCGGCGGCGCGTCCGATGTGCGACAGGGAGGCAAGTCGCTGCGCGATCGGGTTCTTGTCGCGGCGGGTGGCGGCGGACAAGGCGATGGGAGCCGCTCCGGTTACGGCGGTGTCGGAGGTGGCTTACTCGGCGGATCGGGCGGCTACTACAGCAGCGGCGAAGCCGGCGAGGGCGGCAGCCAAAGTCAGGGCGGCGCAGGCGGTCTCGGCGGACAAGGCCGCGGGTACCCAGGATATCCGGGCAGCTCGGGAACGTTTGGCACCGGCGGCGACGGCGGCGAAGGGGGCGCGAATCCCAGCCCTTCAGGCTATAACGACGGTGGTGGCGGCGGCGGCGCAGGCGGAGGGTACTACGGAGGCGGCGGAGGCGGCGGTGGTGGCGCTACCTATGCAAGTATTTACGGCCAGCCCGGAGGTGGCGGAGGCGGCGGATCGTCGTACGCCGAGCGCACTGCGATAAATTTCCGAACGTGGTCGGGATGGAAGAACGCGACCGGCGACGGCCTCGTCGTCTTCAGCTGGAAGTGATATAGCCTCCTAAGCCTTCGCTCAGCCGGCGCTTGTATTGTGGAGCGTAGCGAAAGGACGGCCCATGTCGCGAGTTGCCGGCTCCGCATTCGTTGCGGTCGTGTTGGGAGCAGTATTCGTTTCCGCGTGCGGTCGTCAAGTCACGCCGAATCCGCCGGGTCTAGGCCCGGGCGGAGCTCCACCCGGTTACACCGCCTTCTTTTTTGACGTGGAGGCGCCGTTCAATTTCTCGAGCTACCAGTACATGTTCGTTTTGAACACCTCGGGAAGCCGCGTAACGCCGTCGACCGATACCGTGCAAACAAACTGGGCCGGCTATGATTTCGCGCTCGTCGCAAGGGGAAATGGGCTCGGATCGTTTGCCCAAGTCGTGCAGTTCGTGCCGCCCAAGGCGGGCAAAGGACCACCAGGATGGCTCCCGCTGATCACCACACCGCAAACGTTCTCCTACAACCTCAATAACAACGGCACCGGCACTGAGTTCGAGCTGCTCGTCAAGAAGGTGGTCTTTAGCGGCATCCCCTCACCCTCTCCGTCGCCTTCGGCTTCACCAACTCCGACGCCGTCGCAGTTGTGGACTTTCAATGCCTTCACTACGCAGCCCGGCGGCAGTCAGGGTCAATGGTATTTCCTCGATTCTATGGGTCAGGGCGGTCCGATCGATCCGCAATTCGTTTCGCCGGTGCTCTGCATGACCGAGCCGTTCGATAACACCTACTACGCGTCGCAGTACGCACCACCCGATCCCTCGTCACAAATTGTCAGCGTCGAGATCGCGAACAACCCCGCCGTACCAACGGCCTGCCCGTAAAGATCCTGAGCCCTTCGACTCGCTACGCTCGCTCAGGACAGGCTGCGCCGCGAAGCGGCGGAGTCGAAGGACGAAGCACGAAGCACGATCCGTTCAGGCTTCGGGGGGCAGCAGATGAGAACTCGAGAGTTCGGCCGTGTCGCGTTTGTCGTGAGCGTAGTTGCGGCGCTCCTCGCAGGCTGCGGCGGATCGCCGCAGTCGATCGCTGCACCGAGCGCAATGCAACAGAGCTCGGCTGTCGCAACGCACGCTGCGCACGGCCGATCGTGGATGCTGCCGGAAGCAAAGCATGGCGATCTGCTCTACGTCACCAACGGCTGTAGTGGCGTCTGCGTCTTTACCTATCCCGCAGGGAAGCTGGTTGGAAGCCTGGATGTCTTTGCCGGCGGGCTCTGTTCGGACGCTCTCGGCAACGTCTTCGTGACAGTCGACGACGGCTCGAACGGCGCAATCTGGGAATATGCGCATGGCGGCACGAGCCCGATCGCGATGCTCGACGATTCGCCCAACTATCCCTCAGGCTGCTCGGTCGATCCAACTACTGAAAATCTCGCGGTCGCAAACTTGTTTGGCACCGGATGGGGATACGACCGCGGCAACGTTGCGATCTATCAAAACGGGAGCGGAACTGCCGCCCTTTACCACGAGCCGAACATCTACTGGTATTATTTCTGCTCGTACGACGATCGCGGAAACCTCCTCGTCGACGGGCGCTCTGAAAGCGGACCGCCCGACGAGTTCGCCGAGTTTCCCACCGGTGGAAGCCAGCTCAACTACATTTCGATCGACGACAAAATCGGCTTCCCCGGACCGGTGCAATGGGATGGGAAGTACTTCGCGATCGGCATGCAAGGAAGCCGCGAAGCCGTGATCGATCGCGTTTCGTTATCCGGTTCTACCGGAACGGTCGTGAAGAAGACGCGCTTCGAAGGTCCTCGATACCGGAAAAGCGTCTATTATCAATTCGCGATAAAGAACGGAATGATCGTCGTGCCGTACAGCACGAATGCCAAGCGATACGGAGACAACCGGCTCGGCATCTGGCGATACCCATCCGGCGGCGAGGCTACGCGCGTCATCAAGGGCTACGACGGCAATGCTACCGTGAGCCTCGCGCCGAAGTAGCCCACCGGTCCCTCTGCGCATCGAGGAGCAAGGCAAAATGAGTACGTTATGTTTTCGCCGTTACGCAACATGCGCCGGCATTTCTGCGGCATTGCTGGCCGGCTGCGGTGGATTGCAGCTTCCGGTTGGGACGCAAGCCGTAAACGGCGCGGGGCATTCCTTTGCGCACCATCACACTTTTCGGTACACGGGCAAAGCCCAGGTCTTTACCGTACCGGCCCTCGTCAAGCAGATCACAGTCGTTGCCCGAGGCGCTGCGGGCGGTGGCTCCGGCGGTAACGGCGGTCGGGTTTACGCGATTATTCCGGTCACGCAAGGAGAGAAGCTGTACGTCTTCGTGGGCGGTGAGGGCTCCGGAGCAAATGGCGGTTTCAACGGCGGCGCTTACGGCGGCGGCGGCGGATCGTACTGCTATAATTGTTCTGGATACGGTGGGGGCGGGGCATCCGACGTGCGACAAGGCGGTGACGAGCTCACCGATCGCGCTCTCGTCGCAGGTGGCGGAGCCGGTGAAGGCGGCCGCAACGATCGCTACCATGACGGCGGCGACGGTGGTAAAGGCGGTGGCAGCATCGGTGGCTCCGGCGGTTCGGGCGGCTACGGTAACTACGGCGGAAGCGGAGGCGCCGGCGGTACGCAATATAGCGGGGGATCCGGCGGCAGTGGCGGGCAGGGCTCCTACGGCGGAGGAGAACCCGGCTCGAACGGATCGCTTGGCGCCGGCGGCAACGGCGGCGGCACCGGAGCCAGTCTTTACCCCGGCGACGGCGGTGGCGGTGGTGGCGGCGGCGGTTATTACGGCGGCGGGGGTGGCGGCGCCGGCTGGTCCTACTATTACGGCGGGTACTCCGGCGGTGGCGGTGGCGGCGGCTCGTCGTACGCCGAGCCGAGTGCCAAACAGTTCCATAGTTGGCAAGGCTGGAAGAACGCGACCGGCAATGGGCTAGTGGTCCTTAGCTGGTGAAAAAAATCCCAGCCGCCAACCTCAAATTTTCTTTGTAGCGCGGCTAACCTGCGGTAGAGCCGGAAAGCTTTACGAACCTAAACGTTTAGGTTATACTGCGACGTGTGCCAACCGTCGTCGACGTGAGCGGCTACGCGGTCCGTGTATTCACGAAGGATCATGGCGATCCGCACGTTCATGTCTTCCATAACGGATCACTCATGAAGATCTGGCTTGAGTCGGTGGAGCTTGATTCACACAGGGGACGCAGGCCGCGCGCGGCCGAGATAACGATGGCTCTTCGAATCGTCGCCGAGCATCGCGGCGTTTGTCTTGGGATGTGAAGGAAATCTATGGCTAAAACGATTGAACCAATGCTTGAACGAGTCGGCTACGCGCCAAGACGCGACGTGATCACGCTGCACCTTTCGACTGGCGCGCTTGTCGAGATCCCCCGTCGCGCTATCAAGGAGCTAAGGAATCTCAATCGAGAGCAGTTGCATGCCCTGAGACCCGATAACGCCGGCGTGACCCTATCGCGGCGCGATCTCGACATCGACATCTACCTTCCGGGGTTGCTTAGCGAGATGCTGGGCGTTAAGCCTGGCGCCGTCCTGGGACGAAAGGGTGGCACGAGCCGCTCGCCGGCAAAGCGGCGGGCGTCCCAACGGAACGGGCGCCGCGGCGGGAGGCCCAAGAAGAAGCTTAATCGCGCAGCGTAACTCGCCAATCAAGTCCTTTACAAACTCCGTTCCAAGCGGAGAGACCGATAGCCTCAGATCTACTTTGTAGCTAGGCTGACGGTCGCTCCGAACGGGTCGTGGACGCCGGTGATTGTTTTGATGGGGACACCGCCGGCCGGATACCTCCAGATCCCAACCTCGTTGCTGCTCGCTTCGGGACCGATGACGTCTTTGCCCTGAATCCAAAACTGCGGCACCGCTTCCGATCCGCCCAGCGTCGTGGAACCGACTTCCGTTCCGGTGCTTCCGTGTATCGCGAACTGGTAGATCATCGCCGGTGAAGCGTCATCTGTGCCGACGGCGATATGCTTGCCGTCCCATTGAACCTGGCCGCCCCACGCGATGCTTTGGTCCAGCGTGATGTTCGTGAAGGTACTGCTGCCCTTCGGAAGCTCGGCAAATTCAAAATCGCCGCTTCGCCCCGTACCGTCGACGAAAAGGTTGCCCTTGTTGTCGTATCCGCAGAAGACGTAGTTGATGATCGCGGGGTCCTCATAGGACTGCGGAGAGCCTTTCGCTTTCTTGTAGATCGCGACGTAGCTCGCGGCGCTTAACCAGTTGACGCTCGCGACGGCGAGGTTCCCGGTCATGGGATCCACCGAGCACCCATAGACCCAAACATAGTACTCGATCAGGTCTGCGATCGGCTTCTTGCCGCCGTGAGCGTACTCGTACGTGTCGCCGTAGTTTCCCTCCATGTCGTTGACGAAAACGTCGCCCTTCGCGTCGGAGCAAAGCCCCTGCTGCAGATTCGCGCCGGCCTGCTTGATCGTTCCGACCAACTTGCCTTGCGGGTAGGAGAAGACGTACGTGTAGACGCCGTCCCCCGCATCGACATAGAGCAAGTCCTCGTTCTTCGCTTCAGGCAGCATCCACGATCCGCCATGCGCCGCGCGCGCTGGGCTTCCGCGGTTCTGCGCCATTGCGCCCGACGCGGCGATCGGCGGCGTGTCATCCTGAGCTTGTCGAAGGGCACCGCAGCCCGAGAGCACCGCCGCGAACACGCTGACGCTAAGAGCACAGCGGCCAAAATCGAAGGTTTTCATGCGAAAGACGTTCGGCGCTTTCGCTCCGATTCCCGAGCCGACCGTGAGGAGTCATAGCGTTTTCAGATCTCGAGCGCTTCGAGCGTCGCCTCTTCCTCGCTGAGGACTGCGCCCTCAGCGGCCAACGCGGTAATCTGCGTTTCGGAAAGTCGTTCGCGCAGGGCAGCCATCAACGTTTCGTAGCCGCGGGCCTCGGCGACGTCGCGTTTGCAACCCCTGGCGTCGTACCAAGCGTCGACGTAGCCGCGCAGAAGAGCGCCGCGCTGCGGCGCTGCGCCCAGAGCCGCCACCGTCGCGAGATGTTGGATCGCGACGATGACGGCCCACGGGTAAGCGCCCTGCGCGATATCGAGCGCATCGTGAGCTGCCTTACGGGCGCCGTCGGGGTCGCCGAGCGCTAACGAGCACGCAGCCACGTTGGTGAGCGAGATCGCCTCGAAGCGGCCAAAATGCATTCGACGCGCGCCGTCTGCCGCGGCCGTTGCGAGTTCGAGCGCTCGCTCGGCATTCCCGAGAAGTAACTCGAGCTCTGCAAGGTTGTGGCGCAGGCTCGTCACGGCGACGGCGTTACCAAAACGCAGCCTCAACTGAAGCGCCTCCGCGTACGACCTCCGTGCTTCCTCGAACCGCCCTCGTCGCACGGCGACGAATGCATGGACCTCAGCGACCGTTGCGTAGCGATGCGACTCGAACAGCCCGCACTGGCGGCAGATGCGCAACGCCGTCTCGTCTGCCGATTCGGCCTCATCGAGGCGGCCCGCATCGATGAGACCGGAGGCAAGCAGAGAGATCCCGGCAACGCGCTCCTCCGGATTTTGGCATACCGTCGCCAGCGCGATGGCCCGCTGCGCCGCCTCGATCTTTTGCGCTCCCTGCCGTAGCGACGCGAGCGTGCGCCATGCGCGCGCGGTAATCTCCGGCTCGACACGCTCGTCGAGTCTCGGCAGCAACGCCTCGAGCCACCGTCGGGGTTGCGCGTCGCCGCGACTCGTTCGCCAGATCGACGTGAATCCGCAAGCTATGCCGGTGGCAAGCGAGGTTTCGCCGGCAGCTGTCGCCCAATCGATCGCCGAGCGCGCGTTCTCGAGCTCGGGTTCGATATCGTTCGGCTCAAACTCATGCGTGCGCTCCAGTTTTTGTGCCACGGCGAGCGAAGCTTCGGCGTGACGGCGCGCGGTAATTGCGGCCTCACCGCGCGCACGGAGCTTTTCGTATGCATGCGTGCGAAACGATTCAAGATACCGGTAACGCGGCCGCGTTCCCGCAAACTCGACGGTGAGCAGCGACTTCTCGACCAGCGAGGAGAGCAGATCGAGCATCTCGTCCCGCCACGCTGCCTCCGGCGGCGCTACCGCGACCGCACCCTCGAGCGTGCAGCCGCCGGTGAAGATGGAGAGCCACTCGTAGAGCTGCTTTTCGCGGGGCGTCAGCAAGTCAAAGCTCCAGTCGATCGTCGCGCGCATCGTCTGCTGATGCGGGAGCGCCGTGCGGTCGGCGCCAGTGAGGATGCGGAAACGATCGTCGAGCTGGTCGGCGAGAGCCTTTACCGACAAGAGGTTCACGCGCGCCGCCGCCAGCTCGATTGCCAGCGGAATGCCGTCCAAACCCCGGCAGATCTCCGCAACGACCGGCTGGTTCTCGGCGGTGAGCCCGAAGTGGTGATCGATGGCGCGCGCCCGGTCGGCGAAGAGCACGACCGCTTCGTCTACGCGCAGCGACGGCAAACGATACGTTCGTTCGCCGCTGACCTTGAGCCGCTCGCGGCTGGTGGCGAGCACGTGGAGTCGGGGACATCCGGCTAATAACGCGGCGGCCGCGGCAGCGGCACCGGCGATCACGTGTTCGCAGTTGTCGAGCACCAGCGCCAGATTCTTGTTGCGTAAATATGCGAGCACCGCGTGCTCCAGCGAACGTCCGGTCTGTTCTTGCACGCCCATGGCCGAAGCGATAGCGCCGACGACCGAACCCGAGGCGTCGAGCGATGCCAGCCCAACGAAGCGCGCCCCGAAGATGCCGCTGCCGCGCAATCCCCTCGCGACACGCAGCGCGGTCTGCGTCTTGCCGACGCCGCCGCTGCCGACGATCGTGACGAGCCGGCTTTCGCGCAACAGCGCGCTGATCTCGCCGATCTCGTCCTCGCGCCCGATGAAGGCAGAGAGGGCGACCGGCAAGCGCGCCTCGTCGGAGGGTTCGGCGAGCGGTTCCGCGTCGGCTCGCTGTGCGCTCGCTTCGAAGGCGCGCCGCGCGTCGTCGCTCAACGCGAGCGCGTCGGCCAGGGCCGCGACCGTCTGCCGCTGCGGCGTTTGGCGATAGCCGCGCTCGAGGGCACTCACGCCTTCGACGCTCATCCGCGCGCGTTCGGCGAGCGACTCTTGGGAGAGCCCGACGGCGGTACGGTGCTGCCGCAGCAACGCTCCGAAGCGCGACATGGCTAGGCTGAGCTTCTCGCCCCTCCGCGGCGGCACCTCAGCCTGCACAACGCCCAACTGTGCGGGTGGCCTCTCGTGAGCGTCCGTTCCGCCGCCGGCCCTGCTGCGCGATACTGCCCTCAGCCGCGCGAGCGGACCTCAAATTCAACGAAATGGAGCAAAGAAAATGACGAACTCGAGCACGATCTCCCACGCCGCGAGCGCGACCTTCGCGGCCCTGTTACTGGCCGGCTGCAGCGCCGGCGCCTCCTCGGCCTTCGGCCCACCCGTCGCTTCCAGCGGCGTCACGACCACGAGCCGCTTCGGCCTTCCGCAGAAGAACCTCCAGTCGGCGCACGTGCGCGTGAGCCCCGACCGCTGTGCCGGCAACGCGCTGTACTTCTCCGACTACAATAACTCGGTGATCGACAGCTTCGGCGCGAGCGGCGGCAGCGCCGCCTGCACCGTGACACCCAACGGTCTCTCCAACCCGATCGGCATCTGGGTGCAGCCGGTCTCCGGCACCTACTACGAGGACCTGTTCGTTGCCAACGCCGGCAACGGCACTGCGGTCGCGTACAAGACACCGTTGACCAGCTCGTCGAGCCCGATGTGGCAGTTCAAGGTTGGCAGCGCCGCGTCGGACGTCGTGCAGGATCAGTTCGGCAACGTCTACGTCGCGGTGTACGGAACCCCGAACATCGACGTCTTCTCGCCGCCGTTCGACTCGTGCACCTATCCTGGCGCGTGTTCACCCTCGTACACGATCACCGACCCCTGCGGCAGCGTCTATTGGCTCGCAACCGATGGCAAGGGCGATGTTTACTCCAACAACTACTGTGGCTACGTAACGCTCTTCGTCACCCCGATCAGCTCGGGTGAGGTCGGCACACCGCTTACCGGCATCAGCTACGAGCAGCCGGGCGGAATGATCGTCGATAAGAAGTTCGAATTGGTCGTCAACGATCCCGGGACGGGCAAGATCAACGTATATGGTCTGAACCCCGAGCGGGACGTTGCCAGCTTCCGTTTCGGGCTCTCACCCTACTCCGGAGTGATCGCCGGCATCGGCCTCGACAAGAGCAACAAGTTCCTCTGGGGCGCGAACAACGCCACGATGCAGGGGCAGCAGTACTCGTTCACCTCGGGTGGAACCGCGGGCGCGATCGCCACGGACCCGACTTTGGTGATACCGATGGGTGCGGCGGCCCGTCCGTCAAGCGCCGAATAAGCGGCCGCAAGAAACCGACGGGAGCGGCTCCACTCCGCGCAAGCGGAGTCGAGCCGCTCTCCCCTTAAGCTGAACGCATGAACGTGAAGAGCAGATGTCCTTAGCCTCTCAGCAACGGTGCCCGCTGGATGCGCCGAATCGCAGACTCCGATTCGGGCAGCGGGCGCGATGCCCTAAAGCGCCGTGACTGTCAGAATTATGGCCGACGCCGACCTGCCTCGCATCAAAGAAATCGACAAACTCGCTTTCGGCGCAGACGAACAATACGAAGACGAAGTGTATGCCCGGATGCTCCAATCCGGCCTTAGCGTTGTCGCCTGCGACAGTAGCGCGGCGATCGTCGGCTACGCGTTCGTCCAGATCAACCCGTATACACGCGTTCGGTCGATAGCGGTGCATCCCAATTCCCAGCGCAAGGGGTATGGCACAGCGATGCTGCAGGCAGTTATCGGCCGCGCAAACCACGAGGTCCACCTGTTGGTCGATGAGACGAACGAGCCCGCGATAAGACTCTATGAAAGCCTGGGGTTTCAACCGGCCGGGATGTGCTCGACGGTGCCTCCTAAGCGGCGCATGGTATGGCGGGCCGGCGCCGAACGTCTTTAAACGCTGATCGATTCACGGAGTGAGGAGCAATCCGGATGAAGGGCTTGCATTTTATCCGACGGTTTAGCCGTCAGCGACTAGGGCAGCGTAAATGCGACGATCTCGTTGCCATCGCGATGACCGGTCCAGAAGTGCGCGCCGTCAAAGGTAAGCCCACGCGCTCTGAACGGTATTGATGCAAGCGGCGTGAGGCGTGGCGCTTCACCGCGAGCGTCCAGCTTTGTGAGCTCCGGGTTCTTGAAATCCTTGTCGGCGGTGATGAGGTAGAAAAAACCGCCGACGATCGTCATGCCGACCGGTCTGCGGTCGAGCCGGATGTCCCGAGTTACGGCGCCGTGACCGTCGAGAGCGAGAATCCTCATGTTATGAGCCTGCGACAAGAACAACGTGTCGCCGTCGAAGGCGAGGTGCACTCCGCTAAGATCGGGACATTCAATGCGCTCGCTCTTGAAGCCGTGACCGGGGACGAACCGATAGATGTATCGATCGTCATCATCGTGGCCGAAACCGATCACCACGCGGAGTTCGTTTCCAACGACCGCGATACCGAATGGAGCGCCTGGGGCCTCGGTTTCCTCACGCACGGTCCACGTCGCTGGGTCGAGAGCGTAGAGCCGATGCGCTTCACGGCTCGCGATCCACAACGTCGTGCCGTCGAAGGCGAGTCCAAGCGGCTCGGGTCCAGGCGCAGGGAGCCGCAGGGTTTCATTAATTTCAATCACGGTCCGCATCAGCGAACCCCTTTTTAACGTCGCGCGCGCCACTCCTCGGTATCAAAACCAATACCATACTGCGATGGAACTGGGGTCCAGCGCCGAACGTACGTAGAGGCTGATTCCGCTCACGGTGCGAGGAGCTTACAATGAAAACCCTGAGTCATTGCCGCCATGCCGCATCTGCATTGGTCGCTGCCGCAATGCTCGCGGGCTGCAGTGGACCCCAATCGCCGAGCGTAGCGCTCCCGGGCGCAAGCGGCGGAACGAATGCCGCCGCGGGAAAGCACACCTTTCATTACACCGGTGCGCAGCAGTCATTTAAAGTGCCTACGGGGGTGACCAAAATCGCGGTCGTCGCGCGCGGTGCGGCTGGAGCCGGCTTTAGCTATAAGGGATCCTACGGCACGCGCTCATACTTTGGTCGCGGCGGACGTGTCTACGCCGTCATCCCGGTTCGGCCGGGAGAGACGTTGTACGTCGATGTCGGCGGCCAAGGATCGGCGACGGGCGGTTTCAACGGTGGTGGAAGCCCGGGGAGAAGTCCCAGCGAGGGCGGGGGCTACGGCGGCGGCGGCGCGTCGGATGTACGCGAGGGCGGGGATACTCTGCAGGACCGCATTCTCGTCGCCGCCGGCGGCGGCGGTCAAGGCTACGGATTTTATAATCGCTCGGCCTTCGGCGGTAAGGGTGGCGGCGCAACCGGCGGAAACGGCGGCAGCGCGTATTCTTCCGGCTACGCGGGTGGTGGCGGCGCCGGCGGCATGCAACGTCAAGGCGGCTCGGGTGGAGTCGGCGGCGAGGCTTCAGGAAGCCCCGAAAATGGAGCGCCGGGAAACCCGGGAGCATCGGGCGCTGGTGGCAACGGCGGCCAAGGCGGCTACAACCCAAGCCCTTCGGGCTATAACGACGGGGGCGGCGGTGGCGGCGGCGGGGGCGGCTACTACGGCGGCGGTGGCGGTGGCGGCGGCAGCGCAGCATACGCGAGCCTGTACGGCTCGCCCGGTGGCGGGGGCGGCGGCGGGTCGTCGTACATCGAGCCCAGCGCGATAAAGTTCCACACGTGGCCAGGCTGGAAGAATGCGACCAGCATCGGGCTCGTCGTCTTTAGTTGGAAGTGAAACAGCTGCATCTTACCCACCACGCTCTAAGCATCGGCCTAGCTGCGGCGCTGCTGGCAGGGTGCGGCGGATCGCAGCCGCCGAACGACTCAGTCAGTATCGCGCCGCCGAGCATGAAAAATGCCGCCCAACTTCCCAAGCATCACCCGCCCGAGCTTTACGTTTCGAATTGGGCCAACAACACGATTACCGTGTATCGCGTCCTCGGGGAAACGCCGATTCGGACGATCTCGCGTGATCTCGATATCGCAGTTTTCTCGGATCTCGCGTTCGACAAGTCCGGGAACTTGTACTCCGCGAACTACGAGGCGAACACCGTCACGGTGTACGCGAGCGGTAGCGCACGGCTCATTCGCACCATCTCAACCGGTCTCGACGGTCCTCGGGCCCTGGCCTTCGACGAAAGCGGCAACCTCTACGTCGTAAATGAGAGCGGCAATACGGTAACGGTATACGCCGGGGGAAGTTCACCCGTAAGCACGATTTCCGACGGCGTATCCACTCCGACTTGTCTCGCCTTCGACAGCTCGGGCAATCTCTACGTCGGTAACGCGAGCTATCCGTACAGCACCGTCACCGTATATGCGCCCGGTAGTGGATCGGTTCTGCGCACCCTCTCTTCCGGTCTTGATGGTCCAAACACGTTGGCCTTTAATTATAAAGACGACCTTTTTGTCTTGAATTTGGAGGGGGCAGGACGTGCGCGTCTTCGCTGCCGGAACGTCGCACCTCAAACGAGTCATCTCGCACGGAATCGATGACTGAAGCCGGATGGCCTTCGACCGCTTGGGGAATCTTTACGTCGTCAACGATGGCGCAAGCTCCGACGTTACGGTGTACGGAGGACCTCGTATGGCTTTCGAGCACGCAATAACGGATGGCGTTGACGCGCCCTATTGGCTAACCTTCGACTCAATCGGTAACCTGTATGTCGGAAATCAAGGGAACGACACGATCACGGTCTACGGCCCGGGTAAGACCCAAGTCTTGGAGACGATCACCGATGGTGTCGATCTGCCGATCGCTTTGGCGTTTCAAACGTAAATCCCGGAGCAAGAGCAGATAAGGTTTCATGGAATAAGGAGCAATCCAGGTGAAGAGCTCGGATATCGGCCGCTACGCGCTGTGGAGCTTCGCGGCGTCGGCACTCCTCACGGCATGCGGTGGATCTCAGGCCCCTATGCCCGTATCCGGTGCAATACCGCAAGTTGACGCATCCGCGGGGCCTACCGCTCACAGCCGATCGTGGATGTCCCCCGAGGCTACGCGGCTGCGCCGTCTCCTTTACGTTTCTGACGACGGCGACAACGATGTCTACGTGTTTTCGCTTCCCCGCGGGAGGTTGTTGGGAACACTGACCGGGTTTCGAGGGGCCGCCGGCGTGTGCAGCGACAAGGCCGGCAACGTATTTGTCGTCGACTATCAAGCCGCCAGCATCAAGGAATATCGACACGGCGGCAAGACGCCGATAGCGGTGCTCAACGACCCGGATGCCTCGCCGCTTGGCTGTTCCGTGGATCCCACCACGGGGAACCTCGCGGTGACGAACGAGCTCACCGTTAATGGCAGCGACGAAACCGAGCCGGGAGACGTCGCAATATATACGAACGCCCAAGGAACGCCGCAGTACTACAAGGATCCAAATATGGTTTACGTTACCTTTGACAGCTACGACAGCGTGGGGAACCTCTACGTTAGCGGCGTCGCAGATTCGTATCAGAGTTCCGCTTTCGCCGTACTTTCAAAGGGCGCCGGCGAGCTCAAGGAGCTTACGCTGAATCAAAGCTTTGGCGACTACTCCGCCGTCCAATGGGACGGCCAATATCTAGCGGTCGCGAATGAAACGGCGGCTCAAATCTATCAATTTAAGATACATGGAACCAAAGGAACGAAAGTCGGCACCACCACCCTCGTCGGTGCGTCTTCTGTTTATGATTTCTGGGTCCAGAATCACGAACTCTACGCGCCGGTGCTCTCGAATAGCCAGCCAATGGTTGGCTTCTACCCGTACCCGGGAGGAGGTAAGCCGACGAAGTCGCTCCTTGGGTTTGCTTATGCGTTCAGTGCGACGGTTAGCCTTCGCCCTTAGTGCGCGCCTCATGGCCGTGGATATTTACAAGTACGCGCCGGCGTCGATCGCGTACGCTACAGTTTCAACAACGAACTAAGCTCCGATATCAGCGGAGCCGCATACAACCCGCGCTCAGAAGAGTAATGCAGAGCAAGGAGCAAGGTAAATGAAGAGCTTGGATTTTGGTCGCTACGTACTGAGTAGCTGCGCCGCTGCATCGATGCTGGCGAGCTGCGGCGGATCGCAATCGCCGATCGGCGTGCCGGGCGCGACGCCGCAGAGCTATCGGCACGCCGCCGCGCAGTCGCCTATTCAACACCTGATCGTTATCGTCCAGCAAGACCGCAGCTTCGACAATTTGTTTGCAGGCTATCCCGGCGCCAACGCTCCCACGACCGGATTGACGAGCACGGGCAAGCGTGTTCCGTTGCGAAGCATTTCGCTCAAATTCGACAAGGTTTGTGTCGAAGGATTCCTGGGAGGCTATTTTAAGACCGTCTACGCCGGCGGCAAGATGGACGGATGGAACCTGCTTGATCCAAAGGATCCGCTCTGTCCATACACGCGCGTCGAACGGAGTGAAACGCAGCCTTACTGGGACCTGGCCAAACGTTTTTCGCTCGCCGATAAAATGTTTTCGTCGACGCGCTTCAGTGATTTTATCGACCAGTTCTACATCGTCGCCGGAACGACGCGGATTTCTCGGGGGACCTTTGTCGTCGGGGACCCGAATAACGAGCCCTGGGGATGCGATGCGCCTCTGGGTACTGTGACGTCGCTCCTGAAGACCGGGCGGATCGAACAAGACCGGGGGCCTTTCCCGTGCTTGACGCAGTTTCCAAGTATTGCAAACTTGCTCGACGCGGAGCACGTGCCATGGAGGTATTATTACGGGCCTAACGTCGAGTACCCGTTCAATCCCTTTTCGGCCATGAAGTACGTCGCTCTTGGCCGTGATTGGAAGCGCAATATGAGCGTTCCGGCGACAAATGTCCTTACTGATCTAGCAAACGGCGGGCTCACGGCCGTGTCGTGGGTGCTTTCGCCCTTGGACGAGTCGGATAACCGCGGAAACAGCGGGGGGCCGCGCTGGGTGAGCTCCATCGTTAGCGCGGCGGAAAAGAGTCGTTATTGGAGGCACGCGGCGATCGTCGTCGTCTGGGATGATTCCGGAGATGGTAGCTTCTACGACAACGTCGCGCCACCGCAACTCGATGCGATGGGGCTCGGCTTCCGCGTGCCGATGCTCGTCGTATCGCCCTATGCAAAGCGTGGCTACGTGTCACATAGGCAATACGAGTTCGGTAGCATTCTGAAGTTCATGGAGGAAAACTGGAACCTTGGGAGCCTGGGGGCGACCGACCAGCGAGCGAACAGCATCGGCGACATGTTTAGATTAAATCCTTAGTAAGTTTTGCGCAATTTGAAACGCTCTCTCACCTTTACAGCCCGCTACGCGCTTCGCATCTGCGTCGCTTCGGCAATGCTGACCAGCTGCGGCGGATTGCAACAACCGATCGGCGCGCCGGGCGCGATGCCGCAAAGCCGCGCGCTCGCAACCCGCGCTGCGCACCATCCCGTCGAATCCATCCTGTACGCGTTCCACGGCGGAAACGATGGTGCCGGGCCCGGAGGCACGCTTGTCATGGATGCGAGCGGGGCCATCTATGGCACGACGGGCAGAGGCGGCGCCGGAATGTGCTACTACGGCTGCGGCACCGTGTTCAAACTCACGCCGTCCGGCGACGCGTACACGGAGAGTGTCCTCTACCGTTTTCAGGGTGGAAGCGACGGCGGTAGCCCATCACCCGGCGGGCTGATCGTGGACCGGACCGGTGCGCTCTATGGAACGACGCTCGGAGGAGCTTCCGGGTGTCCGCCGAGTTGCGGTACTGTTTACAGATTAGCGTCCGCCACGTCGGGATACGTTCACCAGGTCCTCTACCGGTTCGGGGGCAACGGCGATGGTTACGGTGCGTATGGCGGCGTGATCGTCGACTCGAGCGGCGCCCTCTACGGCACGACCGAATACGGCGGCGCTTACGGTGCCGGGACGGCGTATAAACTGACGCCGACAAGCTCGGGCTATGCGAAATCCACTCTGTTCAGCTTCCCAGTCAGCGGCGACGCGCAACCCGTCGCGAGCCTGCGCCTTGGCAAGCACGGCGTGCTATACGGCACGGCACTTTTCAGCTGCGTCTTCGAGTTGACGCCCACGTCGTCGGGGTATGTGGTGCGAATTCTCCACGCATTGAACGGGTCTCCCGACGGCTCGTTACCGTACGCTCCTGTCATCGCCGGTGCCGGTGGAGCATTATACGGTACGACATACGAAGGCGGCGCCACGTCGCGTTGCAAGACGCATTTTGGATGCGGAACTGTGTACAAACTCAGCCCCAAGAAGTCCGGTTACACCGAGACGGTCTTTAGCTTTCAGCACGATGACGGTGCCTATCCGCTCGTAGCTCTGCAACTCGGTAACGACGGCGCGCTGTACGGCACGACGAGCGGCGGCGGTCTCGAGACGTGCCCAGGCCGTGAAAAGACGTATGGTTGCGGCCTCGTTTTCAAGCTCGAGCCTGCAGGCTCGGGCTTCAACGAAACGGTGCTCCATAAATTCTCAGGCGGAAGCGATGGAGCTCAGCCTTCGTCACGTCTGATTGCCGACGCGAGCGGAGCGCTGTATGGCACGACCGCAGGCGGAGGTGGCAGACACGGGTGCCAAGGCGGCTGCGGCATCGTCTTCAGAATCAAGCCATAGCGAGCGAACGTGACCGAATCTGCGGTTTCTTTGCGAGTCTTAACCGTCGATGACTGGCCCGCTTTTCGTGCTTTGCGATTGGAAGCGCTCCGCGAAGCGGCCTATGCGTTTGGTTCGGCGCTCGACGATTGGCAAGACGAAGGAGACACGGAGCAGCGTTGGCGGCAACGGCTCTCCGACGTGCCGTACAACGTCATCGCCTACCTCAACGGCGCTCCCTCGGGTATGGTCAGCGCCACCAAACCCGATGCTTACGGTGCGATCGAGTTGATCTCGATGTGGGTGGCACCCTGCGCGCGAGGCAGGGGCGTCGCCGATGCCCTGGTCAATGCCGTGATTTGTTGGGCCAGAGCACAGCAAATCGCCAAGCTCTCGCTGGAAGTAATGGAAGACAACGGCCGCGCAAGGGCTTTCTATCAACGCCACGGCTTTGCGGATCAAGGGCGCATCGAAAGCGTGCCGGCCACGCGCCCCGAGCGCCGAATGCTCCGAATCGAACACGCGTCCTACGGTTTTAATACGGCTTTTATTCAAGAAGATACTGGAGCGGAGGGGGCCCGGCGAATATGAAAGTTCATCAGTCTTACAGCCAGGTGCGTCCGGATTCGGAGTTTCAGGCTGGCCATCTGAAATTTCTCTGTGTCGACAATCAATGCAGATTGATGGATGCTCGGCGCACTCCCGGGGTCATAGAGTCGGTGTCTCCTGAGGGATTTTTCCGGTGGAGAATCTCCGACTTTGAAGACAAAGGCGAATACTGGGATGTTCCGCTCGAACATGTCTTTCGCTATCAGTTCGAGCTCGATTCTCGCCAGCTACCGCCGGATCAGATCAAAATCCTGGAAGCGCAGATTCGGGTGTTCAATCAACCACTCTCCATTTCTATTCAACCTCAAAAACGATCCGAGACGGAAAGTCAAATCTCTCAAGTGGAAAAATCGGCCTCGGATTGGCTAGCAAAGAACTCCGGGTCTCTGCCGTCCCAGATTTCGGTTGACTCGCTTTTCTCCGACCAGACTCAGGCGATTGGGGATTGTCTGACTGGCTATATGGAATCTTCGGGTCTTGGCGACCAGGAAACCCTCACATCGAAGATTTATGTTTTGAATCCGTTTTCGGGCGAATGGATAAAAGGGTTACAGATCACATGTGCGGAGCTTGGGCTGAAGGAATTCACGGGCACAATGCCGCGCACAACGGATATTTTTTCCGGGCCAGGCAACAAGCAACTGCGTCAAAAATATATTGTCCACCGTCTGGCTTTTGTCCGGGCCGTGTTTAAATCATTTGGCTACCGGCAGGTCGTTCTGTTTCGCGGAATGGCTGCCGAAGGTAGCTGGCAGGTACATTCGCATAGATTCTTTTCATCCTGGACCTTTTCGAAAGACGTGGCCGAGGCATTCATATCGTCTGACGAGCGCGTCAAACATTCGTATCTTCTCAAAAGAACATTTCCTATAGAAAAAATTATTCCTGACGTGCGTGGAAACCGCTGCAATGAACAGGCAATATCGGGAGCGAGAAGCCGTCGTCATCCACGAGTCCGATGATGAAATGCTTTGGTAACGTAAAAATCAATGAAGCAAGGTGATTTGAAGAGCTTAGGTTTTAGCCGCTGCGCGCTACGCTGCGTCGCTGGGGCGCTGCCGGCGGGGTGCGGCGGATCGCAGCCGCCGATCGGCTTTAGCTAGTATACGGCTTCGGCCTCGCCCGGAAGGGCGGTTCGAAATTCGAGTGCCACCCCTCCATTCTACTCGAACTCGGAACTAGCAAAGCCCCACGTAGTATCGGAATTCCTTTTCGCCGAACTACTGGGGATGTTCCCGAACATCGAGCCTTTCGAGAGCGGCATGCTCGCCGTCGGCGATTCCCAGCAGATCTATTGGGAATGCTCCGGCAATCCTAACGGTCGCCCCGCTGTGTATCTTCACGGTGGGCCTGGCTCGGGGTGCGTTCCTCAAAACCGGCGCTATTTTGACCCTGCGGTCTACAAAATCATCTTGACCGACCAACGAGGGTGCGGACGAAGTCGGCCGCATGTCGGCGAGATAAGCGATCTCAAAGTAAATACGACTGCTCATCTTATTCAAGACTTGGAGTTTTTGCGCGAGCATCTTAGGATAGATCGTTGGACCGTGCTCGGCGGTTCCTGGGGAACCACGTTGGCACTAGCGTACGCTCAGGCGTTTCCACGTCGAGTGGTCTCGATTGTGTTAGCCTGCGTGACTACGACGTCACGTCGTGAGGTGCGATGGATAACGCACGACATGGGCCGCATTTTCCCGGAGCAATGGGAAAGATTTTCTTCAGTTGGCTCTTATGATCGGAATCGAGGAATAGACTTAGCAGACAGATACGCCGCGCTGGTGTTTAGCCCAGATGTTGCGGTTCGCGACCTTGCTGCCCGCGAATGGTGCGCGTGGGAAGATACTCACGTTTCGCTCGCTCCCGGATACGTCCCCAGCCGCCGCTTTGAGGACCCAGCATTTCGATTGCTCTTTACGCGCCTCGTCACGCACTACTGGAGGCATGTCGCGTTTCTGGGCGAGGATCAGCTTGTTGACAACGTCTCGCTACTCGAAGATATTCCTGGGATTCTTCTCCATGGGCGTTACGATATCAGTAGTCCTCTTGAGTCAGCATGGCGGTTGCACCGGGCTTGGAACAGTAGCGTACTGCAGATCATTGATGAAACTGGGCACGGAGGCGGGGCCATGCCCGAGAGCATTGCTGGGGCGATGAATCGCATTGCGCTTACCGAATAGTCCACGCTCCCGTTCGTGCCGCCAGGCCGAAACCGGAACTGGTGGAGTCTTTATGTAGTATTGGTGCCCGCTTTTATTGAACCGTGCGGCATGATTCGAGTTTTTGAGGCGGCGGACACTGAGGTGTGGGCAACATTCCGTTCTCGGTTGTGGCCGCATGCCAGCCCCCAAGGCCTGGCACTAGAAAGCCGAAGGTTCGCTCGAGGGCAACCGGTAGCAAACATAACGGCGGTGTTCTTAGCACAAGACGAGGCGGCGATTCCGGTGGGATTTCTCGAACTTTCCGTTCGAGCGTTCGCGGATGGGTGCGAATCAATGCTGGTGCCGCATATCGAAGGTTGGTACGTCGAGCCTGCTGCCCGAGGTAAAGGCTTCGGCGCGGCCTTAATGCAGGCAGCGGAAGGCTGGGCGCGCTCCAATGGGTTCGTTGAGATTGCATCGGACACGGAGGCCGGAAACCAGCGATCGCGGGGTGCTCATGCCGCCTGCGGCTTCACGGAAGTCGAGTACGCGATAAAGCTTCGTAAATCCCTCGCCGTCCCGCAATGAAAGCGAATCCGGCCTTTCTCTGCGAGAAATACGATGCTTTTCTACATCGATTGAGGCAACATAACGTCGAAATCGTTCCCGATCAACAGCTCGTTGATGGGCGAGCGCATTGCTATGTGTCCGATCCGTTCGGTAATCGAATAGAAATCATCGAAGAATAGTCAGTGCCGCACTTTCCCGTGACCGCCGCCGAACGCCCAGAACCGGAACTGCACGAGCTGTGTAGTATCAATCGAACTCTCCCACCTTGAGCCACAGGAGTATACTTTGAGGAAGTGGATAAATGGTTTCCGATCCATACGCCGCGCCTGTTGCTTCGTCTATTCACCGAACGTGATGAAAGCGACGTTCACGAATATGCAAGCGATGCCGTCGTCGCTCAGTACACGGACTGGGGACCTAACGCCGCGGCTCAAACTCGGGACCGAATACAGGGCTACCTCAAAGACCAGATGACGTGGCCACGAGACGAGGTGTACCTTGCGGTAGAGCTTCGCACGGAACACAAGGTAATCGGCACGATTCGCGTCAAGATTCAAGATGAGCAAACCCGCACGGCCGACTTTGGATTCGTGTTCCATCGACAGTATTGGAACCAGGGCTACGCCACGGAAGCCACAAGCGCCGTTTTGCGCGTTGCGTTCACAACACTCGGGCTACATCGCGTATGGGCGACCTGCGACGCGCGCAATGTCGGCTCGTGGCGAGTTATGGAGAAAGTCGGGATGCAACGCGAGGCAGAGTTTCGTCAGGACGCTTTTCAGAAGGGGCGGTGGCGTG
Source organism: Vulcanimicrobiota bacterium (assembly GCA_963834895.1). GTDB lineage: Bacteria > Vulcanimicrobiota > Vulcanimicrobiia > Vulcanimicrobiales > Vulcanimicrobiaceae > Cybelea. The sequence goes on along the minus strand of CAWIDM010000002.1, from coordinate 329,246 downwards.
ACTCGTACCTCTACGCGATGCTAGAGGATGACGAAGCAGCGACCGGCCTCAGCTAACCGCAGTACCGCGATCGCCGCCGAAGGCACCGGCACCGGGAACTGCCGAAGCTCCTTGTAGTATCTACGGCTTGATCTTTCTGACCAAGACCGTGGCTATGGCGCATGCCGAAAATGTGAAGACCAAATAAATGAAGATGGTTCGGGCAAGGCCGTGTACTAAAAGCCCTGCCATAACAAGACTGATGGCTAAAATGAAAAAACTCCGCCAGAGTCGGAGTGTCCAACGTTGTCTATCGAACTTCAATGCTTGGGCCTATTGTGCGTAGATCTGCGTCACATCAGCATACGCGGGCGTTTTCATGTCGTTGCACGCAAATGCTACAACCGGTATGCCCCAGAATACCAAGACTAGCATCGATCTCGCGCAGAAGCTCATGGCAATCCAACGACGGCTTCAGCGGCCATGTGACCGCTTACACAGATACGCTTATGCCCCCGCCGGAGCCCGGAACCGGAACTGCGGAAGCCCTGATGTAGTATTCCTCGGCGAATTGCGGCGTGTCCACAGACACTGATCTACTTGCCCTTCCACGCGGGCTTGCGCTTTTCGAGAAATGCGCCGGTGCCTTCTTTGATATCCTCGGTGTCGACTAGCGTGCCGAACTCCAGCGCTTCCAGCTCGAGTGCGTCATCGATCGAGAGATGTGCGCCGTTGTTGGTGACGCGTTTGCAGGCCGCGATCGCGAGCGGCGCCTTCGACGCGATGACTCCGGCGATGCGCTTTGCCTCGGTCATCAGCTCGCCCGCCGGCACGACTCGCTGAACCAGGCCGATCCGCAGTGCCTCGGCAGCGCCGATGATCTCGCCGGTCAAGCAAAGATACATCGCCATTCCCTTGCCGACGCGCCGCATCGTACGCGCCGTGCCGCCGTATCCCGGGATCAATCCGAGATTGACCTCGGGCTGGCCGAACTTCGCATTCTCGCTCGCGATGATGACGTCGCCGGCCATCGCGATCTCGCAGCCGCCCCCGAGCGCGAAGCCGTTGACGGCCATGATGACCGGCTTGCTAAGGCGCTCGATCTTTCGGGTGAGGGCCTGACCGCTGCGGGCCTGGGCCGCTCCTGAGCCGGCCGAAGCGAGTGCGTTGAGCTCGGAGATGTCGGCGCCCGCCGCGAACGCTTTCTCGCCCGCGCCCGTTATGATTACGGCGCGCACGCGATCGTCGCTCGCCATCTCGTCGAGCGCCGCGGCGAGTTCCTTTAACAGTCCGGTGCGCAACGCGTTGAGCACGCTCGGGCGGTTAAATGTGATGATGCCGACCGGATCTTCGACTGCGATTAGAATATCTTCAAACGCCATGATAACGAACCTTATGATTTGATAAAGGCCGCAGGTTCCTGCGTTCCGTTGCAGGGAAGTGCCCTTTGTCCTATACTGGGAGCGATTTCGAAGGAGGTGGCGGTGGCAATGCGGACGGCGTATCATGAGGCTCTCGAGGCGACGCGGCTCGATGTCGTGCGGCTGGGAGCTCTCGTCGGCGACGCGATTCGCATAGCGGTCGACGCGCTCGAAAATCGAGACGCGTCCGCCGGCGCTCGGGTCGTGGCCGGCGACGATGTCGTCGACGATCTGCGCCGGCGCATCGAGGCGCACTGCATCGAGCTCATTTGGCGCCAGCAGCCGGTCGCCGGCGAGTTGCGCGAAATTGCGGCGATGCTCGAAATCGCCACCGACCTCGAGCGGGTCGGCGATTATGCCGTCGACATTTCGAAGAACGCGATCAAGCTCTCCGATCAGCCGGTACGCCCGCAGCGGGTTGAGATCGATCGTATCGGCAGCGTCGCCCACGCGATGCTCCTCGATGCGATGCGCGCCTATACCGAGCGCGATGCTCGCCTGGCGAGCGAGGTCATCGACCGCGACGACGAGGTCGACAAGCTCTACAAGCGCAGCATCAAGCTGCTTCAGGAGGAGATGCGAGCCGACGCGGAGATCGTCCGTCCGGGCACGCGCTATCTCTTCATACTGGCGTCGCTCGAACGCGTTGGCGACCGCGCCGGCAACATCGCGTGGCACACGAAGGATATGATCGGCGCCTAGTGACGCCGCTCCCCCGCTCCGAGTTCCCCGTCACCCGGCGTTACATCTACCTCAATCACGCTTCGGCCGGTCCGCTCCCCCTCTCGTCCGTCAGGGCGATCGAGACGTTCGTTCGCGGCCACGCCGAGGCTGGGGTCCTCGCGACATTTCCCCACGATTGCCGGATGCCGGAGTACCGCACGAAGATCGGTGCGTTCATCGGCGCGCAGGGATCCCAGATTGCGATCCTTCCGAATACGAGCGCTGCGGCCGCGACGATCGCGGCCGGTCTCGACTGGCACCCCGGAGATGAGGTGCTGCTCTGTAACAACGAGTTCCCGGCAAACGCCGTCCCCTGGGTCTCGTTGCGCCGCCGCGGCGTCGACGTTCGGCTGCTCGACGCGACGAAGCAACGGCTGACCCCTGACGCGCTGCGGCGGGAGATCTCGCCGCGCACGCGACTGGTGGCGGTATCGTGGGTCTCCTATGCCGACGGCTATCGTCACGATTTGAGCGGGCTCGCCGCCGTCGCGCACCAAGCCGGCGCACTCATTTGCGTCGACGCGATGCAAGGGCTCGGCGCCTTTCCCATGGACGCCGTAGCGACCGATTCCGACGCGGTCTTTGCCGGCGCAGCGAAGTGGATGCTCGGTTTGCACGGCGTCGCGATGCTCTATCTCGGCGCGCGTTTGCAAGATCGCCTGCAGCTTTCGACGCCCGGCTGGCGTTCGGTCCACGATATGTGGGACTTTCACAACTACGAGCAGCCGTTCTCGCGCGACGCGATGCGCTTTGAGTCGGGGACGCCGAACTTAGTCGGCACGCTTTCGCTGGTCGGCGCGATCGAGCTCTTCGAGCGCGCCGGCAAGCAGGCGATCGCAGAACACATCCTCTCACTAACCGGCCGGCTCTGCGAGGGACTGCGGCGTCTCGGCGCCAAGCTCTCGACGCTCCGAGGCGACGGCATCTCCTCCGGCATCGTGACTTTCGAGTTGCCGGGCCACGACAGCATCGGGCTCGGGCAACGACTGGAAAAAGAGGGAATCCTGACGACCTATCGTCCTACCGGCATCCGCGTTTCACCGCATGGCTATAACACAGCGGCGGAGATCGACGCCGTCTTGGAAACGCTCCCGCAAGTCAACCGCACGAAAGTTTTGGTGTAAGCGTCACATGTTAATGACACTTTTGCTCGCCGCCGTGGCCGCGAGCCCGGTCTTTCCTGCGCCCGCTACGTATCGCTACGATGCGTCGCTCGGCACGCAGCGCATCGGCGTCTGGTCCGTCACCGTAAAAGCGAATGAGAGCGACACGGAAGTCGACGAGAACTCGTCGGCTGCCCTGGGCGGCATGCAGCTCGCAGCCACGGCGTCGCTCTTTCTCGGGGCCGATCTCGTTCCCACGCGGTACGACGGCAGCTATCGAATGGCGGGACAGAATCCCAGGGTCAGCGTCGCGTTGACGCCCAGCACCGCCGTCGTCACCGGGTCGCTGACGAATCAATCGCAGCCGCTCGCCCTCAGCCCCAACACGCGCCACTTCGTCGTCATCGAACCCGGATTGCTTGCCGGGCTCTTCGCGTTGCCGGCGCAGCTTGCGGCCTGGCAGGAGTCGGCAGTGACGTGGATCACGCCTACGTCGTCCTCGGCGCAGCCGCTGACGGTGAATCCGTCGGCGACCGCTGCGCGGCCGGCCGGCGTGCCGTCGCAAGACGTGCTGCTCTCGATCGATAAGCCGATTGCCGTCTCGATCTGGTACGATCCCGGGACGCTCGTCGCGGACGAAATCAGCGTTCCGTCGCAGAACGCCCTTCTTACGCGCGAACGACCGTAAACTCGCCGGGCTCGAGCGGCGCGACCAGCGGCGAGTCGAGCGGCAAATCCCGCAACAGACGCTCGAGTGCGCCAAGCGCAATACGATGACCGATCACCAGCGTCCCGTCGTCGTTTTTTAGCCGCTCGGCGAGCGGTCGGAGGCGCTGCGCTACCTCGGCGATGCTCTCGCCGCCGGGCGGCCGAAAATGGACCGGGTCACTGCGCCGTTGCGCGAGCAGCTCGGGCGCATGCAGCTCGACCCATTCGCGCGTCTGGCCTTCCCAGGATCCAAAATCGACTTCGCAGAGCGCCGGCTCGATTTCGCGCGGTAGCTCCGGCGCAACGATCTCGCAGGTCTGCAACGCGCGGCGCATCGGGCTGACCAGTGCGCGCTTGAACGTAAAGGGCCGCAGCGCCTCGCGCAGGCGTTCGGCTTGCGCTCGCCCCGCGTCGGCGAGTGGCGCGTCCGTCGTGGAGAGGAAGCACATCGAGAGATTCGGCCCGGTCGCTGCGTGCCGGCAGAGGACTAAGCTGATAGTATGTGCTCGACGCGGACGGATGACGTCATCACGGCATCGGTCATTCCGTGAATCAGCCGCTTGTCGGCCGGAGCGATCGTTGCCAAGACGCCGCCCAGCCGCACGCTCTCCTCGCCGGTGACGAAATAGTAAGGGCAGAGCCGCACGCGCCCTTCGTACTCGCGAATCTCGTCGCGATCGCGATCGAGATAGGTCTGGCGGACGAGCTTGCCTTTGTGGAAGCGCTGCAGAATCCACGGCGTCCGCTCGTACGATGCGAGCGCCGTTTCGATGGCCGACGCCCATTCCTCGCGCGTGAGATCGTCGCCGATCTTGACGCCGCGCGAGCCCCACGCGAGCTCCGAAAAGCCCGACGGTTTCACGACGTACGCGCGCTCGCTCTTCGGCAGCGCGATCAGTTGGCGAAAATCCGAGAGCGGAGCTCCGCCGGCTTCCAATCCCGCGATCGTTCCTTGCGGCGGAAGCGGACGCGGATCGATGACCCACGTTTTGGGAAAGAGCCGCAGCAGCCGCTCGAAGACGTCGTTTCCCAGTTCCGCGCGCCAGAGCGTCGGCAGCGCGTGATGGTGCAGTAGCGCGAAGGCGAGTTTTTCTTCGAGCGACGCCTTCGGCGCCGGGATCATTCGGACACGGTTATGGCGCGCGGCATAGAGCATCAGCTCTTGTTTTGGAACGTTGAAGAGATCGAAGAGCTCGAAGTTGCGGTAGAGCGCGTCGAGCCGCGCCTCGCGCCCGTCCTCGTGGCGAATGAAGAGACCCTCTTCGGTAAAGGTGACCTCTTCGGGCCGGCGCAGCCACGCGTCGGCGAGTTCGAGGCGGCGCAGCGCGGCGGCGAGCCACGCCATTTCGTTCCGGTAATCGGCGGACTCATCTGAGACGACGATGGCGACCGTCGGATGTTCGTTGCTCGTCACGTAGCGCAGCATCGCCGCGAAACTCGCCGGGATGCCGTCGTCGCCGCCGAAGCTCTCGATGCCGAGCTGGCAATACGCCTCGGTCATCGCACCGACGAAGCCCATGCCGCCGGGGATGCTGTCGAGCTCAGTCGCAACGAAACCGTCGGCGGTGAGAATTAGATCGGGGCGGATAACGCCCGGCACGTCTTGCTTGAAGCGGTTTTGGCGCGCGAGCTTGACGATCTGCTCGGGCTTTCCCTGATCGAGATACTCGGCGATAAAGGCGGGAGCGGTGCCGCGCGCGCTTCGGTTATAGAGATTATTCAGCGCGCGATAGAAGCGCAGAAGATCGGTTCCGAGCGCTTCGATTGCCGCGGCCTCTTTCGCGGACAATGCAAACGGCTCGGGGCTGACGCGCCAGGCGATACGCTCGTTTTCGTCCTGAACCCGGAAGAGACCGGGGGGTATCGCTTCGTACAGGTGGTGCGCTTGCTCTCGAGCCGTGAGGTTCGGAATCGTCGCCGTACAAGGCATGGAAGGGAAGGCTCCTCTATCTACAGCCGTCGGGAATCTTGGAACTGTTGAAGGCAATGTAACGCCGGCGCATATGAACCCCTAGAGTCCCCGGCTTACCCATCGGGTTGCAGATCACTTGATGGTGATGGCGCCCGGGGTAAGGAGGGCGCCTTCGACGTGCACGAGCCCGTGCGAGTAGGCGAGCGTCAGGTGAAGCGTGCCGGTCAGTCCGACCTTGGTGAGGTCGAGGCTCTCGAGCACTCGCGAGATGCCTTCGCCGGCCATGAAATGTAGCTCGCTCGAGCGGCGCAGGGTCGTGGCGCGCGTCGAGTAGGTGGCCGTGACCGGCACGATCACCTCCTCCGCGCCGTTGGCTCGCAGCGCCCCGGTGATGCAGTAGCCGATCGTGACCGGCGCACCTTCGACCATCAGCGTCTCTTGCGTGCACGAGGCGTCGCCCAGCACCGCGCGGACGGTGCTTGCGGCCAAGACGATGAAGATCGACAGCACTCGTGTCATCGTTGAATTGCCGCGAACCACGTTCGGTACGAATCGAGGCGCTCCCCGTCGAAGCAGCGCTGACTATGCGAATACGCGTCCTCGCCTTCGCCCGTCTGCGAGAAATTCTCGAAACGCCGCAACGAAGCCTCGAGTTGCCACCCGGGGCTCGCATCGACGACGCGTGGGCGGCGCTCGTTGCGGATCATCCCGCGCTGCGGGACGAGCGCGGGTCGACGCGCGCGGCGCTCAACGGGCGGATCGTGGGCTTCGCGGAAATGCTCTCGGACGGCGACGAGCTCGCGTTTCTGCCGCCCGTCGGCGGAGGCTGACGCATGTTTCGCATCGTCCGCGAGCCGATCGACCCTCGCAAGCTCGAAGAGATCGTGCGCCCCGGCGATGGCGGCGTCGTCACCTTTCTCGGCGTCGTGCGCGAGGATGCCGACGACGGCCGGCCCGTCACCGCGCTGTGGTACGAAGCCTTTGAAGCGATGGCGCTGCGCGAGTTCGAGGCGATTGCCGGCGAGGCGCGCGGACGCTTCGGCGATGTGCGGATCGCCATCGTTCACCGCATCGGCGAGTTGCAGGTTGGTGAAATTTCGGTCGCCGTGCTCGCCGCGGCCGCGCATCGCGCTGCGGCCTTCGAGGCCTGCCAGTATGCAATCGACCAGCTGAAATCGCGCGCGCCGATCTGGAAACAAGAGCGCTACGCCGCGGGCGATGCGCAGTGGAGAAGCGTTGAGCAACGTTGAGCTTTTTCGGATCGCCGCCGATCGCAATCCGGTCGCAGTGCTCTGGTACGAGCCGCGGCGCCCGCGCGGCATCTCCGTCATCGCCGGCCACGGATACTCATCGAGCAAGCAAAACTTGGACTTTCTCTGCTCCTTTCTTTCGAGTCACGGCTTCGGCGTCTACAACCTGGACTTTCCCGGGCATAAGCTCGGCGGGAGCGGCGGCGTGCTGCGGGGCGTCGACGATTGCATCGATGCGATGTTCGCGGTCCTCGCCTTCGCGCGCGACCGCGGCGACACCACCGCCTACACGCTCGGCCATAGCATGGGCGGCATGACGGCGATCTTCACTGCGGCGCTCGACGCCAACGTCATCGGGACTATCGCGATTGCGACCGGATACGGACGTCCGACTTCGCTCGAGACATTGCAAAAGGTCGGCGTTACGGATTTTCGCTCGTCGTACGTCGTCGGCGTGACGTTGCCCGAGCTCGTCGCGGGCGTCGACGCTCGTTACGCGGAGCTCCTCGGACGCCTTTCGGGACGCCCCTCCCTCTACGTCGCCGCCAGCCACGACGCGATGGTCAGCCCGAAGAGCGTTCGGGAGCTCTACGACCGTGCACCCGAGCCGAAATGGTTTGCAACGATCGAGAGCGATCACACCTACGCCGCCGAACACGCGCGCGCCGCGGTCTTGGATTGGTTGAACGATCGTCATCGTCCGGCGGGAACGGAGAAAGCGTGAACGCGCGCGAGCGGCGGCGCTACAGCCGCCATCTCTTGATTCCGGAAGTCGGGTTATCGGGCCAAGAGCGGCTGCGCGGTTCGCGCGTTCTGGTGATCGGCGCGGGCGGCCTCGGATCGCCGGCGCTGCAGTATCTCGCGGCGGCCGGCGTCGGACGCATCGGCGTCATGGACGACGACGAGGTGGACGAAACGAATCTACAGCGTCAGACGATCTTCGACGACGCCGACGTGGGGAAGAAGAAGGCCGCCGTCGCCACGCAACGGCTGCAGGCGCTCAACCCGCTCGTCAACGTCGACGCGTTGCCGCTGCGGTTCGACGCAAGCAACGCGCGCGATGTCGTGCGTCTCTACGACGTCGTGCTCGATTGCACCGATCGCTTTCCGACCCGTTATCTCGTGGCCGATGCCTGTTTCTTGGAGAGGAAGCCCGACGTTTACGGCTCGATCTTTCGCTTTGACGGACAGGTGAGCGTCTTTCGCGCGCCCGGTGGTCCCTGCTATCGCTGCCTCTATCCGGAGCCGCCCCCTCCTGAGAGCCGCCCGACCTGCTCCGAGGGCGGCGTGCTCGGGGCGCTCGCCGGAATCGTCGGCGCGTGGCAGGCGAGCGAAGCGCTCAAACTGCTGCTGCGCATCGGCGAACCGCTCGTCGGGCGGCTCTTGCTGATCGATACGCTGGGAGCGCGCGTGCGCGAAGTCTCTTTCGATCGCGATCCGCGGTGCGCGCTCTGCGGCGAGCATGCCACGATTACGGAGGTAACGCCGGGGACCTATGACGACGCACCGGTCGAGCCGCCCGCCGCCGAGATCGAGGCCGATCGGCTTGAGGAAGCATTGCGCGACGCGCAGCTGCTGGACGTGCGCGAGCCCCACGAGGCGGTGCTCGGATCGATCGACGGCGCGATCCGAATTCCGGCCTCGGAGCTCGATGCGCGCATGCACGAGCTCGACAGCGCCGCGGAGTACGTTGTCGCATGCCGCGTCGGCGTAAAGTCGCTCTGGGCAATGCGCCGGCTGCGCGATGCCGGATTCACGCGCTTGGTGCATCTGCGCGGCGGGCTCTTGTCCTACGCCGCGCGCAACCACGAATTCGACTTCTTTTAGCCATGAAATATAAGCCGTTCGATTCGACCGGCGTCGAGGTCCCCGTTATTGGGCAAGGCACCTGGAACATGCCCGAGAGCGGCGCCCGCCTGAAAGAAGCGCAGCGCGCGATTCGGCGCGGCATCGAGCTGGGAATGGTGCACATCGATACCGCCGAGATGTACGGCGCCGGGCGCGTAGAGGAGCTGCTCGGAGAAACGATCCGCGGAATTCCACGCGAGAAGCTCTTCATCGCAACGAAAGTTCTGCCGAGCAATGCGAGCTATCAGGGAACCCTGAACGCGGCCGACCGGAGTCTGGAGCGCCTGCGTTGCGGTTACCTCGATCTCTACCTTTTGCATTGGCCCGGCTCGTATCCGATCGAGGAAACGATGGGTGCCTTCGAGCGCCTCGTCGAGATCGGCAAGACGCGCTTCGTGGGAGTGAGCAACTTCGAGGCCGGCGAGATGATCGAAGCGGCCTCGTATCTGCGCGCGACGCCGCTGGCCTGCAATCAGGTGCTCTACCATCTCGGCGAGCGCGGCGTCGAGCATGCGGTCCTCCCCACGGCGCGCGAGCGCGGAATCGCAATCGTCGCTTACACGCCCTTCGGCCGGGCCAGTTTCCTGCGATCGAGCGGCAGCGAGGTGCTCGAGCCGATCGCCCGCAAGCACGGGGCGACCGCCCGGCAAGTGGCGCTAGCGTTCTTAAGCCGGGATCCGGCCGTCTTTACGATTCCGAAAGCCGCTCGCGTGGAACACGTCGAAGAGAATGCCGGTGCGGGAGAGCTCGAGCTCGATTCTGAGGACGTCGCGGCGATCGATGCCGCCTTTCCGCGCGGGCGGCCTGGCCCGCTGGCGATGCTATGACAGTCCTTGATTCGAGCGCGATCAGAGAGCGTGCGATCCGCACGGCGCTGAAGCTCGGCGCCGGGACGGTGCGCGTCGCACCCGCTTGGCCGGACGGAGCATCGCGGCAGCGGATGGAGCAGGCCTTCGCGCGCGGCGATTTTGCGACCTGGGGCTACGACGCAGCATACGCGGAGCGGGCGAGCGATCCGAAGTCGCTGCTGCGCGACGCGCGCAGCGTTCTTTGCGTTGCCGTGCCGTACGCGACCCCGCAATCGCGACGAAGGGCTCCGTTGCGCGGACGCGTTTCAAACTATGCGTGGTCCTCCGATTACCATGGAAAGCTGCGCGCGCTGCTGCGCGCCGTCGCCGACGAGATTGACGAAGCGGCGGGCGCGCCGGTCACCGCGATTGCATGCGACACAAAACCCTTGGCGGAGCGTGCCTTTGCGGCGCGCGCCGGCCTCGGATGGATCGGGAAGCACACGAACCTGATCGCGCCGGGGCTGGGTTCGTTCGTCTTCCTCGGCGAGATCGTAACGACGCTCGCCCTGGCTGCCGACGCGCCGCTGCCAAAGAGCTGCGGCAAGTGCAACATTTGCGTCGATGCCTGCCCGACGAAAGCCTTACGCGGCGACTACACGATCGATGCCGGGCGCTGCATCTCCGATCTTACGCAGCGCACCGATGCGATTCCGCTCGCACTGCGTCCACTCGTCGGCGACTGGGTCTGGGGCTGCGATATCTGTCAGCTCGTCTGTCCGCCGACGCTCTCCGCCCCGCGTGCCGCGGCCGGCGAATGGGCGCCGCTCGACGACGATGCCGCGCGTCCGTCGCTCGTCGAGCTGCTCTCGCTACGCAGCGGCGCGTTTAAACGCCGCTATCGCAAGACGGCCATGGGTTGGCGAGGGGCGGCGGTGCTGCGGCGCAATGCTGCCGTCGCGCTCGGCAACGCGCTCGATCGTTCCGCAGTCGGGCCGCTCACCGAAAGCCTTGACGCGGACCCGCATCCGATGGTACGCGGTCACGTCGCATGGGCGCTGGGGAGAATCGGCTCGCCGCGCGCGGTGCAAGCGCTGCAAAGGCGCTATGCCAAAGAGCGCGACGACTCGGTCCGCGCGGAGATCGCGTCGGCGTTGGAGGCATTTGCATGAATCTGCTCGCCGTCGCGACGGCCGCAACGCTGCTCGCTCGAATGGCGGCCCTCAACGCGGGCCTCAATGCTTTTACCGCGACGATGCACGCCCAGGTTGCGATGCGCTCCTTTCCGTTTCTCTCGGCCGAACTCGTCGGGAGCTACTATTACAAGGCTCCCGACAAGAACAAGGTCGTCTTCACCGGCGGCGTGCCGGTGATCGCGCAGCAGTTCGATAAGCTCTACGCGCATATCGAGAGCCCCTCGCAGTGGCGCGACCTCTACGTCGTGACGCTCGTCTCCGACGACGGCCTAGCGGCGCACTTCAAGCTCGTCCCTCGCAAGCATGGCAACGTCGAATCGATCGATGCGACGGCCGACGACAAGAACGCAACGGTCACCTCGATGCGGTGGAACTACGACAACGGCGGTTATGCCGAGATGACGGATCGCTACGGCCGCATCGGCGGGTTCCTGCTCGTCACGTCGCAGACGGGTCGCGTCGATGAGCCGGGGTATGTCGCCGACATTGCCTCGACGATCGGCGATTACCATCTCAACCCCACGCTCTCGGATAGCCTCTTCGAGAATCAGTGATGGACGTCTCGTTGATCGACGGCTTTAGCCGCCCCATCACCTACCTGCGCGTCTCGGTGACGGACAAGTGCAATCTCCGCTGCATCTACTGCATGCCGGAAGGGGGCTTGCCGTGGCTGCGCCGTGAGGAGATCCTCAGTTACGAAGAGATCGCCGAGATCGTGTGCGCGGCCGCATCGGTCGGCGTGCGAACGATTCGATTGACGGGCGGCGAGCCGCTCGTCCGGCGAAACCTGAGCCGGCTGGTCGCGGCAATCGCCGCAACGCCCGGGATCGACGACGTCGCGATCTCGACGAACGGCCTGCTGCTCGAGGAGCAGCTCGCCGAATTGCTCGCGGCGGGCCTGCGGCGTATCAATCTTTCGCTCGACACCCTGCGCGAGGATCGCTTCGAAGCAATCGCGCGCCGTCCCGGTCTGCGCACGGTGCTGCGCGCAATCGACGCTGCCCTCGCGGCCGGCTTGGTGCCGCTGAAGATCAACTGCGTCGTCATGCGCGGCAAGAACGATGACGAGCTGACGCAGTTCGCAGAGCTGACCCGCGACCGCCCGGTCTTCGTGCGCTTCATCGAGGTGATGCCGGTTCACGAGAATCTCGGCTTGCAGCGCGATGCCTACGTTTCGTCCGACGAGATCCTCGAACGCATCTCCGAGGTGGAAGAGCTGCAGCCCGTCATCGGGCCCGCGGGGAACGGACCGGCGCGATACTTCGCCTTCCCCGGCGCACCCGGCGCGATCGGCGTCATAAGCCCGCTCTCACACGATTATTGCGAGCGCTGCAATCGCGTGCGGCTCACCGCCGACGGACGGCTACGGCTCTGCCTCTTCGGCGACCATGCGCTCGACTTGCGTTCGCCGCTTCGCAACGGCGCGACGACCGAAGAGCTGGGTAATCTGCTGCGCTCGGCGATGCTCATCAAGCCCGAGCGTCACCATCTGCGGCTCGGCGAAACCGCTTCGCGCATGCGCGCCTTCTCCGAAATCGGCGGCTAGGCTTCGGTGGTGGTCACAACCGCAGGTCTGCCGGCGTTGCGAGCATAGAGGGAGAACGGGATGGATGCGGTCCGGGTGACGGATAGGCGACAGGCGATCGCACAGGCGCGAGCCGAATCGCTCGTGCTCGAGTACCAGACGAAGCTCGCGCGGTACTTGCGACGCATGGTCGGCGACGCCGAAGTGGCGCTCGATCTGACGCAGGAAGTCTTCCTTTCCGCATACCGCATGCTCAAAGCCGACCCCTCCCGCGAGCTGAGCGGAGGCTGGCTCTATCGCGCGGCGACGAACGCCGGAATCTCGTTTCTGCGGCGCAGGAAAATCCTGCGCATGCTGCCGCTCGATCGCGAGCTCGACCGCAGCGCTTGGCGCGTCGACGAGCGAAGCGCGGCGTCGGTCGATTTGCAGGCGGCGCTGGCACGATTAGCGCCCGAACAGTCCGCGGCGCTGCTGCTGACGAGCTACTCGGGATATTCGTCGGCCGAGGCTGCGGAGATTCTCGGCACGACCGCCGACGCAGTGCGCCAACGCGTCTGCCGCGCAATGCGCGTGCTCCGCAGCATAATGAAAGAGGGCATGGATTGATGACGATTCAGTGCGATTGCACGCAAGCCGAAAGTATCGCCGGCGCAATCGCGATCGGCGAGGCGAATGAGGCGCAGCGCGACGCCTACCGGGCGCACCTTTCGGTCTGCCGCCGCTGCCTGGAAGAGCTTGGCGGCGAGCGCGAGATCGAGCGCGTCATGGGCGGGGTTGCACGGGCGCGCGCCGGCGAGTGCTGGGAACCCGATCTGCGCATCTCGTTCGCGCCCAAGCGCAAGCCGTATCGAGCGCTTGGATGGGGCGCGGCGATTGCCGCGGCAGCCGTTCTCATCGTTGGAATTCGGTCGGCGGAGGCTCTGCGGCAACCGGTCCCCGAGCATCACGTGATCTCGGCGCAAGAAGCCCGTGCGCTCGCGGCGCTCGATACGCAGACGATGCCGCGCCGCGAAGGCCGCGCCGAGTCGCTGGCGGTTGGAACGACGACGCTCTCGACGGCCTTCGAGGTGAGCTTCGACGAAAAGGGCGCGCCGGTCCGTTGCACGATCACCAAGAGCTCCGGCGATCGCGCGCTCGACCAGTCCATCTGCCGCGCCGCCTTGCAGCAGCACTACTCGCCCGCGCCAATCAAAGGTCGCTAAAGCCCCCAACCGAATCGGCCGCTCATGGCGGAGCAGCCGGTCATCTACCGCTTCACAAAAGACCTGCGCCTCGAAGATCATGCGGGATTAGCAGCGGCAGCTTCGCGTGGAAGCGTCATCCCGCTGCTCGTCATCGACGCTGCGATGGAGAGTCGCCTGAAGACGTCGCCGCGCAGAGCGGCGTTCTTCTGCGCCGCGGTCGCCGCGCTCGATGCCGAGCTGCGCGAGCGCGGCAGCCACCTCGTCGTTCGCCGCGGCAAGCTCGCGAAGACGATCGCTACGATCGCCCGGAACGTCGAAGCCGCGGGCGTCGCGTGGAGCGCGTCGTACGATGCTGCATCGATGGAGAACGATCGGGGTTTGCAATCGGAGCTCGAGGAGAGCGGTCTGCGCGCTTCGATCGTCCACGACGCCCCCGCGATCGCGCCCGAGGAGAGCGCTGCGGCGCGCAGCGTCTCGGGTCCCGGCTATCGGGCCTTCGCGCCGTACTTCGAAGTCTGGGCAGAGCTTCCAATCGCGTCGCACGAGCATCCGCTGCTGCTGCGATTCGCCGACGTAGAGCTCGAAAGCGAGCCGCTGCCGGAATCGCAAGAATTCGACGGCCTATCCGGCGATTTTTCCGCGGGCCCCGCCGTCGCGCGGCGCTGCTTCGACCGCTTTCTGCGCGAGGGGCTTGCGCAGTACGCGCTCTCGGCCACGTCGCCCGCGGACGACCGGACGTCGCACCTCTCGCCGCACCTTTCGTTCGGAACGATATCGGCACGCGCGATCGCGCAAGCGGTACGCAATCGGCTGGGCGACCCGTTTATGCTCAGCGAGGAGCGGCTCTCCGTTCGCCTCTTCTTGCGCGCGCTCGCGCACCGCGACTTTTTCTTGCAGCTGTCGTGGTTTCACCCGTCGACGCGGGACGCGCCGTTACAGGAGAAGATGCGCGGATTTCAGTGGGAGCGCTCGCACGCCGCGCTCGAGAATTGGCGCGCCGGACGCACCGGTTATCCGCTCGTCGATGCCGGAATTCGCCAGCTCCACGCGACGGGATGGATGCATCCCCACGTTCGTGCCGTCGCGGCGTCGTGGCTTTGCTTCGATCTCGGCGTCGATTGGCGCGTCGGTCGCGACGAATGGGATCGCTGGCTCATCGAAGACGATCCGGCGCTCGCGACCGGCAATTGGCAGTGGATCGCCGGCGTGGGTGCGGACATGGCGCAGTACCCGCGCATCTATAATCCGGAGCGTCAGCGGCGCCGCTACGATCCGACCGGGGCGTACGTGCGCCGCTGGATTCCGGAGCTGCAACGCGTTCCACTGGAAGCCTGGTACGGGCGCGCAGCGGAGTCGCCGCAGCTCGCGCTATCGCTCTACGACGGCGATTCCTACGCGAAACCGGTCGTCGATCACGCGGTCGCGGCGCGCGATTTTCTTCGCCGCTATCGCGAGTTCGTATCGCCTTGAGGCATGCGGTCGTCGAGCCAGCTGCTCACGACCGGTACGCGCACCTCGTCGCCGTTCCACGTTTTGATGCCGTAGTAGACGCTGGCCACAAGGAAGAGCAGCGGCAGCAGCGGCAAGAGCACCCAGGCCGAGAACCCCATGAACGGTATTTGCGCGATCAGCCAAAGCAGCGCGCCGAAACCCCAGAAGCCGGCGTTGAAGCCGACTGCCTGAAGAGCCTGCCGCCGCAGGGTACGCGACTGCTTCCGATCGAGCAGCGAGAGCAGCGCTAACGGCCAGAGGGGATATCCGAGCGCGACGAGGGCGCGCGACTCGACGGGATCGGAAGGCCCCGCGATCGTGGCTCGCCCGCGGACGCTGGCCGGGGCCGGCCGGGGCGGCACCGATCCGGGTATCTGCTGACGCGTCGCCGTCGCCGCTTCGACCTTCGCGGCAAGCCGGCAGCTCGGGCAGGCCCCACGCTCGTCGCGGCACGTCGCACAGATCGACTTCCCGCATTCGATGCACGGGGCTACCGAGGGTACGTTCGAGTGAAAATAGCAGTCCATGAAACTCTTCCGATCCTTCCGGGAGTAATGCCACCATCACGTACCGGAGCGCGATAGGGGAGGTTTCACCGCGCGGCGGCGGCAAGACCGTGCCGCCGATGACCCGCCGCTCGATTCTCCTACGTTTGGCGAGGGAGGCGCGTCCCTACTATCCGCGTCTCGCGATCGCTATGACGATGGGCGTCCTCGCCGGGGTGCTCTCCATCGTACCCCCCTTGGCCTTCCGCATCATCATTAACCAGGTCCTCGTTCCCCCATCCGGTCACCCGCCGGACTTAAAAGCGCTCTACCTCGCCTTAGGGCTTACGTCGATCGCGCTCGTGCTCGCCAATGCCGCGATCTACGGGCAGACCTATCTCACCGCCTGGAGCGGACAGAACCTCGTCGCGCGGCTGCGCGTGCGGCTCTTCGAACGCCTGCTGAACTTGCCGTTGGGTGAGTTCGACAAATGGCGGCCGGGCGAGCTGATCGCGCGCTTCTCGACCGATCTGCAGATCATGATCGACGCCGTGAGCGTTTCGGTGCCTCAGCTCGTCGTCGCGCTGGCGACCTTCGTTTCGTCTTTTGCGACGATGATCTATTTGGACTGGCTCTTGACCCTCTCCCTCGTGCTCGTCGCGCCGATCGTTTCGTTGGCCGTCTCGAACTTTCAGCGTTTGATATCGGCCGCGACGCATCGCGCGCAGCAGCGCATCGCCGACCTGACCGCAAATCTGTCGGAGATCCTCGGGGGCCAGCGAGTCGTCAAGTCGTTCGGCCGGGAAGAGTTTGAGGTCGGCCGTTTTCGCATGCGTAACGAAGACTTCTTCGGCGCCTACATGAAACTGACGCAGTTCATTCAGACGCAGCCCCTCGTCGTCTCGACGATTATGGTGGCGGCGGTCGTCCTCATCATGTGGCTCTCCGTGCGCGAGGTCTTGGTGGGGCGGTTGGACACCGGACGCGTCTTCATGTACTGGGGACTCCTGGTGAACCTCATGAATCCGATGAACCGGGTCGCCGCCTTCTTCGGCGACATTAGCAAAGCGATGGTCGGAGCGGGGCGGGTCTTTGAGCTACTCGATCTGCCGGTAGAAGAGCACGATCCAGCCGGCGCGATGGCGCTGCCGTCCGTCCGCGGGCGCATCGAGTATGCCGGCGTCACGTTCCGCTACAAAGCCGGCGAGCCGCCCGCGCTTCGCCACGTCAACGCCGCGATTGAAGCGGGCGAAGTCGTCGCGCTGGTCGGACCTTCGGGTGCCGGCAAAACGACGATCGTCAATCTCGTGCCCCGATTCTATCAGCCGCAAGAGGGCCGCGTGCTCATCGACGGCATCGACATCGCGACCGTGCGCCTCGCCGACTTGCGGGCGGCGATCGCGATCGTTCCGCAAGACGTGCAGCTCTTCCGAGGCTCGATCCTCGAGAACATCCGGTACGGGCGAATCGCGGCAACCGACGACGAAGTGCGAGCCGCCGCGCGCGAAGCCAACGTCGACGAGTACGTGCAAGGCTTTCCGGATGGCTATGCGACGCAAGTCGGAGAGCGCGGGGTACGGCTTTCGGGCGGCGAACGCCAGCGCATCGCGATCGCTCGTGCCGTTCTGCGAGATCCCCGCATTCTGATTCTCGACGAAGCGACGAGCGCGCTCGACAGCCACTCCGAAGCGATGATCGAGGAGGCGCTCGACCGTCTTCTGCTGGGGCGCACGACGCTGATCATCGCGCATCGCCTGTCCACCGTCCGCCGCGCTCACCGCGTGCTCTTCATCGAGGCGGGACGCGTCGTCGAGATCGGCACGCACGAGGAGCTATTAGCGAAGGGCGGCGCCTACGCGCGCCTGCATGCGGCGCAGTTTGCGGCGGGCCGTCCCCGCTAAGCGCGGCACGGCCTTAGGCGACGTTCTCCGCGACCGGCGCTCTGCGCTGATGAAGCGCGAAGCGGTTGCCTTCGGGGTCGCGAGCAAAACAGGTCCTGCACCCGGGGAACTCGTGGACCTCGCCGGCTTCGACGCCGCTTGCTAGCAGGCGTTCGCGCATCGCGTCCAGATCGTCGACTTCGAAGGCGGCGCCGGTTGACGCGCCTGGCTCAAAGCCCAGCGGCTCGCCGTTTCCAATGCCGAAGGTCGTGTTTCCGATATCGAACTCGATCCAGTGATCGCCGAAGGAACTGCCGGGGCGCAGCCCCAGCGTCTCACTGTAAAAAGCGCGGGCACGCGGCACGTCCCGCACGGAGTAGGCGAAGAACGCAATATCCTTGACCATGGGTCACCCTTGCATGCGCAGGCTGCGGAACCCTAGCGACGAAGAAGGCGCGCCGGAAGGTCCGATTAGCCAAGGAGGGCGCACTATGCTCGTGCTTAGCCGCAAGGCAAATCAGTCTATCATGATCGGCAGCGACATTCGCATTCTCGTCGTTGGCGTCGACCGCGATCAAGTGAAGCTCGGAATCGAGGCCCCGCGACAAGTGCCGGTCCACCGCTTTGAGGTCTTTGCGGAGATCCAGCGCGCCGAATCCGCGCTCGCTGCGGGCGGACCGGGCCCGGTAGGAAATGCAGCTATCGAGGCCGATATAACGGGCGACTCCCCGCTCGAACCAGAAAGGAACTCCAGTTGAACCAGGGATTCACCGTGTGGCTCACGGGTCTGTCCGGCGCCGGCAAGAGTACGATTGCCGAACGGCTCGCACCCGAGCTGACCGCTCGCGGCCGTCATGTCGAGGTGCTCGACGGCGACGAAGTCCGCACCCATCTTTCAAAAGGGCTGGGATTCAGCCGAGAAGACCGCGACATCAATATCGGGCGCATTTCGTTCGTCGCCTCGCTGCTGGTGAAGCACGGCGCCGCCGTGATCACTGCCGCGATCTCGCCGTACACGCAGGCGAGGGCTGAGGCGCGCGCGCGCATCGGAAGCGCGCGCTTTGTCGAAGTCTACGTGCGCTGCTCCTTGGACGAGCTCACGCGCCGCGACGTCAAGGGACTCTATGCGAAGGCGATCGCCGGTGAGCTGAAGCACTTCACCGGTGTCTCCGATCCGTACGAAGCTCCCGAGAGCCCCGAAGTCGTCGTCGATAGCGAGTTCGAAACGGTCGAAGAGAGCGTCGGCAAGATTCTCGCCGAGCTCGAGAAGCGTGGCCATCTGCCCGTCGATGTGAAGGCGCCTGTCCTGAGCCAAGCCGAAGGGGTGGTGTGATGATCGCTCCGCATGGCGGCAAGCTGGTCCATCGTACCACCGATTCGCCGCAAGTCGAGCGCGACGTCCGAGAGGAGAGCAAAGGGCTTCGCAGGCTGACGCTCACCGGTCGCGAGCTCAATGATCTCGCGCTCATCGCCAACGGCGCCTGCAGTCCGCTGAGCGGGTTTATGACTCGCGAAGAGTACGAACCGGTCGTTGCGTCGATGCGCCTGGCGAACGGATTGCCCTGGAGCATCCCCGTCGTTCTCGCAGTCGATCGCGAAGAGGCGCCCACTCCGGGGAGTCGAGCCGCGCTCTATGATGGTGAGGGCGAGCTGCGCGGTGTCATCGACGTCGAAGACGTCTTCGAGTACGACAAGCGGCGCGAAGCGCGCGACGTCTACAAAACCGACGACGAAGAGCATCCCGGCGTCGCGGCGGTCTTCGAGCGCAAAGAGGTGCTCGTCGGAGGTCCGGTTTGGGTGTTGCCGGGCGAACCCAACCCCGAGAGCCTCTCCCCGGCGCAGACGCGCGCCGAGTTCGAACGGCGCGGCTGGAAGACGATCGTAGGATTCCAAACCCGCAATCCGGTGCATCGCGCGCACGAGTACATTCAGAAATGCGCGCTGGAGATCGTCGACGGAATGCTGCTGCATCCGCTCGTCGGAGAGACGAAGGGCGACGACATCCCGGCGGACGTACGCATGCGCTGCTATCGGGCGCTGCTCGAGAACTACTACCCGGCCGACCGCGTGCTGCTGAGTACGATGCCGGCGGCGATGCGCTACGCGGGTCCGCGCGAAGCGATTTTTCATGCCATGATTCGCAAGAACTACGGCTGCACGCACTTCATCGTGGGGCGCGACCATGCCGGCGTCGGAAGCTACTACGGAACCTACGATGCCCAGAAGGCGTTCGACGAGTTCGATCCGGCCGAACTGGGCATCATGCCGCTCAAATTCGAGAACAGCTTCTACTGTCGCCGCTGTCAGCAGATGGGCTCGCGGAAGACGTGCAGTCACGATGCCGAGCACCACGTCTCGCTGAGCGGTACGAAGGTGCGCGAGATGCTCCGTGCGGGACAGCTACCGCCGGCCGAGTTCTCGCGGCCCGAAGTGGCCCAGATCCTGATCGACGCCTCGCGCGAGGCCGCCTCGGCCTGAGCGGGGATACGAGCCGCGACCCGTTGAATGTTAACCTAGGTCTCTCTGCTATGCCTGCCACGGGGGTTCTATCGTGATCTGCCAGCCCTATAGGCCGTGCTGAAGCCATGAACTGGGAGTACGTACTCGTCGGCTTTATCGTCGGCGCTTGCACGGCGTATAGTGGCGTCGGCGCCGGCGCGATTACCACGCCGCTGCTGATCTTCCTCGGCGTAACGACGAACAAGGCAATCGGCTCGGACCTGCTTTTCGCGCTCGGAACTCGTGTCGTTGCGATGGGTGCCCACATTCAGAAGCGTACGGTGCAAGTCTCGGTGCTCTGGCGCTTGTCGGTGGGCGGACTTCCCGGCGCGGTCATTGGCGTGCTCGTCAGCGCCGATCTGCACCGGGCGCTCAACGTCCATCAGCTCGAGCACGTGCTGCGCATCGCCGTTGCGGCCGCGCTGCTGATTTCAGCGGCCGGTATCATCTTCAACCGGAAACTCGCCGGCGATAGCCCGAGCCAGACGAACGATTTGCCAACGCTGCGTCTCGCGGCGATCGGCTTCTTCGTCGGCTTGACCGTTAGCATCACCTCGATCGGCGCCGGCTCGCTGACGCTTCCGCTGCTGCTGCTCGTTGCGCCCGTCGTGGCCCTGCGGCGGCTCGTCGGCACCGACCTCGCCTTTGCCGTCGTGGTACTCGTTCCATCGCTGCTCGGTCACTGGGAGCTCGGCGACGTGAACCCCTCAATCGCGGGCTCGCTGCTTTTGGGCTCCATTCCGGGCGTTTTCGTTGGATCGTACTTGGTAACGAAGCTACCGGAGCGGTGGTTCCGCGGCGCTCTCGCGGGTGTGCTCGTCGTCGTCGCGCTCGCGCTCCTGCCGATTCTGCCGCACGCGAAAGGCTAGCTCGGCGGCCCGGAAGAGGCTTGCGAAGGTGCCGGCATCGATCCACGCACCGGTGAGGACGTCGTAGCGTAGGTCGCCCTCGCGGATGTAGCGGTTGTGGACGTCGACGATCTCCAGCTCGCCGCGCTGCGACGGCGTCAGCGTTCGGATGTACTCGAAGACCCGCTGGTCGAACATATAGACTCCCGTCACGGCGTAGCGGCTCTTTGGATTTGCCGGCTTCTCTTCGATCTCGACGATGCGCTCGCCGTCGAAGGCCGGCACGCCGAAGCGCTGCGGCTCGTCGACCTCCTTTAAGAGGATGCGCGCCCCCGACGGCTGCGCCTCGAAATTGCGGACGTACGCTGCGATGTCGTCTTCGAGAATATTGTCGCCCAGCACGACCACGATGCGCTCCCCTCGAGCAAAGCGTTCGCAGAGGCGCAGCGCGTCAGCGATGCCGCCTTCGCCCTCCTGATACGCATAGTAAATGTTCTCGAGCCCTAACTCTGCGCCGTTCCCCAGCAAGCGAAGAAAGTCGCCCGCCGAGTTGCCGCCGGTTACGAGCATCACCTCGCGGATCTCCGCGCGCCGCAGCGTCTCGAGCGGGTAGTAGATCATCGGCCGGTCGTAGACCGGAAGCAGGTGCTTGTTCGTGACCTTCGTGAGCGGGCGCAGCCGCGAGCCGAGCCCGCCCGCCAGCACAATACCCTTCACTTTAAATTGCCTCGCGACTTCGCCGCTCGGCTGGCGTTCCGCTTCGCTTTCGGCACTTGCTTCGCAGCGCCGAAATCTCCGCTCCACGCCCCCACGCCACTATCGCGGCGCGGGCCCCCAGTTCACTCATCGGCGCGGGCCCCCAATTGCTTTTAACGGGCGCCACCAGGATTCGTTCGCGCGATACCAGTCGATGGTGCGAGCGACGCCGTCGTCGAACGAAATCCGCGGACGCCAGCCGAGCGCACGTAGCTTTGCCGCGTTGACCGCGTAACGGCGATCGTGGCCGGGCCGATCCGGGACGTGCTCGACGTGTGACTTCATCGAGCGCCCGCAACCCAGCGTCAACGTGCGCGTGAGCTCGAGATTCGTTCGCGGCGTCTCGCCCGAGATGTTATAAACGTTTCCGATTTCGCCGTCCTCGAGCACCGCGAGAATCGCGCGCGCGTGGTCTTCGACGTAGAGCCAGTCGCGGATCTGCAGGCCGTCGCCGTAGAGCGGGACCGGCCGGTCGTCGATCAAGTTCGTGACGAAGAGCGGCACGATCTTCTCGGGATATTGATACGGGCCGTAGGTGTTGCTGCCGCGCGTGATCAGGACCGGGACGCCGTAGGTCACGTGGTAGGCGAGAGCGAGCAGATCGCCCGCCGCCTTACTCGCCGCGTACGGGCTGCGGGGGCGCAGCGGATCGCTTTCAAGCGACTCTCCCTCCGGCACGTGGCCGTAGACCTCGTCGGTCGAGACCTGAAGGTAACGCCGAGCCGAACCCGCGCGAGCCGCTTCAAGGAGCACCTGGGTTCCGAGCGCGTCGGTCCGAAGGAAGGCCTCGGGCTCCATGATGGAACGGTCGACGTGCGTTTCGGCCGCGAAGTTGACGATCGCGTCGGCGCCCCCGTCGAGGGCCGCGCGTACGGCCTTCGCATCGCAGATGTCGCCTCGGATGAAATGGTAGCGCGGGTCGCCGTCGAGGTCGCGCAGGTTTTCGGGGTTCCCCGCATAGGTCATCGCGTCGAGGTTGACGATTTCGAGCCACGGCCGTTCGCGCAGGGCGAGCCGAATAAAGTGGGAGCCGATGAAACCCAAGCCCCCCGTGACGAGCCAGCGCATGCCGCGCGGCTTCGGCACCGGCCTTGGAGGGTCCGCGCTCCCATGTTATAATCGCGCGGCTGTCTATCACTTCACCCTGCAAGGAAGCGGGGTGGCGATGGCTCCACGACGCGACCGCGATGCCAGGGAAGGGCTGCGGCCGGGAGCCAGAAAGGTTACTTTATGACCGTCGTTACCATGCGGGAGCTCTTGGAAGCGGGCGTCCATTTCGGCCATCAAACGCGCCGTTGGAACCCAAAGATGAAGCCGTTCATCTTCCAGGAGCGCAACGGCATCTACATCATCGATTTGGCGCTCACCGTGCGGCGGCTGCGCGAGACCTATGAGGTCGTGAAGCAGATGGCGCGGGAAGGGCGCGTCATCCTCTTTGTCGGCACCAAGAAGCAGGCGCAAGACGTGGTCCGCGAGGAGGCGGAGCGTGCCGGCACCTACTTCGTGAACCAGCGCTGGCTGGGCGGGACGCTGACGAACTTCGCAACCATTCAAAAACGAATAGCGCGTCTGCGCGAGCTCGAGAACATGAAGCTGCAAGGCGACTTCGATCGGCTCCCCAAGAAAGAAGTTGCCAAGCTGCAGGACGAGATGAACCGCCTCGAGCGTTTTCTGGGCGGCATCAAGGACATGCATCGCTTGCCCGACGCACTCTTCATCGTCGATCCCAAGAAGGAACGCATCGCGGTTTTGGAAGCGCGGAAGCTGAAAATTCCGATCATCGCGGTCATCGACACGAACTGCGATCCCGACGAAATCGACTACCCGATTCCCGGAAACGACGACGCCATACGCGCCGTCAAGCTGATGGTCGGCAAGATCGCCGACGCGATCATCGAGGGGAAGACCGAGAGCGAAAGCGCGTACGATCAGACGGCGTACGAAGCGCCCGCGCAGGAGTTCGTCGAGGCGATGCCCACGACGATGGCGGAGGCCGGGCTTTGATCTCCTATCAACCCAAACCCGAAGAGATCAAGGCGCTGCGCGAAGAGACGAGCGCGCCGATGATGGACTGCCGTCGAGCATTGCTCGACGCCGCCGGCGACCTGGAGCGCGCGAAGGCGCTGCTGCTCGAGCGCGGGGCGGCGCAGGCCGCGAAGAAGGCTGAACGGACGGCTGATGAAGGTCTCGTGACGAGCTACATTCACGCCGGAGGGAAGATCGGAGTCCTGGTCGAGGTCAACAGCGAGACCGATTTCGTCGCGCGCAACCCGAAGTTCTCCGAGCTCTCGCGCGACATCGCGATGCACGTCGCGGCGATGTCGCCGCGGTACGTCGATCGCGAGAGCGTCCCTGCGGAGATAGTGGAGGGGCTGCGCGAAGAGTTTCGGGCGGCGGTGCCGACGGGCAAGTCGGCCGAGGTCGCCGAGCGAATCGTCGAAGGGAAGCTCGGGAAATGGTACGAGGAGCATTGCCTGCTCGACCAAGCCTTCGTCAAAGACGATTCCGTCAGCGTGGGAGAGTTGATCTACCGCTCGATCGGAGCGCTCGGCGAGAAAATCCGCGTGCGGCGCTTTGCGCGATACGCCCTTGGTGAGTAAACTAAGCGGCGCGCGATTCTCTCGCGTGCTGTTGAAGATATCGGGCGAAGCCTTTGCCGGAGACCGCGCCGGCGTCGACGTGAATACGACGCAGGCGATGGCGGAAGAGATCGCCGAGGTAAGCCGCGCCGGCGTTTCGGTCGCGATCGTCGTCGGCGGTGGGAACATCTGGCGCGGCAAGGTTCACGAAGAAGCGGGCATGGATCGCGCGACCGCCGACTACATGGGGATGCTGGCGACGGTCATAAACGCGCTGGCCTTGCAGGACGCGCTCGAGCGGATGGGTGTGGCGTCGCGCGTTCAGACCGCAATCGCGATGCATCAGATCGCCGAGCCGTACATCCGCCGGCGCGCGATTCGCCATCTCGAGAAGGGGCGCGTCGTCATCTTCGCCGCGGGGACCGGCAACCCGTACTTCACCACCGATACCACGGCCGCGCTTCGGGCGGTCGAGGTGAACGCCGAGGCCATTCTCAAAGCGACGAAGGTGGACGGCATTTATACGGCCGATCCGAAGAAGGATCCGCACGCGACCCGCTTCGAGCGGCTCGATTACATGGAAGTCTTACAGCGCGGCTTAGAGGTCATGGATTCGACGTCGATGGCGCTCTGCATGGATAACGCCCTCCCGGTGATCGTCTTCGACATGTCGGTCCCGGGCAACATCCGCCGCGTCATTTGGGGCGAGGCGATCGGAACCTACGTCGGGCGCCGCGAAGCAATGCCCGTAGGAGGCGCACCGGTATGAGCGACGCGTATTTCAAAGAGATCGAATCGAGGATGCACAAATGCATCGAGGCCACCCGCAACGAGTTTGCCTCGATTCGCACCGGCCGGGCCGTGCCCGCGCTGCTCGACCGTCTCGTAGTCGAAGCCTACGGTCAATCGGTCCCGCTCAAGCAAGTCGCCGGCGTTTCGACCCCCGATTCGCGGACGCTGCTCATCACCGCTTGGGATAAAGGCCTCGTAGCTTCGATTCGCAAGGCGGTCGAGAAGAGCGACCTCGGCTTGACGCCCAACGTCGACGGCACCGCGATTCGGTTGGCTATTCCGCCGCTCAACGAAGAGCGTCGCAGAGAGCTCGCCAAGGTGGTGAAGAAGAAGGCCGAGGACGGCAGAATTGCGGTCCGCAACGTGCGCCACCGCGCGCACGACGAGCTCAAAGGGCAGCTGAAGTCCCACGAGATCACCGAAGACGACAACAAGCGGATGCAAGATTCGTTGCAGCGCCTGACCGACAAATTCGTCAAGGAGATCGACGCGCTCGTGGCGGCCAAAGAAAAAGAGATCATGGAAGTGTGAACGAGGAGTTGGTGCTCGTGCCCGAAGTGCAGGCACGGCTCGCTCTGCGCGACCGGCGCATCCGCCTGCAGGTCCTGGCGCCTCTGGGTTCCTGGATCGGCTGCGGAAAGCTGCGCGTCCTTCGCGTAAAGGCGCACGAGTCCGTAGACGCGGGCGACGAGCGAGAGGTGGAGCTGACCGTCGGATACGAGTCGTATCAGCCGTGAGCGTTTCGCTCGCTGCCGGTTCGCGTCCGGCACTCGACGTTCGCGGGATGCCGCGCCACGTCGCGATCATCATGGACGGTAATCGCCGCTGGGCTCGCGAGCGCGGCTTGCCTGCGATCGAAGGACACCGCCGCGGCATGATTGCGCTGCGCCGCGTCACGCGCGTTGCGAGCGATCTCGGCATCGAGGCCCTCACCGTCTACGGTTTCTCGACCGAGAACTGGAATCGCGACGCGCGCGAGATCTCGCTGCTCTTCGAGCTCTGCGTCTACTTTGCACGCAACGAGCTCGTCGAGCTGCGCCGCAACAACGTGCGCGTCAACGTGATCGGCGACTGGGAGTCGTTGCCGGGGGCGCCGCGCGCCGCGCTGGCCGACCTTCAAGCCCAGACCGCCGGGAACACGGGCCTGCTGCTGAATCTTGCGGTGAACTACAGCTCGCATGCGGAGCTCGAACGGGCGGTTCGGGCGATCTCCCGTGACGTCGCTCGAGGCGCGCTCGCGCCCGAGAGCGTCGACGAGGCGCTTATCGGCCGCTATCTCTATACGGCCGGTCTGCCCGAGCTCGATCTGCTCATTCGCCCAGGCGGCGAGCACAGACTCTCGAACTTCATGCTCTATCAGGCCGCCTACGCCGAGCTCGTGATGACCGACGTGTACTGGCCTGATTTCTCAAAGGACGATTTCGTACGAGCGTTGATCGTTTTTCAACAGCGGGAACGGCGGTTCGGCGGGACTTGACCGAGCGGCGCATCGTCGTGGGCCTGATCGTCGCGGCGATCGGTCTGCTCTGCGTGCTCGTCCCGTGGGCCTTCTACCTGCTGATCCTCGCGATCGGGCTCG
Source organism: Vulcanimicrobiota bacterium (assembly GCA_963834895.1). Lineage (GTDB taxonomy): Bacteria > Vulcanimicrobiota > Vulcanimicrobiia > Vulcanimicrobiales > Vulcanimicrobiaceae > Cybelea. The sequence continues at coordinate 302,700 of CAWIDM010000002.1, read as the reverse complement.
CGAGCATCTACGAGTTCAACTACTTGTGCGCGATCAAAGGGCAGCCGCTGGAGTATCCCGTCGCGGTGCTCGGCGTCTGCGCGTATGTCGCGATGGCCGTCTTCAATCTGTTGCACAAATGGGAAGGCGTACTGCTCGCCGGCATCGTGATCGCCTCCTTCGCCATCGGCATGTACGGCGAACAGAAGGGCTACTTTGCGCGCACCGCTTACACGCTGCTCGCCGTTCTCTACATCGGCAAGCTCTTGACCTACTTCGTCTTCATCCGCCAGATCGCCGGCGACGGCATGGCGCTGACCCTTTACGTGATCGTGATCATCGCGCTGACCGACATCTTCGGCATGCTCGTCGGCACGAGGTTCGGCCGTCATAGTCTAACGAAGATTTCCCCTAAGAAGACCGTTGAGGGCTCGATCGGCGCGCTGGTCATCGTGACGCTCGTGGCGACGGCGGCGGCCTGGATTCCGCAGCTCCACCTCCAATGGTGGCAGGGCGCCGCGCTGGGTTTCGCAACGAGCATCGCCGCGCAGGTCGGCGACTTGGTCGAATCGGCCTTCAAACGCGACGCGGGCGTGAAGGACGCGGGCGACATGATCCAAGGCCACGGCGGCGTCCTCGATCGCTTCGATTCATACTTGCTGGGCGGCGTCGCTTTCTTCGCGACGTTGCACCTCATCGGAATCCTGCAAGTCCAATGAACCCCGTGTCAGGAAGAACGAAACACCGCTTTGTCATGCTAAGTGGAGCGCTTCCCCACCTTGTCATCCTGAGCGGAGCGAGCGCAGCGAGCGCAGTCGAAGGGACGAAGGGCGAACGGTCGGTGACACGTGCGTAAGAGAGTAAGTATTCTTGGATCGACCGGCTCGATCGGAACGCAGGCGCTCGATGTGATCGCGCGCAACCCCGAGGAGTTCGAAGTCGTCGGTTTGGCGGCAGGACGCAACGTCGAGCTGCTGCGCGAGCAGACGCGCCGTTTCCACCCCAAAATCACAAGCACCGCCGAAGAAGGGCCCGAGGGTCTGCGCCGCGTCGCGGTCGAGAGCAATCCCGAAATACTGCTCGCCGCCACCGACGGATCGGTCGCATTCGAGGCCGTCTTTGCAGCCGTCGAGCGCGGCATTGACGTCGCGGTCGCAAACAAGGAGCTCATCGTCGCGGCAGGCGCCTTGCTCGTCGAGGCGGCCGGGCGCAGCGGAGCGCGGCTACTCCCGGTCGACAGCGAGCACAGCGCGATCTTTCAGTGCTTGGTGGGCGAGGAACGATCGAGCGTCGCCGCAATTCTGCTCACCGCCTCCGGCGGCCCGTTTTGGCGCATGCCGCGCGAAGCGATCGCGCGCGCGGATCTCAAAGCGGCGCTCGCGCATCCGACCTGGCGCATGGGGACGAAGAATACGATCGATTCGGCGACGATGATGAACAAAGGCCTCGAGGTAATCGAGGCGAGCCGGCTCTTTGGCTTTGAAGGAGAGCGAATTCGAATCGTCGTGCACCCGCAATCCGTCGCGCACGGCTTCGTCGTCTTCGCCGACGGCAGTGTCAAATCGCAGCTCGCTGCCCCCGACATGCGCGTGCCGATCGGCTACGCCCTTAGCTATCCAAAGCGGCTTGCCGGCTCGCCGATCTCCTCTAGCGATAACGTCTTGCACATGCTCGGCGCCAAGGACGGCGAGACCGCGCTCCGATACGAGTTCGAGCCGCCCGATCCCGCCCGCTTCCCTTGCATCCGCCTCGCCTACGAAGCGCTGGCGGCGGGGGGAACGCTGCCCGCCGTCCTCTCGGCTGCCAACGAAGTCGCCGTTGATGCGTTTGTAGAAGGGAGACTCGGTTTTGGGCAAATTCCAGAGGTCATCGAGGCTTCGATGAGCCGAACGCCGGCTCACGAGCTGAGCCTCGGTGGGGTAAGAAAAGCCGATGGGGAAGCGCGCAAAACCGCCGGAGAGATAGTCGAAGCCATCGAAAGGGCCACTGTTTGATTTTGTTAGCCGTCGTCACGTGGATCGGATTCGAGAAGGTCGTCACCTTTCTCGTGATGCTCTCCGTCTTGATCGTGCTTCACGAGCTGGGCCATTTCGTGCTGGCACGGCGCAACGGCGTGCGGGTCAACGAGTTTGCCATCGGCTTCGGCCCGCGGCTGCTCGCCTGGCGGAGCCCGCGCACCGACACGCTCTATGCCGTGCGCGCGTTGCCGATCGGTGGCTTTTGCTCAATGGAGGGCGAGGATAACCGCGTCTCCGAGGCTCAAGCGCAGCGCGAGTTCCTCGCAGAAGGGCAGGCCGCCCAAACCAGCTTTCAAGCAAAGTCTCCGTGGCGCCGGCTCGCGATCATCCTCGCGGGGCCTTTTGCGAACTTTGTGCTTTGCTACGTTATTCTGCTGATCGGCGCGCTCGCGTTCGGCGTCGCCGGGGACAAAGCGCAGCCGGTGGTGGGGGACGTCGTCGCGGGATCGCCGGCCGCCATCGCCGGAATTCGACCGGGCGATCGGATCGTCGCAATTGACAACGCACCCGTCGTTTCGGGCAAGACGCTCGTCGATACGATTCACGCCGCACTCGGCAAACAGCTCGATCTCGTTTACGACCGCAACGGCATCCGAACCAAGATCTCCGTCACGCCGCGCCCCTGTCCGCCGCAAGTCGGAAGGAACTACGGCTGCATCGGCTTTTCGCCCGTGCCGGCCTTCGTGCACGTAGGATTCGTGACCGCGGTGCGCACGAGCGCCGAAGAGTTTGCGGCCATCGCAACCGAGACGTTCGGCGGTATCGCGCTGCTCGTGACGCAGTTTGCGAAGTACGCGCCGCAGATCGCCGGGCCGATCGGCATGGGTCAGGCGGCGGCGACGGTTCAGGATTGGGGCTGGGGCCCGTACTTTTCGCTGGCGGCGACCATCTCGTTTGCGCTGGGGCTCTTCAACCTCTTGCCGATTCCCGCGCTCGACGGCGGGCGGGCCGCCTTCATCATCGCCGAGCTCGTTCGCGGACGCCCCGTCGATCCGGAGAAGGAGGCGATGGTTCACATCGCCGGATTTGCCGCCTTGATGGCGCTCATCATGCTCATCGCCTTCCACGACATCGCTCGCATCGTCAGCGGTCAAGGAGTATTGTAGCAACATGCTGCGCCTGCGCCGCAAGAGCAAGCCGATCTTCCTGCAGAACAAGACGGGCAAATCCGACGCCAAGAGCGTTTGGATCGGCGGCGACCATCCGGTCGTCGTGCAGTCGATGACGACGACCGATACCGCGGACGCTGATGCGACGCTCGAGCAAATCTACGGGCTCGCGATGGAAGGCTGCGAGGTCGTGCGGGTCACGGTGAAAGATCCGCCCGATGCCGCCGGCCTCCCCGCTATCGTCCATCGCTCGCCGGTGCCGATCGTCGCCGACATTCACTTCGATCACAAAATGGCGCTCGCGGCAATCGAAGCCGGCGTCGCGAAGCTGCGGCTGAACCCCGGCAACATCCGCGATCCCAAGAAAGTCGCCGAGGTGGTCGAAGCGGCGAAGGCGCGCGAGATTCCTATTCGCGTCGGCGTCAACATGGGCTCGCTCGCGCCCGATTTGGAGAAATCCCTCGGGCATTGCGCCGAAGCGATGGTGCTCTCCGCGCTTCGCCACGTCGAGATTCTCGAAGAGCACGGCCACACCGACATCGCGATCTCGCTCAAGGCCCACGACGTCGCGACGACCGTCGAAGCCTATCGTCTGATGGACAAGCGGCTGCGCGAACGCGCGACCCCGTACGCGCTCCATCTGGGTATTACCGAGGCGGGCATGCTGCGCGACGGCACGGTCAAATCGTCGATCGGTCTTGGGATTCTGCTCTGGGAGGGAATCGGCGACACGATTCGGGTCTCGCTCGCCGCCGACCCGATCGAAGAAGTTCCCGTCTGTTGGGGAATTCTCAAATCGCTCGGGCTGCGCGAAAAGGGCTTCGAAATTACGGCCTGCCCGTCGTGCGGCCGGGCCGAAATCTCGGTGCTCGAGCTCGGGCGCGCCGTCGAAGCGATCGCAAAGTCGTACAGCGCGCCGGTGAAAGTGGCGGTGATGGGCTGCGTCGTCAACGGTCCCGGCGAATCGAAGATGGCCGACGTCGGCGTCGCGGGCGGCAAGGGAAAGGGCGCGATCTACCGCGCAGGCGAGCTCGTCGGCACCTATCCGGAGAGCGAGCTGCTCGGCATGCTGCGGCTGGAGATCGAGAAGGTCATCGCCGAGAAGTATCCCGCGTATCTCGAAGAGATCGGCGGAACGGCGGTATGATGCGTCGGACCGCGCAACTCTACGCCGGGTTGAGTCTGCGGCGCCTCACGGCAATCGCCGTCGCGGCGTTCGCGGTCTCGTTTGTGTTGGCATTTTCGCGGCCGATCGTCATGCTCGTCGACGGCGAGCGGGTCGACAGCGACGTCGCGCCCGTCACGACGGCGAGCGAGAAGGCCTTCGTGCCCCTGCGTTCGATTGCCGACGCGCTCGGCGCCGAGACCGAGGCAGACGCAAAGACCGGGGGCGTGGACGTCGTGCTCGGCAATCAATCGCTGAGGGTACGCGTCGGCGACACGCGCGCGACGCTCAACGGCATGCCCTTCACGTTAAAGCACGCTCCGTTTCGCGTTCGCGGCCGCGTCATGATCTCGCTCGACGCGGTCGCGCGCGCCCTGCGCGTGCACGCGAAGTTCGACGCGCGCAATGCGCGAATCGAGGTGACGACCCAGGGCATCGGCCAAGCCCCCGTCCCCGAAAACTCCACGCTGTAGCCCCTTACGCAATCTCCGTGAGGCCTTCGGGTTCTTCGACGGGCACGACGTCGGCCGGATTCGATTTGCGAAAACCGTAGGCGAAGAAGAAAATCAATCCGCAGACGAGCGCGATGCCGAACCACGTCCACGTGGCGCGAGAGAGGCCGAAGACGGCCAAGAAGAGCGAAAAGACGATGCCGAGGATCGGAAAGAGCGGCACGAACGGCACGCGGAAGCTGCGTGGAAGATCGGGGCGGCGCTTGCGCAGATAGAGCACGCCCGCGCAAACCACCGAGAAGGCGATGAGCGTCCCGATGTTCACCAGATTGAGCAGGTTGTTGAGCGGGACGATCAGCGCGAGAATGGCGACTACGACCCCGGTGCTAAGCGTGGTAACCATGGGAGTCTTAAAGCGAGGGTTGACCGCGGCGATCACCGGCGGCAGCATTCCGTCGCGCGCCATGACGTAGAAGATTCGGGATTGCCCGAGCAGCGATGCGAGCGCGACGCTCGTCGTCCCGGCTAGAACGCCGATCGTGATCACCCAGCTCAGGGCCGGCATGTGCAACGGCGCGAGCGCGTAGACCAGCGGATTCTTGATCGGGACCTTACTCCACGGCACGGCGCCGACGAGCACGATCGCGGTGGCGCAGTAGATGAGCGTTCCGATCGCGAGCGCGCCGATCACGCCGACCGGAACGTCGAACTGCGGGTTCTTGCACTCTTCCGCCGTCGTGGTCGCGGTGTCGAAGCCGATGTAGCTGAAGAAGACGTACGCCGAGATCGCGATGATCCCGTACGGCTGGGCCGACGACGAATAATCGGCGAGTCCCCCGAAGGGATGCAGCGTTCCCCACCCGACCGGATTGAAGTTGTGCAGGTTCGCCGCGCGCATGAGAAAGGCGCCGGCGATGATGAAGACGATGAGCGCCGAGATCTTGAGCACGACGAAGACGTTGTTGACCGTTGCCGATTCCCGGATTCCGACCGAAAGCAAGACGCTCAAACCGACGACGAAGAGCGCGGCAACGAGATCGAACTGCGAGTGAGCGAGGTCCCAGTTCCACGGCAGCCACCAGGCCCCGTGCAGAATCAGATTCGACTGCTGGGCCCATCCCGGCAGCGCCAGGCCGGCGCTCTTGAAGACGTCCTGAATCGCCGCGGAGAACTGCTGCGCGACCGGTGCGGCGCTGATGCCGTACTCGAAGATCAGCGCGAACCCGATGATCCAGGCAAAGAGCTTGCCCATCGTGGCGTACGCATACGTGTAGGCGCTGCCGGCTACGGGCACCATCGCGCCGAGCTCGGCATAGCAGAGCGCCGCAAAGAACGAGGTGAGCCCGGCGAGCAGGTAGGAGATGATGACGGCCGGCCCGGCGCCTTTGACGCCGGTTCCGATGGTCGTAAAAATTCCGCCCCCGATCATCGTGCCGAGGCCGATCGCGACGAGGTCTTTCGCCGTAAGCGCTCGCCGCAGGATCTTGCGCGTGCCCATTTCGCGCAGCTTTGCGGCGTCGGTCGTCGCAAAGAGCTCCGAGATGAACGACATTCCGCGGTCGCTTCGCACTACGACGCGGGCAGACCCCCTATTCTTTTGGAGGCGCCGAGGCTTTATTCCAAAGGTTCTCGGAGACGCCGAGCGCGTCGTTGATCCAGCGTGCCCAAACGAAGAGTGCGTCGGAGAGACGATTGAGATAGCGCAGCGTCTCGTTCGATGCCGGCTCCTCTCGCTCGGCGAGCGCGACCAGAAGGCGTTCGGCGCGCCGGCAAATCGTGCGCGCGAAGTGGAGATGCGCGCCCGGCATCGAGCCGCCCGGATGGATGAAAGTCGCAAGCGGCGGCAGATCGTTTTGCGCGCGGTCGATGGCGCGTTCCAGGGCTTGCACGGCCGCGCTCCCGACCGCGGACTGCCCCTCGCGCCGATCCTTCGGCAGGGTCGCGAGCTCGCTGCCCAGATCGAAGAGCACGTCCTGCGTCCAGGCAAGCCAAGCGTCGAGCGAAGCGGCGCGCCGTTCTTTGGGCACCAGCGGCCGCAACGCGGCGCGTGCGACTCCGATCGCGCTCGACAATTCGTCGAGGGTTCCGTACGTTTCGATGCGCGGCGCGCACTTCTTGATGCGCCCGCCGCCAACCAGGCCCGTCATCCCCTTGTCGCCGGTGCGAGTGTAGATCCGCGTGAGCTTCGGCATATCGGATTTCCTATGCGCTGGCAGCTTCGCGGGTTCCCGGCAAAGGCCGTTATGGCGCCCCGCGCGAAACGGGGCCGGTCATGTCCGACGCGCAAGCAGCGGCCGCCGTCAAGGAGATTCCTCCGAAAGCGGCCGACCTCTCCGCATGGTATACGGCGGTTTGCCTCAAGGCCCAACTCGTCTCGTATTCACCCGTGCGCGGATGCGTCGTGCTGCGCCCTTACGGTTTCGGGCTCTGGGAGAACTTACGGAAACACCTCGACGCACGCTTTGCGGCGACGGGTCACGAGAACGCCTACTTTCCGCTCTTCATTCCCGAGAGCTTGCTGATCAGGGAAGCGGAACATGTGGAAGGCTTCGCACCCGAGGTCGCCTGGGTAACGCAAGGCGGCAGCGAAAAGCTGACCGAGCGGCTCGCCGTAAGGCCGACCTCCGAGGCGATTATCGGCGTCATGTACGCGCAGTGGGTCCAGTCGTATCGCGATCTTCCGATTCTGATCAACCAGTGGGCGAACGTCGTTCGCTGGGAGAAGGCGACGCGGCCGTTCCTGCGCACGATGGAGTTTCTCTGGCAGGAAGGGCACACCGCCCACGCCTCGGCCGCCGAAGCCCGCGAGGAGACGCTGAAGATTCTCGAGCTCTACCGCGACTTTGCCGAGAACGTCGCCGCAGTGCCGGTCTATCACGGGCGCAAGAGCGTGGGCGAGCGTTTTCCCGGAGCGGTCGAGACCTTCTCGATTGAGGCATTGATGCCCGACGGCAAGGCGTTGCAGTCCGGAACGTCGCACGATTTGGGTCAGAACTTTGCCAAAGCCTACGACATCAAGTTCGTCGACGCGGATCGCGCGATCAAGCACGCCTTCACGACCTCGTGGGGCGTTTCGTGGCGCATGCTCGGCGGCCTGATCATGACGCACGGCGACGATCGCGGCCTTCGTATTCCCCCAAAGATGGCCCCGATCGAGGCGGTTCTCATTCCGATCGTGCGCTCCAACGACGATCGCGCGGTCGCGGAGTCTGCGCGACTCGCAGACCGCTTGAGCGAAGCCGGCTTTCGGGTTCGCTTGGATACCCGCGACGAGCAGCCCGGCTGGAAGTACAGCGAGTGGGATATGCGCGGCGTGCCGGTTCGCATCGAGATGGGCCCGCGCGACGTCGACGCGCAGAGTGCCGTCCTCGCGCGGCGCGACCGCGGCAAGGACGAGCCCGGCCACCGGCGCACCGTCGCGCTCGCGGAGATTCCGAACGTGCTGCGAGAGCTGCTCGACGAGATTCAGGCTTCTCTCTACCGCCAGGCGAAATCGTTCTTGGACGAGCACACGATCGCGACGACCGCCCGCGACGAGTTTCTCGAGCTCTGCCGAAATCGCGCCGGCATGATCGACATCGCGTGGTGCGAGCGGCCGCAGTGCGAGGCACAAGTAAAGGCGCTAACGACCGCTACCCCGCGCGTGCTGCGGCCCCTCGAAGAAGCGAACGTCGCATGCGTTGCTTGCGGCGAACCGGCCAGAGTCAGAGCCTATTTTGCGCAGTCGTACTAGCATCGCCCTCGTCGGGTTGCTTGCACTCGACATGCTGCGCGGCACCGCCGTTGCGTACTCGCCGACGGTGGCGCAGCTCGATGCGGCCGCGCGCGCAACCGGGAATCGCCGCGCCATCGCCGAGCAGATCGGTCAGGCGGTCTTCGCCACTCGCTGGCCGGCCGAGGTGAGCCAAATCTCCGCAAACGAGCTGGCCGGGCATCTGATCGTCGGCGTTCGCATCGTTGGAGTGAAGTTTCATCGCCCGATGAGCCGGGACGAGTTCGTTGAGGAGGTCGTCTCGCTGGTCGAAACCGTCTTTGCGGCCGCTCCCGATCTGGAGGAGACCGATCTGTGGGCGAGCGTCCCGGTCGGCGTCGGCAAAGGAGTCATCGTCAGCGGCGACCTAGCAAAGCCGACGTCGCGGACCGTCTTTAGCGTGACCGTCCGGCGCGGAGAAAACGCCGGCTCGCTGCGCGCTCGCGTGACGAGCACAAGTGACGGCGTCTTCTGGGACGCGCTATGGGCGCGTACCGCGTTCGAGGCTAATGTACAATAGGACGACGCTGCCCAACGGTTTACGTGTGCTCACCGAGCGGATGCCCTCGGTCCGCTCGGCCACGGTCGGCATTTGGGCCGACGTCGGCTCGGCGGTCGAAAGCCCCGAACGCCGCGGGATCTCGCACTTGGTCGAGCACATGCTCTTCAAGGGAACGCAGCGCCGGAGCGCGCGGCAGATCGCCGAGACGATGGACGGCGTCGGCGGCAATCTCAACGCCTTCACTGATAAAGAGACGACGTGCTACTACGCAAAGGTCATCGACCGGCACGTTCCGCTGGCGCTCGACGTCCTGGCAGACATGTTTCTGCACTCGGCGTTCGATCCGCAGGAGCTCGCTAAAGAGCAGAAGGTCGTGCTCGAAGAGATCAAGATGTATGAGGACTCGCCCGACGACCTGATCCACGACGTCTTCTTGCAGACGATGTGGCGCGGCTCGAGCCTCGGCGCGCCGACGATCGGCTTCGCCGAGACCATCGTCAAGATTACGCCGGAGGACCTGCGCGCGCATATGCGGGCGCATTATTCGCCCAACTGCGTCATCGTCGCCGGCGCCGGAAACGTCGAGCACGATCGTTTCGTCGAACTCGTCTCCGAACAGTTCGCGGGGTTTGAAGGCGCCTGCGCGCTACCGCAACCCGAGTCCCCGGCGGTCACACCGGCTACGAACGTGCGCTACAAGGATAGCGAACAAGCCTACCTGGTGCTCGGAACGCGCGGCATCGACGTGCGCGACGAACGCCGGTACGCGGCTTCGATACTCGATACGGTCCTTGGGGGCGGTATGTCGAGTCGCCTCTTTCAGGAGATTCGCGAGCAGCGCGGCTTAGTCTATAGCGTCTACTCGTTCCAAGCCGCCTACCGGGCCGCGGGGCTCTTCGGCGTCTACGCCGGCACCTCGCCGGAGAACGTTCAGTCGTGCATCGACGTGATCGTCGAGCAGTTTGCGCGCATCCGCAACGCGCCGATCGGCGAAGACGAGTTCCGTCTCGCCAAAGAGCACATCAAGGGAAGCCTGACCCTCTCGCTGGAGTCGACGTCGAGCCGGATGATCCGCTTAGGGCGCGACGAATTCGCGATGGGCCGTACCGTGACGCCCGACGAAATCGAAGCCAAAATCGACGCCGTAACGCCGGGTCAGGTGCAGGAGCTCGCGCACGAGCTGCTCGCCGACGAAAACCTCGGCCTGTGCATCATCGGTCCCGTCGACGAGGGCTCCATCGTGTGGACGTCCCACGCAGCGTAGTGCCGGCGCCGGGAGTCCCACCACTCCCGAGCTCCTGATCACGCGCAGCTAAAGAATGCACGATTTGATCGCCGTCGTGGCGACGCCGCACGTTTGGTCTGGAAAATTAATAGGCGCGATGGTCGTTACGTTCATCGTGCAGGGCGTCACGATCGGCGCGTATGCGGCGCGGCTCGCCGGCGTTCAGACGAAAAGAATCGCGACCTCGATCTCGCTCTTCAATCTCTTCGTGACTGCCGGGCGGCTGGCAAACCTGTTCGTCATCTTCTTCGTCGGGCCGCTCTCCGACCAAGCCGGCAACGCAGTCGAAAAACTTCAGAGCGATCCGGTCGCGGTTGCCGCGTGGCAGCACACCTTTGAAGTGCAACTGCGGTTGATCGTCCTTGCCGGCACGTTGGGCATGGTCGTCTTCGCGCTCTTCTTGCCGATGTTCACCTACCTTTTTCGGCGCGGCGTGCACTCGTTTGAGGCCCGAGGCTCGGTGCCGCATTCGCTGATGCGGCTCTTCTCACCGTCGGTGATCGGCGACGTGCTGAAGGCGCAGCGCCTGCCGTCGCTTGCGAACTTGCGGGCGTTCGACTGGCGCGTGCTGCCGAAACGCCTGCTGATCTTCAACACGGTCGTCATGTGCGTCTACGCGATCGGGGTCCAAGCCTCGTACCTTGCCTCGGTACTCGACATTGCGGTTGCGCGAACGTCCATCGGTCTCTCGGGTGTGGTCAATGGCATCGGCACGGTGGCCTTTACGCTCTTCGTCGACCCGACCTCGGCCATCATCACTGATCAAGCGATCCACGGAAAACGGAGCATCGAGGAGGTCCGCTCCATGGTGTTCTACTTATCGTTGACGGCCATTTTGGGCTCGCTCCTGTCGCAGGCGATTCTCTACCCGGCCGCAGTCGTCATCGAGGTGGTTGCACGGTTTGCCGCGCACGTACATTTGTAGGCTCGTAGCAGCGTTCTGCGCGGCGGCGCTTCTCTCGGGATGCGCCGCGCCGATCGAACGCTGGATCGTCAATACTCGCGTCCATCAGGGCGACGTCGCGCTGGCTCGCGGCGACGCGCGAGACGCCGAGCTGGCCTATCGGCTCGCGCTGCGCGTCGATCCGAGGGATCCGCGCGCGCGAGCCGGATTCATCGAGGCGGCTGCGGTGCTGGGTCAGCTCGAGTACACCAAGGGCAGCTTCGACGATGCGCTGGCGACGGTCGATGAAGGGCTCGCCGTCGACCCACAGAGCGTGCGCCTCGCCGCGCTCAAGGAGACGATCAATCAAGCGAAGCTTCAGCGGGAGATCGTGCTCTCGAACTATCCGACGTATCGAGCGGCCGGGCTCGAAATTCAGCGAGCCTACCAGCAGCTCAATGCGACGAACGCGCTCGCCTTGCGGAATCTCAAGCGTTTCGGCTACACGTTCGATACGAACGAGCTAACGGCGGCGATCAAACTGAGCTACGAGCTGGAGCTCGAGGTCGCCCGCAACACGAACCGGCTCATTCTCTACCGTCAGCTCGTGACGTCGGGTGCACCCGAAACCCCGGGCGAATCTTCGACGAGCTTCGGCGCGGGATCGCTCCTGCCGCTGCCGTGACGCCGTGATTTCCTGGCTACAATCGCTCCCTACTCTCGGCGCCGGGATCGTCGTCGTCGGTGGTTTCGTTGCGTTGGCGCTGACGGTCGGTTACCTCGTATCGAAGTTCACGTCGAGGGAAGTTCGCACCGCCCACAACGACCGTGCCGGCTTCATTCTCGCCGTCATCGGCGTGATCTACGCGGTTTTGCTGGCATTCGTCGCCATCGGCGTCTGGGAGCGCTTCCAGTCGGCCGAATCGCGCAGCTATGAAGAAGCCGGTTCGATCGCGACGGTCTACCGCGACGCGGAATCGTTCCCGGGTGGCGACCGCCTCCGTGCGACGCTGCGCGCATACGTCCGATCCGTCATCAACGTCGAGTGGCCCCGGATGTCCCGGGGCGAACGCTCGAAGCTCTCCAACGGACTGCTCGATGTGGCCGATCGCCAGCTGCGCGACCTACCCGTTACGTCGATGCGTTTGGCGAACATTCACGCTCAGATGCTCGCGGCGATGGATACCGCGCTCATGGATCGCGAAGCCCGCCTGACGATCGACGCCGGAGGAATCAATCACATCATGTGGGTCGTGCTCGTCGTCGGCGCTATCGTCACCGTTGCCTTCACCTATCTCTTCGGCTTCGATCAGACGCTGATGCAAGAGTTGATGATCGGGGGATTGAGCTTTTTGATCGGTTTGATGCTCTTCCTCGTCGTTTCGCTCGACTATCCGTTCCGAGGGAGCATTGCTGTAACGCCCGACGCATTCCGCGCATTGCTCGAGGGCTTCAACGGATTGTAGAAGGCGCAGCCTGGCGAACGCGGCAGAGGCCGCGCGCGTCCAAGAACGCTCGACCGGCGCCGGCGCGCTCGGCGGTACGGAACTCGCGCCAAAATCGAGCGGCCGTCGCGGAGACGAGAGCGGGGTCGGTTTCGTAGACCGGCCAGCCGCCGGCCCAGTCGAGGAGCGGAAAGCGCTGGAGCCACGCGCAGAGCTCTAGGTTCGTGTGCAAGCGGTTGTCCTCGATCGAGACAAAGTAGCGCGCTCCCTTGCGGATTGCGCTCTCCTCGTCGAAGGGTGTCCAAAGCCGCGGATCCTCTTCCCATCCGAAACGGTCGATATAATACTGTACGTCGGGGCCGTAATGGCCGATGACGACCAGTGCGCCGCGAGGCAGCGTACGATCGAGCGCGACTGCGTTGCGGTAAGCCTCCTTGTTGTAATGATAATACGCCGCGACGGATCCGCGATCGAGTAGCAGTGCCGCGATCCCGGCAAGCGCAGCGAGCGAGATCAGCGCATAGCGTCCGGCCGCCGCAACGTCCGCGCTCCCTACTCTCGCGACGAAGCGGGCGATTAGCGCGCCGGTGACGAGCGCGCAGAGCGGGAGCAGCGGATAGAGATAGTAGTCGACGCGCTCGACCGTGACGACAACGTAGACGTAGACGATGCTGCCGATGAGCCAGCCCCAAAGGAGCGCCTTGCTGCGGGCGGCGATCCACGGCAGCGCGAGAAAGGCGAGGATGGCGATCGCGAAGGAGATCCGGCCCACCATCGTGTCGCGCAGCATCCCCAAGACGATGCGAAAATCGGTCAGCTTCGTGAGGAACCCCGAAGCGTTCGTCAGCGAGGCGCGTAGAGCGGGCAGCACGTGGAGCCGGGTGATCCCGCTGGCCCAATGCCACTCTGCGTACGACGCGATGCGCCAGTCGTAGAGCGCGAGAACGAGAAGGGGTAGCACGAGCATGATGCCGGCGGCGATTGGGCTCGTCGCGCGGTGAGCTCGGGCGCGTTCGCCGATCATGCCCAGGAGCGGCGCAACCGCGAGCGCCGCAACGGGCTTCGCCAGGTAGGCCAGCGTGAGGAGCGCCGTCGTGCCGGCGATCGCGCGCGGCGAAAGCTTTTCGTCCTCGACGAGATGCGTCGCAGCCGCGTAGAGCGCAGCGGTGAGGAAGAAGACCATCGCGCAGTCCGGCATGAAGGTACGGCCGTAGTAGATGCTGCCCGGAAAGATCGCATAGAAAAAGGCCGCCGTAAGCCCCACGAGGGCGCTGCCGAAGATCCAGCGCCCGAAATACGCGACGAGGAGAACCGTCGCAAGGCTGAACGTCAGCGTAATGAGGCGGCCGAAGATCTCGTGCGTGCCGGCGAGCTTGTAGAGCGAAGCCGCCGCGAACGGGACGATTTGCAGCTCCAGCTCGACGTAGTTCGGCGGCGGTCCGTCGTACATCGTTTGCGGATACATAATGTCGAAGCGCAGCCGATCGAAGTTCCGCGCGATCGCCGCCGTATCGCCTTGGCGCCAGCCGGGGTGGTCGAGCATGGGGTCGTGAATGCCATGCAGCCGCAACCCCAACGCCGCCAACAAGATGGCAAGCAGCGCGAGCCGCCAATACGCGGCTCTCAGTTGAGGTGACGAAACGTCCAATATTTGTTGAGGAAGAAGTTGACGAAGATGCCGGCGAGCGTCGCCGCGAGCCAGGTCATCGTGAAATGGTGGAAGCCGGTCCGCGCGGCAACGACAAAGACGATCTTGCCCAGCAGCAACGCGATCGCCGAAACCGCGAGAAACTGCAGTCCCTCGACGAGCGGGTTACGCCGCGAGCCGAACGTCCAGACGCGGTTGAGCGCGTAGTTCGAGACGCCTCCGACCATAAACCCAATCGCGAAATCGGCGAACCACGAAAGCGTCGTCGTCTTCTCGAGCGCGTGTGCCACGACGAAGTTCACGACCATCCCCGACGCCCCAACGATCCCAAACTTAAGGAATTGCCGCACCCCTCGCCTCCGGCTCAACCCTCTCAAGACGTCGGGCATGGTCCTATTCTCTAACATCAAAAGCGAGGTTTCGCGACATAGTGAGGTCCCTGCGACGTGGTGGTAAGGGGCGTGTGAAGGGAGGAGCGGAGCCCGGAGGGCGAGAGCGACGACGAGGCGAGCAGCTTTTTTGCAGGATGCGAAAAAGCGAGCGTCCCCGAACCACTACGTCGCGGGACCGAACGTGGTCGCAGAGCCGAGCGCTCAAGCAACCCAGTACCAATCAGTAAAGAGTACGGTGAACAGTCCGAGCAGCGGCAGCGAGAAGGCGAGGATCACGTTGTTGACCCAGGGTCGTTCGCCCCAGCGAGCGAGGATCGCGAACATCGGAAAGAGCACGAGCGCGAACCGCGGCATCGACATGAGATTTGAAGTTGACATCGGGACGAGGATGGAGAGCGCCATGTACGCGATGTAGGACGCGCGCAAGCTATGCCATCCGGCGATGAGCACGCCGACCATGAGAAGCGTAAACGCGATCTCGAGCGACTGGTGCGCGACGACCTGCGATCCCGGCCCATGGACGAGCTTCTGGAAGGCGTTGATCAGGCTGACCCACGGCGGAGCCAGGTGACGGTTCCAATGGATTTGCACGTGCGAGAAGTAGAGCGGATCGGCGCGCAAAACCCAGAGGTAGGCCATGTAGACGGCCAGCCCGAGCGGGATCAAGATGCCGGCGGCGAGATCCCAAAAAGCTCGCGGAGTTAACGCGCGGTCCTGGCGGTCTTGCGACCACCATTGGATGACGAACGGCACGATCAGCAGCACGCCTTCGACGCGCGTAAGCGCCGCAAAGAAGCCGAAGAGCGCCGCAATCCACCAGCGCCCGCCGCGCATGTAGTAGAACGAAGCGACGGTGAGCATGAAGAAGAGCGACTCGGTGTAAACCGCGGAGAAGAAGACCGCCGTCGGGAAGATCGAGACGTAAAAGATCGCTCGCCGCGCCACGGCGCGGTCGTACTCGTGCTCCAGCAGCTTGTAGAGATAGAGTAGACCGAAGAAGAACGAGGCGTTCGAGATGAGCAAGCCTGCGACGAGATGGTTTCCTGCCAGCGAGCCGACGATCCGTATCAGCAGCGGGTAGAGCGGGAAGAACGCCATGTCGGTGCCCTGATATCCCTGAGTCGCGATGTCGAGATAGTGAACGGCGTCCCATCGTCCCCAGACCGCGAGGAGCGCGTGCGACGACTCCTGCACGTGGACTCCCGCGCGCTGCCCGATGATCACCGCTGCGAGCTCCGCGATGATGATGATCGCGAGGCGCGTCGCCGCGAAATCGATGAGCACCTCGCGGACCGTCTGATTGAAGCGTGCCGCGATCAGAACCTTGCCGACGCACGCGAGCGTGATGGCGAGAAGGAAGAGCAGCGCACCGTGCGTGATTTGCGGCGCTAAGGCAAAGGTGAACCAGAGGAGCAGGAACGGAAGCCAGGTGATCGCGTCGTATTGGAGCGAGCGCAGCAGCGTGATGCCGGCGCGGCGCGAAAAGTAGCGCGAGTAACCCACCCACGCCGCGACCGTTAGCACGACGCCGGCGCAGACGGCGCCGACGAGTCCGGCTTCGCCGTATGCGCCGTGATAGTTGGAGACGATGATGGCGTACCAGCCGAAAAAGCCAAGCGTTAGCCCGGCACATACAACGGCGAGCAGCGCCGGCCAGCCGGGAACGAGCAGGTCGCCGACGAGGAAGAGCCGCGAATGCTCGGATCGCGAGAGCGGGATACCGGTGGACACGCCGTGACGTTTTAACAGGAAATGAGCTCCTTCCCTTTGTAGGCTCCACGATGGCACGGGCGATTATGCGTGCGTTGCTGGACCATACGGTCCATTCGCTCGACTTCGTAAAGGTGACGGAGAGCGCCGCAGTCGCGGCCTCGCGCTGGATGGGTCGCGGCGAACGCGATGCTGCCGACGGCGCCGCGGTGGAGAAGATGCGCGAAGCGCTTGGGGATATGGAGATCGCGGGCCGCATCGTCATCGGAGAGGGCGAGCGCGATGAGGCGCCGATGCTCTACATCGGCGAAGAGGTCGGCGCGGGCGGCACGGAGGTCGACATCGCCGTCGATCCCGTCGAAGGGACGAATCTCGTCGCGAACGGCTTGCCTAATGCGATCGCGGTGATGGCGATTGCCGAGCGCGGCGGTTTGCTTCACGCGCCCGATACGTACATGAAGAAGCTCGCAGTCGGCGCCAAGGCGGCACCGTACGTGCATATCGATGCGCCAGTACGCGAGAATCTCGAGGCGGTGGCCAACGCTCTCGAGAAGCCGATCAACGACGTCTGCGTCATCATCCTCGACCGCCCTCGTCATGCCGACTTGATCCGCGAGGTCCGCTTGGCCGGTGCGCGAATTCGCTTGATCTCCGACGGCGACGTCGACGCCTGCATCGCGACCGCGATCGAGTCCACGGGCATTCACGTCGCGATGGGAACGGGCGGCGCACCGGAGGGCGTGCTCGCTGCGGCCGCAATCAAATGCCTGGGCGGAAACTTCATGGGGCGCCTGCAGCCGCGCAACGAAGCGGAGGTCAAACGCGCGATCGAGATGGGCTTCGCCGACGTCGGCCGACTCTTAGAGCTCGAAGATCTCGTTCGCAGCAACGACGTCGTCTTCTGCGCGACGGGTATTACCGACGGCGATTTGGTGCGCGGCGTGCGTTTCTTCGGAAATCAAGCGCGAACGCACTCGATTCTCGTTCACTCCAGCGGGACGGTGCGCTTCATCGAATCGACGCACCGGCTCGGTGCCCGCCCGCACGGGCGGTAATGACGGATAGGCCTCACCGTTACGAGCTGATCGTCGTTGGTGCCGGCTCGGGCGGTTACGCCGCTGCCCGAACGGCCCGCGACGTCGGGTGCGACGTCGCGCTCGTCGACAAGGGACCGCTCGGCGGCCTTTGCATTCTCGACGGCTGCATGCCCAGCAAGACGCTGCTGGCATCGAGCGATGCGCTCTACGACGCCCGCGAAGCGCGTGCGCTCGGAATCGAGGTCGAAGAGCCGAGCGTCGATATGCCCTTTGTCGCAGTGCGAAAGCGCCGGCTCGTGCAGGGCTTCGCCGAGTACCGGATCGAGGGCATCCACGAGTTTCCGCTCTATCTCGGTGCGGCGCGCTTTCTCT
The DNA here is from genome assembly GCA_963834895.1 of Vulcanimicrobiota bacterium. GTDB lineage: Bacteria > Vulcanimicrobiota > Vulcanimicrobiia > Vulcanimicrobiales > Vulcanimicrobiaceae > Cybelea. The sequence continues at coordinate 284,952 of CAWIDM010000002.1, read as the reverse complement.
CCCCAACGCAGCTCATGGTCGGCGAGAACACGCTGCTGGAGGCGCCGAAGTTCGTCATCGCGACGGGCAGTGTCGTGCAGCCCAGCGTGCTCCCCGGTCTCGCGGAAGCCGGCTTCATCGACAGTGACGCGGTGCTCGATTTAGAACGGATTCCGAAATCGGTCGTGGTGCTCGGCGGCGGGTATACTGCGTGCGAGCTCGGTCAGTTTCTGGCGCGCGTGGGAGCGCGCACGACGATCGTGATTCGCAGCGGCCATCTGCTGACGCCGAGCGACGACGATATCGGAGACGCGCTCACCGGCTACTTCCGCGAAGAAGGCATCGAGGTCGTTACGCGTGCGGAGCTCGTCGGCGCGGAGCGCCGCGGGAGCGAGAAGGTCGTTCGCTATCTGCTCGGCGGTGTGGAACGTGAAGCCGTCGGCGAGGAGATATTCTACGCGCTAGGTCGCGTGCCGAATAGCGGCGGGCTCGATTTGGAGAAAGCCGGGGTCGTCTGCGAGCCAGGCGGCGGCGTGACCGTCGACCGCCGGTTGTGCACGAGCAATCCGAACATTTACGCGGTCGGCGACGTGACGGGCGCGTACATGCTCGTGCACGTCGCGATCTACCAAGGCGAAGTGGCTGCGCGCAACGCCTGTCTGAACACCGACGAGATGGCCGATTACCATCTCGTATCCGCCCATACGGCCTTTACCGATCCGCAGTTTGCAGCCGTCGGCATGAGCGAGAAAGAGCTGCAGCGCAAAGGGATCGCGTACGTCAGCGGGCGCTACGATTTTGCCGAGCACGGTAAGGCGCAGTGCCTCGGCAAGACCAAGGGCTTCGTGAAGATGATGGCCGACCGCGAGAGCGGGCGCATTCTGGGCGCCGCGGTTCTCGGGCCGCAGGGCTCCGAGCTCATACACGAAGTGATCGTCGCTATGACCTTCGATTCGACGGCAGACGCCTTTATGCGCATCCCGCATCTCCACCCGACGCTCGCGGAGATCTGGACCTATCCGGCGGAAGCCTGCGCGGCGCAACTCGGGCGCAAGATTCCGGGTGACGAGCAGATAGAAATGGCCACGAGCGTCATCGGTGAGTGAGCCCCCGCGCCGCCTGCGCGTCGCGCTCCTGCAGACGAAACCCGCCAAGGGCGAGTACCAGCGGAATCTCGAGCGGGCCGGCGAGGCTTTTGCGCAGCTCGCCGCCGACCCGCCTGATCTCATCGTCCTTCCGGAAGCGGCGCTGACCGGCTACTTTCTGGAGGGCGCGGTCTCCGACGAGGCACTTCCGGCTGCCGAGTTCGCGCGCGATCTCGCGCGTGCTTGGCGCGGAGCATCCGCACAACGCATCGACCTCGTCGCCGGATTTTTCGAAAACGACGGCGGCACGTATTACAACAGCGCCGTCTACGTCGAGGTCGAGCCGGACGGCGAACGGATCGTGCATCTGCACCGCAAGATGTTCTTGCCGACCTACGGTGTCTTCGACGAGGAGCGCTTTCTTTCGCGCGGACATAAGCTCGGCGTCTTTGAGACGCGCTTCGGCACGATGGCCATCCTGATTTGCGAAGACGCCTGGCACGCGATCGTTCCGACGATGGCGGCCGTCAAAGGGGCGCGAATCGTGATCGTTCCCAGCGCCTCACCGGGACGCGGCATCGAAGGCGGCGGCGATGGCGAGCTCGAAAGCATCAAGCACTGGCGCGACATGCTGCGGCTGGCCGCGATCGAGCACGGCATCTACATCATCTACGCGGGGCTCACCGGATTCGAAGGCGGCAAAGGCATGACCGGATCTTCGTGCGTCATCGCTCCCAGCGGACGAATCCTGGTGCAGGCACCGGCAACGGAAGCCTGCATCGTGCGCGCCGATCTCGACTTGCGCGAGATCGAAATCGCGCGCGCGAGCCTTCCGCTACTCGGCGATTTAGAAGCCGTATTGCCCGATCTGCTCGACGACGAGCTTCCCTTGCCTCGGAATCGCTATGACCCTGCCGATCTTTGAGAGCCGTCCGGCGGCGCCGGCGCCGCCGGGAATCGATCCCGCCGTTACCACGGAGTGGCTCGTCGCCTTTCTGCGCGACGAGCTCGTCGAACGCCGCGGAATTCCACGCGCGGTCATCGGCCTCTCCGGCGGGGTGGATTCCGCGGTGACGGCGTTTCTCTGCGCGCGGGCCCTCGGTGCGGAAAATGTCTATGCGATTCGAATGCCGTACAAGACGTCGCATCCTTCGAGCTTGAGCGACGCGCAGCTCGTCATCGATGCGCTGAAGATTCCCTCCCGCACGATCGACATCAGCGGGGCGGTCGACGGCTATCTCGAGCACGAACCCGACGCTGACGCGCGCCGCCGCGGGAACGTGATGGCGCGCATTCGTATGGTCGTGCTCTTCGATCAATCGGCAAAGCTCGACTCGCTGCCGGTCGGAACGGGGAACAAGACGGAACGGCTGCTCGGATATTTTACATGGCACGCAGACGACACTCCCCCGGTCAATCCGATCGGCGATCTCTTCAAGAGCCAAGTTTGGGAGCTCGCGCGATATCTCGGCGTTCCGCAACGCTTGGTGGAGAAGGCCCCGAGCGCGGACCTCGTTGCCGACCAAACCGACGAGGCCGATCTCGGCATTAGCTACGCGCGCGCCGACGCGATTCTCGCCGAGCTCCTGCTGGGATATAACGACGTGCAGCTCGTCGAGCGCGGATTCAAACCCGAGGAAGTCACGCTCGTGCGCCGGCGCGTCGACTCGACGCACTGGAAGCGCCATCTCCCGACCACCGCGATGCTCTCCTCGACGGCAATCAATGAGTTCTACCTCCGCCCCGTCGACTACTAGGATTGTCATCCCGAGCGCAGCCGAAGGACGAGCGAAAGCAGTGCAATGACTTCTTGTCATCCTGAGCGCAGCGAGCGCAGCGAGCGAAGTCGAAGGACGAAGAATGAACGGTGACGCGTAAACCTTTCTTCCCCGTCGGACTGAACCTCGATGGACGCCTTTGCGTCGTCATCGGCGCTGCCGATGACCGAGAGGCGATCGAAAAGAGCGCGGCGCTCGAAGAGTCCGGTGCGCGCGTGCGCCGGATCTACGATCCCCAGGCATGGCGCGACGAAGACCTCGCCGGCGCGTTCTTCGTCATCTCCACGCCGCAGGATGGCGCGCTCTCGGCGCGTCTGCGCGCGCTCGCGGACCGCGAGCGCTTCCTGCTCTGTTGCATCGACCAGCCGCGCTTCGGCTTCGTCGCGATGGCGGCGATCGCGAAGGCAGGCCCCGTCCGGGTAGCGATCTCGACCGCCGGGCTCGCGCCACGCGTCGGCAAACTGCTCAAGAACGCCTTGCAGAAGGCGATGGACGGAAGGTTCGCGCGGTTCGTCGAGCACTTGGCGCAGCGCCGCGAACGCACGCATGCGGAACACCCCGAGCCCGAAAGCTCGAGCATTCGGCGCGAAGCGATGATCGAAGCCGCCCGCGGCTTCAAAGCCGACGTGCATTTCGAATACCCCCAATGGTTCGACGATGCCGAGCGTTGAGATCATTGCCGTAGGGACGGAGCTGCTGCTGGGCCAGCTTGTCGATACGAACACCGCGTTCATCGCGCAGCACCTAGCCGAGAACGGTATCGACGTTCGCGCAACGCATGCGGTCGGCGATAATCGCGAGCGGATAGCCGCCGCAATTCGCGCCTCCCTCGAGCGCGCCGAGGGCGTGGTGACAACCGGCGGCCTCGGGCCTACGGTCGACGATCTAACGAAAGAGGCGGTCTGCGAGGTGCTCGGCCTCGGTACCGAGCTCTACGAGCCGGCGCTAGCGCAGATGGAGGCGCTCTTTGCCTCGCTCGGACGGCCGATGCGCGAGAACAATCGCAAGCAGGCCGAGCTTCCGCAAGGAAGCCGTCCGATGCCAAACCCCAACGGCACGGCGCCGGGCTTCATCGCGTTCACCAGCGGCGGAAAGTTCGTGGCGAGCATGCCCGGCGTTCCTCGCGAGATGAAGCCGATGCTCGTCGGCGACGTGCTCCCATTTCTGCGCGAACGCCTCGGCACCGGCGATGCGATCTACACGCGCGTTCTCCACACGATCGGCCTCGGTGAGTCGGAGATCGACCATCGCATCGCCGATCTCTTTCGCAGCTCCGAGAACCCAAAGATCGCCGTGCTCGCGCACGAGTTTCGCGCCGACGTAAGAATCACCGCGAAGGCCGGCTCAGAAACCGCAGCGCAGGAGATGATCTTGCCGTTGCAGGCCGAGATCGAGGGGCGGTTGGACGGTTACGTATTCGGACGCGACGAGGAGACGCCGGCGAGCGCAATCCATGCGCTGCTCCAGTCGCGCCGCCGAACGCTCGCCGTGGCAGAGTCGATCACGGGCGGTCGCATTGCAGCGGCGTTGACGAGCGTGCCGGGATCGTCGAAGAGTTTCGCGGGCGGCATCGTGGCCTACGCCGACTCGGTGAAGATCTCGCAGCTCGGGGTAAGCGCCGAAACGCTCGAGCGCTTCGGCGCGGTCAGCGAAGTGACGGCGCGCGAGATGGCCCGCGGCGCCCGCGTTCGCCTCGACGCCGATGTTTCGGTTGCGACCACTGGCATCGCCGGCCCCAGCGGCGGGACGCCTGAAAAACCCGTCGGCCTGGTCTGGATCGCGCTCGACGACGCGCTCGGCAGAGACGGCGCGCGGCGCTTTCAGCTAACCGGCGAGCGCGAAGCGATCGGCGCACGCGCGACGACGATCGCGCTCGGAATGCTCTGGCGGCACCTCGCCCATGGCTGACACTGTGGCATGGAAGAAAGCCTTCGGCAACGTGCTGAGCGCTGTGAAGCCGGGCATCAACTTCCCCAAGTACGTCTTCTGGGAGTCGTGGGATAACTTTCTCTTCTTTCACCAGGACGCGCTCTTCTTTGGAAACTTCAACGCGGCCACAAAAGAACTCCTCACCGAAGAAGGCGCTTCCGCCGCGTGCGTCGTCAATCTGAGCAGGAGATCGAAATCAGCCCTAGACCAGCGCTCTTCCCTCTGCTTGGAAAAGGAGACCACCGCGTCGGAGTATGAGCAGCATCTGCGATCGAGAAATGAAGCCCACGGATGGCTCTATCGTATGGACACGTATGCGTGCGCTTCCGAGATCGGTCTCTGGTGTGTCTATCACGAAAAAGGCGAGCTCGCAGTGCTCGCCTTACGCGGCCCCTACTTCATGAAACAAGTACGCAAGGCGCTCGACGTTCTGCGCGCCTACCCGTTACCGGAATTTTGGGAACGGCAACATTCCCCGGCTATTTCGTGGATCGATCCCGAATGGCGTAGCGAACTTGGCCTGCGGTACACGCCCTCGTTCAGCGTATAAGTCATCACGCGAACGCCGCACGCATAAACAATGGAACGGCGCCGAGCGCCCCGAAAGCCTTTTACCGGCGCTCCAGCCACGGAGCGAGGAGCAGGGCAGATGAAGACCTCGGAGTTCGGCCGTTACGCCTTAAGCATTTCCGCGACTGCGGCATTGCTGACCGGCTGCGGGGGATCGCAGCGGATCGCGGGGCCGGGTGCGGTGGCGCAAAGATCGGCGCTCGCAACGCACGCAGGTCGTGGCGAATCTTGGATGTCGTCAGACGCGTCGCAAGGTGGCGATCTACTGTACGTCTCCGTCGTATATTCCGGTGTCACCAACGTTTACACGTATCCCGGGGGCAAACTCGTTGGCGGTTTATCGAACACTGGCTACACAAACGGACTCTGCTCGACCAAGAGCGGCGATGTCTTCATCACGACTCAATACGCGATCTATGAGTATCCTCACGCACGCGCTGTCCCGATCGCGGTGCTCACCGACCCGCAGGGGGAGCCGTTCGGCTGCTCCGCCGACCCGACCACGGGAAAACTCGCCGCCGCCTCCCTGAGTGGCATTGCGATCTATCGCCCCGCGCCGGATCATCAATGGTACCTTCCGCGGCTGTTCAATTTCCGTCAACAAGTCGCTTCATGCGGGTACGATGCGGACGGCAATCTCTTTGTCGATGGGAAGACGAACCGCGGCAAGCTCGTCTTCGTCGAGCTTCCAAAGGGCGGATCGCGGTTTGAAAACGTTTCGCTCAACCAAGACATCGCGGATCCTGGCAACATCGAATGGGACGGGAAGTACCTTGCCGTCGGCGACGAGCAAAATTTGTTGATTCGCCGTTTTCTCATCAGCGGAAGGCAGGGCGTGCAGGTTGGATCGTTGACACTCACAGGCGCGTTGAAGGTCCAGCAGTTTTGGATTCAGGGCACGACACTCATCGGCCCGGCTTTTGAAAGCGGCTGGTATGCAAAATTCTGGAGATATCCTAAGGGTGGACCGCCGACAGGATCGATTCAGCTGGACAGCGACTACGGCGCGACGGTGAGTGTGCCTCCTCAGTAAAGTGCTTTCCGTATTTTCACTCAGCCGGCCAGGAGGTTCGCGAGACATGGAGCAAGGCATTTGAGGATTTCCGATTCCGGCCGCTCCATTCTCAGTATCTGTGTCAGCGTCGCTGTGTTCGCCATATTCAGCGGGGAGATTTCCTATGCTTGCGCTTCTCCCAACCGCCCTGCCAGAATCATTAAGCTCGCGCCGGTCGAATGGGAGCCCCCTATGGAGATTGGCCTCGGCTTCGCCACCGTTGGGGCAATAGTGACTGTCGGTCCGAAGGGCGATGTGATCGGGGTTCAGCTTCCCAAGAGTTCGGGCGATAAGGGCCTCGATCACGCTGTGATGCGAGCGGCTTGCGAATCCACGTATGCGCCGCAGATCGAGAACTGCAAACCAATAACAGGGTCATTGCTGGTGCGGTTCAGATGGTGGCCTGAATAGTCGTGGTTCGCTGGGCAATCTGCGCGGTGGTTGCAATGCTGGCTGGCTGCGGCCGAGCGCAGCCGCTGACCGGCGCGCCCGGCGCGATCTCGCAAAGCCATGCGATCGCTGCGCACGCCGAGCGCGGCGGTTCGTGGATGTTGCCTGACGCCAAGACCGGAGATCTCCTCTATGTCTCCGACATCTACAATGGGATCGTCGACGTTTACAAATACGGGAAGAGCCGGCAGGTCGGCGCGATTCATGGTTTTGATCAGCCCACCGGGCAGTGCGTCGATAAGAAAGGCGACGTGTGGGTGACCGAATACTTTGGAGACCAGGCCTTCGAATTTGCACACGGCGATACCAAGCCCCTGATGGTTCTTACGACGAACGGTAATGGCATGGGCTGCTCTGTCGATCCTGTGACCGGAGATCTCGCAATAGGCAACGAGAATAGCGAGCAGAGCGAGCGGGCGGATATACAGGTCTTCCGCAAGGGTCGCGGTTCGCCGTCCGACTACTATTCCGGCAGCGGGTCGCAGGATTGTAACGATATTCAAGCGCCCGGCTACGACGACAAGGGCAATCTCTATTTCGAGGCCTACTGGGGAAACAGCGGCTTAGGGATGTGCGAGCTTCCCGCCGGCGGAAAGGCGCTCACGCAGGTGCCGATCGCGAAGTCCAAGGGCTTTAAGTCGATCGATCACCCGGGCAGCGTGATGTGGGACGGAAAGTACATTACGTTCGAGGACTATCGGAACGACGCAAGCCAGGACTCGATCATCTACCGCGCCGTGTGGAGCAGCTCGCAGCTGAGCGTCGTCAGCAGCACCACGCTCGGTGCCTCTTGCCGTTACGCGAATGTCGCACAACCGTTCATCGTCGGCACGAAGAACACGCCGCGCAACCATACGGAAGGGACGGTCGTCGTCGGAGGCAACGAGGGCTGCTATTCGCTCTTTGGGTACTGGCATTACCCCGGGGGCGGCGTTCCGTTCAGGGCCAAACCGGGACCATCTCAGGTGGGCGGAGCATCGGTGAGTCTCGTCGCACCGTGAGGCTAGGCCGGTTACTTGCGAGCGAGACTGACGACGACGCCGTCGCCTCCTGAGACCGCTAGGGTCGCGAACGGCTTTCCGCCTTTCGGATACTTCCAGAGATACGCCGCGTCTTCTTCGGGAACGATCGCGCTGCCGTTCTGAATCCAGAATGGGCCGATGCCCGAGGATCCGCTAAGCACGGTCTGATTCCCGAAATGCGCCTGAGCGCCGCCGATTCGCAACTGATCGATGGACGCTCGCGGATACCGCGTGTCGTTCCCGACCGCGAGTCTTCCAGCGCTCCATTGTATGCCGCCGGCACTTCGTATCCGGTTGAGGATTTCTTCGTTAAGACGAATGCTTCTGAACGTACTCTTGCCGTTCGGCAGCTCGACAAGCCCAAACCCTCCCGAAGCTGACGTGCCGTCGATGAAGAGATCGCTCTTATCGTCGTACGCCGCGTAGTAGAGGAAGTTCATACCGTCGAACTGATATTCCGTCGGCGTTCCCTTGCCCTGAGGATAAATCCATACTTCAAAGGTTTGGGTAGCACTTCTAACGTCGGCGCCGGAACCGCTGATCACCGCAAGATTGCCGGTTGCCGGATCTGCCGCGCATTGCGTGGGCGAATAGGACGGAAACGGCAGCGTTTCCTTCGGCTTCGGCGCGCCGTGGCCGTACTCGGTAATGTCGTCGGCAACCGGGTCGACGACGAAAACGTCGCCTGCGCCGTTCACGCATAATCCGTATGGGTACTGTCCTTTTATTTGCCTAAGGAGTTTGCCATCCGTGAACGAGAAGATGTCGATGTACGGTACGGACGTAATGTAGATCAGGTCCTTGTCCCGCAATACCGTCCGGCTCTGCGGCGCCGTGCCGGGCGCTCCGATGGGCGGCTGCAGTCCGCCGCATCCTGACAGCAATGCCGCGACCACGCAGCTCCACAGCGCGTAGCGGCATAAATCCAAACCGTTCATCTGCGATGCTCCTCGCTCCACCGATAGCCAGCAAAGCCGTTCGGCGCCGGCTGCGCCCAATCCCACGAATCTTATGCGCTCCACTCCGGGCGCGTGATCGCGTAGACGTAGATCGGCCTGTTGAATCGGTTTTGCTCCAGTAGCTTGAGCTCAGTCATGCGGTTGCGCTTGGCTACGGCGATGGACGGAGCGTTGTTGACGTCGATAAACGAAACGACGCGATCGACGCCGAGCTGCGCGAACGCCCAATCGCGGCACGCGCGCGCCGCTTCGGTCGCATAACCCTGGCCCCAGTACTCGGGCAACAGCATGTAGGCAACCTCGACGTCCTCGCGCGCATCAATGTCGTCCCAGTGAAGAAGCCCGACGTGGCCGAGGTACGCGTCGTCGGATTTTTGCTCTAGGGCTAGGAACGAGTACCCATACTTCTCATATTGGTCGAATATCCAATTCAAGGCCTTGCGCGAGCGCTCCAAATCGTAGGATTCGGGATAGTAGCGCATCACGAGAGGATCGCTCATCAGCCGATGCACGAGCTCCTCTTCGCCTGCGACGTAGCGGCGCAGCCGTACACGCGGCGTTTCGATTGGCCCGAATGCCTGCGAACTCACTTCACGGAGCCAGTCGTGTAGCCAATCGCAGCGAGCGCTTCCTGGGTGTGCAGCCCGTCCTCGAAGCTCGGCAGAATATTGGGCTTGCCCTCGATCTTCTTGGCGAACTCGTCGTAGAGCTCCATGAGCGGCGGGACGTTCGGGCCGATGCTCGCAAACTTCTGATACGGCGACGGCTTGCAGGTCAGCTCGTCGGTTTGGTCGCCGTCCACAGCGTAAAGCGTCAGGTCGATGATGTTCGGGCCGCTCGCGACGGCCGTGCGCTTTTCGCCGTGAATCGCGCACGTATACGATTCGACGGATGTGGTTGCATCGGCGGCAAGGCGCGCGGCCAAACCGTCGCGGTACTCGATGACGGCGAAGGCGCCGTCGTCGACGGTTGAGGTGAACGCGCCGCGCTCGTCGATCCGCTCCGGGTTTGCGGTGCGGCGAAAGCCGAGCGTGCGTACTGGGGCTTGGTCCGCAAGCCAATCCGCTTGATCGATCATATGCGACATGATCGCGCCCGCGAAACCGCCGCCGCGCTCGCGTTCGAACCACCATCCGCGCGGGCGCTGCTCCTGCCGGCGCAGCGAGCTGCGCAGCAGCGTGATCTCAAGGTTGCGCAGCGGGCCGAGATGTCCGTGCTGCACCAGCTCTTTGAGCGCCAGCGCCTGGGGGACGAATCGAAACTCGTGATTAACGCCGCAGGCCGTTCCGGCTGGGCGGGAGGCTTCGAGCATGGCTCGTGCGTCCTCCACGTTTAAGGCAAACGGCTTCTCGGCGAGAACGTGCTTGCGCGCATGCAGCGCGGCGAGCACGTCATCGCGATGCGCGAACGGCGGTGAGGCGACGGTGACCGCGTCGAGCTCGCACCTGGCGACCATCTCCGCGCAAGAACGAAACGCATGCGGATCTTCGCTTCGCGCGCGATGCGCTGCGCGCTCGAAGGCGAGGCAATCGCCACGACCTCGAAACGAGGATTATTTTTCAGCGCGGGCAGATGGGCCGTTACCCCAAAGCCGGCTCCAACGATTCCAATCCGATAGGGCTTCACCCGGTTCAGGCCTCCTTTTGGATAGCTTCTTCGAGAACGTCGATCGAGCGATTGAGATCCTGCTCGCTGATGACCAGCGGCGGCGCGATCGTGATCACGTCGCCGGCGACGCCCGATTGGAGAAAGATGACGCCCGCGTTCAGCGAGCGCGCGACGACCTCCGACGCGGTCGCGGCGTCGCGCAATTGCACGCCGAGCAGCAGTCCGCGCCCGCGCACGTCGCGGACCGCTCGGTTCGATTCCAGAGGCTCGAGACGGGCACGGACCATCTTTCCGAGATAATTCGCTCGATTTGCCAGATCCAAACGCTTCAGCTCTTCGATTGTTGCGAGCGCCGCGGCGCAGCCGAGCGGGTTGCCAAGATAGGTCGAGGTATGGAGTGCTTCACCGGTGGAGCGCGGCCATGCATCCATGATCTCCGAACGGCCGATCGCGGCGCTGATCGGAACGCCCGATCCCATTGCCTTGCCGACGCAGAGGATGTCGGGGACGACGCCGTCACGCTCGATCGCAAACCAAGCGCCCGTACGGCCGAAGCCGGTATAAATTTCGTCGACGATCAGCACGATGCGGCGCTCGTCGCAAATGCGTCGCAGCTCGGCAAGATATCCCGCAGGAGGTACGATCGCGCCGCCGCGTCCCTGAACCGGCTCGATGATGATCGCGGCGATTTCGTCGCCGCCATCGCCGGCCAGTGCGCGATGCGTTTCCTTCACTGCATCGCCTAAGGAGCTGCCTTCGTGCGGATACTCGAGGAGCAGCGGCTCGCCACCGAGGGCTGCGGCAAACGGCGCGCGGAAGCGTTCGATGCCGCCGACGGCAAGCGCACCGAACGACAGACCGTGATATCCGCCTCGATAAGCTGCGAAATGGGCTTTGCCCGTTGCGAGCATCGCCGTCTTGAGCGCCGCCTCCACCGCTTCGGAGCCGGTCGTCGCCAAGAACGTCTTCGAAAGCTCCGGCGGCAGAATCCCGGCCAGCCGCTCCAGGAGGCGCACGCGAATCTCGGTTGGATGCACGTCGCCCATCCCGTGAATCAGCCGCTTCGATTGCTCGGCGACGGCGGCGATCACGTTGGGGTTGCAATGTCCGGCGTTGGCGACGCCGAACGCAGCGGTGCAGTCGATATACTGATTCCCGTCTGCGTCCGTTACCGTCGCTCCGCTCGCCGACTCCCAAAAAATCGGAAATTCATCGCTCAGAAACGTGACGTTGCGCTGCTCGCGCTTCCGGAGGCGCTGCGCCAGCGCTGCGCTGCGCGGTCGACGCAAGCTCACGTTTCGTCGGTGATCCAGCGCACGAACTCGGCGATGCGCGGGCGCCCGCCGTGAAAGGTGCCGAGCGGCGGAGCTTGCAGCGCTCCGAAGACCGTCAGGCGCGCCGCTTTCGTTCGCGCGGCGAGCTCCATGAGCTCGGAGGAGTCGCCGGCAATTGCGAGCGCCTCGAGTTCTATGGAGTGACGTTCGAGATATTCCGCGGCTTGCGCGGGGTACTCGACGGATCGAAGAGCGATCGCTCGGGGCAGAAAGAACGGCGGTTCTTCGAAAGGCGGATCGACCACGACGAGGTACTCGGCGACCGGAACCGAGTGAACGGACGCGCCGTTATCGCGAAACATTGCGAGGTCGCGCGCGCTTGCGACGCGAGCCGCGCCCGCGGCATCGCGATGGGCGGGCGCAAACTCTTGGGCGACCGCGCGGATCGCTTCCACGAAGAGCTCGGCAAACCGGTCGGCGGAAACGCGCCCGCCGCGTTCCACGAAGAGGGCGTGCATCGAGAGACAGCCTTCGGTTTCGTAAAGCACGAGGTCCAGGGCCGCGCCTCGAGCGAGCGCGCGCGCCGCGCGCTCACCGGCCAGAGCTCCGCTCGCAATATATCCCGCACTCGCCTTCGACCCAAAGCCAATCAGGCGCTGCGGATACTGAAGCTTCGCTGCGATCGCTGCGAGTGTGGCGTCGTTTCCGAACGCAACCACGGTATCGAAGCCCCCGAGGTCGGCCGCATCATCGTCGCTTTGCCACGTTTGGGCGGCGGCGGCATCGCCGAGCTCCGGAAGCTCGGCGGTTAACGTTGCAAAGAAGGCCGCGACGAGATGGTCTTCGCGGTCCTTCACGAGCACGTCGCACTTTGCGCAGAGCGCGAAGATCGCTGGGACAATTGCGACGCCGATCGTCGTGCGGCTCGAGACGACGCAGAGGCGTCCCACCGGAAAGGCCCGCGCCCGCGGCAGGCCGGGCCTGTCGACGAACTCGTCGAGGACTTCGAGGCAACCGAGCTCGTCGGCGATAACCGCTTCGATTGCGTCGCGCCGTAGTGTTCCAAAGAGGCGGTCGAACGCATACTCGACGGCGGGAAGCGAGTATCCGGTTCGCGCGCTGACCGCATCGAGCGCGCGCACTCGCGCTGGAAAGCCGGCGTCGCGCCACCGAGCGGCGGCGGCATCGATCGCGCTGACGATGGAGCGCACCGGTTTCCTAACCATTGCCTCATCTCTTCAGGAGCGCGAAGCGGGACTCCCCGAGGTGCCGAGGTACGGCGCGGCAAAGGGGTTGGCGCAATGCGAAGCGGCTGGTTCGCACGCCTCTTTTTCGCGATCGTCGCAGCGCTCGCCGCGGCGGGCCTCGTCGGCGGAGTGGCGTGCACGCGCTGGGGCCAACCCGGACCGGTGACCCCCACGGTAGCGCCGCTTGTCTCGATCTACGTCGATCCAAGCACCGGGAGCGACATCACCGGCAACGGCAGCATGATGAAACCGTATAAGACATTGACGAAGGCCGTGGCAGTCTTGACAGCGGCAAAATCCTTGGCGCCCTCGGGCGTGACGATTTATTTGGCGAGCGGTGACTACAACGTCGCAAATGGTGAGAAATTGCCGATCGTCATTACGAAGAGCGTCGCGATTACCGGCAACAACTACGCAAGCGGGCCGAAGGGAGGCTCGTTCGTCGACGGCCTGGGAGAGGACACGATCTTCGAAAAGCTCGTCGGATTGCCGGCTCGCAGCGCGTATACGACGCTCGAGATGGTGCCGCCGGCAACCGTTTCGATCAGCGACCTTTACGTCGGCGCGTCGAAGATCTCTCTGCCGAACTCGCGCGCCTTCTATGCATCGGTCGACGACCTCGCAAGCCTGAGCGGATCCGATTCGAGCCTCGGCGCCGGGGTCGTTTCATCGCTGCGCAACATCGACGGCATCGTGGTTGCCGGCGGTTCGCTCACCTGCAGCTCCTGCCAGATTCACGGCAACGATTTTGGGATCGGCGCGATCTCGGTGCCCGTCGCGACGGCTTCGCCGTACGCGATGCCGCCGTCGATAACGCTGAGCTATTCGAACAGCGACGCTACGATCGCCGCAAAGATCGTCGACGTCGCGACCGACGGAAGCGTCAACGTGACCGCCTCCGACGAACACTTCGAGCGCGGTGAGTACGCCTATACCGACGCCCTTTCCCCGGTCGTGGCGGTCCCGGTTCGCGGCGCGATCGACTTTGGCGGCGGCGCCTCGGGGTCCATCGGCGGGAACGATTTCATCGGTGCCAGGAAGACCGAGATCTTCGTGACGCGGCGCAACGAGACGGTGAGCGCGCTCGACGATACCTGGAACGCCAATCAGCAGCGTGCGAATCGAAGCGGTCTGTACACGAGGAAGATCACCTTTGCGGCGGGAGCGACCGGCAAGAACGTGACGGTTCGCCACGATGCGGTCGGTTCGACGGTCTTGGTCGGGCCTGCGCCGGTGCCGACTCCGACTCCCTCGATTACGCCCTCGTCGTCGCCGACTCCGACGCCCTAGTGTGATCGATACGCTGCAGAAGATCTATGCAGCGAAGGCGGCCGCGCTGGAGCAAGAACGCGCGCGCGAACCGTACGAGGCGCTGCGTGACCGCGCCTTGGCGCGCGCCGGCGAGCGGCGCAACTTTCTGACGGCACTGCAACGAGCGGCGGGCGGTGCCATCGTCGCGGAGATTAAACGCGCCTCACCGTCGAGCGGACTGATCGCGCGCAGCTTCGACCCGGTTGCGATCGCGCGCAGCTACGAGGCAGCCGGCGCCGACGCGATCAGCGTGCTGACTGAGCGCGACCATTTCCTCGGAGAGCTATCGTATCTCGAGCAGGTGCGCGGGGTGACGACGCGTCCCTTGCTGCGCAAGGATTTCATGTGGACGCGTTATCATATCGCGCAATCGGCCGCGTACGGTGCCGACTGCGTGCTCTTGATCGTCGGCGGAATGGACGACGCCGCGATGCGCGAGTCGATGGACGAAGCGGCGCTCTACGCGCTCGATGTGCTCGCGGAGGCGCATGACGAAGACGAGCTGCGCCGGGCGATCGAAGCGGGGGCACGGCTGGTCGGGATCAATAACCGTAATCTGCGCACGCTCGAAACGGATCTCGCGGTCAGCGAGCATCTGTTGCCGAAGGTTCCTCCCGAAGTCTTTGCGATCAGCGAGAGCGGGATGCGCGACGCTTCGGACGTCGCGCGGCTGCGAGCCTCGGGCGCGCGCGGCTTTCTCATCGGCGAGGCGCTCATGCAGTCGGAGGACCCGGGATCGCTGATTGCAGCGCTGCGCGCGGGGGCGCGCCGCCCGGTCACCGCGCCCTTATAGAAGGAAGTAGAGACCCGCGCCGACCAGCGTGCCGAGCGTCGCGACGAGCGCCGGCGCACTACGCCGCCCGAGCGACGACGCTGCTAGGCCACCCAGACCGATGCCGACGATTCCGGTTCCGGGATAGATCTCGCCGTGCTGCAGATAACAGGTCAGGAGCACGCCCACAAGTCCGAAGAGAAAGACGGTTAACGGCGAGTGGCGCCGGTCCAGCGCCGTCGCGAAGAGCAGCAGTATCGAGATGGCGAGCAGCGCGTGAAGCGGCGCAAACGGTTCGCCCGCCATGCCGATGCCCAAAAAGAACGCCGCAATGGCAACGGCCACAAGCTGCGTCATGCCGAATTGTTCTCGGGCGAACCAAGCAAGGCCCCCCGCCCTCTCGTCATCTGAGCGCGAGCGGATTCCACGGGCGAAGGCGATAGACACTCCTGGTACTATAACCCCATGACGACGACCGCCACAAAAACCGACCTCGAGGTAGCCCCCTTCCAAAACGAACGGGTGAAGGATTTCCGCGACCCCGCCGACGCCGCGGCCATGCGCGCGGCGCTTTCCACGGTGAAGCAGCAGCTCGGCAAACATTACGCCCTCGTGATCGGCGGGCGGAAGGTCGAAACCGAAAGGAAGATTCGCTCCCTCAATCCGGCCAATCCCGAAGAGGTTGTCGGTCTGACGAGCGCTGCATCGAAGGAGCAAGCAAACGAGGCGATCGATACCGCCGCTCGCGCGTTCGAGTCGTGGCGGCAGCGGACGCTTCCGGAGCGCGCCGCCTACCTCTTCAAGGCAGCGGAGCTGTTGCGCACGCGGCGTTTCGAATACGACGCGTTGCTCGTCTACGAGGTTGGCAAGAGCTGGCCCGAGGCCGACGGCGACATCGCCGAGGCGATCGACTTTCTCGAGTTCTACGCGCGCGAAGCGCTGCGCTACGCGCAGCCGCAGCCCGTGGTACCGATCGAGGGCGAGCGCAACGAGCTCGTCTATATCCCCCTCGGCGTCGGGGCCGTCATCCCGCCGTGGAATTTCGCCGCCGCCATCATGGTGGGCATGACGTCGGCCGCAATCGTCTCGGGGAACACCGTCGTTCTGAAGCCCTCGAGCGACGCGGCGGTGGTCGCGGCGTGGTTCGTCGATCTCTTGCACGAGGTCGGCGTGCCGCCGGGCGTCGTGAACTTTATTCCCGGGATCGGGAAGCGAGATCGGCGACCTCATCGTCACGCATCCGAAGATCCGCTTCATCTCGTTCACGGGGTCGAAGGAAGTCGGACTGCGCATCAACGAGCTCGCCGCGAGGCCGCAGGCGGGACAGAAGTGGATCAAGCGCGTCGTCGCCGAGATGGGCGGCAAGGATTCGATCATCGTCGCAGCCGACGCCGACGTGGATGCCGCAGTCGAAGGCGTTGCGGTCTCCGCGTTCGGCTACCAAGGGCAGAAGTGTTCGGCCTGCTCGCGCGCGATCGTCGACGAGAGCATCTACGATGAGTTCGTCGAGAAGCTGCGCAAGAGAGTCGGAACGATTACCGTCGGCGATCCCAGCGACCCGTCAAACTTCATGGGTCCCGTCGTGAACGAGGGCGCGCTCAGGTCGATTATGCGATACATCGAGCGCGGTCAAGAGGAGGGCCGTCTCGTTGCCGGCGGCAAACGCGTCGGCGATCGCGGCTACTTCCTGGAGCCGACCGTCATTGCCGACGTCGCGCCCACCGCCACGATCGCGCAACAAGAGATCTTCGGTCCGGTGCTGGCCGTGATCAAGGCCAAGAATTTCGAGGATGCGCTGGCGATCGCCAACAACACCGAGTTCGGCCTGACCGGATCGCTCTACACCACCGATGAGAAGAAGATCGAGCGGGCGCGCGACGACTTCTTCGTGGGGAACCTCTACTTCAATCGAAAGAGCACCGGCGCGATGGTCGGCGTCCACCCGTTCGGCGGCTTCAATATGTCGGGCACCGACAGCAAAGCCGGCGGTCGCGATTACCTGCTGCTCTACATGCAGGCGAAATCAATCTCCCGAAAAGTCTAGCTTCACCCATCTTGTCATCGAGCGAAGCGCGCCACCCATCTTGTCATGCTGAGCGAAGCGCCATAGGCGCGGAGTCGAAGGGCGAAGGACGAGGACGACGAGCTACGTAGGCCTCTCTCGATAGCAGATCTCGAGTTTGTTCCCGTCGGCGTCTTCAAAGAACGTCGCATAGTAGGACGGCGTGTATTCCCCGCAGAGGTGGGCCGGCTCGAAGGCTCGGGCGCCGGCTGCTTTAGCGAGCTCGGCGAGGCGGTCGACGCCGGCGCGATCCGCGGCGCGGAAGGCTACGCGGGTCCCGTTCGGCCGGTGCTCCGGATCGACGACTAGGCCCAAGAAGGGGGCCGCCCGGGAATCGCCGGGGTCGTAGTAGCAGATCGAATCGGCGTCTTCCGCGAGGCGGGTGAAACCCATCGCAGGTAAGAGGCTGTCATAGAGGGTGCGGACCTTCAAAAGGTCGCTCACGCGCAGGTCGACGTGATCGTAGAGCATGCTGGCTCCTTGCCTTGGCTGAGGCGGGACGCCGGCGCCAGACGGCCGGCCGACCCGCCGCTAAAGTATTTCTTGACAGCCCATCTAGGCGGCGATATGATAGCCGTCGGCCCTAACGAACAGGCGTTCCCGCTCGGTTCGGTGGATTGTCCTTGGGTTGTCGTGGGCTTACGTTCGCTCCTTGAAAACTGAACAGTGCAGCAAGCGCAAAAGTCTGTGGGTCTCCGACCTTCACGGTCGCGAGATTCGTGCAATTCATACCAAGCAAATTTGAGGGCCTGTATCAAAGGCTCCATGATTTTATTATGGAGAGTTTGATCCTGGCTCAGGACTAACGCTGGCGGCGTGCCTAACACATGCAAGTCGAACGGGGTAGCAATACCCAGTGGCAGACGGGTGAGTAACACGTGGTCAACCTACCTCTGCGTGGGGGATAACTAGCCGAAAGGTTAGCTAATACCGCATACGATCGCTTCGGGGCATCCTGAGGCGATGAAAGGAGCAATCCGCACAGAGAGGGGACTGCGTCCCAT
Organism: Vulcanimicrobiota bacterium; assembly: GCA_963834895.1. GTDB lineage: Bacteria > Vulcanimicrobiota > Vulcanimicrobiia > Vulcanimicrobiales > Vulcanimicrobiaceae > Cybelea. The sequence goes on along the minus strand of CAWIDM010000002.1, from coordinate 266,848 downwards.
TAGTTAGTTGGTGGGGTAACGGCCTACCAAGACTCCGATGGGTAGCTGGCTTGAGAGAGCGACCAGCCACACTGGAACTGAGACACGGTCCAGACTCCTACGGGAGGCAGCAGTGAGGAATTTTCCGCAATGGGCGAAAGCCTGACGGAGCGACGCCGCGTGTGGGAAGAAGGCCTTCGGGTCGTAAACCACTGTCGAAGGGGACGATATTGACGGTACCCTTGGAGGAAGCCCCGGCTAACTACGTGCCAGCAGCCGCGGTAAGACGTAGGGGGCAAGCGTTGTCCGGAATTATTGGGCGTAAAGCGCTCGTAGGTGGATCAACAAGTCCGCAAGCAAAGACCCGGGCTCAACTCGGGAATCCGTGTGGAAACTGTTGATCTCGAGGTAGTTAGAGGATGATGGAATTCCCGGTGTAGCGGTGAAATGCGTAGATATCGGGAGGAACACCAGTGGCGAAGGCGATCATCTGGGGCTAACCTGACACTGAGGAGCGAAAGCTAGGGGAGCAAACGGGATTAGATACCCCGGTAGTCCTAGCCGTAAACGATGGACACTAGGTGTAGGTGGTATCGACTCCATCTGTGCCGCAGTTAACACAATAAGTGTCCCGCCTGGGGAGTACGGCCGCAAGGTTAAAACTCAAAGGAATTGACGGGGGCCCGCACAAGCGGTGGAGCATGTGGTTTAATTCGACGCAACGCGAAGAACCTTACCGGGGCTTGACATCCTGCGCAATCCTAGGAGACTAGGTTTCCGGGCAACCGGACGCAGAGACAGGTGCTGCATGGCTGTCGTCAGCTCGTGCCGTGAGGTGTTGGGTTAAGTCCCGCAACGAGCGCAACCCTTGCCGTGTGTTGGTCGCAAGATCTCTCACGCGGGACCGCCGGTGACAAGCCGGAGGAAGGTGGGGATGACGTCAAGTCAGCATGGCCCTTACGTCCCGGGCTACACACGTGCTACAATGGGAGGGACAACGAGTCGCGAACCCGCGAGGGCTAGCTAATCTCACAAACCCTTTCTCAGTTCGGATTGAAGGCTGCAACTCGCCTTCATGAAGTCGGAATCGCTAGTAACCGTAGATCAGCTACGCTGCGGTGAATACGTTCCCGGGCCTTGTACACACCGCCCGTCACGTCACCTGAGTTTAGTGTACCCGAAGCCGCCCGTGCAACCGCAAGGAGCAAGGCGTCTAAGGTATGCTAGGTAAGGGGGACGAAGTCGTAACAAGGTAGCCGTATCGGAAGGTGCGGCTGGATCACCTCCTTTCTAAGGAGTGCATGTCATCGAATCGTGCTCGCACGATTGCGATGGCGTACAACTAAGTCGACCACGGACCATTAGCCTCTGCTAAACTCGTTTGTCATCCTGAGCGAAGCACAATGCTTTGTCATCCTGAGCGAAACGCCGTTAGGCGCGGAGTCGAAGGACGAAGACGGAGCACAATGCTTTGTCATCCTGAGCGAAGCGCCATTAGGCGCGGAGTCGAAGGACGAAGGGCGACGAGAAGGTTTAGCAATAGCCGAGGAGTCTATCGATCACCTCGATCGTAAGGCCGGAGGCAGAGGTAACGCGTTTCGCCTGCACTGTTCAGTCTTGAGGGAACAAACGTTCCCGAAGCTGTTGGCTTCTGGTTTTGGCAGGGGTTTTCAAGAAGATCGCTGCCGAACGAAGTGGCCGACGAGGCGCGCGCGGCCGAAGTGTGCTGGGGCACATGAGGCCGCGAGCAACAAAGTCGGCGGCAGCGAGATCCTTGAAAACTGTATAGAGAAGAACTTTCATGTGTCGCGACAAACGACACATAAAAGCGGCCACTCAATGTCATCCTGAGCGAAGCGCCGTAGGCGCGGAGTCGAAGGACGCAAGGAGTGGTGCAATTTTGCGTTAGTAAAAATAATTAAGGGCATGCAGGTGGATACCTTGGTTCCACAGGCGATGAAGGACGCGCCAAGCTGCGAAAAGCGTCGGGGAGCTGCTAAGAAGCTATGATCCGGCGATATCCGAATGGGGCAACCCCCATGCCGTCATGGGCATGGACACCGCGATGAATTCAATAGTCGCGAGTGAGCGCACCCGGTGAACTGAAACATCTAAGTAGCCGGAGGAAAAGACATCAACCGAGATTCCCCTAGTAGTGGCGAGCGAACAGGGAAGAGCCTAAACCGTTCGTGTGCAAGCATTCGGGCGTTGCACGAACGGGGTTGTACGACAGCGGTCTCGGAGCCGAATCTCCGAGCGCGAGTCAAAAAATCGATCGTTAGCAGAAGCCGGCTGGAAAGCCGCACCACAGAGGGTGAAAGTCCCGTAAACAAAAGCGATCGATCTCGCGAAGCTGTTCGTGAGTAGGGCCGGGCACGGGAAACCCGGTCTGAAGCTGGGAGGACCATCTTCCAAGGCTAAATATTCTGTGGAAACCGATAGCGAACTAGTACCGTGAGGGAAAGGTGAAAAGAACCCCCGGAGGGGAGTGAAAGAGAACATGAAACCGCGTGCCTACAAACCGTGAAAGGCCAATGCGCAAGCAAGGCTGATCGCGTGCCTATTGAAGAATGAACCTGCGAGTTACTTGTAACGGGCTTGGTTAAGGTGTTGAGCCGGAGCCGTAGCGAAAGCGAGTCTGAATAGGGCGTTTGTCCGTTGCAGTAGACCCGAAACCGAGTGATCTATCCATGGCCAGGGTGAAACGTGATTAACCTCACGTGGAGGCCCGAACCTGTTGTTGTTGAAAAAACATTGGATGAGCTGTGGATAGGGGTGAAAAGCCAATCGAACTCGGAGATAGCTGGTTCTCCCCGAAATAGTTTTAGGACTAGCGTTGTGTGTTAACCCGCGGGGGTAGAGCACTGACAGGGCTAGGGGTCTTACCGGACTACCGAACCCAATCAAACTCCGAATACCGCGGCGAACTGCGCAGCAGTCAGACTGTGGGGGATAAGCTCCATGGTCAAAAGGGAAACAGCCCAGATCAACAGCTAAGGTCCCTAATCGATGCTCAGTGGTAAAGGAAGTCCTGTCGCTCAGACAACTAGGAGGTTGGCTTAGAAGCAGCCACCCTTGAAAGAGTGCGTAATAGCTCACTAGTCGAGTGATGGGGCGCCGAAAATCCAACGGGGCTCAAGCATCGAACCGAAGCTTTGGGATTACTAAAATAATCGGTAGGGGAGCGTTGTGGTGTAGGCCGAAGCACGACCGCGAGGACGTGTGGACGAACCACAAGTGCGAATGCAGGTATAAGTAGCGATAAATGCGGGTGAAAACCCCGCACGCCGGAAGTCTAAGGTTTCCTGAGCAACGTCAATCGTCTCAGGGTGAGTCGGGAGCTAAGCCGAGGCTGAGAAGCGTAGGCGATGCACAAGCAGTTCATATTCTGCTACCACCGACGACCGTTTAGACCTTGCCGTACAGTGTTTAACAGTACCCGCGAGGGATTTTTGCTCGAGCGCTAGGAGCGCTGAGGGAGCGGTCTATTATCGACCGTAACCGAAGCGCGACAATGCGATCGACAAAAAGACCCGCGGCGTTGGATACCGTTCGACAAGGTCTATGAGCCGAGGGGGTGACGCAGGAGGATAGGTCAGCGCGCGGATGGATGTGCGCGTCCAAGCTGGTAGGTGGTGCTGTAGGGAAATCCGCAGCACGTAACGCCGAGAAGCGAATGCGAGGCTCTTCGGAGCCGAAGTGACCAACTCCACGCTGCCAAGAAAAGCCCCTAGGTAGATCGTAGGTGCCCGTACCGTAAACCGACACAGGTAGACTGGCAGAGCATGCTAAGGCGACGGGAGAATCCCTGTTAAGGAACTCGGCAAATTGACCCCGTAACTTAGGGAGAAGGGGTGCCTCCTTTGGTCTAGTGTTTACCACGAAAGCTGAGGGAGGCGGCACAAAATAGGCCCAAGCGACTGTTTAACAAAAACACAGGTCTCTGCGAATGCGAAAGCAGACGTATAGGGGCTGACTCCTGCCCGGTGCTGGAAGGTTAAAGGGAGTCGTCAGCGCAAGCGAAGCGGCGAACTGAAGCCCCAGTAAACGGCGGCGGTAACTATAACCGTCCTAAGGTAGCGAAATTCCTTGTCGGGTAAGTTCCGACCTGCACGAATGGAGTAACGACTTGGGCACTGTCTCGATGGGGAACCCGGCGAAATTGCAGTACCAGTGAAGATGCTGGTTACCCGCAGCAGGACGGAAAGACCCCGTGAAGCTTTACTGTATCCTGATCTTGGGTTCTGAGATTGTCTGTACAGGATAGGTGGGAGCCGATGATCCGGCGGCGCTAGTCGTCGGGGAGGCAACCTTGGGATACCACCCTGATGATCTTGGGATTCTAACTAGCCGCCGTAATCCGGTGGTAGGACATGGTCAGGTGGGCAGTTTGACTGGGGCGGTCGCCTCCTAAAGAGTAACGGAGGCGCCCAAAGGTTCCCTCAGGACGGTCAGAAACCGTTCGTACAGAGTGCATAGGCATAAGGGAGCTTAACTGCGAGACGGACAGGTCGAGCAGGTGCGAAAGCAGGGCTAAGTGATCCGGCGGTTCCGAATGGAAGGGCCGTCGCTTATCGGATAAAAGCTACTCCGGGGATAACAGGCTTATCTCCCCCAAGAGTCAAGTAGGGCTCCTCGCTCGAGCGATCGAGCGATGAACAGTGGCTCATATCGGTGAAACCCTTTACGGAGGGCAATACCGAGGGAAGAGAGTTTGTCGTAGAGACGTTTCATGCGTCTCGCACGAGCTAAGTTCGGCATAGCCGAATATGCTATACAAACTCTCCCTGTAACGACTTCTCGTTTGCCACGAGAGATGGACGCGCGGCGCCCTAGGGCGCAAATCTATCGCGTTCATAACACGCCACCATCTCGAAAGAGATGAAGGTATAGTCTGCGCTGCAAGCGATTGCAGAACGCCACATCGACGGGGAGGTTTGGCACCTCGATGTCGGATCGTCGCATCCTGGGGCTGTAGTAGGTCCCAAGGGTTGGGCTGTTCGCCCATTAAAGCGGTACGCGATCTGGGTTCAGAACGTCGTGAGACAGTTCGGTCCCTATCCGCTGTGGGCGTAGGAGATTTGAGGAGATTGGACCCTAGTACGAGAGGACCGGGTCGAACGAACCTCTGGTGAACCGGTTGTTCCGCCAGGAGCATAGCCGGGTAGCTATGTTCGGATCAGATAAACGCTGAAAGCATATAAGCGTGAAACTGACTCCAAGATGAGATCTCAATCCCGAAAGGGTGAAGAGTCGTGGTAGACTACCACGTTGATAGGCCGGGGGTGGAAGCGCCGCAAGGCGTGGAGCTGACCGGTACTAATCGCTCGGAAATTTTAACTAACGTATGTGCGCGTTTCGCGGCACTGAAAGTTCTTCTCTGTACAGCTTTGAGGCTTCCCCTCGCGATCGGCTAGAGCTCCGGCTCGCCATCGCGATGGGGATCAAAGTTTCTGGCGCCCATGGCGGCGGGGTCCCACCCGTTCCCATCCCGAACACGGCAGTTAAGCCCGCCAGCGCCGATGATAGTCGGGCCGCAGGGCCCCTCGAAAGTAGGACGGTGCCAGATTACTTCGAAACAGAGAGCCCGCTGTCAAGTGCAGCGGGCTCTCTGTAATTCTCGGGGGAACGCCTATGTGCCGCGCACTCTTTCTTGCCCTATTCGGCGGCGTCATCGCTGCATCGCTGGCAGTGGCGCCCGCTGCGGCGAGCTCGGCTCCGGACGTTGCCCGCGCCGAGACACTCTATAATGCGGGCAACTACCAGCAGGCGATCGATCTGCTCAGTCCAATACCTTGCGGCCCATCCGAACGATACGACGGCGCTGGTTGACCGCGGCGACGATTATGAGGCCCTCGACAATCATGCGGCGGCGATTGCCGATTATACGGCGGCACTTGTGATCAACCCCGATTATGCCTATGCGTATGCCTCGCGTTGCGAGTCGTATTTTCACCTCGATCAGAACCAGCACGCGATGGCCGATTGCAACAAGGCGATAGAGCTGCAGCCCAAACTCCCGTATGCGTATCGCGTGCGCGCGGTCATTTCGCTCGACAACGGAGATGCGCAGTCTGCGGTCGCCGATGCCGATCAGGCTATTAAGCTCGAACCGGGCAGTGCCAATGGGTTCGTGACCCGCTGCCGCGCCAATGCGGCGCTGGGCCGATACACACAAGCGCTGACCGACTGCAATTCTGCAGCGACCATCAGCCCAAACGATGCTTTCGCTCTATTCTATCGTGGCCGTGTCGAGTTGTTGCAAAGCAATTGGAGCGCTGCAAGCGCGGACTTCAAGACTGTAGAGCGGCTCGACCCGAGCGACTCGATCACGTACTATTGGCTGGCCGTCGCAGAATCTGGAAACGCCGCCTATGCGGCGGCGCTGACCGACATCGAGCGCTATATCAAGACCAACGTCGACGACGGCGACGGCCATCTGCTGCGGGCGCAAATCGAGGCAAAGCTCGGAAATACGGCCGAGGCTCGCGCCTCGGCGACAACCGCGCTGCGCCATTATCACATCGTGAACGATCAGGCCGGCGCTGCAAAAGCGCAGGCCGTGCTCGACTCGCTCGTTGCGGCGCCGGCTCAGAGTCCCCCTGGTACATGAAAACGTATGGGGCTTCCCGTTCGACCACCGCTTCGCCGGAGACCGTTTGGCGTCTCTGGTCGGATCCGAATAACTGGAGCCGCTGGAACTCCGGAATTCGCTCGGCCCAAGTCGATGGACCGATCGCCGACGGCAGCCGTGGAAAGATGACCACGAGTCATGGAAGCACGCATGCGGTGACGTTTCATAACGTCGTCGAGGGCCGCGGCTTCAGTATGTCGATGGCCGGCGCTCCGCTGACCAGACTTACGTTCAACTGCGAAATCGAGCCGGACGGCCGCGGCAGCAGGATCGCCCAGAGTGTCTCCGTGACCGGACCGCTCGGATCTCTCTTCGGGCTGATCATGGGAAACGAGATGGCGAAGCATTTTGTGCCGGTTCTTGAGGATCTGGCGCGAGCCGCCGAATCCCAGCCGGCTTCCCCCTCAGGCTAAAGCCGCATCGCATGCCCAGTAGGAGTACCGCCTCGTACGCGATAGCGCAAGTGGATTACTCCGGTGCCGAAACGGCGCGTCTCAAGGAGGTCGAGATTCCGTCGTAAGGCGGTTCGGAATGCCGGCTTTCCGCCGCCGACGATCACCGGATTGAGAAACAGGTGACATTCGTCGACGAGATCGGCTTCGAGCGCAAGCCCCGCAAGCTCGGCGCCGCCAATGTTGATGTCGTGCTCCGATTCCCGCTTGAGCTTGCGAATAGCCTCCAGGTCGAAGTCCCGCTCGATGCGCGTGTTGCGTGTCACAGCGCCTGTTAGCGTTCGTGAAAAGACGATCTTCTCGGCCTTCTGCCAGATCCGTGCGAAGTCGCGGTGTTCGGGCGGATAGCCCTCCACCGACGCATCCCAGTAGGCCATCGTCTCGTAGAGTCGCCGCCCATAGAGATAGGTTCCGATCGGCCGCAACAACTCAGTGATGAACGCGTGTACTTGATCGGGATTGACCCAATCGAAGGCACCGGTTTCGTCCTCCACGTAACCATCGAGCGATGTATTGGTAATGTAGATCAGCTTCGACATACTTCATCGCCGGCGCGGCATGAGGATGAGTTCTTACGGCGAGATGCGGAAGATGGTACCGACGCCGTCTCCGCCAAGCGACGCGGTGCCGTAGAGTAACTGGCCGGACTTGACGACGCCGCCCCACGGGCCGGCGCCGTCGCCGTGAGCGTGTCCTTGGAACGCATAAAGCACGCGCTCCTTGCCCGAGGGTGTGATTTCGAAGACCGTTCCGCACCCGTTGATGCCGCCACCATACGTCGTGCCGTAGAGCGCACCGTCGAGCGGCAGAAGCACGTCGAGCGGGTCGGCGCCGTCAGGCTCTCCCTTGAAACTATGGATCACGGTTAAGTCGCCGGCGAGCGACATCTTAAAGACGCTCCCGCCGCCGAACTTGCCGCCGTAGTACGTCGTGCCGAAGAGCATGCCGTTGAGAAGCGTCAATCCGCCGCGCGGATTCGTACCGTCGCTTGGCGTCGCCCCGAAGCTATGCAGGACCCGCTCCTTGCCCGAAGTCGTCACGGTGTAAACGGTTCCCTGGCCGTGCGCACCGCCGAAGTACGTCGTGCCGTAGAGGGCTCCGGTCGGTGCGATCACGCCCGCGTACGGATTAGCGCCGTCGCCCGATGAGGCTCCGAAGTGATGCAGAGTGCGCTCCCGCCCGCCCGAATCGAGCGCAAAGACCGTTCCGCTACCGTACAGGCCTCCCGCGTACGTCGTGCCGTAGAGTTCGCCTTTTAGCCCCAAAAGCGGACTATATGGATTCGCCCCGTCGGCGCCGCCGGTGAACGCGTAGATCACGCGCTCCCTGCTGCCGCCCTCTCTCAGCTCGAAGATCGTACCCGCGCTATATCGACCGCCGTCTACAGTCGTTCCGTAGAGATTGCCTTTGTGCAGGATCAGCGGAGCATCGGGATGCGCGCCATCATCGCCACCCTTAAAACTGTAGAGAACGCTCTCGCTGTTGCCGTTCGCGTTGAAAACGGTGCCGTAGGAATTGCTGCCGCCTCCAGTCGTCGTTCCGTAAAGGTAGCCGTCGAACGGGAGCAAGGCCGCGTGGGGATACGCGCCATCGGGATTGTTCCTGAAATCATAGTACGATTGATATGCGGTGGACGCGCGCTGCGCGGACGCGCTTGTCGACGCACCGCCGTCGGGCAGGGTGGAATGCACTGCATGCGCGCAAGCCGCTAACGCGAGAACGCCGCCGAGCATAGCCGCGAGAATGCGCATAATCCGCTCCTTCTCTACCTACGCCCGCGCGACCGGTGCGAACTCTTCGCGAAATTCATTCGGGCTCAAGTTCGTCTGCGCCGCTAACGCCACGCGCCGCGCCTCGTCGGTAAAGTCTATGGGCTCGAGATAGACCATGTAGTCGCGGGCGACGCGATAGGCCTCGGTCGTCAGATCAACCTGCCGCGTGCGGATGCGCCCGGTCGCGGCGTCGAGCAGATCCTCGAGCACCAAGGGACGAACGTTCCCGCCTTCCAGCGCGATCAGGGCGCCGCTTCCGCCGTCGACTAAATAGCGCACGGCTCCGTAACCGAGCGTGCGCGTGTAGTCGACGTCGAAGGGCACGGGCTTGGCACAGCGCAGCTCGTAGCCGATGTCCTTCGAATGAAGCACGGAGTCGACGCCGATCTCGCTCAAGCGTGCACGCACGGCATCGCGCAGAATTGTGCCGAGCGGGACGTCGGCGAGCGGCACGTTTCCGAACGAATCGCGCCCGAAGTGCTCGCCGCCACTGAAGGCGTCATCCCAGATGCGTTCGGCGATGCCCTCGGCAACGACGGCGACGCCGTGCTTGCGTCCGACGGCGCGGCGCTTCACGACCGCACCGACGATCGTGTCGGCAATCGCTGCAAGCGTCGCTCGCTCGGGGAACTCTTCGGGCAGAACCGCGAGCGTCGAGCCGGCGGCTTTGCACATGCCCAGCGCGAGCGAGCCCGATTTCCGTCCCATGCAGACGACCACATACCAGCGCGCCGTCGTGCGCGCGTCCTCCATGAGGCTTTCGAGAATGCCGGCACCGACTGAGCGCGCCGTCTCGAAGCCGAAGGTCGGCGCGTTCTCGGGAAGCGGCAGATCGTTATCGATGGTCTTCGGTACGGTCGCGATGCCGATGCGGCCGCGCGTGCGCTCCGCGATGCGTGCGGCGCCGTAGGTCGTATCGTCGCCGCCGATGCAAACCAGATACCGCACGCCGAGCGCGTTGAGCGAGTCGACGCAGCGCGCAAGTGTTGCTTCGTCCTTTGCCGGGTTCGTACGCGAGGTGCGCAGTATGGAGCCGCCGCTGGTGTGGATTCGCGAGACCTGGTCGAAGGTCAACTCGACGGTCTCCGGCCTGCGCCCGGCGGCCAGATCGCGATAACCGTCGTAGATTCCGATTGGGCGCAAGCCGCATTTCGACGCCTCCATCGCTGCCGACGCGATGACGCCGTTGATGCCCGGGGCGGGACCTCCGCCGACGAGGATCGCGAGCGATTCAGGCACGACAGCACACTACGGACGCACGCGGTAGATCGCGCCCGCGGCATCGTCGGCGATGAAGAGCGATCCCTTCGGACCGACCGTGATCCCGGTCGGGCGCCCGCTGCGCGAAGTGCAACCGGTTTGAAATCCAGTCACGAAGTTCGTCCACTGCGTCGCCGGGTTCGTCCAATCGACGCTCTTGGAGGGGCGGTCGCCATTCATCGCGATGAAGACGACGCGCGGCGGTTCCGCGGCGCAGCCGTCCTTGGTGTGCCACGAGCCATGAACGGCGGCGAAGAGTCCGCCCCGATAGGGTGAGGGAAAAGCGTACGCGCCCGTTCGACGCACCGGATAAAACGTCGCTCCGATGATCGTCGAGTAGGCCGGAAGCTCGACCAGCGGCTCGACCGTCCGCGAGCAATTCGCACCCGGCACGTAGGCATGATGGTTCTCTTCGCACTCGGGCCAGCCGTAATCGGCATCGCCCGGATGCGCCGAAAGATCGTCGAGAAACTCGTAGGGATGACCAAACGGCAAGTCGTCTTGTCCCGCGTCGCCGACCCAGAGCGAGCCGGTCTCGGGATTAACGGCGAGCGCGATCGCGTTGCGAATGCGCTTCGCGCGCTGCCTGAAATCGGAACCATCGGGCTTCATGACTGAAACGGCGGCCCGCGTCGGATCGACTTCCACGCACGGCTTGCTGCCGTAATCCATCGTGGCGTTACACGAGGAGCCCCCCGCTGCGTAAAGGAGCCCGTTGGCATAGGCGACGGACGTGGTCGTGTGAATGTCGCCATCGGTTCCCGGCGCGACGGAGCCCTGGCGCACGTCGGCGATCTCGCGCGGTGCCGTCGCTCTGCGCTCGCCGTGATAGGCGATCGCCCAGACGTGATGCATCGTCGCAACGAAGATCTCGTGCCGATCGGGCGCATAGGCGACCCCGGAAGCGCGGTCGTCGTCGAAGCTTGCGAAGACTTGGGCTGCCCCTACGGTGCCTTCGGCATCCGGAACGATGAAGAGGTCCGAGCCTCTCGTTCCAACCAGGAGGTCGCCGTTCGGCAGCGCCGCGAGCTCGCGGGCGCCGTCGACGCTTGCAATCGTTTCGATCGCGAACCCATTGGGCACGCGTAAGCCGGACGCCGTGTGGACGTCGGCACCCATGGCGACGATGGCGAGAGCTAAAACCGCGGCGCGCATCGAGATTCCTTCGAATGCGCGCCCGCGTTCACCCCGCTAGAGGCGCGCCTCTAAAGTGACGGAGGCGGCGGCCCTTGGTCGGGCGGACCCTGCTGGTACTGCTGATCGGGCGGCCCCTGCTGATACTGCTGATCGGGCGGACCCTGCTGGTACTGCTGATCGGGCGGACCCTGCTGGTACTGCTGATCGGGCGGACCCTGCTGGTACTGCTGATCGGGCGGACCCTGCTGGTACCCTTCGCCCTGTTGACCGGGCCCTTGCTGCATCTGGCCCTGGCGTTGCTGCATTTGCGCGTGACGCGCGCGCATTTGCTGACGGAATTGATTCTGCTGATCGCTCGTCAGCTGACCCATCAGCTGCCGTCGCAGATCGCGGCTGGCGCCGCGATCGGCGGGGCTCCCTTCGGGATGCGACTGCGAATATTGATGGATGAGCGATTGAACCCGCTGCTGTTGATCGCTTGAGAGGTTGAGGTTACCCAAGCGCTTCGCCCAACGGTGTTGGAGCTTCGCTTCACTGGGAGTATTGTGGCCGTACGCCCGCGTTTGGGGAGGGGGCGGCCCTTGCTGCGCGTACGCGCCGAGCGGCACCGCCAGCGCTAAGGCAAATGCGCTTGCCGCCAAGAGATTGATCTTCATAGAGCTGATCTTAGCCCGCCGGGGAGGACTGGCGCCTGAATCCCGGATTAGGACCGAGCAAGCGGTCTAATCGCGACCGCATCGATCGAAGGGGAAACGTGCCCCTCGAACTTCTTGAAGTTCTCGAAGAAGAGCCGCGCAAGCTTGCGCGCCTGTTCGTCGTAGGCCGACCGGTCCTTCCACGCATTGCGCGGATTGAGCACCTCGCTCGGCACCTCGGGGACCTGCCTAGGGATCATGAGCCCGAAGAACGGCTCGGCCTCGTAATCGTTCGGTATCCGGCCCTCGATCGCAGCGTTGACCATCGCGCGCGTATGCGCGATAGCCATCCGATGGCCGACTCCGTACGGGCCGCCGGTCCAGCCGGTATTGACGAGCCAGCACTCGACGTTGTGTTCGTCGATCTTTTTCCCGAGAAGCCGTGCGTAAACCGTCGGATGGTGCACCATGAACGGCGCGCCGAAGCAGGTTGAAAACGTCGCTTGCGGTTCGCTGATGCCGCGTTCGGTTCCGGCAACCTTCGCGGTGTATCCCGAAAGAAAATGATACATCGCCTGATCGCGCGTCAGCTTGGCGATCGGCGGGAGGACGCCGAAGGCGTCGGCGGTTAGCATGATGATCGTCTTGGGATGTCCGGCTTGGCTCGTGGGCACGACGTTGGGGATGAACTCCAGCGGATATGCGGCGCGCGTGTTCTCCGTCTTCGCGTCGGAATCGACGTCGAGCGCGCGCGTCTGCTCGTCGTAAACGACGTTCTCGAGCACCGTGGAGAAGCGGTTGGTCGCCGCCCAGATCTCGGGCTCCGCGGTCGGAGAAAGGTGGATTACCTTCGCATAGCACCCGCCTTCGAAGTTGAAGACTCCGTCCGCAGACCACCCGTGCTCGTCGTCCCCGATCAGCGGACGGCGCGAATCGGACGAGAGCGTCGTCTTGCCGGTGCCGGAGAGGCCGAAGAGAATCGCGACGTCGCCGCTGCGTCCGACGTTGGCGGAGCAATGCATCGGAAGCGCGTCGCGCAAGGGCAAGAGGTAGTTCATCACGGTAAAGACCGACTTCTTGATCTCGCCCGCATAGCGCGTGCCGCCGATCAAGATAACCCGGCGCGCGAGATTGACGAGGATGAAGGTTCCCGTGCGCGTCCCGTCTCGCGCGGGGTCGGCGGAGAAGAGCGACGCATCGACGACCGTAAACTCGGGAACGAAGTCGGGTTCGGGGCGTTCGGGCGTGATGAAGAGGTGGCGAGCGAAGAGACTCTGCCATGCGAGCTCGGTGTAGACGCGAACGGGAACGCGATAGCGCTCGTCGGCGCCGACATAACAGTCGATGCTATAGGCGTCCCGTTCCGAGAGATAGGCGAGGACGCGCTCCCAAAGAGCGTCAAAACGCTCGGCGTCGATCGGCTGATTCACGTCGCCCCAATCGATGTGGTGCTCGCTCGAGGGCTCGCGCACGAAGAACTTGTCCTTCGGCGATCGCCCGGTATGGGGTCGCGTATCGACGATGAGCTGTCCGCTCTCGCCGAGCGCGCCTTCGCCGCGTGCGACTGCGTGCTCGACGAGCGCGGGCACCGAGAGGTTCTCCCAGAGCCTGACGGCCTTTACTTTTTCCGGAACCGAAAGAATCGTGAGCCTCCTCTTCAGTTATGACCCGTAAACCATGCTTTTCCGGACCCTGCTGGCGAGCCTGCAGGCGCTCCTTGGCGGCTTCGTCCAATGCAAGGCGGATGCGCTTTATGATTCTATTCCCGACCTTTGCCGCAATTACGCTGAGCGCGGCCACCGGTGCGCGTGCCGTGCTGCCCTTTCATTTCGGGCTCTTCGCGACCGGCCCCCTCGACGGCATCACCGACGTCGCCGGCGTGCGCGTAGCGAATGTGACAAAAATCGAAGGAAGCGACATTCGCACCGGCGCAACGGCGGTTCTGCCGAACGACGATCCTTGGGATCACAAGGTCTCGGCCGCTTTCTTTGCCTTCAACGGCAACGGCGAAATGACCGGAACGCACTGGATCGACGAATCGGGTTATCTCGAAGAGCCGGTCGTGCTCACCGATACCCTCGACGTCGGCAGAGCCGACGACGGCGTCGTAAGCTGGGTGATCCAACATCACCCCGCGGTCGGACGCGGTGACGACGTTCCGCTTCCGGTCGTAGCCGAGTGCGACGACGGTTTGCTCAACGACATTCAAGCGCGCGCGATAAGCGCAAGCGACGTCGTCGCGCTGCTCGATTCGGCGCGAACCGGAGAGTTCGAGCGCGGCAGCGTCGGCGCCGGCACCGGAATGAACGCGTTCGGCTTTCGAGGCGGCATCGGCTCCGCATCGCGCGTGCTTCCCACCGATGCCGGCGGTTATCGGGTGGGAGTCCTCGTCAACGACAACACGGGCAGCAGTCGCCGCCAGCTGACGATCGTCGGCGTGCCGGTTGGCGAGCGGCTTCGAAACGAGTACCGGCCGATCTTTCCCAAGAGGCTTTCGCTGAAGGGACGCCTGGGGAGTGGAAGCATCATCATCGTGGTTGCAACGGATGCACCGCTCGACGGCCGGCAGCTCCGCGCGCTCGCCCTGCGCGCCGCGCTTGGCATGGGACGAACGGGGCTGACGTCATCGGTCGGGAGCGGCGATCTCATCATCGCATTCTCGACGTCCCGCGTCTTCGAGCGGATCGCCAATTTTACGGTCGCAGCGCCGAAGCAGCCGATTCTCGAAGACGACGACGCGCTGGACGCCCTCTACGCCGCGACGGCCGAAGCGACGCAGGCCGCAATCTACGACGCGCTCTTTGAGGCCAAGACGATGACGGGCCGGGGCGGCGCGACCATCTACGCCCTGCCGGTCGAGCGCGTCCTGGCGATGCTGCGCGACGCCCACGCAATCGGGCCGTGAATGGGGGCACAGGCTAGGCGGCCCGCCGAGAGCCCGTCACGAGTGAATGCTGACCATCCACTGAACGCCGAAACGATCGGTCAGCGAGCCGAACTTGCCGCCCCAGAATACCTGCGCTAGCGGCATCGTCACCTCGCCGCCCTGCGCCAGCGCGTTGAAGACGCGCTCGCCCTCGGCGGGGTCGTTCGTCGCCAGCGAGAGCGCGATGTCGTCGTCGCCATGGGACGATGCCCCGGGGCGGCCGTCGGAGGCCATGAACTTCACGTCGCCGGCGACGAAGCTCGCGTGCATGACTTTATCGCGAAAACCGGCATCTACGTTCTCTTCCATGGGAGAGCCGGCGAAACGGTTGATCCCGACGATTTCGCCGCGAAGGCACTCCTTGTAAAAATTGAGCGCTTCTTCGCAGCGCCCGTGAAAGAAGAGATACGGCTCGAGCTGCATACGATCGTTACTCCTTTCAGACGCGCGACAAGGGTCGCCCGCGTCGCTTAGGGTAAACGTCTGCGTGTCCTGCCACGGGAAGGCCGCTTGAGCCGGTTCGTCCATCTCCACGTCCACTCGGAGTATTCGTTGCTCGACGGCGCATGCCGGATCGATCGCCTTTGCGAGCGCGCCGCGGAGCTGGGGGCGACGGCGGTATCGCTGACCGATCACGGCGTCATGTACGGCGCGATGGAGTTTTACTATAAGGCCCGGGAGCTGAAGTTGACGCCGATTCTCGGCTGCGAGGCCTATTTGGCGCCGCGCGGCCGGTTCGACCGCACCGCACGTGAGGAGGCGCACGTAACGCTGCTCGCCGCCGATCTCGTCGGGTACCGCAACCTCATCGCCCTCGTTTCGAAAGGCTTTCTGGAGGGCTATTATTACAAGCCGCGCATCGACCTGGAGCTGCTCGCGAAGCACAACGACGGGCTCATCGCGTTATCCGGCTGCATGTCGGGTTTACTCGCGGCGCCGCTGCTCCAAGGCGACTACGCGACAGCCGTTCGCAACGCGAAGGCGTACGTCGATATCTTCGGCGATCGCTTCTACATCGAAGTGATGCGCCACGGCATGGCCGAGCAGGAGACGATCAACGAGGGACTCGTCCGCATCGGACGCGACCTCGGCGTTCCGCTCGTGGCGACCAACGACTCGCATTACCTCGAGCAAAAGGACGCCTCGGCGCACGACGTGCTCCTCTGCATCGGCACCGGCAAGACCGTATCCGACGAGAACCGGATGCGATTCTACTCCGACCAGTTCTATCTCAAATCGCCCGACGAGATGCACCGGCTTTGGAGCGACTTTCCCGAGGCGTGCGAGAACACGCTGCGGATTGCAGACCGCGTCGACATCCGCATCCCGGAAAAGATTTTTCATTTGCCGCAGTATCCCGTGCCGCAGCGAGAAGGAGAGCCGGAGCGCAGCGATGCCGAGTTCCTTCGCGAGCTCTGCGAAGTCGGGCTGCACGAGCGCTACGGCGAGGAACGGGTTTGCGCCGACGCTGCGCTGCGCGAGCGTTTGGAGTACGAGCTCGGTGTCATTACGAAGATGGGATTCTCGTCGTACTTTTTGATCGTCTGGGACTTCATCAAGTACGCTCGCGATCGCGGCATCCCGGTCGGTCCGGGAAGGGGCTCGGCGGTCGGATCGCTGGTCGCCTATTGCTTGAAGATTACGGATCTGGACCCGCTGCGCTTCAACCTGCTCTTCGAGCGATTCCTCAATCCCGAGCGCATCTCGATGCCCGACATCGATACGGACTTTTGCGTCGACCGGCGCGACGAAGTCATCGCGTACGTAACCGAAAAATACGGTAAGGATCGGGTCGCACAGATCGTCACGTTCGGAACGATGGCGGCGCGGGCTGCAATCCGCGACGCCGGACGAGCCCTGGGCGTCCCTCTGCCCGACGTCGATCGCGTCGCCAAGCTGGTACCGGCAGGCCCGGCGGGCGCTTCGAACGGCTCGAAGGAAAAAGATTCTCCTCTCTCGCGCGCGATCGAACAAGTGCCCGAGCTCAAATCGATGTATCAGACTCGCTCCGAGATCCGAAAACTACTCGACACGGCCAAAGAGATCGAGGGGCTCGCGCGCAACGCCGGCACGCATGCCGCCGGCGTCGTGATCTCTTCCGGACCGCTCGTCGAGTATACGCCGCTCTGCCGTTTCGGCGACGGCGGCGTCAACACGCAGTACGACATGGATTCGATCGAGCGCATCGGACTGCTCAAGATGGACTTCCTCGGACTGCGGAATCTCACGGTGATGGAGAATGCCGTTCGAGAGATTCGCAGGACCGTCGACGCCGAGTTCGAGCTCGTCAGGATTCCGTTCGACGACGCACGAACGTATCAGATGCTCGGACGCGGTGAGACGATCGGCGTCTTTCAGCTCGAGTCCGAGGGCATGAAGCGCGTCTGTGCCGAGCTGCAGCCGTCGGGATTCGACGACATCATGGCGCTGGTCGCGCTCTACCGCCCCGGTCCGATGGAGCTGATCCCGCAATACATCGCGGTCAAGCACGGGCGCCTGAAGCCGCAGTACCTGCATCCGCGGCTCGAGCCGATTCTTTCGGAGACCTACGGCATTCCCGTCTATCAGGAACAGGTGATGCGGATGGCGCGCGAGATCGCCGGGTTTTCGCTCACCGAAGTGGACGAGCTACGCAAGGTCATCAGCAAGAAGCAGAAATCGAAGACCCCCTTCTATCAAGAAAAGTTCGTAATCGGAGCGGCCGCGACGTCCGGCATCGATCGCGCGCTTGCCGAGAAGCTCTTCCACTACATCGAACCGTTTGCCGGTTACGCGTTCAACAAGGCGCATGCGGCGGCATACGCGTGGATTGCATACCAGACCGCGTATTTGAAGGCGAATCATCCGCTGCAGTACCTCGCCGCGGTGATGACTTCCGTCAAAGACAAGACCGAGAAGCTCGTCGAATACATCGAGGAAGCGAAGAAGGTCGGGATCGACGTGCTTCCGCCCGACGTGAACGAATCGCTCGTCGATTTTACGGTCGTCGGGGAAGCGATTCGATTCGGCTTGGCCGCGGTCAAGGGTGTGGGCGAAGCCGCGGTCCGCAACATCATCGAAACGCGCGACCGCAGCGGGCGCTTCAGCGGCCTCTTCGAACTCGCGGAGCGCGTCGACGCCAGACAGGTCAATCGGCGGGTTTTCGAAGCGCTCGTCAAGTGCGGCGCGCTGGACGCGCTCGAGGGAAATCGCGCGCAGAAGCTCGCAGCGCTCGATACCGCACTCGAGCTCGCCGCGCGGACCTCGCGCGATGCCGAGTTGGGGCAGGCCTCGCTCTTCGGTGAGGCTGCGGCGCAGCCGATCCTGGCTCCGAAGCTGCCCAGCGTTGCGGCACCGACGACGCGCGAGATGCTCTCGTGGGAGCGCGAGACGCTCGGCATCTTCGTCTCCGGGCATCCGCTCGCGGAGATCGCGCCGCTTTTGGCGCGCGCCGGCGCGATGCCGATCAAGGAGCTGCGAAACGTCGAAGACGACGCCGCGGTCACCATTGCCGGCACGATAACCGCCGTACGCCGGAGCCTGACGAAAGCCGGCCAGCAGATGCTCGTAGCCGCGCTCGAGGACATGACCGGAACCTGCGACGTCGTCCTTTTTTCGAAGATCTATCCGCAGGCGCAGCACCTCTTTCAAAGCGATGCAACTTTGATCGTCAAGGGCCGGCTTCGCCTACGCGAGCGGCCCGGCGCGGCACCCGGAGACGAGCCGCGCGTCGAGCTCTCGGTCGCAGCCAACGAGGTTGCGGTCTTCGTTCCGCCCGCCGCGTCGGTGCCCGGCGGTGCCGTCCGCGGTTGGCACGTTGAAGTAACGGATCGGGAGCAAATCGACCGGCTGGCACGTCTGATCGACGAGTGGCCGGGCGACGTGCCGGTCGTGATGCACGTGCGCGGCCGCTCGCAGCGCGTCGGCCGCGCGATTGCAAGCGACGCCCGCGTGCGCCGCGAGCTGGAAAGCATCTTCGCGCCGCAGGGCGTTCGCGAGGGCGCCATGGATGCGTTCGGATGACGCACGCATGAAGGTGGTAGCCGCCTCCGATACCGGGGCGCTCTCCGGTCTGCTCGATGGAGGCTGGAGCGCCCCCGAGGCGGTCGTTACTGAGGTCGGACGGATCCTCGCCGAGGTTCGGGGACGCGGCGATACTGCAATCGCCGAATACGCGCGGCGCTTCGACGACGTCGCGTTCGATCTCTCGAAATTGCACGTGCCGATTCCGATGCTCGACCGTGCGCGCGCTCTCGTCGGGGCGGAGATCGCTGCCGGCATCGAGCTCGCGAAGGAACGCATCGCGCGTTTTGCGGAGCGGCAGCGGCTGCCCGAGATCGCCTACGTCGACGAGGACGGTACTCGTTATGCCGTGCAGCGCCGTGCGCTGCGCGCCGTCGCGGTCTATGCGTCGCGAAGCGGAGCGGCCTCGGCCGTGTTGATGGGAGCTGTCCCCGCAAAGATCGCGGGGGTTTCGCGCATCGTTGTACTCGCGCCGCCCGAGCCGAACGGGGTTTCGCCGGCGGCGCTCTTGGCCTGCGCGCTCTGCGGCGTTGACGAGCTCTACGCGGTCGGAGGCGCGCAAGCGGTTGCGGCGGCAGCGTTCGGGACCGATTCGATCGCTTCCGTCGAGAAGATCGTCGGCCGTGGCGGCATATGGACGACCGAGGCGAAGCGCCAAGTCTTCGGACGATGCGGCG
This sequence comes from Vulcanimicrobiota bacterium, assembly GCA_963834895.1. Taxonomy (GTDB): domain Bacteria; phylum Vulcanimicrobiota; class Vulcanimicrobiia; order Vulcanimicrobiales; family Vulcanimicrobiaceae; genus Cybelea. The sequence goes on along the minus strand of CAWIDM010000002.1, from coordinate 247,374 downwards.
TCGATCTGCTTGCCGGGCCGAGCGAAGTGCTCGTCGTCGCCGACGACGGCGCGAATAGCGAGTACGTCGTCGGCGAGCTTTTGGCGCAGGCCGAAGTGCCGGGCGTTACGCGCCTGGCCGTGCTCTCGGAATCGCGGCCGCTCTTGGAAGCCGTCGCCCAGCTCCTCGATACGCTCGACCTGGGGACGCTGGAGCGTGACGAGGTCGTCAGCATTGCCATCGCGACGCGCTGCCGGCTGATCGAGGCTCGCACCCGAGAAGAGCTCTTCGAGGTCATCAACCGCTTCGCACCGGCGTATCTCTCGCTGCAGGTTCGCAATGCCTCGGCCTATCTCGAGCGGATTTACGCGGTGGGAACGGTCTTCGTAGGCGACATGACGCCGGTGGTCAGCGGCGAGTATCTCGCCGGCACGAGTCGCGCCGTTCCTACCGCCGGGACGGCGCGCTTTGCCTCGAGCCTCTCGTTGAGCGACTTTACCCGAACCTTTAGCGTGGTCGAGAACACGCTCGAGCGCATCGCCAACGACTCGGCGGTGATGGCCGCGCTCGCCGAATCCGACGCTCTGCCACATCACGCGCAAACGGCGCGGATGAGGTTTGGAAGTTGACGCCGCTGCTCGTCGCCTTCGACGTAGATGGAACCCTCGTCGGCCGCGACCTTTCGATATCGCAGCCAGTGCGCGGCGCGATCGCGCGGATGCAGCGAGCCGGTACGGCGGGCTGTCTGGTGACGGGCAGAATGTATCGGGCGACGCTCCCCTTCGCGCGCGAGCTCGGGCTCGACGCGCCCCTGATCTGCTACCAGGGCGCCGCAATTATCGACCCGGCGACCGATGAGGTGCTGGCGCACACCGCGCTGGCCAACGAGATCGTGCGCGAGCTCATCGCGATCACCGAGCGCGACCGCATGCACCTCCAGCTCTATCGTAACGACGAATACTACTGCGAGTCTCGCAATCGGTTTTCGGAGCTGTACGCGTCGCTCTCGATGACTCAGCCGGTCATCGTTCCTTCGCTGCGCGAAGCCTTTGCCTATAGCCCGGCGACGAAAGCGATCGTCATCGCCGACGAGCCCGTGGCGGCATCGTACGCCGAAAAACTCGGCGCCGTTTTCGCCGGCCGCGGGAACGTGACGCGCAGCCTGCCGGAGTTCGTCGAAGTCTTCGATCCACGCGTCGACAAGGGTACCGCGCTGCGTTTCGTTGCCGAGCGCCTCGGTGTCGCGATGGAGCGGACCGTCGCAATTGGAGACTCGTGGAACGACGCGCCTCTTCTTGAGGCCGCCGGCTTTGCGGTGGCGATGGGTTCGTCGCCTCCCGAGCTGCGAGCTATCGCCGACGCCGTCGTGGCCGACCTGGCGCACGACGGCGTCGCCGAAGCGATCGACAAATACGTCCTCGCATGCGCGTGACGTGAAGGCACGAAGACGCAAGCGATCGCCGGTAGCGCGCGTGCGGCCGTTTTGGATGCCGATCGCGCTCGGCGCGGCAGTCGTTGCGGGCGGCCTCGCGTTCGCCGCCGCCTGGCCCGGCTTCAACCCGAAGAAGATCGCGGTGACGGGGAACCGCATCGTGAGCCGCGGCGAGATCGTTACGCGCGCCGCGATTGCGCCTCGCGTCAGCATCTGGTTGCAGAACACCGGCGCGATGGCGCGGCGGATCGAAGCGATTCCCTATATCGCGAGCGCCCGCGTCGGGCGGATTCCGCCGGCATCGATTCGCATCGTGGTGGCGGAGCGCACGCCGATTGCGGTTTTGCTCAGCGGATGGGATGCCGTGCTCGTCGACCGGGCGCTGCGCGTCCTCGAGCCGGCAGGCGTCGGAGATACGCTACCCGTTTTAGTCCTGCAACCGGGAGTCGGCTTTACGCCCGGTGAGTACGTGCGTACGCGGGATGCGATCGCGCTGCGCGACGCATACGAAGCGTTGGCTGCTCGGCAGATCGTTCCGGTCGAGCTTGGGTTCGACCGTTTCGGAGGGCTCGTCGCAACGATGCGCGGCGGCCTGCGCCTTCTTCTGGGCGGCACGAACGATCTGGATCGAAAACTAACGCTTGCGAACGCGATTCTGGCGCAGGTCGTCGGCCGTCAGCGGCGAGTGGCCGCGATCGATCTACGCGCGCCTTCAGCGCCCGTACTGGTCTACCGATGAAGCACACTAGTGGCTCGTCAGGTCGACGTAGACCATGACGTTGCCGCTGATCACCGACAGCTTAATTTGATCGTTCGGCCGTACCTTGGAGAAATCGAGGTACGGACGGCCGGCCGGAAGCGTCGCCTCCTTGCCATCGTCCAGCAGAATATCGATGTGCTTGGCATCGATAACTTTCAGGACCTTACCGGTGTAGGTCCCGTCTGGAATGTCTGTCGACGCGACGCTAACGGCCCCCGCCGCGACCGGCAGAAACGATGCTACGCCTAAAACGAGAATCGAGCAAATACGGTTCACGTGAGCGGACTCCAGTCAGCAGCGAGCGATTAAAGTTGCATCATAGCGCAAGTTTCCGCCGCGCTACTAGGGCGCGGCGCACGTTCTAACGCGGTGCCATTTCGCATGCACAGGTTCTCCACACCTTTGGCGGGTTCTCCCCAAGGAGATGACGGGCCGCTCGCAAAGCCTTGCGAATCGCGGCAGGCCATCCGCTAGGAGTAGTAGGATTTGGGAGGTTAGACCACAATATATCGTGGTTAGCCGGCTTTTTTGTAGGACAGGTGGGACTGAGCGGGGATGAAGCACGAGACCGTATGCGGGCTGGATATTGGGACGACGAAGACCTGCACGGTCGTCGCGGTGAACGGCTCGGCCGGCCTGGAGATCGTCGGTTTCGGGGAAGCCCCGTCGCTGGGGATGCGCAAAGGCGTCGTGGTCGATCTGGACGAGACGATCAAATCGATCGAGGCAGCGACCGAGAAGGCCGAGCGCATGGCCGGCGTTCACTTCAACGAGGTCTTCGTGGGAATCACCGGCGACCACATACGCAGCACGAATAACCGCGCCGTCGTCGCGGTCTCCGGCGAAGATCGCGAGGTCACGAGCGGCGACGTTCGGCGCGTGATCGATGCCAGCAAGATCATCAATCTTCCGAGCGACCGCCAGATCATCCACGCGTTGCCACGCTATTTTACGGTCGACGGGCAAGAAGGGGTCAGCGATCCGGTCGGTATGGCCGGCGGCCGATTGGAGGTCGATACCCACATCGTCACCGGCAGCAATAGTTTCATCACGAACGTCCTCAAATGCGTCCAGCGTTCGGGTTTGGAGCCGCTCGGCGTCGTCTTCGAGCCGCTGGCAAGCTCGGCTGCAACGCTTTTGCAAGAGGAGAAACAGGTCGGGGTGGTGCTGCTTGACATCGGCGGCGGGACGACGGACATTGCCGTTTACTCCCTCGGCAGCGCGATCTACACCGCAACGATACCGGTGGGCGGAAATGTCTTGACCAGCGACATCTCTCTCGGCCTCAAGACGACGCTCGCCGAGGCCGAGGAGATCAAGAAGAAGCTGGGCGCGACGGGGCGCGACGAGCGCTTCGAGGTGCGGACGCTCGACGGCCGGGCGATGCGCGAGCACTCGACCCCCGAGCTTCGCCAGATCGTCGTGCCGCGCGTCCTCGAGACGCTGCGCATGGCAAAGCAGAAGATCGTCGAGAACGTGCCGCGCGACTTGGTGCTGGGCGAAGTCGTGCTGACCGGCGGCGGCTCGCAGCTCCCCGGCATCGAGCCGATCGCCGAGGACGTCTTTGGGTTGCCGGTTCGCGTCGGGGCGCCCAACACGATCGGCGGTTTGACCGGCGCTATGGCGGCGCCGCAATACGCAACCGCAATCGGCCTCGTCCTCTTCGGTGCGAACGGTGCCGGCGAGGACGCGCTCCGCACCGGACGGCGCGGTAACCCGATGCTTGGCCGAGTCCAGCGCTGGCTCGCGGATCTTTGGACCTAGTGTGCTGGGACAGCACACTAGTTTGGCACTTTACTTTGTTTGACGGAGGAACCCGAAGCAATGGCTGATGGACGACGTTCCACATCCGAACCCGAACACGCAGCGACGATCAAAGTGATCGGCATCGGCGGGGGCGGCTGCAACGCCGTTAATCGCATGATCGCCGCGGGCCTCAGCGGAGTCGACTTCTACGCGGTCAACTCCGACGTGCAGGCGCTGCGCGGCGCGCTGACCGAGAATCGCGTGCACGTCGGCGGTAGTCAGACGCGCGGCCTCGGGGCGGGCGCGAACCCAACCCTCGGCCGAGAGGCTGCGGAAGCCTCGCGCGAGGATCTGAGCCTCATCTTGGACGGCGCGGATCTCGTCTTTCTGACCGCAGGCATGGGCGGCGGCACCGGAACCGGGGCCTCCCCGGTCATCGCCGAGCTCGCGCGCGAGTCCGGCGCGCTCACCATCGCGGTGGTGACGAAACCCTTTGCGTTCGAGGGCAAGAAGCGCATGCAGATCGCCGAGAACGGGATAGCGGAGCTCGAAAGCAAGGTCGATACGTTGATCACCATTCCCAACGAGCGCATCCTGCAGGTAATCGAGAAGAAGACGCCGCTGAACGAGGCGTTCTCCTACGCGGACGACGTGCTGCGCCAGGGAATCGCCGGCATCAGCGACTTGATCACGCAGCCGGGGCTCATCAATTTGGATTTTGCCGACGTGAAGACGATCATGACCGATGCCGGCTCGGCGATGATGGGAATCGGCGAAGGAACCGGCGAGCACCGCGCCGCCGACGCCGCGCAGAAGGCGATCGCATCGCCGCTGCTCGAGACCACGGTCGAGGGCGCACATGGCGTCATCTTCAACATTACCGGCGGTCCGGACATGGCGATGTACGAGGTGAACGAAGCGGCCGAGATGATCAGCCGCGCCGTCGACTCCGAGGCGCAGATCATCTTCGGCGCATCGATCGATCCGGCGATGTCCGGAAAGGTGCGCGTCACCGTGCTGGCCGCGGGCTTTGGTTCGCGGCGCGGCTATCGCGGCGCGCAGGCCGGTTACGCCTTCGACACGGGCAGACTCGACGCGGTAGCACCGATGACCATGGACGACATCGACGTTCCCGCCTTCCTGCGCTATCGCGGCTGAAGCCTAACGCGGGCCGATGGCCTATAGCGCGCGGGTGTTGCTGGACTCCGTCGCTCCGAACGGAGTCCGGCTCACCACGCTCGAGGTAACCTTTCCGCGCTTCGTGCTCGCGGAGTTTAACACGCACCGCCAGCTGTCACGGAATTCGGCGAGTTCTCGTGCCGTTCCGACGTCGAAACTGATCGAGCGCGTCGAGCACGATCCCGTTCTACCGCTCGAATGGGGCCGCAACAAAGCCGGCATGTCCGCGAGCGACACGCTCTCGGATCCGGAAGCCGAGGCAGCGAAAGCTGCGTGGCTGCAAGCGCGCGACGATGCCGTGAAGCATGCAAAACAACTCCAACAACTGCAGGTTCATAAACAAGAGCTCAATCGCATTCTCGAGCCGTTCCTTTGGCACACGGTCATCGTCACCGCCACGGAGTGGGAGAATTTCTTCGAGCTGCGCTGCGCGCCCAATGCGCAACCGGAGATTCGCGCGGCGGCGCTCCGGATGCGCGAGGCGATGCTGGAGAGCCGCCCGCAGTTGCTGGCACACGGCCAGTGGCACACGCCGCTCCTGCAACGCGACGAGTACGGTCTTGAGGTCGAGACGCGCAAACGGGTCTCGGCGGCGCGTTGCGCGCGGGTTTCGTATTTAACGCACGAAGGCAAGCGCGAGGTCGGCAAGGATCTCGAGCTCTACCAGCGTCTCAAGAGCGATCGCCACCTCAGCCCGTTCGAGCACGTCGCAACGCCGGCGAGCGACTCGGCGTTCCATGCGAATTTTCGGGGCTGGGTTCAGATGCGGGCGGAAATCGAAGAGGATAGCGAGCCGCAAGCAGCAGCGCGCCAAGCAGCGCGACCCAGGTCGGGAGTTTGATCGCAAACCAGAACGGGTCGCTGGTGCTGCGCTGCTCGGTATAATCGCGCCATTCGCGCTGCACGAGCTCCGAAGGCGCATAGACGACGCGTTGAGCCGTTGCGTCGGGCACCGGTAAATGCGGCGGGTGCAGCTCGAATGCGTAGATGACGGCCGCAAGGGCGCAGAGGAATCCGAAGCCGGCGCGGAGGTCGATGCGCAGCCGCAGCAGGATCGCGGCGCAAACGAAGAGCGATGGTAGAAAGAGCTGCTTTGCGCCCCAGACCGGTATCCAGGGGATCGCGAGAGCGCAGAGCGCAAACGTCATAGCGGTTTTCGCTCGGGCTTGCATGGCGACGGCCAATACGAGCATTGCCGGGAGCGCGAAGGAGAGCTCTTCCTGATGGAGGAACGCGCCGCCGGTCACCGAGCAGAGCGCGGGGAGAAAGACGAGCAGCTCGCGCCGGCCCAGGGCCGCGCTCAGCCGTGGCGCGAGCGTCAGCCCGGCGGCAACGAAAAGGAGATACGAGATCGCGCCCGCGAGTCGCGCGGTCGCCGGCGCAACCCCGAAGTACGCGGCGGCATACGTCAAGCTGTACTGAAACGGGAAGTGCAACTCCGAGGCCGCGTGCGCGGGAAGGACCGCCGTGAAGTACTGCAGCAAGCCGCGCGGACCGACGAGCGCGATCGAGCAGGCCGACAGGACCGCCGCCGTTGCGAAGACGGGACCACGTGCTCGCGGCACGAAGAGCAGCACCGCGAGAACGACCGGTACGCCCACGGTTGGCTCGATGGCCGTCAGTCCCGCGGCGATTCCGGCGAGTGCGTCGGATCTTCGCGCGAGCGCGAGACCGCAGAGCACCAGCGCTAGCAGCGCAAACGGGACGATCTGTCCGGTGGCCAGCTCGACGTAGGCCGTCGAGAGCGCCAGCGCTGCAGCCGAGAGTTGCCAGGGGATGGCGAGCCGTGCGAGCGCGACGACGCAGAGCGCGACGGCGGCGAGGATCGCGATCGCCTCGATCAAACGGGCCTCCTCGAACGGCGCTCGCGCGAGCACGGCGAAGGGCGCGAAATCGAAGGGCGGCTGCGGCGCGGGAACCGCAATGCTCGGATCGCCCGCGAAGAGCCGCCCGCGAAACGTGTTCCCGCGGTTCACCCGATGCTCGCACTCGTGCAGCGGCTCGTAGGTATAGGGGCTGCTCCGCCGATCGAGCGCCGAGCCCGCACAATAGAAGTCGGGAAGCTCGTCCATCGTCCGCCACGGCAACGCGTCGCCCAAGCGGATAAAGTCGCGCAGCGCCGCCGCGGCGAGCGCAACCATGACGACGCCGATGATGGTGGTACGGCGGCGATCCGCGGCGCTCACGAGTTCGCGCGCACGCGTGGCGCGCGCAGCGCCGCAAAGCAGGCGGCAAGCAGGCCGGCGAGGCCGAGCCAAGTCGGCGCTTTTACGAGCAACCAGGTAAAGCTCGAAGGGCCGAGCTGCTCGACGTAGGCACGCCACGCGATTTGCGCCAGATCGCTTGCCGGGAAACTTCCCGGTGTCGTCGCGACCAGCGGCGCGGGGGGCGCGAGCTCGAGCAGATAGATGCTCGCGGCGATCGCCACAAAGGTAGCGATCGCAGCGCCGGCGCGTATCTGCAGACGCAGGAGAAGTGCTGCAACGACGAAGAGCGCCGCGAGGAAGAGCTTCTTGGCGATCCAAACCACGATCCACGGGACGGCGAGCAGGCAGAGGGCCGTCGTGGCGAGCTCTCGCGTGCGCCCGCCCAGCGAGCACGCCAGCACGAGTGCCGCCGGTACTGCAAAAGCGAGATCGACCATGTGAACGTACGGACCGGCCACGACGCTGCAGGCTGCGGGCACGTACGCGACGAGTTCCGGCCGCCCAAGGCGCGTTGCCGTCTGCCGCCCGAGCCAAACGCCGAGCCCGAGCATGAGTGCATACGAGATCTCGCCGGCAGCGAGCGCGGGCCCCGGCGCGGCGCCGAGCGCTTTGAGCAAGTAGCTGAAACTGTATTGATAGACGTAGCCGATCTCGGCGGAGGCCTGCGCCGGAAGCACTCGCGTCAGAAATTCAACGATGCCCGGAATGCCGACGAGCAGCGCGCCGATGCCGGCGAGCACGACCGCCGTCGTAACGAGCCCGAGACGGCTTCGCGGAACCCAGATGAGCATTGCCGCGCAGACCGGCAAGCCCAAATGGGGCTCGATCATCGTGAGGGCCGCCAGAACTCCGGCCAGCCGATTGCGCCGCCGGGCGAGTGCGACGCCACAGAAGACGAGCGCGCAAAGCGCGAACGGAACGGTTTGGCCGGCGTTGAGCAGCACGTATCCAGCGGGCAGAACGAGTGCCAAGGCGCCAACGTCCAGCGGAACGGCAACCAGGGCAAGGCCCACGATCGAGGCCGCCACCGCGACGACGATCGCGACGGCATCGAGCCTGCGCGCGTTGGCGAACTCTGTGCGCGCGGCGAGCATGAATGGCGGAAAGTCGTAGGGCGGCAGTGGTGCCGGCACGACGCGGCTCGGGTCCGCGCGATAGGCTTCGCTGAGGTTGACGGTGTGTTCGCACTGGTGAAGCGGCTCGTAACGATACGGATCGTTACCCTGGTCGAGCGCTGCGCCCGCGCAGTAGAAATCCGAAAAGTCGTAGAGTTGACGCCAGGGAAGTGCGTCACCAAGACGCGCAAAATCGCGAAGGGCCCCAATAGCGAGAAGCGCCAGCGCCACGAGCAGCACGCCGCGCGACGCTTTCATGTGGCTGACTAGTGGCTGCATGGCGGCGACTCCTGCCGGGTATTGCGCTTTCAAATCGCGTGGTATATAACGATTAGCAACGGATGGCGCTTGCAGCGACGTCCGGTGGGTCTCTTCACAGAAGAGGTTGGGTGTGGCTCTTCGTTTCCGTGCAACGCCGTTGCGCCGGTCTCTTACGCGCGAACGTCTGGTTGCAGAATACTGGTACCTCTGTCGGCGGGCGGCGCGGCGGTTCGCGCGCCGCGGTCTCGATCGTGCGGACCTCGAACAGGTCGCAGCGATCGGGCTCATCAAGGCGGCCGACCGTTACGATCCCTCGCACCGCGCTCCGTTCGAAGCATACGCGTGGCTCCTCCTCGTCGGCGAACTGATGCACTACATTCGCGATTGCGAACGCTTCCTGCGCGCCCCGCGCTCCGTGCGCCATTTGGAGCGGCGTTGGGCCGCTGCCGAGCGCGAGCTTTGGCCGCTGCTCGGCCGGGAACCGTCGGAGAGCGAGGTAGCGGAGTTCGCCGGCGCGTCGGCGCGGGAGGCATGCGAGGTACGCGCGTATCGCGCAAGCGGGCACGTGCTCTCCTTCGAACTGGTCGGCGTCGAGCGGTGCGTTGCGGCCGCGGGAATCGACGATCTACTCGACCGATTGACCGTCGAGCGGATGCTTCGGGCGCTCACACCGCTCGAGCGGCGAATCGTGGTCTCGATTCATCTCGACGGCGTCAGCGTCGTCGAGCTCGCAGCACGGTTGGGTTATTCTCGTCGGCACGTCACGCGATTGCATCGCGCGGCAATGGAGCGCTTGCGAAGCGCGTGTGAAGTAGCCCCGCTGCAGGACGCCGAAGCTCGCCCCGATGTTTCGGTATCTCACGGCCGGTGAATCGCATGGGCCCGCGCTGGTCGGGATCCTCGACGGCATCCCAGCTCATCTGCGACTCGACGTTGGCGCAATCAACGAGACCCTGGCGCGGCGGCAAGGCGGCTATGGGCGCAGCGCGCGCATGAAGATCGAGCGCGACGAGTTGGAGTTTCTCGCCGGCGTGCGCGGAGGCGAGACGCTGGGCTCGCCGATCGCCGTGATCGTCCGGAATCGCGATTATCTGACGCCGAAAGTGCGTGCGCTGATGGATCCGATTGCGGGCGGTGGCGACCCGTTGACGAATCCGCGGCCCGGCCACGCCGATTATGCCGGCGCTCTGAAGTACCGCCAACGCGACCTGCGCAACGTGCTCGAGCGTGCCAGCGCGCGCGAGACCGCGATGCGAGTCTGTTTGGGTGCGATCTGCGCGCAGTTTCTCGCGAGCATGGGGATCGCGACGCGCAGCTACGTCGCACAAATCGGCAACGTCGAGGCACCCGATCTCGACGAGTGGGATCAAGACAAGGTCGAAAGCAGCGACGTGCGATGCCCGCATCCCGAGACCGCGCAAGAAATGATCGCCGCGATCGATGGCGCGAAGAGCACCGGCGACACGCTCGGCGGACGTTTCGTGGTTCGCATCGACGGAATGCCGATTGGGATCGGCAGCAATCGGCAGCCGGCTGGGCGGCTCGACGGGATCCTCGCCGGCGCCGTGATGGGCATGCAGACCGTGCGCGCGGTCGAGATCGGACTCGGCGCCGAGGTTGCGGGGACGCCAGGATCGCAAGCGCACGACGTCTTTTCGCTGGAAGGCGAGCGTGTCGTACGCGGAAGCAATCGCGCCGGGGGCATCGAGGGCGGAATGAGCAACGGCGAGGCGATCGTCCTGCGCGTTTCGGTCAAGCCGATTCCGACGCTGATGAAGGCGCTCCCTTCGGTCAATCTGCACGCCCGGACCGATGCTCCGGCAACGATCGTGCGCAGCGACGTCTGCGTCGTCCCGGCCGCCGCGATCGTGGGTGAGGCGATGGTGCGGCTCGCGTTGATGGAGCCGCTCTTGGAGAAGTACGGCGGCGATTCGATGGAAGAGACGCTCGATAATCTGCAACGTAGTCGCGAGGCGGCGGCGCGTCTCTTCGTCCAATGAAGCGCCACGTGGCGCTCGTCGGCTTCATGGCCTCCGGGAAATCGACCATCGGCCGCAAGCTCGCGCGCAAGCTTGGGTGGCGCTTTTGCGATACCGACGCGCTCGTCGTTAAAGGGCATGGGCCGATCCCGGCCATCTTCGCGAGCGAAGGCGAAGCGGCGTTTCGGCGCTACGAGCACGAGGCGGTGCGGTACGCGCTCGCGGGAACGGAGGCGAGCGTCGTCGCCTTGGGCGGCGGCGCGCTGACGATGGCGGAGAACCGGCGGCTGCTCGAAGACCGCGCCTACTGCGTCTTCATCAAGGTCTCTCCGGAGCAGGTGCTGGCGCGCGTGCGCCGAGGCCGTGAGGTCCGGCCGCTGCTCGGCTCAGCGCCGACCTTGGCGAGGATCGAGGAGCTCTACGGGAGCCGGATCGCGGCGTACGAACGTGCCGATCGGGTGATCGAAGCATCGCGCCGAACCGACGCGCAGGTTATCGGCGAGATTATCGCGTGGCTGCGCGAGCAGAAGCTCGTGATCGGCAGCGTGGCCTCCTAATGACGCAGCCGTCGCGCAATGACGACCTCGGCTACCCGATCGTCGTCGGCGAAGATCTCGGAAGCGAGCTGATCGACTTTGCGCGCAGGCGCGGGCCGGTCAGCGTCCTGCTCAGCGATGCGAACCGGCACGTTCGCGCGAAGGCCGAGCGCGTCGCCGCGGGCATCGGGAAGCCTCCCGTCCTTGCCTTCAAACTCGGCGAAGCCCGCAAACGGCTGTCGACGGTCGAGGCGGTCCTCGATGCGATGCTCCGCGCCAAGGTCGAGCGCGGCGGGCTCGTGCTCGGCGTGGGCGGAGGAGTTGCGAGCGATCTTTTCGGATTCGCCTGCGCGAGTTATATGCGCGGCGTCGCCTACGCCCACGTCGCTACCTCGCTCGTTGCGATGGTCGACGCGGCGATCGGCGGTAAGACCGGCGTCGATCTGCGCGACGGCAAGAACCTTGCGGGCGCCTTTCGCGATCCTGCCGGCGTCTTTTGCGACGTCACGGCGCTACGCACCCTGCCGCCGCGCGCGCTGCGGGAAGGGTTGGCCGAGGTCGTCAAGGCCGCGATCGTCGAGGGCGGCGATTTCTTCGACGCGCTCGAGGAGCTCGCGCCGCATCCGCTCTCGGCGTGGCCGTGGACGGACGTGATCGAGGCGGCGGTCAAGGTCAAGACGATGACCGTCGCCGACGATCGTCTCGAGGCCGGGGCGCGTGCGCTGCTCAACCTCGGCCACACCTTCGGTCATGCGATCGAGCGCGCGTCGCGTTATGGCACGCCCCACGGCGAGGCGGTCGCGATTGGCTTGCGGGCCGCGGGATTGCTCGCGTTGCGGACGGGGCGCTTCAGCGAGAACGAACATCTGCGCGTGCTGACGCTCTTGACGCTGCTGAGATTGCCGCTGCAGACGTCGCTGCAACCGCAGGCGATCTTCGCGGCGATGGGGAGCGACAAGAAGAAGCACGCCGGCCGGCTTCGGTTCGTCTTGCCGCGCGCAATCGGCGATGTGGAGTACGGCGTCGAGTGCGACAACCGCAGCGTGCGCGCGGTCCTCGCGCGGCTCCGGCAACCCCCGGAGAAGCCTCGTGCGCGTCGTTGACGCGCTGCCGGCGATTCGTTCCTCGCGCTTCGACCTGCCGCTGACGTACGACGCCGGCACGCTCGAGCTCGCAGTCGGCGAGGTCGTGCGGGTACCGCTGGGGACGCGGGAGGTGCTCGCGTTCGTCGTCTCACCGGTGCGCGAGGTCGCGCGCCCGGCGCAAGCGCTCAAGCTCGTGTGCGAGCGCCTCGACGTTCCGCGGGCTTTCGACGAGATCGGCCTGCACCTCGCCGCTTTCATGGCCGAGCATTACCTCTGCACGCTGGGCGAGGCGCTGAGCGCGGTCGTCCTCGCCGACGCCGTTCCTCGCATGCGCGATTCGTTCGTGCGGGGCGCGCAACCGCGTCCGAAACGTTCCTCGCTGTCGCCGCGTCTCATCCGTTTGATTTGGGAAGAGCTGCCCGACGGCTTTGCGCTCGAACAGCTGCTACGCCACCCGGAGGCGCGCCGCATCGCCGACCGCAGCACGTTGTTAGCGCACGTTCGGGCGCTGGTTCGCTCCGGTGCGCTTCGACGGGAGCGCCGAATGATCGATCCTCGAACGACCGAGTACCAAGTGCGGGTGCTCGACCCGGGCGACCGGCCAATCCGCGGGAAGAAGGCCGAGGCGCTCATCGCATTCGTGCGCGCCAACCCGGGTCTTCCGCGCGCCGATGCGCTGCTCGCCGGATTCAGCCAGGCGGTCATCGCGCGTGCGCTCCACAACGGCGCACTGAAGGAGCGGCATCTCCGTCCCGCCGCGTTGCGTCGCGCGCCGGCTGCTGCCGCGCCCCGCGATCGGCCGACCGCCGAGCAGGGGCGCGCCCTGCGCTGGATCGATACAGCGCTCGAGGCTCGTCGCTTCGAGACGGCGCTTCTCTACGGCGTCACCGCGAGCGGCAAGACGCTGGTGTACGTGGAGGCGATCGAACGCGTCCTTCGCCTGGGCGGGCGCGCGATCGTACTCGTGCCCGAGATCTCGCTGACGCCGCAGGCCGCGCAACGCTTCGAGGCCGCATTCGGCGAACGCGTCGCCGTGTTGCACTCGGCGCTCTCGGAGCGCGAGCGTTTCGATGCGTGGCAGGCCTGCGCCCGCGACGAGATCGACGTGGTCGTCGGCGCGCGCAGCGCGGTCTTCGCTCCGTTGAGCGACGTGCGACTGCTAGTCGTCGACGAATCCCACGACCCGTCCTACAAACAAGAGCTCGTGCCGCGCTATCAGGCCGTCGCCGTCGCTCACGAACGGATGAAGCTGGAGAACGGGGTGCTGCTCCTCGGAAGCGCGACGCCCTCGCTCGAGAGCTATGCCGCCGCCAAGGGTGGTAAGATTGCGCTTTTGGAGTTGCGCGAACGGGCAACGGCGCAGCCGCTCCCCGATGTGCGGATCGTCGATTTACGCGAGGAGTTCCGGAGCGGAAACCGCGGCATCTTTAGCAGCGTCCTCGTTCAGGCTTTGGGCGAGCGCCTACGCCGCGGGGAAAAGAGCCTGCTCTTCGTCAACCGCCGCGGAAGCGCCGGCGCGCTGATCTGTCGCAACTGTGGGGACTCGCCGCAGTGCCCGCGCTGCAGCGTGGCGCTCGCGGTTCATCGCAGCGAACGACTCCTGCGCTGCCATTACTGCGACTATCGAACGGCGATGCCGCAGCTCTGCCCGGCCTGCGGCTTGGAGACGATTCGCGAGCTGGGCATCGGAACGGAGCGCGTCGTGGAAGAGGTACTCCGGCTCTTTCCGCAGGCGCGGGTTCTGCGCATGGATTCCGATACGACGACGCGGATCGGCGATCACGCGCGAATCCTGTCGACCTTTGAAGCGGAAGGCGACGTTTTGGTCGGGACGCAGATGGTTGCCAAAGGCCTCGATTACCCGACGGTGACGCTCGCGAGCGTGGTTGCGGCAGACCTCGGGCTCTATCTTCCCGATTTTCGGGCGGCGGAACGAAGCTTCGCCCTGATCGCGCAAGTCTGCGGGCGCAGCGGCCGGATGAGGCGCGGCGAGGCGATCGTGCAAACTTACGCACCCGATCATCCCGCAGTTCGTTTCGCGGCTCGTCACGATTACGACGGTTTCGCCGCTGGGGAGCTGCAAGAACGGGCGGCCGTCGGCTTTCCGCCCGCGCGCCGGTTGGTCTATCTCGGGGTCATCGGACGCGATCGACGGCGCGTCGGGGAGACGGCGCAGCGTTACGCCGAGCTGGTGCGCGAGAGCGGCGTCGCCGAGGTGCTCGGCCCGGCGCCATATCCGATCGTGCGAGTCAATAACGAGTGGCGGTATCGAATCGGTCTGCTTACTCGAAAGCCCGCGGCGCTGCGCGCAGTGATCCGCAAGCGCATCTTAAGGCCGGCGCACGCGGATCGCGCTACGCGCCTCGCGATCAACGTCGATCCGTAACGGGGGCGGGTTGCGCCGGAGCTATTTTTTGCGGGTCGAGCGCCCCTTTGCGGCCTTTGGGGTGGGCCGTTGCGCCGCTTTGGCGAGCCGCGACTTTTTGCGCGCGGCCTTGTTGCGATGGATGATCCCCTTGCCGGCGGCTTTGTCAAACGCGCTCTCGACGCGCGGGGCCGCGGCGGCGTCGCCGGAGTCGACGGCGCTCTTATAGAGCGTCTTGAGCCGGTTCTTGGCGCTTTTGTTACGCGCCGTGCGCTTCTCGGATTGAAGGACCCACTTTTCGGCTGCTTTGATGTTTGGCACGGCGTGTATCATACCAGCCCCCTTCGCTGGGTGTCCAGCGGGCAGCGACTTCTCCAGAAGCTAGCTTGGTTCCAGCAGCATTTTCCGGTAGCTCGCGTACCGGCTGGGCGCGATCCGGCCTTCCGCCAACGCGGCTCGTACCGCGCAGTCGGGCTCCTGCAAATGGGTGCAGTCGGTAAAGCGGCAGTGCGGCGCGAGGTCGCGCATCTCCCGAAAGGCGGCACTGAGCGTTTTCGCGTCGATCGCACCGAGCCCGAACTCGTTAATACCGGGGCTGTCGATGAGGAAGCCCGTTTCGAGCCGGTAGAGGCGTCCGGACGTGGTGGTCTGCCGGCCAAGGCCATAGCGAGAGACGTCGCCGACGGACGTGTCGCCGCCGAGGGCACGGAAGATCGTGCTCTTTCCGACGCCGGAGTTGCCGGCCAGGAGCGCGCGGCAACCGCGAATGAGCTCGCGAAGGGCGTCGACGTTCTCGCCCAGCTTCGGATTGACTGCGAGCGTCGGATACCCTAATCCCTGGTAGAGGTCGACCAGGGCCTCCATCTGCGCCGCCTCGCTCAAATCGGGTTTCGTGAAGATGATGGAAACCGCGATGCTTTCCACTTCGGCAAAGGCGATGAGCTGATCGAGCGTAACCAAACGCGGCGGCGGATCCGCGAGGGCGGTCACCGTCACGAGCAGGTCGACGTTTGCGGCCATCGTTTTCGCGCGACCACCGGCGCTACGCCGTTCCAGCGTGAAACCGCGCGGCTCGATGCGTTCGACTAGCGCCTGGCCCTCTTCGAGGATGCGGACCTGGACGACGTCGCCGGGTACGGGCATGAACCGCACACCCGACATGCGACGAAGTTGCGCCATGCGCAACCCGCTTTCGCCGTCGACGGAGATCCAGGCCGAGTTCTTTCCCGTTGAGACGACGAGCGCTCGTTGCGCCTGCGTCACACGCAAGATTGCTCGATTACGACGGCTAACGATGATGCAAACGTGGCTTACGTGACCTTGAGCATCGATGGAGCACTCGACGACGCGCGACGCGCGGCCGTGGACGACGTCGTGCGCCGCAACGGCGGATCGTTGGTCTGGCGGATCAGCGAGGACGCGCGGCGTTCATACGCACTGCTGGATCTACCGGGCCGGTACGATGCCGCGAAGATCCGCGCGGCATCGGGTGGAACGGTATACGAGGGACCAATCATCGCATTGGCAATTTGCCCTGCGGTGCCCGAAGCCTTGCCGGCGCTGGTTGAAGCGCTCGCCGGCGCCGGCCGCCCGGCCGGCATTTTGGCGTGTATATCGAGGGGCACGCGGTTGATCGTCGAGTGGGACCCCAGCGTGACCGGCGTGCCGGTGGTCATGGGCCTCATAGACGTCGAGCTCGTGCGCTTTGCAAGCGGGCGCGTCGCGGAGCTGCTCTCGCCGTTGCCGCCGTCGGTCGTCGCGCAGGTTGCGGCAAACGGCTTGGAGGCGCCGGAGATCACGCCCGAGCGCATCCTGGAACTGCGGATAGATCGTGCGTAGCCCGCTGGGATACGTCGGCATCTCCGACGTCGTCGACGTCATCGCGACCAGCATCCTGATCTACTACGTCTTGCTCTTGATCCGCGGTACCCGTGCAGTACAGATCCTTATTGGAATTCTCGTCCTGCTCGGGCTCCTCGGAGTTGCAACGCTCTTTCACTTGGTTTTGCTCGGCACTATCCTGCGTTTGGTGCTCGTTGGAGCGGCGGTGACGATTCCGATCGTCTTTCAGCCCGAGCTTCGGCGAGCGCTCGAGCAGATCGGCCGCGGCGGCCTCTTTCGCATGGAAGGGGAGCGTACCGAGCGCGGAAGAGCGGAAGACGAGACGATTGCGGCGCTCGCACGCACCGCGTTCGCGCTCGGCCGGGCGCGATGCGGCGCATTGATCGTGCTGGAGCAGCAAAGCGGATTGAAAGAGTATTGCGAAAGCGGGACGATGTTGCACGCCGACATCTCCGAGGAGCTGCTGCTCACCATCTTCGCACCCGATTCGCCGCTGCACGACGGCGCCGTCATCATCCGTGAAGGAAAGATCGACGCCGCGGCCTGTTTTCTGCCGTTGTCGGAGCAATCCCGGACGAAGAGCAGGCTCGGTACGCGCCACCGCGCCGCCTTGGGGCTGACCGAACAGACCGATGCCGTCGTGCTCGTCATCTCCGAGCAGACCGGAACGATTACGATAGCGCGAGCCGGCCTGCTCTCGCGTCCCGTCGAGGAGGAGCAGCGGCTGATCAAGATGCTGCTCGCCATCACCCGCCCTCCGCGCCGAGGACGGCGAAGAACCGATCTCATCGGGCAGCTGCGTTCGCGCCTTCGAACTCAACGCGGAGACCCCGCGTCACGCGTCTCCTGAGAGCCGCGACCGTTGCAGATCGTTCGGCAGAACTTCGCGCTCAAAGTGCTTGCGCTCACGCTCGCCGTCGTCGGCTGGGCCTACTTTCGTTTTGCCGGCAATCCGCTCGTGGCAACGCCTCAATACGAGCAGCTCTCCATTCCCATCACCGCGGTGAATCTGCCGCTCGACTACGTCGCGCGATTTACCGATCACCAAGCGGTGGTCAGCGTCGCGGCGCAGCGCGGAGAGGCCGCGGTCAAACCGGAAGAGATCAAAGCCGTGCTCGATCTCTCGAATAAAGGAACGGGCGTTTACAACGTGCCCGTACAGCTCGTCGCCCCCGACGTCGTCGTTCAGAGCCTGAGCCCGGCCTCGGTCACGCTGACGATCGAGAGCATTGAAGAGCGCTCCTTTCCGATTGCCGTCCATTACGTCGGCTCGCAATCGAAAGGCGTCGTCGTGAGCGCGGCGCGGATCCTCCCGCAATCGGCTCTCGTTCGAGCGCCGGTTTCGCTGCTCGCTCAAGTTTCGGCGGTCCAGGCCGACGTCGCGCTGCCGGCCGAGCCGAAGAGCGTCGACGAGATGGTGCGGCCGGCGGCCGTCGATTCGTCGGGAGCCGAGCTGGCCGGAATATCCGTTGCGCCCAACCTCGTCCGCGTCGAGATCCGCTTTCTCGCCGGAACCCGCCCAACGCCGTGAGCTCGCTCTTCGGTACCGACGGAATTCGGGGCGTCGCGAACCAGGAGCTCACGCCGGAGCTGGCATTGCGCATCGGGCGCGCCGCCGCAAGCGTGCTGCCCGACGGAGGAGATCGCCGCAAGCCGATTCTCGTTGGCCGAGACACCCGGCTCTCCGGGTCGATGCTCGAGGCGGCCTTAGTTGCGGGAATTACGTCGGTTGGCCGGGATGCGATATCGATCGGCATCGTGCCGACGCCGGCCGTTGCTTGCGTTACTCGCGCGACGAATGCCGCGGCCGGCGCGATGATAAGCGCGTCGCACAATCCGATCGCCGATAACGGAATCAAGTTCTTTGGCAGCGACGGCTTCAAACTCTCCGAGGAGCTCGAAGCGCAAATCGAAGCGGCGCTCGACTCTTCGGGCCTGCCTCGCCCCACGGGAACGAGCGTCGGCGAAGCGCGCGTTGCTGCGAATCTCGCGCGCCACTACTATCGCGCGCTCCGCGACGGTGCGGCCGATCTGCAGGGCTTACACGTCGTCGTGGACGGCGGCTGCGGAGCGGCTTACGCGATCGCCCCCTATCTCTTACGCAAGCTCGGCGCGCGGGTAACGGAGATGAACTGCGAGCCTGACGGCGCACGAATCAACGTCGCCTGCGGCGCGACCGATCTGCGCGGTTTGCAGGCGGTGGTTCGCTCGGAAATCGAGGCCGGTAATCGGCGAGTAGTGGGCGTCGCCTTCGACGGAGATGCCGATCGGGCGCTCTTCGTCGATGAAACGGGAGCGATCGTTACGGGCGATCACGTGCTCTTTGCGATTGGATCTTCCATGCAAGCGCGCGGCGAGCTCACCGGTGGGGCGATCGTCGCGACCGTGATGAGCAACGTCGGCTTCGAGCGCGCGCTGCGAGCGCGCGGCATCGAATTGATTCGCGCCGCAGTCGGCGATCGTTTCGTGCTAGAGCGAATGCGGGCCGGCGGCTACGCGCTCGGAGGCGAGCAGTCGGGTCACGTCATCGATTTCCGCCATAACACGACCGGCGACGGGCCGCAAACCGCAATCACGCTGCTCGGCGTCCTGGCCGCGCAAGGTTCGCCGCTGCATGAATTGGTGCGCGAGGTCGTCTATGTTCCGCAAATCCTTTTGAACGTGCGCACGAGTCACCCGGAGATTCTGGAGCTGCCGGCAGTGCGCGAGGCCATCCTCGCCGAGCAGGCCGCGCTGGGGGAAGCGGGCCGGCTCCTCGTGCGCGCCTCGGGAACGGAACCGCTGATCCGCGTGATGGTCGAAGGCGACGACCCGCGCCAGGTTGATGAGATCGCCCGCCGGGTCGCCTCGAGGGTCGAGCAGGAGGGCGGACGGTTCGCTTCAACGTAACCCCAAGCATCGGAGGTTTTAATGGGCCGTGGAAGGGCGCCCCGGCGTAACGCCGAAGCGCCGCCACATCCTGGAAGCTCCGGGGAGCGAGAAGCGCTCATCGGAGGCTCCCATGCCTGTATAGGTCACTGAGTCGGAACGCAGGTTCCGAGCGGGGGATATCCCGGTAGGGGTGAGTGGGCCGGTCGGCCCTAGGGCGAATCTTTCCCGCCCGAACCCGTCAACTAACCCCGCAAGTGTCGTGAAAGAGGAGCGGTTTTCTTGCGTCATGCGTTAGTTGTTGGGGCATTTGCCCTATTGATTGCCGGTTCAAGTGCGATTGCCCGAGCCGGCGGGACGTCACCCCAGCTCGACTACACCGGATCGTCACGTACGATCAACGCCGAAGCCCTCAGTCCGGACGTCGCGGAGTGGACCTCCCGCCTGATCGTCACTGCGCCCGTCCGTCACCGCAGCGGCCTCGATCGATTTGCGGGCGGAATTCTCGCGCGCACCTCCAAGATCGCCCAGCGTCTGACGAGCAGCGCCCTGCGCTTCTTGGGCGTACCCTATATCTTCGGTGGAACGACCGCCTCGGGGTTCGATTGCTCCGGCTTCGTTCAGCACGTCTTCGCGATGCTCGGCATCGGCCTGCCGCGCACCGCCGACGCCCAGTACGATATCGGCAGACCCGCCGTCGGCGGCCCCCGGCCGGGGGATCTGGTCTTCTTCGATACCTACGGCGGCGTCTCGCACGTCGGCATCTATCTCGGGAAAGGTAAGTTCGTCCACGCCAGTTCCAGCCGCGGCGTGATGGTCAGCCGGCTCTCCGAGTCGTACTGGGCGTCGCGCTACGTGGGAGCAAAGCGCCTCCTCGCCTCGCGCTAGCGTCTCGGTCCGGTTGGCACCAAACGCCGTTGATCGGCGGCGCTTGCCCTTTGGGCTCCGATAAGCGAAGCTATGCCTTGGACTTTCGCCGATGGGGTGTAGCCAAGTGGTAAGGCAGCGGACTTTGACTCCGCCATTCGTTGGTTCGAATCCAGCCACCCCAGCTTTCGCTCCCCTTGACTACGCCATTACCGGCACCTATCCGTATAGCGGAAGAATGCGCACCCAACGGGAGCCGTTGCCCAACCCACTGCCAACCCCAATTGCGACGGCCGGGCCATACGCCGAATTCTTGACGACGCGCTTTGCCGTATCATTCCGGGCACTCGAAGCGCACACCAGATATACAGCTCGCGCATATGAAGTTTACAACCCGTGCGCCGGCGGCGAATCCGTCCCGCCTGGATGGGCGGAGATAGGATCGTTTTCGACACGATGATTTCGAGGATTCCTGTTCAGCGCCGATTCGTCGTTGTTTCATGGATGACATCGTCATCGCTTGGTATAACGGAGACGTCGATCGCATGGCGTCCTACGCGGACGCTTATGCGAGATTGGATCCGACGTTTTCCAATACTATTCTGACGGAGCGCAACGCAAGTTGGGCCAAGCAGATCGCAGATCGCCTCAAGGAGCCCGGCGTGTCGTTCGTCGCGGTGGGCGCACTTCATCTGGCCGGAGCACAGAGCGTGCTGGCCGACTTGGAAAAACTAGGCTACCACGCCCGTCGTGTTCAGTGAAACCCGGTTTGCCTTTTCGTCGGCGAGGGGTAGCAGTAGAACGCCGCTTCGCCACGGAAGATGTGCGCGCCACTGCATTGCAATAGTTGGAGGGCAGACAAGTGAGCGTTTTGCAGGTATCTCGCCATGCCTTAGGCATCGGGGCGGCGATTGTTTTTCTCGCCGGTTGCGCGGCATCGCAAGTAGCGCCGCCCGCATCAACCGGTCAAAGCGCCGCGTTCTCCGGCCAGAAGGCTCGGCCGGCCTGTGGAACGCCACGCGCCGGTGAGGCGCGGTGTTTGGTGCTCTTCGAGTCGACTGCCGTCAGCCCGGACGTAGCGGGCTGGGCGCCCGCGGACTTTCAGGCGCGTTACAATTTGCCGTCCGGCACGAAGGGCTCGGGTCAGATTGTCGCGATCGTCGATGCCTACGATAACCCGAACGTTGCATCGGACCTCGCGCAATATCGCTCCGAGTTCGGTCTGGGGACCGCGAACTTCGCCAAGTACAATCAGGACGGCGATCAGGGCAACTATCCGGCCGGCAGCTCCGGCTGGGGCCTCGAGATCGACCTCGACGTGGAGATGGCTTCGGCATCGTGTCCGCTCTGTACGATTTACCTCATTGAAGCGAACAGCGCCGATTCGAGCGATCTCGAGACGGCCGAGGCCGAAGCTGTAACGCTCGGAGCGCACATCGTGAGCAATAGCTGGATCTGTTACGGCTCCGTGAGCTGCGTCAATGAAAAGTACTTCGATACCAAGGGTGTCGAGTATCTTGCCGCAAGCGGCGACGCGGGCTTAAACCAGGTCGGCGCGCCATCGGCGCTCGACAGTGTGGCGGCTATCGGTGGAACGCAGCTCGCCAAGAATGGCTCACAGTATAGCGAAAGCGTCTGGAGCGACGCGGGCGGAGGCTGCGCGACCGGCATCAAGAAACCAAAATGGCAGCACGACAGTGTTTGTAGCGGTCGGGCCGTTGGCGACGCATCGGCGGAAGCGGGTTGCGCTCCGGGTGTCGCGGAGTACGACTCGTATGGCTACGGCGGCTGGATTGAGGTGTGCGGCACCAGTGTCGCGACGCCCTTGCTTGCGGGCGTCTTCGGGCTCGCGGGGAACGCTACGAAGCAAAATGGCGGGCGGACGTTCTGGCAGAAGAAGCACGTGAAGGATCTCTATGACGTCTGCGCCTCGGCGTGCCTCTTCAGCCAGTATTCCTATGGCGGCGGGTGGGGCTCGCCTAACGGCATTGGAGCCTTCTGACGGCGCGATCCGCAGCGACGCTGCACGTCACTAACGGCGACGGCGTCCTCCAGCTTCTGAAGAAGGCCGGCATCCTAGGAACTCACGTCGCATGGCGTGACGCACTCAACGAGGGGCCCGTTCCAACGGGCCTCTCGCTCGAAGAGACGAGCGCGCTGCGAGCGCGCTACTTGGCGGAACGCGGCTACGGCAGTCCGATCAAACTGATCCACGAGTTCGAGCGGCGCGACGTGCTCGTTCGCCGCGCGGATGAGTTCGACGAAGTCGTCCTTTGGTTCGAGCACGATCTCTACGACCAGCTTCAGCTGCTGCAATCGCTCACGGCGCTCGACGAGCTCAAGCTCGAGCCGGGTCGCATCTCCGTCGTGCATAGCGATCACTACCTCGCGAACATGACGGTCGACGAAATCTTCCGGCTTCTTCCCAAACGGCGCACGGCGACGCCGGCGGTCTTCAAGTCGGCGCGACGCTCCTGGGAACGCTTCACATCCAGTTGCGCGGACGACCTCTACGCGGCCGCCGGCGAAGACGCGATCGGACTTCCGTTTTTGCGCCCCGCGCTCCAACGGCTCTGCGAAGAGTATCCCTGGAAACGCGACGGGCTTTCGCGATCGCAGCGTCAAGCGCTCTCCGCCGTCTCGCAAGGGCCGGCAGGTCCGCAGGAGCTCTTCGCGCGCGCGCAGGCGTGGGAAGAAGCCTACTTTCTGATCGAGGGCGTCTTCGAAAAAATGCTTGAAGACCTTGGCGCCGGCGATGGGGCCCTCGTCGAAGAAGAAGAGGGGAAGCTGGTCACGACCGCCTTGGGGCGCCGCGTGCTCGCCGGGGATGCGGATTGGCTCGACGAGCACCCCATCGATCGCTGGATCGGCGGCGTCCATCTGCTTCCCGAACGGGTCACTCGCTGGGACGACGACACTGCGCATTTGATCGGGAGCGTCTAGCGCGGAGCCGCTCGTTCAAGGTAAGCGCAGCCGAGGCGCGAATGGGCAGCGTCGAAGTGACGCACGACGAGCTAAGTATCGATCTCAAGACCGAGGACGGCGGCGAAACGATCATTTTCAAGCTGCGCGGGAGTCTCGATCTCGCAACCGCGCCGACCGTTCGCGCCGCGCTGAGCGAGGCGACGGAGAAGGGCGGCAAGCATCTGATCGTCGATCTGACGCAGCTCGAGTTTCTCGACTCTACCGGCTTGGGCGCGCTCATCGGGGCGCATCGGCGGGCGGCCGAGCGCGGCGGCTCGCTGCGGCTCATCGTCAGCAATGGGCCGATCTCGCGGCTTCTGAACATTACGGGGCTCATCGCCGTCTTTGCCGTCTTTGCGTCGATCGAAGACGCGCGCAAGAGTCGCGATCGCGTCAGCCCGGCACTGTAACGTCGTCGCGGTAAGCGTCGTCGAGCAGTTCGACGACGTGCTTGACCGATGCTTTATAGCGCGCCCCGCGTAACCCCGCGGCAACTTGAACCGCGCAGCCCGGATTCGCCGTAGCGACGATCGTCGCGCCGGTCCGCCGGATCGCCTCGACCTTACGCCGCTGCAAGCGCGAGGCCATCTCGGGCTGCGTCAGATTGTAAATCCCGGCGCTGCCGCAGCACACGGAGCTTTCCTCCATCTCGACGAGCCGTAGTTGGGGAATGCTCCGCAGTAACCGGCGGGGCGCGCCGGCGACGCGTTGGGCGTGGACGAGATGGCACGGCTCCTGATAGGTGACCGTCGCCTCGAGCGATCGCGCCGGCGTACCCAAGTCGAGCGCGTCGAGCACTTCGGTGACGTCGCGCACGCGCGTCGAAAACGCGGCCGCGCGCTCGGCCCAGGCCGCATCGCCGGCAAAGAGCTCCGCATACTCCTTGAGGGCGCTGCCGCAGCCGGCGGCATTGACGACGTAGACGTCGGCGCCGCTGCGCTCAAATGCCTCGATGTTGCGCTTTGCAAGCTCGCGCGCGAAGTCCATCTCTCCGGCATGCAGCGCGATCGCACCGCAGCAGCCTTGGCCGCCGGGCACCCCAACGGACAACCCGCCGCGGCGAAGCATGCGAACCGTCGCGTCGTGCACGTGCGCGAAGGCAACCCCCATGATGCATCCGACGTGCAGGAAGGCTACGCCTTGCGCTTGCGCCGTTTCAAAACGTTGTCCTCGCGGGACGAAGAACGTGCGCGAAATTTGCGGCGCGAGCTGCGCGGCGCTTCCCAAGCCGAAGAGCCCTGCGAGGCGAATCAATCGAGTGCGTTGCAGAAAGCGCAGCAGCCGCGCGGCGGCGCGCATCAAGTCGAGCCGCGCGAAGAGCCCGCGCAGCAAGAGTGCACGTAGCGTGCGCTCGCGCGGCGCATCGTCGACGGCTTGCGCGCGGCGAATTTGGGTGCGCGCCGTCTCGACGAGCTGACCGTAATGGACCCCTGATGGACAGACCGCTTCGCAGGCGCGGCAGTCCAGGCATTGCCACATCTGCTCCACGAAGCCCGCGCTGGAGAGGTCGAGACGCGATTCGCCGACGGCCTTGATGAGACTAATCCGGCCGCGCGGTCCGGACGTTTCTGTCATAGTTTCGAGGTACGTGGGGCACGACGGGAGACAGAGACCGCAGCGAATGCAGGTGTCGTAGATGGACGCATCAGGCTGGTCGGTTCCGGTAAAACCCGTTAGCGCATGCTCGGTCATCGGCGTGCGTGCCTTCGCCTTGCATGAGCGCCACTTCTGCTGACGAAACGGGGCAGCGTGAAGAAACGGATTAAGGTAGCGGTGACCGGGGCGGCCGGGCAGATCGGGTATGCGCTGATCTTCCGCATGGCCTCCGGCCAGATGTTCGGCCCCGAGACCGAGCTGGAGTTCCACTTGCTCGAGCTCGAAGCGGCACTCGGCACCCTCGAAGGCGTCGTCATGGAGCTCGAAGATTGCGCCTTTCCGCTGCTCAAGAACGTTCGCTACGGCTCCGACGTGAACGAGGCAATGCGCGACGTCAACTGGGCCATTTTGGTTGGTGCGGTTCCGCGCAAGGCCGGCATGGAGCGTTCCGATCTCTTGCGCGTGAACGGCCGGATCTTCACCGAGCAGGGACGCGCGCTCGACGCCCATGCGGCCGCGGACGTCCGGGTCTTCGTCGTCGGCAACCCCGCGAACACGAACTGTTTGATTGCGATGAACAGCGCGCCCCGCATCCCCGACGATCGCTTCTTCGCGATGACGACGCTCGACGAGCTGCGCGCCCGGGCGCAGCTCGCGCGCAAGGCCGGCGTCGACGTCACCGAGATTATGCAGATGGCCATCTGGGGGAATCACTCGACGACGCAATATCCCGATTTCGCGCGCGCCAAGATCGGCGGGCGCCCTGCGCACGAAGTTATCGGCGACCGCGCGTGGCTCGAGAACGAGTTCGTCGCGACCGTCCAGAATCGAGGCGCCGAAGTCATCAAGAAGCGCGGCGCGTCGTCGGCGGCATCGGCCGCAAATGCCGCGATCGTCGGCGTCTACAACCTCACCCACGATACGCCGCCGGGCGAGTACTATTCGGTCGGGCGTTGCTCCCACGGCGAATATGGCGTCGATCCGGGCTTGATCTTCTCGTTCCCCTCGCGCACGGAGCGCGGCGTCTCGCGAGTCGTCGAGGGCATCGAGCACGACGACTTCGGCCGCGCGAAGCTCGCGGCGACCCTCGAGGAGCTGCGCAAGGAGCGAGAGGCCGTCAAAGAACTCGGGCTCATCTCCTCGAACTGACGGGTATGACCGGTTCGCAAGGCGAGCACCCGGAACTCGACCTGATCCACGTCAACGTCGCCTCCCCGGCAGGCGCTTACACGGTGGGAAGCCCGTCGTTCTTTCGGTATATCCTGCGCCTTGGCGAGCTCGGCTTAACGCTCTCGCTCGCCGACCAGGAGGCCGCCGACGTGTTGGCGGCCGTTCCCCACGCGCTGGGGGCGGAGGAAGACGTTCCATTCGTTTCGGGCCCCGGTTGGCGCGTCGTTCCGGCGCAGGGCGAGTTGGATTGGCCCGTCCTGGAGGCGACGCCCGAGCGTCTGCGCAGCGCGCTCGAGCGGGCGCATAGTCTCCTTTGGACCCACGCCGCGCGCTTCCACGTCAGCGCCCGTGAGATCGCGGCGATCGAAGAAGAGCTCGAAGAAGTCTACGGCGTGCTGATGCGCGCCGCGGCCGCCGGGGTCGCGGTCAACGTCTCCTACGTAGCCTAAGAGAAGCGTGCGCACCCTCTGCGAGCTGCCGCTGCGCGGTGCGGGCGGCGAGCCGATCTCGTTTGCGCGCACGGTCCATTCGCACGGTTGCGCGCACTTGCCGCCGGCAGACGTGGAATCCTCACCGCTCGTCTATCGCCGGCGTTTTCGCGTCGGCAAGCGCGTCGTCGAGGTTGCCATGAGCGAGAGCCGCGGAACATTAGTCGCGCGCGCCTCGCCGGCGCTGCCCCGCCGTGCAGCTCGTAGCATCGAAGCCGCGATTGCGCGAATGTTCCGCTTCTCGGACGATCTCTCGCCCTTCTACGCGCGAATAGCCGGCGACGAAGAGCTTGCGTGGGCGGCGCGCGGCGCGGGCCGAATCCTCGCCAGCCCGACCGTTTTTGAGGACGCGATCAAGACGATCTGCACGACGAACTGCGCGTGGTCGGCGACCATTCGCATGACACGCGCCTTGGCCGATCTCGGCGGCGGAGCCTTCCCTGAAGCCGCAACGCTCGCAGCAACCCCCGATTCGTGGTACCGCGACGTCGGCCGGATGGGATATCGGGGGCCTTACGTCCGCGCGATCGCGCAGGCCGTCGTCGCGGAAGAGCTCGATCTCGAGTCGCTGCTCGATGGGCGGCGATACTCCGATTCCGACGTGGAAGAACGGCTGCTGGCACTCCCGGGAATCGGACCCTACGGCGCCGCTCACGTCATGCAGTTGCTCGGCCGGCACGGGCGGCTGGTTCTCGACTCGTGGACGCGCCCGAAGTATCGCCGCCTGGCCGGCAAAAAACAGGCCAAAGACTCTACAATTCGGCGCGCCTTCGCGCGCTACGGCAAGTACGCGGGACTGGCGTTCTGGCTCTATCTCACGCGCGACTGGCTCGAAGAGTGAAGGCCGCAGAGGGCAAGCGTCCGCTCGTGGGATAAATCCCACTATGCGCTTGCTGAGATCGCTCCCCGTCCTGTTGGCCGTGCTGCTGCCCCTGCCGGCTTTCGCCGGAACGACGGGTGGGATCACCGGACGGATCGTCGATGCGCAAACGCACGCACCGCTCGCGGGAGTGCTGGTCAGCGCCAACGCACCGTCGCAGAGCGCTCGGTCGACGACCGATGCGACCGGAACCTACCGCTTTCTCTCGCTCGCACCCGACACGTATACGTTGTCCTTGACGAAGAGCGGCTACGACCCGGTCACCCAGCCGGGTCTCACGGTCGTCGCCGATCAGGTGCAGACGTACAACGCGTCGATGGTCGCGGCGCTGCGCACGATCGCGCACGTTACCGCAGAATCGGCGCAGAGTTTGGTGAAGCCCGGTACGACGAGCGACGTCTATTCGGTCAACGCCGCGGGCGTCGAGCAGCGTCAGGGCGTCGCGGGCCCCGGCAGCTTGAACAACGCCTACGGCGCGATCGCTTCGGTGCCCGGCGTCGCGCTCGATCCGGGCGAGGTCGGATGGTGGCAGACCGTGCACGTCCGCGGCGGCGACATCGATCAAGTCGGCTACGAGCTCGACGGCATTCCCGTCAACCGCGCCTACGACAACGCGCCGCAGACGATGCTCTCGAGCTTGGGCAGCCAGGAGGTGCAAGTTTATACCGGCGGCGTGCCGGCCAGCTCCGACGCACAAGGCATCTCCGGCTATATCAATCAGGTCGTGAAGACGGGAACCTCGCCGGGATATGCCGACGCCAGCCTCGGCGTGGGTTATCCGGCCTTCTACCATCAAGCCTCAATCGAGGCCGGCGGCTCGACGCCGGACCGGCTTTTCAGCTACTACGTCGGGATCGGGGGAAGCGACCAGTCTTTTCGCTATGTGAACGACAACGACGGCTCGAACATTCCGGACTCGTTCTTTTATCCAACGAGCCCGGTCCCCGGCAACACGTGCGGGATCTCGACCTGCACGTCGCTGCCGTACTCGAACGGCTACGTCTACACCGGCGCCCCCTCGCCCGTGCTCTTCACCAGCGGCCTCGGCTACGCTCTCGCGACGCAATCCTTGCGCGACACGATCCTGAATTTCCATTTCGGTATTCCGCAGAGAAATGGACTGCGGGATGACGTTCAGGCGCTCTTCGTGACGAGCGAGAATCTCAACCAGTACTACAGCTCGACCGACGACTTCGGCGCAAACACGCTCTTCGCGCTCTACGGACCGCTCACATGGGACGACTCGCTTCAGTATAGCGGGCCCGCGTTTGAACCCTTCCGGCCTAACGACGTGTACAAGTACATGTATCCATCGAGCCCGCCGCATCCGTTCCAAGGCTTGCTCCCCGACAACATTCGGGATCCAAACGACAACGGCGTTGCCGTCGAGAAGCTTCAGTACCAGCACGAATTCACGCCCTCGTCGTACGTGAGAGTCTATGGCTACGCCCTCTACTCCAACTGGGACATCAACGGGTACAACTCCGACGCGCAGCCGTACTACGGTTGGGAGCTGCCGTACTTTCTTCCCGATCACGAGCACGGCTTCAACCTCAGCTACGTCAATCAGATCAGCGCGCAACACCTGATCAGCGTCACCGGCTCGTACACGTACTCGAGCCTCCAGCGCTACTTCGTAACCTATTTCCCGTCCGACTGGAACATCACCAACTACGTTGGAACGAACGGGAAATGCTACGATCCGTCGACGGGCGACCAGATCGGCTGTTACGACCAGACGCCCGGGACGTTGAGCGATCCGGAGCCGCCGGTGAGCTACTCGTGCAAGGGCAACCCGAAACTGCCCGCCTGCGCTCCCGGCATCGATCCGCAATGGCTCGTAACGAATACCTTTGAGCAGGGAAGTCAAGGGCTTAACCAGGTCGACGCGGCGCTGACCGGCTATTCGGTGAACGATCAGTGGCGCCCCGACGACCGCCTCAACCTCAATCTCGGCTTGCGGATCGAAGATTTTCAGTATTTCTTCGGCGATACGGATCCGAACGATCCCGCGCGGCAGTTCTGGTTCAACGCCTACAACGCCGAGTTTTGCTTCGCGCCGGGCGTCAACAATAACAAGCCGATCGATCGCACCGATAACGGCATCGGGCCGTGTCCGGTCGTTAACGGCGTCACGACCGTTCCGCTGGCGCAGTCCCCGTATGGCCCGCTGGTCAACGCAAGCGGCGGCTCTTACACGACCGCGCGCTTTCAACCCCGGCTCGGCCTTACCTACACGCTCAATCCCAACAACGTGCTGCGCGGCTCCTTCGGAGTCTATGCCCGGCCGCCCAACTCGTCGTGGACGCAGTACAACACGATCGATCAGGATCTGCCGGCGTTTTTGGGCGAGCATTTCTACGGATACGGATTCAATACGCCCGATCATCTGATTCGGCCGGACACGTCGTATAACTACGATCTCTCGTGGGAGCATCGCCTGCAGGGGACGGATTGGAGTTTTAAGCTCAGCCCGTTCTTCCGTGCGACGCGCGACCAGTTGCAGAACTTCTACATCGATCCGCAGGGCGGCCTCGAATCAGGCCTCAACGTGGGCAGCCAGCAGAGCAGCGGCGTGGAGTTCGCGCTGCAGAAGGGTGATCTGACGCGCGAAGGCTTTAGCGGCCAACTGGCGTTCACGTACACGCACAGCCAGATCAAGTACGAGAACTTCACCAATACCAATCAAAACGTTATCGATCAGCTCGACGGCTACATTCTCGCCTACGACTCGTACCTCAAGGGCCACGGGGGCTTTGCGTGTTATTTCTACGAGGGCGCCGGCTACACGCCCGGCGCGGGAACGAACAACTGCAAGCAACCCGGCGTGGTCGCGAATCCGTACTACAACCAGCCCTATCAGAACCCGTTCTCTCCGAGCGCATGGTACCCGACGTACGACGTGATTCCGGGGCCTGCTGCAGCCGCAAACGGCTATGCGGTTCCATACGTCACGACCCTGCTCGTGAACTATAAGCACCAGCGCTTCACCGTGATGAATTACTGGAACTTCAATTCCGGGGCGGAGTACGGAGCGCCGACCGCGTGGCCGGGCTTCAATCCGCAGTCCTGCTACGCTCCGCCGAGATCCTGGGTCGCCGCGCACGGCAAGGCGCCCGATCCCGCCTCATGCGACGATTTCGGAGCCCTGCCGCTCTTCATTCCGGATCCGTTCTCGCAAGGCTACGATAACCTTGGAGCCTTCAAACAGCCCTGGCAGCTGCAGATGGGCATGGCCTTGACCTACGACGTGAGCCCTCGCATCACGGCGCGGCTGAACCTCACGAATATCCTCGACGTCTGCGGCCAGCGGGGCTACGCGTGGGATAATCCCTACGTCTGCGCCTACGGCTCGCTGCCCACGAACTTCTTATATCCGGCCGGAAACTTCTATCCGAACTCGGTATCGGCGCGACCGCCCCCGCAGCTGCAGTATCCGTACGCGTTCTGGTTCAACGGAAACAACACGGGCTTTTTAGGTGTGGTCCAGCCGCTGCAAGTCACGGGCTCGGTAAGCATCAAGCTGTAAGCCTGCAGGAAGCGCGTCACGCAAGGCTACCAGGAGATGATGACCTGCGCTACCGGACAAGCCAAAGCCAGAAGATGCTGACTGCGAGCGTTGCGGGAACGACGAGCGCGCCGAGCTTCAAGTATTCGGCGAGGCTGACGCGGACGCCGTAGCTTCGCAGCGTCGCGACCCAGAGGATCGTCGCGAGAGAACCGGTGGTGGTGAGATCGGGCCCCGCATCGACGCCCACGATCAGCGGATAAGCGATCTGCTCTGAGGTGACGTGCGCGACGATAGACGACGCGCCAACCGCCACCGGCAAGTTGTTGAAGAGATTCGAGAGCGCCGCGGCCCCGCAGGCCGCCACGGCCGTCACGGCGAGGTTTCCGTAACGAAGGGCGCTATCGAGCTGCGAAAGGGCTAAGGTCACGAAGCCCGCTCGCGTCACGGCATCGAGCAGCACGAAGAGCGCCATCAGCAACGCGAGCGTCTTCCAAGAGATGCGCCCGGATGCGCGCAGCAGACCGGTGCCTGAGACGGCGAGAGCAAGTGTCGCGCCGAGCATGGCGACGGGCCCGAGCGGCCAGTGCCGCAAAAGCGCGACCACGTAGGTTGCGACGATCGCGGCAAGCGCAAGGAGCGTGCGCTGCGTGCGCGCATCGGGCGCGTACCAGTCGACCAGGTCGAATCCGCCTCGCAGCTCGGCGCGGAAGAAGAAGAGGAAGATGCCGAGGGTGAGGGCGACGGCGGCGATCTGCGGCGGCCCGAGGTGCCAGAGATAGGGAAGAAGTCGCGCGTGCGGCAGAATCAAGACGTTCGCGGGGTTCGAAAAGGGGAACCCGAACGAGGCGGTGTTCGCGGCGAAGACGCAGCCGAAGAGGAATGGTTTGTCACCGGGGCCGCGGCGCGAGGCGGCACCGTAGACGATCGGCGTCAGCGCGATCGCCGTCGCATCGTTGGAGAGCAAGACCGTGACGATCGCGGATGCAATGAAGAGCAGGACGAAGAGCCGCCGGCGCGAGCCGCGCGCGCGATGGAGCATCAGATCGCCGATCCATTGGAACGCGCCGCTCTGTTCCGCTGCAGCAGAAATGCCCATCAGCCCGAGGATGAAGAGCAGGACGTTCCACTGCCGCGCGATTGAATCGTAGGCGCTGCGAATGGGCTCGCTGCCGATCAGAACGAGTAAGACCGCGCCCGAAACCGGCCAAACCCAACCCGGAACGCGCGGCGGACGCAGCGCAAGCAGCAGGATCGCGACCGCGGCAACGGCGATGGCCAACGCGAAGCTTAGCGATCCGGCATGCGGTCGCGGGGGTGGGCTTCGTCATACGCGCGCCGCTTGTTGCCCATCGCGAGCTTGAGATAGATTCCGGTCGTCGCGAGGCTCTCGTGACCCAGCAACTCGCGGACGGTCTCGAGATCGACGCCGTTCTCGACGAGATGCGTCGCAAACGAATGGCGCAGGGTGTGCGGGCTTGCGTGCTTCTCTATGTTGCTCACGTCATAGATCTCGCGAAAGATCCGCCACACGTGTTTGGGCGTCAGGCCCTTTCCGCCGCGCCCGAGGAAGAGTGATTGGTCTTTATCGTCGGTGCGCGGCCGCGGGCGCACGCGAAGATAGGCGTCGATGGCTCCCGCGGCCGCGTGATTGATCAGCACCGTCCGCTGCTTGTTACCCTTGCCCGTAACGCGAATCGTCCGCTCCGCTAGGTCGACGTCGGCAAGGCGTACTCCCGCGACCTCCGCCCGGCGCATCCCGCTGGCGTAAAAGAGCTCCATGATCGCAGTGTCTCGCAAGCGCGCCGCGTCCGTTCTCCCCGCGAGCGACGTCCGCAGCAGCTTCATGACCTCATCGACCTTCAAGGGCGCCGGACGCTTCTTGGCAACCGAGGGTCTGGGGATCGCGGCCGCCGGATCGTTCTCAATTACTCCCGTGACTTTGAGGAACCGGTAGAGCGCGCGGATCGACGAGAGCTTCCGGCCGACCGTCCCGCTGTCGTAGCCCTTTCTCGGTCTGCGCTGGGTGGGGGGGAGCTCGAACATGTACGCAATGTACTGCCGAATCTGTGACGCCGACACGGCTTTGAGAGACGGATTCGCCTGGGTGCGATGGAGGAAGCCGGCAAACTCCATGAGGTCCCGCTCGTAGGCGGCTACCGTCAGGGGGCTGCGCTTGCGCTCGGTGAGCAGGTAGCCGCGCAGGTCCCGCACGAGCGGGTCGGGTTTTGGCGGGGCCTTCTCCCGGGCAGTTGAATGCGACATAATAACTCTTTCATCGCATTCGAGCGCGGGCGGAAGAGCCCCTGCCGGATCGTCCGCCACGGGGACGCCCGGGGATCAGCTGGGACAGGTGACGATCCAGGCCGTCAGCTCGAGCTTCTTGAGGATCGCGGTGTCCTTATTCTTGGCGGCCTCGGGGCAGTTGCCGTTTTTGAAGCGGCTGATGTCGCGGTAGTACTCGACGTCCACGACCAGGCGATTCGAACTCGTGTAGAGGTCGAACTGCTTGCACCAGCCCTGCGCGTAGCATTGCTCGACGACGGCGAAATCGAAGACCTTGACGAGGTCTTTCACCTGACCGTTGTCACCCTTTTGATCGACGGTCAGGCCGCGGTCGTGCGCGGCCTTGGCGACCCATGTATCGTAGGTCAGCTGTTCGCGATAGGTCAGCGGGAAGCCGGTCTTGTTCTGATAGCCGTCGAGATTGTCGGGATCGACGCCGTCGAAGCCCTTCTTCTTGCAGAGGTTGAAGCGCGCGGCCATGATCGGCTCGAGGATCGACGTCTGCCGTATGTCGAGCCAGCGTTCGCCCGGCCAATGCCCGTCTTTATCGCCTAAGACGCTCTTTGGAAACTCGTGGGCGTCCGGACGCCATTTCTCCCACGTGCCCACGTCGATGTAACACATCACGTGGCGCCCCATCGCGTGGAGCTTCGCAACGACCTGCGGTCGCGTGTCGAACATGTCGAGATCGAAGATCTGCGCCGGATACGTGAGATCCAGCTTTCCGTCGTATTGGATCTGATACGTCTGCCCCACCGGCGGAATCCAGCGGGTGGCCGCTCCGCCCGCCCGCTCGAAGAGAGAGGCTTGCCGGCGGCGGTAAACCGCCTCCGCCGCAGCCGCTTGCGAAGAACGTCAGCGCAGCGCTCGCGATGCAGCCCTGCAAGAGGCACCGCAGGCTCATAGAAGACGAGCGTTCGTGAGGAACACGCTTCTTCTTCTTTGGCTCGCCGCGTTGGCGGCATGTGCGAGCGGGTCGCCGTACGTGACGACCATCGGGGTTCTCAAGCCCGGTATGACGATGGTCGTTCACGTCGAGTCGGCGACCGTCAGCGCTTATCAGCCGGCGAGCGGCCAGCCCGCGGACCTCTACACCATCGCCGCGACCGCGCTCCCCAAGGGAACCCCGCCGCCGCCGCCGCGTCTAAACGCGGCACCGCTCGGGATCGTCGTGCACGCGACCGGCACGCTGCGCTCGCTGCTGCTGCGCGTGCCCTCGGGCGTCAACCTGATCGTCCAATCGCGCCACGGCGACGTCAACGTCACCGATATCGGCGGCAACGCGGAAGTCGTCGCGCAGAACGGAAACGTCGACCTCAAGCTGCCGGGATACGGGCAGGCGGCGGTCGGCAACGGCACGCTCTCGGTGATGATGGGTGCGACCGATTGGCCGGGCACCTTGCATTTTTCGACGCGGCGCGGCGACATCGAGGTGTGGATTAGCGCCAAGGCCGCCTTCGGGGTCCACCTCCACACCGGCGACGGCATGCTCTTTACGGATTTCGGCCTGCGCGGCACGTCGAGCGGTCGCGCCGAGACGATCGACGGCAGCGTCAACGGCGGTTCCACGCAGCGCATCGACGTCGAAACGTCGGCCGGAGCGATTCGGCTGCTGCGGTTACAGCCGCAGGCGTGAGTGCGCGAGCAGGGCCTCGCGGGCCTTGACCAGGCGCACCATCGCATCGTTGTAGGGCGTCGGCGTACCGGTGCGCCGGCCAAAGGCGACGACCGCGCCGTTGATGTGATCGATCTCGCTGGGGTGGCCCGACTCCAGGTCGTACGCCATCGAGCTCTTCGCGTCGGCGCCGAGCGCGACGACTTGCGTGACGTACTGCCACGGATTGACGAAGGGCAACATGATCTTCAGCGCGGCGGCGACGTTCGCGGTCTCTTCCGCAAGCGCCTCGGCAAGCCGGGAGGCGTTGGGATCGAGCGGTATTTCACCGGCGTTGCAGTCCAGGAGCGCCGAGAGGGCATTGACCGACGCGTTCGCGACGAGCTTTCCCCAAAGATGCGGGCGGATGTCGTAGACGACCGATGCCCGCAAGCCGCTGCGCGTCAGCAGCTCGGTGACTGTGCGCGCCGTCGTCGGGGAGGCCGTCATCGTTCCGATGATCGTGTTGCCTTCCTGCGAGCTGCGCACGTGCCCGTGTCCGATCGTCTGCGACGATTCGGTGGTAATGCCGAGGATCACCGGCACCGCACCGCCGAGCGCCGTCTTGATCGCGTCCTCGTTGCCGATGCCGTTCTGCAAGGAGATGACGGGTGCGGAGGGATCCAGCTCGCCGGCAAAAGCTCGCAGCGCACGCAGCGTGTCGACCGCTTTCACGAAGAGAAAGAGCATCTGCGAATCGTAGAGGTCGCGCGGGTGGCGTGCGACGCGCACCGCCCGCGGCGACTCGTCGTTCACGGCGAGACCGATGCGCTGCACCGTCTCCGCGACGGCCGCGTTGTCGTCGAGCATCGTGACGTCGCAGCCGGCGGCCAAATGATAGCCGAAGAGCGTCCCCATTGCGCCCGCGCCGATGATGCCGATGCGCGGTCGCGCCCTCTCTTCAGCCACTGCGCTCGCCGGCCACTAGGGAACCTCTGAAGAAGTCGCTGCACCGGCCGCAGCGAGCATTTTCGCCGCAGATCGAGGCGCGCGCGAGGAAGCATAGTCAAGCGCTCTGTGACCGAGCGCGCAACAAAGAGATGCGGCAAAAATGCCGCTGCCCAAAGGGTTTGGCCACAAAGCCGCCATCTGCTGCGTCGAAGGCTCGGTCACAGACTGCCTTGAGTATGCTCCCTCGCCTTCTTCTTGCATCTGACGGCTTCGTGGCTCAAACGGCCGGTACATGGACTTCTTCAGAGGTTCCCTAAAACTGATACTGCAAGCCGAAGGTGTTCCGGCGCGAGGCGTGCGTGACGTCGCGCTGCCCGAAGAAAAGCTCCGCGCCCGGTGCCAGGTGAAAATTCCCATAGAGATCGATGATCGGATAGGTGAGGTCGTAGATGCGCGTCTCGAAGCCCAAACCGTGCAGCGGCGCGTATTGACCCAGCAGGCCGACCTGCGAGTAGAGCACGCCTGCGCCCACGTGAAAATCGCCCTGGTTCTTCTCCAGCAGCGCGTTCCAGGTGGTGTTCGTCCCGATCGCGTTCGCGCCGACCGTGACGCTGGTCGTGCCGTGCGGGAACAGCACGAGATTGATGTCGCCGAGGGGCCCTTGACTGTTGGTCAAAACGGGATTGAGTCCGAGGTTGTGCTCGGGAGAGAGGCCGCTGAGGCGAACCTGCACGGCGATGAGGTTGCGCGCGAGCGTCGCGAGATTGCCCTGCAAACGCGAGCGCAGCTCCGGCGAAATCCCGCCGGCCGCGGGGGTGGGGCCGCGCGCGGGGGCCGCGCCGGGATACGGCGAGCTGCTCGGCACGGTGATCGGCCCGGGCGTCGCGCCGGCATCGACGCCATAGACGCTGCTCTTCCCGCCCAGCTCGCCGAGCAATGAGTTCGCCTTCTGCATGACCGCGTCGAGATTTGCGATCGTATTGCGCAGCTGCGCCTGGGTCCGCGGATCCCCCGTGACGGTGCGCAGATCCCGCGCGAGCAGTGCGAGCGTCTGCGTCGTCTCCGCGATGCTCTGCGTCGTGGCGAGAAGGTTCGCCTTCAGACGCGGATCGGTAGCGAAACCTTCGAGCGCGGTCATCGAGCGGTTGAGCGACGCTGCCGTCAAGGAGAACTGGTCGAGCAGGGCGCCGACCTTCTTCGAATCCGTGGTCGCCGAGGTGTTGAGCGTTGCCGAAAGCTGGGCCACGTTGGCGCTCGCCTCACCGAGGCTGCCTTGGAGTTCGGCGCCGAGCGCGAGCAGCTCGCCGGAGAGCCGTTGCATCGAGGCCTTCGTGCTGAGCGTCAGATCGTTGGCATTGTTGAGCGTGGTTTGCAGCGTGTCGAGGAGTTTGGGCGTGCGTCTCTCGATCAACGCCATGACCGTGCTGAAGCGCTTGAGTTCTCCCTGACCCTGCTCGAGCAAATCGGCGACCGAGGCCCCGTTGATTCCGCGCGGCTGGTCGGCGATCGGCAAAACTTGGCGCGGCAACAACGGCAGCGGAGGCTTCGCCCGCGGGGGCAGAATCACCATGACGGGCGAACCGGTCAGCGGAGCCTGGATCAAAAAGCGCGACGCGGCCGGAATATCGATGTCGTGATTGATCGCCAAGATCACGTCGACCGTATTGTCGGCCAATAGTTCGACGGAATCGACGGAGCCGACGGTGACTCCGCTAAAATAGACCAGCGAGCCCGGCGTAATCCCGGCGGCAGACTCGAAGTGGACGCCGACGCGATAGCCGGTGTGGCGCGTTCCGAAATCGGTAATCACGTAGAAGATTCCGAAGAGCAGAAGCAGGGCGACGATGGCGAAGGCGCCGACTTGTGCTTGCCTGGTCATGGTCGTCACTATTAGTCTTTGAGCGAAAAAGGGCCTCGCGGGCGTTCCCCGAGGGTCCCCGAATCGGCGCCGCAGAATCATCGCGAACTACATATGCCAGGTAACCGCGCGCAGCGCGCATCGGAGCTTTCGGCTCGAATCGGCGGGCCGGACAACGCGCAGCGCATCACCGTCAATCTTTCCGGCGAGATCGGCCGCGAGCTGCGCAGCACCGCGGCGCAGTGCAGCGTGAGCGAAAGCGCGATCGTCGAGATCGCCCTGCGGCAGCTCTTTCGGCGCGTCAGCCCGGCGGCGCTGGAAGCTTTCCTGCGCGAACATGGCGGCTGTCTCCGGCGCCGGCGAAAGCTCGCCTAGTGGACATGCCAGCGTAAAGATGCTACGCTGCGGGCCTCAGCAGAATACGCTTTGACCGCAGGTGTCGCGACGGCCAATCCGCATTTTTTTAGCGCGAGAGAAAGGCCGCACCGCTGTACTCGGTTCACAAGCGGGGCTCGTCGCTCAGCTTCGCGGATGCGCGGAGCATGATCGTCGATATCGTCCGAACCCTTCACGCCGACATTCCGTTAGAAGCGGACTTGGAGTACCTCACTGCGGAGTTAGTGCGGCTCGTGAAAGCCACGGGAGACGGAAGAACTTCAATGGACGGGCGGGTTCCCTAAATAGGAATCGGGCCCACCTCCGAACCCGACAAGAACTGCGCGACGATCGGGTTGCGCGAATTCCGGATGCGCTCGGCCGTATCGTAGGCAATGATCGCCCCTTCAAAGAGCATTGCGACGTAATCGGCCATTGCAAAAATCGAGGGCAGATCGTGCGAGATGACCACGGCAGTTCCGCCGAGCTTTTCGCGTAGCTTAAGGATCGTGTCGGTGATCAAGTTCGTCACGATTGGGTCGAGCCCGGTCGTCGGCTCGTCGTATAAGATGAGCTCGGGATGCATCACGATCGCGCGCGCGAAGCCCGCGCGCTTGAGCATGCCGCCGGAGAGTTCGGCCGGAAGATTGTCGTAGGCCTCGACGAGACCGACCGTTTCGAGCGAATCCATGACGGTCCGGCGGATCTCCGCCTCGGAGAGTTTGGTGTGCTCGCGCAGTGGGAGCGCCACGTTCTCCCCGACCGTGAGGCTATCGAGCAGCGCCGCAAACTGAAACGAGAGGCTGATCTTCTCCCGCACCTGGTTGCGCTGCTCTTCGCTGAGATGGCAGATATCCCGACCGGCGACGTAGACGTGCCCGCTGTCGGGGAGCAGCAGCCCGTCGAGGAGTCGCAGGATCGTCGATTTCCCCGCACCGGAGAGGCCGATGATGCAGGTGATGGCGCCCTCGACGATCTGGAGATCGCAGTTCTTCAGCACGGTGCGCTCCCCGAAGGCGAGCGTCACGTCCTCCATTCGGGCGATCGATTTGGGCGCGTCTGGCTCGATCGTCATGCTATCCAAAGAGCAGAAACGAGAGGACGAAGTTCGATATGAATATCAAGATGATCGAGAGCACGACGGCGCCCGTGACCGCTTGACCGACACCGGCGGCCCCGCCGCGCGTCGAGAGCCCCTGATAGGCGCCGACCAGCGCGATGATCGTCGCGAAGACGAACGACTTGAGCAACCCTTTGGTCACATCGGTGAAATCGATCTGCGTGCGGACCGACGAGATGAACGAGTCGTAGGAGATGTGCGCGTACGTCTGCGCGATCCACATCCCGCCGA
Source organism: Vulcanimicrobiota bacterium (assembly GCA_963834895.1). Taxonomy (GTDB): domain Bacteria; phylum Vulcanimicrobiota; class Vulcanimicrobiia; order Vulcanimicrobiales; family Vulcanimicrobiaceae; genus Cybelea. The sequence goes on along the minus strand of CAWIDM010000002.1, from coordinate 208,132 downwards.
CGATCGAGACGACGTCGGCGAAGATCGTCAGCAGCGGCAGCATCAGCAGCAGCGCCAGGAACCGCGGGACGACGAGAAAGCGCGCGGGCTGGAGGCCCATCGAGCGCAGCGCCTCGATCTGCTCCGTCACGACCATCGATCCGAGCTCCGCCGCGATTGCCGAGGCCACGCGCCCGGCGACCACGACGGCCGTCAGCATCGGCCCGAGCTCGCGAACGGATGCGTATGCGACGGCGCCTCCCACGAAGCCGCCGAAACCATAGGAGACCGCCTGTTGTGCCGACTCGAGCGAGATCACCATACCGGTGAAGAGCGCCGTGAGCAGGACGATGATCGACGACTGCACGCCGAGGATCGCGCACTGTGCGATCGTCTCCCCGACGCGGATGCGCAGCCGCGCCATGAAACCGAGCGACTCGGCACCCAAGAGCGTCACCCCGCCCGCGTACTCGAAGAAGCCGACCGTCGCGCGACCGAACCGATCGAGGAGCCTCACGGAGTCCCCGTCTCCAGCGGCGCCAGTGCGTCGAGCACCGCTTGCGTCGCCTCGATCCGCTTCACCGCAACGCCGCGCTCGGCAGCGAGGTTGAAGTGAACTTGATTGGCGCGCTCGAGGCGGCGGTCGACGTCGCGCAGATGCGCGCGCGCCTCGCCGTCAAAGCCTTCAAAGTAGCGCCGGACCTCGCGCAGATATGCTGCGCGCATCGCATCGTCGACCGTGCCGCGCGCAATCGCAGCCTCCATCGCTCGCTGCGCGCGCCTCATCGCGCGATGCGTGATGTGAAAGGCGCCGACACGCGCGACGAACTCTGCCAATGCCGCGTCAATTGACATGAACGGGCAGGGCAGTATCGAGCGCCGCCGTCTGCAACGCGAAAAGCCGGCGAATTCCGCTCTCCGCGAGCGAGAGAAGCGACTCCAGCTCGCGGCGGTCGAAGGGCGCCGCTTCGGCGGTCCCTTGCAGCTCGACGAACCGCCCGGCATCGGTCATGAAAACGTTCATGTCGACGAGCGCCTGACTATCCTCGTCGTAGGCGAGATCGAGCATCGGCTGACCGTCAACGATGCCGACGCTGATCGCCGCCACCATCGTGGCGAGCGGCCAATGCGCGCGCTCGGACGGATCGAAGCGCGTGCGCAGCGCGAGCGCGAGGGCGACCCACGCGCCGGTAACCGCCGCCGTGCGCGTGCCGCCGTCGGCTTGGATGACGTCGCAATCGAGCCAGATCGTGCGCTCGCCCAGCTTCGCCATATCGGTGACGGCGCGCAGAGCCCGCCCGATAATTCGCTGAATTTCTTGCGTACGCCCGCCCAGGCGGCCTTTTGAGGCTTCTCGCTGGGTTCGTTCCTGCGTTGCCCGCGGAAGCATCGCGTACTCGGCGGTGACCCAGCCGAGCCCGCGGCCCTTCATCCAGGCCGGAACGCGATCCTCGATCGACGCCGCGCAGATCAGCCGCGTGTTGCCGACGCTGATCAGAACGCTGCCTTCGGGATACTTCAGAAAGCCCGGTTCGATCGTTACCGGCCGCAGCTCGTCGGGTGCTCGCCGGTCGCTCCGAATCATTGCGAGCTTCCTATTCCACCGTAACGGTCTTGGCGAGGTTGCGCGGCTGGTCGACGTCCTTCCCTTCCATATCGGCGATGTGGTAGGCGAGAAGCTGCAACGGGATGACGTTAACGATCGGGGAGAGCAGCTCGTCGACCCTCGGCACCCAAAAGACGTGATCGCTGACGCTTGCGATCTCCTCGTCGCCGAGATTGGCGACCACGATGACCGGAGCTTCGCGCGCCTTCGACTCCATGAGATTCGAGATCATCTTCTCCCGCACGCGGTCGTGCGTGGCGATGCCCACGACCGGCACCGTCGAATCGAGCAGTGCGATCGGCCCGTGCTTCATCTCGCCCGCCGGGTAGCCCTCGGCGTGGATGTACGAGATCTCCTTGAGCTTGAGCGCCCCTTCGAGCGCGGTCGGAAAGTTGACGTAGCGTCCGATGAAGAGCACGCTCTGCGCTTTTCGCAGCTCGCGCGCGACCTTTCGAATCTCGTCCGAGGTATTGAGCACGACGTCGACGGCGGCCGGCAGGAGCTTCGTCCCGTCGGCGATTTCCCTGAGACGGCGCTCGTCGGCCGTGCCGCGCAGCCTGGCCAAATAGAGCGCAAAGAGCGTCATCGCCGCAACCTGCGAAACGTAGGTCTTCGTGGCGGCGACGCCGATCTCGGGACCGCCGCGGGTGTAGAGCATCCCGTCGGCGAGCCGCGTCAGGTGCGATCCCAGCACGTTGCAGATGCCCAGAACGTCCGACCCGGCCGCTTTGGCGATGCGCACGGCTTCGATCGTGTCGGCGGTCTCGCCCGATTGCGACATCGCGATGACCAGCGCGGTCGGATCGATCACGGGATCGCCGTAGCGAAACTCACTCGCCAGCTCCATCTCCACCGGCAAGCGAACCAGCGAGCGGAGCAGATACATGCCGACCATTCCGGCATAGTAGGCCGTGCCGCAGCCCGTAATCGCGATCTTGCTGATACTCTGCAAACGTTCCGGCGTGATCGCGCCGAGCTCGCTGCTGAGATGAACGCCGCCGCCGTCGTCGATCCGTCCGCGCAGCGTCTCTTTGATGGCCAGCGGCTGCTCGAACATCTCCTTGAGCATGAAATGCTTGAAGCCGCTCTTCTCCGCCGAGCCCGCATCCCACGTAATCGCGATGGGATCGCGTTCGATCCGCCGTCCCGAGTAATCGCTGAGCCGGACTCCGTCGCGCGCGACGACGGCAATCTCGCCTTCCTGCAGAATGATCTCGCGCCGCGTGTAGGGCAGGATCGCCGGCGTATCCGAAGCGACGTACATCTCGCCCTCGCCGATGCCGAGCACGAGCGGGCTCGCGCCGTTGCGCGCAAAGACCAGGTGATCGGGGTCGTCGCTCGAGATCACGCCCAGCGCGTACGCGCCGCGCACTTCGTGAATCGTTCGCCGCACGGCCGCTTCGAGGTCGCCGTCGTAGTGAAGCTCGATGAGGTGCGCGAGGACTTCGGTATCGGTCTGGCTCGTGAAGACGTGCCCGAGCTCGAGCAATCGCGCGCGCAAGGCGGCGTAGTTCTCTATGATGCCGTTGTGCACGACGGCGATCCGGCCGCGACAATCCAAATGCGGGTGAGCGTTAGCGTCGGACGGCGCCCCGTGCGTCGCCCAACGCGTGTGCCCGACGCCGACGGCTCCGGAGAGTCGCTCGCCGTTGTTGAGGCGCTCGGCGAGCCTCGAGAGCTTGCCTTCGGCCTTCGAGCCGGTAAGCTCCCCGGCCGAGTCGATGACCGCGATGCCCGCGCTATCGTACCCGCGGTACTCCAAGCGCCGCAGCGCATCCATGATGATGGGGACGCTATCGCGCCGTCCGATGTATCCGACTATCCCGCACATACTACCCCACCGTGCTCCGCACGTCGGGGACCCCGTATGTGTTTAAAAGGCGCTCCGGCGCTTCGCGCCTACACGCCCCCCAACGGCAAAGCCGTTGGGGCCCCCAGAGCCTCACTACTTAATGCCTTCTCGGGTTCTGCGGTAGTTGATTTTGCCGTCGGCGATTTCGTCGAGCGCGATGGAGACCGGCTTGTTGGGGTTAATGCTCTCTTTGTCGACGAGCGGCTCGCTGGCGAAATACTCGCGCCGATCCCCCGCGGGCAACTGTTGCACGCGAATCCAGTTGTTTAGCTGGCGCGCGCGCTTGGTAACGATGTTGACGAGGCTGAATTTTGAATCGGCGTGCTCGAGCAGCGCGTCGAGGTCGCCGAATACCGATTTGCTCATGAAGTATGATGATTCCTTAAAGATAACGTTGTGTCTATGACGACTCTACCCGCCGGATCGAGTCGTCAGGATATCGGTGGATGCGAAAGCGTTCCGCCTGCAGGATTGCTTCCAGGTCGCGCACCGCCTCCTGCGGACGGTGCTGCGCGTTCACGACGATGTAATCGAACCGCCGGATGAACTTCATCTCTTGCGCGGCGATCTCGAGCCGCTCGGCGATTTCCTCATTCGTCTCCGTTCGCCGAGCGAGCAGGCGCTCGCGTAGATTCGAGAACCGGTCCGGCACCAAAAAGATCAGCACCGCGTCCGGATAAGCAGCCTTCACGGCGAGGGCGCCGTTGACCTCGGGCTTCATGATAACGTCGTATCCCTCGGTCAAGGTTCGCTCGATGTATTCGCGGGGTGTCCCGTAAAAGTTGCCGTTATACTCGCGCCATTCCAGGAGCCCCTCTTCGCGCCGGAGCCGCTCGAACTCCAGGGCGGAAACGAAGAAATAATGCTCCTCGTTGCGCTCTTCGGAGCGCGGTGGGCGCGTCGTGGCCGAGACCGAGTACCGAAGGGCCGGCCGCTTCTCCCTCAGGGCCTCGACGAGGGTGTCCTTGCCGGCTCCCGACGGTCCCGACACGACGAAGAGAAGACCCGGCCCGGTGATCAACTCAGTTTGGTTTCACGGTACGGGGTCGCTTGACCTCGGAAGCAACCGAGCCGAAGCATCCCGCGGCGCTACGGCACGATCTCGACCATCGCGAATCCGCCGGCATCGATGACCAGCGGCATCCCGGCGGCGATTGCCTCGTTGCTGTGCTGGCCCTTCTCCTGCCACTCGTTCCAGACCGTCGAGAAGAGGCGCACCCGATACGCGTCGTTCTTCAGGCCCGCGAAGGCGGCCGCTGTTACCGACGTGCCCGTACCTGGGTTGCCGACAAAGACCAGCGTGCGGTCCTCGCCGGCGAGCGCAACAGCCGTGGCCTGGGGATCGGTGATTCGAACGCGATCGGTTTCGTCGCGCGAGTAGATCGTCGTCTTCGCGCGCGAAGGGAGGTCGGAGGTCGTGTGCAGGTGCAGGCCGTCGGGCATCCGGCAGGCGACCCACGCAATCCAACCGTCGCGATACGGAACGTTGATGGCCGTGATCCAGCGCCAGTCGTCGGCCAGAGCCGGATTGATACTCGCCATGCCGGTTGCGACTTGTAAGCCGGCCGCGCCTTCGATTGCCGCCCAGAGATAGCGCGGCGCGTCCCACGGCGAGAGCATCATACCTTGATTTGAAAGGATCTCGCCGTGAAGCCATTCCGAAAACTGGCCCGGAACCGTATTATTGCGCCGCGGCTCGATCGAAAAGTGATGGAAGCTGCTCGCGAGCGCCTTTGCCATGAAGCTCGGCTGATGTTTAGCGGCGGCGAAGGCGAACCAGTACGAGACGGCGACCCAGACGCCCCCGAGCAGACCGAAGCCCTCCACCGGGCCGTATTCGAGCGCATCTCGCGGGAGGGTTCGGATTCCCGCGTCGGTCCAAAAGGCCGCTTCGCTCAGTGCGTTGATGATTCGCGCCGCTCGGCTCGGCGGAGCGACGTCGAAGAGCACCGGAAAGATCAGATCGGCGGTAACGTCGGTGTGTTTTGAGCCGTCGACGTCGATGTTGAGCAAGTAGAGGTCGTTCTCTCGGTTGACGAGGTGCGTGTTGATCGCCTTGCGCAACGCGTCCGCCTCAGTCTCGTACCGGTCCGCGTTGGCGTCGCCGACCGCGCGCGCCATCGCGGCCAGCGCTCGCAGCGCCGCGTAGCACTCCGAATTCAACTCGGTCGACGCACCGCTGATGCGAGTGTTCGGAATGATGTTGCGCCACCCGACGATGCCCCAATCGGCAGCGCCGGTGGCGGTGCACCAGATTAAGCCGTCCGCGTTGCGCTGTGAGAGCATGTATTCCATCGCCCGGACGGCGCCCGGATAGCACGACCGCAGGAAGTCTTCATTGCCGGTTGCCCCGAAATGGTGGGCGAGCGCCATGACGGCCAGCGGCGTGTCGTCGTTCACGTTGAGACCGTAGTCGTCCCACTTGTCGTTGCGAACGTCGTAATACTCGACGATCTTGCCGTTGGGTTGCTGAAGGCGGAAGAACGCGGCCAGCGATTGGCGCGCGAAATCGGGATCGACGTAGTTGGCGCCGAACGACATCCAAGCCGTGTCGCGGCCGACGCTATTGTTGCTGCGCGTCGGGTCGTTCGTGAAGCACCAGCCGGTGGGCGCGTAGGTCTGAACCCGCAAAATGTTTGCCTTCGCCCATAAAACGCCGTGGTTCACGTCGACGTTTGGCGTGCGAATGACCGAGCGCTTGAGGAACGCCCAATAGTATGCATTGGTGCGCTGGGACGCGGCGCCCCCGGAAGGACAGCGCGCGCGTGAGGCCGCGAGGTCCTCACGCGAGGCCGCCGAGAGGACGCAGAGGAACTCGATCCAGCGTTCCTCGCCCGGCGCGAGATCGACCGCCGCGTGGAGAACGCCGATTGGATCCGCGCCGAACCCCGTGGTCGCATTCGCAAGTTTGCCCGGCGAAAGCCGCGCAACGGCTTTCGCGCGATCGGTGTTCGTCTCCCAGCCGTCGTGATCGCCGAGCAGCGCGAAGAGCCGCACCTGCGAGGGAGCAGCGCCGTTCCAGGCGACGATCCCTCCCATCGCATCGTCGTACTCGGCGACGACGTCGCGATTGGTATTTCCGCGCAGCTCGCAGAATCCGTAGGCGTCGAAAGCGGCCGCGGTCTCGGAGTCGTTTCTTAAATGGATGCGATAATAGACCGCCGGCGGCGGAATCGAATCGGCGTCCTCCCACGCGTCGTTGTACGGAAAGACTTGCTCGTGGACGCTAATGCCGTTGTCCAGCGTAAAAATGTGGTCCTGACGCTCGGGATGGATATGGAATTCGCCGCGGAGCTGACCGAGCCGAACCCTGCTGAGCCGGTCCCAATAGCGGACTTCGAGCGCACCGAGAAAGTCGTAGCCGGCGTCGGGAGAGTAGACCTTCGCAATTGCGCCGGTCGGTTTGATGACGATGCAGCAGCGCGGGGATCCAATCGTGCTCCCCTGCGCCATCTCGTCGTCGCCCAACACGTACGCGAAACGCGGATCGACGACGGCACGGTGCCCGAAGTCGGTCGAGGCCTGCAGGAAGTCGTAACGGGTGATCACCTCTTTACGCGGGCGCGATACAGAGCGCGCTTTGCATCGCGTCGGCAACGTTCGGATCGGCCGGCGCGCCGGCCGGACGGATGTAGGTCGTCACGACCGACTGGCCGTCGCGCACCGCGAAGCCTTCTTCCAGCGTCGCTCCGCCCGCAAGCGTAAACGTCGCCACTCCGGCGGCCCCGGGACAGGGCGCCAATGGTACACTCCCCCGCAATTTGGCGCCGTGGTAGTGGAGCAGCACGTCGATGGTGACGGCCGAAGCCAGGTCTTGAAGCGTTCCGCCGAACTGCCGGCGGACGTATCGGTACTCTTGAGCGCGCGCACCCGCTCCGCTCGACCATGCGGCGCTCGCTCCCGGCACCGGCTGCCATCCCTTCGGCGCCGTCGCCGAGCCGCCGTGGCCGCAAGCGACGAGCAAAGCGCACGGGACGGTCAAGGCTATTGAGGTTCTCACCATAAGAGTCTTTTGATGCTCACCGATTGGGTCCTCATTTGCCGGCTCGCCGCGGAGCTCAAAGCCCGCCTGAAGGGCGCGCGAGTCGACGACGCGGGACTGCTCGCCGACGGGCGCACGGCGATTCTCTTTCGGCTGCGCGGTGCGCGGTTGCTGTTGGCGATCGACCTCTTCGCATCGCCGCCCGTCGTCACGATCGAAGATGGCGAGCTGGGAATCGGCGTCGAGCCCGGGTTCGTTCGCGCGCTTGCGCGCAACCTGCGCGCGATGACGCTCGAGGACGTTTCCGCACGCCGAGACGATCGGCTCCTGCGCTTGCGCTTTACATCGCGGTCGCGATTCGGAGTCGGCGATCGCTTCGAGCTTTATGCCGAGCTCGTTCCGCGCTTCGGCAACCTCGTGCTCGTCAAAAATGAAACCGTCGTGGCAGCCTACAAAGAATTTGCACCCTCCGAGAACGCGCGCCGCGCCGTCCAGACCGGCGCGCCCTACGCGCTGCCGCCGCTTCCCGAGCGCTCGCGAAGGCTTGGCGCCGACTCGAGCGAGGAACGCGAGCTCTCCGACCCGCTCTTCGTCTATCGCCGCGACGGCGAGCTGCTCCAAGCCTACGTCGCACCCCTGGGCGGACTCGATGGTGCGACGCTCACCCGGGAAGAATCGCTCTTGCAACTCTTCTCCGAGTTGCGCGCTCAGCAATCCGCGCATGCGAGCAACCAGCGCGCCGGCGCGCGCCGGCGCGCGATTCTCAAGCGCCTCGCCGAGCGGGAGCGGGCTGCGCGCGCCGAGCTTGCATCGCTCGCGGAGAAGCAGCGCAGCACCGAGGACCGAGAGAGTCTGCGGGCGCAGGGCGAAGCGATCTTCGCAACGCTGCACGAGCTCGACGAGAGCGAGCGCGATGCGGCCAAAGAACGCGCTGCAAAGCTCTTCGCCAAATACAAAAAGCTGGCAAAGGCGCTGCCGCACGTCGAGGCCCGCGAACGCGCGGTTCGCGCCTCGCTCGAGGCGATCGAGACGCTGCGCTGGGAGGCCGAGCGCGCCGGCGACGACGACGTCGACGCGGTTGAAAGCGCCGTCGAACAGCTCGGAGCCAAGCGCCTAGCGCCCGCCGTACCTCGCGCGCCAAAACGCAAGCGCGCTCCGCTCGAGTACCGGACGCCGGCGGGTTCGCGGATCGTCGTCGGCCGATCGCCGATCGAAAACGCGGAGCTCACCTTCCGCCTGGCGCGGCCCAACGATCTCTGGTTCCACGCCCAGAAGATCCCCGGCGCCCACGTCGTCCTCGCGCGCGACGATCGTTCGAGCGTCCCCCCGGAGGATGTGGAGTTGGCGGCCTCGCTAGCGGCGTTCTACTCCCGGGCGAAGGCCTCGGCATCGGTTCCCGTCGACTACACGCTTCGCAAGCACGTGCGCAAGCAGCGCGCGGCTCCGCCGGGCCTGGTCTGGTACACGAATGCCAAGACGATCGTCGCCGAGCCGAGATCGCTCGATTCGCTTCTCTAAGATTAGGACCGAGCGTCGCGCGACGGCAGACGCGATTCGCACGCTCTCCAGTCGAGGTTGGTGAAGAAGGCTTCGATATACTTGCTCTTCTCGGCGGGATTGTAGTCTTTGATGTAAGCGTGCTCCCAAACGTCCATGACGACGATCGGAACGAATCCGGCGAGGTTGCCGTTCTCGTGATCGCTGATCCAGTGGTTGGTGATCTGACCGTTGGTCACGTCGCAGTAGGCGATCGCCCACCCGACGCCACGCATGCCGCCGACGGCGACGAAGTCGTTCTTCCATTCCTCGAAGCCGCCGTAGCACTCGCCGAGCGCGTCGTAGAGCCTTCCGTTGCCGATCTCACCCGGCTGTCGCGTCAAATTGTCGAAATAATACTCGTGGAGACGCATGCCGTTGTACTCGAATCCCAGCCGGCGCACGAGCTCGGCATAAGCGGGATCGCTTCCGCTGGCCTTGCCGGCGGCCCGAATCTCCCGGAGCCGGTCGTTGAGCAGGTTCGTGTTCTTGACGTATCCTTCGTAGAGGCCGAAATGGATCTCGAGCGTCACGTCGGAGATCCCATGCAAGCCGGAGAGATCCCATTTCTTGGGCGCGTAGGGCGCCATGGGCGCGTAAACCTTCATAACCTGGAGGCTCTACCCGCGCCGCGGCTGCGTCAAACGGGGTCGAGGGAAGGACCCGCCCTCGAAGCGGGCAACCATCCGGCCATAGCACACCAACGCATCGGAGGAGGCTGCACGTGAAGAACCCTTTGGACTCGCTGCCGGGCACGATCATCAGCGGTTTCATCTTGACGGCGATTCTGTGGTACATTGCACGGTTAATCGTCTCGCACGCAATGGCGGCGGGCGCGTAAAATGCAGAGTACCGATTGGATCTTTCGCTGGTTCCACATCATGGCCGGCATCATGTGGATCGGCTTGCTCTACTTTTTTAACTTCGTCAACGTAGCGGCCGTCAAAGAGGCGACCGCGGCCGGCGAAGCGGGACCGATTTCGAAATACGTCGTGCCCCGCGCGCTCTTCTACTTCCGTTGGGGCGCCATAGTGACGTGGATATTCGGAGCGGCACTGCTGGGCAATTTCCGCGGCCCCACGGGCGGAAACGGCTTCGTCGACGCATTTCTACTGCGCGGCACGATGGCCCCGATCGGCTTGGGCGCGTGGCTCGGCACGATCATGCTTTTTAACGTCTGGGGCGTGATTTGGCCGAATCAGAAGAAGATTCTAGGGATGGTTCCCGCCACCGACGAGGAGAAAGCGAAAGCCCGCCGCATCGCGTTCTTGGCATCCCGGACGAACACGATGCTCTCGATCCCGATGCTCTTTTTCATGGCAACGGGGCCGAGTTCGATCAGTCAGGGCATTCTCTACCACTAAGAATTGGCGGGGACGGCGTAAGCACGATCTTGCCGATGTGCGCGCTCGACTCCATGCGAGCGTGGGCGTCGGCGGCGTGCTCGAAGGAATAGACGGAGTCGACGACCGGCACGATTGGGTCGCGCCTTGGGAGCAGCGGCCAAATGTGGCGCTCGACCTCGCGAGCGATCGCGGCCTTCTCGTCCGCCGTGCGTGGCCGCAGGCTCGACGCGAGGATGGTGCCGCGTTTGGCGAAGAGGCGCCGGAGATCGAGCTCAATGCGGCTTCCGCGAGGAGTAGCGATGCACGCGATCCTTCCGTCGAGCGCGAGGCAGTCGATGTCTCGCGCGATGTAATCGCCGCCGACGATGTCGAGCACGACGTCGACGCCGCGTCCTGAGCTGATGCGCGCGATCTCCGCAACGAAATCGCTGGTTCGGTAGTCGATCGCCTTCGCGGCGCCCAGCCGGATGCAGGCGGCGCACTTCTCTGGGCTGCCGGCCGTCGCTATGGGCGTTGCTTCGAACGCCCTGGCAAACATGATCGCCATCGTTCCGATGCCGCTCGTTCCGCCGTGAACTAAGACGGTCTCGCCGGCATGAAGTCTCGCGCGCGTGATGAGGTTGTCGTAAACGGTGAACGCGTTTTCGGGCAGCGTTGCCGCCTCGATCATGGTCCAGTTCTGCGGAACGGGAAGCACTTGTCCGGCTGGAATGGCGACGTACTCGGCGTAGCCGCCGCCATTGGTGAGGGCGCAGACGCGATCTCCGATTCGCCATCGCGAAACGCCCGCAGCGAGTGCGGCAATCGAGCCTGCTACTTCCAACCCGAGGATCGGCGAGGCGCCGGGCGGCGGCGGATACTTGCCTTCACGCTGCATGACGTCGGCGTGGGAGACGCCGGCCGCTTCGACCGCGATGAGCACCTCGCCATCCCGCGGCACCGGAGCCTCTTCCGTGGCGACGTGCAAGACATCGGGACCGCCGGGCGAGTCGAAGGTGACGTAGCGCAATCTACGCCTTCCGCGCCGGCACGAACATCGCGTCGCCGAACGAATAGAAGCGGTACCGCTGAACGACCGCTTCTGCGTACGCGCGCAGAATGCGTTCCCGCCCGGCAAACGCGCTGACGAGCATCAGGAGCGTGGAGCGCGGCAGATGGAAGTTGGTGATCATCGCGTCGACGACCCGAAAGGCAAAACCCGGCACGATGAAGAGATCGGTCGCATGCTCTCCGGCCTCGATCCTCCCGAACGATCGATAATTGCCTTCCAACGCGCGCACGACGGTCGTTCCCGCGGCGACGATTCTTCGGCCCTCGCGCCGAGCCCACTCGATGGTCCGTGCCGCTTCGGGTTCGATTGCGTAGGCCTCTTCGTACATGACGTGCTCCGAAATCGATTCGGCGATCACCGGGCGAAACGTTCCAATGCCGACGTTGAGGCAGAGGCGGACGATCCCGACTCCTCGTTCCTCGATCGTGCGCAGCAGCTGCGGCGTGAAGTGCAGCGATGCCGTCGGCGCCGCGACGCTGCCCGGACAGCGCGCGAAGACCGTCTGATACCGTTCCTGCGCCTGGGCCGTCTCGTTGTGAATGTACGGCGGCAGCGGCATGCGTCCGGTGCGCGCGAGAAACTCTTCGAACGGCACCGCGAGATGAAACTCGACCTCGCGCATGCCTTCCTCGAGCTCGCCGCGAACGTACGCTTCTCCAACCGGGCCGAAGTCGATCCGGTCGCCGCGCCGCAGCCGGCGTGCCGGCCGCGCGAGCGCAATCCAGCGCAGTGCGTGCGGGTCGTACCGAATCGCTCCAGCCGGGTGGAGCAAGAGCAGCTCCGCTCGACCGCCACCCTTGCGATCGCCGAAGAGGCGCGCGGCAATGACGCGCGTCTCGTTGAGCACGAGCAGTTCGCCGCGCCGAAGTAATTCCGGCAGGTCGCGAAACGTGCGGTGATGCGTTGCCTGGCCGTCGAGCACCATTAAGCGGCTCTCGTCGCGAACCGGCGCCGGCCGCTGTGCGATGAGCTCGTCGGCAAGGCCGTAGTCGAACGCCGCCGGCGAGAGTTCGGGATCAGTTGAGCCCGTGAACGACCGTACCTGGAAAATAGAAGGCTAAAATTTGCGCGGCCGGCGCGTCCTCGAGCGCCATCCCCCGAGCGCCCCATTGACAGAGTCCCACGCCGTGTCCGAGTCCTCCGCCCGCGATTGAAAGCCCGGCGCCGTCGGGCGTGCGCGCGATGTTCGTCAACAGCAAGCTCGGGAGGACGCGCGATCCGACCGCGCGCCGAAAGAGGCTGCCCGTCACGATCGCGCTGGCGCGATCGGCCAGGAGCTCCAAGGCGCGAGCGCGCCCGCTCGCGTCGCGCTGCGCAATTCGCACGTCGGTGAGCCGTCCGATCGGTGCGACGCTCGGCGAGAGCGCGGTCGCGATCGCTTCGAAGGCGAGGTTGCGATTCCAGCGATAGTTCGGCGAGTCGACACACGATGTGCAGACGACGCCCCCGAGATATGGAATGGGCAGGCTTCCCCACGCGTCCGCGGAGGACTCGGTGTGCCCGCCGCAACACGACGAGTAAGCCACCTGCGCGAACGCACCGCCGAAGGAGAGGACTTGCTCCGACGTCGCGTCGACGGCAGCGGTGCCGGCCGGCGTCTCGCCCGCAACGCCTTCATAGAGCTGATCCAGCTCGGATGGGACGAGGTCGTAGGAACGGCGCGGATCGCTGCGCTGCAAGACGTACGTCCGCGCGCAGATCGACTGTGCCTCCAGCGCCGCAGGCGGCCACCCCGACGGCATCTCGCGCGATACGACGCTGTAGAGATACTCTTCGAGCGCCACGACGTTGACGATCTGACCGTCGTCGTTGCGTAGATACGTTCCCCGGTAGAGTTCCCCGTCGAAGTTGAAACTCTCCGCCGAGACCGGCACTGCTTCGCCGTGCCCCAGCAGCACGCGCAGTGCTTGCCGGCGCGACGAGATCGCCGGATCGACGTCGCTCTGTGCTCGCGCGCGGCCGGCGAAGAGCGGCGCCGCGGCGAGTGCGAGGAACGCAGTGCGTCTCAGAGCAGCCGTTCCTGCGCCGGCGCTCCCATCGCGACGCCGAGATGCCGGTATGCCTGTGCGGTCGCCCGCCGCCCGCTCGCGGTGCGCGTGACGAAGCCCTCCTTGAGAAGGTAAGGCTCGACGACGTCTTCGAGCGTCTCAGCGTCTTCGGTGAGCGTCGCCGCGATCGCGGCGATCCCGGCCGGCCCGCCGCGATACTGCTGCACGATCGTTCGCAGAAAGGCGCGATCGAGCCGGTCGAGCCCGAGCTCGTCGACGCCTTCTCGCCGCAAACCCTCGTCGGCGATCGCCGGCGTGATGCGGCCGTCCGCCCGGACTTCGGCGAAGTCGCGGACGCGGCGCAAGAGGCGGTTCGCGATCCGCGGCGTTCCGCGGCTGCGCGCGGCGATCGTTCGCGCCGCATCGCCGTCGATCGGGACGCCCAAGACGCTCGCCGAGCGGCGCACGATGCGCTCGAGCTCGCCGATCTCGTAATAATCGAGGTGATGCACGATACCGAAGCGCTCGCGCAGCGGGGCCGTCAGCATTCCGGCGCGCGTCGTCGCGCCTACCAGCGTGAAGCGTTGCAACGGCAACTTCAGTGTTTTGGCATACGCGCCTCGGTCGACGACGAAGTCGATCTGAAAATCCTCCATCGCGGGGTAGAGAAACTCTTCGACGACGCGGCTGAGCCGATGGATCTCGTCGACGAAAAAGACGTCGCCCTTCTCCAGCGACGTGAGGATGCCGACCAGATCTTTTGGCTTTTCGAGCGTCGGGCCGCTCGTCGGGCGAAAGTTCGCGCCGAGCTCGCGCGCCACGAGCCCGGCAAGCGTCGTCTTCCCCAAGCCCGGCGGACCGTAGAAGAGCACGTGCTCGAGCGGCTCGTCGCGCCGTTTCGCCGCATCGATCGCGATGCGAAGGTTCTCGACGACGCGTTCCTGTCCGACGTACTCTTCGAAGGAGCGCGGGCGCAGGCTCGCGCCGTAAAGCTCCTCTTCGAGCGTGTCGGCCGGATCGACGATGCGCTCGTATTCCTGCGCCCCGGAGGGTTCGAACGCAACGTCCGCGGGGCCGAGCAGACGCCTGCGAGCCTTGGGCTCGCTCATGCCCGCTCTTTCGCCTTATGGCGATATATTTCCGCGAGGAGCCGCTCCGCATGATCGATCGCCGGATCGGCGTCGAGCGTCCGGCGAATCATCGCTTCGCCTTCGCTGCGTTTGTAGCCGAGCTGGAGCAGCACCGCGAGCGCCTCATCCGCAAAATCGGGAATCGGCTTTGGCGGAGCCGGCGGCGCGTCGCGAATCAGCAAGAACTTCGCTACCTTACCCTGGAGCTTCGCGACGATGTCGCGCGCCTTCTGCTGGCCGATTCCCGGAAGGCTTTTCAAGAACGCGTAATCTCCGCGATCGATCGCCCCGGCAATCGTCGACATCGGGGCGCTGAACGCGCGCGCCGCGGAGCGCGGCCCGATCGACGCGACGGTCAAGAGCGCTTCAAAAAACTCGCGCTCGATGACATTGGTAAACCCGTAGTAGGTGAACCGCCCGCTGTTGCCGTCGAGATTCACGACGGCATAGATCTCCAGCGCAACGCGCTCGCCCGGTGTCGACGGAACTTTCTCGGCGATGCAGGGAGGCAAGATGACTTCATACCCCAAGCCGCCCGCCTCGATGACGGCAGTCTCGGCGTCGCGCTCGACGAGCGATCCCGAAATCCGAGAGAACATTAGTGAACCTCGAGCATCCCCAGATTTGCGGCACTCTCGATGACGTTGAGAAACGCAAGCGCGAGGGCGAGCGCATCCGAGACGTCGTGCGGCTTGGGGGCGCACCGCAGCCCCAGCAGGCGCGTCACCATCGCGTTGACCTGCTCTTTGCGTGCGCTCCCCGCACCCACGAGCGCGCGCTTGACGCGCGCGTGTCCGAGTGAATGGACGGCAACGCCGGCTTGGGCGCTCGCCAGGCAGAGAACGCCGCGGGCATGACCCATCAATACCGCGGTGCGAGGATTGACGTAGCTCGTGTAGAGCTCCTCGATCACGACGAGCTGCGGGCGCGTCTGCTCGATGACTTCCGAGATGCCGGCGTGCAGCTCGCGCAGTCGCTCTTCGAGCGTTCCGTTGCGGCTCGGCACGACCACGCCGGCCTCGATCAAGCGCACGCGGCCGTTGCGCCGTTCGATCGCGCCGTACCCCGTCGTACGAAGAGCCGGGTCGATTCCGAGAATGCGCAGCGCCGGATTCTTCAGGGCGGAGGCGTTCCGTTGACGGTCAGCACGACCGAGGATCCCGGCGCGAGCGCCGTCCCCGCGCTGGGTTGGGTTCCGATCACCTTGCCGCCGGCCCCAAGCGACGTCGTGTACTCCCATCGTCCCACCGAGTATCCGTACGACTCGAGCAGCCGGATCGCGGCGTCGGGCGTGAGACCGTCGGTATCGGGCACCTCGCCGGATACGGAGAGCGTGAGCGTAACGTTTGAGCCTTGCGGGGCCTGACCCGGAGGGGGATCCTGAGCCACGATCGTTCCGTTGTTCGTGCTCTGCTGCGCGTACCGGACCGCGACCCCGAAGCCGGCCTGCGTCAGCGTCTGTCGCGCCGTCGCGTAGTCGTCTCCGACGACGCTGGGAAGCATCGCGACCGGTCCATTGGGCGCTTGCGCCGGCGGCGGGGTCGACATCCCGCTGTTGACGACGACGCGAACGATCGCGTCGCGAGCAACCTGCGTACCCTTCGCGACGCTCTGCGAAGCAATCGTATCGGCCGGCATGCCGGGGATGCTCTGCGAGGTATCGAGCGTGACGCCGAGCTTGTCGGCCAGCGCGCGCGCGGCTTCGACGGACATGTTCACGAAGTTCGGAACCACGATCGGTGCCGGCCCGTTCGAGACGATCAGCGTCACCCGGCTGCCCTCGGGGACTTTTGCCCCGGGTTTGGGATTTTGGTCGATCACGTTGTCGGCCACGGTGTTGTCGTAACGCCGAACGAGCGTCACGGCAAAACCGTTTTGCTGTAGTGTGCGCTGCGCGTCATTGGCGTTGTAACCACGCACGTCGTCGAGTCCGAGCAGCGGCTTGCCGTTGCTGATGACCAGCTCCACGACTTGGTCCTTGTCGACCTTCGTTCCGGCCGGAGGTGATTGCCGGATGACGTGATCGCGCGGAACGGTTTCGCTCGCGCTCTTCGTAAAGCGCGTGCGCAGTCCGGCATTGACGACCGCCTCTTGCGCTTCGGCCTGCGTCATTCCGGTATAGTCAGTGACGAGGATGCCGCTGCCAAGACTCGGGAACGGCCGCGCAAAGAGAACGTACCCCAGTGCGGTGGCGCCGAGCAACGCCGCCACGAGCGCGACGACCATCCAACCCGATCGGCGGCCGCCCAGCTCCTCGTCGCCTCGCGCTTCGAACGGACGGTCCGGCATCGGCGAGCGACGGGGCGGCAACCGGCTCGATCGTGCGTCGATGCCGCTCATCACGCGGGTCGGCGCGTCGTCGGCAATGCGATAGCCGGCTACGTTGGGACGCTCGCGTGCTTCCCGCAGCGCCGTAGCGAGCTCGCTCGCCGACGAAAACCGGTGTTCGGGCTTCTTTTGCAGCAGGCGATTGACGATTGCGGCGAGCGCGGAGCTCACGCCGGTCTCCTTGACGTCGATCGTCGGAACCGGATCGCCAATATGCTTGAGCGCAACCGTGACCGGCGATTCCCCCGTGTACGGCAGCTTCCCCGTGAGCATCTGATAGAGCACGATGCCAAGGCTATAGAGGTCCGCCGTCTCGTGGACTTCGTGCTCTTGCGCCTGTTCGGGCGAAATATAGTAGACGCTGCCCATCACGAGCCCCGGCTTGGTTAACGCCATCGTCTGCTGCGAGACCGCACGCGCGATGCCGAAGTCGGAGAGTTTCACGACATCGTCTTTGGTCACGAGAACGTTGGCCGGCTTGATGTCGCGGTGGAGCAAACCTTGGCGGTGCGCGTAGGCGAGGCCGCTTGCGATCTGCGCGGCATAGTCAATCGCGACCGGCTCGGGAAGGCGGCCGTCGGCAGCGATAATCTCGGCGAGGGACGGACCGTCGACGAGCTCCATTACGATGAAATACGTGTCGCCTTGGTGGCCGACGTCATAGGTATTCACGATATTAGGGTGCGAGAGTTTCGCAGCCGATTCTGCCTCCTGATAGAATCGGCGCACGAACTCCGCGTCGGCCGCGTACTGTTCGCGCAGGACCTTGATTGCGACGCGCCGGCGCAGCAGAATGTCGGTTCCGCAGTACACCGTTGCCATGCCGCCCTCACCGAGCTTGCGATCGAGCCGGTAACGGTTATTGAAGATGCGCTCCTCTATCACGTTGCCTACGAGCCCACGCTCTCCAGCGCGGCGCGAATCACCTCGCGGGCGATCGGCGCCGCGTACGTTGCGCCGTATCCGGCGTTCTCAACGATGATCGACACCGCAACGCGGGGGTTGTCGGCCGGCGCAAACGCGACGAACCATGCATGCGACCGGCCGAGCGGGTTCGTTGCGGTGCCCGTCTTGCCGGCGACCATCACGTGAGGGAGCTGCGCCGGAGTGCCCGTTCCTCGTTGCACGACGGCGATCATCATCTGCGTAACTTTCGCGGCGGTATCGGTCGATACCGGGCTCGCGAGCGACGTCGGCTCCGAAACGCTGCGCGACACGCCGCCGCTGACGACTTCCCGCACGATGTACGGCCGGGGCTCGATCCCGCCGGAGGCGATCGTCGCTCCGATGAGCGCCATCTGCAGCGGCGTCACCAGCAACGCGCCCTGGCCGAATCCCATCTGGGCGAGCTCACCCGGCACGATGCTCGACTTCGGCGGCACGCGCGCTGGTTCCGCAGGAAGTTGAAAGTCCGGCGAGTCCCCGATGCCCCAGCGCCCCAGATACTGGTAGAAGGTGTCGACGCCCATCTTGAGCGCGATTTGCGCGAAATCGACGTTACTGGAGAGCGCGAATGCAGTTGCGAGATCCTGATATCCGGTCGCCTCGCTCTCGTTGTCGTGCAGCGTAAAATTACCGATCGTGAGATACCCGGGGTCTTCGAAATGAGAATCCATCGAAACGGTGTTGCTGTCGAGCGCGGCGGCCGCCGTGAAGATCTTGAACGTCGAGCCGGGCGGATAGAGTCCATCGAGCGATCGATCGAGCAACGGAGCCTCCGGGTCGTGGCTGAGCGCCGGAAACTCCGCGTCGAAATCGTTGGGGTCGTAGCTGGGTACGCTCGCGAGCGCGAGCACGGCACCCGTGCGCGGATCGAGCGCGACGCCCGCCGCACGCGGATACTGCGAGAGCAGCTCAAAGAGCTTCGTTTGGACTGCCGGCACGATGGTGGTGATTACGTCCGCGCCGCGCTCCGTGACGTGAGTGCCGCGCAGCACCGCCGCTAACTCGGCGAGCTGCGCCAGCGGATCGCCGCTGAGATCGGGCGAGGTCAGGGCCCGATCGAAGCTCCCCTCGATCCCGCTACTGCCGTAACGCACCGAAGCGTAGCCGATTGGATGCGCGAGCTCTGCGCCGAGCGGATAGACGCGCTTGCCGCCGACGGTCTGCGCGAGCACCGTGCCGTCGGTCGCGAGGATGCGTCCGCGCCCGGCGTCGAGCAGCGCGTGGCGGGGATTGGCCGCGCGCGCCGAGATTTGCGGAGCCTCGACGATCTGCACGTAGATTTGCCGTACGACGAGTACCGCAAAGAGCACCCCGAAGAACGTCGAGAGATCGCGGATGGCGCGATTCGTCAGGGCAGGCTCTTCTCGCGCAGCACGACGATGCCGCTTCCCGTCTTGACGGCCATGTGCGCACGCGACGGCTCGCTCTCCAGCAACGTGTTGACGAGCGCCTTGGTCGCCGATTCATCCAGCTCGCCGACCGTCAGCAGTGCTTCCACCTCCAACTCCGCCAGGAGCTCCGGGGCGATGTAAGCGCATGCCGGAAGCGTCTCGAAATGGCGGTCTTCGTAGCGACCCGCTCGCCACGGCCCGCGTTTGCCGAAGACTTGCGTGTGATAATCCCAGGCGCAGAGCTGCTTCTCTTTCCAGGCGAAATCGTCGCGCACGCAGAGCCGCCGGCAAGCGGCGCATTGAACGAGCGCTTCCGCAGGACGCGCGAGCGCGTCGACGACGTCGTCGGGAAGGTCCTCGACGTTGAGAACGCTGCGCTCGTCGAGCCGCTCCGGATACGGAGACTCCCAGCCGACCCGGATCAGAAGCTCGAGGTCGCGCATCGACGCAACGAACGCGCGCTCGTCCTCGGCTGGGAAGGTGCGATCGATCCAATCGTAGAGGCCCGCAAGGGCGATACCGACGCCTTGCCTGCCCTCGCCCATGGTGATGCCGAGCGGCGTCCACGCGAGCGGAATGAGCTGCGCCGGGACCGGGTCCCGTTTCAAGCTATTGACGACGGCGAGCGTGCTGGCGTTTGCACCGATGACGAAAAGCTGCGGTACTCTTGCAGGCTGCGGGGTGGTCCCGCTTTGCTTGTGAGCGCCTCCGCCAGCGCCCGCGCGGTATCGAGACTCGTCAAGCACGCGATATTCGCTTCGACCGCCGCTCGGCGAATCTTGTAATCGTCGGAGATTTCCCGCGCGCCCTTCGCGTCGTTGATGACCAAATCGACCGCGCGCGAAGCGATGAGCTCGAGCACGTGCGGCGACCCGTCGGCGATCTTATTGATCGCCTCCGTGGCAATACCGGCCTCTTCGAGCGTCGAGCGCGTGCCGGGCGTCGCAACGAGCGTGTGCCCGAGTGCCGAATACGCGCGAAGCACCGAAATCGATTCCTCTTTCTCCTCGTCGGCGATGGAAACGAGGATGCGGCCGCCGCTGCCCGGCAGCCGGACGCCCGCGGCCAGAAACCCCTTGCGCAGGGCCCCCCCAAACGACTCGTCGATGCCGAGCACCTCACCGGTTGACTTCATTTCCGGCCCGAGCACCGTTTCCACGCCACTCATCTTGGAGAAAGAAAAGACCGGCACTTTCACGACGACATAGGGAACGTGCGGCCGAAGCCCGAGGCCGTACTCCATGTCGCGTAGCCGCTCGCCTAGCGCGATCCGCGTCGCCGCAGCGACGAGATTGATCCCGGTTGCCTTCTGAATAATCGGAACGGTGCGACTGGCGCGCGGATTCGCCTCGATGATGTAGAGGGTCGTGTCGTGCAAGACGAACTGAATGTTGATCAACCCGCGAATGCCCAGCTCTGCGGCAATCGCGAACGTGACGTCGGCGATGCGGCGCTCCATCGCTTCGTCGATCGACTGGACCGGGTAGACGCCGATCGAATCGCCGGAGTGCACCCCGGCCCGCTCGATGTGCTCGAAGACGCCCGGAATCAAGATGTCCTCGCC
Organism: Vulcanimicrobiota bacterium; assembly: GCA_963834895.1. Lineage (GTDB taxonomy): Bacteria > Vulcanimicrobiota > Vulcanimicrobiia > Vulcanimicrobiales > Vulcanimicrobiaceae > Cybelea. The sequence goes on along the minus strand of CAWIDM010000002.1, from coordinate 187,434 downwards.
GTCGAAGACGGCGTCGACTTCGAGCTCCAGCCCGCGCAAATACTTATCGACGAGCAGCGGCGCGTCCGGAAGGATCGGGGGCGCCGACTCGGCGTACGCCGCGAGCTGTCCTTCGTTGTAGACGATCTCCATCGCGCGACCACCCAGGACGAACGAGGGCCGCACCAGCACCGGAAATCCCAGCCCGCGCGCGATGGCCCGCGCCTCACGAAAGCTGCGCGCCGCCTTTCCTTCCGGACGCGCGACGCCGAGCCGCGCGAGCGCCGCGTCGAACTGTGCGCGGTCCTCAGCCATGTCCAGGGCATGGCGATCGCTGCCGGCGATTGGGACGCCGCGGCGACTCAGCTCGCCGGCGAGATTGATCGCGGTTTGGCCGCCGAAGCCGAGCATCACTCCGCTCGCTCCGGTCGCTAGATACGCGGCCTCGACTTCGTCGGCGCCCGGCGGTTCGAAGACCAGCGTATCGGAGATGTCGAAATCAGTAGAAACCGTCTCCGGATTGTTGTTGATCACGACCGGCGATCGGCCCGCGCTCTTCAACGCCCATGCCGCGTGCACGCAACTGTAATCGAACTCGATCCCTTGCCCGATGCGGATCGGACCGCTTCCGACCACGACGAAGGCCTCACGCGGCGTCGCGCGCATCTCGTCGTGCTCACCGCGCGAAACGTAATAATAGGGGGATTTAGCCGGAAACTCGGCCGCGGCCGTGTCGACCATGCGAAACGCGGCCGGCGGGCGCGCGCGTCCGTTTCGCTTGGCGCTGTGGTCGCCGAGCATTGCAAGGCTCGCGGTCGAATATCCGGACTCGAGCGCTGCGGCGAGCTCCGCGCCGGTGGGAGCGTCGCGTATTCGCTCTTCCATCGCGACGAGATCGCTCAGCTCGTAAAGCCAGAAGCGGTCGATCGCGCTCAGCGAGTGGATGCGCTCGATTGCGTTGACGCGATCCGGCGGCGCCGCGCGGTGCAGCAGCTCGCAGAGCGCGAATAAGCGCTCGTGCGTGGGCCGCGCGACGACCGCCTCGAGCTCGGCATCGCTCCAGTCGGCAAGTGCGCCGGTCAGTGTCTCGCGGTTGAGATCGAGACCCCGCACCGCCTTGAGCAGCGCGGCGTGGAAAGTGCGTCCAATGCCCATCGCTTCGCCCGTCGATTTCATCTGCGTTCCAATCGCCGTATCGGCGATCGGAAACTTATCGAACGGCCACCGCGGGATCTTGACGACGACGTAATCGAGCGTCGGCTCGTAGGCGGCCTTCGTCACCCCCGTGACCGGATTGGGGATCTCGTCGAGGCGTTCTCCCAGCGCGATGCGCGTCGCGATCTTGGCAATTGGATAACCGGTCGCCTTCGAGGCGAGCGCCGAGCTTCGCGAGACGCGCGGGTTGACTTCGATGATCGCGTACTCGCTGCGTTCGGGATGAAGCGCGAACTGAATATTACAGCCGCCCTGCACGCCGAGCGCGCGAATCACGTTGAGGCTCGCGCTGCGCAGCATCTGGTACTCGTAATCCGAGAGTGTCTGCGAGGGCGCCACGACGATCGAATCGCCGGTATGCACGCCGACCGGGTCGATGTTCTCCATATTGCAGACGACGATGCAGTTGCCGGCGCCGTCGCGGAGCACTTCGTACTCGATCTCCTTCCACCCGAGCAGCGAGGTTTCTAAAAGAGCCTGATGGATCAGGCTCGCATTCAGGCCGGCCTCGAGCGTTTCGCGTAGCCGCGCCTCGTCGTAAACCACGCCTCCGCCGGTGCCCGCGAGGGTGTATGCCGGCCGTACGACGAGCGGATAACCTGCGCGCTCGGCAAACGCGAGGCCTTGCTCGATCTCGGTCACGACCGCGCTCTCCGGCACCGGCTCGCCGATCTCGAGCATCTTGAGCTTGAAGCGCTCGCGGTCTTCCGCAAGCCGAATCGTTTCGATCGGCGTCCCGAGCAGCTCGACGCCGTACCGGCGCAGCACGCCGGCCTCTTCCAGCTCGACCGCGAGGTTGAGCCCGGTCTGTCCGCCGAGCGTCGGGAGCAGCGCATCGGGGCGCTCGCGCGCGATGATCTCTTCGACCGAGGCAACGGTGAGCGGCTCGAGATAGACCGCATCGGCGACCTCGGGATCGGTCATGATCGTTGCCGGATTCGAGTTGACGAGGACGACGCGGTGGCCTTCCTCGTGCAGCGCTCGGCACGCTTGAACTCCGGCGTAATCGAACTCTGCGGCCTGACCGATCACAATCGGTCCCGACCCGATGACCATCACGCTCCGCCGAGGCACTAAAATAGCCTCATTACCGGATTGCGGGGAAAGTCCCTGGCTGTTCGTTCGGAGCCGTGCGTAAGGCGGCTTCGAAGCGTCGGCGCTCAATCGCCCGATATGGTGGTGCGGGGACGCTCGCTTTTTCGCGTCCTGCGAAAAAGCTGCTCGCCTCGTCGTCGCTCTCGCCCTCCGGGCTCCGCTCCTCCCTTCACACGCCCCGCACCACCACATCGGGCGACCTCGCGCCCGGCCTTCTGAGCAGAGCTACGGTCTCCGGCTCCTAACGACCAGTCAGGGACTTGAGGGGTTTGAGTTTAAGACGTGATTGTGAAGACCGGCGTTTACGTGCTTGGGGTGGCGGCGATTGCGACCGGCGTCGTCAATCTCGTTTTTGGTACCTTCGATCCCGCGGAGGAACCGATCCAGGCGTGGGGCGACAAGCTTACGGGGAGCGGAGGGTTTGCCGATGCGGTCGCTATGTTGCTCATACTGGGCGGTGTGGCCGTTATGTGGCGCCGGAGCGCGCGCTATGGCGCGATCGCCCTGGCCATTGCATATTTCATCTTTGTGATCTTCTGTCTGCCGCGGCTCTACTGGGGGACGCATTTTCATGGTTGGCGAGGGACGATCGGCGCGGCGGTTGGTGTCGGCCAGCAGCTGATCCTTATTGCCGCGGCAGCGATCGTCTACGCATGCTCCGCATTGCCGCCTTCGTCATGGGCGCAGCGGTTGACGCAGGCGGCTCGCTGGGTATTCGGTATTTCGACGATCTGTTTCGGATTGGGGCATCTCGCCAGCGTCGGATCCGTGGCGGCGATGGTTCCAAAGTGGCTGCCGTTGGGCGGAGATTTCTGGGCGATTGTAACGGGAATCGCGTTCGTCCTCGCAGGCATTGCAATACTCTGGGGAACGCTCGACGTTCTCGCCGCGCGGCTTCTCGCGCTGATGCTGCTGATCTTCAGCGCGTTCGCGCTGGCGCCCGTTCTCCAACATTATCCGCACAGCCACGCCGCATGGGGCATCAACGTATACAATCTCGCGGCGGTTGGAGGCGCATGGATTCTGGCAGATTGGCTTGCGAGCCGTCGGCTCGGCTTACGGTTGCAGGCGCGTCACGTCCCAAGTGGTGGCTAACCGCGTGTAAAGGAGCCGCTCGTGCATACGGTTCGGGCGGCCTTGCCAGAATTCGATGCTCGAGGGCGTAAGCAGATAACCGCCCCACGAGTGCGGGCGCGGCACTTCCTCTTCTTCGAAGCGCTCGTCGAAATGCGTGAAGCGCTCTTTCAACGTTTCGTACGATTCGAGCGGTTCGCTCTGCTCCGAGGCCCAGGCGGCGATGCGATGGCCGCGCGGCCGCGCATTGAAGTACGCGTCCGACTCGTCGTCCGAAAGCGGCGTCACGTCGCCTTCGATGCGAACCTGCCGGTGTAACTGCGGCCAGTAGAGCACCGCGGCGGCGCGCGGGTTCTCGCCGAGGTCGCGTCCCTTGCAGCTGAGATACGATGTGAAGAATCGCAGGCCGCGTTCGTCGAGACCGCGCAGCAGAACCATCCGCGCTGAAGGGCGCCCGCCGGCGTCGGCCGTCGCCAAGCACATCGCAATCGCTTCGAGCGAGTCGGGGCCGCCGGCTTCGTCGATCCACTCTGCGAGCAGGGCGACCGGATCGCTCACGGATATCGACCGAGCCCAAGGCCGGCGAGAAACGCCGCGAGCATGCCGAGCGCGCCCGCGACGGCAAAGCCCAACGATGCGTCGACCGGCTTGCGCTGGACCGATGTGACTCGGCCGAGGCGCGCCAGCGCGTCGCGAAGCTGCGTCGCGTTCTCGACGCGGGCGTACGCGCCGCCGCTTGCCTCCGCGTAACCACGAAGCGCGCCCTCGTCGATCGTCGCCTCTTCGTTCGTGCCGGGAATGAGACCGCCGTTCGCCGTTCCGATCCCGACGGTGTAGACGGGAATGTGATGGGCCCCCAGCCACTGCGCCATCTCCATCGGATCGGTTCCGCTGTTATTGACGCCGTCGGTAATCAGAATGACGACCCGATGGCCCGTTGGCGGAAGCAGCTGCGCGGCGAGTTTGAGCGCGTCGCCGATTGCGGTTGCGCCGTTGGGCATCGGAACGTCGTCGAGTGCGGTGATGACCGATCCGTGATCTCCACTCAGCGGCGCGACGACTCCGGCGGCGCCGGCAAACGAGATAATGCCGATCTTCGTACCGGGCGGGCTCTCTTCGATAAAGGCGTGGGCCGCCGTTTTCGAAGCTTGCGCGCGCGTGGGAAAGACATCGGTCGAGGCCATCGATCCCGACGTATCGATGCAGATGAAGACCGAGCCGTCACGTACCGGAACGGGAACGTTGAGATGCGGACCGGAGATGCCGAGCACGACGCCGGCGAGAGCGGCGACCCAGAGCGCGAGCAGCGCGCGCGGAATCCAGCGACGCGGCCTGGCGGCGTCGGCAAAGAAGGCGACGCTTGAATAGGCCAAATCCCGTGCGGTCGCACGGCGTGCCAAAGCACTGTAAATCAGTGCAAAGAGCGCGACGGCGACGATGCCCAGCGCGAGCCGGACCGGATGATCGACCGTCACGCGCGGCGCAGCCCGAAGGCATCGGCGAGCGATCCCGCGCCGTCCTCTTCGCGAAGAATTCCGGTGCGCCAGTTCGCCGTTTCGAAGCGCTTGACGAGCTGGTCCTCGCGCCGGCGGACCGCCTCTGAAAATGCGGCGCGCTCGCGCGCGCCGATGTAGGCGCGCAGCGCCCCGCCCTCAGCTCCGCGCATGCGCACCATCCCAGCAAGCGGCAGTCCATCGTACCACGGGTCGCGCGCGACGAGCGCCGTGCAGTCGAAGCATGCGCCGAGCTCGGCGAGATCCCGATCCAGCGCGCGATCGAGATCGTACCAATCGCCGATTGCCAGCAGCGCGGTTCCACGCGGCAGCGCCGCGCGAGCCGTGCGCAGCGCGCGCCCCGCGTCGAAAGCCCCCGATTTAGTGCAGAGGCTCAACGCGCGATGCCCGTGCCGCTGCAACGCGGGCGGCGTAACGCCGTCCGCCCTCACCCGAATGCAGCGATCCTCGCCGGTCGCCGCTGCGAACCAGCACTCCAACGCCTCGCGTCCCGCGTCGAGCAGCGGGCGGCGACGCCCTAGGCACATCGACGGCGACTCGTCGAGGATCGCAGCTAACGTCAGCGCGACGTCTTCGAGCACGACGCGCGTCTGAAGCTCCCCGGAACGTGCGGTCGCCGCCCAATCGATGCGGCGGACGTCGTCGCCCGGCACGTACGCGCGCAGTTCCACGAACTCGTAACCGTCACCGCGATAGACCGTTGGCGAGCCGGCGCCTAGATGACGCGGCCGCCGGCGCGTCCGCAAGAGCGCTTCGCGAATCGTCACGGCGCGGGGACCGCAGCAATCATCGCCTCGATCACGCCTTCCGCGGCGATGCCCTCGGCGGCGAGCCGGTAGTTGAAGCCGATACGGTGCCGCAATGCGTGTGCTGCAACCGCACGAACGTCGTCGGGCAGTGCGAAGTCGCGCCCATCCAGCAGCGCAAGAGCGCGTGCGAGGAAGGCCAGCGCGAGCGTCGCTCGAGGGCTCGCGCCGTAATCGATCAGCTCGGCGGCGCTCACCTGGGCGCCTGAGGGCAAACGCACCCTCACGTTCTGGGCGCGGCGCGTGATCGCAACGAGCTCGACGATATACCGCTTGAGTTTCTCGTCGAGGTGGACGCTATGCGCCTGCGCGCGCCAAGACCGCACATCGTCGAGCGTTGCCACCGAGCAGACCGGTTGCGTATCGGCGACCGCAAAGCGGTCCAGAATGCGCCGCTCTTCCTCGCGCGAGGGGTAGCCGACGTTGACTTTCATGAGGAAGCGGTCCATCTGCGCGATCGGCAGCGCGTACGTGCCCTCCGAATCGAGCGGGTTCATCGTCGCCATGACGACGAACGGATCCGGTAGCGCGTAGGACTGCGGTCCGATCGTCACCTGTCGCTCCTGCATCGCTTCGAGCAACGCGGATTGTACCTTGGCTGGGGCACGATTGATTTCGTCGGCGAGCACGACGTTGGCGAAAATCGGGCCGAGGACGGTAGCGAAGGCGCTCTCGCGCTGATCGAATACGCGCGTGCCCACGATGTCGCTGGGCAAAAGGTCCGGCGTGAATTGAATCCGTTTAAACTCGCCCTCCAGCGCTGCCGCTAACGAGCGGCAGGCAAGCGTCTTAGCGAGCCCGGGTGGGCCTTCGAGCAGAATGTGACCGTTGCAGAGCAGGGCCAGGAGCAGCGCCTCGATCACGCCCTCCTGTCCAACGATCGTCTCTGCGAGCGCGGCACGGAGATCGGAGGGAGTACGCTCGACGATCATGCCGATCCGATATAGCGCTCGAGCGCCGAACACGCGTCGTCGATTGCCGAATGCAGATCGCTCTCGTACGTAAAGGCGCTGCGTTCGAGCGAAATCAGCAGCTCGCGCATCACCGCCTCGTCGGAACCCGGACGTTGCAGCACGTCGCCGAGCGTTTCGCCCTCCGCAGCGCCGACCATCCGCCAAATCGCCGCGCGCACCATTGCGGCCGCGGCGCGCGTTCGTTCCCTTTGCAGGACGGTCAACGCATCCTGCGCCTGCTGCCGGCGCGTACGCGCGACGACCGACTGCGGGGGCGGAGGCGGTGAAGGCGCGACGGGAACCGATGCGACGACACGGGACCGCCGGCGAACGAGCAGCACCGCAATCGCGCCAAGCGAGGCGATGGCGAGCAGCCAGAGAAGCGCACGCAGCAGCAGGGGCCCTGCCGTATCGATGACGGGTCGGCCAGCGACGTCGAGCGTCAACGCGTCGGTAAACCATTCCTTCGCCTTGCCGTCACGCGCGTCGACCGCTTGCAGCGTTGCGGGAGCAATGGCGATCGCGCCGGGGGTATGGGCGGCAACCGTGATCATCTCGCGGTATCGAGTCCCCTGCGGTCCCGAGGTCGTTTCGTGCTCGTCCCCGAGCACGTCTAGTTGCGCGAGCAACGGCAGATCGAGGTTCGCGATCTCCGGGACGCGCTCGCGCACGCGCAACGTGACGACGAGATGGAAGGGCGCGTCGACTTTCGGCGTTATTGTATCCGCGGCGAGCACGAACGATTCAACGGTCAAGCGCTGCAGCTCTTGGGCCTGTGCAACTCGGAGCGTTGCCATCGCTAGCGACGCGGCGAGCGCTACTCGCGCGGCAGCTCGTGTAACCACTGCGCGAAAATCCGGCGAGCGTCGAAGGGCCCAGGCGAAGCCTCGGGGTGAAACTGAACTCCCGCAATCGGCAGATCGCGGTGCCGGAAGCCTTCGTTCGTGCCGTCGTTGAGATTTCTCATCGTTTCCTCCAGCTCGGGCGGGAGCGACGAAGCATCGACGGCGTACCCATGGTTATGTGCGGTTACGAGAACCTCGCCGTCGCTCAAGTCGGTCACCGGCTGATTCCCGCCACGGTGTCCGTAGGGGAGTTTGTACGTGCGGCCGCCGCACGCAAGCGCGAGCAGCTGGTGACCGAGACAGACGCCGTAGAGCGGCTTGCGTCCGACGAGCCTGCGCAGAAGCTCGATCGTCCCGGTCAGGTCCGTCGGATCGCCGGGCCCCGGCGAGATGAAGACTGCCTCGGGATCGTAGGCCAGCACCTCGTCCTCCGTGACGTTGTACGGCACGACCTCCACGCGCGCACCCAGTGCTTCGAGTTGCTGCAGGATTGCGCGCTTCACGCCGCAGTCGATCAGAACGACGCGCGTGCCGTCTTCGCAGCCGACGGCGAAGGCCCGTTGCGTCGCGACGCTGGGGACGAGCGCCTTCGTGCTCGCATCGCGCACGAATCTGCTCAGCGCGGCCTCGGCCGTCGCAAGCGCGGTCTCTCCGACCGCAAGCGCAGCCCAAATCGTGCCGTGCTCGCGTAACGCGATCGTGATCGCGCGCGTATCGGCCCCGATCAGTGCGGGAACGTGCTCGGCGTCGAGCCATGAGGGCAAATCGGTCTTTGCTAGATGATGCGAGGGATGGTAGGCGATCCGTTTGATGACCGTTCCCGCGACGCAGGCGCGCCGGTATTGCGCGGCGCTCCCGGAAACGCCGTAGTTGCCGATCATTGGATAGGTGAAGGTGAGAATCTGCCCGGCATACGACGGATCGGTGAGCGCCTCTTCGTATCCCGTCATGCCGGTATAGAAGACCGCTTCGCCGAGCGCGAGGCCTTCGAAGCGGAGACCCTCACCGTCGAAACGGCTCCCGTCGGCGAGAAAGAGCGCGGCGCGAGGGACGGTCATACGCCGAGATCCTCGGCACGATAGCGTACGACCCCGCCGACGACTGTGGCCAAGACCTTGCGTGGCAGACGGTACCCCGCAAAGGGCGTGCACTTCCCCTTCGACGCAAAGGTCGCGGGATCGGCGGTCCATTCGCGCTCGCCGAAAATCGTGATGTCGGCCGGCGCGCCGATTGCCAGCCTCCCGGCGGGAAGCCCGAGAATGCGCGCCGGGTTCGTCGAGAGCAGCTCGACGAAGCGCTTCAGCGGCAAGTTCGCAACGGCGGCCGCGTAGGCGCCGACGGCCACCTCCAGACCCGTGAAGCCGGGAGCGGCGCGCTCGGGGTCACCGCGTTTCTCTTCCTCGGTGTGCGGGGCGTGATCGCTCGCAAATGCGTCGATCGTCCCGTCGCGCACCGCGCCGCGCAGCGCCTCGACGTCCTCCTCGCTGCGCAACGGCGGATTGACCTTTGCGCCTGCTCCGGCCGTCTCGTAGAGCGCGCTGGTAAACATGAGGTGGTGTGGCGTCACCTCGCAGGTCACGCGCACGCCACGCGCACGCGCGTTGCGAATCTCCTCGAGGGCGCCGGCCGTCGAAACGTGCGCGACGTGCCATCGCTTTGCCGTCTCGCCGGCAACGAGGAGATCGCGCGCGACGATCGCTTCTTCCGGCTCGCAGTGATCGATAAACGGCGCCGACAGGCCGGATGCGCGCATCGCGGCTTCGCGCAGCACGTTTTCGTCTTTGACGGTGTCACCGTCATCGGAGAAGCCAACGGCGCCCGCTGCGGCGAGCGCTGCAAAGTCAGACGGCTCTCTGCCGGCACGACCGCGCGTGACTGCGGCGATCGGGTAGACTCGGCAGCGCCCTTCGCGCTCAACGCGCCGCAGCAGGCTCGCGATGACGGCCGGATCGTCCAAGGCCGGATTGGTGTTCGGCATGCAGGCGACCGCGGTAAAGCCGCCGCGCACTGCGGCTTCCGTTCCGGTGGCGATCGTCTCCTTGGCGGGAAATCCGGGTTCGCGCAGATGCACGTGCATGTCGATAAATCCCGGCGCGACCAGCGTCCCGGCAGCGTCCAGCACCTCTTCGTCCGGTTGCCATTCGAGATGCTCGCCGATTTCCGCGATCCTGCCGTCACGCACGCGCAGATCGCGCAGTGAATCGAGGGAGGACGCCGGATCGACGATCCTTCCTCCTTTGATCAAAAGCGGTCTCACCGTGCGTTGACGAGTAGATCGAGCACGGCCATCCGGACCGCGACGCCGTGCTGCACCTGGCGCGCGTAGCGCCAACCCGCGAATTCGAGCACCGAATCGTCCAGCTCGACGCCGCGGTTGTAGGGTCCGGGATGCATGACGATCGCATCCTTGCGCAGCATTGCCAACCGCCGTTGGTCGAGACGATAGCGATCGATATACTCGCGATCGGAGATGGGGATCTCGACGAAGCGCTCGCGTTGAATGCGCAGCAGAATGATCGCGTCGACTCGCGGGATGACCGAATCGAAATCACGCTCCACGGTGATACGGTTCCCCGCATAGGTGCTCGGCAGAAAGGATTCGGGCCCGACCAAAACGATCGAGGCGCCGAGCCGCGCCAATCCGCGAATCGTCGAGTGGGCGACGCGGCTGTGCAGCACGTCGCCCGCGATCGCAATCGTGCGATCATCGAGCGTGCCAAACTCTTCGATCAGCGTGTAGATGTCGAGGAGCGCCTGCGTCGGATGGGCATGCACGCCGTCGCCGGCGTTGATGACGTGGCCGTCGAAGGCCAGTGCGACACGCTGCGGAAAGCCGGCCTCGTGATGGCGCACGACCAGCGCGCAGATGCCGAGCGCTCCCAGCGTGAGCGCGGTATCTTCCAGCGTCTCGCCCTTTGTGGCAAGGCTCAAGTTCTTCGGCGTGAGGTTGATGACGTGTGCCCCGAGCCGCAACTCGGCCAGATGGAACGAGGTGAACGTCCGAGTGCTCTCTTCGAAGAACATATTGACGCACGCCTTTCCGGCGAGCAGCGGGCCGGGCTCGGCGCGCTCGAACTCTTTCGTTCGGTCGAAGATAGAGGTCATCTCATCGGCGGTGAGATCGTCGAGGTCGATCAGGCTACGGCGTATCCGCACCGGAGTTCCCCGCGATGACGACTTCGTCGGAGGCGGCGGTCTCGGGCGAGAGCACGACCCTGACGCGCTCGCGCGGCGCGGTCGCCGTGAAGCGGCCGACGTAATCGGCCTGAATCGGAAGCTCGCGCAGCCCGCGATCGACCAGAACGCAGAGCCGGATCGCCGCGGGGCGCCCCAAATCGGTGACGGCATCGAGCGCCGAGCGAATCGTGCGCCCGGTATAGAGCACGTCGTCGACGATGACGACGATCCGCCCCGAGAGGTCGAGCGGGATCTGCGATTCCGGAAGCTCGTGCGTGACGCGGTCGTCCCGGTAGAGATTGATATTGAGAAAGCCGAGCGCCGGAGCGCTTCCGCTAATCCGCTCGATCTCGGCGGCGAGCCTCATCGCGAGCGCCTCGCCGCCGCGCCGAACGCCGAGCAGCACGAGGCCCTGCTGTGCGTCGTTCGGCTCGACGATCTGACGCGCGAGGCGCGCGATGATGCGCCCGATCTCGGCGCTGTACGCCAGCACGCGGGAGTCGGCAGTCGTGGTCACGCGCTCTCCTTTAGTTCGGCCAAGGCCGCCTCGACGCGCGCAAGGTCTCCGCGATAGCTTTCGAGCTTCTCGCGCTCCTTGGCAACGACGCCGGGTTCGGCTCTCGTGACGAAGGCTTCGTTCCCGAGCCTCTTCTCACCACGGGCGATCTCCGAGCGCAGCTGCACCGCCTCCTTGCGGTAACGTTCGGCAAGCAGATCGTGTGGAGCCCGCACGGCGATCGCGGCAAGCGCATCGTCGATTCCCTCGCCCGAAATCGCACAACGCTCGATCGATGCCGATCCCAACAGACTCAAAAGCCCGGCCATCTCCTCCGGAAGGTTGGCCGGCACGTCGAGCACGACGCGGTCGCGCGGATTCAAGCCCATCTCGGCGCGCAGGTTTCGCACGCGCTCGACCGCGCGTTGTAACGAGTGGAACTCCCGCGTCTCCGTTTCGAAGGCGGGGATCTCGAGCGGGTCGGGCCAGTTTGCCGTCACGATGGTCTCGCCGTCGTGCGGCAGCGCGAGCCAGATTTCCTCGCTGATGAACGGCGCGATGGGATGAAGCAGGCGCATCGCGCCGTTCCACACGTACGAGAGCACGGCCGCGCGCGTTGCCCGGTTCGCTTCGGCCTTGGTCGCTTCGAGGTACCAGTCGCAGAACTCGTACCAGAGAAAGCGCCAGATCGTTTCGGCTGCGTTGCCGAAGTCGTATTGACGCAGCAGGTCTCCCATTCGGACGACCGTCTGGCGATAGCGCGTGAGAATCCACCGGTCGGCCAGCGTGAGTGCCGCCGGCGCTGGTAGCGTCATCGCGCTCGGCAGACCTTCGGGCAACGCAAGGATGTAGCGCGTCGCGTTCCAGATCTTGTTGTTGAAGTTGCGGGCTTCTTCGCAACGCGACTCTTGATATCGCATCTCCTGGCTCTCCAGCCGCATCTGGCGCAGCAACGAGAAGCGGAAAGCGTCGGCGCCGTACCTATCGACGAGCACGAGCGGATCGATCGCGTTGCCGAGTGACTTCGACATCTTGCGTCCGGCCGCGTCGAAGACGAGCGGCGTGATGACGACGTCGCAAAACGGTATCTCCCGCATGAAATGGATGCCGAGCATCACCATGCGCGCGACCCACAAGAAGATGATCTCGCCGGCGGTGATCATCACTTGCGACGGATACCAGCACCGCAGCTCGGCGCTCTCCTTCGGCCACCCCAGAATCGAGAACGGCCAGATGCCGCTGGAGAACCAGGTGTCGAGCGTGTCGGGATCGCGGACGAGCTCGCGCGTGCCGTACCTGCGCTGCGCAATCTCGATCGCCTCGTCCTCGCTCTCCGCAACGATTTCTTTGCCGTCGGGCGTATACCAGACGGGGAGCTGATGCCCCCACCAGATCTGCCGCGAAACGTTCCAGTCGTGGATGTTCTCGAGCCACTGCTCGTAGGTTCTGCCGTACCGCCCGGGCACGAAACGAATTCGGCCGCTCCGATACGCCTCCAACGCCGGCGCGGCGAGCGGCGCAGCTTTGACGAACCATTGCAGCGAGAGCAGCGGCTCGACGACGTCGCCGCTGCGGTCGCTCGTCGCGACCGAATGACGGTGCGGCTGCGCCTCGGCGAGCACGCCGAGCTGCCGCAAATCCTCGACGATACGTTCGCGCGCTTCGAACCGGTCGAGCCCGGCGTAGGGGCCGACGCCGATTTCGGCGCCGGTGATGCGCGCGTCGAGTCCAATCACCGACGGCATCGCCAGCGCGTGGCGGACGCCGATCTCGTAGTCGAGCGGATCGTGTGCGGGCGTCACCTTGACGGCGCCGGTCCCGAATTCCGGATCGACCGCCTCGTCGGCGACGATCGGAATCGAGCGCTCGAGCAACGGCGGAAGCAGCACGCTGCGGCCGATGAACTTCGCGTACCGCGGATCGCTCGGATGGACGGCGATCGCAACGTCGCCTAGCATCGTCTCCGGCCGCGTCGTCGCGACCTCGACGCCCGCGGCGAGATCCTCTCTCGAAAACGGATAGCGGATGCGCCAGAGCGTCCCCTCGCGCTCAGCGTACTCGAGCTCGGCATCGGAGACGGTCGACTGCGCCGTCGGATCCCAGTTGACCAGCCGCGTGCCGCGGTAGACCAGGCCCTCTCGATAGAGCTGCACGAAGACGCGACGCACCGGTGCCGACAACTCCTCGTCCATCGTGAAACGCGCTCGCTGCCAATCGGGGCCGAAGCCGAGTCGTCGAAACTGCTCTTCGATCGCGCCGCCGTAGGTGCGCGACCATTCCCAGGCACGCGCGACGAATCGTTCCCGGCCCAGGTCTTCGCGCCGGATGCCCCCGCGCGCAAGCTCCTTGACGAGCACGGCTTCGGTCGCGATCGCGGCGTGATCGACGCCCGGGAGCCAGTCGGCGTTCTCCCCGAGCATGCGATGGTAGCGGGTGAGCACATCCATCGGCGTATACGTCGAGGCGTGGCCAAGGTGCGCGCGCCCGGTCACGTTCGGCGGCGGCATGTAGATGATAAACGGCGGGCGCGCGGGGTCGGGCTCTTCGTGAAAGTAGCCCTTGCTCTCCCAACGCTCGTAGAGTCGCGGCTCGACCACCTTCGGATCGTAGTGCTTTGGGAGGTCCATCGGTTCGCCAGCGTTCAGCACTGCTCGCAGCGCCGCCTCTTACGGTATCGCGCGTTCCTAAGGGGCCAGATTTGCGTCAGATCGCGGAGCGGCCGGTCGAAGTTTACCAATTAGTAATCGAGACCGGCCGCGACAATGAGCTGGCGCAAATATGACCCCTTAGGCGGGCATGTCCTTTTTCTGTTCGTGGTAGATCAGCGTCGGAGATTCTTTCTTCTCTATGACGTCCTTGTTGACGACGCATTTCTTGACGCCCTGGAGCGACGGCAGGTCGTACATCACCTCGAGCATCGTCTCCTCGAGAATTGAGCGGAGGCCGCGCGCGCCGGTCTTGCGGCCCTGCGCTTTGTTGGCAATCGCGATCAGCGCCTCTTTGGTGAACTGCAGGTCGACGCCGTCCATGTTGAGGATCTTCTGGAACTGGCGGACCAGGGCGTTGCGCGGTTCGGTGAGGATCCGGCGCAGCGCGAGCTCGTCGAGCGCATCGAGGGTCACCACGATCGGCAGCCGTCCGATGAACTCCGGGATCAGTCCGAAGCGCAAGAGATCTTCGGGCATCAACTGCTGGAGCAGCTTCCCGACGCGCACCTCGCGTTTGCCTTCCGGCTGCGCGCGGAACCCCATGTTGTTCGCAGCGACGCGCGACTCGATGATGCGCTCGAGTCCGTCGAAGGCGCCGCCGCAAATGAAGAGCACGTTGGTCGTGTCGATCTGAATGAACTCTTGATGCGGGTGCTTGCGTCCGCCTTGCGGGGGGACGTTTGCGGTCGTGCCTTCGAGAATCTTGAGCAGCGCCTGCTGCACGCCTTCGCCGGAAACGTCGCGCGTAATCGACGGGTTCTCGCTCTTGCGCGCGATCTTATCGATCTCGTCGATGTAGACGATGCCCTTCTCGGCGCGCTTGACGTCGTAGTCCGCAGCTTGAATCAGCTTGAGCAAGATGTTCTCGACGTCCTCGCCGACGTAGCCGGCCTCGGTAAGCGAGGTGGCATCGGCCATCGCCAGGGGAACGTCCAGAATCTTCGCCAGCGTTTGCGCGAGGTAGGTCTTGCCCGAGCCGGTCGGTCCGACCAGCAGGATGTTCGACTTCTGCAGCTCGACGTCGTCGGCCGTGCCGCCCACGTTGATGCGTTTATAGTGGTTGTAGACGGCGACGGCGAGCGACTTCTTCGCCCGCTCTTGACCGATCACGTACTGGTTGAGGATGTGATTGATCTCTTTAGGCTTCGGGATGTTCCGAAGCCGCAGATTCTCGTCGACGTTCTTGTAGAGCTCTTCTTCGATGATCTCATTGCAGAGCTCGATGCACTCGTCGCAAATGTAGACGCCCGGCCCCGCAATCAATTTGCGAACCTGCTCCTGCGATTTTCCGCAGAAGCTGCATTTGAGCTGACCCTTATCGTCTCCGAAGCGAAACATCGGGCGCCGGATTCCCCTCCACTCTTATGCCGGTAACGGCAGGCTTTGACGGTTTTCGATAATCTGGTCGATTATCCCGTACTCCTTGGCCTCGGCAGCGGTCATGTAGTAATCCCGCTCGATGTCTCTCAGGACCTGTTCGAGGGGCCTTTTCGTCGTCTCTTGGTAAATCCGTGCGACCGTTTGGCGGGTCGCAAGCAGGTCTCGAGCGGCGATTTCGACGTCGGTAGCCTGGCCGCCGATCTGCGAGACCCAGGGCTGATGGATGACGATCTTGGCGTTGGGAAGGGCGTATCGCTTTCCCGGCGCCCCGCCGGTGAGCAGAATCGACCCCATGGAGGCCGCAAAGCCCATGCATATCGTCGCCACGTCGGGTTTGATGAACCGCATCGCGTCGTACATTGCCAGCCCCGCCGTCACGCTGCCCCCGGGGCTGTTGAGGTACATATCGATGTCCTTCTCCGGGTCTTCTTTCTCGAGAAAAAGCAACTGCGCGATGACGAGATTTGCAAGGTGGTCGTCGATCGGACCTCCGACGAAGACGATGCGATCCTTCAGCAGGCGCGAGTAAATGTCGTACGCGCGTTCTCCGCGCGCGGTCTGCTCCACGACCATCGGTACCAAATGTCCCATGCTGCCTTCTAACTACGACGTGCCGTCGGAGGTTTCTTGGTCGGCCATGACCACGGCGTTGTCGACGAGCAAGTCGAGCGTCTTATTGCGCACGATCCCGTCCATCAGCGAGAGCACGTTGTTTCCCAAGGCCCTGCGAATTCGAGCGGCGGGCTGACCGTAGCGCCGCGCGAGCGCTTCGAGTTCCGAGGCGATGTCGGCGGGCGTTGCGGTGATATTCTCTGCCTTTGCGATTGCCTGAATCAAAAGGGCGGCTTTTACGCGAGACTCCGCCTCCGCGCGGTACGCATCGCGGAGCTGGGTGTCGCTTTGCTGACCCGCCGGTCCGGCGGCTGCGGCATCCTCGACGAGATGATCGAGCTCGTTTTCGACCAGCGTTGCCGGGAGCGGCAAATCGTGGGCCCCCAGAAGCTTGCCCATAACCGCGTTGCCGATGCTGCGCCGCCGCCGGGCCGAAG
The DNA here is from genome assembly GCA_963834895.1 of Vulcanimicrobiota bacterium. Classification (GTDB taxonomy): domain Bacteria; phylum Vulcanimicrobiota; class Vulcanimicrobiia; order Vulcanimicrobiales; family Vulcanimicrobiaceae; genus Cybelea. The sequence continues at coordinate 171,143 of CAWIDM010000002.1, read as the reverse complement.
CGACGGCTTCGAGCCGGGCGCGCAGATCCTCGCGCAACGCGGCGAGCGTCTGGTTTTCGGAGACGGCCTTTGCGAAATCGTCGTCGATTGCGGGCAGGTCGAGCTCCTTGAGCTCGTGCAACGTCACCGTGAAGAGGGCCGTTTTGCCCGCAAGCTCAGCGGCCGGGTACTGGTCGGGGAAATGGGCCTCGACCTCCTTGGTCTCACCGGGCAGCATGCCCACGATGCCGGCCGCGAAGCCAGGGACGAAACGCCCCTCGGCGAGTTCGACGATTTCGCCCTCGCCGCGGCCGCCTTCAAAAGGCTGACCGTCGATGGCGCCCTGGTAGTCGATCGTAACCACGTCGCCCAGGTTCGCAGGGCGCTCGACCGGAACGAGCGTCGCGCGCTCCTTGGCAAGGGCTTGGAGACTCCTCTCGACGTCGGCATCGCTTACCACGACCGGTGGTTGCGAGACCGGGATGCCTTTGTAGGTGCCCAACTCGATCGCCGGCCGCACTTCGACGGTCGCACGCAACCGCGTCGGACGCCCTCCCGTCTCTTCAATCACCTCGAACTTCGGCCGATCGACGGGCTCGAGATCGTGCTCGCGAAGGGCCTTTGCATAGACCTCGGGCACGACTTCGTCGAAGGCTTCACTCGTAACGGCATCCCGCCCGTAGGTCTGCTCGAAGATCTTACGCGGCACTTTCCCCTTACGAAAGCCCGGCAAGCGCACGTTCTTTACGAGCCTTCGAAACGCGCGCTCTTCTGCGGCGGCGAGCTCGGCTTCGGTAACCGAAAGCTCGAGCGCCACCATCGTCGGAGCAAGCTGCGTCACGCTAGAATCCGCCATAAGAATGAATATGAATTAGCGGAAGACGAGATTCGAACTCGCGACCCTCGCCTTGGCAAGGCGATGCTCTACCACTGAGCTACTTCCGCACATGGCGCTGCCTACTCTTCGTGCCTGATAATGCGGTTCTTGCGGACGCCGGCGCACCGCAGCCTGCGTTTCCCTAGGGAAAGTTTGCTGGGGCAGGCGGCGCATGTGGGCAAGCAGAGACTCGAACTCTGACGGGTCGCCCCACTGGATCCTAAATCCAGCGCGTCTGCCAGTTCCGCCACTTGCCCGGCGACCCGACAGATAGAACGCACCCTGTGCTTTTCCTTCATCGTCTGCCGTTGAAAAAGCCCGGGGGCCTGGAACCGAATCTTACGGCGCCTTGAAAGCAGCGCCGGCGGGCCGGGGGAGGCCGCAGCCCAAACCGTCCAAAAGGGTCCTTGCTCGGCCGCCCCGTACTCTACGCTTCCGTAATTTATATCGCTACCACGCTTTGCTCCGGGTGAAGGGGGAGTTTGAGTTTGCGGGCGGTCTCTCGATTTGATGGGCCTCGAGCCAGGAAGTGGCGACCGTTGCCGGCCTTCGCCGCGATCCTCGGTATCGGCGGAGCGCTGATCGCCTTCGCGGTGGCTTTCCAGCTCTTCTTCCGCTATCAATATCTCGAAAACGACGGTGCACTCTGGCGCATCGATCGGCTTACTCAGGAAATCTGTCGAGTGAGCGTCGGTGGAGCTCGTTGCGAGCCCGACTCGCAGGGCGCCCCCGCAGCGTCCAAGTTCAGCACGAGCACGAGCACCAGCACGAGCATCAGCACGAGCCTTAGCGCAAAGCTTGCGTTACCAAAGCGCAAGCGTTGAGATACCGCTATCTGAGCCGGGACTCCCACACGATAAACCCAAGCTGAGCCAAGGTGCTCACATGAGGCACGTGCCGGAAGCAGGACGAACCGCTTAGGCAGCTGACGCTAGGATGGACGGGTGCGGATCGCATTGGTGTGCCCGAATCTGCCCCCGAAGATGAACGCCTGCGGCGACGCGACCGATCGCCTTGCGCGCGAGCTTCTCTCCCGAGGCGACGACGTGCTCGTTATCACCGATAACGACTCCGGCAGCACGGATCCGTACCGGATCTTTCCGATCGGAGCGACAGAACGCGATTGCGAGCGAGGTAGGTATGTCGGAACGGCGTTGGCACGATATCATGAAGAACGTGTCGGAGCCTCGAACCGCTACCGCAGAACGAATCCGCTCCACCGCCTCCTGGTACCGTCGTAACAACGGGGATAGCGAGCTCTGGCTCAACGCCGCAAGCGCTGGCACGGCCGTAGCGGTGCGAGGCGGCTCGCAGTTGCAATGCGTGAGCTTTACCTAACGACGTCCACGCGAGCGCGAACGGCTGGGGCGCAGATGCTGCTGCTTTATCCCGATTCGTATTCCTCGAGGGCCAGTGCAATCGCAGCCTGCGGCGTAAGCGCAGCGCCTGCTGCGATCAGCCGTGCGAGTTCGTCGGGCGCGAGTTCTGCGCGCAGGAGCGCGGTTAGGCGGTCGTGCGTCGTCGTCTCGGTGAACTCGCGCAGGAATCCGTGTCGCTGGAAGGCAGCGTCAGCGTAGCCTTCGAGCGTTGCCGCGCGCGCAAGTTCTCCGCGCAGCGCGAGGGCGAGCGCCAGGTGTTCGATCCCAACTGCGGCGCGGGTATGGTCCGGCTCACTCGCGGCGTACACCCCGATCGCCTCGCGCGCCGCCGAGGTGGCTCCGGGAAGATCGTCCACCGCAGCGAGAAAGCCCGCGAGGCTCGCGAGCCCCATTACGAGCGTGATCTTATCGGTACCGCTTCGCAGCGCCGGAAGCGTCTCGCGAGCGATGACGATCGCGCGCGGTGTCTGCCCGCGCGTGTGTTCGACCTCCGCGAGGTTGAATGCAGACACCTGCTCCGCGCGACAGTTTCTATTCGAGCGGCCCTCCTTGCGGAGCTGCTCCCACATGCGCGCCGCCGTGTCGAGATCGCCGAGAAAACCGCTGAGGTGTGCGCGCACTTCGAGCAGCAGGATGCGAAGGTGAGCAGAAGTTCCCGGAATCGCTTCGGCTTGCGTTAATGCCCCCTCGGCGTCGTGAAACCGCTTGAGAAACACCGCCGCAAATGCATACCGGTGCAGTGCCCAGCCCAGTGACGTAACATCGCCGCTTGCGCGAGCATGCTCGACTGCCCGCGTCGCCAACTCGAAAGCGCGCACCTTGTTGCCTGAATGGAAGACCAATAACGAGAATGCGGCTGACAACCGAGCGCGCAGCCGCGATTCGCCCGCCGGAAGCACGGCGAGATACGCCTCGCATCGTGCCATGCCCTCCGCGTCAAGTCCGATGCGCCAACTCGCGTCAATGCTGGCGAGCAACTCGCCGCCGTCAACGACTTCCGAACGCGCGAACGCACCGTCGAGCGCCGAACGCACGTCCTCCAGTTCGATCTGCAACACCGCTTCAATCTCGGCGGGGGTTGCGGTCCGCTGCCAGCGTTCCCGCAACTGCGCGAAGCGGTTGCGTAGATAGCGCAGATGGCGGCCTGCAACCAGATCGCGCTCCCCCGCAGCGGCGAGCTTCTCCAACGCGTAGGCGCGCGTCGATTCAAGAAGGCGGTAGCGCACCGCATCGCCTTGCGGCTCGGCGAGCACCAGCGACTTATCGACCAGCGAGGCCAGCACGTCGAAGACGTCGAGCTCGTCGAGTTCATCGCCGCTGCCGACCACAACCGCTCCCTCCAGCGCGAAGCCGCTGACGAAGATCCCGAGCCGCCGGAAGAGCACCCGCTCGCGCTCATCGAGCAGGTCGTGGCTCCAATCGATGAGCGCGCGCATTGTCTGGTGGCGCGGCATCACGTCGCGGCTCCCACCGGTTAGTACGCGGAACCGCTCGTCGAGCCGGTCGCGCAGCTGGTGTGGGCTGAGCATCTTCACGCGCGCAGCGGCCAGCTCGATCGCCAGCGGAATACCGTCCAGCCGCCGACAGATGTCGGCGATGATCAGCGCATTGTCGTCGGCGGGGGAGAACTTATCGGTCGAGGCAAGCGCGCGTTCGACGAAGAGCTCGACCGACGCATAGCGCAGCACCTCGCTCAGGGTCAGACTTGGTACATCTTTGCTCGGAAAGACCAACGACGGCACCTGGTACCTCGCCTCCCCGGCGACCGCGAGCCCTTGTCGGCTGGTGGCGAGCACCTTAACTTTGGGAGCCCCGTGCAGGATCGCGGAGATTACGTGCGCGGCGGGCTCAACCAAATGCTCGCAGTTGTCGAACACGAGCAGCGCGAGCTTTCCCTTGAGCACGCGAACGAGGTTTTCGACAGGATCGCCTTCGGGCGGGAGCGTGAGTCCGAGTGCCAGCGCGACGGTCGATGGAATGTACTCGCCGCGGGTCAGCGGCGCGAGTTCGACAAACCATACGCCGTCGCCGGAGCCGTCGAGCAGGTTGGCCGCGACTTGCAGGGAGAGGCGCGTCTTGCCGACGCCGGCCGAGCCGACCAGCGTGACCAAGCGATGCCGTTCGATGAGCGCAACGATCGCGGCGATTTCGGCTTCACGACCAATGAAGCTGGTTAGGGTGATCGGAAGATTAGACGTTCGGGCCCGGCGTGCTGACGGCGGTGGCGGGGTCGCCGTTTGCAGCGGGCAACCATCCCACTAGCGTAGCAGTCGATCCGAACGGTGAGTTCGCCTATGCGGTCAACCGCGGCTCCAACAACGTTTCCGCCTATACCATCGACGCGAGCAGCGGCGCGCTAACACCGGTGGCGGGCTCGCCGTTCGGCACGGGCAGCTCGCCTACTGGCGTGGCAATCGATCCGACCGGCAAGTTCGCCTACGTGACTAACTTTGACGACTCAGATATTTCCGCGTATAGGATCAAGAGCAACGGAGCGCTAGCGCAGGTGGCAGGGTCGCCGTTTGCGACGGGCGCCAAACCCAATTTCGTTGCAGTCGATCCCAATGGCGAGTTCGCCTACGTGACCAGCGGTAGCACCGCCAGTGTTTACGCTTTTACCATCAACGCGACGAGCGGCGCGCTGACGCAGGTGTCGGGGTCGCCGTTTGCGGCGGGCCAAGTGCCCGTTTGGGTGGCATTCAATCCCACCGACGCGTTCGCGTATGTCACCGACCTTGACTCCAACAATGTGTCAGCCTATACGATCGACGCTAGCAGCGGCGCGCTGACGCCGGTGTCGGGATCGCCGTTTGGGACGGGAGTCAACCCCGAAGGCGTGATCGTCGATCCTTCAGGCCGGTTCGCCTACGTGGCCGACCGCGACTCCGACAACATTTCCGTTTACACGATCAACGCGAGCGACGGCACGCTAACGCAAGTGGGTACATTTGGGGACGGCAAGCATTCGCATCCCTGGGGCATAGCCACGTGCAGCGTCAAGGGTGGCAAGTGCATTCCCCCGCCACTATAAGGTAAACGCGGTTCGATTTGAACGTCTCGAATGCGTCAGACGCCCCGCAGGATCATAACTGTGGGGCGTTGCTCATTCTTGCCGAGCCTTTTTGGAATTGGTCGACGCACGTGAAGAGTGAACCCCATAGCCTCGCGCCCAGGACCGCTGATATCTACATAAGAGGTAGCTTCATAAGGGTGCCAGTGGATTCGGGCCAAAGGAAAAGGCCTCACGAAAAACTCTGATCTCGCGAGGCCCTTTTCTCTTTGCACCGCGAGGGACTTGAACCCCCAACCAAGTGATTAAGAGTCACCTGCTCTACCATTGAGCTAGCGGTGCGCTTTGCGCCCTCCGGGACTCGAACCCGGGACCAACGGCTTAAAAGGCCGCTGCTCTACCGACTGAGCTAAAGGCGCTGGTGCGGACGCTCACGCTCGTTGCCTTACGGAATCGCTATATGCAGGTCCTCCGACGGAGTTGGGGTGACTGACGGGGATCGAACCCGCAACCTCCGGCTCCACAGGCCGGCGCTCTAACCAATTGAGCTACAGTCACCACTGACGACGCATTGTACCACGTGCGCCCGGAGGGACTCGAACCCCCATCTTCGAGTTTAGAAGACTCGTGCCTTATCCACTTAGACCACGGGCGCAGGATTGGTCGGGGCGACAGGAGTCGAACCTGCGACTTTTGCCTCCCAAAGGCAACGCTCTACCAAGCTGAGCTACGCCCCGGCACTGCGCCACCAGCCACGTTGCTGGACCGTTTTTCGGCGATGGCAGTTTGCACAGCGAATTTCACATTTCGCGATCTCGGTCTCTATCCTCCGCCAGCTTACACCCCTGCCACAGAGTTCGGCAATACTGTCTAGCTTCGTATCTCTCACGTGATCGAACTCAAGTACCCGAAGGTCTGACTCTCCGCAATCTATGCAGAACTTATCGGACAAAAACTGCCGCAAGTAGTCAGCATTCCGTCGTCGGTAGCGCTTCGTATTGAGATACCGACGCCGATTGTGAGGCTTCGCGTGACTACGGTAGTGAGCCTTTGAGTATGTGTTTTGACAGCTGCGACAGTACGACGTCGGCCCCTTCCCAGCGCCGCGCGATGCGAACGATTCAAGCGACAACCAACACATGCATTTCGGACAACGTTTCATATGCACATAGTGGCGCAGTAGTGTGCCAACTGTATTGCACAGTGCGCAGCCGGTGCGAGAAAATGTTACTCAGACGAGCAACCGATGATAGCCCACGTACGTTGACATATCACCGGTGAACGAGTCGGCGCCGAATAAGAACGAATCCTCAATCTTCAAGCCGGCGCGCAAGGCCGCTCGCGCGATGCGGCGATTCGAGCCCGGTACCAGCGCGGTGCACCACGACGCGGAATGCCTTCGCGCAAGAGTGACGAGCATGTATCCAAAGATCTGCACCAAATACGCCTCCGACGCGCACGCGAGCGGACCAACGTGACCGTCGCGCCAGACGTAGGCATAGCCGACGCACTCGCCCTTTAGGAAGAAGGCGTGTCCGGATGCTCTGAGTGCGAACTGCCGGTGATCTTCGGAACGCGCCGTTCCACGCGCCTGACGGTCAAGCTCACCCAATGCGAAAGCATGCGCCTCCGGATCGATCGCGTCCACCGCAAAGCGGAAATCGCCGGCCGCCATCTTGGCGAGCTCTTCTTCTCGCGGAATCGCGCCGGTAAACCGGAGAATGGGTTCGCGCGGCGCCATTCCGAACCGGAACGCCAGGGCGACCGACGCCTGATCGCGCAAATCGATCGATACGGCGTGCGAAAGATCGCCGGCAGCGCTCGAGGCCGCATCCAACAACCGCCGCCCGAGACCTTGGCCGCGGTACGACGGCTCGACGAAGAGGTCGCCAATATAGCGTTCGTCGTCCGAATCGTGCGCGACGGCAATGCCGATGGCTTCACCCCCATCTCGGACTACCCATGCGGTTCCACGCTCCGCCGACTCGACCGAGAGACGAAAGCCGGCATCGTCGAGGTTTCGCCGGCGCGCGATGCTGCGGACGTCGTCGGCCGACGCGACGACAGCGGACGTTTCAATCACGGCTCCGCAGCATCTCGAGCAACGCATCGGCCGCGCAGCGCCGATGACTTACGGCGTTCTTCTCTTTCTCGCTCAGGGCGGCAAAGCTGCGGCCGAGCGGCGGATACAAGAAGACGCCGTCGTAGCCGAATCCACCCGTCCCGCGCTCGGCCTCCAAGATGAAGCCCTGCACCTCGCCCGTGGCGACGATCGGCTCGCCGTGCGGCTCGATGAGCGCAAGCGCGCAAACGAATCGCGCCACGCGCCGGTACGGCGGCACGCCGCGCAATTCGGCGAGCAGCGTCGCTCGGCGCTGCGGCCAGCTCATCTCGGGGCCGCCGTAGCGCGCGGAGTGAATGCCCGGTCGCCCGCCGAGAGCCTCAACTTCCAACCCGCTGTCGTCCGCGAGCACGGCCGCGGCGACGTGCCGCTCGCGCAGGGCCGTGGCAAGCGCTTTCGCCTTGAGCAGCGCGTTGCCGGCATAGGTCGTTGCGTCTTCAACCACGTCGATCTCAATGGCCTTACGCGGCGTGACGATCTGCAGCGGCGAGCGCGCAAAGAGAGCCTTGAGCTCGCGCAGCTTCCCGGGGTTGCCGGTCGCGACGTACGTCTTCACGAGCCCAAGCGCAAGACGGCCATAAACGCTTCCTGCGGCAGCTCGACTTTCCCGACGCGCTTCATCCGCTCTTTTCCGGCCTTCTGCTTCTCCAACAGCTTGCGCTTGCGCGTGATGTCGCCGCCGTAGCACTTCGAGAGGACGTTCTTACGCATCGCGCTCACCGTTTCGCGCGCCACGATCTTGCCGCCGATCGCCGCCTGAATCGGCACTTCGAAGAGCTGGCGCGGGATGAGTTCCTTGAGCTTCTCGGTCAGCGCGCGGCCGCGTTGCGCGGCCTTGTCGCGCGCAACGATAAACGAGAGCGCGTCGACCGGCTCGCCGTTGAGGAGAATCTCCAGCTTGACGAGATCGCCCTCGCGATAATCGGTCACCTCGTAGTCGAGCGAAGCGTAGCCTTTCGTCCGCGACTTGAGTGCGTCGAAAAAATCGACGATCACCTCGATCAACGGCATCTCGTACGTCAGAATGACGCGGCCATCGTGCAGGTATTCCATGTTGCCCAGCGTGCCGCGGCGGCTCTGCGTGATCTCCATGATCGCACCGACGTACTCCGGCGGCGAGATGATCGTCGCCTTGACGTACGGCTCCTCGATGGAGCGGATCACCGCCGGCGGCGGCAGCTTCGAGGGGTTGTCGATCGTGACCGTCGGTCCGTCCGAGCGAACGACCCGAAAGACGACCGAGGGCGACGTGGCGATGAGATCGAGGCCGTAATCGCGCTCGAGCCGCTCCTGCACGATCTCCATGTGGAGCAAGCCCAAGAAACCGCAGCGGAAGCCGAACCCGAGCGCCACCGAGCTCTCGGGCTCGTAAACGAGCGCCGCATCGTTGAGCTTCAGCTTTTCGAGCGCGTCGCGCAGACCGTCGTACTCGCCTTCGTTGGGATAGAGGCCGCAGTAGACCATCGGCACCGCTTTGCGATACCCCACGAGCGCCACGTGCGCCGGATCGGCCGCCGAGGTGATGGTATCTCCGACGTCGATCTCGCCGAGCGACTTGATGTTCGCGATCACGTAGCCCACGTCGCCGAGCTCGAGCGAGCGGGTCGGGCGCATCTCCGGAGCAAAGCTGCCGACTTCCGTGCATTCGAAGACCCGCTCGTGCGCCATCGACATAAAGCGCGTCCCCGGCGAAAGCGTCCCGTCCACGACGCGAACGTAGCTGACGACGCCGCGGTAGGGATCGAACTGCGCGTTGAAGACCAGCGCCCGCAGATGGTCGCGACGCCCTTTCGGCGGAGGAATGCGGTGCACGATCGCCTCGAGAATCTCCCCGATCCCGACGCCGTTCTTGGCGCTGGCCAAGATGCACTCACTCTTCTCTATCACGAGCAGCTCCTCGATCTCGCCCATGACGCGCGCCGGATCGGCGGCCGGGAGATCGATCTTATTGATGACCGGGATGATCGTCAACCCGTGCTCGAGCGCCAAATGGTAGTTCGCGAGCGTCTGCGCTTCAATGCCCTGCGCCGCGTCGACGATCAGCACCGCGCCTTCGCAGGCCGCCAGCGAGCGAGAGACCTCGTACGAGAAATCGACGTGTCCCGGTGTGTCGATCAAATTGAGGCGGTAGAGCTCGCCGTCCTGCGCGCGGTACTCAAGCGTGACCGGATGCATGCGGATCGTGATGCCGCGTTCGCGCTCGAGGTCCATCGCGTCGAGCGCCTGCTCTTCGAGCTGCCGCGAACCGATCGTCCGAGTGATCTCCATTAGGCGGTCGGAAAGCGTCGTCTTGCCGTGGTCGATGTGAGCGATGATGCAGAAGTTGCGAACGTTGCTCGCGATGTCGACCCGATGCGGCCGCTCCGATTTTAGAACCAATGCAGATCCTTAGAAAAGCGGATAGCAGCTATTGGCGAGCCGGTATAGCTCTGGGCGCACGAGCAGCTGCAGCACGAGCAAGAGAACCAGGAACGCGAGATCGAGGCCGCCGAGCGGCGGAATTATGCGCCGGATCGGAATGAGCACCGGTTCGATGACCGACGCTAAATAATAAACCCACCGGCCGCGGCGCAGATCGGGCACCCACGACACGACCGCGTAGATGAGCAGCAGAAACGTATAGATGTTGACGGCATAGCCCAGCGCGCGCGCGACATCGCAGAGAAACAGATTCACAGCGGCGCCGTTCTAGACACCGGACGCGCGCGCCCGCTCGATCGCTTCGAGCTCTTCGGCCGAGGCATGGACGGTGGGTTTGAAACCCGTCACCGGCTTCCCGAACGTGCGCGAGTCGTCACGCGAATAAATGCTGGTCAGTACCACGCCGTCGCCCTGCCGATTGAGCAGCGCGAGCGCGTAGGAGAGCCCCGATCCGCTTCCGGCGAAGGCGTCGTACCGAATGAAGCCGGCGCGCGAGAGGTCGGTAGCGGCGAGCGACGACAGCTCGCTCACGCGACCCTCGAGCCGCACGATCGAGCTGCGCGCCGAGGCTTCCGCCTGCTCGAGCGAGGCGATTCGTCCGGCGGCGCTCCCGTCGCCTCCCGCCAGCAGGCTGTCGTGCAGCTCGAGTAAGCGTCGCGCCTGCGACAGCGCCGGGCGTACCACGGCGGCGTGGTAGAGGGTGAGCGCGACGAGCGCGCCCACGAACGCACCTGCGGCAGCGTAGAACGTTCCCACAACTTTTAGTCCTTCAGCTCTGAACGAAACGGGCCATGACGAGAGCCAGGGGGCTCACGGCACCCGTAAGGGCCTGCTTACCGTTGCTACCTTCCGGTTCTGGCGGGGTTCGCGGGGTTACGCCGCGTGAGGCCTAACTCCCACCATGGCCACGCCATGATACCATACGGCCATGCTTCGCGCGGTAGGAGCGGCGGCCATCGTACTTGCAGCAGTGACGGGCACGATGCAGCTGCAGAGCAGTGACTTTCCGGCGGGGGGGACCATCCCGCTCCCGTCGATGGCGCTCGATTGCGGCGGCCGCAACCGTTCGCCGGAGCTGACGTGGAACGGGGCCCCGAAGAACGCAAAATCCTTCGCCTTGATCCTCCACGACCCCGACGCTCCGATTCCAGGCGGTTTTTACCACTGGGTCGTTTACAATTTGCCGTCGTCGACGAACCGGCTCGGCGGCGGGGCAAAGCTCGCCCCCGATCAACTTGGAGAGACGACGCTCGGCAAGCCGGGCTACTACGGACCGTGTCCGCCGCCGGGTCCCGCACATCATTACGTCTTCACGTTCTATGCGCTCGATCTGCCGCACGTCGCAGCGGCGGCGCCGTTGACGGCAGCTCAACTTCAGGCTCGCATCGCCGGGCACGTGCTCGCACAGGGCGTTCTAACGGGCATCGCGTCGCACCATTAGGACCGCATCGGCCGAACGTCGAATCGCTGCGCGTGATGGATGAAGTTACGATCAAAGTGCGCGAGAGCGGCCCTTATCTCGTACGGGGAAGGGTAACGCTCACCGACGCCGACGGAAACTCCTACACCGTCGAAGGCCCTAACGTCGCGCTCTGCCGCTGCGGCGGCTCGCAGACGAAGCCGTTCTGCGACGGCTCGCATCGCGAGAACGGTTTCTGCGCCACCGAGCGCGCGACCGTCGTCCAGAGCGAGAGCGCGTAGATGCCGTCATACGTACGCGAAGGCTCGGTCCCGCACAAGCGTCACATTCAGTTTCGCCGTCCCGACGGCGGCCTTTATGCCGAGGAGCTCTTCTCGACCAAAGGCTTTGAAAGCGTCTACTCGCTGCTCTACCACGTCCATCCGCCGACCGCTACCCTCGACGTTCGTCCGTGGGCTCGGCCTGCGATCGCGTTCGCGGCGAACGAGCCGCTGCGCAACCGGCACCTGAAGTCCGCGTCGCTGCACCTCGAGGGCACGGATCCGATCGAATCGCGCACGCCGCTGCTCGGCAATGACGACGTGATCATTTCGGTCGCGGACGCCGGCAGCCCGATGGAGTACTTCTACCGAAACGCGGGCGGCGACGAGTTAATGTTCGTACACCGCGGCGCGGGGGTCATCGAGACGCAGGTTGGCGAGCTCGCGTACCGCGAGCATGACTATCTCCTTATCCCGACCGGCACGACGTACCGGGTCAATCCTTCTTCGCCAACGCGCATGCTCGTCTACGAAACGAGCGGCGCGGTGACGATTCCGAAACGATACCGAAACGAGTTCGGACAGCTGGAGGAGCACGCGCCCTACTACGAGCGTGATTTTCGTGCGCCGGTTCTCAAGCCCCCGATCGAAGCGCAAGGCGAGTATGAAGTGCGCGTCGCCAATCGTGACCGCCACGCTATTTACATCGTGCAGAATCATCCGTTCGACGTAATCGGCTGGGACGGCTATTGCTACCCGTATGCCTTTAACCTCGACGAGTTCGCACCGATTACGGGGAAACTTCACCAGCCGCCGCCCGCTCATGCGACCTTCGAAGCGCCCGGGGCCGCGTTTTGCGCCTTCGTCCCACGTTTATTCGACTACCACCCGTTGGCGATTCCGGTGCCGTACAATCATTCCAGCGTCGATTGCGACGAAGTGCTCTATTACGTCAGCGGCAACTTCATGAGCCGCCGTGGCGTCGAGGAAGGCTCGCTCACGTTGCACGCCGCCGGCGCTCCGCACGGCCCGCAACCCGGTGCCGTCGAGTCGAGCCTCGGCAAGAAGTCCACCGATGAGATCGCAGTCATGATCGACACATTCAAGCCGCTGCAGCTCGCAGAAGCCGCATTCGCATGTGAAGACCCGCAGTACTTCCGCTCCTGGATCGAGGAGCCGGCCAGAGCCTAGCGCTCAACATTCGCGCGCGGGCTCGATACGCCCGCGCGCCGAGCCGAATCCGATCCGGCGCGCACCGGGTTTCGCGCACCAGCCGCGCAGCGTGACCTCGTCGCCGTCTTCGAGGAACGTGCGCTTCTCGCCGTCCGGAAGCATCAGCGGACGTTCGCCGTCCCACGTAAGCTCGATCAGGCTGCCTTGCGTGCCCGGCGCCGACCCGCTGATCGTTCCCGACGCGAAGAGATCGCCGGGGCGCACGACGGCCCCGTTGGCGGTTGCATGCGCGAGCTGCTGCGCGACATTCCAATACATGTCGCGAAACGTCGTCGTCGAGATCGTCGCCGGCGGAATTCCGCCTTCGCGCATGCGCGCCGTTTGCAGATCGACCCCGAGCGCGATGGCGTACGCCCACGGCTCGTCAACCCGCAAATACTCCGGCGGTTCGGGCTCTTGAGGCGGCCCCTCGACGCGAAAAGGTCCGAGCGCGTCGAGCGTCACGATCCACGGTGAGATGGTCGTCGCGAAAGACTTTCCGAGGAATGGCCCGAGCGGCTGGTACTCCCAAGCCTGAATGTCGCGCGCGCTCCAATCGTTGACGAGGACGAGTCCGAAGATGTGCTCGCGCGCCGCGCCCGCGTCGATCGGCTCGCCGAGCCGATTGCCCGGACCCGTCACGAAGCCAACCTCCAGCTCGATGTCGAGGCGGCGGCTCGGCCCGAACTCCGGCGCCGGTGCATCCGGCGCCTTCCGCTGTCCGCACGGGCGGCGAACGAGCGTGCCGTCGATCACGATCGTGCTCGAACGTCCGTGATAGCCGACGGGAAGCCATCGCCAGTTCGGCAGCAGCGCTTCGGCGTTGGGACGAAAGAGCCGCCCGAGGTTCGTCGCGTGCTCGATCGAGGAGTAGAAATCGACGTAATCGCCGATCTCCATGGGCACGCGCATCTCGACGCCGTCGCGCGCGACCAGGAAATGCTCGGCGCCGGCCTCGCGCAATCGCGGATCGCCGCCGGCGCGAAGCAACTGCGAAAGACGCTCGCGCAACGGCTCCCAAGCCGAAGGCCCGGCTGCAAGGAGTGGATTGAGCAGGGGCGCTTGAAGCAGCTCGGGCTCGCAGCAGTCGTCGAAAAACCCAGCCTGCGCGACGGCGTAGCAGTCGAGAATTTGCTCGCCGATCGCCACGCCGATGCGCGGTGCTTCTCCGCTGTGAACGAAGAGCCCGTAGGGCAGATTCTGAACCGGGAAATCGGTCTCGAGGGCGACCGGAACCCACGATTCGAGGCGCGCGTCGGTCGTGTCGGTCCGTGCGATCATTGCGAGGGAAGCAATCCGAGAGCAGTCAGATCGGCAACCGGCTCGGCGAAGCTGCAGCTCCCGTAACCGACGAACGCATCTCGGCGCGTCTGCCTCAGCTCGGCGATCCCGACGCGCTCGTTCCTCCACGCAAAAGACTCATCGTCGAACGCAAACGCGTTTGCATCTTCTTCTCCCAGGACGCGCGCGAGCGTCGCGCGATCGACGCGCGGCGCCAGCGCGGCGGCCGCGAGGATGTTGAGAAAGCCGTGCATCGTAAAGCCGGTCTTCGGATCGAGATGACGGACCGGATGATGCAATCCCGCAGTCGCCTTGAAGGCCACACGCGCTTCATGTGCGGCCGCAATGAACTCGGCAAGCTCATCGACGGTGGGAAAGGCATCGGGTGACGTCCCACCGCAGCGCACCTTCGCGGCAAGGCGCACGCGCGCCAGCGCATCCACCGTGTCGCCGACCATTCGGCGCCAGGGCTCCGCGCGCGGAATCTCGAGGAACGTGGGCAGATCGCGGAGCTTCGCCACGACGAGGTCGGCTTCGAGCGCGCCAACTACGTCGAGAATTTCGTCGGCCGAGAGACGCTTTCGGAAAGGCGAAATGCTCTTTCCAAGCGGAATCTCGAGCGCTTCGATCTGCACGTCGAGCTCACGCAACGCGGCGACGCCGTTGAGCGCATCGACACCGGGCTCGACGATCAGCGAGAACGGCCCCTCGAGCCCGCGTGCCGATACCGCGAGCAGCGGCGCGGGGATGATGAACCGGTCGAGCATCCAGGCGTGCGGACCACGCCGCGCAGCTTGGTACTCGCTCTGCGCCTGCGCGAGCGAAAGCTGCGCCGGCGGGAAGAGGCCGGCGTAGTCGATCAGTGCCTCGAATGCCGCGCGAACCGAGGGGCGCACCGTCGTGGAAACGCTCATGGCTTCTTGCTTCGACAGGGCCGGCCGAGAGGCTTCGCCAACTCCGTGCGCCATGAGCACCGCGACCGAAGCGCGCAGCAACCCGCTCGCGCAGATCGACTGGGACCACGTCGAGTTCTACGTCGGGAATGCCAAACAAGCGGCGCACTACTATATGTCCGCATTCGGGTTCGACCAAATCGCGTACGCGGGGCCCGAGACCGGCGTTCGCAACCGCGTAAGCTATCTGCTCGAGCAGAACAAGCTGCGCTTCGTCCTGACCGCGAGCCTCGTTCCGGACGACGAGATCGCGCGCCACGTGATGCTCCACGGGGACGGCGTAAAAGATATCGCGATCCTCGTTGCCGACGCGCAGGCCGCCTTCGAGATGGCGGTGCGCGGCGGCGCCAGGGTCGTCCTCGAGCCAACCATTCTCGAGGACGCAAGCGGGCGTCTGATCAAAGCAACGATCGCGACCTACGGCGATACCGTGCACTCCTTCATCCAGCGCGACGGGTACGCGGGAATCTTCGCCCCGCGATTCGTCGAAGCTCGCAAGACGATCGCAACCGCGCGCAAACCCGGCTTGCAGTTCATCGACCACTGCGTCGGCAACGTCGGCTGGGGTGAGATGGATGTCTGGGGCGATTTTTACGCCCGCGTCTTCGGTTTCTCGCAGCTCGTCTCGTTCGACGACAAGGACATCTCGACGGAGTACACCGCGCTGCGCTCCAAGGTCATGACCGACGCCCGTCACCTCGTCAAGTTTCCGATCAACGAGCCGGCGCAGGGCAAAAAGAAATCGCAGATCGAGGAGTATCTCGAATTCTACCGCGGTGCCGGCGTCCAGCACATGGCGATCCGGACCGACGACATCGCAGCGACGATCCAGGCCCTCAAGACGAACGGCGTGGAGTTCCTCGATACGCCCGATTCATACTACGACTTGCTGGCAGAGCGGGTCGGAAAGATCGATGAAGCGATGGAGACGCTTCGCGAGCTGCGCATCCTGGTCGATCGCGACGATATGGGCTATATGCTCCAAATTTTCACCAAACCGTTGCAGGATCGCCCGACGGTCTTCTTCGAGATCATCCAGCGAAAGGGAAGCCTCTCGTTCGGCAAGGGCAACTTTAAAGCGCTCTTCGTTTCGATCGAGCGCGAGCAAGAAAAGCGAGGCACGCTGTAGTTAGCGCCGTCGCGGTCGAACGCACGAACCTGCTGGAATGGTATCGCCGAAACCGTCAATGGTCGGCGCAGCTCTTTTCGCTCATTAACGCCGAGGCGTTCTACGACCACCCGATCCCGCTACGCCATCCGTTTGCATTTTACGAAGGGCATATTCCGGCGTTCAGCTTTCTCACGCTCAACGAGCGCGGGCTGGGCGAAGCATCAATCGACGCCAAGCTCGAGCGCCTTTTCGAGCGGGGTATCGATCCGGCGAGTCTGGACGAAGCGCGGCGCCACAACCGTCCCGACTGGCCCGACCGGCACACGGTCGCGGCATTTGCGGCGCGCTGCGACGAGCAGGTCGAGCGCGCGCTGGCGTCCTCGCGGATCGAGGATCCCGCCGTGCCGCGGCTCGTCCGCGCGCAAGCGGCTTACACCATCCTGGAGCACGAGCCGATGCATCACGAAACGTTGATGTACATCCTTCATCAGCTCCCCTACGATCGCAAGCGCAACATCGCCGCCCAGCACGAAGACCATGCGATTGGGGAGGGCCTCACGTGCAGCATCCCAGCCGGGACCGCAACGCTGGGAGCGGATCCCGACGAGATCGCGTTCGGTTGGGATAACGAGTTTCTTCGCACCGAGGTCGAAGTCGGCGCCTTCGATATCGCGACGCATCCGGTTACCAACGGCGAGTGGATGCGCTTCGTCGCCGAGGGCGGCCCAGTGCCGCTTTTCTGGAAAGAGCGCGGCGGCGCGTGGTTTCTGCGGTTGCAGTTCGAAGAGATTCCGCTTCCGCGCTCCTGGCCGGTCTACGTCACGCAGCAGCAGGCAGAGTCGTACGCGCGATGGGCGGGAATGCGCCTTCCGACCGAAGCCGAGTATCATCGCGCGGCCTTCGGAACGCCGGCCGGCCACGAACGTCCCTTCCCGTGGGGTGACGCGCCGCCCGGCGCGCAGCACGGGAACTTCGGCTTCGAGCGCTTCGATCCGGAGCCCGTCGACGCGCACCCTGCCGGCTCGAGCGCGTGGGGCGTTGCCGACCTCGTCGGCAACGGATGGGAGTGGACCTCGACGCCCTTCGGGCCGCTCCCCGGCTTCGCACCGATGGCGTCGTACCCCCAGTATTCGGCCGACTTCTTCGACGGAAAGCACTACGTGATGAAGGGCGCTTCACCGGTGACCCCGCGCGAGCTGGTTCGTCGTTCCTTCCGCAACTGGTTCTACGGCGACTATCCGTACGTGTACGCGAAGTTCCGCTGCGTCGCCGAGTAGCTGATGCGGAGCGGACGCCAAGGCCGCTTAGTTCCTCGATGTTGACTAAGTAGACCAAGTCCCGTAAACTAAGTTGGTGAAGACCGTAAACATGCATGAAGCAAAGACAAATCTTTCGCGTCTGGTCCAAGACGTGCGAAGAGGGAAGCAGCGCGAGATCATCATCGCGGTCGGCGGAATCCCGGCAGCGCGCCTCGTTCCATACGAAAAACCGCGACGTAGCTTCGGTCTAGACCGAGGCCTCTTCACGGTGCCGGATGACTTTGACGAGCCGCTGTCCGAGATCACCCGTGCGTTCGAGAGCAGCGACTAAGTGCGCCTTCTCATCGACACGCACGTCTTTCTTTGGCTTGAAAGCGAGCCCGAGCGGATCGCCCCCGACGCTCGGGCGATTATTGAAGACACCGCCAACGAACTCTACCTTTCGGTCGTTTCGGGCTGGGAAATTGCAATTAAGCATGCCCTCGGGAAGTTGCCATTGCCGACGGACCCGCCGGTCTACGTTCCGGCGCGGGTAGCGCGGGCGGGCTTTCAGCCGCTCGATGTGACGATGGCGCACGCGCTCGCCGTCTGGGGGCTCCCGCTCTACCATGACGATCCCTTCGACCGCCTGCTGATAGCGCAAGCCCAAGTCGAGGGGCTCACCCTCGTCACCGTTGACGAGCGCATCGCAAAATATCCCGTACACTCATTAAAGGCATAACGCCAATGCAAAAGACGCCCGTGACGGTCGCCTACGGCGACGGCATCGGCCCCGAAATCATGACCGCGACGCTGCGCATCCTCGACTCCGCTGGCGCACGCCTCGCGCTGGAGCGTATCGAGATCGGCGAGTCGGTCTACAATCAAGCGGCCTCTCGAACGGCATCGAGCCCGGCTTCGTGGGAGTCCCTTCGCCGGACGAAGGTCTTTCTCAAGGCTCCGATCACCACGCCGCAGGGCGGTGGTTTCAAGAGCCTCAACGTCACGGTTCGCAAGACCCTCGGCATGTACGCGAACCTAAGGCCGTGCATGTCGCTCCATCCGTACGTGGCGACGAAGCATCCGCGCATGGATATCGTCATCGTTCGCGAGAACGAGGAAGACGTCTACGGCGGCATCGAGCACCGTCAGACGAACCAAGTCGCGCAGTGCCTCAAGCTGATCTCGCGCCCCGGTAGCAAGCGCATCATCCGCTACGCATTCGAGTACGCGCACGCGAACAAGCGCAAAAAAGTCACTTGCTTCACCAAAGACAACATCATGAAGATCACGGACGGACTCTTCCATCGCACGTTTACCGAGATCGCACGGGAGTATCCTGAGATCGAGAGCGAGCATTGGATCGTCGACATCGGCGCGGCGAAAATGGCCGACACGCCCGAGGCGTTCGACGTGATCGTGATGCCGAATCTCTACGGCGACGTGCTCTCCGACGTTGCGGCCCAGATCACCGGCTCCGTCGGCTTGGCGGGTTCGGCGAACATCGGCGACCACTGTTCGATGTTCGAGGCGATCCACGGCTCGGCGCCGCGCCGCGCGGGTCAGAATCTGGCCAACCCATCGGGCCTGCTCCATGGCGCGATCCTGATGCTCGTGCACGTCGGGCAAGCCGACGTCGCGGAGCGCGTCCACAATGCATGGCTGCGCACGATCGAAGACGGCATTCACACTTACGACATTTACAAGGAAGATACGTCGCGCGAGAAGGTCGGCACGAAGGAGTTCGCTGACGCAGTCATCGCGCGGCTCGGCCGCAAGCCCGAGCACCTCAAGCAGGTCGAGTACGACAAAGAGGTGCAGATGAATCTTGCGATCCGGCCCGCTGGCAAGCCGCCGATGAAGCTGCGGGTGGGCGTCGATCTCTTCATCGACCGGCGTGACGGCAACCCCGATCAGATCGCGGGCGTCATGCAGCAGTTCAACGTCGGCGGCGTGAAGCTAACCACGATCAGCAATCGCGGCACGAAGGTTTGGCCCGCCGGCAACCCCGACACGTACTGGAGCGATCACTGGAGCTGCCGCTTCGAGTCAAACGGCGAGCTCTTCACCGGCGAGCACGTGGTGAAGCTGCTGGAGGCGGCCGATCAAGCCGGGTTCGACGTCATCAAGACCGAGGGGCTCTACACGTTTAACGGCGAGCGCGGCTATTCGCTCGCGCAGGGAGAGTAACCTCACGCGCATCGTCAGCCTCCTCCCGAGCGCGACCGAGATTCTCTTTGGCATCGGCGCGGGCGGCGAGGTTGTCGGCGTGACGCACGAGTGTGATTATCCGCCGCAAGCACTTTCTCTGCCCAAACTCACGAGCGCTTCGGGACCGCAGCTCGAGCGACCGGCCGAGATCGACCGTCACGTGCGCGAGTCACTCCATGCCGGATCGAGCCTCTACCATCTCGACAGCGAGCTGCTCGAGCGCTTGAAGCCCGATCTCATCGTCACCCAAGAGCTGTGTGCCGTCTGCGCGGTCTCGTATGAGATCGTCGAATCCGCTGCAAGGCGGCTGCGGTCGGATCCGCGGGTCGTTTCGCTCGAACCGGCGTCGCTGCGTGAAGTCTTTTCAACGATGGGCTTTCTCGGCGAGTTTACCGGTCACGCCCTGCAGGCGAAGCAGCTCGTCGCAAACCTCGAAGAACGAGTCGCGGCGGTGCGGAGTCGTGCATCGTCCCGCCTCAACGAGCGTCCGCGAACGCTCGTGCTCGAGTGGACCGATCCTCCGATGAGCGCGGGGCATTGGATTCCGGAGCTCCTCGAGATCGCCGGCGGCATTCCCGTGTTGGCGAATCCCGGCGCGAATTCGCAGCGGCTCGAGTGGAGCGCGATTCTGCAAACCGACCCCGACGCGGTCATCGTCACGCCCTGCGGCTTCGACCTGCCAAAGACGCAGCGAGCCATTGCCGAGCTCGATGCAAACGAGCAGTGGCGAGCATTGCGGGCTCGCCGCACGCGCCGCATTCTGGCGCTCGACGGCAACGCGTACCTGAGCCGTCCGGGACCGCGTTTGGTCGATGCGACCGAGATCGTTTCGCGGTGGTATACTACTGGGGCGGAGTACGCCGGATGACCGCCCCTGGAGAATGCTTCAGGGGAGGAAAGTCCGGGCTTCATACGGGCAGGGTGCAGGATAACGTCCTGTCGGGGCGACTCGAAGGAAAGTGCCACAGAAACACACCGCCTCAATTTGGGGTAAGGTTGAAATCGTGAGGTAAGAGCTCACGGAGCGCTGCGGTGACGCAGCCTCGGGTAAACCCCACCTGAAGCAAGACTGCTCGACTTACACGGATGGCCCGTCCAACGAGCTGCGTCGCATCGAGGCGACCGGTAACGGCCGCCCCAGAGAGATGGTCATCGCCCACGGATGTGGGTACAGAATCCGGCTTACAGGCGTACTCCGCGCTTCGTTAAGGCTAGGCGCTCGACCAGCGGCGCAACCGGTGGGGCGAGGCGCGCGTTCTAGCGAAGGAAAGCATCCAATGAACAAGCCTTACTTCACGCCCGAGATGACCGTCGACGAAGCCTTTAAGCTCCATGCGGGCGCGCGGCGCGTCTTTGCGCGCTTTCATCTGGGCGGTTGCTCGAACTGCGCGATCAGCGAGACCCACACGATTGGCGCCATCAGTGAAGATTATGGGATTCCGCTGCCGATGCTGCTCGAAAGTTTGAACACCCTCTTCGATCAGGGCACGCTCTCGGTCGGCGCCCGCGTACGAATTCCCGAAGAGATCCGCTCAAAAATCCCGCAACTGGCAAACGTCCCCGAGGTCGGCGAGATCACCGGAGCCGAGAGCGGCGCCTACACCGCCGATTTCGGCGAGGTCCGCCTGCAAGGACTCGCCGAAGACTTTATCGCCGTCGAACCCGGCTACGTCGCGGGTTAGAGCACTTTCCTCGAGCTAAATCCTTCGTCGATGCCGTGCCAATAGGCCACGTGCGCTTCGCCTAGTTTCCAGCAGAGGTAGATTGGCTCGTCTTCGCGCATCGAGGGGAAGTCGACGAGCCCCAGGTCGATATCCTTAACGACGCATCCAAGCGCTTCGATTCTATAAATTAGCCGGCCGATCTCGTGTTTCAGCTCACCGAAGCGGGGCGCCGGAAGCGCCGATCGCGCCGCAGCGATCCGAGGCCGCCGGGGCGGCGCGTGATGCAGCGCGGGATCCGACTCGAGCAGCTTGATCGCTAGCGTGCGGCGCCGGTCGAGGAGCTCTTCGATGAGCGGCTCGAGCTTTGGAATGAGGGCGTTGGCGCGTTCGGGCGAAAAGAGCTTCATATGAGTTCGCTGCGTATCGTCTTCGTGACGGGCCTCTCCGGTGCGGGATTGAGCCAGGCGATTAAGTCTTTCGAAGATTTGGGCTTTTACTGCGTCGAACACCTGCCTCCCGCCGTCATTGATGGCGCGATCGCCGCGCTCGAGCGTTCCTCCGCGCGAGACGTCGCGATCGCGCTCGACGTTCGCAGCGCCGACGAGCTGGGCGACCCCGGCGCGGCAATCGACCGCGTCACACAGGCGCACGGCGCTCGTCTTTTGTTTTTGGACGCATCCGACGAGTTGCTCGTCCGGCGCTTCAGCGAAACGCGGCGGCGCCATCCACTCTCCGACGCGGGCTCCGTTCGCGAAGCCATCGACGCCGACCGGCGAGTCCTCGCTCCGTTACGCGAACGCGCCGACGTAGTGATCGATACGACCAACCTCACTCCGGCAGCGCTCAAGGAACGGATTGCGGCGGCCTTTCTGCGCGACCGCCCGCTTCGGCTGACGGTGACCTTCGTCTCGTTCGGGTTCAAGTACGGGTTGCCGACCGATCTCGATCTGCTCTTCGACGTGCGCTTCTTGCGAAACCCAAACTACGAGGAGAGCCTCGCCGCGCAGACGGGTGAGGACCCTGCAGTCGGCGCATTTATCGAAGGCGATCCTGCGCTGATGCCGTTTCTCACAAAGCTGACCGACTTGCTCGACTACCTGCTTCCCCGCTACCTCGCCGAAGGCAAAACCCAGCTCACCATCGGCATCGGCTGCACGGGCGGTCGGCATCGCTCGGTCTACGTCGCGCGCCGTCTCCTGCAGCAATTCGCCGCAGACCCGCGGCTCGACGTCGCTTTCGAGGCGCGCGATCTCGCGCGAGCCGCGTGATGCGCGAACGCGTCGCCCGCTCGCTGCACTGGCTTATGCCGGGCATCGGAATAAAGCGCTGGATCGCGCTCGCCGCCGTCGGCATCATCGTGCTGCTCGACGCAGCGACTCGCTGGCTCATAGCCCAGGGCACGGGAATTCAAGTCAACGAGATTCTCGACGACATCGTCGACGACTACTTTCCCCCAAGCTATCTCACGTGGATTCTCGCCGTTATCGGCACCGCGTTGCTCGTCGCCGGCGTTTGGATGTGGCTTCGTGCCGTCGCTCGCATCGCGCGCGGCCGCAATCCGAAGGGGTTTCGGGATGCCTTGGCCGGGCGGCGCTTGCAGCAAGGCTATAAGATCGTCGCGATCGGCGGCGGTACCGGCCTTTCGACGCTGCTGCGCGGGCTCAAGCGCCGGACGAGCAACTTGACGGCGGTCGTCACCGTGAGCGACGACGGCGGATCGTCGGGCCGTCTCCAAAAAGAGCTCGGCGTCCTGCCGCCGGGCGACGTTCGCAACTGCCTCATCGCCTTGGCCGACGACGAAGCGCTCGTCACCGACCTCTTCCGCTACCGCTTCACCGAAGGCGAAGGTTTGAGCGGGCATTCCTTCGGCAACCTCTTTCTAGCTGCAATGTCCGGCATTACTGGAAACTTCGACCAGGCGATCAAGGAGTCGAGCCGCGTCCTCAACGTTGTCGGACGGGTGCTCCCGGCGACGCTCGGCGTCGTGCAACTCTGTGCCGAGCTCGACGACGGCACGATCGTCGAGGGCGAGTCGAAGATTTCGGCGGCAAAGCAACCGATCAAACGAGTCTTCTTCGACCCTGCCGCGGCCGCGCCGCTCGAGGAAGTCATCGCGGCAATCCGCGATGCCGACGCGATCGTGCTCGGCCCCGGCTCGCTCTTTACGTCGGTCGCCCCGAACTTCTTGGTCAGCCATATCGCACGCGAAGTCGCCCATGCGCACGCCGTTAAGATGTATGTCTGCAACGTGATGACGCAACCCGGCGAAACCGACGGCATGAGCGCGGCCGACCACGTCGAGGCGTTGCTCGCGAATGCCGGCGAGCGCGTCTGTGAGTACGTCATCGTCAACGACGAGCCGCCGTCACGGCTGCTCGGCGCCTACGCGCAAGAGGGACAGGTTCCGGTCGAACCGGACGTCGAGCGCATCGCTGCACTCGGAATCGAGCCGGTTCGCGCGGCCGTCATCGGCGAAACGGAGACGGTCCGCCACGATCCCGAAAAGCTCGCGACGGTCGTCCTAGGGATCGTCGATCGCACCGTCGCGGATCGCGCCACGCTCGTAAAACCGGCGAGCGCATATCGCCGTTCGACCGCGTATAGCTAGGTTCCCTAGTGCGCTGGCGCTTGTGCGAGCGTCAGATTGAGTTGAAACGGTTTGCCCGGCTCCACGTTCGTAGTCGACGCAAGCGGTTGATATCCCGTCGCCTGTACCGCGTAGTCGGCAATGCCGCTGGGAACTTTCTCGATCGAGAATTTGCCTGCTGAATCGGTCGTCGCCGTGAGCACCGTATCGATCGTAACGACCGCTCCGGCGATCGGCGCGTTCGTCGCGACGTCGACGACGACGCCCGTCACGGTTGCGAAGCCGGAGGCCGGCGGAAGCGAATTGGTGTTGCATCCCTGCGTCCCCAGCAGCAGCAACGCGACCGCGAGATAGTACGTGCCGGCAGATCGTTTCATAGGCGAACTTCTTTGGCGCGCCGAAGCCGCCGCTCCTATGGCAAGCCCCGCCCAGGCTCCTCGAACGGCCGGCCTTACCTATTGCGAAAATGCCCTCGAAGCGATCGGCTGGACCCCGCTCGTAAAGCTCAACAAGGTAGTAGACGGCGCGCCGTGCCTCGTTCTCGCCAAGGTCGAGTACGTCAACCCCGGCGGCAGCGTGAAGGACCGCCCCGCGGTGGCGATGCTCGACGCCGCAGAGCGCGAAGGGCTGCTCAAGCCGGGCGGCACCATCGTCGAACCGACGAGCGGCAACACCGGGACTGGCTTGGCCATGGCTGCGGCGATCCGGGGATACCGTTGCATCTTGGTGATGCCCGACAAGATGTCGCGCGAAAAAGTCGATCTGCTGCGCGCCTACGGTGCCGACGTCGTCATCACACCGACGAGCGTCCCGGCCGATTCGCCCGAATCCTACTACGGCGTCGCGAACCGGCTGGCATCGGAAATTCCCGGCGCCTTTCAGCCAAACCAGTTCCACAATCATTCCAATCCCGAAGCGCATTACCATACGACCGGTCCGGAGATCTGGGAGCAAACCGGCGGCGAGATCACGCATTTTGTCGCCGGCATCGGCACGGGCGGAACGATCTCCGGGGCGGCGCGTTACCTGAAGGAGAAAAATCCCGCGATCCACGTCATCGGCGCCGATCCCGAGGGATCGATCTATTCCGGCGACATTCCGCGGTCATACGCCGTCGAAGGCATCGGCATGAACTACCTTCCCGAGACGGTCGATCTGCGCGTTATCGACGAGATGGTGCGCGTCTCGGACCGCGATTCGTTTCTGATGGCGCGTCGCATCGCCCGCGAAGAAGGTCTGCTCGTCGGCGGCTCATCGGGGACCGCCGCCGTCGCGGCCGTGAAGCTGGCCAAATCGCTTGCGGCCGATGCGATCGTGGTAGTCATTCTCCCGGATTCCGGGCGCGGCTATATGTCGAAGATCTTCAACGATGACTGGATGATCGCCAACGGCTTCTTGGCCGACTCCAAACGCCGCGCTACGGTAGGTGACGTTTTGCGCAGAAAGACGCCGTTGCCACCGCTGATTACCGTGCAGCACGACGACACCGTCAAGACCGCCCTCGATCTCCTGCGGCATTACGAAATCTCACAAGTCCCGGTCATGCAGGGCCACGAGCAGGTCGGCAGCGTCAACGACATCGGCGTCATGCAGAGCGTCTTCGATCGCGCCGACATCATCCATCAGCCGGTCAGCGAGGTCATGGGGCGTCCCTTCCCAGCGCTCGAGCAGTCCGAGGAGATCGAACGCGCATATAAGCTGCTGACGCTTGCCAATCCGGCAATCGTCGTCACCGACGACGGCGAGCCGATCGGCGTGCTGACCCGGCAAGACATCATCACCTTTCTCTCGACCAGCTCGGAAGTCGTGCATCGATGACGCCATACAAGGTATGAGATTTTCGACGAAGGCGATCCATGTCGGCCAGGAGGCCGATCCCACAACCGGCGCGACGATCGTTCCGATCTATCAAACGTCCACCTACACGCAGAGCCGCGTCGGGGAGCACAAGGGCTTCGATTACAGCCGAACCATCAACCCTACCCGCTTGGCGCTGGAGCGCCAGCTCGCGTCGCTCGAGGGCGCGCGGTACGGCAGCGCCTTCGCGAGCGGCATGGCGGCAACGGCCGCGGTGCTCGGCCTGCTCTCCGCCGGCGACCACGTCGTCGTCAGCGACGATCTCTACGGCGGAACCTACCGTCTCTTCGCGCGCGTCCTCGAGCGCTACGGCCTCACCTTCAGCTACGTCGACATGAGCGACCTCGATGCGGTGCGCGCGGCGCTGCGGGCGGCGACCAAGCTCTTCTGGATCGAAACGCCGAGCAATCCGTTGCTCAAGCTCGCCGACATCGCGGCGATCGCGCAGTTGGCCCAGCCGGGCCAGCATGTCGTCGTGGACAACACGTTTGCGACGCCGTACTTTCAACAGCCGCTCGCGCTTGGGGCCCAGATCGTGGTGCACTCCACGACCAAATACATCGGCGGCCACAGCGATGTAGTCGGCGGCATTGCGATCACCGACGACGCGGCGCTGCACGAGCAGATTAAGTTTCAGCAAAACGCGGTCGGCGGCGTCCCCGGACCGCACGACGCGTGGCTGACGATGCGAGGCGCGAAGACGCTCGCGCTGCGGATGCGCGAGCACGCCCGCAACGCACAGATCGTCGCCGAATTCCTCGAATCGCACGAAGGCGTCGCGCGAGTCTACTATCCCGGTCTTCGCTCGCATCCTCAACACGAGCTCGCCAAACGTCAGATGACCGGCTTCGGCGGCATGCTATCGTTCGAGCTCGAAGGTCCGCCGGCGCGCGCGCTCGATTTCGCGAGCCGGTTGAAATACTTCAGCCTCGCGGAGAGCCTCGGCGGGGTCGAGTCACTAATTTGCCATCCGGCCCGCATGACGCACGGTTCGATTCCCGCGCCCGAGCGCGAACGCCGGGGTATTACCGACGGCTTGCTGCGGCTCTCCGTCGGTATTGAGGATGCGGCCGATCTGCTCGACGATCTACGCGAAGCGCTGGAGGCTACGGCTGATATAAGGGGTAACGAACTGCCGTCACCTGTTTGAGGACTTCTTTGGCTTCGTCGGCGCCGGCGTCGCCGAGCCGCGTCGTCTCGGAGAGCACGATGCCGCGCTCGCCGTCGGCCCAGACGATTGCGAACTCCTTGCGCGCGTCAAATCCGCTGCCGTAGGCAACCTCCACGAAATAGGCCGGCATCCCATTGAGCAGCGCCATCGGCGTCTTGTTTCGGATCAGCGTGCCGTCTTGCGAGCTATGGGTCTGGCTTTCGAACTGCCCCTCCCATTGCTCGGGCGGGCTGTCGAAAGCTTCCATCGCGATTTCAATCGTGCGAGAGTCTTCTTTGCCGGGGTCTAAGACCCAAATCGCGACGGGCTGCAGATCCTGGCTGAGCTGATTGGGCGGAATGACTTGCTGCGACACCAGAACCGCGTTGGCCGGCGCCGTAAAGGTCATCCCCGGATCGGTATAGACGTGCGGATCGGCGGCCGGCGGCGGCGATGAAACTTGGGCGAGCAGCGAAAAGATGAAGGGTATCATTCCTTGTCCAAGACGGCGGCGAGCGCCGGCAGCGAGATTTCGTACCGGTAGGCGACGTTGCGATGGTCGTCGTCGAATTCCTCGTGGCGCACCGAGAGACCGAGCGAACGTATTCGATCGGCCACCACCCGCGCGCCGATGTCCAGGTTGAATTCGTCACGGCGACCGCAATCCAGAAAGCGCAGCCGTAGGCGAGCGAGCTCCGCGCGCCGGCCCGTCACTCGCTCTGCCGGATCGTATGCGAGCCAGCGCTCGAAGACGTCGTCCCGCAGCTCGCCGGTAGCGCGATCGAACGGCAGCTCAAAATCGAACGCGGTCGCGCCGCGCGGCGAGTAGGCCGCGGCGTAGGCGAGCATCTCCATCGTCGTGTACTCGGCGGCGCTGCGCTTATGCTTGGCTTCAAAGGCCGCTACGTAGGCGGCGAGATCGAAGTCGTGGGCCTCGAGCGTCCGCTGGACCGTGGCAAACGCCGGAGGATGGGCGTAGCGAAAATACGAGTCGCCGCTGTGCGAAGCAAACGCGCCGAATGTCCCCGGATGTTCCAGGACGAGGTGCATCGCGCCGAAACCGCCCGATGACTTGCCGAGTACCGCCCGGCCGCCTTCGGCGGCAATCGTTCGGTAGGCGCGATCGACGTGACCGATGACGTCGCGCACTGTGTAGGTTGCGTAGGCGCCGTTATGCACGGAATCGACGTATTGCGACCCTCCTAAGCGCGTGAAGCCGTCGACGAGCGCGAGCAGTGTGGGCGGCATGCGCCCTTCGCGCATCAGACGGTCGCCCCATTGAAGCACGTTCGTCTCCCATGGCCGCGCGGAGATCAACGCGGCGACGTCGCCGGTATAGCCATGCAGAACGTAGAGCGCAGGATAGCGACGCGATCCCTGCGGGTCATAGCCGGGCGGAACGTAGACGGCGACGGGGCGTGTCGCGGGATCACCGAGTGCGTTTCCAGCCAGAGCGTCGCTCTCGATGAAGTCGATGTGAACGTCGCCTTGCAGACCCAAGATGCGCGCGAGTTCTGAGCGCTCGTGCATGGCGACGGCGTTCGACGCGCGAATGCCTGCGGCCTAGAATGGCCGGGCTGAAACGCGCGATCGACTTACGCGGCGCGATCTCGATCAACGTCATCACGATGATCGGAATCGGCCCGCTCGTCACGATCCCCCTGGTGATCGCGGCTTTGGGCGGCACGCTCGCGCTCGCCGGCTGGGTTGCGGGCGCAATCGTTGCTCTCTGTGACGGACTCGTCTGGGCGGAGTTATCGTCACGCTATCCCGGCTCGGGCGGCACCTACGTCTATCTGCGTAACGTCTTCGGGCCCGCTGGGCTTGGAAGGGCGCTTGCCTTTCTCTTCAACTGGCAGTTTCTGCTCGCCGCGCCCTGCCTTCTTGCAAGCGGATACATCGGATTTGCCAACTATGCCGCGTATGTCTATCCGGCACTCGGCACGAACGCCGCGGCGCACGACGCGGTTGCGGTCGGCGTTGGCATTATCACGATTCTGCTGCTCTACCGGCGCACTTCTCAGGTGGCATCGCTCGGCGCCGTCCTTGCCGTCGCCGCAACGCTGACGGTCGCGCTCGTCGCGCTGGCAGGCCTTACGCACGCGAACTTCCACCAAGCCTTCCATCTCGACCAGCCGCTCAGGTTTGGTGCCGGGTTTCTCGCCGGCTTCGGAAGCGCGCTCTACATCACGCTCTACGATTATGCCGGGTATGCCGAAGCGGCTTTGCTCGGCGACGAAGTCGAGCGGCCTCAGCGGACGATCCCGCTTGCGATTCTGCTCTCGGTGCTGATCGTCGCGGTTCTCTACGTCCTCCTGCAGATCGGCGTTCTCGGGGCGGTGCCGTGGCGATCGCTGCTCGACGCGCATGGCGCGCCCACGACGCAGGCTCAATACGTCGGCGCGTTCGTGGTCGAGCGCGCGTGGGGACGGATCGCCGCGCTGGCGGTAACTGCGCTCGTGCTCGTCACCGCGTTCGCGTCGCTCTATGGCAACCTGCTCGGCTTCTCGCGCATCTCGTTTGCGGCGGCCCGCGACGGCGCGTTTTTGCCCGTCTTTGCACGCATTCATCCCCGTAAGGATATCCCGCACGTCGCGCTGCTTTCAGTCGGCCTGCTGTCGCTGGTCGCCAGTCTCTTCACGCTCGACCAGGTGATCGCGTTCCTTACCGCCGGTATCGTGCTCATCCAGGGCATCGCACAGGTCATCGCGCTGGCGGTGTTGCGCTCGCGGCGAACGCAGGCGCCGTTTCGGATGCCGCTCTATCCACTTCCCGCGTTCGTCGCGCTCGCGGGATGGACGTGGGCCTTCGTCGCGACCGGCCCCGGTGCGATTGCGCTGGGCGTAGGCTGGTTGATCTGCGGAGCCGTCGTCTATCTCATCGCGGCGCGCGTGGAGCGCTGGTGGCCCTTTCTCCTTGCGCCGCTGCTCTTGCTGGCATTACCCGCTGCCGCGCGAGCCGATGCAACGCCCGGATGGTCGAGCTGGCACGCTTCGCGCGTGACATCCGACCACGGCTATCCGGTCTTTAGCGTCGACGGCCGGCCGTTCTTCGTCTATGGCGCGGCCTTTTTTTACGAGCGCGTTCCGCGCAACCGCTGGTACGCAGCGCTGCTCGCCTATAAGAAGCTCGGCGTCAACACCATCGATTTATACGTCATGTGGAACTGGCACGAACCGTCGGAAGGCCTACAGGACTTCACCGGCGCCACCGATCCGGACCGCGACCTCGTGGGGCTGCTGAAGCTGACGCACGAGCTCGGTTTCAAGCTGATCCTTCGCCCCGGACCCGTCATTCGCAACGAGTGGCGAAATGGCGGCTACCCTGCGTGGCTGCTGGAACGCGCGGCTTACGATATGCCGCTCCACGACGTTCTCGAAGGCCGCTACCCGGCAACGGCGACGCTGCAGAACGCCCACGCCGATGTCGCGGGCGCACAATGGCTTGCAAATGCAACGCATCGGCAGTACGCTTCGGCCTGGCTGCACGAGGCGCTCGGCGTCGTCGCGCCGTATGCCGCCGACGTCATTGCCATCGCGCTCGACGACGATCAGGGCGCCTACCTCGATAACGACACCTGGCCGGCACCGCACTGGCGGGCGTACGTAGACTGGCTTCGCTCGACCGTGCAATCCGTCGCCGGGCCGCGCGTTCCGCTCTTCGTGAATACGTACGAGATGAAGGTCACCGCCGCGTCGCCCGTGTGGGCATGGGGCGATTGGTATCAGGGCGGCACCGATCGCATGGACGCGCACGACTTTGCCGCGCTCGATTTCGCAACCGGCTTGCTCCAAACGCAGCTCGATGTGCCCGTGATGCAGGCGGAGTTTCAGGCCGGCTGGTTTCAAACGGCCGATGAGGGAGCGCCGCGGCCGAGCGATCCGTCGAACACGACGCTCGCGCTGCACGAGCTGCTGCGTGACGGCGTCCACGGCATCGTAAACTTTCCAGTGCAAGACACCATCTACCCCGCCGGCTGGGAAGCGCCGTGGGCGAACTGGTCCTATGCCTGGAATGCGGCGCTGACGAGCAATCTGCGCGCTTCGCCGCGTTACTTTCCAACGTTTGCATTCGGCGATCTTATTCGACGGTACGGCCCGCTCTTGGCTCGGACGCATATCGCCGCCGACGCCGCGATCGTCTGGCCGCCGAGTCTTTTCCGGACGGAGGCGCTGAGCGACAACGATTTCTCAGACTTTACCGACGCGACCGTCGCGATGCAACGCGCGTGCAACGCGCGCGCAATGACCTGTGTATTGGTCGACCTGCGCTACGCCGGCGAAAATGAGCTGCAGCGATACCCCGCCCTTCTGCTGCCGATCGTTCCATCGGCAAACGCGATCGCGCGGATGGAGCCTTGGGCTCGCGCGCGCCTCGCGCAGCTGCGGCAATCCGGTCGTTTGTTGAGCGACGCATCCTTGCTTGGATCGCGCGCGTTGACGCCACCGGCCCCCGACACGACGCTCCTGCTTGCGGACGACAAATCGTATGGCTTCATCGATGCCGTCAACCCAAGCGATTTGGCTCGAACGATTGGCCCATTTCGCGTCGCGCTCGCCGATCGTAACGTGAGTGTACCGGCGGCTTCTTTGTCGCCTCGCTCGACGGTCTGGATCCCGGTCGGGGTTTCGGCTCCTGCGCCCAATCCCGCACCAGTTGCGACGGCGGCAGGCTTACCGCCGTTCGCCGACCGCAGCGCCACCGTTCTCGGAAACGAGCTCCTTCGGGTTGCCTTCGATCGCAATGCCGGCGCCCGCATCGCAGAACTCGACGGCGGCACCGGAAACGTCGCGACGAGCATCGGACTGCTGCGTGACGCCGTCGACCCCGAGCCGACGCCCTCGGCGCGCGACTACATCGCGGCGTATACCCACCCGATTCCCGCGGGCACGTTCAATCGCTCCTACAACTGCGACGTGACGATCGAGCAGGTGTCCTACTTCACGTGCCGATACGACGCTCCCGATCTGCCCGCCGGCGGCGCGCATTTCGAGCGCCGCCTCGCCGTGGAGAACGACGAGCTGCGCGTGGACGAAGAGTTCGAGCCGCGCTATCCGGCCTCACCTGCGCGACTCGAAAGCATATCCGGCTTCACGTTCGCTCCGGGCGATACGACGGTTACATCGTCCGACGGCAACGCGCTCGGCGTTCTGCACGGAACGCGCCTTGCGTCGCTGCGCTGGCGCGCGGGCGACGTCGCTCGCTTTAGCTTGCGGAGCACGCGCGGCGCGCAGCTCGTTACGCTCGTTTTCGCGCGCCGCTCCGTCGAGCTGCGCCTCGCCGTCTACTACGCGCGCGACCCGGCCGAGGCGCGCCGCGTGCTCGACGCGAAACAGCCGTAGCCTGCCCGGGGGAAGTGGCGGAATGGCAGACGCAGCCGCCTCAAAAGCGGCCGAGGCAACTCATGTGGGTTCGACTCCCACCTTCCCCAAGGGATTTGAGGGATAGGGATACCGTGCGCGATTCTGACCCCCCTCGCGGCATCGTGATCAGCGCAAGTACAAGAACTGCTACGATCACGGAGCATTGTGGGATAGAGAGTTGGACCCCTAAAATTGTGCGCGCCCTCCCGGCCGGCAAAGCTCTAGGCATCTGAACCGCTGTGATTCAAAAGCCGCAACGCGTGCCATCCTGTTCTTTACGAACTTTCCTTGGGTAGGGCCAGCGCATATTGCTTGATCGCGCCGCGGATTACCGCAGAGACTGATCGAAATTCTTGCCATGCCTTACTTTATTATGATTCGCGAGCGAGGCGCCGCGTGGGATTGGTCGGTGCGGATGCGCGAGCAGGCTGAATGGACTGCGCATGCGGCCTTCATGAACGACCTTGCGGACGAGGGATTCATCGTCGCGGGCGGCCCACTCGGCGGCGAGGACGACGCCGCCCGAGTCTTGCACGTTGTAAACGCGCCGGCGGAGGTCAAAGAGGGTGCCATCGAAGCGATCATGGCCGACGATCCGTGGACATCGATGGGCTTGCTGAGGAGCGTTAGCATCGAGCCCTGGAGCGTGCTGCTGGGAGGATTCGACTGTACCGAGTGCGGCTCCGACTTGCACGCATCAAAAGGTAATGGCTCTTAGGGTCTGTATCGCATTTGGGCCCAGTGCACCGAGTCTGCTGCGCGCCGATCCAAACCGCAAAGCCCGCTAAGCGAAACGGCCTCGCGTTCGCGAAGCCGTGCAAAGGGGCAGAGGCGCGGGGGGTGAGAGCTACCGCGGCCTTAGCGAAAGAACGCGGGAATCAAAAGCGAAGCCAGAGGTCATAGCGGTATGATAGTAAGCATGAAGTCGATTCTTACCAGTATCGTTCTACTTGGACTACTCGGCTCGACCGAAGCGGTGGGGCCTACTGCTAAGCCGCAGAATGCGGTCGATTTCCTGCTCTCGACCTTTGTAACGTACCCGATCATCGGCTTAGGCCGCGTCGAGGTGTTGGCAACCAAAGTGAGGTCGCGTTCCTCGCAAATCTCGTTTCGAATCCCCTATTTGATGCAATGGTGAACGACATCGTGATCGAGTGCGGAAACTCGCGCTATCAGGAGACGCTCGACCGCTACGTTGTCGACGGTGCTGACAGCCCGCTGCCGCTAGCATCGTCGTCGCGAGAGATCCGCCGAACGGGTAGTGAGCCAAGCTCCGAGAACTATTAACGTGTCACGCGCGTCGTTCGTATTCGCTCCGCTGTATCGTGCCTTCGTCGGATTACCATATTCTATCGGATTGCTATGTCGGACGGACCGCTGCCCAACGTTCTGAACGGCGAGTGTAGCAGTGGCGTTAAAGTGCCGCCGCTCGCGTTGATGGAATAGCCGTAAATGCGATTGGAATGATAGTTTGAAACGTAGACGAACGAGCCCGCGGGATCTATCG
The DNA here is from genome assembly GCA_963834895.1 of Vulcanimicrobiota bacterium. Lineage (GTDB taxonomy): Bacteria > Vulcanimicrobiota > Vulcanimicrobiia > Vulcanimicrobiales > Vulcanimicrobiaceae > Cybelea. Next base: position 137,541 of record CAWIDM010000002.1, on the reverse strand, counting down.
CGACCCCAGCCGGACTGTGGCCCGCGCTAAACGGCGAACCTTGCACTTGGGTCAACGCGCCGCTGCTCCCGTTGATGGTGTATGCGGAAACATTGTTGGACCCGAAGTTGGCCACGTAAACGAAAGCACCGGTGGGATCGATCGCCACTCGCCACGGGTCGGAGCCGGCCGCAAACGGCGAGCCCTCAACCTGCGTCAAGGCGCCGCTGCTCTCGTTGATGGCGTAGGCGGAGACGTCGTCGTTACCGGAGTTCGCCGCGTACAGGAACTCGCCCGTCGGATCGACCGCCACTCCGGATGGCCCAGCACCAGTTGCAAACGGCGAGCCCGCAACCTGTGTCAGGGCGCCGCTGTGGGCGTTGATGACGTAGGCGGAAACGTCGTTTGAAGAATCGTTGGCCACGTAAAGGAATTTACCAGCCGGATCTATCGCCATTCTCCACGGAGAGCTGCCCGCTGTAAACGGCGAGCCCTTGACCGGCGTTAGAGCGCCGCTCTTGGAGTTGATGACGTAGGCGGAAACCTCATCGGCATTTTGGTTGGCCACGTACACGTACTTGCCGGTCGGGTCGATCGCCACGTCGCGTGGTTCTGAGCCCCCTGAAAATGGCGAGCCCTGGATCTGCGTCAAGACACCATCTTTCGCGCTGATGGCATATCCGGAAATATTGTCGGAATCGTAGTTGACCACGTAGGCGAACTTGCCGGTCGGGTCGATCGCCACCCCAATCGGCCAAGCGCCCGTTGCAAACGGTGATCCCGGAGCCATTTGCGGGGCGCCGTGAACTTTGATTCGGTAGACGGAAATATGGTTGGATGCGTTGTCGGTCACGTAAAGGAAGTGCGAGCCTGCGCCGTCCGCCAAGCTCTTGTGCGAATGGGTGCTCGATTGCGGCATCGCGCCCGGCGCGCCGATCGGCGACTGCGATCCGCCGCACCCGCCGAGCATTGCCACAGCTGCGCAAGCGCTCAGCGCATAGCGGCTGAAATCCAAGCTCTTCATCTTACCTTGCTCCATTGGACGGATTAGCGGCTAAGGACATTCGGCACAGCTCGCTCAGCAGCCTAGGCTTCGGAACGCATCCGCGACATTAGGATGCCTTACTTGCACTAGTCCAAGCTGGGAACTGAAGTTCACCGCCGAATATCCTCAACCGCCGATCCGTTCATGGGGGCAAGGGGCAAGGCAAATGAAGATTTTAGGGGCTAGCCGCTGCGTGTTTGGCATTTGCGTAGTTGCGGCATTGCTTTCGGGCTGCGGTGGGTCGCAGCCGCCGATCGGCGCGCCTGGCGTGATCCCGCAAAATCGCGCGATCGTTACGCACACCGAGCACGGCGGGTCGTGGATGCTGCCCGAAGCGAAGAGCGAGAATCTACTGTACATTTCAGACTACGGCGGCGGCGTCATCGTTTACTCGTACCGTCCCGCCAGGTTGAAATATGTTGGCCATCTGGGCGCACCGCTTTACGCCGAGGGCGAATGCGTCGATAAAAAACAGGACGTGTTTATTACAGACAGCGATTACGAAATCTACGAGTACGCGCACGGTGCAGTAAACCCGAGGGCAATCCTTACTGATCCGTTTGCAAATCCGTCAAACTGCTCCTCAGACCCAACGACGGGCAACCTCGCGGTGGTCGGCTACGCATTCGGCAGCAGCAATCAAGGTGCCGCGATTTTTGAGCACGCGCGCGGCAAGCCAAAGCTTTATAACGAATCGTGGAACCCGCAAGCGTGCGGTTACGACGATCAAGGTGATCTCTTTGTGGGTGGCAACGGTGAAGAGTATGTCAACTTTGCGGAACTACCGAAGGGCATGACTAAGTTTACTAACATCCACCTCAACCAATCCTTTAGTTTCGAAGGCGGCATCCAGTGGGATAGCAAATACATTGCGGTTGGAGACTACTACGGCGCCATCATTTATGAGTTCAGCATCACCGGCAGCGCTGGAACAGAGGTCGGGTCAACACCGCTTTCGGGATCCGGCGCAGTTTGGCAGTTCTTTATTGACCGCAAGCGCGGCAAAGTGGTTGCACCAAGCACGTTTGAGGATTACGCTGGTTTCGTGAAAGTCTACGACTACCCGGCCGGCGGGTCATCGCATCGTACGCTCGACGTCGGCAGCCCTTATGGTGTTGTCGTGAGCCTTGGCCGGCAGCCATAAGCTACAAGTGCGCGTATAATGCCATTTCTCTCGCGATGGAAAGGCCAGCAGCAAATGAGCCGCAAACGACACTACGCCAAGCTCGTCGGTGCGTGCCTTAGCGCGGCGCTTTTGGCCGCGTGCGGCGGTGCCAACAGCGGGGAGCCGCAGATCACTGCGCCTCAATCGGCGCCGCTCAAAAAGCACAGTCAGACCTTCAGTTACACCGGCGCGCAACAAAACTTCACCGTACCCAAGGGCGTGAAGAAAATCATTGTCACGGCATCGGGCGCAGGCGCCGGCGCCGCCGGTGGCTGGGTAAGAGCCACGATTAAGGTCGAGGCGGGAGAGTCGCTGGCCGTCTTCGTCGGCGGTGCCCCCGCCGGTGTCAGTGGCGGCTTTAACGGCGGCGGCGACGGCGCCGGGAACAACGGCTGCTGCGGCGGCGGCGGGGCCTCAGACGTTCGCCAGGGCGGGAACGCGTTGAGCAACCGCGTGGTTGTTGCGGGCGGTGGCGGGGGCGACGGCTACTACTTTGGTTTCGGCGGCGGCGGCGGCGGCGCGGGTGGCAACCTCACCGGCGGCAGCGGCGGCGTCGGCGGCGGAGTGTTGCCCGGCGGAGGGGGCGCCGGCGGCACGCAGTCCGCGGGGGGCGCCGGCGGTGCGGGCGGCTTTGGCGGCGGCGTCGGCGGCGGCGCAGGTAGCATCCTCACCGGCGGGGACGGGGGCGCGGCCGCCGGCTTCGCTTACTCCGGCGGCGGCGGCGGGGGCGGCGGCGGCTACTACGGCGGCGGCGGCGGCGGGGGCGCGGGCTACGACAGTGGTTTCGGCGGCGGCGGCGGCGGCGGCGGCGGCGGCTCGTCGTACGCCGAAAAGAGTGCGAAAAACGTTCTCATGTTCCGAGGGGGCGGCTACTACAGTAACAGTAACGGCACCATCGTCCTATCCTGGCATTGATCTTTGACGCCGGGCGCGGTTGTCGCGTAGGCTGGCCGCGTTGAAGCTACTGGGTCGGCTGCATGCGCTCCCGCGGCATTCGCATTCTTGGGGCGAGTGGGAGGCGGTCATTCTTGGCATCCAGCGGATGGGCAACGATCCGATAGTCGAACGCCAGGCTCGAACGCCCATGCTCCGTCTCACGGGCTTGGAAAGCCGACGGCGTCTTCTCGCTCACGTAAAGACCGCGTGTATCTCCCAGCGGTGTAAGGAAAACATAATACCACCGGTGGTCCATCACCGAAGCGAAGGCGGGATCGAGCTCGACGTTTGCGATGCCACCGACCATCCGCGCGGTTCCGACGTCTTCGATCGTCGCCGTGGCCGACTCCGCCGCATAAGCGAGAACGCGCTGCCCGCTAGCGTTCACATGCCGAGTGCGCACGCTCTTGACAACGGTGCCGCCCGTGCACGCCAGAGTTGCGTTGTAGTCGATCGTGCATAGCCCGTTGGTCGAGGCGTTGAAACCCTCAAAAATGTACGTGTTCGAGCTGTCGGCCTTCGCCTCGAGCGCTTCATAGAAGTTCGTGGTATCGGCCGACTCCGAATACACACCGTCCCCACTGCCCGACGAAGTGCCACGCTGGATGCCTGCGACGCCTGAGGCTCCAGACGCGGTAGAATGACCTTCCACGCCGTTGTTGCTCGATGAAGTTCCATAGACACCTTGGCCATTTGAGGAGCGCCCGTAGACACCGTGAGCAGAGCCCGATGTCGCGGTGCTGATGCCGGATGTACCCGAGTTTCCGTTCGTGGAGCTGGTGACTCCGTGAACGCCGTCGCCGATCGTGCCTACGCCGTAGACGCCCCAGGCGCTGCCCGTGGAGCTGCCTTCCACGCACGCCGTGCCGCTGCTGCACGTGAAGGTTTTGCTCTTGTCAGGTTTGATTAGCTCGGCCCGCACGACGCTGAAGCTCGAGATTGCGATGGCCATGCCAACGGCGATCATTCCCACGATCGCAACGTGATGTGGCCGATTCCCAACTTGAGACATTGGTAGACTCCTTTCCGGTTTCCACAAAAGCACTGCGGCTGTTCTGCGCCGGCTGCGGGGTTGACGGGCGGCTATGGAACGTAGTTCGATCCATCTACGGCGCCGATCGGATATTCTAGGCCGTCTACGTAGTTCAGAGTTATAATTTTCGAACCCGCAGGGTAGGTGAGAACATCTACCGCCGCGGCGGCATAATCGGTCACGTATGCTTCTGAGTTGTCCTTTTTGATTGTAACTTCGACCGGGGCAAGATAGTTAGAGCCCAAGTAGCCGGAGATTTGCGAATAGGGTGGATCGATCACGTCAACGGTTCCGTTTGTCTGATCGCAGACGACGAGATTGGCGTTTTTGTCGAGCGCAATGCCGTTTGGCACCCCAAGCGTTACCCCGAGGGTCGTAGCGGGGCAACCGGCGAGGCCGCCGGTGTACTCCGCAATCGCACCGGTGGAGAATCCGGTGCTATAGCTGGCAAAGACGTCTCCGTGTGAATCTACCGCAACGCCTCGGTCGCCGTCCCCTAACTCTGAGCAAGTCGCCACGACCGCGTTGCTTCCCTGGCGGTATTCATTGACGCCATTGAACTCGTCTGCCACGTAGACGTTTCCTTTGCGGTCCGTCGTGACGGCAAGTGGATACTCCATGCCGCTGCTGTATGTGAACTTCAGCGATCCCGAGCGACTGTATTCTGAAACGAAAGCACTCGAACCAGGACGGTTGGTGACGTAGAGGTTGCCGCGTCTGTCAACCCAATTGCCGTTCGGATAAGTGATGCCCTTTGTGATACTGCCAAGATTTATCCAGCTGCCGTTCTTGAGGATTTCAACAGCGCCAGGGCTTGAATCGTCGACAAGAAGGTCCGCTTTGATTTTCTTGATGTCCGGGATCGCCCACGACGTGCTACGGTCGGCATGTGCCGCGGCAGCCGGCGCTTGCGACATCGCGCCCGCCATGCCGATCGGCGGCTGCGATCCACCGCATGCTGCGAATGCAATGACCGCGCAGATGCCTAACGCATCCCGGCTAAAATTTGAAATCTTCATCTGCTTCGCTCCTCTCGGCCCATCAACGCATTCGAAAAAGCGCTCCAAAGCGTTCCAGAACTCAGACCTGCCTGCCTGCCACTGTTGTCAAGGAGCGCCTGCGGTAAAGAGTCGTCGCCGGAGGTTCTGGGGGAGCGCACCGGGTACGGCAGAAGCTTCCAAAGTGAGGATGGCAGTCGGAGGCCCACTTCCCAGCGGCACGGTAACCTTTGCCTTCACCGATATCGAAGAAAGCACGCGCCGCTGGGAGCGCAACCATGTAGCGATGGAGGCCGCGGTCCGCCGGCACGATGAGCTGGTGCGCGGCGCGATCGAGCGGCATGGGGGCTACGTTTTCAAAGCGCTCGGCGATTCATTCTGCGCCGCATTCTCGCGGCCCGCGGATGCGATTGCCGCGATGCTCGACGCGCAACGTTCGCTCGCGGCAGAGGATTTCTCGCAACTCGACGGTCTGCACGTGCGCGCGGCAATCCACACCGGAACCGCCCACGAGCGCGACGGCGATTATTTTGGACCGGCACTCAATCGCGTTGCGCGGCTCTTAGCGATCGCCCATGGCGGTCAGATCATCCTTTCTGGAGCGACGTCCGCGATCGTCGAGGAGTACCTGCCGAGCGGTGTAACCTTACACGATCTCGGCGAGCATCGCCTCAAGGATCTCGCCAAGGCCGAGCGCGTCTACCAAGTGAGAGCACTCGATCTTCCCGCGGAGTTCCCGCCCCTGCGCTCGTTGAGCGCACAAAAGACGAACCTGCCGCTCGAGCTCACCTCGTTCGTCGGGCGCGAAACCGAAATAGCCGAGATCGCGTCGCTGATCCACGACCATCGGCTCGTCACCGTGGTCGGCTCGGGCGGTGTCGGCAAGACGCGCACGGCGCTCCACGTCGCCGCGAACCTGCGCGAGGATCCGCCCGATGGGATATGGCTGATCGAGCTTGCGCCGCTGTCGAGCGGCGATTACATCGTACCCACGGTCGCGCACGCGCTCGGCATTAAGATCGGAGCCGGCGATCCGCTCCACAACCTGATGCACGCGCTCAAATCGAAGCACGCGCTGCTCATCTTTGACAACTGCGAGCATCTCGTCGAAGCCGTCGGCCGCGCCGTTACCGCGATCCTTAGCAGTTGCCCCAACATCAAGGTGCTCGCGTCGAGCCGTCAACCACTCGAAATCGCCGGCGAGCAGTCGTACCAGCTGCCGTCCCTCGCCGTTCTCAGCGAGAACGAGGCGAGGCGTTTACGCGCCGCCGATGCGATGCGCTGCGCGGCAATCGCGCTCTTCGCCGAGCGCGCGGCGGCCGCCGAACGGCGATTTGCGTTGACCGACGAGAATGCGCCGGCAGTTGCGGACATTTGCCGGCGGCTCGACGGGATTCCGCTTGCAATCGAGCTGGCCGCATCAAAAATGTCGCTCCTGAGCGTGCGCCAGCTTTCGGAGATGCTGAACGCGCGTTTCCGAGTCCTCTCGCAGACGCGCAGCAATCGCCTCCCGCGCCAGCAGACCCTCCGCGCGCTGATCGACTGGAGCTTCGATCTTCTCGATGAGGACGAACGCGCCGTCTTTCGACGCTTAGCAATCTTCGCCGGAGGGTGGACCCTGCAAGCCGCGGCCGCCGCATGCTCGGACGATAGTATCGACGCTTGGCAAGTGCTCGATCTGCTTTCGGCGCTGGCCTCGAAGTCGCTGATCGTCGTCGATCCGGACGAGGACGATCGGCGCTACCGCATGCTCTACTCGATTCGCGAGTACAGCCGCGAACGCTTGACCGCCTCGAGCGAAGATGCTGCCGTCGCGACGAAACACGCCCGGTACTACGCCGAGCTTCTCGGCGAGCTCGCGCCGCTGGTCGATTCGCTCGAGGACGTTCGCTGGCAGGAGGCGCTGGCGCCCGAGATCGACAACATCCGAGCCGCTCTCGAGTGGACGATCTTTGCCGGTAACGAAAGCGAAACGGGATTGAAGCTGCTTGCGGGTATTGAATGGCCGGAGCTTCTGACCACGCCGCAGGAAGCGATCCGCTGGTACGACGCGGCGGCGAAAATGGTCGGCCTGACGGCCGACGGCCTCACCAAAGCCCGGGTTTTCCGCCATTTTGCACGTTTGCAATGGCTCGTCGGCCGTCCGATCGCCGAGCGCGAGAACTTCACGACGGAGGCCATCGCCATCGCACGGGCCTCGTGCGACCCCAGCGAGATCGCGCGAGCGTTAGCGAATATAGGAAGCTGCTATCTGGATGCCGGGCGCTTTGACGAGGCCGAGTCGATGTTCGCAGAGGCCTATGGGCGCCCCGAATCCCTTTCGAAAAGTGCGGCAAACGAAGTCCTGCGCAGGTGGGCGATAACGAGCCTTCAGCGCGGTGACGACGAAGCCGCACGCCGCCGTTTCACCGAGGTTGCACACCGGGAGCGGCCTGGGAGCGAAGCGCATGCGAGCGCTCTGCTCAACTTGGGCGAACTCGAGTTCGCGGCCGGCAACGTCGAGCATGCCCGAGCGGCCGCGCGCGTTGCGAGAGAGACGTTCGCGCGCTTTCGCGCCGCACCGCTCGCGCTGGTGACCTGCAACTTGGCCGCGTACGCGATGGCCGTTGACGAACTCGAAGAGGCGCGCGGGTTCCTCGAAGAAGCGCTCGAGCTTCTCAAACAATCCGGTGCTCGATGGATGATGACCGCCCTCGAGCATCATGCCGTTCTGGGAGGTATCCGGGGGCAGCACGAACGCGCGACCGCCCTGGTCGGCTTCACCGGCGCACATCGGACGAACAGCGAGATTCTCAGACAGCGAACGGAGCAACAGGGCTACGAACGACTGATGAGTATTCTCACCCGGATCTACGAATCCGACGAACTCGAGCGGAGAATGAGCGCCGGGGCGCAGTTAACCGACGAGCAGGCGCTCGAGCATGCCGCGGCGATAAGTCAAGCTGACCACAAAATTTCGGCGGCGACGGCCGCGAAGGAGTAGCAACGTGAACAGTGCGCGCACCGATGCAGCCGGCAGCCTCGAAGCCCACGGACGTTCCATCGACGACCTTCACAGCAAGCTCGCAGCCCTGCCGGGCGCGGACCAGGGACGGCTCCAAGCGGCCACCGAGAAGTATAAGGCGGCGCATCAGCAGTTCACCGACGACGCCCTAGGATGTATGCAGTAAGAGCGCCTACCGCGATGGAGCACGCAGCGCGTTTTCGATCGCGACGCCCACCGGAACGCCAAGCCCGGTGCAGGGGTTCCAGCCGGGGCCGGCTTGATACCGGTCGTTACCCCCGCCGCTAACGTCGCCGAAAAGCTGCTCGCCGGAGTTTTCGTACAGCAATGGTAAGAAAAAGCCGCTCGCGACACCCAGCCGCTGATTGATGCGGGCTGTCAGCGCCGACCACATCGGTGCGACCGCACTCGTTCCGCCCATTGCTAATTCCGTCCCGTCCATAACCACGTAATAGCCCGGTAGTTGCTGCGCCGCAACGTCGGGCACGCCGCGCCCGGCATGCACGCCGTAACTGCGCGCCGACGCACTCGCACTCGATTGCCATTGCGGGACGTCGAATCGCTCGCTGAAGCCGCCTCCCGTCTTCTCCCAGGCTTGCTCTTGCATCCCGTCTCCGGCGAGAACCGTACCTCCGCATCCAATCGCAAACTCACTCGAAGCCGGCGCCAGCACGTGAGGCTTGCCGTCGTACGCGAGTTCGGCCCCGTTGTCTCCCGACGAACAGAAGACGCTCATCCCCACCAACGCCGCAGCCGTGAAGAGTTCGTCGAGAACGCTCAGCGCAATCGGCGTCCACAACTGTTCGGGCCATCCGTAGCTAATCGACAAGACCGACGGCGCATACTCCTCGTCGAAGACCGCCTCGCGAACGACGTCGAGAAATCCGCGCTCGTCGTCGGGCGCTTCGTAGACGACCATGCGCGCTCCGGGCGCGAGCGAACCGACGATCTGCACGTCCAGCGCCGCCTCGAGGTCCTTCGTCGTTGCAATCTCGTGCGCGACGGCCGCATCGTCGACTCGTTTTACGATCGGGTGCGCGGGTGCGAGGCTTTGCGCGCTCATGCATTGGTCGAAATCCGCGGGTTTGTAGACTCCTCGCAGCTGCACGACGCCGATCGTTTGCCCGCTTCCGTCGCCATCCGGAAAATGATAGCGCGCCGCGACGTCACGCCCGCAGAGCGGTTGCGCGTGGCGCTGCAGGGCTCCGAGCTTACGCGACCGCGGCCACTGATGCAAGCCAAAGATGCCACGGACGACCGCTGCGACATCGGGCGGAACGTGCAGGGCGTGCGATCGGTGGCGAAAACGGCGCAGGCTCTCGTCTTCGAAGATCGCGACCGTCGCGCCGAAGGCTGCAACCAGCTGCTCGAGCGGGCCGCTGATAACGACGGATCGCCAATGCGATTCGACGATTCGCAGGCCGAAGCGCCCGCAATAGCCGCGCAGCAGGTCGACGTCGTTCGGATCGGCCCCGGTCCGGCGCGCGAGTGCGCCGCGCTGCGCATATTTCCGGTCTAACGGCGGCGTCGAGCCGAGCGCCTGCGCACGCGCTCGATCGAGATCGCCTCCGGGCTTCGGGCGCAGCCACGCCGTCAAAAGCACGTCGGAATCTGCTTCCAACGATTCGGCTTGTCGGCTTCCGGGCCAAATGGCGCGCTCCGTCCCCGCGATGGGAACGCGCTCCGGCGCCGCCACTGAATTACTTACTCGGGCTGATCGCGACGCCGCGTGCTTTGTTGACGTTCTGCAGGATCGCCCGTCTCGGATCGCCTCCGGCAGGATACATCCAAAACGCGATCGTCGACGCGCTTGGCACCGCTCCGAGCGCGGTCGAGCCGGCAATCCAGAATTGGAGAACGCTCGGCGTACCGTCCAGCGCCGTTGCCCCGACCTTCGTGCCGACGTTTGCGTGTATGTGGAACTGATAGATCATCGACGGCGAGCTTCCCGAATCGCCCACGGCGACATCCGTGCCGTCCCATTGCACGGCGCCTGCCGCTTCAATGCTCTGCTTGAGCTTGATGCCGGTAAACGTCTTACGGCCGGCGGGAAGCTCGGCGAACTCGAACTGACCCTGGGACGATTCTCCGTCAACGAAGAGATCGCCGCGGCCGTCGTAGCCGCAGTAATCCATATGGAAGAAGTTCGCGTCGGTATACCGCTGCGGTGATCCCCAGTCGTTTGCGCCCTCGTGAGGGTAGATCGAGAGGCTGCCCCGCTCGTAGAGTGTCGTGTAGTAGTTTGCGACCGCAACCGATCCGCCCACCGGATCGACGGAACAGCCGCTGGGGTCTTCTGCGTCATCCTTGAGCGTCGCGATGGGGTGCGCGCCGCCGTGAGCGTACGCGCGTATATCGCCACCGCCGAAATCCGTAATGAAAACGTCGCCGTTCTTATCGACACACTCTCCGTCGGGCCTCGAAAAACCGCCCAGCGATCCGAGATACTCGCCCTCGGGATAGGTATAGACTGTCACGGTTCCACTGCCCCAGTTTGAAACGTAGAGCAAATCGCGCGACTGCGCATCGCGCGTTGCCGCGGCGAAACTCGTTGCGGGCCCGCATCACTGGATTGTGACGCTGACCGCCTTCGACGGAATGCCGTTCGTTACCACGACCAAGCTGCTTGCGCCGGTTTCGATGCTCGACGGCACGTCGAACATCGTCGAGACCTTGCGCATCGAGGCAACTCCCATGAAGTTCGGGTCGTGCGTTTTCGCATAGACGACGTGACCCGATGCGTTGTTCGTAATCCGCACGAGCGCGAAGTTCGTCGCCTGCTGAACGTCGTCGCCGTACATATTGTCCTGCGACATGCCGTTGAAGAGGTGTCCGCTGATCTTATACGTGCTGCCGGGCGAGAGAGACTTGGGCACCGACGAGATCTGCGGAGCGTATTGCGTGAGGACTTTTTCGCCCGAGTAGAGCTCGATATCGCTGGATCCGTCGTCTTCCAGAACCTGGCCGTTGGGAAGCATCAGCAACCGAATGTTGTACGAAGAATCGTTCGGCGCGTCGGGCGGCGTCGCGATGCTCTTGAGCTTCTTGCCGTTGAAGATGTAGAACGTCGCGGGCGCCTGATAGAGTCCCGGGCTGCCCGCGACCATCACCGTGTCGTCGGTCAGAAGGGACGAAGGCGCATCGGCCGTGTCGACTTGCTGCCCATTGATGACCGGGAACGTGGGACCCTGCGTCCACGCGGCGGTATGGGAGTTGTAGATCGCCGTGTACCCGGTCGCTCCTGCGACGAAGACCGTTCCGTCCGTACGGAGCGTTTGCGGCCCGATCTCGTAGCCGGTGATGAGATTCACCGGCGTTTGACCTGCCGACTCCCACTCGTTGGCCTTCGGACTGTAGTACTGCGCGTAGGGCGGATCGAAGACGTTGACCTCGAGCACGTTTCCGTTGGGAAGCAGCGTCCAGCCCTCTTCGCTATTGACGTCTTGTTTGCCGTTGCCCACAAGCGTCCAGGTCATCGACGCTTCGTTGAGCAGCGCCTGAGCGCTGTTGTTGTTACAGCCGCAGTTGCCGAGCATGTAGGTTCCGTTGGACAGTACGACGCTCTGCGCGTCCCCGATCTGGCTCCACCCCGGCCCGGTCACCGAGGTCCACGAGTTCGCGACCGGATCGTAGATGGCGCCCAGGTTCGTCTCCTGGCTGTTGCAGAAATTATACTCTCCGCCGTTGACGATCAGCTTGCCGTCGGGCAGAACCGCGGAACCGAAGTAGAGCGGTGCGTAGCCGGAAGGAAGCGACGCAGACTGCGACCACGTGCCGTCGACGTAGTTGCCGTAGGAATCCGGCGCCAGTTTGTACATGGTCGAGCTGCAGTAGTCGAAGACCAGCACCGTTCCGTCGGTCATGAGCATTTCGGTCTGCGGGCCGTTGGGAAAGTCGGGAACCCCTGATACCGGCTCCCAGCCGCCTTTGCGCGCGCGCTCGCGTTGCGCTGCCGTGATGACGTGACGCCGCGGGGGCGGATGGGCCGGCGTATGCATCAAACGCAGAAAATTCGGTTTCGCAAGACCGGAGTCGGGAAGGTGCGCGCTCGCCGACGCGGACCCCGGCGCTGCGCCCGAGGCCGGCGTCGTACCGGCGTTCCCGCCGCAGCCGACGAGAAGCCCTAACGCAAACGTCGAAAGGACAAGGGGTAAGGGTCGCATTCTACCTCCTAAGTGCGGGGGAAACTTTTGTCGTGTTAGCGCTTCTTGCGGCCGGCGGCTTTCCGGCTTGCCGGTGCTTTGCGCGCAGTCGCTTTCGATCCGGTTTTCTTGCGAGCTGCTCCGGAGCGAGACCCGCGCTTTGACATCACCGCTTCTTTGAGCGCCTTTGCCGGCAGGAACTTGAAGACGCGCTTCGCCGGCACTTTAACCTGCTCGCCGGTGGCCGGATTGCGTGCCATGCGAGCCGCGCGATCGCGCACTTTGAACTGGCCGAAGCCCGGAATCTTGACGGCTTCACCGGCGACGACCGCCGCTTGAATGTCGTCGAAGACGCCGTCGATGAGCGTGACGGCATCCTTGCGCGAGAGCTCCAGACGGTCGACGGCGCAGCGCACCAAATCTAGTTTGTTCATTGGTTCCTTTCGTGTGGAAAAGCAGCCGCTACTCTACGAAATGCTTCGCGCTGCTTGCTACGAAATGATGATGGACTCCTTGTTCAAAATCAAGCGCATATGGCGGCCAAGCTCGTGACCTTCCAACCAGGACCGCTCCGCGGCAGCGTCGCCGTTCCCGGCGACAAGTCGATCTCCCACCGGGCGTTGATCGCGGGCGCCTGCAGCGCGACGCCGTTGCGCGTCACGAATCTCAACCCGGGACGGGACGTGCGAGCGACGCGCGAGGCGCTCGAAGCGCTCGGCACGCGTATTCGGACCGATGGCGGCGATGTCGTCGTCACCGGTGGACGACTCGCCGAGCCGGCCGGGCCGCTTGACTGCATGAACTCGGGTTCCACGGTGCGGATGCTCCTCGGCGCCTGCGCCGGCGCGAACGTGCGGGCGCGCTTCGATGGGGACGATTCGCTGCGTCGCCGCCCCATGGAGCCGGTCGCGGCGCAGCTTCGCGCGTTCGGCGCAAAAATCGAGACCGCCGGCGGGTGCCTTCCGCTCGAGCTTTTCGGAACGCCCGAAGTGCAGACGCGCCATTTCATCCTTCTCGCCCCCTCGGCGCAGGTAAAGTCCGCGCTGCTCTTTGCCGGGCTCTTTGCCGGCGTCTCCGTGCGCGTCGAAGGCGATCGCGGATCGCGCGATCATACCGAGCGGCTTCTGCGCTATCTCGGCGCGGCGGTGGAGTCGAACGATCGGTCCGTCCACCTTGCGCGCGCCCAGCTCGCCGGCGGCGAGGTTACGGTTGCCGGAGATCTTTCGGCGGCCGCATTCTTCATCGCAGCCGCGGCCATAACGCCGGGAAGCTCGCTCCTGGTGCGCGACGTCGGCGTCAATCCCACGCGGACCGGCTTGCTCGACGCTCTGAATGCGATGGGAGCCGCAATCGCGCTGCAGAACCGGCGAACGTCGTCCGGGGAGCCCGTTGCAGATATTCGGGTCGAGCATCGTCCCTTAGCGGCGACGAGCATCGGTTCCGATCTCGCCTTGCGCGCAATCGACGAGATTACGCTGCTGGCGATCGCGGCGGCCTTCGCGCCGGGCACGAGCACCATCGCCGGCGTAGCCGACCTCCGGACTAAGGAATCCGACCGCATCGCCGCGATCGAGCGGCTCCTCGCGGCCATCGGCGTCGCGTCGAGCTACGAGCGCGGCGTCTTGCGAATCACTGGGGGAGGCCCCGCGCTGCGCGAGGCCGTCGTCGAGACCCACGGGGACCACCGGATCGCGATGGCCGCTGCCGTGGTGGCGTGCGCCGCCGGCCCACTGGGAATCGAGAGTGGGGAGAGCCTCGATGTCAGCTTTCCGGGCTTTCTCGGGGCCTTAGACGGGCTGCAAAGGGCCTAAGCGGCCGACTCTGAGCCCTTGGAGCCGCCCTTCTCGGGGGAGCCCTTCTCACTCGCGGGCGCAGCTTCGGATTTCTTCGCGCTCGGCTCTTCCTTCGCAGGTTCGGCCGCAGGTTCGGCCTTACCCGAACCGGCCGAGCGCCGCGAGTCGGTTACGTAAAAGCCCGAGCCCTTGAAAAGCACCGGCGCGGCATTGAAGACCCGCCGAAGCGGGGCGCCGCAGGCCTCGCACGGCCGGTCGTACCCCTCGTCAAAGCCGTGGCGCACCTCGTAGACTCGGCCGCACTTGGTACACGAGTAGTCATAGAGCGGCATGGTCCGAGTATATCCGCCTTAGCACTCAGGGTCAATGACTGCTAGCGCGCTCAAAAATCGGCCAGGACCGCGGCGTCCCGCTTGTACTCGACCAAGCCTTTAAAGTGGAGGAGCGAGTCATCGAGCGCGCTGGCGAGCCGGCGGCCCCGCTGCCAGCGCTCGAGCAACGTGCCGAGCAGCCCGTGGTAGGCCGGGTAGGCGAGCCGCACGTGCAGCTTCGAGCACGAGGTCCGGCGCTCGATGCGAAACTCGAGGCGGCGCCGCAGCGAATACGCGCCGACCAGCGAGAGGCGATAGTTTGCGATCAAGCCGTCGACTTCGTAAAGCTCTTCCTCGTCGTTGCGAAGCTGTGACCGAATAACGACCTCGCTGCCAACGCGCAGCGAGCCATCGGCGCTCGCGCGCCGGGCGCTGCGCAAAAATGAAAGCCAGACCGGCCACTTCTCGACCGCACACAGCAGCGCGAATGCCTCCTCTGCCGAACAATCGAGGTCGAGGCTCGCGCTATGCGATTGCAGGCCGCGCATAAATGCGTCGTCGGTGACGAGCATAAATCTTTATTCGCGTGCCCCCGCGAATCTATCCTTTTGCGAGAATATCCACAATGATTGTGGATGCTTATAGACTGATTTCACCACCCGAAACGGCCTTCGCAAAAAGCACGAGCGCCGTAACTCCGAACGGCAGCGCACCCTCGTCGATGCGAAAGAGCGGGCTGTGTCCCGGATGGACGGCCCCGGCCTGGTCGCTGCGCACGCCGAGTCGAATCAAGAGGCCCGGAACGCGCTGCGCGAAGTAGGCAAAGTCCTCTGCGCCCATCGTGGCGGCGGGGCGTTCGACGCGCAGCGAGCTGCGCTCGCGCAGATAGGCGGCGAAGCCTTCGCTAAGCCCGGCGTCGTTATGCACCGGCGGATAGCCGTGTATCACGCGAATATCCGCGCCGACGCCGTACGCCGACGCCACGCCGGCGACGATACGGCGAAGCCGCGCTTCCAGCTCGGCGCGCACGCCGGAATCGTGGGCGCGCAGCGTACCGCTCATCGCCACTTCGTCGGCAATTACGTTGTTGCGATATCCGCCCGAAATCGTTCCGACCGTCACGACGGCACTGGCAAGCGGATCGGTCTCTCTGGCAACGACGTTTTGCAGTGCGAGAACGATCGCGGACGCCGCTGGGATCGCGTCGATCGCCGTATGCGGATAGCCTCCGTGACCTCCGCGCCCTCGCACCGTTACGTAGAACTCGTCAGCTGCGGCACTCACGCCGCCGGGACTAATGCCGACCGCTCCGACCTCGAGCCGCGAATCCACGTGCAGCATCGCGATCGCCTCGACGCGCGGGTTCTCCAACGCGCCTTCCTCGATCATCGGCAGCGCACCGCCCGGCCCTTCTTCTGCCGGCTGAAATATCAGCACGACGGTGCCGGCGAGCTCGCTTTTCATAGCGGCCAGCACGTGCGCAGCGCCGAGCAGCATGGCGGTGTGAGCGTCGTGCCCACACGCGTGCATCTTCCCTTCGATTTCCGATGCGAACGGCACGCCGCTGCGCTCGCCGATCGGCAACGCGTCCATATCGGCGCGCAGCGCGGCCACGCGACCGGGACGCGCACCCTCGATGTGCGCCACGATTCCGGTCTTTGCGACGCGCCGGTGATCGATTCCAAGCTCGTCGAGCTCGCGCTCGACCAGCGCGGCGGTTTCGAACTCCTCAAAACCGAGTTCGGGCCGCCGGTGAATGGTGCGCCGCAGCTCGACGATCCGCGCTGCCAGCGGTTCGTTTAGGTCGATGGCCATGTCAGGCGGAGTTAACGGACCGGTACTTTCGTTCCCGCCGCCGAAACGAGACGGACGCGATGATGACTGCCGACCTCGCCTTGGCGTTGCTGATCAACCGTACCAGCGCGTTTTATCAGGCGAATCCCCCCGTCTATATGACCTACGTCGAGCATACGCACGTGAGCGCGCCTTCGATCGGCCGCTCGCAGGACATCAACCGCTCGATTGCGGTGCGCATCGCCGACGACGCGGCCGTCATGAAGGACCTGCCGAACGGCGAGCAACGCACCGGACAGGCTTTCCCCATCGTCGCTTACTTCGATCCCCTTTCGAACTTCAAGTTTAGTTACTTTGCAAACCTGAAGGTCGTGAACATCACCTTGCAGCGCGGCACGCCCTTCTTTCTCACGATTCCGGGCCCCGACCCCGGCGTCAACGTCGTCGTCCCGTATAACAGTTATTGGGCCGCGCGGTACGCAAGCGACTCGACCGACGACGCGCTGCATCTCCTCATCGACCCCACTCCGCGCGTCCAGGACGGTTTGTACCCCGCCGACGTCGTCGAAGATGCAACTACGAAACTCCCGTCGCATATCGAGATGCGCGTAGCGGGAGCCGGCGACGAGATGTTCTCCCTCGATTACGCGATGATCGACGGCCATTGGGTGATCGTGCACGGCACGTTCAGCCAAACGATGCACGTCGCGTTTCTCACCTACAAGATCATTGCGGACGTAACGTTCAGCGACATCGCCTTTCCGGCGGAGCCACCCGATCCGCGCTTGGCCGGCACGCCCCTTCCCTCGCCGACGCCCTAAGCCTAGAATCGCTGGGCAGAAGCACGCACGTAGTCGATGTAGCCGTTGATCGCCCAGCCGATCAGCAGGCCCACGAGCAGCGCGATGGCGCAGAGCACGGGGACTACCTTTCGCCCGCGTTCCGCAACGAAGCCGCGTCCGACGGCGACCGTGAGCGCCGCGCTGAGTGCCAGGCCAAACGCGTAGTACGCGGCGGCCTCGCTCACGTAGCGGGCTGAGGCTCGGCGAGGGGCTGCGTCTGCAAGGTCAGTTGCTCCGGGCTGGGATGCGCGGCGCCGTTAGGTGACGGGTGATCCTTCGGCGCCACCCACATGTAGACGTTGGGAATGAGCAACAGCGTGAGCACCAGCGAGCTGAGGACGCCGCCGATCACGACGATGCCGAGACTCGATCGCGACGACGATCCCGGATCGAGCGCGAGCGCCAGCGGGATGTTTCCGGCGACGACTGAGAAGCTGGTCATGATGATCGGCCGGAATCGCGTGTGCGCGCTCTCCTTGATCGCCGAGAGCTTGTCCAACCCTCGCGCGCGCAGCGTGTTGGCATAGTCCACCAAGAGAATCCCGTTCTTGGTCGCGATGCCGATCAGCAAGATCGTTCCGATGAGCGAGAAGAGATTGAGGGTCCGGCCGGTGAGGAAGAGCGCGCCGATCGCTCCGATCGCGGCAACCGGTACCGAGAAGATGATGATGAAGGGCGAGACGTAGCTATTATAGAGCGCGACCATCAGCAGATAGACTAAGATGACCGAGACGATCATCGAAAGGCCTATCCCGACGAGCGTCTGATGCATGAAATCCTGCTGCCCGAGCGGCGCGGGGCGCACGACGATGTTCGGCGGCAGTTGCAGCGACGGCAAGCGTTTGAGAAGAGCGCTTTCAACGGCCGAGAGCGACGAGCCCGGCAGATAGTTCGCGTCGACGTGAATGACGTTGGTGCGATTGGTGCGCGTGATGAGCGGGACCGTCGGCGTTGAGACGAAACGCGCGATGTCGCCAAGATAGACGATCTCTCCGCTCGAGGATCGCACCGCGACCGATCTCAGTATGTCGATGCTCGTCTGATAGGACTGCGGATAAATTACCTGCACCTGCTCGAGGCCCTCGGTGGTCTCGAACTGCGTCGCGACGTTTCCCCCGAACGCTGCGCCGGCCGCCTCCGCGGCTTGACCGAGGTCGACGCCGAGGGCCTGCGCTTTTGTGCGGTCGAACTCGATCGAAATCTCGGGGCCGAGTTGCGTCCCTGTGCTGTTGACGCTGGTCGCGCCCTTCACCTTACTCAAGAGAGTCGCTACCTTTTGCGCGTACGGCGTCGGATCTCCGCCGGTGACGTCGGTGACGAGCAAATCGATCGGCTGTGCGTTTCCGCCCGACGTCGAGGTCGACGGCACCACGACCGCCTGCACGTTGCGTGGAAGGTTCTTCTGCGCTATCTTCCGGAACTCGGTTACCCAGTAGCTGGTCGGATGCGAGCGCTTGTCCTTCAGCCAGACGTGGACTTGACCGACATTGCTCTGCGAGACGAAGCCGCCGAACGAGGCCGCGTAGGCTCCCGCCACTGCAGTGTTTGCAAAAACCTCCGCCGTCTTGAGCACCTCTCCCTGGAGACCGAAGACTCCCTTCTCGACGGTTTGGATCGGGGTTCCGATCGGATAGATCAACTGGATGAAGATCTCGCCGCGATCGACCGGCGGAATGAACTCTTCCCCGACGACGCCGACGCCGACCATGCCGAGCGCCAAAGCGAACGTCCCGGCGCAGAAGAGCGCGACGAGCCGGCCGTGGTCGAGGCTCCACGGCAGTACCCGCTGGGTGTACCAAGCTCGCAGCTCGTCGAACTTTCGGCCGAACCAGTCGACGATGCGCCACGGCTTCCAGTGAGACCGCAGCGCCCAAAGGCCTGCGAGCGTGGGCGTGATCGTGAACGAGACGAAGAGCGAGGTGAGCGTCGAGATCACGACCACGATTGCGAACTCCGAGATCTCTCGCCCGACTTGCCCTTGGATGAACGCGATCGGGAGGAAGACGACGACGTCGACCATCGTAATGACAACGGCCGCCGCACCGATCTCCTCGCGACCATGCACGGCGGCCTCTTCCGGAGGCTGTTTAAGCTCGGTAAAGTGGCGCTCGATGTTCTCGAGCACGACCGTCGAGTCGTCGACGAGAATGCCGATGACCAGCGACATCCCCAGCAGCGAGATCGTATCGATGGTGAGATGCATCAGCTTCATCACCGTAATCGCAATCGCGAGGGACGTCGGGATCGAGACGCAGACGACGATCGCACTGCGCCAGGAGCGCAGGAAGAAGACCATCGCGATGCCCGTCAGCAGGATCGCCAGCATGAGCGTTCGCGTGACGATTTGAATCTGCTGCTCGGTGAACTTCGATTGGACGTTGATGACCCGGAACGAGATCTCGGGGAACTGCCGCTCGATCTGGGGAAGCGCCCGCAACACGTTGTTGGAAGCGGTGACCTCGCTCCCTGTCGCGGCCTTCTGCACCTGCATGAAGAGGCCGGAGCGGCCGCTGATTTGCGCAAACTGCAGCCGAGGCTCGTATCCTTCCGTGACGGTCGCCACGTCCCCGATGCGCACGATGGCATTCGTAGCCGTCCAAGGATTGACGGCTCCCGGGAGCGCGGAAAGCCCGCCGGAATAGTCTTGAATCTGCGCTCCGGTCGCGCCTTCGATTGCCGCGGCCGCCGCCGATGTACCGCTCGTCGGTATCACGGCGAGATTGCGGACGCTGCCGAGGTCCTGAATATCGCCGCGGACGTCGATGGTCGTCTGACGGTTCGGCTCGTAGGCAAACCCGCCCGGGACTCGCTGGTTGTCCAGTTGCAGCGTATTGATGACGTCGTTAATGGTGAGGTTGGCGGCCGCGAGCCGAACCGGATCGACGACGACCTCGTACGCAGGCGTGACGATGCCGCCGACATTGACGAATGAGATGCCGGGGACTTGCTCGATCGCCGGGGCGATCACGTTGGTCGCGTAGAGCGCAAGCCGGGCGAGCGACAATTTATCCGAGTAGAGCGCGAGTGTCACGACGACCGACTGAGTCGGATCGTAAAGGTTGACCGTCGGCGGCGTCAGGTTCGTCGGCAGATACTTCTCCGCCGCCTGTATCGCCTTATTGGTCAGTGCGAGGTCCGTCGCGGTATCGGAGTCGATGTCGAAGATCGCGCTGATCGATGCCTGCCCTTGCTGGACGACCGAGTTGATCGTTTGCAAGTCCGCGGTTCCCGCGAGATTCTGCTCGATCGGCTGAACGATATTGTCGCGCATCTCCGTAACCGACGCGCCACTGTATTGAACCTGAATCGTTACCGTCGGCTGCGATACGTCGGGATAGAGCTCCTTGACGATCGTTGCCGTCGATAGAATTCCTCCGAACATCATCAAAGCGACGATGACGAAGACCAGCGTCGGCCGCTTGATGAAGAGCCGGGTTAGGCTGAAGTTCACTGCTGGTAGGAGACCCTTTCGCCGTCGCCCAGACTGAGCTGTCCGTTGCTGACGACGCGAGTGCCGCTGCCGATGCCGGAGACGATCGACGTTGTGCCGTCGCTTGCGACTTCGGTTACCTTGACCGTCTTGACCGTTCCGCCGGGCTGCACCGTCATCACCGCGTCGTGGTTGTCGTCGGTGAACGCGGTAACCGGAACCCGCACGCCCGTGATGGGAAGGGTCGCGATGTTCCCTTGAACGACCATGCCCGGCCGTAAGCTCTGCTGCGGATTCGCGAGCAAGACCTTGACTTGAAAATCGGTCGAACCGGGATTGATCTCGTTGAGCACGCCGGTGACGTGACCGCGATACTCCTGCGTCCCCGACAGGTCGGCCGAAGTGACCGTTGCGGGGGCGCCGTTTTCGATGCGCGCAACCTGCTCGCTCGACGCATGAAGGACGGCGTAAATCGGGTTGACCTGCTGCAGCGCGAAGATCTCCCGGTTACCCGGATACTCGCCGGGATTGATATTGCGGTTCACGACCACGCCGTCGATCGGCGAGACGATCGCTGCCTTCGAAATTTGGACGCGCACCTGATCGGCTTGCGCGAGCGCGACGCTCTCCTGCGCCTCGGATTGCTTCACCGCCGAGGCCTGCAAACCCGAACCGGAGAGGGTACCGTTTGCCTGCACCGCCGAGCGGGCCGCGGCCAAGTTTGAGTCTGCCGTGCTGAGAGCCTGCTGGTCGTTGCGAACGAGCGTTTCTTGCGCGTCGACGGACTGCTGCGAGACGTATCCTTGCGCGAGCAGGTTCTGGTCGCGCGTGAGATTGAGCGTGTCGTTGCTGAGGGTCTGCTGCGCTTGACGGACGGCCGCCTCGTCGGCCTGAACTGTGTCGACGCCTTGAGCGATCGAAAGCGATCCTTGATAAACGGTGTGTACCGTGTTGGCGTGGTTGCTGTTTGCCGTGGCAAGATCGGATTGCAGCTGCGCCTGCAAATCGGCGGTATCGAGCTGCGCGAGGAGCTCACCCGCCCGCACGCGGTCGCCCTCACGGACGTAGACCGCATCCGCCGGCTCGGCGAGCGTGCTCTGGACGGCAACGTTTTGGTACGGCGCGACGACGCCCGCGAGGCGTCGAGCGGGTTCGATCGCTCCGGAGCTCGTGACCGTCGTCTCGACATATGGGGCCGGTGTCGCTTGCCCGGCCGGACGGCCGCTGCAGCCGGTCGCAGCTAGAATGACGGCAACGACGCCGAAGAGTCGTCGCAAATGGTCCGCCCTGGGTTTCATGCTTGGCCCGATTGTAACCAAAGCACGGGGTCTTAATCCTGGAGTGAGTCTGAGAATGGTTCCTGCGACCGAGCCGGCACGCGTGCTGGTCGTGGACGACGAGCGGGCCCTGCGCCAGCTCCTCGAGTACGGCCTCGAGCAGGCCGGATTCTCCGTCCGCAGCGTTGCCGACGGAGCGGCTGCTTTCCGGTTGCTGGGCAGCTGGATGCCGAACGTCATCATTCTCGACGTTATGCTGCCCGGAAGGGACGGCCTTACGCTCTTACCCGAGCTGCGCCGGCTTACGACTGCTCCGGTCGTTATGCTGACCGCGCGAACGGAGATCGGCGAGAAGGTTGCCGGGCTCTCGGCCGGCGCCGACGATTACGTCGGAAAGCCGTTCGATCTCGAGGAGCTCGTCGCGCGGCTTCGGACGCTCTTGCGGCGTCCGCGTATCGACCAGCGAGAAACGCTCGTCTACGCCGACCTCACCATCGAGCCGATGAGCAGAAGCGTCTACCGCGGCAACCGTCGGATCGAGCTTTCGCCGCGTGAGTTCGACCTGCTGCGCGTTTTTGCAGAGCACGCCGAAGAAGTGCTCACTCGATCGGAGTTGCTCGACCTGGTCTGGGGGATCGACCGCGACGTCATCCCGAACACCGTCGAAACCTACGTTTCCTTCTTGCGGGCGAAGCTCGACAGCGGCGAGCCGGTGAAGCTCATCCACACGTTGCGCGGCACCGGATACTCCTTGCGAGCGGCGGCTTCGTGAGCACGCGCCTCGCTCGACGAATTCGAACCCTCGCTGCGATCGAAATCTCGTTGGTCCTCGTCGCGGTGCTCCTGGCCGGCGCGCTGCTTGCCTTCGGGGTCTACATTCACTCGCTTTCAAACGAGCTGACCGGCACGCTGACGCAGCTAGAAGCCTCGTTGTCGCGCAAATCTCTGCCAAACGCTCGTTCGGGCGGCGAGTTCGCCGCTTCGCTCCTGCTCGGAACCGGCACTGAGATCGTCTTTCTCGATGCCGGCACGCGCGTGACGGTTTACCGCGTACATCGCGCCGACCCTCACCCCGTCGTGACGGTCCGCAGCCGCGGCGACCTTTCCGGCGATCCCCGCACATCGGGACCGTTTGCGAATGTGATTCTCGGCCTTGCCACCGCCTTCGGGCTTCAACCGCTCTACGCGCACGTCGGAAATCTCTACATCATCGCGAGGGGCAACAACGCGACGCTCGTCTCGACGGTGCAACTCTTCTTGATCCCGTTGCTGATCGCGCTCTTGCTTGCGATCGGCTGCGGCGTTCTTATCGCCCGCACGCTCACGCGCCAGGCGCTGCGCCCACTCGATGACGTGACCGCGGCGCTGCAACGTTTCGCTTCCGGAGATTTGACGCCGCAGCTCATCGCCGCCGACGAACGCCAGGAGCTCGGATCGCTCGCAGCCGCCTATAACGGCGCGATCGCGCAGATGGAACGCGCCTTCGCCGCGCGAGACCGGGCAAATGCGTCGATGCGGCTATTCATCGCCGATGCCGGGCATCAATTGCGGACGCCGCTGACGGTCGTGCAGGGCTTCATCGCGATCCTCCGCCGCGGCGGCTTCGAGAGTCCCACCGATCGCGAGCACATCCTCGACACGATGAACGACCAGAGCCGCATCATGGGCTCGTTGATCGATAAACTCATCCTGCTCGAGCGCTGGGAGAGTCCCGAGGCGGTGGCTGCGGCCGCACCGATCGACATCGGCACGCTCGTGGCGGATTTGGTTGCGCCGATCGCCGACGCCCATCCGGAACGGCGTTTCGCGGTCTCGGCGGAGCCGGGGATCCTTGCGTCGGTCGACCCCACCGAGCTCGGCTATGTCGTGACGAACTTAACGGACAATGCCGTGAAATACGGTCTCGGGGAAATTGCGGTCTGCGTGCGCGCACACGACTCGACCGCGGTGATCGAGGTGGCTGATGAAGGTCCCGGAATACCGTCGACGGATGCCGCGCGCGTCTTCGACCGCTTCTACCGCGGCACGCAGCGCGACGTGCCGGGATCCGGATTGGGCCTTGCGATCGTCAAACGCGCCGTCGAGCGCGCGCACGGCACGATATCGCTCGATACCAGCCCCAACGGCTCCCGCTTTACGGTGCAGCTCCCATTAGCGAGCTAGGCGAGCGCGGCCCTTGTCATCCTGAGCGCAGCGCGCTTCCCCCTTGTCATCCTGAGCGGAGCGAGCGCAGCGAGCGCAGTCGAAGGACGAGCAAGACGTCTAGGCTGGCGGAGAGGGTGAGATTCGAACTCACGGAACGAGCCCCGCGCGCGGCAAGCCGCGCGGGGGCAATTCGTTTAGAACCGTTTCGCTCGCTGCGCTCGCTCCACTGTTGAGCGTTCCGCGAGTTCGAGCAAGACATCTAGGCTGGCGGAGAGGGTGAGATTCGAACTCACGGAACGCTCAACACGTTCGCCCGCTTTCGAGGCGGGTGCCTTCAACCACTCGACCACCTCTCCGAGGCAGTGGGTTGGGACGACTCGGAGCTTATACCTTCTTCCGCGCCGGCGCGCTTCTCGCGAAAGAATCGCTGCAGCTGCGCGGCGGTCTCGGCCTCCAAGATGCCGGCGGTCACCTCGAGGCGATGATTGGTCTTAGGTGAGCGCAACACGTCGAACGCGCCGCCGTCGGCGCCCCCTCTGGGATCGCGCGCTCCATAGACGAGCCGTCTGATGCGCGCGGCGATTATCGCGCCGGCGCACATGAGACACGGCTCCTTTGTGACGTAGAGCGTCGCTTCCGAGAGACGCCACACGTCCAGGCGCCGCGCCGCTTCGCGCAACAACAGCATCTCCGCGTGCGCGGTCGGATCCCGGCGCAACTCCTTTTCGTTCTTCGCCTCGAGGATCAAATCGCCGCTAACGAGCACCGCGCCGATCGGCACGTCGCCGTTGCGCTCGGCTTGCGCTGCGAGCTCGATCGATCGGCGCAGATACGCTTCGTCTTCGGTCATCCGTGCGTCAATTATCTAACCCCGGGAAATGCGCGCCCGGAGGGATTCGAACCCCCGATCCCAGCCTTCGGAGGGCTGTGCGTTATCCAGCTACGCTACGGGCGCACGGAAAGGACGGTCGTCAGCGCTGCGCGTCGGGCGGCGCTCCGGCGCTCGGAATGTGTTTAAACAGATCGAGCTTGTGATCGACCAGCGTACGATAGAATTTTCGAACACAATCCGGATGGCCGAAGAAGTACGTGCGCGCGTAGGCAAGATCTTCTCCGGAGCTATCCGGCACGTAGTGCGAGATCTCGATCTCCTCCATCTGACTGCGATCGACTGGATGAGGGCAGAAATCGCACGGAATCGTCGACATGAAAAACCACCTAGCCTTTTTCGTTTTGGCTCGGGTAGGACTTGAACCTACGACCAAGGGCTTATGAGTCCCCTGCTCTACCACTGAGCTACCGAGCCGCAGCTGCGTCGCCATCACGACAACGCAGTATAGCAAGACCTCGCGGCAGCCGACAAGCGTTGCGCCGGCGTGCGAAGGGAATCGCGGTCGGAGGGACTCGAACCCCCAGCCTACAAGTTCGTAGCCTGTTGCTCTATCCAATTGAGCTACGACCGCCCGTGTCGCCGCGGTATTTCTACCCTCGGAAGCCCTCGCTTCTCCTCCTTGGAGCCCCGAGCCGCGCTACATATCGTCGTCGATCGGCCGGTACGAGTGCTTCTCGTGAAGGAAGTACGACTTGTCGAAGCTCGACGCGATCGGGGTGAACGGAATTGGCGACTGAGAGTAGTTGAAGCAGTCCAAGATGCTGGTCGCCCGCTGGTCGCTCGTCCCGAGCGATCCTAAATTCCAGTTTTCCTCGATATACTTCAAAATGCTGCCGAACTCGTAATCGGTCGGTGAGATGTAGGCGGCCTTGGCGTAGGGCGAGACGATAATAGCCGGCACCCGCGTTCCCAATCCGCCGTAGCCGTACTTCTTGGCGGAGAGCATGCCGAGGTTGTCGTAGAGACCACCCCAATCGTCCCAGACGATGATGATTGCCGTCGAGTTCCAGTACGAGCTTTCTCCAATCGCATTGACGACGCTCGCGACCCACGACGGGCCGTTGTCGATCTTCTCTCCGGGGTGATCGGAGTCGGCAGCGTCGGGAATAACCCATGAGAGCGCGGGCAGCGCGCCGTTTTGGATGTCGTTGAAGATATTCGTCTCCGGCATCGAGATGTTCGTATTCCACTCGGGACCATAGCGTACCGGATAGATGACGTCGAAGGCGTTGAAGAGCTTCCCGTTGCTGGTATTCGACGGCGGAACGTAATACTTCCACGATACGTATTTTGCGTCGAGCAGGTCGCGCAGCGTCGGATAGCTCGACTGGAACTTATCGGAGCACGGAAACGGGCCCTTGCCGCGGTATTGCTTCCACTGATCCTTCTCGGTGATGAGCGACGTGTGCGTGCCGGGCGGCGCATCGCATCCCCATACGCACTTTGCGCCCGAGCAGCTTGGAAGATCGACCATCGCCTTGCCGGGCTCGACGATCGTGCCTCCCCTGATGAGGTCTTGATGCGCCGTGAAGCTGTCGCTGCCCTGAGTGCTGAACATGTGCTCGGCGAGAGTGTACTGTTCCGCCATGTCCCAGTACGGCTGAATTTGCGAAGGATTCGTGTACTGGTACGGATAGAGGCACTCGGGGATGCCCCCTCCGAAGAGCGCGCGGTCGAACCCGTCCATCTTTCCACCGTCGTAGGACGTGCTGTACGCCGAGAACTTGTGGTCCAGATCCTTGGGAACGACCAGCGGCATCTCCGTCAGCGAAACCATCTCTTCGTAATTGATGGGGGGGCTGCAGCTCGCGTTCGGCTCCGCTTCTCCAGTGAGCGTGCCGTCGCCGCCCGGATACGATGCAAAGAAATCGTTGAACGTGCGATTCTCCTGAATCATCAGCACGACGTGCTGGATTGGGCTCGGCGAGCTGCCCGACCCTGATTGCGGATTGAGCGGCAGATTTCCCGACGAGGATGCGCCCGTGTTATTGCAAGCGGCTAACGCTAAGGCAGCGCAAAATCCTACAACGCACGCCAGACCCGAAATCCTCACTGCACGCTTCCTCTCTGACGAGCAACTCCGGAGAGAGAGGGATTCGAACCCTCGATACGACTTTACATCGTATAACGGTTTAGCAAACCGCCGCCTTCAGCCGCTCGGCCATCTCTCCTAAACGGCTACCCACTATACCACGCCGGTGCCGAGGGGCCCTACGGTGGCGCGCTCGGGCGGTCGAGCGGGCGCTCCGGAACAACCTCGGCGACGACCGTCGGTCTGCGAGGCGCGCGCGGCGTTCGCAAACCGTCGAGCCCGGCGATTCGGCCCGTAGGCAAAACGCAGCTAATGAACGAGAGCAGCGCGAGCGACGCGTCGGGCGAGCCCCATCCGCTTAACGTTCCGACGGCGCCGCGCACGGCCATGTAGTTGAGGGGAAGCACGATCCCAAAGAAACCGCCGAGACGCGAAAATAGGCCGAGTAAGAGCGAGATGCCGACGAGCACTTCGCCGAGACGCACGAGCTCGGCAAATATCGTGGCGTTCGGCGCGACGACGTTCACCATGAAGTCGTGATACGGTCCGCTCGTCGTCGCGATTCCTCGTTGCAGATAATCAGTGAAGAAACCGCTGGGTGGCATGAATGTGCTGCTCTTGAGAAACTTTGGTACGCCGTGGATCAGCCAAATCGCACCGGTCAGAATGCGCACGATCGCCAGCCACCCGGCGTAGGTGCGCGACGAAGGAAGCTTCATGCCACGACCTCCTTCTGCAGCTCCACCAGACCTGCAATCATGGCGGCCGCTTCACCTGCCGCGTTGGGACGCGCCAAACACCGCGCCGCGGAAAACGCACGCTCGCGACGCGTGCGCTCGGCGAGCAGCGCGTCGACGATGGCCGGCAAATCCTCTAGCCGGCGCGCACGCACGGCAGCGCCCGCGTCGACGAGGACGCGCGCGTTGCGCTCCTCTTGGCCCGGCAAGGGGCGGCAGAGGACCATGGGGATTTGCGCAACCAACGCCTCGGCCGTCGTCAAGCCGCCGGGTTTGGTGACGAGCACGTCGGCCGCGTGCATGTAATCGTAGACGTTGTCGACAAAGCTCAGCGCGCGCACCGGAAAGGCCATGCTCTCCGCTCGTTGACAGATGCGACGACGGCTTCCGGGGTTTCGCCCGGCGAGGGCGACGGCCGCGATCGGCGCGCGCACCGGTTTGAGCGCGCAAAGCATTCGCTCGACCGGCGCAGTGCCCAGACCGCCGCCCATCAACAGCACGACGTGCCGGTCATGCGGCAGATCGAGGCGCTCGCGCAACGCCGCCTTCGCTTCAGTCGTGGGCGTAAACTCCCGGCGTACCGGAATTCCGCTTACGAGAATTGAATCGGGCGCGATTCCGCAGGCCGTTAGGACCTCGCTCATGGCTTGGGTCGCGACGACGTACCGGTTAATGCTCCCATGGATCCAGAACCGGTGGACTGCGAAATCGGTAACGATGGCAACCACCGGCGGCGCATCGGCGAAGAGTCGCTTGTATTCGGCCATCGCTCCGCACGGAAAGGCGTGCGTGCAGACGACTGCGTCGGGACGCTCCCGGAGCATCAGCGGCCGAAGATTGCTCGCCGTGAATTGGTGCGCCCACGTCCGAAAGCGTCCGACCTCGGTCGCGCGTTCCGCTCGATCGTAGATGTAACGATAGAGTTGCGGGATCGTCTTGACCATGCGTAGATAGCCGTCCGAGACGACGCGGGATACGACCAGCGCGGCGTACTCGTAGGAGTCGACCACGCGCGTCTGGACGGTCGGCTCGAGCCGGCGCAGTGCGCCTGCCACGGCATTGGCGGCCGACAGATGACCGACGCCCACGCTTGCGGAGAGGAAGAGAATACGAATTAGACCGTCTCCCCGTTCTGCGTGCCGCCATTTTCGTCTTCGCCGGCAAATGCCAGGAACTCGTCGAGAATGTCCTGTGCGAGCCCCTCGTCCTCGAGCAGATTTCCCATCGGGTCGGTGACGATGAACTCCTCTTCCTCTTCCTCGCCCGCTTCGGCGTCGCGATGAAGCACCGCGTACGACGCGCCGCTCTCCGGATCTTCGACGATGCCGACGACCTCGAACGGCAGCAAGCCGCCCTCGTTCGTCGCAATGGTGAGCGTATCGCTCAACTCGAGCGGACCGCGCGCCTTCTTGCTCTCGCCGTTCGAGGCCGCCATCGCAACTCTCCCTTTCAGCTTCTCGCTAGTGCAGGCAGCGCGCGACGTTCGCCTCGTGCTCCGCGAGCGTTTCGGCGAAGACGTGGCGGCCGTTCCCACAGTAGACGTAGTAGAGATCATCGCCTTTCGACGGATGGAGCGCCGCCTCCAGCGAGGGGCGCCCGGGATTCGCAATTGGCGTCGGCGGAAGCCCAGCGTGCAAGTAGCTGTTGTACGGCGAGTCGATCTTCAAATCCGCGAAGGAGAGCTCGCTCTTGTGCTCCGGCAACGCGTACTCGATCGTCGCATCGACCTGCAAGGGCATCCGGGCCCGCAAGCGGTTGTAGATCACCTCGGCGATCTTAGGGCGATCGATCTGGCTCTTCGCCTCCCGCTCCACGAGCGAAGCAACCGTCACCGCCTGCGGAACCGTAACGTGGAGCGCGCGTGCCCGCACCGCCGCGTCGGGCGGAAGCTCTTTGAAGAACTCGGCGGTCATCGCGCCGGCCACCTGCTGCGCCGAAGCGCCCAGCGGCACCAAATAGGTGCTTGGGAAGAGAAACCCTTCGAGGTTCTTCGTTTGCGTGCCGTCGACGATCAAGCGCTGACGCATGAAGTTGCGTAGGAACGTTTCCGACGGTCCCACGCCCTCGCCCTGAAGCCGCAGCGCGATCTGCGCCGCGGTAAAGCCTTCGGGGATCGTCACCCACGTCGCTACCTGCGCACCGCCGGTGACGAGCGCGCGCAGGACTTCATTCTGCGTCAGATGCGGCACGAAGCGGTATTCGCCCGCGCGCACCGCGCCCTCTTGATCGCGCACGCGCGCGAGAACTCGGAACGTCGCGACGTTGCCGATAATGCCGGCGGCGGCCAATTGCCGGGCGACCTGCGCAAAGGTCGACCCGCGATCGATGACGACTTGCGTCGTGGCGACCGGATGCGAGCGGTCGGCGTAGATCGCATAGACAAGCCACGCAATGGCCGCGCCGAAGAGAACGACGGCCGCAAGCGCCACCGCCGCGCAGCGGCCCCGCTTCATGCGCGCGCGTCGTTACGGCGTCGGGCCAGAAAAGATTCCAGAATGAGCGCCGCCGCCATTTGGTCGACGATATCGCGGCGCTTGCGGCGAGAAACGTCCGCGGCGATCAGACTCTTCGTTGCCTGCGCGGTGGTCATTCGCTCGTCGACCCGGTGAATCGTTCCGCCAAAAACTGCGCTCAAGCTTTCGACGAACTCGTCCATCGCGCGCGCCGCGATTCCCCGTTCTCCGCTCAGCGTCAGCGGATCGCCGACGACGAGCTCGTCCACGGCGTACGATTCGAGATAGCCTTTGATCGCATCGAGGTCCGCGCGGCGATTCGTCCGCGTGACGGTCGCGACGGGCATCCCAAAGGTGCCGCTCGGATCGGCGACGGCGATGCCGATGCGCTTGCTTCCGACGTCGAGCGCCATCAGCACGGCGTTTAGGCCCCGAGCGTGTCGAGCTGCGCGAGCGCCTTCGGGCGCTTGCCGAGATGGTGTGCGACGAGTTCCTCGACGGCAGAGCGCGCCCCGGGCGTCGCGGCGAGGGTTGCGCGGAGGCTCTTCGGGCGCGCGAGCGCGCGCAGATTCTCGAGGTCCCGCTCCACCAGCTCGGGGAGATCGCGCCGGCGCTCGAGGCAGCCGGCGCCCACGACGCCACCGGCCTGGGCGTCGAGCCATGCGCTCCCGGGCGGCAGGGGTCCGCCGCAGCGCACGCAGGTCGTCAGGGGCGGAGCCAGGCCGAGCATCTCGAGCAGCCGTAGCGAAAATCGCGGAAGCAGCCGCCGCGGCGACGCCGAGGCCGCAATGGCCGCGATCGCCCCTTCGAGCAGTTCGTAGACGTCGGGGAGCGCGAGGTCCGGCTCGCAAAACGCGTCGACCAGCTCGCCCACGACCGCAGCGACGGCGTATCGATCGGGCTCGACCAGCCGCGACCAGGGCGAACGGCGAATCTCGGCCGAGACGATGACGTCGAGCGAACGCCCCCGGTGCATGAGAAATTCGCACTCGTTGAAGAACTCGAGGCGTCCCGCCAAGTGACTGCGCGAGCGGCGGACGCCCTTTGCGACGGCATCGAGTTTCCCGCTTTCGAGCGTAAAGAGCGTGAGGATGCGGTCGGCTTCGCCGAGCTGCCGTCCGCGCAACACCACGCCTCGCGTCTTATAGGCGCGCGGCTGCGTCAGCGTCCTCCGATTCCTGCCCCTGGGTGATGCTGCCGTTGGTATAGATCCGAACGGAGAGAATGCGCCGTCCCCGCGTGCGATCGACCCGCAGCCGGGTGTGATCGGCGCCCTCGACCTCCTCGCCTTCCTTTGGAAGCCGGCCAAAGAGCCCGACCGTATACCCGCCGATGGTCTCGAAGTCTTCCGTTGGAAGCTCCGTTCCGAGCTTCGCGTTGACGTCTTCGATGTTCGTCCCGGCCTCGACGATCGCTTCGCGATCGGAGACGACCGAGATCGACTCTTGTTCGTCGGTGTCGTGCTCGTCGCGGATCTCGCCGACGATCTCTTCGAGGAGATCCTCCATCGTGACCAGACCGGCGGTGCCGCCATATTCGTCGACGACGATTGCCAATGAAAACTTGTCCCGCTGCATCTCGCGCAGCAGATCGGCGATCTTCTTGTTCTCCGGAACGTGCAGCACGGGGCGCATCAAGGCGCGCACCGTGGTGTGGGCGAGCGTGCCGTTCGCCAGCGCGATCAAAAGCTCCCGATCGTGAACGACCCCGACGATGTCGTCCTTCGATTCTTGGTAGACGGGAAGCTTGGAGTACCCCTCGGCGATCACGGCGTCGAGCGCCCGCCGCGGTGAGTCGTCGATCGAAATCGCGACCATCTCGGGACGCGGCTTCATCACCTCGCGAACGATGGTGTCGCCGAACTCCATCACCGAGTGGATCAGCTCGCGTTCTTGCTCCTCGATGACGCGCTGTTCCGCCCCGACGTTGACGAGCGTGCGAATATCCTCTTCGGTAACGTACGGACGATGCGCGTCCTTGATCCCGAACAATCGCAGAATGAAATCGGTGACGATCTGGAAGGTGCGCGCGATCGGCGTCAGGACGTAGGCCGCATACCGTATCGGCAGCGCAAGCTTGAGCGCCCAGCGCTCGGCATCGCCGGTCGCCACGGTCTTCGGTACGATCTCCCCGAAAAGCAGAAAGACGACGGTCATGACGACCGTCGAAAAGACCGCGCCGGACGGGATCCCCAGCGAGATCGCGATGTAGGCCGCGAGTGAGTCGGCGGCGAGCAGGACGATCGTGTTGCCGACCAGGATCGCGGTGAGAAAGTGGGTCTTATCGTCGACCAGTGCCTGCAGGTTGCTCCCCCCGCGCACCCGGCGCTCGGCGATTGCCCGTGCCCGCAATCGCGAGATCGAAACGAGCGCCGCCTCCGAGGCGGCGAAGAACGCTGCCAGGATGACGAGCACGATGAGTGCGGCGATCTGGTACGGCAGGCCTTCGGGGCTACTTCGAGAGGGGTCCGTGTTCAAGTCGGCGCCATTATAGCATAACGTGGGGTCGCACCAGCAGGTAGATCGCTAGGGCGATCAGCGTGCCGAGCACCGCTCCCCAGAAGACCTCAAACGGACGGTGAATGCGCGCCTCGACGCGGCTTTGGGCGACCAGAAACGCGGCGAAGTACGCCAAGATTGCGGCCAGCGGCTTCTGGTAGAAGAACGCGAGCATCGTGGCCACGGCAAAGGCCAAGGCCGCGTGTCCGGAGACGGCGCCCCCCTGCAAAGCCGAACCCCGGCCGACCCAGGCCTTGGCAAAGACCGTCGCGATCCCGACGACGGCGAGGCAGATGAGGGCCACGTTCGCGGGCACCGATTGGACGGCCGCAAAAACGCGCTGACCGCCGCTGATGATGCCCTGGTAGAAAATGAGATAGGCCGAGAGGACCGCTCCCACGGCGGCGATCAGAACCGCCCCGGCGGCCGCGTCCTTGGCGCTCTTGGCAAGCGGATGATGGGCAACCGTGAGCAAGTCCACGATCGCCTCGATCGCGGTGTTCATCAGCTCCATGCTCAGCACGAGGGCGACCAGCGTCAGCGTCGCGACGACGTAAAACCGGTCCAGGCGCAAGATGAGCGTGGCCAGCAGGACGAGCGCGGCGATGAGGAAGTGCACGCGCATGTTCGGCTCGGTGCGCGTCGCGTAGATGATCCCCTCGAACGCATGATGGAACGAGCGGAAGAAACGACTCCGATCGATCGGCAGGTAGTGGGGTTCCCGTTTTCCGCGGTCGTCCGCCGGATGATGCATCAGCGATACGGCCAGGGCATGGCAATCGCGTCGGCGAGCCGCCGCTCTTCGCGCTGCATGACGCGCCGCTCCGAAGCCACGGCGTGGTCGTGACCCTTCAAATGCAGCAGGCCATGAATCAACAAGCGATAGATCTCGCGCTGCAAGGGCGCGTCGTAGCCCGCGGCCTGGCGGCGCGCCGTATCGACCGAGATCACGACGTCGCCCAGCATGCGCTCGAGCGCACGCGGCTCCGCGCCGTCGTCGAGCGGGAAGCTCAGCACGTCGGTCGCAGAGTCTTTCCCGCGATATTTATGGTTGAGTGCGCGGATCGAGCCGTCGCTCACTAGCGAGAGCGAGAGCGCCGCGCTCTCGTCTCCGATCGCGGCCAGCAGGCGCCGCGCCGTTGCGACGAGCGCGCGCCCGTCGACGCCGCTGCGCCGCACTTCGTTGCGGTAATAGATCACGGCGAGACCGGCGGCCCGCCCGAGGCATAGGCACGAACGATCTTCGCCACGAGCGGGTGTCGGACGACGTCGCTTTCGTCGAGCTCCACGACGGCGACGTCATCGAGCGCGGTGAGGCGCGTGGCTGCCGCCCGCAGCCCGCTGCGCTGGCCCTGCGGCAGATCGATTTGCGTCACGTCGCCGGTAACGACCATCTTCGAGCCGCTGCCGAGGCGCGTTAAGAACATCTTGAGCTGATCGTCGGTTGCATTCTGCGCCTCGTCGAGAATCACGAAGCACTCCGAAAGCGTCCGTCCTCGCATGAACGCCAGCGGCGCGATCTCGAGCGTGCCTCGCTCCATGTACTTGTTGACGACCGCGTCGTCGAGCATCTCGCCGAGCACGTCGAAGAGCGGCCGCATGTAGGGATCGAATTTCTCGCGCAGGTCTCCCGGCAGAAAGCCCAGGCGCTCACCCGCTTCAACCGCGGGGCGGGAGAGAATCACGCGCGCGACCTCTCGCCGCTTGAGGGCGCGCACGGCCATCACGACCGCGAGGTAAGTCTTTCCCGTACCGGCAGGTCCGATGCCGAAGGTCAGCGTCGATTCTTCGATCGCGCGCACGAAGCGGCGCTGGCCGGCAGTGCGCGGACGCACTTCGCGCCCGCGATGACTTCGCAGCAGCGTGCTCGGCAACGCCGTGCCGCCCTCGACACGCGCCTCCGAGAGCGCGAGGGCCACGTCGTCGGGCGTAATGTGCGCGCCCTCGACGGCGGCGTCGAGCACGCGTCGAACGACCGCCTCGGCGCGCGCGACCGCCGCGTCCTCACCGGCGAGCAGCAAGCGATCGCCGTCGGTATGGACGGCGACGTGGAGCGACGATTCGATAGCGGAGAGATTGCGGTCGTACTCTCCAAAGAGGCGGACGCGGTCGGAGAGCTCGCCGAGATCGATCGATCGTTGCGTCAACGAGGGAAATATTCGTCGGTCAACGCGGGAAGTATTCGTCGCTAAGGGCGCGAGGCTTGCCGAGCACTTCGGCAGCGATCACAGCCTGCACGATGTTTCGCCGTGCGAAGATCTCGCGGGTTATCTGGGGCCGTCCGCGCTCCACGTTGGACCCGGCCTGCGGGTGACTGGCCGCGGGCTCGTGTGGGACGGCAGGCGCGCGGGGCGGTGGCACCGGGACGGGCGCCGCAGCAACCGGCTTGGGAGTCGCTTGGGGCCGTACGACTTGCACGACCCGGGCTTGCGGCGGCATTTGCGCGACCATCTGCTGCAGCCACTCGGGCGGCGGCTGCGGTCGCGGTGCCGGCCTCGGTCCCTGCGACGGTGCCTGTGCTTGCTTGCGAAGGCTCGATACCATGCTGCCGATCACGCCGATGATGAGGAGGCCGACCCAGACGAGAACCCCGATCTCACGCATGCGATTGCCTTACTTCGTGCTAGGCCCCGTCAGCGGCGGCTGTTGCTGCGTATCGGTCGCGGCCTCCGTTGAGGCGCCGATCGATGCGCGCATCTCGGTATCGGCCTGCACGTTTTTCAGGCGATAATAATCCATGACGCCGAGGTTTCCTTGCAAGAATGCCTGCGCGATCGCTTGGGGAATCGCGGCCTCGGCGGCCACGACCTTTGCGCGCATCGCTTGCGTCTCGGCCTTCTGCTCTTGCTCCGCGGCCTGTGCAGCGTATTGGCGCTCTGCAGCCTTTGCCTGGGCGATGCGCCGGTCGGCTTCGGCTTGACTCGTCTGCAGTTCCGCGCCGATGTTCTTTCCGACGTCCACGTCGGCAATGTCGATCGACACGATCTCGAACGCCGTTCCCGCGTCGAGCCCCTTTGCGAGGACCGCCTTGCTGATGCGATCGGGATACTCGAGCACTTCCTTATGATCCGGCGCGGCGCCGACCGCCGAAACCACGCCCTCGCCAACGCGCGCAACGATCGTCGGCTCGCCGGCTCCCCCGACGTAGCGATCGAGATTGCTGCGTACCGTGATTCGCGCTTTGACGTTGAGCTGGATGCCGTTCTGCGCGACGCCTTGGAAGATCGGCGTTTCGATCACCTTCGGGTTAACCGAAGTCTGCAGCGCCTCGAGCACGTTGCGCCCAGCGAGATCGATCGCTGCCGCTCGCTGCCATTCGAGCGGTATCTGCGCGCGTTGCGCCGCGATTAGCGCCAGCGTCACGTTCTCGACGTTCCCTCCCGCGAGATAGTGCGACTGCATCTGATCGACGGTAAGGTTCAAGCCAGCCTTCCGCGCCCGGACGTAATTCGTCACGATGATGCCCGGCGGGATGCCGATCAACCGCATCCGCACGAGCGAAATGATGCCGAGCGGAACGCCAGCAGCGATCGTTCGAATCCACAAGCCGATGGGGAAGTAATAGAGAAACGCAAAGAACGCGATGACGGCGATCAAAATAACGATCGCGCTGCCGACGGCAATCATGGTCTGCTCCTATCCTGATACGGGTTCGACGAAAATCCGCGCGCCCTCGACGCGCACGACGCGGATTGGGGTTCCCTGCGCGATGAACTCGCCCTCCGTGAGCACGTCGACGCGCCGTCCGTCGATCGACGCGATACCCGCCGGCCGCAAGAAGCTGACGGCGGTGCCGGTGCGGCCTCGCAGATCGCGGTGGTCGCCGCTTGCGACGTAATCGGGCCCCTGCGCGGCAACGAGCGCGAGCCGCCGTGCCCACGCGTTCTGCGGCACGGCCCGCACCGTCAGCGTAAAGGCGATGACCGTGAGCACGATCGCGGTCGCGATGGTTTCGATCCCCACGAAAAAGAACGGCGTGCCAAAGGCAAAGAGCACCGCGAGCAGGAGCGCGCCGGCGCCGAGAATGCCCGGCAAACCGTGGCCCGGAACGACGTGCAGCTCCCAGAGAATCCCGAATAATCCGAGGATGGCGAGCACGGCAACGAAGCCGTTTGAGAAGCCCGCGTAGATGTGGCTTCCAAAGAAGAGCACGAGCGCACCGACGCCGATAATGCCGGCGATCGCGTGCAGCGTCTGCATCTCAATCAAGAGACCGAGCATGCCGACCGTCAGCAGCAGCCCGCTGACGACCGGATCGGTCGCGAATCGCGCGACGGCCTCCGCCCACGAGAACGACTCGGTCACGCGAGGAGCGTCGGCAAGATGAAGCTGCGCGAGCGCCGCGTCGAGCGTCGGCGCGGTCCCCGACGCGATCCCGGACCGCACCGCATCGTCGGTGTTGAGCGTAAGAACCATCCCATCGCGTTTATATTGGGGAAGGCTCACGTTCTTGTCGACCATCGCGCCGGCCAGCGTCGGGTTGTAGTGGTTGCGCTCTGCGGTCGATTCAAACTCCGCGCGCACGGCCGACACGATCTTGTCGCTCGGCGGAACCGCTCCACCAGCTTCCACCGGCTCCGCCGCCCCGATGGAGGCGCCCGGGCCCATGATGATGTGGTTTGCGGTCAGCGTGATGAGCGCCGCGGCGGAATAGGCCCGTTGACCGACGTAGGCGTCCACGGGCTCCTGTGCGGAGAAGAGCGCGTCGCGAATTCGAAAGGCCGCCTCAAGAAGCCCGCCGGGACTGTTGACGTCGAGAACGATTGCGCGCGCGTGAATCTGATTTGCTTCGTCGACCGAACGTTCGACCAAATGAGCCATGCCGTCGTCGACCGTGCCGGTAATCGGCACGATTACGATCGGACGGCCGAACGGCTGGGCGGCGGCCAGCCCGGTTAAACCGCCGAGCAACAAAGAGCACCAGAGCCAGACCCGCAGCCTGAAACCACTCATGCCGGTAGCTACCCTCGCTTGCACCCTAAGGTTACGCCTGCCCTTCGTCCTACGAAGCCAGCTCCTCGGTGACGATCTGGCGCACCAGGTTGCCGTCGGCCAGTCCGCGCAGCTGAGGCATGACGACCTTCATGACGGCGCCGGCGTTGCGTGACTCCGGCGGCAGCTCGGCCAGAACGCTCTGAACGATCTCGCGGATTTCGGCGGCCGACCGTTGCGGCGGGAGGTACGTTAGAAGAATCTCGCGCTCGGCGCGCTCCTTCTCGGCAAGGTCGGTGCGCCCGGCTTTGTCGTACTCGGCCAGCGAATCGCCGCGCTGCTTCACCAAACGCCGCACGACGTCGAGCTCGTCGGCGTCGGTGAGCTCCTGACCGCCTTCGGTGCGTTTGTAGGTAAAACCGGAGAGCACCGACCGAAGCGTATCGAGCCGGAGCTGATCGCGCGCTCGCATCGCCTCTTTCAGATCGGAGGCGATTCGATCTTTGAGCGCTCCCACGATGGTGCTATGCGCGGCGTTTGCGAGCCGCGGCCGATTTCTTCTTGCGGCGGACGCTCGGCTTTTCGTAGTGCTCGTGCTTGCGAGCTTCGGCGAGAATGCCCGCCTTCTGGGTGGCCTTCTTAAAGCGGCGCAGCGCGCTCTCGATCGTTTCGCCCGGAGCGATGCGAACTTCCATCTATTGACGACCCCCCTTTCGGCGTGCCTTTAGGATGACAATTGAAAGCACGAAAAATTAGGCCCCGTAGAGCCCTTCGCAGGATAACATAGGACGAAGCCGAGCGTCAAATCACAAAGTATTCGGTGGCACTAGCCCGGGGGCCACGTCATGTGACGCCCGGCGAGCACGTGGATGTGCACGTGGCCGACGGTTTGACCGCCGTCGGGACCGGTGTTGACGACCAACCGGAAACCCCTCGCGCCGCCGCGTTCGTGCCCCAGCTGCGTTGCCACTGCGATCAATCGGCCGGCCAGCGTCTCCCCCGCTGACGCCGCCTCAACCATCGTGGCGTAATGCGCGATCGGCATTACGAGCAGATGCGTCGGCGCTTGCGGATTGAGATCTCCGATCGCGATCACATCGTCGTCGCGATAGACGATCTTCGCCGGTATCTCTCCGGCTCCGATCTTGCAGAAAACGCAGTCATCCATCAGCGGGTTCGAATCGTGAAGGTCCACGACTTCACCGTGGTGTTCCCGGCTTCGTCGGAGACGCGCACCATCACGTGGATCGGGCCGTCGGGATAGTCGTAGGAGGGCAGGTACTGAATGAATTGCGCGGTGCGGACGCACTCGGACGTGACGTCGCGCCCGTCGATCCAAAGCAATGCGCTCGCCGGATTGACCGGCACGGCGGCCGAAGCGAAACTGGCGTAGACGGCCGGGCGATTCGTGTTGATCGTCGCGCCGGCGTCGGGCGCGAAATCGGCCACCCCCGGTCCGATGCTCGAAGCCGAGACGGTCTGTGGCGCCGGCGCCTGGGCCGTCGCGTTGCCGATCGTCAGCCGGCCGATCAATGCCACGTCGTCGAAGTTGGCACCGCGTGGAATCGTATAATCGCCGACATACACGCCCGGCGAGCGTTGCTCCATCACCTGATCGACCACGTCGGAGCCGATATCGAAGGTCGCGGATCCCCCCGCCGTTCCGTGCATCGTCACTTGAACGTGATCGCCCGGACGCAACGGGCGCGTCGCATCGCTCTCCACGCTGGCGATCTGCACGCTGCCCACCGCGCCGGCCGCCACGCTGCGGCTCGCGAGAATCTCGCGCACTTCGTTCGTCTCGACGTTGTACCGGACGTTGACCTCGTCGTTTGGCTTCAGCTCGCCGAACGAGGCCGCTTTCCCGTTGAGCGAAATCTCCGTCGTACGATCCGGCGCAATCACCTGGCCGTCGTCGAGCACGAACTCGTCGCCGGCAATCGCGATGAGGTGACCGTTGCGAGAGCCGTACTCGTCGACGATTCGCACGGCGCGCCCATCCTTACGCAACTCGACGCGGGCAAAGTCTCCCGGGCGCACGTCGCCGAGCTCGCCCGGCGACGTCACGTTGACGTTGACGTCTTGGACGTCGATCGAGGCGTTCGGCGCGACCCGAATCGTTTTCACGATCCCGCTCGATTCGAGCGTCAACGTCGGCGGATCGGAGAGCACGTCGACCCCGGCCACGGTACCGAACCGTTCTGAGCCGTTGCTCGCAGCGACCAGCCCGTTCGACGACCTTCCGACGAGCTGCGCGACGATCGTCACCGTCCCGTTGCGCCGGTCGAAGGATGCCTGAGCGCCCAAAACGTCGGTAAAGAATCGCAGCGGGACGTACAGCACGTCGTGAAACTCGAGCGGAGGCGCGCCGAGGGGTACCCGCTGGCGATCGATCTGAGCGATGGGACTGCCGATCGTCATCGTGACCGTCTTCGAGCCGATCTGCGTCGTAATCACTTTGCCCGACCGTTCGAAGGGCAGCCCGAGCGCTTCAATCGTGCGGCGCACCGGTACGAAGAGCAGGTTGCGCTCGAAGCGAGGCGGCGGATTTAACGACAGGGCGTCGCCGTTGATCACGATCGCGATCGGGCGCGGGGGTTTCGAGCCCTGCGCCGGCAGGGCCGCGACGACGAACGTGGCGATCAGGGCGAAAACCTGCCTCAACCTGCCTCCAAAACTTCTCGATAGACGTCTGCCGTCGCTCGGGCACAGCGATCCCACGTCAGCTCCCGCGCAACTTCTCGCCCAAGGTTAATTGCGCGCACGCGCAGCCCCTCGTCGCCGAGCGTTCGTTCCAGCATGGTGCGCAGCCCGCTGACGTCGCGCGCTCGGAACGTCAAGGCCGGCGCGGCGAGGGGGCGCGGTACCGCGTCCTCGCACGCTATTACTGGGCAGCCGGCGGCCATCGCCTCGAGCATCGGCAGACCGAAACCTTCGCGCAACGCGGGCTGCACCAACGCGCGTGCGCCGGCGTAGTAAGCGGCAAGCCGCTCCGTCGTAATCTCCCCGAGCGCCACGATAGCGCGCCCAGGCCGGCTGCGGCGTTGCAGCTCGCCCGCGAAGTCGTCCGGTCCGGTCAGATAGAGGTCGACCTGCCACAATTCCGCCAGAGACGACCACGCCTCGAAGAGCGTTGCCAGGTCCTTGTGCCGGCGATGATTGCCGACGTAGAGCAGATACGGACGAGCCCCGGCGTGGGGCGCTACGCCGGCGCTAAAGAGTTCATCGACGCCGAGCGGAATGACGCGCACCTTCGACCGTTCGACGCCCAGCATTGCGTCGAGATCGTCGACGCTGCGATCGTCGTCGGTGATCACACGCGTGGCTCGCGCGCACGCGAACCGGACCACGGTCGCGTAATACGGACGCACCTTTGTCTTGAAGTGCTCGGGAAAGCGCAAGTGGATGAGGTCGTGAATCGTCAAAACGAACCGCCGCGGCAAGAGAACGGGCACGTATTGGGAGAGGAAATGCACCATGTCGAGGTTCGCGCGCCGGATTGCAAGCGGAAGCCGCACCTGCTCGCTCCAGTCGAAGTTGCTACCCTGCGTGAACGGTACATATTCGTACTCCGGCGCGACCCTCGGGAGACGCGTGACCAGCTCCCGCACGTAGGTCTGCATCCCGGCGGAAAGCTGGCGCGTCAAGCGCGCATCGAGGCCGACACGCGCCGTGCTCACGGCAGGAGCGCTTTGCGCGCGGCCACGGCCGGGTAGGCCGCCGAACGATACGCGACGTACCAGCCGCGCGGCCCGTCGAGGAGCGCGCCGCGCACGAAGAGCAGCCAAAGAAACCGCACCGCGCTCGTGCCGCAGGCCGCAAGCCAACCGAAGAGCGACCCTCGCATGCCTTCGGCTTCGAGCGTCGTGTAGCGATCGAACTTTGTCCGGTACGCCGCAACGTCCGGATAGGAATAGTGCAAAAGCGTGCCGGGCAGCTCGCCGACCGTCCCGTCGCAGGACCAGGTTTCGTGCAGTGCCGCCGCTCCGGCGGCAGCGGGATGCGCCTCGAGCGTGGCGCGGTCCGTGCGAAAGAGCCGCACGAGCGGCTCGTTACGCCAGATGCGCATCGGCTTGCCGCAAAAATAGGTCGTGCG
Organism: Vulcanimicrobiota bacterium; assembly: GCA_963834895.1. Taxonomy (GTDB): domain Bacteria; phylum Vulcanimicrobiota; class Vulcanimicrobiia; order Vulcanimicrobiales; family Vulcanimicrobiaceae; genus Cybelea. Next base: position 96,007 of record CAWIDM010000002.1, on the reverse strand, counting down.
CTTGACGCGATAGGCGTCGGCCTCGGGCGAGGCTTCGAGCACTGCTTCCCGCAAAACGTCATCGAGCGCCTCGTCGGCATCGATCATCAGCGTCCACGGCGACTCTACTTGCGAGAGCGCGAACCTCCGCGCGTCCACGAAATCCGTCCAGTCGCGCTGGACCACGCGCGCACCCGCGCCGCGCGCGAACTGCACCGTATGGTCGCGGGAACCCGCATCGAGCACAAAGATCCGGATTCCTCGAGGCAGGCTCGTCAGGGCCCTCGGCAGGTTGCGCTCTTCGTCGCGTGTGAGAACGACGGCGGTGATTAGGCCTGCGTCCAGGACGCCGCCTCAGCAACGCCGGCGCGGCCGTCGATCCGCTCCTCGTGAGCGAGCGCCGCAGCGATAAAGTCGCGATAGAGCGGCGCGGGGCGATTCGGGCGCGACTTGAACTCGGGATGCGCCTGGGTTGCGACAAACCAGGGATGCATGTCTAACGGAAGCTCGACGACCTCGACGAGGCGTGTTTTGTCGATGAAGTGATGACCAGTGAAGCGCATGCCGTGCTCTTCGAAGATTGGCCGATAGCGGTTGTTGAACTCGTATCGATGACGGTGGCGCTCGCTGATCTCGAGCTCGCCGTAGGCCCGCGCCGCCTGGCTCCCCTCTTCGAGCGTGCACGTGTAGGTTCCAAGGCGCATCGTCCCGCCGTACATCTCCAGGTTCCGTTGGTCGGGCATGAAATCGATGACCGGATCGGCGCTCGTTTCGTCGACCTCGCTGGTCATTGCCTCGGGAAGTTCGCAGACGTTGCGCGCGAACTCGACGCAAGCTAGCTGCATTCCGTAGCAGATGCCTAGAAACGGTATCTTGCGCTCGCGCACGTATTGAATCGCACGCAGCTTCCCCTTGACCCCGCGCGCCCCAAAGCCGGGGGCCACGAGGACGCCGTGCGCCCCGCGTAGCACCTCGACACCTTCGTTCTCGACCAGCTCGGAGTCGATGCGCTTGATCTCAACCGCTGCATGGTGGAAGACGCCCGCGTGCGCGAGCGCCTCGTTGATCGAAATGTACGCATCCTTCAGCTCGACGTACTTACCCACCAGCGCGATCGTCACGCGGCGCCGCGGATTGAGCAGCCGTTCCGCGATCGCAACCCACTCGTTGAGCAGGGGCGCGGACGGAGGCAGATTCAGCTTGCGGATCGCAGCCTGGGCCAATCCCTCGGCTTCGAGGTTGAGCGGCACCTGGTAGATCGTTCGAGCGTCGCCGTTTTGGACGACCGCGCTCGGCGGAACGTCGCAGAAGAGCGCGATCTTCTCCTTCAGCTCGAGCGGCATGGGGCGGGCGGATTGTGTGCGGCAGACGATCGCGTCGGGCGAGATTCCTATGCCCCGAAGTTCGCGCACCGAGTGCTGCGTCGGCTTTGTTTTCAGCTCGTCGGCGGCGCCCAAGTGCGGCACGAGCGTCAAGTGCACGTACATCACGTTCTCGTCGCCGACGTCGTAGCGCATCTGCCGGATCGCCTCCAGGAACGGCAGCGATTCGATATCGCCCACGGTGCCGCCGACCTCGACGATGCAGACTTCGGCATGGCTCGCCTCGGCGACGCGTTTGATGTGCGCCTTGATCTCGTTCGTGATGTGCGGAATGACCTGAACCGTCGCGCCAAGATACTCTCCGCGCCGCTCTTTTTCGATCACGGAATTGTAAATCTGTCCCGTCGTCACGTTGTTCGCGCGCTGCAGATTCTCGTCGATGAAACGCTCATAATGGCCGAGATCGAGGTCGGTCTCGGCTCCGTCTTCCGTAACGAAGACCTCGCCGTGCTGATACGGATTCATCGTACCGGCATCGCAATTGATATAGGGGTCCAGCTTTTGGATCGAAACGCTCAGTCCGCGCGCCTTGAGGAGTCTTCCGAGCGAGGCGGCGGTAATGCCCTTGCCGAGCGAACTCACTACGCCCCCGGTGAAGAAGATATACTTCGCCATCTCGGGTCGTCTTGATTCGGCGCCTTCCCCCCGGTTACCTGGGAGAGCGTCTGGTTGCTATTGCTACTCTGGTTTGCTTCGGGGCCGTCCCGCCTCCGGATCGCTCCCCACGGACGTCCTGTCCGCAGGGAGCTCGTGCGCGATTTTCTCAAGAACGAAGTTTTGAAGAACACCTCGTGTGTTGTTCGAAAATCGCTAAGTCCGGGGCGGAACGGCCCCGCAGCAAATCCCTAGAGCGCGGGAGGACGCTCTGATGTACCGAGGGAGGCGCGCGTAATCAGTGCACTCGTCGATGACAAAGTAAGGAAAAGAAGAGCGAACCAGCTGCATGAGCCGATGGATCGTTGGGGGGGCGGCTTCGAGCAAGAGCAGCGCGCCTTCGTTGAGCAAGCATGGAAGCTGCGGGAGTAGGCGGCGGTAGTGAACGAGGCCGTCAGGGCCGCCGTAGAGGGCCTGGCGCGGCTCGAATGACGCCGGATCCGGTCGTCTGGGAAGATCGGGCGCGGGGACGTAGGGTAGGTTGGCGATAATGACGTCGAAGCGCCGCTTGCGCACGGGCTCGGCTAGGTCTCCGTGATGAAAGCGGACGTGATCGAGCAGTCCGAGGCGGCGAGCGTTCTGCGTTGCGATCTCAACCGCCGCGCGCGAGTTATCCGTGGCATCGATGACTGCGTTGGTCTCGGCCGCGATCGTGCACGCGATCGCGCCGCAGCCCGTGCCCACGTCGAGGACGTGCATCGGGCCGCGTATGAATCGTAGCGCCTCATCGACGAGATGCTCGGTCTCGGGCCGGGGCACCATCACGCGATCGTTGACGACGAACTCGCGGCCGTAGAACTGCGTGTTGCCAAGCAGATATGCGACGGGCTCCCCGGCGTGCCGGCGCTCGCACAGTGCTTCGAACGCGGCAGCTTCTTCTGCCGACGGCTCGGTCTTACCGTGCGCCACGAGCCATTCGCGCCGGCGGCCCATCGTATGCGCGAGCAGCAGCAGCGCGTCGGCGCGCGGCGATCCGCTCGAGTCTTCGAGTTGCGTAGCGCTCCGAGCGAGCAGCTCGTCGATCGTCGTCAGCGGTTCTTTGCGGCTTTCTCCAAACCGGCACGCAAATCGTCGCGGTTCATCACCGGGTAGAGTTCCACGCTGGCATTCATTCGCATGAAAAGGGGCTCGGCGATCGACGGTATGTCCGATGGGTCCTGCATATCGAAGACGAAGATACCGCCCCGCTTCCCGTCCTGCGCGAAGAAATAGGCGGCCTCGGGTTTCAGGCGTTCGAACATGGTCTCTATCGTCTTCGGCAGCGTCCCGTCGTTGATTGCGGCATTCGATGCCTCCACCGGAAACGTGGCGCGCAGTAGCATTCGCATGGCGATTCCTCCTTTGGAGGCTGAGGGTTAGTCCCGCGCTTTGAGGGCGCCTGCGTCAGTTCGCGGGTTCGCCCGCCAAAAGCCGCGCGCGATCGTCGGCGATGAGCTCCTCGCTAATTTGGCTGAGGTTGCCGTCCATGATCCCGCGGATGTTGCCGAAGCTGCGGTTGATGCGGTGGTCGGTGATCCGGTCCTGCGGAAAGTTGTAGGTGCGAATCTTCTCGGCACGCTCGCCGCTGCCGACCTGCGAGCGGCGCATCGAGCCGACGGCCTCCTCCTGCTCGCGGCGCTTGCGGTCGTAGAGCGTGGCACGCAACATTTGCATCGCCTTCTCGCGATTCTGCTGCTGCGAGCGCTCCTGCTGGGAAGCAACCACGATTCCCGTCGGCACGTGCGTGATGCGAATCGCCGATTCGGTCTTGTTTACGTATTGGCCACCGGCGCCCGAGGCCTTGAACGTGTCGACCTGCAAGTCTGTGGGTTTGATCTCGACTTCGACTTCGTCTTCCACCTTCGGCAGCACCGCCACCGTCGCGGTGCTGGTGTGAATGCGGCCCTGCGCCTCGGTCGCCGGCACGCGCTGCACGCGGTGGACGCCCGATTCGTGCTTGAGAAAGCGATACGGCTCGTTTCCGTTGACGCCGAAGACGATCTCCTTGAAGCCGCCGGCTTCGCTGGGACTCTCGGAGACCAGCTCAACCTTCATGCCCTTTGCCTCCGCGAATCGCATGTACATACGCGCGAGGTCGCCGGCAAAGATTGCCGCCTCGTCGCCGCCGGTGCCGGCCCGAATCTCGACGAAGACGTCCTTGGAGTCGTTGGGGTCGCGCGGCACCATGAGCCGCGACAATTCTGCCTCGAGCTCGGCGAGACGGTCGCGCAAACCTGCGTTCTCTTCTTCCGCCAGCTCGCGCAGCTCGCCGTCCCCCGCACGGATGAGCGTGTCGTTAGCCTCGATTTGCGCGCGCAACGAACGAAGCCGGCGATAGGTTTGGACCGGCGCTTCCAACTGCGCGCGCTCCTTGACGAGCGCGGTATATCGGGATTGGTCGAAGGCACCCGACGGATTGGCGAGCTGCGCGTCGATCTCGTCGAAGCGCCGCCCCATCGAATGCAGCCGCTCGTTCAGAGAGCGGCGGCTGCCTTCTTCGCCTCGCGTACTGCCTTGCGAGCGGCGGCTTCTTCCTGCTTTCGGCGCGCGGCGGCCGAGCGCTGGTTGAACTTATCGACCCGCCCCGCGGTGTCGACCAGCTTCTGCTGGCCGGTGAAGAGTGGATGGCAGGCCGCGCAAATCTCGACCGAAATCTCCGGAAGGGTCGAGCCGGTTACGAAACTATTGCCGCAAGCGCAGTGGACGCGGGCTTCAGGGTACCATTTGGGGTGGATCTTGGACTTCACAGCTCCTGCATTATACCAAGCATGTCAAAAAGGAGCCGCTCCGGCTCCTCCAAAAGCGAGAGCCCCGTGAGAACGTCTTTCTTCTATGTCACCGCGGCGGCCGGCGTCGTTGCCGCCTTCTTTACCCTGGGGCCGCCCTCGGCTCGGCTTGCCGCCGTCGCCGCGACGCCTCCTCCGACTCCGCCGCCGATCGGCACGCCGGCCAACGCGAGTCCGGCGCCGGACGCGACGCTCTTTCCGGCCCCGGCCGTAACGCCGTCGGCCGCACCCACGTCCCGCGCCAGAACGAAGCCGACCCCGTCCCCTCCGCCCAATGCACGCAAAGGACTCGACGGCGTTTGGGAAGTCGCGATCCAGCATCCCAACACCACCGATTACACGCACTTCAAGATCGCGCAACAGGGCGATGCAATTACCGGAACCTACCTCGATTCCAAGGGGAAGCAGTACCCGCTCGCGGGCAGCGTCGATGGTCAGGCGATTCGCTTGATCGTGTCGATGCCCAACGGCACGACGTTGTTGCTCGAGGGAAAGCTCGACGGCACGACCGACATGGTCGGCATGTTGACGATGCCGACGGGTCAGTTGCCGTTTACGGCGTCATACCGGGCGAGACAGAAATGGATTGAGAACATCAATCCATCCCCCGGCGGCATTTCTCAACCCGGCAGCTACACGCCCCCGTAGTCTCCAGATGACAAGCGCTTCGCGCTGCGCAGGTGGTAAGAAATTGTCATCCTGAGCGTAGCGAGCGCAGCGAGCGAAGTCGAAGGACGCCTAGCGCTTCGCCAGCCGTTCCTCGACGTAGGGCACGAGCCCGCCGGCATCGATGAGCGAGCGCATGAACGGTGGGAACTCCGCCGCGCGGTACTGCGTGCCGCGGGTGAGGTTACGGACGATCCCTGTCGCCGGCTCGAGCTCGATTTCGTCGCCCATTTCGATCCCGTCCACGGCTTCGGGCGATTCGAAGATCGGGAAGCCGATGTTGAGAGCGTTGCGATAGAAGATCCGCGCGAAGCTCTTGGCAATGACTGCCGACGTTCCGGATCCTTTGATTGCGATCGGCGCGACCTCCCGGCTCGACCCGCAGCCGAAGTTCGTATCGGCAACGATGATGTCGCCGGGCTGCATGCGACCGACGTACTCGGGATCGAGCCCCTCGAGCGCGTGCTTTCCGAGCTCGACGTGGTCGACGATGTTGCAGTATTTTCCCGGGATGATGACGTCGGTATCGACGTTCTTTCCGTACTTATGCGCGTGCCCGCGCAGCATCGATTCCATTAAACGCCCGCCATTTCCAGGACGCGCGGATCCGTAATCCTGCCGGTCAGCGCCGAGGCGGCGCACGTCGCCGGCGAGGCGAGATAGATCTCGGCCTTGGGCGATCCCATGCGGCCGACGTAGTTGCGATTGGTGGTCGAGATCGCGCGCTCCCCATCGCCGAGCGTTCCCATATGCCCGCCGAAGCACGCTCCGCATCCGGGCGTGTTGACGGCGCACCCTGCGCCGGCAAGCGTCGCTAGGATGCCCTCTTCCGCCGCCTGGATCCAGACTTTTTGCGAGCCCGGGTTGACGATGACGCGCAGATTTGAAGCGACCTGCTTTCCCTCGAGGATCTTCGCCACGACGCGCAGGTCGTCGATGTAGCCGTTGGTGCACGACCCAATGAAGACTTGGTCGACGGGAAGATCGTCGGCCGCCACCTCGGAGATCGGATGCACGTTGTCGGGCGTATGCGGACAAGCGACCTGGGGTTCGAGCGTGCCGATATCAATGGCAATGACGCGCTCGTAGACGGCGTCGGGATCGGCGCGCTCGACGATGAAGGGCCGGTCGGTGCGTTCCTCGACGTATGCAATCGTCTTTGCGTCGGCGTGAAAGATGCCGTTCTTCGCGCCCGCCTCGATGGCCATGTTCGCCATCGTGATGCGTCCCGTGATCGAAAGCTCGTCGACGGTGCTTCCGTGGTACTCGATCGCGCGATAGGTCGCGCCATCGATGCCCAGTTCGCCGACGGTTCGCAGCATAATGTCTTTAGCGTAGACCATCGTTCCCGGCGTTCCGCTATAGACTAGCTTGAGCGATCCGGGAACCTTGAGCCATACCTCACCGAGAACGAAGGCCGCCGCGATGTCGGTCGAACCCATGCCGGTCGCAAAGGCGCCGAAGGCGCCGTACGTGCACGTGTGCGAGTCGCCTCCGACGATCAGCTCGCCGGGCGCCACCAGCCCTTCCTCGGGAAGGACGACGTGCTCGATGCCCCCGCGACCGACGTCGAAGAAATGCTCGATCTGCTGCTCGAACGCGAACTCTTTCATCAGCTTTGCCAGCGATGCGGATTGCGCGTCCTTTGCCGGCACGAAGTGGTCGGCGACGAGCGCGATCCGGCTCGGATCGAAGACCCGTCGAGCGCCCTTGATTTTACGCATCACGCCGATGGCGACGGCGGCGGAGAGCTCGTTGGCCAGGACGAGATCGACTTTCGCGTTGATGATCTGCCCCGGCTCGACGCGCGCGAGCTCGGCGTGGCGCGCCAGGATCTTCTCGGTAAGTGTCATGCCCATGATAAGAGCATTATAAGGCGAAGTAAGCCTCGGAACCTACCGACGATGCAACACGAGCGAGAATTTGGTTTTGCAACGCGCGCGCTTCATGCCGGCACGCCGCCCGACCCGGCGACCGGTTCGCGCGCCATGCCGATCTATCAAACCGCGGCGTACGTCTTCGGCTCGACCGAGCAGGCCTCGGAACTCTTCGCCTTGCGCAGCTACGGCCACATTTACAGCCGCATCAGCAACCCCACGGTCGCCGCGTTCGAGGAGCGGATGGCGAGCCTCGAGGGCGGCCTGGGCGGTATCGCGTTCTCCAGCGGCTTGGCGGCGCAGCTTTGCATGGTTCTCTCGCTCGCCGAAGCCGGCGACCATCTCGTCTGCACGCAGAACGTTTACGGCGGCACCGTCACGCAGCTTAGCGTGACGATCAAGCGAATGGGAATCGAGACGACCTTCGTGCCGGTCGAAGATCTCGATGCGGCGCGCGCCGCCATCCGGCCCGAGACCAAACTGGTCTTTATCGAGACGATCGGCAACCCGTCGGGGGCGGTCGCGGATGTACGAGGGTTCGCCGAGCTCGCGCACGCCGCCGGCGTCCCGCTCGTCGTCGACAATACCTTTGCCACGCCCTATCTTCGCCGGCCGATCGAGCATGGCGCCGACATCGTCGTGCACTCGGCGACGAAGTTCATCAACGGACACGGCACGTCGATCGGCGGCGTGCTCGTCGAATCCGGGAAGTTTCCTTGGAATAACGGACGCTTTCCGCTGCTCTCGCGGCCGAGCCCCGGATATCACCAGAAAGTCTTCACCGAAACGTTCGGGGAGTATGCGTTCCTCATGCGAGCCCGTGCCGAAGTTCTGCGCGACGTCGGTGCGCAGATGTCGCCGATGGATGCATGGCTTCTCCTCATCGGCCTGGAGACGCTCGCGCTGCGCATGGAACGCCACGTCAGCAATGCACGCGAAGTCACGAGCTTTCTGAAGACGCGTCCGGAAGCAGCGTGGGTTCGCGAGCCGCAGCTCGGCTCGATCTTCACTTTCGGCCTACGCGGCGGTCGCGAGGCCGCGCGCCGTTTCATCGATGCGCTCGAGCTTTGGAGCCATCTGGCAAACGTAGGAGATTCGAAGAGCCTCGTCATCCATCCGGCTTCGACGACACACTCGCAGCTCTCCGATGAAGAGCTGCGCAGAGCCGGCGTCGAGCCCGAGTCCGTCCGCCTCTCGGTCGGGCTGGAAGACGTCGACGACCTTGTCTGGGATCTCGGCAATGCCTTAAGCGCTGCAGCACGCGCGTGATCCTAACGACGCCGTCGCAACGGCGCGCGCTGCTTGCGCGCATACGGACGATCGCCGTGGTCGGCGCATCGCCCAATCCGGTGCGTCCAAGCTATACGGTCTTTTCCTACCTCCGCCGGCAGCCGGGCTACGACGTGGTGCCGATCAATCCAACGACGCAGCAGATCGACCGCATCAAGGTCTATCCGTCGCTCGCGGCTTACGCTGCCGATCGCGGAGTCCCGGACGTCGTGGACGTCTTTCGGCGCCCCAGCGAGCTGGTTGCCGTCGTCAACGACGCGATCGCCATCGGCGTGACGGCCATATGGTTTCAGTACGGCGTCATCAACGACGACGCCATCGCGCTCGCCGATTCGAGCGGAATGGACGTCGTCGTCGATCGTTGCATGAAGGTCGAGCACGCGCGCTTTTGCGCCGGCCTCTCGACCGGCGGATTCAATAGCGGACTCATTACTTCACGCTGGAGGCCCGGCTAATGTCGTGCCGAACCGCCTACGCAGATAGGGAGCTGCCGGTGAAACGACCGTATCTGTTGACTCTCGTCGTGGGCGTGTCGTCGATCGTCGGTTGCAACGTGGCGCAACCGTCTCCAGCGATCGTCCCCCCCATTGCGCCGCTGCGCGCGGATCTTCACGGACGCAATCTTCTCTATGCCTCCACCTTAGGGGACAAGCCAGTCTACGTCTACACTTTCCCCCGCGGCAGACTGGTCGGCATCCTCAACGGCCCGATCGGCCCGCGCGGTATGTGCGTCGATCGGTCGAGCGACATATTCATTCCCTTCATTTACATCCCGGGCGGAATCTACGAATTCGCGCATGGAGGCGGAACGCCGATTACCTATCTCGGCTTCCCTTATGACGGCGAGAACGGCTGCTCAGTCGATCCGACGACCGGTAATCTTGCCGTCGTGACCGGTCCCGACTATTATCCAGCCCTCTTGGTTTATCGGTACAAAGGCAAGCGCGGATGGGGCTTCGCCCAGAGCTACCCGCTCCCGTTTATGTCGAGTTCGGCTTTCTGCGGTTACGATAATCAGGGCGATCTCTTCGTCGACGGCAAGGATAGTAGCGGCGCTTTCGTCCTGGCAGAGCTGGCCAAGGGCAGCAAAACACTCGCCACGATCGCCGTGAGCCAGAGCATCAACGCACCAGGCCAGGTGCAGTGGGACGGCAAGCACCTCGCCATCGGTGACAGCGCCGTTTCACCATCGGTGATCTATCAGTTCGACGTCAGCGGGAGCACCGCCACGAAAGTCGGGTCGACGACGCTGGCAGGGTCCACGATGGTAGAGCAGTTTTGGATTCAAGGCGGAGACGTCATTGCCCCGGATCCCGAGCGCTCGTGCGGCGGCAGTCAAACGGGTTGCGTCGCGTTCTATCGCTATCCCGCCGGCGGTGATGCAGTGAAAACGATCGTATTGGCCGCTGCGTTCGGAGCTACCGTGAGCCTTGCACCATGATGGAGCTGGCGGTCGCCGCGCTGTTGGACGTAACTTGCGTGCAACTATGAAAATCTTTCTGCGCAATCTCTGCCTTTGCGCGGATGCGGCGTTGTTACCTGCCTGCGCCGGCGCGCAGGTCGGCGGCGCCGTCCCTTCGTTTCCGACAAGCGTGGCACAGGGCGAGCACGGCCGAAATCTACTCTACGTTGCAAACGGCGGCGTCTCCATCTATACGTATCCGCGCGCGAAATTTGTGGGTATGCTCGGTGGCTTCTCCGGTACCGTTGGCTTATGCGCGGACGCGGCTGGCGACGTTTTCGCTCCGTTTATCTACGGTTACGGAGGCACGTATGAGTTCGCGCACGGTGATCAATCCCCGATCGCCTATCTGAGTTACAACTACGGTTACTCCGACGCGTGTGCCGTCAACCGGCCGATGGGAACGCTCGCCGTAATCAACGGCAGTCCCTTCAACGCACCATACGTTACGGTCTATCGCTACAAGCAGCACTTCGGGTGGCGGCTCGGCAAGAGTTACGAGCTCGCCGGGATTACGACCGGCGCCTTCTGCGGTTACGATGATAAGAGCAACCTTTTCTGTGACGGCACCACTGCAAGCAGCACCTTTGCCTTAAATGAGCTCCCGGATGGGAGCAAGTCCTTCGGGCAGGTAGCGGTTGCGCAAAGCATCGCAGCTCCTGGAGGAGTTCAATGGGATGGCCGCCATCTCGCGATCGGTGACAGTGGCGTTTCACCGACGGTCATCTACCAGTTCGACGTTAGCGGGAGCACCGCCAGGAAAGTCGGGTCGACGACACTGGGAGGGTCCACGATGGTACTGCAGTTTTGGATTCAAGGTGGAACGGTAGTAGCGCCCGATGCAGAACGGTCCTGCTCGCAAAGCGAAGAGGGATGTATTGCGTTCTACGCTTACCCGGCCGGCGGCTCTGCTAGGGAGACGATCCCGTTGACCGGTGCCTCGGGCGCCGTGGTGAGCCTCGCATCGCCCCTAAAATAGCTTCAGGAGGCTTGAGATGGGCTTTTCGGATTTCAACTGCTGCAGAGTCGCTACGTCGGCGGCTGTCGCCGTGCTCGCAGCCTGCGGAGGCCAGACCGGCAACTCCGCGATCCCCGCGCAGAGCCGCGTGCGCCCGGATCTTCCGTACCACCAGACGTTCTCGTTCAAGGGGGAGCGGCAATTTTTCACGGTTCCCGATGGAGTCAGCGAGCTGAAGATTAACGCCTTCGGCGCGAGCGGCGGCGGCACCAACGGCACGTACGGGTCAAAGGTCGCCGGCGGCTACGGCGGCCGGCTCGAGGCCGTGATAGCGGTCAAGCCGGGCGAGAAGTTGGTGATCCGCGTCGGAGGCGAAGGCGGAAATGGGAATACCAAAGCGCCTGGGTACGGCGGCTTCAACGGCGGTGGGGCCGGCACGGCCGGCGGCGCCTACGGCGGCGGCGGTGGCGGTGGCGGCGGCGCGTCGGACGTACGAGTGCGCGACGATCACCTGGCCGATCGCGTGCTGGTCGCCGGCGGAGGCGGCGGAGCCGGCGGCACGGTCTACGGTTTCTACAGTGCGGGCGGCGGGGGCGCGGGCGGAGGCCTCACCGGCGGCAGCGGCCTCGGCTACTGTTACTACGGCGGCCCCGATGGGTGCGGCGGAGGCGGTGGCACCCAGAGCGCGGGCGGAGCAGGCGGAGACGGCGGCAGCCGCGACGGCTATCACCGCGGCGCTAATGGTAATCCTGGTGTGCTCGCCCACGGTGGAGCCGGAGGCGGCGGCAGCTACAGCGGCTCAGGTGGCGGCGGCGGCGGCGGCGGCGACTATGGCGGCGGCGGTGGCGGCGCGGGCTCGTTGAGCACCAGCGGTCTCGGCGGCGGCGGAGGCGGCGGCGGCGGGTCGTCGTTCATCAGGCGTCACGCGCACCACGTGCGCGACCTCCAGGGAGCTGCACCGGCCGGCAATGGCCAGATTGTCATCTCGTGGTAGCGTCACGATGAGCGGACCCGCTTCGGCTGGCGGGCTTCTATCCGTCTACGTCTCGACGGTGCTGCTCGCGGGATGCGGCGGTCCACAGCCTCCGATCGATTCGCCGAGTGCCCTGCAGAGCCGCCCCTTTGCAAAGAGTCCTGCGCGAAACGGCGCCCCGGCGGAGCGAGTGCTCTACGCTTTCACCGGCGCCAACGACGGCGGGGACGCGGCGACCGGTCTCGTTCTCGATGCCAAAGGAAATCTTTTCGGTACGACGGTCGTCGGCGGCGAGTATTCGTGCGGCACCGTCTTCAAGCTCGCACCACAAGCGACACCTCCCTGGCAAGAGAGCGTGCTCGACAGCTTTGACTGCTACTCCGAAGGAAAGAACCCATACGGCGGCGTCACGTTCGGCAAGCACGCACATCTGTACGGCACGACGGTCTCGGGAGGCTCCGGCGGTTCGTGCGGGAGCTCTGGTTGCGGGGTCGTCTTTGAACTCACGGCTTCCACCGAGAAAGTGCTGCACGCTTTCACCGGCGGCAACGATGGCTTTGGACCCGGCGGCGGCGTGGCGATCGATCGCATGGGCCGGCTTTACGGGACGACGCCCGACGGCGGTACGTACTCCGAGGGCGTTCTCTACGAGGTGCTGCAAAACACGAAAGGCTGGCAGGAAAAGATCCTTCTCGCGTTCTCGGGCGGCAACGACGGCGGTGTCGGATCGCTCGGGCTTTTGCTGATCGATTCGTCCGGTGCGTTCTACGGCGTCACGGAGATCGGCGGCGCCTACGGCGACGGCACCGTCTTTGAGCTTTCGGCGACGCCGAAGAATCGCCGGCCTCTATCGACGCTCTACGCGTTCAGGGGTGTGCCGGACGGGGCTTCACCCTACGGCGGGTTGATCACCGATGCATCCGGCGATCTTTACGGCACGACATATTACGGCGGCAGGAATGGCCTTGGCTGCGTCTTCGAACTCACCCCCAAAGGGCAGGGCACCTATCGCGAGCGCGTCCTCTACAGCTTCAACGGCGCCGCCGACGGAAGCTCGCCGACCAGTACGCTGCTGCTGGGAAAATCCGGCGAGCTCTACGGCACGACGTCGACCGGCGGCGGAAGCTGCGATTGCGGAACGGTCTTCAAAGTCAACCAGAAGTCCGGGAAAGAAGCGGTTCTGCACAGCTTCACCGGCGGAACCGACGGCGCGTACCCGTACTACGGGCTGACGAAGGACTCCAGCGGCAACTTCTACGGCACGACGGTGGCGGGCGGGAGCTCGAATCAGGGAACGGTCTTCCAGCTCACCGATCGGTGAGCGGCGCGACGGCTCGCAGATCTTCGGCATCGAGTGAGCATCCGCGCAACGACGCTTCGCTATCACGCCCGATGAGAACGAAACCGTCTTCCGTCATCACCCCGAGATCCTCCGTTTGGATCGCGATGCACGACGAGCGGTTCGCGAGATCGACGTGCAGCAGCGATCCGAGTTCTCCGTTCGGAAGCGTCGAGCGCTCGGGGCCTACCACGCGCGTGCGCAGCCACGGCGGGCCGGCGAATCGTCGCAGCGGCGTTGAGTCGTAATATTGCGACGTCAATTCCGTCATGCCGTACTCCGAAACGATCGCGCCGGATTCTAGCCCGAATGCCGCGCGGATGCGACCGTAGAGCTCGTCGCGCCCCACGATCCGGGCGCGCCCCTTGAAACCGCCCGTTTGCAAGATTCGCGAGGCAGCCGGCAGCGCGAACCAAAGGCCTACGCGATCGAGCGCGTCGAGCAGGTGCACGAGCGCGAACGCCGTTGCCGCGATGCAGACCGGTTGGTCGGCCGCAATCGCGGCTCGCAGGTTTACTTCAAACGCCTCGATCAGCAGCTTGTCGCCGCGCAGGTACCAGCCCGCCGCCCCGTCACCGCGCCGCTCCGCAACGCGCGCCATCATGTAGCCGAGCGAGGAACGCGGACGCTCTGCCGGATTCGGCACGAGATTGAAATACCGCAACCCAGGGCCGTCGCGAAGCGCGAAACGATCGAATCCGGCGAGCAAAGCGGCGTCGTAGAGCGCCGCCGTCTCCATGTAGTGCCTGCCCGGCGTGACGCGGGTCGTCCCGCTCGTCTCGAAGACGAGCGCGGCACCGCGCGGGTCGAACGTTGACAACGCCGCTTCCTTGAACGCCGCCGCAGGCACCGCCGGAATCTCTTCCCACGACCGCGGCGCCGTCACACCGACGCGCGCGCAGTACCGCGCATACGGTGCGTTGTAGCGGAGCTGATACTCGAAGAGCCGCAGCGCGAGATCGTCGAAAGCACGATCGTCGAGAACCTCGCCGCGCCGATGCCAAGCCTCGATGGCGCCGAGGATCTCGGCGTCGAGTGCCCTGGATTCCGATTCGTAGCTGCGCATGAGGTTAGGGGCGCACGCCGACAAAGGCTTACGTGACGAGTTCGATCTGCGAGAGCTCGGCGGCGTCGCCGGGGCGGACGCGCGTTTTCGTGATGCGGGTGTAACCTCCGGTCCGGCCCTTGAGCGCGGGCGCGATCTGCTCGATTAGCTTCTTGACCACCGCCGGCTCCGTAATGTATTCGGCGAGACGGCGCCGTGCTGCGAGGTCGCCGCTCATCGCCGTGGTGATGAGGCGATCCGCAACGCGGCTGATCTCCTTCGCCTTTGTCGACGTCGTCTCGATCTTTTCGTGTTTGAAGAGCGACGTTGCAAGGTTTCGGAGCAGCGCTCTGCGATGGCCATCCGTCCGGGAGAGCCGTTTATATGCAATAGAATGCGGCATGATTCAACGTTCCCGGCGCTACGCTTGGCGCAGCGACAGCCCCCTCTCTGCTAGCACCTGCTTGATCTCGTCGAGCGACTTCTTGCCGAAGTTGCGCATCTTCATGATCTCGTCCTCGGTCAGATCGAGGAGCTCGGAGACTTTCGAGATCCCAGCCCGCTTGAGGCAGTTGAAGGAGCGCACCGAGAGATTGAGCGTTTCGACCGGAATATCCCACTCGTTCGGCGGCGTCTCCGGCAGCGGCTCGGATCGATTCGTAAACGAAACGAAGAGATCAAGCTCCTCCTGCATGATCGATGCGGCGGTCGAAAGGGCGTCGTCAGGCGTGATCGAGCCGTTCGTCTCGACTTCGACGGTGAGGCGGTCGTAGTCGACGCTCTGGCCTACGCGCGTGTCGTCGACGGTGAAGTTTACCTTGCGAATGGGCGAGAAAATCGAGTCGATCGGAATTAAGCCGATCATGTGCTCGACGTTGCGCTGACGGTCGGCCATGACGTAGCCGCGTCCGCGCTCGACGCCGATCTCCATGGTCAGCTTCGCATCCTTCGCCGAAAGCGTAGCGAGGCGATAGTTCGGGTCGAGGATCTCCACGTCTGCATCCGGGACGATGTCGGCGGCAGTCACGTCGCGCGCCCCGCTCACGGAGAGGGTCAAGACCTTCGGCTCGTCGCTGTTGAGCTTGACCGGCAGGCCTTTGAGATTGAGCATCAGCGCGATCGTATCTTCGACCATCCCGGGGATGGTCGAAAACTCGTGCAGTACACCGTCGATCTTCATATACGTCACTGCCGCGCCGGGAATCGAGCTAAGCAGAACGCGGCGCAACGCGTTGCCAAGCGTGATTCCAAAGCCGCGCTCGAGCGGCTCGATCACGAACTTCGCGTAATTATCGCGGCGCTCGCGTACTTCGATGCTCGCCCCGACGGGCGTCTCCAACATAGTGGTCATTTGCGGTCTTCCTTTTTGCTGCTTACGTTATCCGCTCCCAACCCCCGGTCGAGAGCGATCGTACGCCTAACAGCGACGTTGTGGTAACTTTTTCTTACTTGGATTGGCTGGAGGTTACGCCCGGGACTTAGCGATTTTCGAGCAACGCAGGACGTGTTCTTCAAAACTTCGTTTTCGAGAAAATCGCGCACGAGCGACCGCCCTTCGACTCCGCTCGCTGCGCTCGCTTCGCTCAGGATGACAACAGGCCTCCGTCCCGAGGGCGCAACGTCCGGCAAATTCAAAAATTATCGCGAATAGTACTCCACGATGAGCTGCTCGTCGACCGGAGTGTCGATCTGCTCGCGCGGTGGCGCCTGCAGCACCTTCGCGGTCTTCTCCTGATCGTTCCATTCGAGCCACTCGGGCGGCCGGCGGCTCTGCGCGACCTCGATATTCGACTCGAAGAGCGGCGACTTCAAGCTGTTCGGCGCGATCGAAATGACGTCGCCCGGGCGCACGACGTACGACGGGATGTTGACGAGACGCCCGTTGACGCGGAAGTGACGATGCGTCACGAGTTGTCGCGCCTGCGCTCGGCTCGTTGCGAGATTGAGGCGGTAAACGACGTTATCGAGACGGCGTTCGAGGAGCTGGAGAAACGTACGGCCGGTCTGACCCGGTACTCGCGCGGCCTCGCGGAAATAGTTTTCGAACTGCGTCTCGTGGACGCCGTAGTAGCGGCGCATCTTCTGCTTCTCGCGAAGCTGGCGCCCGTACTCGGAGACCTTCGTGCGCCCCTTGCCCGCGGTCTTCTGCCCCGGCGCGGTGCCGCGGCGCTCGACGGCGCAGTTGCGCGAAAGGCAACGATCGCCCTTGAGGAAGAGCTTGATCTTCTCGCCCGTCTTGCTCGCCGCCGTCTCCCGCCGGCAGAGCCGGCAGACCGGACCGGTATAACGCGACATGCTCTTCCCTTAGACCCGGCGGCGCTTCGGCGGGCGGCAGCCGTTGTGGGGGATGGGGGTCACGTCTTTGATCATGGTGATCTCGAGGCCGGCGGCCTGGAGGGAGCGGATGGCGGCCTCGCGTCCGGCGCCGGGTCCCTTCACCAGAACCTCGGTCGATCGCATGCCGTGTTCCATCGCCTTGCGGGCGGCAGCTTCGGCGGCCATCTGCGCGGCAAACGGGGTTGACTTCTTTGAGCCCTTGAAGCCGAGATTCCCGGCCGAGGCCCACGATATGACGCCCCCGTGGGGGTCGCTGATTGTGACGATGGTGTTGTTGAAGGATGCGTGCACGTGCGCGACGCCCGCCTGGACGTTCTTCACCTCGCGCTTGCGCCGAGTTTTGGGTTGCTTTTTGGCCGCCAAAAAAATCTCCGTCCTTCGTCCTTCAAACGGACCCCGGCACTCCAAGGCCCAAGGAGGTATCTTACCTGGAGAGACCGCTCAAAGGCAAGGGGGGCCGGCGTTTCCGCCGAGCCCCCTCTCGCGCAGCCCCTCGATGCGATCTTAGGGGTAGAGGAACCTTAAGCCGAGCCCTGCGAACGGGCCGTTGTAGGTGCGATTGATTGGCGCGTTCTCTTTGTTCGTCCAGCTATCGCCCATCCAGCCCGCCTCGAAGAAGAGCGGCGTGCTCCCCAAACCGACCGTGATGCCGGCTTGGTACTTCAGGATGTTGTACTGCAGGGCCGAGGAACGCGTGGTAAAGCCCGTGCTGGGATACGAGTTCTCGACGCTGTACGTCGCCGTTCCGTTGACGCTGGGATAGTACCAAACGCTTCCGAAGAACGAGAAGACCTGGTTGAGGTCCGGAAGCTTTTCGCCGCCAAAACCGACACCGTTGAGATTCGGATACCCGTAGTTGTTCGCGACCCAAAGGTATCCCACGCCAACGTAGATTCGTGGTCGCAGGACGCGCACCGCAAAGCGAGCGTCGACGTCCTGGTCGTATAGGTTCGTCGTGGTTGCGACCGGCGAGCTGCCTCCACCGCCGATGATCGTTACGTAGCAGTCTGGCTGGTAGACGCCTCCGACGATGGTGCATTGGTGCTGATATGGCCAGCGTTCGTACGAGCCTTCGAGCATGAACGGAATGCTGCCGAGGCTGAATTCGCCTCCGCCGCGGATGGCGTAGCCGCCGCTGCCGCCGTTGCTGTGATTTCCGGCATTGAACTCGTTGTAGACGCTGGGCGAGAAGATGTAATCACCGGCCACGAATGACTCGCCGAGCAACGGCTTGGGAGTCGGTGGCGGGGGCGGGGGCGGGGGCGGCGGGGGCGGTGCCGGCGGTGGTGGTGCCGGACTCGGCGGCGGCGTTGCGGGAATGTAGCGCACGACGACGATGTGACGATCCGGAACCCATTGCACGTACGCGCCCATGCCTTCCGAAATCACGCGAACCGGCACGAGGACGACGCCTTGATAGATCATCGGCGGCACGTCCAGCGGACGAGATTCGCCGTTGATCACGACCTCCGGCTTGCCGACGGTCACCTTGACCTCGGCGCCGGATTTCGAGACCGTCGCGGTCTTGCTGCCGGCATCCCACGAAACCGTCGCGCCCATCTGTTCGAACATCGAACGCAACGGAATCAAGAGCGTTCCGCCCTTGACGAGCGCGGCTAACACGCGCCCTTGTTTGAGAATATCGGGTTTACTGTAAACGTGGTGATCGTTATAAAGGATAGGAATCTGGCCGGACGGCGGCGATCCGAAATCCGCCGGCGGAGCCGAGCCCATCTGCGCAACGCTGTTTCCAGTGTTTCCTAGCGTCGCGTTCGACGGAGCGGCAACCGCGGTGAGCCCGCAGATCGTTACGATTAACGCTGCGAGTACTCCGGTGCTCAGTCGTTTCACGAGTGCCTCCTTATGGAAAACTACATGCCGGCGCGGGGGCACGTCCCCCGGCGGCCCTAAAACGCAAGCCGCCGCCTCTTGGGTTGCTGCTCGCACAAAGACACGATACCCGTTATTCCCCCGTGACGCAACGCGATAAACGCCAGGCGGCAACCACGTCGCGTGCAACTCTCATCAAATCCAAACGCGAAGGTTTTTAACGCCCGGCTGCTTTTTTGTTAACGCCGGTTACCAGATCGCTCAAAGAAAAGGGCCCGGCGTTCCGCCGAGCCCCCTCTCGCGCAGCCCCTCGATGCGATCTTAGGGGTAGAGGAACCTTAAGCCGAGCCCTGCGAACGGGCCGTTGTAGGTGCGATTGATTGGCGCGTTCTCTTTGTTCGTCCAGCTATCGCCCATCCAGCCCGCCTCGAAGAAGAGCGGCGTGCTCCCCAAACCGACCGTGATGCCGGCTTGGTACTTCAGGATGTTGTACTGCAGGGCCGAGGAACGCGTGGTAAAGCCCGTGCTGGGATACGAGTTCTCGACGCTGTACGTCGCCGTTCCGTTGACGCTGGGATAGTACCAAACGCTTCCGAAGAACGAGAAGACCTGGTTGAGGTCCGGAAGCTTTTCGCCGCCAAAACCGACACCGTTGAGATTCGGATACCCGTAGTTGTTCGCGACCCAAAGGTATCCCACGCCAACGTAGATTCGTGGTCGCAGGACGCGCACCGCAAAGCGAGCGTCGACGTCCTGGTCGTATAGGTTCGTCGTGGTTGCGACCGGCGAGCTGCCTCCACCGCCGATGATCGTTACGTAGCAGTCTGGCTGGTAGACGCCTCCGACGATGGTGCATTGGTGCTGATATGGCCAGCGTTCGTACGAGCCTTCGAGCATGAACGGAATGCTGCCGAGGCTGAATTCGCCTCCGCCGCGGATGGCGTAGCCGCCGCTGCCGCCGTTGCTGTGATTTCCGGCATTGAACTCGTTGTAGACGCTGGGCGAGAAGATGTAATCACCGGCCACGAATGACTCGCCGAGCAACGGCTTGGGAGTCGGTGGCGGGGGCGGGGGCGGGGGCGGCGGGGGCGGTGCCGGCGGTGGTGGTGCCGGACTCGGCGGCGGCGTTGCGGGAATGTAGCGCACGACGACGATGTGACGATCCGGAACCCATTGCACGTACGCGCCCATGCCTTCCGAAATCACGCGAACCGGCACGAGGACGACGCCTTGATAGATCATCGGCGGCACGTCCAGCGGACGAGATTCGCCGTTGATCACGACCTCCGGCTTGCCGACGGTCACCTTGACCTCGGCGCCGGATTTCGAGACCGTCGCGGTCTTGCTGCCGGCATCCCACGAAACCGTCGCGCCCATCTGTTCGAACATCGAACGCAACGGAATCAAGAGCGTTCCGCCCTTGACGAGCGCGGCTAACACGCGCCCTTGTTTGAGAATATCGGGTTTACTGTAAACGTGGTGATCGTTATAAAGGATAGGAATCTGGCCGGACGGCGGCGATCCGAAATCCGCCGGCGGAGCCGAGCCCATCTGCGCAACGCTGTTTCCAGTGTTTCCTAGCGTCGCGTTCGACGGAGCGGCAACCGCGGTGAGCCCGCAGATCGTTACGATTAACGCTGCGAGTACTCCGGTGCTCAGTCGTTTCACGAGTGCCTCCTTAGCAAAATTACGTGCTGACGCCGGGGCCAAACCCCTCGTCAGCCTACCTGCGAGCGAGCGCTTAAAGTTCCGCTCCCCGCCTAAGCACACGATAACCGTTATTCTCCGATAACGCAACGAGGCAGACGCCAGAGCCAGGCGGCGCCGACTAAAGTCTGAGTCAACGCGAGCCCGAATGCGACACGCGGTCCGATCGCGCCGCCACCGAGCCGCAGCGCCTCGAGCACGGCCGTTGTGAGGGCGGGCGCGGCGATTTGCGGCAGCACGATCGCCAGGTTCCAGACTCCCATTGCGGCGGCCATCGCGCCGGCCGGCAGCACGCGGCACGCGATCGCCCAGTCAGCGACAAGAAAGACGCCCCAACCGAGCCCCGCTATGAGCGTAGCGGTCGCCGCGCCGGCGAAGCCGCGCGACGCGATAAAGACCGCCAACGCGATGATGAAGCCC
Source organism: Vulcanimicrobiota bacterium (assembly GCA_963834895.1). Taxonomy (GTDB): domain Bacteria; phylum Vulcanimicrobiota; class Vulcanimicrobiia; order Vulcanimicrobiales; family Vulcanimicrobiaceae; genus Cybelea. The sequence goes on along the minus strand of CAWIDM010000002.1, from coordinate 75,323 downwards.
GCCGCGCCAATCGTCGCGACGAGCCGCTTGTCGAGACGGTCGCTCGGACGCGCCGCAAATGCCGCGCCAAGGGCGCCGACGAGCGTGAAGCTTACGATCAAGATGCCCGTCAGGCGACGGGCATCGCCGAGCGTCGCCGCTCCCAACACCCCCTCGACGTAAAAGAGCAAATATCCCAGAAGCGTGTAGAAGCCGATGTAGACCAACGCTCGCGAAATAAACAAGTCCACGAAGGGTCTCGTCACCCGCAGCCGCCCGGCCCGTTCGGCCGAATCTCGCAGCGCCAAGCCGCGCGCGTGCGCCGACGTGACCGCACAGGTGGCCAGAAGCAGCGCCCCCAATGCCGCCGCGAGCGCTTGGGCGTTCGCGATGAAGCTCGCGGCGAGCGCCCCGATTGCGTTGCCGGCCGATTGGAGCGCCGCCATCCAGGACGACGCGATGCCGATTCGCTTCGCGCCGATGAAATCCGGAATGATCGCCTGATACGGACCGATTGCCACATTCAGCGCCGCTTGCAGCGCGACGAACGAGAGCGCGAGCCCGACAAGCGTATGGACGTCGTAGAAGAATGCGATCGCGGCCGTGCCGCCGATCGCGCCGGCGACGTAGAACTCGATCCGCCGGCTGCCCGCGCGCCGCCGCGCGTCGGACCAAATGCCAACCGCGATCTGGGTGATTGCGGCCATCGTCGCACCTGCGGTGGCGATGTGCCCATAAGCGATGACCGCACTCCCCGCGGCGAGCTCGATCGCGCGCGCCTGCAACGAAATGCCCAAGAGCGCACCCCAAACGGCCTGAATCCCGAGCCAAAAGAGCGCGAGCCGAAAGGGGCTCGGCGCCGCTCGAGGTTCAGCGGTGCTCGCAGGCGTAGCGATATTCATCGGCCGTATCCACGTCAAAGGCGAGTTCGGGGGCGCAGCCGCGCAGCGCCTGGGCGGGCACCTGCAAAGCGTGCAGCGCCATCGTCTCGAGATCCGAGACGCGCAACCTCCCCGAGAGGAACCGGATCAAGACCGACGGCCCGACCAAGCTCGCCATGCGCCACGGCCGTTTGCGAGCCTCGAAGAAGCGCGTTGCGATCGCGGAGAGCTTCTCCGTGGCGCCTTGCGGTATCGAAAAGAGGCCGCCGTTGACGACGCGCTCTCTACCCAAAGTAATTCCCGTCGCGGGCGCATCGGGAAAGCGCGCGGCATACTCGGCAAACTCCGCCAGAGCCACCGCCAGCGTCCCCGAGCCGACGCGGTCGATGAAGTCTCGCGCGGCCGCAGCCGTGACGTACGGCAGATCGCTGGTAGCGTACAGGAGCCGCTCGTGGTCGGGCCACGCGCGCAGCGCGCGCAGCAAATTCTCGCTTCCCGATGGGCTTTCGCCAACGAAACGATCGATCGACGAACCGCACGCGGCCCGAACCTCCTCGCCGCCAACGACTGCGATCTCGCTCACTCCAGCGGCGCGCAGTGCCTCGATCATGCGCTGCAGCATGGTGGCGCCACGGACCGGAGCGAGCGCCTTCACCGCCGTGCCGGCAGCCCGCGCAAACTCACCGTCGATGCGGCCTCCGGCGGTAATGACCGCCTTCATGACTGGGAAGCCCCGATTTGGCGCATCTCGTTGTCGCCTCGGGCCTCGATTACCATAGTAAACTTTAGCCCTCGGCTCCTAGAGCTGCATCCAAATCAGGGCTTCCGTATTACTTATCTAGTATTACTTCTTGGCGATGGCTTTTTTCTTGCCAGCCACCGTGCGCTTCGGACCTTTGCGCGTGCGCGCGTTGGTCTTCGTGCGTTGTCCCCGAACCGGGAGCCCGCGCCGATGGCGCAGCCCGCGGTAGCAGCCGATGTCCATGAGCCGCTTGATGTTTCCCTGGACCTCGCGGCGCAGGTCGCCCTCGACTCGCAACTGTAGCGAATCGATCGCATCGCGCAGCTTCTTTTCGTCCTCTTCACTCATCGCCTTGACGCGAAGGTCGGGGTCGACCCCTGCAAAAGCGAGAATCTTGCGCGCCGTCGTGGCGCCGATGCCAAAGATGTACGTCAACGCAACTTCGATACGCTTCTCGCGCGGTAGATCGATGCCAGCAATACGAGCCATGATGAATTCCTTCTATCCCTGCACCTGTTTGTGCTTCGGATTGACCTCGCAGATCACGCGCACCTTGCCGCGGCGGCGAATGATCTTGCATTTTTCACAAATTTTCTTGACCGAGGGCCTAACTTTCATTTCTGCTTACCTTTGATTACTTGTACCGATACGTTATTCTGCCGTGCGTCAGGTCGTAGGGCGATAGCTCGACGAGGACGCGGTCACCGGGGAGAATTCGAATGAAGTGCATCCGCATCTTCCCGGAAACGTGCGCGAGCACGCGGTGTCCATTCGCGAGCTCGACTCTGAACATCGCGTTCGGTAGAGGCTCCACGATCGTCCCCTCGACCTCGATCGCCTCTTCCTTTGGAGTGGCCGTCTTGGCGGCTTTCTCCGCCGTCGCCTTGCCTCGCGGCGGGCGCCCGCCACGCCTCCGCGCCATTTACGCCATCGCTTCTCGTTCCGGGCGAAACTGCTCGAACTCCGGAAGCTCGGCATACTCGCGCAGCGTGAGAATCTTCGGGCCATCCTCCGTTACCGCGATGGTGTGCTCGAAGTGCGCTGCGAGCTTACCATCTGCCGTGACGACTGTCCAGCCGTCTGCCAGAATCCGAATCTTCTTGCTGCCTTCAGTAATCATCGGCTCGAGCGCGAGGACCAACCCCGGCCGCAGCTCCATGCCGGTCCCGCGTTCGCCGTAGTTGGGTACTTGCGGCTCCTCGTGCATCGCTCGGCCGACGCCGTGACCGACGAGCTCCCGAACGACGCCGTAGCCACGGCCCTCGGCGTGCGCCTGCACCGCCGCGCCGATGTCCCCGAGCCGGTTTCCGCGTTGCATCTGGGCGATCCCGATCGCCAAGCATTCCTGCGTGACTTCGAGCAAGCGCCGAGCGTTCTGTGCGATGTTGCCGACCGCAATCGTCACCGCACTGTCGCTCACATATCCGTCGAGCGTCGTTCCGATATCGATCGAGAGCAGGTCCCCGTCGCGCAGCACGCGCGAGCCGGGAATACCGTGAACGACCTCGTCGTTGACCGAAGCGCAAATCGATCCCGCAAACCCGTTGTATCCCTTGAAGGTCGGCACGCCGCCGGCTTCGCGAATGCCGCGCTCGGCGAGCTCGTCGAGCTCGCGCGTCGTCATGCCGGGGCGTGCGGTCTTTATCAGCTCGGTGAGAACCCGCGAGGTGATCTTTCCGCTGCGCCGCATCGCCTCGATCTCGCGGGCGGATTTCAGGGTAACCATTATTTCGGTGCCATCGCTAATTGCGCGCGTGCTCGGCACCGAGCGCCGCCGCAATTCGCTCGGCTACGTTTTTGAGACTGGCGAGAGCGTCGACCTCGACGAGCTTCCCGGCCTTCTTATAATACGCGACGAGTGGGCGCGTCTGAAGGTCGTAGACCTCGAGCCGTTTCGCAACGGTCTCGGGACGGTCGTCTTCGCGCTGCACGAGCGCGCCGCCGTCCTCGTCGTCGATCCCCGCAACCTTCGGCGGGTTCGTCAGCGCATTATAGGTGCGTCCGTTGCGCGGATTCGTCCAGCGGGAGGCGAGGCGCGAAACGAGCGCTGCCCGATTGCCGCTAAAGAACACGGCGGCGTCGAGCGGCGTGCCGCGGCGGCCGAGCAGCGCGTCGAGGGCCTCCGCCTGCGCGACGGTCCGCGGAAACCCGTCCATCACGAAGCCCTCCGGAGCCCGTTCCAACTCGCGCTCGATCATTGCGATCATCAGCGCGTCGGGAACCAGCTGGCCGCGCTGCATGTAGCCCTCGGCCTGTTTTCCGAGTTCGGTGCCGCGCACGATGTGGTCGCGCAGAATGTCGCCCGTCGAGATCTGGTCGAGCCCGAATCGCTCGCGCAGGATTCGGGCTTGGGTCCCTTTGCCCGCGCCCGGCGGCCCGAGAAAGACTACCCGCATTCCCCTGCGAGGATCACCGCTTGATGAAGCCACGATAGTCGCGCATCGCCAGACGCGCTTCGATCTGCGTTATGGTATCGAGCGCCACGCCGACGACGATCAGCAGCGACGTGGAGCCGAGATAGAACGTCGTTACCGATAGGCCGCGCTGGAGCGCGCCCGGCAAGACCGCGATGATCCCGAGATAGATCGCCGCCGCCGTCGTGATGCGCATCAGGATCTTGTTGAGGTAGTCCACCGTCGGCTGTCCGGGCCGAATGCCGGGAACGAACGCGCCGGTCTTCTTGAGATTGTCGGCGACGTCGCGCGTGTTGAGCACGATCGAGCTGTAAAAGAACGTAAAGATGACGACGAGCAGAAAGTAAACGACGTTGTAGAGCACTCCGTTTGGCGTAAACCAAACGTTGAGCCATTGCGAGAACTCTTGTAGCCCATGCTGTACCGCGACCCACACGCCCGTGCCGGTAACGGCGGCCTGACCGCGGCCGAACCACGAGAGGGCCTGTTGGGGCAGCAACAGGATCGAGATCGCAAAGATGATCGAGATGACGCCGGCGTTGTTGAGCCGCAGCGGAATATAGGTCGAGCGGCCTGCGAACATCTTGCGCCCGACGACGCGTCGGGCCTGTTGGACCGGAACGCGCCGTTGACCCTGGTAGAGGAAGACGATCGAGACGATAACCAGGATCGCAATGGCGATATACAAGACGAGGTTGAGCAGCGATTCCGCCCCCTGGCTTGCCGACGCGTACGTCTGCCTGACGTACTGCGGATAGCGAAGCACGATGCCGATGAAGATGATCAGCGAGACGCCGTTGCCGATGCCTTTGTCGCTGATCTGCTCGCCCAGCCACATGAGGAAGAGCGTCCCGCCGACCATCGCGATGATCGCGTAGAGCAGATACCAGACGCTCGTGTCGTAGAAGACGCCGGACCGTTCCATCGAGATCGCCATAAAGCTTGCTTGAACCGTCGCGAGCACGATGGTGAGCCAGCGCGTGTACTGGCTGATCTTCTTGCGGCCCTCCTCGCCGCCTTTCTTGGCCAACTCCTCAAGTTGCGGCATGACGACCGTCATCAGCTGCATGATGATAGACGCGTTGATGTACGGCGTGATTCCCATCGCGATGATCGAGAGCTTCTGCAGTGCGCCGCCCGAGAGAAAGCCGAGCAGGTTGTAGAAGGTACCGCTCTGCAGCACCCGCTGCCAAGCCGCCTGGTTCACGTTGGGCAGCTGCACGTGGATCATGAAAACGAACCACGCGAAGGCAAAGAAGACGAAGAGGATGCGCTGGCGGATTTCCGGGACGAGTACCGCCGCGCGCAGGCTATTGAACACTTATGTCTCTTCGAGGGTGGCGCCGGCGGCGAGGAGCGCTTCCCGCGCGCTCTTCGAGAAGAGGACGTCGCGTATTCGCAGTCCGGCGGGAAGACTCGTGCCGGCACCGGCACCGAGAATTTTAATTCCGTCGAGCAGCGCTTTCACGAGACCGCGCTCCCGCAGGGATTCGGGCGTGATCTCCACGGACGGATCCCACTGCGCGAGGCGATCCACCTTAAGGACCGCGAGGTGCGTGCGGAAGTGGCCTCGGTCGCGTGCCTTCTGCGAGTATCCGCGGCGATGCGGAAGGCGACGGGCCCATGCGGTCTGACCGCCCTCGAAGGCGGGTCCCTTGCCGCCGCCCGAACGAACGGTCTGGCCCTTGCCGCCCTCGCCTCCCGTCTTCACCATGCCCGAACCATGCCCGCGCCCGATGCGCTGGCGTTTGGGACGGCTTCCAGGTGCGGGTTTAAGCGCCCCGAGCTTCAGTAGTACTTTCTCTGCCATTGTCGTTTACCGTATAAAGTTCTTTGACGCTCTTACCGCGCATTGCCGCAACTTGTTCGGCGGTGCGCAGCGACTTGAGTGCGGAGACCGTCGCCATCACGACGTTGATCGGATTGTTCGTACCGAGACACTTCGTAAGAATGTCGTGAATGCCGGCCAGCTCGAGCACCGCGCGCATGGAGCCGCCCGCGATCACGCCCGTGCCCGGCGCGGCCGGCTTTAGCAAAACGGTCGCCGCCCCGACCTCGTGGCGAACTTCGTGCGGGATCGTGCGCTCGACCATTGCCACGGTGACGAGACTCTTGCGAGCTTGCTCCACGGCCTTGCGAATTGCCTCAGGAACCTCGCCGGCCTTGCCGATCGCGTAGCCAACCTTGCCTTTGCGGTCGCCGACGACCACGAGTGCGCTGAAGCTGAACCGCTTGCCACCCTTGACCACCTTGGCGACGCGGTTTACGCGCACGACCGTTTCTTCCAGTCCGCTGCCGTCTCGGTCGCGTCCACGATACTGCATCAAAAGTTCAACCCCGCTTCGCGCGCCGCGTCGGCGAGCGCCCGAACGCGTCCGTGGTACTTATAGCCCCCGCGGTCGAAAACGACGTGCGAGATGCCCGCGGCCTGAGCCTTGGCGGCGATGGCGTTTCCGAGCGCCTTCGCCGCTGCAAGATTCGTCTTCGACGCCAAATCGGCTGCGAGGGATTTGTCGAGCGTGGAGGCCGCCGCGATGGTGTGACCGCGCGCGTCGTCGACGAGCGCCGCATAGAGGTGATGCAGCGAACGCCGCACGCACAAGCGCGGACGCTCCTGCGTACCGGAGAGCTTCTTTCGAAGGCGCGCGTGGCGTTCGCGGCGCGCTTGCGCCTTAGGGATCATTTCTTCGCCGCCTTTCCGGCCTTGCCAAGCTTCTTGCGAATGCGCTCGCCTTCGTACCGGATGCCCTTGCCCTTATACGGCTCGGGTTTTCGTAAGCGACGTATGTCGGCCGCGACTTGCCCGACGGCCTGCTTGTCGATTCCCTCCACGTGGATCTTGGTCTGACCCTCGACGGTCAGCGAGACTCCCTTCGGCGGCTCGAAGGCAACGGGATGCGAGTAGCCGAGGCTCAGGTTGAGGCGTTCGCCCGATTTTGCGACGCGATAGCCGACCCCGGTGATCTCGAGGCTCTTGCGGAAGCCCTTGTTGACCCCTTCGACCATGTTGGCGATGAGAGTCCGCGTCAAGCCGTGAGCGCTTCGATGAGCCTTCGCATCGCCCTTACGCGCGACGACCACCTTGCCGTCGGTCAGGCTGACCTCGACGACGTCGGAAAGGATGCGCTGGCGCAGGGCGCCCTTCGGGCCGCTCACGGAGACCTCTCCGTCCTCGAGCTTGACCTCAACGCCGGACGGCACGGTTATCGGGAGCTTTCCTATGCGAGACATAACGGTTCCTTACCACACATATGCAAGAACCTCTCCGCCGACGCCTCGCTTCTTCGCGCGCTTGCCCGACATGATGCCCTGCGGCGTCGACATGATGACCAGGCCGAGCCCGCCGAGCACGCGCGGGATCTCCGTTTTGCGCGTGTAGACGCGCAACCCGGGCCGCGAGATGCGGCGTAACCCCGTGATGATCTTCTCCTTTTCGGGACCATAGCGCAGCGCGATGCGAATCGTGCCCTGGGGCCCGCCCTCCATACGCTCGAAGCTCTCGATGAACCCCTCGTCCCGCAGGATCTGCGTAATCGAATGGTTGACCCGCGAAGCCGGCACGTCGACGGTCTTGTGATTCGCCGTGTTGGCATTACGGATGCGCGTGAGCAGGTCTGCGATTGGGTCGGTTATCGACATTTCCTAAAGCCTCCCTCACCACGACGCCTTGGTCACGCCGGGAACCACGCCCGCGTGGGCGTTTTCGCGAAAACAAATGCGGCACATCGCGAATTTTCGCAGATATCCGCGCGGGCGACCGCAGATGCGGCACCGGTTGTGCCTGCGCACCGAAAACTTCGGATCGCGCTGCGATTTGATGATTAAGCTGGTCTTTGCCATGAGCGGCCTAGCCGCGCCCCTTCTGCAGCGGCAGTCCCATCGCAACGAGGAACTCCGATGCCTCTTCGTCGGTCTTTGCGGTCGTCACGATCGTCACGTCCATGCCGCGTGTTTTGTCGACTTTGTCGAAATTGATCTCCGGAAAGACGAGCTGTTCGCGCAGGCCCAAATTATAGTTCCCGCGTCCATCGAACGATTTCGGCGGAAGCCCGCGGAAGTCGCGGATGCGCGGTAACACGACGTTGAAAAGTTTATCGACGAAGACGTACATGCGGTCGCCGCGCAGCGTCACCTTGGCGCCGATGCTCGTCCCCGCGCGCAGCTTGAATGCCGCGATAGACTTCTTCGCCTTCGTCACAATCGGTCGCTGACCGGTGATCGCCGTCAGCTCGCTGACAGCCGCATCGAGCGCCTTCGGATTGACGATCGCCTCTCCGACGCTCATGTTCACGACCACTTTCTCCAGCTTCGGAATCTCGTTGACGTTCTTGTAACCGAAGCGCTCTTGAAGCCGCGGCCGGATCTGGTCTTTGTAAATCTGTTTCAATCGCTCTGCCATGTCGCGCCGCCTATTGGCCCTTCGCCGAGTCGCGAGCCGGCTCACCGCAGCGCGCGCAGATGCGATGCATCGCCCCGTCCGCGGTGCGTCCGTGGCGAAGGCGCGTCGGCGCCTTGCACTTCTCGCAGACGTACTGCAGCGTCGAAAGCGGCAGCGCCGCCTCCTTCTCGACGATGCCGCCGGTCTGGACCGAGCCGCCCATGTTCCCGGACTTCGTGCCCTGCTTGGCGTGGCGCTTGACGATGTTGACGCCCTCGACGGTCGCCGTGCCGGCGGCGCTCTGCACGGCCTTGACCGTGCCGCGCTTACCGCGCTCCTTGCCGCGCCGAATCATCACCGTATCGCCCTTGATAATCGTTGCTTTCATGACTTCTTACAGAACCTCGGGGGCAAGCGACGCGATCTTCAAAAACCCGCGCTCGCGCAGTTCGCGCATCACCGGCCCGAAAACGCGCGTCCCGCGGGGGTCGAGATTGTCTTTCTCGCCCTTGATGATGACGCAGGCGTTATCGTCGCAGCGTACCACCGATCCGTCGCCGCGCCGAATCGGCGAGCTCGTCCGAACGACGACCGCCTTGACGACCTGGCCCTTCTTGACGGCCGCGCCGGGAATCGCGCTCTTGACCGTGCCGACGACCACGTCTCCGACGTGGGCGTAGACGTGGCGTCCTCCCCCGCTCACGTGAATGACGAGCAGCTCTCGCGCGCCGCTGTTGTCGGCGACCTTCAGCCGCGTCTCTTGCTGAATCACTTCGCGCGCTCCACGATCTCGACGAGGCGCCAGCGTTTCTCGCGCGAGATCGGCCGGCACTCCATAATCCGGACCACGTCGCCGACGTGCGCCTCGTTGCGTTCGTCGTGGGCCTTGAAGCGCGCCGATTTGCGCACGATCTTGCCGTATGCCGAGTGCGGGACGCGCGTCTCCGAAACGACGACGATCGTCTTGTCCATCTTGTTCGACGTAACCCGCCCCTGCTTAACGCGCCGCTTCGCTCGGGCCACCTTTTGGCCCAAGGCTGTGTCGCTTCGGCGCTCACCGAGCGTACTCGCGCTCGCGCCTTGCTCCTTGTCTTGGTCCAAAACCTGGCCCGAGCTTGAACTAGGCTGCTCCATGCTCTCCCTCGGCGAGGCGTTTTTCACAGATCACGGTCTGAATTTGCGCGTAGGAGCGGCGCATCGCGCGAATCTTGCTGAAATCGGTCAAGTGGCCCGTCCGCAGCGCGAAACGCAAGTTGAAGAGCTCCGACTTTACGTCGCGAGCCTTCTGTTGCAGCTCCTTGACGGTCAGATCGCGCAGTCCCTCGAGCTCTTTCTTGGCCACGTTAAGCCTCCTCGCGTGCGACGATCTTGGTTCCGATCGGAAGTTTTGCAGCGGCGCGGCGCAGCGCTTCGCGCGCGATCGCTGGCGCGACGCCCGAGAGCTCGAAGAGTACGCGCCCCGGGCGAACCACCGCTACCCACAACTCGGGGTTTCCCTTGCCCGAGCCCATGCGGACCTCGGCCGGCTTCTTCGTCACCGGCTTGTCGGGAAAGACCTTGATCCAGACTTTGCCGCCGCGCTTGATGTAGCGCGTCATCGCGATGCGAGCCGCTTCGATCTGCCGGTTCGACATCCAACACGGCTCCATTGCCTGTAGTCCGTAGTCGCCAAAGCTCAAATTATTGCCGCGCATCGCGAAACCCGTCATCCGGCCGCGCTGCACTTTGCGCCACTTCACACGTTTTGGCGTCAGCATCTTATTGCGAAACCTCCTCGGCCGGCGCCGCTTGCGGCATCGCCGCTACCGGCTCCGGGATCGCGGCCGGCTCGGGGACTGCGACCGGCTCCGCAATCGCTTCCGGCGCCGGCGGTGCGGCAGGCTGCACGCGCGCCTCGCGCCCACGCCCGCGTCCGCCACGTTCGCGCCGCTCGCGTCCGCGATCCCCGGTCCGCGTGATCGCACCGTCGCCGCGCGGTTGGTCGGGCAGGACTTCGCCGCGATAGATCCAGACCTTGACGCCGATGCGGCCGAAGGTCGTGAAGGCTTCGACCTGCGCGTAGTCGATGTCGGCACGCAGGGTGTGAAGCGGCACCTTGCCGTCTGCGTTATGCTCGGTGCGCGCGATCTCGGCGCCGCCGAGGCGCCCGGAGACCTGCACTTTGATGCCGCGCGCGCCGGCACGCATCGTCCGCATGATCGCCTGTTTCATCGCGCGGCGGAAGGCGATTCGCTTTTCGAGCTGATCGACGATGTTCTGCGCGACGAGCCGCGCGTCGAGCTCGGGATGCTGGATCTCCATGACGTTTACCGCTACGCTCTTGCCGGTCAGCTGCTCCAGATTCTTCCGAATTTCGTCGATACCGACGCCCCGCTTGCCGATGATGATGCCGGGCTTGGCGGTGTTGACGATCACGCGAGCCTGATTGGCGCGCCGCTCGATCTCGATCTTGCTGATCGACGCCGAGCGCATCCAGCGATTGAAGGACTTGCGAATCGCGACGTCCTCGTGCAGCCAGTCGACGTAGTGCTTTTTCTCGAACCAGCGACTGTCCCACGTGCGCGTGATACCCAAGCGCATCCCGACCGGATGAATTTTCTGCCCCATTATGCTTCCTTGCCGTCCGCGGCGGATTCGCTCGGCGCCGCTTTGCCCGCGGCGCGCTTGCGCACGCTCTTCTTGCGCCGCGGTTTCGACGGCGCAACATCGGCCGCGCCTCGGCGCGTCGTGCGCGCCGCCTGGACCGAAGCTCCGGCGAGCCGCTTGCGCGGCTTGGCCGGCGGTCGTTCGCTGACGATGACCGTCACGTGCGAGAGCCGCTTACGCTTGAACCCGGCGCGCCCTTGCGCGCGCGGATCGAGGCGCTTGGTGAAACGGCCGCCCGGCCCGCCGTCGACCGTGATGCGCGCGATGAAGAGCTCGTCGGCATTCATGTTATGATTGTTGCCCGCATTCGCAACCGCGCTGCGTACGAGCTTCTCGATCGGCTCCGCGGCGAAGACTTCGGCAAACTTGAGCAGCACGAGCGCCTCGCGGACGCTCTTTCCTCGGATCGCATCGGCAACGCGCCGCAGCTTGCGCGGCGCGGTGCGCACGAAGCGCAGATGCGCGACGGCTTGCGGCAGGCGCTCGTTCACGCCTTCACGGTCGCTTTCTCGCCGCCATGCCCGCGGAAGTGGCGCGTCGGAGCGAACTCGCCGAGCTTATGTCCGACCATGTTCTCGGTGATGTACACCGGAATGTGGGTCTTGCCGTTATGAACGCCGATCGTGTGGCCGACCATTGCCGGAAGCACCGTCGAAGCGCGGCTCCACGTCTTGATGACGCGCCGCTCCCGCGTCTCGTTGAGCCGCTCGATCTTTTGCACGAGATGATCCGCGACGTACGGCCCTTTTTTGAGAGAACGGGCCATTACTTCGCACCTCGACGGCGGACGATCATCTTCGACGTGCGCTTGTTTCGGCGCGTCTTCTTGCCCATCGTCATCTGCCCCCACGGCGTCGTCGGCGGACGCCCCGAGGTCGAGCGCGCCTCGCCGCCACCGTGCGGATGATCGACGGGATTCATCGCGACACCGCGCACGGCCGGACGCTTTCCGAGGTGGCGCGACCGTCCGGCCTTGCCGATCACCTGATTCTCGTGATCTACGTTTCCGAGCTGTCCGATCGTCGCGCGGCAGTTGATGTGAATTTTACGGACCTCGCCTGACGGCATGCGCACCTGCGAGTACTCGTCCTCCTTCGCCATGAGCTGAGCGGAGACGCCCGCCGAGCGCACGAGCTTGCCGCCTTGTCCGGGCCGCAGCTCGATATTATGAATCACCGTTCCGACTGGAATGTTGCGAATCGGCAGCGCGTTGCCGATCTTGATGTCGGCGTTCGGACCCGATTCGATGAGCTCGCCCACGCGTAGACCGAGCGGCGCGAGAATGTAGCGCTTCTCGCCGTCGCGGTAGTTGACCAACGCGATGCGGCAGGAGCGGTTGGGATCGTACTCGATCGTCGCCACCTTCGCCGGAACCCCATCCTTGGATCGCTTGAAGTCGATGATCCGATAGAGACGGCGCGTTCCGCCGCCTCGATGGCGCACGGTGATGTGGCCGTTGTTGTTGCGCCCTGAATGCTTCTTTCGCACTTCAAGCAGCGATCGTTCCGGCTCCGCCTTCGAGAGCTCGGAGAAATCGATCGTCGTGATGAAGCGCTTGCCGGGCGAGGTCGGCCTGTACTTTTTTACCGGCATTGGCTATTGCTCAAAGTAGTTGACTCCGCCAAGCTCGATCTTCTGTCCGGCCTTGATGGTGACGATCGCCTTCTTGTAATCGCTCTGCTTGCCGCTCGTCCGCCGGCCGCGACGCGCGGAATTCCGAGCCTTCCCGCGCACGTTGAGCGTATTGACGTGCAGCACGTTCACCTTGAAGATCTCCTCGACGGCGTGACGGATCTGAGTCTTGGTGGCGTGAGGGTGAACGACGAACGTATACTGCTGGGCGAGCGCATCGGCCATCGCCTTCTCGGTGATCCGCGGGGCGACGATCACGTCACGCGCGTCCATTGCCGGGCTCCTCTTCCAGCGCTCCGGTGACGGCGTCGTAGGCTGCGGTCGTGAAAAGAATCCGCTCGAACCGCAGCAGGTCTTTGACGTCGAGCGCTCCGTCGTCGGTCACCGCGACGCGGACAAGATTGCGGCTCACGCGCTCGATTTCGCCGGCATGCCCCTCATCTCGGCGACAGACGATCAGCGTCGTCGGGCCCGTACGAGCCGCTTTCGCGCTGCCGAAGAGCACCTTAGCGAACGCCGCGGTCTTCTCAATTCCAAAATCGCCGGCATCGAAGAGCGCGACCGCATCGTTTCGAAAGCGGTCGGCGAGCGCGGCGACAAAGGCGAGCCGGCGTTCCTTCTTATTGAGCCCTTCGACGTAGCTGCGCGGCTGAGGCCCGAAGACGACCCCGCCGTGGCGCCACTGCGGCGACCGGATCGACCCTTGGCGCGCGCGTCCGGTGCCCTTCTGACGCCAGGGCTTGCGGCCGCCGCCCGCAACCTCGTCGCGTTTTCGCGTCGACGCCGTCCCCGCGCGGGGGTTGGCGAATTCACGATGCACGGCGCGGTAGATAACGTCGAGCTTGCTCCCGAAGTCGCGATCGAAGATCGCCGGCGTCTTGCGCTCGCCCACGACATTACCCGACGCGTCGATGACGTTGGGCATCTACGCCTTTGCCTTGCGGGACTTGACGCTCTCGCGAACGACGAGCAGCGCGTTCTTTGCGCCGGGCACCGCGCCGCGCACGAGCAACAGATTGCGATCGCTGTCGGCGCGCACTACCTCGAGATTTTGCAGCGTGGTGCGGTCCACGCCGAAATGACCGGGCCGGCGGCTTCCCTTCGTCGTCCGTCCGGCGTTGGTGTCGCCGTTCGAGGCGGGCTGCCGATGAATCATCGAGCCGTGGCTCGCGCCGCCGCCGCTGAAGTTATGCCGCTTGATGCCGCCCGAAAAGCCGTGGCCCTTGGAGATGCCGGCTACGTCGACCCGATCGCCCGGCTCGAAACCTGCAACCGTGATGCTCTCGCCGACTTCGGCCTCGCCGACGCCGGTCCGAAACTCTCGCACGACGCGTACCGGCTCGACGCTCTGCTTCTTGAAGTGTCCGCCGAGCGCACGCGTCAGCCGATTCCGTTTGACAGGCTCAAAGCCCAACGCGACGGCATCGTAGCCGTGCTTCTCCTTCGTTCGGCGTTCCACGACCGTGCAGGGACCAGCCGCGATCACCGTAACGGGCACCGAGCGCCCGTCGGGGGTGAAGACGCTGGTCATCCCGACTTTACGGCCCAGGATGTTCTTCATGCTTCTCTCTCGGTCTGATTTGCGTTAAGCCACTGGCCCAGGCGTATTGCTCGCATGAACCGCAACCACGGCAGTTTACCAGGACGCCTGCGCGAGGTCAAGGCTCGTGGACCCGCCGGAACAAAGCCTTGGCGCATGCGTGCCAACGAGACGATCGCGAAAGCAGCCGCCGGCGTTTTCGGCCTTGCTCTCCTTTTGTGCCCCGGTGAGGCAGCCGGCGCTTCTATTTCGACCCGGTCGCTCTTGGACGACTTGCGCAAGGCGATGCTGACGCGTCCGCTCGCGGGTATCTATTCGATCTCGATCGCCGGCAAAGTCGAAATCTTTGGACTCGGAGGAACGGCGCAAGAGTGGGACGATCTTCGCGGCGGGCGCTTTACGCGCTGCCAAGAGGCCGGTGCGCAAACCGGTTGTTCGGGCTGGGACGCCCGAACCGCGTGGAGCCAGGACTACTCCGGCCTCGTTACCATCGACGCGGGGACCGCGGGGCGCCTGCAAGCCATCGACCAAGCGTACATGAACGATCTGCGCTATTTGCGCCCCGACGCCGGCGGCGCGACGGTGATCTATGCCGGCAGGCGCAGCGACGGCGACGATAGCTACGACGTTTTGGCGATCACGCCGCCCCAGGGTAGCGAGCTGGATCTTTGGCTGGAGACGCGCTCCCATCTCATCGCACGCGAGACCGCCTCGATCGGGACCGTCTCGTTCACGAGCACCTTCTCGAACTACCAGCGCGTCGAGGGAATCCTCTATCCCTTCGACATCTCCACTCGAACGTCGAGCGGCAACTCCTTTAGCGTCCGGCTTTCGTCCCTTGCCGTCAACGATCAAGTGGGGGAGCGCATGCGCGTGCCGGCGCAAAGCGTCCGCGACTTTTCGATCGCCGGCGGAACGACGACGGTACCGATCCAGGTCGTCAACAACCATATTTACGTCAGTGGAAGGCTCAACGGTCACGGGCCGTATACGTTCGTCCTCGATAGCGGCGGCGACTATATCGTGACGCCGCAGGTCGCCGCTGCGGCGCAGGCGCAAAGCGCCGGCGGCATCCAGCTCCAAGGCGTTGGAGCAGCGACCGAGGGAGCCGCGTTTACGCACATGAACTCAATCGCGGTCGGCAACGCGACGGTTCGCGACCAATACATGCTCGTTCTGCCGATCGCGACGGGATTCGGAATGGCCGAGGGAATGCGAATCGACGGCATGATCGGCTATCAATTTCTTGCGCGCTTTCTCACGACGATCGACTATGCGAATTCGAAGATCACGCTGACGATGCCCGGCGCCGGGCCCGCTTCAATACCCGGGGCCGCGGCGGTTCCGTTCTACATCGACGGCACCATACCGCGCATCCAGGTGGGCGTCGACGCCGTCACGACGTCCGCGGAAGTCGATACGGGAAACCGCGCCGGACTCGAGCTCTCGTCACCGTTCCTCGCCGCGCATCCCGCGATTGCCGCGTACGCCAAGACTCCACCGGGCGTCGTCGGATTCGGAGTCGGCGGCCCGGCCTACGCGCGGCTCGGGCGCGTGCCGGCACTACAGATCGGACCTTATACCATTCCGAACCCCATTACGTCGTTCTCGGTCGGGACCGAAGGGGCGTTTGCGGATCCGTACGACCCGGCGAACGTCGGCAGCGCGATTTGGCGCCGCTTCGACGTCACGTTCGACTATCCGCACCACCAGCTGTTGCTGGCAAAGAGCGCCGACTTCAATACCCCGTTCTCATATGACCGCTCGGGACTCTTCGTCATCGATCAAAACGGTCTCTACACCATCCTGTCCGTACTCCCGGGAACGCCGGCAGCCGCGGCCGGCTTAGCGAAGGGCGACGTCATCCTCACCATCAACGGCGCCACGGCGTCGAGCGATTCGCTCGCCGCGCTGCGAGCGCTGCTCTC
Organism: Vulcanimicrobiota bacterium; assembly: GCA_963834895.1. Taxonomy (GTDB): domain Bacteria; phylum Vulcanimicrobiota; class Vulcanimicrobiia; order Vulcanimicrobiales; family Vulcanimicrobiaceae; genus Cybelea. The sequence continues at coordinate 59,183 of CAWIDM010000002.1, read as the reverse complement.
GAATCCGCCCGGCACGGTCGTTCACTTGCAGGTTCGCGGCGTGCTCGGTGCGATCTTCGAGGTGGCCGTCAAGCTCGCCGACTATGTTTGAGTCGCGCTGCACTTCACGCAGTGCCCTGACGTTACGCCCCCGCGCCGACTGTCGCGGCGCGGGACCCCTTACGTAAAGGCGGAGAGGCCGGTGATCTCTTTGCCGACGATCAGCGTGTGCATCTCGCTGGTGCCTTCGTACGTGAGGACCGATTCCAGGTTGTTCATGTGGCGAATCACGGGATACTCCAGCGTGACGCCGTTTGCGCCGAGAATCGTTCTCGCCTCGCGCGCGATCGAGAGCGCTTCCCGAACGTTATTGAGCTTCGCCAAGCTAACTTGAGCGGGGTGGAGGCGCCCCTCGTCTTGCGCACGGCCGACATGTAACGCGAGCAGGCTGCCCTTGTTGAGCTCGACGAGCATGTTGACGAGCTTCTGTTGCGTCATCTGGTATGCGCCGATTGGATTGCCGAACTGCACGCGCGTCTTGCTGTACTCGAGAGCGGCTTCGTAGCAGCTGCGGGCGGCCCCCATCGCTCCCCAAACGATACCGTACCGGGCTTCGTTCAGGCATGCCAATGGGGCGCCGAGACCGTCGGCCTCCGGCAAGAGCGCGCTGCCCGCAAGCCGGCAATCGGAGAGCACGAGCTCGCTCGTCACCGAGGCCCGCAGCGAGAGTTTCCGGTCGATGTTCCGCGCGCTGAACCCCTTCGCGTCGCGCGGCACGATGAATCCTCGTATCCCCTGCTCCGATTGTGCCCATACGATCGCAACATCGGCGATCGAGCCGTTCGTGATCCACATCTTCGTGCCGTCGAGGATCCAGTCGGAACCGGCGCGCCGCGCGAAGCTGCGCATCCCGGCGGGATTGCTGCCGTAATCGGGCTCCGTCAGTCCGAAACATCCGATCAGCTCGCCGCGCGCCATCGCCGGCAGCCACGCGCGCTTCTGCGCTTCGTCGCCAAAGCGGTAGATCGCATACATTGCGAGCGACCCTTGAACCGAGGCGAAGCTGCGCACCCCCGAGTCGCCCGCCTCCAGCTCGAGACACGCTAGGCCGTAGGCGACCGCGCTCGCCCCGGCGCAGCCGTAGCCCTCGAGATGCATGCCGAGCAATCCGAGCTGTCCCAGCTCCGGGCCGAGTTCGCGCGGGAGCACCCCTTCCTCGAACCAGCCGGCGATCCTCGGCAGCACTTTCGCGCGCACGTACGTGCGTACGGTTTCGCGCACGAGCCGCTCTTCGTCGGTAAGGCGAGCGGCAACGTCAATGAAGTCCACGGCATCGGGCGCTCCCGTGACCGCGGTCTTCAACGCTTGAGGACTCGCGCGAGTTTGTCGAAGAGCGCCTCGGTCGAACGCTCGAACTGATCTTCGAAGCGACGCCAGAGCAATCGGCCTTCCGTATCGGAGAGCATCGCGTCGACGCGGTATTCGAGCACCGTTTCCTTGCCGGAGCTCGCAAGGTGAAAGCCGTGCGTGCCGTCGAGACCCTCGTTGCGGAAGCGCCAGACGATGCGCTCCTCCGGAACGGCCTCTTCAAGCACGGCGTGCATTCCGAGATGCCACTCTTCCGTCCGGCCCGGCGAAAGCGGGCCCGGCGAACGCATGAACGGCTGCGACGCGAACGGCCAAATCTGATCGCCCGACGTACCCATCTCCTCGAGCAGATGGTAGATCCGCCGTTTCGTGCCGTGAAAAGAGCGCGACCGCACTTCGTGGAGCTCGATGGGCATGGCCGGTCGTTCGCTTAGCGAAGCGCGACAACCCCTACGGCTCCGGCCATGAGGATGAGCAGCGGCGTGCTGATTTTGGTGCGCAGCATCAAAGCCGCGACGATCGCCGTGACCGCATAGGCAAGCATAGTCGCCGGCGCGCCCCGGCCGATCGTAAAGACGCTCGACCAGACGAGTCCAACGATCGCGGGTGCCAGGCCGCGCGAAACGATTCCCCTCCACGGCGAAGCTTCGAAGCGCTTCCAGACCGCATCGAATCCAACCATGATCGCGCTCGAAGGGACGAACATGGCGATCGTTGCCGCCGCCGCGCCGATCAACGGGCGCCCAGGCGTTGCGGCGTAGCCGACGAGTGCGGCAAAGATCGTCGTCGGTCCGGGCGCGAGCTTTCCGAGCGTGTAGAACTGGGTGAACTGCTGGGATGTCACCCACTGATAACGGGTGACGGCGTCGGCGTGCATCTGCGGAATGATGCCCTTCCCGCCCCCGAAACCGAGCACCGAAAGCTGCGAGAAGGTCCACAGCAAATGGATGACGGTCTGGACGGTGCTATTCATGGGCTTCCTTGCGGGAGCGCAAGTACTCGCGGGCGATACCAGCTCCGCCGAACGTCACGAGCACCAGGAGCAGCGGCATCCTCAAGAACGAAACGGTCAGCGCCGTTATCGCAACGAGAACGATCCGCATCCAATCGCTGCGCTCGTCCCACGTCAGCTCCAGCGCGTTACCGATGGTCAACCCGAGCGCGCCGGCCGCGCAGCCCAATAAAGCTCCGTGTACGTACGTGTTCGACTCGAACTTGAAATAGAGCGCGCCCGCAACGAGGATGATGATGAATGGAGGCACGCTGGCGCCGAGAAAGGCGGCGATTGCGCCGGGAATCCCGCGGACGCGCTGACCGCAATAGAGCGCGAGATTGAGGATGTTCGGGCCGGGAAGAACTTGTGCGATCTCGAGCCCATCCATAAAGCGCTCGCGGTCCATCCAGCCGCGGTCGAGCACTTGTTGGCGAATCGTCGCCTTTTGACCGCCGCCGAACGCGGTCGACGAGATCGTGGCAAAAGTCAGCGCGATACCGGCAAGAGACGGCGTCTTTGTCTCAGCTGACATCCGGCATCGGGCCATCCACGAGGGGCGAGGTATGTTTGCCCGCGAGGATGTGGATGTGCACGTGTTCGGTGTGTTGGTAAGGCGGCAGAACGCCCATCCGGATCATGAAGCCCTCGTGATAGAGTCCCATCTTGAGCGCAACTTTCTGAATGCCCGCGATGAGCCGATGCCACAACCTGGCGTCGCCGAGCCCGAAATCCAGGATCGTAGGAACCCACTTCTTCGGAATGATGACGACGTGAATCTCCCACCACTCTTCCTTGCTCTGATCGATGTTGTGGCGGAACGCAAAGACGTCGTCGTCTTCATACACGACTTCGTCGGCCTTGGCGCGCGTGCCGTCGAGCCGTCCGCGAAAGGTATGCTCGGGGTCGGGCTTCTCCCAGGTGCGCTGCTCGGGGCTGCACACCAGTTCGGAAATCCACTCTGTCATCGTGCGTTTTTCCGGCAGCGCAGGCAGGCGTCCTCTTGCAAACGGTGAAGCGGCTCCGCATGCCCGCCGATCGTAAGAAGAAAGTCATTACACCGGCCGACGTTCTGGGCGTCGAGCCACAATGGCCGAAGGATCCCAAAGAATGGGCGAAGCTCCTGGGCGATAATGAGGTTGTCTACGAAGACCGGCACGTCGTCGTTTTCCACGATCCAATCGATGAAGAACACGAATCGCAGCGAGTTCCCGGAGAGATTCGCTTGACGCTGCTATCGAAGAAGACCGACGTCCATACGTTGATGGATCTTGGCGTCGCCGACGAAACCCTCAACGCGGCGATCTTGCACGGCATTCAGCAGGCCGCCTATCGCCTAGGGCTGGAGAAAAAAGGCTTCGAAGTGCGCGCGCACATCTACCCCCCGTTGCAGCACCGCCCCGAGGTCGCTATAAAGATTCGCGCCGGCAAGCCGCCCACGAAGGGCGACGCCGCTGCGGGCTAGTGTGCTGTCCCAGAAGTTCGGTGCATAAAGTCGCGAGCGCCGGAGCGCACTGGCGCGGCGCGAGGAGGGAGCATAGCCGTAGCTCTGTGACCGACGAGCAACAAAGCCAGTGCGCATCCGCCGCCGCGACCCTTTGGGCTGGCCGCTTGACGGTCGCGGGCTGCGTCACTCTTCGCTCGCAAAGCGCTGCTTTTGTCGCTCATCGTTCCTTGCCCGCGCTCCGCCAAACGGCCAGCTTTATGCATCGAACTTCTGGGACAGCACACTAGCCTACTCCGCCGGCCTTTTTGAAAACGGCAGCTTTGCCGTAAGCTCCGCTTCTCTTTCTGCGAGCTTCGCTAGCGTTTGGACGACGACGATTGCGACGATCGTGACGATGACCGCGTAGATCAGCTCCGCGATCACGCCGTTTCCGGGCTTGAGGAAGAGCGCGATAACGTCGCTGATGAATTTGTTCCATGCCCCGGCCGCAATGAGCCCGAACGCGACGGTCGCCAGCCCGATCATCGTGCCCAGGTAGGTCGGCTTGATCTCCATGTTGCTCCTTCCGGCAAAAAGAAAAGACCGGGTGCTGTTGGCACCCGGTCCTAAGGATTTCCTGGTCGCGCGGCCCTTAGGCTTTCAACTCGATGTCGACGCCGGCCGGCAAGTCGAGGTGCATGAGCGCGTCCATCGTCTTTGGGGACGCCTGCAGGATGTCGATGAGCCGCTTGTGCGTACGCATTTCGAAATGCTCGCGCGACTTTTTGTCGTTGTTCGTCGAGCGCTGCACGCAGAACCGGTTGATCTCGGTCGGCAGCGGCACCGGCCCACTCACGAAGGCGCCGGTGCGCTTCGCCGTTTCGACGATTCGCTCGGCCGATTGATCGAGGACCTTATGATCGTACGCTTTGAGGCGTATCCGAATCATCTGCTTAGCCATTACTGATTTACCATTTTTTCAAGGAGCGCCCTTCGACAGCGCCGCTACGCGGCGCAGCCTGTCCTGAGCGAGCGTAGCGAGTCGAAGGGCTCAGGATGACAAGGAACTATTCGGCAACCGCCGTGACTACGCCGGCGCCGACCGTGCGGCCGCCCTCACGAATCGCGAAGCGCAGACCCTCTTCGCAGGCGATCGGCGTAATCAGCTCGACGTCCATCTGGACGTTATCGCCGGGCATGACCATCTCGACCCCTTCGGGCAACTTGATCGTCCCGGTAACGTCGGTCGTGCGAAAGTAAAACTGGGGCCGATAGTTTGCGAAGAACGGCGTGTGGCGCCCGCCCTCGTCCTTCGAGAGCACGTACACCTCAGCTTTGAACTTCTTGTGCGGCTTGACCGAACCGGGTTTGGCGAGCACCTGACCGCGCTCGATTTCGTTGCGGTCGATGCCACGCAAGAGCACGCCGATATTGTCGCCCGCAATGCCTGCGTCGAGCAGTTTGCGGAACATCTCGATACCGGTAACGACTGTCTTCTTCGTCTCGTCCTTGAGACCGACGATCTCCACCTCTTCGCCGACCTTCACTTGGCCGCGCTCGACGCGCCCGGTCCCGACCGTGCCCCGGCCGGTGATCGTAAAGACGTCTTCGACCGGCATCAGGAAGGGCTTGTCGACTTCGCGCTGCGGCTCGGGGATGTAGTCGTCGACCGTGTCCATCAGTTTGAAGATCGCATCGGCATCGGGATCCCCGCGCTTGCCGCTGGAGTTGAGCGCCTTGAGCGCCGAGCCGCGAATGATCGGCGTGTCGTCGCCCGGGAACTCGTACTTGCTGAGCAGCTCGCGGATCTCCATCTCGACGAGCTCGAGCAGCTCCTCGTCGTCGACCATGTCCACCTTATTGAGGAAGACGATGATCCGCGGAACGCCGACTTGGCGCATGAGCAGAATGTGCTCGCGAGTCTGCGGCATGGGACCGTCCGAGGCGGCGACGACCAGAACTGCGCCGTCCATCTGCGCCGCGCCGGTAATCATGTTCTTGATGTAGTCCGCGTGGCCCGGGCAATCGACGTGGGCGTAGTGGCGCTTCGGCGTCTCGTACTCTTGGTGCGAGATGGCGATCGTGATCCCGCGCTCCTTCTCTTCGGGCGCGTTATCAATCTGATCGACGCCGACTTTCTGCGCCAACCCCTCGGTTGCAAGGCAGTGCATGATTGCCGCCGTCAGCGTCGTTTTGCCATGGTCGACGTGGCCCGTCGTACCGATATTGACGTGCGGCTTCTTGCGCTCGAACTTTTGTTTAGCCAATTGATTCTCCTAATACACGGGTCCAGGCGTTCTGCCTGGCTCTGCCGCTTTACGCGGTAAACGCCCCCGTCGAGGGGGCGCGCGACCACGGAATCGTAGCAGGCGCGACCGGGGCTGTCAACGAGAGCTTATGCCGGCGCCAGCTTCTTGCCGGCCGACTTGGCAACGATCTCCTCTTCGACGCTCTTGGGCGCCTTTTCGTAGTGCGAAAACTCCATCGTGTAGGTCGCGCGGCCCTGGGTCGCCGAGCGCATATCCGTCGCGTAGCCGAACATTTCTGAAAGCGGCACGTGCGCGGTAATTACCTGCGCGCCGCCGGGCGCTTCTTCGGTCGCATGGATCGCGCCTCGACGCCGGCTGAGGTCGCCGTTGATCGCGCCCATGTACTCTTTCGGCGTCGTCACCTCGACCTTCATAATGGGTTCGAGCAGAATCGGCCCGGCCGCTCGGTTTGCTTCCTTCCACGCCATCGAGCCGGCGATTTTGAAGGCCATTTCCGACGAGTCCACCTCGTGGTAAGAACCGTCGAAGGCTTCGGCCTTGAAGTCCATCACCGGGAAGCCGGCCAGGACGCCGCTCTGGGCGGATTCTCTCACGCCCTCTTGGACCGCCTTCGCGTACTCCTTGGGTATCGCACCGCCGACGATCTTCCACTCGAAGACGAAGCCGGTTCCCGGCGGCTGCGGCTGGACGCGCAACCAGACGTCGCCGTACTGGCCCTTGCCGCCCGTCTGCCGCACGAAGCGGCCTTCCTTTTCAACGGTCTTCGTAATCGCTTCTTTGTACGCGACCTGCGGCTTGCCGACGTTCGCGTCGACTTTGAACTCGCGGCGCAACCGGTCGAGAATGATCTCGAGGTGCAGTTCGCCCATTCCGGCGATGATCGTCTGCTGCGTCTCCTCGTCGGTGCGCATGCGAAACGTCGGGTCTTCCTGGCCGAGCCGCGCCAGTGCCAGCCCGAGCTTGTCTTGGTCGGCCTTGCTCTTGGGCTCGATCGCTTGATGAATGACCGGCTCGGGGAACGTGATCGACTCGAGAGCGATCGGCGCCCGCTCGTCGCAGAGCGTGTCGCCCGTGCGAGTGTCGGAGAGACCGACCGCGGCGGCGATGTCGCCCGCGCCGATCGCGTTGATGTCCTCGCGATGGTTGGCGTGCATGCGCAGGATCCGGCCGATGCGCTCCTTGCGCCCGTTACGCGAGTTGAGCACGTAGCTGCCCTTGTTCAGCACGCCCGAATAGACGCGGAAGTACGTCAAGTTCCCATAGGGATCGGTCGCGATCTTGAAGGCGAGCGCGCAGAACGGCTCGCCGTCGTCGGCTTTTCGGACCAGCTCGTTGCCGGTCTTCGGGTTGCGTCCGACGATCGGCTTGGCCTCCAACGGCGACGGCATGTACTCGACGACGGCGTCGAGCAGCGGCTGGATACCCTTGTTCTTAAACGCCGACCCGCAGAGCATCGGAAGCACGGTGCCCTCAATCGTCGCCTTGCGTAAGGCGCTCTTCATGCGATCGATCGGCAGCTCTTTCCCCTCGAAGAACATCTCGAGCAGCTCGTCATCCTGCTCCGCGATCGCTTCGACGAGGTGACGACGCCACTCCAGGGCGAGTTCCTTGAGTTCTCCCTCGACGTCTTCCTGAGCCATCGTCGAGCCGAGCTCGTCGGTGTAGACGATTTTCTTCATCGTGAACAGGTCGACGGCGCCCTTGAAATTCTCTTCGGCACCGATCGGCACTTGAATCGGCACGGCGCGCGCACCCAGGCGTTCGCGAATTTTTTCGACGACGTTAAAGAAATCGGCCCCGACGCGGTCCATCTTGTTGACGAAAATGATCCGGGGGACTTTATACTTGTTCGCTTGCCGCCAAACCGTCTCCGATTGAGGCTGCACCGCGGCGACCGAGTCGAAAAGCGCGACCAACCCGTCGAGCACTCGCAACGAGCGCTCGACCTCGACCGTGAAGTCGACGTGACCCGGCGTGTCGATGATGTTGATGCGAGTGTCGCGCCAGGTCGTCGCCGTTGCCGCCGAGGTGATCGTAATGCCGCGCTCCTGCTCCTGGACCATCCAGTCCATCGTCGCCGCGCCGTCGTGCACCTCGCCCATCTTGTGCACGCGCCCGGTAAAGAAGAGGATGCGCTCCGTGCAAGTCGTCTTGCCGGCGTCGATGTGCGCCGCAATGCCGATATTCCTCGTGCGTTCGAGCGGATATTCCCTTACAGCCATGGTGGTTTAGTCTTGGATGCTTACCAACGGTAATGCGCGAAGGCTTTGTTCGCCTCGGCCATCTTATGCGTGTCTTCGCGCTTCTTAATCGTAGCGCCGGTATTGTTTGAGGCATCGAGCAGTTCGCCGGCGAGCTTCTCTTCCATCGAGTGCCCGCCGCGGACGCGCGCGAAGCCGATCAGCCAACGCATCGCCATCGCCTGGCGGCGGTCGGGGCGGACCTCCATCGGGACCTGGTAGGTTGCGCCGCCGACGCGGCGCGGTCGCACCTCGACCAGCGGCATCGCGTTGGAGAGCGCTTGCGAAAAGATCTCCATCGGATCGCGGCCGGTCTTCTCGGCGACGATGTCGAGCGCGCCATAGGTAATATGCTCGGCCGTCGACTTCTTGCCGCGCAGCATCACCTTGTTGATGAAGCGCGCCAGCACTTTCGAGTTGAACCGAGGATCCGGTAGAATTTGCCGCTTAGGAGCTGGTCCTTTACGAGGCATCGAGTTTATTACTTTCCTTTAATGAGCCTGTCCTGAGCGAGCGCAGCGAGTCGAAGGGAGGCATTTTACTTCTTCTTTTCGCGCTTCGCGCCGTACTTCGAGCGGCCTTGCTTGCGGTTTGCAGTGCCGGCCGTATCGAGCGTCCCGCGAATGATGTGATAGCGTACACCGGGGAGATCTTTGACGCGCCCGCCCCGCACTAGCACGACCGAGTGCTCCTGCAGGTTATGCCCGATGCCGGGAATATAGGCCGTCACCTCTTCACCGTTGGTGAGCCGGACGCGAGCGACTTTCCGCAAGGCCGAATTCGGCTTCTTGGGCGTGACCGTCTTGACTTGCGTGCAGACGCCCCGCCGCTGCGGGTTGCCCCGCACTTCAAACGTCCGCGTCGGAAGGTCGGGGTGGCCCGGCTTGGGCCCCGTCAGGATCACGCGAAACGCGCGCGTCTTGACCTTCTGCTCGGTCTTCTCTCGCCCGCGGCGCACCAGCTGGTTAATTGTTGGAATCGGTCTTGCTCCTCATCTCCGGGTCGCATCACAAACAACGGCCTCACCCGCAGGTGGGACCGGCTCTCAACTATACCAAGGGTGTTTTTTCGCGTCAAATGGCGGCCCGCAGCCATGCGGGCTAGCCCCAGGCGCCACGGTTGCGACGGAACCGACTAGTTGGTAGACTAGCTATATGGACAACAAGAAGCCTGAGTCTCTCGCCGGCAAGCACGTCGGCGTCTTTGAGGCAAAGACGCACTTCTCGGCGCTCATCGAAGACGCAATCGCGGGCAAGCCGACGGTTATCACCAAGCGCGGAAAACCCGTGGCCCAGATCGTTCCCACGGAAGATGCTCGGCGAGAGCGCGCCAGGCTGGCCGTCGAGCGCCTGCGTTCGATGCGCGGCGTTCTGGAGCTCGCTCCGGGCGAAACGATTCGCGATCTCATCAATGAGGGCCGGCGTTGATCGTGGCTGACGCGTCGGTCGTGCTCGCCGGCATCATGCATGACGAGAGCGAAAGTTACGCCGACGCTGCGCTTTTAGAGATCTCGCGCAAAGGCGCGGCGGTGCCCGGAAACTTTCACAGCGAAGTCGCCCAAGGGTTGCTGCAGGCGGAGCGGCGCGGGCGTATCACCGAGGTGCATAGCACGACCGCGCTTCGCGAAATCTTGGTGCTTCCTCTGACGGTCGAGATGCCCGATGCGGCGGCGGCGATGCGGCTCGCCCGCAAACACCATTTGACGTGCTATGACGCCTTCTATCTCGCCCTTGCGGTCCAACTCGACTGCCGGTTGGCAAGCGTCGACAGTGTGCTCGCCGCTGCAGCCGGCGCGCTGAAGCTGCATTGGCGGCCGGCCTAGCCGCCGGCGGTTAGACCTGCACGACGCAGTTCCTCGGCTATCTCCGATGATAACACGCGAGAGCCCCCGGCTCGGAGTTTTGGACGGGTTGCGCGGCATCGCCATCCTGCTCGTGCTGTGGTACCACGTTTGGGAGTTCTCGTGGCTATCGCCCGGTCCGGCACTCGAATTCATTCCGGCCACGGGCTTCGTAGGCGTTCACCTCTTCTTCTTTCTCAGTGGTTTCGTCATCTCGTATCCCTTCGTTCGGTCCGCGCTCGCGGGACGCGCGCAGCCCTCGTGGAGAGAGTTCGCTTGGCGCCGCTTCATCAAGATCGTGCCTTCGTACGTGCTCTCGATTGCCGTTGCGTATGCGATCGGCTACGCGCAGGTGCAACCCAACGCGTCGCTCGTTCCAGACCTCGTCACGCATCTGCTCTTCATTCATACCTGGTTTCCGTTGCGGTACGGAACCATCAACGGCGTGCTCTGGACGCTTGCGGTCGAGGTCGAATTTTATTGCATCTTCCCGCTGATTTGGTGGTGTTTCAAGCGTCAGCCGTGGATAACGGCCGGCGCGATGATCCTGATCGCGGGACTCTGGCGTGCGGGGCTCGCCCAGTGCTGCTACTCGAGCCTCTTCACCCCCTATGAAGAGAACCTGCCTGGTTATCTCGACATCTTCGCTTTTGGAATGATAGCCGCGTATCTCTTCACGCGCTTTGGCGACCGGTGGCGCGCATCGCGTCTTCGGTACGCCGGTCCGTTCGTCGCGATCGCAGGCTTTACGCTGCTCGTCGCGCTTTTGGAGAGTCTGTATGCCTATCGCTTCCACGACCAGTGGGCCGGAGTCTGGCAGATCGAGAAGCGTCCGCTGCTCGGCCTGGCGTTTGCCGTCATCGCGTTGGGCTCGCTGGCAAGCCCGCGTTGGTGGCAGGTGTTCTTGGATAACGCGCCGCTGCGATTCATGGCGACGATATCGTATAACCTATACCTCTACCACCAGCTCGTCGGGCGCGAGCTGGTGTGGCACCACTTCCCACCATACGCCGGGGATCCGCACCAGGACCGGCGCTGGCAAGGACGTTATACGGAGGCCGCTTTCGCGATTACGATCGCGCAAGCGGCCGTCGTGACCTACTGCTTCGAGCGCCCCTTACTGCAGATACGTCTTAAAAATCGTGCGCGTTAGGTCGGCCGCCACGGGCACCTCGACTTGCTTGTTTTGGAAGGCCGCGATGAACGTCCAGAGCCAGAGAATCAAACCAAGGATTCGCAGCACGATGTAGACGGGGAAGAAAAAGAGCCACAGATGCAGCCCGATCATGATGAAGCTGATGACCCACCAAAGAACGATCCACGCCGCCCACAACGTGATCGATTGGGCCGATGCCCATCGGACGAATTTATTCGTTCCGCCGCCGAGCATCATCACGACGCCGCCGATGATCGGTATGAGGTAAGCTAATCCAGCCGCCACGTTCTGGTCGAGGCCGAACGGCGTCTCTTTCTGCGGTTGACTTACGGACATGACAATCCTTTCGCTTTCGAGTATCCTCGGAGCTTTGAGGGGTTGCTTTGCTTCGGACGCCCGCGGACCCTCTGTCGAGCGCTCGCCAGTAACAGGCGGCAAGGCAAGGCGTGAGAAACGAGGCGGCAATGCGTCGTGCCTGGTACGCGCTGCTTCTTTTCCCGTTCGTTGGAACCCTGATTCCGCCGCTCTACAACCACGCGCGGCCGCCGCTTTTCGGTCTGCCCTTCTTCTATTGGTACCAGCTTGCATGGGTGGTCGCGACGGCGGTGCTGCTCGGGCTCGTCGTCACCCTCACCCGCGAGCGCGGCGATGTCTAGCGCCGCGGTGATCCTCGCCGTCGCGATGCTGGGCGTCACGGCGCTGGGCTTTCTGGCATCTCGCTGGGGCGGCGCGAATCTGGACAGCCTAGACGAGTGGGCCCTCGGCGGCCGCAGCTTCGGAACGATCGTCTCCTGGTTCTTGCTCGGCGGCGATCTCTACACCGCCTACACCTTCATCGCCGTTCCGGCGCTGGTCTACGGGGTCGGCGCGCTGGGCTTCTTCGCCGTTCCTTACGCGACGGTTGCCTATCCGATCGCGCTGGTCGTCCTCTCGCGCTTTTGGAGCGTCGCCCGCCGGCGCGGCTACGTGACGTCCGCCGATTTCGTTCGCGATCGTTACGGCGATCGAACGCTGGAGATCGCGGTGGCGTTGACGGGCGTCGTCGCCGCGATGCCCTATATCGCCCTGCAGCTCGTCGGAATGCGCGCGGTCTTCAACCAGTTCTCGGTGCTCGGTTCCGGGGGCTCGCTGGCGGCTCTGACCGTCGCCTTCGTGCTGCTCGCCGCCTACACGTACACGAGCGGACTGCGCGCGCCGGCGCTCATCGCCTTCGTCAAGGATACGCTCATCTATGCCACGGTCGTCGCCGCAATCGTCGTGATTCCGGCGCGCCTCGGCGGCTGGGCGCACGTCTTCACGCTCGCCGAAACGGCCCTCTCGCACAGGGCGCATCCAGCTTCGATCTATCTCAACCCACCGCAATACTTCACTTACGCGACGATGGCTTTGGGTTCCGCGCTCTCCCTCTTCATCTATCCCCACTCGATCACCAGCGTGCTCGCCGCGCGCAGCCGCCAAGTCATTCGCCGCAACGCGGCGCTTCTGCCGGTCTATTCGCTGCTGCTCGGGTTCTTGGCACTGCTTGGCTACTGCGCGGTCGCCGCGGGCATCGTCGCCAAGGACGCCAGCAGCATCGTGCCCATCCTCTTTGCGCGCTACTTTCCCGACTGGTTCGCGGGGGTCGCCTATGCCGCGGTGGTCATCGGCGCGCTCGTGCCGGCCGCGATCATGTGCATTGGAGCCGCTAATCTTTTTGCCAGCAACGTTTTTCGCGAATTCTCACCGGAACGTGCGCCCATCGAAACCGCCGTTGCCAAGCTTCTCACCCTGGGTATCTCGGCGTTCGCGCTGCTCTTTATTTTTTTCGCCCCGGTTCCGTACGCGATCGACTTCCAGCTCCTCGGCGGCGCGTTGATGCTGCAGATCTTCCCCGCCTTCGTCCTCGGACTCTGGACGCGGTGGTTTCATTCCAAGGCACTGCTCGCGGGCTGGGCTTGCGGGCTGATTGCCAGCTGCGCGATGGCCTATGCGAGCGGATTTACCTCCAACTTCACCTTCCACGCCTTCGGCCGCTCGCTCACCGGTTTCATCGCGCTCTACTCGCTCGCCCTCAACCTGCTCGTGAGTGCCGCCTTCACTCTGCTACTGCGCGCAGCGCATCTCAGCACGGGCATCGACTGCACCAGCGCCGGAGATTTTGCATGAGCGAACGCATCAACCCCGCGGGCTGGCCGCGTCCGAGCGGCTATTCCAACGGCATTGTCGCCGAAGGACGCTACCTCGCGATTTCCGGCCAGATCGGCTGGAACGAAGGCGGTGAGCTCGTCGGCGATGATTTTCTCGCGCAGGCGGCGCAGGCACTGCGCAACGTCATGGCCGTCCTCCGCGCCGCCGGCGGTAGCGCCGAACACCTCGTTCGTCTCACCTGGTACATCACCGACAAGGCCGAATACCGGCAAAAGCTTGCGGCGCTCGGCGCCGCCTACCGCGAGATCGTCGGCCCAGTCTATCCGGCGATGGTGCTCGTTCAGGTCGCCGCCTTGCTCGAAGAGGGCGCCAAAGTCGAAATCGAAGCTACTGCAGTGCTTCCTGCGAAGTCCGTGAGCTAGGCGCCACTTCAAACGAAGGACCGCCCTTCGACTCCGGCGCTCCGCGCCTCCGCTCAGGATGACAAGAGCGCAGCGTGAGCGGGTCGATTGGAGCGCGACACGAGGTCGGGCGACGAATGTGTCCGAGTTGAAGTGGCGCCTAGCTCGAGCGAAGTTTGTAGCGCTGAAGTTTGCCGGTTTCGGTGCGCGGGAGCTCGGCGACGAACTCGATCTCGCGTGGTGCCTTGAACGGAGCGATCTGCGCCTTGCAGAATTCGCGCAGCTCCTCGGCTTTCTGCGGCGTTGGCGCAGCGCCGTCGACGAGCACGACAAAAGCCTTTACGAAGTTGGTTTCTTTCTCTTGGTGGCGTTTCCCAACGACCGCAACTTCCTTGACGTCGGCGTGCGCGATCAGCGCCTGCTCGACCTCGGGCCCCGATATGTTGTATCCCGCCGAAACGATCATGTCGTCGGTGCGCGCCACGTACCAAAAGTAGCCGTCGCCGTCCTTGCGATAGGCATCGCCGGGATAGTTCCAGCCGCGTTGGACGTAGCTGCTCTGGCGCTCGTCTTGCAGATACTTGCAGCCGGTCGGCCCTTTCACCGCAAGGCGCCCGATCGAGCCGCGGGAAACCGGACGGCCTTCGTCGTCGTGGATTTCGGCGACGTAGCCGGGAACGACGCGTCCGGTCGAACCCGCTCGGGCTTCGGACGCCAGCGATCCGATAAAGATATGCAGCATTTCGGTGCTGCCGATGCCGTCGAGAATCGGCAATCCCGTCCGCGAGCGCCATTCTTCCCAAATGGCTCGCGGCAGCGCTTCTCCGGCTGAAACGCACGTGCGCAGCGTCGAAACGTCGTAGGCGTCGAGCGAGCCTAACATCGAGCGATAGGCAATCGGCGCGGTGAAGAGCGTCGTTACCCCAAACGTTTGGACGGCTCGAAGCAGCTCGATGGGGCCTGCCTTTTCCAGCAGTAGCGTCGCCGCGCCGGCGTAGAGCGGGAAGAGCAGCAACCCGCCGAGACCAAAGGTGAATCCGAGCGGCGGGCTTCCACAGAAAAGATCGTCTTGGCGCGGCCGCAGCACCTCAGCGCCATACGTCTCGCAGGTTGCGATGAGGTCGCGATGATAATGCATCGTCGCCTTCGGCGTCCCCGTCGTTCCCGACGTAAAAGCGATGATGGCTACGTCCTGCGCCGCCGTTACGACGGTCTCGAAATGCTCCGCCTTCTTCACCATGCAGGTCTCAAGTGAATCCGGCGCCTGCGGCTCCCCGTTGAAAAAGCACGCGCGAACGCCGCGGTACTCGCGGCACGCAAGATCCAGCTCCTCACGCAACCGCGCGTCGCAGAGCGCGTGTTTCACCTGGGCCTTCTCCATCATGAAGCGCAGTTCGCTCGCGCGGTAGAGCGGCATCGTCGTCACCGCAACGCCGCCGGCTTTGAGCACCGCGAACCAACAGGCCGCGAGCATCGGCGAGTTCGGGGCGCGCAGCAAGACCCTGTTTCCGGGTTCGAGGGCGAGTTCTTCAACGAGCACGCGCGCGACGCGATTTGCCGCGTTCCGAAGATGCGCGTAGCTCCAAGCGCCCCCGGCGGGCAGAACGATGCACCGGTCGTTGCCGCGTTCGCCGTCCGCGTGCCGGTCCAGCAAGTAGGTCACGGCATTCATACGCTCGGCATAGCGCAAACGCAACGGGTCGAAGAGCAGGTCCGGCATCGCTTCGGCCGTGGGTAATCGCTCCTCGGCGAAGGTATCGACGTGTCCCGTGAAACGCACCGTTACGTCTCCAGCACCTGCCTCGCGATGACGACTTGCTGGATCTCGCTCGCGCCCTCGTAGATGCGCAGCGCCCGCACGTCGCGATAGAGCCGTTCGACGACCTCTCCGCGGGTGACGCCGCGTGCGCCGAAGAGCTGCACGGCGCGATCGCAGACGCGCCCCGCCGCTTCGGTCGCGAACCATTTTGCCATTGCCGATTCCCGCGTGACTCGTGACGCGGTGGAATCCTTCAGCCAGGCGGCCCGATAGACGAGCAGGGCGCTTGCGTCCACGTCGGTCGCCATTGCTGCGATCGAGGCCTGCGTCAATTGCAGCCCGCCGAGCGTCGAGCCAAAGAGCCGGCGCGATTTCGCGTGCGCGATCGATTCGCTCAACGCGCGGCCGGCAAATCCCAGCGCCGCCGCGCCGACGGTGCTGCGAAAGACGTCGAGCGTGGCCATGGCGATCTTGAAGCCATCACCCTCTTCTCCGATGCGCCGGGCCGCCGGAACGCGACAGCGTTCGAACCGCACCGCTCCGAGCGGATGCGGCGAGATCGTTTCGACGCGCTTGCCGGCGGAGCAGCCGGGTGTGGCCGCATCCACGGCAAAGGCGCTAAGGCCCTTCGTCCCGTCGCCGCCCGTTCGCGCAAAGACGATGTAGAGATCGGCGACGCCCGCATTGGAGATCCACGCCTTCTCGCCGTCGATGACATACGCGTCGCCGTCGCGGCGCGCTCGCGTCGAAAGCGCGCCGACGTCGGAGCCGGCTTCGCGCTCGGAGAGCGCGAAGGCCGCTATGCAGCGACCCTTCACGACGTTCGGCAAGTAGCGGCGTTGAAGCTCGGCGCTTCCGAAGAGCGTCACGGGCGCGCTCCCGAGGCCCTGCATCGCGAAGCCGAAATCCGCGAAGGCCGACCGCCACGCCAGGGATTCGCGCGCTAAACAGAGCGTGCGCGTGTCGAGGTCGGCCCGAAGACCGCCGTAGATCCCCGGCACGCACGCACGCAGCCATCCCTCCACGGCGAGCGCGCGGACCCAGGCCCGGGAGCTGGCGTCTGCGCTGCGCTCGTCGTCGAGAACGTCGGCCTGCGCAAGCCAGCGGTCGAGGCCGTTCGCGAAGGCTCGATGTTCTTCGTCAAAAAACGGCCATGCGAGCCTTTGACTTCGGTCAAAGTCCAAGCGAAGTCAATCTCCCTCGAACGCCGGAGCGCGCTTCGCCACGAACGCTTCGTACGCGCGCCGGAAGTCGGCGCTCTCCATGCAGCGCGCCTGAGCTCGCGCCTCCGCGTCGATCGCCTCGTCGAGCGGCAGCGCCCATTCCTCGCGCAGCATCTTCTTCGTCATCGCATGCGCCAAGGTGGGCCCCTCGGCAAGCTCCCGCGCAAAGGCGTGCGACCGCTCGCGTAAGTGCTCCGGTGCGCAGAGTTCGTTGTAGAACCCCCACTCGTACGCTTGGCGACCGGGCAGGGCGCGCCCGGTATAGAGCAACTCGGCGGCGCGGCCCAATCCGACGATGCGCGGCAACATCGCGCACGCTCCCATGTCGCAGCCCGCCAACCCGACGCGCACGAAGAGAAAAGCGACCCTCGAGCGTTCGGTTCCAAATCGCAGGTCGCTCGCCATTGCAAGGATTGCCCCCGCGCCCGCGCAGGTCCCATCGACTGCGGCGACGATCGGCTGCGGGCAAGCGCGCATCGCTTTGACTAGATCGCCGGTCATTTGCGTGAACTCCAGGAGCTGCCTCGGTTTCGATCTCGTCAGCGGTCCGATGATGTCGTGGACGTCGCCACCCGAGCAAAAGTTACCCTCTGCGCCGGTCAGCACGACGCTCTTGATCTCCGCATCGTTCTGCAGATCGGCAAAGCGATCGCGCAGCTGTGCGTAGAGCTCGAACGTGAGCGGGTTCTTGCGCTCCGGCCCGTCCAGCGTGATCGTCAGAACCTTCCCGTCAATTTCGCAACGGGCGTTCGTCATCGAATGCGGAACGGCAAGTCCTCCTCGTATTTGCTGCCGGCGCTGTTGCGCGCAATCACGCGCAAGCGATAGGCCCGCACGAAGATGGGCGGCGCATCGAGGACGTCGAGAACGAAGCTGAAACTTCCGGGCGCTCGTTTCGGAACGTTGATCGAGAAGAGGTTCGTGCGTACTTCGACGCTTGCGACGTTCGTGCCGGTTACGATCGCGCCCGCCCAGCGCCCTCCCCGCCGCACGTCAAGCGACGAAAAGCGCATGCCGAGGATGCGCGGCGGCGCGTCGTTCGGCTCGAGCTGCGGGGCCGGCAATGCCGCCGGCCCGATGGCGACGTTTGGCGGTGAATCGGGAAGGCGCGACACGCAGGCCTGGAGCAGTGCCGTAAGCGCGAGCGCTCCCAAGCGTAGCAGCACGTGTTGGTCGTACGGAACTCTTCGCGATGCCACCTGCTCGCGAGAAGGCGCCGTCGCTGCCCGTGCGTAAGGCCCTTTTCCAATATGGCGCAGCAGCTGGTGCATCAGCATGCCGCTCCGCGAAGCCTCGCGCTCGATTATGCCGTGGGAATCTGCTGCGTCTGGATTTCGGCAGGCTTCTTCCTCGACGCCTGGGCGCACGGTCACGTCCCGGTGGAAAGCTTCTTCACGCCATATCATGCCGTTTTCTATTCCGGCATGCTTGCCGTCGCGCTCGTCATCGCAGCGTATGTGATGCACTCGCGCGCGCTCGGCTACGATTGGGCTAACACCGTTCCACGCCCCTACCGCCTCGCGCTGGTCGGCGTTCCGATCTTCGTTTTCGGCGGAATCGCCGACATGCTCTGGCATCGACTGCTCGGCATCGAGGAGGGCGTCGACGCGCTGCTCAGTCCGACGCACCAGATCCTCGGCCTCTCCATCTTCTTCTTGTCGAGCGGCCCGATCCGGTCGGTCCTCGCCAACCGCGGCCGTGCCGCGACGCTCGCTCGTCAAGCCCCGCTCGCCCTCGGGCTCGCGACCTGGCTCATTTTGGCCCATTTCGGAACGGCCTACGCATTCGATCCGGCCGCGGGGCGCACGAACGCTCCGCCGCCGATCGTTCCCTTTAACTCCGATTATTTGACCGCGCTGTCGATCGGATACTATAAGATCGCAACCGGCGTCCTCATCGTGATCTTTCAAAGCACGCTCGTCGCCGGCTTCGCGCTCTGGATGGTCTCGCGCGTGCGTCCCGCGCCGGGAATGCTCACGCTGCTCTATCTCATGGGTAACGTACCGGCCGCGGCGGCTTTCACGAACCAGACTCCCCTGCTCCCCGTAACGCTCGCCCAATCGTTCGCCACCGGCATCCTCGCCGATCTTTTGGTCTTTTTCTACGATCCTCACCCGGCGCCGGGGCGGGTGGAAGCCTTCCGTTGGTTTGCGGTCGCCGTGCCGATGACGTACATCGGCGTCTACCTCCTCGGGATGACGATTGCCGAACGCATATGGTGGGACTGGAACGTGGCGTTGGGCTCCTGGATATGGTCCGGCGTTTGCGGCTTCGCGCTCAGCCTTTTGATCGTCGCGCGCCGCACCGCGTGATCGCGCCGGCGCTTTCCCTCATTGCCGCTATTCTGCACGCGGCAACGGCGTGGCGGTACGGCTACTTCCGCGACGAGCTCTACTTCATCGCCTGCTCGAAGCACTTGGCCTGGGGGTACGTCGATCAGCCCCCGCTGGCCGCGGTGGCGGCTTGGCTGGCCACGCCGGCGAGCTATCAGCTCGTGGCGCTGCGCGCGCTTCCGATTCTCGCCGCGGCGGTCACCGTCTATCTCGCCGTTCGGTTGACTCGGGAGCTCGGCGGCGGCACTTTCGCGCAAACGCTCGCCGGCGTCGCGACGCTCGCGATGCCGGCCTATCTGGTTCTGGGAAACACGCTGACGACCAGCTCATTCGAACCGCTCTTCTGGACGCTCGCGCTCTACCTCTCGATCCGGATCGTGCGCGCACCGCGCGCGGAAGCGCCGCTCTGGTGGTCGGCGCTGGGCCTCACCGTCGCGCTCGGAATGTACGCTAAGTACTCAATGCTGCTGCCCGTCGCCGGCATCGCCGTAGGCCTGCTCGCCACGCCGCAGCGCCGCGTGTTGCTCTCCCCCTACGCGCTCTATGCCGCCGGTCTCGCGCTGGTGCTGCTTTTGCCGAACTTCGCGTGGCAAGCGGCGCACGGATGGCCCATCCTCGAGGTGCTCCGCGGGGATGTCGCACACCGTCAAGCGTTCCAAAACGGCATGCTTCTGGAATCCTACGACCTCGCTGCTAATGCGCGAGCCTTTGCGCTCGAACAGCTGCTCTACACCAACCCGCTGGCGGTCCCAATCTGGCTCGCCGGCGTCATTGCACCCTTCCGGATCGCCGGCTTGCGCGATTTGCGGTTCGTCGCGCTTGCGTACGTCGTGGTCTTCCTTGCGGCCGTTACGCTCGCCGCAAAAGGGTACTACATCGTCGGCTTCTACGCCGCGCTGCTCTCCATCGGCGCCCTCGCAATCGAGGGCGCCGCAGCGTACGTACGGAGCGCGCTCTTCGCGCTGCTCGCAGCCGTCGCGCTCGCGGCCCTTCCGTTCTCCCTCCCGGTTCTTCCGGTTCACGGACTGATCGCATACTCCGCCGCGCTCGGGCTGACCGGGCGCGGCGGTCCGCCGCACTTGATTCAGCCGGTCTTCGCCGAAGAGTTCGGCTGGCAGCGGCTCGCACGCGACGTCGCTTCAGTCTACTTTGCGCTTCCGCCGCGCGAGCGAACGCGGACCGCAATCTATGCCGACACTTATGGCGATGCCGGCGCGCTCGACTTCTTTGGGCCGCGGTACGGACTGCCGGCTGCGATCTCCAGCCAGAACAGCTATTATTTATGGGGGACGCACGGGTACGACGGGCAGACCCTGGTCGCAATCGGCGCCACCCGCATCGATCGCCTTCGCCGCTACTATCGCAGCGTCGTGCTCGTCCGCACGTCGACCGAGCCGTACAAGTGGGTCGTCGAGGGACCCTCGCCGATTTATCTCTGCCGCGATCCGGTCGCGCCCCTGCCGGCGATTTGGCCGCATCTGCGCTGGTATGGCGCGTGAGTTACGCGACGGTGAATCCCGGGATTACCAGCGCGACGCCCGTCCCCGTTCCTTCGATCAGATCGAACACGCCCTGCGCCACCTCGTCCGCGGTCGCGATCCGTCCCTCCGGATTGCCTTGCGCCATCAGAGCACGTGTCGCCGCTTCCGTGCGTCCGGTACGCGCCGTGATGTTGCCGATTGCGCGCTGCATCATCTCGGTCTCGGTGTAGCCGGGGCAAACGGCGTTTGCCGTTACGCCGGTCGTGGCCAGCTCGGCCGCGAGCGCGCGCGTGAATCCGACCACGCCGTGTTTGCTGGCGCAG
This sequence comes from Vulcanimicrobiota bacterium, assembly GCA_963834895.1. GTDB lineage: Bacteria > Vulcanimicrobiota > Vulcanimicrobiia > Vulcanimicrobiales > Vulcanimicrobiaceae > Cybelea. The sequence goes on along the minus strand of CAWIDM010000002.1, from coordinate 38,266 downwards.
TATGCCGCGATGTAGGGCGCGCCGCCCAGGCCGGCGGTGCTCGCCACGTTGACGATGCGCCCCCAGCCCGCTGCGATCATCGCGGGCAGAACCTCGCGCGTGCAGAGAAACGTTCCCGTCAAGTTCGTGCCGATGATCCGCTCCCACATTGCCAGATCGGTGCGCGTGACCGGGGCCGACTCGGCGATGCCGGAGTTGTTGACGAGGACCTCGATCGCTCCGTTCGCATTGCGGCACGCTGCAAAAGCATCCCGAATCTGCGCTGCGTCCGTAACGTCGGCCTGCGCGCGATAGAATGCGTCCTCACAAAGCAACGCGGAGCGGCTGACGACGCTGACGCGCGCCCCTTCTCGCGCGAGCAACGATGCGATCGCCAATCCGATGCCGCGCGCTCCCCCCGTCACGACGGCGTGCTTGCCGGCGACGCTCACGTCGCTGCCGTTTGCGCACGAGCGACGAGACGCTCGAGCTGCTCTTTTCCGGGAAGGTACTGCACCGGCCAGCCGGCGTCGTGGTAACCGAGACGCGCGGCGGCGTGCAGCGTCCAAAAGGGATCGGCGAGGTGCGGCCGCCCCAGCGCGACGAGATCGGCCCGTCCACCGGCGAGAATCGCGTTGACTTGATCGGTTTCGGTGATGTTGCCCACGGCCATCGTCGCAATTCCGACTTCGTTCCGGATCTTGTCGGCATATGGCGTTTGAAACATGCGCCCGTAGATCGGCTTGGCATCGGGCGAGGTTTGTCCAGTCGACACGTCGATGAGATCGGCGCCTTCGGCCTTGAACGCCCGCGCGATCTCGACCGCATCGTCGCCGGAGATTCCACCGTTGATCCAATCGGTCGCTGAAATGCGGACCGACATCGGCCGCTCTATGGGCCAGCGCGAGCGCATCGCGCGAAAGATTTCTAGCGGATAGCGCAGCCGGTTAGCGAGCGAACCTCCGTACTCATCGGAGCGGCGGTTCTGCAGCGGCGTGATGAACGACGAGAGCAGGTAGCCGTGCGCGCAGTGAAGCTCGAGCATGTCGAAGCCCGACGCGAGGCCCATCTCCGTTGCTCGAACGAACGCGGCGAGAATCGCCTCCATCTCTGCCCTGCTCAGCTCGGCGGGTATTTGGTTCGCCGGCGCGTACGGAATCGGCGACGGACCGACCACTTCCCAGTTTCCCGCATCGAGCGGCTCGTCCATCCCCTCCCACATCAGCTTCGTCGACCCTTTCGGGCCGGAATGTCCTAGCTGCAGGCAGATCTTGGCTTGCGAAAACTCGTGGACGAAATCCACGATGCGCTTCCAGGCCGGAACGTGCTCCGGCAGATACATGCCCGTGCAGCCCGGTGAGATGCGTCCCTCGCGCGTGACGCAGGTCATCTCCGTAAAGACGAGGCCCGCCCCGCCGAGCGCCCGCGCCCCGAGATGGACGAGGTGAAAGTCCTGCGGGGTTCCGTCGAGCGCGCTGTACATATCCATCGGCGAAACGACGATGCGGTTCGCCAGCTCGAGGCCGCGCAGCCGAAACGGTGCGAACATCGGGGGCGCGACGCGCCCCGCGAACCATTCTTCGACGCGGTCCACGTACTGGGTATCTCGCAGCCGCAAGTTCTCGTGACCGATTCGCTGGCTGCGCGTCAGCAGGCTATACGCAAACTGCTCGGGCGGAAGCGTCGCGTAGCGTGCAACGTTCTCGAACCATTCGGTCGAGTTGCGCGCGGCGTTTTGCAGCTTGAGGACTTCGACCTTGCGAACCGCCTCGTACTCCTCAAGCGCGCCGGCGAGGTCGCTCCCGCGCAGCGCATCGGCCAGCCCGATCGCGTCCTCCATCGCGAGCTTCGTTCCGGACCCGACCGAGAAGTGGGCCGTGTGGGCGGCGTCGCCGACCAAGACCACGTTGCCGTGGACCCAGCGTTCGTTGCTTACGCGCGTAAAGTTGAGCCAGTCACGTCCGCGAAGATGGGCGCTGTTGGCCATCAACCGGTGGCCGCGCAGGTACGGCTCGAAGAGCCGCTCGCAGAACGCCAGGGTCTGTTCGGTGCTCGCAGAGTCGAGGCCGTGGGCGAGCCACGTCTCTTCCCGGCACTCGACGATAAAAGTGCTGAGCTCTTCGTCGAAGCGGTAGGCGTGCACCGTAAACCATCCGTGCTCCGTACGTTCGAAGATGAACGTGAAGGCATCGAGCGGGAGCGTCGTTCCAAGCCACACGTATCGGCACTGACGCCGGTCGAGCTGCGGCCCAAATGCGGGCGCGTAGGTACTGCGAACGCGGCTATTGATGCCGTCCGCGCCGACGAGGAGATCGCACCCCTCGCGCAATGCCGAGACGTCCTCAACGTCGGTCTCAAACCGCACGTCGACGCCGGTTTCGGCGGCGCGGCGTTGCAGGATCTCGAGCAGGCGCTTGCGCGCGATCCCGCAGAAGCCGTGGCCGCCGGATGTCATCCTGCGTCCTCCGAAATTAATCGCGATGTCGTCCCAATGCGCGAAGGCTTGGGTGATCTCGCGATGCGTCGGCTCGTCGGCGGCACGCAGATTCTCGAGCGTTGCATCGGAGAAGACGACGCCCCAGCCGAAGGTGTCGAGGGGCCGATTGCGCTCGAGAACGCGAATCTCCCACGCGGGAAATCGCCGTTTGATCAGAATGCCGAAGTAAAGCCCGGCGGGGCCGCCGCCGACGCACGTTACGCGCATCTTCTTACAAGTTGATGAGAGGCGCCGACGAATCCCGCCGGGCTGTGGTACCCTTACGCTCGAGTCCGATGAAATCGCCAGCGATACGCGCACTCGTTTGCAGCCTATGCCTCGGCGCCGGCATTGCTGCGTTTCTCTTCGCACATCGCGCTTCGGCCGCTGCCTCGGTGCTCATCGCGAGCGGCTCGAACGCAACGCGCACGACGATTCCCGTGACGATCGACGGTCAGCGCGCTTCGTGCGTGCTCGACACCGGCACGTCCGCAATCATCGTTTCGCCGTGGCTGGCCGAGGCGGCGCGGCTCGGGGCCCGCGCGGGCACGTTTGAGGTCGCGCCGGATGGACGAACCTACGTCGACCGTCAAACCGAGATCGCGCGCTTCGGCGTCGCCGGATATGCGCTCCACAACGTCCCGGCGTTGATTTCACCGAACGTCACCGGCGAGAACGCACTCTGCGGATACGATTTCTTCATGCGCTTTCCGACGCTCATCGACCGCGAACACCGCCTGGTCACACTCTTTCCAACGTCGTCGCGGCTCTCACGCATGCGTTGCATCGCCATCGATCTCACGCCGCACGTGCCGCTGGCAACCATCGAGATCAACGACACCTGGCTGAGCCACGTCGTCCTCGATTCCGGCATGGCCGGCGGCGGCGCGATCTGGGAGGGCGTCCGCCCTCAGCTTCGGCGGCCGCTCGTTGCGAATGCCGGTTACGAGACGATGCCCGCAGCCGTCCGCCAGGGCTTTGCGTGCGGCGCCGTTGCCTCCGTGCGATATGCCGCGGGTTCTCCGGAGAGCTCGATGGCGCTCTGCACCGAGCCGCAACGCCCCGACGGATACAACGGCATCATCGAAACGAACCTGCCGGCCGTTCATGCGATGGCCGTCGACTATCCGCACCGACGCATCTGCTTCGACGTTGGCAACTATTCCGACGTCGCCTCTCCAGCGTATCCCGCAACGCCGTGGCACGACGCGTGGTCTCGCTTCAACTACCTCCGTCCGCCGTAAGGAAAGCCTCGGATTTGCGCATCTCGTTGTCGCCGAGAGCCTCGATTACCACAGTAACCTTCGGCCCTCGGCTCCTAGACCTGCATCAAATCGGAGGCTTTCCTAATGCTTTAGAGCGATTAAGAGCCCGTCGCAAACCGGCACGAGCGCCGCGTCGACGCGCTCGTCGCGGCCCGCCTTGCGACTGAGCGCGCGGAGCGCGCGCGTCTGAACGTCTGACGAATCCGGATCGAGTACCGCCCCATCCCAGAGCACGTTGTCGACGAGCACGAAGCCTCCGGGCCGCACCAGTTCGAGTGCCTTCTCGTAGTAGGCATCCACGTTTGCCTTATCCGCGTCGATAAACGCGAGATCGAACGGCTCGACACCCGCCTCGCTCAACGCGGCGAGGGTTTCGAGCGCAGGCCCGATGCGAAGATCGATCTTGCCCGCGACCCCGGCGGCCTTCCAATAGCGGCGCGCGACGGTCGTGTACTCTTCACTGACGTCGCAGGCTAGAATGTAACCGTTCTCCGGGAGCGCGAGCGCCATTGCCAGCGAGCTGTACCCGGTAAAAACGCCGATCTCCAAGTACCGCCGCGCACCGATGGCACGCGCGAGCAGCTGCATGAGGCTGCCCTGCTCGGGCCCGATCGCCATGCGGGCATGTGGATGGCGCGACGTCTCCTCGCGCAGCTCTTGCAGGATCGGATGTTCGCGAACGACGTTCGCGATGATGTACTCTTGGATCGCCGGATCGACGAACGTGCTCTTAGCCGTCATGCGTCGTATGATACCACGCCGAATAGAAGAGCGCCCGATCGTATCGGGCGCTCCTTCTATTTGAAGCTACTTACGGATATGCTGGCGGTGGATTTCGTCGAGATCTTCGATCGTGTTCAGCGTGACCGCATCCTTCACCGTCGAGTCCTTAATCTTTGAGGTGTCGCGCATTTTCCGTCCGAGGTCGTCGCTGTGGTTGTAGCCCCGGATCGCCGCATTGTGCCGCTCGATCGTTGCCTTGTCGGTCTTACCGTTGGTAACGACCCACTCTTCGAACTCCATGTACGTGGGCCGGTTCCGGCGCACGAAATCCATCGTCTTTTGGCGATCGAGTCCTAGCGCGTTCAGCGTCATTGCATCGAAGCCCGTACCGCATTCGTCGTAGCCTTCAGGCAGCGCATCGGCCGCTGCAAGTGAAAGCTTCAGCCAGAGGCGGGGCAGATGGATCGCTCCGAGCGGTCCCGCCGTGCCGGAACTGGTCGACGGCACGACCTTGTTTTGAGTTTCCGTAGCCATACTTCCCTCCACGCTCATGCATGCGCCGCGGCGCGCCGGCCGTGACGCGACTTACAGGTCAGCTACGTGCGCTCAACGCAGAACCCGTACCTTCAAATAGTTCGTCCCCCTGGGTCCATGGCTTCCGGTGAACTGCACCGTACACGACTCTCTGCGCGAACCGTCAGGGCCGACCTCCCAGATCGACTCATGGCCTTCGACGTATCTGCGCAGAACGACCGTGATCCGGATGCAATGGTTGACGGCGGTATACGGCCCTTTATAACCGAGTTGCCAGACCCGGACCGGCCTCGGCCGGCTGGTGCCGCGCTTGAAATCGATTTCGACCGGTTCGATGAGCAGCCGCCCAACGGTTTGATTCGCGCCTGCCGGCGCTTGGAGATCCGGCGCTTGCGGCGCGAGCGGTCCGGTCGAGGAGGCACAAGCGTTCAGGACCGCGAGCGCCGCGACGAACGCCAGGGCTATTCTTTCCACCACGGACCCTCCTACCAGCAGCCGCTAGGTACACGCGTTAGGAGCCGGATACCTGCACCGAGCGGCAGGCAAGCGCAAGTTGAGCGGCCAAGCCTTCTCTCTTATTCCCCCTTTTGCTTAGGAGGTGCCAATGCGCATAAGCCGCTCTATCATCGCTGTCGCCGTCGTGCTCGCCGCCGCGGCGGTTCCCTCGTATGCTCCGGCGCAAGTCGAGAGCACGCCGATTCCCATGGTACACAAGCCGAACTTTTCCGCGATGGAATTCATGATCGGAACCTGGACGTGCAGCATCAGGAGCGCGCGGCGCCCCGCGCCCTACATCATGACGTCGACGTACACGATGGATCCGAACGGTTGGTATATCGACGAGACGTCGGTCACGAACCCGATGAAGTGGTTCTCGTCGCAGAGTAAGCTCATATCCTATGACAAAATCACTTGGGATACGACCACGCATCGCTGGGTCGACGTTTCGTACGACAACCAGGGTGGTTACGGCCTTTCGTTCGCCAGCGCCTGGAAAGGCAACAAGATCGTCTGGCACGACGTCTCGTTCGCGCCTAGCGCTGACGTCAAAAGCCAGACTGATACGACCGTCATCAAAATGAGCGCCACGAAAATGCTGGCCGACTCTTCTTTTACCGAGACGAACACCGGACGGGTCGTCGACGTGCATACCGCCTGCGCGAAGCAATGAAAACTGCGGAAGCAGTGTCGCCCTTCGACAAGCTCAGGGTGATACTATCAAGAGGCCCCGCCAGTGCGGGGCCTCCTTCGCTCTGGATGACAGGGCGTTAGAACTGCTCTTCGGGACCGTTTTCGGTGAAGGGCGCTTCCTCTTCTTCGCCTTCGTAGGCGGGCTTTTCGTCCTCGTAGGCTGACTCGTCGTCCTCCTCCTCGAGCTCGTAGCCCTGCGCTCCCTCGATCTCCTCGTCGGGTGTCTCCTCTCCCTCGAAGATCTCCTCGGGTTCGACCTCGACGGCACGCGGTGCCGGCGGAGGAGGCGGAATCACGGCAGTCGCCTCGAGCGGCTTGCTGTCGTCGATTTCCTCTTCTTCCTCTTCGTCAGGCACGGCTTCGGCCACCGCTTCGCGTGTCGCCACGACCGTCTGCGAGACCGCGGGCTGTTCGTCGCCCATAAGCAGGCCGTACTCGCGGCGCTCCGATTCGCCCATCTCGTCCTCGGGCGTCTTGATCTCGACCTCTTCGCGATTCTCGGTAAGCACCTTGACGTCGAGTGCGAGCGACTGAAGCTCCTTGATGAGCACCTTGAACGACTCCGGGACGCCCGGCTCCATGACATTCTCGCCCTTGACGATCGCTTCGTACGTCTTGACGCGTCCGACGACGTCGTCCGACTTAACCGTCAGCAACTCTTGCAGCGTGTAGGCGGCGCCGTAGGCTTCGAGTGCCCAGACTTCCATTTCGCCGAAGCGCTGTCCGCCGAACTGCGCCTTCCCGCCGAGCGGCTGTTGCGTGATCATCGAGTACGGACCCGTCGAGCGCGCGTGGATTTTGTCGTCGACGAGGTGGGCGAGCTTGAGCATGTAGATCTGACCGACGGTAATCGGACGCGAGAAGCGTTCGCCGCTGCGCCCGTCGCGCAGCCAGGTCTTTCCATCGGCTGGAAGACCAGCATCTTGCAGCCACTCTGCGATATCCTCGGCGTGCGCGCCGTCGAAGACCGGCGTTGCCACACTCAATCCGAGCATGCGCGCCGCCCATCCGAGGTGCGTCTCCATGATCTGGCCGAGGTTCATCCGCGACGGCACGCCCAGCGGGTTGAGCACGATGTCGACCGGCGTCCCATCCTCAAGGTAGGGCATGTCCTCCTCGGGGAGCACCTTCGCGATCACGCCCTTGTTGCCGTGGCGTCCGGCCATCTTGTCGCCCTGCAGAATCTTACGCTTCTGCGCGACGTAGACGCGAACGAGATGGTTGACGCCCGGAGAGAGCTCGTCGCCGTTCTCACGCGAGAAGACCTTGACGTCGATGATCTTGCCCTTCTCGCCGTGCGGCACTTTGAGGCTGGTGTCTCTCACCTCGCGCGACTTCTCGCCAAAGATCGCGCGGAGCAGGCGCTCCTCGGCCGTTAGCTCGGTCTCGCCCTTGGGCGTCACCTTGCCGACGAGAATGTCCTCCGGGCGCACCTCGGCGCCGATCCGAATGATGCCGCGCTCGTCGAGATCTTTGAGCGCGTCTTCGCCGACGTTGGGGATGTCGCGCGTGATCTCTTCGGGTCCAAGCTTCGTGTCGCGAGCTTCGCACTCGTACTCCTCGATGTGAATCGAGGTGAAGCGGTCCTCCTTGACCATGCGCTCGCTGATGAGGATCGCGTCTTCGTAGTTGTAGCCTTCCCACGGCATGAACGCGACGAGCACGTTCTGCCCGAGCGCGAGCTCACCCTGATCCGATGAAGGTCCGTCGACGATGACTTGTCCTGCCTCGACCTCGTCGCCGACGGCGACGATCGGCCGCTGGTTGATGCACGTTCCCGCGTTGCTGCGCACGAACTTGAGCAGCTCGTACGTGCGCTCGACGCCCTCGTGGTTGCGCACGGTCACGCCCTTGGCGTCGACCGCGGTGACCGAGCCGGCCTCCTCGGCGACGCTGAGGCTCCCCGAATCCTTCGCGGCGCGGTACTCCATGCCGGTGCCGACGATCGGCGCGGACGGCCGCAGCAGCGGGACGGCCTGACGCTGCATGTTCGCTCCCATGAGGGCGCGGTTGGCATCGTCGTGTTCCAAGAACGGGATCAACGCGGTCGCAACCGAGACGATTTGCTTGGGCGAAACGTCCATCAGCTGCACGCGCTGCGCCGGCTCCTCGATATACTCTTCGGCGTACCGGCAGACTACCGACTCCGACGTGATTCTTCCCGAATCGGCGTCGACCGGGGTGTTCGCTTGCGCGATGATGTACTCGTCTTCTTTGTCCGCCGTCAGGTACTTTATTTCGTCCGAAACGTTGCTGTCGCGCACGACGCGATACGGCGTTTCGATGAAGCCGAATTTGTTGACGCGTGCGTAGGTCGCGAGCGAGCCGATGAGCCCGATGTTCGGACCTTCCGGCGTCTCGATCGGACAGATTCGGCCGTAGTGCGAGTGGTGGACGTCGCGAACTTCGAAGCCGGCTCGCTCGCGCGAGAGGCCGCCCGGCCCGAGCGCCGAGAGCCGCCGCTTATGCGTCAGCTCGGCCAGGGAGTTGGTCTGGTCCATGAACTGCGAGAGTTGCGAAGAGCCGAAGAACTCTTTGATCGCCGCAACGACCGGGCGGATGTTGATCAGCGCCTGGGGCGTGACGGTCTCGATGTCCTGCACCGTCATGCGCTCGCGCACGACGCGCTCGAGCCGCAGCAGGCCCACGCGGAATTGGTTCTGCAGAAGCTCGCCGACGGAGCGGACGCGGCGGTTTCCGAGGTGATCGATATCGTCCTTCTGCACCATGCCGACCGCGACGCGAATCAAGCGCCGGATGACGGCGATCATGTCTTCGCGCAGCAGGCAGCGCGCGCCGTCACCGATGGTGTCGCCTTTCTTCACGCTCTGCCCGCGCTGGATACCCGGAGCAACGCGCGGCCGAACGCCCAGCACCTTACGAATGCCGAGGTCCGCGTAGAGATCGTATTTGACCGTCTCGCCGTCGCGGTAGCGGATCGTGACGGCGCACTCCGACTGCTCGGGGCGCTCCTTATCGAAGACGTCGACGACGTCGAGGACTTCGCCGTCGTCTCGTGCCGTGACGATCGCCTTGGGCTCGGTCAGACCCGCGTCGGTATACTCGTTGATGGCAAGGTTCGGGGTCTCGACCCGCGCCTCGGGATCGGGGTTCTGAATGCGGTACTGGAACTTGCTGCTGAGCTTGTAGCGTCCGACGCCCGCCAGATCGTAGCGCTTGTCGTCGAAGAAGAGCGACTCGATGAGCTTTTCGGCGTTTTCGGCGTTTTCGGGCTCGCCGGGGCGCAGTTTCTTGTAGATCTCCTTGAGCGCGTCTTCGCGCGTTTTGATGTCTCGATCTTTTTCGATCGAATTGCGGATGATCGCGACGCCCTGGGGAGGGAGGTCGCCAAAGAGCGCGAGGATCGATTCGTCGCTTTCCCAATCGTAGCCGAGCTGCGGCCGCGTGAGGGCGCGAATGAAGGTCGAAACGTAAATCTTTCGGTTCTTGTCGATGCGAACGCCGATCGTGCCCTCGGTCTCGTCGTTCTTGGTGCCGTTGTCGGTCTCGAACTCGATCCACGCGCCGCGATTTGGAATGATGGTGGCGTTGTAGGTCGGACGGGAGTTCGTGTCGACGTCCTGACTGTAGTAGACGCCGGGCGAGCGCACGAGCTGACTAACGATCACGCGCTCCGCGCCGTTGATCATGAAGGTGCCCTTATCCGTCATGAGCGGAAAGTCGCCCATGAAGATCTCCTGGTCGGGAATGCCTTTGATTTCGCCCGACTCGGCAGTGATCAAGCGGACTCGCACGCGCAAGGGCGCGCTGTAGGTCATGTCGCGCTCGCGGCACTCCTCGATCGAATACTTGGGCTCGCCCAGCGAGTGCTCGCCGAACTCAAGGATCAGGTTGCCGGTAAAGTCTTTGATCGGCGAGATCGACGCGAAGGCCTCGGCGAGCCCCTCGGTCTTGAACCAATCGAAGCTGGCCTTCTGCAGCTCGATCAGGTTCGGCACCTCGAGGACGTGCGGAATCTTCGCGAACGAGAAGCGCTCGCGCTTGGGTCCGGGCTCGGGGCGCTGCTCGACGGTGAACGCGCCGGTCGGCATCGGGAACGTCGAGGGCATGACGGTCGAGGCGCCATTCCCGTCCGTCACCTTGAGGGGCGCGACGGCGGGGCGCTTCGACTTCGGTCGGGTCGTCCTCGACGAGCTGGGGACAGGCTCCACGGAGCTCTTCGGTGCGGACTTCGGAGCTGTCGTCTTCGCCATTACTCTCTTTCTCTGCAAATGAAACTTTTAATAATTGCGCGTTAATTGTCGGCTTTTGGGCACACCAAAAAGACGAAACACGGGCTCCGTAGCCGGAGGTGTCTCGCCCTTCTCTTTGTGGCGGCTTTCATGCGCCCCGGGGCATAGGCCAAACGAGTTTAACACCCGTCGCCAGAGGCGTCAAGGAACCCTGCTTGGGGGGCAGTGGGTCAGTTAGAGAAAGGTCGTAGCGCTCCTTGGCCCTGCCCGGCGTGGTAGCATCGGGGCATGGCGGGAGCGGCACGACCTTCGGGCGGATACTGCCCGCCGGCTTTGGCTGAGTCGTGCTGCAAAAGATAACGTCTTCTCATGGGAAGGCGATCTATGGGCTGATCGCCGCCTACGCAATATTTCAGGTCATTCTGCTCTTCGTTCCGCTCTTCCGCACTTTCGGAATCGGCAGCCTTTTACTGCTCAGCGTCGTGAGCGGTGTCGTAAGCATCGGCTTGGGGCTCGCAACGGTCCACGTGCTCTTCGACAAGATCGCCGGCGGCGATAGCTCCATCGATCCAAGCGAGAAGGCCGAGCTCCAGAGAGATGTGGCGACCTACAAAAAGGGAAGAAACGATGCCGGCAACGTGCTAGGGCTGATCTCACTAGTGTGCTGTCCCAGAAGTTCGGTGCATAAAGTCGCGAGCGCCGGAGCGCACTGGCGCGGCGCGAGGAGGGAGCATAGCCGTAGCTCTGTGACCGACGAGCAACAAAGCCAGTGCGCATCCGCCGCCGCGACCCTTTGGGCTGGCCGCTTGACGGTCGCGGGCTGCGTCACTCTTCGCTCGCAAAGCGCTGCTTTTGTCGCTCATCGTTCCTTGCCCGCACTCCGCCAAACGGCCAGCTTTATACATCGAACTTCTGGGACAGCACACTAGCGTTGGTTGCGTATGTCCTCTATCGCATCATTGGGGTCGTGCCCATCGTGCTCAAGGCTTTGGGCTGGAAGAGCGAATCGCTGACGAACGTCCTAGGCACCGGCGCAACGACTGCGATCAGCGTGTTTATAGGAGTCGCGAGCCTGATACTTTGGTTCGTCGTTCTGAAATTCGTATTTGCCGAGCTTGAAGCGAAGCCGAACTAGGAAAGTCGTAGGAACTGCCCGGGGGCGGCAGGGGCATGGCTGGTTCTCGGCGGAGCCCTTCCAATCCGACGCCTTTAACGTAAAGAAAGCCTGGTGACGTCATGGAAGCAAGCGACCTAGCGCAATTCAAGGCTCAGCTGCGGGGCGAGCTTATCGAGCCCGGTGACCCGGGCTACGAGGAGGCCCGAAAAGTCTATAACGGCATGATCAGCCGCAAGCCGCGTTTGATCGCGAAATGCGCCGACGTGGCCGACGTTATCGCCGCGGTAAAGTTTGGACGCGAACACGATCTGGCGGTCGCCATTCGGGGAGGCGGCCATAATGCGGGCGGCTTGGGAGTCTGCGACGACGGCCTCGTGATCGATCTCTCCGCCATAAAGTACGTCCGCGTCGACCCGGAGGCCATGACCGTGCGCGTCGGCGCCGGCTGCACCTGGGGCGACGTCGACCATGCGACGCACCCGTTCGGCCTTGCGGTGCCGTCCGGCTTCATTTCGACGACGGGCGTCGGTGGTCTGACGCTGGGCGGCGGCATCGGGTATCTGACGCGACAGTACGGCTTGACGATCGACAACCTGCTCGCCGCCGACGTCGTTCTCGCCGATGGCAGCTTCGTTATCGCCAGCGCACAGGAGCACGAGGATTTGTTCTGGGCGATCCGTGGAGGCGGCGGGAACTTCGGAGTTGTCACGTCGTTTCTCTATCGCGCAAATCCGATGCACACCGTTTGCGCAGGCCCGATGCTCTGGGACCTCAAGGATGCCGGCGACGTGATGAAGTGGTGGGCCGACTTCATCGTTCGCGCTCCAGAAGAGATCAGCGGTTTCTTCGCCTTTCTGGTCGTGCCCCCGGCGCCGCCCTTCCCCGAGGAACTTCATATGAAGAAAATGTGCGGCATCATTTGGACGTTCAATGGCCCTCTCGAGCGGATGAACGAGTTGCTTGCACCGCTGCGCAAGTACCGAAAGCCGGTCTTCGAGTTCATCGGACCGATGCCGTTCCCGGTTCTGCAGAGCATGTTCGACGCGCTCTATCCGAGCGGATTGCAATGGTATTGGAAGGCGGACTTCGTCAACGAGCTTGGCGACGAAGCGATCGCCCTTCACGTCAAACACGGGTCCCGGGTTCCCACGATGCATTCGACGATGCACTTGTATCCGATCAACGGCACCGCGCACCGGCCAAAAAGCGACGATACGCCCTGGAGCTATCGCGACGCCGCCTTCGCCGAGGTTATCGTGGGCGTCGACCCCGACCCTGGAAACAAGGATAAGATAACCACCTGGACGCGCGAGTATTTCGACGCGCTACATCCCTACGGGGCCGGCGGAGCCTACGTGAATTTCATGATGGACGGCGAGGGCGAAGATCGCATTCGAGCGACGTATCGGGATAACTACGACCGCTTGGCGCGAATCAAGGCGAAATACGATCCTGCCAATTTCTTCCGCGTCAATCAGAATATTCGGCCACAGCCTGCCTGAGCGGCGTGCCGGCGATCTGCTTGATTCGCGCGGCAAGCGCCTCGGCCGTCAGGCCAAAGAGGGCACGCTGTTTGTCCTGAGAGTCGTGCTGTATCAGTAGGTTCGGCACTCCGATCCGCTCGACGTGAAGCTTCAGTCCATGGTCGGAAACGAACTCGGCGACTGCCGAGCCGAAGCCTCCCGCGAGCGAGTGTTCCTCGAGCGTGATGACGTGCGAGTGGTCGCGCTGGAGTTCGAGCAATAGGGCCTCGTCGAGTGGTTTGGCAAAGCGCGCGTTGACGACGGTGATTCCCTCGACGTCGGCGTCGAGTGCAACGTCCACGGTCGTGCCGTAGGCGAGCACGGCGACATCGCGGCCCCATCGCAGCACTTCGGCCTTCCCGTGGACGAGCGGCGCCGGCGGCTCGTCGTGTTTTCCGCTGGTCGACCCCCTCGGATACCGAATCCCGGAGGGCGAGTTGAGCGAGAGCGCGTGCTCGAGCATCGGCTGCAGCTCGGCTTCGCAGCGCGGCGCCATGAGCGTAAAATTCGGTAACGTGCGCAAGTAGGCGATGTCGTAAAGGCCCATGTGCGTCGGACCGTCGTCGCCGACCACGCCGGCGCGGTCCATGCAGAAGACGACCGGAAGGTTCTGAACAACGACGTCGTGGACGACTTGGTCGTAGGCGCGCTGAAGGAAGGTCGAGTAGATCGCGCAGACCGGCCGGAATCCGCTCGTCGCTAAGCCCGCCGCAAAGCAGACGGCGTGCGCCTCGGCAATTCCGACGTCGAAGTAGCGCTCCGGAAAACGTTTGCCGAACTTCGCGAGGCCGGTGCCGTCCGGCATGGCGGCCGTGATGCCGACGACGCGCGGATCCTTCTCCGCGACGGCGATCATTGCGTCGCCGAAGACGTCTTGGAACTTCGGACGCGCGCCCGGACTGCTCTTCTTGCTTCCATTACTCGGCTCGAACGCGTTTGCGCCGATGCCATGGAACGTTCGCGAGTCGCGCTCTGCCGGCTCGTATCCCTTCCCTTTGACCGTGCGCACGTGCAGGAGCACCGGCCGATCGAGATCTTTGGCGGTTTGCAGGGCGTCGACGATCACGTCGTAGTTGTGGCCGTCGACCGGTCCGATATAGCGAAAGCCGAGCTCCTCGAAGATGACGGCCGTTTTTTCGGAGGGTCCGATGAAGTGCATCGCCCCGATCTCGGCGCCTTCGATCGCCCTCTTCGCGGCCCCGCCGAGGGGAATGCGCTTGAGCATCTCTTTCCCGGTGCGCCGCACGAAGTTTGCAAACGGCTTGCTGCGCAGCACCGACAGGTAGGATGCGATCGACCCGACGTTCGGCGCGATCGACATCTCGTTGTCGTTGAGAATGACGACGAACTGACTCTTGAGGGCGCCCGCATTGTTGAGCGCCTCGTACGCGAGGCCGCCGGTCAGCGCGCCGTCCCCGAGCACGGCGACGACCTTCTCCTTACCGTCGACGAGATCGCGCGCGAGCGCCATGCCCAGCGCGGCGGCGACGGCAGTGCTGGCATGGCCGGCCCCAAAGGGATCGTACGGCGATTCGCTGCGCATCGCGAAGCCCGAGAGCCCGCCGCCCTTCCGGATCGTCCCGAACCGGTCGCGGCGTCCTGTGAGTATCTTATGGACGTAGGTCTGATGGCTGACGTCCCAAACGAGCTTGTCGGTTGGAAGGTCGAGCACGCGGTGCAACGCGAGAGTGAGCTCGACGACCCCGAGATTCGGCGCGAGATGGCCGCCGTTGACGGCGCACGTGCGCACGAGCAGCTCCCGAATCTCACTTGCGAGGACGTCGATTTCATCGCGCTTGAGGCGCTTGACGTCCGCCGGAGAGTCGATGCGCTCTATTACCATTGGCCCGTTATACGCATCTGCCCGCGGATGCCCTGCGCACCCGCAGCGACTCGCGCCGCCCGCGTAGCCGCGCGCGGCGCCACACGCGCGAGCCAGACTGCTTGCGACCAGTTCCATGGTTTCAATAGTGCCCACAGCGGCGTGATCCAATCGGCGGAAAGTTCGCGATCCGGCGTATCGAGAACCACGCGAGCGGCAGCGACGCGCGGCGCGACGAGCAGACCCGTCTCCATATCCGCGCCGGCGTAGCCTTGCGACGCCCATCGTGCCCGCTCGCCGCCGCGAACGATCGCATCGGACGTCAGCAGAGGATCGAAGACCGGCTCGATGCCGAGGCTCCGTGCAGCGCCGGCGAGCCTCTCGATCAGCTCCGGGTCGCACCGCAGCGTTCGGCCGTCGGGGCGGCGCACTTCGCGCGGGATAAGCAACGTGCCAGTCGGAAGGTCCGCGCGTAGGCCGCCCGCGAGCCCGCAGCTTAGGACGATCTCGCCGAGATCACCGCCGGCTCGGTCGAGCGCGATCCCGGTTTGAACGATTCGGGCGCTCGGCATTTCATGCCGTAGCGCCTTGCATTCGAGGGCTGTCGCCGCGACGAACGTTACGCTCGCGCGAGAGTCCTGGCTCACCGAGGGTTTCTTTTCTCTGCGGTCGTAGGGTCATGCTCCCCCGATCCATATGAGGAGCCCAACATGACCGCGACGAGCCAACCCTTCGTTTCAGACATTACCGAGCTCCGCCGCCGGGCGCGCGAGCATATCGAGCGGGGCGCCGTCACCGATAACTACGGCGGCGACTCGCAGCAAGCCATCGATCTGCTGCAGACGGCTTTGGCAACTGAAATCGTCTGCGTCTTGCGATACACGATGCACAACGTGGCAGCGGTCGGCATCGATAGCGAGAGCGTGAAGGAAGAGTTTGCCGAGCACGCGCACGACGAGTACGAGCACATGGAGAAGATCGCCAACCGAATCAACCAACTCGGAGGCACGCCAAATTTCGATCCGCACGGCCTGCACACGCGGTCCGCCACCGAGTACGGCCACGCCGTGAAACTGATCGACATGATCAAAGAGAATCTCGTTGCGGAGCGCATCGCCGTCGAACACTACCGAGACCTCATTCGCTTCTTCGGCGAAAAGGATCCGACGACGCGCATCATGCTGGAAGGCATCTTAGCGCAGGAGGAAGATCACGCTAACGACATGCACGACTTGCTCGTCGCGCACGAAGGCAGGCCTTTTCTCGATCACTGAAGACGCCCCGCTTCGCGGAACCACCGCACGGCGCGTTCGAGCGCCGCGCGCACCGAGCTCGCTGAGTAGCCGAGATCGCGTTGCGCCTTCGACGAGTCGGCGTACATCTGCTCGCGTGCGATGCGCACGCCTTCGAGCGGAACCTCCGGCGTTGCGCCGCTGATCGAGCAGCGCAGCTCGTCGGCGTACGCCGCCGCGAGCGCCAGCGCGTACGGCGCCCGCCAAGCCGGCATCGGGCGGCCGCTGATTGCGGCGAGCATTTGCCAGATCTCGTCCATGCTCAGGTTCTCGCCGCCGATCACGTAGCGCTCGCCGGCGTCGCCGCGCTCGAGCGCCGTAACGTGCGCGCGCGCGACGTCCTCGACCGCCACGAGATTCATGCCGCCGCGCCCCGGCGCTTTCGCGACGATTTTGCCGCGCGCGAAATCCAGGACGAGCTTACCGGTCGGCGTCGGCTTGCGATCGCCCGGACCGACGGGTGCCGTCGGCAGGAGCGCGATGACCGGAACGCGCCCGGCGAAGGCCGCGCGCTCCTCGTCGAGTTTCGAGCGGTGGTAGCCGCTGCGCGCGTGGCCTTGCGTCGCAGAGCTCGACGTCAAGACGACCCGTTCGATGCCGGCGAGATCCGCGGCGAGCATGAGGCTCGCCGTGCCCTCGACGTTGACCGCGCGGATCTCGGCACGATCGCGCGGCGCAAACGAATAGAGCGCCGCGCAGTGCACGAGATATCGGCAACCTTCCAACGCCCTTGCAAACCCTCCGACCTGACGCAGATCACCCTCGATCCACTCCACGCCCTCCGTGTCATCCTGACCGGAGCCGCGAAGCGGCTCAGGTCGAAGGACTAAGGACGAGGCACGTCTTAGCGCCCGTACCGTGTAATCGGCCGCGAGCAGCTCGCGCAGAATATGCGAACCGACGAATCCCGTTGCGCCCGTCAGGAAGACGCGATCGCCACTTGCCATCCCGCGTGATACTTGCGCCATCCGAAGGGCTCCTCGCCTGCTAGCCGGTACTAACGCGATTGGTGGAAATGCGCATGCAGCTTCTAAGCATCCCGGCTCTTCCCGACGGCTATCATCCGGTACCACGCGGCAAGCTCGCCGCCGTGCAAACGTTCTTGGAGATGCGCGGCAAGCCGGCTCCGCGCCCAAGTCCGACCGGCGCGGCGTGGCAACTCGAACGCCTGAGCACACCGGATCTGGACAGATATCGCGCCGTCTTTCATCGCGTCGGCGACGAGTATCTCTGGGTCTCGCGTCTGCTGATGCCTGAAACCGAGCTCGCAGGTTATCTCACCGATCCTCGCATCGAACTCTACATTCTCGTCACGCCCCGCGGCGACGAAGGCCTCTTGGAGCTCGACTTCCGAGTCGACGCCGAGTGCGAGATTGGGCTGTTTGGCGTCGCCGCACCGCTCCTTGGCACCGGCGCGGGGCGCTGGCTCATGAACCGCGCGCTCGAGATCGCCTGGTCGCATCGCATCGAGCGCTTTTGGCTCCATACCTGCTCGCTCGACCATCCCAACGCGCTCGAGTTCTATCGGCGCACCGGCTTCACGCCGTATCAACGAAAAGTCGAGATTTTCGACGACCCGCGCTATCTCGGTTTGACGCGACGAGACGCCGCGCCGCACGTTCCGATTCTCTAGTGTGCTGTCCCAGGGACAGCACACTAGCGCTATCGCGCGACCGCGAAGAGCGCCATCGCGATCACCAGGATAAAGGCAACGACGCCGGACGCGTGGATCGCGTGGGCGGCGTGGTGGCGTTGCGTCCCTCCGTGATGCGTGACGATTCTGAAGTCGGCGATCGAGACGACGATGCCCATCGCAGCCAGGACGATCAAGAGCGTCAGCGCATGCAGATACGCGGTGGCGCCTAGAGCGACGCCCAGCGCAATGTCGCGAATTCCGGTCGCGCGTACCCAGCCGGCCGCATCGTGCCCCTGCGCCTCGACCCCATAGCGTTGCGCGAGCGCGTGCGGCGCGACGAGCGCATAGATGCCGACCGCCACGAGGACGACGGCGATGGCCCAGCCCAGATAGAACGCGGCAGCCATGCCCGGCGCATTCGGTGACGCAGCACTCGCACCCCGCGCGAAGTGCTTCTTCTCCGCCTCGGCGCTCGGGTGGTACCATAAGCCCAGCCCATGCTCCAAGGGCTGAAGGGAGTCCGGTGTGACAGCGCTCGAGCTCGAGGTCAGGCGCGCCGTCTACGACGGTGCAATAAACTCCGGCGCGATCCCAAACAAAGCCGAACTCGCTGCGACGACTGGACGCTCGAAAGCAGCGATCGAGGACGCGCTCGGGCGTCTCGCCGATGCGCACGCGTTGGTGCTCCAACGTGACGGCGGCGAGATCCTGATGGCCAACCCGTTCTCGGCCGTCCCGACGCCCTTCATCGTCCGGATCGGTGCGCGACAATGGTACGGGAACTGCATTTGGGACGCGATGGGCATCGCTGCGATGCTGCACTCCCAAGGGATGCTCGAAGCCTCTTGCGGATGCTGCGGAAGTGCGATCGTTCTCGCGCTTCCGCGCGATTGCCGCGACGACGATCCTCGCGTGGCCCACTTCGCGATTCCCGCGGCACGCTGGTGGGATGACATCGTCTATAATTGAAAAACGATGCTCGTCTTCCGGTCGGAAGAACACGTCGAAAAATGGCGTCGGGACTGGCGCTTCGAACGCGGGGCGATCCTGAGACTCGGCCAGTGCTGGCGACTCGCGCAGGCCTGGTACGGCCCGGATCGCCGCGACGCGGCTTGGCGCCGGCGCACACCTCAGGAAGCGCAGGCACTCTTTACCGAACTTGGACTGACCGGCCCGTTCTGGCAGCTTAGCCCGTAGGATGCGACCGCTCGGCTTTGCGATGATTCTCCTGGCAGCGGTCATCCTCGTCGGGACCGCCGGCTATGCCGAGCTCGAGCATTGGTCCTGGTTCGACGCCCTCTACATGACGATTACCACGATCACGACGATCGGCAACGGCGAGCCCACGCCGATGGACGTCGCCGGCAAATGGTGGACGATCGGGGTGGTTGCCATCGGGT
Source organism: Vulcanimicrobiota bacterium (assembly GCA_963834895.1). Lineage (GTDB taxonomy): Bacteria > Vulcanimicrobiota > Vulcanimicrobiia > Vulcanimicrobiales > Vulcanimicrobiaceae > Cybelea. The sequence goes on along the minus strand of CAWIDM010000002.1, from coordinate 19,115 downwards.
TCGGCGTGCTGACCTACACGCTGCTGCGACTGCTCAGCTATACGCTGGAAGGGCGCCTGGGGAGTGTCGTCGGTGAGCGACGAATCCGGCGACGGGTAGCTGGAATGACGGGACATTACATTCTTTGTGGGTTCGGCCGAGTCGGCGGTGAGATCGCGCGCATCTTCACCGACGAGAATATCGAGTTCGTAATCGTCGACATCAACCCCGAGTCCCTCGAGCGGGCCGCCGCTGCGGGCTTCTCGACGATCAGCGGCGACGCGGCCGACACTGCGACCCTGCGCGCGGCCGGAGTCGAGCGCGCCAGGGGACTCGTCGCCGCCGTCGACAGCGATGAGATCAACATCTACGTGACGCTCTCGGCGCGAGTGCTCAACCCGAACTTGTTCATCGTCGCGCGCGCCAACCGCAACGATGCCGAATCGAAACTGCGCCTGGCGGGTGCGACCCGGATTATCTCGCCGTATCAGATGGGCGGTCGCCGCATGGCCAGCCTCGCCATGCGCCCGACGGCCGTGGAGTTCGTCGACACGTTGCTCTTCGCGAGCAACAGTCAGTTAATTCTCGAGGATTTTACGATTCCGAACACATCGCCCTGGATCGGCAAGCCGATCTCCGCGCTCGTCGGCGGCAGTGAGGTCATCGTGCTCGCCCTCAAACGCGCCGGAACGATGTTCTTCCGGCCTGCACCCTCGACATCGCTTGCCGAGAGCGACGAGATCGTTACCGCCGGCCCACCCCAGGGCATTCGCGCGCTCGACCAGCAGCTACGTGTGGAAGGGAGCTAACGCGATCGGGGCGCATTTCGCCTAGGGCGTTAAACGGGCTGGTCAGTTGCCGATTGCGGCGCGGATCGATTCTTTGAACGAGCCCGTCGTTTGCAAAACAGCAGTCGGCTCGTATCCGCAGTGCGCCATGCAGTTCTCGCACGACTCGTGCTTGCCGCGGCCGTACTTCGACCAGTCGGTCTCGTCGAGCAGCTCCTTGTAGGTGCGCGCGTAGCTCTCTTTGCTCATCAGATAGCACGGGCGCTGCCACCCGAAGACCGTGTAGCATGGAATGCCCCACGGCGTGCACTCGAAATCGACCTTGCCTTCGAGGAAGTCGAGATAGAGCGGGCTGTGATTGAGCCGCCACTTCTTGCGCTTGCCTCCCTCGAAGGCCGCGCGGAAGATCTCGCGCGTCCGCTCCACGCCCAAAAAGTGCTCCTGATCGGGGGCTTTCTCGTAGGCGTAAGCCGGCGAGATCTGCATCATGTCGACCTTGAGCTCGTCGTTGAGATAGTCGAGCACGTCGCGGATCGACTCGGGGCCGTCCTGGTTGAAGAACGTGGTGTTCGTGAAGACGCGGAAGCCGCGCGCTTTCGCCTCCTTGATCGCGTCGATGGCCTTGTCGAAGACGCCTTGGCGGCAGACCGACTGATCGTGGCGCTCGCGCATGCCGTCGATGTGAATCATCCAGACGAAGTAGACCGACGGCTTGAACAGATGAATCTTCTTCTTGAGCAGCAGCGCGTTGGTGCAGAGAAAGACGAACTTCTTGCGCTTGACCAGCTCCTCGACGATCTGCGGCATTTGCTCGTGGACGAGCGGCTCTCCGCCCGCGATGGAGACCATCGGGGCTCCGCACTCTTCCACTGCGGCGATGCACTCCTCGACGCTCAGGCGCTGACGCAGAATCTCGTCGGGATGCTGGATCTTCCCGCAGCCGGCGCACGCGAGATTGCATTGCAGCAACGGCTCGAGCTCGAGGACGAGCGGGTACTTCGCCTCGCCTTTGAATTTCTTGCCGGCGACGTACTTCGCGACGGCGATCTTCTGCTGCAGTGGCATGCTCATAGTTGCGTGACTGGCTCCTTCACGGTTTCGCCGGGCTGTCCTTCGTCTTCGTCACTGGCGTCAGAGTGGCACGATTTAACGTCCATGGCAAGGGCCATGGTCGGAAAGAGGTGGCGATAGAGATGATAGTTGATGTAGAAATCGCGTGGGAAGCCGGTGCCGGTGCACTCGGGCTCGTCCCAGGTTCCGTCGCGTCGCTGCCGTTCGCACAGATATCCAAGACCTCGCTCGACGGCCGGATGGTTGGGCAAGCCCGCAAGTTGGAGCGCAAGCACGGCCCAGGCCGTTTGCGATGGAGTGCTCCGCCCCATGCCCGCAAACGATTCGTCGGCATACGAGTGGCAGCTTTCGCCCCACCCGCCGTCGTGGTTCTGCGCCGAGATCAGCCAGGCCGCCGCACGCGCGATCATGTCGTCACCCGTGCGCAGCGCAACCAATGCGGAAATGACGCACCAGGTTCCGTAGATGTGGTTGACGCCCCAGCGACCGTACCACGAGCCCCACGGCTTCTGCGTGGCGCGCAGATACTCCAAGCCGCGCGATACGTAGCGGTTCGTCGTGTCGTAGCCGAAGGCCGCGAGCATCTCCAAGACGTGCGCTGTGACGTCTTCGGTCGGGGGATCGATCATCGCGCCAAAATCGGAGAAGGGCATCTTATAGAGCAGCTCGCGGGTGTTGTCCCGGTCGAATGACGCCCAGGCGCCGTTGCGCGAATCCATCGACAGCGTCCAGCGCCGCGCGCGCTCGACCGATGAAGCGACCGTGCTGCGATTCCCGCCTTCGAGCAACGCCAGCACGACGATCGTCGTATCGTCGATGTCGGGATAGGCGTCGTTGTCGAATTCGAAGGCCCAGCCGTTGCCGCGGGCTTCGCGGCACTTCATGCGCCAATCGCCGGGCGCGTCGTCGGGAATTTGCTCGCGCAAGAGCCAATCGACGGCGCGGCGCATCGCGGGATGCGATGCGTCAAAACCCGCAAGCGCGAGGGCGCGAACCGCCCATGCCGTATCCCACACCGGCGACATGCACGCGAGAAATCGCCAGCCCTGCGAATCGTCGATCGTGAAGCGTTTCATCCCCTCGAGGCCTTTGCGCATCACCGGATGATCGAGACCGTAGCCCATGAGATCGAGCGCAATCAACGAATAGACCCACGGCGGCTGAATCCCGCCCCAGCTTCCGTCGGCCTCTTGACGCTCGACCACCCACTGCGCGATGCGCCGCTGCGCTTCCTCGCGGTACGGTTGACGCGGCAGCTGCTCGTAGAGCTTCTGCAGCTTTTCGACGTACATCAACCAGTGGCGGCGCCCTTTCACGCGCCCCAGCTCCTTCTCTGTCCCCGGCGCGATGATCTCGCGCACGTCCACGCCGAGCTCGCGCACCGGTTTCTTCGAAACGACGATCGTCAGCGGCGCGACCGTCCCGCGCGCCCAACATGCAAAGTCGTAGAGATTGAACGGCATCCATAACGGAAAGTAGACGAGCTCAGGCGGCAGCGAGGGCACGCCCGACCACGGATAGACGCCGAAGAGCGCAAGCCAGATCTTCGTAAAGACGCGCGCGTTGACGACGCCGCCCTGACGGAGAATGACGTCGAGCGCCTTGCGCATTTTGCTGCGCTGCGGATCGACGCCCAGCACCTTGAGCGCGACGTACGACTCGATCGTCGTGCTCAAATCTGCGGGGCCGTCGTAGTAGAGCGCCCACGACCCGTCGCTGCGCTGGTTGCCCAAGATATGGCCGATCGCGCCGGCGCGAAACTCGTCGTGCGGCAATCCCAAGAAGCGAAAGAGCAACACGTGCTCGGCCGTCATCGTGACGTTCGTCTCGAGCTCCCCCGACCACCAACCCTCGGTGGACTGCTCTTGCAACAGCCATCCGATCGCGCGCTTTAGGGATTGCTCAACCGCGGGGTGCAGCGTAGTTTCCCGCTCGGCCGATGGGAGCACTCCCGCAAAGACGCTCGTCGCTGCACCTCCATGTTCCGCTCCTGCTTGACCACTTTTTCGGAGGAACGAAGTTTTGGAGTTCACATCCTGTGAAGTCCGAAAAAGTTGGACACTTTGCTTGGAGTGCCCCCAATCGGCCTCGCTTCGAGTAACACCCAATAAATATTCTGCGGCGAGGGTGCCGCTGCGGACAGCAGATTCCATGGTGTCGGACCAGCCGGTCTCGGTCCACGAGCCGGCGATCGCGATCGCGGGATGGCTTGTGCGTTGTGCGGTGCGCTTCGCGCCGATGCGAGGAAGCCAGGTCGCCTCGGGATTGCGCGTGACGGCACTGCGCAGCGAGCTCCGCGCCTTTAAGGGCGGGAAGGAAGGCTTGTACTTCGCGCCACGCGAGCGTTTCGAGGCTCTTCGGTCGGCATCAGCAAGTACTGCTTCGGCGGCGCTGATGCTGCAGCAAAGATAGCCCGGCGTTTTTTCAAAGATCCACTGGAGCGGCGACTCGAGCGCCGCGGCAAAGTCGAGGCCGATCGTGCCGCCGTCGTGCCAGAGATGGACGTCGACGATCGGGTACGGATCGTACGCGTCGAGACTCGCGACGCCGTAGCGCGAGCCATCGCCAAGAATTCGTGCCGCCTGGCGAGGCGGAACCGCGAGCACGACGGCGTCGAAATCGATCGCGTCGCCCTGCGCCTGTCGAAGGGTGACGCCGCCCGACGCGTTCGGCTCCGCTGCGATGACGGCCGTCGAACGGTGCACCGCGCCGAGCTCTGTCGCCGCTGCCTCGGCGAGATGTGCGAGCGGAACCGTCGCAAAGCCAAAGCGGGCGGCACGCGCGTCGCGCAGGAAGGCAGTCCGCAGCACGAAGATCGCGTCGGCGGCGGCGACGCGATCGAATGGCGCGTTCAGAGCCGGAATAAAGAACGGGTCCCAAAAGGCGCGGCGCTCCCCCGCACGTTGTCCGTTTCGCTGCAGCCACTGCTCGAATGTTTCGTCGCGCCCAGCGCCCGTTGCCGAAACGAGCGCGCGAGCGACGCTCAGCTTCTCACGCGGCGCGAGATACGGATACGTCGTGAAGGACTCGAGCAGATGAAAGGGTGCGGGCAACGCGCCCGCGCGCAGGCGACCCGTGCGCCCGTCGCGCGCGAGAATGAGCGCGTCGAACCGATCTTGCAGCCGCAGATCGCGCTCCATTCCGACTCGCTGCGCGAAGGAGACGAACTCGGTGCAACAAGCCAGAAAGACGTGCTGCCCGTTGTCGACTTCTACTCCGTCGATCTCAAATGAGGTGGCGCGCCCTCCGAGCAAACGGCTGCGTTCGAACAGCTCCACGCGCGCGCCGGCGTCCTTGAGGCGAAGGGCCGCCGAGAGTCCGGCGAGCCCACCGCCGCAGACGGCTACGCGCTCGAGAGCCACGACCGCACGACCACGCGTAATTTTTCGGTTTTCGAGAGTGCCGCGCGCTCCCGCAGCGGAAGTCCCGGATCTCGCTCGATCTTCTTCAGAAGCTCTTCGTAGATGCCCGCCATCGTCTGAACGCAGGCGGCGGGACGGCGCGGAATGTAGCGCAACACTTCGTACCCCGTTGCAAAATACGTTCGCGCGCGCTCGACGTTATAGGCGATCAGATCGCGCCAGCCCGAGTAGATCTGCCCGTTGGCGAGCGCGCCCTCGGGAATGCCGAACCGGCGCAGCTCGTCTTGCGGCAGATAGACGCGCTTCATATCGACCACATCTTCCCGCACGTCGCGCAGGATGTTGGTAAGCTGCAACGCGAGGCCCAGGTCGTCGGCGCGATCGAGCGCGACCGGATCGCTGAAGCCGAAGATGCGCACGCACATGCGGCCCACGACCGATGCGACCAGCGTGCAGTACGCCCGCAACTCCTCGAACGTTTCGTAGCGCGAGCGGCTGAAATCCATTTCGACGCCGTCGACGAGCATTTGCAGCTCTGCTTCCGGAATGGCGTACCGCTCGACGGCCTCGCAGAGGACCCGCAGGATCGGATCGTCGCCGTACTCGCCGCGGACGCAGCGCGAAATGCGCTGCCGATGGACTGCCAGACGGGCGGGCAGGTTCTCGAGGCCGACGGTATCGGCCTCATCGTCGACCTGACGTGCGAAGTTGTAGAGCGCATAAATTGCCATGCGCTCGTGGTAGCCAAGCGAGATGAAGCCCCAATAGAAGTTTCCCGCTTCGCGCTTGGCCATGTCGCGATTGAACCGCTCGGCGCGGTGCTGATCGGTTTGCGGGATGATTCTACCCGCGAGCGCGCGCTGAAGGCTAATCATCTATGCCAGGCGCCCCGGTGAGAGGGCTTGTACTGCAGCCCGAACGACGAGCGCGATCTTGGCAGGCGCCGAGACGCTTGGCCGTTCATATTCGGTCTTATACCCGATTGCTTGAATCGCATCGCATATCGCCAAGCCTCCCATTCGGTAGAGCGAAAGTTGCAGGCGCAGCGGTCGGGGAACGCGCCGTTCGAGCGCCTCTCCCGAGGCGAGCAGGCCGCGAGCCCGCTCCACCATGGCTTGCGCGGCGCCGTCAATTCCCCTGGCGTCGATATCACTATCCACAAGATACCGGCGGCCGATCGCCGCATCGCGGCTGACGTCCTGGGCGTGATTGGCCAGCTGCAATCCGATGCAGACGTCGTCGGAGAGCTGCTCCGCGCGCGGATCCACGACGCCGAAGACGCGCAGTACCATTCTCCCGACCGGCGCGGCGGAGAGGCGGCAGTACCCAATCAGGTCCTCCCAGGTGCGATATCGCGCCACGTGCTGATCTTGGACGTTCGCCGCGATCAGATCGAGAAACGGCTGCGCGAGCATCGTGTGGCGCGCGACCGTCGGCTCGAGCGCGACGAGGACGGGGTGTACCGGCGGCGTGCCGTTAAAGAGCGCCTCCACCTCGCCGCGCCAGCGCTCCAACCGCGCAAGCGCGCTCCCACCGGGGCTTTCGTCACCGAGGTCGTCGGTCGTTCGGCAGTAGGCGTAGATGCGCATGAGATCTCGGCGAGTCCGCGCATCGACGAACCGCGACGCGACGCTGAAGTTTTCGTAGTGCCGGCGCGTCAGCATGCGGCAGTACGCATCGGCCGCTTCGAGCGAAAGGTTCATCGGCGGGTGTCGATTAACGTGCCGCGCAGCTCGCGCACGGTGCGCGAGCCCGTGCAAAACATTGCGATGCGTAGCGTCTCGACGCACTCGCGCGCGAGATCCGCCGCCGCTTCCGTGCTTTCGTCGGCCGCGCGCAGGAAAGGCCCGGCGATACCAACCAGGTCGGCGCCGAGCGCAAGCGCTTTTGGAACGTCGAGACCGGGGCGGATTCCGCCGCTAGCGATGATCGTCTCGCCTGGAGCCGCCGCGCGTGCGTCGACGAGGCATTGCGCCGTCGGCAGTCCCCAGCCGGCGAAGGCCCCCGCTACGCGCGCACGCCAGGGCTCGCCGATGCGATAGCGCTCGACTTCGCTCCACGAGGTGCCACCCGCTCCGGCCACGTCGACGGCCGACACGCCGGCGTCGAAGAGCGCCCGCACATCGCCCGCGGCAATGCCCCAGCCGACCTCCTTGACGACGACCGGAAAATCGACCCGAGCGCAGAGCTGCGCGATCTTCTCGAGCAATCCTCGGAAGACCGTATCGCCTTCTGGCTGCAAGGCCTCTTGGAGCGGATTGAGATGGAGCACAAGCGCGTCGGCGCTCAAGAGCTCGACGAGGCGCCGGCACTGCGAAGCTTCATAGCCTCGATTGAGTTGCACCGCGCCCAGGTTCGCCAAAAGCAGCACCTCGGGGGCCTCGCTTCGCACCTCGAAGGTTGCGATCGATTCAGGCGACTCGATCAGCGCGCGCCCCGACCCCAAGCCCATCGCCAGGCCATGCTCCTGCGCGACGCAGGCGAGTCGACGATTGATCCGGCCCGCTTCGGGGGTACCACCCGTCATGCACGAAATCAACAGCGGCGCCGCGAGCTTGCGCTCGAAGACGTGCGATGACGGATCCACTTCCGACAGATCGATTTCGGGCAGCGCTCGGTGTCGAAAGCGGTACGAATCGAAACCCGTGACGACGCCTTTGCTTTCGACGTCGCGTTCGATGTTGATTCGAAGATGGTCCGCCTTCCGCGACGGCGTCGCGGTCTCAGGCCGCTCGTCGCGCAACGTATCGAGCAACTTCTTCAAAGACGGCCACGTCGTTGGGCGGCACGCACTGTTGCAGCAGCGCAACGGCACCCGCCGGGTCCTTTATCAAGAGCCGGCCCGCTTCGGCAAACGTGCGCGCAACCTGCTCCGTCGCCCCGCCGACGACCGCGCCGGCTTGCAGCGCCGCTCCGGTCAACGCCGCACTCCGCGCAACGTCGTCGTCGCTGCGCTCGATCGCTTCGAGCACGGCTTCGGCGACGAGCCGCGCGGTCTTGAGGCGGCAGGCCGCGTTCCTAACGTCGCTGGCGAGGCTGCGAAATGCAACGGCATAGAAAGCATCGCCGGCGTTGAGACTCTGGCCAAGGCCCCAACGAGCGACGGTCGCGGTGGATTCATTCGTCAGCTCTTCGTGGAGCAACAGAAATCGATCGAAGAGATCGAAAGCGGCCGCAACGGGCAGCGCATCCGCGAGGTCGGCCTTTCCGGCCGCGCAAGCCCAGAGTACGAGGCTCGGTCGAACGGGATCCCGGGCGTACCGCTCGGGCAGACGCTCGTTAATGATTCGCCCGGCTACCGAGAGCCCCGGGAAGACGATGTGACGAAGGTACCGCCCAAGCAAAGCGCGATGATTGCTCAAAGGAAACTGGTCGCGAGGGCCGGTCATAGCCGCTGGGACTTTCGACCGCTCTCCGGACGATTGCCTTCCAACGCTGCGAAGATGGAGTAATCTCGGTGCAGATCGGGTCGAACGAACACAAGGAACTTTTCTGCCGCTCGTTCGTGGAATCGCATCGCGCCTACGATCCCAACGAGTGGCCGTGGCCGCAGCTCGACGACGTTTCGCGTGCACGGCTGCGCGCAATTCCGATTTGGACGTTCGCGCTGGAAGTCGAGCTCGGGGCGGGCGAGATGCTCGGCAAATACGCAAGGGCGGAGCTCGATCCACTCGTTCGCGAAGCTCTCGAGCTCCAGGGCTACGAAGAAGAGCGGCACGGTCGCATTCTGTCGTGCATGATCGAGCGTTACGGCCTGCAGGTGGCGCCGAACGCCCCCAAACAGGAGCCGACGCGCGGCGCGTTCATCACCTTCGGTTACAACGAGTGCATCGACTCCTTCGCGGGCTTCGGCATCTTCCGTTTGGCCCGCGACGTCCGCATTCTTCCCGACGCGCTGACCTCGCTCTTCTCGCGCGTGCTCCTCGAGGAAGCGCGGCACATCGTCTTCTTCATTAATTGGGTGGCGTGGGATCGCTCGCGCCGGGGCCTGCGCGGACCGATCGCGCAAGCCCTTCCGGTCCTCTTTTCCTATGCTGCCGCGATCGAGTGCCGCATCAAGGCCGGAGCCAGGGTGCGGGCAAAGGCAGCGAACCCAGAGAGCGACCTCTTCGGCGACACGCTCAAAAATCTGACTCCCGCGCGCTTTATTCGAACGTGCCTCGAGGAGAACGACCGTTATATGGCATCGTTCGACCCGCGCTTATTACGGCCGCGAGTGATTCCGGCGCTCGCGAGAGCCGCACTGGCGATGCTGGAAGCATTCGAGCGCGTTCGCGCCGCCTTCGCCAAGTCGGCGCCGCGCTCTACGAGCTAATCAGACTCGGGCCACGTGGGCGGAGGGAGAGAATCGATCAAATAGCGAGCGCGTTCCGGCGAGACGCCGAGCAAGCCGTCGAGACTCGTTAGCTCGAGAAGCCGGCGCATGTTACTGTCGCCGACAAGCGCCTCGACCCGATGCCCCGCGCTGCTGAGACGTTTGTACAGGGCGATGAGTTCGGCGAGCGCCGTCGAGTCGAAGAAACTCGCCTGGCGAAGATCGATGAGTACGTCACCATCGGTTCCGATGCTTTGGAGCGCGGTGCGCAAGCGCTCGCGACTGGCCACGTCCCACTCGCCGCGCAGGGTGACGACACGCAATCCCTCGAAGCTCGAACTGATAATCCCCTGCGATTGGTCGCCATGCATTCCCGACAGTGTACCTCGTCGCTTTCAGAATTTAAAGTAGATGAAGCTCGGCGAAACGCCCGGCCAGGAGAGCAGTTCGAGCCCGAGCAGCAGGCCCGCCAGCGTTCCAGCCTGAGCGAGCGAAGGCAGCTGGGGCCATGCGAACTTGATTTGCCGCTGCTCGAGAAAGAGGCGCAGCGCACCAAACGCGACAATTCCGCCTGCCAGCACCGACTGCCATCCGGTCAGCAACGCTGGTCCCCAACCTCCCGCAAAGAGCGCGCGATAGACGGCAATCGCGACGCCGAACGTCGGCGACCGAAAGAGAACCCATCCCAACGAGACGACGGCAAACGTCAATGCAACGCGTCCGATGACGAGCAAACCGCGCGGTGCGCTCCGTTGGTTACCGATTCCCGCGACGCGTTCGAAACAGAGCGCGATGCCGTGGAAGCCACCCCACGCCACGAACGTCCACTGCGCACCGTGCCAGAGGCCCCCTAAGAGCATCGTCACCATGAGATTGCGCAACGTCGAGAGCTGACCGCCGCGATTGCCGCCCAGCGGGATGTAGAGATAGTCGCGCAGCCACGTCGAGAGCGTCACGTGCCAGCGATGCCAGAAGTCCGTAATGCTCGTCGCCAAGTACGGCATTCGGAAGTTCTCCGGGAAGACGAATCCGAAGAGGCGCGCGCAGCCGATCGCGATATCGCTGTAGCCCGAAAAATCGAAGTAGATCTGCATCGAAAATGCAAAGAGCGCGCTCCACGCCGCCGGCGCGCCGGGATGCGCCGCGATCGAGGCCCAATAGCCGTTCGCCGCGTCGGCGAACTGATCGGCGATCGCCATCTTCTTGAAGAGCCCAAAGCCCGCGCGGGCGAGCCCGTAGGTAACGTCCTCGGCGCTCGGCGGCCGCCATGCGAAGAGCTCGCCGAAAAAGAGGCCCGCGCGTACGATCGGTCCCGCGAGCAGCTGGGGGAAGAAAGCGAGATAGAGCGCGTAATCGAGCAGTTTGCGGATTGCCGCCATGCGGCCGCGATAGACGTCGACTAAATACGAGATGCTTTGAAACGTGTGGAAGCTGATGCCGATCGGCACGAACAGGTTCACGAACCAAGGGTTCTCGTGCATGCCGAGCAGCGCCGCGACCGTTCCGCTTGCAAAGTTCGAATACTTGAAGCTGCCGAGAAAGGCGAGGTTGGCGGCAACGCCGAGGCCTAACAGCCATCGCCGGCCGGGGCGCCCGCCTTCGCGCCATCGCTCGAGCGCGATCGCGATGAGGAAATCGCTGCCGGTCAAAATCCACAAGAAGAGGACGTACCAGGCGTTCCAGCGGGCGTAGAAATAGTAGCTGGTGATCAAGAGCACGTAGCGGCCGGCACGCCGCGGCAGACCGTAGAAGAGCCCGGCCACGATCGCTACGAACAGCCAAAACTCGTACGACTGAAAGCGCAGCGGTATTCCGATGCCCGCCGCGGCCGCGAACCACGACAACGAGTGATGCTTGGCCGCAGGCGCCGTTGCGCGGGCCGGTGTGCTCGCGACGGCGGAGGGCGGCGGGGGGGGCGGCGCGATCGGCGAGCATCCGCGACACGTCGGCGCCCAGCAGACGGCTGAAACGCTGGCTGCCGCGAGTGTTGAGATGGTCTTCATCGGCGAAGAGCTCGGGTCGCTCGAGCGCCATATACGACGCGGCTGGAATGATGCGCACGCCGTCGGCCCGCGCGATCTCAAGCAGCGAGCCGCTCGGGGTTTGCGTCGGCTCGCGGTGCGCGGGTCGCGTCGGGATTCGAACGAAGAAGACCGGCACGCCGGCCGCCGCGTAGCGCTCGGCGATCGGCGCGAGCCACTGGAGACGATAGCGCGCATAGGAAGGGCTCGGCTTGGGGATCGCGAGCGTTTGCATTGCAATCGCGCGCCGCTCGTCGTCGGAGAGGCCGGTGGGATACGAGATCGTGTTGGTTGCAAAGTCGACGCGCATGCCGGCGAGCGATTCGGTGCGAGGATGTGCCGCGAGCGGATCGTAGGCGGCTGCACCCGCGCTCTGCGCCAGCTCGCGCAGCCGGGCGACGGGATCCGCGGCGAAGGCTTGAAAATCGTCCCGCAGCTCGGCACCGCGCCAGAAGAGATCGATCCCGTACTCGACCCGTTCGCGCGGGTCGGAGAACGAGCCGGCGAGCTTCGGAAGATCGCGCAATCGCGTCTGAAAAACGACATAGCGCAAGTCCATCGGGCGGTCGTCTCCGTCGAGGCTGCCGATCGCGCTATCGTCGTCGCCGTAGGTGTCGACGGGGATGACGACGGCGCGCACGCGGTCTGCGGCGGGATCGATCGCGCGAACGAAAAACGGCCAGCAGCGAGGAGTGGTGCCGGGAACGCCGGCGTTGAGGAAGCGCAAGCCGCTCGCGGCGCTCGCCGCCTGCGGATCGAGGCCCGAGTAGATGCGTGAGTCCCCCAACACAAAGACGTCCGTGCGCGCGTCGGAATGCAGCGCGCGAAACCGATCGATTGCGGCTTCAAAACTGCCGGTGCTAGACGACGGATCGAGCAGCCTGCGGTAAAGTCCCGTACGAAACGCGAGGACGTCGACCACGGCAAAAAGCAGGAATGCGGCTGCAAGAACGAGCCGGGCCGACCTTCCGAAGCGGTCTTGCGTCGCCGATCAGCCTCCGGCCATCGCGCCGACGACGAGAAGCGGCTCGCGCCCGTCCGCAACCGCATGCGGAAGCGGTGCGTCGGTCCGTTCGTGCGAGAAGTCGCGCTCGCAGGCAAAGAAGCGCACGTAGGCGCGGCGTTTCTGCGTGACCTGATCGCGTATCGTGCCGCGGAGCGCCGGATAGCGTGACTCGAGCGCGTCGAGCACGGCGCGCAGCGTGACCTCGCCGTCGAGGTCGAAGCTCACTTCGCCCTCGACGCGCGCCAGCGCGCGCAGGTGCGCCGGCAGCACTACCCGGATCACGGCAGCGTCTGGACCTCCACGGAGAGCACTGCGGGCAGATCCTGAACGATCGCGCTCCAGGTCTCACCCGAATCGGGCGAGACGTAGACTTGGCCGCCCGTTGTTCCGAAATAGATGCCGCATTCGTCGAGCGAGTCGATGGACATCGCATCGCGCAGTACGTTGACGTAGCAGTTTCGTTGCGGCAACCCGTTGGTGAGCGGCTCCCATTCGTCGCCGCCGGTTCGGCTGCGGTAGACGCGCAGCCGGCCGTCGATGGGGAAGTGCTCGGAGTCGCTCTTGATCGGAACGACGTAGATCGTCTGCGGCTCGTGGGCGTGGACATCGATCGGAAAGCCGAAATCCGTCGGAAGATTCCCGCTCACCTCGCGCCACGTCTCGCCGGCGTCGTCGCTGCGCATGACGTCCCAGTGCTTTTGCATATAGAGCACCTTGGGGTTGGAGCGATGCATCGCGATGCGGTGCACGCAATGCCCGACCTCGGCCTCTTGCTGCGGAATGCTGTTCGACTTGAGCCCGCGATTGATTGGACGCCATGTGGCCCCGCCGTCGTCACTGCGAAAGGCGCCCGCCGCCGAGATCGCGACGAAGATTCGGTTTGCAGCGCTGGGATCGAGGATGATGGTGTGCAGGCACATGCCGCCGGCTCCGGGCTGCCAGCCGGCGGCCGATCGATGGGTTCGCAAGCCCGGAAGTTCTTGCCAGGTCTGCGCGCCGTCGGTCGAGCGAAAGAGCGCGGCGTCTTCGACGCCGGCGTAGAGGACGTCGGGGTCGTCCGACGACGGCTCGAAATGCCAGACGCGCGCGAACTCCCACGGGTGCGGCGTGCCGTCGTACCACAAATGGGTTCCCGGCGTACCCTCGTAGACGAAGCGGTTGCCGGCCGGGGACCAGGTACGCCCGCCGTCGTCGGAACGTTGGACGACCTGACCGAACCAGCTCGAGGTCTGCGAGGCGTAGAGGCGGTTGGGATCGGCCGGAGAGCCCTTGACGTGATAAATCTCCCAACCGGCGAAATATGGGCCGTCGATCTTCCACTCACGGCGCGCGCCATCGGACTCGAGCACGAATGCGCCCTTGCGCGTGCCGACGAGAACTCGTACCGAACTCATGCGCGCATCTTCATCGTGGCATACCTCGCGCGATGGTTACGCGGCGCTCCATCACCGGCCCTTCGTTCGATCGGGAAGCCGTATCGAGAAGCGCTTGCGGCGGCTTCGCGCTCCGCGAAGCAGTTCGACCGCGCTAGGCGCGACGCCGTAGACGGACGCCAGGGCCCGAATGCACGCCTCGTTTGCCGCACCTTCGACCGCGCGTTCGCGCACGCGCAGTACGAGCACGCCGCCTTCTTCGGAGATTCCGGGCTGCTTTGCGCCCGGCTTGACGATGACGTCCAGTATCGTAGCCAGCTTCTCCGCCGCATTCTTTGTAGATCGGTTTGCAGGGTATCGTTTGGCTGCTCGCGCAGTATTTCTTCTTACACGATCGCGAGTATGAAGCCGAGCTTCAAGGCAACCTGTCACCGCTCGACGTAGAAACCCGCTAAGCCGTCTATTTCTTGGCTCCAAGAGCGTCGAGCGCGTCGCGCGTGGCCTTCGTCGATGGATGATCGGAACCGAAGACCTTTTGACGAATCGCTAACGCTCGCACCAGCAGCGGCGCCGCCTCGTCGAGGCGTCTTTGCTGACGATACAGCGCAGCAAGGTCGTCCAGGTTCTGCGCAACGTCGGGGTGATCAGCCCTCACCAGGTTCTCAAAGATCGCGAGCGCGCGCCGATAAAGTGTTCCGCGTCTGCATACCGCCCTTGACCCCGGTGCACGTTGCCAAGCTTGTTCAGGCTGTGCGCAACCATGGGGTGACCCGGCCCGAGCACTTTCTCGGAAACCGCCAGAGCACGCGCGTTCAGCGGCTCCGCTTCGTCGTAGCGGTTTTGCTCGCAATACAACTCGACGAGATAAATCAAATTTTCCGCGACTAGATCGTGCTCGGGCCCAAGCGCTTTCTCATTAATTGCGAGCGCGCGCCTAAAGAGCCGCTCGGCCTCGCCCAAGCGCCCTTGCGCACGGAATCCCATCGCGAGGTTATTGAGACATGCCGCGACGGAAACGTGATCTGGCCCGAATGCCTTTTCCCGAATTGCCAGCGCACGCGTTAGTAAAGGCTCCGCCTGCTCGTAGTCCCCTTGATCCAGGTACTCGGCCGCCAGATTGTTGAGGCTGTTGGCAACGAGCGGATGATCGGGGCCAAGCGCGCCCTCCCGGATCGCGAGCGCGCGGGTGCGTAGCTCCTTGGCCCTTTCGTAGTGTGCTTGATAATGGTAGATGTTCGCAATGTTATCGAGCATCGATGCAATCGCGGGGTGATCCGGCCCGTGCGTCTTTTCCCAAATCGCCAATGCGCGAAGATGCATGCGCTCGGATTCTTCATAACGCCCAAGGTTCCGATACACGCCCGCGAGATTGTTCAAGGATATCGCCACGTCTGGATGATCGGGCCCGAGTGCCTGCTCCCGAATCGCGAGCACGCGGGAGTTAGCCGCCGCCGCCTCATCGTACCGCCCTTGTTCCCAGTACGCGAGTGCAAGAGCGTGCAAACACGTGGCAGCGTCAAGGTGATCCGGCCCGAGCGCCCGCTCGCGAATCGCGAGCGCGAGACTTGCAAGCTCTTCTGCCGCTCCGTACTGGCCGCGTAACCAAACGTATCGCGTACATCGATAGGCGAGGGCAGCAGCCGACAGTAAATTGGTATCTCCGGGCAGTGCGTCCAACGCCGCACGCGCATGCGGCAATAGCCGCTCGCATTGCGGCCACATCGCAAGCTCCTCTGTGGCAGGAAATGCTTTGTCGGCAACGGCAACCGCGCACTCATGCCACGAAAGCGCGCCCTCACCCGCAAGGTCCTGCGCGGCCAGCTGCACCAGCCGGTGCAGATCGTACGTGCGCGAGCTTTCCACGAAAGTCAAGAGTGAGAGTCGGTCGAGCGCGCCGAGCGCTTCGTCGAGGCGCAGTTCGTCGGCGATGACGGAGCGCAAATCGAGCGCAGTCCCGTCAGCGAACGCGGATGTCAGACGCTCGGCGTAGGTCTCAATCGCCTGGCGAAACAGCTCGTCGGGAATCGCATCGGGCGCAAACGATGCGGCAAAACGGAGCACCGCCGCTGCCCCTGGAGCTTGCTGTTCGGCTTGCGCGATTGCCGCGCTGAAGGTCGCAAAGACCGAGCGTGGATACTCGGCCCCGCGTGGAGCGCTTTTGAGACGTTCGGTGATGTGCTCCAAATACCGCTGCGGACTGATCATCCGCGCGCTACGCAACGACGCGGCGGCATGTGCGAGCGCCAGCGGCAGTGCGCCGAGTGACTGCGCGATCGCACGTGCGTTCTCTTCACTCAGGTCGGCGCGCACGCTGGCGTGTTGCAGATATGAGACTGCCGTGTCGAGCGACCAGATCGGCAGCGGAATCGAGGTGATGTCGGCGCTCCAAGCAGTATCGCGCGAGGTTGCCAAGGCGCGCACCGTGCGGGGCAGCCACACCCGCATCAGCCCTTCGTCTTCGAGATTATCAAAGACCAGCAAGACCGGCTTGTCGAAGCCGCCGAGTATCGAGTTGATCACGCGCTTCGCGGCGGCGCGCCGGTCGTCGAGCTGATCGAGACCCTGCACGAACATTGCACCCAAGCTCACTAAGCCGTCGGTGATGCCGTCTTCAGTCTGCGCGTTCAGCCACCAGACGACCGAGTACACGTCGCGATTGCGCCAGCCGTACTCGCGGGCGATCGAAGATTTGCCGATGCCGCCCAAGCCGTGCACGACGGCAATCGCGCCCTCGTGTGCGAGCGCCTCGTGTACTGCTGCAAGTTCCTCGTCGCGTCCGCTGAAGCTGGGAACGGGGTGAAACTGCGCCGCTTCGACGATGGAAAGATCGCTGGGCAGCGTTCCCAGCGAGCGCAGCGGAGGAAACTCCGAAGGCAATCCCGGCGCGAGCACCTGGTGCACGCGCTGCGGCTCGTCGAAGTCTTTGAGATGAAATGCGCCGAGGTGGCGCAGCGACACATCCTTCGGCAGCGCGCCGTCGATGAGCGTAGCCGTTTCGGCCGTCAGCAGAATCTGGCCGCCGTGACCGATAGCGAGCAGCCGCGCAACTTTGTTAACCGCCGAACCAAAGTAGTCACCTTCGCGCGCGTCGGCGGCTCCGCTGTGAATCGCGGCGCGCACGCGCAAACCGTCGACCGCTGAAAAATCTTCGACCGCCAGTCGCTGTTGCACGGTGAGCATCGCTGCGACGGCGTCGTCTGGGCGTGCGAACGCCGCGCAGAAGGCATCGCCGATGGTCTTGAATGCGTGACCGCCGCGCTCGCTAATCGCCCGGCGCAGAATCGCGTCGTGGCGGCGGACGGCCTGCTGCATGGCCACGGAGTTACGCTCCCATCGTGCCGTACTGCCTTCGATATCGCTGAAAGCAAACGTTACGGCACCGGTCGGTAGCGGTGTCAGCCCCATGCCGAAGCATTCAAAGGCGAGGCGGGGTACGCCTGGAAGCTTCTATTTAGTGTCGCGGCAGCGGTTGAGGCCGGGGGATAGACGCGACGTTTTGGAAATAGCCCCGCGTTGCTACACGCGCTCGGCGACGCCGCCTTCGAGCCTAACGAAAAACCCTGTAAAGGTTTTTCTCTTTGGAGATGAGGGGACTCGAACCCCTGACCCCCTGCTTGCAAAGTGATTCCAGCGTAAAACGTCGACCCGCTAAAAACCCCCGTAAAAAGCCGAAAACCTAATGCCTGCCGAGGTTTCCCGGGATTTCGGGTTTCCATGGGCTTCCGCGATTTTCCAGCCTGTTCCACGAGAATGGTCGTCAAATGGTCGTCAAGCCGACCAACAGCCGGATCCAGTTAGCATGGGCATCGGGAGGCTTTGCGCCGATCGTCCCTGACGTACAGCGGATCCAAGGTATCGCTGCTAATGCACTGCGGACGTCCCTCCGCTGGCCGCGAGGCCAAACGGGATTCGAACCCATGCTTCGGGGTCCCGGCCCGAACCGCTACGTACCGCAAAAGCTTATCCTGTCAGGGTTTTCGCGCGTTCAGTCAGGGTCGAGTCCCTTTGGATTTTATCGAATCCCCGTCAGTCCGTTAGATCGGCGTTAGACGAGATCCGCAGGCGAGGCGAGGGAGTGCCCCCGACAGGGTGCAAGAATAACCCATCGTGGAAAGTTTGGACCGAGTGACCCAGCAGCCCGAGGTCATGGGTGGCCGGGCTTGTATACGCGGCATGAGAGTCACCGTCGGTATGGTCGTCGGAATGATCGGCGCCGGCCACAGCGTTGAAGACGTTCTAATCGACTATCCGTACTTGGAGCGTGAGGACGTCATGCAAGCACTGCGGTACGCCGCGTGGCTTGCCGAAGAACGGGAGATCGTGCTGCCGAGCGCATGAAGGTGCTCGTGGACCTGAACTTGTCCCCGCGCTGGATCGAGCGGCTTAGAGACTCGGGATTCGAGGCAGAGCATTGGTCGACGGTCGGCGACCTCAAGGCGAGCGACTCCGAAGTCATGGAGTATGCAGCCACGTATGGCTACGTGGTTCTGACGCATGATCTGGACTTTTCGTCGATTCTCGCCGCATCGCGCGGAGGAAACCCGAGCGTGGTGCAAATCCGAGCCGAAGACGTCAGCGTTAAAGCGATCGGTTCTCAGGTCGTTGCGGCGTTACACGAAGCTCGAGAGGAGCTGAAGGCCGGGGCCTTGCTGACGATCGACCACGCTCGCACGCGTTTGCGTCTGCTGCCGCTTCGACAACGCGGGTAGCCCGCGGCCGCCATTGCGATGCGGGAATATCCGGACCTAACGCAGCTGCTCATCGTCCTTGAGCGAGCAGAGTCGCCGGTTTGGCGGCGCATTCATGTGTCTGCATTCACAAAGTTAGGCGGACTCCATCGGATTATTCAAGGCGTCATGGGCTGGGACGACCGCTTGCTACACCGATTTATCCTCGCCGGCGATATCTATGAGCGAGTTGCGCCTGGCGAAGCTCTCGATCCAACAAGAGAACGCAACTGGCGTTTGGACTCCGCCTTCTATCCCGATAAGTTATTTTGGTACGGGTACGGCAGAGAGGATGAATGGCGGCATCGCATCACTCGGGAAGGGTACGTTGAGAGCGCGCCCCGTTGGCGTTATCCGCGTTGCGTTGGAGGCGATGGCGCGTGGCCGCCAGCGGTTGGCAAATCGTTCAACCTAGGCGCAGTTAATCGGACACTTTGGCGCGGATTGCGCAAGCGTTAAGCCAAACGGGATGA
>CAWIDM010000001.1:0-590834 GCA_963834895.1 Vulcanimicrobiota bacterium | reverse complement strand
CCTGATCGTCGGAGGGGGAAGCTGATGCGCCGTCGTCTGCTGATCGCGCTCACGCTCGGCGCTTCGCTGTTCGTGGCGACGAGCGGTGCGCAGGCGATCCTGATCAACGACCACGGCGTTTCCGCAGGGGTCGCGCTGGTGCCCGGCACGTGCGGCGATCTGGCGAGCACCGGCGCGTGCGCCTCGCTCGCCAACGCCGGCGTTGCGAACGTCAGCTCGAGCGGTCCGTGCACCGATCCGTGGCTGTCGGCCGACCTGGGCGGACCGTCGCTGGCGAACTGGGGCATCTGCTACCGCGGCGGCTCCGTCATGCACAAGAACGAGACGTTCGCGCTCACGTGGGACGCGCCTACCCGTACGGCTCACAGCGCCTACTGGTCCCTGACCCGGGGCTACGTCGAGCAGTTCCTGCGCGATGTCGCCGACAGCAGTGGGTCGCTGAATTCGCCCTACGCGGTGACGCCGCAGTACCACGACTCGAGCGGGCGCGCGCAGAACGCCTCCGTCTACGGCGGCGGCTGCATCGATTACGGCTCCGTCGGCGGCTCGGCGTGCGAGTACGGCGACCCAGACCGGCGCCGGCCACGACTATCCGGCCGGTCGGATGCCCGGCACCGGCGACTCGTTCACGTCAGCGGCCTCGTCAATCCCAATTCAGGTCTGCCTGACCGACGCCCAGATCCAGGGCGAGATCGCGACGATGGTCTCCCAGACGGGGATCGTCGGGCCGCACGGAGCCCGGCTACACGCCGCTGGTGACGCTGCTGCTGCCGCCGGGCGTCGACGACTGCCTCGACGCCGCCGGGAATTGTGCTCGGCCAACAGCGGGATCCCGATCCCGCCCCAGCCGACCGTCTCCACGACCACGACGGGCGGAACGGTCGCTGCCGGCACCTATCGGGTCGAGATCACCTACGTGACCGCCGGCGGTGAGTCTCGGCGCCGAGCGCGTCGGCGGCGGTCACGACCACCGGGCTCGACCTCGACGATCACGATCGACTCGCCTCCGGCGGGAGTGGCGCTACCGGCTGGTACGCATACGTGCGCTGGACCAACGGGCGACTACCGCCTCCAGGGCGGGAGAACGCGATCGGCACGCCCGGCCAGATCAGCACTCACCAGCGCCATCACCGGGCGGCCCCGCCGGTGACGAGCGTTCTGCTCCTACCACTCGCAGGTCAACGTGGGCGGCACCGAGGTCGCGTACGTCGTGCAGCCGTGGACCGCAGGCACCTGCGACGAGCCCGACGTGCCGCCCATTCCGCCGAACCCCCCGGTCGACGTGCTCGCAGCAGGACGTCGGGCAGCGCCTCGTGAGCCCGCTCAGCCAGTCGCAGATCGCCGCGATCGTCAACCCCGGCATGGACGGCTGGTTCGCCGCGACGGCTCCGAGATCGAGGACACCTGCGGCTGCACCCCGTGTCGCAACGGCCTCGACACCGTCACCGTCGGCGACAGCTCCCAGAACCCGTACTACCTGCAGCGCGAGTTCAACAACGCCGGCGATCGAGTTCGATCCGAACACGTACTTCGGCTGCGCGCCGACGTGATCCTAACCCCGGCTTTCGTCGTGCCGAGCTCCGTCGATCCGGGCGACGAGGTCCAGTTCGACGGCTCGGCACCGCCTCGACGCTGATCGTCCCGAACGCTGGTTACCGCTGGAACTTCGGCGACGGCACGACCGCCACCGGCCCGAGCGTCGTGCACACCTACGCCAAGGGCGGGACCTACACCGTCACGCTGACCGTACCGACCGCGGCGGCAACACCGCCACGCTCAGCCAGACGATCGAGGTGCTGGGCTCGAACGGCCAGCCTCACCGATCCCTACCACCACGGCGTCCGGCGCGGGCTCCTGTCCCTCCTCGCTCGCGTGCACCTGCGCTGATGCCGCAGGGTCTGAAGGCGGTGCTGCGCCAGGGCATCGGGTGCGGGTGAGCTCGAACAAGGCGGCCAGGGATCGCGACCGTGTCGATCTCCCGCGCCGCCGCCAAGCGGGCCCACATCAAGGTCGGGCGCGGGCCGTCGGTCGCGATCGGCCTCGGCACCCTCTCGGGGATCCAGACGGCGCTGTGACTTGCAGCTGCACCTTCGCGGACCACCGCCACGAACTCACGCGCTTCGGCCGCCTGACGTTGACGGTCCGCCTGGCGCTCGTCGGCGCCGGCGGTCACACCTCGCGATCGACGCCGCGGGGAGCTACTCAGACACGCGGTCGGTGCCGCGGCCGGGCCTGATCCTCTCCCGCCCGTAACCTATAGCGCCTGATGGCGCTCAGTTGACGACCGCCGGTGAGTCGCACGGGCCCGGCTTGACCTGCATCCTCGCAAGGGCTCCCGGCGGGCCTCGAGCTCGACGCGAGGCGAGCTCGACCGCGACCTGACGCGGCGCCAGCTCGGGCACGGCCGCGGCGGGCGGATGAAGATCGAGCGCGACCGGGTCGACTCACCGGCGGCGTTCGCCACGGGCGCACGCTCGGCGGGCCGATCGCGCTCCAGGTCGCCAACCGCGACTACGCCAACTGGGAGGAGCGGATGACCCGTGGCCGGTCGAGGCCGCGGTTGAGGAGGTGCATCTGCCGCGTCCGGGCCACGCCGACCTCGTCGGCACGCAGAAGTACGGGCTCAGCGACGTCCGCGACATCCTCGAGCGCGCGAGCGCGCGCGAGACCGCCGCGCGCGTCGCCGGCGGCGCGGTCGCGAAGGCGTTCCTGCGGGCGCTCGGCGTCGAGGTGTTCACGCACGTGATCCAGATCACGAGCGTGCACGCGCCCGCCGCGACGACCTGCAGCCCGGCCGACTTCGAGGGCGTCGACGACTCGCCCGTCCGCTGCCTCGACGCCGAGGCGACCGGGATGGTCGCCGAGATCGACCGGCTCCGCAAGGCGAACGAGTCGCTCGGTGGGGTGTTCGAAGTGCGCGCCTTCGGGGTCGTCCCGGGGCTCGGGTCCCACGTCTCCTGGGAGCAGCGTCTCGACGGCCGGCTCGGGCAGGCGATGCTCTCGATCCAGGCGATCAAGGCGGTGTCGATCGGCGACGGATTCGAGGTCGCGGGCGTGCCGGGCTCCCAGGCCCACGACGAGATCTTCTGGGACGCCGAGCGCGGCTATCACCGCGCGACCAACCGTGCAGGGGGACTCGAAGGCGGCATGACGACCGGCGAGCCGCTCGTCGTGCGCGCCTGGATGAAGCCGCTGCCGACGCTGACCAAGCCGCTGCGATCGGTCGACATCGCCACCCACGAGCCCGCCGACGCGTTGCGCGAGCGCACCGACTCGTGCACCGTGCCGGCGGCTGGGGTGGTGGGGGAGGCGATGGTCGCGTTCGTGATCGCCGACGCCTATCGCGCAAGTTCGGCGGCGACCATCTCGACGACGCGCGCGCCGCGCTCGCGGCCTACGAGCAGCGGATCGACTTGCGCCGGCCGTCCCCGGACGGCGCTTAGCCTCGAAGCGCCGTTATCGGTGTGATGGTGAACGCCATGGGTTGGCGTGTGGGTGAAGGTGGCGGTCAAGCGGATTGGCGAGGTTGGGGCTGTCGCTCGGCGGACGCTGGGTGTGCCTTTCGACGGTGAGGGGCTCGGCTTCGCGCAGGCCGAGCCTGGCGGGGTGCCGGCTGATCGTCAGGGTCCTGGGCGCGGTCGCGGCCGGCTGGCTCAGCAGAGCTTCGGGATCAAGCGCAGCCGTGTGAACGCGGCGGCGAGCGCTTCTGACCACGGCCAGTCGCGATCGAGCTTGAGCTGGGTGCGGCGGCCGTGACGCACGAGCTTGGCGGCGACGTGAAGCAGTCGCTGACGAAGGCGTTTGGGTTCGGCGACCTGGAGCTCGCCGTCCAGGCAGATCAGCTTGGTCCAGCACAGCAGGTCCTGGGCGATGAGCGAGAGCTCGAGCCAGGTCTGGTTGTGCTCGAAGGCGTGGTGGGGGAGGTTGCGCATGCCGGTGTCCTTGCCGGCGCGGATCGAGTCCTCGACGCGGGCGCGGCCGCGGTGGCGCAGCTCCAGCGCGGCGATGTCGTTGCCGTCCTGGTCGGTGAGAAAGCACGTGTGCCGGTAGCCGTGCTCGTCGAAGATCGTGAACTGAGCGCCGGGGTGCGGGCGCTCGCGCCGGCAGATCAGCCGGGAGCCCTCCGGCCAGGCGGACAGATCGATCCGGTCGGTCAGCTCTGTCACCCACGCGCCGTCCCGCTCGCCGCCGTCTGTGTTGATCGCCTGCACCCACGCGGTTTCCGGGACCTGGAGGATCGCGGCACGGACCGTCTCGGTCAGCTCGTAGCCGACCGAGAAGCGGATGCTCGCCTCGCGGCAGTCGCTCGTGAACTGGTGCGTCTGACCGCCGATATCGGTGCGCACGAGGATCTCCCTCAGGAGGTCCTCTGCCGGCAGCTGGGCGAGCGCGAGCCCGAGCACCGTGAAGTGATCCTCCGCCGTGTTGGACCCGGCGTTCCCCGGTCTGAGGATCGCAGCGAGCGCCTCACCGGTCTCATCCAGCCAGCAGCCGAGCGGGTGAAACCCGTACCCATGCTTGTAGTTACCCGCCGCCCGCTCCTTGTCCGAATGCGCCGTCAACAAGGTCGCGTCGATATCCAGCGTGATCGACCCCGGACGCGCGCCGGCATCCCACACCCGCGCCCGCGCAGCTGCCCGCGCCGCCCGGATCTGATCAAGCAGCCGCTCGTCGATCGACTTAATCACCCGATGCGTCGTGGTCTCCGACGCCCTGGCACCGAACAGCCGCTCCTGACCCCGGTAGGCATCGGTATCGGTCACGCAATCTCCGCCATCAGCGAGCATCACCGCCACGTCCCTGAGCACCCGCCCCGGGTCGTGGGCCGAGCGACGCTCCCGAGTCCCCGCCAACGCCCCCGACAACCCGCCGGTCAGCCCGACCCGATCGGCCAACTCGACCAACAACGCCACCCCCGCATGCGAGACGAGCCCCTCACCGTCCGCCGTCACTTCTACCGTTTCCAAACGAGCCGTACGCTTCACCAACGGGGTGTCCTCCTGGGTCGAGATCAGGATCTTGAGCAATCCCAATTCTCACGGCCCGGGAGGACGTTCCCGGTACCCGCCGTCAGCTCGCAATCGGCGCTTCGAGGCTAGGCAGCCCGCGGCGGGAGCACCATCTGCGTGCAGACGAAGTTCGCCGCGAGCCGGCCGGACTTCTGCACCCGCACCTCCCAGACCTGGGTCCGGCGGCCCCGGTGGAGCGGCTCGCCGGTGGCGAGCAGCTCGTCGCCGGCGACGCCCGAGGCGAACACGTTGACCTTGAGCTCGGGGTGGTGAAGTTGTCGCCCGCCGGGAGGTTGCGCATCGTGCCCAGGCCGCGACCGTGTCGGCGAACGCGACCCACACGCCGCCGTGCACATAGCCGCCCGGATGGAGATGGCGGCGGTCGACCACCAGCCGGCCCGTGACGCTGTCGTCGTCGATCTCGACCAGCTCGATCCCGAGATCCCCCGGAAAGGTCCCTTTGAGCGCCTGGACCGATAGCTCCGGCGTGACGTGCGGGTTGCCGGGCATTGCGCCAGTCTAAGCAGCGGACGCGCGTCGCATCGCCAGGATCGCGTGGAGGCGGGCGGCCTCGCGGTCGGCGCTGGAGGCGCCGTCGTAGGTGATCCGCACGGTGGCGATCCGGTGCATGAGCATCGTGGCGTCCTGCTCCCGGTCTGATCCTCGAACGACTGCGGTCCCGAGTGAAAGGGCCAGCCATCGAGCTCGACGATCAATTTCTCTGCCGGAAGTAGGCGTCGACCTCGAAGCCGTGGACGACGGTGTTGATGAGGGGGTTGGCAGGTCGATAGCGCCGGCAGAACGCGGGGAAGTCGTCCTCTCCGACCGCGCGGGTTCGGGTTGTGCTCGGTGGCGGCGTGCCACTTGAGCAGTGAGCGCCCCGGGATGCGAGCCGGTACCGGTCGACCAAATCGGCCAGGTCCTCGAGGGTCACGAGCTTGGCCCGCGCGGGCATCGTTGACCCGCGCGGGCCAGTGATTTCGGCTCATCCGCGGCGCGCAGTCGAGCAGTGTCCGGGCCGCGCTGGTCACGCGGACGCCCTGGTGGATGGTGACGTCCCGCCGCATGAGGGTGCACGGGCGATGGATCACGATGCCCTTCGGCCGGCGGTCGACCGACGATCGTCACCTCGAACGGGTCGTCCCAGCGCTTCCAGAAGCCCCAGAGGGTCATGCCGAGCCGTGGCTGAGCGCCGCCCGAGGCCCGCAGGCCAGAACGGCGGCTGCGGCGCGCTCGAGCGGATGCGGTGGCGGGTGGCCGACGGCGTAGACGCCTCGATAGACGCGGTAAAGGCGGCCCGTTCTCACCCCGGATTCGGATAGCGCCCCGGCCATTCCCAGGCCGCGCAGCTGCGCTCGCGTCATGTTTCCATGCTGCCGAGCGGCGATTTGGGCGATTTGCCTCCATATAGAGGTATTTCTTCCCATACCTATAAAGAGGCGAGGGCCGGCGGCACTTCCCCCCCCAACGTGACAAAGTTTTGAAACATGGCCGCCGCTACCACCGCCACCGACCGCACCGACGAACAACAAGGCGATCAGCGAGATGGTCCGCCAGTTCGCCGACGAGCAGATCATCCCCAACGCCGAGCACTACGACCACGAGGACGAGTTCCCCGAGCCGATCGTCGAGCAGATGAAGGAGCTCGGGCTGTTCGGGGTGACGATCCCCGAGGAGTACGGGGGGATGGGGCTCGACCTGACGACCTACGCGATGATCGTCGAGGAGCTCTCCCGGGGCTGGATCTCGCATCTCCGGCATCGTCAACACCCACTTCATCGGCTCCTACCTGCTGATGAAGTTCGGGACCGAGGAGCAGAAGCAGAAGTACCTGCCGCGGATGGCCACCGGGGAGATAAGGGCCGCGTTCAGCCTGTCCGAGCCCGAGCTGGGCTCGGACGTCGCGGCGATCAAGACCTCAGCGCCAAGAAGGACGACGACGACCTACGAGATCAACGGCACAAAGATGTGGGTGACCAACGGCCTGCGGTCCGGCCTGGTGTTCGTGCTCGTCCGGACCGACCCGACGCCGAGCCCAAGTACCGCGGGCTGACCTGCTTCATCGCCGAGAAGGAGCCGGGCGTCGCCGAGAACACGGGCGCCTACCAGGGCTTCAACGTCCCGCCCCAGATCAAGAAGATGGGCTACAAGGGCGTCGAGTCCACCGAGCTCGTGTTCGACGGCTACCGCACCCCGGCCGACAGCATCCTCGGCGGCGAGGAGGCCGGGCTGAACAAGGGCTTTCGCTCAGATGATGGACGCGCTCGAGCTCGGCCGGGTCAACGTCGCCGCCCGCGGCGTCGGGCCTCGCCCAGCGGGCGCTCGAGCTCGCGCTGGCTACTCCCAGGAGCGCAAGACCTTCGGCAAGCCGATCGCCCAGCACCAGGCGATCCAGTTCAAGCTCGCCGACATGGCCACCCAGGTCGAGGCCGCCCGGCTGCTGACCCACCGGGCGGCGCGGATGAAGGACGCCGGCGAGCGCTCCGACATCGAGGCCGGGATGGCCAAGCTGTTCGCCTCCGAGGCCGGGCGCTTCTGCGCCGAGGAGTCACTGCGCATCCACGGCGGCTACGGCTACTCCAAGGAGTACGAGATCGAGCGGATCTACCGCGACGCACCGCTGCTGCTGATCGGCGAGGGAACCTCCGAGATCCAGCGGATGGTCATCGGGCGCAAGCTGCTCCAGCGCCACAAGATCTAGAACGAAGGGGCGCGCCTTTTTGGCGGCGCGCCCCGGTTTGCTGCCCTAACTTGGCAGCGGTCCTGCGCTCGCGCACCGGCCGTGTAGGCGTCGCCGGTCGAGAAAGCCTTGCCACGCATCTCGGGAGTGTCCTCGTGCCCGTGCACCGAGCCGGCGTGCTCGGCCGCGGCCGTCACGACTCGTCCTCCTCGCCGATGATCACCAGCGAGCAGTTGCTCTCGCTCGGGAAGCGGCGGCAGTCGGCCATCATCCGGCTCATCAGGCCCCGTCCGGTGGGTCGGGCTCTCGTCGGCGGGGTCCGCGGGTCAAGCCACGGCCGGCTTAGACTCAAGCCCTGACCTCCCCGTCGGACACCAAGACGCTGATCGAGACCGCCGTCAAGCGGTTCCTCGAGGAGGTGCCGGCGCTCGCGCCGCTGAAGCTGGTCGCGGGGCTCGAGCTGCGCGCCCGCGGCGAATCCAGCTCTACCGCGTCGAGCTGCCGGGGCCGAAGGTCACCAAGGACATCGCCTCCGACGCCAAGGTGCGGCTCGTGGTGCCGCGCTCGCAGTTCAACGAGCTCGCCACCAAGGGGCACGTGCGGATTGGCGCGAGGCGTTCGCCACGGGCGAGGCGAACGCGACCGGGATCGAGCAGGTGATGAAGCTGATCGTCAACGTCGTCGAGCGCCAGGAAGAGCGGGCCAGAACCCGGAAGGCAAGGCTCTGAGCGAGGCCTTGTAGGAGTCGGCCGAGGCCGCGCGCCGCTTCAGCACCTAGGACGGTCGCAGCTTCAGCAGCAGTACGTTCAATATCCCGCTCGCGCTTGTCGTCTTCGACGACAACGACAAGGGCCCGGATATGCCTGTGGGAGACGGCCTGGACGAGGAGGCCGCCCGCCGTCAGGGGTGGGGATGCGATCACGACCCCGATCTGCGTTGTGGCGCGCGTCAGGATCAGCGCAAGCACGCCACGACGGAGCCTGGCGGTGTAGGTCAGCCGGTGATTGCGGGCTCCCTTCACCGAGATCATCATCAACTCTTTTTTTGAGAGTCGAAGGCCTGCGGGCAGAACGATCGAGATCGCTTTGATCGGCAGCGCCTGCGGGCCCGCGAGCAACGTGAAGGCGAGCCTCGGCTTGCCCTTTGCGATGCCCGACAGCAAGTCGTGCGAGGAGGTCGGGGGGGCGAAGATGGTCCATCTGAACGCCGTGCTCACGGGATAGGACCCCGTCTCCTCGATGACCACGGTCACGGCGTACGTTCCCGCCGCGGTCGGCTTGCCCACGATCAGCCCGCTGGTGGGGCTGATCGAGAGCCCGGGCGGGAGCCCGGTCGCGCTGTAGCCGAGAGCGCCGCCGTTGCCAGAGCGCGCGTGGACCTGGAGCTGAATCGGTGCTCCGACGGTTCCCGTCTGGGCCCCCAGGGAGCTCACGGTCCCGGCGACCGGCTCGACGGTCCAGGCGAACTGAGCGCTGGTGGACGCGCCGTCGTTATCGGTCACAGTGACGGTCACCGGATAGGTACCCGCGGTGGTGGGCGTCCCGAGGACCAGACCGGTGCTCGGCGTTACCGCGAGGCCGGGCGGCAGGCCGGCGGCCGAGTAGGAGAGGGTCTTGCCGGGCGAATCGGTGGCTTTGATTTGCAATTGCGCCGCGATCCCGACGCCCGAGGTCTGCGGTCCGGGATTGGAGACCCTGACCGTCAATGCGCACAGCGAAGCGGCCAACGTTGAGGCGACCGGCGTGCCCAGCCCGGTGGCCATGTCGTAGCCCGGGCCGGCCGGGAACAGGCCGCCGTTGGATCCGGTGTAGTCGTTGTTGCCGCTGGTGACGTCGTTGAAGGCGCTCGAGTACTCGGTTGCGGCGGCGCGGTAGAGCGCCGGATCGGCGAATCCGATCGGCGTGCCGGCGCACGCGCTCGAGCCGTCGGTGAGCGCCATCAGCGCGCCCCACAGGGGGGCCGCTGCGCTGGTCCCGCCGATGCCCTGCCACGCCGACTCGTCCGTGGGTGTGCCATCTCCGTCCCAATAGATCGCCACACCCGTGAACGGGTCGGCTCCGCTGAGACATCGGGCACCTCCCGGCAGTAGCCCGATGTGGAGGCGCATGGCTTCGAGGAGGAGTTCGAGCCGATCACGTTCAGGGAGGTGGGTGCGTCGGACTGGTAGCTCGGCATCGGCCAGAGCTGCGAGATGCCGCCACCGCTCGCGCCGTTGGGAGGGTTGGTCGACGCGTCGTTCCAGGCGGTCTCGGTCGGTGGGGGGCCGAGCGCCGTCAGCGACGTTCCCCCGACTCCGGTTACGAACGGCTGCGAGCCGGGGTCGTCGACCGCCGGCGTGGTGGTGGTGCCGTCGGCCCCAGTAGCAGTCTTCCGAGCCTGTGTCACCAGAGACCGCATCCACCGTCTGCCCCTGGACGGCGGCCTCTTCGAACAGGGTGTTCTCGGCGTGCGCGTACACGGCGCCCACGAACGGCTCGCACAGGCCCCACGAGATCGAGATCACCTGCGCCAGGTCCTGGGAGACCATCGCGCTCTCTACGTCGTACTCGTTGCTCGCTTCGGTGTTCGGTGCCTGGTAGACGAGCACGTTTGCTCGCGGCGCCATTCCGATCACCTGCTCGACATCGAGTTCGGTCTCCAAGCCGTCGAAGTTGGATGCGTCGGGCGGCGGCGGTCCACCGTCGACCGAGACGTACGACACCGACGCGTTGGTCCCGTAGCACTGCTGAAAAGCGGCGATGTCCGACGGGAAGTTCCCTTCCAGCTCCAGCACCCCGACGGTCACGCCAGCGCCTTCTTCGCCCGCCTCGTACAGCTTGGAGAAGCCGTATGCGGAGGCGATCTGATCGGCCGTGTAGGTGATTGGCATGCTTGCGGCGGCGCTCGAGGCGGTCGAGCACGGCTGCGGCCCCCCGGTGACAACGCGTGGCCGGGCGCCACCAGATCCGGCTTGCGCTGGAGCGGCGCCGGCGCGCCTGAGTGCGAGCGGGCGCGGAAGCGCGAGGTCATCGAGACCCAGCACCCCCTGCACCAGACCCGCCACGCTGTGAGGGAGCTCCGGTGCCTGCGTGTTGGTGAACGCCACTCGCGCCCCGGGAGCACGACACGCGCGATTTCGGTCGAGAAGGCGCGGGCGATCGCCCCGGCGGTATCTCTCACCGGGATCGCGAGCCGATTGGCGGTCACCGAGCCTGGACGAGTCCGAGTGCCCGCAACGATGCCAGAACGGCGTCGATCTGCTGCTGAGTCGGGCCGAATCGCTCGGCGAACTCGGCCACCGAAAGGTACTGGTGATACGCGGCGACCCGGGCGTGGACACCGCTGACGCGTACGCCGCCAGCGCCGCCGGGTCGCGTGGCTTGAGCGCCACTGTCACCTCAGCGCTGTCCCTGCCGGCAGCGATCCGAGCACCCTCGAGCCTGCGGGCCGCCGTGGAGCCGATCCGATCCGCACCTGGCGGCTGGTCGTGGCGGAGGCAGCACCAGCGCCGAGCGCGCCGGCGATCAGCACCACGGTGAACGTGGACGCGGACAAGATCAGCTTGCGCAAGATAAGCACCCCCATACAGGACGAGATCAGACCAGAAAACGTCTCACGAGACCTTAGTTTCGGTCCGCCAGCTCCTCGGCCTCGCTCAGCTGAGCTTCGATCAGCTCCAGCCCGGCATCCCAGAAACCGGGTCGGCCAGGTCGATGCCGACGATCGTCCCGAGCTGCTCGGGGCTGCGCGAGCCGCCGGCCGCGAGCAGCTCGAGGTAGCGGGGCACGAACGACTCGCCCTCTTCGAGGTAGCGGCCGTAGACCGACAGCGCCAGCAGCTGCCCATAGGCGTACGCGTACACGTATCCGGGCGTGTTGATGAAGTGCGGGATGTAGGACCACCAGCTCCGGTAGCCGTCGGTGATCTCGCACCGAGTCGCCGAACATCTCGTGCTGGGTCTCGGTCCACAGCTCGGCGATCCGGTCGACCGACAGCTCCCCCTCGCTGCGCCGGCGGGTGTGGACGAGGTGCTCGAAGCGGTTCATCGCCATCTGCCGGAAGACGGTCGCGATCGCCCCGTCGATCCGGTCGGCGAGCAGGCCGAGCCGCTGCCGTCGTCCTGCGCCGCGGCCAGCAGCCGCTCGAACACGAGCGTCTCGCCGAACACCGATGCGGTCTCGGCGAGCGTCAGCGGCGTCGAATGGTGGAACACCCCCTGCGGCTGCGCGAGCGCCGCGTGCAGCCCGTGCCCGAGCTCGTGGGCCATCGTCAGCACGTCGCGGCGGCGCGCGGTGTAGTTCAGCAGCACGTACGGGTGCACGCTCGGCACGGTGTACGAGCAGAACGCGCCGCCGCGCTTGTGCGGCGCGCGCCGGGGCATCGATCCAGTGCTGGTCGAAGAACCGGCGCGCGATCGGTCCGGCCTCGGGTGAGAACGACTCGTAGGTGTCGAGCACCAGCTCCCGCGCCTCGGCGAACGAGAAGCTACTCCTCGGCCGAGCACCGGGCGCCGCGGTCGTAGTCGCCGAGCTGCTCGACGCCGAGCAGCCTCGCCTTGAGCCGGTACCAGCGCTGCGGGATGTCGTAGCGCCCGCGGACCGCCTCGATCAGCGCCATCACCGACTCGTCGGAGGCCTCGTTTGCCAGGTTGCGGCTGGCGAGCCAGTGCGGATACGAGCGCAGCCGGTCCTCGACCGACTTGTCGTAGATGAGCGTGTTGTAGATGAACGCTCGCGTGCGCAGCCCGGGCTCCAGCGCCTCGGTCACCGCCTCGGCGGTGCGCCGGCGGCTCGCGGTCGGGGACCAGCAGGCGGCTGAGCGCGAGCGTCGAGCGGCAGCTCCTCGTCTCGAGCGCACGCGGATCGCCGAGACCAGCTCGCCGAACAGCCGCGCCCAGGCGCTCTCGAGGCGATCGCCTTCTCCGCCATCACCTTCTCCTCGGGCTCCGTCAGCAGGTGGGGGCGGTAGCGCCGGGCGCTTCGCAGGTAGTGCCGGCAGAAGTCGAGCCCGCATCGCCGCGAGCAGCTTCTCGGCCTGCGCGTCCTCGACCGCGGCCCACTCGAGCTCGAAGAACAGCAGCTGGTCTCGATCTCGGTCGCGCGCTCCTGCACCTCTGGAGCAGCGCGCCGCGCGCCGGATCGGCGGTGTCGGTCGCGAACCGCAGCGACGCGTACGAGCCGGCGCGCCGACCAGTTCCTTGATCGCCTCGAGCTCGGCATCGCCGCGCGAGCCCCGCGGCGTCGAGCTCGCGACCTTGCCGGTGTGAGCGCTCGGCGAACGCGGGCCCGCTCGAGGGCCTCGTCGAGCAGCCGCTCGACGCCGGCCTCGCCTTCGCCGTCGACGAGCGGGTCGAGGTCCCACTCGGTCGGAGCAGCTCTGGATCGGCGAGCAGGTCGGTGATCGCGGACACCAGCGCGCCAGCTTACCGATAGGGTCGCGTTGACCTTGGAACAAGCCCTTCGCAACTTGGTCCGTCGCGTGCGGTTGGTCGCCGCCGGGGGGACGATCGCGATGCGCGGCGAGCGCGCGGTGCCGGTTGTCGACGCGGCCCAGCTGGTCGAGCAGCTGCCGGTGCTGAGCGCGGTGCCGGCGCTCGAGACCGAGACGCTGCTGACCGTTCCCAGCGCGCAGCTCAGCCTCCGTCAGGCGCTCGAGGTCGCCCAGCGCGCCGCCGAGGCAGCGGCCGGCGGCGAGGGAGTCGTGATCACCACCGGGACCGACACGATGGAGGAGCTGGCGGTGCTGTGCGCGATGCTCCACGCGGGGGAGGCGCCGATCGTGCTCACCGGCGCCAACCGGCCGGGCAGCGCGCCGGGCGCCGACGGCGCCGCCAACCTGCTCGATGCCGTCGCGCTGGCCGGGTCGGCCGCTGCCGCCGAGCTCGGCGTGGTGGTTGTGTTCGGCGGCGAGATCCACGGCGCGATGACGGTGCGCAAGGTCGATTCGACCGGGCCGGCCGCGTTCGGCTCGCCGAGTGCCGGGCCGCTCGGCAGGATCGTCGCCGGGCGCGTTTGGCTGCATGCCCGGCCGCTGCGCCCGGGGCGGTTGCGGGTCGAGCGGCTCGAGCACCGCGTCGCGATCGTCCCGGTGGCGCTCGGCGACGACGGCGAGGCGCTCGGTCAGGCGGCAACGAGCGGCGACGGCGTGGTGCTGGTCGCGCTCGGCGCCGGGACCTTCCCCGTCGGTGCTCGGGGAGCTGCGTACCGCGGTCGAGCACGTGCCGGTGGTCGTGACCTGCCGCCCGGATCGCTCCTCGATGCTGTTCGAGACCTACGGATTCGAGGGGGCCGAGGGCGACCTGCGGGCGACCGGCGCGGTCTGCGCGCCGTTCCTCTCACCGCAGGCGGCGCGGGTCGTGCTGCTGTGTTGCCTCGGCGCCGGTCTGGACCGCGGGCAGATCGCCGTGGCACTGGCGCCATGGGACGCGGGCTAATCCGAGCAGTTCATCGAAGCTCACGGCCTGGGCTCGTATGTGTATGACGGCAGATCGGCATAATGACGGCAAGGTTTGTGGTACCCTTTCACGGAACCCGACCCAGGAAGGGCGCGATGCCCACCACCCCTACGCCCAAATTCACCTTGCGCTTCCGGAACCAACGCAACCACGAGCTCCTTGGGTTGCTTGCGGAGCGCTACGGCGTTTCAAAGAACCAGCTCGCCGAAGAGATGCTGGAGCGCGAGCTTCAGGCAGCCGCGCTCGTCCTGGAGCGGGACTTGACTGGCACGCTCGATCTGCTGCGGCAGTACCGGCGGGACGAGCACCTTCCGCAGGCCATCGCTGACTTCGCACAGGCCGAAGCCTCGGAGGATGATCCGATCAGGACGCAGATGGTCGACGTGCCGCGGACCCACGACGCTTATGGCGTTGCGGAGGCCTTCGCGTAGATCGTGCCCACCGCATGGGAGGATCCGCCAGGCAGCGGACCTCAGATCGGGGCCAACGCCGCCAAGGTCCTCACCGGCATCGCCGGCGATGCCGATCAGCGGATCCCCCCGACGGCGGCGATGGCCCAGCGGTGGCATCGGGACCTCTACGACGGAATCCCTCGGCCGTTTGATTACTACGCAGGCGAGGTGCGCGACTCCGATCCGGCTTTTCCGGATCTAATCGGCTATGAGGTGCAGGTCGGGGGCATCCTGAGTCCCGTCGGCCATGGTTCCACAAGCGCTGGAGCAGTTCGAGCATGGGGCACAGATCGCTGCGGCGAATCTCGACGCCGCGATCGGCGTCGGGAGCGACCTATCGATGATCATGCAACCTCAGGAGCTCCACGGCGTGCTGACCTATTGCGCCTTTTTACGGGGAATGGGTCCGGATCCATCCATTTGCGAACGGCAACGGGCGAACCGCCCGACTGTGGGCGAACTGGGCGGCGCTGCGCTACGGGCTGCCGCCGTTCGTGACGATCAAGCCACGCCCACACGACCCGTATGGAGTCGCTGCGTTCGCCTCCATGACCGGTGACCACTCGGTGATGGTTGCCGCAATGAGCGAGATGCTGCATGAGTTCCTCGCCGCATTGCCGTAAGAGGGAGACCGTCGGGGCAGAGTCTAGCCCCGCGCCCGCCACCAGATCAGCCGTTCCGGTGCGAGCTCGAGCACCGGGCCGGCGGGGGGCCGGTCGCGGTACTGGGGGTAGCGGTTGGTGAGCGCCGCGATCGCCGCGGGCGCCTGTGCCGGATCGACGATCCGAACCGTGCCGAGCGCCTGGACCCACTCCAGCTCGGCCCATTCCTCGTCGTAGCGGTCGATCGTCAGCGCGGCCCGCGGGCGTGCCCGGAGCCAGCGGATCCGTGCCAGCTGCTCGCCCGGGTGCCGCTTGGGCTTGTGGTCGACCGCGCTGACGAGCGTCTCGCCAGCGACCGCGTAGGTGACCGGCAGCACCCGCGGACCGCCCGCGTCGTCGATCAGTCCGAGCCGCGCGACCCGTGAGCGCTTCGAGCAAGCTGCGAGCCCAGGCGGGGAGCTCGGCTACGCTTGCGCTGGCACCCATGGCGTCGCGAAGGCTAATCGTCGCGCTGGTCGCGCTGAGCGCGACCGTTGCCGGTTGCGGCGCTACCGCCGCCAGCCGGTCCCCGTCCGCCGCGGAGCTGCCGCTGGTTCCCGGCGGCAGGATCGTCGAGCAGGTCGCGCATGCGACCGCGGTGCGAACGCCTACTGCGCGATCGAGCTCGTGGTAGTCGATCCGCCGCTATCGACAGCTCGGGGGCGCTCGTGTTCGGCGAGCGCCACCGCCTGCACGACCACGGCTGGACGGCTCCAGCCCACGGCGACACAGTCCGCAGCACGCGGCCGTCGAGTCGCCCGGCGACAAGCCGCGGTCATCTACGCGACCGCCGCCGACGATCTCGAAGGGATCGACCTCGGCTGGATCGCGCGGCCGCGCTCGATCACGCGCGCGCTCGACCGGGCCGTGTTCGACCGCGTCGCCGACGATGTCGATGCTGCTCGAGGTCGGCGCTCGTGAGCCGTCAGGCGTCGTGAGCCAGCCGCGGTCGGCGCCGACCGCGAGCGCGCTGCGGCCGGCGAGCAGGTCGCGCAGGTCGGCGCCGACGAGCTCCGCGCGCCAGCCGGTCGAGCGTGCGCACCGGTGGGCTCGGGCTCGCCGCGGCGGGCGGCGGCGACGATCAGCTCGAGCTCGGCGCGCGAGGCGATCAGCTCGTAGGCGAGGCCCGCCTCGAGCGCGCGCGCCCGCAGCAGCGCCTCGGCGAGCACGATCAGCGGCGCGTCCGCGGGGTCCGAGCGGCCGCGTGCCTCTCGCGCGGGATCGGCGCCGCCTTCATGCCCGCGGCGATCGCCTCGAGGATCGCCGCGCCCGCGGCGCCGGATCCCCGACGGTGGATGCCGCGGATCTGCTCGAGCGCGCTCGAGTTCGTCGACGGTGACGCTTGGCGAGCTCGACCAGCGCCGGGTCGGCGAGCACCGACCCGACCGGCCGGTCCTCGCTCGACGCGGTGCGCTCGCGCCACGCGGCGAGCTCGCGCGCGACCGCGCGGGCGCGCGGGTCGAGCTGGCCGACGCGCGGCAGCCGCTCCCAGGCGGTGTCGGGGTCGCGCTCGTCGGTGGCCGCCTCGAGCCGCCGGCACTCCTCGCGCGCCCACTCGAGCCGGCCCGATCTCGCGCAGCCGGCGCTGGAGCTCGTCGGCGAGCTCGAGCAGGTGGGCGACGTCCTCGGCGGCGTAGCTCAGCTGCTCGGCGGTCAGCGGGCGGGCGTCCCAGCGCGTGTAGCTCGCGGTCTTGCCGACCCGGCGGCCGAGCATCGGGCCGAGCAGGTTGCCGTAGCCGGTCTGCGCGCTCGCGCCGGCGAACCCGGCGGCGATCTGGGTGTCGAAGATGTTCGTGACCTCGGTGCCCCATGCGCGGCGCAGGATCGCGACGTCCTGGCGGCCGGCGTGGAGCACGACCTCGATCGCCGGGTCGGCGAGCAGCTGCGCCAGCGGCGCGACGTCGACGTCCCTCGAGCGGGTCGATCAGGACGATCTGCGGCTCCGTCGGACTCGGCGGAGGCCGTCGACCGCGATCTGCACCAGGCACAGCAGCGCGCGGTAGCGGCCCTCGGACATGAACTCGGTGTCGATCCCGAAGCGGCCGGCTGCGCGCGCGAGCTCGGCAGCCGCGCCGCCTCGGTCGAGATCGGCTGAGCGTGGCGAGCCGTCTGCTGCGCCATGAAGCTGACCCTACCCGGACACGGGCGGTCCGCACTGCCGGCGGAGGCTCACTGATACCCGACCGCTCCTGGTAGGATATGGCCGATGATCTTCTCCTCGAAGGCCGAGTACGGCGTGCGCCTGATGGTCGAGCTCGGGCGCCAGTCGCCCGAGCAGCCCACCAGCCTGAAGGCGATCGCCGACGCCGAGGGCCTGCCGCTCGCGTACCTCGAGCAGGTGGTCGCGCGGCTGCGCAAGGCCGGGCTCGTGATGAGCGCCCGCGGCGCGCACGGCGGCTACTGGCTGGCGCGGCCGGCCGAGGAGATCGCGATGGACGACGTGGTGCAGGCGCTCGAGGGCGCGATCGCCCCGATGGAGTGCTTCGTCCACGACCACACCGAGCGCGTGCTGTGCTCACACGAGCCCGACGCCGGGCGCGGCTGCGCGACCAAGCTGCTGTGGACGCGCGTGCAGGGCGGGATCATCCGCTCGCTGCAGACGACGACGCTGGCCGAGCTCGTCGAGTTCTCGCGCAGCGCAACCGAGCGCGAACGCGGCCGCGTCGACGCTCGGCGAGCACTGCCCGTGATGGCCTGACCATGACGAAAGTCAAGGAACATGGCAGAGCTCGAGATCCGAAACCTTCACGTCCGCGCCGGCGAGAAGGAGATCCTGCGGGGCGTGGATCTGAGCGTCGGCATGGGTGAGATCCACGCGCTGATGGGCCCCAACGGCTCCGGGCAAGTCGACGCTCGCCAACGCGATCATGGGCCACCCCGGGCTCGAGGTGACCGACGGCCAGATCATGTTCAAGGGCGAGGACATCACCGAGGCCGACCCCGACGAGCGCGCCCGGATGGGCCTGTTCATGGCCTTCCAGTATCCGGTCGCGGTGCCCGGCGTGACCGTCACCAAGTACCTGCGCACGGTGCTGAACGCGCACCGCGAGGCCCACGGCGAGGAGCCGATCTCGCTGAAGGAGTTCCGCCAGACGGTCGAGGCGGCGATGAAGCTGACGAACGTGCCGAAGGAGTTCTCGAGCCGGTACCTGAACGAGGGCTTCTCCGGCGGCGAGAAGAAGCGCATGGAGATCCTCCAGCTCGCGCTGCAGCAGCCCGGTGGCGATCCTCGACGAGACCGACTCCGGGCTCGACATCGACGCGCTGCGGGTCGTCGCCAACGGCGTCAACGCCGTCGCCGGTCCGGACATGGGCGTGCTGATCATCACCCACTACCAGCGGATCCTGCACCTGGTCCAGCCGAGCCACGTGCACGTGATGTACCAGGGCCGGATCGTCAGCGAGGGCGGCCCGGAGCTGGTCGACGAGCTCGAGGCCAAGGGCTACGGCTGGATCACCGACGAGATCGAGGCGGCGGCGCCGCCTGACGGCAGCACCGGGTCGACGCGCTGACCTCGCGAGCTCGACCGCCGAATTCCCGGTCCTGCGCCATCGATTCGACGGCCGGCCGGTCGCCTACCTCGACTCGGCGCGCGACCTCGCAGACGCCGCAGCCGGTGATCGACGCGATGACGCGCTACTACACGCGAGCACGCGCGCGTCGATCCATCGCGGCGTGTACCCGCTCGCGGTCGAGGCGACCGATCTGTACGAGGGCGCGCGCGGCGGATCGCCGACTGGCTGGGCTCGACGCCCGAGGAGACGATCTTCACCGCCAACGCCACCGCCGCGATCAACCTCGTCGCCTACACCTGGGGCCGCCAGAACGTGCAGCGCGGCGACCTCGTGGTGCTGACCGAGATGGAGCACCACTCGAACATCGTGCCGTGGCAGCTGCTGTGCCAGGACCGCGAGGCCGAGCTCGCGTACGTGCCGGTGCGACGACGACGGCCAGCTCGACCTCGACGCGCTCGACGCGCTGCTCGCGCGCGGGCCGAAGCTGGTCGCGCGTCGTGCACGTCTCGAACGTGCTCGGGACGATCAACCCGGTGGCCGAGATCGCGCGGCGCGCGCACGACGCCGGCGCGGTGGTCGCTGATCGACGGCACGCAGGCCGTGCCGCAGCTGCCCGGTCGACCTGCGAGGCGATCGACGCCGACTTCTACGCCTGGACCGGCCACAAGGCCTACGGCCCGACCGGGATCGGCGTCCTGCACGGGCGGCGCGAGCTGCTCGAGGAGATGCCGCCGTTCATCGGCGGCGGCCACATGATCCGCACGGTCGCCGCCAACGAGTCGCACCTGGACCGACCTGCCGTGGAAGTTCGAGGCCGGCACGTCGCAGATCGCCGAGGCGATCGGGCTCGGCGCCGCGGTCGACTGGATCCAGGCGCTCGGGATGAGCGCGATCCGCGCGCACGAGCAGGCGCTGGTCGGCGAACGCGCTGCAGCGGCTGCGCCGAGGTCCCGGGCTTGACGATCCACGGACCCGCCGAGCGCCGCCGACCGCGGCGCGCTGGTCTCGTTCTCGCTCGAGGGCGCCCACCCGCACGACATCGCGGAGATCCTCGGGCGCGACGGCGTGTGCGTGCGCGCCGGCCACCACTGCGCCCAGCCGCTGATGCGCCGGCTGGGCGTGGCGGCCACCACGCGCGCGTCGTTCGCGGTCCACAACTCCGCCCACGACGTGGACCGGCTGATCGAGGGCCTGATGACGGTTCGCGGCGTACTGCGGCTCGACTGAGCTCAGGACTCGCGTGCGGCCGCCGGCAGCGCAGGCCGCCAGCGCTCCTCGATCCGGCGCCAGCGCCAGATCGCGAGCGCGATCACCCAGGTGACCGACGAACAGCGCGACGATCACGTAGCCGAGCGTTGAAATCGAGGCCCTGGAGCCAGCTCCAGAACGCGCCGCTCCAGCCCGAGCTTGTGCGAGCAGCACCTGGAGCAGCTCGACCGTGCCGATCAGCAGCGCGACCGATCACCGACAGGCCGGTGACCGTCGATGTTGTAGTAGAGCTTGCGCACCGGGCTTCGAGAACGCCCAGTCGTAGGCGAAGTTCATGAACGACCCGTCGATCGTGTCGAGCAGCCACATCCCGGCGGCGAACAGGATCGGCAGGCAAGGATCGCGTAGCACGGCACGCCGCCCGCGGCGCGCGCCCGCGGCGAGGAACAGCAGCGCGACCTCGGTGGCGGTGTCGAAGCCGAGCCCGAACAGCACGCCCGACCGGATACATCTGCCAGGGCTTGCGTGACGTCCGGCGCGAACCGGCCCGAGGAAGCGGTTCATCAAGCCCGCGCTCGAGCAGCTGCGCCTCGAGCTCGGCCTCGTCGAAGCGCGCCGCGTCGCATCTCGCGGCAGATCCGCGAGGATCCCGATCAGGACCGACCATGTTGAGCGCCGCGATCAGTACAGGAAGCCCCCGAGACGCCGTGCCGACGATGCTGCCGTGAGCGCTGGAGCGCGGGCAGCCGGCTCGTGACCGCGCGCGGCGCGCGACCGCGAGCAGCGAGCGACGAGCGCGAACACGATCGTCGAGTGCCCGAGCGAGAACAAGAAGC
This sequence comes from Vulcanimicrobiota bacterium, assembly GCA_963834895.1. Lineage (GTDB taxonomy): Bacteria > Vulcanimicrobiota > Vulcanimicrobiia > Vulcanimicrobiales > Vulcanimicrobiaceae > Cybelea. The sequence continues at coordinate 570,058 of CAWIDM010000001.1, read as the reverse complement.
CGACGCCCGAGCGGGCGCTTGCCCTCGGCCATCAGCTTGCGGGTCGTGTTGTCGATCGCCGAGATGTGGTCGGCGTCGAAGGCGTGGCGCAGCCCGAGCGTGTACGCGGTCACCCGAGCCGACGCGAACGCCGCCCGGCGACCGGAGGCTGGGGGCGCGACGACCACGATCAGGAGCCCGAGCCGATCACGTGCAGGGCCAGCACCGCCGCCGCCGAAGCCGCCAGCCGCCGCCGCTCCGCCGGGTCGAAGCCGCCGGCGATCCGGCCGCAGCGCTCTGCATGCCACGCGTGCCGCGTCACTCCGCCCGCCGGCGCACTGGCCGCCGCGTGATCTCGCGCCGCCTCGGCTCCGGCGCATCGACCTCCCCGTCCGCGTGCCTCACGGCGCGCGCCGGCGTCGTCATCGCCAGAGCGTGTAGGCGCCCGCGCGGAGCTGTCGAACACCGCCGTGAACGCCGCGCCGCCCGCCGCGTCGCGCTCGAGCACCTCCTTGTGGCTGCGGCGGCGGTCGTCATCGGCGGGGCTGATCTCGATCTCGACGCCCGTGCATGCTCCGGATCGGTCGTGCACGATCAGCGCGCCGACGTCGCCGCCGATGTCGAGCACCACGAACTCCGGGTGCTTGCGCGCCGAGTAGTCCTCGATGCGTGGACGTGCCTGCGCTAGCTGTCGGGGCCGCTCGACGGCGTCGTCGAGCGGCACGCTGCCAGATGCGGCGAGCCCAGGTACGGGAACGGTGCGGTCCGGGTACCGTTCGAGCTGCCGGGTCAGGCCCTCCGTCGAGCCGCCGGCCGCCGCGTCGGGCGTGTAGCTCTTGTCGACCAGCGGGTAGGTGACGCCGGCGATCGCCCGCAGCTCGATCGTCACGACGTCGTCGAACACCCGCCGGCCGTTCGGGAAGCCGGCGAGGTCGCCGCCGACCAGCCCGAGCGGGTTGGGGTTCGGTCGCCGGCGGGATCGCCATGTTCAGCCGCAGCTGGTCGGCCAGCATCTTGCCGGTGTAGTTCTGGAACCCGGAGACGATGCCCGGCGGGATCCCCGTGAGCAGGATCGCCACCAGGTCGGCGCGCGGCGCGGTGAGCTTGGCGAGGTTCGGGAACACGCTCCGGGTAGAGCACCGGCAGCAGCCCGGCGAGCTCGGGGTGCTCGACGTGGGCGCGAACGCCTCGTCGCCGGCCGGGTGCAGCGCGTTCCAGCGGTCCTTCTGCCCGAGCGGGACGATCACCTCGTTGAACAGCGGGTTGCCCAGGCGCGAGACCTGCACCCACGGCCCGGACTCGGCCTCGCGTCGTTGGCCTCGTCGATCATCCGCACCTTGCGGCGGCTCGCCGCGCTCCAGACGCCGATCACCGCGGCGGCGCTGGTCGCGTCGGTCGGCATCGAGCCGTCCTTGGTCAGGCTGCTTGATCGGCACCTGGATCGCGATCGTGTGGATGTTGAGCGTCTTGGTGGCGTCGACGCCCGGCGCCGCCGGGCTCGGGATCAGGTGCAGGTTCTGGAACGGCCGCAGGTCGCCGAGGTCGAAGATCGCACCGAGGTCGACGTAGAAGCCGTCGCTGCGCTGGCCGGCGAACACCTTGTCGCCGCCGGCCAGGTCGTGCACCGCCGCTCGCCCGAGCGCTTCGCGTAGTTCGGCGTCGAGCGCGGGCCGATGTTGCACGGCGGGCACGCCAGGTTCGGTCGCCGAGCACCTTCGTCTTGAGCTTCGAGGCCTGCCGGGCTGCCCGTGCCATACGCCGTCGTGTCGTCGCCCTCGACGCGCGTCACCGTGTAGAACTGGCGCTTGTTCCAGTTCGGGCTGTCGAGCGAGGTGATCGGGCCGGTGTTGTAGAGGAACGTGTTCGGGTTCGCGCAGCTCGGTCTTGAACCTGAACTCGTAGGCGATCTCGGGCTCGGCCGTCGCCGTCGTTGTCGATGTAGATCGAGTACAGGACGTCGTCGCCGAACTCGAAGAAGTTCGGGCCGCCGGGCGGGTCCTGCGAGCGGCACGAAGTTGCGTGATCATCGTGACGCGTGTCGGGCTGGTCGGGGCTGACGAACGCGTACACGTCGGCGTTGTCGGCGACCGGGTCCTTGCTGATCTCCGGGGCCTCGCGGTGCGACGACATCAGCGCTCGCCTCCGTTCGCTGCCGCGTCGTCGGGCGCTGCGGCCAGCAGCCGCTTGACGAGCGCGCGGTCGCGGTAGGTCGTCTCGTTCGTTCCGGTCATCACGGTCACCTCGCCGCGCAGCCGCGTCGCGGACGTAGGCCACCACCGGCTCGCGCGGATTAGGCGACGAGGGCGCCACCGGCACGCCCGTCTTCTCCTCGGCTGCCTGGGCGACCGCAGTGGGAACCGCGATCATTGCCGCGCCGGCGGCCACGCCCGCCGAGGACTTGAGGAATGACAGGCGGGTCACCCCGCCCTCCTGGCCCTTGCTCTCGGTCATCACTTCTCCTCTCTCTTGCCGCCCCGGTGGCTCACCCCCGCGGACGGATGACCTCGACTAAGCACCGATTACGCAGCGCCCGCGGGAATGGATCAATGCCGGGATCGATGCCGGATTCCAACCGCCGGCGTGATCCGATTCGGATCGCATCCCGTAGAGGTAGAGACAAGCGATCGATCGGAGCACTTGATGATCGGACTCGACAACCCCCTTCCACTCGCCATCCTGCTGCTGTCCTGCTGCTGATCTTCGGCGCCAAGCGCCTGCCCGAGATGGGTCGCTCGCTGGGCGCGGGATTGCGCGGCTTCAAGGAGTCGATCACGGGGAAGAGGGCCCCCAGCAGCTAGACCCGGGCGACGAGTAACGGCGCCGTCGTCGGTGCGGGGGTGCCGCGGCCCGGCTCGACCGTCACCAGCACGCGGTCGCCGGGTTGCACCGCCCGGCCGACCTCGATCGACCCCGACTGAACCACGAACGTGCCTGCCGGCCGCGGGGTCGCTCGCCCATGCTCAACCCACAGCTCATCGACGTGGTCGGCGGCCGGCGCGGGCAGCCCGCTGACAACGAGCTCGGCGCGCGTCCCGCGGAGCTGCAGCACGGCATGTGCGCCGGCCGCAAGCGCGAGCCCATTGATCTGAGCCTGGATCGTGCGCCCGCTCGGTCCACCACTCGTTGCGAGCACGATCGCGACAACCGCAACCACGCACACGCTTGCGAAAGCGAGTCCGGCGCCCACGGCAATGCGCGGCATCCGCAGGCGCCGTCCGGAGGCGCGCGGCGGACGATCGGCCGCCTCGCCGGCCGCCTGTAGCAGCTCGGCCTCCGCCTCGACGATCTCCATCACGCGTGCCCTCAGCTGCTTGGACGGCTCGATCTGCTCGACGGAGGCGGGGAGCACCTCGACGGCCGCAAGCAGGCGATCTAGCGCGGCGCGGCATTCGGGGCATTCCGCGAGATGGCGCTGCACGCGCTCGGCGTCCGGATCCGAGAGCGCACCGAGCGCGTAGGCGCCCAGCTCCTCGCTGTAGTCGCGGTGCTCGTGTGCTTCGCTCACGACACTGCCTCCGCCGGGTCGATGCTCGCGCGCAGCTTTTCGAGCGCGAGCCGCATCCGACCCTTGACGGTACCGACCGGCGCGTCGAGCATCTGCGCGATCTGCTCGTGCGTGAAGCCGCCGAAGTAGGCGAGCTCGATCACCCGTCGCTGCTCGTCCGGGAGCTCGTCGACGAGCACGCGGACCGATCGCGCCTGCTCGCGCCGAACGGCCTCGACGTCCGTTCGCTCGGCCGCCTCGATCGACTCCGCGGCGCGCTCGTCGGCGACCCGTCGCCGCTCGTGGACGGTGGTGCGCCGCAGCGCGTCGATCGCACGATTGTGGAGCACGCCGAGGAGCCAGGTGCGGACGCTGCCGCGGGTGCGGTCATAGCGCGCGCCGCTGCGCCAGATCGCGAGAAACGCCTCCTGGGTCACCTCCTCGGCGCATCGAGCGCACGCCGCAGATCCGGTAGGCGAGCGAGAAGGCTGCGGTGCAGTGGCGCTCGTAGATGACCTCGAACGCCCGCGGATCGCCGCCGGCGATCAGTTGCATCAGTTCCTCGTCGCCGAGCTGGCGCCGGCCGGCTGCGCCGGCGGGGGGCTCGGCTCGCCTATTGGTGGCCATCGCGCACCAACACTACGCGCGCGGGCCGCCGCCCGGATCAGCTCGGGCGCGAGCGTTGGTGCGCAGTCTTACGGACAGCCAGCCGTCGCGGGTTGGACCTCGCGAGCAGCGCGATCAGAGCGCCGGCGCGCCCTCGTTCGGGCAGGCTGCATTCGCATCCGGCGATATTCGAGCACCTCCGGTGCTCATCGCGTGAGGTCAGGAGCTTCCCCGGCGAACCAGAGCTCGTAGCCCGACAGCTGCGCGCGCCATGAGAGATCTCTGTCGTAACCCAGTGCGCGCTCGTCAAACCTACAATCACGAACCTTGTCCGAGCCCTCGATGAGCGTCGTCCTGATCGACCTGCACGACAATCTGCGCGAGACCTTGCGTGCGCTGCGCGCACAAGGACCGGTTGAGCAAATCGAGATCGTGCTCGTCGTACCCGACCCGGACGCGGTCGTAGACAGGTATCCCGAGCTCACGGGCTTCGGTGCGGTGAGAACGGTGTCCAGCGGTCGGTCGCCCACGAGCGGCACCGCGCGGGCAGCGGGAGTACGAGCGGCGCGGGCGCCGATCGTGACCTACAGCGAGGATCACGCGTTTCCCGAGCCGGGCTGGCTGGAGGCGCACCTCGCCGCCCACAAGGCGGGGGCAGCGGGGGTGGGCACAGCGCTGCGCAACGCCAACCCCGACACACCCGTCAGCTGGGCTCATCTTCTGCTCTGCTTTGGTGCGTTCGTGATGCCGGTCGCGGGCGGGCGGACCACGAACCTGCCCTGGCATCAGTCCTCCTTCCGCCGCGATCTCCTGCCAACGGGGCCTGAGCTGGAGGTCTTGCTCAAGAACGAAGGGCTCCTGCATGCCCGCCTGCACGAAGCTGGGCATACGCTGGTAGTGGAATCAGCCGCCGTCTCGGCCCACATGGGCCCATCACGCCTGCGGGCCCTGGTCGGCGCGGCATGGTACGGCGGACGAGTATGGGGTGACGGACGGGCTCGGTATGAGGGGTGGTCGCCAGCTAGACGCGCGGTCCACGCGCGCTCTTTCCGCAGACAGCCCTGCGCGAGCTGCGCCGGCGGCTGGCCGATGTCCAACGGGTCATACCCTCCCGCCGGCGCAGTGTCGCGCCGCTGACGGGGTTGGCAGTCGTCATCCACTCCGTGGGTGAGGCAGTCGGAGTGCTCTTCGGCGACGGAAGGCAGTGCTCAGCCTCTCCGACATCGAGTTCAACCGCCGCGCTTACCTCAGTGCCCAGGATGCGCGGCGAGGGTAACCCAGTGCTGATCGCCACCAGCCGCGACTCCCTGACGGCCTGAGTGCGGCCATCACGGCAACCCCTTCGCGTGCCAATGCCAGCCGGCCGGGGCCTCCGCCTCCGATGACGTTGGCGAACGCGTGCAGCTGGCTCGCCAGCTGCGGATCAGTGCAGGCGGCCGGCCAGCAGGGCGCTCAAGCATCTGTCGAACGGCTGACCGGGCCAGCGCCAACTGCGTGTCTCCCCCCCTCGCTGCGGATCGAGCAGCTCCCGGTAGGCGGGAGCCTCGCCACACACGGCGTGCAGCCGGACCCCGCCGGTCATCTCGAGCTCGAACCTCGCCCGGCCCGGGGCGGCGGCCATCGATCGTGCTCTGTCTGGCCGCGCGCCGGTGATCCAGCAACAGAGGTCGACGAGGTGGGAGCCCAGATCGAGCAGTGGATCCGGAGGAGCGCCTCCTGGATTCCAATCCCCGCGCGGAGCGTCGAAGATCGCGGTCACGCGCGTGGGGTTGCCGACCGCTCGGCGCCCAATTGGCAGACCACGCGCGAACCGCCGGTTGGCCAATTGCGGCCCGAGGAAGTTTGAGTTGACGGCAAACGACTCGCAATCCATCAAGCAGGCGCCGCAGCTGATGCAGCTCACTTCTTGGATGAGCTCTTCCATCGCGGCGTTGGGCACGCGATACTCTTGATCGGGAGGCGGGATCGGCTCTTTGTTCTCCAGCCACGGCTTCACCGCCAAATGCTTATCCCAGAAGGGCTTCATGTCGCAGACGAGGTCGCGAATGAGCGGCATCGACGGCGGCGACTCGACGCGCGTCTTTCCATTTTCGGTAAAGGCTTCGAGCTTGCTCTTGACGCAAGGTTGGCATGTCCGTTGATCCACATCCCGCAGGATCCGCAAATTGCGCTCCGGCACGCACAACGCACGGCGAGCGACGGATCCTGATACTCGCGAATCGCGATGAGCGCATCCAAGACGACCGCATGCGCGGGCAGATCGACGGTGTAGGTTTGATAGCGGCGCAGCGGCGAGGTATTCCACGGGGGCGGAAAGGGCTTGCCGGGGACGGCCGTCTCGGCGTACTGCCCTTCGGGATTATAGCGGCCGACTTCGATCGTAAACTGCATGTTAGTAGGTGCGCACCTCGGGCTTCCAGCGAGTGATCGTGACCGGAATTTCGGAGACTTCCGGCTCCCGGTCGCCGCGAAACGTGAGCAGCGTGTGCTTGAGCCAGTCGCGATCGTTGCGTTCGGGGTAGTCGACGTGCGTATGCGCACCCCGGCTCTCTTTGCGGACGATCGCATCGCGGATCACGGCTTCGCCGCAATCGAGGAGGTAGCCGAGCTCGAGCACGAACGTGAGCGCTTGATTGAAGACGCGTCCCTTGTCGCCGACGGCGACGTTCTCGTAGCGCTTGCGGTACTCTTTGAGGGCTTCGAGCGCCTCGTGCAAACCGGCGTCGCTGCGATAGAGTCCGACCTTCTGGTCCATCATGGTCGCCAGCTCGAGACGCAATCCGGCTGATGTCTCACCTTTGTACGGCCGCGCCAAGAGGTCTTCGAGCCGGTCTTGCTCGGCGTCCAGGACCTCTTCGCCGCTCGTGCTCGCCGGCGTCAGCCTTGCATAACCGGCGGACGCGCGCCCCGAGCGGCGCCCAAAAATAATCGTGTCGAGCAGCGAATTAGCACCAAGCCGATTTCCCCCGTGCACGCTCACGCACGCGACCTCACCGGCGGCATAGAGCCCCTCGATGAGCGTCGTGCCCTCGACATCGGTCTTGATGCCGCCCATCTGATAGTGCATGCCGGGACGGACGGGCACCGGTTCCTCGATCATGTCGATGCCGAGGTAATCGAGCGCCATCTCGTGGATCTGCGGCAGCTTCTTGAGGATCACCTCGGGACCGAGGTGACGCAGATCGAGCAAGACGTTGCCGTCGATGCCGCGCCCTTCGGCGATCTCGGTCGCTTCGGCGCGCGACGTTACGTCGCGCGCGGCGAGTTCCATCTTATTCGGCGCGTATCTCTTCATGAAACGCTCGCCGAGCGCGTTGAGCAGATAGGCGCCTTCGCCGCGGGCCGCCTCGGTCATCAGAAAGCCGCTGCCGGCAAGCGTCGTGGGATGGTACTGCACCATTGCCATGTCCATCAACGGAGCGCCCGCGCGATAGGCGAGCGAGTATCCGTCGCCGGTACAGATGAGCGCGTTCGTGCTCGGCTCGTAGAGCCGGCCGAGGCCGCCGCTCGCGACGACGACGGCCTTGGCGCGCAGCAGATGCAGCTCGCCGGTGACCATCTCGAGTGCGACGACGCCGCGGCATGCACCGCCATCTATGAAGAGCTTGGTGGCAAACCACTCTTCGTAGACCTTGACGCCCGCCTTGAGAATTTGGTCGTAGAGCGTCACGAGCAACGCCTGCCCGGTAATGTCGCCCACGAAATAGGTGCGAGCCTGCGAGGCTCCGCCGAAGGCGCGCGTGCCGAGCTTGCCCTGTTCGTTGCGATAGAAGATGACGCCCATGTGCTCGAACTCGATGATGTCTTGAGGGGCCTCGCGGCACATGACCTCGACCGCGTCTTGGTCGGCCAGATAGTCGCTCCCCTTGACGGTATCGAAGGCGTGCGATTCCCAGCTATCGAGCTCGCCGATGGCCGCATTGATTCCACCCTGGGCCGCGCTGGAGTGACTACGAATCGGGTGAACCTTGGTGACGATTGCAACGTCGGCCCCGGCTCGCGCGGCCTCGAGCGCGGCGCGCATGCCTGCTAGACCGGCGCCGAGCACGATGACGTCGTGATCCGCAATCACGAGGCCGTACTTTCCCGAAAAGAGGCAGCTACATTCCGAACGCTTGTTCGATGCATCATTTGAATTCGAACTTCAAATAGATGCTAGCAAGCGGATCGGCTGCCGCCTATGCGTTTCGTAGCCGTCGGCGCCGCCGCGACGGCTACGCCGCCAGGCCCCTTGCCGCCGTCGGTTGTCGTCGCAGTATGCCCCTGCGCACACCACGCAGGAGGTTTCCATGCTGCAGAACGTTTCGATCACGCCCTCGCGCCGCAGCCTCGAGTTTGGCATCTACCGCGACGGCGACAACAATCTCGACGCGATCCAAGAGGCCGTCGTTTCGCAAGCAGCGAGAACGAGCGCTCTGGATTCCCGGATCGAGTTTACCGTCCAAGACACGACCGCGACGCGAGCGGCCGGCGTGCGCCGCGAGCAGGGCGACACCGGCCGCGGCCTGCATACCGACGAGTTCACGATCGCCGACGGCAACGTCGGCCGCGTCGACAGCACGAAGGCCCGGGACATGAGCGACGAAAGCAATCTCGCCCGCTTCGTCGCAAAGACGCTCGATCACGCCGAAGCGTCCGGCACGAAGCAGACGTGGATCGATCTGGTCGATCACGGAGGGGGCGACGGCGGCGGCTTGGAGACGCGCGACGGAAGCGTGATGACGATGCCCGACATCGCCAAAGCGATCGCCGACGGGATCGCGCTGCACGCAAGCGCGCATCCCGAGGACCCCAATCGCTGCGTCGACGGCGTCGTGGCCAACCAATGCTTGATGGATACGATGGGCTTTGCAGACGCGCTTTCGCATGCCGGCGTGCGTTATCTCGCGGCCAGTCCCGAGACGATGCTCGCACCGGGCGTCCCGAGCAATATCGCGCATGTCATCGCGTCGCACGAGAACGACCCCAAGAGAATGGCAAACGCGATCACAGGCGACGTGATGCGCACCAAGTACGACGTCGGCGATTTCGGCGGCTTCGGGCCGGCCGCCGCATTCGACGTGCTCGATCTCGATGCAACGAAGATCGCCCGCGCCGAAGTGGCGATCAAACGGCTCAACGACGATGCCTTTGCGGTCGGCGAGAACGCGGACGCGCGCGCGGCGATGCGCGAGGATGCGCGGACGATCGACGGTATGGTGCGTTCACCCGACCGCACGAACGACATGCCCTGGCGCGCCGATCGCCCAGCGATTGCGTTTTACGACACCCTCGCGAGCGACGGCCGTTTGGACGCCAAGCTCCGCAGCGAGGCCCGCGCCGCGAGCGGCGCCGTGCGCGAGCTCGTGCTAGCGCATCGCGAGAGCGACGACTTTAAGCCCTTCGGCGGCTCGGATTACTCCGACGCGGCAGGACCGACCGTGCATCTCCCAACGTCGCGCGGCGAGATCGACCCCTGGGCATCGGCCGGCGTGAAGGAGACCGATAACGATTTCTACCGCAAGACCGACCAAGCGAAGATGACCGGCGTACTCGCCTAGGAGCTTGTCGGACAAACTCCTAGCGGAGCAGATCGACGCGCGACGGATAGATCGGCCGGTTGACGATCCGCTCGAGCGTCGAGGCGGGCGCATCGAGCGCGATCTGAGCGAATCGGACGAAGGCCTCGCGCGTCGCCTCGCCTTCGGCGTACCGCTCGTTGCGCTCCATCTCGACGCGTCCGCTTACCGGCAAGAGGCGCACGTATCGCCCGTCGTCGTCTTCGCCGATCTCGACGAGATTCGAGTCGGCGAAGACGCGCAGCGCGGCCGTTAGGTGCCGGTCGCGGATGCGTTCGTCTCCCAAAAGCCCCGCGATATCTGAATCGCCGCCGCGCACGAGGCCGTCGGGCGCGAGGCTCTTGATGCCGCGATAGATCTCGCGCAGCAGCGCCAGCGGCGGCGCGTCGAGATCGATGAGGTACTCGTTGAGCCCGCGATCCTTCGGACCGTAGAGCAGATGGATGCTCGCGGCCGAACCGTCGCGTCCCGCTCGTCCGGCTTGCTGGTTGAACTCGCCGAAGTCGAAGTTAAGGTGGTAGAGCACGACGTCGGCGACGTCGGGCAGATCGATCCCCTCGCCGAAGGCCGAGGTCGCGATGACGACGCGCAGCCGTCCCTCGCGAAAGAGCCGCTCGACTTCGAGGCGGTCGGCGTTAGGCATCTTGGCGTGGTAGAACATCACATCGTTGCCGAGCTCCCGGCGCAGACGGCGGGCGACCGACGTTACCTCGTTGCGCGAGTTGCAGTAGACGATGCCTTTCTGCCGTCCTTGGCGCGCGCGGCCGAAGAGCTCGACGAGGTAGGCGGTTTTGTCGCGGGTTCCCCGCGCGTCGACGACGTGGAGGTTCTCGCGCACGGTCGGATCGATCACCCAGGAGTCGATCCGCAGCTCTTCGACGATCCGCGCAAACGTCTCGTCCGCCGCCGTCGCGGTGAGCGCGAGCACCTGGGGATTGCCCAATGCGGCGATCGTCGCGGCCAAGCGCGCGTAGGCCGCACGATGGCGCGACTCCTGCAGGTGATGCGCTTCGTCGACGACGGCAAACGACGGCGTGCTCGGCCCGCGCAGTGCGTCGCGATGAAACTCAAGAAACTCCGGCGTCGCGAGCACGACGTCCCATGCGCCGTCCGCCAGCGCCGCGAAGAGCTCCTCGCGTTCCTCGTTGTCGATCGACCCGTTGGCGCGAAAGCAGCGCAATCCGAGCGGATCGAGCGTCCGTCGCAAGGCTTCGTATTGATCGTTGGCGAGCGCCCGCAGCGGATAGACCACGAGGGTCTTGCCGCCGCCGCCGAACGCGCGCAGCGCTGCGGAGAACTGGAAGCAGAAAGATTTGCCGCGTCCGGTTCCGAGCACTGCGAGCGTGTTCTTTCCAGCCTCAACCCGCTCGAGCACCGCGCGCTGCGCGTCGTGCAGCTCGGAGGAACCGATCAATGCCGCCTGCACGAGCTCGGCCGTCGCGTCGGCTCCCCGCCGTTTCGGCGTCTCGCCACGGCGGGGCGAAAATACGGCGTTGCCGGCTTCGCGCTCGACGAAGATGTTGACGCCGCGGTGTTTGGCTCGTTGGGGTCCACCGGTGAGCGACGCAACCTGGGCGCGGTAGCGCGCTCCCGCATCGATGAGCGGCGCGAGATGCAGCGCCAGGCGCCGGTTGAAAAAGCCGAGCTGCAGGTTTCCGTAGTGCACCGCAATCGCGTTGCTATCGTGCGGATTCCCCGGCTCCCGGCGCAGCTCGAGCGAAGCGCCGGCGCGCAGGCCGGCGATGACGTCTTGCCGCCCTTCGAACGAGACGCCGGCGATCTTCGTGTGGAACCGCGGTGCGTCGGCGATCGTCGAGTACGGGTCGTGCAGATATTCGTCGCTCTTGGCAAAGACGCGCTCGACGAACGCGTCGTTCGCACCCTCTTCGATGACGCGGGGGCGAGAGGGCTCGCGCAATGCGCTTAGCGCCGCCTCGAAGGCGGCTTCCGATGGCGTCGGAGGGGGAAGGCCCCTAGTGCGCGGTGCCTTCTTCGCGACCTTCGTCGAGGTCGTCGAAGTTGAGGGCGATCTCTTCGTGGCCTTGCTCCAACGCCGCATCGTGCAACCCGGCTTGCTGCGCGTCGAGCGGGTCGATCCCCTCTTCGCCCGCGTAGGGCTCCTCGATCGCAACACCGCTCGACGCGTCGGCGCGTTTTTTGCGATATCGCGGTACGGCGGCGGGCGCGACGGTGCGCGCCGCCTTCGCCTTCTGGCGGCGCTCACGCCGCGCGGCAACGATGTCCTCGCGCGCGATGCCGCTGCGGCTCTGCATCGCGGTCGACTCCGCGCGCGCGCGAGAGGTGACGGTCCGATCCTGCGCGAGTCCGGCGCGACGCCGTTTAGCGGCCGCCTCGAGCTGGCGCTTGCGGAAGACGAGCACGAGCGGCGCCGAGTAGAAGATCGAGTGGTAACCGCCCGAACAGATGCCCACCAGCAGCGCGAACGCAAAGTTTTTGAGGCTCCCGCCGCCGAGCGCGAGCAGAGCCACGAGCGTGATGACGACCGTTGCCAGCGTGTTGAACGAGCGCGTCATCGTCTGCTTGATCGACTCGTTGACGATCTTGTCGTAGGGCGCGCCGGCCATGAGCTTGGTGTTCTCGCGGATCCGGTCGAGAATCACGATCGTATCCATGACGGAGTAGCCGATAACGGTCAGCACCGCTGCGAGGAATGCGTCGTCGGCACGGCGGTCGGCCAGCGCGTAGATGCCGATCATCATGGCCGCGTCGCGAACGAGCGCGATGACCGTCACCAGACCGAAGATGTAGTTCCAGCCGAAACGGAAGGCGATGTAGATGAACTGAATGCTCAGCGCGATTACCAACGCCCACAGCGCCTTCGTTAAGTACTCGCGTCCGAGCGAGGGTCCGACCGAAGTAATCTGCGACGAGGCGCGATCGACCGGCGCAACGCTGTTGAGCGCATTCCAGACCGGCGCCGAGTTATTGGCATACGCGGTCTGGGTTTCAATGATGAAGCCTTTGCCGTCGGTACCTGCGGTGGTGACCGACTCATCGGTCAGGCCGATACCCGCGAGTGCTCGCTTCACCTTGTCGGTGGTCGTCGGCTGCGTGAAGCGCACCGTGATATCGGTGCCGCCGGTAAACGAGAGTCCGAGACGGAGCATGTTCTTCGCCTGAAAGCCGTGGCCGCCGGCGAAGCCGTGGTAGATCATCGAGCCTAAGCCGAGCCCAATGACGATGTACGAGATCGCCGAAACGACGCGGAACCATCCGACGATATTCCAGTTCAGGCGCCTAAAAAGCATTAGTGACCTGTGACTCCTACGACTCCGCGCCGGCAGTCTTGGCGAAGATCCCGAGCTCGGAGCGTTTGACGCCGTAGAGCTCGGGGGTGGTCAGGATTTCGTTGTCGACGAGCGTGTCGACGAAGAAACGCGTGATGAAGACGGCGGTGAAGAGCGAAACGACGGTTCCCCAGAAGAGCGTGAACGCGAAGCCTTTTACCGTGCCGGTGCCGAGCATGTAGAGAACGCCGGCTCCGACGATCGTCGTGAAGTGGCTATCGAAGACCGCTGAGAAGGCGCGCTGGAAGCCGACGCGAACGGCGGCGCGCATCGTCTTGCCGTTCCAGAGCTCTTCTTTGATGCGCTCGAAGATCAGTACGTTGGCATCGACCGCCATACCGATCGAAAGCACGAAGCCGGCGATGCCCGGCAGCGTGAGCGTCGCGTGCGAGAGGGCCAGAATCGCCATCATGATCAAAACGTAAATCGCGAGCGCGACGTCGGCCAGAAAGCCGGGAAGCCGGTAGACGGCGATCATAAAGAGCAAGACCAATCCAAGCCCGAGCGCCGCCGCGCGCATGGATTGAATCAGGTCGATCTTTCCGAGCGTCGGGCCGATCGTCTCTTTCTCGATGATCGTGATGCGGGCGGGCAGTGCACCGGCGTTCAGCTCGTTGGCGAGCGTGATCGTCTGCTCTTGCGTGAATGTGCCGGTGATCTGGCCGCTGTCGTAGATCGGGCTCTGGACGATCGGCGCCGAGAGGTAGCGATGATCGAGGAAGATTCCGAGCGGCTTTTGCAAATTCGCCGTCGTCAACTTGCCGAACTTCGCCGGATCCTTGGTTTGGAAGAGGATATCCGGGCGGCCGGCTTGGTCGTAGCCCGCCTGCGCCGCCTTGAGATCTTTGCCCGAATAGACGACCTTGCCGCTCTTGTCATACGCGGTCTGCGCGACGTATTGCTCGGCGGCGGCCCTGTCCTTTGCCGATAGGTTGGGCTGCTCCAGTAACGTGACGTCGGCTTCAGCCTTCTGCATCACGTCGAAGGGCACGATTTTATATTCGAGCACCGCGACTTGCTTGAGAACCTGCTCCGCCTGATCGGGGTTTTTCACCGCGGGGAGCTCGACCAAGATACGGTCGCTCCCGACGTTGCTGATCGAGGGCTCGGTGACGCCCAAGCCGTTGATGCGGCGATCGATGACCTCGCGAGTTTGCGCCTGAATCTCGGGCGTGATCTTCGGGACTTCCGCCGTCGGATTGAGCTGCAGCAAGAGCCGCGCTCCGCCCTGCAGATCCAATCCGAGACGAATCGTCTTCTGGATCGGGATCACGGCGTAGAGTGAGATCGCGCAAATAGCGACGATGACCAGCGCCTTGAACGGCGCCTTCAAGGTTTTCCAGTTCATTGGAGCCGGTGGAGCTTAGCCTTCGGCGGGCGCCGTGCCTGCCGACGGCGCCCAGAGGCGGCGTCCGGCTGCGAGCAGGCCGGCGATCGCCGCCGCGGCCACGACGCTCCAGACGATCCCTTCGGTCGTGCGGCCGTAGACGAAGGCGCCGGCGGCAAAGAGCGCGCCGTAGACCGAGGCTAGCCCGAGCACCCAGCCGGCGAGCGCCAGCGTGAGCGAGTCGGGCGAGGGCGGCAGGGCGCTTTGGCGGCGCACGCGCGCCCACCCCGGTCCGGCCGGACGGACCCGCTCGTAGAATCGGGCGAGCACGCTTGCATCGACCGCCGGCGTGCAGTACGTCACCGCAACCCAGACGATCGTCGTGACGCCGATCGTGGTGAGGAGCACGACGATCGTGTCGGCCGGGTGCCCGAGCTTGGCGGCCAAGAAGAAGCCGAGCGAGATCGTGAACGACGCGCACATCGCGCTCACCTCGCTCCAGGCGTTGATGCGCCACCAGAACCAGCGCAGCAGGTAGATCAAGCCGGTTCCCGCGCCGATGGAGAGCAAGAGGTTGAAGGCGTTCTTTGCGTTGTCGAGCGTCAGCGTAAAGAGCACGCCGAGCACCATCAGCAGCGCCGTCACGATCCGTCCCATGAAGACCAGCTCGCGCTGGCTCGAGCCCGGGCGGATGAAGCGCTGGTAGAAATCGTGGACGAGATACGAGGTTCCCCAGTTGAGGTGCGTCTCGATCGTCGAGCGATAGGCGGCGAAGATGCCTGCGACCATGAAGCCGGCGAATCCCGACGGCAAAAAGACGAGCATCGCCGGATAGGCGATGTCGTTGCCGATCAGTCCCGGCGCGACGCCCGGAAAGCGCAGATGGATGTCGTGCAGCGTGGGATAGACGATCGTGGATGCGAGCGCGACGACGATCCACGGCCAGGGCCGCAGTGCGTAGTGCATCACCTGAAAAACGAAGGTGCCGAAGAGGGCGTCGGATTCGGTGCGCGCGGCGAGCATGCGCTGCGCGACGTAGCTGCCGCCGCCCGGCTCGGCGCCCGGATACCAGACCGACCACCACAAGACTGTGATCGGAATCACGAAGATGCCCAGGGCCGTGTGCCAATCCTTGAAGTTCGGCAGAAGCGCGAGCGCGCCGGCATGGCCGTGATTGAAATGCGCGATGAGGCCGTGCAGACCGCCGACGCCGGGCGCGTGGATCGCGAAGTAGGCAGCCGCGAACGCCGACGTCATCGTGATGCAGAACTGAATCATGTCGGTGACCATCACGCCCCAAAGCCCGGCCGTCGCGGCAAAGACGATCGGAACGGCGACGGAGATCGCGAGCGTTTCGAAGCGCGGCCAGCCGAAGAGAACGCCGGCGATCTTGACCAGCGCGAGATTGACCGTCGCGATGATCCAGCAGTTAAAGAACAGTCCGAGATAGATCGCGCGAAAGCCGCGCACGAACGAGGCCGCGCGACCGGCATAGCGCAGCTCGTAGAACTCCAGATCGGTCAGCACGCGCGAACGCCGCCAAAGGCGCGCGTAAAAAAAGACCGTCGCCATGCCGGTCAGCAGGAACGACCACCAGACCCAGTTCTCCGCGACGCCGCCGTCGCGCACTAGGTTCGTCACGAGGTTCGGCGTATCGGTTGAGAACGTGGTCGCTACGAGCGAGATGCCGATGAGCCACCACGGCGCAGCGCGCCCGGCGGCGAAGAACTCTGTGATGTTGCGGCCGGCTCGACGCGCCAGCACGATCGCCGGAACGAAGCTCACGCCCAAGGAAACGACGACGATGATCCAATCGAGCGCCGTTAGCCGCATGAAGCGAGCGCGTTCGTTTCCTCTTGCGCCAGCACCTCGGTTGGCGCGAGCGTGACCTCGTTCGGCAGCTCGCCGTAGGCATAGACGCTGACGCGGATGCCGGAACGCAGCAAGAAATCGGCAAGCACGGGGCGCAGTGCCGCCGTGCAGACGACGGCTGCGCGGTCACGCGGCACGGTCGCAGCGTACGCCTCGACACGCGCACGTAGCGCCAACGCCGTCGCCGGCGCCAGTTCTACGCTTCCATAGCCGCACCAAGCTGCCGCGAGCATTCGCTCGAACTCGGCATCGAAGATGATGGGCTCGAGCCGGAGCACGCCTCGCCGCCGCAGCAGATCGGGTACGATTGCCCGCCGAACCGCTTCGACGAGCTCTTGGGGATCGTGCGTGTTCGCTTCGAGCATCGCTTCCAGCACCGCAATTGGATCGCGCGGCCACGCTCCCTCGCGAAGTAGCAGTGCGAACGCGCGATGGAGGGCACCGAAGGGCAGCGCATCACTCACCTCTTTCACCAAGGCTGGGACCGTCGAACGCAGGTGATCGAGCACGGATTGCAGTTCTTGGCGACCGACCAGCTCCGCCGCATGCGTGCGGGCGATTTCCGCAAGATGCGATCCGAGCACCGAGATCGGGTCGAAAACGAGCGCCCCCGCGTTGACGGCGTGCTCTCGCATTTCCGTTATGATCCAGGCCGCCGGCAAGCCGTAAACGGGCTCGCACTCGACGGGTACACCAAAGCGGTCGAGAATGGCTTCTTCGGCTACGGCTAAGAGCCGCTCCAATTCCAGGTGCCCCGTTCCGGTCAAGCGGTCGCGCACGCGGATACCGTACGTGCGAGGGTCGCGCCCGAGATCGTCGCGCAACCGCACCCCGGGAAGCACGATTCCGATGTCGGCTGCGAGCGCGCGGCGGACTTCGCCGATTCGATCCAGGAGCGCGTCGGCCAGCGGCTGCGCCAGCAGTTGGGCTAAGTCGCCGCCGATCTCAATCGAGATCGAATCCACGCCGACGAGGCCGAGCGCGAGCTCCGGGCGACGCATCGCATTGCGCTTAATGCGCTCGCGCGTCTCGGCCGCTTCGGCTGCGCGCCGCTTGCGTTGGCGCGCGGCGGTGTGCGCGACGGCGAACGCACTTACGCCGAGCGCGAGAAACAGGGGCCGCGGCAGCGCAGGGACGAGCGCGAGAGCGAGGAGCAAACCGCCGGCGCTGCGCAGCGCCTCGGGATGGGCCAAGAGCTGCGCGGCGAGGTCGGCGCCGAGCGCGCCGTCGGAAGCGACGCGGGTGACCATCATGCCCATGGCGGTCGAGATGAGGAACGCGGGAAGCGTCGTGACGAGCGCGTTGCCGATCGAAAGCAATGCAAACGTATCGAGCGCGTCGATGGGCGAAAGGCCATGGTAGGCAACCCCGACGATGACGCCGCCCGTTAGGTTGAGCGCCACGATCACGAGCGCCGCGATCGCATCGCCTTTCACGAACTTCCCGGCGCCATCCATCGCACCGTAGAAGTCGGCCTCGCGCTGTACCGCATCGCGCTTGCGCCTCGCACCCTCCGCATCGAGAAGGCCGGCGTGGACGTCGGCGTCGATCGCCATCTGCTTCCCGGGCATCGCGTCGAGTGTAAACCGCGCGGCCACCTCCGCGACGCGCTGCGAGCCGCTTGCGATAACGACGAACTGAATCGTAACCAGGATCGAGAAGACGATGAGGCCTACCACAAGGTTTCCATGGACGACGAAGGCGCCGAACGCGGGGATGATGGCACCGACCGCTCCCGGCGTCGCGCCCGAGGTGAGAATTAGCCGCGTTGCCGAGACGTCTAGCGAGAGCCGAAAGAGCGTCGCGACCAGCAGCGCCGGCGCGAACGCGGAAAACTCCAGCGGGTCCTCGATCGTCACCGAAAGCAGCAGGACGAGCGCCGAGCCAAAGACGTTGATGCCCAGAAGCAGGTCCAGCAGCACCGGCGGGAGCGGCACGATTAGAATCCCGACCACCATCAACAGGAGCGCGGCAAATGCGTAGACCGCGCGCTTTTGAGAAGTCAGTTCGCTATCTCGTTCGCCCGCAGCAGCGCGGCGACGACCTCGGCGACGGCGACGTAGTGGATCTGCGGAATCGGCTCGCCGGCGCGTCCGTCGCGATAGAGCGCGCGGGCGAGCGCAACGTTCTCCACGATCGGTATTCGATAGCTCGCGGCCAGGATACGGACTCGGGAGGCGGCCTCCTCGGCGGCGCGGACGAGCACGCGCGGAACCGGCACGCGCGGCGGCCGGTACTCGAGCGCCACCGCGACATGCTGCGGATTTGCAACGACGAACGCGGCATCTTTTAGGCGCCGCATACCGCCTCGCAATAGCGTACGGTGCAGCGAGCGCCGGCGACCGCGCGCGGCCGCGTCGCCCTCTTCTTCCTTCGCCTCTCGTTTGCGCTCCTCGAAGCTCATGCGAAGCTTGCGTAGCCACGCGGAGCGGGCCGCGCCGTATTCGGCGATCGCGAAACAACATCCAACCGCGCAGGCCGCAAACGCGACCTGTCGAGCTGCCAGCCAAGCCTCGGCGGCAACCTCAGGTATCGTCGGCGATCGCAAGAACTCGGCCGCGCTCAACGAGACGAACGGAAGCATCGCCGCGATCGCACATCCGAAGGCAAGTGAGGCGCGCGCCGAGTGCGCGAGCGTCTCGCGCGAGAGAATGCGCTTCATTCCCTCGGTGGGATTGAGGCGCTCCAGCTTCGGCGTCACCGGGACGACGTTGAAGCCTCCATTTTGAACAAGACTGCCGAGAGTTCCGGCCAAAGCTGCACACCCGATCGATGCCAGCGCGAGCACCGGAACAAGCACGATCGCGGCGGAAGCTCTTCCAGACGTTGCCGCGGCCGCGAGCGCGCTGCACGCAACTGCTCCGAGTGCCGGCGCTAGCGCCGCTAGTGTCAAGCCTCCGGCGGCAAACGAGAGGTTCGCAGCGAGCTCGCCCGAGCGGGCGACGTTGCCCTCGCGCCGCGCCTTGTCGATGCGCCGCGGAGTCGCTTCGAAGGGCTTCTCGGAGGCATCGCTCACGGAATCGTAAGCAGCGGCGCCGGGGCGTGTTCGGCGACGAGCGGCGCGGCGATCGCCGTCGCGACGAGCGCCGCCGCGAACGCGAGCGGAAAGGCGAGCGTAAAACTCCCGAAGCGTGGAACGACGCGCGAGAGCGCGCCGAGGGCGATTTGGACGACGAACGCGAGCGCCACCGCCGGAGCCGCTATTTGAAGCGCGACTAGAACGAACGTTGCGGCGAACGAGGCGGCATAAGCCCCCCAGCCGTTTGAATGGAGTCCCGTTTCAAGCGGGATGCGCGCAAAGCTCTGCGCGAGGCCGAGCAGGGTCAGTCGATAGGCGCCAGAGAGAAAGAAGGCGCCGGTAAATGCGAGCGACCAGACTCGTCCAAAGCCGCTCGGCGCCACAAGCTGAAGGCTCGGCGCGATCGCTTTCACTCCCACGTAATCGTCGACGATTCGACCGCCGGCGTAGGCACCGTCGTAAACGAGGGACGCGGTCATGCCGATCGCACTGCCGATCGAGAACTCTGCAAGCAGCGCGATGAGGAGCGCAGCGCCGTCGACACCGCGCGGCGCGCCGTGGAGGCCAGACGAAATCGCGATCGCAAGCGTCATTGCCAACCCGGCCCGAAGGCTTGAGGGTACGCTGGGATGCGAGAAGCCCGGTGCGCGAAAGACGAAACCTGCACATCGCGCAAAGACGAGCAGCCCCGTCACCATCCGCTATCGAGCGCGGGAATCGCGGCGAGCGCGCGCTCGAAGAGCGCGCCGAGCAGATGCATCGCCGGGGCGCCGAAAAAGGCGACCATCAAACCGACGGCGAGGATCTTCGGCAGCAGCGTCAGCGTCTGCTCCTGCACCTGGGTCGCCGCCTGCACGACGGCCACGGCGGTACCGACGAGCGCGGCGGCCCCGAGCATCGGAAGTGCGATCGTCGCCGTCGTAACGAGCGCGTCGTGCAACAATCCGTCGAGGACGTCCACACCTCAACGGTACCGGCGGGCCGTTACTGCCGGGTTACCGCGTTGTTATGGCGCTGGGAGATTGAAAGGCCGGCCGCCACGCGCTCGCGGCCAAGAGCGACGAGACGATTGCGCGCGTCGCGGGCGAGCGATTCAACGTATAAAAATGAATTCCCGGCACGCCGGCCTGGAGCAGCTCCAGAGCCTGCATCGAAGCGAACGCGACGCCGAGATCCTCGACCGCCTTGACATCGCCCTTGCGCCCCTCCATCTCGACGCGCAGTTTCGGCGGTATGCTCGCGCCGCAGATCGCGACGAACCGCTCGATTTGGGCGAAGTTTGTGATCGGCATCAGCCCCGGAAGTACAGGCAGCTCGATGCCGATGCCTCGCGCGCGGCGCCCGAACTCAAAAAAGCTGGCGTTGTCGAAGAAAAGCTGGGAGATGAGGAACTCGGCGCCGGCGTGGACCTTGCTTTTGAGGTGGCGCAGATCATCTTCGAGCGTCGGGGCTTCCGGATGCTTCTCCGGATAACACGCCGCTCCGATGCAGAAGTCGTAGTTGCGCCGCAGCATCGCGATCAGCTCGTCGGCATGCGCAAACCCGCCCGGCGTCACTTCGAACGGCGTATCAGCGGGAGGATCGCCGCGGAGCGCCAGCACGTTCTCGATGCCGGCACGCGCCAAATCATCGAAGAGCGCCCGTAGCTCCGCTCGATCGGCGCCGACGCACGTGACGTGCGCGACGACCGTCAATCCGGTCTCCTGTTGAATTTCCTTGGCGAGCGCTACCGTGCGCGCGCGCGTCGAGCCGCCCGCGCCGTAGGTGATCGAAACGAACGAGGGTCGCAACGGCCCAAGCGCCGCAATCGTCGTGAAGAGGCGCCGCGATCCGTCAGCATCTTTTGGTGGAAAGAACTCGAACGAGAAGAACGGCCGCTGCGTCGCCAGCGCGTCGCTAATGCGCATTAAGAGTTGCCTCTTACCTAAAGCTTGCCGCAACGCCTCCGCAGAGCATCGCCCAGCCGTCAACCATGACGAAGAGCAACAGCTTTACCGGCAGCGAGACGACCGGCGGGCTCAGCATCATCATGCCGAGCCCCATCAGCATGGCGGCCACCGCCAAGTCGATCGCGACGAACGGCAGATAGAGCGCGAAGCCGATCGCAAAGGCGCTGCGTAGCTCGCCGACGACGAAGGCGGGAACGAGCACGGTGATCGGCGCGCGCGATGCCGGTTCGAGCCGGCGGCGCGCGACCCGCTCGAAGAGAATAACGTCCGCAGATCGCGCCTGGCGAAGCATGAAGGAGCGCAGCGGCGCGATTCCCCGCGCGACCGCTTGGGAAGGCGGGATGGCGCCGCGGAAATAAGGGTCGATCGCCTCGCGGCCGATACGCTGCGCGGTCGGCGCCATCACCACCAGCGTCAGCACCAGCGCGAGGCCGGTAAGCACGGAGTTCGGGGGGAGTGCCGAAGCGCCGATCGCGGAACGCACGAGCGAAAGGACGACCACGATACGAACGAACGACGTGCACATAACGAGCAGCAGCGGCACGAGCGAAAGCATGGTGAGCGTCACGAGGAGGTCGAGCGGGATGGTAGCGTGGCGGCCCGCTGCGCCGAGGAAGAGATCTGCGCTCATCAGAGCGCCAGCAGTTCCGTGACGCGCAGACCGAAGCTCTGCTCGATCGCGACGATTTCGCCTCGAGCGATCGTGCGGTCATTCGCAAGAAGCTCGACCGGATGGTCGATGGCGCGATCGAGCTCGACGATCGAGCCGGTGCCCAGCTTAAGGATTTCCGCGACCGGCATCGTGCATCTCCCCAGCACGACGGTAAGATGGAGCGGCACGTGCATCAACAATCCGATATTCTCGTGTTCCGCAAATCGTTTTGGCTCCGTCGGCATCGCGAGCGTTATATCGCTTCGTGGATCGCATCGACGTGGAACGCGTAGCGATCGTTGCGAACGCCGCAACTGCCGCGGGCGAACCGATGTCCGTGAACGACGAGAGTGCAGCGATGCAGGTCGGCGGGCGCTAGGGGAACGATAGCGCCAACCGCGAGCCGTGCGATACCGGCAACTTCGATGCTTCCCGCATCAAGGGATGCGAGCGCGGTGAGCTTCACGCCGGCGAGGTGCGCGACGTCCAGCGGCGCGCCCGCCTCAGGTGACGGATCCCGCGAGAGGGCGATGCCGATTCCGGCCCCGGCCGGCTCCACGAGAAGCTCGAAATACGTGACGAAGCCGCGAATCGAAGCGACGCGCTCGGTGCAGTTGCCTTCACGGGCGCCGCAGACCGCCGCGAGGTTCGCCGCGATCGCGCCGACCATGCGATCCAGAACGTCGCATTCGATCGGCGAGAGCGTACGCTGCGCCGCAATTCCTGCATGCGATTCCCCGAAGAGCGTCGCCGCAAGCGCAACTGCATCCGACGGCCGCAAGATCACGGCGGCGTCGGCGACTTTGCCTCGCACGCGGTAGAGGCGAGCGTCCTGGAGAATGACCCGCCACACTTCGGGCCCAGGGACGGACGGCTCGAGGAGTCGCACTGCGACCGGACCGCCGAGCAGCGAACTCAGCGTTTCGCGGACGCCGTTTGCAACGACGCATGCGGCGCTTGCCGGCAACGAGGATCGCGCCTCAAAGCGCGCTTCACGTATGCGCTTCTCTTTCGCCGTATAAGCGCGACCTTCGCGAGCCGCTACAAAACCGAGCGATTTCATTTTAGGAGATCCATCGCGGTTTTGCCGAGGTGAGCCTTGGCGACCTCGGCAGCCTGCAGCGCGTCAAAGGCAAGATACGCCTCTTTCAGACGAACCAAACTCTCGTCGATGTCGATTCTGCTATGCTCGCGACGCATCGGCACGAGCGGCGCGAAGTTTCCGTCGTCCGCCAAACCGGTTTGCGGAGCGACGCCGGGAGGAGGAGCGCAATGGCTCCCATCGCTCGTTTCGAGCCGCGTTCCTGCAGGGAACCGCGCGAGCGCGATACGACCCACGACGACGCGTTGCGATTCCCGGCTGCCGCTGCGCGGATCGATCGTCTCCCGGCGATAGACCAGGCTGCCGTCGCGCTCGATGGCCGCATCGTGGACTCGCCCGAGGGCATCGTCGACCGGATCGACGCGCAGCTCGGCAAGTGCACCTGCCCCCGCGCTCAAACCGTAGATGGGCTGCCCGCCGGCCGCGACCAGTCTTCCGCGTTGCAACACGAAGGCGCCGTCGCGCGTATACGTTCTTTTGCCTTCGTCGCTCGTGATGAAGTACGCGCCCTCCGGTGCAACGACGGAGAGCGGATCCAGCGCGAACTCGGAGGTGCTCGTAGCCGTTGCGACGTCGTCGTGCTGCGGCACTGCGCCTGAGGTATAGGCCCGGCGTACGTCGTCGGCGCGCTCCGCGATCCGATCGAGTGCAGCGCTGAGGCTCGAGCTTAGGAACATCCTCGACCTCCAAACGCGCGTAGCTCGAGCGAAATGCCGCGTGCGGCAAGCGCGGTGCGAGCCTGCGTCAACGCGCGGCTAACGACGACCCGCAGTTCCGGCCTGCAGAGTGCGATCAACGTCGTGCGCTCGCCGGTGCTTTGAAGGATGACGTGGACGCGCGCGCCGCCGCGCCCGAGCGAAAACGTTGCGCGCTTCGGGTAGCTCCGCTCGGCAAAAGTGCGCTCGATGCGAACGGCTAGCGGCGAGCCGGGGGCGCGACGTCGCCTTGCGAGAGCTTCTCCATCGGCATGGATCGCCGCCGGCGTATTGCGTGCGATCCGCACCGCCTGGAGTTCGCGCCTTGCGTTGCGCGGGGTTCGCGATCCGCATTCTATTCGCTGGCCGCCGTCGAGAGCGCAAAGTCGCGCCGTGCATGCGCGAACGTTGAGCGCCGGCTGCGCCGGCGGCGAGAATCGGAGTGCAGAATACCACGCCTGCGAAAGGGCGCGGCGATCGATTGCGGCGAGCGGCGCCGCGAGAATGCTCACCCCAAGCTGCTGCGTCATCATAGCCGGATCATCCCAGCAGCCTGTGATCGGTCGCTCATCGTAACGTTGCCGAGTTGAGAACGCCGGAACGTGGCGATCGCAGCTCGTGATAAAGCGCCATGACGTTGCGAACATATCGCCTCGTTTGCGCGTAGGGCGGTACCCCGCCGTACCGCTCGACGGCCGCAGGGCCCGCATTGTAGGCGGCGACGGCGAGCTCGACGCCGCCGAAGCGATCCAGCAACTCGCGAAGGTATTTCGTGCCGCCGCGAACGCTCTGCGCAGCGTCGTACGGATCGGCGACACCGAGGCTTGCGGCGGTCTGCGGCATGAGCTGCATGAGACCGCACGCACCGGCAGATGAGGTGGCCGCGGAATCGAATCCGGATTCGTTCGCAATGATCGCCTCAACGAGCGCCGGATCGATCTTTTCGGCACGCGAGTCCTCCAACACGAACCGGTCGATTGCGGCGCGTGAGGCGGGGGATGCGGCCTTCACGGCGGCAGCGAACGGAACGCCTCCGAACCCTGAGTCCCGCGTGATTTCCGCAATTCGGCGCAGCACCGCGGCGAGATCGTCAGGGATCTGCACGGTCGTCTTCCAAGAGCGCGGCAAGAGCCGCAAGCTCGGATATGGTTGCGCTGAATTCGGATTTGCATGGCCCCTGTCGCAGGAAGGCGTTGAGGCGGCTTTCGGCGGCGATCGCCTTTCGTTCGGCGCGTCCGCCGGGCTCGATGCCGAGCGCGCGCGCATCGTCAACGCGGTCGAGCAGCGCGACGGCTTGCCGTACGCGCAGCGCGGCGTGCAGGTGAAGCTCGTCGATGACCGCCTCCATCGTCCGGCTGACGCTCGCGGGCACGTCGACTGCCGGGAAGTGTCCTGCCTCCGCGAGTCGTGTCGAAAGCGTCACGTGCCCGTCCAGCAGCGAGCGCGCCGTTTCGCTGACGGGATCGCGGTCGTCGCCGTCGTTGATTACCGTTGCAATCAAGGTGATCGAGCCGCACTCGAGCGTTCCGGCTATCTCGACGAGGCGCGCCATTTCGGCGAAGACGCTGGGCGGATATCCGCCCCTCCCGGCGCTCTCGCCGCCTCCTATGGCGACCTCGCGCAACGCCGCGCCAAATCGAGCCAGGCTATCGAGCACGAGCAGCACGTGCAATCCGCGTTCGCGCAGCGCGGCCGCATGAGCCATCGCCACGATTGCGGCTCGAATGCGTTCTTGCGCGGGTCGATCGCTCGTCGCGCAGACGACGGTCGCACGTTCGCTACGGCGTTCGATCCAACGCTGCGCTTCGCACCCGCGCTCGCCGACCAGCGCCACGACGACTGCGTCGGCCGCGCAGCCGTCGACGATCGATTCGATCAGGGTTGTCTTACCGGCACCTGGCGCGCCGAAGATGCCGATGCGCGCGCCTCGACCAATCGTCAGCAGTCCATCGAGCACGCGAATCCCGGTCCAAAGGGAAGAGGCCAACGGCATCCGATCGTTTGGGCGCGGCGAACGCAGGCGGAGCTGCACGTAACGTCCGCGGAGCGCCGGCCCGCCGTCGAGGGACGATCCGTGAGCATCGATCGCGCGGCCGAAGGCGCACGTACCGAGCGGCATCCGCTCGGCAATCATGCGGCCCGCGCGGCGAGCACGGCTTCGAGTCGTGCTTCGAGCGTAAGATCGATCGTGCCGCTGCGCAGCTCGAGACGAAGATCGCCGGGCCTCAGCGCATCGTCGGCAACGCAGTCGAGATCGACGTGGGCGAGCGCTTCGAGGTCGCTGGGATGCGCGCGAATTACGAGCACCTTCTGCGGCCCGAACCGATCTAGCGCGGCGGCGACGATGGCAGCGACTTCTGCGCGGCCGAGCTCGAGCTCGCGCGCGAGCACTTCGCGTGCAATCGATTGCAAGAGCTCCTGCACGGCGGCGTCAAGCGCATCGCTCAACCCTGCGCGAAAACGGCGCGCTGCACGAAGCACGTCGGCGCACTCACCCGCAACCATTGGCGCGCCGGCCGCAGGAGGCGAGGGCGGCATCGGCTCGCTCACCGGCACTCGCGCGACGGGCCGCAGAAAAGCCTCCAGCGGTACGAACGCGCTAGACACGACGTCGCAGCAGCTCTTGCGCGTCTGAGAGCAGCGGCGAATGACGCCGCTGCATGCGGTGGACGATCGCTTCGCGTTCGTGCGGCGGATAGAGCTCCAAGACTGCGGTAGCCGTCGCGGCGGGTAGCGCGCTGATGATCGCCGCGGCGGCGTGCGGTGGCTCCTGCTCGAGCATGCTGCGCACGCGAGCCGGCGGAAAACCGGCCGCATTCTTCGACGCGCGTTCCACGATGCCGCGTTCCACGATCGCCTGCACGAGCGCGGCGACGGGCGGCAGGGCAGCGCGCGCACCGGCTACGACCGCGAATGCAATGACAAGCGCCGGCAGCAGCGGGACGATCGTGCCGTAGAGCAGCCACCAGGCGTCTTTGCGCGCGACGGGCTCGCGTAGGAAATCCACGGCCTCGACGGCGAGTTCGTCGCCGCGCCGCGCATCGTAACCGAGCACGGCGCCGGCGAGCTCGCGCACCTTGGAGAGATCGAGCGCGCGGTTTTGATCGACGAAGACGGCCGCCGAGAGGCGCTTGAGCGTGCCGGGTGGCACTTGCGCGAGCGACTCGCGCGTTTCGCTCCCGCGATCGTCGCCCTCTTCGAGTCGGCGATAGCGCTTGCCGCCGTCGTCGTAGCTTTCACTCTTCCGCGTCCGTTCGATTGCCACGGGCCCGAGCGGCATCCGCCGCAGATCGCGTTCCGCGGTTCGGGCAGTCTCGTAATCGGCTCGAACCCTCACAATGGTCGCGCCCTCACCGAATGCCTGATCGAGGGCGGTCTGCAGCGAGCGCTGACGATCGAGGCCATCGTCTATCGTCGCGTTGTCGTCCGCGAGCGCTACGCCTCGATCGTCGAGGATCGTCACTCGGCCCGGCTCGAGTTCGGGCACGCTAGCCGCCACGAAGGCTCGTATTCCTGCGACCGTTTGGCGCGAGAGCTGCGCTCCGGTACGCAGGCGCACCCGCACCGAGGCGCTCGCAGCGTGACTCGAATCGTCGGCGAACTCGGCCGCCTTGGCCGGTGCGACGATCACGCGCGCGTCGTCGACGCCGTCGATGCCGCGCAATCCCGCTTCGATATCCCCGGCTAGTCCGGCTCTCGTCTGCGCCTCGATGACCGCTTGCGGCGTAAGGACGCCGATATTCGCGAGCGCTTCTCCCGTACTCGCCAAGTGCTGGTGCGGTATGCCGGCGAGCGAGAGGCGCAGTAGGAGATCGTTCCGCCGGCCGGCGTCGACGACAATGTTGTCGCTCGTCGGCGTAAAGGGAACGCTCCATGCCGCGAGGCGCTCTTCGACTTCAGCGAGCTGTTCGGGATGGAGCGGAGCCGCAAAGAGCGGCGCGCGGGACGGGTGTTCGAGGATCGCGGCCGCGATTGCAGCGGCGAGCGCAACGAAGAGCGCAGCGCTCGCGACGAGTCGAAACGTCCTCGGGAACGCGCTCCAGCGGGCGAGCAGCGGCGCAACGCCGTTCATCGGCTAGTGTTCTGGGACAGCACACTAAACTTGCATGTTGAGAACGGACGCAACGGCTTGCGTGATGTGGACGGCGGTCGACGTTGCGACGGAGAGCGCGACGTCGGCTTGCGCGCGTTCGTAGACGGCCGCCTGAAGCGTTCCGCTGCCGTATGCAAAGTCGTCTTCGGCCCGCGTCGCAGCGCCGAGCGCGTCGCCGAGCGCGTCGAGCGCCCGAGCAAACGCGGACGCGTCGCCGTCATTCGACGGCGCGGCGGGCGCATCGCGAATAAGCGGTTCGACTCTCATAGCCGCTCCAAATCGATCGTCTTTTCGGCGAGCCTCTTCCCCACGTCGAAAATAGAAGCATCCGACTCATAGGCACGTGAGGCGTTCATCACCGCGATCATCTCCGTAAGAATATCCACGTTCGTGCCGCGCTGCGTTCGCGTTCCCGCAAACTCAACGCGCTCGTCGGCGTCTGAATCCACGACGCGGAAGACGGGAATGATGCGCTCGTAGTCGGCGTTCGGGCCAGCCGCCTCGGCGGCGGCTACGTTTCGTGCCGCAACGTCGAGCGCGGCGCGCTGTGCGTCCATCCCGGATGCGGCGGCGTCGAGCAGATCGATCTTCATTTCGTCACCGCCTTGATCTCTTCGAACCGCGAACGCTCGGCGGCGAGCAGAGCTTCGCTGAAGATCGCCGCTTGCGCGGTCTGCGCCATTGCGGCATCGGCCGAGCGGGCCTGCGCCTTGCCCGAGTTGGCGAGAGCGACCGAGGCCTGCGCCGCTCGCAGCTGGGCTTGGGCAGCATCGAGAGCACCGCGTAGGGAGGCACCGACATCAAACATGCGCCGATGCTATCAGCGTAGCTTTGACGCTAGGCGTACCCCAGATGGACGCCGTATGACGTGAGAGCAGGGTGAGGAACGAGTTAGCAAGCCCTGATTAGCGGGTAAGAATCTCGTGAAACCGCCGCCGGAAGGCGCGTCCCAGCGTCGTAGAGGGCTATAATTTAGCCCTACTGACTCCCAAAGGAGGACTCGTGCGAATCAAAAGATCGCTCTCCGCAATCATCGTTACCATCCTCATCGCAGCCGTGCCCTTGGCCGCGTCCGCGCAGGTCAGCGTCGGCGTCGGCATCGGCTTTACGGTCGGGGTGCCGCCGCCCCCGCTGCCGGTCTACTCGATGCCTCCGGCTCCATACGCGAACTGGCAGTGGACGCCCGGCTACTGGGGCTGGGGATCGGCCGGTTACTACTGGGTGCCCGGCGTCTGGGTCGCGCCGCCGGCCGTCGGCGTCTATTGGACGCCCGGTTACTGGGGCTATAGTAATGGCTATTACGGCTGGAACGGCGGATACTGGGGTCCGAGCGTCGGCTTCTACGGCGGCATCAACTACGGCTTCGGTTACTACGGCACCGGCTTCGGCGGCGGGTACTGGTCCGGCGGCGCCTTCAACTACAACACCGCGGTCATGAACGTCAACCGGACGGTCGTCCACAACACCTACATCAACAAGACGGTCATCAACAAGAACGTGACCTGCGGCAATAACTGTCACGTCAGCTACAACGGCGGTCACGGCGGCGTCAACGCGAAGCCGACCCCCGCACAGGTCGATGCGCGCCGGCACGGCATTGCGCCGACGACCGCACAGCGGGAACACGCGCACGCCGCCGCGCAGGACCGCAACCTCTACGCCAACGTCAACCACGGCCATCCGCCGGTTTCAGCCGCGCAGAAGCCGTACACCGATCCGAAGCAGATTCCGCACTCGGCACCCGTGACCGCGGCCGATAAGGCAGCCGCGCCACATCCCGCCCCCGCGGCTGCGCCTCATCACAACGCGCCGATGAGCCAGCCCCACCACAACGCGCCGCCGCCGGCCCATCACAACCCGCCGCCGGCCCACCACAACCCGCCGCCGCCCCATCCGAGCAATGGCGGGCATCCGCCGAGCGGATCCATGCAAGGCCATCCTCCCAGCAGCGGACATCCGCCGAGCGGCAACGGAGACGACAAGAGCAAACCGCCGCGGCACTAAACGAGAACCCTCAGCGGGGACCGTAGGGTCCCCGCTCCTCTTATCGCGCGGCCGGTAAGCCGGCCGCGTCGAGCGGCACGCCGAGCATCAAGCGCGTGACTTCGTCGTAGTTTGCGATGCCCGAGCTGATCTTGTTGCTCTTCAAATAGACGTTGTAGGTGCGCCACGACCAGTGCGCGAGCATCACGTTGATGTGGCGCGCGTCGCGCCGGCGCATCGCGGCGAAATCTCGCCAGACGAGCGTAACGAACTCCCGGTGCGCGTAGCGCTTCTTCTGCGGCAAGTAGAGAAAGAGCTCGAACCATCCCGAGTAGCGCATGGCCGGGTCGGGCGAGCGCAGACAAGTGACGATCGCGAGATAGTTGGCCTCGTCTTCGCGCGCGTAGGCCGCGTCGTGGCTCCACTCGTGGGCGAGATCGAAAGGGCGCTCGAACCAGAGCAGATCCGAGGCGAGCGCGACGTTGAGGGTGAGCGGATTGACGAATCCGCTCGTTCCGGTCGCGAGCATGAAGGGATCGGCAATCGTCGGCTTCGGCGGCCCGACCAGCGGCGTCCAGTGGTCGCCGCCGCGTTGCACCGCCGGCAGCCAGGCCGCCCGCAGCGAGGTGAGATCGAGCGGGGTCGTCGCGCGCGCGTGCGCCGGCCCGGCCAGCGCATTCATCTGCGCCATCGCGCGAGTGCGCAGCGCGACCGCGCGCTGCACGGTGACTAGCGTTGGATCGAACCGCACGCGCGTTTCGATGGGAGCGCGCGCGTAGTTCCAGCCCCAGCTCAGCTCGAACCAGACCGCGTAGATGCCGCAGATCGCCGCACAGCTCAGAAGCAGCGCGATGACGTGCTGCGCGCGGCGCTTGCGCAAACGCGCGAACCTCGCGATCTGCCAAACGATTGCGGCGACGCCCGCGAGCCCGGCGAGGTCGCCGAGGGACCACGGCAACGGATGCGTGATCGCAGAGGCGAGGTGCTCCCACTGCGGATAGGCGCCATTGACGTACGCGCGCTCGATCCAGGCCGCATTCGGCTGCCAAAGCAAAGCGACCGCGCCCAGCGCGATCGCAATGAGTTTCGGAAGCGTCTTTAGCGTTTGCTGTACTGGAATCGTTTACGGGCGCGCTTGCGGCCGTACTTCTTCGATTCCTTTTCGCGCGGGTCGCGCGTAAGGAAGCCGTTCTTGCGAAGCGTTTCCTTAAAGCTTTCGTCGATCGCGACCAGCGCGCGAGCGATGCCGTGCCGAATCGCACCGGCTTGCCCGGTGACCCCGCCGCCTTCGGCCTTGACGCGCACGTCGAAGCGAGACGTGCTCTGCGTCGCCTCGAGCGGCTGGCGCACGATCTGCATCAGCTGCGGGCGCGGGAAGTACTCGTCGGCCGGTTTGCCGTTTACCGTGATGACGCCCTGACCGAGCGAAAGCTTCACGCGCGCGACGGCGCGCTTTCTGCGGCCGGTCGTTTGGATGACGTCGACGGCTTGATCCAAGTATTGCTCCTACGGCAGCGCCGAGAGGGGCGCGGGCTTCTGCGCCTCGTGCGGGTGCTCTGCGCCTGCGTAGACGCTCAAGCGGCGCAGCTGCGCGTCGCGCATGCGGTTGGGCGCAAGCATTCCGCGCACGGCCTTCTCGATGAGGCGCTCGGGATATTTCTCGGCGATCTCGCGCGCCGTCTGCACCTTCAAGCCGCCGGGATAGTTGCTGTGGCGATAGTAAAGCTTCTGCGTCCACTTCTTGCCGCCCAGCTCGATCTTCTCCGCATTCACGACGATCACGTGGTCGCCGTCGTCGATATGCGGCGTCCAGGTCGGCTTATGCTTGCCGGAGAGCGCGCGGGCGATACGCACCGCAAGCGTGCCGAGGCGTTCTCCCGACGCATCGACAACGTACCAGCGGTGCTCCGTCTCAGCCGTCTTCTGCTGATAGGTGCGCACAACCAAGGTATCCTACGGGAAAGGCCGTCCTCCGTCAAGCGCGAGCAGCCGATCCGCTAAGCAGGCAAGCGCTTTGGTACGGGAGCTACTTTAGGATGGCCGGCTCTCCAAAAGAGTCGTAGCCGTCGGCGTACCGGACGCCGGCCAAGTAAAGGCCGTGCGGCGGCGCGGTCGCACCTGCCGCCGAGCGATCCCCGGCGGCTAGAATCGCGGCGATATCGCCGGGAGCGCGGCGGCCGATGCCGCATTCGACCAGCGTCCCGACGACCGTCCGGACCATGTGGCGGAGGAACCCATCGGCGGCAATCTCGACGCGAAGCAGCTCGCCGCGCGGCTCGATCGAGCAACGTCGAACCCATCGAATCGTGCGCTCCTCGGGCGCCGCCGCGGCGAAGGACCGGAAATCGTGCTCGCCGAGCAGATGGGCGGCGCCGGCCTGCATCGCGCCGACGTCGAGCGCATGCGGCGCGTGATACGCGTAGCGCGTCAGCAGCGCGCTCCGCGCGGGCCGATTCAAAATTGCGTAGACGTACGTCCGCTCGCGCGCCGAGAAGCGCGCCGAGAAATCTTCGGCCACGATCGCCACCTCTCGCACCGAGAGATCCGCGGGAAGGACGCCGTGGAGCGCCGCGAGGAGTCGTTCGAATGGGAAGGCAGCTTGCGTCGAAAGCGAGATGACTTGGCCGGTGGCGTGGGCGCCGCTGTCGGTCCGGCCCGCGCCGGTCACCTTGACCGGCTCGCCAAAGAGCAGCGAGAGCGCGTCTTCCAAAACGCCGGCAACGGTCCGCGCTTGCGGCTGCCATTGAAAACCGCAGAAGCCGGTGCCGTCGTACTCGACGGTCAGGCGCAGCGTCGTCAGAGATTTGCCCGGAGCAGCTCGGCCTTCGCGGCGGCGTAGTCGCGCTGAAAGGCACGATCGTGCATCATCACGTAGGCCGCAAGCGTGCCGGCGGTCCATCCCGAAGCGACGTCGCTGGGATAGTGGAGCCCTAAGAGGATCCGGTTTTCCGCGAACGTGCGCGCCTGCTCGAAGATCGCGTCGCGCTTGCCCGGAAGCAGCTGCGAGAGCACGATCGCCGTCGAGGCGGCGAACGCCGCATGACCGCTGGGATACGAGCCGCGGCGCTTCTGCGCATCGCCGGGGCGCGGCCGATCCCAGTAGCTCTTCGCCTGATCGATGAGCTTCTCGACGTCCGAGCGTATGTGCGAAAAGAGCCGGGCAGTCAGCGGAAGCCGCGTGCGGTCGAACCCCGGCCCAACCGATTGCGCGAAGAAGAAAACGCTGCGCTCCGAAGCTTCTTCGGCTTCGAGGAGCTGCGCCGGGCTGCGCGCGGCGACCGCCGCTGCGACCTGCTCTTCGTCGGCGAGTTCGTTGGTAGATGCCGCATCGGGCGGAGGCGGCAGCAGCACCGTAAGGTCGAGCTGTTTGGGATCGAGATAGTAGAAGCGCGCGTCGGGGTGCGCGGCCACCGGCGCCGCCGCGGCGACGAGCAGGACCGCGAGTAGCGCGATCGCGCGCATCATCAGCCGTGCTGGCGTTGCAGCGGAAAAAGAATCACGTCGCGCACCGATCGCTGGCCGGTCAGAAGCATGATGAGGCGGTCGACGCCGAGCCCGATTCCGGCGGTCGGCGGCATGCCGTACTCGAGCGCGCGAACGTAATCCCAGTCCGGCTCGGGAATCTCTTCGTTGCCGCCGGCTCGCTCGGCGACCTGCGCCTCGAACCGAACGCGCTGATCGTCGGGATCGTTGAGCTCGGTGAAGGCGTTGCTGATCTCCATATTCGCGCAGAAGAGCTCGTAGCGATCGGCGATTGCCGAATCACCGGCGCGGCGTTTCGCCAGCGGCGAGATAGTGACCGGATAGCCGGTCACGAACGTCGGCGCGGCGAGATGGGGCTCCACCACGTGCTCGAAGATCTTGTCGAGCGCGTGCCCGTGGCTCGGCGAAGGCGGCACGTCGAGCTCGCGCAGAATCTCCCGCGCGGCGTTTGGATCGAGCAGGCGCTCTCGCGTATACTTTCCGGCGCTGTAACGCTCCATCGCTTCGAGATACTCGATGCGTGCAAAGGGACGCGCGAAGGAGATCGTGGCGTCGCCGCGAGGAAGCTCGCTAGACCCGTCGGTCGCGACCGAGACGAGATGCGCAATCAGCGCTTCGTTGAACTCCATCATGTCCGAGACGTCCCAGTAGGCCGCGTAGAGCTCGAGCATCGTGAACTCGGGGTTATGCGTCGTGTCGATTCCTTCGTTTCGAAAGATGCGGCCGATTTCGTAGACGCGCTCGAGGCCGCCCACGATCAGGCGCTTGAGGTTGAGCTCGGTCGCGATGCGCAGCTGCATCGCTTGATCCAACGCGTTGCAGTGCGCGACGAAAGGCCGCGCGGCCGCGCCGCCCGCAACGTGCAGCAGCGCGGGCGTCTCGACCTCGTAGAAGCCGTAAGAGTCGATGAAGCGGCGCATCTCCGCGATCAGGCGGCTGCGCATGATCATGACGTCGCGCACCTCGGGGTTGACGATCAGGTCGACGTAGCGCTGGCGGTAGCGCTTCTCGACGTCCTGCAAGCCGTGCCACTTGTCGGGCAACGGCATCAGCGCCTTACCAAGCACGGAGAACGACGTGACGTGCAGCGTCAGCTCGCCCATCTTGGAGCGGAACATGTAGCCGCGCACGCCGATGAGATCGCCGCGATCGAGGTCGGCCCAATCGGCGAATCCATCCTCTCCGACCTCTTCCTTGCGCACGTAGATCTGCAGCTTTCCGGTCCGGTCGGCGAGATCGGCGAAGCTCGCCTTCCCCATCGTCCGCTTCGAGAGCATCCGCCCCGCGACGCTCCATCCTTCCGCGCTGGCGTCTTGACCCGGCACGAGGAATCCGTAGCGTTCGAGCAGCTCCGCTGTCGTAGCCTGAACGTCGAACCGGCGCGCGGCGAACGGATCGTTCCCTCGCGAACGCAAAGCGGCCAGATTCTCACGTCTGGCCGCTACGAGCGCCGCTTCGGTCTTACCGAGTTCGTCCAATAGCTATGACGCCTTTTTTGCAGCCTTCTTCGGCGAGTTGCTCTTGATCGATTCGATCTTATACTTGGCGAGTCCGCGCGGAGTGGCCACGTCGACGGTCGTTCCCTTCTTGTGCCCCATGAGTGCGCTGCCGAGCGGAGATTCGTTGGAGATACGGCGGTTCGGCGGGTCGGCCTCGGCCGAGCCGACGATCGAGAACTCGTAGGTCTCGTTGCTCTTGAGATCTTTTACTTTGACCACCGCGCCGAGGTGAACTTCGTCGGAGGCGTACTCCGACTCGTCGATGATGCGGGCGTTGCGAATCATCGCCTCGAGCTTGAGGATCCGGCCCTCGATAAAAGCCTGTTCCTGCTTAGCGTCTTCGTACTCCGCGTTTTCGCTCAAGTCGCCGTACTCTTTGGCCTGACGAATGCGGTCATTGACCTCGCGCCGGTGGACGCT
The DNA here is from genome assembly GCA_963834895.1 of Vulcanimicrobiota bacterium. Classification (GTDB taxonomy): domain Bacteria; phylum Vulcanimicrobiota; class Vulcanimicrobiia; order Vulcanimicrobiales; family Vulcanimicrobiaceae; genus Cybelea. The sequence continues at coordinate 535,029 of CAWIDM010000001.1, read as the reverse complement.
CTTGAGCTCGTCGAGCTCCTGCTCCAACTTCGCCAGACCTTCCGCGGTCAGCACGATTTCTTTGTCGTTCAACTACGAACCCTCACTGGGCGCTCATGGCGAGAGCCCGAAGCAATTAGGTGACGTTCTCCAACGCTGGCGCGGGTTGTTCTGAACGGGCCGCTCCGGGGCCTTCCGCCGGGACCGCCGCGGTCGCATAGTATACCCACAGCTCCCGCGCGTCAACCCGCTTCGCTAACTACCCAGTTTCACGACGCGTGGTTTCAGGTCGAGCTCCCGCAAGAGGCGCTCGTAGTCGGCGGGCACGACGTCACTCCAACGCTTCCCGAGCAGCGCCAAGAGGGCTGCTTCGAGAACGTTCGTTCCAAACGAGCGTCCCGCGAGCTCGGGGGTCGTCGTGATCAGCAGCTTAACGCCTCGCGCTGCCAGCTCGTCGACGTTCCCCTGCGTGACCGTGTTCGTCAAGACGATCTTTCCGTCGAGCCGCTCGGGCATGAACTGACGCATGAAGTGAAAATCGCCGGCGACGATCTCTGCCTGCTCGTAGTACTGCGGATACTTCGGTTCGGGCGGCTTCTCTTGTTTCTTTCCGGTCGGATAGAAGAACTGAAACGGCAGCTTGCACGCGTCGGGAAGATACTTTTCCGCCATCGCTTCGAACTCGTGGAGATCGCGAACCGGCATGTCCTTATCGAGGGCAAAGATGAAATCCCCGAAGAGCACGTCGGCGCCGGCATCGACGAACGCCTGTGCCATGCCAAAGCGATCCAAAGCGCTGACCATGAGCACGCGCCGTCCGTGCAAATCGATGGCGAGCTCGTCCTGCATGAAACGCACCGCGTTGCGCTCGAGCGTGTTCTTCAAGCCGCTGCCGTCGACGACCGGCGTGATCTTGGCCGCTTCGAGCAGTCGCAGCCCATCGCGCAGCGCGTAGCGATGGCGTCCCGCGTAGAGGTAGACGTCGATACCTCCCAGGCCGATTGCATCGACGTGTCCGTCGAGCTCGCGCACCATCGCGATCGCCGCGTCGAGCTTGCCGTCGGTTCCGAGGCGCGAGATATCGAACTCTTCGCCCAGAAACGTCGCGCGAGCGTGGTGATCCCGGCTGCTCGAGCCGAGCGAAACCGAAACGACTTTTTTCATCGCCCCGAACTTGTCATCCTGAGCCTGTCGAAGGAGGCTTCGCGCGTTGCCGCGATCTTCTCGGATGTGATTGCGGCATCGAAAGCGCGCATGTCGGCAAGCATAAAGCCGCAGCGCGCCGCCATCTCTTGAATTTCGATCACCTTCGCAAGCTCGATACCGCGCCCCAGCGTATACGGCTCCAAGCGCTCTTCGAGCGCGAGAATCATCGTCTCGCTCATGCAGGCCAGCGCCGTGCGCGGCGGCAGGTTCAAATCGAAGTCCGTGCCGGGCTCGCGCACGCGCTCGAAGCGCGGGCTTCCGGGAACCACCATGTTGCCGCCTTCGATGACCAGGACGTCGGGGCGCTGCTGCGCGACGCGCCGGCTGACGTCGTGCGGGAGCGAAAGCTCGCAGACGACGGCGCCGGTTTGCAGATCTTCGGGCTCGATCACGTCTTGGGTTGAGGTCGTCGCCGTCAGAACGAGCCGAGCGCGGCGCACCGCGGCGGCGGTATCGGTCGTGTACTCGCTCGCGCACGGGAGCCGGCCGGCAATCTCTTCGTGGAACTTTCGCAAGCGCGTCTCGTTGCGTGCGACGAGCAGGAGGCGCTCGACTTTCGACGCGATGAGCCGAGCGCAGGCGCTCCCGATCGAGCCGGTCGCCCCGATGACGACCGCGGTCGACGAGGCCGCATCGATGCGCATTTCCTGCGCGCCGCGAAAAAGGCTCTGCACGCCTGCCGCGATGGTCAGCGAGTTGCCGGTCGTCACCGGAATCGGCGAGCGCTCGTTGATCGTGATGCCCGCGTCGCCGACGACGGCGGTGAAGGCGCCCAATCCCGCCACCTGCGCTCCCAGCTCGGCGCCGATCTCGATCGCGCGGACGACGCGCCGATAGACTTCCTCGCGCGGAAACTCGACGAGCTGCTGCGGCAGCAGCGGCGCGGCGACGAACCACCCTTCCGTTTCGCGCCCGTCGGGCGTGCGAACGCCGGTGACGTGAACCGCGGCATACGACGGCATCCATTCCATGATCTTGCGCAGGATCGGCTCGCCCTTGCCCTTCGCGCCGGGCTCGTAGCGCGCGATGTCGTCGAACGAGAGGGGATGAATGACGAAGCAGAACCGGTTCATCGTGCCGCTTCCGATTCGGCTTCCCGCTTGAGCCCCGCGAGCATCATCTCGCTGTTCTCGCGAACCTTTCTCTGCAGCGTCGGCCCGATGAGCTCGGCCAGCGTCGGCACGCCGAAATCGTAATCCACGCCGAGCACGACGTGCGTGAGGCCGTCGCGGTGCTCGAACGTCCAGGAGCCTTCGAACTTATCGAGATCGCCCTCGATCAGCTTGTAATCGATACGCAGGGCCGAGTCGTCGAAGCGGTCTTCTTCCGTCCACTCGATGGGCGCCTCTTCGACGAGCGTCTTCCATCGCGAGATAACGCCATCGCTCTTGCGCTGCAGAATCGTCACCGTTTCGACGTCGGGCATGAACTGGGGAAAGCGCTCCTGTTCCTTGGCAAGCTCGTAGACGCGGCGTGCGGGGGCATCGATCACGATTCTGCTCTCAACATACGCCATGCTACGACGATGCGAGCTCGCCGAGTTTTTCGTAGGCGGTCGCCACGCCCGCGCGCAGCGCTCCCAGCGCGCGATCGACCTCCGGTGCGGTCACGATCAAGGGCGGCTCGAGGCGAATAACGCGCTGGGCGTTGAGCGTCCACGCCGCGGTCACGCCGTGCTTGAGCATCTCGGGAATGATCCAGCCGCCGTATCCTTCGTTCGTCAGCTCGACGCCCACCAAGAGCCCGAGCCCGCGCGCTTCACGCACGACCGCCGGGTACCGGGCGGCAATCTCGCGCGCACCCGAGAGCAGCTGTTCGCCGCGAACGCGCGCCTCTTGCGCGAGCGCGTCTTCTTCGAGCGTCTCCATTGCGGCCAGCGCCGCCGCGCAGGCCAGCTCGTTGCCGCCGAAGGTCGAGGTGTGCAAGAGGGGCGCGCGGCCGAACGCGCGATTCCAGATCTCCGGGCGCGCGATAAACGCGCCGACCGGAACGACGCCGCCGGAGAGCCCCTTTGCGAGCGTCATCACGTCGGGAACGACGTCGTCGCGATTGCAGGCGAAGCGATAACCGCAGCGGCCGAGTCCGGTCTGGACCTCGTCGGCGATGAAGAGCGCGTTGGTTCGATCGCAGATTGCGCGCACGTCTTTCAGATACCCGGCGGGCGGAACGTGCACGCCGCCCTCGCCCTGTACGGGTTCGACGACGAACGCGGCGGCGTCGCGCAGCGCTTCTTCGAGCGTCTCGGTCTGCCCGTACGCAACGCAGACCGAATCGGCGAGCAGAGGCCGGAACGGCGTTTGGAAGGTTTCGCGACCGCTCACCGAGAGCGCGCCGAGCGTTTTGCCGTGGAACGCGTCGTACGTTCCGACGATCTTCGCGCGCCCCGTCGCCGCTCGGGCGAGCTTGATCGCGCCTTCGATCGCTTCGGTGCCGCTGTTGCACCAAAACGAGATCTGCAGATCACCGGGCGCGAGCTCGGCGAGGCGGCGGGCGGCCCGTCCGAGCAGAACGTTGAACATCGTCTTGCCCGAGAGCGCGATGCGCTCGAGTTGCGCGCGGACGGCTTCAACGACGCGCGGATGGAGATAGCCGAGCGTAAAGACGCCGTACCCGCCGGCGAAGTCGAGATAGGCCTTGCCCGTGTGATCCCAAATCGTGCATCCGCGCGCGCGCACCTCGACCGGAGAACCGGAGAGCTTCATCACGCGCGCTAGCGGCGGGTTCACGAACTCTTTATAGTTTTCGTAAACCTCGGCAGCGAGTTCTTGCGGCGTCGCCGCCCCGTAGAGATCCGACCGTTCTTCGCTATAGAAAGACGGGGTCGGAAACATCCGGCCTCGTTTTTCTTTCATGCTGCGGCGAGCGGCTGCGATTCGAGCCGCGAGATCGCCTCTTCGATGACGGCGATCGCTTCCTCGGTGCCGTCGATGCGCATGATGCGCTCGCGCAGAGCGGCCGCTCCGGCAATGCCTTTGAGATAGAGCGCGACGTGCTTGCGCATCTGCGGAACGGCGCGGGCTTCGCCCAGCTCGTCGACCATCGTTCGATAGTGCACGATCGCAAAGCGCAAGCGATCGGCGGGAGCTGGAACGGCGCGCGCTTGACGTCCTTCCATGAGATCGCGGATCTGCGCGATGAGCCAGGGATTCCCGAGCGTCGCGCGGCCGAGCATGATCGCATCGACGCCGCTCTCGCGCATCCGGCGCATCGCCACGTGCGCGTCGTCGAGATCGCCGTTACCGATCACCGGAATCTCGACCGCGCGCTTGAGGCGCGCGATGTGCTCCCAGTCGGCCGCGCCTTTGTAGAACTGCTTGGCGGTACGCGCGTGCAGCGTCACGGCCTTCACGCCGGCGCGCTGGGCCCGCCGCGCGACGTCGAGATAAACCGGCGCGTCTTCGCTCCAACCCAATCGCATCTTCATCGTAACGGGGCAGTCGACCGCCGCAACGACCGCGCGCATGATCTCCTCGCAGCGGTCGGGATCGCGCAGGCACGCCGAGCCTCCGTTCGTCTTCGTGACCTTCGGCGCCGGGCAGCCGAAGTTGATGTCGACGATGTCGGCGCCGCATTCGCGCACGAGTTTCGCCGCAACCGCCATCGTTTGCGGATCGTCGCCCCAGAGCTGGGTCGAGACGGGTCGCTCGAGACCGTGCTGGTCGATCATCTCCATCGTGCGCCGGCTTCCGTGCTTCAGCGCATTCGACGAAACGAATTCCGTGACGGTAAGGCCGAGTCCGAAGGGTCGGTAGAGCGCGCGCATGGTTCGATTCGTCACGCCGGACATCGGCGCGAGAACGAGCGGCGGCCAGACCTCGATCGGCCCAATCCTCAACGGTGCGGGGCGCATACCTTCAGGGGTTTTCTTTCCGGTGGAAGAGCTCCAATCCCACCAAGCTCAGGTGAGGGTCGACGGCGTCGATGACGGGCGTCTGCTTGGCGACGACTTCTGCGAGGCCGCCGGTCGCGACCACCTTCGCGTCGACGCCCATCTCGGCGCGCATCCGCGCCACGATTGCTTCGGTCTGCCCCGCGAACCCGTAGACGATGCCGCTCTGCAGCGCGTCGTTGGTATTCCGCCCGATTGCGTGCCCAGGCGCCTCGAGGGCGATCTGCGGCAGTTTCGCGGTACGCCCAATGAGCGCGTCGATCGAAACGGCAATGCCCGGCGCGATTGCAACGCCGAGATATTCGCCTCGAACCGAGATGGCGATAAAGACCGTTGCGGTGCCGAAACTCACGACGATGAGCGGCGCACCGAAGCGTTCCCGCCCCCCGATCGCGGCCGCGACGAGGTCGGCGCCAACCTCCGCGGGATTCTCGGTGACGACCTCGATCGAGCGCTGCTCCTGCGGCTTCAAGAAGCGCGGCGCGGCGCCGAAGAATCGTTTGCAGACCGTTTCGAGCACCGGATCGAGCTGGGGGACGACGCTGGCGATTGCCACGGCGCGGATCGCGCTCGGTTCGAGGTCGCTCGTCGCGAAGAGCTGCGTGAAGAAGACGCCGTATTCGTCGGGAGTACGGCGCAACTCGGTGGTGACGCGCCAGGTTTGCTTCAGTGCGCTCCCCGAGAAACAGCCGAGCTTCGTTTCGGTATTGCCGACGTCGATCGTTAGGAGCATGTCGGGCTTGGCCTTTCGCGGATCCGGTGCCGAATTTTGTTCGAAGACAAGGCGCGAAGAGGGAGCGAAGCCGTAGCTTCGTGACCGATGAGCAACGAAGTATTCGGACAGAAGGCGGCCCGAAGACGCGGAAGCGCACAAGTCCGACAGGCTCCTAAGAGCATGTCATCAGCTCCTAGGAGCACGTCATCAGCTCCTCAATCGCGTCGAGCAGACGCGCCGCCAGTTCGTCTTTCTCGGCCGTGCCGAGATCGCGCCGTCCTTGCTCGCCCCAGAGCAGCACCAGCGAGTTCTCCCCCCTTCCGAAGCCGCGCTCGCCGCGTACGTCGTTGACGGCGATTGCGTCGAGATGTTTGCGCCGCAGCTTCTCCCGCGCGCGCGTCTCGTGATCCTCGGTTTCGGCGGCAAATCCGACCACGAAGCTCGACCCCTTCCGTTCGCCCAACGAGGCGAGCACGTCGGGGTTCGGTGTGAGACGCACCGTCATTGCCTCGCCGCTCTTGCGCAACTTCGATTCGGAGCGTTCCGCGGGTCGCCAATCGGCGACCGCGGCCGTCGCGATCACCAAATCGCAGCCTGCGGCGCGTTCCATCGCGGCATCGTAGAGCTGCGCGGCGCTCGTAAAGCGCACGACTTCGATTCCGGCCGGCGGCTCGAGTTGCGTCGGCCCGAGCAGCAGCGTCACGTCGGCGCCGCGCAGCGCCGCTTCCCGCGCGAGCGCAATCGCCGTCGCCCCAGTCGAGGCGTTGCTCAAAAAGCGAACCGGATCGAAGGGCTCGCGCGTCGGCCCACCCGTGATCGCGACGCGCTTGCCGCGCAGCGAGGCTCGGCGCGCCAGGGCGCGTTCGATCGCCTCGAGGATATGCTCCTCCGCAGCCAGTCGACCGATGCCGCTCTCGCGCTCGGCGAGAAATCCGCGTTCAGGATCGACGATCTCAAAGCCGCGCTCGCGCAGCGACGAGAGGTTCGCCTGCGTCGCGGCGGATTCGTACATCGCGGCGTTCATTGCGGGCGCGAGGATCACCGGAATGCGCGCGGCGAGCAGCGCGGTCGTCAGCAAGTCGTCGGCGATGCCGGCGGCGAGCTTCGCGATGACGTTCGCTGTCGCGGGCGCGACGAGCGCGACGTCGGCTTCGCGCACGAGCCGAATGTGCGGAATTCGTTCGGGAGCATCCCACAGCGAGGCGTAGACCGGACGCGCCGTCAGCGACGAAAACGTCAGCGGCGTGATGAAGCGCTCCGCCTCGGCGGTCATTACCACATCGACGATGGCGCCTCGTTGCACGAGCGCGCTCGTCAACGCCGCCGCCTTGTACGCGGCGATGCCGCCGCTGACCCCGAGGAAGACTCGGGCGCCCTTCAATCGCGTATCCACAAGTTGTCGATCAGGCGGTTCGTTCCGAACCGCGCGGCGCCGATGACGAAGGCCGGCCGCCGCAAATGGTCGAGCGGCGCAAAGCTCTGCGCATCGACGACGTCGAGGTACTCGAGCGTCGCCGAGTCGCTCAACGCCGCCCTCCCGGCGGCGGTCGCGTCGTTCTTGCTGCTGCCTCGCTCGAGCGCTTCGCGCACGGCGAGCAGCGCCCGGTACAGCGACGGAGCTTGCGCGCGCTGCGACGCATCGAGATAGGCGTTGCGGCTCGACATTGCCAAGCCGTCCCGCTCGCGTATGGTCGGCACGATCTCGACCTCGACCGGGAAGCCGAGATCGTCGACCATCTTGCGAAGCACCACCGCCTGCTGTGCGTCCTTCTGTCCGAGGTAGAGTGCGTCGGGGCGCACGATGTTGAGCAGCTTCGCGATCACGGTCGCGACGCCGCGAAAATGGCCTGGGCGCAGCGCCCCCTCGAAGACGCCGGCGAGCGCGCCGACGTCGACCGAGGTCGAGAAGTCCGCGCCGTACATCGCCGCAGCGTCCGGCGCAAAGAGCACGTCGACCCCGGCGGCTGCGAGCTTCTCCCGGTCGTGCTCGAGATCGCGCGGATAGGTGGCGAGATCCTCGTTCGGCCCGAACTGCAGCGGGTTGACGAAGATCGAGGCGCCGACGGAGGCCGATTGCATTCGAGCCTGGCGCACGAGCTCGAGGTGGCCCTCGTGGAGCGCACCCATCGTCGGGACGAAAGCAAGCGGGCGCGGAAGCGCGCCGAAGAGCGCGCGCGCCCGCGCAACGGTAATGGCCTGCTGCATAGACGCCTTAAGCGCGCGTCACCCGCAGGATCGTCCGCCCCACGACGAACGGAACGCCGACCGGGAGCGGCACCTCGCCGACGACCGGCTGACCCCCGAGGCGAGTCCCGTTGCGGCTGCGCAGATCGACCAGCCGCACTGAGCCCGCCTCGATCTGCAGCTTGGCGTGTTGGCGCGAGACGTACCGGTCGAGCGCCAGACATGCTTCTGCCAGCGCGTCGTCACGCCCGATCGTGATCTCCCGCTCGAAAGGCCAGGTCTTGCCGTCGAACGGGCCGCTCAGCACTTCGAGCAGGTACATGGCCGCCAGGCCTTCTCTAGGCGATCCGGCCGCCTCCTGGCAAGGTCCCGAGCCCGCGCCCTAAGTAATCGGTCGCCGGCGCCGATTACTATGACGAACGATGAAAGACCGAATCGACGAGCTCATCAATCTCTTCGAGGTGGAACCGGACGGCCTGCAAGCGGCGGAGTTCCTCAACGCCCAAGCGGTCCTCGAGAGCCTCATCGGCCAAACCGTCACGGCGGTTTCGGTCGAGGAGACGCGTATTGCCGTCACGACCTCGGATGGCTCCCGGTATTACTTCTACGGTTTTCTCGGTTTGCAAACCGATACGTAAATCAGCTTAGCAGCGCGCGCGCCGCGAAGAGCGCGCCGAGATAGGCATGCGCGGCGCTCACGCCGCCCTGCACGTAGACTTCGTACGGCTCGCGCAGCGGCGCGTCGCACGAAAGCTCGATCGTCGCGCCGCTGATGAATGCGCCCGACGACATGAGCACGGGCTGCGCATAGCCCGGCACGCTGCCTGGTTCCGGGCGAAATCGCGCGTTTACCGGCATCGCGGCCTGCAACCCCGCCGCGAAGCGCTGCAAACGCTCCGGCGAGCCGAGCCGAATCGCCTGGACGATGTCGGTGCGACGCTCGCCCGGCATGGGATCGACGAAGTAGCCGAGCCGTTCGAAAAGCGCCGCAGTGAAATCGAGACCGCGCAGCGCTTGCTCGACGATTAGCGGAGCGAGAAAGAGGCCTTGACAGAGCGCGCGCCCTAGCCCGAGCGTCGGTCCCAGCGCATCGCCCAAACCGGGAGCGTAGAGCCGCGCGGCGACGCGCTCGATCAGATCGGCACGTCCTGCGACGTACGCGCCCGCCGGCGCGAGCGATCCGCCGAGATTTTTGATCAGCGAGCCCATCACCAGGTCGGCGCCGGCATGTAACGGCTCGCGCTCTTCGACGAGCTCGCCGTAGCAGTTGTCAACGAGAACGAGCGCCTTCGGCGCGACGCGCTTCACGCCGTCGATTGCGCGCTCGCAGGCCGCGATCGAGAGCGACGGCCTCGGCGCATATCCGCGCGAGCGCTGAATGAAGAGCGTGGCATCGGGAGCCTGCGCGAGCGCCTCGCTGACCGCGCGCAGATTTACCGACCCGTCGCGCTCGAGCGCGATCTCGCGATAGGCGACGCCTTGGCGGACGAGCGCGTGCGGAGCCTCGCAAATCGCGTTTCGAAGCGTGTCGTACGGAGCGCCGGAGATCGAGAGCAGCGTTCTGCCGGGCGGCGTACACGCCGCCAAGGCCGCGACGATCGCGTGCGTCCCGCTGACGATCGAGAGCCGCGCGAGCGCGCGCTCCGCGCCGAGCACGCGCGCCAGCAGCGATTCGTATCGTGCGCGCGCGGCGTCGTCGTAGCCGTAACCGGTCGACCCCGCGAGGTCGTTCTCGGCGAGGCCTTCTTCGAGAAAAGCTTGCAGCACGTTGAGATGGACGCGGCGCTGGGCCGGATAGCCGATCTCGGCTGTGCGCTCGTGCGCCGCGAACGCGGCATCGCGCAGAGGTCCGCCGATCGCGAACCGCTCGCAGAGCTCCGCGATCATACGGCGTTTCCGCCGGCGTCATCCTGACCCATCGACTCCGCTTCGACAAGCTCAGCGTCGCTCAGGACTGCGCTACGCGCAGGCGCTGAGGAAGTTTCCATGTTGTCGAAGGACGACCCCACCAGATGACGCTCGTACGCGCGCACGAACGGATACCAGATCAGCGTCGCCAGCGCGACGTTGAACGCAACGAGCGCAATTGCGCGCAGATCCTGCGTTGCAAGGTAGGTAGAGACGAAGGTCGGCACCGACGACGGAATGTAGAATGCCGCGCGAGAGACGAGCCCCGTGGCGACGGCGAAGTACGTGACCGTCGCGAGCACGAGCGGCGCGCCCACGAACGGCAGAACCAAATGCGGGTTGAAGACGACCGGCGCGGCAAAGAGCAGGGGCTCGTTGAGATTGAAGAGCGCGGGCAAAATAGTCGCTCGCCCTACGGCGCGCAGGCGCGGCACGCGCGAGAGCGCAAGGAGGCCGGCGAGCGGGAGCGTCGCTCCCGCGCCGCCGGGGAAGACGAAGAGAAAGAGCGAGACGACGACGATGTACGGCAGCGGCGCGTGGAGCGTGAACGCGTGCGTGTTCTGCATCTGCATCGTGAGATAGACCGGCGTCACGACGGCGGCAAGCATTGCGGGCCCGTGGACGCCGGCAGTCCAGAGCAGCGTCTCTATTGCGACGATTGCTATCAGCGCGAAGTAGGTGTCGCCGAGGCGCGAGATCGGATGGAGTGCCGCGACGATCGCTGCCGGCAGCGACCAATGCAGCGCGACCAGCGCCGCGAAGGTACCGATCGCGAGCAGCGCGCCTGCGTACTCAGCGAGCGCAACCGCGCGCAAGCCGCGGCGCAGCACGGCAATCCAGGCACCGGCGACGGCGCACGACAGAATCGCGATGAAGAGCCCGGATGCGCCGAAGTACCGCAGATACGCGATCGCATCGGGGCCGAACGGGCGCGGGAGGGCGAGCGCGAAGGCGCCGATGCTTCCAAGCAAGAGCGGTGCGACGCCATACTTGGCCGCGCGCGCGAGTCGCAACGGCAAGACCACGACGAGCGCCATCGCCATGACGCCGAAAGCGGGAAGCAGCGCTGACGCGAGAAGCAGACCGATGGGAACGCCGTGCGGGATACCCGCGCGCAGCTCGATGCCGAGTACCGCGACGAAGGCCGCTGCGAGACCGATGAAACTCCAGGGCAGCGCTTCGCGGATCGCGACGATGAAAGGCAGCTCGCCGAGCCACCGCATTGCCGGGACGGCCCGAGCCTCGAACGCTACGAAGGCTTTTCGAGCTCTAGAGGCGGCGGACGACGGCTTCCACGCGACCGACGATCTCGACATCGCTCGCGTAGATTGGCGCCAGCGTCCGATTCTCCGGCTGCAGCCGAATGCGCCCGGCTTCGCGGTAGAAGCGCTTCACGGTCGCTTCGCCGTCGAGCATGGCGACGACGATCTCGCCGTTTTCGGCGGTGCGCTGCGGACGCACGAGGATGAGATCCCCGTCCAGGATCGCGGCCTCGACCATCGAGTCGCCCTGGACGCGCAGCATGAACCCATCCGAGCCGCGCGGCACGAAAGAGGGCGACAGAACGAACTCGCCTTCGATATCCTCCTGCGCGGTAATCGGCACGCCCGCGGCGACTCGCCCCAGCACCGGCACGACCAGCACCTCAGGCGCGGAGGGCATGCTCCCGGTGCGCAATGCGCGCGGTTTGGTGGGATCGCGGGAGATCAAACCCCGCCGCTCGAGCGCTTTGAGGTGGGCGTGGATCGTGGAGGACGACGACAGGCCGACGAGTTCGCCGATCTCGCGAACCGAGGGCGGATAGCCGTGCTCGGTCGTAAAGGACCGAATCACCTCGAGAATGCGCCGTTGCCGCTCCGTGGCCGGTTTTTCGGTCGTCTCTTTGCGCATGTTCCTCCAACCGCGAATGCCAAGCGTATGGCACTCACAGGCGGTAAAAAGCCTATCATAAATCCCGAAAGAAGGCAAACATACGTTCGGAATACCTTGACAACGCGCCTCGGGCGCATGCTAAAATATAGGGGACGAACAGGCGTTTGGCACTACATATAGGAGCGAAGATGGTGGTGAGACGGAAGAGGTTCACGTTGATGCCGGCGATCGCGCTGGCCGCCCTCGGGCTCATGGTCGCCCTTCCGACGCTCTCGAGCGTGCGGCTCTATGCCGCAACGGCCCAGCGGTACGTCGGCGTCACGGTTCATCCGGGCGATACCCTCTGGTCGATCGCCGCGTCCCACGCCGGCCCGAGCTCGGACGTCCAAGAGGCCGTCGACCGCATCAGCGACGCCAACCACCTCCAGGGCGGGAACCTGCAGCCCGGCCAACACCTTAGAATCCCACTCCTTCGATAAACCCGTCGCCGGCGCGAAGCGCAGCCCTGAGCCCTTCGCCTCGCTTCGCTCGCTCAGGACAGGCTGAGTCGAAGGGTCGGGATGACAGGGAGCCCCTGGAGAGGCTCTCGATAACAGGAGCGTGCAATAGGCTGTCGTGATTTCACGATGGGCGCGCCTCGTCGTTACCTGCGCGATCCTCGGGTGCTCGCCGGTCCTCCAACCGGCGCTGCCTTCTACGCGTAGCGGTGCCTTACACGATCCCCTCGCTACGGGTGCGGGCAAGATCAAACACATCGTCTACATCGTTCAGGAGAACCGCAGCTTCGACGATCTCTTTCAGGGATACCCCGGCGCCGACACGGTTTCACGCGGTAGGGATTCCAAAGGCGGCTCGATCGCGTTGGTGCCGGTGAGCTTGAAAACGTCCTATGCACTCGCTCACTCGGCGCACGCGATGTTCGTCGACTGCAATGGAACGGGCAAACTCCGCGGGACGGAGTGCCGGATGAACGGCTTCAATCAGGAGTTCTCCTTTGGCGGTCCGCCAAGCATCGCGCACCCAATGTACGCCTACGTCCCGCACGACGAAAGCCAGCCGTATTTCGCGATGGCCCAGGAATGGGTCTTGGCGGACAAAATGTTCGCGTCGCAACTCGACGAGAGCTTCGTCGCCCACCAATATATCATTGCGGCGCAGGCACATTCGAGCGTCGATCTCCCCAGCGGCAAATGGGGCTGCGGGGGAGGTGCTCGAGACCTCGTCGCCACTATGACGCAAACTCGCCGGTACGGCCCAAAGCAGAAGCCTTGCTTCAACTACGAAACGCTCGGCGACGAACTCGACGAGGCGAAGCTTCCGTGGCGCTTCTATACGAGCAGGTACAGCGCACCGTCGAGCGACGGCGGTTCGATATGGTCGGGCTATCAGGCCGTCGAACATATCTATCGCGGACCCGATTGGCACAACATCGTTGCGCCGCAGAAAGAGTTTATCACCGACGTCGCAGACGGTAAGCTCGCGGCCTTCACATGGATCACTCCGCTCTGCATCAACTCCGACCATCCGAGCTGCGGCGGCGGCTACGGGCCTTCGTGGGTCACGGCCCTCGTCGACGCGGTCGGCGAGAGCAAATTTTGGAAATCCACCGTCATATTCGTGCAATGGGACGATTGGGGCGGTCTCTACGATCACGTGCCGCCGCCCCACGAGAACTACGACAGTCTGGGATTCCGCGTACCGCTGCTGGTCATATCCGCCTACGCGAAGAAAAACTACGTCTCGCACGTTCATTACGAGACCGCAAGCGTCTTACGATTTGCCGAGGACCTCTTCGGCCTTCGTCAACTCTCCGAAGCAGACCGCCGGGCCGCCTCACCCGCCGGCGACTGCTTCGATTTCGCCGGGCGCCCGCGGAAGTTCGGGCTGATTAAGGCTCCGGAAGGCTCCGCGTTCTTTCTGAGACAGCCCAGGGACTATCGCGCTCCGGATACCGAGTAGCGCCCGGCTCAGCGTCGCGAGACCGTCACGATGCTATGGCCTTGATGCTCGCCGAGGAACGCGAGGCCGTCCATCATCCACGAATCGAGACCTCCGCTCGAATGCCGGGCAACCTCGCGTACGACGTGGAGCCGGTCCTTCAGCCACGCAAGCTCGCTCCGCGTGGTCGTCGGGAAGATTGCGACCTCGCAATCTTCGCACTTGTAGCCCTGCTGGGCTATGTTTTCGCCATCGAGTCGGATACCAGCAGCAGCGTGGTCTGAAAGTTCGTCCGCTGCGAGCCGCTGATGCCCGTATCCGTATATTGCGTCGCGTACTCGTCGATCGAGGTGGGGACGGCGCGGCTGAAATCGTAGCCGATCTTCGTCTGGACATCGGTCTCGAGGTGGCCCGCGCCGATCTCTTTGATGGTGCGCACCTCGCCGATCTGCATGTTGCCGGCGTTGTTGCTGTTGATGGTATAGTCGGCTTTGATCGTCGCGTCGGGCTTGTTCTGCGAATACGACCAGTGCTTGTTCGCGTCCAGCTGGCTGGGATCGACGAAGTTCGCGCCGAGGAAGCGCAAGAGCGTGTACTCCTCGGTGTAGACCGTCTTGTTCGGATCGCAGATGACGTTGGTGTTCCCGTAGACGACGCACATCGCCGCCGGCGCGCGCCGAACGTTTTCACCCTGCTCGCTGATGGTAACGACGAGACCGCCGTCGTATTGCTTCTGCATCACGTTGACGGTCATCGTCCCTTTATCGTTGAGCGCGCCGCCATAGTGGCTTATGCCGTTGTTGCCGCCCTCAAGCGTGCCCAGCGGGGTCGGATTCTCAACGTTGTTCGGCGAGTCGCGAGCGGTGATGTTTTGCGTGGTGTTGTACGAAAAGTTATAGACCAGCGTTCCCATCGGCTGCGTATCGGCCTGGGCCACGTTGGTGAGGGCACCGAGCGACGCGATCAGTATCGCGCAGCCACATCTAAAAGCCGTCATTTTCGTAACCTTGTCTAGCTAGGGAACCCTAGGTCTTGGCCATCGTATCGGAGACCAGCTGCAGCGTGGTTTGGAAGTTCGTTCGCTGCGAGCCGCCGATGCCCGTATCGGTATACTGGGTCGCATATTCGTCGACCGACGTGGGTAGGGTGCGGCTGAAATCGTAGCCGATCTTGGTCTGAACGTCGGTCTCGAGGTGCCCCGCGCCGATCTCTTTGATGGTGCGCACCTCGCCGATCTGCATGTTGCCGGCGTTGTTGCTGTTGATGGTATAGTCGGCTTTGATCGTTTCGTCGGGCTTGTTCTGCGAATACGACCAGTGCTTGTTGGCGTCCAGCTGGCTGGGATCGACGAAGTTCGCGCCGAGGAAGCGCAAGAGCGTGTACTCTTCGGTGTAGACGGTCTTGTTGGGATCGCAGATGACGTTGGTATTCCCGTAGACGACGCACGTCGCCGCCGGCGCGCGGCGAACGTTTTCACCCTGTTCGCTGATGCTCACCACGAGACCGCCGTCGCTCTGCTTTTGCAGGACGTTTACCGTCATCGTGCCCTTGTCGTTGAGCGCCCCACGGTAGTGACTGATCCCGTTCGTGGTCGGCTGCGTTATGGCCGAACCAGGGCCGCCGGGAATGTTGCCCGTATTCGCGCCGCCGCCGTTCGGTCCCGACATCTGCGTACCATAGACTTCGGCGTTGTTCGTCGAATCGCGCGCCGTGATGTTTTGCGTACTGCTGTACGTAAAGTTGTAGACGAGCGTGCCCAGCGTGGCATCAGCGCGTCCGATGGGCGGCGCAAGGAAGAGAGCGGCAGCGGCGGCGGCCGAGTAAACCTTCGCATATTTCATGGTCGTAGACCTCATTACTATTTTCCGCATTGGGGCAGCACGTCGCCGATCGCCTTGCCCGCGACGTCTTCGCGCTTTTGGGTCTCGTT
This sequence comes from Vulcanimicrobiota bacterium, assembly GCA_963834895.1. GTDB lineage: Bacteria > Vulcanimicrobiota > Vulcanimicrobiia > Vulcanimicrobiales > Vulcanimicrobiaceae > Cybelea. The sequence goes on along the minus strand of CAWIDM010000001.1, from coordinate 519,408 downwards.
CTGCAGCCACGCGAGTCCATCCACGATACGTTGCAGCGGGTTATAGCCGACGACGAGCCCCGGAATCTGGCCCACGTCGAGGGAGTAGGGATTCGCCGGCAGCCCGGGCGCGTTGCTATCTTGCCACGGGTTGGGCGTCTCTCGAGCGAGCTGCGACGACCAGTCGTTGCCTTGAATGGCCCCCAGATACTCCTCGCCGGCGTGCTGCAACTCGCCCATTTGGAGCGTCTGCACGAAGCCGTTGATCAGGTCGAGCGACGCGCTCTGAAAGGCGATCGTCTCGAGGAGCTGCTGCTTGATCTGCTGCAGCTTTGCATCGTCGCCGGCGTTGCCGGTGGACTCGACCAACTTCGCGTCGTCTAGAAGCGTCTGGGCCGCGATGATGTTGCGAGCGATCGGGATAACCAGATACGACATCTGCTGCAGCGCCATGCTCGTCTGCGGCGACTGATTGTAAATCGAGTCGCCCAAACCCATCCCGTTCGAGGCGGCGAGCGTGCCTTGCTGATATTTCTTGAAGAGCGGCGGGCTCTTGGCGATCTTCTGATCGTTCTGCAAAATCATGGCCACGGCCGGTCGAACGCGCTCGTGGAGCCGAGCGCATAAGGCGCTGGTCACGACGTGGTAAATCTGGGGAGGCGCGGTGGCCGGTTGCATGGCCGGAGCACCGTCAGAGCGGGCTGCCACCGGAAGCAGACCAACGCACGCTAGGGCGCAGAAAAAGAGCAACGCGAGCCTCTGCATCGCCATCGAATTTTCTCCAAGCCGCGGTGACGGCCTGCCGCAATGCGGAAGCGGGACCCCGGAAGGGTCCCGCTTCGTTTTCTACGTTAGCGCTTCGGGCGGAATCGTTAGATTCTGACCTGAGCGTTGAAGTAGACGTTGATGGGCTGAACCGCGGCGCCGATCGCACCGTTGTTCAAACCGCTCGGTAGGTAGCTCTGGGTCCACGGCGTCCGCGCACCATTGGCTGCTTTGTCGTTGATGCTCGTGCCGTTGTAGAAGTTGCTCGGATAGAGCGTGCTGTTCAACGGACCGCCGTCCGGCGTATATCCGCAGATGACGTAGCTCGGCGGATTAGCCGCCGTCCACGGCGCCGACGTACCGCCGAAGCACTCGTGGAAGAGGTTGGTACCGAGCACCGTCAGCCGGACCCGCGGACTGACGTCGTACGTCAGCTGCAAGTTTCCGACGATCGAACTCGGCTGTTGGTAGTTGTCGAAGAGGAACGTTCCGGTCTGCGGGTTGGGCACGTAGAGATACGTGAAGGCACCCGAACCGGCCGAGGTCGTCGTGAGGTAGTTGCACTGCAACGGGTTGGTCTTCGGGGAGACCTTCGTGATGCCGGTCGCCGCCGAGTTGAGCACGCAGACGCGCGGATCCAAGCCCGTCGTATCGAGCGGGCTTCCGTAGTAGCCGCCGGTCTGGAAGCTGAAGCTCGGCGTGACGGCCAGCTTATCGTGGCGCCAGTTGAGAATCAGCGACGAGACCCACGGTGAGATGTAGCTGCCCACCGCACCATTGAGGTTCGGTGCGATGGCGGTCGAGTACGGGTTGTACCAGCCGCCGGTGTTGAGCATACCTTGCGGAGCCAGGTTGTAGTACGGGTTGAGAATCGTGTCGTAGCCCGAGACTTTCTTGCCGTTGGGCTCCGAGCACGATACCGCAAAGCCGCCCTGGTAGCAGGGGCTGCCGCCGCCGGATTTGGTCAAGCCGTTGTACTGCGCGATCGCCTGGTTGAGCGCAACCAGCTCGCTGGTAATCGTACCGCCGCTGCTCAGCCCGACGTTCTGGAACATGACCTTGGAGTTGGTGTAGGTCACCGCGAGCAGCCCCGAGAGGCCGTTGCGCGTGAAGTCACCCTTGTTGAACTGAGCCTCGACGCCTTCGTTGCGGTTCACGCCGACGGGGACTTGCGTCACGAAGCCGGCACCGATGAAGGTCTGTTGCTGCCAGTTGGAGACCCACGTGTAGAACGGCGTGAGCTTGAAGCTCATGTCCGTTCCCTTGAGGTGGCTCTCCCACGAGAGGTCGTACTGACCCGACGAGATTCCCGGAATCGGATGGAACGGCGAGTAGAACCCGAGGTTCATCGTGTTGTTCCAGACCGAGCGGTCATCGCCGGCCAGCGCCAGGTACTGAACCGAAGCCGAGATCGGCGGCTGCGTGTAACGTCCCGCCGATAACCGGACGACGTTATCCGGATTGACCGTGTAGGTGCCCGAGAAGCGCGGCTCCCAGTAGTCGAGCGAGTACGAGCTGGGTGAGGTCGCCGCGAAGTTCGGGGCCGCGACGCCGTCTTGCGTGGTGCCGTTGGGGTGGACCCAGCCGGTATGCGGGCCGCTGGGATGCAGAGCCGTTGCGGCAGTGTCGCAGTCGCCCACGACGTACTGCGCCGACGCCGGCGGGACTTGACCCGGCAAGAGCGCCTGCGTGAGCACCTGGTTGGTCGCTGCGAGAACGCACGTGTAGTTCGACGTCAGGTTGGCGTAGAACTGAGTCGCCGCCGTCAGCGAATCGGGCAGACCGTACGTGAAGTTGTCGTAGCGGATCGCCGCGTTGATCAGGAACTTGTCGCTGGGACGGAACTGGTCTTGCAGCGACGCGTTGGTGAACTTCGGCTTCACCGTATTAAACGAGCCGTTGGCATTGCCGTTCCAGAGGCTATCCCACGTCGCGCCGGCTTTGGCTGCCGCCGAGCTGGGCGGAGCAAAGCCGCTGGGACCTGCAACCGCGTTGCTGACCCAGGTCGGCGACTCCGTCGAGCAGGTCGGCTTTCCGCTGACGATCGCGGCTGCACAGTAAGTCCCGGTCAGACAGGTCTGTGGGGTGCCGGTCGTCGGATCGTAGCAGGTGTAGTTGTTGCCGGTCTTGGCCATGTAGCCGATCGGCGACGCGCCGCCGTAGGCGGTCGCGTTGTTGAAGCGGATGACGCCGGCCGTCGTGTAGTTACCGTCGAGGCTGACCAGGTTCTGGTCGTTGATCTGGTCCTGGAAGTCCAGCGCGCCGCCCGAGGTGTGCGTCAGCAGTTGATACTGGGCTGCTTCGGGAAATTGCGGCGTCAGCTCACCCGTTGCGCCGAACGACGGGTCGGTGAGCATCCAATCGGAGTAGAAGGTGTAGCCGTACGCACGCAGATAGGCCGATTGGCTCAGCGCGTACGTGTACTGCAGCTTCGTGATGCCGGTGTCGTTCTGATTGAGGTCGATCGAGTTGTCGTAGAGCGGTACCGGGCCTTGGAAGGCATGCGCCGGCGCGCCCGGTGCGAAGTAGACGCCCGGCGACTTGGTGCTCGTCGGCGTCGCGATCGGCGTTCCGAACGGAACGTTATACGTCACGGCATCCGCGTAACCAACGTACGACGGCGCGCAACCCAAGAACGGGTCGCTCGGCGGCGAGACGCCGCAGATGATGCCTTCGCCCTTGAGCGAGATGATCTGCGCGGCTGAGAGGCTGCTGGTCGAGCAGCCGTTGACCGTCAACCCCGGCGCGATGTTTTCCGGAGCGCAGGTCGGCGCCTTATATTGGGTGTTGTAGAGCGAGTAGATGAACTGGTTGACGCCCGGGCCAATGTCGCTAGGGCTGTTGTAGCCGTAGTTATTGAGCGCCGAGCCGCTCCACATGAACTGCACGTCATCCCGCAGACCGTTCGCCTTGGGGATGCCCATGTGCAGGTTGATGACGTTCTCGCGATCGGAGACCATGAATGGGTTACCCGAGGTGCCGCTGTAGTACTGCCAGCAGCCCTGGTTGCCGATCGTCGCGACCGGCTGATTGGACCACGGAGCTCCGTAGAGCGGGCAGATCGGCTTGACGCCTTGGCAGGTGCCGATGAGGCACGTGTAGCCGGTGGCCAAGACCTGGTCGCTGCCGAAGCCGTAACCGATTCCGAATCCATCGGTGTCGCCGGAGAAGATGCCTCCCGGCGTCATGTATCCGGCGCCGTTGCTGTTGTCGAAGAACCGGTAATCCTGGTTGTAGCCCAGGAGACCGATGTAGTAGCTGAAGGTACGATCCGGCGTCGAGCCGCCGATCTCGACCTGCGCTTGGTGATAGTACTGCGGCGACGCGATTCCGAGGTTCGCCGTGGCGAAGCCCGGGAAGGTGCCGGTCTTGATGACCTGGTTGATGAAGCCCGCCGTGCCGGCTGAGGCGACCGATGACGGACCGCCGCCGGTGTAGACTTGCAGCTCTTGCAGGCCCAGTGTCGATTCGGTCGAGGCGTTGTAATTGTCGAACGCCCGATTGACCGGAATACCGTCGTACTCGTAACCCGTGTAGTACGAGTTTTGACCGCGAACGTAGGTCGAGTTGAAATCCCAACCGATGCCGCCTTGCGAAGTCTGGACGCCCGGCACCGAGGCCATCGCCGAGTAGGCGTTGTTCAGGTTGCCGCCGCCGCCCAGCGCCGCCGCTGCGGCCGCCTGGGTTGCGTTGACGCTATAGAGATCGCCGCCGACGCCCGATTTCACGAGCGACGTGCCGGCTTGCGAGGTGACGCGAGCGATCTGCTTGAGCGCCTGTTGCAACGTGTATGCAACCTGTTGCGTCTGATCGGCAAAGACCACCACGCCTGGGAACGAAACGGGTTGATACCCACTCTTAGCCAAGCTAAGCGTGTAGGTATCGGGAGCAAGCGAGAGGATTACGAAGTGACCTCCCGCATCCGTCGTTACGGCCGCAGTTTGCGAGGGAGCGACTGCCGTCACTTTTACGCCGGCAACCGGCGCTCCACTCGTGTCCCTGATCGTGCCTGCGATGTTACCGGTGGTTGCCGCCAGTGCCCATGTTCCCTGGCTTAAAAACGCGCCGATAAGCGTCGCCACGACGACCGCTTGACGGAGGGTTCGATGTGAACTCATGTTCGTGTACCCTCTATCGTGTTAAGTTGTCAAAACGCGAGCCGCCCTGCCGCCCGCTGCCGTTTTTGGCTCAGGAGCTTCACAGAGTGACCCACTAATCCCAAGCATTTGCTCAGGAAAAGGTCGGTTCCTTTAGGTAGCCTTAACGGGAAGCGTCCGGCCCACGCCGCCGCGGTGTGACGCCTTATTTAAGAACGCTAGGCCCGAACCGCGAGACGCTCGGCGACGAGAGGGGGGATCTCGGAAAGGCGGTCCACCACGGGGACGCCGGCCGCCTCGAATGCCGCGATCTTGCTGGCGGCCGTTCCAAAGCTCCCCGAGACGATCGCCCCGGCGTGACCCAGCGACTTGCCCGGCGGGGCGTTCCGGCCTCCGACGAAGGCAACGACCGCCATCTCGGGCATGTGGACGGAAACGTAGGCGGCGGCCTCTTCCTCGTCGGAACCGCCGATCTCTCCGCAGATGACGATCGCTTCGGTTTGGCTGTCGTTCTTGAACTCCCGCAGGCACTCGACGAAGGTCGTCCCGATGACCGGGTCGCCGCCGACGCCGATGCAGGTGGACTGGCCGAGGCCGGCCCGGGTCAGCAGGTCGACGACCTCGTAGGTCAGGGTCCCCGAGCGCGAGATCACGCCGACGCTCCCTTCCTTGAAGACGTGGCCGGGCATGATTCCTACGAGCGCCTTCCCCGGTGAGGCGAGGCCCGGGCAGTTCGGGCCGATGATGCGCATGCCCGAGGCCGCTCCCACGACCTTGAGCGTGTCGTGAACGGGGACGCCTTCCGTGATACAGACGGCAAAGCTGATGCCGGCCTCGTAAGCCTCGTAAAGCGCGTCGGCCGCAAACGGCGGCGGGACGAAGATGCAGGTGTGGGTCGCCGCGGTCGCCTCGACCGCTTCGCGGACCGTGTCGAAGACGGGAAGCCCCTGCGGAGTTCTCTGCCCGCCCTTGCCGGGCGTGACGCCGCCGACGAGATTCGTGCCGTATTTGTGCATGCGTTCGGCGTGGTAGGAGCCCTCGGCGCCGGTAATCCCCTGAACGATGACTTTGCTGTTCTTATCGACGAAGATCGACATGGTAGCGTGCTACGCTTCGTGCGAAAGGCGCACGGCTTGGCGCGCGCCTTCATCCATCGTTTCGACCGGATTCATTCCCGCCTCGCGCAGAATACGGCGCCCTTCTTCCTCGTTCGTGCCGGTGAGACGAATGACGAGCGGAATCTTGCGCGACGTCGTCTGCTCGATGGCCCGTACGATGCCGCGCGCAACCTCGTCGCCGCGCGTGATCCCACCGAAGATGTTGACGAAGAATACCTTGGCGCCGGTGTTGTTGACGACCAGCTCGTAACAGTTGCGCACGCGCTCGGCGCTCGCGCCGCCGCCGACGTCGAGAAAATCGGCAACCTCGCCGCCGGCGTTTGCTACGGCGTCCATCGTGGCCATCGCAAGCCCGGCGCCGTTCGCCATCGTGCCGACCGAGCCCGGAAACCTGCGGAAGTTGCGAATCCCGACGCCGGCTTGAGCCGCGAGCAGTTCGTCCTCGTCGAGCGGCAGCGTCGTGCGCCATTCCTCGAGTTCCGGATTGCGAAAGAGGGCGTCGTCGTCGAGCTCGATCTTGGAGTCCGAGGCGACGACCCGTCCCTCGGCGGTGAGCGCGAGCGGATTGATCTCGACCAGCTTCGCGCCGTACCGGAAGAAGAGGTCGTAGAGATCGCCGACGATCGCCGGAAACGTCTTGCGATAGCCCGGATCGAGCTGCGCTCGAAAGGCCAGCTCGCGCCCGATGAACGGCGAGTATCCGATCTTCGTGTCGACGAAGAATTTCGCGATCGACTCGGGATGATGCTCGGCGACTTCTTCGATCTCCATGCCGCCAAAACGGCTTACGATAATTACCGGCTTGCGGGCGGCGCGGTCGACCGTAATCGCGCAGTAGGCTTCCTTCGCGATGTCGAGCCGCTCTTCGACGAGGAGCGATTCCACCGGCTCGCCCTTGGGGTTCTGGCGGTTCGGCGGCATCGGCGTCGCCATGATCTCCACCGCAACGCTGCGCCCTTGCGATGCGCCGGCGGCGGTCTTTATCTTGCCGGCCTTGCCGCGGCCGCCCATCAGCACTTGCGCTTTAACGACCCATTCGCCGGGGGTTTCGCCGAGAAAATCCGCCACGTCCTGGGGCAGGCGCGCGTGCCGTCCCCGCGGCACCGGAATGCCGGCCCGCTTGAAGAGTTCTTTGCCCTGATACTCCATCAGATTCATCGCGGGCCAGGGGGTTCGCTTATCCGCAAGCTCGGACCCTTGCAGCCGGTCACAAAGAGAAGCCCGGCCTCGTTCTACCCGTATCGCCAATCTGCGCAGGAGCGCTCCTTGGCTTCAGGCGCGGTTGGGCGTAAGATAGCATACGAAGGCAGTGCCTTGCGTCTTTACGTTGGAGCGTTGCATGAAGACGATTTTAGGTTCGACGCGGTGGACTTACGGATTAATCGCAGCCGCTGCTGTACTCGCCGGATGCGGCCAGCTGCCCGCGACGAGTTCCGCCCCGCAACCGGTGGAGCAGAGCAGTCGCCCGAACGAGATGCATTCGGATGGCTGGGGATCGTGGATGTCTCCCGAAGCAAAGCATGAGGATCTCGTTTATGTCACCAACACGCTGAGCAACAACGTTAGCGTCTACGCCTGGATGGGGCACAAGTTGGTGGGAGTGCTCGCAGGCATCAACGCTCCGTACGGCCTGTGTTCTGACAAGAACGGCGACGTTTGGGTCGTTGGTTGGGGATGGAACCAGCTCCGCGAGTACGCGCATGCGGGTACGAAGCCGCTCAAAGTTCTCAGGGTGGACGACCCGAACGCCGATCTCTATGACTGCTCGGTCGACCCGCTGACGGGCAACCTCGCCGTCACGAACTGGGGATACAACTGGTATCAAGGCTACACCCTGATCTATCCTCACGCGAGCGGCACACCGAAGAGTTACAATGGCGAGCGGATCTGGTTTTTCTACGGATGCAGCTATGACGACAAGGGAAATCTCTTCGTCGACGGCTGGGATGCCTACGTGTTCGACGTCTTCTCGCTGGCCGAGCTACCGCGGGGCGCCACCTCGTTCCATCGCATCTTGCTACTGCCCTCGATCGATCCGACCATACTCGGCGGCGTCCAGTGGGACGGCAAGTACGTAGCGATCGGGAACATGGGATCCGTCGTTGAGTATAGCGTCCGCGGGCGTTTCGCGACGCTCAAAGGCTACACTCCGCTGACGCCGCACTGGCCGCTTGGAGACTTTTGGATCAGGACGTTCGCGAACGGCGAGCGCGAAATCGTCGCGCCCGACCGCGCCGGCGGCCCGTACGCGTTTCAGTATTGGAAGTATCCGGCCGGCGGAAACGCTCTCGGCACGGTCACCGCAAGCCTCAGCGGGCCCTTCGGCACGACGGTAAGTTTGGCGAAACGGTAAGCGAATCGCTATGAATCGAGTCTGCCGAGCAGCGAGCGGGATATGATGAGCTGCTGGATTTCGGACGTGCCTTCGTAGATTTCCGTGATCTTGGCGTCGCGGTAGTGACGCTCGACCGGAAACTCGCTCGTGTATCCGTAACCGCCGTGAATTTGCAACGCTTCGGCCGCGTGTTTGCGTGCGGCCGTTGAGGCGAAGAGCTTCGCTTTACTCGCCGCAAGCCCAAAGTTCTCGCCCGCGTCGGCCATCGCGGCGGCGCGATAGTTGAGCAGGCGCGCGGCGTCGAGATCCATCGCCATCTGCGCGATCTTGAACGAAACGCCCTCGAAGGCGCCGATCGGCTTGCCGAAGGCGACGCGCTCTTTGGCGAACTTCACCGATTCGTCCAAGCATGCCGCGAGAATCCCGATCGCCTGCGCGGCGATGCCGATCCGTCCGGCGGTCAACGCGCTCATCGCGTTGCCGAAGCCGGCGCCCTCCTCGCCCAAGCGCGCGTCCATGCCGACTTCAACCGAGTCGAACGCCAAGTCGCAGGTGTTGCTGGTGTGGATCCCGAGCTTCTCGGTGACTCGCTCGACGGTGATGCCGGGAAGCTTCGCCTCGACGAGAAACGCGCTCACGCCGCGCGCACCCGGACCGCCGGTGCGGAACATTCCCATGATCACGCCGGCATAGCTGCCGGTGGTGCACCATTGCTTGCGCCCACGCAGGACGTATCCGTCCGCAGTACGCTGCGCCGTCGCGCGAATTGCGGCCGCATCCGAGCCCGCATCGGACTCGGTGAGCGCGAATCCGGCGATGACGTCGGCCGTCGCCAGCTTCGGCAGCCAGCGCTCCTTCTGCTCCGGCGTCCCCAGCCTGCAAATCGCCGAGCAAATCATCGAGTGCACGGAGACGGTCACGGCCGTTCCCGCGTCGACGCGTGCGAGCTCCTCGATCGCAAGCGCGTAGGAGAGATAATCCGCACCCGCGCCGCCGTACTCTTCGGGAACGAGAATTCCCATAATGCCGGCCTCGGTCAGCTTGCGGTAGAGCTCGCGCGGAAAGACGTGATCGCGATCCCATTGCGCGACGTGCGGCGCAATTTCGCGCTGCGCGATCTCGGCGGCCAGCGCACCGATCGCTCGCTGGTCGCCGGTCAGCTCAAACTGGCCGCGCCTCTGCGTAATCAGCTGCAGGTTCCCTAATCGACGCGAACGAGAACGGCATCGCCTTGGCCGCCACCCGAGCAAATCGTCGCGACGCCCAGCCCGCCACCGCGCTTACGCAGCTGGTTGACGACGGTGGCGACGATGCGCGCCCCCGAGGCACCGATGGGATGACCCATGGCGACCGCGCCGCCAAACTGGTTGATCGTCCCCTCCTCGAGACCGAGCCGCCTCGACGACGTAAGCGCAACGGACGAGAAAGCCTCGTTGATCTCCCACACCGCGATGTCGTTGCGCTGCAACCCCGCGCGATCGAGCAGCTTGCGCGCCGCCATCGCCGGCGTCAAGCAAATATACGGTGAATCCCACGCGACCGTCGCGTGATCGAGAATCGTCGCGAGCGGCTCGTGGCCGTGGTCGGCGGCGTACTGCGCATCGGTGATAATCATCGCGGCGGCGCCGTCGTTGACGCCCGGTGCGTTTGCGGCCGTTACGGTACCGTTGCGCTCGAGCGGACGCAGCTTCGCCATCGCCTCGAGGCTCGCGTCGCCGCGTACCGATTCGTCGCGATCCGCCACGACGTGCGGCTGATCGCCGATGACGAACGGCGCGTACGATGCGTAGTCGAGCGTGAACTCCTCCGACGGCTCGTGTTCCCAGACGTTGCTCGCCGCGCCGACGGCCACGGGAACGCGCTCGCGTCCCCGGCGCGGAAGCCGGTCGACGACGACTCTATCTTTCGCCTTGCTCGCAACCTTGACCGGGACGATCTCATCGGCGAAATGCCCCGCGGCATGCGCCGCGCCGGCGCGCCGGTGACTCTCGTAAGCAAAACGATCCTGCTCCTCGCGAGTTAGGCCGAGCTCGGTCGCGACCTTGCTTCCCTGCGTCGCCATCGTCATCGGGAAGTACTGATCCCAGAGACCGTCGTAGATCATCGCGTCGACGAGGGTGCCGTCGCCGAAGCGGTAACCCCAGCGCGCTTCGCGCAGCAAATACGGCGCGTTCGACATTGACTCCATGCCGCCGGCCGCGACGACGGAATTCGCCGCCGCATTGATCGAGCGCATCGCATTCACGATCGCGAGCAAGCCGGAGGCGCAAACCTTGTTGACCGTATCGGCCGTCACGGTTTTCGCAAGACCGGCTTTGAAGACGACCTGCCGCGCGGGATTCTGTCCGACGCCGGCCTGCACTACCTCGCCAAAAGTGACATGCTCGATCTCGGACGGATCGATGTTGGATCGCTCGATCGCGGCCGTTAGCGCGACGGCGCCGAGCGTCGTGGCGGAGAGCGGAGCGAGCGCTCCCCCGAGCTTGCCGAAGGGCGTACGGGCCATGCCGATTACGACGGCCCTAGAGTTCATATCGTTCATAGCGCTACAATTCTACCACGCGCCGCTAACGCCTCGGAGCTTGGGAGGGCGGCCTTGCGCCCCTGGATCGCTCCCTCCGGACGTTCTTTCCTCCGGTCGCTCGTACGCGATTTTCTCGAAAACGAAGTTTTGGAGAACACGTCCTGTGTTGCTCGAAAATCGCTAAGTCCCGTGGCGCAAGGCCACTCTCCCAAGCTCCTAATGCTGGACGGGGATGGGGCAATTGTCGCACTCGAATTGGATCGTGAGGTGCGCGATGCCGAAGTGCGATTTCACGCATTCGTCGATGTCGCGCAGCACGTCGGCGGCTTCGCTTAGGCGGCGGTCGTCGAGTAGAACGTGGGCGGAGAGCGCGTGGGAGCCGCTGGCGATCGACCAGACGTGCAGGTCGTGGACGCTGACGACGCCGGGGATTCTGCCGATGTGCGCGATTAGATCGCGGGCGTCGATATCGCCCGGCACGCTTTCGAGGAGCACGTCGGTCGCGTCGCGCAGGATGCGGATGACGCCGATCACGATGATTGCCGAGACGAAGAGCGAGAGCAGCGGATCGATCCAGGCGCGATGCGTCAAAGCGATCGCCAGGCCGCCGAGAATTACCGCCGCGCCACCGAGCGCATCGCCGGCGACGTGGAAGAGCGCGGCGCGGACGTTGAGATCGCGCTTGCTGCTCGGGCGCAAGAGTAGACCAACGCCGCCGTTGATCGCGAGACCGGCGGCTGCGACGCCGGTCATGAGAAATGCGGAGGGTTCGACCGGTGCCGCGAAGCGGCGCGCCGCTTCGTAGAGGATGACGACCGTCGCAACGAGCAGGAGCGTGCCGTTTACCAACGCGCCGAGTACCTCGATTCTGCCGTAACCGAAGGTTCGGCGAGGATCGGCCGGACGCGCCGCACCGATCGCCGCAAGCAGCGCGAGCGCGAGCGCGAGGACGTCGGTGCAAACGTGAACGGCATCGCTGATGAGCGCGAGACTATGCGAAGCGGCGCCGCCCCAAAACTCGAGCAGCGCGACGAAGGCCGTCGCAATCAGCGCAAAGGCGAGGCGCCGCGAGACCGGCATCGGGCCGGCTTAGTCGGGCCTCGCCCGCAGCGCGAGCGCGGCCAACATCGCGCCGAAGAGGGCGAAGGTCTTGCTCTCGGCAGAGATCAGGGCTTCGGCTTGCCATTCGCCTTTGGCGCCGGGCAGCGGCTCGATCTGCGGCACGACCCGCGGCACGCGTTCGCAATACCTCTCAAACTCCTCACCGAATTGCGAACGCAAGAACGCCTCTTCGTGTGGAACGATCGTCGCGTAGAGCGACGCCATGGCGCCGAGCGAACCGGCGATGAGCGCAAAGCGTGCGCGCGGCGAATTCCTGCCGGTAAAGGCGATCGCAAAGCCGGCCGCGGTGAGCAAGTTGCCGAGGTAGAGCGGATTGCGAACGTACGCATAAGGTCCGGCGGTGACGAGCTTGGGTGCCGTGACGGCGTCGTCACGAGTCGTGACGCCGGAGTATCCAACCGCCCAGCAGCGCATCAGCTCGCCGGAGAGTGCGAGCGGGAGTCCGAGCGCGACGCTTCTTGCACTCGGCCGGCCGCAGCATGCAAGTATCGCGGCGGGCAGGCTCAGCAAGAGCCCGCGGTTTTTAAAGACGAACGCTTGCGGTGTCACCCTTAGCCGCCTCGTAAACGTCGCGCAGTGAGCGCACCAGGGGAATCTGCGGCTCCCAGCCGGTGCGGGCGCGCAGCTTCTCCGGGCTCCCTACCGAGAGCGGAACCTCCGAAGAACGGATGCGCGCCGGATCTTCGCGAACTTCCACAGGCACGCGCGCGATGAGGATCAGCTCGCGCAGTACGTCGCGAATCGGTACCGCGCCGCCGCTGCAAACGTTGTAGATCTCGCCGCGCTCGCCGTCGCGCGCGAGCGCGATATAGGCCCGTACGACGTCGCGGACGTCGAGAAAATCACGCGCCGCTTCGAGATCTCCCACGAGGAGCTGTGGCGGTCCGCCGGCGGCGATGCGCGCGAGCTGCGCGGCAAAGGATGCGACGACAAAGCGCTCGTCTTGACCCGGACCGATGTGGTTGAAGGCGCGCGTGATTACTACGTCGAGGCCGAAGCTGCGCGCTTCCGCCAGTAGAATCGCCTCGGCTGCGGCTTTGCTCGCTCCGTACGGGTTCGCGGGCCTCAGATCGAGCCTCTCGCGAAGCGGATACTCACTCGCGGCACGAGCCCCGTAAACCTCTGCGGAGCTCGTGAACAGGATGCGCGGCCGCGGGCTTCCCGCATACGTCCGAACCGCTTCGGCGAGCCTCGCGCTACCCATCGTGTTTGCCTCATACGTTTCCATCGGCGAGCGCAACGCATCGGGAACGAACGTCTGCGCCGCTAAGTGGAAGACGACCGTTGGGCGAAACGCGTCGAGCGCGCAGCGGATCGTTTCGATGTCCCCAAGGTCGACGATCGCATGGTGCCCGTCAGAGTCGTTCGGCCCACCGCAGCCAAAAACGTCGGCGCCCTCCCGCCGCAACGCGTCGAGAAGATACCGACCGACGAAGCCTCGCGCGCCGGTTACGAGCGCTCGCATCGCTTGATGTCCGATTCGACCATCATCGCGACGAGCTGTTCGAAGCTGACCTTCGGCTCCCACCCGAGTAGCCGCTTCGCTTTGCTCGCGTCGCCGATGAGCCGGTCGACTTCGGCCGGCCGCACGAAGCGCGGATCGACGACGACGTACGGCTCGAACGAGCCCAATCCGGCCACCTCGAAGGCGATGCGCACGAAATCGCGGACGCTGTGCGTGCGCCCGGTCGCGATCACGTAATCGTCGGGCCGTTCTTGGGCGAGCATCATCCACATCGCGCGCACGAAGTCGCCGGCGTAACCCCAATCCCGGTGCGCGTCGAGGTTTCCGAGACGCAGCTCCTTCGCCAGGCCAAGCTTGATTCGCGCCACGCCATCGGAGATCTTGCGCGTTACGAACTCCTTACCTCGCCGAGGGCTCTCGTGGTTAAAACAAATTCCGCTGCAGGCAAAAAGTCCGTACGACTCGCGATAGTTGACCGCGATCCAATGACCGTATACCTTGGCGACGCCGTAAGGGCTGCGCGGATAGAAGGCGGTCTTCTCGCTCTGCGGCGACTCGACGGCGTTGCCGAACATCTCCGAGCTGGAGGCCTGATAGAAGCGAATCGCGGGATTCACCTGACGAATCGCTTCGAGCACGCGGGTAACGCCGAGTGCGGTGAACTCGCCCGTGAGGACCGGTTGACTCCAGGAGGCCGGCACGAACGATTGCGCGGCGAGATTGTAGATTTCATCCGGCGCAACCTCGTTGACGATCGACGTGATCGAGCTTTGATCGAGGAGGTCGCCCGAGAAGATCTCGACGTCGTCGACGATGTGCTCGATCCGTTCGTGCACCTCGGTGCTCGTCCGCCGAGTCATGCCGACGACGCGGTATCCCTTTTCGAGCAGCAGCTCGGCGAGGTACGAACCGTCTTGGCCGGTGATGCCGGTGATCAGCGCGGTCTTCGGCAAGGTTCGACTCTCCTAACGTACGACGCGGCGCAGGCGCTCGGCGAGCGTAACGGCGATGAAGGCGGCGACTTCGCTCGGAAGCGTTCCGCGGCCGAAGCCTGCGTCGTAGCCGAGCTCGCTCGCCAAGCGGTTCGTCACGCGCGGGCCGCCGCAGATCAGAACGACACGGTCCCGCAAGCCCTGCGCTTCGAGCAGCTCGCTCAACGCGGTGAAGTTCTTGACGTCGCTTCCCTTTTGCGTGACGACCTGCGATACGAGCAGCGCGTCGAGACGATGCTCCTGCGTAAAGCGGACGAGGTCTTCAATGGCGACCTGGCTGCCCAGGTTGAAGGCCTCGAACATCTGGTAGCGTTCGAGGCCGTAATCGCCCTTGTAGCCCTTCATGTTCAGGATCGCGTCGATGCCGACGGTGTGGGCGTCGGTTCCGATACAGGCGCCCGCAACCCGAATCTTTCGTCCAAGTCGCTCGGCAACGAATGCGTCGATCTCTTCCATCTTCATCGCGTGAGCCCGCGCCGCAGGTGCCGCGATGCTCTCGACGTCAACCGACTCGGCCGTGCTGGCGTAAACCACGAAAAATGAGAATCCGGAGGCGACGCGACGGCCATCGACGACCTGGACGTCGGTGAAGCCCATCTTCTGCGCGAGCCGGCGGGCAGCTTCGTCGGCGGCCTCGCTCCACTCGACCGGCAGCGTGAACGAGAGCTGAACCTTACCATCGTTCTGCGTGTCGCCGTACGGCTTGACCAATCGCGTCATCGTCCTTCGTCCTTCGACTGCTCGCTGCGCTCGCGCTCAGGATGACAAAGTTGAGGTCGCTTCGCTCAGGATGGTACCTCTGAGCGCTTCCTCGAACGGATTCCAGTAGTCCTCGGCGCGCCCGAAAACGCCTTCGAAGCCGCGTCCGCCTTCGGGCGTCCGCGAAACGTCCGCGAACGTAGCGCTCTCGATTGCCTTCATCAAGCCCATGCCGGCAACGCGCTCGAGGAGCGCTTCGCATTCGCTCAGAACGGCCTGCGCTCTCCGCTCGATCGCGCCGCCCGGCCGCAGCACTACCTCGTCGCCGAAGTGGCGCGCGGCGTTCATGACGTACCGCGCGTTTTCGAGCGAGAGCGAGCGATCGCCCAAAAACGGCGTGTGGATCGCTTCGGTGAGCATGCCGCAGAGATGGATGCTCTGGCCGGTCATCACGGACGTGAGGTTGAACATCGCGTCGACGAGGTGACCCTTGAAGATGTCACCGGTCATGTGCTTGGTGGGCGGCATGTACTTCAGCGCCGCGTTGGGGAAAATCTCGCGCGCGAGCTGCGCTTGAGCGACTTGATAGAGAAAGCTGTCTTCGAGCTCCGGATTGATTTCGTAAGCATCGCCCAAACCGATCTGGCGATCGGGCAGGCCCGCGCGATGCGCAAACTCCTCATTGATGAACTGCGAGGCCAAGACGGCTGGTGCCTGGTCGACTGCATCTGCCGTCGTCAAATAGTTGTCTTCACCGGTGTTGATGATGATCCCCGAATAGGCATTGACCATGCGGCTGAAGTGCTGGTCGACGAACGTGCGCTTCATGTTGATGTCGCGGAAGAGAATGCCGTACATCGAATCGTTGAGGAGCATGTCGAGGCGCTCGAACGCCGCCATCACCGCGATCTCGGGCATGCAGAGACCGCTGGCGTAATTCGTGAGCATGACGTAGCGGCCCAGCTTCTCACCGATCTCGTCGAGCGCGGCGCGCATGATCGCGAAGTTCGCTTGCGTCGCATACGTGCCGCCGAATCCCTCGGTGGTGGGGCCGAACGGGACGAAGTCGAGCAGCGATTGTCCCGTCGAGCGAATCACGGCGACGACCTGCGCGCCCGCTTCGGCCGCGGCCACCGCCGCGGTGCGATCCTCGTAGATGTTTCCGCTCGCCACGATGACGTAGAGCAGCGGCGCAGGCAGCTGCGGCAGTCGCGCCAGGCGCGCGGCTCGCTCCTCGCGCTGCTCGGTGATGCGGGTCCGCGCGGTTTCGACGAAGGGACGCAGCGCGCCGCGCGCGGCGGCTGCCGGCGTCTGCGCTAATGCGTCGAGCGAGAAGCGGCCCGTCGCAAGCTCCCGCGCGAGTGCTGCCGGCTCGAGCCCCGTTTCGGCCAACCCCTTGCCGAACGCCAGCGCCACGCCGTGCCGCAGCTCGCCTCGCGCAATCGAGTCGACGACCGCATTGGGGAGAGGAACTTCTTCCGCCGTGATGCCGTCGACGCCGAGCAGGCGCAAGACCGCGCGCTCCACCGAAACGGTCGAGTGCGCCGCGATAAACCCTTCGACGGGGTCGACGATGGCGGCGGCGAGTTCTCGGCAACGATCGACGCGGCCGCGGTCGATTCGCAGTTCCATTCTCTGGTCTATCTTATCTCGGGCCTAGGGAAATCCCTAAGGTAGGCGGCAATTCCGGCCCGCCAGGGCGGCATCGCGATGCCGAGCGCGCTCAGCTTCGCATTATCGAGCGCCGAAAAGCGGGGGCGCACCGCCGCGGCTTTCCAATCGGATGCGGCAATCGGCTCGATCGAGACGTTGGTCTCCGCCTGACGGGCCGCTTCGCGCGCGAAGTCGTACCAGCTGACCGCGCCGTCGTTGACCGCGTGGTAGAGACCGTACGCATCCGAGTCGACGAGCTTGCGCAAAGCCGCCGCAAGGTCGCCGGCAAAGGTCGGCGAGGCCACGGCGTCCGCGACGACCCGCAGCGGCTCGCTGCCCGGCGTATGCGCGAGCACGCGCTCGATGAAGGGCCGGCGCGAGGACGACGCACCGCCGTAGAGACCGCAGGATCGAACGACGAAGATGGCCCCTCCGCTTTGCAGCGCGAGATGTTCGCCGGCACGTTTGGACATACCGTAGATCGAGAGCGGATGCGGCGCCGACTCTTCGCGGTACGGCACGCCGGAGTTCCCATCGAAGACGTAATCGGTGCTGATCGTGACGAAGAGCGCGCCGCGTTCGCGAGCGAGTCGAGCGGCCCGGCCGACGGCGACGGCATTGACGGCAAAGGCCGGTTCGGGCTCCTCTTCACACCGGTCGACGTCGTGAAAGGCAGCCGCGTTCACGAGGACGTCGGGACGAACGCGCTCGAGCGCGGCGCGCAGATCGTCCGTTCGTTCCAGCGCCAGCTCGCGGTGCGGCGGCGCGACGACCTCGCAATCGGTCCAGCGCACCCGGATTGACGTTCCGAGCTGACCGCTGCCGCCGAGTAAGAGAACCCGCCTCACACGGTCGATCGCCGGCCGCTGGTGTTTCGCTGCAGCGCGAGCGAAACGGCGACGGCGAGGGCGGCAACCGCGTTGCCGACGACCATGATCTCCACGACCGTGCCCAGCGAGGGATGGAAGACGCCGATCGCGCCCAACGTGCCGAACGTGCAAATCAAGAGCGGTGCCGTAAACGCGAGCCGGTGCGTCGCGATGCCGTAGTAGGTCAACGCATTGGTGAGCGCGAGCAGCACCATTGCCGATCCGTACGCGACGAGCAAGGGTGCGGCGGCGTCGAAGGCTCGGCCGACGAGCGCGTGGAGCACGTCGATACCGAAGTAATGAAAGACCGCCAGCCCAAAGAGCGCGACGACGGCAAACATCACCAAACTCGCGGCCAGAACTTCGCGCGTCTGCGCGCCGCGCGCATGCCGGTCGGCCGCCTGCGGCAGCAAGACGGTCGAAATGAACCCAACCAAATAAAGCAGGATCTTTCCGCCGAGCGAAGCGGCCGCATAGAGTCCGGCCGCATGCGGATCGAAGAAGTGCTTCACCAACACCACGTCGGCCGAACCCATCAGCGCCAAAGAAATCGTGCCCGCTGCCGCGCCCGCGCCCGCGTTGCGGATGCGGTGCCAGTCGTACCGCAGGGGATGCGCCTCGGCGCCGGCATATCGCCGTTTCAAACGTATGCCGAGATAGGCCAGCCCCGCGACCGGCCCCAGGAAGAATCCGATGATGCCGCCGCCCAGCTTCAGGCCGACCGCCATCAGGAGACCGATGCCGCAGACTTTCGCAATTCCTTCGATCGAGTTGGAGAACGCATAACCGACGAAATCTTGCGTGCCCTGGGCGATTGCGCGCAGCGCGCTCAGGTAGAGCGCCACGCCCGCAATGAGACCGACGAACTGCGCCGACCAGACCGGCACGTGCAGGAAGCGCGCGAACGGAATTGCGGCAAAGGCCGCGATCACCATGTAGAGCAGCCCGAGCCGCGCAAATCCGTCGGCGACTGCTTCGGTGAGGCCGCGCAGATGACCGTCGTCGTGAAGCGCGCGAAACTCGGCGGCCAGCTGCGCGACGACGGGCGCGACGAATGCGGCCGGAAGCGAAGCGATGAGCGCGGCATTGATCAGCGCGTAGAATCCGCCGTACACCGTAACACCCAGCACGCGGCTGGTGATGGCGTGCGCGATGAAGCCACAGAGATTGAGCACCATGCTCGCAGCAAAGACGAGCAGGCTCTGTTTGAGCATCGCGCTCGCGCGCAGGCGCTCGAGCCCGCGCCGCAGCACGAAAGTGCCGGGCGGACTCACGCTGCCGTTCATAGTATGGTCGTTCTCATGCAGATCGAGGAATTACCTCTCGCCGGGGCACTCGTGCTCGCGCCGCGCGTCTTTCGCGACGAACGAGGATTTTTCAAAGAGACGTACTCGCTCGATCGATATCGCAAATGCGGCGTCGAAGAAACGTTCGTTCAGGACAACCTCTCCCTCTCGAATCGCGACGTCTTGCGAGGGCTTCACGGCGATCCGCGGATGGCAAAGCTGGTCGGCGTCGTCCGCGGCAGCGCCTTCGACGTAATCGTCGACTTGCGCGCCGGCGGTCCGACCTATCGGCGCTGGTGCGCGCGAACGCTCACCGCGGCCGAGGGCAAGCAAATTTACGTGCCTCGAGGATTCCTGCACGGCTTCTTGGCCTTAGAAGACGAGACGATCGTTGCGTACAAGCAGAGCGCCCCCTACGATCCCGGCGCCGAGTTCTCCGTCGCGTGGAACGACCCGGAATTAGGAATCGAGTGGCCGCTCGGCGGACGGAGCCCCCTCCTCTCGCCGCGAGACGCGGCGAACCCCACGCTTGCGTCGCTTGCAACAAAGGCCGCGCACCCGAGGTAAGAGCCGCTAGAGGAACCGAAACGAGGGAGGATGGCATTCCATGATCAGAGCGACGAAGCTCTGGTGCATCGAGTGCGCTCCGGGGAAAGAGAGGTCTTCGGCGTGCTCGTGGATCGCTACAAGCGCGGCATAGCAAACTTTATCGGCGCGACCGTGCGAAACCCGTCCGAAGCGGCCGACCTGTCGCAGGAAACCTTCCTGCGGGCCTACGCGCATCTCGGAACGTTCAATCCGCAGCTCGGGAAGTTCTCTACGTGGATCTACCAAATTGCCCGCAACGTGATTCGAACCCACTTGGCGAAGTCGCTGCGCGCGCCGCAAATGCAGGAGCTTGGAGAAGACCAGTCGCTCGAGAGCGCCGTTGCGGACCTTTCGCCGCAAGCCGACCCTGCCCGAGGAGTGCTGCGCGAAGAGGCCGAGCGCGAGTTGCGCGCCGCGCTCGGCGAACTTCCGGAGCGCACCCGGACGGTCTTGGCGCTGCGCTATTTCGATAACATGGAGTATCAAACGATCGCGAGTACGTTGGGACTCTCCCTCGGCAACGTGAAGACCCTGATTCACCGCGGCAAGATCGCGCTGACGAAAAAGATGCAAGAGCGCGAGCGGAGCGCGATGGAAGCCCTCCCCGGCAACCCGCAAAAAGGAGGCTCGCGTGCGCTGCTCCTCGTGTGAGCCGTTGCTCGATGCCTACTTAGAGGGAACGCTCCCAGTGCGGCAAGCGCGCGGCGTAGCCTCGCATCTGCGCGCCTGTCCCGGCTGCGCGGCGCTTCTGCAGGAGCTGCGGGTCGTCGACGCTTTGCTGACGACGGCACGCGCGCCGGGGGTCGGCCCGAACTTTACGGCGAGGATCGTCGCCGTCACGAAGGCAACGCAGCCGCGCGCGCCGCGCCGCGCGTCGCTCGGGTTCGCTCTTCTTCTTTATGTAACGATCGCGTGGGTGGCCGCAGCCATCGTCGCGCTGCGCGTCCACGACCTCGCAAAGCTTCCCATGGCGTTCGCTGCGTTCGTGCGGGGCGATCTGGCCGCGATCGACGGCGCCGCTCGGGCCTTGGCGCCGGCAACGCCGGTCGCCGCCGCCGTGGTGACCGCCGTGCTGATGCTCGATCTGCTCTTAGTAGCCGCGATCTTTTACGGCTATCGTCGCCTGCGACCGCTGCTCGCGCTCTACCTTGAGAGGGGGCCTAACCCATGAAGACGCGCGTCGCCGTGATTCTCGGCGGGTGCCTCGCCGTGCTCGCGCTTCTGACCGGGCCGGCGTGGGCCGATACGCAAGCCGTCTACCACGGCGGAACGTATTTCGGCTCGGTTTTCGTCGAGCCGGGACAGATCGTCGACGGCGACTTGACCGTCATCTTCGGGGACGCGACGAATGAAGGCATCGTCGAAGGCGACGTCAACATCATCGGCGGCGGCTACGATCCGCGCTCGCGCGGCGTCGTTACCGGACAGATCAACCAAATCGGGAGCGCGGTGACCCAGGCGGTAGTCCCGTGGGCGCCGGGCGAATCGACGTACAATCCGTTCGTCCCCGACCACCGCTTGCTCTGGCGAATCTCCTGGAATCTGCTCGCGCTGCTCGTCTTTCTAATATTTCCGCTTCGCACGCGGATGGTGCTCGACCGCTTGGAGGGTCATCCAGGCCTCAGCGTGGTCGCCGGCGTGCTCGGCTGCGTGGGGATAATTCCGTTGGCGGTCCTGCTCGCGATCACGATTTTGCTCATTCCGCTGATCCTGCTCGAGCTCGTCTTCTTATTGGCCGGAGTCTTTCTCGGCACGGCGGCGCTCGCGCTGTTAATCGGTCGCCGCCTCTGCGAGCTCATCAGCCCGGCGACGACCCCTTCGCCCCTTCTCGCGCTGCTAGTCGGCGTGGCGCTCATCACTGCCGCCGAGCTCGTGCCGGTGGTTGGGACGCTCGTGCTGATCTTCGTCGGCGTGATCGGCCTGGGAGCGACGATCCTCTCCTTTGCCGGCGATACGTTCGCCGGCCCGATCGCGCCGCCCAGAACGCGAGCCCCGATAAGCGGACCCCCCATGGCGGCCAGCTAAGTATTGCCACTACGATGACCACGGTCTCGCGAGCCGCGCAGTTCGCAGAGCGCACCGCGCACCTGCGGGCGTCGACGATCCGCGAGATGCTCAAGGTGACGCAGCAGCCCGACGTGATTTCGTTTGGCGGCGGTCTACCCGCGCCCGAGCTCTTCCCGACGGCCGCGGTCGCAGAGGCCGCTCGAGCGGTGATGGAACGGCTCGGCCCAGCGGCGCTGCAATACAGCGTCACCGAAGGAATTCCGGAAATGCGCGTCTGGGTCGCCGAACGGCTTACCCGCCGCTTCGGGCGCATTTTCGAAGCCGAGAGCGTTCAGATCGTCAACGGTTCGCAGCAGGGTCTCGACTTGGTCGCGAAGGTCTTCATCGATCCCGGCGATCACGTCGTGCTCGAGGACCCATCCTATCTGGGCGCGATTCAAGCCTTCGACGCATATCAAGCTCGCTATCTCACCGTCGATACCGACGAAGACGGCCTGCTCCCGGACTCCCTCGAGCGCGTGCTCGAGCGCGCCGATCCGTTTCCGAAGTTCATCTATCTCGTCCCGAACTTTCAGAATCCGACCGGACGCACGCTCTCGCGCCGGCGGCGCGAGAGCGTCGCGCGCATCTGCGAGCACTTCGGTCTGCCCATCGTCGAGGACGATCCGTACGGCGAGCTGCGGTTCGAGGGGAGCGACGTACCGCCGCTGATCGCATACTCGACGGCCGCACCGGTCATCTACTCCGGCACCGGGAGCAAGATCATGGCGCCCGGCATGCGCATCGCCTGGCTCGTCATCCCGGACGAAGAGATTCGCGAGAAGATCGTGCTTGCGAAGCAGGCCGCCGACCTCCATAGCGGTACCTTCGCGCAGTACGTCTTCCACGAATACGTCAGTGACGGCGACGCCTTCGACGCGCACGTACGGAGGATCGCGCAGACATACGCGCGGCGCCGCGGCGTCATGGCGGAGGCGCTCGCCGAGTTCATGCCCGCGGGGGTCCGCTTTACGCGTCCGGCCGGCGGAATGTTCTTGTGGGTGACCGTGCCGGACGTCGATACGACGGAGCTGCTGCGCATCTCGGCCGAATCGAAAGTCGTCTTCGTTCCGGGCGTTAATTTCTATCCGGGACGAAACGTACACGATGGAATGCGGCTCAACTTTTCCAATGCGTCGGAAGAGAATATTCGGCTCGGCGTCGAACGACTTAGCCGCGCCATCCGAGCATACAAGGGCGCAGTCTAGGCTTCAAAAGGAGTCCGCGTGACACAAGGCTTGGTCGTCGGCATCTTCCCCGAACCGGACCCGAAGGGGCTCGAGAGTGCGCTTTCGGCACAGAAGATCGACCTGAGCAAGGTGAAGGTCGTGGGCGGCGATCCGTCCGCAGCCAATGACGAACCTTCGCAGCTCGAGTTCGTCGACGTGATCGAGGACATGGAATCGAACTCGTTATCCGACGACATGACTCGCGGCGAGGGCGTGCTTCCCGATTCCGGTGGAACGACCGTTCCCGGAATCGGCGGCGCCGGGCGGCAGCCTACACTGGAGTCGTTCACGCATTACGACGATCCGACGAGGCGGTACTTTGCGGCGTTTGCGATCCCGTCCGACGAAGTCGACAACTTCGGCGACGCAGTCGCCGAAGGCCGGTCGGTCGTCCTTTACCTCGATGCAGGCGCCGATGCGCCGGCTGTTGCGGCCGCCTTCAGAGCGGCAGGTCTGCGAAACGTTCGCGCCTACTAGGCTACCGGTTCTTCTTGCCGGCGCGTTTCTTGCGCTTGCGGGCTGCGCAGCGGCCCAACAATACAGCTACACGCAGCTGCCGGCCGGCTATCACTGGCGCGCCGTTTACAATCGCACGACGAATACCGTGGTCTTCTACGGGCAGGATCCACTCACGCTCGAGACCGTTTACGTCGGTCCCGATAACAGGTTCTTCATCTTTCACCATCCCGGCCGCATCGGCCCGAAAGACCTGACGATGCACTGGGATCCGCACGATGCCCGATAGCGCCCAAGCCGCTCCGGTGCGGCGCGTGATGATCACCGCCGCGGGTACCGTCACCGCACAATCGCTTATTAAAGCGTTGCGGGAGGACGGCCGCGTTCTCTTCGTCGCGGCCGGCGACATGAATCCGCTCAACGCGACGCGCGCCTTCGTCGACGAGTTCGTGACGCTGCCGCAGGCCGGCGACGGCGATTTTGCGCGCAGCTGCTTCGAAGCGGCCCGGCGCATGGAGATCGATTTGCTCGTTCCACTCATCGTCGAGAGCGAGTTCCTTCCACTCGACGAGGCGCGCGGGCTCTTCGAGTCGATTGGATGCCGCCTTGCCCTGCCGCGGCGCGAAATCATCTTGCGCACCGGCGATAAGCTCGAGTTTGCGGAATTCTTGCGCGAGATCGGCGCCCCGGGCCCGGCGACTCAGGCCTACTCCCAAGGCATGGAGATCGATCACTTTCCCGTCTATCTCAAACCGCGTCGCGGTTCGGGTTCGGTTGGGACGGCGCGCATCGAGAGCCTTCACTCGCTGCACGAAGCGGCGAGCGGGCGCCGCGACTTGATCGTTCAAGAGGCGATCGACGGAATCGAGTTTACCGTGGACTGCTTTGCCGCCGCACCCGGTCGCGTCGTCGCAGCCGTTCCCCGCGAACGCATCGCAGTCAAGGCGGGGGTTTCGGTCAAAGGCCGCACGTACCGTCATCCGCCGATCGAGCGCATCGTACGTGAGGTCGTCGCGAAAAGCGGCCTGCAGGGACCAGCCAACGTTCAGGGCATGCTGCGCGCGGACGGAGGCTTCTCGATCATCGAGATGAACCCGCGTTTCTCCGGCACGCTCGCGCTGACCACCGCGGCCGGGATCAACTTTGCGTCGCTGCTCATCGATACGATCGAGGGCAGACCGGTACCGGACCTCATCGGCCGTCACGAAGACGGGGTGACGATGATGCGTTACTGGAGCGAGGTTTTCGAGGATCGCAGCGGCGCGGTCCGTCTAGGAACGCCTCTTAAAACGGTCGAGCGCGACGAGGCCGGCCTGCCGCCAAAATTCGAAGCCGAACGCAGCGCTGACGAACGGGTGATAGAGCCATTCCAAACGCCGGTCCCGCACCAAGCCGCCTACGGCAGAGAACGCGGGTAAGACGAAGCTGACGGAATAGAACGGCCAAAGGTAGGCCCGTAAGCGCTGAGCGGGAGCCGACGATCGCAAGCGGCCCCACAAGGGCTGTCCCGAGTCGGTCATTCGCGCCCGAAAACGCGGTCCGAACTTGCGCAGTGCGTCGCCGATGTCGCGCACCGTGTGATGTTCGAGTCTGGCGCTCTCGACGAAGGCGATCTCGCAACCCTGGTCCAGGAGAATCTCGACCGGCGCGAGGTCGTCCTCGTCCGTCCCCGGCGGCTTTCGGTACGGCAGCCGGATCGTAAAGCCTTGTGCCTGCGCAAGCAGCGGGGTCGGGCCGGAAGCAAAATCATAGACGACGTACTCCCGCGCTCGCCGCTTGACTCGATAGGTGCGATGGTAAGACGCCGGTGAGGTCGCGCCGCCATAGACAAAGTGATTGAACGGATCGCTGAATGCGTTGAAGTAGCGCGTCGTGCTTCCGTCCTGCGCGGTGCTGACGAGCCTCGGAAAGGCCGCGAGGACAGTGGGATCCGCGAACGGCTCAGCCATGCGCTCGAAAAACCGGTCGCCGGCGAAGGCGACGTCGCCGGCGAGAAAGATCGCGACGTCGCCCGTCGCCTTCTGCAAGAGCATGGCCGCCCCGGGTTCGGCGCGGCGGATGGGGTTTGGAAAGACTCGAGCGCCGAACGCCTGCGCGATCGCGACTGTGTCGTCGGTCGAACCTCCGTCGGCAACGAGCAGCTCGATCGACTCGCGCGGATAGCGCTGGCGCGCGATCGAATCGAGAAAGGCCGGCAGGCGTCCCGCTTCGTTCAACGTCGGGAGCAGGAGCGAGAAGCGCAGCGCTCTCCAATCGCCGCTCACACCTCGACCTTCGCTCCGTCGCGCTGGGCGGAACGCAACGCGGCTTCGATGACCCGCACGACCCCCGCACCGAACGCGCCGTCGGAGCGAGTCGGCGTTCCGTCGCAAATCGCGGCGGCAAAATCGGCGACGACCTTCCCGAGCGCCTCCCGGTTATCGACGAGCGGAACGTGGAGATCGCCCAACCGATACGATACCATCTGCTGCTGCAGCGTCGAGCTCGACGGGTCGAGCACGACGCCCTTATCGTAAATGTAAATCTTCTCCGTCGGCTCGACGTCGTCCCAAACCGCCATTTTGCGGCTCCCCGAGATCATCGTTCGGCGCATCTTCACCGGAGAGAGCCAGCTCAAATGGACGTGCGCGAGGCAGCCGCTCGGGTACCACATCGTGAGAAAGGCGACGTCGGGGACGGCCTCATGTACACACGCCCCGAGCGCGAGCGCGACCGACGCCGGCAGCTCGCCCAGCACGTAGTTGAGGATCGACACGTCGTGCGGGGCCAAATCCCATACGACGTTGCTCTCTTGAAAGAGCCCGAGGTTGACGCGGATCGAATCGATGTAATAGATCTTGCCGAGCTCGCCCGTCTCGCGAAGCGCGCGCAGCTTCTCCACCGAGCCGGTATAGAGAAAGGTGTGATCGGTCATCAGGCGAACGCCGGCGCGCCGCGCGCGCGCGCAGAGGTCTTCGGCGTCGGCGTAGGACTCCGCCAGCGGCTTCTCTACCAGTACGTGCTTGCCCGCGTCGATCGCTTTCACCGCAAGCGCGTGATGCGTGCGCGGCGGTGTCGCGAGCGCGACGGCATCGACGCCCGGATCGGCCAGCGCCCCTTCGATCTGCTCGTGCGCCTCCACCGTCGGATAGAGGCGCAGCAAACGCTCGAGCCGGACGCGGTCGCGATCGACGACGCACCGAACCGACCAATCCTCCGAGGCGTGGAGGTTACGAAGCAGGTTGGGTCCCCAGTAGCCGGCTCCGACGACCGCGACGCCGAGCGGTTTTCGTTCCATCATCGGCCTACGTTGCAGGCTTGGTTTAAGCGACGACCAACGGCTGCGAACTCGCAAGCGCATCGGCCACGAGCTCGATCTGCTCCTCCGTCAGCTCGGCGAACATCGGCAGAGAGAGCACGCGTTGGGCGCTGCGCTCCGTCCGGGGAAATGAGCCGCGGGCCAGTCCCAGATCGGCGTAGGCCGGCTGCAAATGAATCGGAATCGGATAGTGGACGCCCGTTTGGATGCCGCGCTCGCGCAGCATCGCCGCGACGCGCTCGCGATTCTCGATCTCGATCACGTAAAGGTGGTAGACGTGTCCCTCTTCGCGCAGTCGCACGGGCGGTTTAAGGCCGATCTTTGGCATTCGTGCGTCGTACGCTGCCGCATGGCGCCGTCGCGCATCGTTCCAGGAATCTAGATGGCGCAGCTTCACGTCGAGTACGGCAGCCTGAATCGAGTCGAGCCGGCAGTTACCGCCCTTGATGAGGTGCTCGTACTTCTTGCGCTGCCCAAAGTCGCGCATCAACCGCAACCGCTCGGCCAGCGCGGCGTCGCCGGTGACGATCGCGCCGCCGTCGCCATAGGCGCCGAGATTCTTTCCCGGATAGAAGCTGAAGCAGCCGACATCCCCGATGCCGCCGACGCGGCGACCGTTCCATTGCGCGCCATGCGCCTGGCATGCGTCTTCGATCACGTAGAGCTCGTGCCGCCGCGCGAACTCCAAGATCGGGTCCATCGGGACCGCCTGCCCGTAGAGGTGAACCGGCATGATCGCTTTCGTGCGCGGCGTCAATGCGCCGGCGAGCAGGTTCGGATCGATCAAATATGCGGCGTCGACGTCGACGAGAACCGGCCGGGCGCCGGTCGCCGAAACGGCGAGCGCCGACGCGATGTACGTATTCGCCGGGATGATGACTTCGTCGCCCGCGCCGATCCCCAATCCTTCCAGCGCGAACTGCAGCGCGGCCGTTCCCGATTCGACGCCGACGCACCACCGGGCGCCGACGTACGTCGCAAAACTCGCTTCAAAGCGCGCGACGTCGGGGCCAAGAACGAACGTCGCCTCCTCCATCACCTGCAGGACGCGGGGAACGACTTCGGCACGCAACGTGCGAAACTGCGCCCTTAAATCGACGAATGGAACGAGCGTCGTCATCGTCACCGTACGCGCTTCGTCGGCACGTTCGGGAGCGCCTTCAGCAGCCAGAGCACGCAGAGAACGCCGACGATTTCCGCAAGCAATTGCAAGAGCGCCGTCACCTGGACGAGGACGACGCGCCCCGACGGGTTACCAAGAAACCAGCCGTTCACCGACATACCAATGCGAACGTGCGCAAGCGCACGCCCTTCGTCGAATGCGGCCCAACCGGAATCGTACCGCTCGTTGAAGCGCAAGACCCGATTCGCGACGGAGTCGAAAGGAGGCGGGTTGCCATTGCTCGTGACGACGTACAGCCAGGGCGCGAGCCGGCGAAATTCCAGCGCGCTGAGATGCGGTTGAGCCCGATGCAGCGCACGACGCGGAAGGCGCTGCGTTTGCGCCACGAGCTCGCAGAGTCCGGAGCACTTCACCGAGGTTACGCCGGCAGGAACGCGGACCCACGCAAAGCTTCCGTGGCTCGTGACGAGCGTTTGCTCGTTCGCTGCGAGCAGTACGCCGCGCACGTATGCGAGCAGCCACGAATTCGGCTCGACTTCCAACGAGACGTTCGATTCCGTGAGCGCACCGCCGATCGCCTGTGCGAGTTCCGGCGATTCGGCAAAGGCAAGCCGTGCGTCGATCCACGCAGTTCGCGAATCGATCGAATCGCTCGGCGCACGAATTGGGCGAACCGGTGCGTAACCTGCCGCGTCGCCGAAGAAGACGTCGCACGGACCGAGCGGATCCCCAAGATCGACGACGCGTACCGTTGCGCATTCCGAGAGCAGCGGCATGGCGCCGTCGAGTCGCCGAGTTGCGGCCATCGCGCGGCCGGCGGTTCGCGGTGCGAGCGACGAGGCCGCCAGACCGACTCCCCCATGCGTTCGCGAAACGAGCCAGGGGCGCGGAACGATCTCTGCGACGCCGAGGACGCGCAGCGCCGCGTCGTCACCCGATTGTTCGTATCGGGCGAGGGCCATGTCGACGGGGTAGGCCGGAAAGTACTCGTTGAGCGCCGGTACGCCGCCGGGGTAGACGTAGACGTCGGGATCGGCTCCGTCGCCGCCATCGCGCCGTAGCCCCAGCGGCTGAAAGGCCGGTAAGAGCGCGATACGGGTGAAGGGCCGCGCCACCACCGCAGGATGCGGATACGCGCGCGCGCCAATCCAAAGATCGCTCGGCGCCGCGAGTGCCCAGGTGAGCGGCAGCGCGACGCCTGCGCTCAGCGCAACGTAACCGAGCGGCCGGATCCGAGCCGTCGCGGCGCACGCGAGCACCGACAGGAGCGCCGCGAAGGCGCCCGCCAGGTCGTAAAGTTCGCGGAAGACGCCGCTCTCGGGAACGTTGCGAACGATCCAGGCGTAGGGAGCGGCAATCGGGCCGTGGACGCCGAGAATGGCGACGTAAAGCAGGGCGGCCGCGGCGATCGCATACCGCGCCGCAACGCGACGGCGCATCACGATCGCGCTGGCCAGCGCGAGGGCGAGTACGATCCAAACTGCGACGGAGGCGACGATGCCGAGGCGATCGGCGTAACCCGCGAAATACCCGCCCAAGCCGAGGAGCGGAAGCGGTGCGACGGATTGATTCGTCTGCCACGTCACCACGTAGGGTATGCGTAAGAGCGTGCCGCGCTCCGCAACTAGGCCGATGATGGACGGGAGCGCGACGAGCGTTCCGATAAGCGCGGGCAGCCACTTGCGCGTCGCGAGCGCGAAGGTCACGAGCGCGAGCAGTGCGACGATGAAGAGTTGAAGCTGCGTTTCGATCAACGCGATCCAGAGCGCGAGGCGCACCGACGAAGCGTCGCGGCCGCGCAGCATCTCGGCGAAGAGTCCGATGAGGCCTGCGTAGGCAAGAACCATCACGAGATGTCCGGCGACGACTTCATTATAGACCCACGGATTGAAGAGCGCGAAGAGCCCGATGCCGAGCGCAGCCGGCCACTCGCTCTCCCAACGCGACGATGCCTCGGCGACGCAACGCATGCACGCGTATCCGATTGTCGCCGCGAAAAGGCCCAGGGCCGCGAGTGGGCCGAGGAGCCACATCGCCGCCACGATCGGAAGCGCGATCAAATAGGTGGTCGGATGCGGATTGGCGGTACCGAGGCTATCCGAGAGCCAGCCGTTGACCGAAGCGCTCCAGAACGAAGGGATCGCGGGGCGATCGATCGGCCAGGTCCAGTCGTGACGAAGCGTCGGAACGCCCTTGACGATGACGAACGCGGCGAAGAGCATCGCCGCCGCCAGCGCGATGGCGCGCAGCTTCGTTACGAACGCAATCGCCGGCACTCCATCGCGACCCCAAACGCGGCGCATGCGGCGGCGGCGTATGCGGCGAGCGCGAAGGGCTCTGCGAACGGCGCCGGCAGAAGGCTCGCGGGGATCATTGCCGCGACCGCAGCGATCGCCGCGTAGCTCGCGACCCGTTCGAAGACGAAGGCCCGCGCCAGCTTATCCAGCACTCCGACGAATGCAGCGTAGCCCTTCTGGACCCGGAGGCCGACAGCCGTCGGTGCGAGCAGCGATGCAGCCACCAGCGCGGCGGCGAGAATCGTCACCCGAAGGGCGAACCTCACGAGGCTTTCCCCTACATCGCCACCCACGAGCGCCGCGAGGACGAGCGCACAGAGCGTCACGACGACGGCGTAGCGCGATGCGGCAACGAGGGGGCCCCCGCGCACGAGCATTGCGTTGAGCGCTGCGACCGTTCCGCAGCGCACGAGAACGGCCACGATAACCAGCGCGAAGCATGCTATCAACGTGAACGCTTCGGCGCTCGGCTGCGAAACAAAGGCCGACACGATGCTCAAGAAGGCAACGATGCCGGTCGCGTAGATCAGGAAAGTAGGAAAGACCGGAGCCGAAACCCCATTGCGCTCACTCGGACGACCGGGGCGAAGGAAACGCTGCACGGCGAGCGCGACGGCCGCGAAGATCGCGGCGAGATAGCCGGCCGTTGCAAAACGCTCTGCCCCCTCTCCCGAGAGCGTCGCCGCCAACAGAAAGGCCACGACCGACGTGCCGATCGCAAGTCGTACGGCGCGGCTGACCGCCCATGCGAGCGCGGGCCGGCTCAGCGATCTAAAGGTTGTATCGGCCACAACTCCGGCGCCCAGGCGAGCACGATCGTGATCAGCAGTGCAATCGCCGAGATCGCGGCGGCGACGACGTAATACTCCTGTCCCGCAAAGGTTAGAAGGATTCGCCCGCCGGCAGGGAGGCTCGGAACAATCCAGCCGTTGGAGACGCCGTCGACGATCACGTGAGGAAGCACTTCGCCATTGAGCGTCGCGGTCCACTCCGGATGGTACGCCTCGTCGAATACGAGAAGGAACGGGCTCGCCGTGCTCTTCGCCGTGACGTCTACCGCCGTCGGGGAGTTCCGCTCCCAAAGAACCCCGAAGTCCCGTGTGCGCGGCGAGTTCACCGGCTCGAGCGTCAGCAGACCGATCTTGACTTGCCGGTCGGCGCTCGCGACGAGGTGCCGCCCACGCGTGAGAAAGACCGGTCCGCTACGCAGCGGCTTTCCGTCGATGCGGACCGGCAGCGCCTTCAGCGAGCTCGGGTGGCGCAGATTCTCGGCCGGCCGCGCGCGGAGATTGTAGTAGAGCCCGGTAATTTCAGGGTCGCCGCCGCCGGGGAGAAACCACAGCCCGACGACGCGCTCCGACGCGTCGTTCCAGTCATTGGGGAACGCGTGCATGAAGTTGATCTCGAACGAACCATCCTGCGCGATCGGGAAGACCCGATAGACCACGCTTCCGTTCCGTTCGAGCGCGACTGCGAACGACGCTCCGCGCGTCCCGGTATCCGCAAGATTCCCGAGGATCCCGGGGTCACCGCTCAGGGCCGGCGGCTTGGCGACTGCGACCGCCGTGAAATCTCGGTCGTACGCCGGCGCCGCAGAGGAATGGACGACGCCCACTCGCGTGAAGGAAAGATCGGGCGCAACCGCCGCCGAGATCACGTCCGGCCCCAGATCGACGCGCTCCCCGGGAGCGAGATGAAAGTCGAACGCGACGTCGTTCCAGCCCGGCCGTAGGCCGAGCGGAAAACGGACGGCAACCGGCGCCGGGCCGTCGAGACGGTCCATGGTATCGTACTGCTGATCGCCGGCGGCGGGGCCCGGCAGCGAGACGTTCTGCGCGGGGAACCCTGGTACCGTAACGGTCATCAGCCCGGCGACTTGCAGACGGCTGAGCCGCATCGCCACCTGCGCGCGCAGGGCGCCCGTGCCGGGGACGAAGACGCGAACGAGCGAGTGACGCGCGAAGAGGAACCACGAGATCGGATCGCCGCGTTGCCACTCGTAGACGGTCGGATCTTCACGGTACCATTGCAGCGGCATGATGAGCGCCGACGTCGCCGCCACGCCGCTGCCCAAAACGTAGGGAAGCGTTCCGGAGAGCTCGGACGGAAAGCGACCGCGGGTTACGCCGTGCAAGAGCCGCGTGCGGACGAGTCCATCGGGACCGAAGGGGCCGACCGCCGTGACGGCGACGCGGTACTTTCCGGAGACCGGAACGGTGACGGCGGTTTTTGCGGCATAGACCAAACTCGCCGTCTCGAGATTCTGCGGTGCCGCGCGCTCCAGCGCGCTAATTCGGTCCTCCCACGCCCGAAGGTCGTCGACGTTGACGAGGGCGACGACGAGATCGGGATCGAGGTATCCGTCCGAAACCCAATGCGAACCGGGCAATAAGCCGATGGTGCCGTATTGCGTCCATGCGCCGCCTTGCGACTGAAGCGAACAATACTTGCCGTCGATCTCGAGCGTTTGCGGCGGAGGCCGGTCGAAGAGCAGCGACTGATCGAGCGCGAAGACGGCGTAGACGCCGCCGGCCTTGACGTTGAAACGAGTCAGCCAGGCCGCGTCGGCGGAGGGCGGATGCACTCGGATTCCGTCCGCGAGCGCCTCGTTCACGGCAAGGTCGCGAATCTGATCGGAGGATCCCGGGAGAATCGGGGAGAGCGATTGCAGTGCGGTTGTGAACTCGTCGGCGGACCGGTTCGGCGGATCGAACTGCGCTCTACCCTTGGCCATCGCATCGACGTCGCCCAGGTAGCCGTCGGAGAACGTCGGCAGCGTGCTGATGACGGGGTGCGTTACGCCATAGAGGAGCGGCAAGGCCCCGCTGACGTGGTAGACGCGCAGCGGGCCGTCCGACCGCACCGGCGTTGCTCGTATCACGCGATGCAAGAGGTCGTGAGTCAGCGTGGTGCTATTGAAGCGCCACTCGCCGGGTGAGCTGAAGTCGATTGCCGGAATGAAATCGTCGCGCTGCAGGATCGTGTCGACGCCCATCACACGCAACATATCCGTCGCGAACGGCAAGCCTTCGCGCGATGCGCGGTACGCGCGGCGTACCCAGATGTCCGTGCCTTCGGAGGGCTCACTGCCGAGGAGTCCGTAGATCAGCGGCCGGTCGACGAGCGAGTCCTCGATGTAGAACTGAGGACTTCCCCAGTCGAACTGCTCGAGAAACTGCGTCGGAAAGAGCGCCACGCGCTGGTTCTGATCGGCGCCGACCAGCGCGCTCTCGCGGTACTCCCACTCCGGAATGGGCTGACCCGGATAGTTCATCTTGTTCACGAGCACCGGGACGAAAACGAGGATCGGCAGCGCGACGAGGACCGTCCGAGCGCCGGTGACCGCCCAGGCCCAACTCCGGCGCTCGAAAGTTCCCAGCTTAGCGACGTGCTCGCGCAACGCACTCACCATCGCGAAGGCGGCGAGCGCGTAGAGCCCGCTTATTCCAAATTCGACTCCGGCAACCCACTTATACGAGAAGCGGAACATCTGGAAGCCGGGAAAGTTGCGGTAAAACTGATCGTAGAGCGGCGTCGTAACCGCGTCGCCCAGCTCGTCGTGATAGTAGCCGACGACGATGGGAACCGAAACGACTGCGACGATGAGAAAGAAAAGCGTGACCGGGCGCTGGTTGCGCCGGAACGCGACCCCGCCCAGCGCGACGATTGGAACGAACCAGAGCAGCGCGCTGAACAATCCCGACGCATAGGGTGCCGCCCACGGGAAGTACGCGCGACCCGCAAAAGAGACGAACGTCGCCCAATGACCGAGTCCGCGCAGCACGTTGGCAAAGGAGGTGGCGGCGTTGTGCATGGAGGGCGCCTCGGTCAGCACGCCGTTGAGCCAGACACCGCGGAAATAGTCGACGAACGGTACGACCCAATAAAGGTTGATCGCAACCGTGGCGATCAAAGCCGCGACGATGATCGGCACCGTCCGGTTTACCGCGGCCGCCGGCTTCGGATCGAGCGCGATCGTTACGAGCACGAAGATGGCGAGAATTACGACGTTGATCGCGACCAACGGAGGATTGATGCCGCCTCCGACGAGCACGAGGAGCGCGATCGCCAGCGCGGCTCGCCAGAGATTCATCTCACCGCGCATCGCTCGCGCCATCACCCCCACCATCGCCGGCAGCGTCGCATACGTCAGCAGCCAGACGATCTGCGCCTGCGAGTTCAGCGCGACGTACATGTTGAAGAGGTACGCGCACGAGCCGGCGATCCGGGCGACCTCGTCGAGCCACGGCGCCAGGCTGCGCAGGCAGTAGTACATCGACCACAGGCAGCCGAGATAGACTAAGAAGACCGCGGCGTGCTGCGCAAAGTCTTGCGGGACGTGCAGGAACTGCGCCAGCCCGTAGGCCCACGAGTACGGCGTTTGATAGGGGATCCAGAAGCCGGCGTGCGTGCCGAGCGCGAGCTCGGGGTTCCACGCGTGAAGGAGCCGCGCTAGAAACTGCAGCGGGTTGATGTGCAGGGCGGCCTGCCCGTCGTTGAGCTGAACGCCGCTACCGTATCCGGTGGTAACCAGCAGCGCGAGCGCGACGAAGAGCGCCGGCACGAGAGCTTTTTGCAGCGATGCGGAGATCGGCCGGTCGAGTGCGAGCGCGCGCAACGTAGCCGGTAAGCGGCGTATGCGCGGCCCGCGTCGTTCGACGGTCTCCTCTTTCACGAATAAGCCTTTCCGTAGAGCCTGAATGGGCCTTCCAAGGCCGGGCGCTGCTCTACCACGCCGATCTCAAAGAGGTCGTCAACGTTCCGGCAGACGGCGTCGAGCTCGATGTCGCGCAGGATGCAGCGATACTCGATGCGACGTACGCACTCAAACCCGTCCGAGCCTTCGTCGTGACAGGCGGGGCAGGGCGATGGGCGCAACGCGACGGCCGGTCCAATAGGAGCTCCTCGAACTTCGCTGGTCATGCCATAGAGCGCGAGCGTCTTAACGCCGAGTCCCGAGGCAAGATGACTGAATCCGGCATCGTTGCCGACGAAGACCTCGCACTCTGCGAGCCGCCGCGCGGCTTCCGCGAGCGGTTCGCAGACGATGCTGATTCCCCCGCTTCCGCGAAAGTCTTGCTCGGCCCGGCCCGCTTCTCTTTCTTCGTGCGGCCCGAGAAAGAAACGCACGCTCCGCCCGCGCGCCGCTTGAGCGCGCGCCAATGCGACGAATCGCTCGTAGGGCCAACGCTTCGCTTCGTTTCCCTTCCACGCCATCGAGCCGGGATGGATGCCGAGCGTGCCCGCAATGCGCTGCGCGGTCCATATCGCAGGAATCCAATACTCGAAGTCGCCGTCCCCCGGCGCAAGCTCCATGGCGCGCGCGAGCCGCACGTTCTCGGCAAGCCGATGACCGCCACGAAGTCGAACCCGCGCGTTGCGCGCCGTCCGCGCAATCGCGCTCGACGCGCCCCCATACTCGTGCATCCAGAGCTTCTTCGCGCCGATTCCCCGAGCGATGAGCGTATATTGCCAGCGCGTCGCGGGAAACGGGACGATGCAAGCATCGTACCGGCGCGGGCGGAGCGTGAGGGCGGAACGCAACGCGTCGAACGGAGTCGGCCGCAGCGGCAGCTCCACGATATCCCCAACGATACCGAGCGCGCGCAAATAATCGCTGACCGGCGCGTGCATCGTGAGCGCATCGATCGTCCAGCCGTCGCGGGCCAAGCCCCGCAAGATCGGACCCGCGGCCAGGGCATCGCCGAGCCCTGGCAGCAGCAGCACCAGCGCCGTACGAGAACCCAAGGGAAGAGCTACTCCCCGATAACGACGGGAACGACGATTTCTTGCGAACCCGCGACGCGGTCGAGATCGATGGCCGAGCGTTCGGCCCGGTCGTAGTAGCGCAGGATCCGCATGCGGTAGAAGATCGCCAGCGTGTCGAGAAAGACGTTCCAGACGGCGGTGAAGCGGAGGCGGCTGCAGACCCGTTTGAAGTTCACCGTGACCGGCGCTTCGACGATGCGATAGCCGAAATGATGGATGTTCGCCAGCAGCTCGAGGTCGAAGGCAAAGCGCTTGACCAGAATGCGGGGCAGGACGCGTTCTAGGACGGGCCGCTTGAAAAGCTTGATGCCGGTCTGCGTGTCGCGCACCGGCAGCCCGAAGAGCGCGCGCACGAGCATATAGTAGAAGAAACTGTAGACGCGCCGCAAGCGCGGATAATCCACTTTCGAATCGGGATGGAACTTCGATCCGATCACCGCGTCGGCGCTGCGAGCGTCCATGATCTCTAAAAACCGCGCCAGTTGTTCGGGATGGAGATCCATGTCGGCATCCAGGAACGCGACGTAGTCCCCTTTGGAGTAACAGGCGCCGCAGATGAGGGCGTTGCCCTTCCCCTGGTTTCGCGCGCACCGCACCACGCGAACGCGCTCCGGCCAGGTCTTCAAGACGTTGCTGGCGGCCGCGTGCGTCCCATCCATGCTTCCGTCGTCGATGACGACGATCTCGAAATCGACGCCGAGGGCCTGCATCGTCTCGACCGTCTCGCACACGTTTTCGGCGATCGAATGCGCCTCGTTATAGGCGGGCATGAGGATCGAAAGCATGGCGCTGGAAGGTTTGCCGCTAGGCTATGGGGGCCTCCCGGTTTTCGGGCGGGCTTACGAGGTTGCGCTCGAACTTCGCGACGATCGTCCGCCAGGCGAGGTCGAGCTCTTCGACTCCCAGCATGCGCGCAACCGCGACGAAGACGGTGCCTCCGATTGCGATTTGACCGAATAGGAACCAAGCGCGCGAGGCCAGCGTGGCCTCGGGCGTCACGCCGAGTGCCATGATCCACCCCAGCGCCGCCAACATCGCCAGCGAGCTGAGCACGACCTTTCCCGAGGAGAGCAGCAGCGCACCCCAATCGATGCCCGCGACGAGCCGGGCAATGACGAGCAACAGGAGAATCGCCTGCATGCTTTGGCTGAGGGAGTTCGCCAGCAGCAGGCCACGCGCGCCCAACGTCGGCAGCCATACCATCGAAAGCAGCACGTTGACGATCACGCTAACGACAGAGATCGCGACCGGCCAGAGCGTTTCCCGGCAGGCGAAACAGCAGCGAGTCAGCACCACGTTGGCCGCGAGTGCGATCAAGCCGATCGCGGCGTAGGGCAGCAACGCAGCCGTCAAGTCGGTAGCGCTCGCCTGGAACGTTCCGCGCTCGAAGAGCGCCTGCACCATGGGATGGGCGAGCACGATCAGCGCGCAGACGGAGGGGATCGTGATGAAGTTCACGATCCGCAGCCCGGTCACGACGCTGCGCGCCACCCCGCGCCGGTTCTCGCGCGCGAACTGGGCAGCGAGGAGCGGAAAGATCACCGTTGCGATCGCCGCCGCGAAAATTTGCTGCGGAAAGTTCACGAGCTTCGTCGCGTAGTTCATTCCGGCGATGTAGCCCGGGGCGAGCGTCGATGCGAAGAAACGGTCGAAGAAGAGCGCGAGCTGCCCTGCCGCCGATCCTACGATGATAGGCCCGAGCAAGGTCCAAATTTTCGCAAGACCGGGATGGCGCAGGTCGATGATGAGACGGTATTTGCCGATCGAGAGAAACGATGGAAGCTGCACGAGCATCTGCGCGGTCAACCCCAAGACGGTACCGACGACCAGCGCGTAGATTCCCATGCCGTGGGCCAAGAGCACGACGCAGGCGATCGTCACGGTATTCACGGCAACACCGACGAGGGCCGCGGAGCGGAAGCGGTGATAGGCATTGAGCATCGCCGAGAGCACGCCGCTCAGGCTGACCGCGACGATGCTCGGCATCAGCCAGCGGGTCATGCGAATCGCAACGCCCATCTGGGGGGCGGGGAAGCCGTGAGCGATGAGCGGGACGTACCAACGGGCGGTAAAGAAGCCGATTAGAGCGCACGTCGTCAAGACGATTGCCAGGATGTTGAGCACGGTGCTGGCCAGGCGCCACGCTTCGTCCTCCTTCCGGTGCGCGAGGTACTCAGAAAAGGTCGGGACGAGCGCGCTCACCAGGGCGCCGTTGAAAACACCGAAGAGAATCGTCGGAATCGTGGCGGCTGCCAGAAACGTATCCATCTCCCAGCGCGTGCCGTAGTACCGGGCACTCACGACTTCGCGCAAGAACCCCAGGAGCGTCGATGCGAACGTCGCTCCCATGATGAAGAGAGTCGAACCCGCGATCGAAACGCGATGGCGTGGACGAAGCTCGCGAACGACTCGCAGGTGAGAAGCGGACCTAATGCGCTCCATCTCTCCGTAAGACGGCCGGAATCGTCTTCGCCACGATCAGCAAATCGCCCAGCGGCGTCCACTCGTCGACGTAGCGGTTGTCGAGTTCCATCCAATGCTCGAAGGAAACGTCGCTGCGCCCGTTGATCTGCCAGAGACACGTGACGCCTTGCGGGACGGTCAACCGGCGCCGCGCGTCCGCATCGTAATGCTCGACTTCGCTCGGAAGGGCGGGACGGGGTCCGACCAGCGACATCTCGCCGCGCACGACGTTGATGAGATTCGGCAGCTCGTCGATGCTGGTCCGCCGCAGGAAGCGTCCGAGCGGATGAACGCGCGGATCGTTGCGAATCTTGAAGACCGGGCCGTCGACCTCATTGAGGTGCATGACGCTCTGGCGCATCGCGTGCGCGCCGTTGACCATCGTGCGCAGCTTGAACATCTTGAAGCGGCGCCCGTAGATTCCGACGCGCTCTTGCGCGAAAAAAGGCGTGCCGCGCGTTTTGCACGCGATGGCGAGCGCCGCGAGCGCGACGATCGGCGCGGTGACGATCAGTAGCGCGCTGCCGAGTACGACGTCGATGACACGCTTGAGCAGCTGCCAGGAGTCCGGGACCGCACGCCCCGCCGGCAGGCTGACCGCCATTTGCACCGCGTTGGAGTATCTCATCCCAAGAGCGCCTCTTTGACGGTTCGACCCACGAGATCGAGGCCTTCGGCGTCGCCGATCGCCTCGCCCGGCCGCCGGCTCAAGTGAACGAACGGCACGTACTCACGCGTGTGGTCGGTCCCGGGGGCCGTGGGGTCGCAGCCGTGGTCGGCGGTCAGAATCACCTCATCTCCGGAACGCAGTCGTGCTTCGAGGTCCGGCAGCATGGCGTCGAGTTCTTCAAGCGCGGCGCCGTATCCGCGGGCGTCGCGCCGATGCCCGTACTTCGAATCGAAATCATTGAGATTCGTGAAGACGAAACCGTGGTTGACCGATTCCAACAACTCGAACGTTTTCTCCATCGCATCACGGTTGTCGATGACGCGAACCGACGACGATATACCCCGCCCGCAATAGATGTCGCAGACTTTACCTACTGCGTGCACCTCGATATTCCCGGTCCTGAGCTCGTCCAGCAAGTTCGGGGGCGGCTCGATTGCATAGTCCCGTCGATTCGGCGTCCGCCGGAAAGCCCCCGGTTCGCCCGCAAACGGCCGGGCGATGACCCGGTTGACGTTATGAGGCGGACGGAGCATCTCGCGGGCCCGGAGACTCCAATCGTAGAGCGCCGCCAGCGGCACGATCTCTTCATGCGCCGCGATCTGGAAGACCGAGTCGGCCGAGGTGTAGAGAATGGGACGACCACTCTCGAGGTGCTCGAGCCCCAGCTCCTCGATGATTTCGGTGCCGGACGCCGGCTTGTTGCCGAGCGGTGCTTTGCCCGTGATTCGCGTGAACGCCTCGACGATCTCCGGCGGAAATCCCGCGGGATAGGTGGGGAACGGCACGGTGGTGAGAATCCCCATCATTTCCCAGTGTCCCGTAATGGTATCTTTACCGCGGCTGCGTTCGCGCAGACGCGCCACGCGAGCGCACGGCCGCTCAACCGCCGGAACGCCCGCAATCTCTCCAAGCAGCCCGAGCCCTAAGCGCTCGAAATTGGGGAGGCGCAGGACGCCTAATCGCCGCGCCACGTTGCCGATCGTGTTCACAGCCGGCGAATCGCCGTATCGATCGGCGTCGGCAAGCGCGCCGACGCCGCCCGAGTCGATTACAATAACAACCACGCGCTTCATGCGACCGTTGACCGTTCGTTCAAAGAGTCGCTCCTTACTATCGGCGCACCGCCTTGGCCTCGCGTGCCAAATCGTTCGATGATCACGATTCCGTCGCGGTCGCTCGTTACGACGTAGGTTCGGCCGGCGAGTGCTCGTCGACTGCGAGGCCGGAGATGACCCACCCGACGCGCTTAGCTTGCGCATCGTTTGCCATTGCAGTGAAGAGCAACCCATTTGCGGCCAGAACGACGAACTGGTCCTCCTTCGTACAACAAAGCAGTAGTGCCATGGCAATACTCATTATCCAGCGGCGCCGGTCGAGTGCGTAGACCAGTTCGGCAGAGAGAAGCGGCACGAATGCCATCTCATGAAAATCGCCGACTCCGTTTGCCCATAGGATTGGATAGAGCGCCGCGACGGCAACCAAAGCGAACGCTGCCGGCGGGCTGAACCTGGCTCGCGCCAAACCCCAGATCGGGAACAGGACAGCAGCGACGAGGATGGCCTGAAAATACTCGAGCCCAACCGGCCCGAACGCACGTAAAAACGGCCACGCCATCACGCCATAACGATTATCGGAGACCAGTGCACGAGGAGATGGCTCGTGCTGCCCTCCGCGGTGCTCGAAAATCCGTGGCCGAGGCCGGCGACAACCTGGGTAAAGATCCCAAGGTCGACACCATTTCGAAAGATGGCATAACGCCACTGGGCGATCGTGCAGAGCGTCGAGGCCAAGACGAGAAAGAGCGCCGCCGCCAGCGCATCCCAAAGCAGAGTCGCCGATCGCGGCTTCATCCAACGGCGCAATTGGCTTGGAGGTGAGCCATCCCTGGAAGGTTCGCTCATAAACTGCCCGACATTTCGACCGATTTGAACAGGCAGGCGATGACCCGGTTGAGGTAGGAGTCGGTTCTTGGTCTCAAAAAACCTGGGCGCGTGGCACGAGTCGCGCTACCGGCGGCGTTCGGAATGCTCTTCTGTCTGCTCGCGTGCGCCGCAGCCGATGCCGCAACGCCCGCACCCAGTGCTGCTCCGGCACCGCCCAAGACGACGATCTACCTAACGGCAAAACGAATCGATTTCTACTACGATCGCTTCTTGCTCGAAGCCGACGGCAACGTGCGCATCCGAACGAGCGATGGTTTTACGGTAAGCGGCGACGCGTTTACCATGGATCTCAAGCTTAACCGGTTCATGGTCGCCGGGAACGTGACGCTCCACGACGCGACCGGAACGGTCAGCGGCGCGGCGATCTCCGACTTTCTCGATTTTCAACGGATCTATTTCGTTCCGGTGACGAGCGAGCCCGATCGCTGGACCTTCCTCGACGGCGATCTCGCCCATCCCGCGAAGGGACGGGAGATGCCCGGCGACGCGTTCTATTTCCCGCAGTCGCTGCCGCGCGCGCCCAGCATAACGGCCAGCGCTGCGGTGATCGGAACGAAGACCTACGTCCGCTTCGTAAATTCCCACACGTATTTGGCCGGCGCTGAGATCCCGCTGGGAACCGACGTCGTGAACTTTTCGTCCAATCAGTATTTCGCGCAGAACACGCTCTCGGGAGCGAGCGTCGATCTGACGTGGACGATGGCCGCCAGCCCCAACGCGCTCACCGCGCTCCATCTTCGATACGATCCGACGTACCACACGTATCTTTCCGTCGAGCAGCACCTCGTCGGCGATCACGAGTACGCGGTTTTCTCGGTGAATCCGGCGACCCGGGCGAAGAAGTGGTGGAATCTACTGCTCTACGAAAAGCTCGGCAGCCGCTTCCAGATCCAAAGCTTCACTCAGTACTACACGCAGCAATTCTGGCTGCAGGAGCCGCGCGCGTCGCAGCAGACCACCTTCATCAACGCGACCTACGCTCTTCCGCACTCCTACGTCCAGGCGACGTCGCAGGTCACGAATTACAATTTGCTCGGCCCGGGATCGCTCGAAGTGCCCAACGCCATCGGCGGCAGTCTCTCGCACCCGACACAAGTCCAAATCACCGCGACCAGCTTCCAAAACAAAGTCGCGGACTTGCCGCTCTTCGAGCAGATCTACGAGGGCTACGGCTTCAATCACGATTCCGTCGGCCAACAATATCTCCAGGGCTTTCCCCAGTACGGGCAGCCGCCGAATCCTATTCCCGGCTTACAAGCGTACGGCGCGCCGTGCCCGAATCAATACGGCGTGAAGCACCCGCCCCAATACTTTTGCCCCGTCTACACCACGATTTGGAACTCGGTGCTGGGGATAAACTTCTTTACGCCAGCGCTGAAATTGAATGACGCGCCGAGCCCCTACGAAGCGTACTACTTCAACGCGAGCTACACCAAGCAATATCAATGGAACTCGCTGCCGCACTGGATCAGCAACGACTCCGAGAACTTCACGATCAGCCGTCAGTTCACGCGCGCGCTGCACACCTACATCGGCTATCAGATCCAGAACGTCGGCGATCACTACATCAACGGCGGCTACCTTCCGTGCCAGCCGGCCGGATCGTTCTACTGTCCGCTGAGCTTCACGTCGTTCCGCGGCGTCTCGACCTTTCGCACGACCAGCGCCGGCATCAACGTCGTCCCGAATCCGGAGTTTAATTTCTCGCTGCTCGTGCGCCATCACGACGACTTTCCAGTTCCGGTCCCGGGCGTCTTCGCGCCCCCGCCGAACAACATCATCGGGCAGCCGCTCTACAGCTACTACCTCGGCCAACCTCCCTATGACGCCACTGCCGACGTGCGCTTCGTGCTCTTCCCGCATGCGCTCGCGGATATCTCGCGCACGCTCTACTGGTACGGCAACCCCTACCGCACGCAGTTCTGGCAACCGGCGTTCGTCGTGCAGATCTTGCCGATATGAGGCGCAGAATACTCACGGTCGCGGCGCTTGCATTCGCCGTCGTGCTGGTCGCAGCGGGATCGTCGACCGTCGTTAGCGGACAGCTGCTCGCCTATCAAGACGGCTACGTCTTCTTCACAACCGGCGATGGCTTCCGCATCGCGCACGACGTCGTCTTGAAAGACGCCAAGACCGGCGGAGCAGCGAGAATCGGTCCGGCACCGCGCGTCTGGGCGCGCGCGACCTTCGACGCAAGCGGCACCGTCACGGAGCTCGATCTCTCAGCCTCGCCATTGCCGCCCGAGGGCAGCTTCGCCGACGTCTCGCGGTTCGCGGTCGCGCTCTCGTCGCCGGTCCCGAATCCTGACTTGCTTCGCAATATCGAGACGCCGCCGCCCGGCGCGGAGAATCCGTCGTTGGAGTCGAGCGTCAGCTTCAATGGCAAGCCGGTGCTCGTAACGTTCATCGTACAGGTGCCGCCGAACACCCCGTTGACGGCGAGCGTTTACATCACGAACGACGTCAGCGGCTGGATCGCCCAGGCGATTCCGATGGACCGCGTCGATGCGCTGCACTACGAGATCACGCGCCGCTACAACTCCGGCACGATTTTTCGCTACCTCTACGACCGCGGCAACCTCCAATCGCAAGAGGTCGCACAGAACGGTTTGCAGCGGACGCCGCGACAGCTCATCGTGACGAATGCCGACGTACGCGTGATTCGTGATACCGTCTACGCCTGGCAAGACTCGGTCAGCGGCGGCGTCCAGCAGGTTCAGCCGCAGATCATGCCGACGCCGTATAACCCCGCGCCGTTCCCCAATCTTCCGAGCTGTCTGCCCCCGCCGGAGCCTCCGGGACACGGCCGGCCGGCACCTCCGCCGGGCTGCCCGCCACCGGGAGACTAGTGTGCTTCTGGGACAGCACACTAGCGCACCGTCAGCGGGATCGCGCGCGTCACGATGTGGCCGCGGGTATTGCGCGCGATGACCTGCATGTTGAAGTTGCCGCGTATGAACCACGGCAGCGGCCCGACGGTGTAGGTAAGCTCGAACCGCCCAACGCCGACTTTGACGAGGTTGACGGCGTACCCGCCGATGCGAGCTTCGACGCTGGCGACGTTCGAGCTGGTGACGACCCTCCCGACGACGCGATCGCCCGGCTGCACGGTCGTCTCGCTGACGGCAACGTCCAAAATCTGCGGGGCGGCGTCGGGCGCGAGTCGCGGCACCTTCCTTGGCGGCGGCGGGAGCGTCGCGAGCGGCTGGTTCGAGGACGCGGCGGAGGCCTCTTGCGCGCTTGCGGTCACCGTCGTTTCGGGCGCGGGCCGCTGCGTGGGCGCTTCGCCGGTACTCGGGCCGGCGGTTCGCGGGTGCAGCTTGCCGGCGGCGGGCGTCTGCTGCGGGTTCGCCGGGCGACCGGCGTGACTGCAGCCGCCGGCGGCGAGCAAAGCGGCCGCGATCCAGACGGCCGGGCAGACGTTGCGCATCCGAGCTTGGTTCTGCCCGTGATGCGTTGAAGACTCTTCAGCGCATGGCTCATGCGCCGCGTCCCGTTCTCAGCATCGTCGTCCCGCTCTACAACGAAGCGGAGAACGTCGCGCCGCTGCTCGAGCGCGCCGGCGCCGTGCTCGATCGGCTGCGCCCCGATTTCGATTCGGAGATCGTCGTGGTCAACGACGGCAGCAAGGACGGCACCGCGGATGCGGTTCGGCGCGAGATGGCGCGCCGGCCGCAGATCGTCTTCGTGAACCTGTCGCGTAACTTCGGCCACCAGCTCGCCGCGACTGCGGGTCTCGACATCGCGCGCGGTGACGTGATCGTCCTGATGGATGGCGACCTGCAAGACCCGCCCGAGCTCATCGAGGCATTTCTGCGCAAGTGGCGCGATGGCTACGACGTCGTCTATGCGGTCCGGCGTGCCCGGCCCGGCGAAAGCCGGTTCAAGCTCCTCACCGCCCACGTGTTCTACCGCAT
The DNA here is from genome assembly GCA_963834895.1 of Vulcanimicrobiota bacterium. Taxonomy (GTDB): domain Bacteria; phylum Vulcanimicrobiota; class Vulcanimicrobiia; order Vulcanimicrobiales; family Vulcanimicrobiaceae; genus Cybelea. The sequence continues at coordinate 474,705 of CAWIDM010000001.1, read as the reverse complement.
CGTCAACCGGCTCACGAAGGTGGCGATCCCACTCGACGCGGGCGATTTTCGCCTGATGAGCCGGCGCGTGGTCGATGCACTCCGACGCTCGCCCGAGCGCAACCGGTTTCTCCGCGGGATGGTGAGCTGGGTCGGCTTCAATCAGACGGCGATCGAGTACGACCGCGACGTGCGCTACGCCGGAGCGACGAAGTACCCGCTCGGCAAGATGATCCGCTTTGCGATGGACGGCATTACGTCGTTTTCCGACATTCCGCTTCGTTTTGCATCCTACTTCGGGTTTACGGTCAGCGCGATCGCGTTCGTCTACGCACTCGTCGTCATCGCGTTCAAGCTCTTCAGCCTGAAGCCGCCCGCGTACACACCGGGCTGGGCCTCCACGATCGTCGCCGTGCTCTTCCTGGGCGGCGTGCAGCTCATGAGCTTGGGAATTCTCGGCGAGTACCTCGGCCGCGTTTACGACGAAGTCAAGGGGCGCCCGCTTTACCTGATCAGCGACATCGAACGGTCGTAGGCGCCGTTGACGTACCGGCCGGTCGTCGATCGCTTCGCCGCCCCCGTTGCGCTCGATCCGCTCTCGGCGGCGTTCTTCGTTGTGGCCTTCATTGCAAGCGCGCTGCTGACCGCGCGCCGCCCCTCGTACGGCCTCTGCGCGCTGCTGCTCGTAACCCCGATCGCATTCGCTCACGAGATCGCGGACACGACGATCACGCTTCCTAAAGCCGTGCTGCTCGGCGTCTTTCTCGGTCTCTCCACCTATCGCGGCAACGCCGGCTTGCTGCGGAAGCGCCCGGCGCCGCTCCTGCTCGGAGCGCTCGCGCTGCTCTTCGTCATGACGGCGTTGACGACGCTCGATGCCGCCTACCACGGCGTTTCGGTCCGCGAGGCGCTCAAGGTTGCCGAGTACGGCGTCATCTTTATAGCGGCGTTCCTCTGCTACGCGCTCGATCGCAATGACGCGCCGCTCGTCGGTGCGGCGTCGATCGCCGCGATCGCGATTTCGCTCTCCGCGCTCGCGCAAGAGGTGATCGGTGCGCCATCGGGACTCTACATCGGTGCAGCGATCGTTCCGCGCATCGCGGGGCTGCTGGAGGGGCCCAATCAGCTCTCCGGCTACTGCGAGATCGCCGTCGCAACGCTCGGCGCATGGGCGCTCGTGCGGCGCTCGCTCTTGCTCGACGTCGCGCTCGGTTTGAGCGTCTGCGCGGACATCCTCACCTTCTCGCGCGCGGGTTGGATCGCGCTCGCGGTCCTCGCGGCGCTCTTCGCGATCGTCGGAGGAGAGCGAACCTGGAAGGCGCTGCGGCCGGCGCTCTACGGTCTCGTCGCCGGTTTCGCCGGAGCGGCCTGGTGGGCGATTTACGCGCATACTCCCGGCGTCTTGCGTGCCTCGCTCGAGCCGAGTCTCTACGCCGGCGGCGTGGGAAATCGCAGCGAGCTCTGGCGCGCGGCCTGGCAGATGTGGCGCGCGCATCCGATTCTCGGCGTCGGTGCGGGAAACTTCGAGCTCCTGCTTCCAGCCTATGGCGTCTTCGGCGTGCGCACGCACGCGAATAGCTGGTATCTGCAAGCCTTGGCCGAGGGCGGGATTCTGCTCTTCGCGGCGACGATCGCACTGCTCGGCGCGATCCTCGCCGGCTTGGGCGCACGGCGCCCGCTGCGCTCCTTACGCGATGGATCGCCCTGGGTGCTCGCTGCCATCGCCGCGACCGTCGCGCTTGCGCTCCATCAAGTCGTCGATTATCTGGTCTTCTATCCGAAGGTTGGCGGCGCGTGGTGGCTCCTCGTCGGAATCGCGGCGGCCGCTGTAGTGTGACTCTTCCTCTGCAACCGCTGCACATCGTAACCGATTGGGGCGCCTCCGGTTTCGCCGCGCTGGGAGCACTACTTGCGAGCGCTTGCGCTGCCGGCTTCTTCTATTGGCGCGCGTTGCGGCGGCGCACTCCCTTCTCGCTTCCGGTGGTGCTCTTACTCTGCGCTGCGGGGCTCGCGATCGCATGGTGCGCGCCGGTTCTATTCTCGAGCGATGTCTATGCGTACGCGGCGTACGGCGAGATGGCGCGAGTGGGGCTCAACCCGTACGCGCTCGCACCTGTCAATACTCCCGACGCCGCGATCCGCGCCGCAGAAGCGCAGTGGGTGAGCGCGTTTCCGATCTGCGTCTACGGGCCGGCCTTCGTCGCGCTCGCGCGCTTCGTCATGACGGCCTTTGCACCGCTCGGCCTCCTCGTTGCGCTCGATGTATTCCGTGTGTTGGCGAGCCTCGCGCTGCTGCTCTGCGCGGGGCTCGCATACGTCGCCTATCGCGGCGACGGCCATGCGCGAGTGCGCGCCGCCGCAACGATCGGCTTAAACCCGGTGGCGATCTGGTGCGCCGCCGAGGGGCATAACGACGTGTTGGCGTTGGCGGTCGTGCTCGCCGGTTTCGCGCTCGCTGCACGGCGATTCATCGCCATCGGCGCCATCATCATATCCCTCTCCGCCCTTATCAAGGCGCCCGGCGCGATCGCTGCCGTCGGGCTTGCCGCCGCCGACCGCCGCGCGCGCATCGGCGCCGCCGTCGGAATCGCGATCGCCGCGGCTTGCTCCGCTTCGTTATTCGCCGGCCTGATCGACAATCTGGCACCACACGGGCACTACGCGCCGCAAGCCTCGCTACAAGCCGTCTTTGCGCCATTAGGACGGCTTCCGTCGCTCGTGATCGCAGCGACGATTGCGGTCGCGCTGGCGCTGCAAGGCGTCACGCTGCTGCGCCGCGGGCTCGACGAAGGATGGATTTGGCTGGGGCTGGGTGGCTGGGTGCTCCTTCCAAACGCCTATCCATGGTACGCGCTCTGGCTCCTCGCGCTGGCCCCGCTGGGGCCCCGGACGCGTGCCGCCTCCGCCGCGATCTTGCTCTCGTTTACTTCGCTGCTGCGGTACGTTCCCGACGCGATCGGGATGCCCGATAGGCTGCTTTCAATTGCGTTGGGCATCTTCGCAGCGCTGCCGCTGGCGTGCCTGATCCCATTGCGCGCCCGAAGCCTGTATAATGAGCGACTCGTATGACGCTCCAGATTGACGAGCGCGCCGCGTCGCCCTCCGATTCAACTCAGAGTAACGCGGCCTCGAAACTTCTCGCCGCTATTGCATCGAGCCGCTCGTGGCAGAGCGTGCTCGAGCGGCTGCATTCGCTGCGGCGGCTGGGCGGCCGCAAGCCGGGCGCCTACGCGCTGCACGAAACCATCGCTCCTGCGCGGCCGCCGCTGGTCGCCTCGCTTCAGCGCACGCTCGGCGGCACGCTGCTCGTCGTCGTTCCGACCCCCGACGTTGCCGAGCGCGCCTTTACCGACTTGCTCTATTATCTCGGCGAGCGAAGCGGCCTGATCGCGCTGGTTCGCTCGCGTAACGAAGCGATCGGCGCGATCGAGAGTCCGTCGGAACGCAGCGCGCGGATCACGCTGCTCGAGGACCTGGCTCGCGGCGAGCCGCGCATCGTGCTTGCGCCGATCGCCGCCCTCCGTCAGCGGGCGATGCCTCGGGCTCGCTTCGAGGAGCTTCGCTTCGTGCTGCCCACCGGCGAGGAAGCCGGCTTCGAACGGTTGCAGCGCAGGCTCTTCGATCTCGGCTATACGCGCGGCGACGTCGTGAGCGCCGTAGGCGAGTACGCGGTGCGCGGCGGCATCGTCGACGTTTTTGCAGCGACGGCCGACGCGCCGGTCCGAATCGAGTTCTTCGGCGACACGATCGAATCGATGCGAACCTTCGCGATCGAGTCGCAACGCAGCAGCGAAACGGTCGAATCGGTCGTCGTCGCGCCGTGGAGCGAACGGGTCGACGACGGCGCGACGCTCTTCGATTACCTCCCCGCCGATGCGCTCGTCATCCTCGAGGAGCCGGGCACGATCGCCGCGGTGGCAAACGCGCTCGACGAAGAGCGCGCCCGCGAGCGCCACACGCTGCTGGCCGACGAGGCGGCGGACGAAGCGCTGCGCGCCGAGCTCTCCGCCGAAGCAATTTCGCTCTCCGATCTCGGCGAGCCGATCGCGCAACACGCCACATTGATCTTGCCGGGCGCGATCGAGTCCCCGGCCGCCTCGCTAGGCTGGGTGCCGGCCGTCATCGACCCGTTCGTGCTCGAATGCCGTCCCGTCGAGCACTTCAATCGCCAAATCCCGCTCTTCGCCGAGGCGATGCGCGAGTGGAGCGCGAGCGGCGAAAGCATTTACATCGTCAGCGGTGCCGTCTCGCGCACGATCGATCTGCTGCGCGCCGCCGGAATCGAGGTGGGACCGCGCGCGCGGGGCGGCGTCTTCGTCGACCACGGCTCGATCGAAGCCGGTTTTCGCATCCTCGACATTCGCCTGCGCGTGCTCGGCGACCGCGAGATCTTCGGAGCGCCCGCAAAGCGCGTCAAGATGCGCGCCGTCAAGGAAGGCGTACCGGTCACGCTCGCCGATCTGCGCGTCGGCGATTACGTCGTGCACGCCGTGCACGGGATCGGTCGGTATCTCGGCCTGCGCGCCGAGACGATTCTCGGCGCGACTCAAGATTATCTCGATCTGCGTTACGCCGGGAGCGACCGGATGCTGGTGCCGGTCACGCAGATGCATCAGATCGCCAAGTACTCCGCCGCCGAAGGTCAGACGCCGCGACTCTCAAAGATGGGCGGCGCCGATTGGGCGCGCACCAAGTCGCGCGTCTCCGAAGCCCTGGGCAAAATCGCCGATGAGTTGATCGCCCTCTACGCCGAACGGGAGATGTCGCGCGGCTTCGCCTTCGGTCCCGACACGACGTGGCAGGCGGAGATGGAGGAGGCCTTCCCGTACGAGCCGACAGCCGATCAGCAAAAGGCTTTCGAAGCGAGCAAGGCAGACATGGAGTCGGCACGCCCGATGGATCGTCTCATCTGCGGCGACGTCGGTTACGGCAAGACGGAAGTCGCGATGCGGGCCGCGTTCAAGGCAATCGCCGACAAGAAGCAAGTCGCCGTGCTCGTGCCGACGACGCTGCTCGCCGACCAGCACTACCGCACTTTCAGCGCCCGCTTCGGCCCCTTCCCGGTGCGAGTCGAAGAGCTGTCGCGCTTCACGCGCAAGGCCGATCAGAGGCGCATTCTGAGCGATCTCGCCGAGGGAAAGGTCGACGTCATCATCGGTACGCATCGGCTCTTGCAGAAAGACGTCGCTTTCGCCGACCTGGGTTTGATCGTCATCGACGAGGAGCAGCGCTTCGGGGTCATGCATAAGGAGCGCCTCAAAGAGTATCGCGCGAACGTCGACGTGCTGACGCTTTCGGCCACGCCGATTCCGCGCACGCTCCACATGTCGTTGATGGGAGTCCGCGACCTCTCGTTGATTCAGACGGCGCCGAAGAACCGGATGTCGATCAAGACGATCGTCGTTCCCGCGAGCGACGCCGTCGTTCAGCGCGCGATCGACGCCGAGCTCGACCGCGGCGGCCAAGTCTATTATTTACACAACCGCATCGAATCGATCTATGCGGTTCGCAACGCGCTCGAGCGGCTCGTGCCGCGGGCTCGCATCGGCGTGGGACACGGTCAGATGCGCGAAGCCGAGATCGAGCCGGTTATGCAGCGCTTCATCGACGGCGAGCTCGACGTGTTGATCGCAACGACCATCATCGAAAACGGGATCGACATTCCCAACGTGAACACGATGATCGTCAACGACGCCGACCGCTTCGGCCTGGCGCAGCTCTATCAGCTGCGCGGACGCGTCGGTCGCTCGAACCAGCAGGCTTACTGCTATCTGCTCTATCAAGGACACAAGGCGCTGACCGAAGATGCGAAGGCGAGGCTGGAAGCGATCCGCGAGTTCGCGCATTTGGGATCGGGACTGCAGATCGCGATGCGCGATCTCGAGATCCGCGGCGCCGGGAACCTGCTCGGATCGGCTCAGTCGGGCTTCATCGCCTCGGTCGGATTCGATGCCTACTGCGAGCTGCTCGCCGAAGCGATCGCGCGGCGACGCGGCGGTCCGACCGCGCTCGAGGATCGCCGCGAAGCGGTCATCGACGTAAAGATCGACGCCTTCATTCCCAACGACTACATCTCTCAGGTCTCGCAGAAGATCGCCGTCTATCAGCAGCTCGCAAAGGCCCGTACCGAAGAAGAGGTCGACGAGGTCGCGGCCGGGGTGCGAGACCGCTTCGGCGTCTTTCCCAAGCCGCTCGAGAACCTCGTGGAGCTCACAAAGCTGCGCGCGATCGCGTTGCGCAAGCACGTAACGCGCGTCGTCGTCGACGACCGCCGGTTGACGCTAGGCGTGGGTTCGGGGTTCGAGCTCGATGCGGCGGCGGTTCCGAAGTTCCAGGCGCTGACGAAAAACCGGTTCCGCTTCGGCGAAGGGCGAATTATCGTCGACTTGCCGGGCGCGGGCGGCTGGATGCCCCTCTTAAGAAAGCTGCTCGAAGCGCTCTAGGGAACCTCTACTCCCTACCTGCCGAGATTTAGAGGACCTCCCCCATTACGAGCGAAGCAGGGCGCCGTGTGCGGGGCCTCGAGCCCCGCTTACTACGCACTCAACCTTCCTATACGGAGCAATAATGTCGAAAGCCCTACGCCTCACCGTGGGCCTGGCCGGTCTTCTCATGGGCACGTTCCTCGCAGCGTGTTCGTCAGGGGGCGCGGTCGCGACGGTGAATGGCCAACCGATCAGCCGGTCGACCTTCGATAGCCGCCTCGAGGGGAGCCCCATGGGCCGGACCGTCCTGCAGCAGCTAGTTCAGGAGACGTTGATCGAGCAGTACGCCAAGAACAACAATATCAACGTCACCGACGCCGAGGTCACCGCACGCGAAAACCAGATCAAGGCGAACTTTCCGAGCGGCTCGTGGGACGAGATGCTGAAAGCGCGCGGTCTGACGGAGGCCGACGTACGCTCCGCGCTGCGCGAGCAACTCATCCTCGACAAAGCGCTGGCAAACGACGTAAAAGTGACGCCGGCTCAGATCCAAGATTACTTCAACAAGAACCACGCCTCGTTTGACAAGCCGGAAACGGTGACGGCGCGTCACATTCTCGTGCCGAGCCTCGCCCTCGCTAATCAGATCGAAGCGGACCTGAAGTCGGGCCAGAGCTTCGCAACGCTCGCCCAAAAGTACTCGACGGATCCGGGCAGTAAGGCGAAAGGGGGCGACCTCGGTTCGTTCCGTCGCGGCCAAATGGTCCCGTCGTTCGATAAGTACGCGTTCTCCGCGCCGATCGGTCAGATCAGTCCGCCGATCAAATCGCCCTTCGGCTATCACATCATCCAAGTCGAATCGCGCACGCCCGGACAGAAAGCTACGGTTGCCAGCGCAACGCCGCAGATCGTCGATACGTTGCGGCAACAGCAAGAGGCGCCGCTGATTCAACCCTTCTTGCAAGGGCTTCAGCAAAAGGCCGACATCAAGGTCAACGATCCGCAATTCGCCGACCTCTTCGCAACGCCGCCGCCTGCGGCGGCGCCGCCTCCGGCCGCCGCGTCACCGGCACCCGCGCAGACGAAGTAGTCCTCACACGTGATGCGAACCACGTAGGGTGTTGGTTCGCATCGCGGGTCTGGGACCGGGCGATCCCGGACTCCTGACCATCGGCAGCCTCGATGCGCTGCGCGCCATCGGCAAGGCCGTCGTCTTGTTGGCGCCGCCGGATCTGACCGCGTATCTCGAGCGCAACGGCATCGAAATCGCGCGCGGCGTCGTCCACGATCCCGCGTTGCTCGTGCGAGGAAGCACCGACGAGATCGCGCGCTTTGCGCAATGCATCGCCGACGTAGCGCGTGACGGCGCGCTCGGCCTCGGCGTTCTCGGAAATCCGCTCTCAGACTTTCCGGGTTTGCCGCCGCTGCTTCGCCTGCTCGAAGAACGGGGCATCGCGACGGAGATCGTTCCGGGAGTGCCGCGCGCGACGCTCTCGGCCTCGATCGCAATGCCGCTCGTTCCGCTTCCTCCACAATCGGCGCACTATTCCTGGGACGACTTGGTCGAAATCATGGCGCGATTGCGGATGAGCTGTCCGTGGGACCGCGAGCAGACGCATCGCACGCTCGTTCCCTATCTCATCGAGGAGACGTTCGAGGTCGTGGAGGCGATCGAGATCTCGCAGCTCGACGGACTCTGCGAAGAGCTCGGCGATCTGCTCCTCCAGGTACTCTTCCACGCGCAGCTCGCCACCGAAGTTGGAAAGTTCAGCATCGCCGACGTGGTCGACGCGCTTTCGAACAAGATGGTGAGGCGCCACCCGCACGTCTTCGGCGACGCGGTGATCGAAGACGTCGACGCGCAATGGCGCAATTGGGAGCGGCTCAAGGCGCTCGAGAAGACCGGGCGCGCGCGGCGCAGCCGCCTCGACGGCATCCCCAAGCATCTCGGTGCGCTGCAGCGCGGCCAGCGCATGCAAGAGAAGGCCGCCCGCGTCGGCTTCGACTGGCCCGACGTCTACGGCGTGTTGGAAAAACTCTCGGAAGAGCTGCGGGAGCTCGCGGAAGCACGCCGCGAGCCGCAAGACGACCCTCGCGTACGCGAGGAGCTCGGGGATGTCTTCTTCACGCTGGTCAACCTCTCGCGGGCGCTCGGCATCGATGCCGAGACGGCGACGCGCGAGGCGAACGAGAAGTTTTACCGGCGCTTTTTCTTTATGGAAGAGCGCGCCGCGGCCGGCGGGAAGAGCCTTTCGGATCTTTCGCTCGACGAACTCGAGGAGCTATGGCAACTGGCGAAGGCTTGAGCGCAATGATACGCGTGCGGATGAGCGCGCAGGACGCCCATTACGGCGGCAATCTCGTCGACGGAGCGCGCATCTTGGCGCTCTTCGGCGACGTTGCGACCGAACTACTCGTTCGTCTGGACGGCGACGAGGGGCTCTTCGCTGCCTACGAGGAGGTTCGCTTTCTCGCTCCTACGTACGCCGGCGATTACATCGAAGCCGAGGGCCGCATCGTGCACGTCGGCAAGAGCTCCCGGCGCATGGAGTTCGAAGCTCGCAAAGTTATCGCCGCGCGCCCCGAGATCGGCGAGAGCGCCGCCGACGCGCTCGAATCGCCGATCGTCGTCTGTCGCGCGACCGGCACCTGCGTCACGCCGAAGTCCAAGCAAAGAAAGTAAGGTTCGGGCTCGACGTGACGTCGCGCCCACCTTTATCTGCTGATTCGCTATGGGCGTTTGCGCGGTGCGGGCGCGAAGTGGGCGCGTAGGAAGGCGCGGCAACGAGCCGCTTCCGCTTGGCCGGTGCGCGAGTGGAGACGCTCGAACAAGCGCGACATCCGGTACTCGCGCGGCGCTATCCAGGGGTCGCGCGGGTACTTTTGAGTCCAATCCTCGATCGCCGCCTGCGTTAACACGAGCATCCCGTAACTCGGGCCGCGAATCTCCGCGTCGTGGATGCGATTGGTTATCTCGAGCGGGCTCATGCGCGCGCGGCCAAAATACTCGTCGGCGGGAGCAAGACGCAATCGCGCGTCGGCACTCGATGCGCAAGCGATGAGCCCGCACGACAATCCAAGCAGCGTTCCCAATCGCCGCCGCATGCGACCGTCCGCGCGCCTCTCACGGGCCGGTTTGGCCAGGCGCTCTCTTAGTTTACTTCAGGTCTGCGCTCGGTTGATTAAAACGACTCGTTTCCGCGAGATCACGGCTTGGCTTTCCACGAGATCACGATTTGACCGTTGCCGCTCGGCGCTCCGCCGGCCCGATCCAAAACGCGCTTGGCGCCCGGCTCGACATAGGACGAGCCGCCACCGCCGCCGCCCCCGGATCCGCCGTAGGAACTGCTGCCGTAGACGCTGCCGCCTCCGCCTCCGCCGCCGCCGAAGTAGCCGCCTCCACCACCGCCGCCGGCCGAGCCGCAGTATCCGCTGCCGCCGGTCCCGCCGTTGCCGCTCGACCCGCTCTGACCGTTATTCGAGCAGCTGCCGTAGCTCGCGCCGCCGCCGCCTTCCCCGCCGGCACTCTGCGTGCCGCCGTAGCCGCCGAGTCCACCGCCGCTGCTGCTCCCGCAGCAGCCATCTCCGCCGCGCTTGCCGACCGTTCCGCCGCCGCCTCCGCCGGCGCCGTCACCGCCGCTCCCGCTGCTACTGCCGCTGTAGGAGCCGGCCCCGCCGCCTCCCGCGGCGACGAGGACGCGGTTACTCAAGCTCTGGCCGCCTTGCCGAACGTCGGAAGCCCCACCTCCCGCGCCCCCGTAGGAGCCGCTGCCGTAGGCCTGGCCGCCGTCACCGCCCCCGTTGTAGCCGCCCGCACCCGAACCGCCGCCCGAGCCGCCGACGTAAATTCCGAGCGATTCTCCGGGAGTAACGGCAATGGTGGCCCTCACGAAACCCCCGGTGCCTCCGGCAGAGTAGCTTCCGGTGGCCTCGCCGCTCGCGCCGGTTGCCTTCACCGTAATCTTGGCCACGCCGGCCGGAACGGAAAAGTTCTGCGCCGCGCCGGTGTAGTAGAACGTCTGGGTTCCGGGCGTCTTGTGAGCCGGTTGCGCAACGGAGGGGGCAAACGATGCCCCTGACCCGCTCGAGCAGGCTGAAAAGCTCACCGCAGAGAGCACGGCAAGCAGTCTATATGCGACTGTCCGCTTCACGATCGAAACCTCCTGGCTTGGTTAAAGCAGGGTCCTACCCATACTATCGGGCAGTCGCCCGCTCGAGTTAAGCGCTCAGGCTAGACGTTCGTGCGTCTTGCGCTTCCAAACGAACTCATAGTAGCAGAGCGCCAGCGTGAGGCCGAAGCAGTAGGCGATCGGATAGCCGAGCCAGACGCCATCGAGGCCGATGCGGTGCATCAGCAGGTACGCGGCCGGCACTTCGACGCCCCAGATCGCGAAGATCCCAATCGCCGTCGGCCAGATGACGTCGCCGCTTCCGCGCATGACGCCGCTGAGCACCGACCAGTTTCCGAAGATCGCGTAGCTCCAGAGCGTAATCATGAGCAGCTCGTGCGCGATCCGCAGCGTGTGCGGGTCGGTGATGAACCATCCGAGGATCTGCCACGCGAAGAGATAGCACGCGCCGATGAGGATCGCGCCGATCGCGTAGTTCAACCCCACGGCCGAGCGAATTACCGTGCCGAGCTTGTCTGCGCGGCGCGCGCCGATGCACTGCGCACCGAAGATCGAGGCCGCGATGCCGATCGAGATCGCAGGAAACTGGACGTACCCGACGACCTGGTTGACCGCGCCGTACGCGGCGGTCGCGCTCGATCCGAAGCGGTTCACGAACGAGATCACAGCGATCTCGGCAAGTGAGACCATCATGACTTGCACGCCGGTAGGCACGCCGATGCGGACGACCGCTTTAAGAATCTTCCAGTCGATCAGCATATCGGCGAGGGTCTCGCGGTCGAACTTCAGCGGGTGGTCGCGGCGGTTGAGATAGTAGAGCAGCCACGCAAGAGCCGCCGTATTGGCGATCAACGCGGCAACGGCCGCGCTGACGACGCCGAGCTTGGGCAACCCGAAGATGCCCACGATAAAGAGCGGCGTGATCGCAACCGCAAGCACGGTTGAAACGATCAGCGCGTAGAACGGCGTCGTAGAGTCGCCCGTTCCGCGTAGAATCGTTGCGTAGACGAAGTAGACGAAAAAGACCGGCATGGTCAGAAAGATGACGCGCGCGTATGCGTCGGATTGCGCGATGATGTCGGGCGGCGTCGCCAGCCACTTCAGCACGGTCGTCGAGCCGAGCGCTCCGACGACGGCGACGATGATGCCGAGATAAAGCGCGGCGCCCAAGACGGTGCCGGCGATCTTCTTGACCTTGTGATAGTCGCGCGCGCCGAAGGCCTGGCCGATCAGGACGCTGCTGCCGCTCGAGACGCCGAACACAAAAGAAAAGAGAAGGAAGACGATCGGGAAGACGGCCGAAACGGCTCCGAGTGCCTGCGTTGAAATCAATCTGCCGATCCAGATACTCGCCATCGTCTGCGACGCCGACTGTAAGACGTTGCTGAGCATCAAGGGCACGAGAAAGACGAGGAGGATCCGCCACATCGGCTTCCCCTCCTCGAAAACGTTGACTCCGTGGCGGCGCGGCGCCGCCCGAGCTTGAGCCATCGCGAATTCTACTCCTCGGCTAGTAATTCGTAAATCTCTTTACGAGCTTCTTTCAACAACTCACAGACGCGTTCGAGCGTTTCGGGTTTCGACGAAGGCCCCAGCTGCGAAATCGCCTGCATCAATCTGCGCGCGGAATCGCGTAGCTGCGCGGCGGAACGGTCCGCCGGTTCTTCGTCCTCGTCCTCTTCGTTGAGCAGACGCTCGAGCTCGTCCGCATGCTCGCCTAGATGCTTTCGTCCCTGCTCGGTGACCTCGTAGATGCGCCGGTCGCCCTCTTCGCGCCCAGCGATCAGCCCGGCCGCTTCCAGCGCCGCCAAAATGGGATAGACCGATCCGGCGCCTCCGCCCCAGCCCTTTTCACGCACCGCGCGAATGAGGTCGTAACCGTGGCGCGGCAGTTCGTCCAAGAGCTTGAGCAGGGCGAACTTGAGAATCCCCCGTCGCATGCGCCGCACGCCGCGATGGTGATGGCGCCGCTCGTGTCTTCCCCACCATTCCGAGCGGGGATCGCCCCAGAAACCGATATCCATGTAGTTCTCCTTTACTATCGGTAAAGTACACGATATATCGCGATACTGTCAATGCCAGGCCTTTGTCGCCGGATGTCGAACCCGAAGGGTCGTGCGGCTCGACAAGTTCATGAAAATCTCGCGCCTGGCAAAGCGGCGCAGCGAGGCACACGAGGCGCTCGAGCACGGACGGATCACCAAGGACGGCAAGCCGCTCAAGCCGGGATATCAGGTCAAGCCGGGCGACGAGCTCGAGATCCATTACGCGACGAAGTTCGTCACCGTTCGCGTGCGCGAGGTCCCTCTGCGGGTCACGCCGCGCGTCGAGCCGGCCGAGCTTTACGAAATTCTGCAATCGCGCAAAGACGAGAACGAGTGGCTGTGATCTCCGCCGATACCAAGGACGCGCTCGCGCGCGAGATTCCGGCCGCAAACCATTGCCGCGAGGCGCTGTTCGCCGGCCTCGCGCTCTACGGGGGCGCGCGCGGCGAGTTCGTTACGCACCGCAACGCGGTCGCGCGGCTCTTTTGGTCGCTGCTGGACGAACGTAAATCGCACCCGATCGAGACGCGGGCACCGACGCGCCTGCATCGTCTGCCCACCTTCGCGATCACGCTTCCACAGCGGTTGCTGCAAATGCCGCCGAAGCCCGCGCATAAGTGCGACCGCCTCGTCGAAGTTCGCGCGGCCTTCTTGGCGTGCGGATCGCTGGCGGCGGGCGCGCACGGTTACCATCTCGAATTCGTCACCCGCTCCGAGGAGTTGGCGCAGCGCTTGAAATGGATGCTGCGCAGCGCCGGCGTGCCCCCAAAAGAGGCGCGCCGCAAAGCGCGGTTCGTGCTGTACTACAAAGATTCCGACGCGATCGTCGAGCTGCTGACCCACCTCGGAGCGTTCGCGGCGGTCCTTCAGCTCGAAGACGTCCGTGCGCTGCGCGAAACGAAGAATCGCATCCACCGCCTCGTCAACACCGAAGCGGCGAATCTGGAGCGCACCGCGGAAGCCGCCGCGGCGCAGCGCCGAGTGATCGAGTATCTGCGCAGCGCCTATAGCCTGGCGCGCCTGACGCCGGCGCTGCGCGAGGTCGCGGAACTTCGCCTCAAGCACCCCGACGAGTCGCTCGCGGAACTCGGGCGCCGCTGCAATCCGCCGATCGCCAAACCGACGGTGAGCAGCCGGCTCGGCGCGCTCAGCCGCCTGGCCGACCACCTGCGCAGCGTGCAGGTGAGCGCGAAAGGCGTCCGGTAAACGCGCTCATGCGCATCGGGATCAACGGCTTCGGCCGCATCGGACGTAACTTTACCAAAGCGATCGCAGAGCGCCATCCTGAGATCGAGATCGCCGCGATCAACGACTTGCTCGACGCGCAGCAATGCGCGCACCTCTTCAAGTACGACAGCAACTACGGCATTTACAAGGGCAGCGTGGCTGCCGAGGGGACGATCCTCTCGATCGACCGGCATGCAATCCGAGTCTTCGCGGAGCGCGATCCCGCCAAGCTGCCGTGGAAGGAGCTCGGCGTCGAGGTCGTGGTCGAATCGACCGGACTCTTCACCGACGCCGCCAAGGCTCGCGCGCATATCGATGGCGGCGGCGCAAAGAAAGTCATCATCTCGGCACCGGCCAAGGGCGAAGACATTACCATCGTCCTCGGCGTGAACGACGATCGCTACGATCCCGCCAAGCATCACATTATTTCCAATGCCTCCTGTACGACCAACTGCTTGGCCACGGCGGTGAAGCCGGTCGTCGACACGCTGGGATGGGTCAAGGGCTTCATGACGACGATTCACTCATACACCAACGACCAGAACCTGCTGGACGGACCGCAAAAGGATCCGCGCCGCGCGCGCAACGCCGCCACCAACATCGTACCGACGTCGACCGGCGCCGCGAAAGCCCTCTACCTCACGATCCCCGAAGTCGAAGGAACCTTCGACGGCTTCGCGCTGCGCGTCCCGACCCCAACGGTTTCGATGATCTACCTCGTGGCGCAGACGCGCAAGCCGACGACACGCGAGGAGCTCAATGCGATCCTGCGCCGCGCCGCGGAGGGCGAGCTCAGCAAATACGTGGCGTATACGGAAGAGGAACTGGTTTCGAGCGACTTCAAGCAGGATCCGCACAGCTCGATCATCGATGCCAAGCTGAACAACGCCAACGGCGATCTCGTGCAGATCGCGGCCTGGTACGACAACGAGTGGGGGTATTCGTGCCGGCTGGCCGAGCTCACCGCGATGGTGCTGGCGACGATTCCGGCAAACGTCTAGTTCGGGCTTTCTTGCCCTTCACACGACTGGCCGAGCTCGACGTTCGAGGCAAGCGCGTCTTGGTGCGCGAGGATCTCAACGTGCCGATGTCCTTCGACTCGGCTCAGGATGACAAAGGAAGAATTCTCGATTACTCGCGAATCGACGCGGCCGTTCCGACCCTGCGCTGGCTTCACGAACGCGGCGCGCGCTCGATCGTCCTCTCGCATTTAGGGCGTCCGGACGGCAAGCCGCAGGCGCGCTTCTCGCTTCGCCCGGTCGCGCAGGCCCTCTCCGAACGCCTCGACATCGGCGTCCGCTTTGCCGGCGACTGCGTGGGCGAGGCGGCGGAACGCGCCGTCGCAGAGATGCACGACGGTGACGTGCTCCTTCTCGAGAACGTGCGCTTCCATCCCGAAGAAGAACGCAACGACCCCAATTTCGCGAAGCGCCTTGCCGCCTTGGGTGATCTTTACGTAAACGACGCGTTCGCTACGGCGCATCGCGCGCACGCCTCGACCGAGGGCGTCGCTCATCTGCTCCCAAACGCGGCCGGTTTTTTGATGGAGGCCGAGCTCTCGGCGCTCTCGCGCCTCGTGGATCGGCCGGCGAAGCCCTTCGTCTGCGTGATCGGCGGAGCGAAGATCAAAGACAAGATGGGAGTTCTCGCGCGTCTCTGCGAGTTGGTCGACGCCTTCTGCATCGGAGGAGGAATGGCGAACACGCTGCTCGCGGCTTCCGGCATCAACGTCGGCAGGTCGTTGCGCGACGACGATCTCGAGCCCGCGCGGCAGATCATGGCGTTGATGAAAGAGCGTCGCGTGGAGGTGCAGCTTCCGGTGGATGCGGTGGTGGCGCCGAACGTCGATGCGGAGGCAGACGCGCATCTCGTTCCGATCGAAAACGTCGGCGGCGAAATGATTCTCGATATCGGTCCGAAGACGGCGCAGGCCTACGCGGGTACGATCGAGCGGGCGAAGACGATCGTCTTCAACGGACCGATGGGCGTCTACGAGCGCCCCGCCTACCGTCAAGGGACCAAAGCGATCGGCGAGGCGATCGGGCGCGCGACCGCGGGCGGCGCGATCAGCGTCGTCGGCGGGGGCGACGCGGCGGCCGCGGCGCAGATGCTGAGCTTTGCCGCGCAGATGACCTTCGTCTCGACCGGCGGCGGCGCGACGCTGGAGTATTTGGAAGGCAAGCCGCTTCCAGGAGTCGCCGCGCTTGAACATTAGAACGGTCGTCGCCGGCAATTGGAAGATGCACAAGACCGCGGCAGAAACCGCGGCGTTTCTCGATCGATTTCTTCCCAAGGCCGCAACGCTGCCCGCGGCGATCGAGATCGTCGTCGCCCCGCCCTTCACCGCGATTCCCTGCGCCTGCGCGTTGGTGAGCGGAACGCGGGTGCGCTTGGGCGCGCAGACGATGCATTGGGAGCTGAAGGGCGCGTTCACCGGCGAAGTGAGCGCCCCGATGCTGCGCGAATTCGGCGTAACGCACGTCATCCTCGGCCACTCGGAGCGGCGCGCGTTCTTCAACGAAACGGATCGCACGGTCAACTTGAAGGTGCGCACCGCCCTCGCCCAAGGACTCGTGCCGATCGTCGCCGTCGGCGAGACGCTCGACGAGCGAAAGGCCGGCGCCACCGACGAGCGCGTCGTCACGCAGACGCGCGCCGCATTCGAGGGCGTTGCGCGTGAAGCGCTCCCGGGCGTCGCGATCGCCTACGAGCCAATCTGGGCGATCGGCACCGGCGAAAACTGCGACCCGGCAGAGGCCGATCGCGTCATCGCGACGATTCGCTCGTGCCTGGACGGGCTCGAGGCGACGCCGATTCTCTACGGCGGAAGCATGACTGCTGCGAACGTCGCGTCGTACGTGGCGCGCACCAACGTCAACGGTGGCCTCGTCGGCGGCGCGTCGCTCGACCCCGACGGCTTTGCCGAGCTCATCGCCAACGCCGCCGCGTCCGCGTGACCTTTAGGCCCGTCATTCTGGCGGTGCTCGACGGCTGGGGATGCCGCGATGCCGCGCACGGCAACGCGATCGCCGCCGCACGCCTTCCGCATTGGCGAGCGCTCTGGGAGCGCTATCCCCATGCGACGCTGCAAGCCTCGGGCGAAGCAGTCGGACTTCCAAAGGGCGTGATGGGGAACAGCGAAGTCGGACACATGAATCTCGGCAGCGGGCGAGTCGTTCCGCAAGGGGTGACGATCATCGACGCAGCGATCGCCAATGGCGAGTTCGCGCGCAACGCGACCTTGGAGCGCGCCTTCGCGCACCTCCGCCGAAGCGGCGGGACGCTCCACCTCATGGGGCTGCTCTCCGACGGATGCGTCCACAGCTCGACTGCGCATCTCTTTGCATTGATCGAGGCGGCCGTCGCGGCGAACGTGCCGATCGCCATTCACTGCTTTCTCGACGGACGCGACACGCCGCCGCGCTCGGCGCTGCGCTACGTCGGAGAACTCGAGGCCAAGCTCGCCGATACCGGGCGCGAGGGTTCCATCGCGAGCGTAATCGGGCGATACTACGCGATGGATCGCGACCGCCGCTGGGATCGAACGCAGCTTGCCTACGACCTGCTCGCCAACGGCCGCGCGGATCGCCGCGCGAGCGACGCGGCGACGGCCGTGCGCGAGGCCTACGCGCGCGGGGAAGACGACGAGTTCGTGCTGCCGACGATCGTAGGCCCGGCGCGCTCGATCGAAGACGGCGACGCGTTCCTCTTCTTCAACTTCCGCCCCGATCGCGCTCGTCAGCTGACCACGGCCTTCAACGCCGGAACGACGATCTATTTCGACGACGGCTTCGGCGTCTTCGCTTCGAAGCAGTACCGCAATCCGTTCTTCGCTACCATGACGAAGTACGACGAGCTCTATACCAACCCGGTGCTCTTCGGCCCGCGCCCGCAGTACGACACGTTCGGCGAGATCCTCGCGCGCGCGGGCCTGCATCAGCTGCGGCTCGCGGAGACCGAGAAGTACGCCCACGTCACCTACTTCTTCAACGGCGGGCGCGAAGACCAATTCGAGGGCGAGGAGCGGACGCTCATCCCCTCGGACCGCTCGGTGCCGACCTACGACCGCGCGCCGGCGATGCGCGCGCGCGAGATCACCGACGCGGCGGTGAACGCAATTGAAAGCGGCCGCTTCGATGCGATCGTCATGAACTACGCGAACGCCGACATGGTCGGGCACACCGGCAAGTGGGAGCCGACCGTCGCCGCGGTGGAAACCATCGACGAATGCCTGTCGCGCCTCACCGATGCGACGCTGCGCGCAAACGGCCTCCTCGCGATCACCGCCGATCATGGAAACGCCGAGGAGAAGCTCGACGCGCAGAACAATCCGCTGACCGCTCACACGACCAATCCGGTGCCCTTTCTGCTCGCCGGCAACGGAGTACGCGGAACGCTCGCAAGCGGCGGTAAGCTCGGAGACGTGGCGCCGACGCTGCTCTCGCTCATGGGCTTGCCGATTCCCGAGCGGATGACCGGAAAGAACCTTTTTACGCCGGCCTAAAAATTCAGAAGAATCACAGGCCCCTCTACGCACTCTATCAGCATCGCATGCGAGAGTATGCGGGTGGATGCACAGGACGTACTCCTCGTTACCAGAGCGCTGATCTACTTCGTTTTCGTCGGAACGGCGACCGTTGCCATCGCCGTCCTCGCACACTTGCTGCCCGCCGGTGGATAGATTTCCTAAGCGTCGGCGCGGTAGCAGCCGCTGGCATCGACCTGGACGCGCCGATCTCCGACCACGATCGCGCGGATGCGGTGATCCCAGAAGCAGAGAACGCGCACCGCCGCAGGTCGAAGCCTCGCGATGATCTCCCGCGCTCGCTGCGAAACCGCGACGGCATCTTTGACCCAACGAGGCCGATCCTGCGGCAAGAGCGCGGTTTCGAGCTCGGCCTCCGGCACGACCGGAACGATCGCCTCAGAGCGACTCGCGCCGATCTGTAACGGCAGCGCCGCACCGGCCTCCTCGAGCTCAAGGCGGCGCAGCATGGGCTCGGCGCCTGAGTTTAGCGATGGCGCTGGTGTGAAGCTGGGACGCGCGTTGCGGCGAGATCGCGAGGTGCTTGCCGACGGCGCGCAGCGAGATCTCCTTGAAGTAGTGCATCAGCACGACCTCGCGCTGACGCTCCGGCAGGCCCGCAATCATTTCCGCCAGACGCGCCCGTTCTAGGCGCCGCTCGACAATCCGAGCCGGATCGTCACCCCAGTCGTAGGCGAGCGATTCGCCTCTCGGCAAGGGCGCGTCGAGCGAGAGCGGCTGCCCACGGTATGCGGCGGCGAGCGCCCGGCGATATCCCGGACAGCGCGCCTCCATTTCGGAGGAGGTCGGCACGTCGCCGCGCGCGGCCGCCGTAGTGTAGCGCTGATTCTCCCCGTCGCGAACGATCCGCCGCGCACGCTCCGAAACGGGATCCATCCGCCGTATCCCGTTGAGCATTGCACCGACGACGAGCCGTTTTGCGTACTCCGCAAGCTGCGGCCCCCGCAGCGGATCGAACGAATCGACGGCGCGAATCAGGCCGACGCATCCATCGCCGACGAGATCGTCGACGTCGAGAGTCGGGACGAGCCGCTTGAGCCGGCGCGCGGCCTTTCGCACCAGCGGCAGCAAGTCGCGCACCGCGCGCTCGCGTGCCGTCGCGTCGGTCACGGCGCGCCTTCCAACCGCGCCGCGATGAGAGCGCCGAATCCACGATCGTCGTGGCGCGCGATCTCGCCCGCGAGCAAATCGAGCTCGTAATCGCCGAGCATGCCGGCGCCCTCGATCATCGGCCGAAGAATCGGCGCGAGCAGCATCCCTTCGAGCAGCTCGCCGGCCCGGCGCGCGGCGACGCTATCCACGCTGGAGGTTGTTTGCGATGCGCAGCATCTCGTCGGCGGCCTGGACGCCCTTGGCGTTCGCTTCGTAGGCTCGCTGCGCGGTGAGAATTTGCATCATCGCGTCGATGATGGTGACGTTCGATTCCTCGAGCATGCCGAAGCGCAGCTTCGGCCCATCATCGCCTCCGGGTACGATGTTGCGCGCTTTTCCGCACTCCGGCGTTGCCTCGAAGAGGGTTCCGCCGAGAGGTCGCAACCGCTCGGGGGCGGCGAACTCGGCTAAACGGATATGCCCGATCACGCGCGTGCCGTTCGAGAACCTCGCGTGGACGGTGCCGTCGGCGGAAACCGAGGCGGAGAGCGCGCCGGCCGGAATCTTCACGCCATCCAGGCGCAAGTCGTTTCCGTTGCGCAGCGTGCCGTCGGCAGCGCGGGAGAACTGCCCGTCGCGCGTATAGTAGCGGTGTCCGGGCGCGTCGACGACCGTGAAGAAGCCCGCGCCGTCTATCGCGAGATCGAAGGGGCCCGCGCTGCGCGCGAGCTTGCCTTGCGCAAAGAGCACGTGCGCTCCCAGCGCAACGGTGCCCAAACCGCCCTGGCCCGGCGCAACGAGCTCGGCAAAACGCTGGGCCGATCCCTTGAATCCGACGACGCCGGCGTTTGCCAAGTTGTCGGCGATCGTATCGAGATTCCGCTGCTGCGCGGCCATGCCGCTGGCGGCGGCGAAGAGCGCACGATCCATCGCTGTGAGACCTCCTATGAGATGCGCGCGGCTTCCGCGGCTTTTTGACGCGATTGATCGATCGCGAGCACGGTCTTTTGCGCGCTTTCAAAGGAACGCTCGGCCGCGAGCACGTCGATCATCTCGGAAATTGCGTCGACGCCGTTTGAGAGCTGGGGCCTAGGCAGCGCATGGCCGGACGCGTCGCGGAAGGTTCTTTCTTGCTTGGGGGAGCGCTCGCGAACGATCGAAACGCCCCCGGCGGTCAGGAACCCGCGCGCCGCGATGCGCCGGAAGCCGTCGGTCGAGACGTTCGCCAAGTTCTCGGTCGCGATTTCGAGCCTCGTCCGCGCCGCAACCATCGCGCTTCCAGCCCAGGCAATGCCGTCCACGAACGCATGGTAGCCGACCGCCGTGGCCGAATCGTTTCCCGACGATGAACGTCATCCGCATCGCACTTATCGGGGTACTGGCCGCGGGCTGCAGCTCGCCGGCGCCGCAGCAGCGCATCGACGACGCGGAGCTGGCCGCGGTCGCGCCGCTCAAACGGCAGTACGCTGACGTCGTGATGGGCTTCGACATTCACCCACAGACCACGCTCGTCGTCAGCCTCGACCTTCAGAGCTACATCGAAATGGATGACGACGCCATCGCCGCGATGAAACGCGACGCAATCGTGCGCTGGCGATCGGCGTGGAGCGCGGCCCACCCCAAGGAGCACGCGCTCTTGCACGTGCGCTTCATCGACTTCATCGGCCGCAACGTCGCGGCGGAGGCGACGAAGGTTTAGCTACAGTCGCGCCGCGACCGCCTCGGTAAAGGCGTTCGTCGAGAGCGCTTGCGTCGCAGCGCCGGCGAGTTCGGCGGTGCGCAGTCCGTCGGCGTAGGTGCGCTCGACGGCGCGTTCGATGCGCGCCGCACCTTCGGCATCGTCGAGCGAGTGCGCAAGCAACATCGCCGCGGAGAGGATCGCCGCGGTCGGATTCGCGCGATCGGCGCCTGCGAGATCGGGCGCGGTTCCGCCGATCGGCTCGTAGAGACCGAACTGCCGTCCGGGCGTGCCACGCGCTCCTAGACTCGCGCTGGGAAGCGTTCCGATCGATCCGGTCAGAATCGCGGCCTCGTCGGAGAGAATGTCGCCGAACATGTTCTCGGTGACGATGACGTCGAAATCTCGAGGGCGCTGCACGAGCTGCATCGCGGCCGTATCGACGAGCAGGTGCTCGACCCGTACGCCGGGATACTCGTGCGCGACGGCGTCGGTGACGCGGCGCCAGAGGCGCGATGTTTCCAAGATGTTCTGCTTATCGACCGACGTGAGATGATTGCGCCGCGTGCGTGCGAGCTCGAAGGCGACGCGGACGATGCGCTCGATCTCCGGCGCGCGATAGAACATCGTGTCGACGGCCTCTTCGATACCGTCCACGCGGCGCTGCTCTTTGGGAGTGCCGTAGTAGATGCCCCCCGTCAGCTCGCGCACGACGAGGAGATCGAGGCCGCGTACGAGCTCGGGCTTGAGCGGCGAGGCTTCTTCCAGCCCCGGAAAGACTCGCACCGGACGCAGATTCGCGTAGAGCTCGTTCTCGCGGCGCAGTAAGAAGAGCGCGTACTCGGGACGCTCGGGAAGCGGCTTGCCGTCATATTGCGGAAGGCCGACGCTTCCGAAGAGAATCGCCTCGCTTCGGTCGCAAAGGCGGCGCGTCTCTTCCGGCAGCGGAGGTAGTCCTTGCGCGAGCGCTGCGCCGCCGACCAGGCCCTCGACGCACTCGACGTCGGGACGGACGCACCGAAGGACGCGAACTGCGGCGCGCGTCACTTCGGGACCGATGCCGTCCCCGGGTAAGACGGCGACGCGCGTCATCCTTCGACTTCGCTCAGGACTTAGTAGACGGTGATGCGGGTAGTCTCGTCTTTTTTCGGTGGCTCCTTGGCCGGCTCGGGCGCAGCGGCGCTCTGCGCCTCGCCGTTGGCCGAAGTTCCTTCGTTGCGTTCGAGCAGCGCCAAGTGCGTCATGAGCAGGCTGCGTAACTCGCTGCGGATCTTTTCGGCGGCCTCGACCGCGCGCTGATGCTCGCGCCGCACGTCGGCGATGGCATCGTTGTAACCAGCGATCTCGCGCTCTCCGGCGAGGCGTGCCTGCTCGCGAATCAAATCGGCTTCCTTATGCGCCGAGGCCTTCACCTCATCGGCCGTGCGCTGCGCGAGGATGAGCGTGTTTTGCAGCGACTCTTCCATCGCCTTGAAATGACTCACGCGCTCTTTGAGATCGGCAATCTCGGCTTCGAGCGCGGCCCGCTGCTGGGCTTCGTCCTCGAGCGTCTCGATGATCTCGTCGAGGAACCCGTCGACGTCCCCACGGTCATAGCCCTGCAGCGCCTTCTTGAAGCTCTTGTGCTGTATGTCGACCGGTGTGATCTTCTGCATGCTCGTCATCCTACGTCCTGTTCGTCATAAAATCAAAAGTGCCGTCGGCCGTCATCGAGTCGCGCAGGCCGGCGGCGTTGACGACGATCCCGGCAGGGACGACGAGATAGATCGACTCCGCCAGCTTTTGGATCTTGCCGTCGATCGTGTACGCGACGCCGGAAGTGAAGTCGACGACCCGCTGCAGCAGCGTTCGATCGGCGTTTTGCAGGTTCACGATGACGACCTGACGGTTGCGCAACGAGTCGGCGATCTCGACGACGTCCTGATAGCTGCGCGGTGAAAAGACGCTCACCTGACTGCCGCCTCGCCGCCCCGCTGCGGAGAGCGGAACGACGCGCGGCGATGCGTCCTCACCGTAAAACTCGTCCTCCTCGTCGCGGATCGAAAAGAACGATCCGATTTTACTGAACATGCTCACTCCCGAACCTCCTTTGCCGGTCGCGGACCAAAGAGAGCTTCGCCGATGCGCAACATCGTAGAGCCCGCCCGCAAAGCTTCGCGCCAATCGCCCGACATGCCGATCGAGAGCGTACTTCCACCTATACGGGCCAACGTCTTGGCAGCCAGCTCGAACGCGCGCAAGATTGCGTCGCGGTCGGAGGTGAGCGGCCCGATTGCCATCACGCCGTTGAGGCGCAAGCCCGGCTGCCCGCGGAGCGTCTCGGCGAGCCATTCGGCCTCGGCCGGCGGACAGCCGAAGCGCTCGTCGGGCGAAACGTTGACCTGCAACAGCACCGGCAGGTCCTTCCCGGCCGCGAGCGCGGCTTTCGAGAGCGCCGCGCCGGCCTGCGCGCGATCGACGCTCTGCACCATATCGAATGCCGCGGCGATCGGTCCGGCCTTGTTCGTTTGAAAGTGGCCGATGAAGTGCTTTCGCACCGTGGGGAGCGACGGAAACTTGCGCCGTGCCTCCTGAAGATAGCTTTCCCCGAGGTCGCGGAGTCCGGCGTCGATCGCGGAGGCGATCGTTTCGACCGGCTGTCCCTTTCCGACGCCGACGAGCGTGACGCCCGCCGGGTCGCGGCCGCAACGCTGCGCTTCCTCCTCAATGGCGCGCCGCAGGGCTGCGTACCGCTCGGCGACGCCGGCGGTCATCCGCGCGCCGGCTGAGCCGACGCCGGACCGACTTCGGTGCGGCGACCCGGCCGCGTGGCGCAGTAGACGAGGCCGATCACCCCGATGAGGATCATCGGCAGCGCGTAAAGCTGCCCCCCGGTCAGGCCCATCCAACTGAACGCGGTCTGACGCCACATCTCTGCGATCGTGCGCGTGATCCCGTAGAGCGTGAACCAGGTCCAGCCAACGACGCCGTCCTTCGGCTTGAGCCGATAGACGATCAGCAGAATCGGCAGGGTGAGAATGTCGAGAATCGCCTCGTAAATCTGCGAAGGATGGCGATAGACCTGGAGGCCATTGACCAGCGGAGCCGACGGGAAGATCAAGCACCAGGGATGGTCCGGACGGCAAGGGTCCCCCCAGAGCTCGTCGTTGATGAAGTTGACGATTCGCACGAGCGCGATTCCGACCGGCAGCATCATCACGACCTCGTCGCCGACGACCGTGTATTTGAGGCCGGGATGCTTGCGGATGAAGAGCCAGATTGCGACGAGCACGCCGACGAGGCCGCCGTGAAACGCCATCCCGCCGTTCCACACCGCGATAACGTTGATCGGATTGGAGAGGTAAAACGACGCATCGTGCATGCTGATGATGTCGTTGATAACGAAGAAGGTTCGCCCCCCGACCAGCACGCCGATCAGCGCGTAGAAGAGAAAGTCTTGGATCTGCTCGCGCGTGAGCCCCAGCCGGCGGCGCCCCGCCGGCCGGCTCATCCACAGGTAGACGCAGACGAACGCAACCAGATAGGCGATGCCGTACCAGTGGACGCGCAGCGGCCCGAGATGGATCGCGACCGGGTCGATGTTTGTCGGATAGGTAAACCAGTGCTGCATTCTTAACATGTTAGGCGCATGACCGCGACGACACATATTACCGCCGGCATCGCCTTCCTTGCGGGCCTCGTTTCCTTTGTCTCGCCGTGCGTCCTTCCGCTCGTGCCGGCGTACCTTTCGTTGCTTACAGGCGAGAGCGTCGAGGATCTCCAGACCGAAACCGCCGCCGCCGCGCGGATTCAAACGCTCGCGCACGCGGTCGCTTTTGTCGCAGGGTTCAGCCTGATCTTCATCGCACTCGGCTTGAGCGCCAGCGCGATCGGCAGTACGCTTCACGCGAACCGCGTCCTGCTCGCTCAGATCGGCGGCGTCTTGGTCGTCATCCTCGGCCTGCACATGATGGGCATGATTCGAATCCCATGGCTGATGATGGACGCTCGCTTTCACCTTCGCCACGATCGCTCGACGTTTTGGACCTCCGCGCTCGTCGGCATGGCCTTTGCGGCCGGCTGGTCGCCCTGCATCGGTCCGATTCTCGCCGGCATCCTCGCGATCGCCTCGCAGCAGCACAGCGCGCAAGCCGCGCTGCTGCTCGCATTCTATTGCCTCGGTCTCGCGGTGCCGTTTCTCGCGGCCGCGGGCGCGGTCGGCGCCGTGCTCCCGCTCCTACGCCGCATCAGGCCGACGCTGCGGGCGATCGAATTCGGCGCGGGCGCGTTCCTCATCGTCGTCGGGTTGGTTCTGGTCAACGATGCGTTCCTCAACGTCGCCGGATGGTTCTATCAGTTTGTCCCGCAACCGACTCTCTAACCTAGCAAACACGGCCGTCATCGCGGTCGTCGCGGTGCTCGTGCTGTGGGCCGATCAGTTCACGAAGGGTTTGATCGTACGCTCGTTCTTGCCGGGCGAGAGCCGTTACCTGATCCCGCACTTTCTGAAATGGACGTACGAGCGCAACGTTCACGGAGCATTCGGCCTCTTCGGCAATAACGCCGTGCTGCTGATCGCGATGGCGATCGTCGTGCTGGTCCTCTTCTGGTTCAGCTTCCGCGACGCCGCCGCGCGTTCGCTGACGGTGCGTATCGCTTTCGGGATGATCGTCGGCGGCGCGATCGGTAACATCGTCGACCGGCTGCACTACGGCTACGTCATAGATTTCATCGACTTCTATCGGATTTGGCCGAACATCTTCAACGTCGGAGACTCCTGTATCACGGTCGGCGTCGGGCTGCTCTTGCTCTCGAGCCTTGTTACACGTCGTCACCGCTGAAGAAGCGGGAAAGCGCACCGACGTACTCGTGGCCTCGCTGACCGGCGCCTCGCGGTCGGCCGCGGCGCAAAATGCCAAGCAGCGCGGCGTCTTCGTCAACGGTGCGCCGGCCAAGCCCAGTCTCACGCTCGAAGCGGGCGACGTGCTCGAATTCGAAATGCTGCAGCGCCCGATACTCGTTGCGACGCCGCAGGCCATCCCTCTTGCGATACTCTACGAAGACGAGGACCTCTTGGTCGTCGACAAACCCGCTGGGATGGTCACACATCCCGCGCACGGCGCAACGAGTGGAACGCTCGTCAACGCCGTGCTGGCACACGTCGGCAAGGCGCTTCCCGGCGACGTGGTGCGCCCCGGTCTCGTGCACCGCCTCGACCGCGATACGTCGGGGCTGCTCGTCATTGCAAAGCGCGACGAGAGCCTTCGCAAGCTCGGGAATGCGATGAAAGCTCGGCGCATCGAGCGCGAATACGTCGGCATCGTCTGCGGCGTGCCGCGGCACCGGCAGGGCACGATCGAAGGCCCGATCGGACGCGATCCGCGCAACCGGCTCAGGTTTGCGATCGTAACCGAAGGAAAGCCCGCTACGACGCATTACGAGGTGCGCGAGGAGTTCGAACGGCACGCCGAGCTAACGTTTCGTCTAGAAACGGGACGCACGCACCAGATCCGCGTGCACATGGCCGCCGCCGGCTATCCGATCCTCAACGATCCAGTTTACGGCAAGAAAGAGGCGCGCTTCGCGCTCCCCGGACAAGCGCTGCACGCGCGACGCCTCGCATTTCGCCATCCGCGCACGGGCGCCGCCATGGAGTTCGAGGCCGAACCGCCGCCCGAGTACGATCGCGCGCGAGCCATCGTCGCAGGATGTCCTTCGACTCCGCCGCTACGCGGCTCCGCTCAGGATGACAGCTAAGGGTAAGTTCAGCCTGTTAGCGCGCGACGGCAACGCGCGGCGCGGGCGTTTGCGGCTCGCCCACGGCGACGTCGAGACGCCCTCGTTCATGCCGGTTGGAACCGCGGCGGCCGTCAAAGGCATAACGCCCGCGGAGCTGCGCGAAGCGCAGACGCAGATCGTGCTGGCGAATACCTACCATCTCTGGCTGCGCCCCGGCGCCGAGGCGATCGACGCAGCCGGCGGGCTCCACCGCTTCATGTCGTGGGAGCGTCCGATTCTCACAGACTCCGGCGGCTTCCAAGTCTTTAGCCTCGAGAGCCGCCGCCGGCTCGACGACGACGGCGTCACTTTTGCGTCGCATCTCGACGGCAGCGAGCACCGCTTCACGCCGGAGAACGTCGTCGCGTTCCAGCAGCGGCTCGGCAGCGACGTCGCCATGGTGCTCGACGTGTGCGTGAAGTTGCCGGCTCCGCGCGAGCAGCTCGAAGAGGCGGTACGCTTGACGACCGAGTGGGCGCGACGCTCGGCCGACGCGCCGCCGCGCGACGGCACCCTACTGTTTGCGATCGTCCAGGGGGGTCTCGACCGCGAGCTGCGCGAGCGCAGCGCGCGCGACGTCGTCGAGCTCGACTTTCCGGGATACGCGATCGGCGGGCTCTCGGTCGGCGAGACGCGCGAGGAGATGCACGCGATGGCCCGTTCGACCGCCGCGCTCCTTCCGGAACGCACACCGCGTTATCTGATGGGCGTCGGAACCGTGCGCGATCTCATCGCGGCCGTCGATTGCGGCATCGATCTCTTCGATTCGGTCTATCCCACGCGGTGCGGTCGCAACGGCCGCGCGATGACGCACGACGGAGAGCTGAACCTCTTTAACGCCGGCTTCGTCCGGGATTCGTCCCCACTCGATCCGCGCTGCGACTGCTCGACGTGCACGACTTACACGCGCGCGTATCTTGCCCACTGCTTCCGCTCGAAGGAGATGCTGGGACCGCGCCTGCTCTCCTACCACAACGTCTATCTGATCAACGGGCTCATGCGAGAAGTGCGCGCCGCCATCGAAGCGGGCGCCTGGGGGCGATTCCGGTCGTCCTTCGACTCAGCCTGTCCTGAGCGACGCTGAGCGGAGCGAAGCGGAGTCGAAGGGCTCAGGATGACAAAACTCCGTTAGCGCCTGCGCGAAGCGCAGTCCTGAGCGAGGCGCGCAACGCTTGTCATCCTGAGCGGAGCGAAGCGTAGTCGAAGGACGAAGGGTCAGGATGACAACGGGCGATCGAGCGTGCGCACTACTTGCACGCAGTCGGCGCAGATATCGGGGTAGTCGGGATCGGTTCCGAGCTCGCGGTACTTCCAGCAGCGCGCGCACTTTGCGCCCTGCGCCGGCAACATGACGAACTCGACCACGCCGTCATCGGATTTGGAATCGCTGCGCTCGCTCTCTATGAGGCGAATTTGCGAGACGACGAGCGCCTCGCGAAGATTATCTCCCAGCGCGCTGAGGCGTCTGTAGGCGCCCGGCGTCAGCTCTAAGACGAGCTGCGCTTCGAAATCGCGCGGGTCGGGAACGGCGGCGACGCGCGCGCGCAGTCTGCGCAGCTCCTCCCAGAGGCGTAGATCGGCTTCGGATGCGGCACCGCCGCGGTGGCGCGCGACGTCGAACGACAAGTCGAAGACGCTCTCCGCCTCACCGCGCAGCACGGGCTTGAGTGCTTGCCACGCCTCTTCGGCGGTAAACGAGAGCACGGGCGCCAGGACCGTCAAAAAGCGCTTGAGCAGATAGAGCAGCGCCGATTGCGCACTGCGCCGCCGTGGATCCGATGCCGCTCGCGAATAGAGCGGGTCTTTGAGCGCGTCGAAGTAGAGGCTCGAGACGCCACTTTCGAACTCGACGATGCGCAGGTAGGCGTCGTGAATTTCGTGACGGTCGTACGCGTGCTTGACGCCGGCCACGAATGCGTCCGCCACGCTGCAAGCGAGGCGGTCGATCGGCTCCATGGCCTCGCGGGCGACGACGTCGGTGGCGTTTAGGTCGTATAGGTTCGAGATCATAAAGCGCATGCGGTTACGCAAATTGCGGTAGACGCGCCCTACCTGCTCGATCACGTTGGGTCCGAAGCGCACGTCGTCGATCGGCTCGACCGAAGCGGCCCACAAGCGGAGCACGTCGGCGCCCCACCGCGCCATCGCATCCTTCGCATCGATGCCGGTACCGCGCGACTTCGACATCGGGCGCCCTTGCTCGTCGTTCACCCAGCCGTTCTTTACCACGCGCCGATAGGGCGCGCGTCCTTTTATCGCTACTCCGGTGATCAGCGAACTGCGGAACCAGCCGCGGAATTGATCGCCGCCTTCGAGCACGAGGTCGCTCGGCCAGGGCATGCCGTCGCGGCCCAGCACCGCAAGGTGCGTGACGCCCGACTCAAACCAGATGTCGACGATGTTCTTCTCTTTTTCGAATCGCGTGCCGCCGCATTTGGGGCAAACGAAGTCGTGAGGAAGGTAGGTTTCTACCGGATCGCTCCACCAGACGCTCGCGCCGGCTTCGCCGAAGCGCTTCGCCGCCAGCCGTGCGACGCGCGCGTCGAGCACGGCCTCGCCACACGCGAGACAAATCAACGACGGAATCGGCGTTCCCCACGTGCGCTGACGCGACAGACACCATTCGGGATGGGTCTCAATCATCTGACGCTGGCGAGCGCGTCCCCACTCCGGCGTGTACTCTACGCCATCCAACGCGTCGATCGCTCGCTGGCGCAACAGGTTTTGATCCATCGCGAGAAACCACTGCGCCGTCGCACGGAAGATCACCGGATTGTGACAGCGCCAACAGTGCGGATAGGAGTGCTCGTAGCTCCCCACGCTCCAGAGCGCCCCGCGCAGCTCGAGGTCTTCGACGATCTTTGCGTCTGCCTCGAAAATCCGCATGCCGGCGTAAGGACCCGCCTCGGCCGTAAAGCGACCGGCCGCGTCGACCGGATTGAGCACCGGCAATCCGTACTTCATTCCGGTGTCGAAATCGTCGGCGCCGTGGCCGGGCGCGGTATGCACCGCCCCCGTTCCGGTCTCCAAATCCACGTAATCGGCGAGCACGATCACCGAATCCCGGTCCGCGAAGGGATGGCGCACGGCGAGATCGTCGAGCTCGGCACCGCGCGCGCCCCCGATTTGCGTCGCCTGCGCAAAACGCTCGCCGAGAGCCGCTTGCGCGAGCGCTTCGGCCACGATCACGCTCTCGTCGCCAATGCGGTAGAGACCGTAGGTTGCGTCGGGGCGCAGTGCGATCGCAGCGTTCGCGGGGAGCGTCCACGGCGTCGTCGTCCAAATGAGAAAGGAAAGCCTGTCGGTGAGAACGCCGTCGTCATGCATGACTTCGCGAATGCGCTTTGCCTGTTCTTCGTTGGCGGTGAAGCGGACGTAGATCGACGGCGAAACCCGCGTTTCGTATTCGATCTCCGCTTCCGCGAGCGCCGTTTCGTCGTAGACGCACCAGAGCGTCGAGCGCAATCCGTTGTAAATTTGTTGCCGCTCGGCGAGATCGGCGAGGGCGTTGACGATCATCGCCTCGAACGAGGGATCGATCGTGCGGTACGGATGGTCGAAGAGGCCGAAGTTCCCCATGCGTTCGCGCTGCTCGCGCTGACGATCGAGCCAGAAGAGCGCGCGCTCTTTGCACCGTTCTCGAAGCTGGAGCGGCTCGATTGCGTGGAAGTCTTTGACACCTAGATACTTGAGGGTTTCGTATTCGATCGGCAGTCCGTGCATGTCCCAGCCGGGAACGAACCGCGCGAATTTCCCGTCGAGCAGCGCGACCTTCACGAACATGTCCTTGAGCACCATGTTGAAGAAAGTGCCCATGTGCAGGTCACCATTGGCGTACGGTGGTCCGTCGTGCAGTATCCACGGCCCGTTCGGAGCATTACGTTCCAGACGGCGCTCGTACGTGCGGCGCTCGCGCCACCAGGCTAGCCACTGCGGCTCGCGCTTGGGAAGCTCCGCCTTCATCGGGAAGTCGGTCTTCGGCAGATTCAGCGTCGCGCGATAATCCATCGTCTTAGTCGCGGAGCAGTTCGCCGAGCACGTCGAAGTTTCGCTCCGCCGCAGCCCGCGTGCTCGGCCGGCGCTGCGCCAAGTGCGCGGAGAGCACGTCGCGCTCGCGTACGAGCCGGTCGACGAGATCGTCGACGCTCTCGTTGCCGGGACGACGACCGCCCGCTCGCCAGAGCGGCTCGAGCGGATACTCGAGATCGTCGCAGAGCGACGAGACTTTCGGATCGTAGGCAATGGCGAGAAACGGCACCGCATAACGCGCGGCGAGGATCAAGGAATGCAAGCGCATCCCAACGACCACGCGCGCGCCGCGCAGGATCGAGGCCGCCTTCGCGAGCGTGCATTCGGGGAGAAGCACCGGGTTCGACTTGCACGCACGGATGACGTCCGTCGATGCGGCGGCATCGGCCGCGCCCCCGATCGGCAGAAAGGCCGAGCGAATATCGTAGTGCTGCGCGAGCCGGTCGACCACGCGTGCGACGATCGCGGGCGCTTCGCGCAGAGCCGCTGCCTTTCGAACGCTGACCAGCGCATATGCGCCGCTCTCCGGCCCCAGCCCCTCGCCGGAGAGATCGGCGCTCTCTTCGGAGGAGTCGTATAAGAAGACTGGGTCGGCCGTCTGCTCGACGCGGGTCGTCGGAAGGAGGCTTTCCAAGAGTTGAACCGATCGCCGGTCGCGCACCGTCGCCCGATCGAGTCCCTTGCAAAATTGACGAACGGCCATGCGACCCCAGAAGTCGAGCGGACCGATCGACTGCGCGAAGAGCATCGTCTTTCTCCGCGCGCGAACCGCTTCGCGAATGACCCAGGCGTAGTAGAGCAGGCTGCGCAGGCTGGTTGCGTTTTGCAGCAAGCCGCCCCCTCCGGAGAGGACGACGTTGGCCCGGTCGATGGCGGCGCGAATCGCGCGCCAATCCCAGCGCGGCGTCGCCGCGACGTGATGGCCCGCGGCCGTCGCTTGCGGCGTTGCCGAGAGCACTTCGAGTTGCGCCGACGGGAAGCGTCGCCGCATCTGCTCGACGATCACTTCGAGCAGCGCCTCATCACCGAGATTTCCGAATCCGTAGTAACCGGAGAGCAGCACACGTGCCATTACCCGCTCGCAGCCGCAACGCGGCGATAGATCAAGATTGCAAGCGCTCCGATGACGGCGCCGATCGCGAGTCCGACGATCACCCGGAGAATCGAGATCTCAAGCGGCGTGTGCAGATGGGAGAACGTATCGATGACGTCGCCGACGCCGACCCCGATGCCGAGTGCGAGCAGCCAGCCGATCGCGCGGCGATGCGCCGGGAGCAGCGCCGGAAGCACCATCATGCACGGGAAGCCGACGAGAAACTCTTTGAACCGAGGCCGCACGCTCAGCACGTGGGTGAGCAGGTGCCGAAGCGAGAGCTCCCACGGCGAAGGAGAAACGTCGCTCTCATTGCCGCTGCGCACGAGCATCAGCGCCCCCAGCGCGACGATCGCAACGCCGGCGAGCAGTTGATAGGTAAGCACCGGCGAGAGCAAGACGTCGCGCGGTCGCGTCCCCGCACCGAAGCGCCGATCGAAGAGATATAGAAGGAGCGCGATCAGCGGCGGCAGCCCGAGCAGGAGCCGTACGCCGCGGAAACGCTCGATCTCTTCCATCGCGAGCGGCGAGCTCATCACGCCGACCACGACGAGCGCTCCGAGCAGCGCGACGCCGGTCGCGGCGAGCATCCAGCCTGCACTGCGCAAGAACTGGGTGCTGAACGTGGGCGCCGGAATCTCCCTCCAGGCGGGTATGAGGACCAGCAACGCAGCCGTCGCGAAGAGCAGCGCGCCTGCCAGCGCGATCGCGGAGCGCGCAGCGGCGTCGTGGTGCGACAAAAGACCTGCGACGTAGAGCAGAATCGTCAACGCGTAAGCGGCGACGGCGAGACGGCGACGGTACCAGCCGAAGAAATCGAGCAAGAGGACGAAGATCGACGGCAGGGCAAGCGCCGCGAGGCCGACGAGCGCGCGATTGTTGCCGCGATACTGGGGCGTCGGCGTCGCGCGCCCCAACCGGAAGCCGCCGGCCCGCAGTTCGTCGGCGATCGCCTTGATCATTTCGACGTTGGTCGCTTCGATCGAAAGGTTCCCGTCTCGATGCGTCCACGGACGCAGATAGACCACCCGGACGTTGCGCTCGCGTACGCCGAGCACGTAGCGCGCGACGACATCGTCGAGCTTGAGCTTATCGAGCTCGGTCTTGGCGATCGCCTGCACGCGGACGGTCCGTCCGGGAATCAGGCGCGCGAGGGTGTCGTTGCCCTTCTGGACCTGACTGGGGTCGTACGTCTCGATCGAGCCGAAGTTGAAGAGATTCCGGTTAAACGCATCCGCCGTATCCTGCAAGTGATCGGGATAGCCCAGCACCTGATTGCTCAATCCGAAGAAGATCACCGTCGAGACCTTCGGGTCGAGCCGTAGGACGTCGTTGAAGGTCGCGTCTATCTGCGCCGCTCCAAAACGCTCGTCGTTCTGAAAGCGAGGAACGACGAGCAGGCCGAGACGCCGAGCCAGCTCGATCTGGTCGGTCGGGATGCCGAGCGCGAGCGCGTTGAAGTAGTCGATCTGCGTGCGGACCTCGATCAGCCAGGGCCGCGCCGGCCGCAAAACGCGAATGCTGCGGGGCATGAAGTGGAGCGCGAACTGGCTGCGATAGCGCTGGTACGTCGCCGGGTCCGAGACGAGCAGGTAAATCGCGCCGTTCACTACGCGATTCGTACGAACGAGCTGGGCGAGCAGCGGATCGCGGATCGGCGTCACGCGGGCCTGGTTGACCAGCGCGGCGCCGGTGGTCGCATAGGCTTTTCCGTCGTACCCCACGTTTGCGCCGAGCTCTTCGGTGAGCGCGAGCGAGGTGAGCCCGGCGCGGCGCAGCGCGATCAAAAAGGCCGCCGGATTGTAGTCGTAGGAGCGCGCGAGCGCGTCAAAATCGGTGAAGTCCATGGCGAGCTCGACCCGCCGGGTCTGCGCCTCGACGCGGGCGCGGAAGAACGCAACGGCGAGCGAGGCGAGCAGGGCGACGACCAAGACGATCGCGGCGTAGCGCGTTCGCGCCGGGAAGGAGGTCATGAAGCGCCTCTCATTCGACCGCCGCTTTTGATGCCTCTGCCAATCACAGAAGGGCTCGCCATAGGCGAGCCCTCCTGCCGTCGCGTATGCGCGGATCCCTTTTTGTCGGGCCACGCATACCGGGTGTGGGCGACGCCTTCAGAGTTGCGACGCGCTCGCTGCCCACGACCGAGCGCCGCGCCGGGCGGTCGGCCTTCAACGGTCTCCAGCCATCCCCTCCAACGCCCCTACTCTCGCCACTTCGGCGATCGCCGTTCGAGAAAGGCCGAGATCCCTTCGCTCGCGTCGGGCTCGCGCGCGTTCGAGGTCATCACGCCCTTGGTATAGTCGTAGGCGCGCTTCTCGTCCAAGTCGATCTGCGCGTAGAACGCGGCCTTGCCCAGGCCGACGACGGTGCGGCTTGCCGACGTGATTCTGCGCGCGAGCGCGAGCGTCTCTTCGTGCAGCCGACCGGGAGGAACGACGCGATTGACCAGCCCCCACCCCAGCGCGGTCGGCGCGTCGATCGACTCGCCGGTCAGCAGCATCTCCATCGCGCGCTTGCGGCCGATTGCGCGCGTCAGCGCCACCATCGGCGTGCTGCAGAACAAGCCGATGCGCACACCAGGCGTCGCGAACGTCGCTTCGGTCGACGCGACCGCGAGATCGCAGGCCGCTACCAGCTGACAGCCGGCCGCGGTCGCCACTGTTGCGACTTCGGCGATGACCGGTTGTGGGATTTGCTCGATCCGCATCATGAGCTCGACGCACGCGTCGAAGATGGAGCGGTAGGTCTCGACATCGCGGCTGACGAGTTCCCGAAGGTCGTGTCCGGCGCAAAAAGCCGGGCCTTCGCCGCGAAGAACGACCGCGCGAACCTGCGGCTGCGCCGCGATTGCGGCAAGCGCGGCGTCGAGCTGCCGCATCGTTTGCAGGGAGAGGGCGTTGCGCTTCTCGGGCCGATTCATCGTGACGACGGCGATCTCGCCGTCGCGCTCGACCGCAATGCCGGTCGCCTGTACCGTTTCCATCGTGCGTTAAGACTTGGGCGAGCGAAGACCGGAACCTGCGGCCCTGCAACGGAATGCACTAAACGCGCTAGCAGCCTAGGGCCGTCGCCGCCTCGCAGCCCGGCGCCGGGACAGGGGGCCTCGTTTACAAAGGCTCTGTACTCGCCGCAATTGGAAGCACCCGAGAAGACGTATTTCGCGAGCGCTTCTTAGGCTTGCGGTACTATGCCTGTAAGGCATCGCGCCCAGCGTCATCGCAATAATCAACAGCCGTTTCGGCAAGATGAGCGTAGTGGCCCCGGTCCTTTTTTTGCCGGGCCGACGATCGCGGCGCGCGGGGAGCTTCGATCGCTGCGCCGGGCAGAGGGGCCTCGTTTTGAAAGCCCTTAGCCGCCGGAGATAGTTTGGATCGCGGCGCGCTCAGCATGACATTCGACGACCGCGCTTGACAGGAAAAATGACCTAAATTAAAATTGTGCCCTAAGCATTTGGGAGGGCAGTTATGAGTATCGCCCGTCTTCGTTGCCACGGTTTGGCCGTCGCGGCCGCCGTGCTCGCAGGCTGCGCCGGCGCGCAGGCACCGAACCAAGCCCCTCCGCTACTGCCGTCCACGGCGAATCGCACTCATAAGCTCGCGTCGTATCTCTATGTCGGCCAGTGCTGCAATTTTTTCAACCAGGACGTAGTCACCGTCTACGACCTCGCGCTAACGGGGGTGGCTCGCACGATAACGAAGGGGGTCACACAGCCCGATTACGTTACGGTCGACAGCTCTGGACGGTTGTATTACATCGACTGGTTCGGCGACGGCGTCATCGAATACGACCGGGGAAGCGAGAACCCATCACGCCGCATCAAGCTGTTTGGCGCGTGGGCCGCGGCAAACGATAGCTCGAACAACCTCTACGTTGCCGCATGCCCTGTGTGCGTTCCTTACGGAAGCGGCCGGGCTTCGGTCAACGTGTATAAAGCCGGCACGACGAAGCTGCTGCGTTCGATTACAAAGGGCATCGACGCGCCGGTCTCGGTTGCCGTCGACACCGACGATAACTTGTACGTCGCCGGCGGTTCCTCCGCTCACCCGGCGGTGACCGTCTACGCACCGGGATCGAGCAAACCTCTGCGCACGCTAACAAAAGGACTGACGTGGCCGACTGAAGTTGCGCTCGATCCTTCAAACGACGTCTTTGTGCTGAATAACCCAGGGTTAAACTCTTGGTCGCCGAGCATCGTCGAGTACGAGGCGGCGTCGACCAAAGTCCTACGCACGATCACAAATGGGCTCTCCAGCCCGCCAGCGATTGCAGTCGACGGCTCGGGAACGCTCTATGCCGCGAACACTCCCGCGGAGAGCAGCGGTTGGATTTCCGTCTACGAATCGGGCGTATCCAAGCCGAGCTACGAAATCAAACACGGCGTAGACGATCCGATGCTGATAACGGTTGACAGCGAGAACAACCTCTACGTTGCCAACAACGCTTATAGTGCCGGCACCGTCTGCGTCTTTCCATCAAAGACCCGGAGGCCGCTGCGATGCGTTCAAGTCCAGGACGACCAGGCATCGACTATGGCAGCAGGTCCGTGATCGCTTAGAGACATTCAAGTACCGGTAGGAAGCAATCATTCAAGGTTCCCGCAAGCGTTACGAAAACTCGGGGTCCGGGTCCTTTTCTACCTTAGCCGGGAAGCCTTCGACCCAATCGCCCACAGACGTTGCAGGAAGTCTCCGACAATTGTGGCTCGGCTGATCCGCGAGCCCCGCACTAGACATATTCATCGCATAGATCAATCGAGAATTTCATGCTGAATGACGTATTGATCCCGCATTCCCCGGATGCATTCGCAAATCCGCTGCTGATGCACAGCGGTTCTGCTATACTACATATGAGGAATCGCGCTCATGATGTGAGGCTGGATTGACGAACCCGACGGGTGAAACCGAAAACGACGTTTTACGACTCGATTTCGACCGCCGCATCATGGTGCAGTTTCGCGGCTCGGTCGTCACCTCGGATGCAGGTTTGCTCGCATATCGCGAACTTGACGATGCACTTGGATTGACAACGTCGGCCGGGGATCTTCTCGCCGATGCGCGCACGGGCAAGAACGGTCGTCACGCCCTCGTCGGCATGTTGCGGCAATCACTCTTCGGCAGGCTTGCCGGATATGAAGACGTGAACGACGCGCTCCGTTTGCGACACGACCCCGCCATACGCTACATCATCGGCGGTAAAGCAACGAAAGGGTCGGGCGCGTCACCGAGCCAGATGGGCCGATTCGAAACGAACTGTCTGGCAAGGCCGGAGAACCTCGCAACGCTCGCCGATCTCTCCGGTCACTGGATTGACCAGGTTGCGAAACGTCGTCCACGCGGTCGCGCCGTACTCGACATGGACTCGAGCGTCAGCCCAACGCATGGCGATCAAGAGAGCAGCGTTTGGAACGGACACTTCGGCTGTACGTGCTACCATCCGCTCTTCGTCTTCAATCAGGATGGCGATCTGGAACGATGCGCGCTTCGCCCTGGCAACGTCCATAGTGCTGACGGCTGGGAAGCGGTGCTCAAGCCGGTCGTTGCGCGCTACCAACAATCTGCCGAAAGCATCGCGTTTCGTGGCGACGCTGCCTTTGCGCAGCCGAGCATGTACGAGTACCTCGAATCGGAGGGCATCGAATACGCCATCCGCCTTCCCGCCAATGAGATACTCCAGGCGGAGATCGCTGACTTGCTCAAGCGGCCGGTCGGTCGGCCGGCGCACTACGTGCAGCGCTTCTACAGGAGCTTCCGCTATCAGGCTGCGAGTTGGTCGCGGCCGCGGCGGGTCATCGCTAAGGTAGAATGGCATTTCTGGGAGCTGTTTCCTCGCGTCGGATTCATCGTTACGAACCTGCGTCGCAAGTCGAAGCACGTCGTCGAGTTTTACAATCAGCGCGGAACGGCTGAGCAATGCATAAAAGAATGGAAAGGCGCACTAAAGGGGACGCGGCTCTCGTGCCAGTCGTTCGACGCAAACGCAGTCCGACTCCAGCTTCACGCGCTGGCGTACAATCTTGGCAACTTCCTTCGGACGTTGGCGATTCCCGAGGCGATTGCCGAGTGGTCGTTGACAACGCTGCGCGAGAAGCTGATCAAGATCGGCGCGAAGGTCGTCAGCCACGGCCGGTATGTCGCGTTTCAGATGGCGGAGGTCGCGATCCCGCGCAAGTTGTTCGGCGCCATCGTCGAGAGAATCGCTTCGCTTCGATCGCCGCCGTTGGCGGCGGTAACATGATCACCCCGGCCGACTACATGCGCCGGAAACCAATGGGAGAGGTGTGTCCCTATGACCGCGCTGCGAAGCTTTTGGCGCTACGTGGCCCGACGCAGGCTTCAACTCGGGCCGAACTGACAACTTGGCTTGCCAAACGCCCAGAAAATCGACGGAGTTGCCCGCCGTCGGCTCGAAAAGGACGGCCATATGGGGAATCCCGGATAATAGGAATCTGCCGGGCGACCGGTACACGTCTCCTCCGTCGGGACTCGAAAGGAGCAAACAAATGCCTCAGTTTACGTATAATCGGAACCGAACCGCAGTCTTGGGCATGATTGCCGTTGGCATGGGAGTCGCGCTCTCCTGCTTTAGTATCGTGCGCGCGGAGCACGCGAATCCTGATAAGCAGAAGACCTACAACTGCAGCAGCGGGACGGCGTGCGTAGAAGGTAATTCCACCGGCGGCAACACGTGGGGCGTTTACGGCATGGGCGCAATCGGCGACGGCGTTCACGGGATCACGAGCTCGACTAACGGCAACTCAGGTACCTCGGGCATCAGCACCGGGAAGACGGGCTCAGCCAACGGCGTTTATGGGCGCTCTTCAAACGGCCCTGGCGTGTATGGCATCTCCACAGGCAACCCGAACATCGCGGACGGCGTTTATGGGCGCTCTTCAAATGGCCCCGGCGTGTATGGCGTCGCCACGGGCAACCCGGACATGGCAGTCGGGGGCGTCGAGGGCAGGACTAGTAGCGAAGGACAATCCGGTGTCTACGGTTACTTCAGCAGCGCGTCCGGCGGGGGGGGCACTGGCGTCGTTGCTGTGTCCAACGGCACCGGCGCCGGCGAGCCGTACCCGGCGCTCTACGCAGTAGGCACCAATGCGAGCACCTGGATTTTTACTGGAGCTAACTCTAGCACCGGAAAGGAATGCGGCATCGATCCCCATGCCAATCTGACGTGTTCCGGAACCATTAAGGGCGGCACCGCCCTGCTGGTGCGGCACCACACCAGCAGCGGCCAACATGTGCTCACGTACGCATCGGAGTCGCCCACGGCGACGATCGAAGACGTCGGAACCGCGCGGATGTTCGGCGGTGTCGCCAACGTCGAAATACCTGCCGACTTTGCGTCCGTCATGGACCGCAACAGCAGTTACTACGTTTTCCTCACGCCGCTGGGAGACACGCGCGGCCTCTACGTCAGCGTCAAGACGCCGGCGGCGTTCCAGGTGCGCGAAACCGAGCGCGGACGTGATACGCTCTCATTTGACTATCGCATCGTCGCTCATCCGTTCGATGCCAAGAACGACCGCTTGCCACTCGCTCCCGCCATGGGACAACCAAGAATAATGCATCCGGCGCAGTAACATTTTGCGTCCCTTGCGATGCTCGCGGAGCCGGAGTACTATGGTTCCAACGGCCGAGCAAAGCACCGCAGCTAGGGGTGATACG
Source organism: Vulcanimicrobiota bacterium (assembly GCA_963834895.1). GTDB lineage: Bacteria > Vulcanimicrobiota > Vulcanimicrobiia > Vulcanimicrobiales > Vulcanimicrobiaceae > Cybelea. The sequence continues at coordinate 435,034 of CAWIDM010000001.1, read as the reverse complement.
CCTCAGCCGTGAGTGAGGAAATAGAAAATGATGCTCCCACGCATTTTCCGTCTCGGCGTTATTGTTGCCGTCCTCATCGCCGCCGTCATGGCGGCGTCGGCGCAACAAGTATCGGCCGCGCACCGAGGCTTCGTTCCGATGATAAGGTACGACTCAGGGGCGCCCAAGGGCTATAACCATATCATATGCTATAGCGTTACACCCAGGAGTTCGTTTCCAGGCGCGAACGTGTACCTTTTTGACCAGTTCTATCCGAGCGCATTTCAAGCGATCCTTTCTCAGACAGCGACAGCATGCACTCCGGCGAAGAAGACGCTGCTGTACAGAAAACCGAACGCGGTCAAACCAAACGGCCACTTCGTATGCTACCCGATCAAGAAAGCCCCGACTATCCAAATGACGCGAAACTACGTTAACCAACTTGAGAAAAATTCGGCTGTTTTCATGACGCCGAGCGTTCTATGTGCCCCGACCGATAAGGAAGACGCCTCGCCGCCGCCGACGCCCCACAACCACCTTTTGGTCTACGACGAGAAGCTTCAGGGTGCCCAATTTGAGAAAACGCTGCCGACAACGACCGTAACCCTTTATGACCAGTTCTTTCCGAGCGGGTTTACCACGACATTGGGCAATCCGGTCGCGCTGCTCACGCCGGCAAGGAAAGAACTGATAAACCAAAAGCCGCTACCCGTTAAGCCAAACGGCCACTGGGTGCAGTACGCGTTTACAAGTCCCGCGCCGGTTTCGGAAACGCGAAACTACATCAACCAGCTCGAAAAAAACACCGTCAATATCTTCTTTCCCAGCTTCCTGCTGGTGCCGACGAACAAGTCTTTGTAGAGGATATGCATTCTGGCGAAAGGGCGCGTCGCAATCGCGACGCGCCCTCTCATTGCTGATCTTCTTCGCGTGCGGCTAGCGCCGCGGCTTCAACACGGAGGGAGGCGGGTTAGTCAAGGCAATGAATGGCGAGCCCGAATAGGTGGGCGGAGGATAGTTCACTTCCTGCAGGTCGCCGAGCAGGGCGAGATTCTCTTTGCAGGCCGGTGTCTTGAGGCAATCAGGATCGCTCGGAACGGGTTGGTCGAGCACGATGCCGGAGCTCGTTACGTAGATCGATTGCGATCCGTAGTTCGTGAAAAGGATCTTGGGCTGCAGTTCGCTGGCGTCCGGGGCGGTCTTTGGAACGTATGCGATCTCGTTCCACGTCGCGTATTCGGCGCCGCCGCTGGGCGACGTCGTACCGGCGACGTAGACGATCGCGTATTTCCAGTTTTTGCTGCCCATCGGCTGCTTCGAGTTGATGCTGATGATCGGCTGATTCGCCTTAAGAACTCGAAAATGTGAGCATTCAGGAATCCGAGCAGGACTCGCGCGAAGATCAACCCCCAGCCACGTGCGCCACGAAACTTATAGAGGTTCATCCGATCTTCTAAGACGCCCTCTCGATATGATATTGTGTAGTTTCGATCATACCAACGCTGGCGATTACAGATTAAGATTGGTTTCAGTGGAGGCGCTCGGCCCTGTAAGTTCACCCGGCGGTCAGCCCCGTCAGCCGGCGTCCTCGCGAGAACTTTAGAACGCTGGCGGTTCGAACCGAGTGTGGGAAACGCGGCCGAGCCTGGCGTGCGGACAGATGACCACTAGCGCGGCGCGAAAGCCTAGGCTGCCCTCATTCTGATACGGGGGCGGAACGCGTCGTAGAGGCCGCCCAATCGTCGCTTGCGCGAGGATCGCCGTAGAGTTCCGGAACCTGTTCTCGCCAGCCGTCTTGGGCAGCGCGGCTACCACAATGGCCGTACCGGATGCCGCACCGGCTTCGTGCTACGAACGCGCGAGCTTGTTCGCAGTGTCCTTGCGCGTTCAGCGCGTCCTGAGCTCGACAGTGAAGGATGGGCCCGGCATAGGATATCCGTTGTAGTACGCGTATCGAGCGCCGAGAACGTTGTAGCCCCGGAGAATGAGCACCGCCCGAGGCGCGACGCGGAAGCCGAAGTAGGCGTTCAAGGTCGTAAATGCAGCGCTTTGCGCCCAATATGGAAGCGAAAGATCCGGGTTTTGCTGTCCCCAAGACGTCATGCTGATGCCCCAGTCGTCGAAGTAGCCTGTGGGAGGAGCGGCATAGCGCATACTAAGTGTCGTCGCGAATGTAGGACCCCGACCTGGAAGCCGCTGCCCAGCATATACGTCGACTGAAGAGTCGCTGTCGAGGTCTTGCGCTCTGATTAACGTCCTGATCGAAGTTGAGGAGCCCGGGGACGGTCCGGTAACGCTTAATTAGGCGAAAGCCAAGTTTCGACAGAGTTCGGTTAGGAGCTGGATTTTCAGCATACGGCTCGCAGTACAAACTCTTTAATGCAAACTTTCGTATAAACGTGTTTGCCGATTTTCGGAAGAATTCGGTACCCATTCCGGCTTTGCGAAACTCAGGCACCCAAATATGGAGATGTACGTAGGCTTCCTCACCGTACTTGATCTTACTAACGTTTGAGTGCCCTATGGCGGCCCCGTTATAAAGCCAACTCAAGAAATAGGTTTGCTTTTCGTAAACCGGACGCTCCAGGTCTGGCAATAACCGATTAAGCCAATCCTTCCTGCTGGGCAGTTTACTCGGATCCACCCCCATTCCTATGAGAAATTTCTCATCGGCCTGGAGAAAATAGTCAATCATCCGCCCGTAGTCTGCTTCGCAGCTAAACGGCCTAATATCGGGAGCGACAAACGAACGCTGCATCTCTTAGGTCAGTCTGTCAGCTCTACGAAGACGACGCGTGTATCGGTGGTCCCTGTGTTCTCGCCCGTATGGATTTCGGCAGGCCGCCAGAGCGCCCGTCCTGTTTCCAGAGCGACCTCCTTAACGTCATCGCCAACAGTCAGTCGGCGCCGGAAGTCAGACAGAGTTAACAGCACACTTTGGGGTGCCAATGTGGTTTCGTCTCGGTGTAAGTCGGATCTAGATCGTCCATCTCGCAGCCTTCTTTCTCTCAACGGACGCTACTCTCGGATGTGGGACGTTCCTCTTCGCGACACTGCGGGAGGCCCTTCCAAAACGAGGTCCCTCTTCGGGCGCCGCGATCGAGGCTGCTGAGAGCTAAGCAGCTGCGGTGCGAGGCGCGCGTAGCTGCATTGCAAGCGCAGCCCGCTAAGCGAAACGGCCTCGCAATCGCGCACGCCGCGTGCGGGGAGAGCGTGTAATCTAACTGTGCGTTGCGCTCACCGTAAGCGTTTCATCGCCGTAGTTGGGAACGGCTTGGTTGCCGACGGCCCACAGCCCGCCCGAACCGGGCTTCGCAATGCCGAACAGCTGGTTAAAGGTGTTGTTGTTGCTCGATTCGAGCGACGGCGGGCCGGGCTCAACTCGCCACGCTTTGCCGTTCCAACGTTCGAAGAGGCTGCGCGTCGTGCCCGAGCCCGGATAATAGGTCCAACCACCGACCGACCACACATCACTCGGCGATTGCGCCACCACGCCGGCGAGCACATTGTAGAGCAGATAACTGCTCTTCGGTTCCTTGTTCGGACTCGGCACCAGAGCAAATTTCGAGCCGTTCCAATGTTCCGTCAGCGTCTGTGGAACTTGATTCGACTGGTTCGGCTCCTCCCAGCCAACGGTCCAGTAGTTGTTCACCGAGACCGCGGTAACGCCCGCAAAATCGCTTTGAAAGAAGGAATTGAACGGTGTTGCGTCCGTCCACTTCGAGCCGTTCCAATGCTCGGCAAAAAAGTTTAGGTTCGGCGAAGAAAAATTACCCACGGCCATGATGTCGTTGGGTCCGGTTGCCGCGATCGAAGTTAGGATGGTGAGCCCTCCCATCGTGAGGCCGGGGACGAAGCTCCATTCTTTGCCATTCCAATGCTCGAGAAGGGCCGCGAAGTTGCCTTCGCCGGCAGCCCATACGTTGTTCCGTGAAAGCGCGACTATCGAGAGCAACTCGGCGTTGTTATAAACATAAGGGCTCGAAACCACGCGCCACTTCTTGCCGTTCCAATGTTCGATCACCGCCTGATTATTCGGATAGAACGCGTTTCCGACGGCCCAGGCATCGTCGCTCGAGATCGCCGCGACCGCGTGAAGTGCCGTGTCCACGGGCTCGTCCTTTGGAAATGGAACGACGCTCCAAGCGGAACCGTTCCAGTGCTCGATGAGGGCATGAGTGTACTCCTGCGAGCCGTGCGTGTAGCAGCAATCATCACCGACCGCCCAGACGTCTTTGGGCGACTCGCCGTTAACACTGTAGAGGATGTCGCCGTAAAGGCCGTCCGAACCCGGAGGCGCGTTGGGGCTATCGATAACGGACCAAATCGACGTCCTTGCCAACGGTGTTTCATTCATAGCCCCGCTTCCGATGGGCGCGACTGCGGAAGGAACGGCTTGCGAACCCGACGAGCAACTCGCGAGAATAATCGTCACCCAGGCCAAGCACAAATAACGTCTCACACTCTCATCATTATGAGAAGGTGTGAAGAAAGCATGAAGCAATGCTTCTGCCTCACCTAGGCTTTGCATCACACCGCCGCCTCAGGACCCGTCTCGGCCCAGGGCTCCGCGGCAACGCCGCCGATCGGCGGCCCCTAGTCGCTGTAAAATTGGCTCCGGTCGAAGCCGCGGGTGACGCTCAATGTAGTGGGCGATGCAGGGCTCGAACCTGCGACTTCCTCCTTGTAAGGGAGGCGCTCTCCCAGCTGAGCTAATCGCCCGCGCTTCGTTTCGAATTCGCTTCCGGCGCGCTTCTTCTTCCCCCGTGGCCGAGGGTTCGGGATCTTTCTCATGCGCCGCTTGATGGACGAAGTCTCGTTCGAGCGCAACGAAACGATCGTTCGGCTCGTTCGCCGCCGTTTCTGAGCCGCCTAGATCTTTGCTGCGATCTTCTTCTGCAAGAGCACGATGGCCGCTTGCAGCTGCGCGTCTTTATCGACGTCGCCGAAACGCGCGTCGCGGTTTTCGTCAACGCGGACGTCGGGATCGATGCCGCGGAGATTGATGTCCCTCTGGTTGGGCGTGAGATAGTGCGCGGTCGTGATCTTGATCGCAGCGCCGTCGGGGAGCGGCGTCAGCGTCTGCATGACACCCTTGCCGAACGTCTTCGCGCCGACCAGCATGCCGATCCCGTCGTCCTGCAGCGCACCGGCCGTAATCTCCGAAGCCGACGCGGTGTATTGATTCACGAGCACCGTCACCGGTAGCGTGATCGAGGGATTGCCGTCGGCGTCGATGGTCGTGGCGCGTTTTCCGCGCTCCTCGACCGTCAGAAGTGCCTTGTTGGCGATGAACCGGGAGCTGATGTCGAGTGCCGAGTTGACGTACCCGCCGCCATCATTTCGGAGATCGAGCACCAGCGCTTTCGCGCCGAGCGAATTCAGCCGCGCAACTGCGGCGTCGAACTCCGCAGGGGTCGAGCGGCCGAACTCCATCACCCAGACATATCCGATTTTGTCGGGTAGGATCTTGTAGACGACGGTTGGCGGCTGCACCTCTTCGCGCGTGATCGAGAAGACGGCCGGAGCGTTCGGACGCGTCACCGTCACCGCCACGACGGTGCCGGGCTTCCCGCGAAGGCGTCCGCTGACGCCCTCGACGCCGAGCCCTTTGGTCGACAGACCGTCGACTGCCGTGATGACGTCGCCAACCTGCAGGCCGGTTCGCTCCGCCGGCGTGCTCGGGAGGACGTAGGTGACGCGCACGCATCCCGACGTCGCATCCGGCTCGATCATAACGCCGATTCCACCGATGCGCCTCGGATCGAGGACTTCGTTGAACGCCTTAAACTCTTCGGGCGTAAAGAACTGCGTGTAGCGATCGTTCGTCGCTCTGGCCATCGCATCGATGGCCGCGTAGGCAAACTCGCTCGCCGGCGCATGCGCGGCACCGGCGGACGAAGCGATTGCGCCGTCGAGCTGTGCGAGCGTCGCGTCGCGATCGCCTTGGGGCGAAAGCGGCGGCGGCGGAATCGTAACGCCGTGCTTGCGAGCCTCTTGGGCGAGAGCGTCGCTCGCCGCGGCAAGCAATGCCCGCGGATCGACCGGGTCGTAGTACGTGGTCGTCAGCAGCGTAAAGCTCTCTGCCACGTCGCCAGAAATTTGATACGGAAGCACGGCGGGCGTCGCAGCGAGGCAGAAGAACGCGAGCAGCGCAGAGACGGCTACGGTCCGTCCAAAAAGGTCAGAAAGCGGCATCATGGTCCCTTCTTCGATTCTTATCGGCATAACGCATGGCAAGCGTCAGGCGTTGCGGCCGGCCGCGGCACGCACGAGCCGGTCCATGATTGCCAGTCCCAGCCCATCTTCAGGAATCGGCTGCGCGTCGATCCGTTCGAGCTCGAGCGCATCGAGCTCGTGAAGCACCTCGAAGAAGCGGGCTGCCGCTTCTCGGAGATCGCCGCGCGGCGAGAGCATCCGCGTGGCGGCATAACCTGCGACCTGGTCGCGCAGCGTCAACGCAGCGGCGCGCCCGCGCGCGTGGCCCGGGACCGTCTTCGGATCCGTCAACCGAAGCGGCGTTCGCGGCGCGTAGTGTTGCGGAAGCTGGCCGGGAGAGCGAGGAATGTCTCGGCCGGATTCCCTGAGGAGCGGTCCGCTGACCGCTTCGATCGCCTCTACTTCGACTGCTCCCGGACGCAGCAGCGCCGGGTGCGGCTCGAGCGCGACGATCGTGGACTCGATGCCGTGCTCGGCGGGACCTCCGTCGAGGATCAAGTCCACGCGCTCGCCGAGGCTTTCGGCGACGTGTTGCGCGCGGGTCGGGCTCAAAGCGCCAAAGAGATTCGCACTCGGCGCTGCGAGCGGTGCTCCCACCGCTTCGAGCAACGAGCGCGCGACTCGGTGCGACGGCATGCGGACCGCAACGCTCTCCAGCCCCGCGGTGACCAGTTCGGGAACGGCCGCGCTCTTGCGTAGCACGAGCGTCAGCGCGCCGGGCCAAAAGCACTCCACGAGCTTCTCGGCAAGCGGCGGCAGTTCGGAGACGACGCGTGACAACATCTCGCGGTCGAGCACATGAACGATTAACGGATCGAAGCGGGGGCGGCGCTTTACCTCGAAGATGCGTGCGACGCTTGCGGGCTCGAAAGCGAGCGCTCCCAAGCCATAGACCGTCTCGGTCGGAAACGCGACGACGCCGCCCTCGCGCAATAGCTTCGCGGCGTGGGCGACGCTCGCACGATTTGCTCGCAAGACCGGCACCGGGAAGGGATGAAGCCCGGCCCCGGACGATACCTTTAAATATATGCCGGCTCCTCGTCGCTCGCCGCGGGCTTTACCGCTTGCCGCTCTCCTTTTGGCCGGAATGCTTCCGGCGCAGCTAACCGCCTGCGGCGGAGGCTCCGGCTCGTCTGCCGCGGGACCGCTTCCGCCGCCGCCGCCGGCGACGAAGGGTAAGTACTTCACGCACATCGTCATCATGATCCAAGAGAACCGCACCTTCGACAATCTCTTCGCGACGTTTCCCGGCGCCGACGGCACGAGGCGCGGAAAGACACACAACGGCGGAAGCATACCGTTGCGACGCGCGAACCTCGAGAGCCCGGTCTCGCCGAACAACGGATACACCTACTGGAAGAGAGACTGGAACTACGGCAAGATGAACGGCTTCGACGTGGATCCGATCGGCAAGATTCCCGGAACGTACGTCTATCAGTACGTCAACCCCGCGCAAATTGCGCCGTACTGGGATCTGGCCAAGCAGTACGTGCTCTCCGACCACACGTTCCAGACCCAGGGCAGCGGCAGCTTCACCGCTCATCAGGACCTGATTCGCGGCGGCACCGAGATCGGCAACTCGCAGAGCCTCATCGACTTTCCAACGATGCAGCCGTGGGGATGCGATGCGCCGTCCGGAACCCAGACGTCGCTGATCACGGCGAGCAATCGCTACTTGTATCTTCAAGGTCCGTTCCCGTGTCTGAGCTACGCGACGCTTCGGGATTTGCTCGACGCGCGCCAGGTCTCGTGGCGTTACTACACGCCTGCCGCCGGCAACTTCGCCGGAAATCTTTGGAATGCGTTCGACGCGATCGCCGCGGTGCGCCACGGTTCGGAATGGTCCACGAACGTGATCTCGCCCGAAACCGACGTCTTCACCGACATCAAACGCGATACGCTTCCCGCCGTGTCGTGGATCGTTCCCGACTATCAAAACTCCGATCACCCCGGCGACAGCTCCGATACGGGCCCGTCGTGGGTCGCGCAAGTCGTCAACGCGATCGGCGAAAGCCCGGCCTGGAACAGCACGGCCATCATCTTACTTTGGGACGATTGGGGCGGCTGGTACGATCACGTTGCGCCGCCGGGAGCGCGCCGGTACGGCGGCCTTGGTTTTCGGGTTCCGATGATCGCGATCGCGCCCTATGCGAAGTCGGGGTACGTCTCACACGATCGGTACGAGCTCGGAAGCATCGTGCGATTCGTGGAGGACAATTGGAATTTGGGACGCCTCGGAACTACCGACGGAAGTTCGGCAGATTTCGTGAGCGACTTCTTCGACTTCACTCAGAAACCGCGGAAGTTCGTTCCGATCGAAAGCGAGTATTCGAGATCCTATCTCTTGAGCCGGCCCCCGTCGAACAAACCGGTCGACTACGAATAAAGATAACCGGGATTACTGATGATTATCAACGATTTCGGCGCGCGCGCTCGCTCAAATGGAAGAGGGGAGCAGACGGCGAACGTTTCAGCCCGTTAGATATGCGCATTTTAGAAAGATCGTTGGGCACCATCGTCACCGAACCGCGGGCCAACTCGGTACCCGTCGTCTTGTCCGACTTTGAAATCGTCGACATAACGCCGCCCGTCGCACAGGACGAGCTCAAAGGCATTCAGGCGCACTTCATGACGCTCGCGCAATGCGCGGCTCGGCGCGTTCGAGGCGCCGAAGAGCGCGAGCAAGTCGCGCGCGCGCTGCAAGAGCGTATGGTCCGTTACGGCACGTCCGCCGAATACATCGCGCAGCGACAAGTCAGCGTGCTGAGCTCGCGCTTCGTAAAGCAGGAGCCCGATAGCGCCGTCGAATCGATCCGCCGCTACGGCGACCTCCGAAATCCGACGGGCGAGACGCTCGACGAACGGATGGATCTCTTCGAGGAGATCGCCTGCGACGTCTTCGAGCGCGTCTATCGCGATCCGAAGGCCTCGCGGCCGGACGACATCGTTCACGTGAGCTGTTCGGGATACGTCTCACCGAGTCCGGTACAGAGTTTCCTGTCGCGGCGCGGATGGCTCGGGGTCGGCGTCACGCACTCGTACCACATGGGATGCTACGGCGCATTTCCTGCCATCCGCACCGCGGTCGGCCTAGTAGGATCGTCCTACGTTTCGCTTCCCAAGCGCAAACAGCGCGTCGATCTCGTGCACACGGAGTTCCTCTCGCTGCACTTCGACCTGCTCGGAGCGGAGCCGGACAACTTCGTCACCTCGACGCTCTTCGCAGACGGCTTCATCAAGTACGCGGCCTATCCGGAGACGGAGTTCGCGAAGCGCGGGCGCGCCGGTTTGAAAATTCTCGCGATCGACGAGTACATACTCCCCGATTCGCTGCCCGAGATGACGCTGCGTCCCGGACCGCTTCAGTTCGACATGTCGCTCTCCAAGCGGGTGCCGTTCATGATCCGCGACTCGATCGCCGACTTCGTGCGCAAGATCTGCGCGCAGGTCGGACTCGATTTCGAGCGCGAGAAGGGGGCCATGATCTTCGCGATCCACCCGGGCGGCCCGGCGATCCTCAATCAAATCCGCGGCAAGCTCGCGATCGAGGAAGACGCGGTCGCGCTGAGCCGGCGGGTGCTCCACGAGCACGGGAATATGGCCTCGGCAACCGCGCCCCACATCTGGAAGCTCATCGTGGAATCGTCCGAAATCCCCAGCGGCTCGAAGGTCCTCAGCATGGCTTTCGGGCCCGGCTTGACGGTCATCGGCGCGCTCTTCGAGAAAGTCTAGGGCCCGATGGCGAGCGCAGATACGAAGACACCGCAGAAGTTCTCCGTGCCGGGCCCGTTCTATTGGAGCGTGCGCGGCGTTCACGCGGCGGCGCCGCTCTTCGTCGGGCTCGGGAACCTCGAGTCCCGGCTGCTGGCACGCCGCTTGGCAGCGCAGCGCGTCGATCGCCCGGTCTATATCTGCGGGCTTCCGCGAGCCGGCACAACGATCACCCTTCAGATGCTCAGCGAGCATCCCGACGTCGCGACCCACAAGTACGCCGACTTCTTGATGCCGTACATGCCGTGGGTCTGGAACAAGGTCTTTCCGCGAATTCCGGTCGATGCCATGCGCAAGCCGGTTCCGCGCATCCATCGCGACCGGATCGAGGTGACGCGCGACAGCGCCGAGATGGGGGAAGAGATCCTGTGGGAGCATTTCTTCCCGCAGATCCACGACGAGACGAAGTACAGCGTGCTCGACGCCACGACCTCGAACCCGGCGTTCGAGCGCTTTTACCGCGAGCACCTCTGCAAGCTCGCTTTGGTGCGCGGGCGAAGCCGCTACGTCAGCAAGGCGATCATGTGCGTCGTGCGCATGCAGTATCTGCGGCGCCTCTTTCCAGACGCGCGCTTTCTGCTCTACGTCCGCAACCCGGTCGATCACGTCGCTTCGCTGATCAAGCAGGACCGAATCTGGGCGGAGCTCGAGCGGACCGATCCGCGCCAGATCGAGATCATCGAGCTGACCGGTCACCACGAGTTCGGCCCAAATCAGGTGATGGCGAACGTCGGACGCCCGGACGAGCTCGGAGAGATTCGGCGCCTGTTCGACGAAGGGCGCTGGGCCCGGTCTCGGGCGCGCTATTGGGCGTACGTCTACGGGTTCGTCGCCAAGCAGCTCGATGAAGATCCCGAGCTGGCGCGGCAGGTCTGCATCGTGCGGTACGAGGATCTCTGCGGCGATTCGCTCGCAACGATCGACCGCATCCTGGCGCATACCGGCTTAGAGCCGGCGAGCTTCGCGGGCACTCGCACGGCCTACGGGCAGAAGCTCTCCTTTCCCGATTACTACAAGCCCTCATTCGACGCCGAGGCGCTCGGAGAGATCGTCTCCGCGACGGGCGAGGTGGCAAAGCGTTTCGAGTACGACGTCGCCGCGATCGCGCAGCGCGTCGGCGCCTCGTCCCCCGAAGCAACGTCCGCTTAACCGCGTAAAGGAACGCCATGAGCCGTCGCGCACGTTCTCTTCTGCTTTGCTCGCTCGCTGCGAGCCTCGGTTTGAGCGCCTGCGGCGGCGCGAACCCAACGGGTTCGCTTCCCTCGCAAAGCTCGATCCACCGCCGATCCTCGAGCACGCCGATCGCGCACGTCGTGTTGATGATTCAAGAGAACCGCACGTTCAACGATCTCTTCGCCGGCTTTCCGGGAGCGGTGAGCACGAAGGTCGGCAAGGAGCTGGTCAAAGAGGGCACCGGCTACAAAAAGAAATCGATCAAACTCAAAGAGAAGCCGCTGACCGACCACAACAACGTCACCCACCTTTACGCGGCCTTCCTCACGGCGTATCAGGATGGCGCCATGGACGGCTTCAACTTGATCAAGTACCAGAACGGCGGAAGGCCCGAAGGCAGCGCTCCGTATCAATACGTCAATCCGAGCACGATCGGACCCTATTGGTCGATCGCCGATCAATGGGGACTCGCCGACGAGATGTTTCAGACGCAGGGGAGCGACAGCTTCACCGCTCATCAGGACCTGATCCGCGGGGGCACCTGCATCACGTCGACGGCTTCTTGCGAGTCGCCGTCGTCGTCGACGGAGAGCCTGATCGACCCGCCGACGACGAACGCAGTCTGGGGATGCGATTCGAAAGCGGGGGCCACGACCACGCTCATCAACGCAGAGCTCGTCGTTACCCATAACGGACCGTTCCCGTGCTCGAACAAGTTCCCCGACTACGGATCGAACGGCTACGAAACGCTGCGCGATCTGCTCGACGCGAAATACGTTTCGTGGAAGTACTATACACCCGTCTGGAAAAATAATACGCCGAGCGCGCTCTGGGACGCCTACGACGTGATCTATCCCGTGCGCTACGGCCCGGAGTGGACGACGAATATCTCGTCGCCGGAGACGAACATCTTCAACGACATCTCGGCCGGCACGCTTCCGGCGATGTCGTGGGTGATACCCGACGCGCAAAACTCCGACCACCCCGGCTACTCTTTGCAAGATACGGGTCCGGCGTGGATTGCCAGCGTCGTCAACGCGATCGGCCAGAGCCAGTACTGGGACTCGACGGCCGTTATCATCGTCTGGGACGACTGGGGAGGCTTCTACGATCCCGTGGCGCCCCCGGGTCCGCGCGACGATCAGGGCGGTCCCGGCTTCCGCGTTCCGATGCTCGTCGTCTCGCCGTACGTCAAGGCCGGCAGCGGCAGCCAAGGCGGTTACATCTCGAACACGGTCTACGGGTTCGGCAGCATCCTGCGATTCATCGAAGACACCTTCGATTTAGGACGGCTGGGAACGACCGACTCGACCAGCACGAGCATGGCCGATATGTTCGACCTCAATCAATCGCCGCGCAATTTCCAAACGATCGGGTCGAGTTATAAGAAGGCGTTCTTCCTTCACCAAAAGCCCTCGAACTTGCCGGTCGACACGTATTAGGCGGCCGATGCGCGCACGGCTTGGAGCGCCGCTCTGTGGGCTTTTCGCGGCAACCCTCGTGCTCGATGCGTGCGGTGTCGGCGGCAGCGGATCGCCCGTTCCCCCGGTCGCGTTCGGCCGGGATCAGACGGAGACCGCCGGCACCCCGATCAAGCACGTCGTGCTGATGATTCAAGAGAACCGGACGTTCAACAATCTCTTTGCGGGCTTCCCCGGAGCAATCAGCACCAAGACCGGTAAAGAGCTCGTGCCGCAAGGAAGCGGGTACGTGGAGAAATCCATCGCGCTCACCGAAGCCGGCCTCACCGATCACGGAAACGTCACGCATCTTTACAAAGCATTTCTGACGGCGTGGCAGAACGGCGCCATGGACGGCTTCGACCTCATCAAGTACCCGTCGACGGGGAAGGCCGAGGGCAAGGCCCCCTATCAGTACGTCAATCCCGCCGACACCGTTCCCTATTGGACGATGGCGGCGCAATACGCGTTAGCCGAGAAGATGTTCCAGACGCAGGGCAGCGACAGCTTCACGGCCCATCAAGACCTCATTCGCGGCGGCACGTTCATCGACTCGGATGAAAGCCTCATCGACCCGCCCACGACGAACGCGGTCTGGGGATGCGATTCAAAGCCCGGCGCCAAGACCACGCTCATCAATACGCAGCTCCAGGTTTCGTACGACAAGGGGCCCTTCCCGTGCACGAAGGACTTTCCGGACTACGGATCGAGCGGCTTTCCGACGCTGCGCGACCTGCTCGACGCGAAATCCGTCTCGTGGAAATACTACACGCCGGTTTGGAAAAACGACACGCCCAGCGCTCTATGGGACGCGTTCGACGTCATCGCCCCCGTTCGTTACGGACAGGAATGGACCGACGGTCACATTGCGTCGCCCGAGACTCACATCTTCTACGACATCTCGCACCGCACGCTTCCGGCGATGTCGTGGGTGATTCCCGACGCGCAAAACTCCGATCATCCGGGCTACGCGGCGAAAGACACCGGGCCATCGTGGGTCGCCGGCGTCGTCAATGCGATCGGCGAGAGCTCGTACTGGAAGTCCACGGCAATTATCATCGTCTGGGACGACTGGGGAGGCTTCTACGATTCGGTGGCGCCGCCGGCTCCGCGCGACGATCAGGGCGGTCCCGGCTTTCGCGTCGCGATGATCGTCGTCTCGCCGTACGTCCCGGCGAACGAGATATCCAAAACGGTCTACGAGTTTGGGAGCATCGTGCGATTCATCGAGGATACCTGGCACCTCGGACGCCTGGGAACGACCGACGAGACCACGACCAGCATCCGAAACATCTTCGACTTCACTCAGAAGCCGCGCCAGTTTCACAAGATTTCCTCGCCGTATTCGCGCTCGTTCTTCCTGCACCAGCAACCGTCTGACTTGCCCGTCGATACGGAATGATGCGAGCGCGAATATGCGCGCCGCTCGCGGTACTCGCGCTCTGCGCGTGCGGGGGCGTGCGCCCTTCGCCCTTCGTCCTTCGTCCTTCGACTGCGCTCCACTTCGCCTCGCTGCGCTCGCTCAGTGTCGCTCCGCTCAGGATGACAAGTCGTGTTAGCGGTGCTCCGCTCGGGAAGACAAGTAGTGTTACTGGCGCTTCCGCAGTTTATCCTGAGCGAGCGGAGCGAGTCGAAGGGCTCGGGATGACAAGAGCGGCGGGGTCGCCGATTGCGCACGCCGTGCTCATCGTACAGGAGAACCGCAGCTTCGACGATTTTTTCGCGCGCTTTCCGGGAGCAGACGGCGCGACGCGCGGCCTGATGAAAGTAAAACAGGGGAGCAAGTATGTCGACCAGTGGGTGACGCTCAAAGCGCACTCGCTGATCATGTCGCAGGACGTCGCGCACTGCCACTCCTCATTCGAAACGTCCTACGACGACGGAAAGATGGACGGTTTCAATCTCGTTCCCGTCGGTCCGTGCGGCCGCGAGGGGCCGCCGGCCGGCACGTTGGTCTACCAATACGTTGAGGAGAGCGCGATTGCGCCCTATTGGCGGATGGCGCGGCAATGGGTCCTAGCCGACCACATGTTCCAAACGCAGGGCAGCGGGAGCTTCACCGCCCACCAGGACCTGATCCGCGGCGGGACCGCGATCAGCTCGACGAAGAGCCTGATCGATTCCCCCGACGGCTGGCCGTGGGGGTGCGACGCTCCTGCGCACGTGTGGACGTGGACGTACGACCTCCAGGGCCAGGTTGCCAAGTACGGACCCTTCCCGTGCTCGAACAAGTTTCCGAACTACGCATCGGGCGGTTACGCGACGCTGCGCGATCTGCTCGATGCCGCGGGCGTTTCGTGGAAGTACTACACGCCGTGCTTCAGCAAGTCCGACGATTGCACGCCCAACGGGGGCTGTCCCGATTGCGACGGCGATCTCCTGAACGCGTTCGACGTCATCTATCCGGTGCGCCACGGCCCGGAGTGGCGAACGAACGTCTCGATGCCGGCAACGAAGATCTTCTCGGATATCAAAAAGGGTGCGCTGCCGGCGGTCTCATGGGTGATTCCGGCCGACGACGACTCCGATCATCCCGCGGAGCGGGTCGACGACGGTCCTTCGTGGGTTGCCGGCATCGTGAACGCGATCGGAGAGAGCTCGTATTGGAAATCGACGGCGATCTTCGTCGTTTGGGACGATTGGGGCGGCTTCTACGACAACGCAGCACCGCCGTTTCAAGACCGGCACGGCGGGCTGGGCTTCCGCGTCCCGGCCATCGTCATCTCGCCATACGCGATTTCCGGCAAGGGCTCGCAGGGGGGCTACGTCTCGCACACGGGTTATGAGTTCGGGAGCATCTTAAAATACATCGAGCAGAACTGGAGTCTCGGATCGCTGGGGACCAGCGACGAGCGGGCGACGAGCATCGGAGACGTCTTCAATTACAAACAGAAGCCGCGTGCTTTCAAGAAGATTCCCTCGCGCTACAGCGTGCAATACTTCGAGAGCCGGCCTTCGACCGTCCAGCACGGCGACCCGGAATGATCAGCCGTCGTCGGGAATCCGGTAGTCGTTGCGCTGATCGAGGAAAAAGCGGCGCCCTTCGGGCGCCTTGATCGGCACGAACGCTCGCGGCTTCTGCACGAAGTCGAGGCAGTCGGCAGCGGGTGAGGCCGCGCGGCGGTCTGCCGCAGCGAGCCGGTCGAGTCCGAAGAGATCCTCAGCAAAGCGAAGCACGCTCGCCGTCTCGTACTGCACGTGCGAAACGTGGTTACTCTTTGCGTAGGGCGAGATCACGAGCAGTGGCACGCGAAACCCGAGGCCGTCGTAGCCTCGATATGGGGGCGGCACGTGATCGTAGTAACCTCCCCAGTCGTCCCACTGCACGAAGATGACGGTCGAGCTCCAGAACTTGCTCTTGCCGACTGCGTTGACGAGCGCGGCGACCCACGACGGCCCGTAGCCGCCGCCGCAACCGGTATGATCCGAGTCGGGGCAGAGCGGCGTGATCCAGGTAAAGCTCGCGAGCTTTCCCGCGGGGACGTCGAGCAGAAACTGCTTCTGCGGCGTGATGACGTCCTTCGCCCAATCGGGACCGTCGACGATGTGTTTGACCGCCTGATACCCCGACCAGTAGCCGGAGACGGAGCGATCGGTGTAGGCGCTCGTATAGAAGCGCCACGGCAGGCCGGCGTCGTCGAGCTCGTCACCGAGCGTGCGGTAGTTGAAGCACGGCGTCTGCGACCGGCCGTATTCGCGGCCCGGCGCGATCGTTTGCACGAAATCTCCGTAGGCCTGCGCGCAGCCCCATAAGCCGCTGGGGATGTCGACGCTCGATTTTGCCTGCGCGGCGATGATGTACTGATGGGCGACGAAGCTCTCGTCGATCTGCGACTGAAACATCCGGTCGGCGAGCACCCACTCACGAGCCATATCGAAGTATGGCTTCGACTCGTCGTGCGGCACGTACACGTACTCCGGATGAGGAGGACCCCCGGCCGCGCCTTCTTCGTTAAACGCGTCCATCCGGCATTTCGTTCCGGGGAGCTTGCCGGTTCCATCGCAGGCGGCGAACATCGCCTGCGCCGAGTGATCGATGACGTACCGCTTCGCCAGACTCCACGGCCGGAGCTGGATCGTTTCTCCTTTAGAGTCTTTTCCGCTCGAGACGGTATCGGCGCCGGGATAGCCCTGGAAAAGGTTGTCAAAGCTGCGATTCTCTTGCACGATGTAGACGACGTGCGCGATCTTGCCCGCGCCGGTCGCGTCGAGTCCCGGCAGCGCCGCGCCGTCGCGCATGTACGGCACCGCATTCTGCGCGCCGACGGAGCATCCGCCAAGCGCGAGCGCAACGCAAGCGTGTAGTAAACGCGTCACTGATCGTCCGGAACTCGGTAGTCGTTGGGCTGGCGCAAAAAGAAGGCCGCGTCCTTGCGTGCCTTGATCGGAACGAACGGGCGGGCCTTGCGAGCAAAATCGAAGCAATCGGCGGCCGGAGAGGCGGCGCGAGCGTCGGCGGCCGAGAGCTGCCCCAGCCCGAAAAGGTCTTCGGCGAAGCGCAGCACGCTCGCGGTCTCGTACTGCACGTGCGAGACGTAGTTCTTCTTGGCGTACGGCGAGATCACGATGAGCGGAACGCGGAAGCCCAAGCCGTCGTAATCCCTATACGGCGGCGGCACGTGGTCGTAGAGACCGCCCCAATCGTCCCACTGCACGAAGACGACCGTCGAATCCCAGAACTTGCTCTCGCCGACGGCGTTGACGACCGACGCCACCCACGAGGGTCCCATTCCGCCGCCGCACCATGGGTGATCGGAGTCGGGGCAGAGCGGCGTGATCCAAGTAAAGCTCGCGAGCTTGCCGGCGCCGACGTCGGTGAGGAACTGGCTCTGCGGCACGATGACGTCTTTCTTCCAATCGGGACCGTCGAAGATGTGCTTGACCGCTTGGTATCCCGACCAAAAGCCGCTGATCGCAAATCCGTTGTACTGACTGGTGTAGAAGCGCCACGGCAGACTCGCCTTGTCGAGCTCGTCACCGAGCGTCTCGTAATCGTAGCAAGGTTCCCGACGCTTCCCGTAGGTACGCTGCTGCGTGATCGTTTTGACGAGGTCGCCGGGCGGTCCCCAGCAGCCCCAGGCTCCATCGGGCGTATCGACGCTCGCTTTGGCCTGCGCGGCGATGACGTACTGGTGCGCGACGAAGCTCTCGTCGAGCTGCGATTGGAACATCCGGTCGGCCAAGACGAACTCGTGGGCCATGTCGAAGTACGGCTTCGACTCCACGTGCGGCACGTACGCGTACTGCGCGTGAGGGGGGCCGCCGCTCGCGTGTTCCCGGTCGAACCCATCCATGCGGCATTTCGTCCCGGGTAGCTTTCCTCGCCCGTCGCACGCGGCGAACATGGCGGCGGCGGAATGGTCGATCGTATAGATTTTCTTCAAGCTGATCGGCCGCAGCTCGACGGTCTCCCCGTTTGACGTCTTGCCGCTCGAAACGGTATCGGCGCCGGGATATCCTTGAAACATATCGTCGAAGCTTCGGTTCTCTTGGATGACGTAGACGACGTGCGTGATCTTCCCCGCGCCGGTCACGTCGAGCGCCCGCAACGCCGCTCCGCCGCGCATGTACGGAATCGAGGGTTGCGATCCCAGCGAGCATCCTGCGACCGCGAGCGCGAGGAAGAGCCCTATTCTATTCATAGTCGGGAGCGAAGTAATCGTCCTTAAACTGGTGCATGAAGAACTTCGGCGAAAGCGGTGCTGCGATCTTCACGAACGGCCGCGGCTTCTGCGAGAAGTCGAAGCAGTCGGCGGCAGGCGAGGTCGCGCGCCGATCGGCCGGCGCGAGCTGGCCCAGCCCGAAGAGATCCTCGGCGAAGCGCAGCACGCCGGCCGTCTCGTACTGCACGTGCGAGACGTGGTCGCGCTTGGCATAGGGTGAGATCACCAACAGCGGCACGCGGAATCCCAAGCTGTCACGCCCTTCGTACGGCGGCGGAACGTGGTCGTAAAGGCCGCCCCAGTCGTCCCACTGCACGAAGATGACCGTCGAATCCCAAAACTTGCTCTTGCCGACCGTATTCACGAGCGCGGCAACCCACGACGGACCGTACCCAACGCCGCAGCTGACGTGATCGGAATCGTCGCAGACCGGCGTGATCCAGGTGAAGTTCGCGAGCTTGCCCGCGCGTACGTCGGTGATGAACTTCCAATTCGGCGAGATGACGTACTTCCAGTCGGGCCCATAGCGGATGTGCCTCACCGCTTGATAGCTCGACCAATATGCCGCATCGCCGCTCGAGACGCTGCCGTAGGAGCTGGCATAGAACCGCCAAGAGAGGTTGGCCTTGTCGAGCTCGTCGCCGAGCGTCTGGTAATCGTAGCAGGGCTCGATCCTGGGGCCGTTCGTCTTGCGCTCCTTCGTGATCGTGTTGATGGTGTCACCTTTACCGTTGCCGCAGCCCCATCCGGAGGTCGGCAGATCGACGCTCCATGCCGCCTGTGCCGCGATGACGTACTGATGGGCGACGAAGCTCTCGTCGAGCTGCGACTGGAACATTTTGTCGGCGAGCACCCACTGGTGCGCCATGTCAAAATAGGGCTTGGACTCGTTGTGCGGCACATAGACATATTCGGCGTGCATTGGACCGCCGATGCCGCCCTCGAGATCGAACCCGTCCATGCGGCAGCCGGTCCCCGGGAGCTTTCCGGTTCCATCGCACGCCGCGAACATCGCTTGGGCCGAATGATTGATGATGTACTTGTCGCCGAGACTCACCGGTTTGAGCGCGATGGTCTTTCCGTCGGACTCCTTACCGCGCGAAACCGTGTCCGCGCCGGGATAGCCTTCGAACATGTTGTCGAAGCTGCGGTTCTCCTGGACGATATAGACGACGTGCGTGATCTTCCCCGCCCCCGTCGCGTCGAGCGACCGCAGCGCGATGCCGGCCTGCATGTACGGAATCGCCGATTGAGAGCCGGCGTAGCAGCCGGAGAGTGCGAGCGACGCGAAGGCCGCAACGCGCGCGGCGAAGCCTCTCATCGCACGCCTATTCGTAGTCGGGGGCAAAGTAGTCGTCTCCGAGCCGGCGCATGAAGAACTTTGGCCCGTGCGGGGCCGCGATCTTCACGAACGGCCGCGGCTTTTGAGAGAAGTCGAAGCAATCGGCCGCCGGGGAGTTCGCGCGTTTGTCCGCCGCCGCGAGCCGACCCAGCCCGAAGAGATCCTCGGCGAATCGCAGCACGCTCGCCGTCTCGTATCGCTCGTGCGAAACGTAGTTCTGCCTGGCATAGGGTGAGATCACCAGCAGCGGCACGCGGAATCCCAGGCTGTCGCGATCCAGATAGGGCGGCGCGACGTGGTCGTAGAGGCCGCCCCAGTCATCCCATTGCACGAAGATCGCGGTCGAATCCCAGAACTTGCTCTCGCCCAGGGTGTTGACGAGGGCCGCAACCCACGACGGGCCGAAGCCGCCGCCGCAGTTCGTATGGTCGGAGTCCAAGCAGACCGGCGTGATCCACGTGAAGTTTGCCAGCTTGCCGGCGCGCACGTCGGTGATGAACTTCCAGTTCGGGGAGATGACGTACTTCCAATCGGGACCGTACCGGATGTGCCTGACCGCCTGATAGCTCGACCACAACGAACCCCCGGCGCTCGAAAAGCTGCCAAAGCTGCTGGCGTAGAAGCGCCACGAGAGCTTCGCCTTGTCGAGCTCGTCGCCGAGCGTTTCGTAGTCGTAACAGGGTTTAATCCGGGGGCCGTCCGTGTCGCGGATCTTCGTAATCGTCGAGATGTCGTCGTTCTTGCCTCCCCCGCAGCCCCACACCAGACCCGGAAGGTCGACGCTCCACGCCGCTTGCGCCGCAATCACGTACTGATGCGCAACGAAGCTCGCGTCGAGCTGCGATTGGAACATCTTATCTGCGAGCACCCATTCGTGCGCCATGTCCCAGTACGGCTTTGACTCGCTGCGCGAGACGTGGACGTACGCCGGATTGGCGGGTCCTCCAAAGGAGAACTCGTTGTTGAAGCCGTCCATGCGGCAGTTCGTGCCGGGCAAGATGCCCCTGCCGTCGCACGCGGCGAACATCGCTTCGGCCGTATGGCCGACGTCATACTTATCGGCAAGACTCACCGGCTGCAGCTCGATCGTTTGACCGTACGAGTTCTTTCCGCTCGAAACCGTATCGGCGCCGGGATAGCCTTCAAACATGCTGTCGAAGCTTCGGTTCTCTTGGACGATGTAGACGACGTGTTCGATCTTCCCCGCTCCCGTTGAGTTCAGCGAGCGCAGCAGCGTCGCGCTCTGCATGTACGGCAACGAGGACTGCGAAGCGGCCGAACAGCCGGCAAGGGCGACGGCGAGCGCCCCGGACGCGAAGCGGATCACCAATCGGAGTCTGGAATGCGGTTGTCGTTGGGCTGATTCAAAAAGAACGCTTCATCCATCGGCGCCTTGATCGGGACGAACTTGCGCGGCTTTTGAGAGAAGTCGAAGCAGTCCGCAGCCGGCGAGGTCGCGCGGGTGTCGGCGGCCGATAACTGGTCGAGCCCAAAGAGGTCCTCCGCGAAGCGAAGCACGCTCGCGGTCTCGTACTGCACGTGGGAGACGTAGTTTTTTTTGGCATAGGGAGAGATCGCGATCAAGCCCACTCGAAAGCCCAAGCTGTCGTAACCTTTATAGGGCGGCGGTTCCGGGTCGTAGAGCCCGCCCCAATCGTCCCACTGCACGAAGACGGCCGTCGAATCCCAAAACTTGCTTTTGCCGACGGCATTGACGACCGCCGAGACCCACGAGGGCCCCATTCCACCGCCGCAGGAGAGATGATCGGAATCGGGACAGAGCGGGGTGATCCACGTAAAGCTCGCGAGCTTCCCGGCACGTATGTCGGTGAGGAACTGCTTCTGCGGCGTAATCACGTTCTTTTTCCAGTCGGGGCCGTAGAAGATGTGTTTGACGGCCTGATAGCCCGACCAGAGACCGCTGAACGGAATCGTGTATTTGCTGGTATAGAAGCGCCACTGAAGTCCGGCCGCGTCCAGCTCGTCGCCGAGCGTCTGATAGTTGAAGCAGGCTCGGTGGGAGTTGCCGTAGGTTCGCGCCTTCGTGATCGTCGGTACGATGTCGGTCTTTCCGCCCGCGCACCCCCAATAAAAGTCGGGAACGTCAACGCTCGAGTCCGCCTGTGCCGCGATGATGTATTGATGGGCGACGAAGCTCTCGTCGAGCTGCGACGCAAACATCTTGTCCGCCAAAACGAACTCGTGCGCCATGTCGAAGTACGGCTTCGATTCGTCGTGCGGCACGTAAGCGTACTGACCGTTCGTGGGACCCTCGTACTCCTTCTCTCTGTCGAAGCCGTCCATCGTGCAATCCGTTCCCGGCAGCTTGCCGGTTCCGTCGCAGGCGAGGAACATCGCGCCGGCAGAGTGGTCGATGTCGTACGCCGTCTTCAGCGATATCGGCTGCAGCTGGATCGTATCGCCGGACGAGTCTTTGCCGCTCGACACGGTGTGGGCGCCGGGGTAGCCTTCGAACATGTCGTTGAAGCTACGGTTCTCTTGGACGACCCAGACGATGTGCGAGATCTTACCGGCGCCGCTCCCCGCCGGTGGTTGAACGAACGCGCTTCCTCCGAATGGGACGGGCGCGTTCGATGCGACGGAACAGGCCGCGAGTGAAAAAGCCGCGGTCGCCAATGCCGCGACGCCGAAAAGCCGCTTGACCATGGGTGGCAAATGCCCCGTGACGGATAACCTTCCTTCCAACCCGGCAAGCCGAACGAGCGCCTAGCTGTCGGGCAGGAATGTCTCCTCCTGGCGGGCTAAAAAGAGATACCCCCAAGGCAACCTACTCAAAAGGAGCTTCTTTTGAACGCACGCTTGAAACTTGTGGCGCCGCTGATAGCGGCAGTCACAATCGCTGCCTGTAACGCAGGCGGCTCTTCCAATGTGCCCGCCGCGCCCGGCCAATCGTCGCAGGCGCGGTCGCACTCCGGGATGCCGGAGTGGCAGGCAAAGGGCCTCGCCAAGGCGGTCTGTCCGATGGCCATCGGCAAGCCGACCTGTACGGCGCTGCAGGTAAACGGCAAGATCAGCCCGCTTGCTCCCAGCGGCTGGGAGCCAATCGACCTCCAAACCCGTTATAACCTGCCGATATCAAATGGTTCGGGACAGATCGTTGGGATCGTCGATGCCAATGATAATCCAAACATCACATCTGACCTCGCCGCGTATCGCTCGGAGTTCGGTCTGGGAACGGCAAACTTCACGAAGTACAACCAGGAAGGCCAGATAGGCAACTATCCGGGCGGCAGCAGAGGCTGGGGCCTCGAGGAAGACCTCGACGTCGACATGGTCTCGGCGGCCTGCCCGAATTGCACGATCTATCTGATCGAGGCAAACGGCGCCGACTCGAGCGATCTCGAAACGGCCGAAGCTGAGGCCGTGACGCTCGGCGCTCATATCGTCAGCAACAGCTGGATCTGCTACGGCTCGAACAGCTGCGTCAGCGATTCGTATTTCGACACGCCGGGAGTTACCTATCTCGCCGCCTCGGGCGACGCCGGCTATAACGAAATCGGCAATCCTTCCACGCTCGACACGGTCGTCGCCGTCGGCGGCACCCAACTCGCGAAGAGCGGATCGTCTTACAGCGAAACCGTTTGGGACGACGCGGGCGCCGGCTGCGCGACGGGCATATCGAAGCCGTCGTGGCAGAAGGACCCGAGCTGCTCCTCTCGCACCGATGCCGACGTCTCGTCGGAAGCGGGTTGCTCTCCCGGCGTCGCGGAGTACGACTCCTACGACTACGGCGGATGGATCCAGGTCTGCGGCACGAGCGCCGCATCACCGCTGAACGCGGCGGTCTTTGCCCTCGCCGGCAACGCCAGCACGATCAGCGCTCCGGAGAACTTCTGGAAGCTCAAGAAAAAGAAGCTAAAGAAGGAACTCCACTACATCAGCAGCGGCAGCGACGGCTCCTGCGGCGGTTCGTACCTCTGCACGGCCGGAACGAAGCAGTTCGGCAACTACTCCGGACCGACCGGGTGGGGAACCCCGAACGGCGACAAGGCCTACTAAAGAGACGTTCCGCGTAACGTCAACGGAGGCGGGCGCAAACGCGTCCGCCTCTTCTTATTCATTCGTAGTCGGGAATGCGGTAGTCGGCGCCTTGATGGAGGAAAAAGCCCCGCCCTTTCGGCGCGCTGATCGGCACGAACGGGCGCGGCTTCTGCGTGAAATCGAAGCAGTCGTGGGCCGGCGACGTCGCGCGCCGGTCGGCCGCGGCAAGTCGGCCCAACCCGAAGAGATTCTCGGCGAAGCGAAGGACGCTCGCCGTCTCGTACTGGACGTGCGTAACGTAGTTCTTCTTCGCGTACGGCGAGATCACGAGCAGCGGAACGCGAAAGCCCAGCCCGTCGTAATCCTTAAAGGGCGGCGCGACCGGATCGTAGAGACCGCCCCAATCGTCCCACTGCACGAAGATCGCGGTCGAACTCCAAAATTTGCTTCGGCCGATCGTGTTGACGAGCGCCGCGACCCACGAAGGGCCGAAGCCGCCGCCGCAGTTCACGTGATCGGAGTTCGCGCAGATCGGCGTGATCCAGGTAAAGCTTGCGAGCTTTCCGGCCGGAACGTCGGTGAGAAACTTCTTCTGCGGCGTGATGACGTCTTGCGCCCAATCTGGTCCGTCGTAAATGTGTTTGACGGCCTGATAGCTCGACCAGACGGCGCCGAATCCGCTCGACGGCGTATCGTATTTGCTGGAGTAGAAACGCCACGAAATACCGGCGTCGTCGAGCTCGTCACCGAGGGTCTGATAATCGAAGCACGGGAGCTCGAGCTTTCCGTACGTGCGCTTCTCGGTAATCGTGTCCACGGAGTCGCTCGGCCCCGGCAAGCATCCCCACGGACCGCCCGGCAGATCGACGCTCGATTGGGCTTGCGCCGCGATGGTGTACTGGTGGCCGACGAAGCTCTCGTCGAGTTGCGATTGAAACATGCGATCGGCGAGCACCCATTCGTGCGCCATATCCCAGTAGGGCTTCGAGTCGCCTTGCGGCACGTAGACGTACTGCGGATACTTGATACGCTGCGGTCCGTCGTTGGCGTACTCCTTATCGAAGCCGTCCATCCGGCACTTCGTGCCGGGAAGCTTTCCGGTCCCGTCGCAGGCAGCGAACATCGCCGCGGACGAGTGATCGATCTGGTATTGGAAGGCGAGACGGACCGGCTTGAGAGCGATCGTCTCTCCTTTGGAATCCTTGCCGCTCGTGACGGTGTACGCGCCGGGATAGCCCATGAAGAGGTTGTTGAAGCTGCGGTTCTCTTGCACGATGTAGACGACGTGCTCGATCTTGCCGGCGCCGCTGCTCGCGAGTCCCCGATGGACGGCCGGCTCTTCCGCGAGCGGCGGCGAGGGCTGCGAGATGAACGAGCAGGCGCCGAGCGAGAGCGCCGCGAGAAGCGGCGCGACGATTCGAAATACTCTCTCCACCGTGCGTTCTGCTATACCGCTTCGCACCAATCCGCGCCTGCTAGGGAACAACGCTCACGGCCACGCCGTAGAACGTCTGACCCCGAATCCCCATACCGCGAAAGAGTTTGATGAAGTCCCCGCCGGCCGGATAGTGCCAGAGACCGATGCGATTGACTTGCTGGCCACCCGCCGTGAGAATGTAGCCGTCCGCAAGCCAGAACGTGGCGCCCCGATTCGCCAAACCCTTGAGCCGAATCGTCCCGACGACGTTCGCTCTGTCGTTCGAAACCGCGACGCGATCGATCGCCGCAAACCTGCGAGCGTAGCCGCCGTCTTCGATCGCAAGGTATTTGCCGTCCCACTCAATTCCGCCCGGGCGGACGAGCTGCTCGCTTAACGTGAGGTTCTTGAAGGTTGCGCTTCCCTTGGGAAGCTCGGCAAGCTGATAGGCTCCGTGACCGTCGACGAAAAGATTCCCGCGGCCGTCGTAACCGCAGAATGCAACGCTCAGCTTCGAATCGACGTAGCGTCTCGGCTTCCCGCGCGCGCCCGCGTAGACGGCGACGTTGGCCCCTCCGCTCGAGCCTTCATCGTAGCTCGCGACCGCGAGATCTCCGGTCGCGGGGTCGCTCGCGCAATCGGCGGCAACGTACCCGTCGTCGCGCAGCGTCGCGATCGGCGTGGTGCCGCCGTGGGCGTATTCGTAGACGAATGACGACGTTTCGCTGCGCTCCGACGTTATAAAGACGTCGCCTTTCCGATCCGCGCAGGCGCCCCATACATCCTCGCCTGCAGGAACGTCGAACGTTCCGGCCAGGCCCCCGCGCGGAAACGAGAAGACGAAGACCCGGCCTTCGATGGTGGAGGCGTAGAGCAGGTCCTGCTGCGTCGCCGGGGGCGATCTCCATCGGCCCAGCGCCGGCGATTCGACCGGGAGGGGCGATACCGAGCAACCCGCGACGGCGACGGTCAAAACGGCTGTCAGATAGGCCGAGCCGCGTGGCTTCACGTCAAGGTTATTAGCGCTAGCGTCGGGAACCCATGGTCTTCCCCCGACGCCCACACGAAAAAGGAGCATCTGTGAACGGATCCTTAAAGCTTGCGGCGCCGCTCGTTTTGGCGCTCGCGGTTGCGGCATGCGCGGGCGGCTCGTCGAGCGTGCCCGCAACGGGCGGCCAATCGGCCGCTCCGATGCAATCGATTCCCAATTGGCAGGCGACGCACTCCGCCGAGCGCGCCTGCGCCGGTAGCCGCATCGGTCAGATGCAGTGCGACGCTCTGATCGAACGGAAGGGCATCAGCCCCGACGTCGCCGGTTGGAGTCCGGCGGATCTTGAAGCCGCATACAACCTTCCATCGTCGAGCAAAGGATCGGGACAGATCGTCGCGATCGTCGACGCGTACGATAATCCGAACGTAGCCTCGGACCTAGCGGCGTACCGCTCGGAGTTCGGCCTCGGAACGCCCAACTTCACGAAGTACAATCAGGAAGGCCAGCAAGGCAACTACCCGTCGGGCAATCAAGGCTGGGGCGTTGAAATCGATCTCGACGTCGAGATGGCTTCGGCAAGTTGCCCGAACTGCACGATCTACCTCATCGAAGCGAATAACAACGGCAGCAGCAGCCTCTATGCCGCCGAGGAAGAGGCGGTCACGCTCGGCGCACACATCGTCAGCAACAGCTGGGGCGGTGGCGGGGGCAGCGCTTCCGGCGGTGCGTTCGCGCAGTCGGGTGTGACCTATCTCGCGAGCGCCGGCGACGGCGGCTACGGCATGCAGGATCCCGCCGATTACAAGGATGTGATCTCGGTCGGCGGTACGCTCTTGCACGAGACCAGTTCGAACTTTACCGAGACCGTCTGGCCCGACAGCGGCGGTGGTTGCGCGGTCACCTCGAAGCCCTCGTGGCAGAAAGATCCCAAGTGCTCGAATAAGACCGGAAACGACATCACCGCGGTGGCCTGGGATGTGGCGGAGTACGATACGTACGGTTACAGCGGCTGGATCACAATCGGCGGCACCAGCGTTGCCTCGCCGCTGATGGCCGGCGTCTTCGGCCTTGCCGGCAATGCGCAGTCGCAAACCGGCGGCAAGAACTTCTGGTTGCTTTCCAAGACGAAAGTCAAGAAGTATCTGCATACCAAGATCTCGGGAACGCTTAACCACTGTCCGTCGCAGTACACCGGCACGTACATCTGTACGGCGGAGACCAAGGAGTACAAGACCTACTCCAGCCCGACCGGTTGGGGATCGCCAAACGGCATCAAAGCCTTCTAGCACTCTCGACAGTCTCAAGCGGATCAGTCCGCTAGCTCGAGAGCGGATCAGCCGTTAGCTCGAGCGGGATCATCGGAGACGACTGAAACGAAAGGGCTCGGCAGATGCCGAGCCCTCTCCATCTCGTTCTTTCGAACGGCCAATTAGTTGGTGATAATCCCGATCGGCAGGCTACCGTAGACGCAGCCGTACGTCGGCGAGCAAGCCGCGAGGTCGCCCTCGTACTTCACTTTGCCTTTGCTCGACTTGATTTTCTTTCCACTGATCGTCAGGGTCGACGGGTTGCCGGGGTTCGGATCCCAGGCGCTCTTGAGCTTCTTATAGGCCTTGCCCTTGAGCGTTGTGATCGGGAGAGCCCAGGTCCAGTCGGTGCCGCAGCACGGCGTGCTGCAGCTACCGGTCTCGCTGATGCACCACTCTTGGGTGAATGGCGAGGCTTTCGAAACCGTTACGCACTCCAAATACAAAGAGTAATCGCAAGAACCGCTGGTTTTTTGAATGCCGGCGCCGACGATCTGCGGCTGGCCGACGCGATGCCCCATCGCCGACTGCGAGCTGCCCGGAAGCGCCTGGGAACCACCGGTCGAACATCCGGAGAGCACCAGGCCCGCAATCAGAGCACTACTCGCAAGAAGAAGGCTAAAACGCACGTTTGAACTCCTTCATAGCTAGGTGTTAAAGCTGGCACCGCCGAGGCGGCGCCGCCTTGCCTGAAATGCGGCTTCAATCCGCAGGTTCCTGCCGGAAATGCCGGCGGTTCGCGTTTGTATTCGTCAGAATGCGCTCGCCGAGCTCACCGTTGCTCCGACCGGGATGCGAGGCCCCGTCACGCTCACGCTTGGGCTGCCGCCGCCCGGATACGGCCACACGTTAACGCTGCTGCGCGAATGCGCGCAATACTCGGCGTCGTCGCCGCCGGCAATCTGCGTCGTGCCGACCCACGCTTGCGCCACGTCGCAGGAGCCCGTTAAGGGCGTCGTTCCGGTGATGCGCGCGGTCTTTCCCGAGACGCTGAGCTCGTAGAGACAGGAGGTCGCGCTCTGCTTGCATTTCTGATCGCCGAGGACGAGCGTCGAACCCTTCCAGGCGACGGTTCCCGGAAAGTAGAGCGTGCCGCCCTCGATCGAGACGACCGACATCGAGCTGCTGCCGTGCGAAAGCAGTCCGAGCAGGTAGGCGCTGTGCGAGCTCGCCCCGCTCACGTAGAGATCGCCCTTGGCGTCGTAGGCGACAAAATAGTAGTAGTAAAGCTTTGGATTGGCATACGTCCTCGGCGTGCCGCGCGCGTTCTTATAGACCAACACGGAGCCGGCGCCGCTATAGCCGTACAGATTCGTGACGGCGAGGTCGCCGTTCGCGGGGTCGATCGCGCAGCCGGCCGGAAAGCCAAGCGGATCGGTCAGGGTTGCAATCGGCTTCGTCCCGCCGTGCGCGTACTCGCGCATTTCATTTTGTTGCGTGTTGGCGATCCAGACGTTGCCCGATGCGTCCGTGCACTCGCCTTGCGGGTCGTTGAAGCCGGTGAGCTTGCCCGACAACTTGAGCGACGGAAACGTGTAGACGTAGACGTCGAAGCTTCCCAAATCGGAAACGTAGAGCAGCCGCGCCTCGCTCTTGGTCTCCGAGGAGATCCACGACGGGCCACGGTCGGGCTGGAACGCACCCGGAGCCGAGGGCTCGACGCCGGTGCACCCCGAAAGTATCGCGGCGGCACCGCCGAGCCACGCGTACGTCGCAAGCCTGGTAACGTTCATGTGCGATGACGGGCCCGCCGAAGCGGGCCCGTCTTGGTATTTCTCGGTCGGTTAGGAGACTACTTGTTGCTGATTGCCGAGCCGATCGGGAATTCCACGTTCGTGCTGTAGTTCGTTGGGTCGCCACCGGCCGGATACGGCCAACGAGCCGCGGTGCTGGAGGCCGAGGCCTCGGTGATACACGGTCCGGCGAAGTACTTGCTGAACGGAGCGATCGTGCCCTGATCGACGTCGCAGCCGGTGCCGTTGTAATTGGAGAGCGTGGTCGAGCCGGTGATCGTCGCGGTCGAACCAGATATGGTCATCTGGTACTGACACGACGCGGCTTCGCCTCCGCACTCCTGGTCGCCGGCGACGAGATTACCATTGACTCGATCCCAGTTCAGTCCGCCGGGGAACTCGACCGAGCCGCCCGATACGTCGAGCGTGTGGCACGAGCTGCTGCCCGACGGGCACTCCGACAGAATGTAGTAGAAGCTGTTACTGAAGCCGTCGACGTAGAGGTTGCCGCTCAAGTCGTAGGCCGGGAAGAAGTACTCGTACTGATTGGAGTTCGAGATCGGCGTTCCGCTGCCCGTGCCGCCGGTATAGACGACGATGTTGCCGGGATCGTCGCTCGTGCTGACGATGTTCGTAACGGCGAGATCGCCGTTCGCCTTGTTCACGGCGCAACCGACGGGGTACTCACCCGGATCGCTGAGCGTCTTCAACAACGTCCCGGTGCGCGAGTACTGGAAGATTTGGGAGGTCTCGGTGTTGGTCACCCAGATGTTTCCGCTTGCGTCGTCGCACATACCCTGCACCTCGTCGAAGCCCGTGATGGTTCCTTTGAGCGCCATAGCGGGCATCGTGAAGATGTACACGTCGTCCGTGTCGTCGTCGGAGATGAAGAGCAGCCGAGGCGCTTTCGCCACATCCGGCGAGATCCACGTCTTGTGATGATCGCGGTGAACGTTGGGAGTCCTTACCGCGGTATTCGCGGGAAACTGACCGCGTGCGTTTGGAATGTGCGCGCCCATCGGAGCGCTCGCACCCGGCGGGGCGTAACCGGTTGACTGTGATCCGCCGCCGCTGCCGCTACACGCGGCAAGTAAGGCGGCGGCGGCCAATGCGCTCAACGCGTAGGTGGCCGACCTTGAGATTCTCATTCGAAGTGCTCCTTTTTTTCTTTCATGAAAGTGCCTTGTTCAGGCGAGACCACGGGAAATTCCGGCGATAACCGGGGGACGATGTATTGCGACCGCCCGCTAGGGTTCACCTGCAAGACGCCGGCTAAGACAATTTGCCCCGAGCCCAGGGTTGGCGTCCCTCGGGCCGAGTTGTTCGCGCTAGAGATCGGTGTCGACGGGCAAGTAAGACGGCTTGCGGTGGAGGAAGTACGAGCGCGAATACTTCGCGGAAATCGGCTCGAACGCAATCGGCTTCTGCGAATAGTCGAAGCAGTCGCCGATGCTGGTCGCGCGCGCGTCGGTTCGCTTGAGCGATCCGAGCTTCCAGTTGTTCTCGACGTACTTTAAAATGCTGCCGAACTCGTACTGCGTCGGTGAAACGTAGCCCGCTTTTGCGTACGGCGAGACGACGATCGCCGGCACGCGCAGGCCGAGGCCGCCGTAATCGAGCTGCGGCGGATTCAGATTGTCGTAGAGGCCGCCCCAATCATCCCAGAGGATCAGGATCGCGGTCGACTTCCAATAGGAACTCTCGCCGATCGCATTGACGACGCTTGCGACCCACGACGGTCCGGTGTCGGAGGCGGTCCCCGGATGATCGGAATCGTTCTCGTCGGGTATCAGCCACGTAACGGCCGCAAGGCGATGATTCGTGATGTCGCCAAAGATGTTCGTCTGAGGACTGGAGATGTGGCCGTCGGTCCACTCCGGTCCGTAGCGCACGGCCTTGATGGCGTCGAACGCGCTCATGAGCTTGCCGAAGACGGAGCAGCACATCGGCGGAACGTAGTACCTCCACGAAACGCCTTTTGCGTCGAGCAGATCCCGCAGCGTCGCATAGTTCAGGCACGGAAACGGTCCTTGACCCGGTTGAAGGACGTCGTTCTGCGTGATCAGCGACGTATGCGTCATCGGCTTGGTCGGCGCGTCGCAGCCCCAGACGCATTTCGAGCCGGCGCACGAGGGCAAATCCACGAGCGCTTCATTCGGCTCGATCACGGTGTCGCCGGCGATCAGGTCCTGATGCGCGGTGAAGCTGCTGCTGCCTTGCGTCGTGTACATGTGCTCGGCAAGCGCGTATTGCTTGGCCATTTCCCAGTAGGGCTTGATTTGATCGGGATCGGTGTACTGGTACGGATAGGTGCACTCGGGCGGTGCGGCTTTGGAGTTGCCGAAGTGAATCGAATCGAAGCCGTCCATCGCGCCGCCGTCGCGCGCCGTGTCGTACCCTGCGTACTCGTGGTCGAGATCGTGCGGCACGCCGTGGAGCTTGGTGATGAGCCCGCTCTCCTTGAGGTCGATCGTCTTCTCTTGGTTGATGCCGCAGGCCGAACTGGGCTCGGCTTTACCGACGGTCGTGCCGTCCGCGCCGGGATAGGTCGCGAAGAAATCGTTGAAGGTACGGTTCTCCTGGATCACGAGAACGACGTGTTTGATGGGGGTATGCACCCAGTCGCCGCCGCGGGCAGAGAGTAAAGACGTCGAAGCGGGTGCGAAGGAACGGCCGCACCCGGCGACGAGAGCGACGAGCGCGAATGCAAGCCACACCTGGTAGCGCATCTTAGCCTTCGGCGATGCTCGTCACCGCCGTCACGAGGGAGTCTTTGCCCCGGCTCGCCGTCCGCACGGCCATTCGCGCATAATCGATAACCTCGGGTAAGCGGCGCGCATAGCCGGTCAAGAAGCGCCACGAAAAGAGCCGCTTCGGGGAGAGGTACTCGGCCTCGTAGAGCAGCAGGAGATTCGTGAGCACGAAATGGCGCATCGCGCTGCCGGCGCGAATGTGGACGCGCCAGCGCTTCGAGATGTCGACGTTCGTAAAGACGTCGTTGCGCAGCGAGCCCGAGAGCACGGCTGGGCTGACTACGATGACGCTGTCGTAGAGCTCGGGCACTCGGTCGCCTCGCCCGATCGCGGCTTTGCCGAAATCGACGGACCAGTACTCGGTCCGCGGATTATCGATCCGGAAGACCCAGCGCGTCTTACGGATCAGGGGACGCAAGAGCCGGGTCGCGCGAAAAAACCTCTCGAAGTACGCGGAAAAGTCGGCGAACGAAATTTCTTTCGTTTCCTCCGAGCGGTAGGTCTTCTGGAGCCGCTCGTTCTCGGCTCGAGCGCGCTGCTCCGCATAGGCGACGATATCGTCGACGACGTTATCGGTCAGGTCGAAGCCGGTTTGGGCCGCCCATCGGCTTCCGACCGGCATAAGGACGAGCGAAGTCTGCGGCGTGCGCGCAGACTGCGATTCAAAGTACTCGCGCATCTCGGGCGCCGAGACCAAGAAACGGTTCTCGTCGCGAACCTCGCGGTGGAGATGGCAGATCCCGCTCGCAAACGGAATTGCATAGCGCGGTCGCAACTGTTGCGCCGCCGCGACGAACGCCTCCATATAGGTGCGCGAATCGACCGGGAGCCGGTCGGACGGGTCGTCAAAGGTGTAGCGCGTCGGGTACGACCATGCCGGCGAGTGACTCCGAAGCATGAAGTCGACCTTCGGATACTTCGCGCGAAACGTTCGCCACGTCGAGGGAAGGGGCTTGGCATCGTTGAGATCGACGAGCACCGAATCGCCCGCTTCGACGACCGCCACGCTGTCGTCCTGAAAACTAATCTGGTAACTGGTCAGCCAAAAATCTTCGCCGAGCTTCATCCGTTCGCCATGGCGGAGCTCGACGACGCGCTCGAATCCCAAGCCTTCGAGCTGCTGCTTCAGACCCGAGATCGGGAATCGCGGCACTACCGCCGTCGTCTTCTTCCCGAACTTGCGCAGCGTCTTGGGATCGAAGTGATCGAAATGCCAATGGGTGATGTAGACGTAGTCGGCATCGAAGATGTCCGGACCGAAGATCGGTGGCGGGCAGTGCCACCAAGACGACCAATAGGTCGGCTCGTTCAGCCAAGGATCGACGATCAGCCGCTTGCCGGCCGCCGTAACGTCGAGGCAGGCATGGCTAACGATGCGGAATTCCATGGTATTTGTCTATTCGGTGTCGACGGGCAGATACGACGGTGGTTTATGCAGGAAATAGCTCTTCGAGTACTTCGACGGAATCGCGGTGAACTGCCGCGGCGGCTGCGTGAAGTCGAAGCAGTCGATGATGCTGGTCGCGCGCTTGTCGGTCGTTCCCAAACTTCCGAGATCCCAGATGTTCTCGATAAACTTCAGGATGCTGCCGAACTCGTATTGGGTGTGGGAGATGTAGCCGGGCTCGCTGGGATAGGTTTCGCGTGCGTACGGCGAGACGACGATCATCGGGACTCGAAAGCCCAGGCCGCCCCATTTGTCGAAGAACGGCGGCGGCACGTGATCGTAGAGGCCTCCCCAATCGTCCCAGACGATCACGATGGCGGTCGAGTCCCAATAAGAGCTCTCACCGATCGCATTCACGATGCCGGCGACCCAGGACGGCCCCGTGTCGGATTTCGTTCCCGGATGATCTGAATCGGGGTTCTCGGGAACAATCCACGAGACGGAGGCGAGGCTTCCGTACGTAACGTCGCTGAAGAAAACGTTCGTTTTCGCAATGTTCGTCCCCCATTCCGAGCCCTCGCGCACCGCTTCGATCGCGTCGAAGCCGTTCCAAAGCGCGCCCGTTCCATGAGGCTCGGGGGGCGAGTAGTATTTCCACGAGACGCCTTTGGCGTCGAGCAGATCGCGCATCGTTTTGTAGGTCAGGCACGGATACGGCCCCGCACCGTATTCGTCCCTTAGCTTTTTCCCTTGCGCGACCAGCAACGACGTCTTCGTACCCTTCGGCGCGTCGCATCCCCACGGCCGGTGGGATGGATAATCGACGAGGCTCTTGGTGTCGGTCGGCTGGTCGATGATCGTGCTTGCGGCGATCAAGTCCTGATGCGCGGTGAAGCTCCCGCTGCCTTGCGTCTGGAAGAGTTGGTCGGCGAGCACGTACTGCTCGGCCATGTCCCAGTACGGCGCGATCTGCGACGGATCGACGTACTGATAGACTTCCGTGCCGACCTTGCCGGGGCATTTCTTGCTCCCGCCCTCCATGCCGAATCCATCCATCGCTCCGTCGTCGTAATCGACCGGTACCGTGTGATACGAATGGCCGAAATCGCACGGCTCGATGAGATTGACTTTTGAAAGCGGGACGTACTCGTCGCCGCTCGGACATCCGGAACTGGAAAGCGGCCGCGACCGCCGAGCGGCCCACATTTGCGAAGGGGCTTTCATGCACCCAAAAGTCGTGCCGTCCGCGCCCGGGAAGGTCGAGAAAAAGTCGTCGAAGCTGCGATTCTCTTGAATCACGACGACGACGTGCTGGATGTAGTTCGAGCCGCTGCTCGAGGCGGGATTGCCTTCCTGCGGTAGCGCGGTGCCGCCGGTCACACTCGACGAACCGCCCACGCAGGACGCGAGCGCGAGGGCGGCGACGAGCGCGGCGGAGAGAGCGCGAAGCACGGCCCACCTCTTTTATAAAAGGGTAGCCGCACCTGCCGCATTTTACTCGCTATCGACGGGCCGGTACGAGGGGCGCTGACGCTCGAAATAGGCCCGAGAATACTTCGACCCAATCGGGCTGAACGGACGCGGCGCCCGCGTGAAGTCGAAGCAATCGACCATGCTGGCCGCTCGCTCGTCCGTCTTGCCGAGAGTCCCAAGGTCCCAGACTCCCTCGATGAACTTTAAGATGCTGCCGAACTCGTATTGGGTGTGAGAAACGTAGCCGCCTTGGCTGCCGTCTCCCTCCCGCGCGTACGGCGAGACGACGAGCATGGGGACGCGAAATCCCAGGCCGCCCCACCGGTCGAAGAACGGCGGCGGCACGTGATCGTAGAACCCGCCCCAATCGTCCCAGACGATCACGATCGCGGTTGAATCCCAATACTGGCTCTCTCCGACCGCATTGACGATAGCGGCCACCCACGACGGTCCGGTGTCGGAGCCCGATGCGGGGTGATCGGAGTTCGCCTCATCGGGCACGATCCACGACATCGCCGGCAGCGTTCCGGATGAAACGTCGCTGAAGAACTCCGTCGGAATGGCGATGTTCGTGTTCCATTGCGGACCTTCGCGCACGGCCTTGATCGCGTCGAAGGCATTCCAGAGCTTGCCCGTTCCGAATGGTTCGGACGGCGAGTAGTACTTCCACGAAACGCTCTTGGCGTCGAGCAGATCGCGCAGCGTCGGGTAGGTCAGGCACGGAAAGGGTCCGCGATGGCGCCGGTAGCGTAACGCGTTGGCTTTCGCGATCAAGAGCGACGTGACGGTCTTCGATGGCGCGTCGCAGCCCCACGGCTTCGCCGATGGGAAGTCGACGAGAGTCTTGGTCTGCGCTGCGTTGAGCGTCGTGCCGCCGGCGACGAGGTCCTGATGCGCGGTAAAGCTTCCGCTGCCTTGCGTCGTGAACATATGATCGGCGAGCACGTACCGCTCGGCAATCTCCCAGTACGGCGCGATCTGGGCCGGCTCGACATACTGATATGTTGCAGTGCCGCTCGGTCCCGGACACTGCTTTCCGCCGCCCTCGAGGCTGAACCCGTCCATCTTTCCGCCGTCGTAATCTTGCAAGAAACCCTTGTACGAGTGGCCGAAATCGCAGATCTCGTTGAGGTTGCTCTCCCGCAACGCGACGTAGTCGTAGCCGCCGCTAGGCAACTTCATCCGTCCTTCGGTGGTGCCGTCGGCACCCGGAAAGGTCGCGAAGAGATTGTCGAGCGTGCGATTCTCTTGGATGACCAGGACTACGTGCTCGACATACTGCGACCCGATGCCGCTCGATGCCGGCGGCACCGCCGCAGCCGCGCTCGTTGGGGCGCTCGAGCTCCCCGAGCACGCGGCAAACGCGACCACCGCCGCGAGCGCAGGCAGCCAACGCGCGTGCTGCGAGCTCATTCTTGGCGCAGCGCGATCGCGCCGGTCGCGGTCGAGAGGCGAATCTGCGCGCTTCCCGATCCGATCCTTCCTCCGCCGCGCGCGCCGACGAGGTTCTCGCGCTGCTGCGAGATTCCCGGCACGTCGCTCGAGAAGTCGCCGACGGTACTGTAAGCGGTTACCGTCGCGCTGCTCGCAGGCGCGATCGTCAGCGTGATGGCGCCCGTCGTTGCGCGAAGATCGACCGAGCGATCTCCCGCAACTTTGCCGAGATTGGCGGAAATCTCGCCGGCCTGAGTATCCACGTCGACGTTGCCGCGCACGCCTGTGATGTCGACGGCACCGGCCACGTTGCCAATCCGCAACGATGCGTCTGCCGGCACGAAAATCGTATAGCGTACGCCGCCCCCGCGAACCGTGCGGGCGTAGTGAGTCTCGATCGTGACTCCGCCTTCTTCTCGGGCGACGTCGATCGCGATGCTGCGCAGCTCCTGCGCGTCGTAGCCGTACTTGGTCGCACGTACGTCGACGACCGGTTTCGGCCAAGCCTCGATGCGCACGGCACCGGCGGCATTATCGACGCGCACGAGCGGAGCCGCACCGGCAGCGATCGTTCGATGGACCTCTTCGCGGACGCGCTCCCCGAACGCCCCGCTGCACGCATCGAGCGTCAAGAACGCGACGAGGGCGATGGCGCCCGCCGCGCGAGCGCGAGCCAACGCGACCATAAGCCGCGTTCTCCGCGCCCGCGCGCGCCATTCCCTCTAGGGAACCTCTGGAGAAGTCGCTGCACCGATCGCGGCGAGCAGTTTCGCCGCAAATCGAGGCGCGCCCGAGGGAGCATAGCAGAGCGCTCTGTAACCGAGGGCGCAACAACGAGATGCGGCGAAACTGCCGCCGCCCAAAGGGTTTGATCGCAAAATCGCCATCTGCGGCGTCGAAGGCTCGGTCACAGACCGCTGTGGGTATGCTCCCTCACCTTCTCCGAGCATCTGGCGGTTTTGCGGTTCAAACGATCGGTACATGGACTTCTTCAGAGGTTCCCCTAGGTCACGTTGCCGGAGATCTTGTTGTGGACGCTGCCGGGCTTCACGACGATCGGCCGTCCCGCGTTGGGGAGATTCTTCGCACCCCGCCGGTTCAGGCCAATCCAGTTGTCGATCACCGCCGAATAGCTGCTGCCCGTCCCCAACGTGACGCCGTTGCCGGCGTTGCCGCTGATCAGGTTCTTCTTCGGCTCCTTCGGATTGCTGCTCGAGCCGCCGATGCGATTGCGCGTCGCGTAAGCTCCGACGTAGATCCCGCCCTTTTGGTTCGCGAGGGCAAACCGGCCGAGAACGTCGATGCCGATGAAGTCGTTGAAGACTTCGTTATCGTGAGCGCCGTCCGCGATCTCGAGCCCGTAGCCGAGATTTCCCGAGAACGTATTCTGCGGAATCACCGATCGGTAGTAGTCGCCGATTGCGTTGTCGTGCGCCGTGCCGTCGATGAGGACCCCGTCGTTGCCGTTGGGCAGAAGGCTGTTGCCTTTGGTGCTCAGGCCGATAATATTCGGCCCGACGGTGACGCCCGACGCGTCCCCGGCGATCTCAAGGCCGTTATTGATGTTGCCGGAGAGCACGTTGGTGCGTATGGTTTGGTTGCCGCCGGTCGACGTGATCAGCACGCCGTCGTTGCCGTTGGGAGCGGCGCCTTTGAACGCAAGCAGCCCGCCGAAGGTGTTAAAGGTGATGAAGCCTGCCGCGGTTCCGGCCACCTCGATTCCGTTGCGCACGTTCCCGGCCGAAACGTTGCCAAGCGGAATGACACCGCCGACTTGGGTATTCTGCGACGAGCCGTCGATCAGAATGCCGTCGCGCTCGTTGGCAACGACGGTCGTGTTGTTCGCGCCGATGCCGAAGAAGTTGCCTTGAACGACGACGTCGTTCGAGCTGGTGATTCGCAGGCCGTTCCCTCTATTTCCGCTCAGCACGTTGTAGTAGACGAACGGGTTCTCGACGAACTTACAGCCCGTCAGCGCATTCTCGTTCGCATCGCTGATGCGGACGCCGTCGCCCGCGTTGGGGATCGCGCCGTCGCCGTCGGGAGTCGTGCCGACGAAGTTGCCGTTGAGCTCGTTCTGCTCCGACCCGGCGTCGATGAGGATGCCGTTGGCGCCGTTGCCGGAGACGAGATTGCCGTCCGGAGGAACGACGAAGACCGGCGTGGTCGTGCCTTTGCTGCCGGTGGGATTGTTCGCCTGACCGGTGTTGCTATCGACGAACCTCTTACCGCCGATCTCGTTGCCGCTCGACGCGGCGGTGATCCAAATACCGTTCTGGCCGTTGGGAATGGCGAGCTTGCCGCCGACGTTGGTGCCGATGCGGTTGGCGCGAATCAGGTCGCCGGAAGATCCGTGGAGGCTGACGCCGTTGCCGGCGTTGCCCGAGATCACGTTTGCGACGGCACCCGACGCTCCCGACGCATTGAGGCCGATTCGGTCGTTCGACGACTGCGGCGATACGTAGATTCCGTCGCCGGCGTTGCCGAAGGCGGAGCCCGCCAAATTCAAGCCGATGTAGTTGAGGTCGACCGTGATCGAGCCGGCATTCAACGTGACGCCGTCGCCGTCGGCGTTTCCGACCGCAAGCCCGAGAAGTTTCGAGCCGGCCGAACCCGATGCGAAGACCAGGCCCGCGTGACCGTTGGCGTCGATCTCCACAACGGGATGTCCGCCGTAGCGCGGCGAGGACGTTCCGTCGATAGTAACGCGCGTGTTAATCGGGGGGAGATCGCTTGCGAGCCGTATGACCCCGCTCACCGAGAACGTGATGGCGGCGCGACTCGTGTGCCCGTTGACTCGCTGGATCGCCGCCCGCAGCGACCCCGCTCCCGAATCCTGCAGATTGGTAACTGCGATGACGGCAGCGTGAAGCGGGCTCACTTCGCTCGAAAGCGGCGGAATGGCGCTGGTGGCGGCGCTGGTCCCGGCGCCACTCGAAGCGCAGCCCGAAGCCAGTGCCGTGCCGATCAACGCAACGACTGCGCCCGCCGATAAACGGCGTAGCCGCAGTACTCGGCCTACCATGGTACCTCCTATATTATGAAGAGCGGGCTCTCTATAGACCCCCCGCTAGTTAACGGCACCGTGCGGCCGTCTCCTTAGGCAGCTTAGCTCACGTGCAGCACCGCCGCGCCCCGAAGCTCGTCGCCTTTGAGCATCGCGAGCGCGCGATTGGCCTCCTCGAGCCGCATGCCGGCCGTGTAGGTCTTGATCGGAATCTCGCCGGCGATCCGGAGGAACTCCTCGCCGTCGGCTCGCGTGTTGGCGGTAACGCTGCGCACCTCACGCTCGTAGAAGAGATCCCGTTCGTAGTCGAGCGGCGGAATCGGCGATAGATAGATTCCGGCGATCGCGAGGATGCCGCCGCGGTCGAGTGCCTGCAGCGCCGCGGGCACGAGATCGCCCGCCGGAGCGAAGAGGATCGCCGCATCGAGCGGCGCGGGCGGGGTCGCGGTCGCATCGCCGATCCAGTCCGCGCCCAGCTCTTGCGCGAGCTCGCGGTGCACGCCGCCGCGACTCATGACGAAGACCCGGCAATCCCAATGCTTGAGAACCTGAAGTGCCAGATGAGCGGATCCGCCGAAGCCGTAGAGTCCTACGGTCGCGCCCGGAACGACGGACGCGCGTTTGATCGCACGAAAGCCGATGATACCGGCACAGAGCAAGGGCGCAGCGTGTTCGTCGTCGATGTTCGGCGGCAGGCGATAGGCAAAATCTTCCCGTGCGACCGCGTACTCTGCGTAGCCGCCGTCGCTGTCCCAACCGGTAAAGCGCGCATTGGAGCAGAGATTCTCTCTGCCCTTGCGGCAGTAGCGGCACGTGCCGTCGGTCTCACGCAGCCACGCAATCCCGACGCGGTCGCCGATCGTGAAGCGCTCGCTCCCCGAGCCGAGGCGCTCGACGACTCCGACGATCTCGTGGCCTGGAACGATCGCGGCATGTTTGGGCGGGAGATCGCCCTCGGTAACGTGCAGATCCGTTCGGCAGACTCCGCACGCCGCGACGCGAACCAAGATCTCGCCGGTGCCGGGTACCGGCTGCGGTTTATCGACCAGCCGCAGCGGTCTGGTTTCGATCGGCCCCGGCGTATCGAGAACGATCGCGCGCACGCCGCCGAATTTGGGAAAACTTGCGTCACGGCCCTGCACTGATCGTGAAGATTCCGGGAAGCTTTCCCGGCAGCCATTCACCGGGAATTCCTTGCGCTCGGCTAAGATTTCCCCATGTTTGCTAGCCTCGTCGTCGCCCTTGACGGATCCGAATGCGCCCACCGTGCGTTCGATCTCGCACTCCACATCGCAAAGGCCGAAGGCTCGAAGCTCTCCATTTGTTCGGTTGCCGATCCATCAGCCATTTACGGAACGCTCGAGCCGCTGGTAATCGTCGAACGCGCTCTCGACCAGATCCACGACAATGCACAGCGCGTCGTCGACGAGGCCGCCGCTAAGGCGGCCGCTGCCGGCGTTCCCGCGCAGGGATGTGTGCTCGAAGGTGACCCCGCATACGAGATCGTGCTGTATGCCGGTAAAATCGGCGCCGACGCGATCGTGATCGGAACGCACGGCCGTTCGGGACTGCGGCGCCTCTTGATGGGAAGCGTAGCGGAAGGCGTCTTACGCCACTCAACGGCGCCCGTCATCGTCGCGCGGGAGGGAGCGCGGGTTGGAGAGCCCGCCGGGAAGAGCGACGTCGAAAAGATTCTCGTTCCCGACGACGGTTCGGAGACGTCCGTGCGCGCACTCGACATCGCAACCGATTTCGCCGCTTCGACGAACGCCGAGCTCGTCATTTGCCACGTCGTCAACCTCGCAGACGTCGCTCTTTTGAGCGGCGGAGAGGCGCAGCTGATGCCCGGCTGTCTCCTAGAGCTCGAATCGAACGCCAAGGCAATTCTCAACGAGGCAATCACTCGCGTCG
This sequence comes from Vulcanimicrobiota bacterium, assembly GCA_963834895.1. GTDB lineage: Bacteria > Vulcanimicrobiota > Vulcanimicrobiia > Vulcanimicrobiales > Vulcanimicrobiaceae > Cybelea. Next base: position 394,012 of record CAWIDM010000001.1, on the reverse strand, counting down.
GCAGTCGCGTCCGCGCTACGTGTCGATGCGCAGAAGGTGAGCCGATTGCGGAAATCGAGCGGCTGATCGCCGAGATTCGACCGGATTTCATCGTCATGGGAAGCCACGGCCGCGGTGGCCTGGGCCGCGTCGTCATGGGCAGCGTCGCCGAAGGGGTCGTGCGCGCCGCTCCGGTGCCCGTGATGGTCGTGCCCGCACGGTCAGGATGAGAAGAGGGCAGTTACGAGCGGCGGAGCTTGTAGCCGACGCCGTAGACCGTCAGGACATACGCGGGATTACGGCTGTCGCGTTCGATCTTCTTGCGCAGGTTGTTGATGTGACGGTCGAGCGTTCGTTCGTAGATCGTTTCGCCATCCCCAAGCCGGTCGAGAAGCATGGCGCGGGTAAAGACCTCGCCGGGACTGCTTGCGAGCACCGCCAAAATCTTGAATTCGGTGGCGGTGAGATTCGCGAGCCTGCCGTCGATTCTCACTTCGCGGAAGGCAAGGTCGATCTCCATCTCTCCAACCCGTATCGCGCGATCGCTGATGGTTTTCGCCGGCGATCCCGAGCCGGCGCGCCGTAACACCGCGCGAATGCGCGCCATTAGCTCGCGCGGTGAGAACGGCTTGGTCACGTAATCGTCGGCGCCGAGCTCCAGGCCCACGACGCGATCGGACTCCTCGCACCTCGCAGTCACCACGATGGCTGGGACGCGCTCTCCAGAGAGGCCCGTTTGACGCAGCAGATCGAGCCCATTGCCGTCGGGGAGCGCGAGATCCAGAATCATCATCGCCGGCTTGGCGTCTTGCAGCCATGCCATCGCATCGCCGACGGTCCCGAAAAGCGCCGGCTCGAAGCCGTCGCGTCGCAAATAGCGTTCGACGACCGCGGCGATCGCGGGCTCGTCCTCGAGCACGAGGACGCGCTTGCCGTTCACCACGTTCGCATGCCGGGCGCGAGGTAGCCCGGATTGCGAAGCAGCTCCCCGAGCGGTCCGGCATAGGCGAGTACGGCTAGCACCAGCGCAACCACGCCCCACCGGTAGAGATGCTGGAGCGGCCACGGCGTCGTTACCGCACCCTCAGCCGGGCCGGCAAAGAGCACGGGCGCGTATTCGACTTTTTCGTTGCGCAACAACGTCCCAACCGCGACGGCGACGAAGATCACGATGCTGCAAAAGAGAAAGAACCCGCCCGCGGCCGCAAGGAGCATGAACGGTTGCCACGCGTTCGCCGCGGCCGCGCCCATATACGCGACTTCGGCGGTACGGCGCGGCGCGCCGAGCAAACCGGCGAAATGCATCGAGAGCGACATGATCAGCATCCCGAAAAACCATAACCTCGTCTGAAAGAGCGCCCACTCCGGCTTCCAAAGCGCACGCCCGGTGAGACGAGGAATCATCCAGTACGCCGCGCCCAGAAACGTGAGTGCAACCGGGCCTCCGACGGTCACGTGGAAGTGTCCGACGATCCAGATCGTGTTGTGAACGACGGTATCCATGCTGTACGACGCGTTCACCAGGCCGCCGAAGCCCCCCAAGATGAAGAGCAGCATGCCGAGAGCGGCACCGCTAAACGTCGCGTCGTTCCACGGAAGCGACCTCACCGTTGCGATGAATCCTTTGCGTCCCTGTTTGATCGCAGCGAGCTCGAACGACGCGAAGATCGCGAAGGCCGTGATGAACGACGGGATCGCGACGCCGTAGGTCGTCACCGTGTGCAACATCTTCCAGACCGATGCGATCCCCGGCTCCATGAACTCGTGATGGATTCCGACCGGCGTCGAAAGCAGGATCAGCATGACGAAGGTCAGGCGGGTGAGGGCGTCGCTGAAGACGCTCCCGCCATAGCGCGTCGGAATGATATTGTACCAGATGATGTAGGCGCCCATGATCCAGAAGTAGACCAGCGGGTGGCCGAAGTACCAGAAGAACATGCGCGTCATCATCACGTTGATGCCGGGCGTCCAACCAAACGCCCAAGGAACGAGTAGAAACATCTCGGCGACGACGCCGAGCGTCGCGACCATCCACATGACGAAGGTTGCCGCGGCGCAGAAGACGACGAGCGGAACGGGCTGCCCCGGATGCGTCTTGCGGAAGTAGTTCACGTTCGCGAAGACCTCGAATGCGACGACCCAGGTCCCGAGCACGAGCAGCGTCGCGCCGAGATAGAACCACGGGCTCGCCTTGAGCGGCGCGTAGAACGTGTAGAGAACCGTCGCATCGCCCTTGAGGATCGTAACGGCCGCCATCGCCGTGCCGAGCAGCATGAGCGCCCAGCCGAACCATCCGGCCCCCAGCGAGCGCTCCCGCGGGATGGCGCGATAGGTCACGAAGAGCGAGAGCCCGGTGATAAAAAACGTGGTGAAGACGAGCGCCATCAGCACGCCGTGCATCGTCAGCATGCGGTAGTAATCGAACCAGACGGGAGCTCCGAAGGCGCCGGTCCGGGCAAAGCCTTGAAAGACGCCGAAGACCGCGCCGAGCGCGATCGCCGCCGTGGCGGTGTAGAGATGGGCGATGACGACGCGGTTCTCCGCCCGCTCGCCGGCGGAGGCAATCACTCAACGGACCTCGATCTTGGCGAACATGTCTTGATGGTCGATCCCACAGTACTCGTGACAGATCAGCAGATACTCGCCGGGATGGGTGAAGGTGTGCGTCTCCTGATTGACCCATCCCGGAACGGCCATCATGTTGACGCCGGTATCGGGAATGAAGAAACCGTGGACGACGTCGGCGCTCGTGACGTAGAACGTCACCTTGCTGCCGGCCGGAATCGTCAGCCGCGCCGGGTTGAACTCGAAAACCTCCGCCACGTAATAGGCTTCGTACGAACCGTCGGAGAGCTTGCGCAGGCCCGGTCTATCGAAGGGCGGCGTCTGCGACACCTTGGTCGGATCGACTTGCTGCATTCCCGTCGGCGGGTTGATGTTGTCGGCGACTGCGGCGAAGCCGATGAGCGCCAAGAAGAAGACGAGCATCGCGAGACCGAACGTCAGCCACCACCGCTCGTACCGGTGGATCTGCATCCTACCAGCGAGCTCGCAGCAGCGCGTACATGCCAAGCCAAAGAACCGCAAACGTTACGCCCATCACGAAGACGAAGCGCAACGTTCCGACGAGCGGCGCATCCTCGCTCTTCACGAGCTCGCCGCCCGCTCCTTATCTTCTTCGTCACCGTCGTAACGCAACTCCAACTCGCCGGCGAGCCGTTCGAGGAGCGCTTGGGCCGTCGCGCTTGCGATGCGCTCTCCCAGAGCGCGATCGAACGCCGCTCCCAGGATGCCGCCCGGCGGCCGGTACGATCCCTTCAGCTCGAGCTGCGAGGTCTCATAGTTTTCGTCGGCGCGCACCGTCAGCTCGCCGTCGAACTTCGGGTACGGGCCGGCCTTCGGCGCCCAGCGAACCCGCCAGGGCTGGTCGAAACGCATGGGGTCGATCGCGGCTTCATACGTGACCACGACGTCCTTCACGAGCGACGCCGAGGAAAGCGGGAGCGTAAGCCTCAGCGGTCCGTGCGAATCGAGGCCTGGGCCGATGATCTCCGCGAGATGCCGTTGCGCGAGGTGGTAGGGAGAGCGTACGAAGCGGCGTTCGATGAGTTGCGACATGCCGGCAATCGTAGCGCCTCCGTGCGAAAAACCGTCGAAACGCTTCTTCTCGACTATTTCACAATTTGCGAACCTTGTAGCCGACGCCATAGACGGTCACGACGTACTGAGGGTTGCGCGGATCTTTTTCGATCTTCTTTCGCAGGTTGTTGATATGGCGGTCGAGCGTCCGCTCGTAGATCTCGCCGTCGTCGCCAAGACGGTCGAGCACGTGCGAGCGCGTGAAGACCTCTCCTGGATTCTGGGCCAGCAGCGCTAAAATCTTGAACTCGGTCGCGGTCAGGTTGGCGGCAACGCCCTCGATGCTCACCTCGTGAAAGTTGTGGTCGATCTCGAGCTCACCGACCCGCGTCTTGCGTGCAGGCTTCTCGCCCGAAAGGCGCGCGGGCTCCACGGTTGTGCGGCGCAGCAGGGCGCGGATGCGCGCGACGAGCTCGCGTGGCGAGAACGGCTTGGTGACGTAGTCATCGGCGCCGAGCTCGAGGCCTACGACCCGATCGGCTTCGTCGGCGCGAGCGGTAAGGACGATCGTCGGGATGCGCGCGTTGGGCGATGAGACCGCGCGCAACACGTCCAGACCGCTCCCGTCGGGAAGCGTGATATCGAGCACGACGACGTCGGGCGTGAAGCGCTCGAGCGTCGCAAGTGCGCCGGCGACGCTGCCGCAGGCTTCGACGCTCATACCCTCGCGTTCCAGATAGGCCGTCAGGACCTCAACGATCTGCTCCTCGTCCTCGACGACGAGTATGCGCCGGCGCTCCACTTACACGGCATCCTTGAGCAGATCGCGCGCGCGTCGCAGGGCATCGGCGAGCGCCTCGAGCCGGGAAGGGGTGGGAGCGACGAGCCCGTCGAGCATGCCTTCCACGTTGGCCAGCGCCACCGCCAAAAGGTTGCCGAGCTCGTGGCGCACTTCGTCGCTTCCGTGCATGTAATCGGTAAATCCGCGATTGGAGTGGGCGCTCCCTATCGAGAACGGACGGCGCGGGCTCGCGACGAAGAGGCGGATCGATGGTAGAGCCGCTCTTCTCGCTCTCCGACATCGCGGGGAGCCGCTTTCCACTTCTCGAGTACGCTCCCGATGCAACGGTCATCGTCGATCACGCTGGAATCATACGGCTCGTCAACGCGCAGACCGAGCGGCTCTTCGGCTATTACCGTGAGGAGCTCATCGGAGAGCCGGTCGAAAAGCTCGTTCCGGTCCGCCACCGCGGCAAGCACGTCGAGGATCGGTCCCGCTATGCGGCCGACCCGCGCGTGCGACCGATGGGCGCCGGCTTGGAGCTCTTCGGGCTACGCAAGGACGGCAGCGAATTCCCCGTCGAGATCAGCTTGAGTCCGGTCGCCACCCGCGAGGGGACCTTCGTGGCGAGCGCGATTCGCGACGTGACCCAACGCAAAGCCTTCGAGCGACGCCTCCAGGAACTCAATGCCGAGCTCGAAAGCGCCAACCGAACGAAAGACCAGTTCCTCGCCTCGATGAGTCACGAGCTGCGAACGCCGCTCAACGCGATTCTCGGCTTCACCGGGACGTTATTGATGAAGCTCCCCGGGCCTCTGACCGAAGAACAAGAACGGCAGCTTCACATCGTCCGGTGGAGCGCACGCCATTTGCTCTCCCTGATCAACGACGTCTTGGATCTCGCAAAGGTCCAGTCGGGCAAACGCGAGCTAACGTTCGAGCGGGTCTCCGTTCGAGAAGTGGTAACGGACGTCGCCGCATCGCTCGCGTCGCTCGCTGGAGAGAAGGGGCTCGACTTCACCAATTCCGTCGCTGCCGATGCCGAATTCGTGACGACCGATCGCCGAAGCCTCCGTCAAATTCTATTGAACTTAACCGATAATGCAATAAAGTACACCGAAAGCGGCTTCGTCCGGATCGAAGTCCGCAGAGACGAAGAGAACGGCCGGCCTCACCTTGCGGTTAGCATCGTGGATACGGGCATCGGCATCAAAGGCGAAGACCTCGAGCGCCTTTTCGAGGCGTTCGAGCAGCTCGACGCCACGAGCACGCGGCGCTTTGCGGGCACCGGCCTCGGGCTCCATCTTTCGCGCAGCCTCGCGCTGCTGCTCGGCGGCGAGCTCAACGTCGTCAGCGAGCACGGAACCGGCAGCACTTTTACGCTGTCGCTACCTCTCTCCAGCTAGGGAACCTCTGAAGAAGTCCATGTACCGGCCGTTTGAGCCACAAAGCCGTCAGATGCAAGAAGAAGGCGAGGAGTATACTCAAGGCAGTCTGTGACCGAGCCTTCGACGCAGCAGATGGCGGCTTTGTGGCCAAACCCTTTGGGCAGCGGCAGCGGCCGGTGCAGCGACTTCTTCAGAGGTTCCCTAGCGTATGGGAGGACGAATTCTCGTCGTCGACGACAATCGAGCGAATCTCGACCTCATGTTGTACTTGTTGCGCGCATTCGGTCATGAAGCCGAGGGGCGCTCGGACGGAGTTGCCGGCTACGAGGCGGCGCGGGACGGCGCGTTCGATCTCGTGCTGACCGACATCCTGATGCCGGGCATCGACGGCTACGAATTTGCCCGCCGGATGAAGAGCGATGCGCGCCTTGCCTCGACGCCGCTGGTTGCGGTGACGGCGCTCGCGATGTCGGGCGACCGGGAACGCATCGATGCCGCCGGCTTCGACGGCTACATCGCCAAGCCGATCGAGCCGCAGAGTTTCGTCGCGGACATCGAGACCTATCTGGCCGTCAAGCCGTAATGGCGACCGTCCTCGTTGCCGACGACGATCGCGATACGCGTTCGCTCGTTCGCGCCGTCCTCACGCATGCCGCCCACGTCGTGGTGGAGGCGAAGACCGGTCCTGAGGCGCTGGCAAGCGCGACCGCAGACCCTCCGGACTTAATCCTGCTCGATCTGTCGCTCCCCGAGATGAGCGGACCGGAGCTTCTGCGCGCTTTGCGAGCCGATCCGCGCACCAGGGCCGTCGCGGTAGCGCTCTACACGGCAACGCCGATGAACGCGGCGCTTGCGGATTTTATGTCGATGTACGCTATCCGCGACGTCGTTCCCAAGCCGTCGGAGCCGCCCGAGCTAATCGCCGCAGTCGAACGCGCCCTACAGCGCCCTCGAGGCCGCCGCATTTAAATTAAGAAGGGATCGAGAAGGGCGCCGTTCCTCGTGCGTTCACAAGCGCATCGTATATTTCGTCCATGCCGGCGCTCCGCGAAGCTATTCCGGTCCACCGTTCCGTCGAGCAAACGCACCTCGCGCTCGAGGGATTTTTCGTATCGCTCAAAGCCCCCGACGGTATTGCCCGGCTGCGGCTGCGCGTTCCGGCGGATGGCCCCATGAAGCCGTACGGGCTTTCAGTAGACCGGGAAGTGCGCGTCGAGGCGCGCCGCGTGCGAGAGCCCGAAGACGCCGGCGTCGTCGAGATCTCTTGGATGCCCGAAGGAACCGCCGTCTTGCCGCGTTTCGACGGCAAGCTGATCGTGACGGGCTTCGGCAATCCGAATCTGAGCTACGTCGAGCTCGACGGCTGGTATACGCCGCCATTCGGCGCGGCGGGACAGATCTTCGATGCCGCGATAGGTCAGCGAATCGCGCAGGCGACCGCGCGCGAGTTTCTCAAAGACCTCAAAGACGCGGTCGAACGTTGAAACCGCTACGGCGCCAGGAAGAGGTGCTCCAGCTTTTCGCCGCAGTTGCTCGCACCCGCAAGGCACGCAAGCGAAAGCTTCGGCTTCTCCTTCGACGTCATCGGTAAGGCGTAGACGTCGAGAGTGCCGTCCTCGGCATCGAGGGTGTAGAAACTATAACGATATGGGTCGGCACTCAGCGCGCCGGCGACCTGGTCGATGTGCGCGTCGGGAAAGAGACCCTGCACCGGGTTGAGCGGCTCGGTGAACTGCCCCGTGACGTTGACCGGAGGCGGCGGAGGCTTGCCGGGGGGCGGCGAACGGAGCGCACCCTCATACTGTCCCAGTAAGAGCGAGGGCGCATTCGGTGCCGTCGGCGGCCACTGCGTCGTATCGACGAAGTCGGCCTGCGCGAGATTGATTCCGACGTTTCCGGGTGGCTTCGCGTAGGGAAAACCGATCTTGAATAAGCGCGATCGTGGGGGCACTGCCGAGGTGCTGGCGTAGACGTAGAGCGTGGCATTGACGTCGAAGCGCCCCTGAACCAGCGTCGTGAAGCCCGCCGTCTTCGAACCCGGCGCGCCGAAACCGATGGTCAGCGCTGCGACGCTCGACTTCTCGATCGGCGTCCTCAGCTCCGAGATCTCGGCCCCGAGGTTATTGAAGAGCCACAGGTTCTCGTTTGGATCGTACTCCATGTCAACTAAATCGGCGCCCGAGACGCCGATCTCGGTGATTGCCGGCGTGAGCTTGAGGACCAGCTTGGCATGCGACGGCGCGAACGAGCGAATCGGCTCGTGGAAGAAACGAATCGTCTTTTGATTCGAAAGCGCGACGTTTCCGTATTGGTCGGCCGCAATCTGCGGCGCGATGCCGAGACCGGGCCACTCGGTGAGGGTCAGCACCGGTCTGGAGTCTGTCGTCAGCGGCAAACGGTATTCGTAGAACGTCCCGTTGTGATCGACGTAGAGACGCGTCGCGGCGGGCGTCGACGTCGGCAACGGCGGTTGCGAGATCCCCAGCGGAGCGGGGCCGCTCGCAACGCAGCCCGAGACGGCCGCAGCAATTCCCGCGGCCGCCATCAGCATAAGAAAGAGCGCGGTGAACTTCATTTGTCGAGGCTTCCGAAGACCGGGCCGGGATTGCTTGCCGGCCCTGGATCGTAAAGGAAGAGCGAGAGACGGCCGGCGACGTGGAACGGCAAGACGTTCTTGCGGTCGAATGAGTCGATCTGCTCGAGCGTGAACGCGCCCAGCGGTTTGCTCGCCGCACCGGCGTAGCCCCCGAAATCCGAGACGCTCTTGCCGAGCGAAATGGTCGCGACGTCGCCGAAGCGCGCGCTCCCGAGCTGCTTGAAACCGGAGTGGGTCGCGGCGCGGAAGCTTCCAAAACCGGCTTGCGGAAGCGTCGGCGAGGCCTCGTAGAGCGAAAGCTGCGCGTTGCCGCTGCTTGCCGGCTCTTCAAAGGCGAGCACGCTATACTTCGGATAGGTGCCGACGACGATCAGCGTGTAGCGCCCGCCCGGGCTCAAGGCCGTGGTCTTGAGCGGGCCGACTGCATAGCCGAGCGTATCGCGCGCGGTCAGCGAATGCGTTCCGGCGGTCACCGTCATGAACGGCGAGACCGTTCCGTAGGCAAACGTCGACACGACCGTCTGCGAGTCGAGCTGCAAATAGGCCGCGCCGATATCTTCGGGCTCGCCGTTGATCAGCGTTTCGAGAAAGGGTGCCCCGTCGGCGAAGCGCACGCGGGCGGGTTGCGCTTGCGCGGGCATGGTGCTCGACGACGAGCTCGAGCCGCATCCCGCCAGCGCGCACGTGAAGAGTGCGAGGATCGACGCGCGCCGCATTGCTGCGGCGCGCGTCCCTTGAGCCGGACTTACTGGAGGCACGCAGCCTGGCTGCTGCTGCCGTTGAGCGCGTTGAGCACAGCGGTGTGGATCGAGTTCGAGAGCGGAGCGTACTCGAGCTTCGTAACGAGCTTGTCTGCCGTTGCGGAGGTGACGAACTTGATCAGCGTCGTCTTGTCGGAGACGTGGATACCGTTGTTGTTGCCGTAGAAGAGCCAGTAACTGAATCCGACGATCGGATACGTCTTCTCCGGCGGGGTCACGAAGTTGCTGGGATCGACGTAGAGCTGGCACCACGGCGTGGTCGAGCCGAGCGGATTACCGTCGCTGCCGCCGCCATAGGTGATGTTGGCAGCCGTGACCTTTGCCAGAGCCTTTTTGACCGCGGCTTTATTCGTTGGGCTCACGAAGATCGCGCCCTTGCTGTTCTTATAGCCGTTTTGGAGCATCGCTTGACCGACCTTCGGGTTAGCGGACGCGGCCCACGCGCCTTCGAGATAGCCCGTGGCGTACGGCGTCGATTGGACTGCGGCGAGAACGCCCGGGTTGCCGCTCTCTCCAATGAAGTTCGGGTTCGGATGGCCGCTCGAGCCCGGTCCGGGCCAGACCGAGTTTACGCCATACGGCCAGGCCGCGCTTCGGCTCGCATAGCCGTAGGGCGGCGCGTTGTACGGCGCCTTGAACGTGACGTTGCACGCGGTGTTGAGGTGATTGGTGAAGAGATAGCTCGTACCGCTGCTGTCGGAACGGAAGAAGAAGGTGATCGTCTCGTCCGTTCCGCCGGTCACCGACGTGCCGTTGTCCGCGGTGATCGCGGCGTCGTTCCAGTCGTCGATCGTACCGTTGGCGATCGCGCAATAGGTCCAAGTCGAGAGCTTGATGTTGGAGACGTGCGCTTTGAAGTCCTGAGGCCGGAAACCGAAGACGATCGGTCCGCCGATGGTCGGGAGCTCAAACGGCTGACCCCACGACGGCGACGTTGCGATGCGGCCCGTATAGTAGGTCGTGCCGTACGCACAGCACTCCGTCGAGGCCATGGCGACGTCGCTGCCGACGAAGTCGAGCGGATCCTGACGCCCGCCGAAGCCCGTCGGCGAAGCGCCGAGTGGCGCGCAGGCCGTCGTCGCCGTACCGTTGTTCGCTTCGAACTCTTTGCGTCCGTAGCCGCTGCCGGTTAGACAGTAGTAGACCGTTCCGGTCGTCGGAGCGGCATACAGGATGGAACCCTGTCCCGGCGGGGTCTGCGGATAGTTGTAGAGACCGACGGGTTGGTTTCCGAGATTGTAGCCGTATGCGGGGAAGGTTGCACCACCCGCATGGAGGTCTTGCGGACCGTTATCCATGCGGTGCGCGCGACCATGGTGAGACGTTGCTGCAGGGGAGTTCGGTAATGGGGCGACTCCGGCCCCACCGCCGGCAGCGTTTCCGTTACAAGCGCTGAGAATCAGCGCCGGTACGGCTGCCAAGGCCAGGGTAACGAGGGTTTTTTTCATGTAGGGCTTCCTCTTTTGGTGGTTCGAGTGCATCAAAGGGGGCGAACCGGACGGGCCTTGGCCTGCCCGGAAATCGATGTAATGACCAGCGCAACCGGCGAGTTCAAGCCGGTCGCCGAGCCGGCGATCGTGAGGCTCGGCTTGACGTTGCCGTGACCTGAAGCCGAAAAGGCATCGATCGCGTTGTTGAAGACGTCGACGACGAAGAGCGTCGAGCCGTAGAGCGTGAGCGACGGGAAGTATGCCGCGAGCGGATTGCGCGGCGAATCGCAGTCGCGGATTCTTCGTGAAGACGCTCCCAAGAACGAGCACGCGCAAGGGTGGACTCGTCCTCCCGCCGGTCGATGCCGGCAGCGTAGACGTTCGCGCGTCCTTGGCAAGCCGTCGAGCTTCCGCTACCCTCGACCTCGGTGTTCGCAATGAAGATCTCGCCGCTGTTGCTGATTCCGACGTTCGATGTAAGTCCGGGCTCCAGCTCGGTCGTGCCGTCCCACGGTACCGTGCGCGACGGCGTCACCGCGGGGTTTCCGTTATCCGATGCCAACGCGACGAAGAGACCGTAGCTCGGCCCCAGAGCCGAATGCAGCGCGCCGTTGAGATAGAAGTTGCCGGCCGAATCGAGGGCGAGGCCGGTCGGACCCGCGTAGTGGATCGTCGGTGACGCGAAAGCCCAACCATCGATCGGCGCCGCCGGACCCGAGCTTTCCGGCGAATAGGTCAGCATCGCATCGTTGCCGCCGATTCCGTCGATCCCGGTCGCGCCGTACGTCACGAGATCGCCCGACGGATCGAAACTCATGAAGAGCGGGAAGAGCGCCGTCTGCGTGTTCTTGTCGGCCGTCAGCACGGCGCTCGGCGTCGCGTTGCCGCTCGCATCGGGGGAGTAGATCGCGACCTCGTTGCCCTTGTCCGGCGCGCCGTTCGAGGCCGAGAAGCCCTGCTCGTTATCGAAGTAGCCGACGTACAGGTCGCCGGAGCTATCGACGGCGATGCTGCGCGCGTAGAGTTTCGAGCTGAGCTGCAGCGAGCGTTCCGGTTGCGCATTGCCCTTGGCCTTGCCGTCGTACTCGGTTACCGTCGCCGCGCGCCCATCGTTCGTTCCGAAATTCAGCGCGTAGATCGTGCCGACCGGGGGCGGAGGGATCTTCCCATGCAGAGCAAAGTTGGCGTCCGCACCGATCGAGCCGGGCCCGTCGACGGTTGCCGCGAGCGTCACCGTCGAGGCTTGCTTATTGCCGTCGTACGTCAGCGAAATCTGGGACGTGGGCCTGACGATCGTCAGCGACTCTGCCGACTTTCCGGCCGCATGCAAGAGAAAGGCCTTTTCGCTGTCGCCTTCGATCGCGAGCGCGATCGGCACCGCGAAATCGCTCGGTCCGACGATCTGCGCACCGCTCGCGTCGTAGGGAACGAGAGAGACCGCGGCCTTGGCCGGTTCGCCGCGTTTTGCTCCGTTCGGTGAGACCGCGAGCTTGAGCGATGCGATGACGCCATCGAGCGCGAGCGAGAGACGATTGCTGATCGGCACTCCGCCGCCTCCCGGTCCGATCTTCGCCTGGACGGTGCCGACGGAGAGAACCGGTCCGGTCGCATTCGTGCCTGCGTAGGTCGTCACCGCAAAGACGTCCTTGCCGGGGGATCCCGAAGCCGTCCCCGTGCAGACGGTCTGCTGCGCGATGACCTTGCATCCACGCGCGTGTTGCAGGGTCTCGATCGTCGTCGGATTGACTCCCGTCACCCCTTGGCCGTCAACCGACGAAAGCTCGATGACGAGCGATTCGGTGTTGACCGATACGTAGTTGCGACGTATCTTGTGCTGCTTTGAGCGCGAAGGAATCGTGACGGTGACTTTGACGTTCACCAAATTCGTCGGCGGCTGCGTCGGGCCGCCGCCGCCCGGCGAATTCACGACCGAGCCGTTGGGAAGACCTCCTCCGCTGCACGCGGCGAGAAGAGACGCAGCGACCATCGCAGTCAGCCGTGCCGGCGTCACTTGGGGTACCGCCCGGTGAAGAGATCGGAGGTCGTGACGTCGGCCTGACCGTTGGGGGACCTTTGATGTGCGGCAGCTGCGAGAGATTATTCGGATACGACGACTCGTATGCCGGATAATCGACGCCGGCGGCATAGATTTGATACGTCGCCTTCGGACAGATCGAAGGCGTTTTCTTCCCCGATTGCGTCAGCGGTCCGAGATCGTCGGCCAGAAAGAGTCCCTGCGCGCCGTTCTTATGGGTGACGACGGTGTAGAACGCGTCGGCTGCATGCGCGTTCACGCAGAAGCCGGCCTTACCGCTGCCGCCGATCGCGCGAACGACGACGAGCGCTTCGGTCGCGCCCGCCGGCACGTTGACTTCGATCGTGCCGCCGCCTTTGCCATCGGCTTTGAAGCTCGGCAACGCAAATGCCGGCAGAGGTTTGAGACTCGTCAGCTGCGCGCCCGCGGCGAGAATGCCGGGCGGAGGACTCGGCGTGCCGTTCGGTCCAGGGCTCGGCGTCGGATTCTGCGGCGTGTCGTACGCCGGCGGGACCGCGGCGTAGAGATTGTACTTGCCGATCACCGGTGCGACCGCGAAGTCGTTGAAGCCGAGCGAGTAGCCTTCCCACCCCAGCGCGATGAGCGACGGCCCTCCGGGCGGGAAGGCCGGCGGCCCGCCGTACCAGCGTTCTAAGTCCGCGATCGCGCCGTAGATCGGCTGATTGAATGCCTGGAAGAGCGGCGTGAAACCGTTGCCGGGACCGGAATCGGAGTTACACGGACAGAGGCCATAACCAAAGGCGCCGGTCGTCGAAGCTTTCATGCCGCGCGGCGGCCCGGTCCATAGCGTTTGATTGAGCGTTCCCCACGTGATGTGGTTCGTGCCCAAATCGGAGCCGGCCGACTGCACCTCGTTGCCGGTCTCGGTCGAGATCAGCACGTCGAAGCTCGACGGCCCGATGATCATCGGAACGTTGTAGAGCGTTCCGGAGAGACCGTCTTTCTGTCGCAGCGTTTCGATGGTGTTGAGGCCGTACGCGACGCCGGCACCGCCGTTGAACGAGAGCGTGGCGATGCCGACGGCGAACTCGAGTTTACTCGTTGCGGCAGGATCGTACGACGTGACGGGCGGCTCGGATGCGCCGCCATTGCCGCATCCGGGAGCAGATGGCGATGACGCAGAGAAAGCCGCCGGCAAAGAGCGACGCATAGAGGCGTGCATTCATATGGACACCTGATAGTAGAAGCGGAATGAGATCGGCGGCAGGTTCGGATAGGTGAGATACGGCCCGCTGGAGTGGGCCGCGACATCGGGCGGCGCGTACGGCGCGCTCGAAAAAGTGCAAGGCGCGTTGCCGGTGGACAGACCGGTCGTGACCGGCGTGCCGTAGCAGCCGTTGATAATCGGCACGTTGTAGACCTCGTTGAACAGGTTGACGATCGACAGGCCGAAGACCGAATCCGCGATACCGCGCGTCGGCGGCCGGTACTCGACGGTGAGATTGGCGTCGACGCGCGGCGCGGTCAAAAATCCGCCCGGGAGCCCGCCTTCGGAGATCCCGCGCGTCGCGGCGATGTTCGGCTTCGTGCAGGTTCCCGGATCGAGCGGATCGATGTAGCCGGGCGTCTGCGAGTAGATGACCCCCAAGCTCGTGTTGGGAACGATCACCGGGATGCCGTTGCAGTAGACGGCCGTATAGTAGCCCGCGCCGTATGGGAATCCCGAGTTGGCGTAGATCACCGGATTGATACGCCAGCCGTGACTGTTCTTCCAGTTAAAGGCCGCATTGAGCTGGAACGGCGAGAGATCGGGCGACCGGTACGTCACGCCCAGCGCAAGCGCTGCCGGCTGCAGGAACGTTCCCGGCGGCTCGTTGCCGAACTGACTGATATAGGTCGCGCCGATATTCATCGAGACGCCCAACGGCAGGTCTTTGGTATAGAGGGCCTCGATGCCGGTCGCCTTTTGGATGCCCAGATTGGAGTACTGAACGTCGCCATAGATCGGCGAGCCGGTTTGATAGTTGTATCCGATGATCTGGGCGGTCTGCTCGATGACGTTGTAGCCGCGCCGGTAGAACGGCGTGAGCTTCATCGCCGATCCATCCTTGAACTCGTGCGCCCAGGAGAGATCGACGTTGGTGAAGGTCGCGCCGACCAGCGGTGCTTCCAGCGTCGAGGCTCCGAAGCGGTAATCGCGCGTCAGCCAGTAGAGCTGATCGGCGTAGTTTCCGCAGAGCTGGTTGGCCAACGGCCCGCAGTAGGTGGCCGGTTTTCCGGTCGAGTTATCGTACGACGGGATCTTCTCAAACGGCGCGTAGGGCGCTTGGCTCACGTCGGCGCCGATCAGGCTGGGCAACGGCATCGAGAGCGTGTGACCGAAGCCGAGGCGAATCGTATCGCGCGGATCGGGCAGGTACGATCCATCGAGATGCGGCTCGTAGAGCCGCTGGTGTTCGGCAGCCGGAATCGAGGCCGGCGCGCCCGTTTGCGTCGGAATTTGAAAGTTGTAACCGTCAAGCCGCAGACCGGCCTCGGCCTTCCAGCGATCCGACATCTCGATGGTGTCTTGCAGGTAGGTGCCGTACTGCTGCTGCGTGACCGTCTCGACGTCTTCTTCAAACGGAAAGCGCACGCCGCCGGGGAACCACGAGCTCAAATAGCCGCACCCGGCACCGGCTTGTATTTGCGCGCAGAAGGCCGGCGAAAAGAAATCTTCTTCGAGACCTTGCGGTCCCGACGGGTTGTTGTTCGGCAACAGCCCCGTATAGGTATACGGCAGCGGCAGCGGCTGGTTTGGATGCGTGATGGGATAGGCAATGATGTACGCGGGCGTCGTGAACGCGGTGTACGACGTGAAGTCGTAACGGTTGCCGTACGGCACCACCCAGTCGTAGATCGTGCCGTACTTCAAGAGATTCTTGGTGCCGATCTGCGTCGTGCCGTCGATCTGACCCGCCGTGCGCGTGCCGCCGAAGGGCTCGGCAAAGATGCCCTGCGCCGGCATATCCTGCGATTGTCCGATGAACGTGCGCCAAAACCGCGAGGTCAAGCAGCGACGACGAGCCCGAGTTGATGTCGTACTCCAGCTTATAGGCCAAAAAGGGGTTCGATCGCTGGTCGGCTTGCGAGACGAACGCGTAAGTGTTGGGCTGACCCGGAAAGAGCGGAATGAGGTTGTCGCACGCGTAGTTCTGCTCGTTGGTGTTCACCGGAATGCCGTTGCTGCCGATGATCGGATAGGGTGCGCACTTGCCCGCCGTCGTGCCGCCGGAGATGTACGGCAAATACTGAAAGCCGCCGTAATCGAGGGTCTGCTTGATCGACTGGTCTTGGATGAAGAACTGCAAACGCTGGCCGTCGTTGCGGCCAAAGCGGTAGATCAGGTTGTCGACGAAGTCGTCGGAGGACAGAAACTGCGGCGAGTAATAGACCAAGTTTGGATCGATCGTGCTGCCCAGCGTCGCCGCGTTGGTGCCCAGCGTCCCTAGGGTGTTGGCCGCGGTGCCGTTGATGCCGTACTGATAGGCGCTGCGGATCCCGATGAAGCCCGCGTAGTTGGAGAGACGCTGGGACGGATCGGCCCAGCCCCACTCCAGCCCGAGCTGGTGCAGGTACGGAAAGAGTCCCGCTTCGGCGTCGACGTGAAAGTACGTCGGATAGGTGCCGTTCTTGGCCGTAAAGAGCACCAGACCCGTGCCGGTATCCCCATGCGTCGCGTCGCCCGCGCCGGGAATGAGCTGCACGCTGCCCACCCCGTTGAGCAGGTTGAAGTTGCTAATGTTCTGTAGCGTGTTCTGCAAGTTGGGCGTCGGCGACGTGTAGTCGATGCCTTCGAACTCGTAGGCTGCCTCGAACGCGAAGCCGCCGCGAATCGAGACCGTGCCGGTCTTGTCGATCGTGACGCTGGGAATGCTGCGTAGCAAATCGTTCTCGTTGGCATTGAATGCCTTGCCCGTCACGGTGAGAATCTGCGAACCCGTCACCGTGTACGTATCGATCGTCATCCCCCGCTGAAAGGCGCTCCCGGCCGAGCGCGCGTGGGTCGAGGCGATGATCTTGAGCGTCTTGGAGAGCACAACGTTGATCCTCTGCTGCGATCCGTTGAGCACGACCACGACGTTGGAGTACGGCAAATAGCCGGTCCTCGTCACGGAGATCGAGTACGTGTCGGGCAGGACGCTCAAGAAGCGAAACTGGCCTTTGGTGTCGGTAACGGTCTTGTAGGTTCCGCTCGGGGACTTGGCGACCACCTGCGCGCCGTCGACGGCCGCATGCGTGCGGTCGTCGCTGACCGTTCCCGAAACGATGCCGCCGGTCTCCGCGAGCGCACGCGCGTGGGATAGAAGCACGTAGCAGCAGCCAATGAAGACGACGCGCTTCTTCACGCGGAGCAGACTTTTGATCAACCCTCACTCCCAGCAGCAAAAAAAGAGGTTGGGGACACGCCCGGCTCTTCAAGCTCGATGCTAGGGGATGCAAACCGGGCGCTGCATCCCGGGATTTCCCCAATCGTTAAGGCATCGACAACGCTGTTTTATCTATTCATAATAAAGTTCGAGGGTTCTTAATGATCGTTGGCCGGCTGCGGATCGGCAATTTGCCAGCGCGAGCGCAGTCCGAGCCGGCCGAGAATCGAGCTTACGTGACGCTCGACGGTGTGCTCGCTAATCTGCAGCGCAATCGCGACCTCGCGGTTGCGCGCACCGCGCCGGATCAGATGGGCGATCTGCTCTTCACGCTCGGTCAGCGCCGTGCCGGTCGGCCGGCCTCGCTGGCGACGCTCCGCCGCGGGCGCTTGTGAGACGAGCATTCGCATCGCTTCATTCGTCCAGCGGCGCAGACCCATCGCCGTGAATGCGCGCGCGGCATCGCCGGCGCAATCGACGCAGCCGATGCGTTCTCCAGACCGGAAGAGCAGATGGGCGCGAGCCAACAGGTGGTGCGCGTGCAGATACGGGCGACTCGCTGCGACGACCCCCGCAAGCGCGTTGACCGCAAGCTGCGCTTCGTCGAGAGAGCCGTATCGCGCCGCTATCGAGAAGAGCTCGGGCACGGCTGACGCGTTGCCGGCTTGCAGAAGCGCGCGCCGAAGCGCGACCGCCGGCCCGGTGCCCGCCGCCGGCACGCCCCCGCCGATCAGAGCGGCGATCGTTGCGGAACTGGTTGCCTCCGGCAGCTCGCAATGCAGCGCGGTTTCGAGAGTCTCCGTCCCGGACCACGAGCGCAGGGCTGCGTCGTCTCCGCGCTCGACGGCCAGCTGCGCTCCCGTCGCGGCAAAAAGCGCGCGCTCGTCGGACGAACCCGCAACTGCATGACCGCGCGCCAAGAGTTGCGCGGCCGCCTCGAGGTCGCCGCCATCGAGCGCAAGGCTCGCCGCTACGGCGAGGCAACGCAGCAGCCAGCTCGAAAACCGATGATCGCTTGCGAGTGCGATTGCTTCTTCGATGGAGCCGCGCGCGAGCTCGACGTCGCCGAAGAGCAGCGCATGATGTGCCAGCCGTTCGCGCGCCGCAACGGCAAGGGGAAAGCGACCCTCTGAAACGGCACGATCGTAGGCATCACGCAGCGACGCATGGGTGCCATCCGCATCGCCCGACCATGCGAGCACGGCTCCCGCGACGAGCCGATCGCCGGCGCTGGGCTCGAGACCCGTCGCAACATAGTACGCGGCGACGTCGGCGCCGCTGCCGCAGGCAAGCAGCTCCGGATCGACGACGCGCGCAAGCGCGCGATCGTCGCCGGCCAACGCGTAGAACCCGGCGCGAACGCGGCGCTCCGCATGCCCGAACGTGAGAGCCGCACTCGCCTCAGCCAACCGGCGTTGCGCGATAAGCCCTTCGATCTTCTCGTCTTCGAAGATCATCAAGGGCTATGCTAGCAAGCGATTCTTAAGTACCTATTATGATTCGTCCTTCGACTGCTCGCTGCGCTCGCGCTCAGGATGACAAGGATGGATTATGGCAAGAGTCTGAAGATCGTGCCGTAGTAGTTCGACGAGCCGCCCCAAAATGTCGTGCCGTAAAGCACGCCGTCGGCGTTCGTGAGTGAGGCTTCCGGATTTGCGCCGTCGGGATCGCCGGTAAAGCGATACTCGACGTGCTCGGTTCCGAACTTGTCGATCCGGAAGATCGTCCCGCAGCGATAGTATCCCACTGCGCCCTCCACGCCCGACGAGATGCACTGATTCGATTTTTTCGGGCTGTCGCCGCCGCCAGTCGTCGTTCCCCAGAGCTGGCCCTTGGCCACGATCAAACCCGCGGCGGGATACGCCCCGTCCGTGCCCGAGCCAAAGTCGTGCAGCACGACCTCAGCACCGCTGGTCGTCATCTCGAAAACCGTTCCAAGGCCTTTGCCGAAGCTTCCGCCGTGGAGCGTCGTGCCGTAGAAGACGCCGTTGTAATAGAGAAGCGTTCCGGCCGGGTTCGTGCCGTCGCCGTTGGTGACGCCGAAGGGATGGATAACCTTCTCTTGGCCGATGCGATTGATCTTATACGCCGAACCTGCAGACTTTATCTTGCCGCCCGCGCGCGTCGTTCCGTAGAACCACCCTTTGACGTACGTCAATCCGGCGCTGGGATGCCCGCCGTCCATCGGCGCGCCGGAGAAGCTGTGCAGTACTAGCTCGTCGCCGCCGGGCGTCACCTCAAAGACGGTGCCGCGATCGTGAGCCCCGCCGTTGAGCGTCGTGCCGTAGAGCACCCCGTCGACCACGACGAGCTGCGATTCCGGATCCGAGCCGTCGTGGATGCGGCCAAAACTATAGATCGGGTGCTCGGCGCCCGAGCGCGTCATCACGAAGACGGTTCCCCCGCCGTGCGAGCCGCCGGCCGAGGTCGTACCGTAGAAGACGCCGTTGTAATAGACGAGGCCGGCTTGCGGGTACGCACCGTCCACGTTGCCTAAGAATTTATGGAGGATCCGCACTTTGCCGAAGGGGCTGATCGAGAAGACCGTACCGTATCCGTCGCCGTAGGACGAGGTCGTTCCATAGAGCGTCCCTTTGACCGCGATGAGCTGGGCTTCGGGCTCTCCTCCCGATCCTTGGCCGCTAAAACTGTAGAGCGAGAAATAGCCGCCGGATGCCGGCGAGGAGTGCGACGATTCGCTCGCTACGCTCGACGAGCCGGGCGGCAGCGCCGCTCCGCCTCCGATTCGCGAGCAGCCGGCCACGGCCACGCAGCATACCAGCAAAATAACGATGCGCCCCATATGCACCTCCAAGAATAGCGGACCACCTCTCTTCGTTTTGGCGTCAGGCTATCCCCGCGCCGGGCCTAGACTCCGCGGGTACGATACCTCGTGGGAGAACGAGCTAGGGCGCGTAGCTCGAGCGTGAGGTCGGCGTCGCCGTCGCTTTCGTGGGCGGCGTCGCTTGCTCTCCCGGCGCGGCGTGCGGCGCGACGACGAGAACGTCGCGCATTCCGGAATGATAATGGAAGGCGCAGCCAATCAGGTAGATTCCCGCTTTCACGAGCGTTACGGTCACCGATTTCCCGGGCTTGATTGGGCCGCTCGCATAGCCTGCTTCGAGATTCCCGCCGCCCCGCGCGGGTATCGACAACTTTGGATCCTTCGGAAAATCAGCCGGAGGCCCCGAGATTACTTTCACGACGTCGAGCGTGTGCGTTACGCTGTGAGAAAGATTCAGAATCGTAATCTTGGTATGCGGCTTGAAGCCGAGCGATTGTGAGTAATCCTGTTGGGTGAACCCGCCGAGCACCGCCTGCCACTTCGCCGACTTGATCGTTCCGAGGCCTTCGCTGGGAAGTTCTTCGCCGATCGTATCCTTGGGAACGGTCGCGAACATTACGAGGTCGGAGTCGATTTGCGGTAGCGTGACGACATCTACGCCCGCGCCGCCGTTGCCGTGACCCCCGCAGGCACTCGCCGCAAGGCCCGCAAGCGCGACCCCGATTGCCAGGAGCCTTTTCATCATGGGACCACCCTAGCGACCGAGCGTGAAAAAAGTCTGAATAAGAAGCCCGGCGTGACGCTGAAGCGCGGCTCCTCCTAGAGCGCCGTCCTAGCGGGAAAAGCGGACTTGACGCAAAAAGGGTCGCTTTCCCCGACTACTTCTTGCTATGGAGGTTCGCGTCTTGCGCTTCAGCTTAAAACCGGCACTCATTGCATGCGCCGCCGTGTTGGCCATTGGTCTTGCGGGTTGCTCCGGAAACCGATCGGTTCTGCCCGGCATCGGCTCGCAGACGTTCGGTGGAACGCATGCGGCCCAACCGGGGCACATGACGCGCCTCTCGAGTCAGCCGCCGGTCGGAATGCAGATGGCGTTCTTGATGACCGACGGCTCCGTGCTCGCGCAAAGTTACAGCGCGCACACATGGTATCGATACGTTCCCGACAGCACCGGCGGCTATACGGACGGCACCTGGAGCCAAGTCGGCTCGCTTCAGACAGGTTACGCGCCGACGGCGATGGCATCGGATCTTCTCGCCGACGGGCGGCTCGTGATCATCGGCGGTGAGTACAACACGCCGGGTAATTATGACTTGCAGCTCGTCAATCTCGGCGCGATCTACGATCCGGTCGCGATGACGTGGAAGCGGCTCGGTCATCCGAAAGGATGGAAGTGGATCGGCGACTCTCCCACGACGGTGCTTCCCGACGGGCGCCTCCTGATCGGCGATAAGCTGCACGAGTGGGACGCGTACTTAGACCCAAAGACCTTGCATTGGATCAAAGTGGCTCACACCGGCAAGTCCGACTTCAACGCCGAAGAGGGATGGACGCTGCTTCCCGACGGTACGGTCCTGACCGCCGACGTGCTGAATGCTCCGAACTCGGAGATTTACAATCCGTCCACGCACACGTGGACGACCGCGGGCTCGACGATCGTCGATTTGCGTTCGCCCTCGCCCTTCAAGAGCTGCCTCTCGTACGGACCGAAATCGAAGGATTGCTATCTCCCTCCGGGTGAGATCGGTCCGTCGATCTTGCGTCCCGATGGAACCGTCTTCTACACCGGATCGGGATCGGGCCCGAGCGGTTACGGGGTGGGTCACACCGCAATCTATAGCACGAAGACCGGCACCTGGACGGCCGGACCCAACTTCCCGAACAACGACAATGCGGGAGACAACTACGCCATCCTCGAGCCGAGCGGAAACGTCTTGGTCTTCGGCAACAGCGGCGACGTCTATGAGTGGAACGGCTCGACCTTTAGCCAAGTGAGCGGCCTCTCTGCAGTTGGCCCTCCGCTTCTGCTGCCGACGGGTCAGGTTCTTCTCATCGGATACTCGAGCGTCGACATCTACACGCCGACGGGATCGCCGAAAGCGAGCTGGGCGCCGACGATCAAGACCTATCCGAAGAGCGTTACGGCCGGTCAAACGTATAAGATCACGGGAACGCAGTTCAACGGCTGGGGCCAAGCGATGTCCTTCGGCGACGAATACCAGAACCCGACGAACTACCCGCTCGTGCGCATCACCAACAATGCCAGCGGCGACGTGTTCTACGCACGAACGCACGACCACAGCACCATGGGCGTTGCGACCGGTTCGAAGCTCGTCTGGACGTACTTTGACGTTCCCAGCAAAATCGGGACCGGCGCGAGCACGCTGGTCGTCGTCGCCAACGGCATCGCGTCAAAACCCGTGGACGTGACGGTCTCGGGCAGCCGCAAACGCTAACGCCGGCGGAAGGGACGACGGAGCGGCGCTCCGTCGTCCCGACGCCTATTGTGCGGGCGGCGGCGGAGGCGGCTGACCGCTGGTGATCGCGGTCGCGTAGAAGTTGGCGGCGCGCCAGTAACCATGTGCGACGATCTGACGGCCTACCGCAACGCGCCCGGTCGTCTGATCGTTGAGCGCAGCCGAATCGTCGATGACGATCTGTCCGGTCGTTTGCTGCAACGTCACGAGATGGCCCTTGACGCTGACGATCGTGCCGGCGACGACCGCGTGTTTGTAGTCAACGCTCGGGCAGTTGCCGTTGGGTGTCCAGACATCGCCCTGCCAGCTGCCGCAGTACGTGTCGTTATAGGGTGCGCCGGGCGCCGGGGCGGCGGGTGCGACCGCCGGAGGCGGCGCGCCCTGTGCGATTGCTGCGGCGCCGGCGGCAAGCGTGCCGATGGTTGTCGTAAGAATAACAAAGAGAGTTTTCATGGCTCCCTGATTCCCATTGTGCGCGCCGCTAACCAGAAACGGGAACGGAAGCAACCTGCTTCCCGCCAGGCCCCGCTAAGAAGAAAGGTATCGCACACAACTGAAGCAGCGTCGAGAAGAGCACGAGCCCGAGCGTCGAGCGATCGAGCAGAATGCCCGAAATCGCGCTGCCGATAAACCACGCCGAGCCGAAGACGAGATCGTAGAGGCCGAAGCTGGTCGCCCTGCGCCGGTGCGCGAGGACGCCGGCAACGAGCGCCAGCAGCAGCGCGTCCTGCACCGCGATTCCCAGTCCCCATAACGCAGCCCCCGCCTCTGCCACTCCGCCGCGACCCAGAAAGGCGAGGGGGGTGGCCGCCGCGGTTATCGCGAGCGCGATTCCGACCACCGGCCTGCCCGAGCGATCGAAGCGCCGTCCGAGTACCGGCGCGGCGATTGCGCCGACTGCCATCGCGACGGCGAACCATACTGAAATCGCCGCGACGCCGACGACGTGGTCGCGCTGAAAACGAAACGCAATGAGCGCGAAGTCGACATAGCCCGCTGCAACGAGCGCTCCGCCGATGGCGTAACGCCGGAACGCGGCCCGGTCGAGCACGGCCGGACCGCGCTCGCTCTCACCTTGCGGCGCGAAGCGTCGACCCGCGGGCGTCGCGATCGCCAGAAATGCCAACGTCAAGACCGCGGGTACGACGAGGATTCCGAAACCCAACGGATAGCCACCGCGCGCGATCGCAAATGCGACCACGAGCGGTCCGAGGGTCGCGCCGGTTTGATCGAGCAGTTCGTTGAGTCCGAAGACGCGTCCGCTCCCGAGCGTGCGTCCCGCCTGCGAGAGGATCGCGGAGGTCACGGGCTTTCGAACGCCGCGCCCGACGCGCTCGCCGATCAGCAGCCCCGCGGCGGCCGGCCAACTTCCAACAAGCGCGAGGGCCGGAACGCAGAGCACGTTGATTGCATAGCCGATCCAAACGTCGAGCCAATAAAGTCCCGTTCGATCCGCAATGACTCCCGCAATGGAACGAATCGCATATCCGGCGAGCTCGCCCCCACCGGCAACCGCTCCCACCGCCGCGCCGCTCGCGCCGAGATGACCGAGAAAGGCCCCGACAACGCCGCGACCACCCTCGTACGTGAAATCCGCAAAGAGATTGACGATCCCCATGAGCACGACGAAGCGCAGCGCGCGCTTCGCGGCGATCTGCGACGTCAACGCGCGAGGTAGTGGCGCTTCACCCAGCGCGCCCAGGGCGGCCCGGGCTCGCCGTTATAATCTTCGATCAACACGCCGCATCCGCCCCACGTATCCCACGTCCATGCCTCATAGCCGACGCCGTGCTGGTCGGCCCAGTTCATGAACGTCGAGATGTACTTCGGTCCGCAGCCTGAGGCGTCGTAGGTCTCACCCGTCTCGCCGAAGATCATCGGCACCTTCTTGGTGATCGGACGCATGCTGGAGTTGAAGCACGCGACGGTGTCGCACAAATTCTTCCCGTAGACGTGGGCTTCGGCTATCAACTGACCTTTGGGATCACGCGGCCGCGACTCGAGCCACGTGGAACCGTTATAGTTCGATCCGTCGATCTTGCCGCACGCGTTTGCATAATCGATGCACGGAATCGAGATCACACCGCCGTATCCCGCCTTTCGCATCAGGTTGACGGCCTGCTGCATGGCGGCAGTTTGATAGTACGCGTTGCTGGGGCCGTAGGTCGCTTCGTTGTCGCAGCCTTTCTTCATGAAGCATTTCCAGCCAACGGTCGTTTCACCCCACGGCGCGAGAATCACGTTGGGATCTTTCTTGAACGTCGCGGCCATGCTCGACCACATCGCCGGGGAGTGATCTTCGTCCGGCGCGTCGGGCTGATAGGTGGCCTGATAATCACCCGGGGCTCCCCAGATCAGCGAGACCTCGGCATACATCCCGTAGCGATGGAGCAGGTTGACGTAGTTCACGATTGCGCTGATGTACTTTTGACCCGCGTATTGCTGGTCGATGCCGTTGATGTTGAGCCAGCAGTCCTCGTTGAGGAGCACGCGCACGATGTTGACGTGCCAGGATGCGATCGCCTTGACCGACGCAGCGTCGCTTGGCCCGTCGAATATTCCCCAACCTTGGACGCAAGCATACTCCGTCCCGGAACGATTCACGCCTTGCAAATCGATGACGCTGCCGTGCCCGTCGACGAGTCGATTGCCGGAGACGCGTATGCCGGTGAGGCCCGAGCTCGTCAACGGCGCGACGATGGACGCATCCCGCGCGGGAACCGGTGCTGCGCCCGGATTTTCGGAGCAGGCGGCCGGAATGAGTCCGGCGAGCGCGATTGCGAGTGCGTGAGTTCTCATGCTCGATTACCTCGTGCTCGAATAATTCGCCCGCACGTCGCAGCCTCCCGTTCGAGTCCGGGAGCCCCCGGCTGAGGCGAGAATACGCCGGTATGGTCGAAAAATATCGCTACGGTGAGATGACGTGGCCGGAGGTGAAAGCGGCTGCGGCGCGCCCGTGCGTCGCCATCGTGCCGATCGCAACGCTCGAAGACCACGGCCTCCATCTGCCGATCGATACGGACCTCCTGCTCTGCGCGAGCGTCTGCGAGCTCGCGGCCTCGCGCGCGCCGGATCGAACGGTGCTCGTGCCGCCGATCAATCACGGCTACAGCCCGCATCACTTAGATTTTCCGGGAGCGCTTACGATCGGCCCGCACACGCTCATCGAGTACGGACTCGACGTCTGCAAGAGCCTCGCGCACCACGGCTTCAAGCGCATCCTCATCGTCAACGGTCACGGAAGCAACGCGCCCTTCGTCGACATCATCGCACGCCTCTGCGTCGTGGAGACCGGCGCGCTCGCTGCGGCGGTGAGCTACTGGGCCGCGCCGGGCGTGCGCGAGGCCGCCGAATCGTTCCGCGAGTCGGAGCCGGTCGGGGGCATGAATCACGCCTGCGAGTTCGAGACCTCGCTCTATCTCGCGCTGCGGCCGGAGCTCGTCGACATGACGCAAGCCGTCCACGAGCTCTCCCATCGCCCGTCGGCGAACTACTGGACCGATCTCGTTGCGGGCGAAGGTTCGCTCGTGATGATGGAGCACTGGAGCCGGCTCAGCGAGAGCGGCGTGATGGGCGATCCGACGAAGGCGACCGCCGAGAAGGGACGGATCCTGCTCGACGCGGCGGCAAACGGCATCGTCGCGCTCGTCGACGAGCTGCTCGCGCGCGAAAGCCCACCTCGCACCGACCATCATTGATGCGGCGTCGCGTCGCGGTCGCGCTGTTTGCAGGGGCGGCGTTGTGCGCCTGCACGCGCGTCGAGCGCAGCGCCGGCGCCCATCACTCCTGGACGATTCCCGGCGTGCTGCGGATCGCGCAACGCGAAGATCCCGACAACCTCAACCTCTTGCTGGGGACCGAGACGGTCGACATCGACATCTCCGCGTTCTGGGGCGCGTATCTCTTCCGCTGGAGCGATCGCAACGAGCTGGTGCCGGAGCTCGCGACCGTCGAGCCGACGCACGCGAACGGCGGTATCAGCCCCGACGGGCTGCGCATCACCTACCATCTGCGCCGCAACGTGAAGTGGCAGGACGGCGCGCCGTTTACCGCCGACGACGTGATCTACACGTGGCGGCAGATGCTCAATCCACGCAATCTGATCGTCAGCCGGACCGGTTACGACGTCATCGCGACGATCGACCGCGTAGATCCCTACACGATCGTCGTTCACCTCAAGCGCCGCTTCGCTCCCTTCGTGAACACCTTCTTTGCGCCGGCGAATCACCCCGACGTCATTCTCCCCCGGCACCTGCTCGCGCGATATCCCGACATCAATCACCTCGCCTACAACGCGCTGCCGGTCGGAACGGGCCCGTTCCGCATCGTCGCCTACGAGCGCAGCTCCCGCGTCGAGATGGTCGCCAACGACGCCTATTGGCGCGGGCCGCCGCGGCTGCGCCGGATCGACTTTCGCATCGTCGGCAGCGACGAGACGATGCTGACGCAGCTCGAGTCGCACGACATCGACTTCTTCTACCGCGCTCCCGAATCGCTCGCACCGGAGCTGCACGGCATACCTGGGACGCGCGTCGTGACGACGCCGATCGACCGGTTTACGGACGTGGGGCTGAACGCATCGGTGCCGGGGCTGAACGACGTTCGCGTGCGCCGCGCGCTGGCCTACGCGATCGATCGGCGAGCGCTCATCGATAAGGTGATGCACGGCGTCGCCGTCGCGGGGGATTCGCTTCACCCGCCGTTTTCGTGGGCCTATAATCCCGACGTGGCGCGCTACCCGTTCGATCCGGCGCGCGCCGCGCGGCTGCTCGCGCAAGCCGGCTGGCCGCCCGGGAAACTTCGGCTGACGCTGGTGAGCTTCACCGGCTCGGGAACGATCGATGCCGCCGAAGCGCTGCTGCAGCAGCAGTGGGGACGCGCCGGCGTCGTCGTTTCGATCAAAAACTTTCCGTCGGGAAAGCTCTACGCGACGCTCGGCGCCGGCGGCATCGAGCAATCAGGCAAGTACGACGCGGCGCTCGAGAACTGGGAGAACGGAACGGACCCCGATGATTCGATTCTGGTGATGTGCTCGATGGCGCCGCCGGCCGGCTGGAACATCTACCATTTTTGCAGCCCGGAAGTCGATGCGGCCGAACGGACCGCATCGAGCACCTACGACCGCGCGTTGCGCGCGGCCGCGTACCGGAAGATCCAGCGAATCGTCTCCGAGCAGCTCCCTTTCATCGTGCTCTGGTATCAGATGCAACTCGACGCGATCGATACCGATCTGCGCGACTACCGGCCCGCGCACGCGGTCACGCCGTTTTGGAACGTCTGGCAATGGTCGATCTGAGGAAGCGTCCTTCGACTTCGCGCCTACGGCGCTTCGCTCAGGATGACAAGGTGAGGGCGCTTCGCTCAGGATGACAAACGGGGACGGTTAGTCGATGAGCCTGACCCTGCCGCTGCCCAGCTGATAGACCGCGCTCGCGATCTGCAAATGCCCGGATTCGACCCCCGCCGAGATAACCGGCGACGTCTTTCGAAGCGTCGCGGCGGCCGCGCGCACGTTTGCCTCGACGGCCTCTTTCATGTCGCCTCGCGCGTGCACGACGCGCTCGAGTCCGGGTGCGATGAGCTCCTCGATCGCATCGAGATGCGGCGGCAGAGGCTTGCGCGTTTCGATCGCCGTGTAGACCGCCTTGACCGCGCCGCAGTTCTGGTGGCCGAGGACCATGATCAAGCGCGTGCCCAGATGCTCGACGGCGTACTCCAGCGAGCCGATCACGAGGTCGTCGGGGTAGTTTCCGGCGACGCGCGCCACGAAGAGCTGCCCGAGCCCCTGGGTGAAGATCAGCTCGGGGATGACGCGCGAGTCGGAGCAGCTCAGGATCGCCGCGAACGGCGATTGAGTCTCCACGAGAAGCGCGCGCTTCTCGGCGACGTTGTTCATAACGGGAAGCTCGTTTGCGACAAAACGCTTGTTACCGTCGATCAATCGCGCCAGGCCTTCGTCCGGCGCGACGCCCGCGCCGGCCGGCTCGGCGCCGAGGGCGACGCCCGTCAGACCGAGGCCCATCGCCCCGAGCGAGCCCGCCAGGAACGCGGCTCGATTGAACTCTATGTTTTCATCACGCATATCAGTTCTTATTCGGCGTCATGAACATGCGTCCATGCGGATAATCGAAAACGTAATCGAAATGCTTTAGGAAATCGTATCCGAGCAGCATGTCGTTGGCGGCGAATCCCCATTCGCAGGCCATTTCGCCGGCGTAGGTGATCGGGCCGATCGTCAAGCTCTCAATGGGTCCGCAGCCAAAATTTTCAAGTGGCGCTTTTTTATGAGATCGGGCCCAAAGAAAATGATGCCCGGATTCCCGGTATCGAGGAATGCGTTGACCGCGATGGATTTGTTGAGCGTCATCGGTATCGCCGGAATTCCCGCGGAGAGATCGACGATGAGCGGCAAACCACGAACGCCCGAAATGTCCGACGACGGGTCGAGGATCGTCATCTTCGAATCGTAGACGTCGAGCTTCACGATCGCTGCGGCAAAGAGATCGTAACCGATCAGCCCATCGTACCCGGTCCAGTCGAGCCCACGGTAATCCTCACTGCGAAAGTCCTCCGTGTAGACGAGCGCGTTGCGAAGCGTCGCGTCGCCAAACGTAATCTCGTCGGTCCGGCGCGTTCGGATCTTCACGCTGCCGTATAACGTCGAGGCCTCCCCGCTACCCTCCAGCGCGGAAAGCTTGGCGCGGTCGGCAAATTTGTCGTCCAGCACGATCGCGAAAGCACCGGTGTCGAGAATGAAGCGCCCCTTCACGCCGTTGACGGTTGCGTCGACGAGTACCCGGTAGTGGGTCAGCGTGATCGGAAAGGGAGTGCCGGTTCCGTACGTCCACGAAGCCGTGGGCGCGGGCGGGTGAAGGTCGTCGTTGGCGATCGCGACGTTCGGCTCGAACGTTCGGTAGGTGTGGAGCGGCTTGTCGTTATCGATCGTATACGCCGACATCATCTTCTTTCCAGGGAGCGCGTCGGCGTACGAGACGATGTTGATGGCCGTTTCGTAGGATCCGCCGGGATCGATCGTCGCTCGTACGTACGCTCCGGTAGCCGGATCGACGTCCAGCTCGATCGGGTCGCCGTTCGCCAGCGTCACCCGCACGACACCGACGGTCTTCCCGCCGACCGTCTTCTCCTGCACGAAGCTCGCCGGCAGCTCCGTCGTACCCTCCTGCTGAAGGACGGTGAAGGATGCGAGGTACTTGGCGTAGTCGCCGTAGATGGGCGTCGTGAAGCCGTTGATGTCGGACGACCAGAAAAGGTTTCCCGTAAAACCGGTATGGACGGTAACGTTGCCGCGTTTGGGAAGCGTGTAGGTGTTATGGTAGACGAGGCCTTCCGAGAGCATGACGAAACGCTCCGTCTTTTCACCCTTCTCGTTGGTCACATCGCCGCTGATGCGCATGCTTTTGATCGTGCCGTCGCCGAACTGCCAGCCGACGTAGGCGCGATGTTTGGCCAGCAGAGCCGCGGCTTGCGCGTCTTGCGCCGGCGCTTGCGCATGCGCCGTTGCCACCGCCGCAACGGCGACGAGCACTGCTATCGGTCCGGCGAGCTCACGCATCGCCGCACCCCGCGAGAAGCGCATTGGTCGCATACTTTCGCTCGAGCAGATTGCGCGCCTGTTCGACGCCGAACCTAGGAACTGACGGCGCCCCTCGAAAGGAGGGTGTATGCCGGTTACAGCCCTCGACCCGAGCGTCGCGCTGGTCGTCATCGATATGCAGAAGGGCATTCTCGCGATGCCGACGATTCATCCCACCGCGAAAGTGCTCGCAAACGTCGTCCGGCTCGCAGCTGCATTTCGCGCCAAGGAGCTGCCCGTCTTCCTCGTCCGCGTCGGCTGGGCACCGGGAGGCGCCGACGCCCTCAAGACTCGCACTCAAACCGGACCGCCCCCGTTGAACCGGCCGCCGGATTTCTTTGAGTATGCCGACGAGCTCAACGCCGATCCGGCGCGCGATATCCTGGTTCACAAGCGCCAGTGGGGCGCTTTCTATGGAACCGATCTCGATCTGCATCTCCGCCGCCGCAGCATCACGAACATCGTGCTTTGCGGCATCTCCACGAGCATCGGCGTAGAATCGACGGCTCGAGACGCCTGGGAGCGCTCGTACAATCTCACCTTTGCCGCCGACGCGATGACCGATCTCTCCGCCGACGCGCACGATCGCGCACTGCGCATCATCTTTCCGCGCATCGGCGAAATCGGGACCGTCGAGGAAATTCTGGCGAAGCTCTTGTCATCCTGACCCTTCGACTCGCTGCGCTCGCTCAGGACTGCGCTTCGCGCAGGCAATAAGGAAGTTTGTCATCCTGAGCGAAGCGAGCGCAGCGAGCGAAGTCGAAGGGCGTAGGACGTACGAGGAGACTGCCATGAAGATACTCATCGTCGGCGGAAACGGAACCATCGGTAAAGCCGTCGCTGCGGAGCTGGGCGCGCGCCACGAGATCGTGATCGCGGGCCGCTCGAGCGGCGACGTTCGCGTGAACATCGCCGAGCGCGAAAGCATTCAAGCAATGTACGAGCGCGTGGGAAAGATCGGCGCGGTCGCGTGCGCGGCGGGAAACGTTCACTTCGGGCCGCTCGAGTCGACGACGCCGGAGCAGTTCGAGGTGGGCCTGCGCGACAAGCTCATGGGTCAGGTCAACTTGGTCGTCGCCGGGCGCGAGTTCGTCGAACCCGGCGGCTCCTTCTCGCTCATCTCCGGCATTCTCGCCGACGAACCGATCCGATTCGGCGCATCGGCCTCGATGGTCAACGGCGCGATCGAGAGCTTCGTGCGCGCGGCGGCGATCGAGTTTTCGCCGCAGCGCGTCAACGCCGTCAGCCCGACCGTCCTCGAAGAGTCGATGGAATCATTCGGCCCCTATTTTCGCGGCTTCGAACCGGTTTCGGCGCGGCGCGTCGCGCTCGCCTATTCGAAGAGCATCGAGGGCGCGCAAACCGGCCAAGTCTACCACGTGCCGTAGATGACAAAGGGGTTGACTCGGCGTAAGCAAGCGCATGAGCCTTTCGTCGCCTAGGAAGGCCTCGTTCAGCCTTTGCGCCGCGCTCGCCCTTGCGGGGTGCGGCGGCACCTACGGATCGCCGCGAGGAAGCGAGGCGATGCCGCCGTCGTACGTGATGGCGCACAGCAACGGCGGCTGGATCTCTGCCCGCGGCAAAATCCGCGAAAGAACTGCTCTACGTCGGCGATCCAACCTCCGAGCCTTCATACACCGGCGCGATCGATATCTTCGCAATCCACGGATTGAAATACGCGCTCGTCGGTAAGATCCAAGACGACGACGGGCCCGACGGCATGACGACCGATTCCGCGGGGAACCTCTACGTCACCGATGAGGGCGTTGCGACGGAAGGCCCGGCCGTCGGCGACATCAAGTGCAGCGGCACCGGCGTAATTGACGTGTACTCAGAAGCGACCGGAAAGCTCGGCCAGCAGATTTCGGTTCCGAACGCCGCCTTGTGGGAAGCCTTCAACGAAAAGCGCTCCCGCCTTTACGTTTCGAACTTCGAGCAAGTCGAGATTCTAAGCTACCCTGCGGGAAACGTGATCGGGCAGATCGACCAGCCGGGCTGGAGTAAGTCGGCCTGGCCGACGGGCGTTGCGTTTTGGCCGCCACCTTCGCAATGAAGAAGCCGGCTAAGCCCCCGAGGCTTAGCCAAGGTGCGTTGTGGGCGGCGGCGATCGTTGCGGCCGTCGTCGCATTCGTCCATCTCGCGGTTGCCGGCCAATACGACGCGTTTCGTAACGAGCTCTACTTCATTATCTGCGGGCGCCATCCGGCGTTCGGTTACGTCGATCAACCGCCGCTCGTCCCGTTGCTCGCGGCATTGACGCAATCGGCCGGCATTCACATTTGGCTGCTGCGGCTGCCGGCGGTTCTCGCCGCGGTCCTGCTCGTGCCGATGACCGTCCTGCTGGCGCAGCTGCTCGGCGCGACGACTCGCGGCGCTTGGCTCGCGGCGGTTGCGGCGGCGGGCGCGACGCTCGTCACGGCGATGACGGCGACGCTCTCGACGTCGACGTTCGAGCCGCTCGCCTTCACCGCGATCGCCTACTTCGTCGTGCGCGCGGCGGTCTTCAACGAGCCGCGCGCGTACTGGTGGGCCGGCGCGATTGCTGGCCTCGCCTTTGAAGCGAAGTACGGAGTTTTGTTTTGGGCGCTCGGCCTCGCGCTCGGCATCGCGATCGCCGGCCCGCGCGGCGTCTTTCGGTCGCCCGACTTCGGGATCGGCGTGCTGATCGGCGCTTTCATCGCCTTGCCGAACGTCGTTTGGCAGATCGCGCACGGCTTTCCGTTCCTGGAGCTCGTCCACAACGACAATCCTGGAAACTTCACCGGCACGCCGCTCGCCTTCACGATCGATCAGATCCTCTCGGTCAACATCGTGCTTGCACCGCTCTGGGTGACCGGCATCATCGCGCCGTTCGTCTCGCGCCGGCTCGCGCCGTTCCGGTTCCTCTCGATCGCATTCGTGGTGATGGCCGTCAGCATCGTGGCTACGCACGGGAAGAGCTACTACTTGGCGGGAGCCTATCCGACGGTCTTCGCGCTCGGGGCCGCGGCGTGTACGAGACTTCCCTACGTCGTCGTTGCCTTGTGGGCCCTGCTCGCGGCCGCCAATGCCGCGCTCTCGCTCCCACTCGTGCTGCCGGTCTTGCCGCCGCAGCGTTTGCAGCGGATGATCGACCACATGTCGATTCGGCCGCGCCCGGTCGAAGCGGCCGGCGTCGGGGCGCCGTTGATGCAAATGCTCTCCGACGAGTTCGGATGGCGCGAGCTCGCGCGCGACGTCGAAAAAGCCTACGCCGCGCTGCCGGAGCTCGATCGGATGAATGCCGCGATTTATGCGTCGAACTACGGAGAAGCGGCCGCGATCGACTTCTACGGCACCGGGCTGCCGCCGGTGCTCAGCGGCAACAATCAGTATTACCTGTGGGGCCCGCGCGGTTACGACGGCTCGCTCGTGCTGGCGGTCGATGTCGACCCGGCGCAGTGGTCGAAAGTCTGCGATTCGGCGCGCGTCGTGGGAACCTTCGGCACGTCGCCGTATGCGATGCCCTACGAGCGCGATCGCCCGATCGTCGTATGCCGCGGCATGCGCCCGCCACTGCCGCAGCTCTGGCCGGCATTGAAGCACTACGGCATCGAGAACCTCGGCAAGTAGACGCTACGTCTGCCGGGAGCCGGAAGATGCGAAAGGGAGCCCGGCGGATGCCGGACCCCCTTTTTCTGAGGTTGCCTGTTTTGGGCTGGCGAGCGCTATCAGTAGATAGCGATCCCGAGGTATAAGATGGTGCCGCTGCCGTTGGCGCAACCGCTTGGCGAGAACGAAATGCAGTAGACGTCGGTGAATTTTACCGCACCCGGCTTCTTGGGAGCCTTGCCCTTATAGTCGATGTACTGGTAGGTCGGGTCACCGGGGTCCGGATAGAAGTAATCGTCGAACTTCTTGTCGATCTTGCCGTTCTTGTTCTTGTCGATGTACCCCACGTTGTATAGTTCCGAGCTCTCGTCTGAAGTTGAGACGTAGGGTCCGGAGTCGCCCGGGGTGACGTAGAAGCAGAAGCTGTACTGGCTTCCGCACGTCGGACCCGTCAGCATTTTGACCCCGGGCACCGGGCGAATCGCCAATTTGTGGCCATGACTCGTTGTCAGGACTTGCGCGCCCGACGACTGCGGGGCCGACGACGAGCCGGTACCGCCGGAGCACGCTGAGAGTGCTAGGCCTGCGGCGAGCGCAGCGCCAGCACCGAGAAGGCTTAAACGCACGTTGGAGCTCCTTCTATGGCAAGTTCTTGTGGAGCGCGCCCGTCATACGGCGGGTCGCCCCTAGGCGATGCGAGCCCATGCTTGCATTTCCCTTCCGGATAAACGAAAATTAAATGCCGCGCCGTTCGCTCTTTGCTGCGGTTGCGGCGATCTATAAATTACTTCCCGCATTGAATCGTAGCCGACGAAGACGCTCACGACGCAGCATGGCCGCGACCGCTACGTCGACAAGAACTTCGAGCGCGTCGAAAGCCTCCTCGAAGCGTCAAGTGTAATTGGCATCGAAAGCGACGCCGGACCGAAGAACGCCGTAGGCGTGCGAAGACCCGTAGCGTCGGGTGAAAGCGCAGGGCCACCATGGCCGACGCGAGCGGCTCGAGCACCGTTATCACTCAGCACCGCGAAGATAAATCCGGCTAAGAGACTACACGAGCCGAGCCCGGCAAGCGCTCTCTTGTGGCAGGAGCAATCCGCTAGGGCCTTTCGAACTCATGAAGAGAGATGATCCCCGAGTGGATATCGGCATTCGCTGCCGTCGGGACCTTGATCGTGATTTCGGCGACCGCCCTTGCGGCCGTCGTGCAACTCCGCCATATCCGCTCGGCGAACCAGCTTACGGGACTATTGCAGTTCACCGAAACGTTCGAAGGCGACGTCATCCAGGGTGCAACCAGTTTTATTACCCGGCAACTTTCCGAGAAACTACGCGATGAAGAGTTCGTTAAGGGTTTGCTCGAGACGAACACGGATCGGCGCGAGCATCCCGAGCTTCGCGTTTGCGATTTTCTCGAGCAGCAAGGCTCGTACATCAAGTTCGAGATGATCGATCGCGAACAGTATATCGATCTCATCGGTGCGTACGTAACGTCGATGTGGGATGCGCTACGTGAAGTTGTGGCACTTCGACGCGTTGCTCGAGACGATGCCCGCATGTACGAGAACTTTGAGTACCTCGCTTCCCTTACACTTCACATGAAGGGTGCCGATCGCCGGTCGAATCCACGAGGCGTTCCGGTGCTCATGCGGGAGGACGCGTGGCGCCGGCTGGCACAGAACGCGATCGCCGCCGCATCGAGCCCGAGAAACATGGAGTGAAGCGCGTCGCTCTCGCGCGGGCCGCGTTCAGGTCTCCCAGAGGTACATCTCGTTACCGTCCGGATCTTCGAAGTGTACGAATTTCCCCGCATCGGTTTTGACGACCGACTCGTTGAAGACCACTCCCTTGCCGGTGAGGCGCTCGATGACGGTTTCGATCGGCTCGTCGATCTCCAGCCCGAGCATCACCGATCCCTTCGTTCCGGGCGCCGCGTATTTCAGCGAGGCCGGGTGCAATCCGATCGTGAGGCCCTTTCCGGCGTCGACCGTCGCCCACGCGTCGTCGAAACGATTGACTAGGGTGAGCCCGAGCACTTCCGTGTAGAACCTTACCGCGTCGTCCATATTCGAGACCATGACGGTCGCATTGCCGCCTGTAATCATGGTAATCTCCCTCCTTCCGCTCAGGCCAATGTTCTCACCCGATGCTTAAAGCCGCTTTAAGCTTACGGGCCCATGTCCCGCTGCCGTGCTCTATGGTGCGCGAGACTCGCGTCGAATCCGAGCGCAGTCGCTGCGCTCGTTAAAACGGCCGCGACCTCCCCAAGATTCGCGCCGGTTTAACCCGATTAGTTGGAGCCGGATGAATCGTGAAGGAGTTTTAGGTCGACCGAACGTCCACCAAAGATGATGCCCGCCCTGGCGGTCTTGGTGTCGTGAACGAGGATGGGTAGCGCGGCTACTGGATCGTAGGTAATCGAGGCTTGATCTTGTATCGTTTGGCTTCGCAAACCCGCGTGGTAGTACGTTCCTTGGGCGGCGATCTCGACTATGCCGCGCGTCCCTCTTGCAGCAGTGTACGTCATGTCGACAGTACACTGCGAGGTCTGCCACCGCACCAGGCATGGGTACGAAAAGCGCTGCTGCCATTGCGACGTCGATGCGTCAGGGTAAAATGCCCTGGAGAGGAGGGGGAGCAGCGTCCCCTGCGCATCCGATAACACTGGAAACTCGGCGCAGGTTATTTCGTTGTTATCATAGATTTCGCATTGCGCCGTCTGTTGCGGCCGTACGGCGTCCCACCACCAGTCGCGAGCTTCGACCGACGTGCCGCCGTCAGGAGCCCTTCCCAAAATGGTGATGTCCATCGTCCCGGTTCCGGGGCCCGTAAAGCTCGTGACCGGGCCCGTCTGGTGCGCTGTCGGATAAGCGGCGTAGGCATACGTGAGATGCCGCTGAGTGGTACCCGAGGCGACGCCCAGGAGCAGGCACGCGAGCAGCGATCCGACGGATTTCGCGCCTATATTTCGCATGATGTGGCCTCCGAGGAGCATTATACTCTCGCATAAAGTGAGCCGTCCTTGAAGTGTGCTGAGAACTTAAGAAGGGGAGGGATCGGTAGGGCGGAAGCGGGCGTGGCGGTGGATATCGCACTCGATCCTTACAGAATCTTCTCGCAAGCC
Source organism: Vulcanimicrobiota bacterium (assembly GCA_963834895.1). Lineage (GTDB taxonomy): Bacteria > Vulcanimicrobiota > Vulcanimicrobiia > Vulcanimicrobiales > Vulcanimicrobiaceae > Cybelea. The sequence goes on along the minus strand of CAWIDM010000001.1, from coordinate 357,543 downwards.
CGTGCGGCGGTTACAGCCGCACCTTATCCTGCTTCGTTGGACTACGTTGTCTCTATCGTCGGAGAGAATGGTAACTCCAAAGAAAGTAACCACTATCGAGCCTTCAGTCGACCCGCTGACGGAATCATTGACGTAGCACCTATCAGCGACGAGCAGGCTGTTGCGAACTCTCCCCCTCCGCGTGGCGTTGATTTCAAACTAACGGCTTTTATTTGTGGCGGCCGCTGCGAGACCGGTAGCGGGCACGTTGAGCAGCGAGTAGGGTGGCCCGATGCATCTCCCGACCTGATTGGGGTGCCGGTTCTCGATCCGACCTACGCTTTTGGTATGAAATACACCGAAAAGGCGCCACCAGAGACCAAAGAGACTCCTCCGGGTCCGCCTGTGATTGCGACGGTCTCGACTCAAGAGCGCATCTACACCATTCGATTCGATGCCATTTCGGTACTTAATGGTGTGCCCTGTTACCATCTCGTACTGAAGCCGCGGCGCAAGGCGAGGGAGAACCGGCTGCGCGAACTCTGGATCGGGACAAGCGATTTTCTGCCCCGAAGGGCGCTACTGTCGGGAAACTTTACGATCGCTCCATTGGTCGACGTTCCCTGGACTGTGGAGTTTGCCGTCATCGCCGGCGCGCCATTCATCAAGAGTGAGATCGCGCAATCTGCCTTATTTCTAAGCCACCAACGCATCGTACGGGATGCTACGATCTCTTTTGAGCAAGTCAATACCGGCTCATCTTACCTGAACAGACCTCTCGTAGAACCGGAGATCTCGCCAACCACCCTTGTCGAGCCGGGCACCTTGCGATAACGCCTCGGCCTCGCTCTGCTATTGACGGATCGCGAGCATTTGCGTGGCGGCACGCTCGCCGGTCTGGATCGCGCCGTTGACCGTGCCGCCCTGGCCGTCGACGGAGGTCGCCTCGCCGGCAAAAAAAAGCGTATCGTCGACCGGCTCGGCGAGCTTCGCGCGCGCACCGGTGCCGCCGACGGTAACGTAGCTGTACGCGCCGAGCGCGCGGGGATCGGCGCTCCAATCGTGCATCGCGCCTCCTCTGAGCTCGCGGCGCGCGAGCTCGGTTTCGTTAAAAAGAGCGCCGAAGCCGTCGCGCGCGCGCGCGACGAGCTCGTCTTCCGAACGGCCGAGGAGCGCCTCCGCTCTCGGTCCGCCGGCCCATGCGATGATCAGCTCGCTGCGCACGGGCAGCTGCGCCCAATAGACCCCAAACGCATCGTCGCCGTGAAAGAACGCGCCGTCGCGATAGCGGCCTCCTTCGATATGCTCCCAAAACGCGGTTTCGAACCACAGCGCGACCTTCGCGACCTGTCCCATCACGATCTGCCCCAACGCGTCACGCTTGCGTTGCGGAAGATCGGGATTGAAAACGACGGCGTTCTCGTCGCCGGAATTGCGCAAGACCCCGACCGGCAGCGTCACGAGCGCCGCCCGCGCCTCAAAGCTGCGGGCGTTACCGCGCGCATCGGTCGCTTCGACCGTGACCGATCCACGGCGCCACGCGATGCGATGAACGGTCGTATTGAGCGGCATCTGCACGCCCGCGGCGATGCCGGCTTCGTGAAGGCGGTTGAAGAGCGGCCGGTATCCGCCCAACGGGCGCGCGCTCGTCGAATCGGCGCCGGAGGCCCACTCCGCCGCGATCGCCTTCACGCTTGCATTCGCGGGATCGGCGGCTTCGAAGCCCTCGACGAAAGCGCGGGCCGACTCGACGGTCTCGCGCATCGCATCGTCACCATCGAACCGCCGAAGAAATCGATCGACGCTCTCGTCCGCATCGAGCACGCGCGCGCGCTCGAAGATGACGGCCGACGATTGAAGGCCCTCGTATTCGCGTACGAGCCGGCCGTTTTCGTGCGACCACGACTCGCCCACGATGTCGATGGCCGCGCTGCCGGCTTCGCGCAGCAGCACTCGCGTCTCTCGGGCGCGCCCGTGAATGAATTCAGCGCCTAACTCCGGCGGCGTTCCCAGACCTTCCACGGGCAAGGAGAGGACGCGTCCGCCGATGCGGTCGCGCGCTTCGAGCAGCATCACGCGCAAGTTCGCTTCGGCGAGGCGCCGCGCGGCCGCCAACCCTGCCGCACCCGCCCCGATCACGATGGCATCGGCATCCATGCAACGCAGTATACCGCGTCGCGAGGCGACCAAGGCTTTTCTCAGCTTTTTGCGGCGAAAGCGCTGCTACGATTAGCGAACAAAGGGGAAGAAGCTATGCAACGCCACTCCGTCACCGCCGAGATCTTCGGCTATCTCATCTGCCTGCTCGCGGTCTTCATTTTCTTCGCAAGCGCCGCCGGCGTCGTCAGCAACGCCTTCCGCGTCGTTCATCCGACGCCCGTGCATCCGCTGCTTGCCGGGGCGATGGCCGCTCGGTTCGCCCGGCATCCCTGGATGGGCGAGCAGCCGATGGCATCACCGCCGCAAGGTATGGCGCCGGGAGCACAACCGGGCATGCTGCGAGATCGAATCGTCGCCGGCGCGCGCTTCGACGCTATCCGGCGCTTCGTTGTCAGCGTGGTGATGCTCGTCCTCGCGATCCTCGTCTTTCGGCGCGCATTCGAGTGGCTCAATCCGCGCCAAGCCGTCACATAGTTACTCTTCGAATGCGGCGAGGGTATCGATGTCGAAGGTTGCGCCCTCGTCTTGCGTTACGACGGCGTGCGAGATAAGCCGATCGTCGCTACGCAGCAACCGCAGCGTATCGCCGCGCGGGAGTCCTTCGATGCACGCGCGCGCGCGCGGAGAGAGCCGCACGGGATGACCCGGTTCGGTGCCGCGCACCGGATAGACGACGTCGGCCTCGGGTGCGGCGTTGCAGATCGCCTCGATCAGCGGCTCGCCGACCAGCGGCTTATCGGCGAGGAGAACCACGATCGGAATATCGTAGCGCACATAGCGATTCGCTAGCTCCAGCGAGTGCGACATGCCGAGCTCGGGCTCGTCGTTGCGCACGAGCGTAATATCGGAGCGGCCGGCAAGATAGGCGCCGACTTCCACGCCCGCGACGATAACCGGATTCCAGCGCGCCGCCGCCGCGATGGCGTGCTCGATCAACGGCCGCCCCCGAAAGGACATCAAGAGCTTCTGCTTACCCACGCGCGAGGAGGCTCCGGCCGCGAGTATCACGGCGCGAGCGCCGCTCGAACTCACGCGCGATCGCCGGCGCGCTCGAAGCTTCGGTGAATCGCGCCCTGCGACGCCGTCAGCGGCGTGCCGTCACCGCCGTCCCGCAGCGCGACGATCTCGGCAAGGATAGAGAGCGCCGTCTCCGCGACGCTCAGGCCGCCGAGATCGAGGCCGGCCGGGCCGTGAATCCGCGCGAGCGCGGGCTCGTCAAAGCCCTCCGCACGCAGTGACGCGCGCCGCGCCGCTTGCGAACGGCGGCTCCCGAGCAGCCCGATATACGGAGCATTTGAGTCGAGCGCGCAGCGCAGCGCGGGGAGATCGAACTTCGGATCGTGCGAGAGCACGACGACCGGCGTGCGCTCGGAAAGAACCTGCGGCAGATACTCGTCGGGCCACGCGCGCACGATTTCGGACGCATCGGGAAGGCGTTGCGCGGTCGCAAAGACGGGGCGCGGATCGACGACGACGACGTTGAAGTCGAGCCGCCGCGCGATCGTAGCGAGCTCCGATGCAAGCGCCGTGGCGCCGACGAGAATGAGTCGGTCTTTCGGCGGGAAGGCGTGCTCGAACTCAACGCGTGCACCATCCGCTTCTTCGTACTCGATACGCACGCGCGCCTCGCGTTCGCCGGCGGCAATTGCTGCGGCCTCGTCGCGGAACGCGAACGTTGGGCGCCACACAACGAGGCGCATGGCAGCGCCGCATGCGGTTCCACCGAGGATGTCGTCGTCGCTGCTGAGGTCGATGTCGACGCGGCGAGTTGCGCCGTCCTGCGCCGTCTTCACGCACGCATCGATGATCTCGGCTTCGTAACAGCCGGCGCCGATGTTGCCGGCGATCTGACCGCTCGCATCGACGGCGATCGTCGTCCCGATCGGCGCGGTCGCGGCGTCGCGCAGCGCAACGAGCGTCGCAAGCGCGAACGCCCGCTTCTCCTCGAGCCGGCGCGCCGCGTGCGCGAAGACGTCACGCATCGATGAGCGTCAGCATTTCCATAGGCTACCTTAGACGCGGCGCCGGCAGCCTCAAGTTGCAGCGATTTCCTCGGAGGCGCGGCGGTTTCCGAGCAGGATCAGCACGACGGACCCGACGACCGCCGCCCCGCCTGCTAGGAGTCTCCACGTAACCGGCTCGCCCAAGACGAGCGCACCGAGAATCACCGCGACGACCGGGTTCACGTACCCGTACGTTGCGACGGTCGGCGTCGGCAGCGTGCGCACCGCATACGCAAAGGCACTGTAGCCGATCATCGCACCGCCGACGATGAGCCATAGCATTCCCCAGAGCGAGGGCGCCGAGATCGCGTCGATTCGCAAGTGCGAGGCTTCACCGATGCCAAGCCCAACGAGCACCGAGAGCGCGCCGCCGATGACCATCTCGATCGAGGCCGTCAGCGGGTGGTGCGTGGTTCCGCGCGCGTAGACCGAGCCTGCGGCCCAGGCAAACGACGAGAACAAGATGAGCCCGGCCATGAGCGTGTCGGCGGGCGCGTGAGCCTTCCCGATCAGCGCCGCGACGCCGATGCTTCCCAGGACGATTCCCGCTATGGCAAGCGCGCTCGGCGTCTTGCGCGCTTGAATCGAGTCGAGGAGCACCATAAAAATCGGCGAGCTTGCGATGAGCAGCGCCGCCGTTCCCGATTCGACCCGCGTTTCGGCGAGGCAGAGCAATCCGTTGCCGATGGTAAGCAGCATCACCGCGACGATCGCGATGTGCAGCAGCTGCACGCGAGTCGGCATCGCAGGCTTCTCCTTCGCGAAGAGCCACTGCAGCGCGAAGAGCAGTGCACCCGCGACGACGTAGCGGCAGCCCGTCATGAGATAGGGCGGAATTGTCGCGACCGCAACCCGAATGCCGAGATAGGTCGACCCCCAGAAGAGGTAGACCACGACGAGCGCGATCCAGGGAAGTGCTTTGCTCCGGCCCGCGGTCAGGCCGTGAACGACGCGATCTCGTTTGCGTCGCGCAGGCTCGTCCACCAGCGGGAGCCATCGTACGCCAGCGAGCGCGCTTCGTCGGGCAACGCCCGGATGGCCTCGAACTGCGGCTGGCTCTGCGCAATATCGAGCGTGCCGAACTGCAAGTGCTCGAGCTCCATATCGCCGGAGATCATGTAGAAGCGCCCGCCCGGGCCGAATCCGAAGCCCGCGCAGCGCGTCGGCAGCGGAATCTCGCGCTGCACCGCTACGTCGGCGTCGAGGACCAGAATGCGCCGAAACGTCATTTGGCCGAGATAGATCGTGGAGCCGTCGGCAGCAAGGAAGGAACCGGTGAGGTCGGGACATTCCCGCTTGCTGCCCAGATCGAATCCCTGGTTTGGGTCGAGGCGATAGAGGTAACGATCGTCTTCCTCGCCGTGCGAGATGACGGCGCGCAGCTCTTTTCCGTAGGCCGTTAGGCCGTACGGCTTGCCGGGCGCCTCGATTTCTTTTTGCACGTTCCACGTCTTCGGATCGATGGCGTAGATGCGATCGGTGTCCCACGAACCGGCCCAAAGCAGTCCGTTCAAATAGGCGAGCGGCTGGGGACGCGTCGCGGGCGCGGGGTGGCGTTGGAGTTCTTGTGTCGTCTGCATGCCCGCAAGAATGCGCTGCCGGCGGCAAAGGTTGCGCACCGCACGCCCTTGTCATCCTGAGCGAAGGCGCGTAGCGCCGGAGTCGAAGGACGAGGGACGAAGGACCGTTTACGTGCGCAAGAAAGGATGGCTCATGAACCGTTCTTGCATCGTCTTCTTCTTATTTGGCACCCTCGCGCTGCTGACGGCGTGCTCCGGCACTCGCTCCGCATCTCCGCTGCCCGCTGCGCCGGCCGGCGTTGCGTCGCATCGCGGGAGTCCGGGCACGTCACAATACGAACTCCTCTACGCATTCAAAGGCACGCCCGACGGCGCGAGCCCGCTCGCAAGCCTAGTGAGCGTGCGCGGAAAGCTCTACGGCACGACCTTAAACGGCTCGAGCAACTACTGCTCGCAGAGCTGCGGCAGCAACCATTGCTACTTGGGCTGCGGAACCGTTTTTTCGATCGACAAATCGGGATCGGAACGCGTTGTTTACAACTTCAAGGGCACCTTCAACAGCGGCGAGGACGGCGCATGGCCGTTTGCCGGTCTCACCGTGTTAGGCGGGTTGCTCTACGGAACGACAGGCGGCGGCGGAGCGAATGCCGAGGGGACGGTCTTTTCCGTAAGCAAGTCGGGTAAGGAAACGGTGCTGCACAGTTTCAGCGGCGGGAGCGACGGCGAGGATCCCGAGGCGACGCTGATCGACGTGAAGGGCACGCTCTACGGCACGACCGTTTACGGCGGCGGTACTGGATGCGGCGGGAACGGATGCGGCACGGTCTTTAGCATCACTTCCGGCGGCAAAGAGAAGGTCGTCCATGCATTCGCCGGCGGATCCGACGGCGCGCGAGTCTATGCGCCGCTGACGTATCTGCACGGCAAGCTCTACGGAGCGACGCTGCAGGGCGGCGGCACGGGGTGCGGCGGCGATGGATGCGGAGCGATCTTCGAGCTCAGCCTCTCGGGCAAAGAGCACGTGATCTACAGCTTTGGCGCCGGCACAAACGGTGCATTCCCCAACGGATTGACGGCCGTCGGCGGACTGCTCTACGGCACGACCGAAGGCGGCGGCACGAAAAGCTCCGGGACGTTCTTCTCGATAACGCAATCGGGCAGCGAGAAGCTCTTATATTCGTTTCAAGATATTCCCGATGGTAACGGCCCAGGAGCGACGCTCCTCTATCTCAAGGGAGGCTTTTACGGCACGACCGTCGGCGGCGGCACGACCGGAGACGGAGCACTCTTCGAGGTCGGAAAAACAGGCAGCGAAAGCGTGCTCTACAGTTTTCAAGGTGGAGGCGACGGCGCAGATCCGCAAGCAGCGGTGATTGCCGTGAAAGACACGCTCTACAGCACGACCTACAAGGGCGGCGGCTCGGGATGTTACGGCAGCAACGGCTGCGGAACGGTCTTCGCCTTCACGCTCTAGCGATCGCTTCGCTCAGGATGACAAGGGGGCTTGAGAACGAGGACGCTTGCTGCGTTGCGCGTCGACGGCAGCCGTACCAAACGGAAGCGGCTGCAACGTCCCCGCGACCCACGCGCGCGTGAGATCGGTGTAGTGTCCCGAGCCGGGCTCGCCCGACTCGCCGCTCGGAATCGCGATGCCGCCGCGATCCCAATCGCCGGCGTCCCAGACCGCGCGGAAACCCTGCGCGAGGCCGGGCTCCTGCAGATGAATCGTGTACTCGTCGCCCGCACCCGGCAGCCACGGTCCGTTGAGAAAACCGAAGTTCATCGGCGCGAGCAGATGCTCGATGCGCGTTGCGCCGGCCTCGCGCCACGCGTCGACGCCGTCGAAGGCAAACAATGAAAGCGTTGCACCGATCTCCTGTTCGAGGTCGAGCGGCGCGCCGGAGGCGCGGCGCAGCTCGCCCAGCCGCGCGCTGAACGCCGGGCCCTCTTCAAAGACCGCAATGCGGAGCGCGTGCTCGAGCGCCGCGGCGCGCGAGGCCGGACGATAGCGGCCGTCCCATCGCGACAAAACATCGAGGGCGGGCCCTTCCTGCACGGAATGCACGCGCGTCAATCGCTCGACGTCGCGCGCGATTTCGAGATCGATCGGCGAGAGCGTATCGAGCTGCATCCGTGCAAAGTAGGCGGCATCGTAACGCCGGCGCGACTGCAGCAGCTGCGCGATGCGGTAGGCGCGGTAGGGCGGCTGGAACTGCGCGGAGAGTCGGTACGGATAGCGCGGCGCGTAAGCCTTGTTGTTGGCGGAGAGGAGGATCGCGCCGCGCGACGGGCCGCTTTGGGGAAGTCGCGCAAATGGAATCGGAGCGAACGCGGCGCGCAGATCGCGTGCCTCGTGCACGTACCGTCCCCAAGCGGGATCCTCGGGAACCAGGCCCGCGACGTGATAGGCCACCTCGCCGCTGCGATCGGCGAAGATAAAGTTTTGCGGCGAACCGCTGTAGCCGCGAAGAACCTTCAGCGCCGCGCGCACGTCGCGCGCGCGATCGAGCGCGAGCAGCGTTGCGATGGTCGAGTGCGTCTGCCAATAGACCGGCCAGCGGACGAGCGCGATTCCCGAACCGCTTTCGTTGGGGACCGAGAATTCGCGCGGCGTGCGATAGTACGTCAGCCGCAGGTCGCGCGAGAAGCGAACGTGGAAGCGCTCCGTCACCCACGATTGCGTACGCAGGCGCCCGGCTCGAAAGAGGCTCGCCGTCGCCATTTCGGCATCGGTCGAGGCCCAGGCGAGCCGCTCGTTGTGGCCGAGCGCGACGCCGGGAACGCCCGGAACCGTCGCGCCCGCGACGTGCACTTGCGGTGATTCCAGATCGACGAGATACCAAATGCCGGGAATCGTCAAGTCCACGTGCGGGTCGTTGGCGAGGAGCGCCTCGCCGTCGATGGTGCGCCGCCCGCCCGCAGCCCACGCATTGCTGCCGATCGTCGCGCGCCGCGGCCGCGCGGCAACGTTCGAATCGGCGCATCCGCTCGCCGTCGCGCGCGTGGGTTGCGCGCTGCGCGTTCCGCCGACGGTAACGTCGTAGCGAGCGTCGGAGAGCGGAAAGAGCGCATCGAAGCAGCGCGGTCCGCGCTGCCGCCAGACCGCATCGCGCGCGAAGATGTCGTGCCACGAGTCGGCGAGCTCGAGCGATGCAACGATCGAGACGGCGAGCGAGTCTTTCGGCCTCCACGGCGCCGGCCGATAGAGAAGGATGCGGAACTCGACCGGCAGCGGCTGTGTGCTCGCCGCCGTGTTGACGCCGTCGCTAAACGCGGCGAGCGCCGCGCGATCGCCCGGCGCGAGCGCGCGCAGCTGACGCTGCGCGATGGCGTCGATATCGACCGCGCGCTCTTCCTCGTCGTAGGGCAGCGCCTTCGGCCCGAGCACTTCCGCGAGCCGGCCGTAGGCGAAGCGGCGCGTCACGTCGAGTTGGAAGAGCCGGTCCGAGCCCTCGACGTACCCTTGCGCAAAGTAGAGATCGTGCGCGTTTGCGGCGCGGATGTGCGGAACGTCGCGGCCATCGCGAACGATCGTGACGCGATCGTACAACCCCGCCGCAACGATGCTGCCGCGCGTCGCCGCCGCTTCGCGCATTCCGAGTGCGACGTTGACCGCATAGAGACCGGCGATGTAACGAAGCAGACGCAAAACGCGAGCGCGTGGCGCTTCAACGCGCGCGCGACCGCTTCACCCGGCGCCGGATCGGCGCTCGCAGCGAGTCGCGGGTCGGGCCGCTCGAAGAAGCCCACGTGACTATTGCGGCGGCGGCAGAAGCCTGCGCGGCGTTAGGGTCACCGTTCGGCTGACACCCGCACTCACGACGGTCAGCGTAAAGGGGGCGTTGCCGGTACTATACGGATAGAGATCGCCCGGGCCGTATCCCGACGATACGCGCCGGCCGGCAAAGGCGGTGATGCGATCGCCCTTTGCGATCCCGGCATTCGCTGCCGGGCTGCCCGGGATCACTTGGCGTACCACGAAGGCGCTCGCGTCGGTTTGATCGAGGCTCAGCCCAACGTGATCGCTGCGAAAACGCATCCGTGCGTTAGCGTTCGGAACGAAGGTCACCGTTTGCGCTTTGTAATCGAACGCGACCGTGAAGCGCGAGAGAAAGCCCGAACCGAGATTTCCGGCCACGCGGCGCGTCGCGAAAAAGCCGGATGTCACTTGCGGAATTCCGACCGGTACGTCGTGATAAGTCAGGCCGGCGAAGGCAAACGAATCGGCCGCGGTCACCGTTTGCAGGAAGCCGCCGCCGACGCCGCCCGGGGATACGTAGGTGAGGCCGCCGTTGGGAAAGAGATGGTGCTCCTGCACGAACGGCAAGTTCAGCACGATTCCGCCGCTGTTTCCGGTGTCGAGCAGATAGTATCCCGATACGCCGTCGACGCTTGCCGGCACGTACGCATGGCGGCCGTCAGATTTGAAGGGCAGCGTGACGCCGCCGGCGGGCGCCGGCGCACCGAACGGCGCAACGTCGATGCGGCGCTGCGCGTAACGCACCGTAATGTGGAAGTTGGCGAGGTACTCGTAGCCGATCAGCCCGTCGGGCGAGACGCCTTTGCGCGGATGTAGAAATGGATACGGCAGCGGCGTGACGACGAAGCTCTGATGGGAGAGGCGCGCACCGGCGAAATCAACCGTGGAGACGGCAGCGAAGGCCGTCATCTGCTCTTTCGTACCGGCGCCGCCCGCTGCAATGCCGCCGGAAGCGTTGAGTCCGAGACGCTGCGCGGCTTGCGGGAGCAAGAAGTTGCCGCCGCCCGAATCGAAGATCAGCGACGCCGGCTTTCCGTCGAGCGCGACCGGAACGACGATGTGGCCGACGACGCCGGCGAGATCGCTCACGAACGGAATCGACGCGGGCGCCGCGAGTGTGCCGTGGGAAACGTAGGCCGGACGCGCCAGCGCAGACGAATCGGCGGTCGTTGCGAAGCGTACCGAGGTGAGCGTGGTCGTCGTCGTCGTGCCGGCGCTATCGACGTCGATCGAACGCATCGCCACCGGAACGCCTTGAACCGTTTGAAAATCGAAGTTCGTCGTGGCGTCGGGGCCTTGCGCCGTCTGCGCGACGACTTTCACGGCACGATACGTCGTTGCATCGAAGTAAATATCGGCCGTCGAGCCGCCGACGGGCTCGACGTGCAGCACGTACGCCTGACGCCCGTCAACGCTGTCGACACGCCCCGAGGTGACGGTCGACCGCTCGTCGGGACGAAAGAACGCGTTGCTGGTCAGATAGGCTTGCGTCACCGCATCGGCGACGAACGACGGCAAGCTGACGATGGAGAGCGAGCCGTTCGACTCGGTCCACTCCGTGCCGTCGTATCCTTGAAGCAGCGTTGCGGGTCCGACGACGATCCGCACGCGCGAGTAGCCGTCGCGCAGACCCGCGACGCCGTCGAACGAGTTCGGCGGCCCGCCGTTCTGGCTGAACGTGCCGGACTGCGTTTCCGATGCAAACGAGTCGAGCTGCGCTCCGCCCGCGGCTTCATGCGCCGCAACGAGGATCTTATCGATCTGCCCCGCGTCAAGCGACGAGCTCGGAGTCTGGCCGGCGGCCGAAGTGATGGTCGAAAGAATGAAGGCGGCAAGAAAGCCGATCGCACGTATCATGCGCGAGCATTCTCGCTTACGCGAGCATCGCCTCGCGGGCCGCGACCTCCTCTTGCAGGCTCGCGCCTTGCTCGACGAGCCCGGCAAGTTCGCGTTCCGAAAGCTGCTCGCGCAGCGCCGCGACGAGAATCTCGTAACTGCGCTGGACCGTCGGCTCGCGGACCGCGTACGTTTCGCGCTCGTAGCCCCGCTCGACGTATCCCAGAAGCCGCGCCGCGCGCTGCGGCATCGCGTGGAGTGCAGCGATCGCCGCGAGATGATGGATTGCAATGATCGCTACTTGGGGTTCGCGGGCGAGCGCCGCGGTGAGCGCCTCTCGCGCGAAGCCTCGCGCCGCCTCGACGTCGCCCGAGACGAGCGAAAAGCATGCGATCTGGCAGAGCAGGTTCATCTCGCGATAGGTTACACCGCTACGCCGCGCGGTCGAGAGCGCGACCTGCGCTTGTCGCAAGGCTTCCGGCACGTTGCCCGCTTCGAATTCGACCTCCGCAAGCGCCGATTCGACGCTAGCTAAAATCGTTTCGTCGTGTAAGAGCGAAGCGAGCCCCTGCGCTTCGCGCAAATCCGCGAGCGCTTCGTCGAGACGGCCGAGCGCGCGAAGGAGGCTGCTTCGGTCGACGAGGATCGCCGCGAATGCCAACGACGCTTGCCGGTTCTCTTCGCGGTAGATCGCTCGAGCGCGATCGATCGCCGCCAATCCTCGCTCGGCTTCACCGGTCTGCATCAGGCCGTATCCGAGCCCGGTCAGGCAGCCCGCTGCACCGAGCCGATCGCCGATTCGCTCGCAAAGCGCGAGCGCGCGACGCGACGCCTCGATCCGCGCGTGACCGTTGAGCGAACCGGCCAACGCACGCAGCAAGCGCGCCGCGATAACCGGATGTTCCTCTTCGTCGACGCGTTCGAGCGCGGCTGCAACCCAATGGCGCCGTTCGGTTTCGAGCCCGGCGATTCGCCACATGCCGCCCAAACCGCCGGCGATGCGGCCGGCGAGCATCGCGTCGCCGCCGGGACGGAGCGCCCACTCCAACGCAGCGCGCGCGTTGTTCAGCTCCGGTTCGACTTTCGCCATCCAGCCGCGGCGCGGCTCGACCTGATACGTCTTGTCGGCACGATCGGCGAGCGAGGCCATCCATTGAGCGTGCGCTCGCGCGATCGCCTCTCGCTCTCCCGACGCGGCGAGTTTTTCCAGCGCGAAGGCGCGCGTGGAGTCGAGCAGCCGGTACCGCGATGCGATTCCTTCGAGATCCGCGACGACCAGCGATTTCTCCACCAGCGATGCGAGCGTTTCGCAGACGAAGAACTCGTGATTCGGGGCAGCGCAGACCTGCTCCGCCGCTTCCATCGTGCAGCCGCCCGCGAAAATGGCGAGACGGCGAAGCAAGAGGCGCTCGGCTTGCGCGAGCAGATCGTAGCTCCACTCGAACGTTGCCACGAGCGTTCGTTGGCGCGGCGGCGCGGCGCCGCCGGCCGAGCGCAGCACGTCAAAGTGCTGCGCAATCCGCGTTCGCAGGTCGAGCAGTCCGAGCGTCGAGACGCGCGCCGCGGCCAGCTCGATTGCAAGCGGTATGCCGTCGAGCCGGCTGCAAATATCTCCGATCGGCCCGGCCGTCTCGTCGTTGAAGCTGAAGCGGTTCTCCGCTGCGGCGGCGCGCTGCGCGAAGAGATCGATCGCCGAATAGGCCCGGCCTTCGGCCGCGGTCGCGACGGGTTTGGGGGCGATCGTCAAGCTCGGCAAGCGATAGGTCATCTCACCCGCAACGTTCAGCCGCTCGCGGCTGGTCGCGAGAATCGCGATTTCGGGACACGCGCGAAGCAATTCAGTCGTTGCGGCACCGGTCGCATCGAGAAGGTGCTCGCAGTTATCGAGCACGAGCAGCAGCCGCCGGCGCTGCAAGCCGTGCACGAGGGCGGCGAGATCGCCCGATCGCGCCGCGCGAACGTCGAGCAGCGTCGCGAGCTTGGTCACAACGAACGCATCTTCGGTAAGCGGTGAGAGATCGACGAACCACGCGCCGTCGGGATAACGGTCGAGCAACGTCTTCGCGGCTTCGAGCGCGACGCGAGTCTTGCCGACGCCGCCGGCGCCCGTAATTGTAACCAAACGATGGGCGCTGAGAAGATCGAGGATCTGTGTCAGCTCGTACTCGCGTCCGACGAACGAGGTCAGTTGCGCGGGAAGACGCACGGCCTGCGCATCCTGGCGTTGTGGAACGCGCGCCCGCACCGACTCGGCCGCATCCTCGAAATCGCGACGGTCGCTTGCGCTCAAACCGAGCGCGGTCGCCAGCAGCGAGACCGTTTCGCGATGGGGCGCCCGCCGGGCGCCCCGTTCGAGACTGCTGATCGCATTGGCGCTGACGCGCGCAATTTCGGCCAGGTACTCTTGCGTGACACCGGCGGCAATACGATGTTTTTTGAGGAGGTCGCCGAAGGACGGCGCGGGCGAAACCGTCACCCGGGAAGGTTCGCGCCCGCGCTGCCGCCTCTTCTACGACGTGGCTAGGTGAGCGCCGGTTCCTTCTGCGCGACCGCCGAGCGGAAGAACGCGAGCAGGTCGGCATTGATGACGTCGGCGTTGGTGGTCGGCATGCCGTGCGGGTAACCGTGATAGGTCTTGAGCGTGCCGTTGCGCAGTAGCTTCGCCGACAACGGACCGGAATCGGCATACGGTACGATCTGATCGTCGTCACCGTGCATCACCAAGACCGGCACGGTGATCTTTTTTAGGTCGTCGGTGAAGTCGGTCTGAGAGAATGCGACGATCCCGTCGTATTGGGCCTTGGCCCCGCCCATCATGCCCTGCCGCCACCAGTTCGCGATGATGCCTTCCTTTGGTGTAGCGCCGGGCCGATTGTAACCGTAGAACGGGCCTTCCGGGAGATCGCGGTAAAACTGCGCGCGATTGGTCGCGACCTGCGCTTGGAAACCGTCGAAGACTTCCTTGGGAAGGCCGCCGGGGTTCGCGGGCGTCTTTACCATCAGCGGGGGCACCGAACTAATAAGGACCGCGGCCGCTACGCGGCTCTCGCCGTTTCGCCCGAGGTAGCGCGTGACCTCGCCTCCACCGGTTGAGTGGCCGACATGGATCGCGTTCTTCAGATCGAGGTGCGCCGTCAGCTCGGCGAGATCGTCGGCATAATGGTCCATGTCGTGACCCTCGCTGCCTTGCGAGGAGCGGCCATGGCCGCGCCGATCGTGCGCGATGACGCGGTAACCCAAAATGAGGAAAAACATCATCTGGGCATCCCAATCGTCGGCCGATAACGGCCAGCCGTGACTGAAGACGATCGGCTGTCCCGTTCCCCAGTCTTTGTAGTAGAACTCCGTTCCGTCACGCAGCGTCAAATATGCCATCGTTATGTTCTCCTTTAATGTTTAAGTAAGTACCGCGTCATCTTCGGGGCGCAGCGCCGTCGGCGTCAGCGCCCAGTCGAGCGCGAAATCAGCGACGTCTTCCCAGCCGTCGACCGCGCCGGTGAAATGCGGCCGCCCCGGAAACTCTTTGAACGCCGTCATCGCGGGCGATTGCGCGACGAGTTTGTAGTTTTGCTTGCTATAGCCCGGAGTGACCAAATGATCCGCGCCGCCGGCAATCAGGAGCAGCGGCGGGCGATCGCTCTTGACGTCGATGCGCGCCGGCGAATGCGGCACGAAGTTCTCGAACGCGCCCTCGAAGAGCACGCGGTTCGCGCAGGGGACGGCGTAGCGGTCGTACAGTTCGCGGCTCGCTTCCGGCGATATCGTGTTGGTGAACGCGTAATGGAACTGCTCGGGCGTGAGCATCGTCGCCTTGCCCACGTTAAGCGGATTTGCCAGCACCGGGGCCGAGGCTTTGAGCGTCGAGAACGGAAGCTCGAGCACGCCGGCCGGCGCCCCGCCTTCGAGGGAGACGACGGCACTGCCGAGGCCGCGATAGGCGAGCAGCTGCGCGAAGAGTCCGCCGAAAGAATGTCCGATAACGATCGGCGGCGATTCCAGGCGCCGAATGAACGCCTCGAGATAGTCGACGATCTTTGCGATGTTGAGCTCTGTCAGCGGCGTTGGATCTGCGCGCAGTTCTTCAACCGAGCCGTCGAGCCCGGGCCAGCCGGGAGCAAAGACGGTGAAGCCGCGCGATCGATAGCGCTGCACCCACTTCTCCCAGCTTTGCCAATTGAGGAAGAGGCCGTGGATGAGAACGATTTGAGGCGAGGTGCTCGGCGTGCCGTCGATCATGCAAAATCTCCTTTTCTCCACCATACTCCGGCACGGCGCGACCCGGTAGTAGGCTGGATCGCACAAGTACTCACACGATTGCGGTGCGAGCTGGACGCTTAGGGACAAATGTGCGAGTGTTAGTCAGTGAAGGAGATTCCGAGATGTTGATTCGCACGCTGGCACTTACCGCCACCCTCGCGGTTGCGCTCACCGAATCGGCCGCGGCCTTCCCGGTCAACTTTGGACCGGGCTTCGCGACTCGCAGCGTGACGGTCGACGGCTGCACGATCAGCGCGACCGTCGGCGGCCACGGCCCGGCCGTCGTGCTGCTGCACGGCTACGCCGAGGATTCGCGCATGTGGAAGCCGCTTGCGGTTGCGCTCGCCTCGCGCTTCACCGTCATCGCGCCCGATCTCCCCGGCATCGGCAACTCGTCGATTCCGGCTTCGGGGCTCGACATGAGCACCTCGGCGCGGCGCGTGCGCGATGCAGTCGTCGCGCTCGGCTATCGTAACGTGTATGTCGTCGGCCACGACATCGGGCTCATGGTCGCCTACGCGTACGCGGCGACGTATCCGCGCGAGGTCAAGCGCCTCGCGCTGATGGATGCTTTTCTGCCGGGCGTTGCCGGCTGGGAGCCGATCTACAACAATCCGCACATCTGGCATTTTCGCTTCTACGGTCCGACGCCGCTTGCGCTCGTTCGGGGGCGCGAACGAATCTATTTCAATTATTTTTGGAACGACTTTGCCGCGGATCCGCATCACTCGATTTCCGAGCTCAACCGCGTCCAATACACCGCGGCGTATTCGCGGCCCGGGCGCATGGCCGCCGGATTTGCGTACTTTGCTTCGTTCCCGCAGACGGCAGTCGCGTTTGCGACGCTCGCACAGAACAAGCTGACGATTCCCGTTCTCTCGATCGGCGGGGAGAAGTCGCTGGGTGTCGCCCTGGGCGCGCAGACGCGGCTCATCGCCTCCGACGTTACCGTCGTTGTGATCAAGAACGCGGGGCACTGGCTGATGGAGGAAGCGCCCACGCAGACGATGACCGCTCTGACGCAGTTTCTCGAACGTTCGTAGGACGCGGGAGGCCCGACGGTTAGGCCGAATGCAGGCGGCTCTATGACACGATTCTTTGCCGTGCTCCTTGCCGCCGTGTGGCTCATTGCGCCGGCGGCCGGCGCTCAATCCGATGCGACGCTGCGTGCCGCGCTGCAGCGCGATCTCAACCAATATTTGAGCGCCCGTTCGAAGGCCGAGCACATCTCAGCGATCTCGCTAAGCATTAGCCTCCATGGATTACCGGATAACATCAACCTCACTGCGGGAAGAACTCAATACGGCGGCGGAGCGCCGGTAACGCCGGACAACCTTTGGCAGATCGGCAGCAACACCAAGGCCTTCACCGCGGCGGCGATTCTGCAGCTCGAGGCTGAGGGAAAGCTCACGATCGATCAAACCATCGGCCGCTGGCTGCCGCAATATCCGGTGTGGAAGAGCGTGACGATTCGCCGTTTGCTGAATATGACGAGCGGCATTCCCGGCTACGATTTCAATCCGAAGATGCTCGCCGATTACGCGAAGAACCCCAAGCGGAACTTCACGATCGCGGAGCTGATCGCGTACGCCTATCCAACGAATAACCCGTCGGCCCCGCCGCCGACCCGCGGCTACTCCTATTCGAACACGAACTATCTGCTCGCCGAGCTGATCGTCGAGCGCGCGTCGGGTAACAGTTACGCGAGCGAGCTCGCTCGCAGGTTCTTTCAATCGAACATCGGCTTGGATGACACGTATTACTCGGCCACCCAGTATCCGACCGACGTGCTGGGCCGCATGGTCTCCGGCTACTTCTTCAGTCACGATCCGGATAATTCGGGGCTCGCGCCGCTGCTCGGCAAGGACGTGCGCGATGACAGCGTCTCATGGATGCAGGGCGCGGGCGGCATCGTCTCGACTCCGGAGGACCTAACTCGCTGGGCTCGCGCGCTCTATGCCGGATCGGTTCTTGCGCCTAAGCAACGCGCCGAGCTTTTGAGCCTCGTCTCGACGAAGACGGGCAAACCGATCGCAAAGACCAGCCTCAGCGATCCCCAGGGCTTCGGACTCGGCGTCGCGCAGATGACGAAGCCCGAGATCGGAACGGTCTGGTTCTACGAAGGCATGACGCTGGGCTATCGCATGGTGCACGTCTACTTTGCGCGCCAAGATGCGGTGATCGCCTTCGGCTTAAACAGCCAGCCCGACACGAAACAGAATCAGTCGGGAAAACTCGCTCTCACCATTTACAAAACGCTCCACGCCGCGGGTCGGATTTAGCGCGTCCTTCGTCCTTCGACTGCGCTCGCTTCGCTCGCTTCGCTCAGGATGACAAGGTTGGTGCTGTCGGTCCTTCGACTGCGCTCGCTTCGCTCGCTTCGCTCAGGATGACAAGGTTGGTGCTGTCGGTCCTTCGACTGCGCTCGCTTCGCTCGCTTCGCTCAGGATGACAAGGTTAGTGGGGCGGCTTCGCTCAGGATGACAAGGTTGGCGCTGTCGGTGTCACATGCGGGATGCTGCCGAGGCGGGCTTCGTAGAAGCGGCGCTCTTCAGCGTTGCGCGCGACCGCGAGAGCGGACTTGAAATGCTCGCGCGCTCTTTCGCCGTTTCCTCGCCGCAGCTCCAGCCCGCCGCGCGCGGCGTGGTAGAAGGGATAGTCGTCGAGTCGCTCGCGGTCGGCGATGGCGTCGATCGCTTCCAATCCGTGCTCCGGCCCGTCGCGCTGCGCGAGCGCGATCGCGCGATTAAGCGCGACGATCGGCGAGGGCGCGATCTGCGTTAGCATGTCGTAGAGCGCGACGATTGCGGCCCAATTGGTCGCCTCGATATTCGAAGCGCGCGCATGCACCGATGCGATCGCGGCTTCGACGTGATAGCGGCTCATCTCCTGACCCGTGGCCGAGCGCTCGAGCCATACGACGCCCTCTTCGATCATCGCGCGGTTCCAGCGGGAGCGATCCTGATCGAAGAGCGCTGTGAGATTGCCGGCTAGATCGAGGCGCGCCGGCAGGCGCGCGGCGCCGAGGTACATCAGCGCGAGCAACGCTTGCGTGGAAGGTGTCGCTGCCAACGAATGTTTGGCGAGCAGACCCGTCAACCGAATCGCTTCGTTACAGAGATCTGCGCGGACGACCGCCTGCGCCGACGAGCTATGGTAGCCTTCGCTAAAAATCAAATAGAGCGCCCGCTGCACCGAGGGAAGGCGCTGCGCGAAATCGGCCGCGTCGGCGATGTCGAAGAGCACGCCGGATTCTTTGAGCGAGCGCTTTGCGCGGGTGAGGCGCTTCTCGACCGCGGCGTGCGAGCTCACGAAGGCCGCGGCGATCTCGCGCACGCCAAACCCGCCGACGAGCGCGAGCACGAGCATCACCTGCGCCGCTTCAGGCAGGCCGGAGCGGCAGCACGAGAACATCATGCGCAGCTGGTCGTCGCGGAGGTCGGTCGTGTCGAAGACCTCTTGCACCGCGTTCGCAAGCGTCCACTCCGTCTGCAGCAGCCGGCCGTACTCGGGCGCAAAGGTTCGCACGGTGCGTTCGCGCCGCAACACGTCGAGCGCGCGATTCCGCGCCGTCTTCATCAGCCATGCTGACGGGTTCTCGGGAATGCCGCGCAGCTTCCAGATTTCCAACGCGCGGCAGAAGGCGTCTTGCACGACGTCTTCTGCCAGCTCGAGATTGTGCAGCCCGAAGATGCGCGTGAGCGCGGCGACCAATTTTCCCGATTCGTGCCGGAAGAGATGGTCGCTCGGCTCCACGTCACATATCCATCTTCATCACGGGACGAATTTCGACGAGGCCCTCGCGCTCGAGGATCGGGCAGCCCTTCGCGAGCTCCGCCGCGCGCGAGAGATTCGGCGCTTCGATCAGCGTGTAGCCCCCGACGAGATCCTTGGCCTCGGCATAAGGTCCGTCCGTCACCGTCCGCCCCTTATCCTTGACGACCTTGCCTTCCGCCTCGAGAGGCTGGCCGCCGTCCTTGAGATTGCCGCTCGCGGTGAGCTCCTTGAACCAATTCATCCACTTTTGCATGATCTGCTCGGACTCTTCCGGCGTGCCGCGCTGCCCGCCGCGATAGAGATAGAGAAATTCCGCCATGTCGTGTTCTCCTTATTGAGCGTCTTGATGGAGTGTAGACGTTTGAGGGGCTCGCGACCGGACAATTTCAGAAGGCTCTTCCGCACTCGAAAGGAAATGGGCGGGTCCCTAATCCTCCCCTAGGAGATTTTCCATGTTGCAAACTTTCTCGCGTCGCGCCCTGATTGCCGGCGCAGCGCTTTCGTTGGCAGCCGGTTGCTCGGGCAACTCGCTTACTCCCGGCCAGTCGTCTTCCGTGGCGCCAAGCTCGCACCACGCCGGCCTGGCGATGCGCGTGCTACCGGGGCCGGCCGTCGCCGGACCGATCGTCGTACCGCTCGTTCCCCTCAATCCGAATGCTCCCGCGGGTTGGCCGGCTAAGAAGAAAGCGAAACCCATCCTGTTCGTAGCGGATTCGTCGAGCGGCGTTCTCACGTACGATCCGAGCGTTGCGAACGGATCGCCGACCGGATCGATCACCGACGGAGTGGACGCACCCGCCGGCGTAGCCGTCGATAAGAGCGGCGCGCTCTACGTTACGAATGAAGGAAACAATACCGTCACCGTCTATCCCGCCGGGCAGAGCTCGCCGAGTCTAACCATCAGCAGCGGTATCAGCGGCCCTTATGGAATTGGGGTCGACTCAAAAGGGAACGTGTTCGTCAGCAATCTCGACAACAATACGATAACCGCCTATCAAGCCGGCGAGACTTCCGCGTACGAAACGATTAGTTTCAATGACTACGGTCAGGCCGTCGGAATCGGTATCGACGGCAAGGACAACGTTTGGGTCGCCTGCGATTCCAGCAACGGCGTCTTTGAAATCAAAGCCGGCTCGTCATCGGTAACGAACTCGGGCCTCACGGGCCTCGGCGGACCGATCGGCGTCTCGTTCGGCAAGAAGGACGTTATTTACGTCTCGAACTTCTCGCTCTCCGACGTCAACATCTATCCATATGGGTCGACGAGCCCGTCGGGAACGATCACGAGCGGCATCGAACACTACGGGCCGACTCTCAACGGGTTCACTTCCAAGAGCTTGTTCTTCCAGTCGAATCAGGACGATAACGTCGTCGGTTATAAGAAAAACCAAACGTCGCCGTTCTCGACGCTCAGCGGTGCAAGCTCGCCGCTCGGCATCGCCTCGTCGCCGCTTGTCAAAAAGTAACCTGCAGATCCTGAATTAAACATAGTGGCACCTTCGCCGCTTCACGCGGGTTGAAGGTGCCACTATGAGCCGGGCGATCCTGACCGGAGCCTCCGGAGGGCTGGGACTCGAGTTTGCAAAGCTGCTCGCCGCCGGCAAGTACGATCTCGTCTTAATCGCGCGGTCCACAGATAAGCTGAACGCGATCGCCGCAGACCTGCGCGCGCGTCACGGCGTGAACGTCGAGACCCTGCCGCTCGATCTAAGCAAACCGGATGCGGCTTCGGCGGTATTCGCGCGGGTGCCGGAGTGCGACGTCCTCATCAACAACGCCGGCTTTGCGACGCACGGACGTTTCGACGAAATTGCCGAGGAACGCATCCGCGAAGAGATCACGCTCGACGTTCTGACGCTGACCGAGTTGACGCGCGCGTATCTCCCCGGGATGCGGGCGCGCGGATCGGGGCGGATCTTGAACGTCTCGTCGACGGCCGGTATGCTGCCCGGACCGTTCATGGCCGTCTACTACGCCTGCAAGGCCTACGTGCTTTCGTTCTCGCAGGGAATCGCCGACGAACTGCGCGGCACCGGCGTCACCGTGACGTGCCTCTGCCCCGGCGCGACCGCGACCGGCTTCGCCGAACGTGCGGGCTCGGCAAGGACGCGTCTCTTCAAACTGCTGCCGGTCGGCAATGCGGCGTCCGTGGCGCGCGCTGGGTACGAGGGCATGATGCGCGGCCGCGATCTCGTGATTCCCGGGCTCTGGAACAATCTCGTCGCGCTCTCGGCGAAAGTCTCGCCGCGCCGCGTATTGCTATGGGTCTCCCGCAAGACGATCGAGTAGTCAACGAGCCGGCAAGGCAGCGACAAGGCCCTTTGGGCCGGCGGCCCGAATACGACTTTTGGCGCTTCTAATTACCGAGCGCGCGCGACTCCCAGCCTCGGGAGTAGGGAAGATCAAACGATATCGAATCGCTAACTAAAGTCAGTAAGCGGGTAAAGCCCGTTAAAGTATACGAGCCTCACGAGCACTTCGGCAGTCCGAACAACGTCTGTCGCGTTTGCGGTGAAAAGTACACCTACGTAGAGAAGCCGATCGGCCCGTTCCCTGCGGTCAAGAACCGAGGGTAGCGTGGTACAGGCCTTGCCCGCGCGGCGCCGGAGCAATGTAGCAACCGGCATCGGACTCTTGCTCATTCACCTGATTGCCCTGCTGGCATTTGTGCCGGCGTTCTTTTCATGGAACGCCGTTATTGCCGCGGCAGTCCTCGCGTACCTCACGGGCGGCATCGGCGTGACACTCGGTTACCACCGTTTGCTCACGCATCGAAGCCTGCAGATGCCCAGGATCCTCGAGTACGCAGTCACCTTTCTTGGCGTACTCGGGCTGCAAGGCGGCCCGATCTCGTGGGTTGCAACGCACCGGCGTCATCACGCGCGCTCCGACCGCGAGGGCGATCCGCATGGGATGGACCGCGGCTTCTGGTGGGCCCACGTCGGGTGGCTCTTCTTGCCGAACCCCGCACGCCCCACAATCGCCGAAGAGCGCCGGCTCGCGCCGGATCTCTGGGCCGATCCGTTTTACCGGTTTCTCGAAAAGACCGCCCTGCTTTGGCAGATCGCACTCGCCGCGCTCTTGTTCGCGACGGGCGGCTGGTCGTGGGTCGTATGGGGCATCTTCGTTCGGCTCGTCGTCGTCTATCACATCACGTGGTTCGTCAACAGCGCCTCTCACTTGACTGGATACCGCAGTTTTCGCACCGGCGACCTTTCAACCAACAATTGGTGGGTCGCGCTGCTGGCTTGGGGTGAGGGCTGGCACAACAATCATCACGCCTTCCCGTTCTCCGCGCGGCACGGTCTGCGCTGGTTCGAACCGGACTGTACGTGGTTGACGATCCGCGTCTTGCAGCTGGTCGGGGCCGTTCGCAACGTCAAAGTGCCCACACCGGCGATGCTGAACCGGCTTCGAGTTTTCGATCGCAGTGCGGCGCCGATGCAGAGAGCCGAGGCATCCAAATTCATTTCGTCGGCAAGCTAAACAGAGACGGCTGAAACATGGCGGACCCCTCGACTGTAGAGGGGGCCATGAAGCTTTTGCGTTTTGGCGCGGCGGCCGTTGCTGCGGCGCTTCTTCTTGTGCCGGCTCCCTCGCGCGCCGCGAGCTCCGATTCGCGCGTCGCGCAGCTCATTGCGGCGTCCGGAAAGGCCCTCGGGGTCGCATCCCTCGCGCCGGTAACCACCATTCGCGTCGATGGGAACATCTCGGCCGTAGGGCTTAACGGGACGGTTACCCAGTACGTCGCCGTGCGCGACGGGCGGTTCGCCGAATCGACGAACCTCGGGCCGGTCGTCGCGCTCGACGGCTACGACGGGAGCGTCGAGTGGAGCGCCGACGGCTCGCATCTGGTCTGGAACGACGGCGGCGATAGCGATCGCGCGTCGGAGATCAATCAGGCCTACCTCGAAAGTTACGGCCTTTGGCGACCCGATGCGGGCGGAGCCGGCGTCGAATGGCTTGGCCCCAAGAGCGCCGGCGGCCGCGCGTACGAAGCGTTGCGGATCACGCCCGTTGGAGCGAAAGTGCCCTTCGACCTCTGGTTCGACAACGTGACGTACCTGCCGGCACAGGCGTTCTTCGTCAACGGGTTCACGACGTCGACGCTGACCTATTCGAGTTATCGGCGCATCGGCGCGCTCAACTTCCCGTACAGAGTCCACGTCGATTCGAGCGACGGCAACAACCTCACGATCGACGTGACCCGCGTGACGTTCGACCCGCCCGAGGCGCAAACCGCATTGGCGCGGCCGCAGACGCATCCAACCGATTTCTCCATACAGAATGGAGCGACGTCGACGAGCGTGCCGATCACGCTCGGTGAAAACCACGTCTACCTCGACGTCATGCTCAACGGCAAAGGCCCCTACCACTTCATCTTCGATACCGGCGGCTCCAACATTATCGATCCGGCCGTCGCCAAAGAGATCGGCGCGTTCGGCAGCGGATCGGCACAAGGCAGCGGGGTCGGCTCGCAGACCGAAGCCTTCAGCTTCGCGAAAGTTTCGACGCTTCAAGTGGGCGACGCGGTGCTTACCGATCAGCTCTTTGCAGTCGCACCGACGCGCATGGGCTTCGGCGTTTCGGCGGGACGCCCGGTTGACGGATTGATCGGTTGGGAAGTCCTCGCGCGGTACGTCACCACGTTCGATTACGCCAACAACCGCGTCGTGCTCAGCATGCCGGGCGCCGCGCAACCGCCGCCGGCGGACGGGCACGTCGTGCCGTTCGTTCTCTACGGCACGCAGCCCCAAATCGCGTGCACCATCGACGCCATCCCCGCCGAGTGCACGATCGACACCGGCGCGCGCGACACGATTACGTTCATGTCACCGTTTATTAACGCCCATCCGCAAATCGTGCCGTCGACGCTAACCGCCGCCGGCGTTACCGGCTTCGGTTTCGGCGGCGCGGCGTTCGGCAAGCTCGGACGCGTGCAATCGATCGGCATCGACGATCTGCAGCTCACCAATCTCGTCGGAGATTACACCGTACAGACCGCGGGGGCGCTCGCGGCACCGTTCGTCGGCGCGAACATCGGCGGCAACTTGCTGCGGCGCTTTACCGTGACGTTCGATTACGGCAGCGAAACGATGACGCTCGTCCCGAATGCCGATTTCAGTCAGCCGGACTTCTACGAGCGATCCGGGCTCTTTCTCATCAAACGCGGCGGCACCGTCGTCGTCCTGGACGCGCGCCCCGAAACGCCGGCCGCGCAGGCGGGCATCGTCAAAGGCGACGTCCTCGTTTCAATCGACGGCAAACCGGTGAATACGATGCTCTTAGGCGACGTCCGCAATCTGCTCGCGCAGCCGGCGGGAACCGTCGTCACGCTTACGGTCACCGGCACAGACGGGAAGCCGCGCACGGTGACGCTCACATTGCGCGACTACGTGTAGCCGGCGGCTTGGCCGCCGTGATAGAGTGGTGCGAGGCCATGGCGTTACGCGAGATCGTTCTACCGGAGACCGAGCCCGAAACGGAGTGGGTGCGCGGGCGTCCGCTGCAAAAAGTGAGCCCGCAGCGAACCCATTCGCGACTGCAAGGGGCGCTGACGATGCGGCTCGATCGCTGGGCGGCGGGTCGGGGAGAAGTCGGCCCCGAATGGCGTTTTCGCGTCGCCCCGCCGGGCGAGGTTCGCCGGCCACTCGTTCCGGACGTTGCGTACGTGTCGAGCGAGCGCCTTCGACCGCTCAGCGACGAAGAAGTGGAGATTCCGTCGCTCGCGCCGGACGTGGCCGTCGAGATCCTCTCGCCCGACGACAGCCGCGCCGACGTTGACGACAAGATTGACGTGTACTTGCGCGCCGGTTCGTCGCTGGTGATCGTCGTCGATCCGCAACAGCGATCCGTCGAGCTGCACGACCGCGCCGCAACGGTGCGCCTCGATGAAACGGGTGCGATCGAGCATCCAGCGTTGCCCGGTTTCTCGTATCCCGCGCGCGAGCTATTCGGGGTGCTTCGTCGTGCTTAGGTCGTCGATCGGCTACGCCATTTTTGCCGCGGTACTGGTTGCGTCGGGCACCGCCGTCGCCGCGAGCACCGCGTCGCTCGATCTGCTCGCGCGCGCGGCCAATCCGAACCCAACGCTGAACTCTTATACCGCGTCCGCACAATTGTCGGCCATCTTGCACGTCGTCATCCCGGTTCACAAGGCATTTCCCGGCAGCGTCTACTACCTGCGGCCGAACCGCAAGATTGAGTTTCAAAACGTTCCGAGCGACCTGGCGCGCTTCAAAGACCTCGTGTCGACGACGCCGACCTACGAGCAGGCAACGCGGCAATACACGATCGCGCCGCTGGCCGACGACGGAACGGTATCGAAGTACTTGCTCGTTCCGAAGAAGACCGGCGGACGTGTGAAGAGCGTCCTCGTTACGGTCAACGACCAATCCGCGCTGATCAGCAGCGCGCTATGGAGCTACACCAACGGCGGCTCGCTCAACTTCACCCAAACGTACGAGACTGTCGGCAGCTACCGCTTACCGGCGAAGGCGAACATTGCAGCGCGATTCCCCGGCTACAGCGTCGACGGCATCCTGACGTTCAGCAACTATCAACCCAACGCGACCGTCTCCCCATCGGTCTTCGCCTCCCCACACTAACGCCAAAGACACACGGTAGCCGACTTATGGCGACGCTCGTCGCAGCGGACGTCGTTAAGCCAATTACGGTGGCGCAAAGAGATCGCGCTTCGAGCGCTTGCTGGAAGGCTAGACCGCGCGCGGTCGTGGATCGGGATCAGCGATCGCGTCGAGATCTTTGCGTAAGCGATGGTAGTCGACGCGAGGAGCACTGCGAAAGATTTCGAGGATCGTCGCTAGGCGCGCGTTGCGCCGGCGGCGTAGTGGAACGAGTTCGCCCACGGGCACCCCGCCGCGGGTCACGATAAAGCTCTCTCCCGCCTCCAGTGCCCGCATGATTTGACCACTTTCGTTGCGCAGTTCGCGCTGAGAAATCTGCCTCACATGCCCAGACGGATCTTATCGAACGTCGCCTCGACCATTTGCGGAGCGAGCTTGTACAGCTCGGTCATAAATTTGACCGTGGACGCCGCCGCGCCGTCAAACTCAAATGAGCAGTCGTTGAAGGCGCATCCGGTGAATTGAACCGGCCCCGAAGCGCTGAACGTGAGCGCGCAGCGATCGAACGTGCATCTCTCAAAGCGCTGGTTGTCGATGGCGACACGAGTGCTGGTGAATCGATTTCCGGTTTGCTGCAGCATGATTGATTTTTTCTCCCGTCTTTCGCCGTTCTTAAGGCGAGCCTAAATCTTCTAAGAGCGCTTCCACATCGCGCAGATCGCTTGGGCGTCCGCTTGCGCGCTTATTGTCGAGATAGTCCTGCTTTCCAATGACATGCACGGGCACGTCGCCATAGACGGATTCCGCACGCCGTTGCCAGGCCTCTGAGAAGCTCACCCCCGAGATGTCGGTCAGCATGTCAATGCGTAAAGGTTCGATGCCGACTTGGAAGACGATATCCGGTTCGGCAAAGTCTCGCTCGCTCACGCCGTCCAGCGGCGCTCCGAACTTCGCCAAAGCTTGGAATACGCGCCGCGGGTTGTCCTCTAAGCGGTCTACCCAGACGTCGAGGTCTTTGGTATAGCGGGGGCGACCGTAATGCGCCAACGCAAACCCCCCAACGATGAGGTACCTAACGCCTTCGGCGTTGAAGAGCGACAGCAGTTCTCTGAAGTCGCCGCTGCTCCGCAGGGATTCCATGCGTATCCATCCAGATGACCGTCAGGTCCCACAGCATCGAAAGCTTTTCGGGTGACGTCAACTTCCGCCATTCTTCGCGATCCTGACGTTCCGCCTCGCTGCGCGTGAGCTTACGAAGTGTGGCGGGTGAGGCCTTGCGTTGATGTGCCACCTTTGACGATACTTCGCGTCGGATGTCCGCAGCTCCGCCCGACGTACGGCCGCGCGGCGGGTGCGCGTTCTCCGAGCGGCGAAGGCCCGGTTACTTAGGCGATCGGAGGAAAACTCTATGGATCGGCGGCGTTTCATTGTTACCGGCATTTCGGCGGCGGCGGCCGGAACGGCGCTCGTTTCGGACGCCTGCTCGGGGGGCGTCGGCCAAAACACCTTTCCTATTCCGCCGGTGCCGCCGGGTTCGCGCGTTCACACGCTCGTGGTGCAGTACGCGACTACCGAGATCAAAGGCTATCGGCTGCGGACTCGTACGTATGACGGCCGCACGATCGGGCCGATCATCGAAACGCGTCCGGGCGAAACGCTGACGATGCGCGTCGTCAATCGCCTTCCGCCGAATCCGCCGGCGAAGATTCCGCAGGGCAGCGTACCGATTCCGGTGGTCAAGGATTCGATGGAAGCGATGGACGCGCTCTTCTTCGGCCACGGTGTGACGCCCTCAGGCCACATCAATCCAATGAACAACCCGCACGGGTTTAACACGACGAATCTGCACGTGCACGGAATCCAGACGATCCCTCACATCTTTGCGCCGCTCGGGACGAGCGATCCGATGGCGCCGATGGTCGAAATCGACCCCGGAAAGAGCTTCCTTTATGATTTTCCGGTTCCGGCAGATCATCCCAGCGGGCTGCATTGGTACCATCCGCACAAACACGGATCGACCGACGTGCAGGTGAGCGGCGGGATGGCGGGATTGATCGTCGTTCGCGGCCCGATCGATCAAGTGCCGGAAATCGCCGCGGCGCGCGAGATCTTCATCGTCGCCCAATCGCTCAACGTGAACCCCACGAAGACGCATCCGGTCATCTACGAGCGCGAGTACATCGCGTACAAGAAACCCGAGGACGGCGGCTATTCGTTCGGCACGCAGTTCACGATGCTGACGGTCAACGGTGAGGGGACGTACTGGATTCGAAACAAGACGACGGACAAGCCGGCCGAGTTCACGCCGCTCGGCATTCCGGAATACCACGTCCAACCGGGCGAAGTGGTGCGTCTACGGCTGCTCAACGGCATGAACTCAATCCCGCTCTTCCTGGCGTTGCCGGGCTTCGAGGCCTGGGAGATCGGGTTCGACGGAATCAATACGCTCGAAGCATTGGACCTCGACATGAGCGGCGAGGGCGTAACGAAAATTACGCCGGAGAATCTTTTTACCGCGCCGATTCGGCTTGCCGCGCAGGCCAACCGCATCGAGTTGCTGCTGCGAGCGCCAAAAAAAGAAGGTTCCTACGTACTGTCGTCGCTCGCCAGCGATGGAATCGTCCCGGCGGCCGGCAAGAAGTTCAACCTCGCCCGATTCGTCGTCGCCGGCAGCCCGGTCAAGATGGGCATCCCGGGGAAATTGCCGAAGCCCACGCGCGAATACCCGCTCATCACCGAGAAGGATATCGTGGCTCGTCGCACCTTCTACTTCGAGCAGGGAGCGCGCAGGGATCTGCTGACCGGTTTCGGCTTTTTCATCAACGGCGTGCTCTATCAAGAGATGGTCTGCCCCACTCGGCCGAAGGTCGGGACGTGCGAAGAGTGGCGAATCGAGAACAAGACCGACGACTTGCATCCGTTCCACCTCCACGAGAACTCGTTCCAGCTCATCGCGATCAACGACGTCAAGCAAGATCCCATCGGGATTTGGGATACCTTCGCCATTCCACCGGCCGTAAAGGGCGGCCCCAACGGCAGCTTGACGATTCGCGTCCGGTTCAAGCAGTGGTACGGCAAGACGGTCTTCCATTGCCACGTGCTGCCGCACGAAGACACCGGCATGATGCAGAACATCTTGATGTCGTAGCGTGATGCGGCAGACCCGAAGTGCGTTTCTCGCCGGCGCTGCCGGCACACTCGCGGCATGCAGCGGACTTCCGGCGATACGGCAGGCGCCGTATGCCGCCGCGCGAACGGCCGGCCGCGAGCCGAGCGTGGTCATCGTCGGTGCCGGCGTTGCAGGTTTGACGTGTGCGTACCGCCTGCAGCAAGCGGGCATTGCGAGCCGCGTCTTCGAGGCGAGCGACCGGATCGGCGGGCGAACCTGGACGCTGCGCGGCTACTTCGCGCAAGGCCAGATCGCCGAACACGGCGGTGAGTTCATCTCGCTCGGACAGCACGAAGTGCAGCGGCTCGCGCGAGAGCTCGGCCTGCAGCTGATCAACCTCAATCGCCACGAGCCGGGTCGCGACATTTACTTCTTCGATGGCGCGCGCTATACCGTCGAAGAGGCGCGGACCGACTATCTCGAGCACGTCCGCGAGCCGCTTCATGCGGCGCTGCGCGCGGCCGGTTACCCGACAAAGTACGACCGGTCGACGCAGGCCGGCCGCGCCCTCGACCATACGAGCGTTGCGCAATGGATCGAGACGAACGTGCCGGGCGGTCGAAGCTCGAAGATCGGCGCCCTTCTTGCGAACGGCTGCGTCGGCGAGTACGGCGCCGATCCCGGAGAGCAAAGTGCGCTCAATCTGATCTATCTGCTCGGTTTCGAGCGGCGCGGGCGCTTCAATATCGACGGCACGTACGAGGCGTTGCATATCGTCGGCGGCAACGATCAGCTCGCCACCCAGATGGCCGACGCGCTTCCCGCCGGAGCGGTCGAGACGAACTCGCCGCTGGTCGCCGTGCGCAAACGTTCCGACGGATCACTGGCCTGCACGTTCGCATCGGGGCAGCACACCTACGACGTGGTCGCCGAGCGCCTTTTGCTCGCGATCCCGTTCACGACGCTGCGCAACGTCGATCTGCGAGGCGTGCCGCTCTCGCGACTCAAGCGCATCGCCATCGACAATCTCGAGCTCGGCACCAACGCAAAGCTTCACATGCAGTTCAAGCGCCGCGTGTGGAACGCCGAGCACTATGACGGTTCTTCCTACGTACAGTTTCCGTACGAGGAGTCATGGGACGTCTCCGCGGCACAGCCCGGCGATTGTGGAATTCTCGTCGGTTTCCCGGGCGGCCGCCGTGGAGTGCTGCCGGCCGCCGCGCACGGCCCCGCGCCGAAAGCCATCGCCGACGAGTACGTCCGCGAGCTCGACCGCATCTATCCAGGCATCGCAAAGCTCTACACCGGCGTCGCCTACCTCGACGTGTGGGCGCACGACAAGTGGCACCACGGCGCGTATTCGTACTACGGTGTCGGTCAGTACACGCGGTTCGCCGGCATCGAACCGGTGCCGGAGGGAAACGTATTCTTCGCGGGCGAGCAGACGTCGTATAACGACATGGGCTACATCAACGGCGCGGTCATTTCGGGCGAGCGCGCCGCGCGCCAGATCATGGGTGGGTGAGGATCTTTAGTGTCCCGGCCGAAGGCAAACACTTCCGATCTTACCCGTAGGGCCCGGGCACGGCCCTGTGGCAAACGTCGCCGATATATTGCCACCGGCCGGCGGTGCTACGTCCACGCTTGCAAAGGATACCGATGTCTGACCGAGCTCCTCTCCGCCGATCGTCACGCGCCCAGTGTAACCCGAAAGCGAGAGATTTCGGCACGCCCCCGCTGCGATATAGACCGCGACCGGCTGACTCGGCCTCTAGACAAAACCGAACGCTTGGGTTATGGTACGACGTGCCTTCCATCAACGCCCGCGGCTGGCGCCTGGCGGTCATTCCCGGCGACCACGAGCCTCGCCACGTGCACGCGCGGCACGGCGCCGCCGACGCTTCCGAGGCTGTATTCCGTCTCAATGCAGACAAGACGGTGACGCTTCGGGAAGCCGACCGCGAGCTTACGGGCAGGCAGATACGAGAGGCGGAGCAGCTCGTAATCGACTATTTCGCCGAGCTGGAAGAACTTTGGGAGAATTACTGCCGATGAACGCAACGAAGCGTCGCCGTTCGCTCTCCGACGCCGAAATCACGGCCGCCTATCGGCGGCGCGATCGGAGACTTGCGAGAGAGCCGCTCGCGACCTCGGTTCGGTATCTGCCTTCTCGAGATGCAGTGCTAATCGAGATGGACAACCGCGCTGCCCTGATCATACCACGGCGATTGTTGCAGGGACTGACTGACGCCTCTCCCGCACAGCTTCGCCGCGGAAATGTCGAAGGTCGGGGAACCGCAGTGAGCTGGCCGGAACTGGACGCCGACTTCACGATCATGTCTCTGCTGCACGGCGTCTACGGCGGGAAGCGTTGGATGTCCGAGCTCGCTCGGCGCGGCGGCGAGGCGAAGTCCTTAGCAAAGGCCAGGGCCGCTAGAGTCAATGGTGCGAAGGGTGGTCGCCCACGCAAGACTGGCGCGCGCACTCGCAGCTAAAGGGCCGCTCACTATTGATGATCAAAAGCGGCGTGAAAGAAGCGATGTAGGCGGACTCGGGGGACGACGTTCGAAACGATGTCACTATGTCAGCATACGTCATCGTCAACGTCGACACGAAGCACCCCGAAGAGTACGAAAGTTACAAGGAGATGGCGCAGAAAACCGTCGCGCAATACGGGGGACGTTACCTCGTGCGGGGCGGTCAGATGAACGTGTTGGAAGGTTCGTGGACGCCGACGCGGATCGTCATCCTCGAGTTTCCCTCGTACGAAAAAGCGCACGAGTGGTGGCACTCGGCCGAGTACGCTCCGGCAAAAGAGCTGCGCCAACGGCTGAGCACCACCGATCTCCTCATCGTCGAGGGTCACAATCCTCCATCTTGACGCCGACCGTCTCTAAAATTCCTCGATCCGCCGTTTTTGCCGCAGCCCTCGCTGGCGCAGTTCGAGCTATTACCGGCGGCGTCGGTCGTGCCGTCTTTGCCGTTGCCGACGCTCCAAGCCACGTGCCCCGGCCCACCGGGCTAGTTGCTTTGCGCGAGATGAGGCCTATCGTTCGCGTCGCTCCGTAAGGTGCCAGCCCTTGCACCAAGAGTTTGCGCACTCGTACACGCGTAACTCGAGCGTCTCCGATCTTTCCGCCGCATAATGCATTTGCCGATCCGCAGCTTCCTCTGCCACACGCTTATTCGGATAGCGCTTCTTCCCGCAATCGCTGAGAATGGATGCTGTGTCGAAGCGACGGCCACGACGCATGGTGCTACGCGTGCTCCTGGTTAGGCGAAGCGCCGGACTCCGCAATCAGGCTTGCGTAGGTCCTGCTGGAGTCGGTCGGCACGCGCTTCAACCCTGGGTCGGTGTCCAGATCGATGTGGTAGAGACCGAAGTCGCTGCCATCGTCGAAGGGCAGGCCCCACTCGCGATTCGAGGTGATGCTCCAGCAGAGGTACGCTTCCACTGGAGCGCCGCGATCGAAGGCCTTGCGCACTTGGGCCACGTGCGCTTTTAAATAGTCGGCGCGCGTGAAGCCGGGCACGCGCTCGACGCAGCCGTTCTCGATGATGATGATTGGCTTGCCGGGAAAGAGCCGCTCGGCTTGGTTGATGATCATGTCGAGCGCGTCGGGCCACACCGGGGCGTTGGCGTAATTGAAGTCGGAGGCGGCGTCGAGCCGATGCAGGTCGCGCGGCCAGAATGACGGCACACCCCAATAGTAATCGAGGCCGACATAGTCGAGGGCGCCGACGCATTCGCGCGGGCAGAGAAACTCCGGCAACTTGCCGGCCAAACCGAGATTCCACCAATTCGTGCCGAGCAACGTCGTGAAGATCGCGAAGGCTTTGCGGAGCGCGAATAAAGCATGCAGCCAGGACGATCGGGTCGCGTTTAAACGCTGCTCGCCGCGAAGCGGCACGAACTCTACGCGATTGGGATCGCCGAAGATTAGCTGCGCGATGCGATGCGCGATCTCCGGCTCGAGCCCTTCGTAGCGCCTCGCTTTGTCGTCGCGTGTTGCTTTGTCACCCCGAGCGGAGCTCCCCACCTTGTCACCCTGAGCTTGTCGAAGGGCGAAGGACCGCTCGACACACAGCCCCGGCACGCCCGGATGGATGCCGACGCGCAGCACGCCGCGCTTGCGAATGCGCGCGATTAAACGGTCCATATCGGGAACCGGCTGCTGCGCATCGGTCTTCGCTTCTTCTTCGCGCCCGATGTTCTGCGACCGTCTTGCGGTTGAAGGCATTTGGAATCTCGGGATGCTCGCGCCGCAGCTCGCGGATGGCGCGGTCAGCGATGTTGAGGAGCGTGCGGCTGCCGAGCGCCATCGCAACGGCGAAGTATTGCTCGGAGCGCGAAAGCGGCGTGAGGGCAAAGCGCGTCGCCGGCGTACCCGCGCAGCGTCACCTCGTCGTCGAAGACCGCATCGACCTCACCGCGCCGCAGCGCGTCGACGGCGTCGGACATGGCGCCGACGTACGAAATCGTTGCGGCGCAGAACCAGCCACCGACGATGCTGGCCGGAAGCGTCTGGGCGACCACCGCGATTCGTCCGCGCCACGTTTGCGAGTCGGCCGGAAGCGCCATCGCGCTCGCGTGCAGTGCGGCAAGCGGCGTGCAGTAGTACGGCTCCGAAAAGAAGGAATGCTCGCCGCGCTGCAGCGTCATGGTGAGCTGCGCAATCGAACAATCGACTCGCCCGCTTTCCGCTATCGCCGATGTAGCGAAGCGCGCCGCTTGACGCGTCGCAGCCTGCGGCGACTGCAAGCGCGTAGCGTTGAGGTCGATCAAACGCTGCAGCCATTGCGGCAGACCTAAAACGAGTGGGTTTGTGCCGACGCGTGCGTTGGGCCGGATCCTGCCGGATCGCGTCGCGCGCCTTGGCATGCGCGCGAAAGAGATTGGGGATCAGTGTGAGCACGTCGTCCATTTGTTCATCGCCGGTTGCGTACGGCGGCTGCCCCGGCGGCATCGCATAGGAGCGCATCCAGAAACCTTTGATCCAGCCGTAGACAAGTTGATCGGGCTCGTTCAGCGTGACGTAGTCGTCGATCAGATCGCCCAGACGCTGCGCCACCTCGTTTGCGAAGCTAGCGTAACGCTATCCGGGAAGCCCGGATCGAGTGGCCCCACGCCTTGGCCGGCAGCCTGAACGTGAAGTGGCCAGGTGTTGTGCACGAGCGTGACCATCGCCGACATTCCGGCATCGCGAATCACTTGAAGGACGTCGCGATAGTGCGCGAACGCCTCGTCGCTCCACGCGCCAGGTTCCGGCTCAAGCCGTGCCCACGAAAGCGAAAGCCGAAAGACCGTGCATCCCAGGCCACGGGCGAGCTCAATGTCTTCGCGGTAACGGCTCCAAAAATCGGTGGCCTTGCCGCGAGGAACGAGGCCGCGCACGCGCTCCCAAACGTCACGAATGTCGTCACGCCCGTCGTAGGCCTCGCACTGATGGTCGGCCGTTGCTACACCGAATCGAAGCGCGCGTGCCACGACCGGCAGATGCGCGCCGGAGGGCCCGGGTCCCTGTTACCTCGGAATCTACTGATGCGGCCGAAAGCTGTAGCGGCCACTGGCCCCTCCGTTATCCTTCTTAGCTAAAATCTCTAAAATCGCCGGTCCTTGAGGCTCGGACCGCGAAAAACGCGCGGCAGATGCCCGTTGTCTTAAGTCAGCGTACTTGGCACGCCGATCCGAAGTACTTGGATCGCGAAGGTGTGATCTACCATTATCCACGTCAGTACCGCGGCAGAATTAACGACTTCGACCGGTTTATCTACTATCGTCCGGCCGCGGGCGCTGCGCCGGAGGAGCAATCCACATATATTGGCCACGGAGTTCTCGGCGTTTCGGTCGAGGACTGGGCACGCGCGGGGCATTGGTTTGTTGACATTGCCTTGTACGAACCGTTTGAGCATCCCGTCCAGCTTCGGCAAAACGGCATTTTTGTTGAGACTGAAAGCCAGACGTCGCCTCAGTTCCAGAGCGCTGCCAGACCAGTTAGGGAGACCGCTTTTTATCGGATTCTGTCGCTCGGTGGCGTCTCGGCGGGGCGCGAGTTTGCTCCGCTCGTCACCACGGCTTCGGTACTTAACGTGGGCTACTCTCCACCCCTCACCCAAGCGCCGAAGGATCACTTCCGAGAGGCCTTCGTTATTCCGGAGGGCACCGGCTACGTCCCATCGGGCAGAGCGCTCCCAAGCGTCTACGAGTCGGCGGCGCTGCAAGAACGCGCTCGCAAAGACCACAATGCGACGCTCGAACTGATTCGGCGCGCGGCGGTGCGGCTCGGTGGTCACTGCTGGTATAACAACAACATCGACCTTTTTGTCAAATGCGGTGAACAAAAGCTGCTCATCGAAGCAAAAAGCCTTAACGACGCACGCCAATCCATTGATCGGATGCGTTATGGAATGGGCCAGCTTTTTGATTACCGCGTCCGTTATAAGGCCGAAGTGTCCGGTGCCGAGGCCGTTCTTGCTTTCGGTGCCCCGCCCGATCGAGCGACTGGTTGGATCGCCGATATCCTCCAGGAGAACGGTATCGCTTTCGTAGCCAGAGACCGCGAGAGGCTGGTGCCGTTGAACCAGCGTGGCGAGCAGTTGAGGCTTTGCCAGTAATTGGCTATTGATGACTTTTATAGGATCGTCGTAGCGTCGACTGATCCAGACTGGTATCGGTTCTTGCGCAGTGGTCTAGAAGCGGGAGAGGTTAATTTTTGGCGCCCGGGCGTGGCCTCGATGCAAATGGCAAGGGGGGTTCCCTGGCTCTTTCTCTTACGCGGAACGAACGAGATCTGGGGCTGTGCATTCTTTTCAGCGTTCAGCCTGATGCCAGTCGGCGTCGCGTGGGAAACCTTCGGGCTGGCAAACGGCTTTGGGGACTTCTCTTCGTTCCTGAGGAAGATCGCTAAACTTAAGGGCACGTCCGAAAGTGCGGTCGGGGGCATCGGGTGTGCCGTCCTTTCGAGCCCAGAATACTTTGACGCCCCAATCCAATACGACGATTTTGGCCGCATGTACGGTCCCGTGAAGTCGTTCGATGCGAGAAGCGAGTTGGGGTCAAAACTACGAGCGGCGATGGCGGCGCGTATCCAGAGAAACCCCGAGGCATCCGCGATCATAAGTGGTGGGATGGGGAAGCCAGTGCTCGTAGTGCCGCGTTTGGGCCAAGCAACCTTCCGGATCGAGCTCGAAAAGCAGTACGAGATGCGTTGTGCTGTAACAGGCGAACGAACGCGACCGGTTCTAGACGCCGCACACATTAAGCCCTTCAGCATCGTCAGAGAACACTCACTAAGGAACGGCCTTCTATTAAGAAAGGACATTCACAGGCTCTTTGATGATGGCTACGTCACCGTAACGCCGGACAGGCGTTTTCGCGTTAGCAAAGCTATAAGGGATGAGTTTGAGAATGGTCGTGACTATTATGCTCTAGACGGCCGCGCGATTCGTGAGACGTTATCGTTCGAAGCGAGGCCAGCGCATGAGTATCTGGAATGGCATTCGCGACGGCGATTCAAGGGCTGAGTGTCACATGGCTTTCCCTGGCGCCGAATTCGGTCGGCTGGCCCCAGAGGCGGCCGTACGCACGGGCGGGGCAGGTGGCCAGCATCGTCGTATCCGAAGCGAACCAAGCCAGTGCGCCAGACTCAGCTAAGGGCTACATCGAGAAGCTTAGGTGGGTACGCGGTAAAGCCCTCATAGCCGGGTCTTTGATATGCTCGGAGGAACAGTGGCTCAAACGCAAACCTGGAAAGAGGCCGTTCGAAACATCGTCCAGACGCTGCCTCGCGCGTTCTCGCTGGGAGACATCCTCGCCTATCACGATGAACTCCAGCGCCGGTTTCCAAATAATCGTTTTATCGACGCCAAGATCCGCCAGAGCCTACAGCTGCTTCGCGACCAAGGCCTGTTACGCTTCATTCGACCGGGGCACTATGAACGGCAAGACATGCCGCCGGTCTTCAGCCCCCTAGTCGATTTTTTGGTAGCGGCCCGCTTCGCAAGCGCCACTCAGGCAGCGAGAGTTGCGCTGGAAACGTGGGCATCGTTCAACCTTTATTGCCTAGACTGCGCCAGCGACGCCCTTGACAGGCTACCCGACAATACTCCCGTCGCCGATTTCAAGTGCTATGTGTGCGGGCGATTTTACCAGCTAAAGGCCAAGGAAGGGCGGTTCGGCCTTCGAATCGTGGGTGCCGCCTACCAACCGACGGTTGACTGCATTCGTCGGGGCAAAATGCCGGAACACATCTTCGTTGAGTTCGACAAGAGATTCAACACCGTTGTGTTCGTGGATGCAATACCCGGCCGCCTCATTACCGAGGACCGCGTTATCCCTAGGAGGCCGTTGTCCGAAAAGGCTCGCCGAGCAGGTTGGCAGGGATGTAATATTGTGATTTCGGGCCTTCCGTCGGTTCGAATGGTCGCTCCCGCCGGAGTCGAGAGAAGCCAAGTCCGCGAGCAGTGGAAATCCCTTTGACAGTCCAAACTGTAGGACTTTCTCAAGGCGGATTCCTTTCGAGACCTGAGTCTCAGGATTTCTGCCTCGGAAAACGGACTACTTTAATGGGTACCCGTCAAGAGACAGGCGAATGGCTGAAGAAACTAGCCAATCACTGACTCAAGCCGCTAACGAGCTATGCGTGGAAGCGAGTGGACTTCTTACAAAGAACATCCAGAAGCTTAGAGACGGCACTCCCAAGGGCGAGCCAGAGCGGTACCTGTGGGACTGGGCAATCGTCCTCGGAGTATTAGCGAGGGATGTGCTCGACTCGACGGTCATACTTTTAAACGCCGGACAGCTTCGTGGCGCGAACATGCTCGGTCGCGCGCTCGTAGATTATGATATTCGCCTGCGCTATTACGTCGTTCAGTACCTCAAAGTGCGAGAAAAGTACAAAAAGAAGCCGCATGTCGCCCTGAAAGACAAGATGGAGGCCGCTCGTGATTGGGACAACTGGAACTACAAGCTTGGCAAGGTTCTGAACTTGTACGACCCGTCCGTTTGGCCTGAAGAGATTCGCGAGAGCTTGACCAAGCTTATGAAATCCGAGGAGAAGGAACGCGGCTCGGGCTTTGCTGATATGGTGGCTTTTCTCCTCAAGCGTGAGGTCAAGGTGCGTAAGATTATCGCCTACTACGCGGGGCCTACTAACGACAGATACGCCAGCATGCGAGCGAACTGGAGGATGCAAAGCGCGTTCTTGCATGGCGACCAGGTCATCATAAGCGATGTAATCGAGTTCGACAGCGACGGCAAGAAGACAGGGGCGATAGTCGAGATAGGCCCGGTGCACCCCAACGTCATTCTTTTTACTGCTCTCGACCACGTTATCCAACTGCTCTCGTCTTTTGAAGAAATTCACGGAGATGCTTCAGGGAAGGCAGCCTTCTCCGACCGCGTCGGGTCGGTTTGGCACAAGGAGTACGTCCCCAACCAATAGCGTCAGGGATTGTATTCACCAAGGTCATAGAAAGTAGGACTGGTCCCTCATAACGACCGATTCCGGCATGAAGCGAACCATGAGGTTCAACTTGTTTATCCCAGTTTGCATGAACCTCGGATTCCATCTAGCCTTGTCGTAACGCAGGTCACGCTCCAGGATCCACCGACTATCTTGCATGCGCGGTCGCGTTCCACCTAGATTGCTCCCAAATGCGCGGCCTCTTCGCGCCCGGCTTCGTGGCCGACGCGCCGGCGATCTGGCGTGGGACGCGTTCACGGCGCCGACAAACGCCTGCGCGTCGTGGTGTCGCTGCTTGTTGACATCGGATTTGAGCAGCAGCGCACGGCACAGACGCTCGATCGGCTCGCTTCCGCGCCTCGCCTAACCGCCGATGTTGCGCTCGGTCTGCTCGACGATCGCCTCACCGCCGCCGGCAGCACGCACGGCGTCACGTGCGAGGAGATCGATGCGGCGTTTACGTGGCTGACGAGCCCGTACGTGGACCGCGCGATTTGGACGGGCGACGATCGCAGCGCGATCGTGATACGTCCTTCGTCCTTCGACTCCGCGCCTACGGCGCTTCGCTCAGGATGACAAGGCGCGGGGTTCGCTTCGCACGTCCTTCGACTCCGCGCCTACGGCGCTTCGCTCAGGATGACAAAAGCGGGGGCTGCGCTTCGCACGTCCTTCGACTACGCGCCTTCGGCGCTTCGCTCAGGATGACAAGGTGGCTCAGGGTGGTGTGAGGCTGAGGCACGAATCGTCATAGCGTGAAAGTTCTCGTTACCGGCGGGTCGGGCGCGATTGCGCGCTGGTGCATCGTCGAACTCCTTCGCTGCGGCTACGAAGTCCGCACGACAATCCGCGATCCGGCGCGGGAGCCCGAGGTGCGCGCCTCGATTGCAACGCAAGTCGATCCGCAGGACCGATTGACGTTCTACACAGCCGACTTGCTGCGTGACGACGGTTGGGCAGCTGCTGTCGAGGGCGCGCACTATGTGCTGCACGTTGCATCGCCGCTTCCGCCGGGCCCGCCAAAGCACGAAGACGATCTCATCGTTCCGGCACGCGACGGCACCCTGCGCGTGCTCGCGGCGAGCGTCGCCGCGGGCGTCGAGCGCGTCGTGGTCACCTCGTCGGCCGCGGCGATCGGATACGGTCCGACGCCACCGGACGGCATATTCACCGAAAACGAATGGTCGGATCCGACGAGCCCGGAAACTCCGCCGTACGCGCGCTCGAAGACGATTGCCGAACGCGCCGCCTGGGACTTCCTGAAAACGAGTGGGGGAACGATGACGCTAGCGGTGGTGAACCCGACCCTCGTCGTCGGTCCGGTACTCGGCGAAGATCCATCGTACTCGTTCCAAAGCATCAGCCGGCTCCTGGCCGGCGACATGCCCGCGATTCCGCGGCTCGGTTTCAACTTTGTCGACGTCCGCGACATCGCGGACCTCCACTTACGAGCGATGACGGCCGCCAACGCCGCCGGGCAGCGCTTTATCGGTACCGGGACGTTCGCATGGCTGGCCGACGTGGCGCGCATCTTGCGCGAACGGCTCGGTCTCGACGCCCGAAAGGTTCCCAAGCTACTGGCACCCGACGTGCTCGTGCGCTTCCTCGCGCTCTTCGATCCCTCGTTGCGTGGCGTCGTCGAAAATCTGGGCGACCGTACGAACTTCTCGAACGCGAAAGCCCGGACACAACTCGGCTGGCAGCCGCGGCCGCTCGACGAAACCGTCGTCGACTGCGCCCGCAGCCTGCTAGCGAACGGCCTCGTGAAAGTCTAACGTCATCACGGACCGATCGTGGTGAACGTGATGGCGATGATGCCCTTTTTCTGCGTAATTTTCTTGAGGAGCTTCTTCGAGCCGCCTTTATATGCCGAGATGGTGTTGTCGTTGTAATCCGTAACGTAGTATCGGCCGGACGCGTCGACCGCAACCTGCGGAAAGGCTCGCGTTGGCAGGACAAACGAGAGTCCGTCGGTAGGGCACGATGCGCCCGGATCGTAATCGAGAAGCACGCCGTCGTCGCTCGAGTCTTGATTTCCGATGTAGATCCTTCCCTTAGAATCGATCGCGATTGAGAGACCGTCGCCGGCATAGACGGGACTGTCGCTCGTCGCCGTGTACAGGTGCTGGACCAGCGTTCCCTCTGAAAAACGCTCTGCTTGCTCGTTGCGCACGATGGTGCCGGAGGGATCGGGAACGCACGATGTCTTGTTCGGAAAATAGACCTGCGTCGGGGCCGGCCCGTGAACGCTCCAGACGTCGCCGTTTGCGTCAACGATCATCTGATAGACGTAGCCGCTGCTGCCCGTCGGAAAGGCCACGACGCCCTTTTTGGATCCGGCGGCAAAATACGTGACACCGCCTTTGGTGTCGCCGACGTAAAGGTTGCCTTTGGGATCTACCGCGGCGTAGGTCGGGCCGATCGTACCGCTCTCGCTACCGAGATTCCCACCAGTATATTGCGCGATGGGTTTCTTCGCTTTGCCCGTCTCTTTCTTGGGCGAGTACTCGAGCACGTTGGTCGAACAATATTGGACGGCGTAAAAGTCGCCGCTTGGACCGGTCGCAAGCGAAGTACTCACGCATGGTATGCCATAAAACTGTTCGACGGCCGGAACCGTCTTGTTCTTGACCGGCTGCAAGTACACCGCAAAACCGCCCTGGTCCGCTTCGTCGATGAAGTATGGCAGCCCGCCTTTTCCAAAGGCCTCCGGACTTGCAACGCCATCGGCCTCGGTCATTTCCAACAACGAAAGATCGGGAAGGCTGTACCGCGCGTACTCGCCGGAGTAGGCGCCCGGCGATCCCTCGTTGTAGACGTACAGATATTGTGTTGCCTTTGCGGCGGCGCGCGGTGATTCGCCTTGCGGCTGCGCCACGCTCTGTGCGCCCATCGTTGGAACGCCCGTGTTGGTGGAACAGCCCGCGAATCCCAGGCCGATTAGCGCTAAAATGGCAGCAGCGAAAACGGGTCTCATCAAACGACTCCTTGCCGTAGCTTCGGGGCGTTGCGTTTCCGTATGAGGCCGGCGCCTCCTTCGTTTCGCCCTTCGTCCTTCGTCCTTCGACTCCGGTGCTTCGCACCTCCGCTCAGGATGACAAGTTCCTTATTGCCTGCGCGAAGCGCAGTCCTGAGCGAGCGCAGCGAGTCGAAGGGTCAGGATGACAAGGTGGGTGCAGGGGTCGGGAAGGGTGCGGCGAGACGGCTGGCGCAAAACAAGCGGCTTGGAGAACGAAGCGGTTATTGACCGTGGCTTGGGCTGCCTTGGGGGGCCGCTCGCCCTCTGCCTCACCGACACCCTCCTTGCATGCGGCGAGGTCGACACGTATTGATGGATCTGAGCAAAATCGCGCTCGTTCTGCTCGTTCCCCTGCTGATATTGGGCGCGTTTGTGGTCGGCGGACTTCACATCGGCCGCAGCCCGGTTCTTGTCATCCTCGTTATCATCTTGCTCGTCGTCGGAACCATTTGCACCGCTGCTGCCTGGACCCAGCGCAAATCCGAGCACTCGTCCCGGCTCTACGCGACGACCATTTATGCGGCCATGGACGTGTGGTTTGTTCTCCTGTTCGTGGTGTTTCTTATACTGCGCCTGCGAAGGTAGGCGCCCTTCGACTGCGCGCCTACGGCGCTCGGCTCAGGATGACAAGCCTGGGGCGCCTGCGGCGCTCCGCTCAGGATGACAAGCCTGGGGCGCTAGGCGACGATGAGTTTTTCGTCGAGCAGCTCGATACGATCGCGCTCGGGATTGAGATGCTGCTCGGCCCAGCTGACGACCGCGTCCTGCTGAGTAAAGACGATCACCTGCCGTTCGGCGCTAATTTGGTGGAGCAAATCCATGACGGCGAGCGTGCGAACCGAGTCGCAGTGTGCCGTAACGTCGTCTAAGAGCAAGGGACACGTCTCCGACGACGCCTTGGTGAGATGATTCACCATGGCGATGCGCAGGAGGAGATAAATCTGCTCGGCCGTTCCGTGCGAGAGAAGTTGCGCGTCGCGCCACGGCCCGCCGTTGCTCGCGACACGGACTCGTAGAGTCTCCGGGTCGACTGCGGCCCTCGCGTACAGGCCGTTGGTGACTCTCGGTAGCCATTTCTCTAGGGTCCCCCGCAGAATCGGCGCGATGTCCCGATGGACGGTGTCTTGAGCTCGCTCCAAGAACCCGTAGGCTCTTTCGAGCGTGTCGCGCAGGGTCTCGACTCGCGTTAGCTCCTCGGCAGCTTGCGACGACGCTTCCTTTGCCTCCGCTACGCTCGGCAGCGTGCGCGCCATCGAGTCGATCTCGCCGGCGTGGCGGTCCGCGGCGCTGCGAGCATCGTTCGCCAACTCTCCAAGGCGTCGTACTTCCTGCGGACTCGGGGCGCCCCCTGAACCATTGAGATCCGAATGCTCTTGTTCGGTCAGGCGCGCGATCAGCGTATCCGCCTCGTTTGCTTTTGCGAGCGCCCGCGACTCGAGTTCTTCGACGCTCTCGCCTTGCAGAATGCCCTGCAGCTCTTCCGATGTGATGAGCGCTTCACGGGACTGTTTTAACCGCTCGGTCCGCTCCGCTTGCCATGCCGACAGTTCCTTTCGAAGACGCTCTGGAGGTGCATCGATGCCGCAGCGGTAGGCAATCTGCGCGAGCTTTTCGGCGAGCTCGGTGCGCCGTTCTTCGTACGCTATCCGTTCGCGTTCGAGCTCCTCGGCGATTCGCAGGCGTCGTTCCAAGTCCGGCTTGCGCGAGAGTATCACGGCGCTCTTCGCGCGAACGGTGCAATCCGCGACGTACTGCGTGTAAGTCGATGCTACATCGTCTCCCAATGAGTATTCGCGCAACTCGAAGCCTTCGCGCAGCGTGTTCCGCAAGCGTTTTACCTCGGCATCGAGTTCTGCGCCTCGCGATTGCCAATCTGCTCCTTCCAAAGGCAGCTCGCGAGCATTTACCTCAGGAGCGCTTACTTCGCGAGAGCTCCGGCCGCTGGCGAACGCAAACGCGATTGCGGCGATCAAGAATATGGCGGCGGTTAGGCCGCCGAAAACCGGTTGGCGCGCGAAGAACAAGACCGCGCTGAGAGCCGCGGCGACGAGAGCGACGCCCAGGGTCCATTTTCCGGCATAGGCCGGGCTTGTCGTTGCGACCCGTCCTTGCGGCGATTGCCGAACTTGGGCTTGGCGCATATGCTCGACGCGCGCGGCCTCGGCCTCGCATAAGGCTCGATACGCATCCAGAATCTGCGGACTCGGTGCGGTATCGCCTCGGATGTCTTCGGGAAGTGCAGCGAGCTCCGTCCAGAGCGCCGACGGGTCGTCGCCTCGAACCGGCGGTTTCGGGAACTCGTCGGAGGCGCTCAGCGCCGCTACAACTTCGTCGGCCAATCCCTGATCGTCGCCCGAGTCGGCCGGCATCAGCGCGGCAAGCTCGTTCGAGAGGCTCCTCGCGCGCGCTGCTCTTTCCTCGAGATCCCGTGCTTCTTCGCGCGTGCGACCCGCATCCGCGAGCACATAGCTGCGCTCCGACGCAATCGCTGCTGCCTCGAGCCGATCGCGTTCCTCGAGCAGCGTCAAGTATCGCGAGTGCGCCGCCTCCGCGGCTTCGAGCTCTTGCCTGCGGGCTTCCACTTCGTCTTTCGCCGCGCGCAGCGGCTTCGTGCCGCCCTTGCGATCGACGCCTACGAATTCGCTGCTAAAGCTCTCGATTGCGGCAATGGCTCGCGACGCGGTTGCGTCGCGATCGGCGCTTGCCGCAGCGCGTTGAAGCGATTCTTGGAGTTCTTCGGCCGCGGTGAGGACGTGCAGGATCTCCGCCTGACCGACGCAGGCGGTTTTGGCAAAAGAGCGGCGATCGAGTCCGACGAGTTTCGAAGCATCGGGCGTGCCGTCGTTGATCAGATCGCTCGAGAGGTCTCGGCCGAGGTCGACGTCCGTTGCGGAACAATCGATGCGACCGTTGAGATCGTATCGCAGCTCGATCCGCTTTCCGCTGTCGAGAACGATCTCGGCATGCGTTTGCCAGTGATCGCCGCCCCACGGCTGGTGTCGCTCCTGAAACTCCCGGTCTTCGCGGCGCAGGCCGGCGCCTCGGCGAATTCCGCAGAGCGCGGCGTACATCGCC
This sequence comes from Vulcanimicrobiota bacterium, assembly GCA_963834895.1. Lineage (GTDB taxonomy): Bacteria > Vulcanimicrobiota > Vulcanimicrobiia > Vulcanimicrobiales > Vulcanimicrobiaceae > Cybelea. The sequence continues at coordinate 313,000 of CAWIDM010000001.1, read as the reverse complement.
GCAAGACAGGACGACTTTCCGGCTCCGTTCGGGCCTGCAATAATTGTCATGCCGGGCGTAAAGTCGATGCGCCGATCCCTGAACGGACCGAACGCAACGGCGGTTACCGACTCAAAGCGCATATTCGAGCGGATCCAGATCGCCGCGGTTGTCGAGCGCCCTCAAGCCGACCGCGAGCACGCGCCTCTTTTCGCTCTCATCGAGTTCGCTCGCACCAACGTCGCGAACGAATTGCCCGCTTACGGTCTGCTCCTTCGCGATCGCTTCGAGGTCGTAGGCCTCCTGAACCCTCGCCTGAACGACCATGCCGTCGAGATCGCCGAACGCACTCTTGATATCGTCGCGCTTCAGGTCGACGGTCGTGGCCAAGGTGCCGTACAGGATGACGCGGACGACGCCGCGGATTCCGGCCAGCTCGACGCGCACGCGGTCGATGATCTCGCTCATCGACGCCGCGCCCGAGACGTTTACCTGCACGGTGGTAAAGGGCATCGACGAGACGTCGACTCGTTCGCGAGATATGTTGCCGTTCTCCAGCTCGATCACGATAGCTCCGCCCTCTCCTTCACCGAAGGCGAGCGCCTGCGGGCTGCCGGGATAGGTCAGCCATTGCGTCTCCTTGGGCTGATGATAGTGACCGACGAAGGCGTGGATCAGACCGGCCTCATGGACTTCGCTTTCACGAAAAGCGGCGTGCGGAGCTTTGCCCTCTCCCTGCTCCGTAAAGAACCCGCGCTCGGAACCGTGAAAGAGCGCGACGTTCCATCGAGCGCCGTTCGCGTGGAAGTTCTGTAAAAAATCGCCGGTGTTGGCCGGAGACCGATGCGCCGCACCCCAGAGCGCTACATTCTCGCCGATCTGCACCGGGGCGAGCTGCCCCTCCGCAAAGATATGGACGTTCGGGCTCCAGGCGACTTGGCGATAGAGCGAGATTGGGCCGTACCAATCGTGGTTGCCGGGCGCAATGAAAACCGGTACCGACCCGATGTTCGAAAACGTCGCGCGCAAGAACTCGGCGGTATCGGGGGTGAAGTTTTCCTGCTCGTAGAGGTCGCCCCCGCAGAGGAGGGCATCGGCGCCTCCTTCGGCCGCTAGCCGGCAGATCCGATCGAGGGTCTCGCGCAGCCCCAGGCGCAACTTTCGCCCAAGCGAAATCGGCGCCCAGCGAAAGGGCGCGTCAAGATGCAGGTCCGCGAAGAGGACTAGCTTCATTGGCTCCCCTGCTTGGATTCACTACCCTCCCCCTCGACCCTGCCCAGCCGCTACGGGGCGAGGACGAGGCCACTAAAATAGCGCCGAAAGAAGCCGCGATCACGGGTGAGAAGCCGGGCTGCCCGGGTTAGCGCGTGCGCGCCGATCAGAAAGTCTGCCATCAGCCTACTACGAGACCCGCCGCCGCGGCGATACTGCTGCCAACGCTCTCCCGCGAGGTCGGCGCAGTCACGGTCAAAGGGATCGAAGCGGATCTCCGCCTCCTCAAGCACGCCGTGCATCCGATCGGAGTCGTCGAAGAATCCGCGCACCTCTGCCCACACGACGGGGCAAACAATGAGCGCTCCACTCCTGCGAGCCACGCGCAAAGCGTCTAACGACGCTGCTCCGTGCTTGGGATCGCCGGTCAGCACATCAAGGAGAATAGAGCTATCGACCGCGGTGACCACGGCGCCTTTGATCGAGATCGGCCCGCCAACCGGGGCCGCGGAGCTGCTCCAGCGCGGCGTCGACGTTCATCGCCGGCAGAATCCCGACCAGTTTGCTAAGAGGATCGACCTGCACGACGCGCTTGCCGATCAGCTTTCCGCCCTGCTCTTCGAACTCCAATTCGGCCCCCGGTTTTAGTCCGAGACTATCCCGAAGCGCCTTGGGGATCGTGACCTGGCCTTTCTCACCTACGACGCTTTTCATACCAATATTGTAGGAATTCCTACATCTGGGGTCAAGCTTGTCATCCTGAGCCCTTCGACTCGCTACGCTCGCTCAGGACAGGCTGAGGCGCGTAGCGCCGCAGTCGAAGGACGAAGGGCGAAGGTCGGACGGCTAATCCCAGCATTTCGTAGTTGGGGACCGGACCCGCTATTCGTTGTAAACGCGACGGAGCTCGTCGATGTCGAGTTTGCTCATCTGAAGCATCGCGCGCATCGCGCGCTGCGAACGCTCTTCATCGTCGCCTCCGAGGACGTCGCGAAGGCCGGCCGGCACGAGATTCCATGCGAAACCGTAAATGTCGGCAACCCAGCCGCACGGCAGCTGCTTGCCGCCTTTGGAGAGCTTATCCCAGAGCTCGTCGAGCTCGGCTTGGGTTTCGCAGCTCACGAAGAGCGCGATCTTGCCTTGCGAGAAGTTTTCGCTGGGCACTTGGGGGTCGCCCGTCGGCGCATTGATCGCCATGAACGGCTGGCCGTCGAGCTCGAACTCGATGGTCATTACCGATCCGGCCGGTCCGGGACCCGCCTCGCCGTAGCGGCTGACGCCGGTGATCTTCGAGTTCTTAAATATGGAGACGTAGAACTCGGCCGCCTCTTCGGCCTGGGTGTCGAACCACAGAAACGGGGTAATGCTCGGCACAGTGGTTTCCTTTCTGACTGGCTGTCCTTCGACTCCGCTCGCTGCGCTCGCTTCGCTCAGGATGACAACTTCCTTGTTGCCTGCGTGAAGCGCAGTCCTGAGCGAGCGCAGCGAGTCGAAGGGTGAGGATGACAAGGGTTAGAGTGCGCTTCGCTCAGGATGACAAGGGGAGAGTGGTGCTTCGTTCAGGATGACAATAGCAGAGCTTAGAGCTGGAATGTTGCCCAGTCGTACGGAATGAAGCCGCCGGCGGCGTCCTCCCAGCCGATCCGATAGGCTTCGCCGATGGCGACCTCGTCGTTGAATCCCACGACGTCGACCGGAAGCACTTTTTTCGGCCGGATATATCGCAAGTCGGTCACTGGAACCGTATGCAAGAGCTTCGCAAGCGTCGGATTGCTCTGCGCCGCGCGAGCCGCCTCTTGCGGCGGAAGGCCCTGGAACGCGCGCTTGCCGACCGATTGAAAATACGCGTTGCGCATCTCGGTTTCGATTAACTTACGCTGCATCGTGCCGTAGACGCCGAAGACGATCTCCACGGCATCGGTGTAGTTGGTTTCGGGCTCGAACGGCGGATCCAACAAGATGACGTCGGCCCCGTTCGAAACTGCGTGCGCGATGCCGACCGGCGAGTTGCTCGCGACGCCGCCATCGCAATATTCGTTGATCGTGCCGTTAGGGTTCGGAATCTGGACGGGATCGAACGCGACGGGGAGGGCCGCCGAAGCAAAGAGCGCTTGGTGCAAGAGCTCCGGCGTGGCTTCGCGCACGACGGTCGTCGGCCCAAGCGTCAGTTGCAGCGAGTGCACGAGCCGCTCTGGAATCTCGCCGCCACGGCCCTGCGGGCGCACGAAAAAATATTCCGGGCGTTGGAGCGTGAGGTTCGTCGTCGCGAAGACCAGCGGCATCAGCAGCGGCGTCGCGGGGTCCATGTTGCGAGAGATCCAATCGATGACCGGTTCGCTCTGCAAGATCGCACGCTGATTTCGTATCAGCCCGATCAAACGCAGCGCCGAAGCGACCCGATCGAGTACTCCGCTCTGGGGGTCGTGCAAGGCGGCATACTGGGGCTTCGGGCGCATGAGGTTCTGGCTGCTGATGGTGTACCAGAGCTCGCGCAGCTTCGCATATTGGCCGGTCGCAACGAACCAGCCGTTGAGCGCCCCGATCGAGGCGCCGCAGACGACTTGGTACGGCAAGAGCGGCGAACCATCGCTCACGTTGCCCATGGCCACGAGCGCACCAACGACGCCGGCCTCATACACACCGCGCGCTCCCCCGCCGCTCAGCACGAGGGCTCGCTCCAGCGGCTCGTTCGTCTCATCATTCGTGGCAGCGCCGAGCAGCGGGAACGCTACTGCGGATGCCCCGAGCGTGAGCAAGAAGCGTCGCCGTTCGATCATATCCAATCTCCGAAGCAGATGTCCGCGTTCATAGCCGCTCGAGGAGCAGCTCGTCATCGAGGCGGGCGAGCTCCGGAGGCACGCGCTTGCGGATGCGCCATGCGAGTTGGGCGGCAATTTCTTTGCGGCGATCGTCCGCGAGCTCGTCGCGGCGTTCGAGAAAGCGCGCGATCAGCGCGCGCTCGTCGCCGTTGAGGTAGGTCGCCGAAGCGCGAGCGGGTTCGTCGCCCGGCGTCAGCGAACGCGGCGCGCTCAGGCGCGCATCGCGCACGACGATCGTCCCGGCGGCGAGATCCCCGAGCCGCTTGTTCTCCGGCGAAATAACCGCGCTGATCGCCGCGAGCAGGTAATAGCCGACGAGCTGTTCGCCGACGCGAATGAGATTGCGGATCAGCGACGCGCCGAAGTCGATCGGGTAGCCGCCGTCGCGCACGACGCGCAGCCCGAGGAGTTTTTTCCCGGGCGTCTGCCCGTTCCAGAGCGCCTCGAAGACGATGAAGTAGCCATAGAATATCGCGAAGACGATGACGACCGCGATCGCTATGCCCAGGCTTTGCGCGAGCTTTTCGTTGACGTTCGAGGCCGCGTGCGGGCCGAGGATGCGAGGCACGCGCGTGAGCGCCAGCAAGAGTCCGACGATGATGGCGATCAGCGTCAAGATCTGGATCACTTGATCGACCATGAGCGCGAGGAAGCGGCTGCCCAAACCGGCGAGCTCGTAGCTAAATGCGATGCTCTCGGGCGTGCGAACCTCGAGCGTCCGATTCACGGCAACGAGGTTCGACAAGCGACCGTCGCTAACTCCTGGGCGTTGACGCAAACCGCTTTCGTCGAGCGCCGGTCACCGACGTGGGAGCGTCTCGACGCACTCCTGCGGCGCATCGAGCGGCGCGGCGTTCGCGCGCTCTCGCCCGATGAGATCTTCGAGCTGGGGCGACTCTACCGTGCCATGACGAGCGATCTCGCGTACGCCCAAGGCCGGGGGTTCGACGCGGGCCTGCTCGAGTATCTGAACCGCAGCGTCGCGCGGGCACACGCGCAGGTCTACGCGCGCGCTCCCGAAAGCAGCTTGAAGCGCATCGCCGATTTCTACGCACGCGTCTTTCCGGAAGAGTTTCGGCGGTCGTGGCCGTACTTCGCGATCTGCACGGCGATCACGGTGGCGTGCGCGGTGGTCGCGTACGTGCTCGTGCGCAATCACCCGGCCGACGCCTACGCGCTGCTGCCGAAGTTCCTCGTCTCCGAGAAGATCCGCAAGAGCCTGCACGACTCCAACTTTGCCGTCGATCCGAGCTTCGCGCCGGCAATGTCGGCGATGATTATTACCAACAACGTCAAGGTGGCGATCATCGCCTTCGCGGGCTGCGTCACGCTCGGCGCGGTGACGCTCTATATCATCGGCTTCAACGGGCTGATGCTCGGCGGAATGGGCGCGCTCTTCACCAACGCGGGATTCGGCACCGATTTTTGGGCGACGATCGCGCCGCACGGCTTCATCGAGCTCACCGCGATCCAGATCGCCGGCGCGGCCGGCTTGTTGATTGCGGCGGCGATGGTTTATCCGGGGCGCATGCGGCGGCGCGACCTGATCGCCGCCAACGCGCGGCGGGCCGGAACGCTGATTATCGGCGTCGCCTCGATGCTGATCGTCGCGGGAACGATCGAAGCCTTCGTCACGCCACGGCGCCTGCCCGAGAAGACGCGCATCGTCGTCGGGCTCTCCACGGCAGTGTTGATGGCCATGTATTTCTCAGGGGCAGGCCGGCGCCCGGAGGAAACGTAAAGCCCTTCGCGCTCAGGATGACAAATCGCTACTGTTTTGCCATTGAATCGGAGACGAGTTTGAGCGTCGTTTGATACGTCGTCGTTGTGATACCGATGGCGCCGGAGTGCTGCTCCTCCGTCGAGTACTCGTCGATCGCAGTCGGCAGAAGGCGATTGGCGTTATAGTCGAGCTTCGTCTCCGTGTCGAAGCTGATGCTGCCTTGTGACGTATCCTCGAGATGGCGGGTCTCCTGGATCGTCATGACGCCGTTATCGTTGCTCTTGATCCAATAGTCGGCGCTCAGGATCGTGCCGGTCTTGCGCTGCGCGATCGACCAGTGCTGCTTTGCATCCACCAGGTTCGGGTCGTAGAAGTTCGCGCCGAGAAAGCGCAAGAGTGTATACTCCTCGCTGTTCATCAGCTTGGTCGGATCGCAGACGACCTCGGTGTTACCGTAGACGGCGCAAGTCGCCGGTACGGCCTTTCGCGTGTAATTGCCCTGCTCGCTAACGACCACCAGCAATCCGCGATCCGGTGCTTCCCGGAGCACATCGACCGTCATCGTGCCGGTGTCGTCGAGCTGCCCGTTATAGGTGCGGTTTCCGGTCGAGCCCGGCTCGTTGGGCACGGCGCCATGCTGACGCGATTCGTAGGTAAAGGAGTAGACGAGATGGCGAAGCGGCGGCGTGTCGGCCCGCGCCGCCGCCGCGGCACAGGAGAAGGCAAGGACGGCGATTCCGGCGAGTTTGCGCATGGCTTACAAGAGACCCCGGCGTTTCACGCGTAGATATTCGTCGATCAGCGCGGTCGTCAGCTTTTGGGCGGGGACGTCGATGACGAGTACGCCGGCGCGTTCCAGCATTGCCCTGGCGAGGCGCCGTTCGTTCGCCAGACCGACCGCGACGTTTGCGCGATAAGCCTCGCTTACGTTCTGCGGCTCCTGCGAGAGCGCGGTGCTCACCGCGGCGTCGTTCATGAAGACGCAGATCAACAGGTGATGTTTCGCAAGCGATCCGACCTCGGCCAATAGCGCCGCCTGCGCCAGCGGATCGATCACGTCGGTGAGAAAGACGATCAGCGAGCGCTTGTGGAGGTGGTGGCGCAGATAGGCGAAGGCGCGCGTGTAGTTCGACTCCTCGAAGCGCGGCTCGAGCGCGTAGAGCGTTTCGGAGAGGTGCGCGATCGACGAGCGCGTCGAGCGCGGGGCGCTGGAGGCTAGGATGTCGTGCGTGAAGGCGACGAGGCCGACGCGATCGCTGGCGAGCCCGGCGATGGTCGCGAGCGAGAGGGCGGCGGTCACGGCGTAGTCGAGCTTGCGGCCGGTGTCGATGCGCGGCGTCATGAGGCGTCCGCAGTCGAGCATGAGCATCACGTTCTGGCTGCGCTCGACTTCGTGTTGCGCGACCATCAATTTTCCACGGCGTGCCGTGGCCTTCCAGTCGACCGCGCGAAAGGCGTCGCCGTCGCTCCATTCGCGCAGCGACTCGAACTCGGTTCCGGCGCCGCGCAGCTTCATCCGGCGCAGCCCCGCTTCGATCGTACGGTTGCGCAGGTGCAGCTTGCCGTAACGCTCGACCGCTGAGAGGTCCGGAAAGACGCGGATCGCTTGCGTGGCGGGGATACGAAGGCGGCGGCGGATGAGCGCGAACGGGCTTTCGTACCAGAGGTAGAGCGTGCCGAGGTTGTCGGCGCCGCGCGAGATTGGGGTGACGGGGCGCGCGATTGTCGTGCGGCTCTGCGGAGGGAGGTTTGCGATCAGCTCGTCGGTTTCGAAGCGCACGGTTCGCACGGGCGTTTCGATTATGCCGGCGCGGATCGCGCGCCGCGAGTGGTTCTCGATCGTGTAGGAGAGCTCGGCGCGGATCCCGAGCGCGAAGTGCTCGGGCGGCGTGCGCGTGATGCGCAGTACTGACGACGGCGGGCCGAGGATTGCGTCGCTGATGGTGGCGATCGCTAAGGCGAGGGCGAGGAGAATCGCGAGCGGGATGAAGAGCGCGACGCCCGGCGAGCACGCGAGGAGCAGCGCGATTGCCGCGAGCACCCAGAGGAAGCGCGGGGTGAACCACGCCGGGAGCCACAGGCGGATAGATTTCAGGGCCATGGACTGGCGAAGATGCGTTCGTCGAAGGCAAAAGGTTCGAAGGTCTTCGCGATTTTCATGACGTCCGAGCGGCGGTGCAACGGATTGATGAGATAATTAAACTCCTGCGGCACGATCGCCGACGGGACGGCAAGCGCCAACGCGCTGCTTTCGGCGACGAATCGCTCGCCGATCTCGAGCGTCGCTTCGGACCGAGCCGCGCTTCGCCAACCCGCGGGCAGCGATTGAACCTGCTCGACGTTGCTTTCGTCGAGTGCCGCCGACGCGAACGCATAGTCGGCCGGTGCGTCGGCGCGATCGATCGTCGCGAGAATTTCCAAAATCGCGAGCGAGCGCGACGACGAAGCGTAGATGACGCGAGTACCCTTGCGGTTCCAGCGGCCGCCGGCAATTGCGGCGCCTTCTCCGCTAAATGCCGCCTCGGGCGTCGGGCAAAACCGCGTGCGTACCAGTCGCCATACCTCGATCACGCAACCCCGCCGTATGCGATCGTCGCGAGCGCCTGTCGTACGATTTCGACGCCGGGCTCGGCTGAGAGCAGCTCGAGCGGCGTACGACCGCCGAGAGCCCAGTTCTTCGCCCGGAGCCAATGCAGCGCGCGGCCGCGGGCGCCGATGTAGAGGTCAGCCTCGGCGAGAATGCGCGCTAATCGAACCGCTCGGTCGCCTTCGGCAACGTCAAGCCGCACTCTGCGGTCACGCTTGCGGTGGAGCGTGCGTACCGAAAATCCGATGACGCCGGCCACCTCGTCCTCCGAAAGGCCGGCATCGAGCAGATCGTCGAGCGCCGAAGGCGGAAGGCCTCGGCGAACGGCATCGATGATCGCGTCATCGCCCGGTTTGTTTTGGCGCAAGAGGTCGCGGATGAGAGTGCGCGTGCCGCGCCTGACAGGTGACACTTCGGAATATGCCATTTGTCAGTAATTCGGCTCAGGAGAGGGCCTCTCCTTCGCCGTTCGCCCTTCGTCCTTCGCCCTTCGACTCCGCCGCTGCCCGGCTCCGCTCAGGATGACAAGGTGAGGAATGCGCTCGCGCTCAGGATGACAAAACAATGGTCCGCGCGTCCTTCGACTCCGGCGCTGCGCGCCTTCGCTCAGGATGACAAGGGACGCTCATAATGACGCCGTCTCTGGGCGGGTGTATGCTTGGCGGAAGGTACCCATATCCGGGTGCCTGGGGAGATCCCGTATGCGACTAGCCAGTTTGGCGATCATCGTTCCCCTCGTTGCCGCAGCGTTCTTCATTGGGCGAATGACGGCTCCATCGGCGGCGATCGCAGCCTCACCCATGGCCGCGACCTTCTTGCACTTCCAGTGCTACCAGGCGCAGTTCCAAGGAGGTTCTTTCAGCGCGACCGTCCAGCTCAAGGACCAGTTCCAAACGTATAAGACGACCGTCGGCACGCCTTCGCTCTTCTGTACGCCCGTTACGAAGACCGTCATACAGGGACCAAACATGAAGGTTCCGCAGCCGGCGAACCACCTCACGTGCTACACGATCAAGGGCCCGACGATCTCGCAATCGCGAGCCTATGCGAACCAATTCCAGAAGGCCGAAGTTACGGTCGGCACGCCAGACCTTCTTTGCGTACCCACGAACAAAACGGGATGAGGTAACCGGTCCTTCGACTCCGGCGCTTCGCGCTTCCGCTCAGGATGACAAAGCACCGCGGGGCACGGGGACGGTGGCGAGGACGTCGCGCAGGACGTCGCGGGCGGAGATGCCTTCGATCTCGGCGTCGGGCGCAACGATCAGGCGGTGCGGAATGACGAACTCGGCGACGTCCTTCACGTCGTCGGGCGTCGCGAAGTCACGCCCCGCGATCGCGGCCGCGGCCTGCGATGCGGTCAGCAGCTGGATGCCGGCGCGCGGCGAGGCGCCGAGCGTGAGCCGCGGGTGCGAGCGCGTCGCCGCGACGATGCGATACGTGTACTCGCGCAAGCCGTCCGAGAGATGCACCTGCCGGACGGCTCGCTGCGCTTCGAGCACTTCGGCGGCGCCGGTGACGGGCGCGATGCTCGACGCTTCCAAATCGCGTGCATCGAAACCGGCCGCCGTGCGAGCGAGCAGTTCCAACTCTTGCGCCTCTTGCGGATACGCCGATTCGACCTTCACCATAAAACGGTCGAGCTGCGCCTCGGGGAGCGGATAGGTTCCTTCGTATTCAATCGGGTTCTGCGTCGCGCAGAGCAGAAACGGCTGTGGTAGCGGGTACGTCACGCCGTCGATCGTGATTCGCCCCTCTTCCATCGCTTCGAGCAGCGCCGACTGCGTCTTGGGCGGCGTGCGGTTCACTTCGTCGGCGAGCACGACGTTGGCGACGATCGGGCCGGTGCGCGTCGTGAACTGCGCCGTCTGCGGATTGAAGACCGTCGTGCCGACGACGTCGGAGGGCATCAAGTCGGGCGTGAACGCAATCCGCCGAAAGTCTAGACCTAGCAGCAGCGCCAGCGCGCGCACGGCCAGCGTCTTGCCGGTTCCGGGCACGCCTTCGATCAGCACGTGACCGCGCCCGAGCAGCGCGATCGTCAAGGCCAGCGTCAGCCGGTCGGCGCCGACGAGAACCTGTTGCATCCCGGCCGCGAGGCGGGCCGCCATTTCTTGAACCGATGAACTCACGCGTGCTCCTTTCGCCGCTGGAAAGCGGTCGTCGCTTGCCAGATGACGTCGTCGTCGGGGGGACGGCGGCGCGAACGGCGCATCAGCTCGGCGATGGCCGCGATGTAATCCGAGGAATCGCGCTCGGTATTTTTGTCCGAAAGATACGGCGGCGCGAACGGCACGTTCGCACCGATAAGCGCGATGACCGCGAGCGCGACGACGATCCAAACGGCCGCATGCACCGGTCCCGGCAGCGCGCCCCACATCGTGAGATCGTCGTCGTAACCGTGAACGTATTCGTCGAACGCCGCTAATCCGTGATTGCCGATGACGTTGTATGCAAAACGCAAATTATCGGCGTTGCGCTGCTCGGCGTTGCTGAAGAGTTCCGGTGCGCTGACGGCAATCACTTCGCCGCGGCCGAGGCGGTACCACACCGCGACGATCCCCTGCTTGTTGGCGAGCAGCGGGATGCCGCGCGATTCTTTAAACGGAAAGACCCAGTCGATCGAGCCGCTCGCGCGCGTCACGCCGGCGGTATAGGCGTTGCGAGCCAGCGCGATCGCGTCGCGGCCCTTTGCCTGCAGCGTCGTACCGACGTCCGGCGTGACGTCTTGCTTGCCGGCGAACTCGGTATCGATCGCAACGAGGCGGCCTCCGTTCAAGACGAACCGGCGCAGCAGCTGCGCATCGTTTGCGCCGAGCGGCTTGGCCGAGGGATCGTCTTCGTAACCGGTGATGATCAGCGTGCGAATCGACGGATCGAGCGTGCCGAGCATGCGCTCGAATCGTCCCGCCGGAACGCCGGCTGCGCGCAGCACCTCGTAGAGCGCGCGGTAACCGTTTGGGCCGGTATCGTATGTCGAGTCGACCGAAGGTCGTTCGCGCTGCTCCATCGTGGTGCGCTCGTAGCCGAGCAGCACGAGCAGCAGCGCGCAGGCGACGAGAATGACGAGCTCGAGGCGGAGGCGCGTCATTATGAGTGCGCTCCTTCCTGCGCGAGTGCGAGAAAGGCGGAGTGGGCGCGGTGCCATTGCGACTCGTCGACGGCGCGCTCGGCATAGGCTTTCTGCACGAATGGTCCTGCGACGGCATCGAACGGACCGATCAACGGCGCATTGCGCGCTCTCAGCTGGCGCAGCAGATCTCCGACCGTCGCGCTCGTCGCGCCGGCGACGGCGCCTCGCCGAACGAGCAGCGCGACCGCGGCCGCAAAGAGCAAGAGCGCGGCCGTGCCGTAGTCGCCGCCGTTTGCCACTTCGCAGGCATCGTTGTAGAGCGCGCTCGGAGCCGGCGGTTCTTCGAGGGGTTCGGACTTCTGTCGCGCAGCGGAGCGCGCGAGCTGTAACTTTCTGAGCAGAGTAACGAGGACGAAGACGAACGCCAGTCCGAGGATCGCGAGCAGCACGTCGCCGATGCTCGCGGCTTGCTCTTTACTGACGTGCACGCGCGCGAAGACGGTGTGCCAGAATTGCTGCCAGCGATCGTAGAACCAGCGCAACAACCCCAGCCACCAAGGCGCCTCCTGCGCCCGTTGCGGCGATGGTCGTTCGAGTCGATAACGCCCTGCGATGCCGAGCTCGCGCTGCGCGAGCGCGCGCAGATCGGGCGGTGCGACGGCGTTGGGCGCGAGGCCCGCACTCGGCCCCGAATTGAGACGCGCCGGCGAGTGCACGCGATTCGCGTGCAGCCAGCGCTCGATCAACGCCTCGCGCGACGGCATCGCCAGCGCGAGCGCCGCCGCGGCCGTAACGATCACGCCGGTTGGGCGGCTGCCAGACGGTCGAGGCTCGTCTCCAGGTCGAACGCTTCGCGCCGAATGCGCACGTCGAAGTAGTAGACGGCCAGCAGCACGACCGCGAAGGGCGTGATGACCGCGCGGGCGAGCGACTCGATCGTCGCCTGCAGCAGCGGCAGATGGAAGAAGCCGGCGACTAGCGCGATGAAGCCGAACATCGCCGAGCCGCCGAGCATGACGGCGCCGACGGCCAGCGAGAAGAGCACCGCACGCCAGAATTCCGCCCGATTAAAGACCCGCGCAAAGCCAACGTAGAGCGATTCCGCGACGGGGCGTTCTTCGATCACGACCGCGTACATCGCAAACGTCATCGCAACGACCAATGGTCCCAGCGACGGCAGCAGCGCGATAACGCCGAGGAATCCAAACGCGAAGCCGAACCAGAATCCCAATCCGGGAATCACCGCGCCGAAAGCCCCAATCGCGAAGACGAGCAGCACGATGACCGCGATCACGGCAAGGTACCATCCGATAAAGATGAGCACGTCGAAACCGATCATTGCGATGATCCGCAGCCAATGGCGAAGCACGATTTCGTAACAGACGCGAAACTCGACGGGCCGGCCCCGATAGAGGCGTGCGACGCCGACCGCAACGGCGTTGAGCGCAAACGGCCAGACCGCATACGTCAAGAGCAGCATAGCAACGAAGACGGCGACCATGCCCGGCGAACTGAAGGTCGACGGCACCGGCGCCGTCGGGAAACTATGCGGGTGCGTGAGGATCCGCACTACGGCATCGAATTGGGGTTGCGAGCTGACGTCGAGGAGATACTGCAAGATTGCCAGCGGCACGATCATCACCGCGACGATCGCTGCAAAGGGAATGAAATTGCGTATGTAAAGCGTAACCGCGCGGTCGAAAATCTCGCCGAATCCTAGGGGGCGAAGCTCCATGCAGGCGGTTTCTTGCCGGGCGGTTCGAAACCTCGCGCTGCGCCCTTCGTAGAGTTAGGGCTTAGAAACGCGCGCCGACCCGAAAATGGCCGGTGCCGCAGATCTCCTCGATCTGCTGAAGGCTCAAGCGCCGGAAGGTCTTATTGCCGTACGTGAACTCCTCGCCGGCTTCCGTCGCATCGTAACGTGCTTGCGCGCCGAGGTTCAGCGGCGGCCGTTGCTTCAAGATCTTGTTTTTGAAATTGACGTGATAGGCAGTATCTTCCGCAAACAATACGACGTCACCGCGTGCATTTGCATAGCCGCCGTAGACGGGTTCGGAGCGCTCCGGAGAGTTTAGGCCCCCAACGGTGCCTTTAATGGCGAGGGCGGCAACGGGCGCGGCAGTAGTCATCATACGCTCGCTAGGACCACGAAAAGGAAGGAAAGGTTGCACCTTTCGGGCCCACTCCGGCTCGGGACCATTAGAGAATGAAAAAGGAGCGAGACATTCGTCTCGCTCCTTTTTTCGCGGCGAGTGTGATCTACCGCACGCTAAAGATGTACGCATCGCGTCCGGACGTCCCGTAGGTACGGAGGCTGCACTTGCTTTCACCGAGGTGTCCGTGTGCGAGACCGTCTACGTCGCCGGTCGCGTGAGCGAGCGATGCTACTTTGGTCGTATTTATCATAAAATGCCGAGGTTTCATATTGAGCTTTTCCATTCCAACGATTATAAACCGCAGCAACCAACGACGGTTGCACCGAAAGCAACGCTCATCCCGTGGAAATAGCGATGCTCGCTATGCGCGGCTTTCCTCGAGGCGCTTAAACGCCGGATCGCCGCGCAGCATGTTGAAGCGCGGGTCGTAGTTCAGTTCGGTGCGCATGGCCTTGCCGCGCACCCGCCGCAACCACGCCATACCGGCTTCGCGCTTGCCGATCGAGACGAATGCGATCCCGAGATCTTCCGCGGAAACGTCGTTTGGATGGGCCTGCGCGATTGCGATCTCGGCGCGCGCATCGGCCAAGCGCCTCGCGCGCGCATAAGCACCGGCCAGCAGCGCCGCGGCTTCGGCGCGGCACATGCCGCAAACGGCGCCCAGCCGCTCGAAGACGGCAATGGCGCGCGGCACTTGGCCGCGGGCCTCATAGGCAAGCCCCAACGTTTCAAGCGCTTCGTAACGGCCCGGTGCCAAATCGAGCGCTTCGTCCGCATACCCGATTGCATCGCCGTAACGGCCGCTGAGATAGGCAGCGTCGCCGAGCCACGAAGTCGTAGCGACGGAGAGCGGATCCAGATAGGCCGCCCGTTGAAGTTCCGCGTACGCTTCGTAGACGCGTCCGGCCGAAAGGAGCGCGATGCCGTACCATTCGTGCGCCGGTCCGTCGGCCGGATCCAGCTCGATGGCGCGTTGCAGGTCACCGATGCCCTTTGCAAGCGCACTGGCTTCGTCAGCCGACTTATTGGTTTCGATCATTCCGAGCACCGCGTACGCCTCGCTGCAGTTGGGATCTAAGGCCAATGCTTTCTTGGCGTATGCGCGTGCGCGAGCGTAATACTTCTCAGGCATTAACGATCCGTAATGGTAATCGGCCATGATCGCGTCGGCGGAGGCCAGGGCGGCGTAACCGCGCGCACTACCCGGATCCGAATCGACCACGCGCGTGAAATAGGTGAGGCTTTTCGAAAGGGCCGCCGGCGTTCGCATATTCCAATAGTAGCGGCCGATTTCGTACATTCGCGCACCCTTTGCCGAGAGCACCGATGTTGCCATGCTGGGACGCAGGCCGGCGACTTCGAGGAGCGCCGCGCTGACGGCAGCGATACAGAGCGCCGCAAGCGCGCCTTGCCAAAAGCGATGACGGCGTAGCGGAGCTTCAGACCGCGGCGCTGCGGGCAGCGGCTGAGCAGACGGCAAACCCTCCAACAACCGCACTTCGGCCGTAAAGCGGTATCCGCGTCGCGGGATCGTCTCGATGACGTTGGCCTCCCAGCGGCTTCGCAGCAGCTTCCGCGCTACGTGCACGTTTTGAACCAAATTGGCTTCGTCGACGTAGGCCTCCGGCCAGATCCGATTCAGTAACGCGCCCTTGGTGACGACGTCACCCGGATGCTCGACGAGGGCGAGCAGGGTCTCGACGACCTTCGGTCCGAGCGCGACCGGCTCGTTGCCGTCGAGCAGGAGCAGGCGCGACGCGTCGAGACAAAAGGGACCGAACTGATAAACGCTCATTGCACTTCTTCTCGGCAGAGAATCTTTTGATGCTTTTCTGAGGACTCGTCCCGAGTCTCGGGACGACATTATGAACGTGCGCGGGCTTTTCCTCGGCGCGGCGCTTGCGCTCATCGCAGGGGTCGCTTGCGCAAACGCCGCCGTAATCGAGAGCTTTTCGTTCCAGGTGGCGCGCGCTCCGCACGCTCTGACTTTGGATCCAAGCCTAGCCGACCCGGCCTGGCAAGCCGGACGCGTCCCCAACGGCGCCGGCCCTTGGGAGAATGTGACGACGCGCGCGCCCTCACAGTTTCCGACCGAGGCTTACCTGCTCTACGATGACAAGAACCTGTACGTGGCCTTCAAGGCCGGTCAGGCCGGCGTGCCGATCGTCGCAACGCAGGCGACAAACGACGTCGGCTTTGGCGTGGACGATTTCGTCGGCGTCGGTCTCGTCAACGGAGGCGGGGGGAGCCAGGCCTACTACTTCGAGGCGACGCCGCACGGCATTCAGTACGAACAGGCGAACGAGAACGTTCGCTTCCGCCCGCGCTGGAGTGCCGCCGGCAGAATCTCCGACGGGTCCTGGAGTGCGGTCCTGATCATCCCCTTCGACGTCTTGCGTGTGCCGCGCGGCGGCAAACAAACGTGGCGGTTGCAGTTCGTGCGCGGCATCGCCGCGCGCGGCGAGCATCTTGCGTGGGCTTGGAGTCCGCTCATGTCGGATGCGCCGAGCGGGACCTGGCCAACCTTTACGAACGATACGCGCTTTTGGGCCGGCGGCGATTTCGATATCGCCGCGTCGGCGGCGGCTCGGCCGAAGCCGCGCGCCGACATCTACGGCCTGGCGAGCATGGGCGAGGATCGCAATCTCTTTCAGCAAGCCAACGGCGCGTTTCTGCCGATGAACCTGCGCTGGATCGGAGGCGACGTCAGCTACCCGTTCACGCCGACGATCCGCTTCGTCGGCACGCTCAATCCGGATTTCTCTAACGTCGAAATCGATCAGCAGACGATCGTCCCACAGGAGTTCGCGCGGCAGCTTATCGAGTACCGGCCGTTCTTCGCACAGGGTGCCGCGTTCATCAATGCCGCCTCGGGGCCGCGCACGCCGACCGGTCCGTACTCGACGGCCTCCGATCTCATCTTCTACTCGCCGTCGGTCGGGCCGTTCGACAGCGGCGCGAAGGTCGAAGGAACCTTCGGCGATCAAAGTTTCGGCGCGCTGACCTTTCATGGCTACGACGAGACGACGAACAACACGTTCACCGACCAAGCGTACGGCTACGAGCACGCGCTGCCGAGCGGCTCGTTCATCTATTGGAGCGACGGCGTCTTCGCCAACCACAGCCTCGCCGGTACCGACGATACCATTGAGGCCGGCGCCGAAGCGCGCGACTACCAAAACGGAATGATCTACTTTTTCGACCATTCCTTCGAAGACGGCAGCTGGGTTCCGCAGGGCAACGCCGACTTCACTCAAGTCTTCGTCGACCGCCATAAAGGCGACCTCGAAATCAACGGCGGCTACCTCGACATATCGCCGAACTACGACCCTATCGACGGGTACACGTCGAACTCCGACATCCGCGGACCGCAGTTCTATGCCGATGCCCTCGGCTCGTCACCGGCAATAAAGAACTACAGCATCTTCTTCGATGCCGACCGCTTTCTCGACGATTCCGGAGCCGTGCACCAAGCCGATACGCAACTCTTCCTCAACGCCACGTTCAGGAACCTATTCTCATTCGACGGCGTGGGGGAAGTGGTCGGCCAGCTCCGCTCCTACGGCATTCCCGCGGGGCCGGATTGCAGCGGGCCGATTCTCTACCAATCGAGCTTTACGGGATATCCGTGCTATCGCGACGGCGTCACGCAGCCGTACAATCTCTTTCAGATCCCAATCGGGTATCGCGACGGCACACCGTCACCGGTCGACGCGGCGTACGACTGGGGGCCATTCGGCGATAATTACGTGCATCTCTTTACGCTGGTCACGAGCCGCCCGCTCGGCAAGCGCATCAGCCTCGGGTTGGAGTACGACGGAACCAACGAGCGTGCGTTCTCCAACGGAGAGCTCGACTCGCAATGGCTTCGACGAATTTCGCTGGGCTACAATCTCACCAACGAGAGCAGCTTCAGCCTCGAGCTGCGCGACATCAACGGCCTGGGCGGCTTCGCGGAGCCGTATCAAGTCGGGGACAACCTCGCGGTCGCTTATCACCAACGGTTTTCCAGCGGCAGCGAGCTCTTCATTAATTACGGGAGCCCAGCTTCGGGGGCGACGCTCAACCGCCTGATCGTCAAATACGTCTTTCACGCCGGCGCGGATGCGGGCACTTAGGGGCGGTTTATATGGACGTCGTACTTGCAGACGGCGACCTTGCTCAGCACCTTGACCGCTCCCGTCGCGAAGATGAGCTTCACGTCATGCAACATATCGGGACAGTGCGCGTACAACGTCTGCTCGAACTTGATGTAGAAGAAATGCCCGGGCCCGAGCGGCTGCTGGAGATCGTTTATCCCCCAGTTACTTTGCCGAGAGTCCTTGTCGTACAGGTGAGTGATCGGTACGGTCGTGTCATTGTAAATCTTGAAGACGACCGGCGTTGCCGCGCTTGCGGGCGTCGCAAAGCTGGCCTGAGCGACTACCGCGCAAAGCAATGTGATCGCACCAAAGTTGAGAAGTCGTCGGTTCATGATGCTACGTTCCACACCGGCTGAGGTCATCCGCCCACGTCTTTCGCTCAGATGACGATGCTGCGTTCGGGGCGCTAGCTCGCGAGGGCCATTTCGTACCGCGGCATCGAGACGTCGGCGTTCTCGGCGAGAAAGCGGTGCAGCTCCCGCGAGGCGGTGATGCCGTTGAGTGGCGCCGAGCGGTCGCAGAGCTCGAGAAAGAACTTCAAGCTCTCGAGTGCCTCACGCCAGATCGGATCGCTCGGGCGCCCAGCGGCATGGTGGAAGGCCGCGGCAAGGTTTCGCGTCGCGCTTGCGGCGGCGTAGGTAGCGCCCGACGTCCGCGGACGCAGCTCGAGCAGCAACGCGGCGATATCGTCGCAAATTCTGTCACATGCAGGTTCGTATTGCATCATATCTCCTTACGTTCGTTTGCGTGCTAAGAGCAGCACGCCGGGTGTCACGAAGAGAGCGAGAACTCCCGTGACGAGGAACGCGTCCGCGTACGCGAGCGCCGCGGCTTGCGCGGTAACGGCCGCCGCGAGTTGAGCAACGCTGCCGTGCTGCAAGAACTGCACCACGGGCAACCTCGACAGCGTGGCTTGCGCGGCAAGCATGGTTTGGTGGAACTGAAACCGGCGGTCGAAAAAGGCGACGATTGACGCCGACGAGATCGAGCCGCCAAGCTGAAAGAAGAGCACGATAAACGACGCCGCTTTGGCCGAGGCGTCCGGCGCGACGGCACGCATGGTCGCGACGAGCAACGGCGAGTAGACGAACGCGGCGCCGGTGCCCATCAGCACGAGCGGCGCGACGAACGTGCCGAGGTCACTGCCGGTCGTGACGCTCGTGGCCAGCCAGAGCGAACCGAAGCCCGCCACGGCCAAACCGCCGCCGATCAACCAGCGCAAATCCAACCATGGGATGTTGGTGAGGCGGCCGACCGGAATCGTCAAGAAGAGAACCGGCAGCGTGCGAATACCGATGAGAAGGCCGGCGAGCGTGCTCGTGAAGCCCAAGTTATCGACGGTGAATTGCGGCAAGAGCAGTAAGCTCGGGAAGATGATCGCGGCGTAGGCGCCGGCGATAGCCAACGCCGCAGCGACGGCGGGCTGACGAAGGACGCGTAAGTCCACGATCGGTTCGGCGACGCGCAGCTCCCACCAGACGAACGCCGCGCCCGCGGTGACCGCCAGGAACGTGCATAACTGAATCGATTGATCGGAGAACCAATCGTCGCGCTGTCCTTGGTCGAGCACGTACTGCATGCAGCTGACCGCAACGACGAGCAGCGCGATCCCCGCCGTATCGACGCGCGCGGGCCGCGGCCGGCTAGTCTCGCGCATGTAGCGCGCCAAGATGACGAAGGCGATGATTCCAGGGACGAGGTTGACGTCGAAGACCCACGGCCACGAGAGATTATCGACGAGGATCCCGCCGAGCGTGGGGCCGAGCGACGGGCCGAGAATCGTACCGAGCGCGAAGATCGATTGGCTGAGCCCGAGCTGTTTGGGCGGAAAGGTGTCGCGCAGAACGACCTGCGCCGTAGCGAGCAATCCGCCGCCAAACGCACCTTGGACCACGCGGAAAAGAATCAAGGCGATCAGTGAGGTCGCCATGCCGCAGAGCAGCGACGCCAGCGTGAATCCGGCAATCGATGCGAGAAAATAGTTCTTGCGCCCGAAGCGCAACTGCAGCCAGGGCGTCATCGGTATGACGACGACGTTGGCGATGACGTAACCGGTGAGCACCCACGTTCCCTCGTCGACCGTCGCGCCCAGATTGCCCTGAATCGTGGGAAGCGCGACGTTGACGATCGTCAAATCGACGGTCTGCAGGAGCGCTGCGAGCATGACGCCGGCCACGACGAGATAGCGCTGCGCGCCGTACTCGACCAACGGCGCTATCACTGGCGCGGGTTTCGGCGATACGACGCCGTTTGGGCGTGGCGGGACCGTGCCGACGATCCCGAGGGCTCTCTCGGCAACCGACATTCTGTGCTCTGCAGTTAAGGGAGGTGGGGTTGCCTCAAGGATACCGCGCGTGAGATACTATGACTAGAACCTAGCTTATCCTAGTATTGAACCTGCCACCCTTTCGGAGGAACGCGATGAACTCCACGCTCGAACGGCGCCCCGAGCTGAGCGATTTTCTGCGGACGCGGCGCGCGAAAGTCGTGCCGTCCGACGTCGGCCTGGTCGACGGCGCCCGCCGCCGCACCCCCGGCCTGCGGCGCGAGGAAGTCGCGCTGCTCGCCAATATCGGGACCACCTGGTACACGCGGCTCGAACAGGGCCTTCCTATTAATGTGTCGGCCGAGGTGCTGGCGGGAATCTCCCATGCGCTGCGATTGACGTCGGACGAACGGCGCCATCTCTACCTTCTATGTGGTCTGCCGCTGACGGTGGCGCCGCAGGAGGAAGAGCACGTGAGCGATCTCGTCCTCCGCGTGCTCGCCGCGCTCGACCCGTCGCCCGCTTACATCCGGGGCCGCCGCTGGGATATTCTCGCGTGGAACCGCAGCGCCGACGCGATCTCGGACTTTTCAAGCGCCGAGGGGCTCTCGCGCAATCTCGTCTGGCGCCTCTTCCGCGAACCCGCCTCGCAATGCCGGCTCGGCGATCCGGAGTGCGCGATGCGACGATGCGTTGCGCAGTTTCGCGCCGTGGCGGCGAAGTATCCGCAGGACCCCGCATTTATCGAGCTGATCGAAGACCTTCGAACGAACTCGCCGGAGTTCAAGAAGCTCTGGACCGAGCACGACGTCCTGGGCTCCGTCGAAGGGCTCAAGCGTTTCGTTCACCCGAGATTCGGCGAGCTGATTCTCGACCACACGACCCTGGAGCTCCCCGGAGACGGCGACATCAAAATGGTCGTCTTGACCGCAGCACTCGGCTCGGAGAGCGAGCAAAAACTGCGCCTGCTCTGCCCTTCCGCGGCGGAAGCAGCTCGTTGACCGTGCGATCCTTCACGTTCCGGCTGTCTTGCTCGCGCTTCTGCGTGAGTTTACTCGTAGCATCGGCGCTCTTGATCGGTTTGCTCCGACCGGCGCCGGCGCTCGCTCAAGCCGCGGCGAGCGCAACGACGCGCGATGGGCACGCGGATTTCGATTTTCTCTTTGGGACGTGGAAAACGCACTACCGGTTACTCAAGCGGCGGCTGAGCAACGACCACGAATGGTTCGACTGCTACGGCACCTCGGTCGTTCGGCCGTTTTGGAATGGGAGCGCGAACCTCGAAGACGGCGACCTTCGCTGCAGCGGCAGCCACATCGTTGGCATGACGCTGCGGTTGTACAGCGCGCAGACGCACCAATGGTCGCCTTGGTGGGGAACGCAAAAACGCGGCTTGGTGCCGCCTCCGCAGGTCGGACACTTCGATAACCACGGCCTGGGCGACTTTTACGCGCACGATATGCATGCCGGCAAGCCGATCATCGTCCGCTTTCGATGGAGGCTCTTACCCCGCGATCATCCCTATTTCGAGCAAGCGTACTCGCCCGACAACGGCCAGACGTGGGAGACGAACTGGACGACCGTCTATACGCGCGTCTCTCGCTAGTTAATTAGATGATCGCATCATCGACCCCGCCGGCGTGTCGAGCGCCCTACGCACTCGCGCAAATGCGCGCAGTCGTGGGGGGCAACACCTGGAACGGCATCAGCGGAATTGTGGCCTACGGGCAGGTCCGCATTGCCGGTCTCTCCGGTACCGGCCGCGTCGCGACCGACCTCGCCGACGGGCGCTACGCGCGATATTTTAACGTTCCCGCGATGGGATCGAGCGCGGAGGTCTACGACGGGAAGACCATCTGGGCGCAAGACATCTCCGGGGGCGTACATCCGTACGACACGCCGTTCGCGCGCGAACGAGCGATCACGAGCGCCTATCTCAACCGCTACGCTTACTTGGCGCGAGCGAATGCGAAGCTTCTATGTATCGGCACGCGCGTTGAGGACGGGCGGGCGGTGACCGTGCTACGCGTTCAGCCTGCGGGCGGTATAGCGGCTGATCTTGCCATCGATTCCCAAACGCATCTCCTCAACAGCGTTAGCGTGCAGTTGCCGCTTGCATCCGACGACGGAGTGACACGGTACGCGGATTATCGGACGATCGACGGTTTGGCGCTGCCGTTCTCCTTATCGTCGGGAACGCCAACGGCACCCACCGACGGCTACGCTTTCGACGTAACGGAGTACAAGCTGCTGTGGCGAGCGAGTGACGCCGATTTCGCAAAGCCAGTGGTCCGGAACGAGGCGCGCATGATCGGACCCGGCACGTCAACGACGGTGCCGATGCTCCTCGAAGGCCGTCAGTTGATAATTCACGCCTCCATCAACGGCCGGGCACCGATGCCCTTCATTTTGGATACCGGCGGTCACGCCATCCTTACGACAGAAGCGGCGAAATCGCTCGGCTTGCACGGGCGCGGTGCCGGTGTGAGCGGCGGGTCCGGATCGGGCACTATTTCGGCGCAGTATACGCGCGTGAGAAGCCTGCGCATCGGCAACGCCGAGCTGCTCGACCAGCCGTTCCTCATCATTCCATATCCGTACTCGTTCTACGAGCGCGGAAAGAAGGCGCCGCTCGCGGGAATTATCGGCTTGGAGCTCTTCGAGCGGTTCGCGACGCGCCTGGATTATGGAGATCGTACCGTGACGTTCGCCGCGTTCCCTGCTTTTCAGCATCGTAAGAGCGGGGCGCGAGTCTCGCTCATGTTTGAGGATCAGGAGGATATGCCGGTCGTGGAGGCCGCTGCCGACGGTCACGCGGGCCTGTTCGGCACCGATACCGGAAACGCGGGGATCCTCATCCTGTTTGGCGACTTTCTCAAACGGACCGGGCTGCTCGCAGAATATACGGGCGGCCGCAAAACGATTGGCGTGGGGACGGGCGGGAGCAACACGGGGCGCGCGGTCACGCTGCGTCGCTTTGCGATCGGCGGTCACACGTTGTACGATGTCGCCGGTAACTTCACGCAGATGACGAGCGGCTCGTTTTCTTCGCGTACCGAAGCCGGGAATATGGGTTTCAGCATCCTCTCCCGCTTCATTCCAACGTTCGATTACGCAAATCAGGCGCTCTATCTGGACCGCGAGACGCGCGCGACGCCCTTCGGTGTGAATCGCGCGGGAATCCGTTTTGAGAAGAACGCGCCCGGCGCGTTCGACATCCTGCTCGTGGACGCCGGGTCGGCGGCCGCGGCCGCGGGTCTCGTGCCCGGCGACCGCATCGTCGCAATCAATGGAAAAGATGCGTCGAACTACTCGTGGGCCGACCTCGTCGCTCTGGTTGGGAAGACACCCGGCACGCGATTGCTACTGGGCGTAGAACGCGCGGGCGCCGTACGAAACGTCACGCTCATTCTGCGGTAGCTGACATCAGCGAAATCTACTTGATCGCCGTGACGTCCTGTACCGTTACGGGGCCCGCATTGTTGCCCCACGAGGAGCGCACGAAGGTTGCGACCGCCGCGATGTCGCTCGCTGCGAGTTGTCCGCGCCATGACGGCATGAGATTTCGGCCTTGCAAGATCGTGGTCAACATCCCGGTCGGATTCGCAACGTTGACGTGCGGGTTTCCCGCGAGTGCGGGACCGATTCCGCCTACTCCGTTGGCCGAGTGACAAGCGGCGCAGTTCTTCGCGTAGATCGAAGCCCCGACTTGGACTGAGACGGGTGCGCCGGCGGCGGCGACTTCTTGCTCCGTCACCGGCGAGGCATTGTTCCCCCAGGAGGCGCGAATGTATGTGGCGACCGCCGCAATGCTGAGTCGTCAGCTGCCCTTTCCACGTCGGCATCTGGCCGTTGAAGGTCTTACCGTTGACCGTCAGCGGCCCCGTGCGCCCGTTGACGATCACGGCAATCATCGCACTGGGGTCGGCGGCAGCTACGACGGGATTACCGGCAAGCGGCGGAAAGACGTCGGTTCCTTGACCTGCGGACTGATGGCAGGTCGAGCATTTCGCAGCGAAGAGCTGGGCGCCGCTCGAGGCCTCTGGGGCGAGCGCGGCGGCAACCTGATCTTCAGAGACCGCGGGCGCGCTGTTCTGCCATGCCGTTCGAACGTACGTAAGCACCGCGGCGATCTCCGCATTCGAAAGCTGGCCGCGCCAAGACGGGCATGTTGCCGCCGTATTGCGCGCCGTTCACCGTGATCGGACCCGTGCGTCCGTTGAGAACCGTCTGGATTAAAGCGGCGCTGTCGACCTGATTGACGTCGGGATTTCCAGCCAGCGGCGGAAACGGTCCGCCGCCTCGGCCCGTCGCCTGATGGCAGACCGCGCAATTGAGAAGGAAAATCGCTTTGCCGTCGAGCGGCTGCGCGCCCATCACCCTGCTTCCGTGGTCTGCCAGAATCAACCCGGCGAAGGCGATTCCGGCAATAAAGACGAGCCTCACGATGGAACATTCCCTTCGCTAATCGGCAATAACCTGCAAGGGTGAAATGTGAAGAAATGCCTTCTCAACATTCACAATCGATTCTAGCGCCCGCGATACTATGGACGCATGTTTAAGGTCGCGGTCGCGCCCGGCTGCATCGGCATAATCGGCTCCGCTACGATCATGCTCGCCATGAGCCGGCCAGCTCAGGCGATGCCGAACTTCGCGCAAGCGTACGGCATCAAGTGCTCCGAGTGCCACATTCAAATTCCGGCGCTCAACGCCTACGGGCGCTACGTTCAGCGTACGGGATTTGCGGGATTGAACCCGCACGTCTTGGAACGTGAGTCTCCCGTCTGGGTCGACTATCCCTTGGGCTACTCGGAGCAGACGCCAAGCGCGGGTATGTGGGACCCGGGGACCCTCGGATTGCACGTTGACGGCGCGTTCGGAAACTCCGCAAGCGAATGGACGTATCACGTCCAGCAGTGGCTTTGGGAGGCGAGCCAACCCGGAGGCCTCGACACCGCATGGGTCGCCTACAACAACTTTTTCGATGGCTCGGGCCACGTCTTCGCGGGAAAGCTCGAAGTGCCGGCGCCGTCGGAATTTAGTCAGTGGCTCGATGTTACCGGGCTCAGCATCAACTCCGAAGCCGAGATGACCGTCGGTGAGCACACCTACGAGCTCGACGCCAATCGCTGGGGCTATAAGTTCGCATACGTTCGAGGTTCACTCGATGCGGAAGTTGCCTACGTTACCTCGAGCGCCGACCTCAACGGCTTCAACGACTACGACTGGACGCAGGACAAGACGGCGCAGTACAAGCTTGCCTTCGCGAACCGCGGCAATCCGCTCGAGTTCGGCTATTACGGTGCGCGCGGCTCCTGGCCGCTAACCGAGGGCGGATTCGACCAGTATTACAGCAATGCATTTTACGCACAGCGCGACCCGGTCAACGGCGTTCCCGGCCTCCTCGCGACGTATCAGATGAATCACGACAGCAATCCGGGTATGGGCGCTCCTCCCGCGGGCAGCAACGGCGTTTCATACGAACTCTACGATAACATCGGCCAGCGCGGGCTCGTCTCCGTCGGCGAGCAGTTGACGAACGACGGGCTGGGCAATCACACGCAGATCGGCAACATCGATGCGTCCTATCACGTCACGCGCTTCATCATGGTCTACGGCGAAGAGGCGCTCGGCGTCGGCCAGAAGCCGACCTGGAACGGACTCATCTGGTTCATGCTGCCGACGGGTCCGCTATGGCCGGCCTTGTCGCAGTGAAGACGCGCTCTTAGGTCGCCTAGGCGACGCTATCGGTCAGAGCGTCGAGTGCCTGATCCATAGCGTCGAATTCGAGCGTCCATTCCCGTGACGCCGTAGCGCGCGGCGATCTCCGACATCGGCGTGTAGGCTATGATTGACGACGCCGTTCTCTTCCCACACGAGCAGCTTTAGCGGAAGCTCGAGCGCGACGAGCGGAAAGGCCTCCATCAGCGGCGTGCCGCCTTTCGGATTTCCGAAAATGATAAGCGTCGTGGGGCGCAACGTTAAGCCGACGCGCGCTGCCGCGGCAGCTTGATCGATCGTCGCAAAGATCGTGTTGCCGCCGTCGGTCATCGCTTTGCTCAGCTTTGCAGTGGTTTCCGAATAGGAATAGCGGCTGCGCTTCGTCACGGGGCCCTCGTGGTGTTTGCCGATTCGATCTCGGTGACGATGCGGTCGAGGTGATAGACATCGCGTAAACCGGCGAGGAGCGCGCGGCTGTCGACCGCGACGGCGCGATTCTCAACGGGATCGTACCCATAGTTTCCGCCGAGACTGAAGATATTGCCGTCGAAGATGAGGCCGACGACCTCACCGTTGCGATCGATGACCGGGCTGCCGGAGTTTCCGCCGATGATATCGTTGGTCGTGACGAAATTCATCGGCGTCGACATATCGAGCGACGGCTGCGCGCTGAGCCAGCTCGCGGGCAGCGCGAAGGGCGGCGCCCCCGTGGCGCGCGCGTACAAGCCGCCGATCACCGTGTACGGCTGCACGAACTGGCCTTGCGCGTTGGCAAAGCCCTTCACCGTGCCGTAGCTGAGGCGCGCCGTGAACGTTGCGTCGGGATCGACGTGCGTTCCGTAGATCGCGAAACGCGCTTGCGCGATCCGGTCGGCCGCGGTGCGCGTCGGCGCGTCGACTTCCGCCTCATATTCCTTACGAACCGCCCGCAAGTCGGGGTCGATCGAGACGACGAACGCAATCATCGGATCGCTCGATGCCGCGATCGCCGCCTGACCGCCGGCGTAGAGGGCCTCGCGAACCATCGGATCGTCGAGCCGCGTACCGCTGACGAGCCGATGGGCGAGCTGCTCGGGAGATTCTTTTCCAAGAAGCTTGCGAACGAACGGGTCGTCGGCCCCTAAGATGCGGCGAATCGAGGTAAACAGATACGCAAGGTTGAGCTCTTCGAGGTCTTTATAGACCGGAACCGGGGCGGAGATCTGCTGTTTGACGGTGACCAAGGACTGATCCGTAAACTCCGGCAGGCGCTCGCCGTTGGGCTTCGCGCGTTCGGCCGCCGCCCGCACCAGCGTTACCGCATCCCCAAGCAGGCCGGAGCGAAAGAAGCGCGCGGTGAGCCCGCCGACCAAGACATAGTAACGGTCGAAGAGCCGCGCGCGAACGAGCTGAATGGCGGCGATCTCGGTCCATGCCGATCCGTCGGCAGCGAGTTTTGGATTTGCCGCGACCGACGCGCGCAGCCGCTGCTCTTGGCGTACCTTCAGAGCGAAGAACTGCGGGTCCAGCAGGGCCGCGTCTCGGCCGAAGAACGCCTTGTACGAATTTGCGACCCCGAAGAGCGTCTCGTTCGCTTCCCGCGCCTGCTCGGGGCCTTGCGCGCTGAATTGCTCGAGCTCACCCCGGTACTCGGCCACGTCGGGCAAGAGCAACGGATACGACACGTCCCGCTCGAACTCGAGTTGTGCGACGGTCAGCAACCGGCTCGAGCCGCCCGGGTTGCCGGAGACAAAGGTTAAGTCTCCGGCCTTCGATCCGTCGGGACTCCATCGCAGATAATCGCTGCTCGCGACCGGCTCGCCGTTTTCGTACGCGCGAAGCAGGCCGATGTCGTAGTCGTAGCGCGGGAAGTTGAAGTTGTCGGGGTCGCCGCCGAAGAACCCGCTCGCAAACTCGGGGGCGAATACCAAGCGCACGTCGGTGTAGCGCTTGTAATGGTAGAGGTCGTAGAGTCCGCCGTGATAGAGCGCGACCACATCGCAGCGGGTGCTCGGGTCCGTGCCGCAGCTCTCTTGCAGCTTTGCCCCTTCCGCGTAGAGCGCCAGGTTCGCCGCGTTACCTCGCTTGCCGCGAAGCGCGGTCTGCACGTCGGCCGTAACGTTGCGGATCTCCACGAGCTGGTCGAGCTCGAAGGCGGGGCACTCGCGCTCGCCGGCGGCGGTTTTCGCAATGAAGCCCGCCTCGACGAAGTCGTTCTGCGGCGTCGACAACTCTTGCACGCAGCCCGCGACGCAATGGCGGTTCGTCATGACGAGCCCATGCGGCGATATGAACGAAGCGGAGCAGCCGCCGGCAATTCGCAACGACGATAACCGCACGTGGTCGAGCCATTGCTGCGACGGCGCGAAGCCGTACTTCTGACCGACGAGGCTCGACGGGAAGTTATCGAACGTCCACATGCCCTCGTCGGCGCGTGCCGGGACAGACGCTGCAAGCGATGCCAGCAGCGCTAGAAGAGCGACCCGGAAGCGACGCAAAGCTACGGGCTGCCCTCTTTGACGGCCGAGCGCAGCATGGTCCGCAACTCGGGTGAATCGGGATGCTTGTGGACCGAAACCGCGTGCTGGCTCGCCGCTTCGACGAGCTCGTCCTCACTATCAGCCGAGATTGCAATCGTGCAGTTCATTTCGCTTGGATACTCACGGCAATCGATAAACTTTCGGACCATCGCTTCTTCCTCTCAAGCGCGTTAGAAGATAAGGGCGGACCGATTTCGACCCCTAGGTTCAATTCACTTGCCGGATGAGCCGAGACCCCGGACGTAGAAATTCCCGAGCCTTGGCGCTTGAGAAAATCTGGCTGGGCGTCGCAGCCGCGACGTTAATGACGACGATCGTCGAGAACGGAGCTCCGATCTCGATCGATCGATGCACGGCCGTGCTGCAGAACGACTCCCTTGCGGAACACCTCGATTTTAGCAACGTCAGCCAGCGCACGGCTACCGACGTTCGCTTTGCCTTCGAAATCGTCGATGCAAACGAACAGACGGAACGCGCCTTCACCGGCGATGCGATGGGAAGCTTCGCGCCCGCTCAGGCCGCACATCCCGCCGAGATGCGCCAAAGCATCAACGCTCTGCCCAGTGGGGACAAAATACTTTGCAGCGTGCGGATGGTTCGCTTTTCGGACGGCAGCGTCTGGCACGAGGGCGACGGACCTGCGGGAAGCGGCACGATGTTTACACCGCTGCCCGGTCCGACGCCGACAACGCAATGGCAATGGCCGTACGATGAGCCCACACCGTGACGCGCTCGTCAGCCGCCGATTGACCGCAAGATCCGGCGCGCCTGGTCCGCGTAGAACGGGTGGAACTGCTCGTCGCTCGCAAGGGCCTCGCGCAGCCGCCAACGCGCCTCGTCGCGGTGTCCGGTCTGCCAGGCGATGACGGCGGCGTGATACTGCAGCTCGGGGTCTTGCGTCTGGTACCGAGTCGCGCGCTGCGCGTAGACGCGCGCTGCTTTCCATCGGCCCATGGCGGCCAGCACCCACGCCATCGTGTCGTCGGCGTAGATCTCGTTGCCGCGCTTGGCGATGTCGGATCGCGCGGCCGCTAACGCATCGCCCAGATACTCGCGATGCTCGGCATAGTAGATCGCCAGAAGCCGGTCGTTGATGCCTTGCGCGTTGAAAAGGCGCTGCTCGGCGCGGATGAGCGCGTCGGTCCGGCGCGCGTCCGTTTCGTCGCCGAGCGCGCGCTGCGCGTCGGCTTCGTACCCGAGGGCTTGGGGAAGCGGGTAGAGGTCGGCGCTGCGCGTTGCCGAGGCGAGCGCGCGTGGCCAGTCGCGACGAGCCCGAAAGAATTTCGCCTGAAATAGGAGCGCCATCGCGTTGTCGGGATACTCTCGCAGGGCTTCGTCGAACGCTGCGCTCGCCGCGACCGCGTCTCCGGACTCGAAGGCCAGCTGCGCGTCCCGCATGTGGTACCACGAACGCGTATAGGCCGGGATGCTGAGCATACGATCGACCATCGCCGTCGCTTGCGCCATTTGCTCGCGCGCGCCGGCAAGATCGCCGGTGAGCTCGTCGTAGCGCGCCCGAATCGACATCCACGTCGGATTCGGTTCCCGGTCCACCGGATGGGCGAGGATCCGCGCCGCCCGATCGTAGCGACCCATCTCCATCAGCGTCGAGGCCATCTGCGCGCGGGCGCCGTCGTCGAAGGGTGCGGCCTCG
This sequence comes from Vulcanimicrobiota bacterium, assembly GCA_963834895.1. Classification (GTDB taxonomy): domain Bacteria; phylum Vulcanimicrobiota; class Vulcanimicrobiia; order Vulcanimicrobiales; family Vulcanimicrobiaceae; genus Cybelea. The sequence continues at coordinate 283,149 of CAWIDM010000001.1, read as the reverse complement.
ACGGCGGCACGCTCGGCTTCGAGCGCCGCCGGAAATCGATGGTACGTGACATCGGCCGCCGCAAGGACGCTCAGCGCTTGCAAATTGCCTTGCGGCTGCAATCGCAGCGACCGGTTTGCCATTTCGAGCGCCCGCGTAACGTCGTTCAAATCGCCGGTCTCGCGAAACCGCTGAAGGTATTCGCTTCCCAGCATCCGCTGCGTGATCTGATCGGACGGGTCGCGGCGCAGCTGAGCCTCGTCGAACGCGACGATGGCGTTGCGCTGGAGGTAATCGGTCGCGATCGGCGCGGGCGCGGCCACGCTCGCCTGCGCGCGATGCGCGACGAACGCCGGCCACGCCGCGCCAACGGCGATTGCCGCCGTCAAGACGGCAATCGCTCCAGGCACCCGCATGTCAGAGTGGCGCCTGAATGTACGGGAACGTCGTGGTGTTCGATTTATCGTACCCCACGTTGTCCGTCGTGAGGCAGGGCGCTTCTTTGTGATCGTCGGGGATGAGGCCGAGCGCCGAGAGCGTGTTGCCGAAGATCGCGCCGAGCGAGATGTCGATGACGTCGTCGTCGAGCGCGCGTCCGCCGAACTTGCTGCCGGTTGCGCCGCCGGTCTCGTACCCAAGGTACGCCGCCTTTCTCGTGTTCTGCGAGAGATCGGCCTTCATCACGTTCGGGTAGAGTATCGCTTGGAGCGTCTCGGCCCACGTCTTGCTGCGGAACATCAGCGAGAACGATTTGATCTGCCCCTGCAGCACGGGATCCGCGTACGGTTCCGAGCGGTTGGTTTTGTTGTGATCTTCGAACATCTCGAAGGCTTCCTTGACGGCCGGCCGCGAGAGCAGTTCGATCTGCTGGTAGCTCTTTGCGCCGGGCGGCGCGGTCGGGCTAATCGGCGTGAGCACCGAGCTCGACGAGGTGCAGCCGCCGACGATCGCGCCGGCAAGCGCGATGGCGACGAGAGCGAGCTTAAAACGGGTTGTCATGATCGATCCTCCTATTCCGCACGGCCGTTGGGCGTCGAGGTCGTGGCCCAGAGCCCGATCACGCCGGGCCCGCCACTTGCCGGTGCGAGCATGGTCTTCGGCATCTCGACGACGATCGAGAGCACGTTGTAGGGTACGAGAAAGTCGTGCGGCTTCGCGATGACGCAGCCGTTGGACCCGGCCGTTCCGTAGTAGACGCCGTTGAGGTAGATCGGCTGCGAGGCTTTGGCGAAGCGGAAGGACGACGCGCTCGCCGGCGGCGTGTGCGGGTGGTTCATGTAGTTGCGATCCGGAATGATCTTAAAGAACTGCGCGAGATCGAAGAAAAACGGATCGCGCCGCGGCCCGACGAAGGCCTCGATGCCGTTTCCGAGCTTCGCGACCTTTCCGAAGTCGAACGTTCCGGTCTTGGCGACGAGGGTGTTCGTCGTCCCGACTTCATTCGGCGCGGTGGGCCCGTACATCGTAATCTTCTGGGACGTGCCGGTCGAATCGGCAGTGAACTGGATGACGGTATCCTCTGTAATTGAGTTGGAGGCGACGCCGCTCGTGGCGATCTTGAACTGATAGAGCACGTTGGGATCGAGCGCGATGCCGCCGGTCATTCCGGTTGGAATGAGCGGACGGATATCCATCGCCAGCGCGACCCTCGACGCGTCGTGCGGGTCGGGAAAGACGTAGACGTCGGTAATGTCGGCGAGCGGGTTGGCAACGACCGTCGGCGAGTCTTGGTGATCGGATCCTCGCGCCGCTTTGAACGAATAGAGCGAGATCGAGAACGCGAGCAGAAAGACCGCCGCTATCGTCCCGAGGGATCGTAGCAGTCTCATGTGGTCTCCTTTACTACCAGTGTGCGGTGCGCGGACCGCGCAGAGAAACGCAGGGAAGAAAGCGACGAGCGCGATGCAAAGGAGCGTCGACGCGACGACGGCCGGCTCGGAGACGGGAACGCCGTAGCCCATCAGGCCTTGCGCGAGCATGATCGCCCCGATGATTGAAATGACGCCGCCGGTGGCGAACGGCGCGAGGCGCGCGAGGCGCGCGAATTCCGATCGCCGCCCAAGCCACGCAGCGCCGCGTACGACCGCCAATCCCAGCCCGCTAAGAATCGCGGCTAAGCCGAGGCTGAAGACGACGATCAGCACGAGACCGTAGCCGACGCGGTGCAGGTGCAGTGCCGCGAGCAGCACGACGATCGCCGCAGGGCAGGGCGCGATGCCGCCGCTCATCGCGGCCACGACCGCGCTGCGGAATCGCAGCGGCGCCGAGCCCGGAATCGCGTGCGAGTGTCCGTGCCCCGCATGGTCGTGATGGTGGTCGTGCGCGTGCCCGTGCGCGTGGGCTCTCGCGTGGTCGCGTTCGGCGTTCGCGCGCGCGACGGCGGCGCAAAGGCCGCGCGCGCCAATCGATGCGACGGCGACGCCGGAGATCAGCGTAATCCACGTAAAGAGACTCTCCGTCGCGAAGCCCGCGGCAAAGCACAGCAGAACGCCGAGCAAGAGCACGGCGATAGTGTGCGCGAACGTCAAGGCGGCGGCGAGGATGACGGCTTGCTTCAACGTCGCGCGAGCACCGACGAGCGTAAACGCGAGCAGCGCTTTGCCGTGTCCCGGCTCCAGCCCGTGCAGCGCGCCAAGACCGAAGGCGGCGAGAACCGTCAGCAGGATCCAGACCGGCGTCTGTCCGTTGCGAGCGACGAGATCGGACAATGCAGAGGATCTCACGATCGACGCCGCGCTCCAGAAGCTCGAAGAATCGCCGCTGACGTGCACGTGAGCGATGCGCCCGTCAATCGCGTCGAACGTGGCGGTATCGTTGCGGCGGGGAGAGCCGATCAACGCGCTGGGATACGAGCGCAGCTCATCCGTCGGATCCGTCAGGCCTGGGAGAACGATGTCTTTCCAGCCGATGCGGCGGTCGGCATAGACGAAATCCCGCACCGAGATCGCCGCTTTCGCAGGAACTTCGGCGATATAGTCGCCGGTCCAATAGAGGATCGGTAAGCCGCCGGCTCCGGCGCGCGTCCGCGCCGAGGTGCGCTCGAGACGCAACGCGAGCGCGGCGCCATCGGCCTTTATGGAAAGACCATCGGCAACCAACGTGCTCTCGGCGTTTTCCCAGGCGCGCATTTGCGCCGGGGTCCAGGCGCCGGCCGCGTGCATGATCTGGAAGGTTGGGATCTCGGCGAAATCCAGGACGTAATGGATGCGCAGCTCCGCGCCGCCGGCCGTAATGCGCGCGAGATGGTTGATCGTAAAGTTGCCGAGAGGGTGGGCGGCGGCGCTGCCTTCCCCCAGTAATGGCAGGCACACCGCCCACAGAATAAAGGCCGCCGCCCGAATCACGTCCCGAAGCTCCTCCTCCGTCTCCGCCTAAACGGTGGCGGAGGAACGCTTGGATTGGCCCAGCGGTTAAATTTCCGGCCAGGAGCGCCGGTGCACGAGGTGAACGCTCGTCCGCATGAGATTCGATTGCCGTTGTCCGCACGCTCCGTTTTCGCCCCGCGTATTCCGGGAAGCGCAGCGGTTACTCGCAAGACGGTCGTTCCTCATCGGCGCGGCCGCAGCCGGGGCTGCGATGCTCTTGCCGTGGCGCGCGCGGGCGGCAGGCGTCACGGTCCTGAAGGCGGCCCGGCTCTTCAACGGACGATCGATGCAGACGCCGGGGTTGCTGGTGATCGGCGGCGAGCGCATCGTTTCGATGCAGGAAGGCGACGCGGGCAGCGCCGCGACGATCGTCGACCTCGGCGATGCGACGATCATGCCGGGGCTCATCGATTGCCACACGCACATCGCGGACTTCGTCCTTCCATCGCACTACCTGACTTTGATGTTCGCGCAATATCGCGCGGCGGACAACGTGCCGGAAGCGACGATCTACAGCGTTCGCAACGCGCAAGCGATGCTGCGCAACGGCTTCACGACGGTGCGCGACGTCGGCGGCGGAGCCGGCATCGACCTCGCGATCCGCAACGCTATCGCCGATGGGGCGATCGTCGGGCCGCGCGTTTTCGCTGCGGGGCAAGCCCTTTCGATTACCGGCGGCCACGGCGACTCCAACGACGTCCCCGGCTGGGTCGAAGAGGATCCCAGCGTGAAGATCGGAGCCGTGGCCTACGGACCCTACGGCTTTCGCGAGCTCGTTCGGCAGAACGTCAAAGTGCACGTCGATCTCATCAAGATTCTCGCAACCGGCGGCGTCCTGTCGTACGGCGACGTTTGGGACATCCCGCAGTTCAACTTAGACGAGGTACAAGCGGTGGTCGAGGAGTCGACGAAGTTCCGGCGCAAGGTCGCGGCGCACGCGCACGGCGACCCCGGCATCGCGATCGCGGTCGAGGGCGGGGTTCATTCGGTCGAGCACGGGACCGGCGTCGGCGAAAAGACGCTGCAGAATATGCAGCAGCGCGGGACCAATCTGGTGCCGACGATTTGGGCGCTCGACTCGATCTTGCAGCCCGGCAATCCCAATCACATTCCCCCGGGCTCGGTGCAGAAGGCCGAGTACGCCGCGCAGCTTCGCAACGAAGGCATGCACCGCGCGATCGCATCGAGCGTGACGATCGTGTACGGCACCGATGCCGGCGTCTTTCCGCACAAAGAGAACAACAAAGACTTCGCGCTCATGGTGAGTTTAGGGATGCGGCCCATCGACGTCTTGCGCTCCGCGACGTTCAACGCGGCCGAGCTGATCGGCGTGAGCGATCGCGGAGTCTTAGCGTCCGGCAAACTTGCCGATGTCGCGGTCTTCAACGGCGATCCCAGCCGCGACATCGCGCTGATGGAACGACGGCCCGCGCTCGTCCTCATCGGGGGTGAAAAGATCGACCTTTCGCGCTTAGCGAACTGAGCCGGCCGGCGCGTTACCCGCGAATCATTGCGCGATGATCATCTGGGACGTGCTTGAGGTTGCGATCGTCACGCCCGGCATATAGGGTAAGATGAATTGAAACGGGTAGGTGACCTGGACGACCACGAGGCAACCCGGGGCGTTGCTACCCGCCGTGCAGCTTCCCGAGCCGCTACCCAAGCCGGAGGTACCCGGCCACAGAGCGCTGGGGGTAGTGTTGACGGCAATGCCACCGACATTGGTTGCGCCTTCGGAGAGGCTTCGCACGTACGTCTGAATGTCCGAACCGGAGGCGTTGCAATGGTCGAGATTCGGAACGTTCGTGCAGGAAACGGATCCGCGCACCATCGCCCAGCGTGCTCCCTCGCGCGCAATATAGGCGATGAACCCATACGTGTAGACGGCTCGGCCGAAATCCATGATGCCAAAGAGGAGCGACAGAGCCAGCACTAAGATGATGGCGGTCTCAGGAAGACTGGTTCCGCGCTCGCCGCGACGCGCGTTCACTGGCCTACCACTCGCATCACCGCTTTGCCACTGACCGGAAGCGATTGGGGGATGCCCGGGTACTTGAGCAATGAATTAAACGTTCCCGACGTCGTGACTTGAACGTAGTAGACCTGACCCGCCGGTACCGCGCCGATCGCGCACGCGGTCACCGTGCCGTTGAGCGTGCAGAAATGCGACTGCGTTACCGTCCACCCGAGGTGCTGCCCGTCGTTCTGCGCCGCATCCGCCATGCCGTAATTGTTGTCGGCGGTGCTCAGATTCTGGGCGCCCCACTGCACTCCGGCTCGGGCGGCGTCGGCGGCGAGGAGAGCAAAGTAGCTGAACCGCCCGATTTCGATGAGTCCGACCAGCAAGAAGATGAATACCGGCGCCAAAACGGCGAACTCGACCATAGCCGTCCCCGCCTCCGATTTAAAGCGTTTCATTGCGCTAAGACCGCCTGCCGGACCAGCGTTTGGCCCAGCGGAGGATTGCCGAGATCTAACGCGTGACTGGTGCTGAAGTTCGCGTTACCAAAAACCAGAACGCTGTAACCGCCGCCCGAATTGCTGTAGTTCACTTGGGTCGCCGGGAAATACTCGAGCCCGCTGAGGTTGCAGGTACAGGTACTGAAATCGAGGGCCGAGGTCTGCGACGGTACGCGGTAAAAGAGCACGCCCTCGGTGTATAGGGTACTAGGCACAACGTTGGCCGCGGTGGGCGGCGAGAGGGTAAGATTGGCGTTGCTGAAGTTGGTATCCGATACGTTGGCCGTCATGTAGATCGTTACGCCGTTCCCGGTCACCGTTGCATTGTTGAGATGAAACTGACCGTTGATCACGTAGAGCCCGGGGTTCAACGTGACCGTCCCGCTCAGCGTCAGGCTAGCGTAGCAACCATAGTTGAGGGTGGTGTTCGAGAAATTGCCGCCGGAGGCGCAGCTCGACGTGGACGGAGGATTGTTGGCCAAATACGCGCAGCCGGCAATTTCGGGGCACGGGTCGGCCGCGACGAGGGCCGGGACTGGGGTGGCGATTGGGAAAGTCGTACCGCTGATATTCGGAGCAGTGCCGGCGTAGGTGATTGCCGCCGCAGCGATGGTTGAGTTACTCATGTTCGGAGAACCGGAGGAGTTTATGATGATGCTGCACTTAGGCGCATCGATATTCGCATTCGTCAAATCCGAGGTTGCAGTCGTGCTGAGCAGATAGATGCAGCCTGCGTTCTCCCCGGCCAGCTCCGCTACCGCCTGCGTGGTCTCGCCGCCCGAAAGGCCGAAGAACTTTGAAAAGAACGTTGGATGCGGCGCGGAAATCTGAACTTCAACGGCGCAGCTGTTGCCGGAGAAGGGCCCGCTCGTGATTGGGTTGGTCGTCGTGACCGTCACCCCGCCCGAGCCGTTCGTGAACCCATTCTTGGCGGCATCGGCGATCGCGGCAGCGTTGGCCATCGTCCACTCGGGGCAACCTCTGGGACTACTGACGAGCGCTTGAGCGCCGCCGATGGCCGCGCTGTCGGCCGCGGTTTGCTGCTGCCGCTGATCGTACTGCAAGGATCCGACGTCGACCGACATGCCGGCAAATCCCATCAAGACCATAATGCAAACGGCAAAGAGCGGAAGCACCTGTCCGCGCTCTCCCGCATGCGGGCTTCTCGGGGACGCCTTGGGGATTAGGAGAAATCGACCTGCGAGGGCCGTCGCAGGCCACGGCATGTGAAGGGATGCCATGGCCTTGCGAAGCCGTGCTCGTGGTTCATAGCCACCTGAACTCACGTTTTCAAACTCCAACTGAAGTGCGAGGTTAGTAAAAAGTAGATGTGCAAACTTCGTGCGGATTTAAGACCGCAAGCCCCATCATGGTACATTTGTACTATGAACAGCCCCATTATCCCACCAAGGTCTCACGCCGTCAACCGGTGTGCCGAAAAAAGTTCGGCTAGGGGCCGGCGCGGAGCTTGGTCTACCAAATAGATGGACGCGCACGGAGCGTAAACGCGTGGACTGAGCGTCTACACCTGTGCATAACAGACGATCTGCCCGCCGAACCCGCCGAAATGGCGGTGGTCATCAGCCCAGCTGCGAGCCAGCGCTAGCGTGGGGTGCAGACCACGTTCAACCGCTGATGCTTTACACGACCCTCGCTCCCGCGCTGTTTCGAGTCAGCGCTTCACCTGACAATGCGGTGAGCTATCTCGGCGTAAACTTGAAACACAAATGGCACGAGTAGGATCGACCACGTCACGGCGAACGTCAGCGGCAAGAGCTTTGCCGGCATAAGGCCGTGTTGATGCAAGCGGTCCGTTATCCGGAGGTCGGGGAGAAGCTCACCCCCGCTGGTAGCTATCTGCGGGCAGGCTTGCCTTAGCGATGTAACGCTCCTTTTCATCATGTTTACAGCGGCCCTGATCCCCAGCGAAATCACAATCGTAATTGTTAATCCAACCAAGATCATCAAGCCTCGAAACAAGATATACTCTGGCTTGTTCATCAGAATGATCGCGTAAGCCGCAATAAAGATGCTTTGCGATTGCGTCAACCACGACAGGCGATGATTGATCAGGTCATCCTCGTGGTGCACCTGCGCTCTGATAAGTTCGTAATACTCGACACATGACAACCCACCGAGCACGTGCGTACACTGCCTGCCGGAGTTTCTCTGAAGCTCGTCCGAATTACCCGTGACGCCCCCGGATATTTGCTACTCCGACCATCGGATCGATCAGCGCCTTCGAAAGGCTCGGATCGGGCCGTCGTTTGCCTTGATCAGGCGCTTGGAGGGATTCGCTTAAAATGTTGCTGCCGACGTTGCGAGGGAGCTGCCAACAAGAGATCCGTTCTTTTTCGGGATTCATTCGTTTCACTTTAGGAACGCTCTATAGTACAGGTCGCCCAACGCGCCGGAGCCTGGAGCGGCCTTGTCTATCAGCGGTTCAAGCCCCTTATTAATAAGGGTACCTACGCCATAACCAGCGGAGAAGGCACCGGCAACGCTGGCAGCCGACGTCGCCAGTGCTCCGAGTGCCGTGGCGCCGAGTGCCGTCGATGTCGTCCCGATAAGGGTGAACGCACCGCCAGCTGCGCTCGATACGTCGCCAACGGCGTGTTGTACGTCCCCGCGTTGAATATCACCGGCGAGCGCGTAACCGGAGACAACGCTACTTGCGAGGCCTCCGCCGATCCCGCCAACGATCCGTCCCGTCTGCATTAAAGTCGTCCCGATGGAGGTCCCAACTTTGAGAGCACCCGCGCCGTACATCAATCCGCCCGCAACTTCACTCGCCCCTCCATACTCTCCCAGGCCTCTAACGATTTTGTTTTCAGACTGGGAGGCCGCCAAAACGTTGGCTACGCCGGACACAGCAGTTAGAGCACCTGATAACGAACCGGCCCATCTTACCCTGGGGCGCTCGATCGACATCTGCACAGGTCCCGCGCCGTGTGTAACGATTGTTTGTTCTGCCGCCGCTGCCCTGGAGGCGATGTCTTCAGAGGGGCGCCCGAAGATGGCGATCATCTTCCCCTGCGGAAGCCGAGTCATCCCAGCCTTCGCTGCGGCCCTCATTTCATCGCTGTAGGTCTTGAGCGCTTTGGCGCCCTCTGGCGTGCTTGAAAGAAAATACCCACGCCGACTACCCATAATGGCAGCGGCAGCTTCATTTTCTCCCGCTTTTCCGGACCAGAGATGATATTCGCCCGATTTCAGCCGCCACGGTGAGAATACGTCAGTCGGACCAGCACCGCGAAAAGCCGCCCGCGCACCCTCGCCGACGTGAGCCGTTTCAGAATCTTGATGGTGCGCTCCGCGATTACCTACATAGTCGTTAGGTTGCGTGCCCTTAGGGTCCGCCAGTCGTACCGGATTTCCATTTGCATATACGTATACATTTGGTCCAACCGCAACGCCAAGAGGATCGCAGCTGGTCCAACGGCCTAGCCATGGAGCATAATACCGTGCGCCGTGATAGTATAAGTCGCTCTCTTCGTCTCGTTCTTTACCAGTATACCGATATCGCTTTGGCGTGTCGGTTTGATTGCGTACCGCTTGATATGACGTGCTGCCATACGGAAAGTACTCCTCATACGAAATAATCTGCGCCGCATCGTCCAGTTCCAGCACCGCCGACTCAAGATGGTTGGAGTACTGGTAGCGGGTTAGCTGCGCGAGCCCGGGATCCGTACCGACGGTGCGAGTTTCGACCAGCGCGGTCATGTTGTCGCCGACCGCAAAGTGCAGCATCTCGCGAGCAAGTGTCACGCTGCCATCGGTCCCAAACTCACGATATAGCTCGAGATCACCTAGGTACGTGCGTTCAGCCTGCCGAAAACCCACCTGACCCGCGGGTGCTTGCCCGTCCGAAACCTTTCGAACGCGGGTGCCATCGGTACGGTAGCGATAGTAACTACTCGGCGGAGTAATCGAAGCGGCCACCTGGCGCGTCGTTGATCGTAAGCGGTCGTCCTCGTCCCACACCATCCCGCCCAGTAGTTGCGGCATGGCGTTCATGCTGCCGTGGGGATCGTACCCGTACTTTGCCGTGTACGGGCCGCCGGTCGGATCGCCGGGCTGACTTGTCGAAGAAAGTTGATTGCTTGATTCTGCCGGTGTAATCTGTGAGGGCTCGTTGTACGCGTATTGCCTGGTCCAGCCCCCCGAACTCACCGAGTGTTGCACGCTTTGCAAGTTACCAACACAATCGTACGCATACTGCTCCGTGTAGTTTCCCATTGCGTTGCCGTCGCTGCCACTGGGCATTGCGGCTACGAGGCAGCGCAGCGAGTCGTCATTGGCGACCTGCTGCGGAGCAGCCAAAACGCCTGAAGTCTGCCCGAGATGCTCGCGACCTTTGGCGATTAGCAATCGGTAGATTGGGTCGTACGTATAATCGTTTGATGGTTCCACTCTCTGGTTTTGAAAGTAGATTACGTTCTGAGTATCTGCATCGTCTATGATCTTAGTGATGTTGCCGACTGGATCGTAGTAGTACGAAAGATCCTGCACGATGGTTTGATTCTCGGGCGTTGCCGGCCGACTGGTCGTCAGGCCAATCAGCCGAAAGGTCTGCGAGTCGTACGTATACGTGCTGACCGTGCCATTTCCACAGCTGACTTCAAGCCGCTGGCCGCGCGCGTTATAGGTAAGACCAGTCAGGGCCTGAAGGTTAGGTGGCGGATCTGCGGTAGCCGGATCGAGCACGGTCGTAGGTGCCGAGGCTTGTTGCAGCCACGCGTCTATCTGATCGACCAGACTAGCTTCGTCGTACGAGGTTCCCACGACGTTTGGGCTCATAGTTGAGCTGTACGGCGTCACTGCTTGAATGACGCGATTGAGCGCATCGTACCAGGTGGCTGAATCGTAGCGGTCCGCATCGTTGTTTTGAAACAATCCGGCGGGCACGCCGGCAGCATCCAGATCGCTCGCGCTGGTCAAGTTTGCCAAGGGCGACCAGTCGATCGAATCATGGTACTCGATCGCCAGCCGCCGGTAAGTTGAGACCAGGTTGCCTTTGAAGTCAAATTGCTGGTTGTGAACCAGCCCGCTCCCGTCGTAGTGCCTAAAGAGTCGACCACACAGGTTCTGCGCAGCGAGCCCTTCGCCGTAGATCGAGAGCTCCAAGAGCGTCTTTCCGACGTAGCGCTGGATCGGCCGTTGGAGCGCGTCGTACGCGATCGTAAACGTTTGCCCGCGTGCATCCCAGAGGCCGATCCGCTTGCCCATTACGTTTGCGAGCGCTCGTCGTTCGCCGCCATCCATACCATTCCAGTAAATAGCGTTGCCCGCCAGGTCTGTGCCCGCGATGTACTGGAAACCGCCGGCTGTTTGCGGCAGCCGCAAACAGTGCTCGATTGCGCGGCGCCCGAAGGCATCGAAGACCGCCAGCGGTTTGCTTTGTGTGTCGAGCGCGAGCCGTGTCCCGTACCGATTCGCCCCGCCATTATCATCGACGGTGAGACACGTTCGACCTAGTGCGTCGAAGTGTTTGACGCTCGGCGTTCCGGCGTGAGCCTCCGCTTTCGTCGCCGCGTCCTTCTGTGCGGCTTGATCGACCGGGGTGGTGCCGAACGTCCCGCCGATTCGAGCATCATACCAGGATGTAAAGGCTCCAGGAGCGGTCCCCAACAGACGCGTGAAATAGTCGCCGACATCGGGATCCACGCGGGGATCGCTAATCAGAACTGTATCGTTACCATCCCAGGCTGACTGGCGCCAACAGTCAAAGATGGTCTTCTCCCACGAGTTGTCCGGATGCAGCGTCGCAGCCACGCGGCCCGGTGGATCGTAGAACAATACACTGCTTACGCCAATTGCCGAAGCGAACTCGAATGCATTGGTACTTGAAAAAAACGGCTCATATTTGCGAACCGGATTGCCCTTGTTGTTGAAGATCACCCAACCTGAACCAACCCAGCGCGGCGTGACCGTCGGACCGCCATCGACGACGGGGCCTGCGGCTGCCTGCGCCTTACGCTGAATCTGACGGCCGAAGCCATCGCAGTATACAAATGCATGCTGGTAGAGCGTCGACTGACCCGCGGCGAGGTCTTCCGCGTGCGTCTCCCGAGAGAGCGTGTACACCGCCGGGGGTGATCCATCGCGATAGTAAGCGCCGATATCGTAGATAATGCGCGTCGTGGCGTTGTCAAGAATATCGCCGGGATTACTAAGCGGACTGGTCAAGTGCGCAATCATCGTCGCATCATCGAGGTCGGCGACGAATGCCGGATAAGCTCCCGCTAAGGCTTCAAGAGTATCTCCAAGCGCTTCGGTGGTCTTGCCCATAACGGCCGTTCCGACGACAAGGCCCAACACGTCGAGGGAGACCATCGCGCGGTTCCCGTTCGGGTCGGTCAACTGGGCGGGCGTGAGAACGCGATAATCGTTGATGACGCTCGTAACGTTGGAGACCGCGTCGGTCATGACTGCCGGGAGCAGATCATACGCGTCGTAGCCTATTCGGGTGATAGCCGCGTCGCCGCCGGCGGTCAGACGGGGTCGATTGCGCGGCATGGCACATAGAAGTGCGCTTGCGCGGCTGCCACTCGGTGGCCGGAGTATCAGTATCGCCCGCCGAGAAGAAGACGCGCCCGGAGGGCATCCACCAACCGGTGTCTCCCGGCACCTGCACGTAACCCGCGCCCGTTAACATTGCGGCGGTCAGGCGTGGGCGAAACATTCCCTGGGCAACCCCGAGGTCAGCGCTGATCGTCGATTCGCCGACGATCGCATGGGTCCGAGCACACCTAGCGGTAATAGCGCCGTCAGGTCGTCTTTGCGATAGAGTGTCCGCGTTTGCCTGACGATTCGACGCGTGGGCGTGGCGGCGGGGCTCTACTCGTTCAATGTCGGAAGTTGGACGGCCTTGTACGGGATATCGTAAGGTCCGGACCAGAATGCTGTCCACAAGTTTTCCAGCTCATCGAACTGAAGACGGAGCTACCCGGTGCGACGCCGGTCAACTCGGCAGTGACCGTTGCGGCGGCAACGGCAGGCGGTGCGCGTCGGGGTACGCCAGCGGGTCGGTAAGGTCGTTGGTCATTCATGCGGGGTCGCCGCGATGCGGAGGCGCGTTTGATCGAGGCGAGCATGGCTTGAAACGATGCCGATAGTACGGGCTCGGGCGGCGTGTAACCGGGTTGCCGCGGATACCCGACGGAGACCCTGCGAAGCGTGTCTCCGAGTGCGTCGACCTCAGGACAAAGTCGTGCGTAATCCGTGGATCGGGCCATGGCGCTCGCGGTGCACCGAGAGCGTCTCGTGCGGACGCGAAGAAGACCGCATACGGGTTCTGCCCCATGTGCTGCAGCAGGCAAACCTTGAAGTTGTGTTCCGTGATCGCGTACGGGTTGGCGGCATTTGCCGACCGTCTTCCGCGTACACTTCTTTACGAGGACCGGACCTCGAAGTGCGCGATACGCCTGACGCACTCGACGGATTTAGCGCCGAGGGCAGAGTCCATCCGGTAACGCCGGCGTTACGGCTGGGGAAGGCGCACTCCAGTATTCGCTCGCGTATCGGCGCGAAACCGCGATTGCCGGCTGGAACGCCCCCGTGTGGAACGATGTCCCGTGTGTGCATCGCGGTACCCCGATGCCGCGTCCGAATTGAGCGCATACCTTCCGGAAAATTCGCATCCGTCGCGGTACTCCTCGGTGTCCGACTGGTCGACGCGGCCGAGAGCCGCGAAACCTCGCGTTCGTAGCCGTCAAAGCAGCCGTGATTATACGTGTAACGCGTAACCGCCCTGTTGATACCGATACAGTCATAGGTTTCAATGCACTTGACGACATGAACGACGTGCGGCAAGCGGGTGACCGAAGGCATGCCTGCCATTTCGTCGGCGAGATAGAAACGGGTGGAGGGCGCATACCGCATTCGTTCGCACGCCCAGTTATTCGTCACGCTCGTAAGGAGACGCGGCTTGCGCCCTCCCATCAGGTCCACGTAGCAGAGCCGCGCTTTCCCGTGGCCGGGCAGGGCGAAGACCACACAGAGACGGGGTCCCGGACCCGTAGTCCGTGACCCGCACGGGGCTACGCGTCCACGGTCGGGAAGACCGCGATGATCGAAGGAGCGGAAAACGCATCACCCGATCGATTAAAACAGATGCGAAACCATCGCCGCCGATATACACGAGGTCCGCGGTGCCCGTTCCGTCCATGTCGGCGAGCCGTACGCGACGTTGGTCGTACCGCTCCTCATCGCAAAAGCGCGGCGACGATCCATGGTAACCTTAGGGCCAAAATTGCCGTAGCCCTCATTCGGCCAATAGCACGTCGCACCGTTACGCACGCGCACGATGTCACTGAGGCCGTCGCCGGACATGTCGGCTAAGAATACAGTCTCGGTTCCGTCGGCCAAAATAAACTCCGGCCCCGGTTTCATCCCATCGCGTTCGTACTGAAGGGGATCGTCGAAGCCGGCCTCATCGAGGGACGCGTAAAACGTGTACAGCCCGTCTTCCGTCACAAACGTCGGCAAGTCCATCGCCGGTAAGATCGATGAACTTGAGATTCGGTTCGTTCCAGTCGACGTTTGGTAGCGAGGCGAAGCGCCGGAACGGCTCCCAACTACTTCGAACGTGCGCTTGCAGTAGCCCGGCGCGGCCTCCTCAAAGTCGGCAAGATCGAGGCGCCCATCGCCGGCCAAGTCGAGCAGTGCGCACCGCCTGCGCCAAGTGCGGAGCGCGCGGGTAGCGTTGCAACCGGCTCGGCACTCCAAAACTCGCGCGCGTCGCAAGGCCGCCGTTGTTTGGGTACGCGATTGAGCGGGCTCGATATTCGACTTTTATACCCAAGCGCTTCCCACGTCCGCAAAAATCCCTGCCATCGCTTCGCCGTCTGAGGTCAACCCACCGAATGCGTGTTCCGTCGACGCCCTCCGGAAGATTCTCCAGACTATCACGGTCGAGGTTGAGCACCCCGGGTTCAATTTGTGGAAGGCTATATTCGAACTGAAGCCAAGGGAGCGATCGAGCTATCGCAGCACCCGAATCGTTTCGATATCCGGTCTGCGTGATGGACGCGAGCATACCATAGATTGGGTTGATAGGGTTGGTGGGCGCGAGTCGTCACGATACCGCAGATCCATCGAACGAATCAGCGAATCGAATCGAACGCTTTCGATGGGAAAATTGTGAAATTCCCGAATGCGCTGGATGCGTCGCAGCGTTCGCACTTCGAAGCCTGGCCGGGTAGGTTGAGAGGGTTGGGCCGCACCGGCGATGGCTTGTCCGGTGTGCCGGCCGCAACGTCGGGCGCGTGAGTCGCGTAATCAAAGACGATAGCCAAGGACGACGACGTGTCCGGGATCCATGCGTCCGCTCCGCCCTGCCCCCAATCGGGGACGAACGGCTGCCGATCACCATAGCGACGCGCCAGGGTATCGCTGAGTTCCGCGAATCGCGGCAGTACGGTTGGCTTCATGTGCCTGCGTGAGGTCAATTCCGGCGCCATCGTCGACCGTGTAGTCGTAGACGGCCATATTGCCCTTGTCGTCCCAGGTAATAGCTGATACGATAGGTGCAGATCTTGGTCGCATCGTCCGGATCGGCGATGCAACTGCTCGGGTCTAGCCCGTAGAGCGTCGTCACGTTGTCACGCGAAATGCTGCGCCAGTGGCTTACACCGGTCGCGATTGCGTACCAACGCTCGATTCGCGCAAAGAGACCCTCCGTGCGTGGCCGGTACGTCGTGACTTGATAGTCGGTATCGTGCAGGGTACGCAGAGTGCGCATAGGCGCCCCGGTCGAGTCGATCGCGGGCATCAGATCTTCCGCACCGGATAATATGAAAACGTCGGATTCATCACAGTCCAGGTACCGCGGTAATCCCTTGTTGGTCTTGCGCGTGACCGATGGGAGGCTCAAACTCCACCCGAAACCGAACGGCCCATTGCCTGCGCCGGAGTCATACGAGAGGCTCAGCTCAGGCCCAAGCCCGACCGCCCCGGACAGAGCGCAAGCGGGACCGTCAGTCCCGCAGTGCCATTGGTGGTGTACGCACCCGCAAACTTCTCTCCGATACCGCGGATTGCTCCGCCGCCCGTGGGCAGTGCCACATGCGGCAGCACGTCAGTCGAGCGCGGCGCCTGGGTCTCCGGTTCGGCTTTGTCTGGGGTCGCGGGCGCGGCCACGCGGGCGTTCAGCGAGTCCCGCGTGCGCGACGCTTTGCCTGGTTCTCGAAGCTTTGCGCTATCGTCTCTTTCCACTCAGACCGAGCGCCTCACTAGCCCGCCTGATACTGGATAACGAGAAACACTTGGTCCGCCGTGTTGACGATCACGTTACCGTCGACAGGAAGCGCGAGATCTGAATAGCCTTGCCTTTTCAGGTCGGCGCTCGGGTCGATTGCGAGGGTTACCGAGGAAAGACCGCTCGCACCGTAACCGTACGCGGTAATGTTGGTAACGGTCAGCGTCATGCTTTGGACGGCATATGGAAAGTCGTCCGTACTTAACGGCATCTGAAATGGCGTTCCCGCCGGCGCGTTGACGAATGCAGCCCACTGCGTGGGAAAGTCGTTGCGCAAGAGAAGAGCAACGCCAGATCTGCCGGGCTATCCGTCGCAAACGCGGCTTTCATCTCGGCAATGGCCGTCGACCCAAGTGGATCGCCCGCTTGCCGCGCCGTGTAGCGCATGTGCACGATGACGTCCGAGAGCGTCATGTAGTCGAACGGGGGAAAATCTTGCGGCAGCTGGAGAGTCCACGCGCTCACGGCTCCGGCTCCTTCAAAGGGCAAAAAGCGCTCGTCTCGCAGGTTGGTCTCAAACATTCCACTGTCGTTGCTTCCGGCCCTCGTGACGATGGTGTTGAGCGAGCCAAAATAGTCGGTGAAGCGGCCGTCCCCATCTCCTGGCGGGCGTATGCCCCGTTCAGAAGCTCCGGCGATGTCCGGACCGTCGCGCCGCCACAGCGACAAGGTGCACGGTACCGTCGTGTACGGACCGACTACCTATGGAAGCGACAGCGCCACCGTCAGCACGGCGCATGTAATGACCCGGGCACTCGCGGTCAAAAAACCATTCAGGGACGTTGAGCGTGCAGGTTCCCGTCGTTCGCAAGCTCAGCAGCGCCATCGGGGCGAGCTGACGCAGCGAGATGTGCCGGGTGATCTCGAATTCCCGCTTGTTGTTGTCGTGATAGGCAAGGAGCTCCATGCGTTTGATGTTCAGGTACAACGCCTCGCCGGCGAGGAGCCCCTGCCAGCCGGCGTTCCAATAGGTCGTCTGTATGTAATCGACGGCGTCAACCTCGGGCCGCATCAGCTCCCGCTTCATCGTGGCTTCGGCCTTATTTGCGGTGTCCAGCGCAAAACTGTAGTAACTGTAATAGAGCTGCGTCAGCTGACCCTTCATCCAATCGTACAGCTGCTGGTTGGTGAATTTCGGTCTGCATGTACGCGAGCACTGCCTGCGATTGGGTGATCTGCGTGCGCACGTTGAGATACTCGCCGTGAGCCAACTGCTCGGCTACTATGCCCCCCAGTTGCCGGCCGACTTGCATCAGCTCACGCGCTGCAAGGTTGCATTGCAATGTCCACCTGTCGGCGCGGCGCTGGTAGCCGGCCGTGCGCCCGGCCATGCCGGCTTTATCCTGCTCGTAGGCCGCGATCGTATTCAGGATGTCGGCGGCGCAACGCGCCGCCTCGGACAGTTGTTCGCCGCTAAAAACCTTTGCGTGGGCGCCCAGTCCCCAATAATGTAGGTCTGCGTAAAACGCCGGGATGAATACCGCTCCCACCGCGACAGCGTTGGCGACATTTGCTGCGAGCCGCGTATCGCGAGCAGTCGGCAGATGCGTGTTTAATTCCGCGTCTTCGTTGACGTTGAGATAGAACTCGCCCGCGCCGGTGTTCCCCGATTGGTTCGACGGTGAAGATGTTCCGGCCAGCCTCAACTGTGAGTAGGCCTGCGGGGCCAGCGTCAGGTCGTACTGACCGACGAGGCTCTGGTAGGCGTCATCGAAGCCCGCCTCGGTAAGGATATTTGGTTGACCGTCTTGGGTCTCGGTGAAATCCGTGACGGAGAACGTGTCCGGCGCCAAGGTGCCGTCGGGTGTTTGATCGAGCAGCCGCATGTAGTAGCGGTAGCGCTCGAGCGTGGTGGCGCGGCCGCGTAACAAGGACTGGATCGCCTCCTGTGCCTGCTTCCATTGCAAGAAGCGGACGTTCCGAGTCAACTGTTGGAGAGCAATTTCATTCGCTTGGCGCAGAAGCGCCAAGCCCTCGTTATCGTCCTTTTCTAGCGCCGAAAGCAGCGCGCTTCCGAGGCTTCGGACTTCCGCGGCAAGCTCCAGGGCTTTCTGGATGAGTAACTGCGCAACGCACGGCCCCAGCCGGCTGCGACAGGCTGCTCACGATGCTCGCGATGTCGATGCCGGCCGCCGCCGCCGCGACGAGCATACCCGGGTCGATTGGAGCGCCGTACAACGGCAGCGGGCTGACGTCCCCACGTTTCTCGCAGTTGCGGATCTTGAACAGCCGGTCGGCAACCGTATCCCAGTAGCCTAGCAGCGTATCGTTGGGCGGCACGCAAAAATACAACGCCTGTTGTCCCAACGCGCTCACGGGGCTGGAACCTGCGGAGCTTGCGGCCGAGGGCGGCGGCCCGGTATCGAACGGGAATTTGGCTCTCCAAGTCGACCAGCACGTTGCCCATCGTGGTGTAAGCGCCGCCGAGGTTTTGGGCGGCTAAGGCCTTCACTTTGGCAAATGTCAGGGCCCCCACGGTCCCTTGCTCGGGCACCTGCTCGGGCCGAACCCCTAAAATGTTGGCGGCCAACACGTAGCGGAGCGTCGCATCGTTGATCGACTCGATCGTATCTTGCGCGAAAAGGCTGTCGCCCCACGCAATGAGGTTATCTAGATACTTCATTACGACGTTGTACTGAAAGGCTACGATACCAAATCGCGCGACCGCGAAGGGGTCGAATGGGGCCTCTAGGATATTCTCGTAGCTTTTTTGCACGAATCGCCGAGCGGCTTGGTCCGACTTGGAAAGCTCGCCCGGTGGGGTGCTCAGCAGTGTGAGCAGCTGGTCGATAGTCTTAGGGCCGCCTACCAGCGATGCCGAGCACGCCAGGGTGAACGCGTTTCCGGCAACTCCCGCGCTCGCGGCCGTCAGCGTCACCACACTTCCGCTGCTCGACGCGGAGACGAGGCTATTTAGGGGCGCACCGCTTGCGTCGGGGTGGTCGTTGCCGCGATCGCGGCGGCGATGTTACTCGCTATACTAGCGAAAGAGTATCCGAGGCGACAACGCTATACGTGACGAGCACACCGTTGATCGTCGTGTTGAGCACATCGCCCACCGTCGGCCCGGAAATCGATGAGATCGTTGCCGTCTGCGAGGCGGCGACCGAGGCGGTGCCCCCGGCAAAGGTGGCGCCGCCTGCAACGGAACCCTCCCTCGTCGTCCAAAAGCCGATAAACTTCCAGTAGCGATTCCACGGCGGAATTGCGGTGCTGTTCACGGTTGGGTCGAAGATCAGATGGAACCAGCGCTGCGCTTCGGCAAATCGCTGGTTTTTGCTCAGGTTTACCGCTACCATCAACGGTATGTGAAAAAACAGCTCCCAGTTGTAGTTGGAATATGGACCGCCGATGCTCGTGTCGATCGAAGCCGGAAAGTAGCTAAGGACGACCTGATCGTTTGTCGTCAGGGGGCTAGAGGTAGACGCGAAGAAGTCCGTCCGCAGCGATTCGAGCCAGACCGGGTCGAACAAGTCCGCGACCTGCCCGGCGGTATTTAGCTTCGAAATGAGCGCCCCGACGTACGGGTGGAAAAAGTTCTCGAACGTGTACGTGAAGGAGGTTTGTGACGAGTACGTCCCGATGATTCCCCACGTATCGTAGTCGTCTTGTTCTTGGTGAGTAGCCTGCCGGCACCGAATATAGCATGTAGCGCTCCTTGACTTAGCTCGCTCCGGTGGCGAGCCCAGAGCGGCGACGTTGCCGAGTGCGCCGATGGTTTCGTTGTCGTACGTGAAAGCGCCGGTCGTGGCGATGACCGTGGAGAAGTTGTCGCTTCTCGCAACTAGCTGCTCTGCAGGATTGGTCGCGATCACCCCCGGGTTGGTTTCGTAGGGACCTGGGCCGATGGGATCGGGGATTATTGGTGACGGCGGGATTCGGTCGCGCAAGACGATGGGCGGGAGTGTCGCCGATGCCGCCACTGAAAACGGCACGCCGTAGTAGTCCGTTTTGATCGTTGTCGTTGTAACATAAGCCTGCTCGACGTAAAATGCGTATTGCGAGTCGAAGAAAAAGAACGGAGCCTGCCAAGAATCCGGTAAGTCTTGCGCGGGCTGAAGTGGGTTCGACGGAGCGATTTGATCCGTGAGGATAGTAAAGGGGCCGGGTTGTGAGCCCCCACTGTAGCCGGATTGTGAGCCCCCACTGTAGCTGAGCGTAAGTGCCCAGTCGTAGGAAGTCGGGATGCCATAGTAACTCGTCGGAAACTGCAACGAGGTTGTTGCCGAGCAGGACGGGCTGTCGATCACAAACCCCATAGGAGCAGGCCCACTATAGGGAACGCTGTACGTGTTAGCAGGTGAATCACGCAGAGTCTGCGCTGCTCGTCGAAACGTTGATCTGAAGCGACGAGTTACGCTGTGGATCGGCATACATCGCACTGTTTAAATGCGACCCTAACTGGACGTTGCTGCGATCGAAGGCCAGACCTTCTGAAGCGCCCGGAGCCGCGAAGGTTCCCAGCGAAGGCGGGTTTAGCAGGTCAGACGTACGTGTTGGCTCCACTTGCCGTTGTAATATTCGCTGTAACACAGCACCACTTGGATGTTGACTTGGGACGTCTGAGGAGCTGAAGCTGTTGCAGAACCAGTTGCAGCAGCTTGAATTCCCGTAAGCGAATACGCGGCGAGTTGCGTTGTGTCCGTTGAGCTAGCTGCTACCGGCGTTGCTTGGTCTGTGGAATGATTCGCAGCCAGAAGAGCAGGAGCCGACCGTTCCAAACGACCGGTAGCACCGGATTATCTTCGATGTCCAGCTTCGTCTCTTCCCATGGAGTCCAAGACGCGCCGACGCATTGCCGATAGTGGTACTTGCGGGGAACGCCGGACGAGCGCGCGACCGCGTAGGTGGTCGGTGGCGTGGTCGTTTCGTCGTAGTAAAGTCCTGACGGCTCGAGCTTGGCGATCAATTCGAGTTGCGAGAGGTAGTCCTGGAGCGCACTCGCTGCCGAATCATCGGTAATATCGCTTTGCAGCAACTGACTCATCGTCGACGTAAACATCGATGACTGATCGTCACGCAACTCGGGCTCGAGCCAGTTCTCCGGCCATAAAAAGACTTCACGGTTGGCCTGCCACACGCGATACTGCTTCATCCACTCCCACTGCTGCTGATCGATGTAGCTGGCATCGACTTGCGGTTCGAGGTTCATCAGGCAGCGTTCGATAAATAACTGCACCGACGACAGCGCCAAGCGGATACGCGACGTCTGCTGACAAGGTTCCATCTGCGTGTCGACTAGAAGATACTCGTAGAGGCTGTCGACGGTATTGTACTGGCTGGTAGCCTTATAGAGCGCCAGATGCTGCAGAATGTATGCCACGAGCGCGTCGCGGCTAAGCTCGCGCAGTTCATCGTTGATCGGCTGGATAACGTTAAGCCAATCGGCTTGGCCATAACGAGCCCGGAGTGCCGATTGGAACGGGCCAACGACGCTCGGAGTTACTGCGTCGGGATCGTTGGTCGTCGCGGTGAGAAGTGCTTGCGCGGAGATCCCGAACGTCGACAGTATGCTAAAGGCGTCGTAGACGCGACGCAAAGCCGGCATGCTCGAAAGATTGTTTAAAACGTAATTGAAGCGCGCCAACATCGTCGTGAATGAGGCATGGTCCCAGTTGGCCAGGGTCTCGAGCGCCGAGCGACCGCCTGCGAATGGCAGACTCAAACCTTGAAGCGCTGTGAGCAGCCCGTCCTTGCCCGGTGAAAGGGCGTTTTTGATCGCTGCAAAATCAAGCAGCGCCGACAGGACGTTGCGCAATGTGACAGAGGTGGAGGCGTCGGGATCGCCGGTAACCGATAAGAGATTGAGCCACTGCGAAGCGGTCGACTGCGCCGGCGGAACGATTGATGACAGGAAGGCCACTTCGCCGGCCGAGAGCGAGAGCCCGACGCCCAGCGAAGCTGCTTTAAGGAAGCGCACGTATGACGTGCGGAGCCGGCTGAGCAGCGTCGCGGAATACAGAGCGCTCTCGGGGATGAGCTGTAGGCCAAGGCCGGCGCTTTGCCAGCTGACGTTCAGCACTTGTTGGAAGCCGTCGACGTGAAGGACGATGCTGCTCGGAGTCGCCGCGCTGAGATAAACGGCGCTCGCGTTTTGCCAGACCCCACCCACCGGCGCGCCTGCGACTAAAGCCCCGCCAATAATTAACGTTACGGTCGCGCCCGGGTCGGCTGCTATGCTGATGTTGTAATATCCATCTTGTGGGGGGGCGAGATACCCACTCCAGATGGCTCCTACCGTGCCTGCCGGCACTTGGTTTATGACGGCGGCGGCTCCGCCCGCAAAGGTGGCACCGCCTGCGGTGTAGCTCGCTGCCGCATTGGTGCCTGTGGCGGCCGGCGTAACGGAACATGCAAGCGTGAAAGCGTTAGCTGCGGTCCCCGGCGTTATCGCGCTAAACACGATGATGCCGGGCACGTACGCGTCGCTCGACGCCAGGACGGCTTGGTTAAGCGGAAGGCTGCTGATCGAATCGACCTGCGTTGCAGCGTTAACGGTTGAGACGACACGCGCTGCGATCGACATCGGCGTGTCGCCGGTTTGGACGGGGCACTTAACGTCGACTCCATTGATCGTCGTAACGACGACGTTACCGGGCGTGGCTGTTTCGGCAATTGTGATAGAGGCCGTTTGGAACGCCACGGAAGCTCCGTCCGCCCCGCCCGAGAATGTCGAGTCCGCCGGTACGTAGCCCTCCGTTGCAACGGCATCGACGGCGCATGCCAACGTAAATGAATTTCCACTTACGCCCGCAGCGGCGGCTACGAACGTGACGACGCCCGGATTCGCGGCGCTGCTTGAGGCCGTGACCTCCTTATTGAGTGCGAGCCCGCTGGTCGGATCCAGCTCTGTTGCGGCGTTAAGGTTGTTGACAATGCCGGCAGCGATTGTTGTCGGCGTGTCACCCGCGACAACCGTGTACGGCACGGCCACTCCGTTGATCGTGGTCGTCACGACGTCGCCCTGCCGAGGGACGCCGGCGACGGTTGCCGTTTGCCCGGCCGCAACTGCCGCCACTCCTCCGGCAAACGTCGCACCGGCTGGAACGTACGTTTCGTTAACTGCAGCCCCCGCCGTGGCCGGTGCAACCTCGCAAGCTAATGTGAAGGCATTGCCGGCCGCGCCCGGCGCCACCGCCGTGAACGTGACGACGCCCGCGTTTGCGGAGGCGATGACCTCCTTGTTGAGCGCCACGCCGCCGGCCGGGTCAATTTGCGTAGCCGCATTGACCGTTGTGACGATGCGCGCTGCGATCAACGTCGGCGTGTCGCCGGACTGGACGGTACATGGCACGGGTACGCCGTTAATGGTCGTAGTAACAACGTCACCTGAGGTGGCGGCTCCGGTCAGACCGACGGTAGCCGTTTGCGTTGCGG
The DNA here is from genome assembly GCA_963834895.1 of Vulcanimicrobiota bacterium. Taxonomy (GTDB): domain Bacteria; phylum Vulcanimicrobiota; class Vulcanimicrobiia; order Vulcanimicrobiales; family Vulcanimicrobiaceae; genus Cybelea. The sequence continues at coordinate 259,707 of CAWIDM010000001.1, read as the reverse complement.
CCATCGCCGGCGCTCCTCCAGACAAGGTTGCTGCCGCGGGCGTATACGTTTCGGCCGGCCCCGTCGAGATCGAACAGGCAAGGGTGAAGGCGTTCCCGGCTGCGCCGGCGGTAGTGGCCGTGAATGTTACGATACCTGGGCTGCCGGGACTGCTCGAGGCAACAACCTCCTTATTAAGCGCGAGGCCTGTGGTCGAATCAAGTTGCGTCGCGGCGTTAACGTTGTTGACGATGGCTGCCGCGATCGTCGCCGGCGTGTCATTCGCGGCAACGGTGCAGGGCACGGCTACGCCGTTGATTGTCGTTGTGATAACATCGCCGGGCGTGGCTGTTCCCGTAACCGCCGCCGTCTGCGAGGCCGGCCATTTCACTGCGGGCGCGTACCACAGCGGCCCTACGGCATCGAATGGTTGCCCGCCGGCAAACGTTGCGCCGCTTGCAGTGTACGTCTCGGTCGCTTTTGCCCCCGGCGTCGATGGCCGCACCGCGCACGCGAGCGTAAATGCGTTGCCGGCAGCCCCCGGCGAAGCCGCAGTAATCGTGAAGAGACCCGGACTCGTTTGAACGCTTTGCGCGGATACGACGAGGTTGAGCGCAAGGCCGGTGACCGGGTCGGTCGTCGAGGTCCCGTTGATCGCCGCCGCGATCCCAGCGGCCATCGATGCAGTCGTGTCGCCCGATACCACGATATACTCGACCGGAACGCCGTTGATGGTTGTGACAAGCACATCTCCTGCGGTCGCGTTGCCTGCGACGGTTGCATTTTGCGTCGCGTTGGCTACGGTCGACGTATACGTCAGCGCCGCGACATCATCGAGGGGCTGGTATGCCCCGCCGGTGAACGCGTTGACGACTGCAGCATAGGCCTCTGACGAGGGATGAACCTCCAAATTCGCACACGCGATCGCGAGAGTACAGCCGGGCTGCTTTAGTGTAAATACTATGGCGTCGCCTACGACGGTCGCCGAAACCAGGTCCTTAATCATGAAACCGCTGAGTGGATCAAACAGCGTCGAAGCGTTGATCCCGCTGACGGTATCGCCGGTGCCGAATGCGCCCTTGACGACGACCACGCCGTTTATCGCGGTACTAAGGCTGAACGGCCCTCCCAACTTGCCATATGCCAAATACATGGCAGCGCCTGCGATGTAGGTCGTTGCGGCGGCCGCGACCGAGCACGAAAGCGTGAACTGGTTACCGGCGACACCGGTGGTCACGGCCGTGAACGTCACCTGGTTCCCCACGTTCCCCACGTTCGTCGCCGAGACGGCTTTATTGAGCGCAAGGCCGCTGATCGGGTCGATTTGTGTTGCGGCATTCACCGCCTGGGCGACATTGTGCGCGATTTCAATCAACGTATCGCTCGCGGCGACAACGTACGGGACGGATACTCCGTTGATGGTGGTCGTCACGACGTCATTTGCCGTCACGGTCCCCGTAACCGTCGCAATCTGTTGCGCCGATACGCCGGCAGCCCCGCCCGCAAAGATGTTCCCACCTGGTGAGTAGACCTCCGTGGCCTGCGAAACAGGGGTTACGGAGCAAGCCAGCGTGAAGGCGTTTCCCCCGAGACCAGGCGTCCTCGCTTGCAGCGAAATAATATTGGCTCCGTTAGTCGAAGCGGTGACGGCAGCGTTGAGGGCGAGGCCGCTGATCGGGTCGACTTGAATTGCGCCATTGATGAGTGCCGCGATGGCTGCTGCGATCGATATCGGCGTGTCGTTAGCGACCACCGTGTACGAAATAACGATTCCGTTAATTGTAGTCGTAAGCACGTCGCCCGCCTTCGGCGTCCCCCCGACGGCGCCGAACTGCTGCGCATATGCAGGCACTGGAGCCGGCTCCGCGGCCGTAAAGAATTGCGCCGTGAGACCGCTTGCCTCGATGGCGGTCAGATCGCTGACCCCCGGCACCGCTGTATTGGCTGCAGCATGCAGGACACTAACATTGTTTAATAATGCGGGCGCAAAACTTGGATCGGCTCCGGATAGCCCGGTCGCAGCCGCCAAGGCTTGCTCGACCTTGCGCTTTGCAATGAGCGTTGGCAAGATGTTTGCGAGCAAAGCCGTGCGCTTGTTCTGCGGCGTATCCGTCGAGTTGATGTACGACAGATACAACGGAAAGAGTTCCGGATAGGTCGCAAAGAACGGCTGGTACATGGCTTGACTGGCGGTATACAGTTCATTGACGGCAGCTTGCAATGACCCGTTGGTTCCTGCTATCGCAGCGCCGATCGCAGCAAGTGTTCCAGCGTCGAAGGCACCGCTAAACGTCAACGTCTTGGCGAAGGTGTCATAGCTCAGCCGCCCCAAGCTGGCAGCGACTACCGCTTGCGACGGCGGCGCAGCGTTCGGGGTCGACTCGGGCGGGTAAGGCACGCTGACGCTGAGCGCATTATTGAGAAGTCCGAAGAAAAAATCTGTCGCTCCCGAGCCGTAGACGAGCGTCATTAAGCCGGAGGCTATGTTGCCGTTCGGATCCGCGACCAGCGCAAACTGACTTTCAATAGACGAGTATGCGGCGAGCAGCGACTGTGCGAACCCGACCAGCTGCGCGATGGGCGGTGCCGACTTACCGCTAAAGTCCTGGTTCCAGAGCAGATAGAGTGCCTGCACCGGTCTCAGCGACGACGCCCCGAGGTCAACTAGTAGATCGAGGAAGCAAATGATATCGGGATTGGGGGGATCAGGCGCCCCGAACGGATTGAGTCCCGAAAACTTCATCAGTGCCACAAATTCGGCCACGCTGCGCCCTGTTTTGCGTGCGAGCCATGCATAACGGTAGATCTGACTGATGTTCGCGAGGGTCAGGGGCGTCGGTTGCGCTACACCCGAGGGCGGGTCCGTTCCGAAACCGAGAGCGTCAAAGATCAGCCAGAACTCGGCCGCCGTCAGGCTAAATGCGGCGCGCAGCGATTCGACGTGGTCCGAAACAAAAATTGGAGCACCATTGAGCGTCGCCGGTAGCGTGCCGTTTTGCTGAAGCTCAAACGCCGGGTCCGGCACGAGCAGCGCTCGATTCGAGAACATCGCACGATAGAGCGAATCGTTCCCATTTGTGTCGATATCCGACCACAGCGTCAAGAGGCCCGGTATGTCCGCAGGCACTTGCAGGTTGAGCTTTTCGATCACCTGCATCATAACGCCTAAACGCGGTATCAACTTGGCGAAACCTGCGCACAGACTCTGGGCCGTGTTGCTGCTGCTCGGTAGATCGATGCTGGGGAATAGCCCCATCACGATTTTGTCCGTCTGCTCGACCGTCCAGTTCGGCCCAAGCAGATTCTGCAGCCTTTTCCACAGACGGATGAACAGAATCAACCGGTTGTAGTCGACCCACTGAAGCGGCTGGTTGAGTTGCGAAGGGTCCGCATAGTTTACTTGAAGCTGGTCGAACGAACAAAGATCGTCGACGTTCGTAGGGTTGGTGAGGACGATGAGACCTTTGATGGCGTTATAGTTCGTCTGTACCCACGTGGTTGGGTCGGGAGCAAAGTCGGCGAGCTGGCTAGCCGTTAGACTTGGCGGCCAGTTTGCCGGCAGATTGCCCGCGGCGACTTGTGCCAACACCGCGTACGAGGCGCCCAGCTCCGCAAGCAGGGGAGCCAGCCAAACGTTGGCGTTGATAAATTTTGCTTCGAGGATGTTGACGAGATCCTGATAGCTGATCCCGATTTGCCGCGTTAAGTCCTGTGCATTGACGCCCCTCGGGTCAAAGCCGTACAACTCGAATGTCGGCGCAGAAGGAGCGCCTAAGCTCACGGCCGTGAACATCGTGAACTCGTCGCGCGATATGCCGGCGCGCTCCATGAGAATATCAATCCAGCCGTAGGTCGTTGTGGGCGGCGCCCCCGGTGCGTTGAGATTCTCGCTTGGGCGTAGTGCTTCCATGACCGAGTAGAGCGGGGCGCCGAACTTCGCGAAGTAGCGGCGCATCAGCTCCAGATCGCGGTAGTAGGGCAGCGGCGCCGGCGCGTATTGGGTGCGCAGAGGGACGTAGTCGGCGACAGTGACATTCTCTGGGGTCGCGAGCACTTCTGCCGCCGTCGCCGGGTCATTCGTATTGTCAAAACCCGAGAACGATGGGCTCAGCGCAGCGACGGGCGTTGGCCCGGCGAGTTGCGAAACCAACGCCTCCAAGATCTCGTTGACAAGATCGATATACGGGACGACGGTGTTCGTGTTGTCGCAGGTAAGAGGCAACTGCTCGATATCGGGACGGCGGCTAAAGAGAACCGATGAAGGCATCTGCGGCGGTGGCGGTTGCGTCGGATCCGACGGTTGATCCATGTAGAATAGCAAGTCGACAAGGTATGCGGCGGGGCTCAAGACCGACCGGCAGTCTTCGCATTGGCAGTAATCGAGAGATCCGAAGAGTTGCTCGAGCGTTGCGGCAGCGACGACGGTCGGATCACCGCCCTGCGGCGCAGGATTCAAGATTGGGCTACCGGCGTTCGAACCGAGGACCGGTAGGTTCTTCGCGGCGAGATAGGAGTGAGCGATGTTCAACGTAGCGTTCGAGACTTGCAGGGCCCTTGAGTACACCGCATTGGCGACGTCAACGCCTAGCGACGCGGCGAACTGCTTGAGAAATTGACTCTGACTAAAGCGTGAAACCGCAAACGCAGAATCGACATTCGCTGCCAACAAGGGCGCCATTGCGTTGTGGCTGGGCGTGATTTGATAGACCCGCTCGAGTCGCTTCACGAGCGGCATCACGCCTGGCGGCACCTTAAGGTTGTTAACCACCGCATACCGTTCAAGCGGCTGCGCGCCGAGTTGGAACCCCGGGTTGGCCGTGAGAAAATCGCAGACGGCAGTAGCCGCCGCGGTATCGGTCGTGAGCGGCAAGGAAGGCCGAGTGGGATCCGGGTTTGCGGCAACACTGTTCCTCACCATGTCCACCACGACCGCAGTAGGGTAGCTCAAGCGCACCTGAGCCGCGAGCGCATTCGAGTAGTTGGTAGCTTTCTCCGCAGCGGTCGTTCCCGGGACGAATCGCGGGACGAGACCGGCTTGCGCCGTGACCTCCGCGTTGAGCGCGAGGCCCGAGATCGTATCGACCGTCGTCGTGCCGACGATCGCAGTCGCGATATTGACGGCGATCGACGCCGGTGTGTCGGAACCAGCAACCTCGTATTTAACGGCCACCCCATTAATCGTCGTCGTCAGCACGTCTCCCGCGGTGACCGTTCCTCCCACGGTCGCGGTCTGCGCCGCCGCCTCAAGCGTGTCCGTCCCCCCAACAAATGTCGGTGCGCTCGCGGTATACGTTTCGCTCGCCTTCCCACCGGTTGTCGCAGGCGAAGCCTCACATAGTAACGTGTATGCGTTGCCCGCCGCGCCGGCCTTCGTGGCTGTCAGAGTGACGACGCCGCCGGCGGAGGACGCGTTTATCGCAACGTTTAGCGCAAGCCCGGTAACTGCATCGCTGGTTGTTGTTATATTGATTTTCGAAGCGATGCCGCTTGCGATCTCTGTTGGCGTAAGTCCGGCGGTAACGGTGTACGGCACCGGCACGCCATTGACCGTCGTGGTGAGTACATCGTTGGCCGTTGCGGTACCGGCAACTGTCGCAGTCTGGGATGCGGCCGACGGGCTCGCTCCACCCGTGAATGCCGAGCCGCCGGCTGCATACGTCTCCGTCGCTTCTGCCCCGGCCGTTGAACTGGACGCCGAGCACGAAAGAGTGAAAGCGTTCCCTGCCTGCCCTGCCGATAGCGCCTGCAACGTAATCGTGCTCCCCAAAAGCGGCGTCCATTTGTGCGGCACGTAGTAGCCGCGGGAGACCAAATCAAGCGCCGTGCCAAGGGTACCTTCCTTATCTTCAACCGTATGAAGATTCTGGATAAGCGGCGCATTGTTCAGCGTCAAATGCGAGAGTTGCGCGTCCAACTGCAAGCGAACGGCCAATGTGGGAAACGACTTGGCGACGGCCGCCCAGAAGTCACCCGAAGCGCCGTCGTAGCTCGCGTAGAACGCAGCGAAACTTGACTGCGTCGCAGCGTCGGGAATGGAGACTTGCAAAAGGTCGCTGAGACTCGACGATCCGTCAAAGGCGCGCCATTGGGGGGCGAGTGCGGCGCGAATGTCTTGGTATGCGACGAGCGCGGTGTTTAATTCATCGGCAAGGGCGGTGGGAATGACGCCCTGCTGAATCGCCTGTTGCCAGATTCGCATGACGCTGCCGCTGTCTGTCCTCGACAAGGCCGTGATATCGGCCGGTAAACCGGCGCGCAGGAGCGCATAGTAGAGCTCGGGTCGTATCGCATTTTTTGCCTGATATAGCGAGTCCGCCGTTGCGGCCATCGCGACGGCACGGGCATCCCAGCCGGTCTTATTCGCGAGATACGTTATGTCGGTGCGGCCGTCAGACTCCCGAAGCGCCGCGAGAGTGCCCGCACCGTTCGACGTCAATGCTGTAGCGAGAGATTCGATCTCAGTCGGCAGGGCCGCCGCGTTCGCCGGCAGCTGAACGTTGAGCTGCTCCTTCGTCGACGCGTTGTAGCGAACGAGCGATGCTGCGAGGATCGATCCGAGGGGCACCTTCGCCTGCAAGTCGTAGGTAAGCTTTTTACGCTGCCTTAAGCTTGTATCGTCAAAGCTAGCGGTGTAGTTTCCGGCATCGTCCGTTACGGCCGTGGCAAGGGGCACGTCGCCACCCACATTCTTGTCGACCACTTGCACGGCAAGACCGCCCACCCCGGCGCGATCCGGACTGAAGACCGTGCCGCTAACGAGGTAGGTCTGAACCGTTACCGCCGCATTGATTGCCGCGGTTGTACCAGGGTCCATCGTGCCCGTGACGGGCAGTTTATAGGCAGCTTGGAGGTTTCGTACGGCTTGCGTGGTGCCGCTTCCGTAAGAAGCATTCGCCAGCTCCTGAGCGGGCAGACTTGCGCCCGCCCTAACGAGTTCCCACTGGAGCGCGCGTACCGCGTCGCCGGAGGCGCCTGGGCCTAAATCGGCCGTTGGTCCCATTTAAGTTCTGCCTTCCACCCGCTGGACGATTCCCACAGGTTGGCAACGAGCACAGTCCGCTTCTTCTGCCGCGAAGGCAATGCGAAGTTGCAGCGATCTTCATGCCCATATTAAAAAAACGGCTCTCCCGCTGCTCTCGCGCGGCTCTCCAAATTCTATCTGCGCCAACCGGCTAAAGTGCCGCGGCGGCGAGACAGGCCGAGTGCCGGCCCTTCAGCCGCTAATGCTGTACAAAATCTGCAGTTGAAAGTTTTGGCTCGTGGCGGTCGTGTAGTTGGTGTTGATTGTATCGTCGTACACGACCTTGGCTCCGGCGCTGTTTCGAGCGCCGTTCTTTACCGTTTCAACCCAGGTCTGCGGGTCCAGCGTGATCTGCGTCCCCATTTGATTGATCTGCTGCACCGTCGGCGTCGTCTGCGTCTGGCTTCCCGTTACGAGCTGGACCGCTTGGATCGCGTGGACAAAACCACAGTACAGCGTCCCCGAAGGCCCTGCGAACGAGAAGACGATCACGATACCGTCATCCCACTCGATAGTTAACTGACCGGTAGCCGTCTGCGCACTCATGTTTCGCCTCTCCTTTGGAAGGTATTTCAAGAAGCCGGCGGCCGTCCCCGGCAAGCTGCGGCTCGCGGCCCCCAATCGGCGTCCCGGTCCCTGTTCGAGCGCCAGCCTCCCTGATATGCTGTGGACAGCTTAATGGGGAAATATCATGAACACTCAAGAGTGGGAAGCTGAGGTTCAGCGGCGGATCGGCATCAACGAGGGCTCGTCGACGACCGTTTACATGGACTCCGCATCGCCCCCGAATCCAACGATCGGAGTGGGATTCAATCTGAATCGGTCGGATGCGAGTTCCGCGCTAGCACAAATCGGAGCTAATTACAACGCGGTCATGAACGGTACCGCATTGACCGACCAACAGGTCGGCGAACTCTTCGCGTATTCACTCGCGCCCGTGGTCGATCAAGCGCAGGCATCCCTCCAACCGTTTCACTTCGATTCGATGAGCGACGCTCGAAGATTCGTCGTCTGCGACCTGGTCTTCAACCTCGGAAGCGACGGATGGCTGAGTTTCGTCAACACCCGCGCGCTCATCGACCAGGCCTGCCACGCGATGCGCTCGGGCGACGACGCCGGCGCGCATGTGCTCTTTGGGCAAGCGGCGGTCGCGCTATCGCAGTCGGACTGGTATAATCAGGTGGGGAATCGAGCGAAGCGCGACTGCGCGATGATGCGGACGTCCACCTGGTGCGATCCGAACGGCGACGGCTCCGACGTCTAGTTGTCGTACGTGAAGCTGCCGACGGTTACGGTGTTGGTGGGTGTATCGACCGGGAATAGGACCGTTACGTCGACCTCGTCGCCGGCATTGACGCCCGCCGGGCGGGCGGGAACAGTCGCATGGAGATTGCCGGCATTGTCCTGGCTAAAGTTTCCGCCTGGGGTCTTCGCGAAGCAGACCCCCGTCGCGTTCGTAAATCCCGAGCCGGTGATCACTACCTGGGTACCGACGTTCCCGTGAGACGGCGCCACCGTATAATAGTAGAACGTTCCAACCTTTGTATTGGGAGGCGTCATCCCATCGAAAACGACCATTACGTCTGCAGTATTCTTGCCCTGCGGGGCGGGCGGGGTAGTAACGCGGAGTAGCCCATCGTTCACAAACTGGTAGTTGATGCCCGGCACGGTTCCAAAGTTGACGGTCGTCGCACCGTTAAATCCATTTCCGGTAATCGTGATGCGCGTGTTGCCGTCATGCGGCCCGAAGCCGGGATCGAGTTTACTCTGCGTCGCAACCGGCTGTGCTTGCGACTGCCACTTGCTGAGTGCGGTGAGGGCCTGAGATCTTCCCGCTCCGGCGGCCTGGACGCCGAAGAAGGCCGCGATGAGCGTTCCGATCACGCCCGTAACCGAGGTGATGACGGCTAAGACGTCGGCAGTATGTACGTCCGGCGGCCGGAAAATGTTGACCGTCACGATGACCACCGCGAGCGTAAGGATAAGGCTCCCGATGATCAGCCAAAAACCGTAGACGATCCGCGTACTTTCCAAATCTCCCTCGGTCGTCGATGCGTCTTTCGCGCCGCGTCGCGACCAGAAGAAAATACCGGCGATAATAATCAAAGCGAGCGCCGCAGATACCCAAATATCCAGCGAAAGCCTGACCGCATCGCCCGACGTGAGGGGCGGCGAGCTGGCCACCGGCGATGCCGCCGGTGCGGCTCCGGTCACCGAAGGAGCCGGGCTCGCGGCAAGCCCCACAAGAACGGAAAACGCGCAGAGCGCGGCAAAGATCGACCCGCCGATCGCACAGCGACAAAGTCCGCGAAGCATTTGCATAATTCAAACCGCCTCGTCAAATAGTCTCTGGTGCTAGCATCCTAGCAGCGCGGGGATAGCGAGTCAAGCGATGGGATGCTTTGTGGATAGCGGAACACGTTCTCCGGATCGAACGCGCGCTTTATCTGCTGCAGCCGGGGGAAGTTACTCGCGTAGTATCGCCGCTGCCAGTCCGCAAGATTCAGATCGCAGTAATTTCGATAGCTAACTCGACTCGTGAACGGATCGACGGCCTGGAAGGTTTGTAATATCCAAGCCCGGCAGGCCGTCGAATCTTCGGGATTCGTCCAGTACGTTTGGTATTGCCAGAGCAAACGCTGATCCTCGGTGCGGAAATGCCGTCGCATCCGAATCGACGTCGCCCACGGCTCCGCCAAGGGCATCGAACTCGATCAATGCCGCGCTTGGTGCTTCCGAGAGAGCCGCAATCAATGCATCGAGCCCCTCTTCTGTAATAGCATCTTTTGAGAAGCTCGAAGCCATTTTCCACGAGGAGCTTGCGAAATCGTTGCCGGCGTATTGCTCCATCTGGCTGAGAAATGGCACGGTTGCGATCGCGCTCTCAGTAGGATCGGAAACGCTCTGGGTCACGCCCGATAGAATCGCACGCGTTTCATCCTCATTCAGGAGACTTTGTCCGAAGAAGTGGAGCGTGTTCCAGCTCTTCCCCGTTATCACCAGGGTTGCGCCAATCTCCCGCGGCGCTTCCGGTACCCACGCCTCGTAGGCGCGGAAGAGAGCGCGAACGGCAGATTCGCTCCAGTTCCATTTATATGAAAATGCGGTTACCGTGCTCCGGAACGCTTACGGGTTCGAACTCGAACTCGGTCACGACGCCGAAGTTGCCGCCGCCACCGCCGCGACAGGCCCACAACAAATCCGCGGCCTCTTTATCGCTAGTCGAGTCCCAGATCCGGCCGCGAGCGTCCGCCATCCGCACGCGGCGCAGCCGGTCGCACATCAGGCCGTGCAGCCGGCCCAAGTTACCGAAGCCACCGCCCAGCGTCAGCCCGGCCACACCGACCGAACCGCACGTGCCACCGGGGAGGCTGCGGGCTCCATAACTGAAGAGTGTGTGATAGAGCTTTCGAAGTTGAACCCCGGGCCCCACGATGCAGCGGTCGCGCTCGCGGCTGAATCGGATGGCATCGCATCGGCTCGTATCGATGACCGCGCCGGCGTCGTTGGTCGAGAAGCCTTCGTAATCGTGTCCGCCGCTGCGCACCGCGATTGGGAGTTTGCCGGCGACCGCCCGGGCTACGGCCTCGACTACCTCGGCCTCGTCGTATGGATAGGCGATCCACGCGGGGCTAAATGCAACGCCCGATTGCTCATCGTGCAGCACGTCGAATAGTCCTCAGAGTTTGGCTCGACCACGCGGAGGCCGGAATCGACGCGCCGGCGGGCGATCGCCAAGTAATCGTACGGCATGCGCTCAAATCAGCGCGGCGATATCGTCTTGGACCCCATTAAACGTGCCACGAATATATATGCCAAGCTTTGAACTGGCACGGAGCAGAAAGGAGCTGACCAAACAACGTACCGATCGTAGTTACCCACCAAATTAACATGACTACGAACGTTAACCCAAACCAGTAATACCAACCGTGGTGGCGTCGCGCGGGAACAAACGTAGCGGGTCTTATCCAACGAGAGAGCAGAGCCGTTCCCGACCAAAGCTTCGCTATCCAACCTTTCGCGCTCAGTAAGGGCGTCGAGCTCTGCCAGTCGATCTCAAACATGTCTATGGCCGTCGTAGGCGTCTCCACGCGGTAGCCGGCATAGCTTCCGCTCGCGATCTTCGACGTGTGCAGATCCGGATGCGCGAACGCGATCTGATTCTTCAGAAGCGCCAGCTGAGAGCCCGCAACAGGGACGTCCTGGAAGCCGGGAACTAGCAGGACGAGACGCGCTTGTTTCCCGCCGTTCACTTAGGCGGCGCTATTAGAAGTTCACAGTGCCGCGCCGTACTGATGGGTCCGCGCACGCAAGAGGTCGGCGTGCGTTCGCGCCGCGTTCTCGTCGGGAGGTGTGCCGGACGCCTCGTCCTCGGCCAAATCCCAGCGGCAGTCGGGATCAGCTGCCTCCGAACCCGGCACGGGGTTGCCGGCTGCATTCGCACGCCAGTTATTGACCCCGTAACAGTAGTAGTGCGCGTACCACGTCACATTGTCGTCGGTCGAAGGCGTCGTAAGAGCCGCTTCAGAGTGCGTCATGATCGTATGCTCTGAGGCGAGCTCTGAGGGATAGTAGACCCCGGACGCTGGAGCGTCGCATTCAATCCCATATTTCTTCGCGACTGCCGCACCGGCCGCGCATAGAAACTCTTCTGAATGGAGCGTTACGGGCTCGGCGCCTAGATTGCTGTAGGTCGCACCCACCAGGCCGCTGATCGCGACCCCCACCGCGCCCGTATTCCTCCGGTACGTGTGATCGGATTCCGCCTCGGGCGTTCCGGCAACGTTACCCAAAGGGGTATTGGTAATTTTGATTGCAAACTCGTTGGCGCCGCTGGGGAGGTAGACTTCCAGGTTGTATGCTGAATCCGTGCAGCCGTAGTCTTCGACTGCCCAATGGTAGTAGATGCGGCTCAGGCCGGGCGCGGGCACGTCCGGCAACTGAGTATAAATGTTGCGAGCGGCTGCGAGAGCCTCGGGTAAGAGAGGCTTCGTTGTATCGAGCAACGTCATTGTTGCGCCTGCTTTCTCGTTTCTTCGTCTTAACAGCAGAAACTCGGAGGAGCGGTGGTGGGCGGAGATAGTTAGGTGTTGGCCGCCGGTTGCCCTGTGAGGCGACGCGGGCACTCTTTGCGCCGCCGGAGAACCTTGTCGAAGGACGATGAGAGCGTATGCAAGGCCGCAGCCGCCGGGCACGCATCGCGGGGTGGTTTTGATCGGCTGGATGGATCGCGAGCAGGCTCTCCGGTTTCTCCTGGAAGATTGCGTGTGGGATCCGCCGTTGAACGAGCGATCGGCCGAGGGTCTTTGGCGCGGCTACCGCCTTCGCGCCGAAACGCTGCCCCCGCGCGACGCCGCAGCGCCGGCTCCGATTCCCCTCACCGCGGCCGAGTACGAACACAGCCAACGGTTCATGGCTTTTTTGATCAGCGTCGGACGCCCGCCGATTGAAGTCGTCAAGGTCGACCCCTTGCAATTGGTCGCCATTCAATATCACGTCGCCATCGACCAGGCGGAGATCTATCGCGCCGGGTCCTCAACCGATGAAGGCTGGATGGAACAGGCATTGCCGACCTCGATTCAGCACCCAAGCCTCGACGTTACGGTCACTCAGCGACAATTCGATACCGACATCGATATCAATCTTCCGCACGCCGAATTCATCTTTGGATTAAACGACCACGGCGCGTTCCAGCCGATCCAGAGCTTCGGCCACGTCGCTGCGATGCGAATGCAAAACAGGCTCATCGTATTGAAAGGCTACCACCGCCTGTACGCGCGCATCGCCGGAGAAGGCAGCCTGCGAAAGCGCCCAACGCTATTGGGTATCGAACCCGACTCGCTCGGCCAAATGGTCGATCGCGAAAAGAAGGGCAGCGCCGCGAACGAGCAACATGGCCTGCACTTCCTCGGGCGGCGGCCGGCGCTCTTGGCCGACTTCTTCAGGCCGGGCCACTTCCTGAACGTATCCCTTCGTAAGAAGCGCTATCAGCTGCAAATCAGAGCGAAATGGCAGGCTCTCGATGAGAGCCTCTGAGCTCGTGCGATGAGGCCGTACCGGCAATCTCCGGTGGACGTCGTTTGGATATCCGACAGCCCGGAGACACCCTCGGGCTTTGGGACCGTTACCCGATTTGTCTGCCAGGGTCTCGCTCGCCGTGGTTATCGCGTCAGCATTCTCGGCTGGCAGACGACCGAAACACACGAGTGGAACGGATGCCGAGTCTACTCGATCGGCTTTCATCCGTTCGGCTTCGATGCGCTGCACTCGCTGCTCGCTCGGGTACGGCCGCAGGTCGTGGCTGCGCTGGGAGACATTTGGTGGCTGCCGTACTTCTCGGCGCCGCATATTCGCCGCCAAATGGAGATGATCGACGCGCCGTGGCTGCTCTATTTTCCAGTCGACGGCAACATCTCCGGCGAAAGCCTTCCGCAAGGCTGGCTCGAGCTCTTACGCGATGTCGATATCCCGGTCGCAATGAGCCGTTACGGCCGGCAAATCGTACAGAACGCCGGGATATCGTGTGAGTACATACCGCACGGCGTCGACCTCGATGTCTTCTGCCCCCCGCCCGATCGCGAAGCAGCCAAAGCACGCATTGGCGCGGCACGAAAGTTCGTCGTCCTGTCGGATTGCCGAAATCAACCGCGCAAGATGATTCCGCGGCTTCTCGACGTCTTTGCGGCATTTTCCAGGTCCCGATCCGATGCGTTGCTTCACCTCCACACCGACCCGGACGATCTCTTTACGCGGACCTCGGTCTACTCGTACGCCGTGCGCGAGGACGTCAAACATCTCGGGTTGCAGCACTCCGTCCGCTTTAGCCCGAAGTTTGCGGTGCTGCCTGGGCAGGGCCTGACGCTGGAACGGTTGGCTTCGTACTATCGAGCGGCCGACGTCTTCTTGCTGGCGTCCAGCGGAGAAGGCTTCGGGCTGCCGACGTTGCAGGCGTCGGCGGCCGGCGCCGTGCCGATGGCGGCCGCCTATAGTGCGAGTCGCGAGCTGGTGGAAGGGCACGGCGAAACGATCGCGATCGACGGTTGGACCGAAAACGAGTTCGGGATTCGCGGTGCCCTGATCGATGTTGACGACGCCGTCGCTAAGCTAACGAAGCTTTACGACGATCGCCCCCTCCTCGCCCAACGTTCGCGTCTTTGCCGGAACTTCGCCGAACCGTACGGATGGGAGCCGGTCGTCGATCGCTGGGACGCACTATTGCGCGACGTGTGCGAGCGCCGGCGTAGAATCACGCGCGTGACCCCGACCAAGACCCTCTCGGATGCGCGAGAGCTCTCCGCGATGCGGGTCTCCGTTCCGGAAGGCGTTTCGGTTCGGGTCGATTTCGCCGAGCGCAATTACGGAAGGCTGGAATCATCGTTATTGGCCGACCGGAGAGGCCGCCTCTCGGACGTCAAGATCCCGACCGTCCCGAAGGCGAGTACCACCGACTCGGTGCGAGTCATTCGAGCCTTCGGATACACCGGCGTCGGCGTAGGCGACGACGCCGCCTTCAGGCGGCTGCGGGCAATCTTCCCGGTTCTCTCGGGATGGACGGTCGCGCCCGGCGACGAGGAGCACGAGCCTGCCGATGGGCTCGAGGCAATCGTCCTGAGAAGGTATGAAGAAGCGCGCCTCCACGTGGCGCAAAGCGTTCTCCTTCTGAACCTGCACGCCGGGCTTGAAACGGGGATTCTACTCGATGCGGCCTTCCTCGGCGTGCCGTGCGTCGGCAGCGGGACGAACGACACCCAGCGCATGCTCTGGCCCCCGCTTATCGCGGCCGATGAGGACGAGGCCGTGCGCTTGGCCCGTCGCGTTCTGACCGATGCGGCCTTTGCCGAACGTACGATCCGGCTCGCGCGCGCCGCGATTCCTTTCGAAGCGAGACGGGACGAAAAGGACGTCGCCGCCTGGCTTCGGCGGCTGTCAGCAGCTAGAATGTCGGTACCGCCTTTCGCGACGGAGGCTTAGGCGAATGGGTCTGAACATGTACATCATCACTTTTAAGGGCGGTTTCAACCAGGGCGCCTCGCGGGACGTTCAACGATACGTGAGGCAACTGGGCGGCTATATTTTGATGGTTACGCCCAACGGCCCGATCGTCGCCGTCGACGACGGCCACGCGCCGGCCATCGGGCGTCACCCAATGGTAGAGTCGGTCGGCGGTATCACCTTCAACCCGCGAGGAGTCGCGGGAAAGGAGCTCCAGCGCATATTCGTCGAAAATCTGCAAAAGCAACGGTCACCGTCTTCGGACGGCCGCGAGCCGGGCGACTCCTAGAGAAATACTCGCAAAGGAGCAGCTATGAGCGTAGGACAGGACCTCCTCAACGTCCCCTTCCCGCAAATGATCTACAGCATGGCGTGCGCAATCGCCAAAGGGCAGACGGCGCTGGACATGAACTCGCTCAACACGCTGAAGATCTTGGCCGCCACGGAGTTCGATTGGCTGCCGGAAGTGACCGAGACGCTCTATCCGAAGCCGATATCGATTAAGGGCGGCAGCCAGCTCCAAGGGACGAATCCGCAAATCGGCACGACGATAACGGGCGTGGCCGTCGACGTTGAGGTTCCCCATTTCACAAAGCTCACGCTGCTCCAGGCCGGCTTCAACCCGACCTTCTATCAGTTCGTGAACTCGACGATCGAAGTGAAGATGTCGATCTCGAGCACGACGTCTTCAGAGAACTCCTTGAGCGTTAGCGTCGGCGTTACGGCATCGGCCAACTTCTGCTTCGGTTCCGCAACGGTCAGCTCGCATGTCAACTATTCGACCACGAACAAGTATAACTACTCGGTCACCGGCTCGAGCACGCTCTCCACCACGTTGAACCCGGTGCCGCCGCCGACGCGCGTGCAGCCGCGATTCATTCTGGTCGACGCGACCAATCCCGCACATGTTGTAATCTCGCAGACCTAAACCGGCGTGGATATTGGAAGCGAACTCCAAGAGGTCGACTTTGGCGATCTGATTCGGAGCGTCGCGGAAGGCATCGCCGACGGGCAGAGAGCCCTCGACCTTAGCTCGGTCAACACCCTGCAAATACTCGCCAATACGACGGTCAGCCTGATTCCCGAGGTCACGGAGACGCTGACCCCCGCTCCGTTCCAAGTAAACGTTTCCGGTCAGGGGCCGGTGTGGGTAACCGGCGTGCGCGTTTCCGGCAACGCTTCCGACCCGGTGCCGATGAGCGCGCTCCAGGCGGGCCTGATTCCAACCTTCTATCAGTTCACCGAAGCGACGATCAACATGCGCCTGTCGATTCAGCTTCGTCAAACGACCGAAACCGATAGCAGCGGAACTCCGCAGAGCTCCATTTCAATGTTTGCCTCTCACGTAAACTTTCGAACGAAGAACACGTACTCGTTTAGCGTGAATGCCGCGTCGACCGTGAACGTGACCATCAGGCCGATCCCTCCGCCCACGCGACTTCAACCGTCGGTTATCACGGTCAACGCGCTGGGAGCGACGCCGACAGTCGCGTTCAATCCGTGATGCCTCATGGCGGATGATCCGCTCGCGAATGCGGTAGAAACATTCTCGGCACCGCTCGAAAGCCTGATAATCGCGCTGGGTCAAGGCCTCGCGCAGGCGCAGCAAGCCTTAGATCAAAACTCGATTAGCTCGCAAGAAGCAATCGATGCGGACCCGGTACTTTCTCAATACGGCCTGCAGGCGACGTGGTACCAGTTCCCCCAAGTGACGATGCAACTAAAGATGTCCCTGAGCATCGCTCAGGACCAAGCGCCGGATGGGAGCTCGAGCAGCTCGAGCAATTCGGGTATGTTTTCGTTGGCGCGGTCACCGGTGCGCATCGTAGCGCAACCGCTGAGCGCATCGTTTCAGACGAACTTCAATTACGACGCCCAGGCGGCAAGCGAGATCGACGTGGTCATCGCGCCCGTACCGCCGCCAAAGCCGAACAATGCCGTCGCGGCACCGCCGAGCAAGACCCCGGCGCAGGTGCAGGCCGCCGCACTCGCCAGTCCGGCGAAGTTTGTGACGACCACCGTCGCCGGAGTGACGTCGCCTGCCGCGACCGACGGGCAGGGCAACGCCCTGCGCTTTACGATCAACTATAATGCCGCGGCCGGCACGTGGTACGTGTTGCAGTACGCGCCTGCGAACAGCTCGGTGACGCCTATCGTCGTGGCGGTCGACGACGCCACGGGGGCGGTGCGAGTGATCAGCACCTCCTAAAAAGGAGCGGCAGCGCACGTACGTAAGCTCTCGCTGGGCGGGTGACTCCCCATTAGGGAGGGTTACCTGCCCACTTCGTTTACGCGCCCGTGACGGTAACGCCCGGCGTGTCCGCGGCCGCCAGAACTTCCGAACTGATGTAACTTCCGGCGTTCAACGCATACAATCCACCGCCGAAGGAAACCGTGGCGCTGGGTTGAGCTCCTTGAAGAGCTTGAACGAGAGCGGCCTGCGCGGCCTGTGCGTCGCCTTCAGACTCGAAGACGGCGACGATCGGAGGCGCGCCGTTGATGGTTACATAGACCGTGAACTGATGCGGCAGCAGATTCACTGCAAGCGAGGTCTAATGGCTCGCGCGGCCGCGGCGATCGATCGATCCAGCACGAACCAGAGTGCGCCGAACATCGCAATTTCGGCGGCGAAATTTCCAACCTGCAGCCACAGAGAAGTGACGCAGAGTGCCGGAAAGAACGCGACAAAGCGCCGCGTCACGCCCGGCCGTTGCAAGATGACGGCTCGAAGACGTTCCACCGCAAAACAGCGTCCGACGGTCAGGTCCGCAACGAGCCAGAGAGCGCAGAAACCTATAAACTCCAGCAGGAAGCTCTCCGGCACGAGACGCGCGGCTACCAAGCGTTCGTAAATGCTCGAACTAACCAACACGCTGATCGCGATGGTGCTCGAGTATAACGCGACTCGAGCGCCGGCGGAGGATCGAATGGCCAATATCATAGAGTTCCTCCTGAGGCCAGGTACCGCGGCTATTATTTCGGCCATCGTCTCAATCCCTTTTCATCCGGGAAGCAACGGCGCCAGTGGCTCTCTCGTGGGAAGTGAAGCTGCTCGCCGAACGACGAGTCCCCATTTCGTCGGCGTGAAGTCCTTAGCCGCCGAATTGGCAACCAGCTTTGGCTCGGCGCTCCAGGCCGCTGCGATCCAGCCGATGCCGAGTTGCGAAAACGTCTCCGCAGCGAGCTCGGCGGAACGATCGAACGCCGAAGCGCTAAAGTTGGCCCACTCGGTCGCGACGACGGGAAACAATTGCGAGAGGACCGTCAATCCGCTCGCCTCGTCGTTAGGGGGCTGCTGCCCCGGCCCAACTCGGATCGTATAGACGATATTCGGCGCCGGATCACCGTTTGAGAAGAGAATCGGCAACCCGGTCACATCCGGCGTGCCGGTTCCGTTTCCGATAAAGAGCAGTGCGGCGGGGCTAACCGTTCGTATCCATCCGATGAGGATCTGAACGGCTGCAAGCCAATCGCCTGAGACTGGCGTGGTCGTGGAGAGAACCTCGAAGAGCACGCTGGGCATGCTGCGGTAGCGCTGGGCAAGCGCTTCCCACGCGAAGAAAATGTCCGAATCCACGGTCGGACTCGTTACGTCCGGCGTTGCCGCCGGCTGCATCGCGAGCAACGTGTAAATGCCCTGCTCGTCCAACCTGGCGACGAACCGATCGACCGCAGCCAGCGGATCCGCAGCCGAGGGTGACGTGGTCTCAGAAACGATCGCCGCCGGCAAGAATGAGCAGCCGAACGACGTTGACGCTCCAAAGGTTCTTTATCGCCGAGAGGGCCGCGTCGTCGAGGGTATCGGGATCGTCGACGGTCAGGCCTCGAAAGCCGATCGCGATGCCGTTTTCGTCAACGACGAAAGCGCCGACCGTTTGCAACCGAGAGAGTCGTTCGGGGCGTACGCGTTTCCGCGAAGCGACGGGCGCTTCTGCCTTCGGTTGCGGCTCCGGGGGAGGCGCTTGCGCGGGTCTGGGTGTTCGAGTAGCGAGCGGCGCTCGAACGGCCGCCGGCGCGTTCGCGGCCGGCCGCACTTTCGGTGAAGGCTCGGGCTCGGCGGCTTTTGCTCTCTGCCGCTGCACCCTCGAGGGGCGCGCCTTTTCCGGTTCTTTTTTAGGGCGTTCTTTTTGTGGGCGCGCCTTTTCCGGTTCTTTCTGTGGGCGTGGTTTTTCCGATTCTTTCTGGTTCTGCTCTTTGGGCACCGGCGTGGGGGTGCTCGAACGCGACCGACGCAACCTCAAGCGTTTCTCCGCGCGCTCTGCCGCTCGGCGCAGGGCCGCCTTTTCTTCTTCCTCCGCTTCCAGCCAGGTCTCGTCCGGCAATCGCTCCTCGGCCCGGCTCCGTAACCGTCGTAGCGCTTCGATTTCTTCGACCTCGCGTGCCGCCGCCTCGCGTGCCGCCACTTGCGCGAGGCGCGCCTCGAGCCGTCGCTGCGCCACTCGCGCTTCGAGCCGTCGCTCCGCTTGCAATTCGGCCAACGAGCTTTCCTCCAACTCAGGAGGCGAAGCCTCAACGGGTTGAGCGAGTCTTTGCGATCGCTCCTCGACACGGCGTTTGGCGATTCGTTGCGCTTCGAGTTCTTCGGCCTCGCGTGCCGCTGCTTGCGCAAGCCGCGCCTCGAGCCGCCGCTGCGCGAGGCGTTGCGCGATTCGTTGCGATTCGAGTTCTTCGGCCTCGCGTGCCGCGGCCTCGCGTGCCGTCACTTGTGCCGCGCGCGCCTCGAGCCGTTTCTGCGCGATGCGTGCCTCGAGCCGTTTCTGCGCTTGCAGTTGGCCTTCGCGCTCTTCCTCGCGGCGCCGCGCGAGCAGCACCTTTAGACGATCGCGAAGCGGCTCTTCGCTCTTCACGCCACGAGCGCGTATGCAACCTTGGTCGTCGCGTCGAGCGCTCCCGCCAGCGCGTAGACGTCGCCGGCAGCATAGTCCGAAGCGCCTGCGAGCAGACTTACCTGAGCTGAGAGCGCCTTCACCGCGGTAGCGTACGCCTGCGCTATGGCAGGAAGAACGGGCGCGGTCAATTTGAGCGGCAAGTGCGGTCTCAAAGTTGGCGATCGCGGAGCTTTCCTGAATCAGAAATGGGAAGGTCCAACTCGCCACGCCGGCCAGCGTGCTCGATGCCTCGGCGACAACACGCGCTGCAGCCGTGTACTGAGCGAAGAACGCGTTCGAGAAGAATGCCTGCTTGTCGCTTAGGACGGAGTAAAGATTACGGGGCGCGGTCGAACTCTGCAGGCGAGGTGACTTTTGCGAGCTGAAACGAGAGCGTGGCCGCCGCTGCCGGCGCTCCGAGCTCCGGCTGGTAGAGGCGCAGTCCGACCGATGTCGAGCCGTCCGAGGCGGAGTTCAGGTAAAGTACGTTTGCAGCGTGGCGGTCAACGTGCTAATCGCGCGGTCGGGCATCGTCGCCTCGCTAAGAGCGGCCGCGAGCCCCAGCGAGCGGACAAAACCGTCGAGAGTAACGTCGGGGCTCACCTCTCCGGCTTGTTGGGCCGCCAGTTGCGCGTTGGTTTGCAGCTGATCGATCGCGTAGCCGGAGAGTAGAGCATTTTGGGCCGCCATGATCGGAACCGCCGAACTCAGATTCGCAACCGTAGCCTGCAGCACCGCGACCGTTGCCTCGGCGTTCTGGGTGCGGATTGCCAACGACGCATATGCGGAACGGGCCTCGTCCACGTTCTCGGCGACTAATTCCATGGTGCCTGCCTTTGCTCACACGAAGCTGCGGCCACTTCGCAGCGCGTTCCACTTAAACGACCGCTGAAAACGCGCCTGCCGGAGCATAACGAGCTTGGCGCGCCAGGGTGGCGCGGAGAGTCCTAGCGAAAGACGCTGCCCCACGGGATTTGGGCGGGCTTGAGCCGGGTCGAACGTTTAGGAGGGCAGACACGTGGCCGGAGAGTTCAGTCGGTTCCCAATCGGCAGCGTCATATTCCAGCCGGCCCTCGCCATCACTTCGGTCTCGCCCCCCAGCGCCAGCGCCGGAGATCCGGCCTTCACGCTAACGGTGAATGGCAGCGGATTTAGCAGTGGTTGCAGCGTTCAGTGGAACGGATCGCCACGGCCAACTACATTCGTTGGGTCGACGCAGGTCACCGCGGCAATCACCGCCGCGGACATACAGACGCAGGGAACGGCGACGATAACGGTCGCGAGCGTCACGCCGGCGGCAACTTCGGCGGGCGTCACGTTTTCCATCATTCCCAGCATCACCGACATTCTCAGCGTGCTGGACGGCATTGCGTCGATGACGGCCGCCCAATTCTCCACACAGCAGCCGACGCTTGCCGGCGCCGAGAGTAATCTGCACAGTTACTTAACGAATCAGGAAGCCGCCATAAACGGCCTCAACGCTCAGCTCAGCGCGGCAAACGCACAAACCGCAAGCTTAACATCGCAGAATGCCTCGCTCAGCCAGCAAGTACAGCAACAGGCGACGCAGATTACGCAACTTCAATCGCAATTGGCAGCCGCTAGTAACCAGGCGGCATCTCCGCTCGAAATCGCGCAATCGCTAAAGAGCGTCGTCGATCAGATCCAACAGACGGCGGCGAGCACTCCCGGAATGCAAGCGACGCTTACGAACCTCAACGTCCAGATGAAAACTTTGCTGAGCGTCGCCCGCGATACGCCGACAAGTCCGGCCGAAGCACAGCTCGTCTTTCCCGACCCTAACGCCTTACCCGACCCGGCAACACTCTCGACGGTCTCTCTTTCGTTTGGTGCGATTCCGAATCTGCAGGCAGCATCGGCGGCATCGTCGGGTGCGCCGGCAAGTGCAGGTGCATCCGGCCCAGCGCCATCAAACGTTCCCGCGCCGCCACGCGCGCAAATGGGACCGGTACCGCCCCGGCGTGGGTCTTTGCCTCCCGACGGAAACGAGCTCTTTGACGATCCGGCCGGCCGGCGGCAATGGTTCCGCCGCAGCCGTGCGTTGCGCGATGGGCAGCTTCCAGCCGGTCTTATCGGCCGAGAGTCGATCAAGAAGCGCAGATTCGAACGCGCGCTCCGGCGGCAGCGCCGAATGCTCATGCAAGCGCTGGGAACGCCGGCGGCGCCGTCAATGCCGGAAGCAGCGCAGGCGTTGCAGCCCGGGGCCGCGCCGTTGCGACCGGCGCCGCCCGGAGGACCCGGCACGACGAATTGGTCGCTCCTTGGTCCGGATCAGGTCGCCGGCGGAGCGGGCGGAGCGCAACTCGTCGTCGTCAGCGGAAGAATCACGTCGCTTGCGGTGGGGCCGGGCGGGTCGCGCATCTACGCGGGTGCGGCAAACGGCGGCGTATGGTACTCCGCAGACGGAGCGGCGACGTGGACGCCACTCGATCAGTATTCGACGATGTCGCCGACGGAAACTCAGCCTCTCGAAGCCGATTCGCTCTCAGTCGGAGCAATTGCCGTGCTCTTTGGTGCGGCCGCTTCGAGCAGCTCGTCCGATTCGAGCTCGGCCTCGGCCGGCGGCATCGGTGCCTTCGCCGACACGATCTACGTCGGCACCGGTGAGGCGAACGGTAACCTCGATGCGTATTACGGAATCGGCATTAAGCGCTCGACGGACGGCGGACAAACGTTCACCGTCGAGGGAACGAACCTTTCAACGAGCGAGGTCTACCGAATCGTCATCGACCCGGTCGACCCGACGATCGTCTTTGCCGCAACGACGACCGGAATCTATCGTCGCCCGGCCGGACCCGACTTCAGCAACTGGACGAAGGTGACCGATCCCGATTCAAACTTGGCCAATAGCGCCATAACGGATCTCGTCGTCGCCGGAACCGGACAGAACCGCGCGTATTACGCGGCGACCGTCAACCAAGTCTTTCAGAGCTCGGATATCTTCAAGAACGCCGATGGTACCGCAACCTGGACGGCGATTAACGGCATCACGAACCCGAGCGCGAATCCGCTGAACAACCCGCTGCGCAAAGCGCTCGCGGCCGGCGAAAACGACACGTCGGTCGTGTACTGCCTGGTGCAAGGCCAATCCGGTCAGAATCAAGCCGATTTCACGCTCTTCCGCCTCGACAGCACGTCGGGCGGCGCATTTCTGCCGGTCACCATTCCGGCGAACGTCTCGCTGCTGGGCGGCTTCGGATGGTACGACATCGTCGTCGCGGTCGACCCCGGCAATGCAAATACGGTCTATCTGTTGGGCAGCGCGACGCTCGAGAGCAACAAGTGGGCGCTTGCGATGTATAAAGGGACGCTCGGCGCAGTCTCGGGCGGATATGCCTTCACCGGCAGCGGCCCCACCTGGATTGGAACGGGCGTGCACCCCGACGGTCATACGCTGGCCTTCGCGACCAACGCCGACGGGACGCATGACGGCACGAACGTATGGGTTGGCTGCGATGGCGGCGTCTTTCAATCGACGGCCAGCGGCAGCGCGGGGAGCTTCGCGGCAAAGAACGTTGGATTGAGCATTACCCAAATCACCTATTTCTCGCTGCGAGCGGATACGGCGGATGAACTCTACGCGGGCTGCCAAGACAATGGCACGCTGCGCTATACCGTTTCGAGCACGCCGCCCTGGTACCAGTCGGGCGGCGGAGACGGCGGCGGAGTCGCCATTAACCCGGCGAGCACCTCGCAAATCATTCGGCAATATACGTTCGGATCTCTAGAAGTCAGCACGGACGACGGCGCGACTTGGGGCGCCGCTCAATTCCCGACCTCGAGCATCGATTGGGGGCAGATGAGGGATCCCAACGTGCTTGCAAGTTATACCGAGTATAATGCCGGGCCGTTCTACGGGCCGGTGCGCGCGCTGCTCTCAGGCAGTAAGACCCTTGTGGCGTTCGGAACGAATCGGCTTTGGCTGCGGCCGGATTGGAGCGATCCGTGGGTCACCCTTCCGACCAACTCGAACCCGTATTCGGGAGCGACGCCGAATACCACTCAAGACGTTCTCGACACAAACGGCGCAAACGTCACCGCGATTGCGTTCGGCTCTCCAACAATGATCCTATTCGCCACGAGCGGCGGCCGAGATCCTCAGACGCAGGCCGGTCAGAACGGAAAGATTTGGCGTCTCGACCAGCAAGCCGACGGGAGCTGGACATCGACTCAGCAGCCGGCCATCATCAACCTGCCGGCCCCACAGCTCGTTTTTATCACGGCGCTTGCCGTCGAAGATGCCACCCGCGGCAGCTTCTACGCGGCGCTCGGAAGTGCGGGCGGCGAACATATCCTGTACTTCGACGGGAGCCAATGGCACAGTGCGGGGCTCGTCGCAACGACTTTGGACGTTCCGGCGCACGCGATTGCAATTCATCCGGCGGACCCGAATACGTTATTTCTCGGAACCGACGTCGGCGTTTGGAAGGGCGTTAAGACGGCGACGCCATCGAGTTCCAGCTCCAGCTCGTCCGACTCGAGCGCAAGCGGTGTAACCACGCTCGCATGGACCTGGACGCCATTCTCGGACGGGCTGCCCGAGGCAGCCATCCAGGATCTCGCGATACAGCCAACTGCTCAAAAGTTACGGGCCGCGACGCATGGACGAGGCGTCTGGGAGATTCCGATCGACTGGCCGAGCAGCAGCTCTTCGAGCTCGTCGGATTCTAGCTCGTCAGACTCGAGCTCGTCTTCCTCGAGTTCGTCCGACTCAAGTTCCTCCGACTCGAGTTCGTCCGACTCAAGTTCGTCCGACTCAAGCTCGTCCGACTCAAGCTCGTCGGATTCGAGCTCGTCGGATTCGAGCTCGTCGGATTCCAGCTCATCTGACTCGAGCTCGTCTGACTCAAGTTCCTCCGATTCCGGTAACGGCGGCTCCAGTTCGTCAGACTCCGGTAACGGCGACTCTAGTTCGTCCGACTCCGGTAACGGCGACTCCAGTTCGTCAGACTCCGGTAACGGCGACTCCAGTTCGTCGGACTCCGGTAACGGCGACTCTAGTTCGTCAGACTCCGGTAACGGCGACTCCAGTTCGTCCGACTCCGGTAACGGCGACTCTAGTTCGTCAGACTCCGGTAACGGCGACTCTAGTTCGTCCGACTCCGGTAACGGCGACTCCAGTTCGTCAGACTCCGGTAACGGCGACTCCAGTTCGTCAGACTCCGGTAACGGCGACTCTAGTTCGTCTGACTCCGGTAACGGCGACTCTAGTTCGTCCGACTCCGGTAACGGCGACTCTAGTTCGTCCGACTCCGGTAACGGGAACGGCAATTCCAATGCCCCTTCACCACCACCTCGGCCGGCAGCCAAACGGAAGCGAGGCTGGCTCTCCTGGCTGCGTCCTTAAGGCGCCGATCCAATATCGTGTAGGATACGACCGTACGCATGACGCCAGAAGTCTGGGTCGCCGGCTTCCCGTCATATTACGGCGGCGCGGATACCGAACTCGACCACTTAATCGACCTATTTCGCGAATTCGGAGTAACCGTTACGCTCGTACCGATGTTCGGTTGCGACGAGCGAATGAAGCGCACCGTGCTCGACCGAGGCTGCTCCATCGTTCCCTATCGGGACGACGTGTTTGCCGGAAAGACCGTGATCAGTTTCTGCAACGGGCAGTTCCTCGCGAAACTACCGCTCATCATGAGCGCCGGGCGACCCGCCAAAGTGATTTGGTTCAACTGCATGACCTATATGTTCGACGCCGAGCGAAAAGCGCACGCGAACGGCTGGATCGACTACTTCGGATTCGTCAGTGATTATCAGGAGCGCTATTTGGCAGCCGAGATAACGAAGATCGCGCCATATCGAACCTTTCCTTACAAGCCCTTCTTTAATTTCCGGCGGATCGAGTGGAAGTATCGCGAGTTCGGCGACACTTACCGCTTAGGACGCATCTCGAGGGACGACGCCAATAAATTCGCCGCGGATACGTGGCGGATATTCGATCGGGTATTGGTGCCATCGCACCTAAAAAAGAAGGTCTTCATCCTCGGTTACGGCGCCAACGCCGCCCGCAAAATAGGCGCGCCCCCACCGGGACTCGACTGGATGACGTGGGCCGGCGGCGCGATACCGGCGAGCCAGTTTTACAACACGATCGATACGATGGTTCACAAGACTGGAGGCTCGCGAGAGTCATACTGCCGCGTCTTGATCGAAGCCTACGCGCACGGCGTCGTTCCCATCGTCGAGTCCGGCTACGCGTTTCCGGAGCTGGTGAGGCATGGCGAAACCGGATTTATGAGCTCCGACTCCAACGAGATGAGCTACTATGCCAGCTACCTTGCGATGAATCCCCACGAGCACCGGCGCATCGCAGAGAACGGAAGGCGCCATCTCGAGCAAACGCTGGTCCAGCCGAATCGATGCTGGGAAGCGTGGAAGCAAGTGCTCTGATCAGTGGCTCCCGAACCGCTTTTGAAAAGCGGAGGCGGCCATTTCGCCACCCGCCTCGACGATCTTTCCGAGGATGGGATTCACAAAGAGCGTCGTGACGGCGCCAAGCATCGACGGGAGATGCTTGATAAACCAATCCCGTACTTCTTCCATCCGGCTAACCTTTGGCTGAGGCAGAATCGCTGCTTGAAGCTGCGCCACCTGTCCGAGGGCAGCCTCACGTTCGGCGGGCGGCGCTTCGCTCGCGACGCGATCGCGCAACTCGGTGATGGCATTGGAGAGGCTGCGGATGTCCTCCGCCGTTAGAGTCGTCGTCGCACCGGTCTTCGCGTTGACGATCACCCGGTTTTGATCTCCGGCCCAGATCGCTCCGAAGTTACTGCCTCCGACCGAGATCGAAACACCGCCGGGAGTCTGCGGTTTGCTCATGCTCGCTCCTTATTCTGTTTCAAGCCGGGGGATAGCCGGCAGACGCGGGCGGACGTTTCGTCGGGTACGGATTCGGTGTGGAAGGATGCCGCGTCGCGTGGGGCACGGCCTGTGAGTATGGAGCGCCCGGCTTCGAATTAGGATATCCAAAACGCGAGTATGGCGAGCCCGTCTCCGAGTACGGATTTGACGACCGCGAGTAACCCGAAGGCGACGTGAAGCTTTTTTCGATTTGCGTGGCCGGGACGTGCTGATAGGTGCCGTTCGTCGGGACGTGCTGATACGTGTTGTACGTCGAACCGTTGTTAGACGTTTTCGTACCGCTCTTCGTTGGCGCCGCATAGCCAGGAGGGACGGCTATCAGGCCTGTGGTCTTGCCCTGCTTGGACGTCTGCGTGGAACCGGGGACGCTCGTACCGCAATGAGGCTTCGATATCGTCACGGTCGGCTGGTAGCTATTTTTCGATCCGCATCCGGTATTCGTCCCGACGGTGCTTGGCGGCGTGAACGTCGGAGCCGCGGTCGGTTTACCGCAATTGTGATGGCCGCCTTCATTATAGAATGCCGGGTATTCGCCGGTCTTCGAATAGCACGGATTGTTCGAGCCGACGTTGTTCGGCGGCACGTACGTCGGCGCTGCACTCGGGCGACCGCAAGTGTGATGGCCGCCTTCATTAATGTAAACGTAGTTCGAATCGCATGGGTTTGTCGAGCTGCTGGTCTTTGTCGGCGACGGCGAGGGAACCGTCGGATGATGAGTTGGAAAATTCGGATTGACCACCACGATTGGAGTGTGCGTAGAAGGAATCGGAGGGAGGCCGCCTTGATGAACCGGGCCATTCGCGTTCTGTGCCGGCGTATTGGGTTGCGGCTGATTCGGTTGCGGCGGGTTCGGTTGTACCGGATTCGGTGGCGGGATTCGTTGCGGCGGCGGCGCCGCCGATGAAACTTCAACGCGAACCGACTGAGCGATGGGGATTCCCAGCGGGCCAGTTCCCTCGATTCGATACGTCGTGCTTCGGGTCGGATGCACGGTCACGCATCCTCGAGAGGCGGGAGTGCCGTTCATACGCAGGTTGCTGACATGCGAGGCCGTGACGCAGACCTTCGTCGTGCCGCCGGGCCTGATCGTCGGATTCCTTACCACCGCCGACACGGAGGGATGTGCCGCCACCCAGGCTCCCACCGAAGTAAGGACAACCGCAAGTACGAGGCCGACGGCGATTTTGCTTGCCATGCCCCATCGCGTCGCGGTCGATGCAGTCTGCGCGGATTCGGAATGCGCCGCCGCGTGCACGCCGAGCACCTCGAGGTTATGCTGCGTTGCCGCAAGTGCGTTCGGATCGCCAAGCCCGGATCGAATATGCAACGCGGCTTCCAGCGCGGTTTGAGCGGCCGCGAAATCGCCGAGCGCAAGCGCGCTCGAGCCGATTTGGTGCAGCGCCCACGCCTCGCCCGCGGCGTCGTGCGCCGTCCTTGCGACGTCGAGCGCTTGTTGAAGCATCTCGTGCCAGCGATCCCACCGGCCGCTCAGCGCCACGGCATCTCCCGCGCGATGCGCGAGCGCCAGCACGTCGGCGTGGTTGCCGGAGAGCGCGGCGTGTTTGATCGCGCCCATGATGGCGTCGGAGTGCTCGACCAGCGCGGACTGCGGCGATTGCGCCGCAGCGTGCAAGAAGCTTTGCGCGGCGGCCTCGGCAGGCAGCATGCCCAAGAACGACATGGCAATGGCGGCCACGATGCCAGTCCGCACGCGATTGCGCTTGCCGTCGTATTCGATGAGCCGGCGATCCTTGAGGCTTTCGAGCGTTTCGGCTGCGGGCGCCCCGCTGATGGCCGCGACCTCTGAAGTATCCAGCGGGGCGCAATCGACGGCTGCGAATGCCGCGAGCGCCGCGCGATCGCGCTCCGATAGTTTGCTGTTAATCAGCGCCTTCAGCCATTCTTCTGGCGAATCCGCCGCGCGGACTTCACCGGCAAGTTGCGCTAACGGAACGCCGTAGACGCGAGAATGCGCGGCTACGAGAATGACGTTCAGCGGATTTCCATCGAGCGCTGCGCAGATGGTGCGCGCCGCCATCACTTCGGATTCGTCGATCGGGCGCGCCAGTTCGCGACTCATGAGCGCGAGCGCATCGGCCGGCCGCAATCCATCGAGCGTTACCGCGCACCCTTCGCCGAGTAAGACGCGCTGCGGTCCGGCGACGGCGAACGTTGCCGTCGCTGCGAGATTGAGAAGGCGATCGAAGTTGCCGGGAGGCTCCGAATAACCGTCGAGCATAACGAGCGCAGAGGTGCGAGCCAAGAATCGACGCAGCTGCGTCTCGTCGGGCTTGAAGGGCCGATCCGTCTCAAAGAATGCCTCGAAGAGCTGCTGCAGGATGTCGCTTGCGCTCTGCCGGGCGGCGTCCAAGTAAATGACTCCGTCGGGAAAGGCCGCCTGAAGCGTTGAGTCTCCGCAGACGTGACGCAAGAGCGCCGTCTTGCCGATTCCGGGCGGCCCGGAGACGTCGACCGACGCCGGCGGCACGCCCGTCAGAGCGACCCGTGAGGTCTTCTCCTCTTCGATCCGGTCGACGAGGTCGGGGAATGGCCGGGGCCCTAAATTTGCCGGGCCTTCGCGCCGGGTCGTTCGCACGGGTTGAGCGGGCAACACCACAGCGCCGGCGGGCTGGTTGATGACCACCGTATTGTGGTCGCCTACCACGATCGCGCCGAGGTTGTCACCCGAAACCGCGATATTGACTGCCACGGGCCTCCGGTGGGCGCCGGCGCCGCGCCTTCACACGCTGCGGGCGAACGCTCCCTCTAGTCTAGCACAACGAGTGGGCCGCCGCGACGGCCGACGGACTAGAACGATTGCGGATTTCTTCCGTCGGCCAAGCCCTGCGCGAATGCCGCATTGATTTTGTCTTGATCGGAAAAGTCGAGAATAGAGACGGGGAGTTCGGTATTGGGCCTGACGTAATGAAGCCCAACCTTGCGTTTACCGAAGAGTCGCGTCCGCACCGCAGGCGTCAGGTTCGGCGTTGCGAGCAAGGCGTTCGTGAGGCCGGCGAGCTTGAAGTCATCCGCGAGAATCTTCTGCTGCATGACGACGTAACATGCGTAGGCTACGTCGAGCAAGTTCCGCGGCGGCGGTGAGGGCGCGAGATTTGACTCCGGCTCCAGAAAGATGACGGTAACGTCGTCGGCGCCGGCCGCAATCGCCATCGCGATCGGCGTGTTGCTTGCGACTCCACCATCGACGAAGAGCGACGTCGAGGCCGACCCAAGGTTCATCTGCACCGGAGTAAACGCGCCCGGGATGGCCGCCGAGGCTTCGAGGACGTCGACGTAGTTGAGCTGCGAGAGCGCCGCGGCCGGTACTTGAACGTTGCTCCGAAACGCCGGCAAGTTCGGCGAAGCCGACCCAACGAAGGCATAAAAAGCAGTCGTCGTGCGAGTGGAGATGTTGGTAGCTGCAATGATGAGCGTGCTTCCAAGCGCGTTGAAGTCGGCAAACTGCTTGAGAAGCGCTTCGATCGGCGTTTCGTCGAAGGCACCGAGCAGCGAAAAGAGCGCGACCTTCGATCCGACTTGCATCCACAAGAGAATCAAATGCGGAATATGGACGACTTTTGCCCCTAGCGGCAACGACTGCCAATCTGAAAACGCAGTGAGAAACGCCTCCACGTGCCGAACGGCCGGCAGCGGCTGGATGAGGTTGCGCGCCGCCACGCTCTTCCACGCCGTTTCGAGCGCGGTGATGTCGTTCTGCGCGGTGAGCGCCGCGTTAAACGCGCCAATAGACGTCCCTACGATGATATCGAATGGCTGAGCCCGCGACAGGGACGTAATCGCCCCGGCCTCGTAGGCGCCCTTAGCGCCGCCGCCGCTAAGAACGAGAGCTCGGAGGCTCACGTCGTCGCGCTGCTCGGCGGAGGCTTCGGCCCGACGGCGCGGACGTTGACGATCGAACCGAGCACGTCGAACCAGAACGGCGCGCCCAAAAGGATCGCCACGGTAGTGATAACGAGCCCGAGAAGCTTCAGCCAGAAGTCGCCTGGACTCGCGGTGCGATTGTGGATGAACGCCTTCCATCGCGGGCCGGTCCATCCAATCGGCAACTGCGAGAATCCCGACTGATCGATCCGGCAAACCGATGGCGAAATAGTATTGTCGAGTACAAACCCGTCGCCGCACGTGCACGTGCCGGCCGCCGGACACGATTTCGTTACCAGGAGGGAGCTTGGGTTCAACGCGCCGCCGCTTTCGACCTTAAGCTTGTCCTCGTTTTCGTCGTAATACGCTTGAGTCGCTGCCGCGAGGCTATTGGCAAGCGTTGAGTTTTGCTGCAGCCCGCGAATGATCTGAATGGTATCGACGTTAAAGGCAAACGCGATGATCAGGCCGATGTAGAGCAGTATGAGCTGAACGCTGCGTTTGTACCAACCGCTAACCCGATCCATTTGGCTGTCGTACCAGGTCCCCAACGCCGTCGCGAAGCGATCGTAGTCCCCTTTCGCATCGGTCCAAATCGGCAGCAGAATGTCGTAGAGCGGCTTGTACGGGTTCGCCGGATCGCCGATCGCGTTGATTGCGGCGGCCACGTCGGCGCTGGACGCTCCGACGGAGGCCAGCGGCGAAACGCCCGGGGCTTTCTTTCGCAGCAGATCCAGAAGCACGACCGCAAAGTGCTCGGCGCTCACGTACGGCGGGTTTTTGACGGTCGATGCCGACGGCGCGACCGGAGGCGCTCCGGCCGCTTTCGTGAGCTCGGCAACGCTTTGAGTGACGTATTTCAGGCCGAGAACCTTACCGATCTTTGCCCAGGTGTTCTGGGCCGGAGCTTCGCCGAGCGAGACGATGAGCGGATGACCAAAGAAATCGGCAGCCGCTGCATCCCCAATCATCGATCGAATGCCCGCGATGAGCGTCTTCGATCGCAGTTGCAAAAAAGTGGCGACTTGCTCGTTAACCCACGACGCGGCTAAGGCGAAGGCGATATAGACGCCGATAAGGCCGATGACTACCGTCAGAAGAGCCGTCATTAGGACGGCCTTTCTTCACGCACCTTTGGCCGCGTTTGCAAGACCGGTCGCGGCAGTAATGATCCCGCCCACGTTGCCGGTTGCGAATGCCAGCCCCAGCGATACCGCGCTTCCCAGGATCTTGACGACCGAGTCGATCTTGGCAACTTCGCTCTTTAGGCGCGACACGGCCGCGTTTGCGGATTGAGTGGCGCCGCTGATGGTCGTAAACGCCGAGTCGGAATCGTCAAACGTAACCTTTGCGCCCACCATCGCCAAGTTGGTAGCAATGTTGCTGAGCTCCGTTGCGTCCGTCGTAAGGTCGGTGCTTTGTTGGTCGCTAAGGTTCAGGTTTGGATCCGCGAGCATTCCGCCGGCTAGTTCGGCCAAAGCGCTAAAGTCCGATGCTAACTGGACGAGCTGAGCGCCCGTGAGAGGAGAATTGTTCGGCATGTTATTCTGTGGCCTTTCTTAACGCTTCGACGTCCTGATAGAGCGGCACGACGTCTCTTTGCAGGATAACGATGTAGGCGTTCAGACTCGGACTGCTCGTCGCTTGATCGTAGAGCTCCTGGTGAGTCTTTTCGATGTCGTTGAGGACCAACACGTAATTTGCGGATGCGCTCAAGTTTTGATTGATCGCGTTAAGGCTATCGTTTAACCGCTGCCGCTCTTGAAAGACGCGATCGGCCAAAATCGGCGAGGCCGATTGGAGCCTGCGACATGCGTTGTTGATCTGGCCTATCGTGGGCATCCTCACTGAGGGGTTTGCCGCCATGTTACATTCGCTTCCAATCAATCTTTGATAATACAGCCGAGTTTGCTGAAATTCAGAGGTTAGGAGAATGCCGTAGCTCTGATTTACAACGATCAACGCAGCGATGGAATCCTTGAGCGGCGCATTGGCGGTTTTGACCGTTTTAGTAAGCTCGTCTTGGATTTCGTTTCCTATGACGATACCGCTTATTGCATTCAGCAGCGAGGAGAAAGCGCTATCCTGTGCCTGCGTAATGACGTTGCCCTGCTCGAGCGCGTCGGTCAACGGCGAGAAGGACGGCTTGACGTCCACGCTCGCGATCGCCCCGAGCGAGTGGACGTAGCCAATTATGATGTCGTTTCGCTTGGCCCACTCAACACCGATGTCGTGGCCAATTTCGACAGGCCTGCGGGTTCGGCGCGACCTTCCATTCATCGAGAGTCATAGCCGGTGTCGACCGTGCGGCTTGCGCGCCTGCCGGGTGGAGCGCGTTGGACGTGCCGACGGGGAGCGGCGTGGGACTTGCAAGCGGGTACGTCCAGAGTTTGGGCGGTAATTGCAGTTCCGCTATGGCCACGCATGTTGGCCCGTAGTTGTCTGAGAGCGACGAAAACGACGCGCTCGCGTCCGCCGTCGCCTGGGCATATTTCTGTACCGTTTGCAGATCGAGCTGCTGAGTCGCACATGCCGGAAGGAGCCCCGAGATAGCAATAACCGAAAACGCTCGAATTGCGTAGCGAACAGTTCCTGTCATACTGCGAATCCTTTTCGAAAAACTTGTGGGGTTGCGGTAAAACGTAGCGGGCGGGTCAGTAGTATTTGTGTACTACCGCGAGAGCAAGCTGGCCCCTGCCGCCCCTGAATCTTTTTCTCGCTCTGAACTACGACCGTTGAGCATCCGCTTGGTTGTTAGTACTGCGGTCCGGCGCTGCCCAGCGCGCTACACCACAGGTCGCGTCGGAAGGACGGCGATCGGCTTCTCCTCGATTTCGTAGAACCGATTCAGAACTCGCAGCGACGCGAGCTGCTCGGTAACGTCGAGCACCGCGGGCTGCCCGGCCGATTCCAAGCGGGGTATCATCTTCGCGTACGGTTCTTGTGAAGGCAGTTCCGCAAACGGCTGATATCCGGTTGCGAAGCCCCCAACCCATCGCGTAATCGCTCCCATGGTCGCACGGTAGCGAATCCAGCGGTGCATTTGCCATCCTTCTGCTTCCGGCACGCCGACTGCAAACTCGTCCAGCAGTTTGTCGCCTGCCTCAGAGCCAAGGCTGGTCATCTTCTCGATCGTTTCCGGCGGCATGTTGAGATTTAGGCCGCCTTCGTCGTCGGACAGCCGTATGCCAACGATACGGCTTGCGTTTCCGGGGAGCCCTCCAAGCGTTACATCCTGCCAACAGCGTGCCGCGTCGAGAATCGACGAAACGAATGCCAAGACGTTGCCGCGCGCGTCGCCGCAATCGAGTTTGTCCCATGGGTTCACCGTTCCGCGCGGCGCGTCGCTCTCCATAAAAACCGCGCCGGGCATGTACTTGACGAGTTGCGGCTTATCCCTAAAACGCGATTCCGACTTGCCCGCCTCCTTGGCGCCGGACGAAGGTCCCGCGCCGAGCAGATCGATCGCAAAAGTGGGCCATCGAGGCAAGGGACTATCGAAAAAATGGATGGGAAAGTTACTGGTGAGGCCGCCGTCCGAAAACCAAATCCTTTGCATTTCGCAGGTCGCATCCAGAGCGTAGAGCGGGAACGCGCAGAACAGCACCGGGAACGACATGCTAAAGCGGGTCGCCACGATGATCGGCACTTTGTCGGCCGCCGGAAAGCGATAGTAGGCGCCATTCTTAACGAGGTCCGTCTTCTTCCCAAATTGGACCATATGCTTGACGACATCCGCAGAAAAATAGCCGTCGAGGTCTTCTTCGCGAAAATAGAGCGACGGCCGTTGATGCTCGTCCTCATCCAAGTCCGTCGAAGGATCGGGATGCTGGCCGATCGGATCGGCCGGATCGAACGGAAGCTGGAACGGCCTGCCCAGCGTGAGACACGTGGTCACCATGCGAAAGTCGATCCCGGGCTCGCCTTGAACGGGTTGGTGCCACGCCGGCTGGTTTGCGCCCCAAAGATCGCCGAATGTTAGCGGCTCCGTCTTTGAGCGGCCGGCCGTCTGCGCGATGAAGGCTTCCAGCCAGTTGAAAAGCGGCGGCACTTGGCTCGCGGCTAGTTCCGTAACGTCGGTAACCGAGGCGAGCTTTGCGTCTGCCTCCCGACTGTATCCGTGGCACCACCCGAAGCTATTGCGATCGAGCACGGAGACAATCTGACGCCCGAACCACAGCGCGATGAAAACGAGCGCCGCGATAAGGCCAAATACGATGGAAACCACCAGGCAACGCCAGATTGAGCCGGGCTGCAGCGGAGACGCGGCGAGAAGGAAGGCCGCGAACACGATTGCGATCGTGAGCACCGGAATCCAAAGGTATTGCGCGAGTAACGAGCCGACCAGACGTAAGGTCTTTGCGAAGGCCGAACCGTTTCCGATGGGGACCAGGGCAATTCTCAGCAGCGCCTGCGCTTGCGGGTCGGCGGCAAAGAGGGCCAGCAACGCACCGGGGCGACCCAGAAAGCCGGGCAACTTCGCGAGCTCCGCATAGCCCTCGCCCGATCCAGATTGCCGGCGACGATATTCCGCCGCGGCGGTGATTGCTGCGGCAATCGCACCGACGGACGTCCCGCCGATGCTTTTTATGATGTAGGCCGTAGCGAGCTTGCAGATCGCCGTCGGATAGACGACGCCGCTCGTGATGCCCCCCTTCATGACGACGTCGCAAAGGCGGCGTATATCGGCGTTGCCAAAATCGGCAGCCGTGGGCGCTGGTTTGGAAGGCGCAGAGGTCATTTTGTCTCTCCGAATGGTCGCTGAGAAAGCGCGACGAGGCTCTTTGTTGGCCGTTAAGGGATTCCTACGCGGAGTGATCGCCGTAGGGCATCAAGACGGGCTGCGGCTTGATCGCCGACACCGGCGCTGCTACGATGAAACCGGTGGTGAAACTCATCCTTCGGAACCTCTTGTCCCCGGGCGACATCGTGATGTTGACCGCCGCCGTGCGCGATCTGCACGCCGCTTATCCACGGCGCTTCATCACGGACGTTCGCACACCGTGCCCGGAGCTGTGGGAGCACAATCCCTACCTCACGCCCCTTGCGGAAAACGATCCCGACGTGCGGCTTATCGATTGCCAATATCCGCTAATTCACCGCAGTAACCACGCGCCGTATCACTTCATTCACGGATTCATCGAATATCTCAACGAGCAGCTCGACCTGAAGATCAAGCCGACGGTATTTCGCGGTGACATCCACATATCGCCCCAGGAGAAGGCCTGGTTTTCGCAGGTGGAGGAGATCGTCAAGGAGCCCGTCCCGTTTTGGATCGTCGTCTCGGGCGGCAAGCGAGACTTCACCGTAAAATGGTGGGACGTGCGCCGCTACCAGGAGGTCGTCGACCACTTCGCCGGTCGCATCCAGTTCGTCCAGGTCGGCGAGGCCGCTCACGAGCATCCTGCGCTGCGCGGCGTCATCGACTTGCGCGGCAAGACCGATCTGCGGCAACTAGTTCGGCTCGTCTATCACGCGCAGGGCGTGCTCTGCGCAGTCACGCTGCACATGCACCTGGCTGCGGCGGTCGAAGTGCGTCCGGGGATGCCAAGGAACCGGCCGTGCGTCGTCATCGCGGGCGGCCGCGAGCCGCCGCAGTGGGAAGCCTACCCACACCATCAGTACCTGCACCGCGCCGGCGCCTTGCGCTGCTGCGACGATGGCGGGTGCTGGAAGTCAAGGGTCGTCCCGCTCGGTGACGGCGATGAAAAAGATCGTCTCGCCCATCGCTGCGTGGACGTGGTCGGGACGCTGCCGCGATGCATGGACATGATCGCCCCGGCCGACGTCATTCGTGCGATCGAACTCTACTTCGAAGGCGGCGCGATCGAGCATCTATCGCCATCGCAACAGCGCGCTTGCGACCACGCGCTCGCGGTTACGCTCTAGTCTTCCGCGATCTTCGCCCGCAGCTCCGTCGTCTTGGCGGAAGGGCGAAGCGCGAGATGATGTTGCAGGTACGCGGCGAGCGCATCGTACTTCGCGAGCGCCGCTCCGCGCCGGCCCATGGCCGCAAAACTGCTCATCGCCAAGCGCGTCGCGCCTTCGTGCGCTGGATCTACTTCGGCCAAGCGGAGGGCGTATTCCAGCGCTTCGACGGCATTGCCGGCCGCGAGCTCCCCTTCGGAGAGCCGCTCCAGGATTACCGCATGGGCGTTCGCGCACCGCACCCGCAAGGGGTACATCCATTCCGCGTCCTCGCCTGCCAAATATTCGCCGCAATACAACGATGCGGCGCGCTTCATCTCTTCAACCGAATGGCCGCGGGAAGCGGCGAGCAACATTTCGGAATCGGACTCGATTGGAATCGCCGGATCCCACGCATAGGCGCGTCCCGAGCAGCGTATGCCGTCGATCTCGGGTGACAGGCCTCGCAAAGCCGCTCGAGCGCCCGCCACGGCCAGATGTAACCGGTGCGCCGCTGCCTGAACGCCGAGCGCCGGCCAGAACGCGCTCACGAGCGTTTCGTGCGACGCCGCGGAACGCGGGTAGCTCACGAGATACTCCAAAAACTCGCGGCCGCGCTTGAATGCCGGGCCGGCCGTCCACGACCCGCCGGACCCTAACGAAAACGAGCCGAGGCACCGAACCTGGAGCACCGGTCTTGTCGAAAGCACTTCCATCACGCCCACAGTCGGGGTACAAATGTCCCATGACGGTAGCAAACGCCGACGGGGCTGTCAAGAACGCACCTCTTCGGCGGCCGCGAAGGCCTGTTCCCCGGTGACGATTCGCGTTTCCACGTATAAAGTGCGATAGCGCAGCGTCGGTGTTGTGAAGAAGCTCCCGGGTTTGCGGTCGAGGGCGCTGTCGCGGACGTTCCGGCTGATTACGTGAACCGCGCCATCCCGGGGCTCCTCGAACCAACTCGGAAGGTGTTCGATCCAAATCCCTACCGCAGGCAGGGCCGGATTTACCATGCACAGGTGGTACGGACCGACGGGCACGCCCACGGCTAGGTCGGCGATCGAGACGAGCACCTTCATCACCAGGCCGAAGGGAATCATCGGTTGATCGAGGGCTGCGAAAATTTCAGCGTAGCTGTACGCTTGCAGATCTCGCGAGCGCATCGTGTCGTCGCCCTCGAAGAGCCGGTCTTCGATCAAAAGAAAGGTCCAGCGCTCATCTTTGCGGCGCATCAGACGCATGAAATCTCGGCATTCCTCGCCTTCCCGGCGCTTGCCGGGCGGAAGGTCTTCGCGAAACCGATGCCCCCAGTTCTTTCCGACCGACGAAAAACCGTTGCGCGCGATAAGGCAGAGCTTGCGGCCACGCAAATTCAAAAGATTCTTCAACCGCGCTTCGACCCACGCGGTCACGAATGGATCGACTTCTAGACACAGCGCGCTTGCGAGCGGCGTAGCGAGTTCGGCTCCGTGGCGCGGAGCTAGATACCGCAACAAATTGCGCGATTTCGTGTGGTACGGGTAAGGAACGCGGCCGTTGGGTTCGGGAAAGGACGTCCAGAGCATCGCGTCGATTCGTTCGCGCTCGCAAAACTCGGCCAGTGAGTCGGGTAACGTCAGTTCGCGCTCGGATCCGTCGAGGGAATCGTACTCGAGGCCGAAGTGCCGATTCGCGAACTTCGCGCCGTCGCCGTTTTGCGTTCCATTGATTCCCAAATAAACCGGCTGCGCGTATGCGCAGCGGTCCATGAGCGCAACGTTGTCGTCGCCGTACCGCGTCATCCAATACCGGTTCGAGGGCTCCAAAAGCGGAAGGATGCGCGAAAAATGAACCCAGTCCCCAAAGCCGTGAGGGAAGTAGACGAGCACGTTCGCGTTGCGCAAGCCGCAAAATTGCATGCGTTCGTGCGAGTAGGCGCGCAGGCGACACGGAGTCAAGCGCAGGTGCGAAACCGCCGGCGGGGCGCGTGAATCCGCCGACCTCATTAAAGGATTGCCGTAAAAACTACAAAGCTCGCCGACTGACCAGCGGTATTACCGTACGCGGCGGTTATCGTGACGCTCTCGCGAAGGCCAAGCCTTACCGGCGTCGGAGCGGTCGTTGGAAAGGTGAACTCCACTTGCGTGGCGCCGGCCGGAACGGTGACCGACGAAGGCGGGTTCGCGAAGTTCGTAGTGTCTGTGGTACCGACTCCTGTGTCAATCTTGGTGCCGACGCCGACGCCGGGCCCCGTGTCGATCTGCTGCGCCGCAATCGGCTCTTCGATTCTCGACTCGTTGAACTGATCGACTTCGGCGCCCTCGACCCCCAGGTTGCTGATATCTTGCTCGGTCTGGGTGAGCACGACGACCGCACCTTGTGCGAGTGCCAAGGGCACGCTTTGATTCATGATGATCGTCCCCGTTACGGTTCCGCCAGCTGCGATTCCAGTCGCCGCAACATTGAATGAAAGACTCTGCACGGCGAGCGGGGGCGGCGGGGGTGCAGCGAGCGAGAACCACAACTCGAAATCGCCCGCGCGCACCCCATTTCCAGACGGCAGGACGATGTCGGTGCCGCCGCCGGCGCGCGGCGCGCCAAACGAGGTCCCGTCGAGGTAGATGCTCGGATTGCCGGCGGCCCAGATAAAGCCGCCGCGAAGTCGAAGACGCCCGAGTAACGAAGCAACGCCGGGGAATGTCGTAAAGATGTTTTGCAGCGGGGTAGCGGCCGCGGCGCTCGGAGCCACACCAATGACGGCCCCGGTGACGTTCAGCCCGCAATCCAAAGTCACGGCTTGCGTCCCGAGTCCCGCCACCGCTGAAGACGGAAGCAGCAGCGCGATCTCACACGTGTCCGGCTCGATCGACACGGGGTCGACCGCCTGGTCGCACGTGACGAGAATTCCCTCCGATAACTCGCTCGCCGTAATTTGCGCATCGTTGAGGAGCGGCGATCCGCTCTGCACGAGGCTCACCGCCTGCACGTGCATTGCAAGCGCTGGGCTCGGAATGCTGGTGAGCGGCGGGAAAAATGCCCGGCAATCGGTGACGGCAGCCGCGCCCGACGGCGCCGAAAACGTCCCGCCGGTGTACGAAACGATGGCGAGTTTCGTGTAGTGGTGCCTGATACCAAGCGGCGACCGGAAGAGGGCAGCATTCGTCGCCGGATCCGTGGGCCAGTCGATAACCCCGACCGATTGCGCAGTGGACGCTGCGCGCGCGGGAATCATCCAGTAGTCCCCGACGTTAAACGGTCCGTCTGAGAACTGAACCTGCAAGCCGTTTTCGAGGTCGATCCAGCTGCCCGCAACGACCAGCACACCGGTTGCCGTTGCGTTTTCGGTCTGATCCCAGCGTCGCAGTTTCGGATGTTGCGTTATATCGATGCTCGAGGTGGGCGCCGCATTGACGGAAATCGTCATCGCCACGCCATCGACCGCCGTCACCATCAGCAGTTCGCCGGCGCCGCTCTGGAACTCGCTCGAGTCGTCGATGAGTTCG
This sequence comes from Vulcanimicrobiota bacterium, assembly GCA_963834895.1. Classification (GTDB taxonomy): domain Bacteria; phylum Vulcanimicrobiota; class Vulcanimicrobiia; order Vulcanimicrobiales; family Vulcanimicrobiaceae; genus Cybelea. The sequence continues at coordinate 219,685 of CAWIDM010000001.1, read as the reverse complement.
ACCCAATCGCCGACCGCGAAGCCGAGCGAATCGTCGCGCCCGACGGTCTGAACGTTGTAGGTCGGAGTCGCGGACGAACCCGGGACCTGCGAGAGGATTCCCGCGATGACCGAACCGTTTTCACGCGACCATTTAAACGTCGCCTGCCCGGCCGGGCCCGGGGTGTGTATCTCGACGCGGTACAACTGGTTCTCCAGGCTGCGAAACCCGCTTTGCGGCGGTATCACGCAAGGAAGCGAGTCGGTCGCCGGCGCACCGCCCTGGGCGGCAAGTTGTCCGGAGCTGCTCGCGGGCCACGGCGCAGCAACTTGTGCGCAGCTTGGATTTGACCCGGGACTCGCCGCGATCGGGCCGAGCTTCACTTGCCAGGCGATCTGCGAACGCAAGGACGTATCCGGGCCGCCGAGGGCGATCTCGACGATATCGGCATCGTCCACCTGGGTAACGAGCCGTTCCCACACGTCGAGATAGACGCAGTACAAGCCGTCGCCCGTGATACCGGCAGTCTCAAATGCCGGGATGGTCATCGGCAGGAACGGCTGAGTCGAAAGTGTTGTCGCCGTGTCATTTTGAACGAGGATGCCGTCAACGTAGATGCGGCCGAGCGCGATAGTGAGATCGTTTGGGGTGGGGGAAATCCCGATCTCGAAGCCGCCATTGGACCCTGACGAGAAGCTGATCTCGGGAACGCCGCTCTGACCGACCAGGTCGTAATTCGTCTGTTCGGCCACGGCGATATCGATCGAGGTCTGCTCGTTGCGGTCCGCGTCGATGACCACGCGGCCTTGCTGCCCGAGCACGCGCCGATAGTGCTGTTCTGGATGGAAAGTAACTCGGCTAAAATCGGCTTTCATTGAAAAACCTGTTCCTCTCTGGCTTGGTCAGCTCGCGTGAATGATCCCGGCCTCGAGGCCGATGCGCAAATACTCGGCGAGCCGGTACTGGAGGTTGCTTTCCCGGCGCGGACCGTAGAGCGCGTGAAATGCTCCCATCTCGTCGGCGCTCTCCGCGCCCGACGAAATCTCGGCCGGACATCCTTGCGCGAGCTGCGCATAGCCGCCGGCGCCGCGCTCGAGGCTCGTGAAGGACGGCGCGATCGATTGAAGGATCGCCGCGCCGATCGCTTGCGCCTGCACGGCGCCCAGCGACGGATTCGCTTGCGTAGCGGCGGCGAGCGCCGCAGTAATCGCGAGATCGGGCTGACAACGAAAGCACGGCGGCACCTGCGAATAGGGAGGCGGCAGCAAGTAACTGTAGCGCACGCAACCCGCTTGGGTTCGCTCGGCCAGCACGGCTCCGGTAATAATGCTGTTCTCGATGAGAGCGATCTCGCGCGTGCGAACGTCGCCGAGCACCGTTACACCGCTCAACGACAACTCGCCGCAATCGGCAGAGCCCGCAACGCCCGCGATCGCCGCGGACGCGTCCAACCCGGCCGGCGATGAGGAACCGGATGAGCTGGAGGCCGAGCCGAGCCCGATCGGTGCAACGCGCGTTCCCGAATCGACAACACTGTCGGCGATCGCTATCTCGACGCTCGGATCGACATTGAGCGCGGCGCAGAGCGAACTGCTAACGTTGAGCGCTCCGCCGCCCGAGTAGGTCCATTGTAAGCTGCCGCGGATCGTGCAATCCTCAAGGTTGAGATTGAATGCGACGGACGGCGCCTCTACATTCGCACCGAGCGAACTGGTACTCGATGCCGACGAACTGCTGCCCGGCGCGGCGGGCGGCGGCGGCACGATCGTGACGGCGCCCCCAATGCCGAGGCCGCGCAGCGTGAGAGTACCGCCCGGAATCGCGACGATCGTCACGTTTCCCGTGATGATGGGCCGCGCGAAGTCTTCAGCCCGCACGACGAGCCCGCTTTCGGCCGGCGTTAACGTCATGTCTCCTTCGTAGATGCCGCTGTCGCCGATCTCGACGACCCCGGTGCTCCACGCTTTCGAATTTGCCGACGCCATCTCTGAGATCTCGATCGAGGGTTCTGCCTCGCCCGGATCCGGCGTGCGCGCATAACTGCCGCCGCCGTACGGGCCGCTGAAGACGTACGCGTGCGACACCCGCAGCGGCGAGGGCGGCGCAAAGACGCTCAGATTGAACGTCAGCCGTCCGAGTTCGGGATCGACCGCGACGAAAATGCCGGGGTCATTTGGCGCCTGCCACGTCGAAAGATCGCAGACCGCGATGTTTTGCGGCGCAATGGCGTTCCCCGCAGCATCGTAGACCGCGAGAACGGGCGACGCGCCGAAGTAGAGTGCTTGATCGGGCGCGATCGCCCCGGCTCGCAACCCATTGAGTTCGTCGTAGAGCGGAAAGCGCCGCAACGCAAACGGAACGTTTCCTTGGACCGGAACGCTGAAATCCGCCAGGTTTTGCGGGGGATTGACCAGCGGCACATCGTCGCCGAACGGATCGAACGCGTACATGTTGGGGCCGAGGTTGCGCGCCGTGGTGGCCGCAAGGTTGTTCGCGGGCGGCTTGCCGGGCTGTAATCCGAGGGTCGCACCCCCGAACGCCTGTAAACGCCAGACGAAGAGTCCAACATTCGGAACGTTGTAGCGGCCGCGACCACTTTCGATCAGGCGGACGTCGGCCGAACGAGGCGCGAGGTCGAAGGCGCCGTTGATCTCGAGCGCCGTCGCGTAAGCGTGAACGTCGACGCAGGCGTTCTGCGGCCGAACGTGATTGCGGACGTATTGTGAAACCGCTAGGAGCTCGAGGTACTCCACTGCGACCGCCGGCCAGCCGGTGACGTCGCGCGTTAGCTGGTCGAGCGCGGCGAGGGTGCCCTTGCGACGCCGCAAGCCGATCGTATCCGCTACATCGGCCCGTTCGGGGCCGTCGCTCGGCGGGATTGGGCGCAGCAAGCGATACCCAATCAAGTCGCCGATGTATGGGACCGCCCACGGGCTGCACGTCTCGATGAAAAGATCGTCATAGAGCTGGTACAGATTGTCGTCGACGATGGCGGCTTGCGCTGCGATCACCCCGATGAGCGCATAGAGGACGCTCCCCTGGGCTTGGTCGCGCATGCGCACCGTCAGCGGCAGCAATCCGTAGATGGTATCGACGTCGAAGGTCTTCATGCGTGCACCACGCTCGGCAGCGGCCCTTTGTCGATCGTGAGCAGCTCGGCCCCGCTCAACACGCCCGCGACCACGCTCGGGGGCGCAGCCGTCAAACCATCTTGGCTCAGCTGCGAGGGCTCCACCAAGTTATCGTTATAGCGCAGCGTGTCGAGCGTCAGGGCGACCACGCCCGCCACGCTCTGTAATGTGGCGATCACTTCGCTGCGATAGACCGGCTGCATGAACGCGCGCACGCTGAAGCTGAAAGCCGCCTGCAGCGCCACCTTGGCGTTGATGACGACTTGGTCGGCGTCGTACGCCGGGTCGACCGTCAACGTGGCACCAACCGTGAACGTGCGCTGCACGAACGAGCATAGCGCAACCGGTATCGTGCCTTCGCTCGCATCGCCGATCGCGCTCAGCAGGTTCTGATACGTGCTCGTTCCGGGAAGGATGCCCGCCCCTCCCGGCCCCGCAACCGTGATGCAGACGACGTTGCGCAAGCCGTTCCAGGCCCACACTGCGGCGGCTTTCGCAACCGCAGCGCTCGCGCTTGCAAAATCACCGTAATCGTCGAGCGAGACGATCCGCTGCAGCGCCCGCACGGTGACCGGTGCTGTGGCGCGCGCATCGGCCGGTATTTGCGGGTCGCCGCCTCCGGTCGCGGGGAGCGGGTTGATAACGCTGCGAATTCCAAGCGGGCGCGTCAAGAGCGTGCTGAGCTGTTTCGCCGCCAGGTTACCGGTGCTGCCGAGGCCCTGGCGGTAATATGCGATAACGTTGTTCGAGCCGGTCGGCAGGCGCGCTCCGTTCTGCGCGCCGTCGCCGAACTCGACGAAGCGATTGCCGTTCTGATCGACGCTCGTGACATAAACGCGTGCGGTCGGGGCCTGACCGTACAGGTAGGGAACCTCGGTCCAGAGCTCGCCGTTGACGCGAACCTGCAGCGTCGACGCCGTTGTGCTCGGCGTGGCAGCGCTCACGTAGGTGACCGGCAATTGGTTGAGCGCAAATCGCTGATACGCCTTGGACGCATCGCCGCTGCCAAGGATCTGACTCTTGCTCGCGCCGTGCGTCGCAGGCGCTACATTCGCGTTGATCGTCACGCTGTTCCAAACGTAGGTGTCCGACAGCGCCGAATCGAGCGTGACCTGGGTGCGGCCGTCGACGAGCGCGAGCCCCGCGATGGTGTGCAGCTCGTTTACGACGCTACCGGTCTTTGTCGAGGAGGTGCCGGTAAGGATCAGCTCCTGACCGACCGCGAGACCGAGATGAGCTGAATCGAGTGTAATCACCGAACCGCCGATCGTCCACTGGTTGTTGTAGTAATCCACGAAGAACTCTTCGGCCGGCGTGAAGCTATCGGTGGCGCCAAGCACAAGCGTGTTTCGGATCGTGAACGAACCAAGGTCCGATTCCGATGGAACGACGTTCAAGCAAAGCTGCGTCACCGTAGAAGAGAGAAGGTAATATGCGATAGTCGTAACGCTCGTCGTTATGATTTGAGCGAAGACCACGGCGTTGCTCGAGTCGTTCGGATCGTTCGGGTCGGCCGGGTCGTTCGAGACGAGGACGACCCACGTGCCGCAGACAAGCGCCGGGTAGGTCGAATCGAGCGGCACGATTGTTGCGTTACTCGTTGTGGAGAGCCAGAGCATGTCGGTGATCGACACGTTCGAGGTATCCCAATCCGTGGGGAAAACGGCCTGCGGCGTTCCGCCCAACGTAACAGTGTCAAGCTTCACTCCACCGCTTGGTGCCACATCGGATAGCTGGGAACTCGTCGGCGGCGGTTGGGTCAAGGATGCCGGCAGGGTGGAGTATGCCGGCGCGTTGTGCCCAAAGACCGACGCGTGCACGCCCAGCTTGAAGACCTGAAATGGAGGAGTCGAAGGCGGCTGCGCCTTGACGGCGTTGATGAGCGCCTCGGTCTCGCCGATGTCCCACTGCAGCTTTTGGGCCTGCGCGACGAAGTCGGTTTGATCGCTCCAGGTCTGGTCGACGACTTGGTTGTTGATCGTGCTACTGTTCAGCAGCCCGCTTAGCGTCGACGGGCTCGACGTCGGAGGGCCTTGCACCGTAGGCGTTACACTCGACGGCACACCCACTAAAGACGAGGGATTCTCAAAGGTGAGCAAGGTCGTTTGCGTCGCCGTATCTTGTTGCACGAGCGCGACGCGGTTGATTCCTTGCCCCCACTCGTCGCCGTTCACCCCGATGAGGACGAAATCGCCCACCGCGATCGTCCCGATCAAACCGGCCAGGCGCAGGTGCGTCGGATAGCAGTTGGCGTTGGTGCTCTTGTAGGGGCTCGTTAGGCGCGGTGAGAGCGCGTTCCACGCGTAGCGTGCGCTGATTGGCGCGACGGTCTCGAACGTTACCGGCTGCTGGCCCGAACTTGGCACGCTTTGAATCTGAAGGCCGGCCGGCAGAGGAATCTGGGTCGGCACGAGGGCGGGTTGCGGCGGTTGCGGGATGCTTGGGAACGTGGGCGGCTGCGCTTCGAGCGTAAAGGCGAGAGCAGCGGAGGCAGCAACGCCGGGCCCAGGCTCGTATCCGATGAGGGCCGCCAACTCCGCGATCGAGGCGAGCTGGGTAGCCGTGCGCAAGTAATGTTCGTTGGCGCTTCGCTCGTAATAGAACGTCAGGATATCGCAAACGACGGCGAATGCATCGCAGAGAGCGATGGTGAAATCGCCATCGTCGCGCGTTTTCAGCGCCCAGAGCGGCGAAGGCTGCGCCTCCTGTTCCAGCGTTGCAGGAAGGTCCGGCGGCCGCGAGAGCGTGGCCAGCATGCTCGCCTTAAACTGCGCCCACGTGCCCACGCGGTAGGCGATCTCGCTCAAGCCGGGCCGATTGGCGATCGTGGCGGGCGTCTCGTTCACAGTCCGCCCTCCACGGTCAGAACGAAGTATCCGCGTTCCGGATAGTTCGGGTCGTTCGCGAGTTCAAAGAGCTCGAGACGTTGGGGAATGAGGACGCCCGCCGCAGTTGCATCCTCGCTTGGGTCGGCCTCACGTTGGAAGGCGTCGACGCCTACGCTGAGAACGCCGTCAACGGCTTGTGCCGCGCCGACCAGAGGGCTCAGATAATACGGCTGGCCCATGACGAATCGCTGCGGGTTGAACATCGCAGGCGAACCGTCGGAAAGAAGCCCGCTCGAAAAGATTTGCAGCAGGACACTCTCGACGTCGGTCGCGACGTAGTCGGGTTGGACGCAGACGTGCATCGCGATGTAGAGCGGAACCCGAATCGCGTCCTCGACTTCGAGATCGACGCCGGCCATGCGGTATGCGTCGAGGTACTGTTCGACTTCGGTCTTGAAGTTGGCGTCGAGCGGCAGGTTTTGATCGCGCTCGATTGTGACGAACATCGTGTGCCAGCTGCCCGTCCAGCGAAACGTCGCGGCGGCCTTGGTAACCCCGGCCACCTGCATCGCGCGGTCGGCGTAGTCTTGCGGCGTCACGCAGCGTTCTTGCGTGTTAAAGGCAACCGGAGCGTTCTGACGGACGTGCTCGCTCGTCTCCGGATCGACGCCACCGAAAGCGGCGAGCGGGTTGGTCAGCAGCGCTGACAAAGCCGCCGCCGGGAAACGTGCGGTCGATCAGCACGATCGTATCGCGCCCCACGTTGCCGGCGACGCCGTTGCCCGTGCGGTACCGCGCCGAAAAGGTCATCTCCGTTGTGGCCGCGGCTCCGTTCGTACCGTCGCCGAAGCGAAGGAAAGTCGTGCCGTCGTTTTCGACCTCGGTGACGAAGCTCCAAAACCCACCTGACGCGGCCGTCGCCTCCATCAGGTCGTAGGCCGGGGTCCACGATTGCTGGTTTCCGGACGGATCGGTGCTCTCGACTTGCAACTGCGGTAATGTGTCTTGCGCACTCCACTGCGAGGCCGCGAGTGCCGAGACGGGCATCCAACCCGGATCGGAAAGCTTATCGAGCAGATAGGGGTTCGCCGCCGGGAAGGTCAGGGGCGACTCCGCAAGCTGCGGACGGAAACGCGTGTCGGCCGGCGCGGGCAAGAGCAGCTCGGGCATCGTCTCGATCGGCGCGTCCTGCGGGCTCCCGAGCGTGCGTCCGTGATCGGCCAGGATGACGTTGCCGTATGCGACGCTGACGTCGACGAGCGGCGTCCCGCCGCCCGAGCTCGCAACGCAAAGGGGGAAGGTGAGGGCGTCGTCGGGATGCCAGACGATACGCGTGATGGGCTTCGCGGTTCCGTAGAGTGGATCGAACCCGTTTTCACCATCGGCAATCAGCCGAATCACTTGACGGTTCGCCGCATTCGCGTCGGCGGCCACGCCGGTAAGCGGCCCCACGGCTTCCGCGACGATCAGAAAATCTCCGCGCGATAACTTGTACGCGCCGTCCAGCGTTGCGCTGGTGGCACCGATCGGAAGAGAGAGGTCGCTCGCGCTCCAGTTGTAAAACGGCATCACGTTGTTGACGGCATAAAGCGCACGCGGCTGCGGGTTGGGGATAAGGCTCGCATCGAAGCGATCGGGTAAGACCTCGAAGAATTGCGCGCCCGCGTTGATGGCCGCCACGTACGCCGCCGCAGAAGGCACCAGATCCGGAGCGGTCGCGCCGTCGAAAGCCGTGCAACAGCGAGTTCCCGCCGGTACCCCGGTTGTCAAATCGTTGGCGAGCGTCAGCGCGAGCCACACGCGTGCGTTGGAACCGTCACCGATATAATAGTCGACCAGCCGCGCATGACGGCGTACCGACGTGCGCAAACGCGCCGTTTCCAGATACGCTTCCGTGTCGACTACGTCGTGCCGGTAGCTGAGCTGGTCGGCCACGTAGGCCAGTACTTCGACGACGGTCACGCCGAGGTCGGCGGCGTGGCGTTCGTTCCAGCGCGGCGCGAGCAGCGAGAGGCGGTCGAGCATCACCTGAACGAAAGCCGGGTAGTCCTTGGCAAGATAATCGATCGCCGGCGGCGTTACGGTTACGGGCGCAGAGATGGTCGCCGGCTTACAGTCGAAACGCTTGGCGCATTCGACGTGGAAGATGAACGGCGCCGTGCAGAGCGTCGGGTCGAACCCCGGCGGCGCCACGTCCGTCGCGCCGATCTGCAGCGTATAGATCGAGAAGTCGCCGATCGGCGAAACCGTCACGGCGATCTGATTGGTCGCGATGCGGCCGATTTTCGTCACCGCGATCGGAGTGATGCGCTCGCCGCCGAGAATCGAAAACTGAGTCAGCGAGAGCGCGCTGCCTACCGCGGTTGCAAGCGTGGGATCGACGTCCGTGTCGACGTCGAAGACAAACGAAACGAAGAGCGTCCCCTCGTCGGCCGGGTCGACGTCGATGAAATCGATCCCGATTAATTGGCGTAAGCCCCGGAACCTGTCGCGACGTACGGACGAGATTGAGGCGATCCTCTTGGGCGCTCACCATGATCGTCACGGCGAAACCGAAAACGCGGCGCTGGCGGAAGTTCCGGTGCTGCGAATCGTATACGAGACGAATATGTTTAACGTGGAGTCCTGGCTGGAGACCGTCACGTCGCCCACTACGATCAAATCTCCGAGCCAGTTTTGCAACGCGCCCGCGATGAGGAACTGCGTCGTCGCGGCCACGGATTCATCGGTCGTCGCGAAGACCAACCCGAGAGCGCCGCTGCCGAAGGTCGGGCGCATCACGCGCTGCCCGGCGGCAGTGAAGAGCACCATGCCGATCATGTCCTGCACGTGCGCGTCCGGCGCCGCTTCGGCCGTGCAGCCGCGCCCCGCGTCAATCGCGTACGGCGACGCGATCGGCGCCGTTCCCGCAATTCCGATCATAAGCCGGATACCCGCGGCTGCGTCTGAACGATGATCGGCGGTCCGCCGGGCGCTCCGGTGACGAGAAAGGCGAGCCCGGTGCTGAGCGCCGTGACCGGCGGTAAGCCGGTGACGAGGACGCGCGTGGCTCCGGTCAGCCATTGCACGCGCAGGCAGGGCGTCGGTGTCGGCCCCGTCATGAACGCACAGCCGGCGACGAGAAACTGGTCCACCATCGTTGCGACGGGCATGCCCATAACCGTCACGCGAACGTCCGACGAAATCGTCTGCACCGTTCCCCCGTGCGGGCACATCGCCACCGCACCGACTTGAAAGAGCGGACCCGGCACTAGATCACCGTCAACGCGCCTGCGTTGACCTCGACCGTCGGACCGATCAAGGTGATCATCGCGCCCTTTCCGTTTTGGATGTAGATCCCGGTGTCGTTGACGATCAGCGTCGCGCCGAGCGCACTCTTAAGCATGATGCCGCCCGTGGGTCCGGGCACGTCGCTGATGAGGATGCCATTCTGCAAGGTCGTCTGCAGCGTGATGGCGGGCACCGCCGGCGGCGCCAAGTGGGAGAGAAGCGGCACTTCTTCGGCTGCGCCATAATAGCAGCCGACCCAGACCGGGTAATCGGGATCCCCCTGCTCGAACTCGACCCAAACGCCCGCGCCAAGTTGCGGCACGCCGAACACGCCCATCTGCATGCCGCCGATCGGCACGCACGGCATCGCCCAGGACGTCGGCAAGATCGTAGAGACGTCCGGCACGATAACCTGGATGCGACCGATCTGCATCGGATCGACGTTGTTGATGACAACCGCACGATACTTGCCGAAGAACTTCGGCGGCTCGTTCGCCGCGTTGGTATCGAGACTCGGATCCTTCTCGTCGTCGGTGCCGATCATGCAACACTCGAAACGGTCGAGACCAACCCATTGCGGGTCAGCTCGAAACTTTGCTTGTATTCGCCGCGCTTTATCTCGTGCGTCACCGAGTTCACGTAGTAGAGGCCGTCGAAGGCCGTTCCGGCGCCGCGGATGCCGACCAGATTGCGCGGCATGAGCAGTTCCCCATAACGCAACACGTTGAGCGAGCCCGTCGCCTTGACGCAGTCGGCGGCTTTCGACGCCTTCGCCATCGCGAGCAGCGCCGCGCGCATGATCGACCACTTCGCGGCGCCGACCGCGATGTCGATCTTCTTGGGTATCGAGGGGATTATGCCGAGCGGTGGGCTCAGCGGCGTGATGTCGCCGACCGTAATCGGAATCGGGGCCTTCGTCATCGGCTCCTGGATGATCACGATCGGCAGCGAGTTGTGGTCGTTGTCAAAGGTGAACTGCAGGTTCTCGACGTTCGTGTTCGCGTCGGCGTCGAGCCCGAGCGCCGATTGCACGGGTCCGAGCTTTATCTGCGGACCCCAATACGCTCTGTTCGCGCCCACGGCCGGCCCCGGAATGATGTAAAAGACATAGCCGCACTGATCGGCGAGCCGGCGGATGTGCTTGAGATCGGTTCCTTTTTGACGCGGGATCCGGTCGATCGGAATCGGGATGTCCATGAGAATGCTCGGAATGACCATCGGAATCACTCCGATCGCCATGTATTTGGCGAGCGCAACGGCTACCTGCGCCTCAGGCGGCATCGCCGGCAGCGGCAGGCCGCTGAAATCCAGGTAGTCCATGAGGCGCGTGAGGTCCTCACCGTACAATGTGAGCGTCGTCTTCGCGTTATGCGCGTCCGTCGCGACGTGGTGCTTGGTCATCACGCCGTCGATCAGCACCTGCGTGCTGCCGTTCACGGTAACGGCCACCACGATGCGAAGGATGGGAATCGAGACGTCCCCGCCGATCAAAAAGAGCGTCTGCAGCGGCGAGTTCACGTCGATGTTGAAGTTCAGCTCGAAGCCGCTCGTTCCGACTGCCTTCGAGGTTACTTTGACCGATTCGAGCGCGTCGAGCACGGTTTCCGAAACCTGCATCGGCACGAGCGGACCGATGTAGAGAGAGAGGTTAATGCCGCTGCCGTTCATGAGAGCGGCCCGGCGAAACCGGCCTGCAACGTGACGCGCAAGACCAGACCGGTGGCTTCGAGGTCGTCGGGACGCACGGCCAGGTTGGCGTCGCAGAGCCGCCAGTAGAGCAGCGGATCGCCGAAGAACTGCGTCGCCATCACGTCGACACGCTCGCCCTGCACGACCGTGTGTGTGGAAATCGTCGCATAATTCTGCGGCTGCGGAATGAAGCGGCGCGAGGTGTACGTGATCGTGCGCCCGTCGGCGGTCGTGTAGGTGCTGGGCGCAAGGCCGTAATAGCGGCTGTCCGGAGCGTACGTCGTTTGGGGAATCGCTCCGGCCGAAAGCAGCGCACTCAGCGTGTCGGTGCTCATGGAATGCTTCCGATGCCGAGTGCCGATAGCCGGCCGCCGGCGACGCTCTGCGCGAGGCGCTCTTTCTGCTGTTGATAGGCCATGTAGATGCTGCCGCCGACCGATGAGAAGGTCACGTCGTCGATCGTGAGCACGCGCATGCCGAGCGAAACCTTTGCACGAATCGGGTTCAGCGCGCTATCGAACATCTCTTCGGTGATGCTGAACTCGGTGAAACGAACCGGGACGATTCGATACTTGCTCCAAACGAAGAGGGCTAAGGGCGCGTCCATCGGGATGATCTCGAGGGTGCCGGACTGGGCGTCGTTGTTCGCGGTCTGCAATTGCTCACTCGTCGGATAGATGATCAACTCCAAGGCAGCGAGCAGCGATCCGATGCCGCTTTGCACGGCGGCCGGATTCTGTTGCGGATTGTCGAGCAAATCGGCCGCGTCGATCTCCGTGTCCAGCTTGATCGTCTCGATCGGCGGCCCTTTGAGACGCAGCTGGTCGACGTGGGGGCCGCTGTCGGAGCCGACGCCTTGGACTTGCAGCGTTCGCGAGAGCGTCTCGGGATTATATTGCAAGGGAATTACGCGCAGCACGGCCGCGCTGGTCGGATCGACGAGCACGATGCCGCCCTTTATCATGGCTCGGTCACCGCTCGGTGCACGCGATCGGCGATGCCCGCTCCCAGCGTGGCCGGCGCGGCGCGCCGGCCGGCCGGCATCGTACCGCCGTCGGCGCGCGCCGCCTCGCGTGAAATCGGCTTTAGCGGAGCGTCGCCGAAGAGCCGCGCGAGCTCGCTCGATAGCGCATCGCCGATCGCCGACCGCGCGCGCGGATCGAAGCCGTGGAGCCGCACTTCGTCGATGCTCACCACGACGCGCCGCCGTTTCATGCCCAGCCCCCGATCTCTGCCGTGCTTGGCGCACGTTCGATCTTGGCGCACTCGGCGCGCGCCGCGCGTAAGAGATGCTCCATGCGGACTGGCTGACGCCGGTCGGCCGCGACAAAAGCCGCGTGCAGCGCGATGTTGCGAATGTTTCCGCCGGAAACGTTGAGGCGCGCGAGTTTCGCAAAATCGAGACTCTCCGCCGGCACTCCCGGTGGAAACGACCGCCGCCAGATTTCCAGCCGCTGTTCGTAACTGGGAAACGGAAATGCTACGACGAAGCGAATGCGGCGCAAGAAGGCCGGATCGATCGCGCTGCGCAGATTCGTCGTCAGAATCGCAAGCCCGCGATAGGCGTCCATGCGTTGAAGCAGGTAGCTTACCTCGAGATTGGCATAGCGGTCGTGCCCGGTCTGCACCTCGCCACGCTTACCGAAGAGCGCGTCGCATTCGTCGAACAGCAGGATCGCGCCGCCGTCCTCGGCCGCGTCAAAGACGCGACGCATATTCTTCTCGGTCTCCCCGATGTACTTACTGACCAAGCTGCTGAGGTCGATGCGGTACACGTCGAGCTCGAGTTCCGCGCCGATCGCCTGGGCCGCCAAGGTCTTACCGGTTCCGCTGGGGCCATGAAAAAGCGCGCTCAGGCCGAGGCCGCTCTCGCCGGCGCATCCCATTCCCCAGGTCTCGTACACCCGCGTACGTTGACGCGCATGCGCCGCGATGTCGGTCAGAATTTCACGTTGCGGTGCGGGAAGCACTAAGGCGTCCGCGGCTGCACGGCCGTCGATGCGTTGTGCCAGCCGATCGAGCGCCGTGCGCGCACCGGCGCGGGCAGCCGCCCAGGCGCGGGTGCGCGGCTCGCCGCGTTCGGCATCCATCATCCGGCCCACCGCGCGAATTCGCCCCTCGGAAAAATCGAAATGTCCCGCGAGCTCGTCGCCGGTGCCACCCGTGTCACCGCCGGCCTCGTTCGTTCGAAGCACGCGCCGCCAAAGGTCGCGCTGCTCGCCGCGAGTGGGCTTATTGACGTCGAGCGTATAGGCTTCGCGCCGGACGAGCGCCAGCGGAGAATCGACGCCGACCAGCATTGGTCCCACGGCGCTCTCGATGAAGTACGCCGCCGATGCTCCCTCCCCCGACTCGTCGAGCCCGTGAGCGTCGAGATAAACGGCGGTGCCGCGCAACGCATGTTCGCGCGCGCATGCCTGCACGAACGTCTCCAGTTCGGAGCGGTCTCGCGGCAAGGTTCGGCCGTCGATGGCGATCGCCGGAATCCCGAGTGCGACGAACGCGGCGTTCGCCACGCCCCGTGTCGCAGCGGCATCTCGTCCCGATAGCTCGACGAGCGCCTCGCGACCGTGTGCTTGCAGCAGACGTACGATCCGATTGACGGACTCGCGCTGTGAGGGCACCAGCTCGTTGCTATCCGTTCCGCCCGCAAGATAGGGAGCCAAGCGCGAGTCGAGTTCGGGAACGCCGGCTAATTGATGGAGCACGTTTTCGTCAATCTGCAGCGGCGCCGCGGTTAAGGATGCATCGCGCCCGATCCGCACGAGCGACCAGCGGCGCAGTGGTGACTGCGCAGTGATTGCGCTCCAATGCGCGTCGTCGAAGGCCGCCAGCGCTAAGCCGAAACTGGGAAAGCCGAGCGACGGATTACCCTGTGCGAGCGCGCACAAGGCCGCGAAGGTGCCGTCAAGTTCGACGGCCGCACACATGACCAGAATCTTACGCTCGAAGGCCGAGAGCCCGAACGTGCGGCAGACGGCATCTAGGGCCGTGTCGCCATCGCCCCGGGTGGGCGACTGCGAAGGTTCCGATTGGCGTCCGGCGAGCCGTTCCAGCGCGCCGCGGATAGCCGATACTTCCTCCATGAGCGCGCGCTGGTTTGACCGCGTCCAATCCGCCTGAATCTGCGTCGCCATTAGAAGGTCGCCGTCGGGCTGACGAATTGTTTGGTCGTCGCATCGATGTCGAGTGGGCTGTTCGCTCCGTCGACCCGAACCCGGACCAGATACGTGCCGCTCGCGACCCCTTGGGTGTCGAACACCACCGTGTTCGGCGGCGTGATATCCTCTGGCGCGGCATCGAAAGCATACGATAGCGCCGTCGTTCCGGGCGCGACAGTCAGCTGCGAGAGCAGCAGCGAAACCGTCTGTGCCGTCGTGAGCGCGGGTTCGACCGTCACCGTAACCGGTACCGTCGGCGGGATCGTCGACCCGCTTGGCGGCGGCACCGCGGCGCCAACGCTAATTTGATAAGGGAAGGGTGAGTTAGGGCCGCGCGCGATAACCGGCTGCAGCGCGAACGAGGCCGTGTTCGATTCGACGACGTTCGTGAGGGTCGACTCGCCCAGGTTTACTTGGCGCGCTACGTGGAGGGTGTTGATTCCCGCCGTCAGCGCCGGCAGCGGTACGCTGACCGTCGCACCGGCTCCGATCGGGGTTGCCGTCTGAGGAGAGGTTGGCGCACCGTCGAAGACGACGACGGTATTTTGGCCCGTGAGGTTGCTGCCCGCAATCGTCAGCGAGGCACCCGCTGCGTAGGGAATCAATTGCGGAACGATCGCATCGATGGACGGCTCGGCAAACTGAATAACGGTTACGACCGGATTGAGCACCGGCAGCGGCGCTAGCAACGGTGCGTTCGTTTCGATAAGCGCGACGGAGACGGCATACCCGGCCGAAACGCGGAATTTTCCGGGTATCGCCGTCCAAAGTTTGGCGAGCTCGTCGGTCGAGAGCTGCTGCGGCGTAATCTTCATCAATTCGATCTGGTCGACGAGCCCGGACAACGCAAGCACCTCGTCGACGTCGTTTGCAAACGGCGGCGTAAAGACGTCGGTAATCTGCTGCCGGATAAGGACCGGTGTTTCGTGCAAGGACTGCATGCCGATACCGAGCATGACCTGCGCCTGGTAATCGCTCGAGCTGTATGCGCTCAACAGATAGTGCAGGTCGAGCCCGAGCGGGGCACGCCCGATCGCGACCCCGTCCGATCCGCGCGTCGGAAGTCCCACCTCACGCCAGCCCTGATTGTAGGTGACGTGATAAAGAAACAAGTTCAAGTGGGTCGCTTCAGAATCTTGGTCGGTAATCACGTGATCGGGGGGCGACGAGGTCGTCGCCCACGTCGTCGCGTTTCCGAGGACACTGCTCGGCAAAAGCGCACTCGCCGCCGCGATGGCATTATCGATGATGGCAGCCATGACCCGCGACGTGGCAGCGAGCGCGAGCGCGGTGCTCACCTGACGCCTCGATCTCGGGAACGCAAATGGGCTTCGAGCGACGGTTTGGGCGGCGCGGTGCGCGCCGGTTGCGCTTTGGGTGCTGCAGGCGAATCGGCAGCCTTGACGTCGATGCGTCCAATGTGGACGTAGACGGGCGCGGGTTCCCACACCGGCGGCTCTACTCGGGCGCTCTCGAAGCCCCCAAAACTCAGCCGCCGTGGCGGCGCTATTGCCGTTTGGGGCGGCATGAGCCGGATCTCCGCGCGCAGCGATGGCGATTTCGGTCGCTCCAATTGCAATGCTTCGCGCGGCCGCGGCGCTTCGAGGTGAGGACTCGCTTCGCGTGCGGCGCGCTTCGGCGGTTCGGCGTCGTTCGACGGCGGCTCGGCCGCGCGGACGCGTGGAGTGTGCCGTGCGGCCGGCGGCTCGGCTTCCGGGGATGCCCGTGACGTCGTCGCCGGCGGGTCCACCACGCGCGGCGCTTTCGGCAGCGTTATTTTTTCGCCGAACGATATTTTTTCGCCGGCGGGCACACCAACCGTGCTCCCGAGCGGCGCGTCTCGGGATGGAGACGGGGCATTGCTTTGCGCTGGGGGAGCGGCTCTTTCACGTAAAGCTGGTTGTACCGCGTTAGCCGTATCGCATTTAGAATCGGCTTCGGTGACAGCTTGCTCTTCGAACCCGAGCGTGGCGCGATCTGCGTCGGCTGTTGCGGGGGCTCGCGCGATATGCCAGCGATCGATTGCCGGACGCAATTCCCCCTCCATGCCGAACGCGCGTTGCGCAAGCTGGGCAAGATGTCTCACGATCACGTGCCTTCAAGGTAGCGGCGGCGACGGGCATCGGACATCCCCAAGATGTCGCGCTCGCTCCATCCATAGCGGCGTGCGAGCGCGTTAATGTCGTCCAATAAGCCCCGCGCATAGGCTGCGATCTCGCTCCACATAATCGTCACGACGTCGACGGGCGGCGCGAAGGTCGCCGCGCATGCCGGGCACGAGGCGATGAGGTCGATCGTGGCCGGCGAGCAAAGCGCGCCGATGGCGTCGTCGGCCGCTGCGATCGCCGCCTCATCTAACGTGTGAGCTTCGTCTATGCAACGCGATTCGAGGACCCGCTCGCCCGCCGAGACGTCCGGACACGCCGCGGCGGCCGCTAGATCGAAACTGTTCGGCACGCGATAACGGATCGCGCGGCCGCCGATTTCGATGACGCCGCTCTCAGGCAACCTACCGTCGGGTGTCGAGAGCGCCAACTCGACTTCGACCTCGGACCCGCAGGCAGCGCACGGAGCAACGCCGGTAAGCAGCCTTCCGAATGCGCGGATGCGGCTTTCGAGGAGCAGCGCGTCGCGCTGGTTTACGCCGAGCAGCGCCAGCGTCTCCCGCCGTTCGCCGGTGAACGCACTTAATATCGTCAGCGCGCGATCGATCGCGTGCTCCCGTTCGCCGGTCTCCCAAACCTCCAGCAACGTCGAAGCACTCGGCATTGCGACAAGCATGGCGGCTTACGTCACGTTGAGTGTTGGCTCGGCCGGCTCGGTGACGCTGACGTCGCGCTCCCAGCCTTCGGTCTCTACCTTGATGTGCTGGATCAAAACGGCGTTGGCATTCGCGTCAAGGTCTGCCGTGGCTTGATACTCCGAAACCCAACACCGGAAGACTTTGTACGCGATGACCTTTTGCCCGGCTTCGTTGAAGATGTCGATTATGAGATCTTTGCGGAAGTCTGCAAGCGAGACTTCGGCGCCCAAGCCCGCGCCGAGGTTCCAGACTTTGTTCGCCCATTTCTCGAACTCGAGATCCTGCGTAACGCCGCGCTCGAGCGTGAGCGCATCGTATTCGGTTCGGCCGGGCGACTTGCGCGTCGTGCTCGGGTCGCCACCTTCGCGATGCTTGACGACCTCCGTCGTCCGCTTGAGCACGCTCACCTTACTGATGCCCGCAACATACCTGCCGTCCCACTTCACTCGAAATTTGAAGTTTTTGTACGGGTCGCGGCGCTTCGGGTTAACGGTAAATTCAGCCATTACGTCACCTACGGTCCGGTTTGCCCGGCAAGCTGTTGAATCTGCAGAACGACGAATTCCGCCGGATAGAGCGGTGCGAAGCCGACCACGATGTTCACGACGCCATTACTCTGATCGGTCGCTGTGGTGGTCTCGTTATCGCACTTCACGAGATAGGCGTCGCTCGGACTCGTGCCGGCGAACGCATTCTTGAGGAAGAGATCCTGCATGAATGACTGCACGTTGAGCCTGATCGAGGCCCAAAGCGGCTCATCGTTGGGCTCAAAGACGACCCACTGCAGGCCCTGCTGGAGACTCAACTCGAGGTAGAGGGCCAGCCGCCGTACCGGTACGTACTTATACTCGTCGCTCAAAACGTCAGCACCGCGAAGCGTGCGCGAGCCCCACGACACGTTTCCGATGAACGGGAAATTCCGCAAGCAATTCACGCCGATGGGATTCAACTGCCCGTTATCTCCGTCGCTGAGCTGAACCGCGAGACCCTGTACCCCGGCCAAGGCAGCGTCTATGCCGGCCGGCGCTTTCCAAACACCACGCGTGTTGTCGGTCGTGGCCATGATTCCGCACACCGCGCCCGATGGCGGGAAATTCGCCAGGCGTCCCTGCTGCAACGGATCGCTTTCGACGAGCATTGGGAAGTAGAGCGCCCCGTAGCTTCCCCCAGCCGTGAGTTTGAGCGCGGCCGGACCCCCTTTGGCGGCGCTCACGCTGGTCCAGTCATAGGGCGGGTCGACAACTAGAAACGCTTTGTTATTTTGGCAATAGGTCAGCGCATATTGATAGACTGATTCGTAGAGAGCTCCGGTCGATACCCAGCTCATGCTGTCGGGCGGAGCGCTGTCGGGTGGAATCGAGAGCAGATTGAAAATGCCGGCGTTGTCAAGCGCATTGATGCCGGACTTGCTTCCGTCGTCGGGTATTCCGTAGACACTCGCTTCACTGATGATGTTGCCGTCGCTGCCGCCGCTGAGAAAAATTGCCGGCGAAGCCGCCGGCGTTGCGGTCGGCAAGATCGGCAGGAGGGTCATTGGATTGGTCGGCACGGCGACGAGTTGAGATTCGGAGACGAGAACCTGATCGAGACGCCGCAGCCCGTTGACGACGGAGACGTTGGTAATCGTCTCGCTCGTCCCGGTTCCGGTATCCGTAACGAGCAAGTTGAACAGTTGCGAGGGATCGCTGTAACCGAGGTTCGAGGCCACGGTAGCGTCCGGCGCCGGCGACGGGATTACCACCTGCACCTGCACGTTAGAGCCCCAGGTTCCCGGGCTTTGGGCTTCGAGCGCGAGCCCGATCGTATCGGGATCCGTCAGGTTGGTGCGTGCGATACCGTCAGCCTGCGTCGGCAAGGCGAAGCCGCTCGAACCCGCGCTAGTCGCGGAGGACGCGCTCGAGAGCGACGAACTGCTCGTGCCCGATGCGGATGACGCGGAACCGGCCGCCCAGACGCGCACGATGACAGCCTGGCCGCCGCCGTTGGCAAAGAAGTCGCGCACCGCGTAGCTCATCGGGTATCCGAGGGCTAAGCCACCGAACTGACGCCCGAAATCTGCAAAGCTAGTGACCGTCGTTGCAGTGTTGGTCGGTCCGCGCAGGGCTCGACCCACGAATGCGGTGATAGAAGTGGGGACGCCGGTGATTGCGTGAACGCCGCTCGGGATCTCCTCGACGTAAACGCCGGGCCACAACAGCGATAGAGACATAAGTTGCTCTCCTTGCTCTTACAAATCGAGCTAGCGGACCAACTGAAGGCCGAGCTCGCGCGCCAACGAAACGGCAGGCAGCGCACTTTGAAAATAGGCGATCGAACCCGTCTCCGGGTTGGTCAGGCTCACGCGAATGATCTCCTCGTCGACTTTGCGCAGCGTCAGCGCGAGCATTACTCGATCCAACCGGAATGCAATCGTGTCGTCGGTGAGCTTGAGCAGAACCGAAAGCGAACCGTCGGGGTTGCTTTGCGCGGTAACGATTGCCGATATGCCTTCTTCCAAAGTCTTGCCTTTCCGCGCGCCATGGGTGCAGCGTAGCTCGGCGACTCGGCGGTTCGCTCTCCAAATGCTCTCGTTACTCTCTCGCCGCACTCTCTTTTGCTTGCCGTCTTGACCATGCGGAACTTCGCCTGTTACCATCGACGGACGATTCACCCGCTCGGCGGACCGACAGGGGTGGGAAGTGCTTACAGCCGAGGTTGTGCTGCAACTGCGTTGTCTCGGATCGTTCGCCATCCGCGCCGATGGCGATTGGACGAGCGGACCGGCGTTCAGGCACGGCCGAGAGTTGCTGCAATATCTGGTGAGCTACCCGCGCTCCGCTGCATCACGCGACGTGCTGATCGGCGCCTTCTGGCCAACGCTTGACGTGCAGACCGCCGCGCACCGTTTGCACATCGCGGTGGCGGGCGCACGCGGAGCGCTCCGCGCTCTCTGCCCCGAGGTCGACGGCATTCGCTGCACGGGCAGCGCCTATGCGTGGAACCCGGTGGTTCACATCGACTCCGACGCCGAACATCTTCTGGCTGCAAGCCGCGGAAGCTCGATCGATGCGATGAAGTCCGCCGCCGAGCTGTACGCAGGCGAGTATCTGGCCGGGGAAGAGGCTGAATGGATGTACCCGCTGCGATTGCGCTGTGCGAACGCCTACGCAACCATACTCGAACGCCTATCCGAAGACGCGATCGAACGCGAGGATTACGTCGAGGGGTTAGATTATGGGCTGCGCCTGCTCGAAACCGATCGCGCCCACGAGGGTGCGGCGCGGCTCGTCATGCATAGCTTTGCGGCATCGGGCCGACGCGGCGCTGCGCTGGCCGCCTATGACTCCCTCGCCGCGTACCTTCGGCATCACCTCGCCCTTAAGCCATGCGCGCAAACCGATCAATTGCGCAGCAGCATCGTGAACGGATAGCGACGGTGCGGGGCGAAGGTGGACATTACCGACGGCGGCGAAAACGTCGAATTTCAATATCATGGGAGCGGTCAAAACGCCACGCCGCACCAAACCACCGCACGACGCTCGCGATCGTCGTCTTTGTGACCTGCGTCGTTAGCAGCAATTAGCTGTCAGCCATCAGCCAAAAAGGAGTCCGCGGCTCATGTTTGCTCCGCTGGTCGCAAAAGCCACCATTAACGGCGCCGAAGGTCTGACAAATAAGTCGGTGGTCCTTATATCGAGGCCTGGAAAACAGCACTCTCGCGAACCTGCGATAGGGCGGAACACCCTCCAACGAAGCACCGGTAATCAGGCAGCGCCCCATCTAGTAGCACAACTCGTGACACATCGCGCCGGTGGGGCGGCCGAACATGAACGCAGTGACGAACCCGAGCAAGTGGACGAAGATCTTGCTCGATTTACCCAAGTCCCGTTATGGAATTTCAGCCATCTCCCGGTGTTTTCGCGTGACCGGCCAAACCGAAGGCAAGAATCCTCTCTAAAAGCAGGCCTTCCAAGCATCATAAAGCCGAAACTCAAAGTTGGGAGCGTCGACGATCCGCTCGAGTGCGAAGCTGATCGGGTCGCGGACCAAGTGATGCAGATGCCCACGCCCGCTTTCGCAATTACCGCCGCCCGGCCGCAGATTAGCCGCGCCTGCGACGCCTGCGCGAATGACGCCGCCAACCAATGCGTTGGGTGTGACGAAGAGAAAAGGCAAGTTCAGACGAAGCCAAATGGGCGATGCAATTCCAATCTCGGCCAGGCGCCAGGCATCGTCCATGAGGCGTTGCGCTCCGGCAGGCAGCCCTTGGATCCAATCACGCGTCAGTTCTTCGAGCAACGTTTCGCGCAGGATTTCAGCCGCGTACGCGTTCACACCGACCGCAACGCCGCGGACTCGGCCGCCGCGATCGGCGCACACGCCTACACGGTCGGGTCCGACATCGTTTTCGGCGCCGGGCGCTTCGCCCCGGCTTCCTGGGCTGGCCGACAACTCCTCGCGCACGAGCTAGCACACGTCGTTCAACAACGCGCCATCCCGGCGCCAACCGGCACAGGGGGGCCGGTCCGTCGGCCCGGCGACGCAGGAAAGCGCGACGCGGCTCGAACGGGTAAAGCCGCGCTCACCAAGAGTCCATCTGCAATTGATTCAGCGGCGTCAGGGCCGATGCTACAGCGCACTTGTGTGGTCGCGTCGCCCTGTCTTCCACCGAAAGCGCCTGCGGACAGTGGATCGGCTGGCACTTTCCGTAGCCAGCAGGAGCCTACGTTTGAAGCTTCGCAAAAGAGGCGCGCCGCAATGACGCCGGCTCGCGCACACGCAACCGGTCACCACGGCCGCGCGCACCAGCTTGAGATTTTCCTGAATGCCGAGGACCCAACGCTGTTGCCGCTGATCCATGGGCTTTTCATCGACCAAGATATGCCTCCCGATGTCGGCGCGTACAGCTCTCCGTGCCAAAGCGCCGTTCCGCCGATTACGGGAGCGACAAAACCTTGTGTGTTCGTGAAGGGCGCCGTCAATCAAGAGGCCCTACAGTACAATAGCGGCGCAGTCCCCGGGGGGCATCCGCGCGACGAGTGGCGCAGGAGGACGTTTGAAACGTTGCGCCACGAAGTCCAGCACATAATGTATGACGCCGCCCTAGCCGCAGGCCGCCCCGAGCCAGCAGGTGAGAGCGCCGGTTGCGACCGGAATCTCGTGGTGGACGGGAGGGGGAATAAACTCGAATACGAGTTGAGCGAACTCAATGCGATTCTCAGTGAGTTCGTCATCGCATTCCGCGCGATCCCTCCCGGTGCCGGCCCGGGCACCTCAGCCTATGACCACCTCTACTCCCACTGGATACCCCGCAAAATAGGCCCTGAAGAGGCCAGCATCTGCGGAATTCTCACAACGATGCGTGCGCAGCCGTCGTGCAGCTGCGAAGACGTCAATAAGCACGTTATGGACACGTATGACTTCGTAACAGGTTCGTGGACGGAAGCGGAGCGGCTGGCTTTGAATTCCGAACTCAGGAAACCGACCTGGAATCTCTTCTGGCCGATCCCGTAGTAGGCGTCGGGCGACGATGGCGTTGCCGCTCGCGATTGCAGCGTGCTGCGGCTGCCCCGCCGATACAAGCGCGCTCGTACACTTGGTCCTGGGGCGCGGCGCCTCTGATAGCTCAAGGATCACGGATATCGTCGTCGCGCAGGCAACGGCGCCGTCGTGAAGCGATGCCGCTGGACAGAGTTACGGTAACCGATCCTCAGGGATTGTGGCCCGAACTCGTTTGATGCAGACGTTGCCAGTCTCGGAACTGCCGCTCATAGGTTTCGATGGCAGGAACGCCCCCAGGTCCACGGTACGCTTTCTTCACGCGGTCGGTCACGGCGGCATCGAGCGCGGCCTGCGATATCGCTCCCGAGCGGCGCTGGCGAACTAAGTTGTCGACAACGGCATCGTCGCCATGCAGCCCCAGATCGACAGCCACCTCGTGACGCTCGACGACCGACTGCGCCTCAACCTCAATGAATGCCTCCGCGTACTGGCGCGCGCTCGAAAAGCCTCCAGAGTTGCGACGATCGTAGAGCACCTCGAACTGATCCTGCAACGCGAGGTTCGAGACTTCGTGGGTGACCCGCATCAGCGCGGCCTGCGGCGTTGGAACGTCGGGTTGGATTACGATGCCGCCGCCATGCGGGGCGGTGAAGGTATGTCCCGGCTCAGCGCCCTTTCCCACCAGCGTATCGCGCTTGTCGGGCGGTACGCCGGCAAAATGCCCGGCCAGGCCAAGGAGGGTCGTGAAGTGATGAGACTGCTTCGCCGTCGCGAGCACGGAGCTTACGTCGAAACTGAGCAACTGCATCATCTGCGCGTACTGCGGTGTCCCTTTGAACACGTGCTCGACCACCTCGTAGACGCCGGGAACTTGGTCCGGGTCGCGCAGGCTCGGCGACTGCTGAAGGATCGCGATTACGCCCGGTCCATTCCTAGCACTCAACGCCACCTCGAATTGCGTAACATAAGCCGGAACGATCCGGAACGACAACCTGCGCAGGATCGTGAAGAGAAACGCTCCCTGCGCCAGTTCCCGAAGCTCGGAGCGAAACTCCAGATCGCTCACGAGTTGTCGCGAGCCGGCTGCGCCTAAGGCGTCGGTAGTCTGGTTGATCGCTACGAAGAGAGCCGTGCCGTCGTTGCGTCTTAACGCCTTGAGAATCGAGCTTCCCGGCGCCTCGGGGGTCGTCGTTGTCCCCTGTTTTGCGATCGCGACACCGCCGCCACGCCGCACGTCGATGCGGCTTGGGCCGGAAAAACGCGCGGCCGCCTCTCGCGCCTCTGATTCTAGGGGCGCAGGCTCGCGCGACGCCCCTCCGCCAGCGCCGCCCTGCTGAACAGCGTGCGCGAGCTCGTGTGCGATCAGGCGAACACCTACGGGGCTCTGCGTATCGTATGCACCGCGGGAAAAGAAGACGTCGTTCCCAAGGGTGAACGCTCGCGCGCCGAGCACATCCGATGCAACGTCTGCGTCTTGATCTACGTGAACACGAACGCTGCCGAAATCATGGCCAAAGCGCGCTTCAGCTGCCTTACGAAATGCAGTCGGAAGGGCGACCCCCGGCCCGCCAACGAGCTTGCTGGCCACCCTGTCGTCGGTCGACGGCGAAACGCTGGGCGCCCGACTCATCCTAGCCCGAGTGTACAAGGTGCTAACTTTGACGCACGCCAGTTTTTACCATTTCATTAGAGCGGTTTATGAGCCGCTCGACGAAGCTACGGTGACTGCCGAAGTTGGTGAAGAATGTTTGCTTCTAGGGTCGCTAAGGTAGAGGCGAAGACCGGCGACGGTCCGAGCCGCAAATCGTCGCGCCGGAGCGAAAGCCAGGCTGGGTCGAAGTTCGTAATCGGAAAAGCCAACGACCCACGCGAGTTTGAGGCGGACCGCATCGCCGACCACGTGACGCGGGCGCCGAATGCTAATCCTTCGCGCAAACATGCAGCGTGTGACGGAGCCGCGGGCAACGCTCCAACAATCGTGCATGAGGTACTCGCGTCAGCCGGCCGGCCATTGGAGCCATCGACTCGCGCGTTCTTCGAGCCGCGGTTTGGCCACGACTTCAGCCGAGTGCAGATACATACGGAACGCCGGGCGGCAGAGTCCGCCAAAGCGGTCGACGCGCTCGCCTACACCGTGGGACAGCATATTGTCTTCGCGGAGCGGGCATTCGCCCCTGAGACGCAACACGGCAATGCCGTACTAGCGCACGAGCTTGTCCACGTTCGACAGCAGCGCGACGCTCAGTCGGCGCCGTTGACGGTGCAACCGCAGGATATTCGCGCGGAGCGCGTGGCCGAAAGGGTCGCCGACCGGATAACTCAACACGGGAACGCCGGAAAAATCGAAAGCTCAGCTTACGGCCTTTATCGGGCGCCGGCTCCTGGCGCGCCGCCCCGAACAATCCCAAGCGGCCGCCGAACGATCGTCCAGTGGGGTGACGATCCGGCTACAACTAAGAACACTGAAGCTCTCCGGACCGGCGCGCGTTCTGGGCCGAACGCCGCCGGAGCAGACCGTGTCGTGCACTATCAGGAACTGACGCCGGATAGTCTGGCAGAAACTCGTGAGGTCGTCGTTGTGATCCACGGCGAAACGGAAGTAACTCCCGAGGGCCAGCGCGTGGTCGAGCCGGAGTCAGGTCAGCCCAAGGCAACCTACGGCGCGCCCGGCTTGCCGCATGGTACGCAGGGACCAGTCGAGGCAGTGAGCCCCGAAGCCATGGCGGCACGATTGGTCGGTGCAGGCTTCGGCGAGGGACACTGGACCAACTACCGGGTGCGCCTTGCGATGTGCTACGCAGGCGTCGGCGAGACTGAGAGCTATTCCGCTCGGTTGAGTCGAGCCTTAGCGGCCCTGGGCGTGTCGAACGAGACGATTGGGTTGCGTGGCCAGGTTACTGCAGTGGGCGGCAAGCCGACCGGCACAACCCAGCCGCCGCGTGCGGGGCAGTCGACGCCGAAAGCGGCCGAGGCCGGCGAGCCCGTAGCAGGCAATTTTTATCCGGTCTACGACGGCACTTCGTTCGGCGCGCCCGGAACGCGGATGCGTCGTGACGTCAATCCGGCACAGGCGACGCCTAAAGGTGCGCCCGGGCCGCCGGCCACCTTAGGCGACACGTCGCCAAGCGAAATCGGTGGAAAAGGGATTGCGCCAAAAACAACCCCACTCGCGGGAGAAGGATTTGAAGGGAAGGTGCCTGTCGGGAAGCCCGGCGGAACCGCAATCGGTATCTTTCAACTATTGCTCGTTCTCGGATCATATCTTCCGGACCCAGTGGAAGAGCTTGAAGTAAAAGAAGGCTTAAAAAAGGCGCTGGGGACTTCGGAATCAGCGGCTCGCATCGCAGAGTTACAAAAGCAAATACAGAAGTCCAGCGGCAACATTTACTATAATATCGAATTCCGGATCACATACGAATACGTTAGCTCTGCCGCGGCGCGCACCGTTCCCACCGTACGCAGCGTGAAGAACGTCGAGGTTACCAGAATAGACGTGAGCCCCAACAGTGTTGCGCGGGCAGGAGAACTAGATCAGCCGGAGCGGCCCACCTCGGCGACGCCACGGTACGGCGGCGGATACACTTGGGAGGCGCACAGCATCTGTGTGGCCTCAAGCCAAGTGCAGAGTGGAGGGCAGATCGCAGAGCAGCGCGCCCGGGAGCGGCGCGAACAGGAACAGCGCGCAATCGCCGACCAGTTGCGGTCTTTGGCCGCCAAGTCGAAGGCGCCGGTACCCGCGCACGATCGGCAAACACCAAAGCCACCGGCCGAACCGCCGTCGCTTCTGCCGGCGCCGTCAGCGCCCGCGCCTTCCTTGTTGCCCGGCGCACCCGGCGCAGGGCCGCTCGAGAAGGCGGCGATCTGGGTGCAAAGAGCGACGAGCGCAGGCCAGAGCCTGTTGGCGCGTGGCACAGGTTTGGTCGGACGCTTAGGCTCAGCCCATGAACCGTCTCAGACCGAAAAGGCCGCCTTCCTCGACGTTACCAAAGGCTGGATGTTAGGCGTGAAATACCAGCAGAACTGGTACGCTGAAAATGGGCCCGATACGGGCGTTCAGGGATTGAAGCAGCT
This sequence comes from Vulcanimicrobiota bacterium, assembly GCA_963834895.1. Taxonomy (GTDB): domain Bacteria; phylum Vulcanimicrobiota; class Vulcanimicrobiia; order Vulcanimicrobiales; family Vulcanimicrobiaceae; genus Cybelea. The sequence continues at coordinate 193,272 of CAWIDM010000001.1, read as the reverse complement.
CCTTGAAGACCCATCCCAGCCGGGACCGAAACTCAAACAGCAGCAACAAATGCTGGGAGGAGAGTAAGCGCGGTGCAACCACGCTCGCTCTGAAGGTCCCCCGAGTACGAACGAAGACCGGCGACGGGCCGAGCTGCAAATCGTCGCGTCGGGGCGAAAGCCAGGCTGGGTCGAGGTTTGTAATCGGAAAAGCCAACGACCCGCACGAGCGCGACGCGGACCGCGTCGCCGACTACGTGATGCGGACGCCGAATGCTAATCCTACGCCCGATCATGCAGCGTATGACGGAGCCGCGGGCAAGGCACCAGCGATCGTGCATGACGTGCTCGCGTCGGGCGGCCGGCCGCTGGAGCCAACGACTCGCGCGTTTTTCGAGCCGCGGTTTGGTCACGACTTCAGCTGCGTGCGGATACACACGGACGGCCGGGCGGCAGAGTCTGCGCGCGCCATCAACGCGCTCGCCTTTACCGGCGGCAGAAACATCGTCTTCGATCGGGGGCAATACGAGCCGGAGACCGCAAGCGGAAGACACCTGCTAGCCCACGAGCTCGCTCACACCCTGCAGAGCGATACTCATTCGACCGTGCGGCGCGTAATCAGAAGCGACCCAGGGGCGCCATTGGACGACTACTTCCGCACCAAGGGCATCATGGGCGTTACCAACAACGCCAACGCCTATTCTGCCGCCCAACGAAGCCCAACGAGCGCCGAACAGGAAGTTCTCATCGATATGCTTGCCTCTTCGCGGGAGTTTGATGTCGAAGGCGCCGATGCCCAAGAAGCGGAGAAATCGCTCTCCGCGCATGTGGCGGCGCGGCTCGGAATCGTCGCATTTGCCGCACAGAAGAAATACTCGTTTGCCTCCGTGACCGGTTTCAAGATGAATCCGCAATACTACGATATCTTTCCGAACAAGCTGGCTTGGAAACTCAAATCGGGCGTCGACAAGCAGGCGGCTTGGCAAGATTTGAACTTGAACCCTCAGCTTTACGCGATCGGTTGCGCCGCAGCGACGGAACTCACTCAGGTGGGTGGTTCGCACGGTGCGAAGTTTCAGAATCAGTCGAGCAACGATGAGAACGACTGGGTACCGGGCGATGCCGGCTACGTGACGAACAAGGTGTTCCCGCGGGGAGCCGACGTCGGGCTCCTTGGCGAGAACATCATTTACGTCGGTTCGGGAAGCTTCTGGGGGCATTTCAGCGGGACTCTGACGTACCGGACTCTCGCCGAGTGGAAGGCGGAAGTCGCTAAATGGCACGGCGGCGGAGCGCCCGGAGCATCGGAAGTCGATTCGAAGCGAGAGATTCCGATGACCGGATTGCTCTAGGAGAAATCGCGACGGCTACGCGAGTGCCGATGGCACCCCAAGCTGTGATGCAAACTGCGATTCGAGCTGGATGAAGTTGTTCAACTCCGTGGCCCACGTTCCGCCTTGATAGAACGTCATCACGCCGGTCTCTCCGAGCTTGAATGCGCCCACCGCAAGGACCAGCGGATTGTTCCATTGCGCCCACGTTGATTCGTGGGCGGCGATCACGCCCTTCGCCCATTCGATTTTCCCGGCAAACATCTCGTAAAGATACGGGATCGCCTTCGTTGGATCGAACGCGAATGCTTGAGCATCGGCTAGGCTCGATACTCCAGGCGTGGTGATATACTTGAGCTTTAACTGGCAGAGACCCATGTCGAATCCACCCAGAGCTTTCGTCGGATTACTGCCGAGGAAGTTGCCGTTCTGGCATAATGGATCGAGCAGGCTTTCGCTAGCCATCAGGCCGAGCGCAATCGTTTCCGGCACCGGCGACGTCGCAGGCTGTGATTCAATCGTGCTAGCGATCAGCGCAGCTTGTGCTGCGTTGATCTTATGCACGACCACGCCCTTAGCGGCGACGGTCCAGGTCTGCACCCCGAGCTTCCAATACGATTGCATGTTGTTGTACTGAAGGATCACCGTGCCCAGTTTGTCGAGCGAGGCCGGAGCATTGGAATGCGCGGGCGGCCCAGGCAGCGGGATCCAATCGATGATGTGGGTCTTGATCCAATTTAAGGTCGCTCGTATCCAACTCATACTCTCTCCGGTTCGACGAGTGCGTCAGGTATTGCTAGATTTCGTCCAACTCCGCCACGGCTTGCAGCGTAAGCGACAACTGCCCGGCGGCCAAGTTCTCGTGAAGGTGGGCAAGCGACGAGGTGCCGGGAATCAACAGAATGTTCGGCGAGCGCTGCAGCAGCCACGCCAACGCGACTTGCATCGGCGCGGCGCCTAGTTGGGCGGCAACGCTCGACAACGTGGACGACTGCAGCGGTGTGAATCCGCCAAGAGGAAAGAACGGCACGTACGCGATGCCTTGACGCGCCAAGTCGTCGATCAGTGCGTCATCGTGACGGTAGGCCAAGTTGTAGTTGTTCTGCACGCAGACGACCTCAGTGATCGACTGTGCCTCGGCGATCTGGGCAGGCGTCACGTTGCTGACGCCGATGTGACGAATGAGACCCTTACGCCGCAGATCGGCCAGCACGGTCACCTGCTCGGCGATTGACTCCTCTTCGGTGCCGTGCCCCGACCCCATGACGCGGTAGTTGACGATGTCGAGCGCTTCCAGGCCCAAGTTGCGCAAGTTGTCGTGGACGGCTGCGGTCAACTCTTGCGGCGAAATGGCGGGCTGCCACGACTTGTCGGGAGGACGGCTGCCACCGACCTTGGTGACGATCACCAAACCTGCGGGATACGGATGGAGCGCCTGCCGGATGATCTGGTTGGTGACGTGCGGGCCATAGTAATCCGAGGTGTCGATGTGATTCACGCCGGCCGCGACCGCCTCGCGCAGCACCGCGACGGCGACGCCGGGGTCCTTCGGCGGGCCCCACACGCCGGGACCGGCCAACTGCATCGCGCCGTAGCCGATCCGGTGGACGGTCAACGACGTGCCGCGAAACGTGAATTGCTCTGACACTACTACCAAGATGTATGGAACGTAGAGCGCGGTTGCTTCCCAGCCGGCGGTTTTGCAAAAATTGGAGGCATTGGGGGCGTGACTTTACGGGGATTGGCAGATGAGCACGTCATCTAAAGCCTCAATGCCGACCATGTACGTCCCCGGAAGACAAGCGTGAAAAGATCGCTCCTGATGGTTCGGTTCGACTTCTTGAGTACCCGCATCGACAAATTTCGAACCGTTGAGACCCCCGTTTACCGTGGAGCAAACGAGCCAGTTGTTCCGCCGGTCCCATCCCGTCATCACGGTGTCGTTCGGACAGGTAGGTACGCTATGAGAAGTGTCGTCATAGGTAAACGTCATGTGATTTGCAACGTCGAGGGTCGGATTTGAGACGTTGAGCGGCGCACACATGAAGGCGTTAATAGGGACGTCTACCCCGCGCATGGCACCCGAAGAACAGACCCGGAGACTCGTGCCGTTAATTTGGTAAAGGGTTGCGTCGTCCTCAAAATCTGCCTGTGCGAAGGCAACCGAACCGGCAAAGAGGCTGCACGCAGCAATGGCCGCAGCGTACTTCAGGCTCCCGATTGTGCCGCGAGTCACTCGGGCTGCTTGAGAACCGCCACGGAGCAACTCCTGCCGCGTGGCCTGAACCATTCGGGACTTTCGGGCCGGACGCGGCGCGTCACACCAAGGAGGCCGCTGGCGAGCAGCGGTATCTCCGATGATGCCGTTTACACTTATTTTGGCGGCCGCAATGCTCGGCTCTATGGCTTCTGCAGCGGCCGCAACAGTGCCGAATCCGGCCCCCGGCACGTACGTCATCGCGCATTTCGCGTTTGACGACGGCGAGACGCTGGAGAATCTGCGCCTTCATTACGTTACGTACGGAACTCCGCGGCGCAATGCGGAAGGGCAAACCACGAACGCCGTCCTTATCATGCACGGTACCGGCGGCTCGAGCGCTCAATTCACGCAACCGAAGTTTGCGGACGTACTCTTCAAACCGGGCGGCGAGCTGGACGCCCGATACTATTACATCATTCTCCCGGACGAGATCGGTCACGGAGCGTCGAGTAAGCCGAGCGACGGGTTACGCGCGAAGTTTCCGCACTATGGCTATCACGATATGGTGCATGCGACCCATGCGTTGCTGGTCGACGGCCTGCACGTCAACCATCTGCGCTTGGTGATGGGAACGTCAATGGGGGGCATGCAAAGTTGGATGTGGGGCGAGATGTATCCGCGCTTCATGGACGCATTGATGCCGCTCGCGAGCCTTCCGATCGGGATCTCCGGGCGCAACCGAATCTGGCGCGACATGGTTGCCGACGCGATCATGAGCGATCCGGCGTACGACGGCGGGAACTACACCACCGAGCCGGCCGCCGGGTTGAAGACCGCTGCCGATCTTCTCTGGTTCGTCGGCAGCGCGCCCCTCTACGATCAGTCCCTCATGCCGACCGGCGCCGCTGCAGACGCGTACTACCAGCGGGTCATCGCACCGCTAGCCACCCATCTCGATGCCAACGATCTCCTCTATCAGGTGCAGGCGTCGCGCGACTACGACCCCGAGCCCGAGCTGGGCGCAATCGTCGCGCCCTTGCTCGCGATCAATTCCGCCGACGATCAAATCAATCCGCCGGAGCTTCACATCGTCGAAGCCGAAATCGGTAAGGTCAAACACGGCCGCTTCGTGCTTCTACCGATTACGAACGAAACGCGCGGACATGGCACGCACACGCTTCCAGCAATCTGGCACGAGTATCTCCGCCGGCTGCTCGACAGCTCGGCGTCACAAGGGAAAGCCAATGGTTGATGCGACCGAGCTTGCCTCCAAACTAGCGAGACTCTTCTGCATCGGCATTGCCTTTTTAGCGCTGGCCGGATGTGCGAGCACTTACGTTCCGCCGCAGGCCGGCGCATCTGCGGCTCGCTCCCTTGGTCCAGCTTCACGCACGAGAGGCTGGCTGTCGCCGCGAGCCAAGAGCGGTAAGGGGCTCGTGTACGTCTCCGACAACAACGGCAACGCGATCTACATCTTCGACACGACAAACCTCATGCAAGGACCCATCGGAGAAATAACCGACGCGATCGACGAACCCAATGGTCTCGCAGTCGATCGGCGGGGCGCGTTGTACGTTGCCAATTCGAATAGCACCGTCGAGGTGTATCCGCGTGGCAGCACCGAGCCTACCGTAACGTACACCGACGGAGTTTCTCTGCCGTTCGGACTGGTCGTTTCGCCGAACACGGGTCGCCTGTACGTCGCAAACCTCGACGCGTACGACGTCACCGAATACCCGAACGGGTCGACCAATCCGGATACGACCATTTCGTTTATGAACTTGGAAGGCAACGATCCCTACGGCATGGCTCTCGACCGCGAGAACGACCTCTTTGTATCGGCGTTGGGCTATCCTACGGCTCGCGCGTATGAGATTCCGAACGGTTCGGAGACGCCGGAAGATCTTGGAATCAGCGGTATCTACGTCATGCACGGCATCGCCGTCGATCGGAAGGGCAACATCATCATCGTCGATCAAAGGGCAAAGGCTATTTACGTCTATCCGCCGGGTTCCGACACGCCGTCGAAGACGATCACCGACGGCCTGATTCAGCCCATACTGATTGTCCTCGACAAGCGCGAACGCAGGCTCTACGTGGCCGACGCCGGCTCGGACGGATATGACGGTGGGCTATGGCTCTATTCGTATCCCAAAGGTAAGCTCCTCACGCAAGTCCATCTTCCGGGCTTCACCGTTCCCGAAGGTGTCGCAGTAAGTCCCATTTGAGAACATCGTCGTCCAAGAGGGGGGCCCATGGGCCAGTATTTCGACAGCAATATTCCTAACGACGCGCATACCTTCATTGGGAGTTGCATGGGCGGCCCCGGCGTTTCCGTTGTGGCCTTTACACCCAGCGGAGGCTGGGTCGTCGTGGCTCCGAACGGCGCTTACGAAGCGGAAGGCATCCCGCAAGACTGTTTTACGGCACTTGGAAATTGTATCAAGAAGGGCTGGACTGTCCGATCGATTGCCTTTCCCCCGACGGGCGGCGATAGCTGGGTCATCGTTGCCGACCAGGGCTATCTCGCTCACAACATCCCCAACGATTGCTTTCAAATGATCGGGAGTTTCTCGAGCGGCGGAACGCAGATCTCGTGCGTCGCCTTTCCCCCGACGGGCGGGGATTCGTGGGTAATCATCGGCAATAATGGACTTTTTGCGCACGACATCGACGATGAATGCTTCCAGACCTTGTGCAACTACACTCAAGGCACACCCCGGGCCTCGCAGGTCGCGTTCGCGCCAAACGGCGGGTGGGTAATATATGGCGGCCAGGCATATTTTGCAAGGAATATTGACAACGGCTGCTTTCAGAGGGCGGGCCGATTTCCGGGGGAACGCCGCGAAGTGGCGTAGCGTTGTAATCGTTTATATCACGCCGCTTTCAGCGTTGCAATAGGGTTCTTGATCAGCACGTCGTGCACGTTTTCAAGAAGTGCGTAGCCGTTGAAGCGACGCCAGCGTGGTGCGCGCCGCATCAGCAGCGCCCAAACGAGATACGTCGCTGATTCCGCTTGACGAATTCGCTTGCAGACGTTCGTTCGGGAACGGACGGCATCGAAGCTCGATTCGATGACGTTGGTCGTTCGCAAATGCTTCCAATGCAGTTTGGGGAAGTCGAAGTATGCGGTTACGCGCGCGACGTCTTGGCGCAGGCATGCAGCAGCCTTGGGGTACTGGCGCGAGAGTTCCTGAGCGAGTTTTTCAATCAGACGCTCGGCCTGTGCGCAACTCGCCGCGTTCATGGCTTCACTGAGGCGATCGTGGAGCGTGGCGCGATGCTTCTCGGGAACTTTGTCGAGCACGTTTCGCATTTTGTGCAGCCAACAGCGCTGCTGCTTGGCGCGCGGATAGGCGGCTGAGAAGGCCTTCCAGATGCCCTGTGCACCGTCGGCGACCAGCATGGCGACGTTCCTGAGTCCACGGTTCTGCAAGTTCTCAAAGACTGCTAGCCAGCTTTCGTAACTTTCTCCGAAGGCATCCTCGATGGTCAAAAGCGCCTTATTTCCCTTGATGTCCACGCCGATCACGACCAGCATGACGCGCCGTTCATCTTCGGCGCCGGCGTCGAGGTAGATGCCGTCGGCCCATAGGTACACGTACTGGTCGGCGATCGGGCGTCGGAGCCAAGCGTGGTAGTCATCGATGAACTGTTTGTTGACGCGTGAGACTGTCGACGGCGAGAGCGGCGTCGTTTCGCCGAGCAGCGTGCGCAGAGAGGGCTCGAAGTCGCGGGTTGACAACCCTTGAAGCCACAGCTCGTGCATCGTCTTGTCCAGCTCGGGAAAACGGCGCTTGTACGGGGGAAGAATCTGTAACGATGCTCTTCCCGGCGTTCAAGATACCTTGCGCATCTTCGAGAACTACTTTCTCCAGGAGCCCAATGGCCAATGGCAGACGATCTACGAACGCATGGCTTTCTACGGGGTTCCCGGCGCAAGCATCGCCTTCGTTCAGAACAACGCCGTGCTTTGGCGCACCTCGTACGGAGTTCTGCAAGTCAACGACAACTGCATCGACCTACGCGCTCAATCTTCCGGCTTCGCTTTCCCGCGCCGCTGCAGGCCACGACACAAATGAGCAGCCGATTCCTGGCCTGCGGAATCTTTATCCCGAGGCATCCGCGGCAGGCTTGTACACGAATGCGGGAGACCTATGTCAGACCGTCATCATGCTCAACGCCGGAGGCGTGATCAACGGAATGCAATTGCTGAGCGCGCAACAGGCCGGCAATATGCTCGCAGAACAAATTGGCATTTTTACAAGCGGCCAATCGAACCAGCCTGGATACCTTTTTAATCACAATGGTGAGAATTACGGCTTTACCGCCGTCATACAAGGGTATCCGAATCAGCGTGCCGGGATGGCTATTATGACCAACCGCGACAATGGAGATAACAACGCCGGCGCGTTCTACACCGAAGCGATTAACGCTTTGATCCGCGTGTACGGACTACAAACCTAGCTCGCACGCATTGCAGCTAGTGAATGTGAGGAGAGCTCACGTAGAGCAAGGCGGTAGCTGCGTTCCCCAGTTGTATACCCAAAAGCCTCGACCATAGGTGGCTGCATAGACCGTAGTGGGCTGCGAAGGGTCGACCTGGACCATGGTCACAGGACTCTGGTGAATGACCTGTCCAGACGTGATCGAGTTCCAGGAGCTTCCGTTATTCGAGCTAAACTCGATCCCGCCTCGGTGTTCTCCCCGAATTCCGACGAAGCCGAATGCCGCGTAGACGCGTGTCGGGCAACTCGGATCCACCGTAACGTCACTTACCGTGTAGCCTCCGCCACCTGTGGACCGACTCCAAGGGCTTCCGCTTGCAGACCCCTTGTACAAACCGCTAGTGGTCGCGAGCCAGAAGGTTGGGGCCGAGCCTCCTGAGCTTGCTATGGCCGTGACCAGTGCAGGGGCTGGAGTTATTCCTGGTCCCCACACAGACCAAGTCGTGCCGTCGTCAGTGGACTTGTAAGCCCCTTGCCCCGCAGTGCCCAAATAGATCACACCGTTGGCGTCAACGTAAACCACAGTGGGCTGAAGGTTGTCGGGCAGAGAGTGATGAGTAACCAGAGGAGTCGCTGCGGAAGCATTCGCGGTTTCCCCTATGTCTTGCGAGAACGCAAAGTAGAGCCGATCTTCGTTGGTCGGGTGAACCGCGAGAGCATGGCGGGACCAGTATGTCGGTGGGACCAGCTGAGCTCCCGACGGGCTCTCGCTCGGAGTGACAGTCGACCATGCTACGCCCGCACAATTAGAGGCACTGCCGGCGTTCTTGGTCAGGGCAAAGCTTGTGGTCTCGCCACTCCATGAGTAGGCGCGATTAGGATCCGACGGGGCCGATGCGAAGGCGAAAATGTCACCCGAGCCGCCGCCGGGGGGAGCGCCGTTAGATGTCCAACCGCTCAGTCCGAGGGAATCTGAACATTGGGATCCATTATCTTGGGCGCCAACGAACACTCGGCGCGAGCCCGCCGTTCCCGTACTAGGCACAACCCCGGCAAAGTACGCCTGCCACACCGTGAGCCCGGAGTGACCGAGGTTGACCCCAGTTGAGGGGACGGGAGGCATGCCGGGCTTCCATGCCCATCGAGTGACGTTTGCGTAACTGCCGTCCATGGAGCCGTCCGTAACCGTCCAGACCCTTCCCGGTAAAGGATAGATCGCCCGAACGTCCGGATGTTCGCTCGGCACCGTGAAGTTGGCCCAATGCGCTCCAAAATCACTGCTGTAAGAAGCCAGAACGTTACCCTGAAAAAGCTCCTGCCCGTGACCAGTATAGACGAGCGTGCGAGGTGTCCAACTGGGATTTGCTTGGGCGGATTGCAACGTCCACGACAGCCCGTTGCTGGTCAGGTAGGTACTCGTGGTTGAGCTTGCACCCGAGATCAGGGCCACCAGATGATCGGCAGAGCCAGTAGTTGTTGCCACCGAGGTCAGCGCGGAGACGAGGGCGCTCGAAGGCAGCCCGCTGTTCGCCGCCTGCCAGGTGAGACAGGGTGTCCCCATCTGCCAAACGACTGGTGGCGAGACGCAGTTGCTGCGAAAAACGTGGGTTGGCCTGAGATAGTCCCAGTTAAGCGTTGAGAAATAGACTCGACCTGAAAATGGGTCGGTAGCGATGGTCCCGATGCAGTTGTCTAGGTTTGCCGAACCGCCGGGGAAAGGCCACGTCTGAGTGAACGTCACGCCGTCAAACGAATAGTAGAGGCCGCTACACGGCAGTGCTGCAAAGACTGCGCGCTGCGTTGCAGAGAACACCATTTGCGCAAACGGCTTGGGATCGGCTATCGCCGTCTGGTAAACCTGGAGGGGTGCCGGAACGCCGCCGGGATTCACCAGATTTGTCCAAGAGTCGCCGTTGTTCGTCGTGGCATAGAGCCCATTCCAGGTGAGCAAGAAGAGTCGTCCGCGGGTGACGGCGTCCCACTCCAGGTGCACGGCACTGTTGTCGCCCAATCCGTACTGAGCCGGAAACGTCCAGGTGGACCCGCCATCTACGCTGCGCCAGACGCCACCGCCCGGACTGGCGGCCACGAGGATGCTTCCGGTCGGGTCGGCAGCAACAATCGCCGAGAGGCGCCCGCCTAGCGCAGGGCCGCGCTCAGACCATGTAGAGGGTGTGCAGCCGGTCAAAAGCAGAGAGCCCGTCAGAAGCAAAAAGCAGATACAACGGGCAATCACGACAACGCTAAACGAGCCGTCTCCGATTCCTTTTGTGAAGGGGCCCGAAGCGGCAAGTCCGCGTTTGCGCGATACGATATGTTGTGCCAAGGTGAGACGTTTCGGTACAATCGACCGAGAACCTAGACTAGGGCTGGAGTCCCGAACGTTACGGGATCGAGCCTAAGCCGCGACGACTCGTGATGACCGCGGCGAGCTACCGGACCACCGTGTACGTCTGAATGTGCCAAGAGGCGGCAAGGAAGGTGCAGCCCATGGCAAATGCGGCCCAGACTGCGAGCAACCATAGATCCTTCAGTTCCTTCGTCATGCAATTAGTCTAACAACCGAGGCGTACGAAAACGTTACACCGGGCGGACGGCATGTAAGAACAGCCTCGCCGAAGCGAGGCTGTTCTACGGACCACGAGGATTGCCGGTGCGTGCTAGTGCAAGCCTAGGTAATTCGCTCCGTCGAGCGTCGTGTTGGGGCCTTGAATCGTTCGGAGCGGGGTCGCATCGCCGTTGGCGGTGCGAGCGTATTCGTCGATCGAGTTGCCGCTAAAGTCCGCAGCGTAGATGTGACCCTTGGAATCGGACGTGACGCCGGCCGGATAGGAGAGTCCGGTGATCTTCTGAACGGGCGCGACGTTGCCGGTGGCGCCCTTGGCGAAGACGAGCACGCCGGCATCTTCGTCCGCAACGAGAAGCCGGCCGTCGTTATCGAATGCGAGCGCGAACGGCCGTTCAAGACCGGTATTGCTTCCGGCGATGACGCCGAGCGGCGTGGCGTTTCCCTGGGCACCGGCGGCGAAAGCGACGATCGACGCGGAGCCGGCGTTGGCCACGAAGAGCTGGCCGTTGGAGTTCATCGCCATCCCGACCGGCGTGCTCAGCTGCGTCTTGCTTCCGCTGATAACGTCGATCGGCGCGACGTTGCCTTTGGCGCTCGGCGAGTATTCGGTGACGGCGTTATTCTCGTAGTCGCTTGCCCAGAGATCGCCGGCCGAATCGACCAGGAGCCCCTCGGTGGGACCGAGCTCCGACTTCGACCCGCCGATGGTTCGTTTGGGCTTGACGTTGCCGTTTGCGCTTGGACCGAAGACTGCGACCTTCGTCCCGCCGTCGTTTGCCGCATAGATGTTCCCGGAGACATCGAGCGCGAGCGCGTCGGGCTCGGTCAGGGTCGTCTTCGATCCGGCGATCGTAACGGCGGGCGCGACGTTGCCCGACGCCGTCGCGCGAAAGGCAAGAATGCTACCGCCGTCGCGATTAGCGGTGTACATGAGGGACGATTTGGCCGCGGACGCGGGCTGCACCGGGCCGGCGGCGTCAGGGACGAATCCGCCCGCGGCGCTCTGCTGCCCGGCACAGCCGGCAAGGCCGGCAACCAGGCCGAGCGCCAGCAGAAGCGGCCGGTTCAACGTAGGGGCTGACATGACATCTCCTTGAAGGCATTTGGTGATCAGCCCCTATCGTAGCGGAGCGGGCGTACGAAAACGCACGGGGCCGGGAGGCCGCTCCCGGCACCGAGAACGCCCTTTAAAGGTGGGCAAACCTCTCTCGAAGGTGAGCGAGTTGCGCCCGGCGCCTGCTAAGAGCCGCGGGCATCTCGACATTCGCCTCTTCGGTCACCTGGAGGTCGCGCTCGACGGCGCGCGGTTTAATCTTGCAACGCCGCGAAAATCGCTGCAGGTTCTCGCCTACCTCCTGCTGCACCGCGCTGCGGCGGTTTCACGCGAATATCTCGCCTTTCTGCTCTATCCCGACGACGAAGAAGGGGCCGCGCGGGCGAAGCTGCGCGCGACGCTCAGCGAACTTTCGAAGATCCTGCCCAAGCCGTCCGAACGCTACGTTACGATCGACGCCGACAAGGTCGCCTGGAATGCGGATGCCGACGTATGGCTCGACGTCGATGAGTTCGCGGAAGCGTCGAGCGATCGGCGCCGTCTTAGCGAAGCGATCGACCTCTATCGCGGCGACCTGCTGCCTGAGGTCTACGACGAATGGCTCGACGCCATCCGGGAGCGCTTGCGCAACACCTATCTGCGCTGTCTCTCCGAACGCGTCTCCGAAGCTCGAAGAAACGCAGACCTCGGGCTCGCGATCGAAATGGCTCGTAAAGTGCTGGCCGTCGATCCGTGGCGCGAAGACATGGTACGGCGGATCGTCGCGATGCGGTACGAAAGCGGCGACCGGGCCGGCGCACTCAGCGAGTACGCGGCATTCGCCAAACGCTTGCGCGCAGAAATGGATGCGGAACCGATGGCCGAAACGGCGGCGGTCGCCGAGCGCATTACGCGCGGCCACGCGCCGGCAGATGAAGACGGCGAAGCCGAAAGCCCCGTCGTCGCCAGTGGGTCGGCGGTTCTGCCGTTCGTCGGCCGGCGCGACGAGATGGAGCGCTTGCTGGAGACGTGGAGCCGCGTGGCTCGCGGTCGCGGCGCCTGCGCGTTCATCGGCGGAGAACCCGGCATCGGAAAGTCGCGGATGGCACTCGAATTCGCCCATGCCGTGGAGGATCGCGGAGGACGCGTGCTCGTGGGGGCGACGAGTTCGCCGGAAGCGGTTCCGTACGAAAGCATCGTCGATGCGCTGCGCTCCGCCCTTCCAGTCGTTGCTTCGCTCAAGCCCAGCATGGCGCTCGCGTGCGTCGCGGCTCTTTTACCGGAGATCCACGCGCGCGTCGCACTTCCCGGAGTCCCGCGCCTGGATGCGGAGAGCGAGCGCATTCGGCTCTTTGAATCGCTCTTCCGATGCGTAGCCGATCTCGCGGCGCCGCGCCCGCTCCTGATCGTACTCGAAGATCTGCATTGGGCGCAGCCCGCATCCCTCGAGCTGCTGCAGTTCTTGCTGCGCCGCATCTCCGGCGTTCGCGTGATGATCCTCGCGACGTACCGCGACGAGGAATCGCAGCGGCTCTACGCATTTCACCGCCTGCGCCATGAGGCGCGGACGATTGCCGGCGCGCAAAGCATGTGGCTCAGCGGCCTCTCCGTCAACGACGTCGAGCAACTTCGTGGAACCGTGCCCGACGTGCGCGACCGTCTTGCCGAATCGCTGATCGCCGCTTCTCAAGGGAATCCGCTCTTCCTCACGCAGCTCGTCGTCGAGATTCGCGAGGGCGAGGGAGGCGCGGAGCCGGCCTCACTCCAGGGAGTCGTCGCGCGCCGCGTGGAGCGGCTCTCCGAACGCGCGCGCACCGCCGCGGAGATTGCAGCGTGCATCGGCGATCGCTTTTCGCGCGATGCCGTCCGCGAGGTGAGCGCCTGGGACGAGACCGCGCTCACCGATTCGCTCGACGAGCTGCTCGACCGGCGCATCATCCGCGAAGCGGGCGGGCGAGGCTTCCTCGAATATGCGTTCACCCACCAGCTCGTTCAAGACGCGATCGTGCAGGCCGTACCGCGCAAAGACACCGCCACCCGGCGCCGGCGCGTTGCGCGCGTGCTCGAACGGCTCTATCCCGAGCGCGTACCCGAACTTTCGGCCTCGCTCGCCGCACACTACGAGTTCGCCGGCGACGTCGCCAATGCGATGCGCTGTTATCTCGAAGCGGTGCGCCGATCGATTTCGATCGGAGCGCTCCAGGAAGCACGGATGCAGTCCGACCGCGGGCTTGCCCTCGACGCCGCTCCGCGGCCACGAGCCGACCTTCTGCTGGAGCGCGTTACGATCGAGACTCGCTCGGGTGACATCGAGTCGCGACATGCCGCGCTGAAAGAGTTGGAGCGCGTCGATTCGGAACTCGACGACGCCGCACTCCACCGCTCCACGCTGCTGCAGCGCATGGAGTTCGCATCAACCACGGGCGATCGCGCTATGCACGAGCAAGCCGCTCGAGCGTTGCGAGCGTGCGTCCCCGACGGCGACGCGCTATGGAGCTCGGCACTACACCTTGAAGAGGCACAGATGCGCTTCAAGCTGGGGCGATTGGCGGAATCGTTTGACTCGGGCAAAGCGGCACTGGCATGCAGCCGAGCAGCGAACGACGAAGCGGGGGCGACGCGTGCGCTCTGCTTCTTGGCTCAAGTGGAAGCACATCGCGGCCATCTTTCGGCTGCGGAAGCATTATTCGACGAGGCTGCGCTGGCGGCGACGCAGGCCGCCGATCCGGTGCTTGAACATCTGGCGCTGAGCAGCGGATATGCCGTCGCGTATCAGCGCCGCGACATCCGCCGCTGCCACGCGTTTAGCGCGCGCTCCTTGGAGCTTGCGGTCAAGCTGGGCGACCGTCTGGCCGAGGCCCAGGCGCACGGTCGCCTTGCATCGACGTTCGCCGACTCGGGCGGCGCGGAGTACGCAAAAGCGCGCGAGCATTATGCGGCGGCAGACCGAATCTACGGCGAAAGCGGGTACCTCGCCGGAAGCGCCGGCCAACTGCTCAATCAAGCGCTGCTTGAAATGCGGCTGGGCTTTTTCGAACGTGCCCTGACCGCTACCGAGAAGGCAGTGGAGCTCTTCGAGCGCGCAAACGACGGGCGAGGCCAAGTCGGCGGGCTCTCCAACCTCATCTTTCTGAGGGCCTACGCCGGGCAGATTTCCGGTGCGCGGCAGGCCGCCGAAGTGGCACTCGAGCGTGCTCGCCGGCTCGGGTTCGGCTTGATCGAGGCGTCGGTTCTCGAGAATCTCGCGTTCGCCGAGGCGATGGACGGCAACTACGCGCGAGCGATCGAGCTCACCGAGGCGTCGTTCGAGTTGCGCTCGCATTCCGAGTCTCAGGTGTGGTCGAGCACGACGCTTGCCAACTTTGCGATATGGCATGCCGCGCTCGGGAATCTTCCGGCCGCGCGCGACGCGGTGCGACGGCTGCTCGCGGACGACGAAGCGATTATACGCGCGACCGATTGGCCCACGCACGGCTATTGGGCGGCAGCGCAGATCTTCCGCGCCATCGGCGATTCCGCCGAGGCAGCCCGCGCGCTGGATCGGGCGAGGCGCCTGATGCTTGCGAGCGCCGACGAACTCGAGCCCGAAGATCGGGCGCAGTTCTTGGCGCTCCCTTGGCACGTCGACCTCGCGCGAGCGGTTGCATCGGACGTCTGGCCCGACCTCACGGCACGAACTTGAAGAGAGTCCCGCTGTCCTTGATGCCGCCCTTCTCGGTCGTGCCATAGAGCGCGCCGTTTACATCGATCAGATCACCTTTGCCGGGATACTCGCCGTCCTTGCCGCCTTTGAATCGGTAGAGTATCTGCTCTTTGCCTGATGCGGCATCCAGGCTGAAGATCGTGCCGCAGCCTGGAGCTCGGCCGTTGCACCTGCCACCCTTCATCGTCGTACCGTAAAGGATGCCGTTGACGGCAATTAGCCCTGCTGCCGGGTTGCTGCCGTCATTGCCGCCTTTGAACCGGTAGAGTACGCTCTCTTTGCCGGAGGTGCTCAACTTGAAAACGGTCCCACAACCGGCGCCGCCGCATCCGGTACCACCGGCCGACGTCGTGCCGTAAATCGCTCCGTTGACGGGGAGCAAATCCCCTTCGGCGGCAAACCCGTCGCCGTTGCCTCGAAATCGGTAGACCACTGCGAACGCGCCGGAGGTCTTGATTTCGAAAACGTTATAGCGGGTTGCCCCATAGAGCGCGCCATCGAAGTAGGTCAAGTCAGTGTCGGGATAGGCGCCGTCGACATCGGGGCCTTGAAAAGCGTGGAGCTTAATATCCTTACCGGGCGAGCTAAACGCAAAGACGGTTCCGCAGTTGCAGGAGCCGCGACAGTAAGAACTGTTGCATCCACCGCCGACGGTCGTACCGTAAAGCGTTCCGTTCACTGCCGTCACGCCCGCAACCGGATACTGCCCGTCCGTGCTGCCGGTGAAGCCGTAGAGCTTCTCTTCCCTACCGGACACGCCGATCTTAAAGATGGTCCCGCACCCTCCGATGCAATCGAGTCCGCCGCCGCCGTAGGTGGTGCCGTAGAGCACGCCATCGACGACGATGAGACCCGACTCGGGATTCCTGCCGTTGTCCTTCAGAGGGAAGCTGTACATGACGTGCTCGACGCCCGAAGCGCTCATCTTGTAGATGGTACCGACTCCGCTCTTGCCCCCGCTCATCGTCGTGCCGTACAACTCACCGTCGAGGGCTACCAAGCCCGCATAGGGTTCGGCGCCGTCGCGTGGCGCGCCGGCAAAACTATGCAGCGACTGGTAGCCCGTGCCTTGTGGTGAGGTGAAGGGAAGCGAATCGGCCGGAAGGGGCGAGGGGCTAGCCGAGTGCGAGCAACCCGCTAGGATCATCCCGCAGAGAATCGCGATGCCAACGCGCACCATGCACCTCCAGTCCGCCGTCTTATGGGACTATCTCACGGTGCTTGAGAAAGCGCCACAAGGCTGCCCGTCGTGACATCTAGTCTACGGCGTCTTCAACTGCAGATAAACGAGGCCGCGTAGGTCGAGCCAGGTGTGGCCGGCGCCTTTCACGAGACGCACGAGCGGATGTTCGCAGACGGCGCAACGAACCACGATGCCCGGCGCGAACGCATGGAGATGCCCTTGCGCCAGCGGGGCGATTGCGCCGCATTCGGCGCACTGAGCCGCCGCGGCTGTGACGTCGACAGAGAACACGTCGCTGAGCTCGCCTGCAGCGGCGTTCCCATCGAGGTACGAATGGCCGGTCATGATCCACCTCCAGTGGGTCCGAAGCGTTCGGTTTTGATGCGCAAAGAATCGTATCCGGCCGCGCCGAGAAGGCTTGCAACCGCCTCGACGAAGGGAGTCGGCCCACAGACGAAACAAGCGGGGTTTTGACTAGCGGGGAAGGCGGTCTCGGCAATCAGTGCAGCGTCGATTCGTTGCGCCGGACGCGGCCAACCGGGCGGCGTCGCGCGGGTGTAGAGGTAGGCGACGGTTAAGCCGTCGTCCTCGGCGGCGCGACGCTGCAACTCGGCGGCGTAAATCGTTGCGCTCGGCGAGCGTACCGAATAGATCAATCGAAACTGCGCGCGGGGCCGGCCCTGCGCACGGGCTCGTATCATCGCCATAAGCGGCACGATGCCCGACCCGCCGGCAACGAGCTGCACCGGCTCGGGCGAGGCCGGACGCCACACGAACCAGCCGCCGAGCGGCCCGCGAATCTCCAACGGGTCGCCGGACGAGAGCGTATGAACCAAGTACGGCGAGACCTCGCCGCCGGAAATCTGCTCAACGGTCAGCTCGAGACGCTCGCCATCTACTGCATTTGCGATCGAATAGGAGCGAACGGCGGTGTAACCGTCGGGAGCTCTCAATCGCACGTCGACGTGCTGCCCCGCTTCGTGGCCCGGCCAATCGGGGACGTTGAGAACGAGCGTGCGAGCCGTCTCGCTCTCGTCGCGCCGTTCGACGACGGTTGCGACGTACCAAGCTACTCGCCCCAGTAACGCTGTTCCCGCCATGGGTCCCCGTAGTTGTTGTAGCCGAGACTCTCCCAAAAGCCCGGCTTGTCCGCGAGCATGAGCGTGATGCCGCTGATCCACTTCGCGCTCTTCCACAAGTACAAATGTGGAACGAGCAGCCGAGCCGGGCCGCCGTGTTCGGGCGCGAGTTCTTCGCCGTCGTAGCGAAACGCGATCCAGGCCTTACCGTCGCGCAAATCCGCCAGCGGCAGATTCGTCGAATAGCCGCCATAGCAATGGGCCATTGCAAAGGTCGCAGACGTCTGCACGCCCTCCAGCAACGTTTCCATCGGGACGCCTTCCCAGTTCGTGTTGAACTTGGACCAGCGGGTGACGCAGTGGATATCGGTCGTAAACTCGACGCTGGGCAAGGCGCGAAACTCCTCCCAGCTCCACTTCCGGACGTTACCCGTCTCCGTCGTCAGTGCGAACTCCCATTCGTCAGGTCGAACGCGCGGCGTCGGACCTGCGGAGAGTACCGGAAAATCCTCGGTGAGATATTGTCCGGGAGGTAGATTCGCGCCGGCCGAGCGCCGGCGGCCCACAAAGCCCGGCGAGACGATTTTCTCGTCGCTCACGGTGGACAGCCCTGATCCCGCCATTGCTGGAAGCGTTCGCACATTTCCGGCGACCAGCGCGCTTCACCCGACGGCGGAGGCGGCATGATTCCTTGACTAACCGTCTGGTAAATTGCTTCCGCGTGTGTTTCGACGTCTGCCCTGTCGGAAAGATCGATCCCCGCCGGTTTCATATGAGCCACGTCCAGGTCGGAGAACATCGGGCGAATGTCTTTAGCGAAACTGAGCGTACCTATATCGGTCATCCGCGTGACCCTCCCGCCGAACGATTCGCGTCCTCGTCAGCTTCACCCCGCGTACCGCTCGCGCACGCGTACGGCCTCGACGTGGTCGTAGGCTCGCGAGGCCTCAAGGGCCAGTTCTTCCAACAGCCCGACTTCATCGGGGTCGAGTTGCGCGCCGTTCGCGTGCGCGCCATAGAGCGTAAAGGAGACGAGCTCGTGGCGCACCGTCACGGGCATCGCCAGCGTGTAGATCGCCGCATTCGCGGCATCGAGCTGCGTGCGTAGATCGTCGAGCCAGACCACCTTTTCGTCGGCGAGCAGCATCCGCACCAGCAGATGGTTTCCGTCGAACCCCGGCGGCGCGACGGTCGTTTGGTTAGCGGTCGCAACGCCTTCGAAACGGGTTCCTCCGGCCGATCGCCGGTAAAGCGCGGCGGCCGCGAGATCGATCGCGTCGACCGGTACTTGCACCAGGCCGTCCGCTATGGCGGCTTCGTCGGTTGCATACGGAAGTGCCGACGCAGCGCGGCGCAGGTATCTCTCGGCAAGCCGCCGGCGCCGAAAGAAGACCGCCTCGACAAAACCCTGGACGCCGCGGTTGATGCGATCCAGGAGAAATCCGATGCCGATCGCGGTCAGCAGCTCGAAACCAATCGCTAGGCGTCCTATCGCGACCACGCGCGAAAACACCCAATCTAAGATCGAAACCAGCGTGACGACGCCAACGGACAAGGAGCCGTAGACGAGGGCCCGGTTGAGCACGAAATTGACGTCGAGCACGCGCAGTTTGAAAACGGCATAAGCAATACAGATCGGCATGAGCACGACCGCAAAGCCGACGACCTGCCCCACGACAAACGGTACGCCTGGAACGAAGTAAATCGCATATGCGACGAAGGACGCAAGCACCCCGATCACCAGAAAGCCCCAGCGCTGCCGGTCGGCCGGCGTCGCCGTCGCAACGTTCTTTGCAACGATCAATCCGGCGAGGACGAAAGCGCCGAGTGGAATGATGGTGCTCGGAACGACGTCCCATGTTGGAACCGATTCCGTAACGAAGAACGTGCGCCACTCGACGACGTAGACCACGTACGCCAGGACGAGAACCACCCATACGAGAGGGTCGATTCGGCGTCGCCACCCGAGCACGTCGCCGTCGGGAAAACGGAGCACGAACGGCAGGAGCGGCAGGACGCTCCACGGCCCGAAGACCGTGCTCAAAACGAAGCTGAGCACCACGAACGCGGATTGAGGCAACTCGTGCGACCAATACATGAATACGGGGCCCGTACCAAAATACCCGACGGCAAAGAGATAGAACGCCCACGACATTATCGACGGCCGCAAAAAGACGAGCAAGAACGCAACGATAAGAAAGACCGTAGGCGGCAGATATGACAGCACCCCGCCGACGCGCCGCCAAATGCTGAAGCTTCGGTCGGGCACGGCCTTTAGCGTTACGGTCCGCGTTACGCCCCGGCGCTCGAACGTCAGCGTTTCGCGTTCGCCCGGGTATGCCGACCGGACGCGGATCGGAACTTCGTAGTTACCGCGTGCGACGATACGATCGCCGGCGCGCACTCCCGCACGACCTGCAGGCGAGCCGGGCTGGACGCTCGTAACGACGAATCGCTGCGGGGGAAGCGCGATCCCGAACGTACCTTCCCCCCAATTCTCCGCGAAATCAACGTGTCCGATCGGCACGTAATAGATCACGACCACGCAGAGCGTGACGATTATCACGAGCGCTCGCGCAAGCGTCTGACGCATTACGGGTTACGGCTTGGCCGTGGAATGGCGGCTGGAACGTACGCCCAGCCAGCGGGCGATGTTGCGGACGTAGTCCTTAAAGATCTCGAAGCGAGCCGGTTCGCGTTTTATTTCGTCGCCCGACTTGTCGGTGACAAAACTTGGCGCGCCGCGCTCGGTGTCCCAATTGAGATCGGCAAAATGATGGAACGTCGAAATCGAGACAGCTCGCCCCATGACGCCGCCCTCGAACGGTTCGCCTTCGACCGCAACGGCGAGATTGAAGGGCCGGCCGGTCACGGTACTCCGTCCCGTCGCAATGACGCGCGCAAAGGCAGTGCCTTCGGGCACGCCAACCGCCCCCTCGTGCGGATGAGCGGGAAAATACTCGATCACGCCCCTATCTGCTTTCGCGCTTTTCAGAAGCGCGTGTACCGGATCGACCGGCGAGATCTTCTGATAGTTGCCGTTCGCACCGGAGTGATAGTTGGGATAGGAAATGTTTGGGTTGTCCCGATCGTCATTCTGGGTCCGGCCCGGCTCGAGGTTGTAGGTGTGGAAGTGATTGAACCGACCGATCGAGCCCAGATGACAGAGACAAAGCCCGAGATCCTGGTGGTCGCGCGCGGTCAAAACGCCTCCGCCCTGCTTGCGGAACTCGATGATCGCGTCGCTTTCTGCTTGAGTGAGACCGTCACCGGTGTCCACGGCCATCAACCACAGCTGATCGAAGTCTGAGTCCGGCAGTCGCATGAGCAAACGATCGTTGCGGTTTGCATCCATCTCCTCATTTCGCGCAACAACCTCGTGACCATCGGCTTCGAGTGCTTCACGCAATAGCGAAAAGCGCGAAACGTTCCAGTCGTCTTCCGCGAACGGAATGGTCGTTTGTAACAAAATCTTCGCCATGTCTTATCGTCCTCGCTCGGCATCGTCCCATGACATGGGAGCTTGCCCCTGCGGTTGCGGCCCTCGTCTCTCTATTGTCCCGGCCGCTGAAACACGAGTGCGTTCCGGACGTATCCCGGTCGTGGAAGTAATCAAGCGAACCTGGTACTGGCCGATCCTGGGCCTGCTCGTGGCCATTGCCATCACGTCGACGATGGATGCCACCGGTGCCTCGGCGTTCAGCTCGTTACCGCTGTTTCCGCTTCTGGTACTCTTTTGGTACCTGCAGAGGTTCTCAGCGAGGGAGATCGGGTTTACTTGGGGAGAATCGCACGCGCTCCTATCGTATGCCCTCGCGATACTTTACCCACTCGCCGTGATGGGCGCGATAGCGGGTATTGCGGCGCTCACAGGGGCGCTGAATCCCGCCGCCGCGCCGCATCATACGCACGGCGTGTGGTTCAATCTTCTCCTGGTCGTGGGAACGACGATCCCCGTGGCGCTGCTCACTGAGGAGGGCTTCTTCCGCGGCTGGCTTTGGGCATCGCTAAAACGCGCGGGCCAACGGAAAGTTGCTATTCTGATATTGACCAGCGTCGCGTTCGCCTTGTGGCACTGGTCGTCAGTCATGCTCCCGACGGGATTCAACCCGCCGATGTCGCAGGTTCCGATCTTCATGCTCAATGCCGCTGTGCTCGGCGCTATTTGGGGAATGTTGCGCCTTATTTCAGGCTCGCTCGTCGTCGCAAGCGTCAGCCACGGCGTTTGGAACGGCCTCGCCTACGTGCTATTCGGCTTCGGGGCACATGTTGGTGCGCTCGGCATCTCGAATACCGCCGTCTACGGCCCTGAGATCGGAGTCCTCGGCCTGCTGCTGAACGGCACGTTCGCGGCCGCCTTGTGGTGCTGGTGTGCGAAATCTGACCCGTCTTGAGTTCGAGCGGGTGGTGAACGACGCGCTGGCATCGCTGCCTCAGCGCTTTGCCCGTCGCCTCGAAAACGTCGCTATCGCCGTCGAGGAAGAGCCGACTGCCGAGGATCTCGTGAGTGCCGAGGACGATGCCGATTCAGAGCTCGTCGGCATCTATCGCGGCATTGCGCTGACCGAACGCGGCCACGACATGCCGTTGCTCCCCGACGAGATCGCCATCTTTCGCGGTCCGATCAATCGCATCGCTCGTACGCGCGATGAGGCCGTCGAGGAGGTGCGCCAAACGCTCATTCACGAGCTCGGCCATTATTTCGGATTGGACGACGACGAGTTGCCCTAGTCCGGTGGACGTTGCAGCTCCGATCCCGGAGCCGCCTGTTCGTCGATTACTTCGATGTCTGAGCCCGGTACGTGCCGGCCTCGAGTGTACGACGATTGCGGCTGCGGATAGCCGCCGGGCATGTATCCCATGTTCTGCTGAACGTGGACGACTTGGACCGGTTGCGCATCCTTCGTTACGGCCATAATGAGTGCGATGACCCAGCCGACGCAGGACCATCCAAGCAGCGTATTTATAACGGCAATGGTACCTACGTTGTTCCGGTGTTGCATTATTGCGACGATCGTCGGGAGGAAATACATTACCGTCCCGGCGGCCATGAAGAATAACCAAAGTATTATCGCAAAAGACACGGCGGTAGAGTCCATCGTAGCCTTCCCCCTTAGGCCCCGGCTAAGTGTTCAGCGGTCGGAGCCGTAGTCCTGGGATGACACACGGAATGCGTCTCGAACAACCCCCGACCGCGAAGTGGTATACTTGGCAACATGATCGGGCGCCGAAACTTGTCGATCCTTGCGGCCATCGTGGCGCTCGTCTGCGCAGGCATCGCGTTCGGACGCGTCAAGGCGTCGAGCGTGCCTACCGTGCGCAACGAGCCGCACATGGAGATGACGCTTCCCGTTGCCGAGCACCCCGGCGACGCGGCCCGGGCCGATGCGATTCTCGCCGCCGCGCGCAAAGTCATGGCAGAATATCCGACCGTCGAGGCGGCAGAGGCTGCAGGGTTTGCCAAGTTTCTCCCGCGCATTCCGCTGCCCATCGAACACTACACGAACCGAACGTATGCGCTCGAAGCCTGGATGGGCCACTTCGACCCGTCGCACCCGACATCGCTCATCTTCGAGCGGACGGGCAATGCGTTGCAGCTCGTCGGCGTCATGTATACCGCATCAAACTCGGTCGATCGCGATGACCTCAATGCGCGCGTTCCGCTGAGTTTCGGTACTTGGCATCGCCACATCGATTTTTGCAAAGCTCCCCCAGGCACGCCCATGTCGGAGTGGCTGGGACCCAACGCGCGTTTCGGGCTTGAAGGCTCGATCGTCACGCGCGACGCTTGCACCGCCGCGGGCGGGAGCTTTAAGCCGGTCGTCTTCGGCTGGATGGTTCACGTTTGGCCGAACGAAAAGAGCAGGGCTGCGATTTGGGCCGTCGACCGGCACGGGAGCATGAGCCGCATGAACCAACCGATGCCGATGGGCACGCCGCAGTAACGGCTACAGTTTTCCGACCCACATGCTCCAGTTTGCAAAATCCTTGTCGGTCGTCGAAAACGGATACTGCGCGGCAACCCAGATGGAGGTGTCGTCCGATGGGTCGACGCAAGCCGCCGTCGTCTCTCCGTAATAGTTGTACGTTCGACCCGAACCCTCATAATAGGGCGATTCTCCGCCTTTCAGGAGGACGCTGGACCGCAGATCGGGCTCCGTGGCGTAATAGGCACTGAGGCGAACTTCCGGATAGATCGCTGCGCTGGTGCGGTTAGTCGCGAATACCATGTTGCCGAGTTTGTTCACTTCGATGCCCGGCCACGCATAGGAGAAAAGCTCGCCCGGCTTATCGCTCTCGGAGGCGGCGCCGAACGTGCGATCGATCTCGACGTTCACGGTAGGGTAATCCGAAACGTTCACACGAATGAGGCGGCCGGACGAAAGGCTTCCGCTGCCATCCCAGTTGTAGGAATTGTTGGCGGTGAAGTAGAGTTTGCAATCGCGGTAGACCGCCTTTAGAAAGGCGTCGCTGATCTGCGGCCCCATCGCGATTGGCGGCGGGTGCGCCACGTAATGGCCCTTCTGCGGTGCGTTGAGCAGCGCGTTTGATACGCCGGGGAGCGCGACGTCGCTGCGCCGGAACGTTTGGCTCGACGTGAACGGATTGTCGATCGCCCAAACCTCCGCGTGGTTGCCCCATTTATTAACCAAGAAAATGCGCTCGCTCGGCCCATGATGCACGGCCGGCTGGATGATATAGGTCGGGGTCCCGTCGGGATTGTCCCATCCCCACCATTCCCATCCGGCGATTTCCGGCCCGGGAAGCCCGCTTGCCATCTGATCCGCATTCCGGATGACGACGCGCCAATATCTCTCGACACCACTTGCGCTTCTGACTTTATTGGTTTGGACGAAGACGTGCTGAGCGATGCCGATGCACGGATAGTCGGCGCCGTCGCCGACTTGATAGCCCGACCCCGCAGCCGTCGGTGCAGCTTCCCAGTAATAGAAATAGAAACCGTCAAGCGGGTTCTGGTTTTTGGAAACGGCGCAGAGGAAGGCGGGCACCACCATGCCCGGACCCACGTTCGCAGTCAGGGCGCAGATCCAGAATCGCTGGCGATATTCATCGAAGATCATTCGAAGATCGTAGATGTTGTAGCCGCCCTCGACGCTGGGCAGACCCTGGGCTTGGAAGAAATCCTCGGCACCGGTAACGCCATATACCTTCGTGCCGTCCTTGGTATAAAAGGCCAGCGCCGCGCGACCGCTTGCGCCCACGTACGAATCGCTCACGGCGATCTGCTGGTCGGAGCCTTCACCGCCGGAATTGAGGCCTCCGAAAGCCTGCCAGCTTACGGACGGAGACGGCGTGATCATATTGGCTCTCCGGGTCCGGTCAAGCGCAATCGATCGAGTTCGGCGTCGGGTGGAGGCACGAGCTCGCGGCGCATCACTCCGTTCGTCGCGGCCATGTGCTCGGGCGTTAGCTCGTAAGGCCCTTGCACGGAGCCGGCGGTGCCCGCTCTTCCAATCTGTACGTCGTCGTTCACGTTAGCCTGCGCGTCTTCGGACGACGGCATTCGAGAGGTCCGCCCTCGTTCCCGCCAGGCACCGAGAAGTCGCGTAAAAGATCCGTTAGTCGTCCCCAATCATTCGCATCCATCTCGAGCTGGTGGCCGTTTTGGCCTTACCGGGCAGGATGCTGCACGGGAAAGAGATTCTGAACGGAACTTTGATCTTTGTGAACGGCTGCGCGTCCTTCTGGAAAAAGTCGTCGAGATTATGGAGATACGGCGAGTCGTCGGTGGCCCCCAGGGATTTCAGCCCCAGCGTCTCTTCGGTGAACTTGAGCAGCGTCGCAAACTCGACGTCGGTATGAGAGACATATCCGCGCTTTGCGTAGGGAGAAACGACGAGGAGCGGCACGCGGAAACCGGGGCCTTCTTGATCGCGGACGACGTACGGCGGGACATGGTCGTAAAAGCCACCCCAATCGTCCCACAAGATGAAAATCACGGTCGAACTCCAATACTTCTTGTTGAGTCCGATCGCGTTGACGACGTTCGCGACCCACCACGGTCCGCAATAACCCTCGGGCACGCCGGGATGGTCTGACGTGACCAAGCCCGGCAGAACCCACGTGACGTCAGCGAGCCCGTGAGAATCCCCGACGTCGGTGAGGAAGGTCGTTTCGGGCATACGGAAGTTGGCCGTATCGATCCGCGTGGGGAGAAAGGCCTCCAACGGGGTGCGGAAGTGACAGCGAGACATCCAGTCACGCGACTTCGGCCAGAGCGAGGTCTCGCTGATCGAAGCGTTCGCGTCGAGTGCATTGATATTCGCGCAGAGCGAATGGGCATAGAGCCGCCACTTCAGTCCCGCCTCATCGACACGGTCCGCGAGCGCCTTGTAATTGAAGCACGGGAACGGTCCACCGGGATTCTCCATGCCTTCGTCATTTAGGAGAAATGTCGTCGTTCCGTTCGGCGAATAGCAGCCCCACGGCGTCAACGCGCAGCCGAGATAGAGTATGCCGCAATACGTTGCCTGATCTTTGTGGTAATCCGGCGAGTCGACGACGTGGTCGGACTGCGCTGAGAAGAGGTATTGGTGGGCCGTGTACGACTCGCTGTTGTGGCCCATGAAGAAGTGGTCGCCGAGCGTAAACTCGCTCGCAATATTCCAATACGGCTCGGTTTGCGCGTAATCGACGTACGAATAAATGGCGTCGGCGGAGGCCGGCGGTGTGTAGTCGGGATGCGGTGAAGCGGCGATGTTAAAGCCGTTCATTTTGCAAGGCGACGGTTCTCCGACTTTAAACGGCGGACCGGACGGTGCATTGCACGCCCAGAGCCACTCACGATGATAGTTGTTTGGATCCTCGGTTCCTTTTAGCGTCCCGAGGTCGATCTTGTTGAGCTCGATCGTCTTGCCGTCGCTCGTTTCGCCTTTCGAGACCGTGTCGGCTCCGGGGAATGGCTTCGGTCCTCCGAAGATGTTGTCAAGCGTCCGGTTCTCTTGAATCACGAAAACGATATGCGTAATCTTGCCCACCGGAATGGTCGAGCGATGGCCGATCGTGTTTGCGGGCGTCGCCGGGATCACCGGTGCGGCCGAAGGCGGCCTCCCGCATGCGGCGAGCACGACCGGCGTGATTAGAGCGATCCAAAATCCGCGACGCATGCGAGTCTCTGTTTCGACGCCGGATTGGCGCTGCCCGGCCAAGAGGCAAAGCCACGTCCGTTAGGCTTCGGGTTATGCGGGGATAAGCGGTATATGAACGCGTCCGAAATCTTCCCGGGAAAAACCTTTGGTCTCGGCGGCGTGCCGTTCGGGAACGAGTTCGCGTACGTCACCGATGAGGTCGCGAACGCTACGATCGAAGCCGCATGGGACGCCGGGGTGCGATACTACGACACTTCTCCATGGTACGGTCTGGGGCTCGCAGAACGGCGTCTGGGCACCTTTTTGCACAGACAAACGCGCGGCGAGTACGTCCTATCCTCGAAGGTCGGTAAACTGCTTACGGCGTCGCGCGAAAACAATGCGAAAGAGTACTTTCCGTTTACCCCTTCGCCGAACAATCTCCGTTACGATTACACCGCCGACGGCGTCAAGCGTTCGATCGAAGACAGCCTGCAACGGCTAGGTGTCGACGCCCTCGATGTCGTCTTCGTTCACGATCTCTCACCGGATAATCCGTGGCTTCCGGGGCCGTGGGAAGAGCAATTCGAGATCGCGCGCAACGGCGCGTTCCCGACGCTGAGTAGGATGCGCGACGAAGGCGTAATCAAGGGCTGGGGGCTCGGCGTCAACTCACCCGAACCGATTCTCAAGCTGATGGACGTCGCCGATGCGGACATCTGTCTCCTGGCGCGTCAATATTCGTTGATCGATCACGAGAATGCGCTGCACCAGGTCTTTCCAAAGGCACGCGAGCGCGGAATGGCCTTTGTCGTCGGTTCGTCGCTTAACGCCGGCTTCATCAGCGGCAGCGCGCGCTTCAATTACGGTAAGGAGAATTATAAGATTCCGGCTGCGGCTATCGAGAAGCGCGCTCGGCTGCGCGCGGTCGCGGCGCGGTACGGTGTCGACCTTCGCACGGCCGCACTGCAGTTTTCGATTGCGCCGGACGTCGCGGTCGCACTAGTTGTCGGCTGCTCGAATCGGCAGCAGGTGCTCGCGGACTACACGTCGCTCGAGACGAGAATTCCGCGGGCGTTCTGGTCGGATCTTCGATCTGAAGGCTTGATCGAAAACGACGCAGCCGTACCGCCTGAGAATTAACGGGGGGCCTTGCGATCAGCCGCCGCTCGATGGAGGGCTGACGGACTGACCGTAGACCACGCCGGGGGCAATCGCCGGCGGTATGACGCGTTTGGGAATACCGCCGTTGGTGTAATTCCAAAACCCGTACCGGGTCGGGCAGTTGAGATTTCCCGCGACGACGGCATTTAGTTTGCGCGTCGTGCCGCTAACGAAAGGTTGTACCTCAGCCATCCAATTTCGGCCGGGATAGCAGTCGTCGGTGAGATTGGTGCTGCGCACGACCGTTACTTTGGAACCGGATACGGTTACGCGGTAGATCTCCGTGGTGCCGTCATACAGATAATCCTGATCGACAACGGAGAGATAGAAACCGTCCCATTGAACGCTGCCCGGAAAGTAGATCGTCAGCCCAGTCAGCAAGGTGAAGTGCTTCTTGCCTGCCGGCAGCTCCGCGAAATCGGGCGCGCCCGAGTATTCTGTGGCTTGAACGAAGAGGTTTCCCTGTGGGTCGTACCCCGGCGGATAGAGGTGGTAGAGATTCGCGTTGGTGTAATAGCTCTGCGTTCCGCCCAAACCACCCGCGAATAGATCGACGCCGCCGGTGCCGCTACCACTCGGGCCGCTGAAGTTGCTGACGGCGACGTTGCCCGTCGTCGGATCGACCGAACAGCCAAGGGGAGTGCCGTATTGGTCGGTCGCCGTTGCGATCGGCGCCGTGCCACCGTGTGCATACTCGTATATCTCCGACGTGGTGCTGTCGGCGACGTACACATCGCCCGCTTTGTCGACGCACTGACCGTAGGGGGTAGCTAGGCCGGTGATTTGCCCGTAGAGCTTTCCGGCCTTTACGCGATAGTTATAAATGTCGATCGTACCGCTCGATGCATCGGAGGCGTAGATCAGCCATTGCTTCGCGGCGTCGGGCCGGATCCAGGATCGGCCACGATTGCGGTGCCGGACGGGCGCGATGCCCAAAGGATTGGTCTGGGCTAGTATGTCGGCGCCGGCGGCGCCGGCGGACGGCGTGCCGCTTCCACAGGCGGCGAGAATCGCTCCAGTGAGTAGCGCACCGATTGAACAGCGAACAGCAGCGCCAAGAAACATTAGCGAAAGAAGCCTTGCCGGATGGCTGCAGGAAGCGCCGTCGCAAGGCCGAGCGCCATCAGGATCCACAGAACCGCCACGATCCAGGCAGCATGATCGATAGCGGCTCGGATAAACCCAACGTTTGCGTTGCCGACGAGCACCTGCACGCTGAGGACCAACTTGACCATCACGGGAACCAATGAGAAACCAAAGGCGACGAAGAGTGTAAAGAAAACGATCTTCGCCGGAGTCTGGAAGGCGCTCGGGTTCTTTACAATACCCGCAGAGATCAGGCCATTCCCAACGATTACCGCGAGGATAATCAGCGCGAATATTCCGGCCGAGATCACCGCGGGAGCGCGAATTCCGTACATTGCGCGGCGGATCAGGGATGTTGGACGCGTGCCACGTTCATTGCGTTCTAACGATCGGTAGGCCATGTGGCCGGCGAGGGCTTTGCGCGCAGAATCACGGTAGCGTGTAGAACGCCGCCTGCATCGTACGTCCCCCCGGCAGTAAACGGCTTGCCTGCGACCAAGACGGCGCTTCGCTCGTGTCGGACCGCGTCGGAGTCGTCGACGCGAACTAGTTTTCCGGTGCGCGTCCGTAAGGTAAGCTGCGCGCCGCCGATCGCAACGAGCGTCCCGGTGATTACGTGCGGAGCGCCGATAGCAACGCGAGCGGCTTTGACCGGCGGGACTTCCGGCGTTGCCGCCTTCACGTTAGAAGCGAGGAGCCCGAGGATGTCAAGCTGCTCGTAGCTCGCGACATAGACCTTTCCATTTGCGACGACCGGAACGAGATTTGCGTTTCCACCGTATGAGGCCCAAGCGCCCGCCGTCCCTTGGTAGAGCGTTTCGAGCGAACCGCCGCTCGAGGGTTCGGACGCAAAGGCGAAAAGTGTGATGGGCCCCGGCACGTACTGCGGCCGCGCGAGCGCCCAAATGATCGCACCGGGGTTCTTTCCCTTCGATGAAACGGCCGTAAAGAAACCGGGATCTTGGCCGCCGGGCAACCCGGGTGAGGATCCCGCAAGCACCAATTTTACCGGAGATTTTTGAACCTTCCAAACGGTCACGTTGTTGCCGCCGCTGGCAACGATGCGCGGGACGGAATCGCTCGCGGCGTCGAAGTACGACTGGCCGCACCAGCATCCACCGATGCTCTCCGAGTCGACAACGTGGTTTGGACCACTCGGATTGTATCCGCCCAAGTGTTTCTGATTGAGCAGGAACAACGTTCCCTCTTTGCCGGCCGCTGCGGCGAGCGGCAGTTTCGACGCCCCTTTCGGCAGCAGCAACACACCACCCGATCCAAAGTCGACATCGCCCTGGTCCAGATTCCCCACGTCTGAGGGCGTAAAGAAGCTCAGGAGTTGCGTTAGGTCCGGACTGACCTTCGCGACGGTCTCCGAAATATTCGTGACGCTGTTATACGTCGTCCCCGACGGATCGGAATTGCCGGTAACGAAGTATAGGTTGCCCGCCGCATCAGCCGCGATGCCATATCCTGACATCCAGATTGCCGACAAGAAGAACGTATTCGGCGACGTATA
Source organism: Vulcanimicrobiota bacterium (assembly GCA_963834895.1). GTDB lineage: Bacteria > Vulcanimicrobiota > Vulcanimicrobiia > Vulcanimicrobiales > Vulcanimicrobiaceae > Cybelea. The sequence continues at coordinate 162,892 of CAWIDM010000001.1, read as the reverse complement.
GAGCGTATCGTTCAGCCGGTTCGCCGCAAGCGGCGTGAGCGATCCGGTCTGCCAACCGAGCAACCAGCCGCGTGAAATCGAGGCACCAAAGTCGCAAAAGCTGCCGAATCCGGCATAGATGTTCCCGTTCGCTTCGATGAGAGCCGGCCGTTGTCGCTCGTACGTCGCGTTGAACGTGTAGGTGTAGCCGTTGGTCAAGCCGTGTGAGGCAGCGACCACGACGGGCGCTACGATGTCCGTCAGGTTGCTCAAATCGAGTTCGTGGATGAAATAGGTCGGTACGCTGCCCTGCATCGCATAGGCAATGACGTACATCGCGTTAGCCTGTCTGTCGATGACCGGCGTTCCGTCGATTCCAACGTTAGGCCCGTTGTTGTTGCAACCCAAGGGGTTAGGAACGGGATTGCCCAAATTCTGTTGGAAGAGCACCGTCCCACTCGACGCATCGATCGCATAGACCGTGTTGTTCTCGGTTGCGACATACGCCACGTCGTGTTTACCCGGCGCCACGCCGCGCGTCGTCGTTTCATCCGGGACGATGAGCGGTTGCGTATCCACTTGGTCGTCAAGCGTCACCGTGTGCAGCAGGCCGAACGATCCGCTGGTAACGTTTCCATACGTCAGCACCGACTCTTTATCGTTCCAACCGGTTCGCAGGTTGTCATAGTGGTAAGTGATAACCGCGACCTTGTGATGCCGAGCCGGGCTGACGGTCGCGGCGGCGCCGGAGCCGTACACGCCTCGATTGGGTACGACGACTTGCGCACCGTGAATCCAGAACTGGAGGGGGCTTCCGATACCCGTGAGCGCGGTCATGCCGACAAAGGCGGCTTGGCTTCCACTGACGCTGTAACGGAGGACAGTCGGTTCGGAACCGCTTTGCGGACTCTCTGCTGCTAGGTACTTGCCGTCCCATTGAATCGAGCCGAGACGCGGGCGGCGTGTCCCGTTCCACGTGATGTTTCTGACCCGCGCACCGCCGTTGGGTAGCTCGACTAGGTTACTCGTGCCGTATAAACTGCCGGCTGTGACCTCAACGAAGAGGTTTCCCTTGTCGTCGTACGTGCAGGACCAATAGCGACCGCTGCGGTCGCCTCCCACGTATATTCGCGGGTTGCCCCTACCGTTGGCGTAGATTGCGACACCATATTTGTGCGAGGCGCCTCCCGAAACGGCGAGGTTCCCGGTCGTGGGGTCCACCGCGCAGAATTGCGAGGCGCCCCCGAGCGGGTTACGCAATACTGCGAGCGGCTGCGTAGCGCCGTGGGCATATTCCAGTATCTCGTTGCCTTTCGGGATAAAAACGTCGCCGTTTGCGTCCGAACATAGGCCATTGGCTTGTAGGTTGAGCAGCCGGCCTTTCAGCTGGCCCTCAGGGTAGGAATAGACGTAGACGCTTCCGTCCTTGGCATTCGACACGTAGACGAGATCCTGCGTGCCGGCGTCGCGAGCCATCCACGAGGTTGCGTGCGTGGCGTTCGCGGCGTTCGGCTCGGCCGGAATAAGGGGAGCGGTCCGCCCCGGCGAGCCGGTGCCGTTGCCGGCACACGCGCCGAGCGCCAGCGCCCCGACGAGAAGTGAGAATATTCGAGCCGAATGCAAAGTCATCTCGCCCTCCGATTCGTAGCAGATCCTATAATACACTATTTCGGGAACCCCCGAATCGCGTGTGGATGCGCTTAAGCCGGGATCGAAGCGGGGCTAGCCGGCACCAGGCGTAGGCTCCAGTCGATTCGCACGATTGGACCGACGAGGAAGATCCAAGCAAGGCCGCTGGACAGCGCCATTGCGGCCGCGATCGCGAAGGGAAGGTGAAAGCTGCCGGTCCGGTCGACGAGGATGCCGGTTGGCGACGGCGCGATGACCCCCGCGACATCTCTGCCTGGTGGGCTATTTGATGTTTCGCTCGGGCTACACCGGTTGGATTTCAAAAGTCGTCGGTGTACTGCTCGTCGTTCCCGGCATCGGCTGGATCGTCTACGAGTTGAGCCCATACCTTTATCCCGGCGCGAACTTAGACTGGTTGTTTTATACGTTCTTCGGGGAGCTGATCTTCATGCTTTGGCTCTTGATCGCGGGCTGGAGGATTAAGGAGCCGGCGTAAACTTTGCGCCTTGCTAGCGGCGAATCACTGCACGATGATCATCTTGGACGTGCTTGACGTTGTGATCGTTCCGACCGGCATATAGGGTAAAATGAATTTAAACGGGTAGGTCACCTGTACGACCACGAGACATCCCGGGGCGTTGCTGCCCGCCGTGCAGCCGGTGGAGCCGCTACCCGGGCCGGTGGTGCCCGGCCACAGCGAGTTCAAGTACGTGGTTACGGCGATCGAGCTTGGGGTGGTTGCGCCCTCGGAGAGGCTTTGCACGTACGTCTGGATGTCGGACCCCGAGGCGTTGCAATGGTCGAGATTCGGAAAATTGGTGCAGGAGACGGATCCGCTCGAAAGAGCTTCACTGCGCCAATACCACCTGTCGAACGATCGATTGGCCGGCCGCAGGTCCCCCGAGATCCAAAGCCTGACTGGTGCTAAAGTTCGCGCTGCCAAAAACCAAGACGCTGTAACCGCCGCCCGAACCGCTATAGTTTACTTGGGTCGTTGGGAAATACTCGAGCCCGCTCAGGTTGCACGTGCAGTTGCTCATATCTATGGATGAGGTCTGCGACGGCACGCGATAAAAGAGCACGCCCGCGGTGCTGCCGGTGGTAGGCGCCGAGAGGGTGAGATTGGCGCTGCTGAAGTTGGTGTCCGATACGTTGGCGGTCATGTAGATCGTTACGCCGGTGCCGGTCACCGTCGCCCCGTTGAGATGGAACTGACCGTTGATGACGTAGGTCCCCGGGTTTAGCGCGACGTTCCCGGTAAGGTCCATGCTAGTGTAGCAGCCGTAGCTGAGGGTGGTATTCGAGTACGAGCCGCTGTTCGGGCAGCTCGAGGTGGATGGCGGAGCGTTTGCCAAATACGCGCAGCCCGCAATATCGGGACACGGATCGGCCGTGATCAGCGCCGGGGCGGGAGTCGCATTTGGAAAGGTCGCGCCGCTGATATTTGGAGCGGTGCCTGCGTACGTGATCGCCCCCAACGCGAGCGTCGAGTTGCTCAGGTTCTCGGAACCGGAGTAGTTCATGATCATGCCGCAATGCGGTGCATTGATATTTACACTCGACAAGTTCGAGCTTGTAGTCGTGCTGAGCAGATAGATGCACCCGGCGTTGTCGCCAACCAGTGCCGCCACCGCCTGCGTGGTCTCGCCGCCCGAAAGGCCGAAGAGCTTCGAAAAGAACGTCGGATGCGGCGCGGAAATCCGAACTTCAACGGCGCAGCTGTTGCCGGAGAACGGCCCATTCGGGATCGGGTTGGTCGTCGTGACCGTGACGCCGCCCGAGCCGTTCGTGAATCCGTTCTCGGCGGCATCGGCGATCGCAGCGCTACTCGCGAGCGAGGAATTGGGGCAACCGGTCGTGCTACTTTTAAGTGCCTCAGCGCCGCCGACCGCCGCGCCGTCAGCGGCGGTTTGCTGCTGCCGCTGGTCGTACTGCAGGGACCCGACGTCGACCGACATGCCGGCAAATCCCATCAAGACGGTAAGACAAACGGCGACCAGCGGCAGCACCTGCCCGCGCTCGCGCGCGTGCTTGCTCGTCGGAGTCGTGCCGGGGGCTCGGAGGACGAGCACGGCTGCAAGCCATGGCTTAAAGCATGCCATGGTCTTGCGAAGCCGTGCCCCGGACTCATGAGCCCTTGAGCTCACGTTCTAGCCTCCTACTGAAGCGCGAAGTGAGTAAAAGCCAGATGTGCAAACTTCATGCGGGGTTAAAACGGCAAGCCGCCCGCCGCATAAATGCGACGAACGAATTCATTCTGCCACTAACGTCCCAGGCCGTCAACCCGCCAATAGGCTCTGCCGGCAAAAATTCATTGGTGGTGGGTGCGAAGCCGCGCGTCAACGCATGGACTAAGCGTTAACGCCCTCGGCGCGACGACCGGCACTCATCGCATTCTGCGGTAGACCCAGCCCGCATCGAGCACGGACCCTTCCTGCAACTTAACGTCGCCGAGCTTACGAACTCGGGAACTGACGAAGACCGATGGGCGTTCCATCGGGATCCTTGACGCTCGCAACCAAGAGTCCGTTGGAGACATCGGTGACGTCCTGCACCTTCTCTGCTCCGGCTGCGAGGAGGGCCTCGAGCGCCTCTTTGATATCGCTGACCGTCACGTACGCGAGCGCTCCCGATAGTCCGCGCTGCGCCCCCTGCGGAACGAGCCCGATTTCCAGATCCCCAACTTTGAAGCCGACGTAGGATTTGCCCTCAGCGTACGGCTCGGTACCGAGCAAGGTAGCGAAGAACTTCTTTGCCCTCGGTACATCCGAGGCAGGGTAGACGATGAGACCAACCGTGTTCATTTTGTACTCCTGTTTGGGTGAGATTTGCCGAGGTGACGAAATCCGGCGACCAGATGTGACGTCCGCGATACGGAGGCAATTCAGGCTGTCAATGTAAGGGATCCCTTAGAAAGGAGTTCGTTCATGCGTTACATCCCTGTCGCGGTCCTCGTACTGGTTGCGGCAGTCGCCCTGGCGATTTTTGGACTTCACTCCGCTAAGGCCACGACCGTTTCACCGGCGGCGAACTGGACCATCCACATCGACGCGCTCAAACACTTTCCCGGGCATCCAGACGAGGTAGCGCATCACTGGTGCCGGTCGATCGGCAACGGGATGCTCGAGTGCCAAATCTACTCGAGCGACGATGCGAACGCCCCGCTCGTGGCGGTCGAAACGATCGTCCCGACCGCCGTCTGGAAGACGTTCCCTCCGAGCGAACAGGCATTCTGGCACTATCATCGCGTCGAAATCCCATTGGTTAGCGCAACTATGCCCGACGTAAGCGCCGCCGAAGCTCAGAAGGTGGTCGCATCGTTGATGGAGACCTACGGAAAAATCTACATCCTCTGGAATCCGGTAGACTCAAAGTACCCGGTCGGCCAACCGACAGTCTACAATATGCAAACTAATATGCAAACTCAGTAGAACCGCTTTGTTGTGCGGCTCTGCTGGTAGGGCAAACGGGAGCCGAATCGCTTCAAGCACGGTTGGCGACGGTCGCGCATGGGCGAAAGGCCAAGTAAAAGGGGTTGCCTCAGCCACTGCCGAGCGGTTATACTTTTGGTATGAAAACCGCGGTGTCGATACCGGACGATGTCTACCGGCGGGTCGATCGGCTGGCGCGACGAACGAGGCGCTCGCGCAGCCGGCTCTTCAGCGACGCGCTCGGCGAGTATCTCGCTCGTCATGAGAACGATGAAATTACCGAAGCCATGAATGCGGCCGTGGCCGAGGTCGGTCAGACCGGTGATCCATTCGTCAGTGCCGCCGCGAGTCGTATACTCGGGCGCACCGATTGGTAGTTGCACAGGGCGAGGTTTGGTGGGCCGATCTTCCCGTGCCTCGAGGTTCGGCTCCCGGATTCCGTAGACCCGTCATCGTCGTGCAAGGCGATGCTCTCAATCGCAGCCAAATCGCAACCGTAGTTTGCGTTCCACTAACGAGCAACCTCAAGTGGGTGGATGCGCCGGGAAACCTTCGCCTTTCGACCACTCAAACTGGGCTGCCCAAAGATTCCGTGGCCAACGTTTCCGCGATCGTCACTATCGATAAGAGCGTGCTTGCGGAGCGAGTCGGCCGATTGGCGGCGACAAAGCTGAAGCTCGTGCTCGCCGGAATCGACATCGTGCTCGGCAGGTAGCTAGCGCGAAGAGTCCCCGCTCTATAATCCGTATTCGGCAGTCAGGTAGGTAACGAGCAGGGAGACCTGATCGTCCGGGATGGGAGCTCCGTACACGTTCTTCATCTTCTTGATCTCGGCGGCCCATTGAGCGGTCGTGAGATGGGGCTGAGTCGAGACGTACGCCGATGAATGACACGTGAGGCAGTAGCGCCGCGCCGTCTCGACGCCGGGTCCGGGCTTAAAACTCGCCGTGTCGCTCGGGAGCACGATGGTCACCGTTCCCTGCGGCGGCGCGGGGTTTGCGGCGATGGCGACGCCGACGCCGATCGACGACAACGACATTGCAGCGAACACGAGCCACGCCTTTTTCATGAGACGGTTATCTTGTACGTCTCGATGCTGTTCCGCATGTAACCTCCGGGATTCCAGATCGGGGTTGCGTTTTGCGTCGCACCGTCGTTGGACGTTGCTCGGATGGCGACCTCATAGGTTCCGGGTTCTGCGTCCCAACGGGCGTTCCAGCGGCGAAAGCTATACTTACCGTAATCTTGCTCGAGGGTGGCGTTGCGCCAGGTCCTTCCCCCGTCGGTCGAGATCTCGACTCGCCGCACGCCGCTGCCTCCGTCGAACGCAATGCCCCCAAGCACCATCGATCCCGCACTGATGGTCGCTCCGTCAGCAACGCTCGTAACGAACGAGCGGACGTTCATCTTGTTGATCGGAATCGTTGGGAATCCGGTCGTACCCGGGGCGATACTTGCAGTTGGCGTATCCGGAATCCGATACGCCGTCTTCATCCAGAAATTGTCGTCGACGTGGTCCAACACGGTAATTTCGGCCAGCATTTTCACCCAGTACGTCGCGTACCAGCCGGGCACGATGAGTCGAACTGGAAAGCCGTTAAGAAGGGGCATCGGCTGGCCATTCATCAGGTACGCGACGATCACATCGTCGCCGCGGGCGAGGTCGACATCGAGCGCCTTCCTGAAGGCGGGCGTTTCTGGAAGCACGGGTCCGTCTAACCCCCGGAACTGAACCTGTTTTGCGTTAGATTGCAAACCGGCACGCGTCAGAATGTCGCGCAAGCGCACACCGGTCCAGCGCGCGTTTCCCATGGCTCCGTTGCCCCACTGGCCGCCGGGGACGCGCGGAGCGAAGAAGCCGCGACTGTTCCCGGAGCACTGGTTTACGGCCGTAATCTCGATAGTCGGCATCCTTGCGAGATCGGCGAGGGAGAGTGACAACTCGCGCTGGACGGCGCCGGTCACCTTGATACGGTGGATCGACGCATCGACCGACTGCGGAATACCCGCAAGATGCCAGCGGACGAAGAATGCATCGTTTGGTGTAAAGACCCCGTCGTCGAAAATCGCAAAGGGCGTCTCGAGTTGAGGCGGCCGCGGCGTCAGGACAAGAAGCGGGCGCTTTTGCGGGAACGCTACGAGCGGACGCCGGCCGTTGACGAACGGCAAATCAACAAGGGTTTGGGCACCGGCCACGCCGGCAAGCGAAACGGTACCGAGCGCGGCACCGGCGGTCACCAAAAAGCGAGATCGGTCCAAGACCGGCTCCTTCCTCGTAGAGATCGGTAAATGCCTGCGTTCGATACGACGACGCGGCCGGTCCGCTCCTACGGCTGCAGGGTAAGGCCGGCGCCGACGGCGTGCTGATTAAAGCCCGGTAGAGGGAGGAAGTTTTGCTCGAATTCGACGTCGAGCACGATGCCGGCGCCTACGCTTTGCTGAACCGCTACAAAGCCCCGATTCCCCATTGGGCCTCCCGGCGCGGTCGGCATCGTCAGCTGATCTTGCAGCAGGAGCGCCGTACGCATCGAGAGCGCGTACGAGAAGCCCAGCGACGGTTGATACGAAAAGTAGGGCTGTACCCCACCGCCCGCGGTCGTTCCGGCGGTAATGCTAAAGTTCTGCGTGGTCGTCACTCCAAGGCGATTGCTTAAGCCAAATGAGGCGCTGTAGCCCAACAAGTAGGTGGGGATGCTAAAAGTAAAGCCGTGCGGTCCGGGCGGAAATCCTGTCGGCAATGTTACGAACACCTCCAGCGCGTCTTGCATCCACGGGAGGTCGCGCAGTTCGTGCTTAAAACCGATTCCCGCATCTTGGATCCCCGACGCGGGCACGAAGGTGCCGCCAAGGTTCGCGCCGGTCCGGAAAGAGAACGCAAGTGGAGGCGAGACCACGATCTCGTTGCCGTTTGCAATCCCAAACCGTACGACGGGGTTCGGATACGTTACGAGCCAACTCGTTCCTGGGCCGGTCGTGACTTGATTGCGATAGCCGCTCTCAACGACAACCTCGCCGGCGGGCACCGCGCACGGCGAGCCGTTGACGGTTATCGCGCGACCGATCCCCGGTCTATTGGAAATAGACGCCAACCCGCCTTGTTCGCATCCGCCCTGTACCATCGCCGGCTTTGGCGTCGGGCTGGGCGCCGCCCGCACGGGGCTTGCTGAGAGTACGGTCGTTGCCAGAACGAAAGTCCCCAGCATCCAGCAACTTTCCGAGCCGACATTCCCGGCGCCTACCACGCGCTTTCCACCTTACCTCAACGGCCATCTGTGGAGAGGTGAGAGACGTATAGGCGGGAAAGCGTGCTGCGCTAGCAGGGTGTCGACCCAGTTATATTGAGGACCGCGACATGTCCGATGTGAGCAGCGAAGATCCCACGAGTCCGACGCAGCGTTTCGAATCGTATCGAAGCAAGGAAGCAGTCGGACCAAGTGAGGCGGCTCAGCGCGAAGCGGCTGCCATACTGAAAGCGGCAAGCGATGCGATCGCTCGCCGCGCCCAAAACCCAGAAGAGATCGCCGGCACGCGGATCGGCAAGGCGTACATGACGGCAGCGGGGCTTCCCGCGATTTTAAAGACGTTCCAGTTCGGCCTGGGAGAGATGGGACCGCTGCGGACCGCGGAGACCTTCACCCGGATAAACCAGCGGGATGGATTTGATTGCCAAAGCTGCGCGTGGGGCAATCCCGATCACCGAAAAGTCTTCGAATTTTGTGAGAACGGCGCAAAAGCGCTCTCGGACGAGGCGACGAAGAAGCGCATCACCCGCGAGTTTTTCGCAAAGCACTCGGTTCTCGAACTCGCCGAGAAATCAGACTATTGGTTAAATCGACAGGGGCGGTTGACCGAGCCGATGATCCTTCGGCGCGGCGCCGAACATTACGAACCCATTTCCTGGGATGCGGCCTTCCAACTCGTGGCGGACGAGCTGAAAGCGTTGGCATCGCCGGACGAAGCCACGTTCTACACTTCGGGAAAGACGACGAACGAGCCGGCCTTTTTGCTTCAGTTGTTTGCGCGGCAGTTTGGAACGAATAACCTTCCCGACTGTTCGAATATGTGCCACGAATCGTCCGGCGTCGGATTGACGGAAACTTTAGGCGTCGGCAAAGGATCCGTAACGGTTAACGATTTTGAGAAATGCGACCTGATCATCATCTTTGGTAACAATCCCGGCACGAACCATCCTCGCATGCTGACCTCGCTCCAGGCGGCGAAACGTCAGGGCGCCAAGATCATCGCGGTGAATCCGCTGCCTGAAACGGGCTTGATGCGGGTCACCAACCCAAATCCCCAAGATTATCCGAATCCCCTCGAACTCCCAGTGGCGTTGCTCGAGGACGGAACGGCGCTCGCGGATCTCTATCTTCCCGTTCGAATCAACGGCGACGTTGCAGTGATTAAGGGAATCATGAAGTTCATGCTTGAGGAGGACGATGCGGGCCGCGTGGGCGGCGTGGACCACGCCTTCATCGACGAGCACGCGTCGGGATTTGCGGCGCTCGTGGATGACCTCAAGCGCACCACCTGGGAAGAAATCGCCGCCGGCAGCGGGCTTACCAGGGAACAGGTTGAGGCTGCGGGGCGGTTGTGCGCGGCATCGAAACGTATGATCGGCGTTTGGGCGATGGGGTTGACGCAGCAGAAGAACGGCGTCGACAACGTCGCCGCGGTCGTGAACCTTCTCTTGTTGGGTGGGCATATGGGAAGGCCCGGTGCCGGGACCTGCTGCGTGCGCGGGCACTCCAACGTCCAAGGAGATCGCACGATGGGCATCTGGGAGCGGCCCGGAAAGCCCTTTCTCGAAGCGCTCGGACGCGAGTTCAATTTCGTCCCACCGGCGAAATGGGGCACGGATACCGTTGAAACGCTTCACGCTATGTGCGAGGGGCGAATTAAGGTATTCTTTGCGATCAGCGGCAACCTTATCTCGAACGCACCAGACACGGCTTACACGGCGCACGCGATACAGCACTGCCGTTTGACTGCATATGTCTCCACGAAATTGAACCGCTCGCATATAGTGACCGGGGAACAGGCGCTTGTTCTGCCATGCATCGGCCGTTCCGAGCGCGACGTGCAAGATGGTCGCGAGCAGTTTGTCACCGTTGAAGACGCGATGGGTGAGATCGGCTCGTCACGCGGGCGGCTTCCTCCAGCATCCCCACATCTCCGAAGCGATGTCGCGATCGTTGCCGGGATCGCTCACGCCACTCTGGGTGAATCCCCGGTTCCCTGGCGGTCGCTCGCGGGAAACTACGACTTGATTCGAGACGCGATCTCACGCGTCGTTCCGGGCTTTGAGAATTTCAATCAACGGATCCGCGCTGAGAAGACGTTCTACCTCCCGAACGGCGCTCGCGATCTGCATTTTGACACGCCTTCCGGCAAGGCGCAATTTTCGGTCACTCCGATTCCAAGACACGATCTCGGACCGGGCGAGTACCTCATGATGACCATACGCTCGCACGATCAGTTCAACTCGACGATCTATGGGCTCGACGACCGCTATCGCGGCGTCTATGGCGGTCGTAGGGTGATTTTTCTAAATGCCGACGACGTGCGAGAGGCCGGTCTTCAGGCCGGGCAACTCGTCGACATTCTCAGTCACTTTGAAGGCGAAACCAGGACAGCTCCAAGCTTTCTCGTCGTCCCGTATACGATTTCGCGCCATTGCGCGGCGACGTATTACCCCGAGGCGAACGTTCTCGTTCCCGTCCGGAGTGTCGCCGATAAGAGCAATCAGCCCGTGAATAAGTGCATCCGCATCACCCTTGCGCCGTCGGCGGCCGTGGCTCCGCGCGACGTCGACGTCTCGGCAGCCGCGATCATTTACAATCTGAAACGAAAAACGCCCGAGGAAGCGACGACGACGTAGGCGCGCGTGGCCAAGACTAAGCTCTTCATCTGCCTTGCTTGCAAGTCTGATATCCGTCCTTAAAGATGACTGTAAAGGCGGTCGGCAAGTCATTTTCGTAGGAAACGTTCTTGAACGCAAAGCCGCTTTCCACCGTCGGATACGCGACCATCCAGACCGAGTCATTTAGATTTTCCAGCTTGTAACTCGTCGCAATGGCGTAAGATTCCGTAAGGCTGTTTACCAGAACCGAGATGCGGCGCGTTCCTATCGTGAAAACGTTATACTCGTAGATGACCCGGCCGGCGGCATCCCTAGCGATGCCCTGCCACCAAGGCGTGCCGTTCTGGGGCTTTGAGACGGTGAGCGACTCTGTCGCGTATTGGCCGAGCTGCCACCCGGCATACCACGTTTTACAATTCAACTCGGCGGCCGGCGGGAGCGCGACGGCCGGAATCCCGGCTACTCTATTGCAAACCTGCGTCAGGTCGGGGAAATCGATGGCGAAGGAATCGTTGGTCAACGTAAACGTGTAACCGCTTTGCCCCGACGGATGGATTATCTTCCACTCTGAAGGAGCAAGCGCGCTGCCGTCGCTGGTTCCGACAAAGTAGATTCCGCGGGATGGGTCGATCTGAATGTAGCTCCAGTGCGAGCCTACGTAGCCGACGTAATAGTCGTAGTACGGCTCGGTTGCAGGGGCAACCGGTCGGGACATTCCGTGCAGCCAGAGACCGTTGCCGATCTGCTCGATCCTCTCGTACTCCGGGAGATTGACGCCGCCGGCCTGCGTCGTTTCGCATTGCCAGAGTCCCGCCAGTTGAGCCGCTTGGACCTGGGGTGCTGCGGCAGCCCAAACCGCACAGGGCGTGGCGGAGCACATGACGGCGAGTAGAGCGATAAAGCTTGTAACGTACTTACACATTGCCTTGCCTCTAGCGATGCTGTGTCGGCTGAGGGGAAGGTGGGAGCAGATCTCTAATCGACTCGCCGCCGCCGGTCGCCGTCTCTGGGGCCGGAGTAGGATTCGGCTCCGCGCAGAACGGTGCGGAGGGTTCGCCGGTAGAGTATCGACCGAGTCCGGGCGGCGGATTGTACGAGGGTACGTTTCGGGGATGCCCGACGACGTCCGCAAATCTCAGCGAGCCGATCGCTTCAGGCGGCGGCTGCCAACAGTTCATTTCCTTCACGAGTTCGTAGGCAACCGCTTGGAGCGTGTCCCATGTTTGTTGATCGACGGTGGGTGGTTGCGTGAGCGGCGTCGTCGCGTTCGTGTAGGTTATCGCACTCGCGAGAAATCCGGCGGCAACCCCACCCAATGAGGCGGCATTGAGCGTTTGTGCATTGGTCGTCTGAATCTGACTAACTCGCCCCCCCGGCGGCGGAGTCGGAGTCGCCGGGTTGGCGAACACACGCGTTGTTTGAGTGCTCGTCGTTTTAGCGGGCGCGAACTCCTCATATGCCGCCCCGAGCGTCAAAAGGAGCGCAAGCGGCGTCAACGGGGTGATCGTAATGTAATGGTTCTCCGCTTTCGCCATATTCGAGACCCAGACGTATGCCGGCACACCGGTGGAGGAGGGGCGACTGCGCTCGCATCGCGCGTAGAGTGCGGTCGCTTCGATGGCGCTCCAGTTCTTGCGGCTAACGAACTGATCGGTGGCGCCGCTGCCCGCTGCGGTTATCTGGAGGACGATCGCGCCCTCCACCTGTGGCGATTGCTGGCACTGCAATGCATACACGTCGGGCGACCACGCCGGTTCGGGAATTAGCACCGAATCGCCGGCAAAATAATAACCGGTTTGATCGAGGTAGACGGTAAGCGACGAGATCAGCTTCCCCAGCATGGCAGGATCGCCACCGGCGCCGATGACGAAAATGACGCGCCGATTGCCGATACCCGACGTCGGCGGCAGCTTCCATTTAATGATCGGCGAGACTGCCACGGGCGGATTAACCAACGCCGCGCAGATCTGGAGATGCTTCCAAAGCACCGGCACGTCGTTTTCATTCGGAGCCGGAAAGCATGCGGCCGCGGGAGACATTGGACCCGCCATGCGCGCGTTGTAGCCGCCGAGCAAGGCGGCGCACTGCTCAAGACGTTTGCGCAGAACGTATGCGAGATACCCCCTGGCGGCCGGCGGAAGCGGAACGGCCGTCGCGTGCGGTGCGGGCATGCCCGTATACGACGCTATGATGTCGGAGAGCTGCGACGTCGTGCAATCCGACACGGAGAGCGGAGCCTCGCTTGGCGGCGACATCGCCAGCACGGAAACCGACGCCGGCGTGGGGAAAAGCGCCAAAACGAGGGTCGCGGCGACGAAAACACTCAAGGACCAAAGCCTCATCACTTGCCGATCCCCTTTAGAATTTTGCACTTCTTTCTGCAAGCGCTTATGGTTCCTTGCTTATCCGCTAAGAGACGCCGGCCGGGGCGGAAAGCGGATGGCCACCAACGCAGCGAGCAGCGACATTGCGGCTGCGCGCAGCATGGCATGCTGGAAGCCTTCCAGGTGCGCTGCCGCCGGTAACGCGCCGTCCCCCGCCGCCGCGATCACGATTCCGAGAGCCGCGATCGCGACGAGATTCCCAATGCGCGAGATGGAGTTGTTGACGCCCGACGCAGCGCCGACATCGTCGGCGTCGGCCGCTGGCTGCCCTGTCCGAAGGGCAGGGAGCCGGTGAACGGCGCGCAAACGCCGTTGCAGAAACGTTGGCATATGGCTGAAATACCGACCGATCGTCTTTCACTCGTTGTCGGTGTCACCGGACACCGCGACATCGCGGCGGATGATGAACCGCGGCTACGCGGGGCGTTCGGAGGCATTTTAGAGGGCCTCGGACGCCGCTGTCCGCATACGCCGCTGCTCGTGCTCTCCGGTTTGGCCGCCGGCGCCGATTCACTCGCCGCCGAGGAAGCGATGGCGCGCAACATCCCAGTGATGGCGTGTCTGCCGATGCCGGCCGAGGAATATGAAAAGGATTTCTCGCCCGCGGAGCTCGCGCGGTTTCGTAGGTTGCTGGCCGCCTGCGCGCGCGTGACCGTTACGTCGCCGACGCGCCGGAACGGCTACGTCGCGACCGGCCTCTTCATCGCGCAGTACAGCCATCTGTTGGTTGCCTTTTGGGACGAGAAGACGTCACGCGGCCCGGGCGGCACCGCCGACGTTATCAACATGCGCTTGGCGGGAGGACGGCGGCGATCTGCCGACATCGAAGATATTCCGTATCTTCCCGACGTCGGCCCCGTCGATATCATCGTTACGCCGCGCGCCGGCGCTCCCCCACCGACTAACCCGTACGCGGCGAAGCGACGCTATCCCAAGATTTTTGGTCGCGACCGAGCTGTCGCACGAAACTTCGACTCGATCCTCGGGCATATCGATGCGTACAACGCCGATCTCGCGCTCGTACCTGCACCTCCGGCCGGCCTGCCCACCGAAGCACTGATGCACCGCACGGACGCCGTTGCCAACCTGTTGCAGAGGCGAACGAATGGCTTTCAAATGATGCTCTTCATCATTGCGTTTCTCGCCGCAGCGGCTCAGGTCATCGGCCACGTTCCGCCGCTCGCGAAGATCATCGGACTCGGCCTGGCCTTGGTCGCGTACAAGGTAGCGCGCAAGAACGATTACGAGAATCGCTACCAAGACTACCGCGCCGTCGCCGAAGGTCTTCGCGTGCAGGGCGCGTGGTACTGCGCGGGCGTGCGCCGTCGCCTCGTCGACAACGAGTATTTACGCATGCAAGAAGGCGAGCTCCAATGGATTCGCATGGCCCTGCGCTTTTTCTATCTATTATGTTGTGAGGACCGCGAACATCCCGATGCGTCCTACGATCACCCGGTCTGTCGAGACTGGGTGCGTTCGCAATGGAGGTATTACTATCGGGCGAGCAGGCGTGAGGCGGGAATCCAACGCTGGTTGGACCGGATCAGCCTGGCTGCGATCGCGATCGGCGGTGCCTGTTTCGTGTTTGCCGCGATCGCGTTGGAAGGGTCTTTTCCCTGTGCCTTCCTTTCGGCGTACTGCCGCTCGACGCTCCCGACGCACCGCTTCGAAGTACTGCAGAATTTTTTGAGCGTCCCGATCGCGTTGGCGGCAATATTGGCAGCAATATTCGCGCATTATCAGGAGAAGCAAAACCTTGTGGGCAACGCGCGCCGTTACGAGCGCATGTTTGCGGTCTTCGACCACGCGCGCCGCGATCTGTTGACCATCGACAAGGGCCAGCCAGGCGATTCTCGAGAGATCATCTACGAACTCGGGCACGCGGCGTTGATCGAACACGCCGATTGGCTTATCATGCGGCGTGACCGGCCCATGAAGGTGGTGATGGTATGAGTCATCTCGACGCCATCATCGACGCGCCAGGCCGCAAGAAACTGCTTTCGATCGACGGGGGCGGCATTCGCGGGTTGATTGCGATCGAGTTTCTGGTCAAGATCGAGGCCCTACTGCGCGAACATTTCGGACGGGGCGACCTGGTCCTCGCCGACTACTTCGACTACGTCGCCGGCACGAGCACCGGCGCGATCGTTTCCGCACTCATCGCGATGGGGCATCCGATGGGCGAAATCCGAGACTTTTACCTGGAAGGCGCGAGCCTGATGTTCGAACCGGCAAATCTCTTTCAGCGGCTCGCGCGCAGGTCGAGCGGGCCGTTCGCGCTTCTCTGCGGCCTGATCGGCGTGCTCGCTATGAATCCGGCGATCTTCACGCCGAATGCACTGTCCAAAGCTATCATGCAAACGTGCGGTGAGGACACGACGCTGGGCAGCGATAGACTGCGGACGCTGCTGATGATCGTCATGCGCAACGTCTCGACCGATTCCCCGTGGTGGATCTCGAACAATCCACGGGCAAAATATAACGTTGCCGGCGTGGCGAAGGATGGGGCGAAATATTCCAACCTCGATATTCCGCTCTGGAAGCTCATCCGTGCGAGCACCGCGGCGCCGGTCTTCTTTCCCCCGGAAGAGATCAACGTGCCGGGTGTCGCGCGCCCGTTTATCTTTCAGGACGGCGGCGTTACGGTTCACAACAACCCCGCGTTTCAGCTTTTCCTGATGGCGACGCTTCCCGAGTACCGGCTCGGCTGGCCAGTCGGCGAAGAGAACCTGTTGCTGGTTTCGGTGGGGACCGGCCTGTGCGAGAGCGAGGATCTCAACCTGAAGGTCCATCAGATGAAGCTCCTCTACAACGTGCAGGCATTACCCGCCGCGCTCATGCGAAGCGCGACGAACGAGCAGGATCTCTTATGCCGCGTCTTCGGCAAGCTCCGCCCGTGGTGCGACCTTCCGAAGTGGGATTCTGAAATCGGCAATCTCGTCGGAAACGAATCTCCGGTCAGGGAGAAGTTCTTTACGTATATCCGCTATAACGCCGAGCTGTCGGAGCGTGGACTGGAGCGGCTTGGCCTTTTCGACGCGTCCAAGAGTCCGCCCGGCATCGATCCCAAGGCGGTACAGCGGCTCGACGGCACGCAGCACGTCGGGGAGCTTCGAGCGGTCGGCGCGGCCGCAGCTGCCTCCATCACGCTCGAAGACTTCGAAGGCTTCCTCACCGCACGCGACCCCGAGATAATGGGGGCGACCGCCACGCGGTAGCGCCATGGGTTCTGAATTCTGAGGAGCCCGGCAGGATGGGTAAGCGCGGCAGGCGGACCAAGCTCGCGTGGACCCGGACGTATTCATTTGCCATTCTTCGGCGGATGCCCGAGACGCTCGCGATATTTGCGATCGCCTCGAGGCCGACGGAGTAAGATGCTGGATCGCGCCGCGTGACCCGGTGCCCGGAATTCCGTATGGTCAGCAGCTGGTCAATGCGATCGCAGCGGCGCGCATCGTCTTGCTCGTCTTTTCGGCCGGCGCAAATGACTCGCGGGCCGTCCTCAGCGAGCTCGAATTAGCTGCCTCCCGCAAAAAAATCATTTTGCCGGTGCGCATCGAAGACGTCGCACCTTCAGCCACTCTTGAGTTCTACGTTCGGGCTATTCATTGGCTCGATGCCGCGACCCGGCCGCGTGACGAAGCGTGGTCCGAACTCTTGCGAGACGTGCGAACTCTGCTCGCACAAACGGCGGCCGCTGACGCTCAGCCCGCGGGACCGCGCCAAGATACGGCGCGGCCGTCGAACTTGCGCCGGAACAACCTGCCGTTACAGATTTCCTCGTTCGTGGGGCGAGATGCGGAAATCGCGGAGATCCGAGACCTGCTCGGGGCGCACCGGCTCGTGACGCTCACCGGCGCAGGCGGGGTTGGGAAGACGCGGACCGCGCTTGAAGCTGCCGCCGGTTTGCTCGACGATTATCGCGAGGGCGTTTGGTTCGTCGACCTCGCCCCGATCTCGAGCAGCGAGCACATCGCATCGACCATCGCGCAGGCGATGGAGCTCAGGCTCGGCCCTGCCGGTGACGTGGCCGCTAGCCTCGTGCATGATCTCAGGTCAAGGAACATCCTACTCCTCCTCGACAACTGCGAACACATCCTCGAGGGAGCCGCAGCGCTGGTTGATGCGATACTGCGAAACTGCCCCTCGGTTCGACTCCTCGCGACAAGCCGGGAGCCACTCGGCATCTCAGGCGAGGACGTCTTTCCGATGCCGACACTCCCTGTGCCGCCATCCGCAGACGTAACAGCCGAGACTCTGCTCAGATACGGCGCAGCCGTTCTTTTCACCGAACGTGCTTCTGCCGCCGATCGACGCTTCGAGCTTACCGCGACCAACGCACCGGTCGTGGCCGAAATCGTGCAACGTCTCGATGGTCTCCCGCTGGCGATCGAACTGGCCGCATCACGAATGAAGGCCCTCGGCATCGAAGATCTCGCGAGGCGGCTCGATCGCAAACTTGCCATCCTCACGAGTGGTAGTCGCGTCGCTCTCCCGCGACAGCAGACCATGCAGGCGACGATCGAATGGAGCTACGAACTTCTTTCCGAGAACGAAAAAGGGTTCTTTCGACGGTTCTCCACGTTCGTCGGCAGCGTCGCGCTCGACGCCGTCATCCGCTGCGCCGCACACGAGAGCGTTGATGAGGCGACGGCAGTCGCTTTGCTCGCGTCGCTCGTCGACAAGTCGCTGGTCCACGTAGATACGGATGAAGGGAAGCGCTATCGTTTACTCGAGTCCACGCGCGAGTTCGCCGCTTCGGAGCTGGATAAGCACGGCGAGCGATCCGTCACCGCCCGCGCGCACGCCCTCACGTTCCTGGCGTTAGCCGAGGATTTCGATGAAGCATGGTCCACAACGTCCGAAATGCATTGGCGCCGCCAAGTGCGCCCGGAAGTGGAAAATTGGCGCGCGGCGCTCGAGTGGTCGCTTATGGGAAGCGGAGACGTCTTGCTCGGTCAGCGGTTACTGACGGCCCTGCGGCGCGTGCCCTTTTTGAGCGCACCTGAGAGGCGGCGATTGCTTGCGAGCGCGCGGCAAGCGATCGACGAAGAAACGCCCGCGTCCATCGTAGCGAGGCTGGACTTATATGAAGCGCAGCTCTCCGCGATGGGGTATCGGTGGGACGTGGCGCTGGAAGCCGCGAGACGAGCCGAAGCTGCGTTTTCGGGACTGCAGGAAGAGCTGTGGTCCGCGCAGGCTCAACGGTACGTGGGATACGCCCTCACACGGCTCGGCAGCGTTGATGAAGGTGAGGTTTCGTTACAGGCGGCTTTGAAAACCTACCGTGACCGCAATGAGGATCGGGCAGCCGCGGGAATACTGCACGACATCGGCGATGCGCGCAATGTGATCGGCGACATCGGGCGCGCTCGTTCTTATTACGACGAGGCGTTGCAGATATACGAGGCCAGCGGTGCCGAGGAAAGCGCGATTAGCGTTCTCAGGAACCTCGCTGAAGCCGAGTTCCAGGCCGGCGAGATTCGCACCGCTCTCGACCTTGCGAGAAAAGCGTTGGCGCTGGATCGCGAATCCGGGCATCGCCCGCACATCGTCAACGACTTGCTCAATATCTGCGCTTATGAAATCGCGTCCAGCAACTTCGAAGACGCAACGGCGTGTGGACTCGAAAGTCTAGCCATGGCCTCTGCGATCGAAGCGGACATCTACGTCGGGATCGCCTTACAGCATTTGGCAGCAATTGCGGCGCTTCGTGGGGACCAAGACGCTGCGCGACGGATCGAATCTCGCAGGTGTGGGGCTCGCCTGCTGGGCTACGTCGAAATACGACTCGCTGCGCTCAAACTTCACCGCGGTCATACCGAGCAACAGGAATACGACGCAATGCTTGCCGCGCTTCAGAGGGAGTTCGATGCCGGCGAGTTCGCACGGCTGAGGGAAGAGGGCAGTCGTTGGAACGACGAGCGCGCTATCGCTGAAGCGCGCTCGTCGTGAGAGAACTTTTTTCAAGCATTCCGACTGTTTTGTAGCAAAGTGTGTTATACTAGATCCACAGCGACTCTAGGCGACCATGCAAAGCTGCCCACCGCTACTGCCGCCTTCTAAGCGGTATCAAGATACGGGGCGGCTTCTTTTTTTGGTTGATCAATGAAGCTGATGAAGCCCCTAAGGAGTGATATGTTCTCTCGAATTATAACCATGCATCCAAAACCCAATAGCGTTGCTCAACTTACGAAGGCAGTTGAAGAGCAAGTGCTTCCTATGCTCCGGAAACAGGAAGGTTTTAAGGATGAAATCTTCTTCGTGAGCCCAGACGGAAAGGACGCGACCGCAATCAGTTTGTGGGATCGGCAAGCAAGCGCCGAATCCTATAGCCACAAAGCTTATCCGGAAGTGGCCCAGATGCTAACGAACCTGCTTGAGGGAAGTCCGCAAGTCAAGACTTACGATGTCGTCAACTCGACCTGGCACAAGATCTCCGCTCAAGTCACAGTCTGAGGGCGACGGGTCTAACCAACGTTCAAGGGGCGCTTCGCTTAACGCGGGGCGCCTTAGCTTTCTACGGTGAGTATCTTGAGGCTTAGAATCTTGAGCCGACCCGAAAATGGCCGGCTATGCAAATGTCGGCGATCTGCTGATGACTCAACCGGCGGAAGGTCTTGCTGCCATACTCAAAGGCGGCGCCGGCTTCAGTCGCATCGTAGCGCGCCTGCGCGCCAAAATTCAGTGGCGGCCGTTGCCTCAAGATCTGGTTCTTGAAGTTGATGCGATAGGCGAGGTCATTCGTAAACAATACGATCTCACCGCGTTCGTTAGCATAGCCCCCGTAGACCGGTTCGGAGTGGTCCGAGCAGTTCGGACCCTTGAAAGCGCCTTTGATCTTGACAGCGCCTTTAATAGCGAGGGTGGCAACCGGCAAGGGGTTTTGCATCATACCGCACTCAAGACCGCCTGACGGCGCGAGAGGTTGCACTCAGGCTCCATATCTCGAGGCGGATCACTTACAACGGCCCGGATTCACGGGCCTATGGGTCGATGGCTGGCAGATCGCCCTTCAACAAAGATTGAGACGCCTCTGAAAATACGTACGCGCCATTATTCGACCGCGTCAAGATCCACACGTCATCAAAGCGCGACCCGGGCCATTCAGCGGGAGCGTCAGTTGAGAACGCGTTCGCGATATTTGAGATGTGGTGGTGCTCCCACGCAACGAGCACAATCCCATTTTCATTCGCGAGAATTGTCTGCACCAGCTGAGCCTCCTCCCCAACGGCACAAGGCGTCTGAAGTCCCTTTTCCGGGCTCGTTGCATCCACCAGCGGCGTCACCGTTTGCTGCGGCCGCAGACTTTTGGAAACGTCGCGACCGTCGGCCAGGACAACGGTATCACCAATCTTAGATGCGTAGATAGCATCAGGCGGTTCGATGCCATGAGCCAAGGCTCGGCGAAAGAATGGCACAATCGCTCCCGCCCGCTGCCAGCCGAGCACACTCAGCGAGTGTTTATCCTTTTCGCCCTCGGCGTTGACGCCGTAAGGTGGCGGACCGGCATCAGGCTCCTTTTCCGCGTGTCGTATGAGCATAAGCTTCTGTGGTGGCATTGTTTGATTGCCTCTCCCGGGCGAACTTTAATGTCGTTGCGGCGCCCCGCGCCCCGGCCGTTCCCGCCGAAATCATAACCAGACATCTCGGAGCAGGAACGGCTTCGTTTTCGAAATGATACCTGCACGATGCCGTTCGTGCTGGCAGTGTTCGCGTTTTTCCTCTCGATTTGGATCGTGATTCCAGGCCCGGTCGTGCCACTCTTCGTTCTGACGGTCGCGGGTACCGAGCTGTGGCCGGTCTTAACGGTTCTCAACGCTATCGTCCTGCTCATCACGCTGCGCTCGCATAGTTCAATGCGGCCTGCGGCCATCATCATCGCGCTCGTGGCGCTGTCGTGTACGCTGGTCCCAGCTATTGCTTACGCGATACGGGGCCCCTACGTTCCATTGTCGGCTTTACTCATGCCGCTTCCTAAAGGTGCGAGCGCCACCGCCGTTCGCCTAGGCGCCCCCCTCGTGCTCGTGATTTACGGTGGCGCGTGGGAGCATGGTTCGCCAAGAAACGACGCGCGACTCAACGCGATCATCGCTTCTTGGGGCTATCGAGTTATCGCGCTGAACTATCCGCACGCGCCTCGCGCTCGCTGGCCGACGCAACGTGACGCCGTGCTCCGTCAGATCGATTCGCTGCCGGCCGGTCGCATCGCCGTGCTCGGACATTCGTCCGGCGCGCAGTTGGCAATCATCGCGGCAGCCCTGCGACCCCACCGGATCAGTGCCGCGATCACCTACGAGAGTCCAGTGGATCTTCGGCTCGGTTATGAATATCCGTCCCAACCAGACATTATCAACGTGCGTCACGTCCTGATCGACCTTTGCGGCGGAACGCCGGAGCAGCAACCCGCATGCTACCGAAGCGGATCTCCGCGGTACGTCGTCCATGCCGGTATGCCACCAGTCCTCATGATAGCGGCAGGGCGCGATCACGTCGTCCAGCTCGGCTTCGAACGTCTCTTACGCGACGAACTGCGGGGCTATGGTGTCAGCGTTACTTACCTTGAGCTGCCTTGGGCCGATCATGCTTTCGAGGATTTCGCTACGGGTTTTCATGACCGCATCGCGCTGTGGTACGTTCGCCGATTCCTGGATCTTCGTTTGAACCGGCCATGACGAGAATGGGTAAGTCCCTTCGAATTACGCCTAGTTTTGTGTAATCCGTTAGACGGCCGTTAGATGATGTCGCGGCCCCGAAGCCTACCACACCGATGGCACGAGCCGATGTCGAACCCTCTGGCAATACTCCGCATAGCCTGGTAAGTTCTGCGTCAGAAAATGCTCCTCAAAACGAATCCGCGAAGCTAGTACCAGCGCCATGGGAACGAGCAGGAGCAGGCCCCACCACGATCCCAGCGCAAGCGGAGTCGCCAGAACCCAGAGCAGCAGACCCGCATAGTAAGGATGACGGACCAATGCGTACGGCCCGGTCGAGACGACCTGCTGACCGGGCTCGACATTGATGTTCACCGCAGCAAACGTGTTCGCTCGCAGCGTCAGAAAGATGACGAGATAACACACGACCAAGAGGCCGAACCCAGCAATGGTTGCGGAGACCGGAACGTGCGACCACGAAAAGCGATGATCGAGTGAAGCTACAACGATTGTCCCCGCAAAAACCATCGCTGCGGCCAGTTGTATCAGCTTCTGGCTCGTATCCTTTTCGGCACCCGGACCGCGTAAACGCCGCTTGAGAAGCGTTGGATCGGCGCGACGCAGGTATGCGATGAGCGTTACGCCCGCCGTCAGCGAGACGCCGAGATAGACCCATGCTTGCCACAACGTAAGCGCTACCTCGTCGCCGTTGCGGCCTGTTCGTTCCAGCGTTGCACGTTCACGCCCATCAGAAGCAGCCACAGCATTAGGCACGCCTCGGCGACGATGCCGACGATCTCGACGTACGTGCCGATATGTCGCACGAGCTCCGCCGACAGCACGGTTAGCCAGGCCAAACCCGATAAGGCCATCAGGGCGCCCAGAACGCGCGGCAAAAACGTTGATCTTAAAATGAGGTACCCGATTACGAGGTTGAAGCACCCGAAAATCGGCAGCGAGCTTTGCGGTGGGGTAAGGTGAAAAAGGCTCAGCGACTGTACCACGCATCCCGCGACGCTAATCACTACGGCGAATACCGCGAGGTTGCGGTTCACCGCCTTGAATATGCCATACAGAAGAATGGTAACGGCCACGTAGAGTGCATTCGCGACGAGATTGCCGGCGTCGCTATAGGCAACCGGAACGCGGCCGATTAGTGATGCCGCAAATATGGCCGTTATAAAACAGAGGAGGTAGGCAGCACCGGTCATTCTGGCCCTGAAACGCGTCATCTCGTTGCTCCTTGTTGGCTCTACCAATGCCAGCGGGCGTTTGTTTCGGCGCCGCGCGAGCCGTCGCAGGTCATCGAATTCGTTGAGGCCGACAACTTCGTCGATGAGGCTTGTGATGTGGCGAACGCCTTTAGCGTGCGCTCGGAGCGATAGAGAATCCCACGTCTCCTTGGGCCGGCATCGACGTCGACCACACGTCTTCAATTCGAGCGGCGGCTGGCGGATGGGCCAGGACGTCGGCGATGAACGCCTCGACGACGTGCGGTTTACCTTCGGCTTCGACCTCCACCACGTCGAGGCCAACATTGCGCACGAAGCCGTGAACGTCGTAACGCGACGCGAACCGGCGCACCGTTTCACGGAAGAATACGCCCTGAACCACGCCCCGAATCTTCACGCTTCGCCGCTCGCGCATATCAAGGCGCCTAACTCAATTCAT
The DNA here is from genome assembly GCA_963834895.1 of Vulcanimicrobiota bacterium. GTDB lineage: Bacteria > Vulcanimicrobiota > Vulcanimicrobiia > Vulcanimicrobiales > Vulcanimicrobiaceae > Cybelea. Next base: position 139,281 of record CAWIDM010000001.1, on the reverse strand, counting down.
TCGAGCTCGTCGCGCACGATCCGAAAAGTACGTCGGCACGACGTGCGCGACAGCGATGACGTGGGTGGCGATCGCACTGGCGATAAAAGCGCAGGATCAGGTGCAACGGACCTCCTCCCGCGGGCCCTATTGCTCGAGCGCCTGTTTTACCTTCGTTCTACCTGAGATAGAATAAGGAGATTTTGGTAGCGGGGTATGTGGGCGAGCTTAAGCTGAGCCGAATTTACAGCAGATTTGGGACTTGACTCTACCGCGTGCAGATGCTGTCGAAGGTTTCTTGCTGTCCACCTCCGGACACGACTTCGTGAAAGGTAACGCTGCTCGCGCTTACCTTCGTGTAAGTGCTGGTAACGCTCATGCTCATGGCACCCATTGAGCTGGTTCCCGTATAGGTTTTTGCGTCAGTGGACGTTGCGGATCCATTATTACCCATGCTATCCGCGCTCACGCTCCAGTATGTGTTCGTCTTGGGGTTATAGCCGAAATAGTCATCGTCGCTGTAATCGCTGGCCGACACGTGGTCGTGGAATACGTTGCCTGGCACCACATCAAAGGTAAGCGTCACGTGGTCCGTGTGCGCGGGTTGCCCCATCATGGCCGGCACCGCTGTCGTGCAATTCCATGGCCCAGCGAGCAAGTAGTTGGCATAGGCCATTTCGCCCGTGAGCACGCTGCCCGCCGCTCGCGCCGGACTCGAATAACCGCTAAGAATCGCCAATACTAGCATGCCAGTCGCTGCGACAAGTATGCGCATGTTCCTAACCCTTCCAAACGAGAAGTAGCCCGCACATCGTTCCTTTTGGAAGAGCCGCCATCCTTTTACGAACGACCGAACTAGCCACCTAACAACTGCCGAAGGTTTCCGCAGATAACTGCGCGATAGCTCGCGCGGGCTCTGCAGCGCTGGCTTCGCCCTAGTCCGCCGGACCTGATCAAGACGCCGGGCCTAGCAGCTAAATATTGAGCGGGCTTAGATTCAACTGTTCGACGCGTCCGTCGACTCCACCGCTTCGTGGCTCCGCTCAGATGACACGTTGCAATTCGAACCGATGCGAGCGTCGCCCATGGTCTTAAAGACGTACGCGCCTCGAGCTTCTAACGCTGCGCGCATCACCGGGTCATGGCGTGTAATCGACATAGAGCTATATTGGGCAGCTTTTAGGTACGTCGCGAAGACTCCGCGTCGGAATTGCCGACGAGGTTCGCTCCGCCGTTCGACATAAGTAAATTTGACAAACCCACACGGCTTAGGTTATCATTGGATACGTGCCCGGCATAGAGGTCGAAGGGTTCCGCATCGTCATTAATACGCGCGACGAGCGTGGGCACAAGCCGCACGTTCACGTCATCAAGGATCGCGAGAAGTGCAAGATTATCCTGGATGCCTCGCTCGAACCCTATGACATTCGCATGTCGCAACAAAATGTTCGACGAGCGCGGGAGCTTGTCGGCCAACACTTCGGCAAGCTCGTACGATTATGGGAGAAATTTAATGGCTAAGATACCCAGGCGAATCCATGTGTCTCCGCTCACTGATGCAATGTACGCGCGGGGACAAAGCACGGTTCAGGATGAACCTTTCGATGTCGTTCGAGCGCTCTACAATCGCAGAAGGGATGCGCTCGACTTGACGTTGCGTAAGGGTGTCACCGTATCGATCCCTCGCAAGCAAATCCGAGAGCTAAAAAATGCCAATGAGGCGGACCTAGCGCGAGTTGAAATTCAGCCAGGCGGCGATGGTGTTTCGTTTCGCGAAATCGACGTCGACATCTACGTCCCGGGCCTGCTAGCCGACGAGCTAGGTACTATGTTCGCAAAAGCAATGGGACACAGGACACGTGGCCGAACCACTCCCAAAAAGGCTGCGGCTTCTCGCGCAAACGGCCGAAAAGGTGGCCGACCGCGGAAAGCTGCGTAGCGTGTTTATCGTAGCGCCAACGGGAATCGAACCCGCAAATCGGGGTCCCGGCCGCTCCCGTCGAATACCGGATACTCCCTGCCTGTACGGGTTTTCGCGGTTTCGAGTCCCGTTTATTCCCTTCAAATCCCGGCGAGTTTTGCGGAATCCGGTAGACGGCCGTTAGAGGAGCAGACGCTATTTAGGCCGCTTTCACTGCCCGGGCAGCGAGTCATCTTGAAGACGGTTCCGGCATCATTCTGGCCCGCGCCGTTCGTCGTGCCGTAGAGCACGCCGTGCACGTCGATCAGCGTGTCCTCCGGAGCTGAACCGTCACTGCCGTCTTTGAAACTGTAAATCACGCGTTCTTTGCCCGAGGTCGTGATCTTGTAGACCGTGCCGGCATAGTTTGCACCACCGATGTCCGTCGTTCCAAAAAGCAAGCCGTTTACATCGGTAAGGGCCGCGCTTGGCAATGCGCCGTCCGTCCCGTCGAAGCTAAAAATCTGTTTGTAGTTGGAAGCGTTCGGTCTTGCATCTGATGTACGCATGCCGTTGGGCAGAGCGGGTAGAAGTGCCGATGCACCGGTGGCGCGCGAACAGCTCGCAACGACGACGCCGCAAAGAATCAAGAGGACTGTTCGCATTTCTAGACTCCAATACCGTGGTGCACGCGTCATCTTCGACCGGGCGGTCCAGTCCTCTTCCTTTTCTCAACCCGGCACCGCTGCCGGCGACGTGGACACGCGGGAGGGATCGGAGAGATCGACCTGGCGCGTTTCGGCGATCTAGTTTAATACGCGTCCGGCTTCTCCAAACATCGAATTGGGTTTTCAATATCCAGCGTTAGATAGATACGCTTGGCGCGCGCCGGTCTTTCGCTCTGACTTGCTTCCTTGGACATCAACAATTATCAAGTTGAAAAACCGGAGTTCCTTGACAGTGAGACTGCGCATGACGTACAGTACTGACGAATTAGTTTTGCGCGTCACATCCACCGTTTTGTAAGGCAATGAAACAGGTGTCGGCTTCGTGGTGGCAGCACTCGAGCTCGAAAATGAAGAGTAACGCTCGACCGTTCGTTCCCGCGGTCTTTCTGGCGTTTACCCTATCTTTGGCGTCCGCGTCGTTCACGAACGCTTCGCAGGGGGAGGCCGCGTTCCGAAACGACCCGGAACGAACCGGCGTTTTTCCGGCTCCATCGGGATATGCGTTCGGCGGCTTCGCTTGGCGTTTTCAAACGCAGGGAACCGTAAGATCCACACCTGCAGTGTCCGGACGCACGTTATACGTCGGCAGCGGCGACGGCACTCTGTATGCGCTGGATGCAACCGACGGAGCGTTGCTTTGGAAATATGACGCGGGCAGCCCCATAACGTCGAGCCCAGCCGTCGCGAACGGTACAGTGTATTTTCAGACGCGCGGAAGCGCAGTCGTTGCGCTCGATGCCTCGCGCGGAACGCCGTTGTGGCGGACGCCGGGCCGCGCCGACGTGCCACTCGCGTGGGGCCGTGAGAGCGGTGATTTGTACTCGTCGTCTCCGATCGTTACCGGCAATGCGCTCGTTGTCGGGAGTGGAGACGGCGCGGTGTACGCGCTTGACGCCGCGAATGGACGCGTGCTCTGGCGCACGCAGACCGGAGGCCGCGTTCGGTCATCGCCGGCGATTGCCGGTGATACGGCCTACGTTGGGAGCTTCGACGGCAAGCTGTACGCGCTCGACGTCAGGACCGGTAGCGTCAGATGGACGTTCGCGACCGAAGGCGCCGGACTCGACTCTTCGCGATTCGGATACGATCGGCGGTCGATTCAATCGTCACCGGCCGTGGGCGGGGGCGCCGTCTACGTCGGCGCGCGTGACGGCTTTCTATACGCAGTCGATGCGAGGACCGGCAAGCTCCGTTGGCGCTACGATCACAAGATTTCTTGGGTGAACACGTCGCCGGCATTCGACGGCCGGCTCGTCTTCGCGGGAAGCTCTGACGGCCACTTCGTCCAGGCCGTCGATGCAACGACCGGACGAGAAGTTTGGCGCACGCCCAATGGAGCCCTGAGCCTCGTGTGGTCGTCGCCCGCAGTCGCCGGCAACGTCGTCTTCGACGCGGATTGGGACGGGCGCGTCTTCGCCATCGATCGCGCGTCCGGAAGTATCTTGTGGGTCGAGCGTCTCGGCTGGAAGCGCATCTTTTCATCGCCGGTTGCCGCCGACAATCAACTCTATTACGGCAGCGACGACGGTGCAGTCTACGCCATAAACTTAGTTCGCGGCTCCGGCCTCGCTCGCGCGGTCTTCTTCGATCCCTCCTACGAAAAGGCGACGAATGTTGACGACGCGCAAAGCGTAGCAACGTACTTCGCGCATCGGTCCTATACGCAGGTTGACGCGGCAGGGTTAGCGACCTTTCTCACCGATAGGATGCGCGACCGGGCTCCCAGCGCGATCGTTTTCGCGCAAGACGTCCTGCCCGACGCATCCAGAGGCCGTTTTCGCCGCTACCTCGCAAGCGGCGGCAAAGCGGTCTGGCTCGGAACGCCGCCGTTCATCTTGCCGACCGACCTCAAGACCGGCAACGTGAATATTCTGGCCATCGACCGCGCTCGAGCGGGCGCGTTTCTCGGCGTGAGCTTCGAGCACAGTAACTTCGACCTGGCCGCTGCTCACGCCACACCTGAAGGGCGGAGATGGGACGTGAATCCTGAGGGATATGCCGCGTGGCCGGCCGACCCACAATCGGTAACCACCGTGTTGGCACTAGACGAAGACGGCTTAGCCGCCGGATGGGTGAGGAACTACGGCGGATTACCGGGCTCAGGCTTCGTGCGCCTTCCCGTCGACGAGCTCGCCGGGGGCGCCCCTGCTAATCTTGCGAATATCCAATTCGCCGCCGAGTACGAGCCATGACGTCGAAAGCATTACAGTGACTGTTGAGAAAATTTGATACGATTTGCGCGGCCAGGAGACTAGACGGGATCCCTTAGAACTACAGTTTCGAAGTACGAAGTGATGCGAGTGATGGAATCGCTGCCGCCACGCTCACCCGAAGCCGAAATGGCCGTAACCTACCGATTCGGGCCATACATGCTCGATGTCGCGCACCGTTACTTGCTTTCCGGATCTGAAATTCGCCGCGTGCCGGAAAAGCTCTTTCAAATTCTGCTCCTGTTGGTCGAAGCCAATTGTCACATCGTAGAAAAGCACGTGTTTTTTAACCGACTCTGGCCCAATACTGCCACGAGCGATGCCAATCTGACGCAGCACGTGTTCATGCTGCGCGGGTTGCTCGGCCAACACGCCGACGACCAAGTGTACATCGTTACGGTTCCTGGGAAAGGCTACCGATTCGCCGTTCCGATCGAAACAAAGCGAGGTCTTTCAATGAAAGGCTCCTGCGAACGCTGCAGTCGCCCGCTGCCTGCGTCCGATGAAGCGTACATCTGCTCGTACGAGTGCACGTTTTGCGCGGCGTGCAGTCAAGCTTCTCATGGCCGCTGCCCAAACTGCGGCGGCGAGCAGGTCCGGCGGCCGCGACGCTCTCAGTCCGATCTAGACTCGTAGGAGCGCACCGTATGCGATTTGAGCTCGAGCGTTTCGATTTGATATTTGTTGATAGCTGGAATATCTCGGACGAAGCCGAAACATCAGCGCTCGCGGAGCGTACACGCGAGATGATGCACTCGCGGCGCCTAGTTCCGGCCTTAGCGCTCCTTGCTGTTCTCGTGGCGATCGCGCTGTCAGCCTGCTCGTTCGACAATCGCCTGGTAAGCGGTCACGTCCACGACGCTATTGCGATGCCTAGCGACGGATCACTTACCGTCTCGGAGGCCCATGGAACGATCCGCGTTGAGACGTGGAACAGGCCGCTCGTTTCGGTCGATGCAACCGAGTACGCCTCCGACGAAACCGCGCTCCAGCAGATTCGTATCGACGCGAAACGCACGTCGGAGGGCGCGGTAATTTCTACGACCTATGCCGGGTCTGGCTTATTCACGCGGTCGGGCGACGTGGATTTCGTCATCCACGCGCCGGCGAACGCCAACCTCAACGTCTCCACGAACGCGGGTTTGATCGTGGTCAGCGGCTCGCGTGCAAGCGTTAAGGCTCGGACTTCGGCGGGTGAGATCGACGTGGACATGGCCGCAGTCGGGGGCGCCCAGCAGATCGAGCTGTGGGCAACGACTGGGGAAATAGCGCTTCGCATCCCGCGGAGCAGCAGCGCAACCGTCGACGCTTGGGCGATGGTCGGATCGAGCACCAACGACTTCCACGCCTCAAGGATCGGCACCGGCGCGGCGACGATCGCCATGCACGTGATAACCGGCGAGGTCGAGCTGACGACCGCGAGAGATCCCTCTGACAGGAGGGCTTCGAACGATCGGAAGTCTAGCTCTTGAAGTCTCAAACGAGGATCCCGTCGCGCGCGCCCTCATTGCCGAGAATTTCTTGGCTTGGCGCGGCGCGATCGCATCATGCATTCACACGGCGCGCGCTTCACTGCGTCGCGGGACGGATATCGACGCGTTGGCGGCGTTCGTTCTCACAGTTATGGAAGGCGGCGTCATGCAAGCACTGGCCTTACGTACCATTGGTCCATATGACATTTCCGTCGCCCAATTGCGCAACTACTTTGCCCTACCCAAGGAGGCAGCGTAAGCGCATGAAAAGCACCGGAGGTCTTCTTGCCATTCTGTCTCTCTGTCTCGTCGCCCCGGCAAGCGCGGCGCAGCCGGATATGATTCACCAACTCGACTGGTTAGCCGGCAAAACATGGAGCACCAATACGGCCGGAATGCCCGGGGCAACTGCGCACATCGACGTTCGCTATGATTGGTCTGCAACGGGTAACTTCGTTCAATTCAATACGAAATTTGTGGCACGCGACGGCTCGGTCACGCGACGCTACGCAGGGAACTTCTTTTACGATCCGTCGAAAAACGGTTTGGCGGTGTGGTACATGGATCAGGACAACACCATCGTTCAAGGTCCGGTGCAGATCGAGGGTGACCTGATGACAATCACTTTCTCCGAGGGAAGGGTCGACTATCGGGTTACGGTTACGCGCCAGAACCCGAGCCTTTATCAATGGGCGCTATTCGGGAAGGTTGGAACTGCCTGGAAGCAGGTGCTGTCTCTCGCGTACGCGCGCGTCCCATGACCCTTTTTGCCTAACGCTTCTCGCCGGGCACGCAAGCCCGTTATCGCAGCCCGATTAGCTATAAGCAGAAAATGGATCGCTTCCGACCTCGTCGCAAAAATTATCGAGATGGAATCCAGGAACCATTCTGTACCCCACATCAGTCACGAAGCAGTTACCGGTAGCATGCGGCTTTCGCCTGGCAACGGAAGCAACCGCTTCAAGGAAAACCGGGATGAAGCCGTTCCGAGGCGCCGCCGTGAGAACCTCGATAATCTCGCTGCGATCCAGCAGATTCAGATAGGCCCCGAAATCGGCGGAAACGCCTGCGTTGACGAGCATGACCTCGACCGGTTTCCAGCGCGCAATGCCTCCCTGGTCGTGCAAACTGATCGCGTCCCATATTAACTCGGCGCGCCCGCCAACGATGCCGTGGCGCTCAAGTATTCTCCGTGCGAGATTCGCTCCATCGACTTCAAAGCGTTCGCTGTCGCTCATGTGCCGCGCAGTAAGTCCTGTGTCGTGTAGAATTGAAGCGACGTACACCGCCTCGACGTCGTGGCTTAAGCCTCTCGCCTTCGCGATCAACTCTGCGAACAGAAAAGAGCGTAGGGAATGATTGAAGATTTCGATTGGCTCAGATGTTTTTGCGGCGAGCGTTGCTTCCGCAGCGAGCGGCGTGTTAGCAATATGTAGCTCCGGGACCGGTGGCGCAGCCCCGACCAGCGTTGCTGCGCTGACGGCGGAGCAAACGTTGAGGAATTCTGATCGGCACATCGGTCTGCCGCCGGAAAAAGGCTCTTGCGTCATTACAGCTAGTATCTCTTATTTGCCCCCTAACGCTGGGCACCTTACGAGGCGAGATGCTACCATGTATCAAATCTTATCAAAAATCAGCAACTTCCATTTCTTTGCGCTGCTGGAAGATGAAGCTACTTGTTTGCCCTTGCCGAGAACTTCATCCGCGTGATCGGCCTTTTAGAGACTCGGTATGAAGCTCCCTGACGTTGCTTCTCGCTTGCCCGTCACGATATCAACAATGATGTTTGCAACCGCCACCGGCGACGAAAATGCCTCGTCTGGTAGCTTGCTCAGGTGCGGCATCCAACGCTTGCCTTCGGGCGAAAAGGCTGCGTGCATGAACATGTCGGTTTTTACCAGGCCGGGGCTAATCGAGTAGACTTTAACATTAGTCCCGGCAAGCTCGTCCGCAACGCATCGTGTTAGGGCGTTGATGGCAGCCTTGGAAGCAACGTAGCTGGAAAGGTAGGGAGCTGAACTGAGCGCCAGCGCGCTGCTAAAGTTGAAGATCCAACCACGGTCTTGAGCGATCATTCCCGGTAGTGCTGCCCGCATCAGATTGTAGGCGCCAAAGATATTGGTCACGATATCCGCGTGCCACTCGTGGCTATCGATCCCGTTAATCGGTCCGATCGATGATACTTTGCCGGCCGTATTCACAATGACGGACACAGGCCCGAACATGGCTGCCGAGAGCGACATCATGGCAGTCAATCCGTCGGCGTCCGTGATATCAACCGCCACGGGCAAGCACTCAGAACCCGTAGCGGCCTTTATTCGCCGTGCTAGCGCATGAAGCGCCGACTCCGATCGGGCAACCAAGGTAAGCCGGGCCCCTCGACGACCGAGCTCCTCCGCAACACCCGCGCCAATCCCGCGTGATGCACCCATGACAACGACGGAGAATCCCGTCATGTCATTACACGCCATGTCACCGATCGGCGCGGGCGGCAAAGGCCAGTTTACGTTCTCAGCGCCGGTGGAGGGAGGTCCATCAACGGTCCGTAGGCCGACAGGGTCCACGGCGTGCGAACCACGCCGTTCTCCATGTCGGTCCAGGCCAAAAGTGCCGCGCGGTATTCCCTTCCGGCACTTTCTCGTCGGCCGGCCGCATCGAAGGCGCGCCCCAGTCCGAAATGCGCACGAGCACTGCGCGGATTGTCACCCACGTTGAGCGTTAATACCGCAATCGCCGTGTCCGCATGCCCCATCTTCAAGCATTGATACCCCACAAAATCAACCGCATCACCGGTCGGCGAAACCGCAACGTCGGTGATCGCCCGAAACTGGCGGTACGTCCAGACGACTGCATGCGGATCATCGCGCTCGTCGTAGATACGCGCGATCATCTCTTGTACCGGCGTGCGGTTCCATCGTGGCGACGAAAACATCGAGCGCGGCAGAGTCGGATTAATCTCGATCGAGCTATCGCCGCCCGAATCAAGCACCCTGCCGGTCGCCGAATCAACCTCTTGAAAGGAATGACTCATCATCACGCCGTCTTCGGCACGGTAATCTCCGATTACGTCATAGGTATGATACCGCTCACCGTACGCATGCATTGGAACGACTTCACTACGCCCGTCGATGAGAAACGTCTTTGCATCCACGAAATAGTCTTCATGAAAACCGTCGGCAAGCACACCGTGCAGCACATACACGTCGTGTCCAAGAAAGCTCTCGCTGCCGCCGTCGGTAAGCGTCGTGCCGGTCGCACGATAGTTCACGAGCGCATCATCAAACATCGCGGAATGCCGCGTTGCACGAGCCGCCTCGGCACCCGTGCGAACGACGATTCCTGGATCGGGGTAATACTCCCACGCACCCCCGTCATAGCCCTCATGAATCTCGTCGAGTTCATGCTCCGGGCTTCCAATCACGCGATAGAACGGCCGCATCTGCGCAACGTAGGTGTGGTCGAGACGAAACGTGCCTTCCTGATACCATCCATGGCGCACTAACGAATGCACCGCTAGAACCGCGGCCATGCCACCAAGCGCCTCAACGTGCTGCGTAACGATTGCGTCGACCGACAACGCCCTCGGCTCAAGCGTACCGGCCCCGAGCAATACCAAACCCAAAGCAACACAAAAGATGCTTCTGCGCATCCCAACCTCGCTATCCGTTAACAATTATCGCTCGTGTTTCAATTTACGGCGGTGACGTCCTCCGATGCGCTCGTTTAGATAGCGCATCAAAACTTATCAAAACCGCCATGCTCAGATTGGACCGCCTTTTCGACGTCGAACGATGGCTTGCACGCGTGCCCCCGAGGGCCGGCGACAGCTGCCCGCCGAAAAACGCCGACGTTTATAAAGTGGAAGAAAGGGTGAAAAGGGGACTTGAGTTGTGAAGCGGTCCTTTGCAGCAACCCTGATGGGCGTAGCGCTTGCGAGCTGCATTATCATAGCCCATGCGAAGTCGGCGACTTACGCCGCTGTCGGGCCGGTTGGAAGCGGCAAATACGTTATGCCGACCGGTCAGTACGTCAAGCCGGCGGGAGAAGCACTGGTCTTTTTCGGGCGTCCCAGCGATCTCGCGTTCGATCCCAAGCACAGGTTCCTGGCTGTCAAGAACTCCCACGGTCTGGTCTTTATCGATCAACGCCGTTGGCAGATCGGCCAGAACCTGCCGATGCCGCCGCTCGACGTCGATTTCGCGCAGCACCTCGGCGGCAACGGACCGGCCGGCATTGCGTGGAGCCCCGACGGGAACGAGGTCTGGACGACCGACTCCTTCGGCTGGATTCATGGCGCAAGGATCGGATCGGACGGCCGATTTAGCTGGGCGGATAAGAACGGCACCGGCTCGGATTCCTCCGCTCCGATTGGGCTCGCATTGGGTGACGACGGTCGCACGCTTTTCGTCGCCCTCAGCCGCGATGACGCCGTCGCCGCGATTGATACGATCTCCCATCGAGTTCGCTACCGCGTTCCTGTGGGGAACGCCCCGTTTGGCGTTCTGCGCATCGGAGATCGCCTGTACGTTTCCAACTGGGCCGGCCGAAGAAGCAATGGGTCCAAAAGCGTGGCCGATTCGTCGGGTACGCCGATTCGCGTGGATCCCATCACGGGGGCCGCGTCATCCGGGAGCGTATCGGTCGTTGATATCGCCAAGCGACGTGTCGTCGCGGACATCGACGTCGGACTCCATCCAAGTGCGCTGATCGCGTCTTCCGACGGCTCGCGCGTCTACGTCGCGAACTCGAGCAGCGACACGGTCTCGGTCATCAATACGGCGGAAGCTCGCGTCGCGCGAACGATCGCCTTGGACGCATCGGAACCCTTCGGGCGAACGCCTACGGCCTTGGCGCTTTCCGGCGACGGGGAAACGCTGTACGTCGCAGAAGGCGGCGCCGACGACGTCGCTGCGATCGATCCGTCGACGGGTGCGATCCGCTCGCACGTCGCGGCCGGCTGGTATCCAGCGGCGGTTGCATGTTACGGCTCCACGCTGTATGTCGCGAACCTCAAGGGCATCGGAAGCCGCGCGAGGGATTTCGGTCTCGGGTTACCGGCAGCAACCATCGCACAGCGCGGCGGAACCCGTGGATACAACGCCTACGACTACGCCGGGCTCGTACAGCGCGTGGCGCGCGGAGCGAAGGAAGCTACTTCGACGGAGTGGCTTGACACGCCGCATAACGACGCGCAGCGCATCTTGAGTCGTTTCAAGCACGTACTCTACATTATCGCTGAAAACCACACTTACGACGACTATTTCGGAGACGTACCTGCCGGAATTGGAGATGCAGACCTCTGCGCCTTTTGCGGAAAAATATCGCCAAATCATCACGCACTGGCCGCGCGTTTCGGACTCTTCGACAATTTCTACGTGAACTCGGTTCTTAGCGCCGATGGGCACAGCTGGACAGACGAAGGTTACGCCTCCGACTACGTCGAGCGTAGTCTTTCAGGTTGGGGGCGCTCCTATCCAAGTGCCGGAAACGACGCCATGGCGTACTCGCCCAGGGGGTTCATCTGGAACGCCATCCTCGCCCGCGGGCTGACGTTCCGAGACTACGGCGAGTTCTTTCCAGACATCAGAGAGTTCCAGCCGCCGAAGCCAACCTGGACGGACTTCTATGAGGACTACCGGCAGGGGCGTCACCGGCATCGATGGATCAGCCGCGTGGAGATCGCCTCGCTGCGACCGTTTGTCGACGCTGACTACCCGAGCTTTTCATTGCGAATCCCTGACCAGATTCGAGCCTCCGCATTCCTGGCCGATCTGCGCCGATTCGAGGTGACGGGACGGATGCCCAATCTCATGCTGATGTCGCTTCCGAACGATCATACCTCCGGAACCGATCCCGGCCGGCCGACGCCACGAGCCTACGCTGCCGACAACGACTTGGCGCTCGGGCGCATCGTAGCGGCTGTCAGCCGATCCAGATTCTGGCGCGATACGATCATCTTGGTAGTCGAAGACGACGCGCAGGACGGCCTAGATCATGTCGACGGTCATCGAACCATGGCACTCGTCATTAGCGCGTACCAGGAGTCCAACCGCGTTTACCATGAATTCTACGATCAGACGAGCGTGTTACGCACCATCGAAGATATATTCGGTGTTCCTCCCATAACTCGCTTCGACGCGCACGCCAATGCAATCGTCACACCGTTCGCCGCGCCACACCTCCAAGCATATGATGTACGCCCCAACGAGGTGCCCCTCGATGAACTCAACCCTCAGCTCTCGTCACTAAGCGGCATCGATCGAGCCTACGCGCTTGAATCCGAACACACGGATTTCGAGGACTCGGACCGGGCTAATGGCGCACGCATGGCGCAGATCGTTCGCCGCTCGCTGCAACGCGAGGTTCATAGTGGGCGGCCCGCTACTCCAAAACCCGGCGCTGCACAGCCATATCAATTATTATCAAGCGCTAAGCAAAACAGGAAGTCGCGCCCGAGATTCGTAGAGGGTCACGTAAAGCGGAAAAGATGCGCAACATCGTTTTGGTCGGCTTGATCTTCGGCCTTAGCATTCCGGCGTTGGCATTTGGGCAATCCCCAAACCCGGTAGTGAACGACACGTGGCCGCGATATTCTCCTGACGGGAGCGCGATCGCCTTTAGCTCAACCCGCACCGGAACGCGCCAGATATACATCATGGGCTCGGATGGTTCAAACGTGCGTAGAATTGTTTTCGACCCAGCCGTTTCGGGACAGTACTTGGGCGTCAGTTGGTTTGCGAACGGAAGCCTCTTGTTCTCTACCTACGAAAAGGCGGCTTTATCCGGCGCCGATAATGGCTTGGCGGCAATTCGGTTTCTTACCTCGACCGTTACCGGCACGAAGCCGACGATTCTCTACCAGGGGATCAACGTGGACCGGCCGGCTGCATCGCCTTCGGGCAACACGCTCGCCTTCGAGGCGGAGCACGGCGCGTATCAGAGTAACCCAAGCATCGACATCGAAACGCTCGAACTCAAATCGCTAACGGTGCGCGTGCTTACTGATGGGCACGGCCAGTACATACAGGCGGCGTGGTCGCCCGACGGCTCGAAGGTCGCCTTTGCCTGCAAGAGCGACGGCGCGCGCGATCTGCGCATTTGCGTTATGGATCTGCGGGATCGCCGCAGTCACGTCATTTCACACGGTCCGGGATCGCATCAATGGCCCGCTTGGGCACCCGATTCCAAACGTCTCGCCTTTTTTATCGAGCAAAACATGGGAGGGAAGCTCGACTGCAATATTGCCGTGATCAACATCGATGGAAGCGGACAACGGCTTCTGACGAATCATGCGTATGTCGGCCGCGATGAAACGCCATCCTGGGCTCCGGATGGGAAGCATATCGCATTTCAGACCGATCGGTTGGGGGCCGGCTTGCGTATTGCGGTCATGGATGATGATGGCAACAACCTGCGAATGCTCACAAGGTGAGCCGAATGGCGGATACTCAGCGAAGCTCCACGACGGGAAAACGTTTTGAGAGAGCGTGGCCGTCGTGCACCCAAACGATCGCAACCGGGCGACGGTTGCGAAGCAAGCGATCCCAGGACTCATAGCTTACGTCGGACGCGCGCATGCCGTTGATGCGCAATATCGAGTCCCCCGCGCGCATGCCGGCGTTAGCCGGAGCTAGTCCCGGCAGCACGTTAGAAACGCGCCGGCCTGGTTGGCGGTACGAAATGTAGAATCCGATCGTAATCTCGCCGGGAACGGCGAACTTCGAGCCGCTGAAGCGCGGTTGAAACCCGACACGACGGTGAATGCGATCGAACTCCATGATGAACTGCTCGATCACGCCCATGCCGATGTCCGGTAACGGAAGCGCCTCGTTGACGGCAACGGCCGGTCTGTCGGAGAACACTCGGCCGAGCGCGAGCGAACCATCGATAGAGGTTATCGATGTTCCAGTAGCTCCGGTGTCCCCGTTGAATACGGTGGCGGACGGAACGGGCGAGCGATCGAAGAGCAGGCCTTTGAGGTCCCTCGAAGTCGCTTCCCAGGCGTACGCATCGTCCCCGGTATCGATAAGCGTCGGGAGCCTGCGTCCGTCCGCGAATAAGTCTATGATCGGAAGGTGTTTGGTAAGAGTGTAAGGCAGCCAAAATGCCGAGCGCAGCCGCACCGGGCGGCTGCTGACGAGCAGCGTAGCGCGCGACCAGTCGAACGTCAGCCAGTAACTACCAAACGAGTTGAAACCCAGGATACCGTCCAAGTCGTCTCCATCAGCAATGACCGCGTAGTAGTCGTGCATGGTAACATCGCCCACGCGGATTTCGTTCGCGCGGGCGATCGCATGGTGGCCGCGAGCGTGACTGACGACGTCGACCGACACGGCTTTAGCGACCTTCGTGCTAAGGACCGTCACGTTGGATCCCGTATCGAAGAGGAACGTGAACGGGCCTTTGGCGTTGACGTAGACTTGGACGTACGGCGACCTGTAGTGGCCGAACCAATCCGTACCCGCTAGTGGAATTCGCGCGGGATCGCTTGCCAAACGCACCGTTCGTGCGCCCATCAGATACTCCCGATGTACGCTCTCGGGGATCTTGGCCGCAAAGCCGCCGGCGGGAACGAACGCTGGGAGCAACAACGATAGAGCAAAAGCACGCGGTATCACCGGCATGGGGCCACGTAAGGCATCATTTGCGGTCGGCGGTTGGCATCCATGCAGTTACGGTCCTCAATTTTAAATTTGATAATTATTGACATCTGGAAAAACTCGAGTTTAGAAAACGCGGCTTCCGTTGGTAACCTGCGAAACCCCGCGCTGCACAGCCATATCAATTATTATCAACGCTAAGCAAACAGGAAGTCGAGCCCCAAATTCGTAGAGGGTCACGTGAAGCGGGAAAGATGCGCAACATCGTTTTGGTCGGCTTGATCTTCGGCCTTAGCATTCCGGCGTTGGCATTTGGGCAATCCCCATTGAGTTGCGGGCCGGGCGTCGCACGTCTCCTCCGTTACGTCGTGACCACGGCGTTGCTCGTGATAGCACTCTGGACGCTCGCGGGAAGCGCGCTGGCTGGCGTCACAGGCAACATCACCGGCATCGTCAGGGAGCCGAGCGGCGCTCCGGTTGCGGGCGCTAAGGTGGAGGCCGTCTCGCCCTCGATGACCAGAACCGCGACAACAGACTCGAAAGGTGACTTCGTCATCCTCGCGCTTGCTCCGGACACATACACGCTCACCTTGAGCAGGTCCGGGTATGAGAGCATCGCGTTCCCCGGCGTCACGGTCTTTGCGGATCAGACGTCGGCGGGCGCGTACATGATCAAGAAGGCACTCCGGACGATCGCGCACGTCACGTCCGCGTCCGGTGCTTCGCTGGTCAAACCCGGCGTGGGCAGTGATCTGTACAGCGTCGACTCAACGCAGATCGCAGTTGCGGCGCCGCTAGGGGGTGGCGGTAACCTGAATAACGCCTATTCGGCGATGGCCTCGGTCCCCGG
This sequence comes from Vulcanimicrobiota bacterium, assembly GCA_963834895.1. Classification (GTDB taxonomy): domain Bacteria; phylum Vulcanimicrobiota; class Vulcanimicrobiia; order Vulcanimicrobiales; family Vulcanimicrobiaceae; genus Cybelea. Next base: position 123,542 of record CAWIDM010000001.1, on the reverse strand, counting down.
GGTCCAAGTCTCGCAGGGGGGCATCGGCTGGTCCTTCAACGCGGCATACGTTCGCGGCCAAAACGCGTATTACACCGGGTACGAATACGACGGCGTCCCGGTTAACCGGGCCTTCGATAACTACAACGCCTCGACTGAGCCGACCCTCGGTTTGCAAGAGCTGCAAGTCTACACCGGCGGCGGGCCGCCATCGGTCGCAACGGCCGGGACGGCCGGCTTTATCAATGAGGTCATCAAAACCGGTACGTACCCGGGCTTCGTGACAGCGAACCTCGGGATTGCCACACCCCAGTACTACCACCAGGCGCAGGTTGAAATCGGCGGCTCGACGCCCGACCGGACCTTCAGCTATTACATCGGGCTTTTGGGTTACAACCAGACCTACCGCATTATCGATAATAGCAACGGCGCCGGCTACAGTACGCCGGGCGGCATCTTTTCAGGCAACACCGATGGGTTGGCGATCGGCTACGGTTTCGCTAGCGACCAGGTGTTCAACGTCGGCTACGCCTGTCTCTTTGGAACATGCCAGGGCGTCAAGCCGGTTTGTCCGCTCTACGGCGCCAAGTTCGCCTTCCCCGATCAGGGCTGCTGGCAATACTACAGCAACACCGGCGGCAATGCGTTGATGGTTTCCGACCGTGAGGACGTCATCAACCTGCACATGGGGCTTCCAAGGGCCAATGGCCTGCGTGACGACGTGCAGTTGCTCTGGAGCGGATCCGCACTGAATAACTATGGCTACAATAGCCTGAACGACTTAGGTCCAGGAGTGAACCAACTCATCTACTCGCTCTACAACACCAAGTACGCACCGCCGGTCTGCGGCAACGAGCCGTTCGCCACGTGGGGAGCGCCATACACACCGGTCGTGGTGCTTTCGGGATACGGCTGCGCGAGTCCGAGCGGCAGCGCGCAGCAGATTTACTCGTTCCTGCAGCCCAATCAGTTCTTTTTCGGGCACTATTACGGACCAGGGCCCTACTTGTGCCCAGCGGTCCCTCTTGCGTGCGCACCGACCTATTTAGGGTACGCCGACGCCGTAACGTACAACTTGCCGTTTGGAACGCCGATCGCGAGGGGCCCGACGAGCTTCAGGGCGCCATCAGTCTACTTTGCGCCGGACACGCCGCCGCACCCGTTCAACGGACCGCTACCGCTCAACGATAACTCGATTGACGTCAACCAAAACGACACGGGCATCACCAAGCTGCAGTACACGTACGCGCTGAGTCAATCGGCCTATCTGCGTGTGTACGGCTACACGTTCTACTCGGACTGGATGCTGACTGACCCTACGTTTGGCGCCACCGAGTACGTGCCCAGCTTTCCCGGGGCGGCGCAGCTTCAACTCTTCACACATACCTCGGGCGGCGCGCTCGACTTCGAAGACCAGGTCAATGGCCAAAACCTGATCAGCCTCGACGGAAACTACACGACTGCCGGAGTCATTCGCGTCAACAACGAGACGGCATACGGCGGCACCTCGCCGATCGGCTATATGGCGAAAACCGGCAACACCTTTACCTGCTACGACCCGTCGAAGGGCGTCCCGGAGGTCTGCCTCACGGGTAGTTACTATGACGTTGCTACGAAGAGCACGGTGTTCCCGACGTGGGTCGGCAGCGCGGCGGCTGGACCGCCGGGCTGGCCCAACTCCTTCGCACCGGCCGGTTCGGCGGCGGCCAAGGCGGGGGCGACGTGGGATACACTCTGGACCAGTGACCTCAGCGGCTCGTACAACACGGTTCGCCCGCGCTTCACCAATGTGTCGCTGCAAGATCAGTTCCGTCCAAGCGATAGGCTTTTGATCAACGCGTCGCTGCGCTACGACGACTTCACCTACGATTTGCCCGATTCGCTGACGGCGGCGACCCAATTCTACGCCAACCTGACGTCGAATTACACCTGCGTGCTTGCCGCGAACGATCAGGTGCTCACGCAACGGCTGCCTGCTGGCGTTCCGCCGCCGGCATCGGCGCAGTATGTGGTCGGTGACTGTAATCAAGCCGCTGCCGCGCTGCACCCCGGCGGCCCGCATACCGGTTGGGTTCATCCGAACGGTACGGTGCAGGATGGCGTCGCGGCACCCAACTTTACCGCTGCCTCGCCGCGTTCGTATACGCTTAACTATTGGGAGCCGCGCTTTTCGGCAACCTACACGGTCAACGCCGACACGGTCATTCGTGCCGCGGCCGGGCGCTTCACCCAGCCGCCGATCTCGGCCTCGGTCCAGTACTTGTCGCTAACCGGCGACGAACGCTCGATCTGGAATTCCGCGATGGGCCTAGGCTTCTACTCGCCCTTCCATCCCATTCCGGGCGTCTCGGCCGGTCAGTACGACCTCTCGTGGGAGCAGCGCTTAAAGGGTACGGACATGAGCTTCAAGATCACGCCGTTCTACACGTGGGTCGCCGACTGGCAGCAGCAGAGTTTCGTCGGCGCCGGGTTCGCGACGGAGATCCCCGTCGGCGTTAACCGCGACGAGGGTGTGGAGCTTCAGTTCAACAAGGGCGACTTCTCGCGCAATGGTCTCTCGGGGCTGCTTGCTTTCACGTACACCAACTCGAAGATCATGTTCCAGAACGTGCCGCTGCTCACCGGCGGCGTCATTCCCAACACAATCATTACGCTCAACGAGGCGATCGCGCAGTACAACAGTCTGACCAAGGCCGGCGGCGGCAAACCCTGCTATCAGGACGGTCATGGCGTTCCGTGCTCGACACCCAACGGAAAGCTCTCCAACGGCTACGACACGATCTTCAACCCATACTATAACAACGCGCCGCAGGGTTTGCTAAACGAGGGCGGCTGGTACAATCCGTTTTCGGTGCAGATCGCGCCAACCCTGAACGGCTCCGTCAACGGCTACATCTCGCCGTATACCTCGGCGCTGATTCTGAACTGGCGTGAAAACAAACTGGCGGTTACGCCCAGCTTCAACTTCCAAAGCGGCGGCTTTTACGGAAGCCCGCTCGATACCGAAGGCCTCGATCCGCGCACCTGCGTGATGAACTCAGCGGCGACCGGTATTACGAAGATTTCACCTAAGACGAATCCGCTGCAGTGTAACTACCTCTACACCACCTCGCCAGGGGCGGGTCCCTTCACCTACCTTTACGTCCCCAATCCGCAGACCGGATCCTTCCTCTTCGATAACTACGAGCAACCCAGCTCGATCGTAGGTAACGTGCAGATTTCCTACGACTTAAGCCCGCGGATACGGATCGGCGTTCTTGGCGAGGGTCTCTTCCACACGTGCTTCGGCGGTACGCCGGCACCATGGACCGCCGCCTACCCTTCCGGCTACGTGATATGCGGATACACGCCGGCCGGCGGCTCGTTGAACAGCACGCTCTATCCGAGCAACTTCTACAACGGCACGAGCATCAACGACTACAAGGCCAATGGTGCCCGGTCGCCGTGGACACAGAGCTATCTGCCCAGCACGTATAACAATGGTGCGATCGGTGGGGCCGTTCAACCAATCAACATCTACTTTAACGCGCAAGTGAAGATCTAGCGACGTCGCAAGAGTCGTGCCGGCTTTAATGAAACGAACTTCATGCCAACGCTGGTTGAGTGCGCTCACGATGGTTGTTGCCTTTATGAGTCAGATAAGCTGGGCGCAGGCCGGTACAAGTGGAGGAGTCTCCGGAACAATTAGCGACGCTAAAACTGGCGCGGGGATTCCAGGCGTGCGCCTACAGGTCCGCTGCCGATCTCAGAACGCAACCACTACGACGGACGCCCACGGACATTTTATCATCTTTTCTCTGCAACCCGACGACGACTATACGTTCACCGCAGAAAAGGCGGGGTACTATAGCCGGACTGTCTCAGGATATAGCGTGTACGCCGACCAAACGCAAAGGTACGACTTACAGCTTATCCCCGCTCCAGTAGTATCGCCAACGCCCACACCGGCGCCCCCAGGCTCGTTGCGGTTCTTGTTTCGCTTAGCGCTTCGGTGCTTTAACACAGCGCCGAAGCTTAGGAGTTCCGGCCTCTAAGCCGTGGCCTCTTTTTTGGATTGCTGTTGCAACCTAGCCGTCACCAAAGCGACCGCTGATACCGGCTAGTCCGGCCTAATCCCGGCGAGTCTTGCGAAATCCGTTAGATGGCCGTTAGAGAACCTGCCGCTACCTCGCCGGCATGTTCACTGGCGCTCCGCGCGCAACATGTAATATCTCTGATCGAAGGCGCGTCGAGCTTCCGAGGAGTAACTACTTCGAAACGATGACGTTGGTGAAGTTTCGATTGCGAAGGTGTGCTGCGGGTTGCCTGGCTGCCGCGCTTGCGGTTTCACTCCTGGCCGTGTCACGGGCTGATAGCGGCACGGCGGAGGAGACGATCCGGACAGCCTACACGGCGCTTCAAGCGGCGTTGTTCAAGAACGATGCTTCGGCGATCGCGCCGTTGCTCGCGACGAATTTTCAAGCTCGGCAGGTCGACGGCAGCATTCAAGACCGCAACGCGTATATTAAGGATCAAACTGAAACGACGCCGGGGTTAACGATTTCGTCCCTGACGATCGGGGTAACGAAGGTCGACGTCACAGGTGAAACGGCGCAAGCTGAGGTGCAGCTCGCCGTTACGGGAACCTATGCGGTACAGGGTGTCCCAAAGCCGTTGCGAGGAATGATGCGCGCCACGGATCAATGGGCGCTTGACGCCGGGCGCTGGAAACTGCTGTCGAGCACCGTCCACGAAATCATCTCATACGTTGACGGCAAGCTCGTTCAGGACGACCGCGCAGAGCTCCCGGAGCTTCCGCCCACAAGCGCAGCGATCGCCGAACTGCGCATACGGGCCGTCATCATCCCCACGCTGGATCTGAGCGCGGATCCGCAGCAGTTGAGCGCGATCGGTAGCGCGATCGGTGACGCGCGAATCGTCGGAATGGGTGAGGGAAGCCACGGCTCGAGCGAGTTTTTCGCGTTCAAGGATCGATTGTTTAAGTATCTGGTTGAGAATAAGGGCTTTACGGTTTTCGCGATGGAGGCGGCGTGGGGCTCCGGACACGTGGCAGACCGGTACATCCACGGCGGTCCAGGCACGGCGCGACAGGCCGCCGCCCGGCTGGGATTCTGGGACTGGAACACCCCCGAAGTCGCGGACCTCCTGCAATGGATGCGCGACTACAATGCGCGGCCGGGGCAGCATCCCATGCTGAATTTCGCCGGAGTCGACATGCAAGACCCAATGGGTGCCGCAGGCTATCTGGTCGAGTTCCTTCGCGCGCACGATGCCGCAATGGCGCAGAAAGCGCAGGCAGCACTGTCATGCGTCGCTGATAGCGTCTCTGCGCAATACCTCGAGCTGCACCGCCAACCGCCGATCGATTGCCGTCAAAAAGTCTCCGCTCTTACCGACCAGCTCGCGTCGCTGGAGGATACGCCCGGTGCAGACGTCGCGCGCGACGCGCTAACCAACGTGCTCCAGTATCTCGACGCACAAGCCGGGCCCTCTGCTTCGGCGGTGCGCGATCGCGACATGGCCGAAAACGCCGAATGGCTGGCTAGCAAGGAATTTCCGCGCGCGAAGATCGCCTTGTGGGCCCACAACTTGCACGTGAGCGCCAGCGTGCGTCCACCCGCCGATCGATCGATGGGATCGTATCTGCGCGAGCGATTCGGCGCAGATTACTACACGATTGGCCAAACGTTCGGCAGCGGAACGGTTCGCGCGATCGTCAGGGGTCGTGGGCTGCAGTCGGTAGCCGTTCCGCCGAAGCCCGGCGATTCGATAGCGGCCCTATTTGGCCCGTTGAACGCGATTGCATTCCTCGATCTGCGGCAGTTGAAATCCGACGGCGCGTTACACAGCTACTTTTCGGAGGAGCGTAGCATCGAACAGATCGGTGGGGGCGTGGCCAGCGCGCAGGGCATCGACGGGAGGAGGCAGATGCTCGTCCCGGACGCCTACGACGGCTTAGTCTACGTTCCGACCAGCACGGCCTCCGCGTACGCAACTCCGCCTTCACGGATGCAGCGTGTCGTGTCGGAAAACGGCCAGCCTCGGGTAGTTGCCGGCCCGGGATTTGACGACGTGGCGATTTCGGACATCGCACACGGCGCGGCGTTAAGCAATCGCGACGGATTCGACGGTCTGCCCAACCAATTGTTGCGGCGCTTCGATGCGGCGCCGTACCGCGGGCGGACCGTACGCGTCAGCGGCGAAGCTCGGCGCGTCAATCTTCTGGGCTTTACGTTTCCGTTCGCCCGAGCTGTAAGCGCAAGCGGTTCCGTCGTGACTATGGCAGTCGGTGCGGCAGTCAACGCGCAGGCGGGCGATGCTTGGGTCCCATTCGTGCTCACGCTTTCGCTGCCGCCCAATGCGCGGCATATTGACGCGGGCATTGGAAGCGCCGGGCTCGGCTCAGCCGAAGTGCGCAACGTCACAATCACTTTGGAGCGGGCGAACCGTCGGACCAGTGGGAGACCGGAATAGCGAGTGTCACCGGCTGGTAAGGACGAAAACCGGCGGATGGAGGAGGCGCTAAGATCGGCGACCCCTTGAAGCTCGCGGCCCACGTGGCCAGCTGGTCGTATGCGACGAATGGCATGACATGCGGACGCCATGGTCCATCGGCGCCGAGCAGGTAGCCGTTTTTCGATAGCATGAACGCAAACGAGGCGGGAGCGGGATCGGTGAATTGGTGGTCGGCATACCCGGCTTTCGCTTTCGCCGCAATCTCTTCACGTGTATCGCCGGCGATCGCCCACTTCGTCAGTGCAACGTAAAACGGGAGTACACTTCGCACGGCCGGCGGATTGAGGCATGCTGGCCCGAGACCGTGCCAGTTCCAGAACTCGGGATCATCGAAACCCGCCGTCCACGAGCGTCCGACTAAGCAGACCCAGCCGTTGGTGCCCTTGGCCCCGACGACGTCGCCTTGCTTCGTGAGGACGAGCACTTCGGCATGAGCGGAGATCGATGACGGCCCTGCCGAGCGAGCCAAGGCGATTTCGGCGGCAGCGCTGGGCATCAGGTACTTCGCGATCGGCGCCATCGTCGGGTAGGGGTTTGGCGAGGGGACTTGTCCGAACGCTGCGGTGGAGAGCGCAAGCGAGAGCGCAGTGGCCACGCAAGCAAAGGCGATCTTCATGGGGCCTCCTTAAGTAAGACGAGCGTTGCGGAGATTGGCGGGGCCGCTTCGGTGACGTGCCTTGCAACGCGCGAACCCGAGGCGTTGTGACGACAAAAAACAACACCGGAAAGCACGGCTGAAGTGGCGACACAGCGCCTGAATCCGGGGTGAATCGTACTCGAGCGAAGCGATTCTCAAAGCGGCGCCACTGCCGGCGACGCGGGCACGCGGGCGGGATCCGCGAGGTCAACGTGGCGTGTTTCGGCGATCAGGTAGATCGAAACCAATGAAATTGCCGCCATAACCATCAAATATAGCGCGAGCACCCAGGACGCGCCGCCGGAGAGTTTGAGCAGTAGCGTCGCAACGAGCGGCGCCAACCCGCCGGCAAAAATCGCAGCGCCCTGGTAGCCGAGCGACGCACCGCTGTAGCGCACATTCGCGCCGAACAGTTCGCTGAACATCGCGGCGAGCGTCCCGTATGTCACGTATGCGGGGAGGCTGTACAAACAAAATGCGAGCGTAATGAGGCGCGGATCCTTGGTATCGACGAGCGCGTAGAGCGGAAAGGCGAAGAGCAGGATCAGCGCCACTCCGGCCATGTACACTGGACGTCTGCCGATCCGGTCCGATAGCCATCCTCCAAACGGGTTGGCGAGCAGCCCTATCAAACTCGCCGCCAGGTTTGCGGTGAAGAAGACCCGCGGTTCCAGCTTCAGGATCGAGTGCGGTCCAGCACCGTAACTGACCATCTGCGTGGTGACGAGATAGAAGCCTCCGTTGATCACGAAAAAGGAGCCTCCCGCAAGTAACACGGTTTTCCAATTGTTGCGAAGGACCGATAAAATGGGTGCGGCTACGATCGCCGCTCGCGCTTTCACGCGCTCGAACGCCGGCGTTTCCGCTATGCTTAAGCGCACTGCGAGACCGATTGCGACGAGAACGAGGCTGAAGAGGAATGGGGCACGCCAAGAAATGCTCGCAAAAGCCGCACTCCCGTTGCCGCCCGTGGAGTGCCGTGCGGTGACCTCGTTGAAAATAACGCTTGCAAGGATGAGGCCCAGCGGCACGCCCATCTGGGGACAGCTGGCAAGCAGACCTTTGAAGCGCGCCTGCGCGTGCTCCGCCGCCATCACGACTGCGCCACCCCATTCTCCGCCAACGGCAACGCCTTGACATAAGCGCAACGCAATTAGCAGCACCGGCGCCCAAACCCCGATCCGACTATAGGTGGGCAACAAGCCAACTAGAAACGTTGCGACACCCATGATCGTCAAGGTCATGATGAGCATCGCTTTGCGGCCAACCTTGTCGCCGAAGTGCCCGAAGATGACGCCGCCTAACGGTCTGCCAAGGAAACCGACCCAGAAGACGCCATACGATGCAAGTTGGCCAACGAACGGATCGTACTTCGGAAAGAAGACCGTCGGAAATATGAGCGCGGCTGCGTAACCGTAAATGTAGAAGTCGTACCACTCGATGGACGTACCGATCAGGGTCGCGGCAGCAACCAATAGCGTGGGGGACCGCTTCTCAACTGCTTGCCTTATCGATGATCCCTCCGCGGGCGCCCTAGCATAACGCAGACTCATCGGCCCAAGTGCGACCTCTGTTTGGTACCGCCCATACCGAACGCTCTCAACGCGGGTTACGAGGTGACCGTCGGCGTCGGCGGGAGCGGCTTGCCTTCGAAGAAGAAGTCCAAGAAGTCCTGAGTCGAGTTCACGCGCGGGAATGGTTCGTTCGGAACTGGGACGCCGAGAAAAGCGCACAGCGGCGCCCAGCCTTCCGTCACGTCGAATATCAGCAGTCGCTCGGGTGCAATGGCGGCGCGGACTTCCTCGGTGCGGCGGCGGTAGGCGGTCAGCACGCGTTCCTTGTCGGTGGGATCGCCGCCTAACGTGTCGTTGATGATCGCGATGTCCATCGCATCCATCATCGCCTTCACGTGATCGGGCAGCGGCATCTCTTTGTAGCCGGCGAACATTCGGCCGATGGTCGATGAAAAGCTCGTCCACCACACTTCGTCAGGACGCACGGAGTGTATGACCTTGGCATCGGGGTAGGCGGCGGCGAGTTCCCGCCACACGTGCGCTCCCGGCCAATCGACTTGAGCGCGGTAGCCTTCGAACACATCGTCCCAGTCGACGGGCTCACCCGCAACGTAGGCTTGGCAGTGCGCAACCTGATCGGGGTTTGTCATGACTTCTTCCATGTGGTGACATGGGCCGAAGCCCAACATCTCGAGCGCGCGCTTGAGCGATGCCGTGCCGGTTCGGCCGAAGCCGGACCCAATGACCGCGATGGACATCTGGCGCCCCCTCCTCGAGAGCGTGGAAACCGCATTCCGTATGTGAGCGCAAAAGCCTCGGGCGTCGCGCCGATCGTGCTGCTCGCGAAGATGCTGTCTTATTCGGTAAGGCGGTTTGGCTTTTTTGCAGCCGCGGCAATAATTGAGCGATACCGTTAGGCGCTAACCACGACGAAAGTCGCATTTATGATTTCTTCATAAACGGCAACCAGAATGCCCGAATGAATCGCTCATTGATAACACCAAGCTCCTGTCTCGTGCTGCTTGCGCTCTGCGCGTGCGCCGGGACGTCGACCCCGGCCGGCGGAGTTACTCCGGCCACGCATTTTACGGCCTTCCGCGACAGCGGCTCACTCGGGCCCGTGCTGACGACCTCCGACGGTGGTCAGATTTTCGGCTTTGACATCAACTCAAACGGCAACGACGGCTTCCTCGCTTCGGCCTCAGGCTCTCAGATCTCCGTGCAGACGTTCAACGAGACGAGCGGCAAGATAACGAAAACCATCGGCGCGTTTACGGGAACGCAAGACGATTACGTTGCCGACGGCATCTTCGCCGGCGACGTCGGGCTGGTGGATTTTCAAAAAGCCGGGATGCTAGGCAAGACTCCGGCCAAAGATATGTACCATCTCTTGAACCCGGTGACGAAAAACAGCCTCAACGGTAAGTGGGTTCCACCTCTTAAACTCTTTAACGTCGTCGAGTGGGCTCCAAATCAAAGTACGGCCACGAGCGTCGTCTTCGGGTACCAGCGCGAAGGATCCGGTCCGTTGGACCTCATTGTCTCCGACGTCGGTAAGAAAACTTTCGGTAAAGTCATCGGCTTAAGCGAGACCGACTTCGCACTCGGCACGCAGCCCCAACTCGCGCAGGATACCGTCAACGATCTCGCGGTGATGGCGACCTCGCCGAGTTTCGGCGCGGCCGGCGGACCGCCGCCGGTCATCTGGACGATCGATCTCAAGTCCGGCAAGAAGAATCATTTCTCCGGCGTCTCGTGCGACGATGGTTCGCTCGGGTGCGGCTACGCCAATGGCATCGGCTACGACTCGAGCACCGGCATTGCGTGCACGACCACCGAGTTGGATGCCGGCGTGGAGTTCTACAACGTGGCCAAGCAGACGGGCACTCGCGTGCAGCTGCCTAACAACGCCCAGCAACCCTCTGCAGGCGTCTTCGTTGCGAACGACGCGGTCCACGGACTCTTTCTCGTCGCCCAGCCCGTCTCGAGCACGGCCCCGGGCAGCAGCATCCAAGTCTACAACGAGAGTGGAACCCTCGAAGAGTCCATCAACGGCTTCAGCTTCGATGCCTCCACCGTCATTCCGGTGCGGATATCCATCAATCCGACGTCACGTACCGGTTGGGTGAACGGGCCGCAGGTCGATCAGCTCCAGGAGTTCTCTTACTAGGGTTCCCGAACGCTGCTCGCGCTTAGGCTTTTTTCATCAATCTACGTCACACTTGGTCTTCATCACTTTTTCGATTACTGCGGCGACTATCGAAGTAGAGGGACTATGTGGCGAGACCGCCGGATTGGTGTTCATCGGATCGGCCAACCGCGGCAACATCGGCCCTGGCGTCTTTGAAGATGTCCTCGGCGGGGCAGATTTCGACTCAGGCGCGTTGGCGTTCGGTATGAAGGGCGGCTGTTGAAAATCGAATTGATTAGTGGACACGGCATACGAGCGGAGCGTTTCCGCGACGGATCGCCGCCAGGTCGGCGGGTACGAGGTCAAGCGAGGTGCAATTTCGCTAACTTACTGAGTGTCTGGCGGTATGCCAGAGGGCTCTTCATGGATGAAAGTGGACCTCTGATATTTTTTCGGATACGGAATTCGTGTGAAACCGCGCGGCTTTTGCGTGAAGTCGAAGCTGTCGGTTAGGCTGTTGGCGCGGGCGTCGGTGTACCCGTAGCCGAAGTTCGACGCTCCAAGCAGTGGGAGGGTAAAGACTTCCTCGACGAGTTTTAGGACGCTTCCGAACTCGTATTGCGTGTGAGATACGTAGCCCTTGCGGGCGTACGGCGAGATGATGATGCACGGCACTCGAAAGCCCAGTCCTCGGTAGTCGCGATGCGGCGGCTTCACTGGGTCATAGTATCCACCCCAGTCATCCCAGACCACGATGATCGCCGTCGAGTACCATTGGGGACCGGTTCCGACCGCATTCACGACCGATGCCACCCACGCGGGTCCTCGGTCCGTTGCGAAGCGACCAGGGTGGTCGGAATCAGGGCCGGAGGGAACGACCCACGTTACTCCTTTCAGACGGCCTTTTCTGGCCGCCTCGAGCACGTCCGTCTGCGGCGTAATGACGTTGGCCCAGTCGGGGCCATATCGCACCGTACGAATCGCGGCGAATGGATTCCAGAGATACACGCCTTTAGGATAAGGGTTTGGGGGACCCTGAGTTGGCGTGTAGTACTCCCACGCAACGTGACGCGCATCGAGCGTATCCGCCAGCGTTCGGTACTGTGTCAAGCACGGGAACGGCCCGGAACCCTCGGAGATTTCGTCCTCGACATTGATCGTAGACGTTACGGTGTTGTACGGAGAATCGCAGCTCCACGGCCCTGGGTAGTACTTCATACCGCCTGCCCGAGTTAGCGTTCCCGGATAGTTCACTAGCGACAGGTTTTTGGTGATCTCAACGGTGCCCGCGATCAGGTTCTGATGGGCGGTGAAACTGGGGCCGAAATCTGTCGCGAAAAAGTGGTCAGCCAGCACGTACTGCAGGGCCATATTCCAGTACGGGCCGGCCTGATCAACGTACTTTGGAGCACCGTTTGGAACGTAGCTGTACGGCCCAAGTGCACCAGTTCCGATTGGGGGGCGCAGGCTCGGGCACTGCGCGACCGTTAGCCTTTCTCGTGGCAGCTGGTAGAAGCCGTCCATACGCCCGTAGTCATATGCCGTCACAGCATCCTGCCAGCAGTGTGAGATGTCCCACTTGCCGCCCTCCAGGGTCTGCGGATGAAGCCGCACTGTAGCGCCGCCTGCCTTGCCGGACGTTCTGGTGGTTGCTCCCGGGAAGCTCATGAAGAGATTGTTGAAGGTGCGGTTTTCCTGGATAATGATAACCACGTGCTGAATACACTTGACATTAGCGTCGGGGCAGCGCGTCGGCACCACCTGAGGCTTGCCGTAGCGACTCGCCTCCTGAACCGCCGACTTAGGAACCGCAGGGTTTTGAAGCGGCGCAGCGCCATTGGTCGAGCATCCGACGACCGCGAGGCACGCGACTAACACGACAAATAAGCTAAGGCTCCTCATACATACTCCTCCACTCCAAGAACGATTGTCCTTGGGCGTTTGTTCTACAGGAGAACCGAAAGCACCGTTTCGGAAGCTCCTCGGTTCACGGCTCCCTAGGCACGTCTGGATCAGGATTGATCATCGTAGAGACCGACCAAGCCATGACCGCGCTGACCACGTATCCGAACTGAATTACTTACACACACGGCACCGCTGTGAGTTGTCGATAATTTGGCTCCGTAAGGGAGACAAACAGATTGAGTCGTACCGAGCCGTTGCACAGCGCAGAGCAGTGATCACAGAGAGCTTTCAAAGACGGTCCCATCAGCGTTCGCACCGCCGCCCACCGTCGTCCCATAGAGCTTGCCATTGACGTATGTCAGTGCGGCGAGCGGAGCGGCGCCGTCGTTGCCACCTTTGAATCGGTAGAGCACGGTTTCCTTGCCCGAGGTAGTGATCTTGAAAACGGTTCCGTCTGCGGCTGTGCCGCCGCCTCCGGTCGTGCCGTAGAGTACGTCATTAACGTCGGTCAAACCGGCCTCGGGATCGTCTCCATCGGTGCCACCGACGAAGCTATAGAGCACGTGCTCCTTCCCGGACGTGCTGATATCGAAGACGGTCCCGCTGTTATCTGCGCCACCACCGTCCGTGGTGCCGTAAAGCACACCTTTCACGTTCGTCAAAGCGGCCAACGGCTCGAAGCCGTCGGGGTAACCTCTGAAGGTATGGAGCACGCGTTCCTTGCCTGACGTCGTAATCTTGAACACGATTCCTTCGCCGCTCGCACCGCCACCCGACGTCGTGCCATAGAGCACGCCGTTGACGGCGGTCAGACCTGCCTGCGGATCTATACCGTCGGTGCCGCCTTTGAAGCTGTGGAGCACGCGCTCCTTGCCGGCCGGGGTGACCGCGAAGACGGTCCCGTCGTTGCGCGCACCGCCGTTCGTTGTCGTGCCGTAAAACGTGCCGTTAAGATAGGTCAGGCCGGCCTGCGGGTACGCGCCGTCGATGCTGCCGCCTTTAAAGCTATAGAGGACGGTTATCTTGCCGGACGTCGTCATCTTGAAGACCGTCCCAGCAGCATTCTGGCCCGCGCCGTTTGCCGTGCCGTAAAGCACGCCGCGCACGGCGATCAGCGTGTCCTCCGGATCTGAACCATCAGTGCTGTCTTTGAAACTGTAGATCACGCTCTCTTTGCCTGACGTCGTGATCTTGTAGACCGTGCCGGCATAGTTTGCGCCACCGATGTCCGTCGTGCCAAAAAGCAAGCCGTTTACATCGGTAAGGGCCGCGCCCGGCAATGCTCCGTCCGCCCCGTTGAAGCTGAAAAGCTGTTTGTAGTTGGAAGCGTTCGGCCTTGCATCTGCTGTACGCACGCCGTTTGGCAGATCAGGTGGAAGTGGTGATGCACCGGTGGCGCGCGAACAGCTCGCAACGACGATGCCGCAAAGAATCAAGAGGACTATTCGCATTCCCAGACTCCAATACCGTAGCGCACGCGCCATCTTCGACCGGGCGGTCCAGTCCTCTTCCTTGTACGGGTTCTCGCGTTTTCGAGTCCCGTCTAGCCCCGCCGAATCTCGGTTGATTTTGCGCGATCTGTTAGACGGCCGTTAGACGGAAGCGCATGGCCCATGACGCCTCATTTCAACCGGTGCGAGGTATCGCGATCAGATTTTGGCGCAGCTATCGGCAGCGACTCGATGCTCATCGGCGGCCACTAGAACGCGCGAGGAAGGCCTAGTAAATTTGCTTAAAGTCGCGGTATGGAGCGGAATTCGCGGAGATTAGAGCGCTATTTGATCCTCATAGCGCTCGTGGCATCACTAATGGCAGCGTCCCCATATGACTACGACCCGTCACCGTACCTGCATCCGCAGCGCCTCGTAGACATCGGCGGTCGTCGCATGAACATGTACTGCCTTGGAAGGGGCTCTCCAGCCGTGATTCTAGAGGCAGGACTGGGCGATTGGATACACAGCTGGCGCTTCGTCCAGCCGGCCGTCGCCCACAAAACCCAGGTCTGCTCTTACGACCGCGCTGGCATGGGGTTCAGCGATTTTGCGCCGCCACCGCGCGACGCGACCGTAGTGGTTAGCGACCTGTATCGATTGCTGAGCAACGCGCATATCAGGCCGCCCTACGTCGTCGTTGGTTCGTCAGTCGGGGGGCTCTACGCACAGCTATTTGTTGATCGCTATCCTGGCGACGTTGCCGGCTTCGTTTTGGTCGATCCGGCCGAACTCCACAATTGGGATTTTCGCACTCTTGCGCCCGCCGTTTCGAATGCTCTTGCGGCCTGGCGGCGCCAGAGCGTGCTCTGTCTTGCAGCGGTGCAACGCGCACCGCTCGAACCCAGTACGAAGATCTACCACGATTGCGTTCCCGCTGCCGCCGATATCGCTTCCGCGTGCAAAGCCGGTCCTGGGTTTTGCGTTCTAGCCAAGCAAGTAGCCGCACAGAACGCAACTCGCAA
Organism: Vulcanimicrobiota bacterium; assembly: GCA_963834895.1. Taxonomy (GTDB): domain Bacteria; phylum Vulcanimicrobiota; class Vulcanimicrobiia; order Vulcanimicrobiales; family Vulcanimicrobiaceae; genus Cybelea. Next base: position 108,405 of record CAWIDM010000001.1, on the reverse strand, counting down.
TTATATCATCGATTTTGTCAGCGAGCAGCACTCATGGGGTACAAAGACTGCCAGCGAAGTACTGTCGAACAGATGCTCCTTAGGATCGATGCCGTTGATCGTCCTTACCGGCGCGAGGACCTTCGAGGACATGGCGATCCCAGAATCGCAGAAGGTCGCGGCGGAGAAACTCTGGATTCAAATGCACGCTCGGCTGGCGGCGCTCTCGTCGCGCGGCAAGAACATCGTCGTGGAAGGTTCCGGACACGTTATTCAGTTCGACAAGCCGAGCTCTGTCGTTTCCGCAATCGAGAGTGTCGTGGATCAGGTACGCGATGGACGTTGATTAATTTTCGACGGCCCCGACCGTTATCAGCCGCCCGAATTGCGCGCACAGGTCACGCCGGAGGCCAGGCCGACATCGATCACATTTCACGAGTGAGCGGGCGCCTAAGCGCGAAAAACAATTGCGCGTCGTTGTCGAAAGTGGGGCCGGCCGTTCGACATTCTCGTAGAACACCCCATACAAGGAGTTAAAGATGAAGTTCATGATCCTAAGCAAGGCCAACGCCGACTCGGAGGCCGGTCGCATACCGAAGCCCGAGCTGATACAGCCAATGATCGCGTTCAACGAGAAGCTCGCCAACGACGGCGTCTTGATAGCGTGCGAAGGTTTGCACCCCTCTTCAAAGGGCGCTCGCCTGCGATTCGACGGTGGGCGTACGACGGTCATCGATGGTCCGTTCGCGGAGACCAAAGAGCTCATCGCCGGATTCTGGATCGTGCAAGGCAAGTCGCAAGCAGAGGTCGTCGAGCGCTTCGCGCACATGCCGCTCGAGGGTGGTGAGGTCATCGAGATTCGCCAGATATTCGGGCCCGAAGATTTCGTCGATGCGTTGACGCCGGAGCAGTTCGAGATCACCCAGCGCGTCACCCTACCGGACCCGGCGTGACGGAGGTCATTTCGGCGCCGCCATGAGCGACCGCGTGCAGGAGACGATCGCAGCCGTTTGGCGGATCGAATCTCCGAAACTGATCGCACGCCTTGCCGTCATGACGCGCGACGTCGGTCGCGCCGAGGATCTGGCAGCGGATGCCTTCGTTGCGGCGCTCGCGCAGTGGCCGAGCGAAGGCATCCCGCGCGCTCCCGGCGCGTGGCTGATGACCGCCGCCAAGCGGCGCCTGATCGATCGCGTGCGGCGCGAAAAGACGCTCGCCGAAAAGACCGAGCAACTGCAAAACCAACTTCCGTACGACGGTGCCGAACCCGATTTCGCGGCCACCTACGAAGACATCGACGACGACATGCTGCGTCTGATGTTCGTCGCCTGTCATCCCGTGTTGTCGCCGGAGGCGCGCGTCGCGCTCACGCTCAAGCTGCTCGGCGGTTTGACGACCGCGGAGATTGCGCGCGCCTATCTCAGCTCGGAAGCGACCGTCGCTCAGCGCATCGTGCGCGCGAAGCGCACGTTGAGCGAAGCGCGCGTCGCCTTCGAGGTGCCCGAAGGTCACGAGCGTTTACAACGCCTTCCAGCCGTGCTCGAAGCCGTGTATCTCATCTTCAACGAAGGGTATGCCGCCGCGGCGGGCAACGATGTGCTGCGACCCGAGCTGGTCGAAGACGCGCTGCGACTGGGCCGCATGCTCGCGCGGCTCATGCCGCACGAAGCCGAAGTGCACGGCCTCGTAGCGTTGATGGAGATTCAAGCTTCGCGCATCCCCGCACGCCTGGCCTCGGACGGTTCAGCCATCCTGCTACTCGATCAAGACCGCGGCAAGTGGAATCACCTGCTGATTGAACGCGGGCTCGACGCGCTCGCACGCGCCGAACGGCTCGGCCCGTTGGGGCCCTACGCGCTGCAAGCGTCGATCGCTGCCTGCCACGCGCGAGCGGCGACGCCCGGTGCGACCGACTGGCAGCGCATCGTGGCGCTGTACGACGCGCTCGCCGTCATCACGCCCTCACCCGTCGTCGAACTCAATCGTAGCGTCGCCGTCGGCATGGCGTATGGTCCCGACGCGGCGCTAGCGATCGTCGACGCACTGCTCGACGAACCGTCGCTGCACGCGTACCATCTGCTGCCCAGCGTCCGCGGCGATTTGCTGTTTAAAATCGGACGTTTGGACGAGGCGCGGCTCGAGTTCGAGCGAGCGCTTGCCCTCGCCGGGAACGCTCGCGACCGCACGTTCTTGCAAAAACGCGCAGACGAGTGTCGAAACGGGTAATCAGCTTGGCGGCCGAGTCCTACGATGCGTTCATTCGTTCGCACGCTGGTTGATGCCAAACCGAATCTAGGAGTTGTTTAACTGGAACGCGTTTTACGGGGCGATACTGACCGACTGTCCGACGGGTCTTTCCGGCGGCGACTGGAGCGATCGCGTCGGGTTACCGCCTGCGGGGTAGGCCCAGTAGTCGAACTTCGGCTTCGATCCGTAATAGCTGCACCGGAGGTTTCCGCCAACGACGATATTTCCGGTGATAAACGGCTGCCGCACCTCGACGTCGTTGCCGTCGCAACTATCAGTGAGAATGGTTTTCCCGATTGACGTAAGATTGCCGGAGGCATCTTCCGATACGCGATGGATTGCCGTCTCATTTTTGTCCAAATAATTTTGATCGCTGAGCGTGAGGTGTTTGCCGTCCCACATGACGCTCGCCGGGTAATAGATGCCGAATCCGCTGAGGTGCACGGCTCGCAACGAGTTACCTCCATGCGGCAGCTCGCAAGCAAGAGGATCGGAGTATCCACCTAGCGGGTCAGCCGACCCGTACAACAACGCTTCGACGTAAAGATTGCCGGCAGCGTTGTAGCCCGGCGCCCAAAACGGGTAGCACACCGCGCTTTGGTAGACGTGCGCCTTTCCGCTTGCGTGAACAAAGACGTCAACTACATCCGAAGCAGCCACCGCGAGATTTCCGGTGGTTGGATCGACGGAACATCCCATGGGCTGGTAGTCGGTCTTTAGCGTCTTAACAGTTTGCGTGCCTCCGTGCGCGAACTCCGAAACGGAGCTTCCCCCAAAAGCGACAACCCAGACGTTTCCCTTCTTATCGACGCACTCGCCATACGGATCGTTCAAGCCGCTAAGCTGACCTTCCAACGTCCCTTTGTTATAGTCGTAGACGTAGACGTCGTTGCTGCTCCAATCGGAGACGTAGAGCCGCTTCTTAATGCGTTTTGCGTCGGGCGACATCCACGACGAACGGTGGTCGGAACGCTTCGGTCCCGCGACGAAATGGCGCATCGTCTTGGCTATCGCATCGGTAGCAACGGGCGCCTCGAATCCGGAGTTGGCAATCGGAGCGCATCCGGCCAGCAAGGCAGCGGCGGTGCCGATCTTTAGCGCATAACGGCTGAAACCAAAAGTACTCATCACGCATACTCCCCGCAAATTTGTACGCTCCGTACATTCGCGGTGCCTTTATTCAATCGTCGCGTTCCAGCCGCTAGGCAAATGTTAGAAACGGGACGCCTAAGAGGCTGTCGAGTGTGACGAAAAGCACCGCGGGAATAAGGCGTTTAGTGGTAGCGCCAACGGGAATCGAACCCGCGAATCGGGGCCCCGCCCGCTCCCGTCGAGTACTGGATAGTCCTTTCCTAAGCGCTATCTTTTGCGACTTGCCTCCGGATTCAGGACCCGTTCATTGCGAGGTAGACGGAGCCGACCGGTGTCTCCGGGTGGAATCGAAGGGGCGCGAGCCAAATACTAGAGTCATGAACCGGCGCCGCTGCAGCTCGCTGCTCGTGGGCGTTCCACTCGCGGCCACAGCCATCGCGCGCGCAGGCGCCCGGGCTAGAGCGGCGGCGGCTTACAGACGCCCTTCGCTACTTCACAGATGGCCATCCACGCCGGGCCCGTGCCCGAGCTAAACGGCGAACCCTTCACGGCGGTCAACGCGCCGGTCGAACCGATCTTATACGCCGAAACGTTTCCGGCGCCATAGTTCACCCCATATCCGAACTTGTTCGTAGAGTCAACGGCGAAGGCGGTCACGTCCGAGCCGGCGAGCCACGGGGATCCCGAAATCCCGGTCAGCGCGCCGGTCGTCGAATTAATCGTGTAGCCCCAAACGCTGCCTAGCGTGTAGCTGGGCACGTAGGCAAACTTGCCGGACGGCGAGAGAGAAACTCCGCCGGGTCCGTATCCGGTCCCAAACGGAGAGCCGGAGACGGCCGTAAGCACGCCGATCTTTGAGATTTTGAAAGCATAGACATTGTTTGATGCGTCGCAGGAAACGTACAAGAACTTCCCGTTAGGGTCGATCTGCGCGCTCGTCGGCGCGCTTCCCACTGGAAAGGGCGAGCCTTTCACTGCCGAGAGTGAGCCGGTGGTCGCATCGATCTTATATGCTGAAACGTTGTTGCCGCTGAAGTTGGCGACGTAGACGAACGTGCCCGCTGGATTGACGCCGATTGCATCCGGATTCGATCCGGCGGCAAATGGCGAGCGCTTTACCGCCTTCAACGCGCCGGTCGAGGCGTCGATCGAAAAACCGGAAACGTTCCCGCTGCTAATGTTCGCAACGTAGAGAAACTTGCCCTTAGGATCGGCCGCGTCGGCAAGCGGATTGGTACCGGCCGCGAACGGCGATCCCTTAATGGCCTTCAGGGCGCCGCTCTTCGCGTTGATTGTAAAAGCCGAAACCGTCGTCGACCCGCTGTCCGTTTCGTACGCGAACTTGCCGTTCGGATCGATCGCCACGGCCGAGGCACCGGAGCCGCCGCCAAACGGCGATCCTGAAATTTGTTTGAGTGCGCCGGTCTTCGCGTCGATCGAATAGGCTGAGATATTGCTCGAGCCGATGTTCGCCACGTAGGCGAACTCGCTGACTCCTGCGTCGGGGCTTTGCCCCACTCGGCTCTGTGGCGCCGCAGACTCGGCGCCTTGGGGTGGCATCAGGCCCGATCCGCTCCGACTCGAGCATCCGAAGAGCGCCAAAACCAGTACAGAGAGTGCGACTGTGGTGCGAGGATTGCAACTCATCTCCTGAATCCTTTCGTCGTCGACATAAGAACTGCGCCGTCTACGGACGGCTCGCGGAAAGCATAGCGCCAGGTCGGGGGCGGCATTATGGGGGAACCCTACTTTCGCGCCCGACGTCCCAATCTTCACGATGGCGATGCAGGCGCTGTTGCGCATACAAGCGCGTTCTCTTTGGGCTCGTGCCCAACCTATAAAAGTCTGTTCGTAAGCCCGCACGCGCCTTCGAGCGTGAGCTGCTGTGCCGAGCCCGGCGTCATCCAAACGAACCAGGTATCGTCGCCGACGATGCCATCGACCGTGACGCCGGCCCAGGCTTGAAGCGCCTTGGCTGCGGCTTCCGTTGCCGGAGCAACTGGCGAAGCTCCCACCGCTTACGACCAGCTATGCTCGCGTCGCCCTCACTCAGAAGCTCCGTCGCATCGTCGATGAAAGCGTGGGGTATGGCCTTGCGTAGTGGTGTTCGTGGATTCGCATTCCTGCCCGGCGACGTTCGTTGTAGAGCATCTCGCCTTCGGAAAGATCACCTTCGTTTTCGACAATCAGCGTGCTAATAGCGGATTTGGGGCAACTGATGGACGGGTTCAATCCCTAGCTGTTCAAAAGCGGGCCGCCATTTAAGGTCCTGCCGCGCGAACAGCGTCGATCACCGGCCAATTAGGACGACTCCACCAGAACTGTCGGCCAACCTCGCTAGCCACGGACGTCCGTCAGAATGGTGGATTTGGATTCAGGGAAACACGGTCGACTCGCTTGAATTAAGACTGGCGAGCGCTGCGGCGCCCGCCAGTTTTAATCGCCCGACTTTTGAATAGACAAAGTTCTTAGCCCGAATGACCCAATCGAATCACAATGGCAGGGCGAAAACCGTCCCCTGCTCGGCAGTGCCGCCGCCCTGGGTAGTACCGTAGAGCGTACCGCCGACATCGATGACACCCGCCATCGGTTCCTCACCGCCGGCCTCCGAGGCCCAGGAGCAGAGCACGGATTCGGCGCCGGAGGTCGTGATGGCGAAGACCGTTCCAATGCCGACTTGGCCACCCATGGTCGACGTGCCGTAGAGCGTGCCGTTGACGTCGAGCAAGCCCGCGTTCGGATTCTCGGCATCGCCGGCCGTTCCAAAGCTGTACAGCACGGTCTCCTTCCCTTTCGAACTGATCTTGAAGACCGTTCCGCCTGCGGCAGAGCGGACCGCTCCTCCGTTGGGCGTCGTGCCATAGAGCGCACCGCCAACTTTAGTCAATCCGGCAACCGGCGATGCGCCATCGGGGGAACCGGCAAAGCTGTGAACCACGCTTTCATGCCCTGACGTAGTCACCTTGAAGACGGTTCCGTAACCGCCCGTGCCGCCGTCTTGCGTCGTGCCATAGAGCGCGCCTTTGAACCGAACCAGGTTCGCTAGAGGGCCGGCGCCGTCCGACCCATTTGCAAAGCTGTAGAGCACTTTTTCAACGCCGGACGTCGTGACCGAGAATACCGTTCCGTTGCCCGTCGCCCCGCCGATGGGCGTCGTGCCGTAGAGCTTCCCGCCGTCGTTGAGCAATCCGGCAGCAGGCTCGGCACCGTCCGGGGTGCCGCTAAAACTGTAGACGATGCTTACCTTCCCGGATTTGGTGATCTTGAAGACGGCCCCATCCCCGTTCGCACCGCCGTGGATGGTCGTGCCGTAAAGCGCGCTGCCGACGGCGATGAATCCAGCGTACGGACTCGAGCCGTCCGGAGTTCCTGTGAAACTGTGGACTACGCTCTCCGAACCGCCGGTAATCGTATAGACCGTGCCGATGTCGCTCGTGCCGCCCAAGGCCGTTGTGCCGTAGAGCGTGCCGTTAAGGTTAAAGAGGGCCGCTTCCGGCCGTGAGCCGTCGGGGTCGCCCGCGAAGTTGTAAGCGGTCGGGCAGGTCGGCTGAGTCTGCCGCTTAGCTGCGACCAAAGCTTCCGGACGCTGTGCCGCGCCCAAGGTCGAGCCGCCGTTCGCGGAAATGGCCGGCATGCTGCCGGCGCCCCCTTGGGCGCAACCGGCGATCAACGCCGAGCATAAGAGCAACAGCAGGCCGCTGCCTCTGCGAGCGTATGGAATCGGTAGAAATTCGGGCATGATGAACTCCTCTCAAGCAAGATGAGGCGGCGCTCTCGGCGGCCTCCCGCTAAGGATGCGCCTGGTCCGCCGCGACGTATATGCGGGGAAACACCACTTTATCGGGGGTTCGGCGGGGTAGCGCGGGGAATTACAGCAGCCCATTCTTTCCAGAGTAGGGCTGCTTGTCGTACGATCTCAAACCTCTGACCGCGGACGTCCCCGGTGTGCTCGTGGCTCGCGAGCGCGAGATGAGCCTCCTGGCGGGTTACCGTCGCAAGGCGGCCGCAGGCTGTGGGCAAATCGTGCTGATCTCGGGCGAAGCGGGTGTCGGCAAGTCCAGTCTGCTGCGCCAGTTCGAGCAGAACGCGGACGGAGGCCGTGCGATTTCCGCCTGTGCTCGCTGCGTCGAGTTCATCCAAACACCCCTCGGTCCACTACGCGAGCTGCTGCAGCAAGTCGAGCGCAATAGTTCCCTGCCTCGCGATGCGGGAGCGCGTGCGTTGCTCGAGCGCCTCTCGTTCGAACGCGGTTCAGAGGTGACGCCCGCACAACCGACGAGCTGGCTCTTGGAATCCATTGACGCCGCGTTCACACGGCACGCGCAGCGGGGCACCGTCGTCCTTCTCATAGAGGACGTGCACTGGGCGGATCGCTCGACCCTGGGCTTTCTCACCTACTTGTCGGATCGGATCGCGGCGCGGCGCATGCTCGTCGTCGCGACGTATCGCTGCGACGAAGTAGATGCCGGCCATCCACGCCTGGGTGATTTTGCCACGCTATTGGCTAAAGAGTCGGTATCGCAGCTCACGCTCGGACCGCTTGACGAGCGCGCTACCCAGGCGTTGATCGAACTGGAACTGCCGCATCCCGACGCTCTCGACGCCGCCACCGTCGCCGATATCGTGCGGCGCAGCCAAGGCAATCCGTTTTTCGCCGAGGAGCTGCTCAAGAGCGTTCTCGAGCGAAGCCCGAGCGACTCGCAGCGGCAGCTGCCGCTTTCGATTCGAGGCGCCGTTTTAGCGCGGGCCGCGCTGCTCTCGGACGGCGAGCGAAAGATACTGTCGCTGGCCGCCGTCCTCGGCGAGCGTTTCTCGATCGAACGCGTCATGGCGCTCTTCGAAGGCACGCGGGACGACGTGTTGCTTGCGCTCGAGCACGCGCGATCGCTGTACCTCGTGTACGAGCGGCGGAGTGTGCCCGGCGAGCTGGCCTTTCGGCACGCGCTCACGCAAGAAGTGTTATACGGAGAGCTTCTCACCGAGCGCGTGCGGCCATTGCACGAAGCGATCGGCCTCGAACTGGAACGCCGTCCCGACCGCAACGCCGTCAGCGTGGAGTTGGCCCACCATTGGTGGCGTGCGGGCGACGCGAAGCGAGCCGCCAAATATGCCGAGCTCGCGGGCGATCGGGCGTTCGCGATCGGTGCAATGGCCGACGCGGTATCATATTACGAGCGCGCGCTTTCGGAGCGTAAAGGCGACGATGCTGCCGTCGCCGGTCTCGAACACAAAATCGGGGTTTCGCTCGGTGCTCTCTTCCGTTTAAGTGCGGGCATCGAGCGGCTTCGGCGCGCCGGAGAGCTGTACTCCAAGGCCGGCGATCTCGAGGGCGTTGCAAAAAATGCTTCGGCGCTCGCCGACCAACTGTACAACGCGGGCGATGCCGCCGCCGCAATGGATCTCGGGCGCCGAACGATCGACGCGTTCGGCTCGAAACTGCCCGCTGCGATCGTCGACCTGTTGCGGGCGCGCGTGGCCTTTGACTATGTCGCAGCGCTCGACTTTGAGTCCGCGCTTGGGCTCGTGAACGAAATGAACGAACCGGTCGCCGACCCAGTGACCGCGACCTTCGCACATCAAACGCGATTCAAAGTAGCCGCGATGCGCGGCGATCTTGAAACCTGGCAGATCTACGTGCGGCGTGCTCTCGAGGAAGCCGGACGGGTTGCCGACGACGGCAACCGGCTTTGCCAGACGCACTGTCAGATCGCCCTCGATGCGGTTGCGTTGGGCGAGGTGCAGCTGGCGCGCGAGCACTTGCGCAAGGGCATCTCGGTCGAACGCGAGCGGGACTTCGGGAGTCGATCGCTGGCGTACGCCGCGTCGGCGTTCGAACACACACTGCGCGGCGATTTTGCGACCGCGGCCACTCTGCTAGGAACGGCTAGTATTGCGTCAGAACAGCGCTACGCGCTCCTCGTGCACATCAAGAGCGCCCAGTTCGCACTGGGCATCTGTGCGGGCGACGATGCGCGCCTGCGCCGCGACGATGCGGAGTCTTTTTTGCAGTATGTGGTGGAACGTGGCTTGAAGCTGGCGATCGGCGTGCTCGGGGGACCGTATGCCTGGGCGCTCGGCCTGCGTGGCGAGGTTGACGATGCTGCCGCTTGGATTCACCGTATCACGAAGGCTCTGCCCGGGCCTCACCGTTTTCTCTTCGCCTTTCTCGCCGCAGCCCAGTTCGGAATCCGCAGCGACGTCGTCGCCTTGCGTCACCTGCTTTGCAAGGCGGCGCAAAACCCGCAAGACCGCGTCAACAAGGCCGCGCTGGGTCTTTTCGACGCCTTCGCGGCCCAGCGCGGCTTCGGCGCCGGCGACGCGCGGGCAAGTGCTCTTGCTGCGGCGGCGGAGTTCGAAACGATCGGTTGGCCGTGGCTGGCAGCGCGCGGTTACGAGCTCGGCGGCGAACCCAGGCGCGCGCTCGAAACGTACCTCGCTATAGGCGCTCTGCGCGACCTGCGGCGCATGGAAGTAGGCCGTTCCGATGGCGCGATCGCGGTCCTCTCGCAGCGGGAACGAGAGGTCGGACAACTCGTAGCGTCGGGTCATTCTAACGACGAGGTAGCAAAGATCCTGCATATCAGCCCGCGAACCGTCGAAAAGCACGTCTCGGCGGCTCTCGGTAAATTGAACTTACGCTCGAGGCTGCAACTCGGACGCCTCTTGGGCCGCACGTGAAAAACCGGCGAGCACAAACCTTATTATACTTCTGGTAGCGCCAACGGGAATCGAACCCTTGAATCGGAGTCCCGGCTGCATCCCGCCTACTACCGAAAAGTTCCGTCTTGTCTGGGTATTCGCATTTTGTAGTCCCGCTCAGCTCCCACAAATCCCGTCGAAAGTTGGCTAATCCGTGAGACGGCTGTTAGACGGCCGATGAGGTACCCGTGACTCCAGCTCGTACGTGACGGCGGAGGCACGGGGCTGGGTGGTTAGCCCGGCCCGAGTGCGAGTCCGCTCACCTGCGCCTGTGGGACGAAGCTGTTCTTCGACTTCACTTTCCCCGACGCGTAAACCGTAACTCCTGTATACGTATCGACGTAGAGCGTGCCGTTGGAGGCGGCGATCAGAGTGACGACCGTGTCTTTCGTATGCACGGTGCGCGATGGACTGGTTGCGCCGGGCGCGTAGACCGAGATCAACGTCCCGCCGCCCACATAGAGATTTCCCGCTCCGTCGGTTGCGACCAGCCCACCGTAGGCCTTCTTGAGGTTGAGATTGACGAACGTCGACGAACCTGCATTCAGGCGGAATACCGCTCCGACTTGGCCTTGTTTGTTTTTCGCGAGCGCAGCGACCCCGACGAGGAGGGCGCCGGTTGAGTCGAAGGCCATGCCCTGCGGCCCTGATACGCTACCGATCGACGGGACGACGTACTCATTGGCATAGTTCTGACTACCCGGCGGATAGACGTCGATCACTTGTTGGCCTTGACCGTTGATGACCGCCTCTCCCTGGGCATAGACGTTCTGCGCTGAGTCCGCCGCGACGATGCCACCGTAATGCTGGAGTACGAGTGAGAAAAACGGGCTCGTGCCTCCGGGTTCGAACTCCTCGATCGTCTCATACGGATACTGACGGTTATCGGTGAATGCGTACAACACGCCGGTTTGATCCACCCAGACGCTGGTAACTCGCGGCAGGTTATCGGTGATGTCGCCGACCTCATGCGGGCTTTTGCCGGTCGAATAGAGCAGCACGCCGCCAAGAATGTTTCCGATGTAGAGATCCAGCGAACCACCCGCAGGCCGGTTTCCGTGCGACATCGGCGCTTGCGTCGTCGGCACTCCCGTTGTCGGCGCTCCCGCAAGTGAAGAGCATCCGGCGAGTGCGAGCGAGATGGAGGCTAAACCATAAATTAGACGCGAAGCGAGACCATAGCTACCGGTCATGTGCAGCCTCCGGCGGACGTCGTCGCCCAAACCGGGCGAGTGGACTCAGTTTGAAGCGGACTTATGAAGAATCTCTGAACGGTGAGCGAATCTACTCCGCCTATGGTTCCAGGGCGACAGCGCCGATCGGTGGCCAGCGTGCAGCCCGCGGAAAAGAGCGAGAGGCGTTCCCCCAGCCTCCTGCGCCCTCAACGCGGCGCATGCCAACACATAAAAGCAGAAGCGGCCGGCGTTACTACGTGCGAAGTAGCGTTATGGTAACAGCGAAAAGAACGTACCGCCACCATAGGGAGCGTGGCCACCATAAGGCCCGAGTTGCGCTGTGCCGAAGAAGCTCCCGCTCTTGTAGTTCAGACGCGCCATGGGCAGATAGCCGGTTCCCTCGCGGAAGTTATGCAGCACTTTTTCCGTGCCGTCCCTCGTGAGGCTGAAGACTGTTCCACAGCCGCCGTAGGGGCCGCAAGCACTCGCGCCGCCACTTGACGTCGTGCCGTAAAGCGTACCGCCTATGTCGATTAGGCTTGCCGCGGGAAAACTGCCATCGATCCCGTTGAAGCTGTGCAGCACCCTCTCCTTGCCGCCCGTGGTAATGCTGAAGACCGTTCCACAGCCTCCGTAGCCGCCGCCGCAATTGTGCGTGCCTCCACCGAAAGTCGTTCCGTAGAGCGTGCCCTCGACGTCGAGAAGGTCCGCTGCGGGATACCAGCCATCGGGCCCCTTGCCCAAGCTGTATAGCAGCTTCGCTTTGCCGCCCCGCGTGATGCTGAATACCGTACCCCAGTCATTCGAGCCGCCTTGATATGTTGTTCCATAAAACATTCCGCCGACGGCGGTTAGGCCCGCGGCGGGATACCAGCCATCCGTATTGGTTGCGTCGTCGAATCTGTGCAGCACCCGCTCCCTGCCATCCATGCCGACGCTAAAGACCGTTCCACAGCCCTGAAAACCGCAGCCGATGCCGCCGCCAAACGTCGTACCATAAAGTGTGCCACGTACGTCGATCAAATCCGCCGAAGGACTTTGGCCATCGGGCTTCTCGCCGAAGCTGTACAACACTTTTTCCTTGCCGCCCGGGGTTATGCTGAAGACGGTGCCAAAACCATGTGCGCCGCCAAACTCGGTCGTGCCGTAGAGCACGCCGCCTACATCGGCGAGGCTTGCCGCGGGGTTACTGCCATCTTCTCCGTTGCCGAAGTTATGCAGCACTTTCTCCGTGCCATCCGTGGTGATGCTGAAGACTGTTCCGCAGCCGCCGTAGTTGCCGCCGCAATACTTTGTGCCGCCGCCCTGGGTCGTGCCGTAAAACATGTCGCCAACGCTGATCAGGCCATTCGGACGGCTCCCATCGTGACCGGCGCCGAAGCGATGCAACACTCGGTAGTTGCGTGGGCCGGCCGCGCGGTCACGCGCGCTGTTATCGTTTGGAGTGAATTGAAAGCGCGAGAGTTCCGTCGTTTGGGAGCATCCTACCGAGCATACTACATTGAGGATGCAACCGGCGAATAGGGCGCTAACGCGCGAACCTGAGGTCTTCATCCACTTTGCTCCTTTCCCATGTGCGTCGGTGGCGCGGATTCTCTTGGCGCCGCTTTACTTTAGTCGTACCACCTGGGCGGTAGAAAGGCGCATCGATCCTCCCCGTCCGGAACCGTCCGGCGTCCGGACGACTTCACCGGCACGGGACCAAACCACTCTTCCCTGTCGTCAAGGCTGCCATTCGCGCGGGCTATCTCTGGCGGATCGCCGAAAGAGAGCACGCTGTGTTCAGCTCTTTTGAAATCAGCGCAAAATCCGAGAACGAATACTGACTAGCCGTTCTTGGTAGCGCCTCCAATTTCGTTTTGATTTCTGCTACAGTATCGGAAAGACCCCGTAGCACTTCTCTCTGAATATGTGAGGCCTCCTGATGAGTTTCCCATTTGCCTCCGTGCCCGCGCGGGCCTCGATCGTAGCCATCTCGATCGCGCTGTTAGCTGGATGCGCCGGTGGAGGTCGGTCCGGAAGCTTCGGCGCCGTGCCTGCAATGTCGTCGCAGACGAGGCTCTTCAGCTTCGGCTCGAAGGCGCCGGTGCTGCAAACGCTCGACGTTCCGCTCTGGCAGTTTCCGAACGCGGTCGGGACCCTTCTCACCGGAATCCGCGGTAACCTCATCACGGGCTTCATCGACAACCGAAACGGGTCGAATCTGGGCGTCGTATACGATCGGAAAACGGGCGTCTGGACGCCGATTAAGTATCCCCGCTCGGCGAAGACGAGCGTGTACGGCCCGGCCATCACACAGACGGGCTATCGCCTCGTCGGCAGCTACCAGAAAAAGGGCCAGACGAACGCCGACGGCTTCGTCTACGAGTCGACGACCAAGAAGTACTTCACGCTCGACGCTCCGCCAAAGCTGTGCGCACCCAAATCGTGCAACTACACGATCGTTCACAGCAACTACGGCAATACGACCTACAAAGCCGTAGGGAACTACGATGCGGTGAAGTCGGGCTCGACCCTGACCCCTGCAGATACGTACCCGGCTTCGGGACATGCATTCATCTACGATTCGGCCACCGCGAAGTTCGCGACACTCGAATTTCCCGGCTCGGTCAGCTCGACGGCCTACGGCATTTGGATAAATGGCAACACCGTCGCCATCGCCGGCGGCTACACCGACAAGAAAGGTACGCACGCGTACGTGCGCAACCTAGCCGGGACCAAAATGCTAGTCTATGACTGGCCGAAATCGATCCTCACCCACTTCGAAGGGATCACCGGAGCGGGCGTACCCGGCAACTACAACGTCGTCGGCGACTACTTTGACCTCAAGAATAAAGCCCTCGAGTATGGTTTCTTCCTGCCGATTCGCAACTGGACCGCTGGTACCGCCACCGTCATCGGCCCAGTCAGCGCCAACTCAGTCTACCGCCGCACCGTCATCGGCGTCTACGTCGGCGCCGGCCTAAAGAACGGCTATATCACGACGATCCCGTAAGACTCGGTACACTACAGCCTACCGTGACCATGTTGACAGTATGTGGGCTAAATGTGGGCCGCTGCTTCTAGGCGCGCGATAGCCGGAAAAGGCAGCGCTGGGGCGCAATTCAGTGCCTCATGAATGCGATTTGCTTCCGGATAATACCAGATGCCGCGAAAACGTCCGAATCCCGGTCCGCGGTCGGGGGCGCGGCTCGCCTAGCTGGTACCGCCTAGAGGAAGTAAAGCGGTAGGATCGTGCCGCGCTACGAGGCGATACCGATCTGCCGGGCCACTGCTGCGGCATCCCAGAAGGCGGCGATGATGACGATCCTGTCGCCTTCCCACTTGGTGGTCTGGCCGAACTCAACGTCAAATGCCTTTCCCGTCGGTGCGATCACCTTACCATCTGGGAGCGCCATCTGTCCGGTAAACGTTCCCCTAGCGTGGGTGACGACGGTGATCCAGTCACCCTTTCCGAACTGAATCGGATAAGGCGTATTCACGTGCATGTCGGGGAACATTCGCAACATCTGCTGCATCGCAGCCGCGTGTGCTACACTGCCGTAGATCGGCTGGGCGCTCCCGGTGATGTGCGCGACCATGTTCCGGTCATGTACCGTATCCACGGTAGCGAAGTCGCGGGCATTAAACGCGTCGTCGCCCTTTTGCATGAGGACGAGCAAGTGCGCGGTCCTACCGGTGGTGGCGGCATCGCTGGTTGTCTGCATGGCTTCTCCTTTTGGATGGCTCGCCGAAATACCAGATCAGGGCTAACTACTTTCCTTCGGCCCCGAGCTGTCGAAGAAAACCCCTATAGTCGGTCCGTACCCACTACTCGACCAACCGACCCTGATCGTCAAACCGAAAAATGTTCAGTAGGTCCCAGACGACGCGTTGGCCATTCGGAGGTAGAGAGCCGCTGGTGACTGGGTGAACTCACGGACAAAGGTCCTAGTCAAGCCGCGATCCTCATTAAACGTTGCGGGCCGGCCGAGAGGTAAAACGAGCCTCCGGGCTAGGCGGCGCACGCAGCGCATAGGCCATACAGGGTCACCGAGTGCTGCTTCACCCGAAACTTCGGTGGCGCTAGCTTACGGAGGTTATCCAAGCATCCGGCAACGTCAAAAGCGCGATCGCACTTCTCGCACTGAAAGTGATGATGGTGCCCCTTGTCCGCGCGTTCGTATCGAGCCGGCTCTCCCGGTATTTCGACGGTTTCAATCCACCCCTCACTCAACAGCGCCCCCACCGCGCGGTAGACGGTCGCCACACCTAGGCCCTTGACTCGCCTCGACGCCTCTTTGAGAACCTCGTCGACGCTTAGGGGTCGTTCTGCGCTTGCCAAGACGGCGCGTACTGCGGCCCGCTGCTTTGTTTTCCGGCCAACCTGAGTCACCACTCGTTGTCCTCCGCCCCAGAATTCTTCACGATGGCAGCGCTTCAGCCCGGTCCGCTACTGCGCCTGCCAAACGCACCCCTTGACTATTTGATAATGATACGCTACTCTCAGTTGCAGCACAAGCCGCTTTAACCTATTCTAACGACGCCCACCGCGCTTCGCCCGCTACGACTCGAGAGGTTATGAATGAACGACCCCTGTCGGCGTTTTGCTATCGCCGGGCTGATTGCCGGTGCTCTGGCATTCCTCTGCGGCGCTCCGGCTTACGCCGTGAACGCCAGTGCCTTCATCACCGGAACGGTTACGAACCAAGGGAAACCCGCTACGCACGTCCCCGTGACTGCTTCGGGCAACAATCTGACCGCCAACACGACGACCGACGCGCGCGGGCATTTCTCGTTCCCGCCGCTTGCGCTGGGCACATACGACGTCGAAGCGCGACAGGGCGACTTGCGCGGCCTGGTGCGGGTCGACCTCGGAAGCGGCGGCGCGATCATATCCATCGCCCTTGAGAAGCTCACGGAAATCGAGCACGCCGTGGTCAGTGAAGCGCAATCCCTCACCATCCACGGCAGCGGGAGCGACGTGGTGCTCAATAGCACCGCCTTGACCCGCCTTCCCTTCAATAACAGCTTCACCCAAATGGAGACCCAGATGCCGGGTGCCGCACAGGGCGCCAACGGCGTCGTTCACATCAACGGCGACCACGGAGTCATCAACTACATGATCGACGGCGTGCCGCTGCCCCAAGAGCTCAACCGGGACATCGGCAGCGAAATCAACATCAACGACCTTTCGTTCGTCGATCTCATCGAAGGCGCGTATCCCGCGCAATACGGCCTAAAATTTGGCGCGGTCTTCAATATGTCGTCGCGCGCCGGGACGGGGCCGCCCGGCTTCGACGGATACGGAGAGTTTGGTTCGTACACGACCGGGCAATCGACGATCGGCTATCATGCGCCGATCGCGGGCGGCGGAGGATACGACATTGCGCTCAGCGGGCTGACGACCACGCGGGGCCTCGATCCGCCCGATTTTAACTCGCCTCACAACGATGCGAGCTCGGTTGGTCAGTTCGCTCGTTTCACGCTGCCCGCCGGCGGCAACAACTTCACCAACATCACGTTCTTCAATAGCCACGACACGTTTCAGATTCCCAACGACATCGCCTACGGCGAACCGGGCGATACGGATGACAACGAGACGCAAGACGATACCTTCCTGGCGGTCCAGTTTCACCACGCGCTCGGCAATACGGGTATGATCAGCTGGGGTCCGGCGTACAACCAGTCGCGCATCCAAGATTTCGGCGATCCTTACAACGACTGGATCTACGGCGAGTCGCTCAACCAGACACCGCCCCCCTTCGGCAACGGCGGAACGTCCACGGACTGCGCAAATGCGTTCGTCGTCGGCCCGATGAACCCGACAGGCTTTCCATTGCTGTGCGGCTTGTCCCTCGCCGATCAGCGGACTGAGCTCGATTACATCATGCAGGGCGACTACACGCAGAGCCTCGGCAACCATACCATTGGCGCGGGCGTTAACTACGATCTAAGTCGCGTTCTGAAATACTATTCGTTCACGCTGCAGCCGAATAACTATCTCTCACCGATCTATACCCCAAGCACTCCCAACGCGCCCTATACGGTAACCGACGATTCGCCGAATCTAGGGAATACGTACCAATCGTATATTCAAGATAGTTGGCGAATGAGCAGCCTATGGCAAGCCGACTATGGGCTCCGCTACGATTTCTTTACCATCAAGTCGAGCGCTTTTGGAGAAGGCTTCGGCGCGTTCAGTCCTCGGTTCAAACTGACGCGCTTCTTCGGAAAGCGGGCCAGCGTCTATGGATACGTTGGCCGGTTCTTCGAACCGTTCTCGTTTGAAAACGTGAGCCCGGAAGCCGCTTACGTGCTCAACCTGCCGCTGCAACGGACCGAAGCCCAGTTCGACCTCAAACCCGAACGCGACACGCAGCTCGAGCTGGGCGGCCATATCCCGGTCGGCTCCGGCGATCTCGGCTTTCGGGTCTGGCAGAAAAATGCCAACGATCTCATCGACGACACACAAGTCGGCGTGACGCTTCTGCACCAGGACATCAACTACGTGCTGGGCCGGTTGTCGCAAGAGGCGCTCAACTATACCCTGCCGCTATCGCTCAACAGCCGCGCGTACTTCGCAATCGCCCACGTGATCTCGCTCAACAGCGGCTGCGAAACGCAGTTGCTCGCGCCGTGCGAGGGGTCGCCGACAGGCTTTACGCCCGCCGACCACGAGCAGCGTTACACCATCAACAGCGGGATCTTGCTCAATAACCGGCGCGGCGGGTGGTTTTCGGCCGACGCGTATTACGGCAGCGGCCTCTCGTCGGCCTTCTGCTCGCCGCCCGAGCTTTTGTGTAAGGAAACACCGCACACGATTTTCAACGTGGAAGACGGAATCGCGATATCGCCGAAAGCCGCGCTAACGCTAGATATTCAGAATCTCCTCAACGACCGTTACTACGTAACGCTCCTCAACGCGCAGGGCAATCACTTCGGACCGGGTCGCGAGCTTGATATGGGCGTGAGGTTCAAGCCATAAAGATAGACAAGTAGACGCAGCCGGCGCCACCTTACGGCAAGCCCTATCGTTTTGAGGCATTCGCTATGCGCCTCACGATTCGCTTACATGCCGGACGTCGCGATAGGGACATTTGCGAACGGATTGCAAAGTAACGCAACGCGGTGGGCGCACGCTCGCGCAGGGTCTAGACACCAGAGCGCTTTCGAGGCATGATGTTCGGAAAGCGGCATCGCGGGTTTGATAGCGAGTCGCAGATTCGGAGGCCCACCATGACAACGCACCCAACGCACGACCCGCACGAGCATGAGCACGGCAACGGTTGCGGTCATGCGAAAATGAAGCATGAAGATCATACAGACTTCCTCCACGACGGGCACTTGCATCACGCGCACGAAGGTCACGTCGACGAACACGAGCTCATCGCCTCCAGCGCAAATCCGACGAACTGTACGAGTGGGCACGACTGCAATGGGCACGATGCCTCGCATCGTCACGACGCAGCCTGCGGGCACGAACCCGTCCCGCACGCGGGTCACGTCGATTTCCTCGTGGAGGGCCACATACATAGTCAGCATGCCGATCACTGCGACGACCACGGTCGCCTGCAGCCGGCGTAGACTCTGGGACAACGCGACCGAATTACCTTCAACCGCCGGGCGGACGATGAGAGTGTCGACACACTTAAATCCGCGAGCCTCCCGACAAGCCGCCGGGCGCGAGCGAGTTCGCCCCTAGCCTAAGCCGGTTACGGTGCAAGGTATCAGACTTAGGCTCGGATGCTTCGGCGAGAATCCGTTAGATGGCCGTTAGAGGAGCAGGCGCTACGCCCCCCGGTAACGCGCACGGCTAGACGTAATCCTCGAGCGTAAGGTCGATGTCGTGCGTCGCACCGTCTTTACTCTTGACCACCAGATGTTCGACGGTTCCAGGTTCGGCCGAGAAGAGCTCGCGGACCTGACGCAGCGAGAGACCCGAAGAGCCGTCAACCGACACGATCACATCGCCCATGGCCAGACCTGCATTTGCCGCGGGCGTTCCGGGGCGAACGTCGATGATCGTTATTGCGCCAGTGTTGACGAGGAAGACTCCGCTGCGGTCCCAATGATCGCGCATGTCGAAGTCCGCGTTCGGCGTGAGTGTCATGGTGAGCTGACGGTAATCGAGCGTCATGGTGAAGCGTTTCCAGACTGCGCCGCCGACGTTGGCGCCGATGAACGGCATCGCAAGTCCTCCTTTGCTTTGCGTAGTATAATCTCCGACGAGATCGCGAAGCGTCAGGCCACCGAACGAAAGCGTCTGCACACGCCCGAGCCGACCAACATGGGGGCCGCCGACGCCGAACCCGTTGACTCCCGGCGCAGTAAGCCTCGCCGGTACGACGCCCGGATGCGCTTCGACGAACGGTGTAAAGAGCGAGACCGAGTCGCGTGCACCAGTATCGAGCGTGCACGTCGTCGGCACTCTGTCGATGCTGCACGCAAATTGCGGCTGCGTGCCGTACAGCAGAATCGGTATGACCGTCGCATCGGGTGGAGGCGTGTACGAGCCCGGCATATGAAACACGACCTTCTTACTCCCGTAATCGAAAGTCGTCACGAAGCGCGAGAGCACTTCGTAGCCGATCACCCCATCCATCGGCATTCCGTGGGCCATGCCTAAGCTCTTTGCGATCGGAAGCACGACAAAGACCTGATTGGTGACCAGTGCGTTCCCGACTTGAAGCGTTTTGATCACTGCGAAGCTCGAGGCTGAGCTCGCACTGCCCACACCTGTAACCTGTGTCGATCCACCGCTGGCCGCGCCGAGCTCCTTCGAGACTGCCGGATCGATGACGTTCGCTCCGCCCGTGTCGAGTTCGAAGTGGAACGGCCCCTTCTCGTTGAGCATAACGTCGAGATATACGTGATTCTCGAAAACCTGGATCGGGACGGAAGCCTGCGTCGCGCCGTCCGCTATCGAGAAATCGTGCGGCGACGATTTCGGGATAGCCAAATGGGCGGCACTGCCAGATGGATTCGCCTCGACACTGGCCGCCGTAAACGAAGTACTGTCGCCCGTGTTCGTCGACGTGTCGACGCGAAAGGGAATCATGAGGCCATCTACCGGCTTAAAATCCGCCATGGTTATGGTCGTCACCATCGGCCCGGCCGTCTGCACCGCCTTGACCGGCAGATGCGTTGCACGATCGAACCACACGTCGATCGGTAAGCTGGATCTCGGCGGCGTCACGGCGAGAACGTCATAGCTCTTGCCTTTCTCACTCTTTGAACCGCCCCACGCGACAGTCGCACCGCCATAGCCCGGCGCCCAGAGGTCGTAGTTACCGACATAAGCTTGATCGACGGCACTCGAGCGCCCGAGGACGCTTCCATCGACGATCACTAATCCTGTTTGGTCGAGGTTCCAGCTCTCGTTGCCGTCCCATCCGCTGCCCCCGCCAAGAGGCGGCGTTGAAAAAAGCGATGCCTCCCGCGTGCCGCCCATTTCGTTCCAGTTATCGCCACTGCCGGAGAGACCGGCAGCTACGACGCTACCTTCTGCATGGATGACTTCGACCGAACGCAGGGCATCGACGTGCAGCGCGACTCCTGATTGGCTTATGAGCTTTCCAACTCGCGGATCGCCATCGGCGTGTGAGACCTGCGGCGCGATTGAGAGCAGCACCGCCAAGCTCGCGGTAACGATTCCAATATTTACCATTAACCGTTCCCAGAATCGGTTCCTGAAGAACACGAAATCTTCATTTGAAGGCTGCCCCACCCTCTGGTCATGCGCACGCGTACAGCTAAGCACGCGGCGCACCAACCGCGGAAGGTCACGTCCCCCGTACTTTGCTTAGGTGCTCGACCCACTTTGGATCGGGCGAGGCGTCAGGGGGATAATTGTCATGCCAGTTCCACCAGTCGTAGGGTTCGGTCTGCGGATAGCCCTCGGGTGAATCTTCCCACAGTTCTTGTCGCCCGAGTGGGGTTATGTCGAGGTGGTTCCAGGTGCTGCCCATCTGCTCGTCGCCACGGCTGGTAACGAAGTAGGTACGGAACACACGATTGCCATCGCGGAAGAACACATTGTGGCCGTGCCATTCATCCACGCCGAAGTCGACATCGAAGCCGTCGGTGATCGTATACCACGGCATCTTCCATTCCATGCGTGCTTTCAGGCGCTGAATGTCCGGCTGCGGGGCACGCGACGCAAACGCGAGCGTCGTGTTACGCGCGTTCAAGTGCGCGAGGTGAGCGACCTGATCAGCGCCGAGAGAACAGCCGCGGCACGCATGTTCCGGCCAGCCGAACACTCCGGGCTCGAAGAAAGCGCGGTAGAGAATTAGCTGCGGACGACCCTCGAATAAGTCGAGCAGGCTCGCCTTACCTTTAGGCCCTTCGAACTCGTACTTCTTCTCTACGGCCATCCACGGCATCCGGCGACGCTCAGCAGCTAGCGCATCGCGAGAACGGAACAAGGCTTTCTCCTTCACAAGCAGCTTTTGCCGCGCTTCCTCCCACTCTTGAGGCGATACAATTGGCGGTGTATTCATGTGAGGTTTCCTTCGGAAATCAGCAATCTGTGATAAGCACGAATATGGGACCGCAGTAAAGAATCCTTGTCTAGCGCCAGCCCTCCGTGCGTAGCGCTAAATGTGTGGGAAGAGTGAGGGATAGTACTTCTCTGCTCAGCTGCTCGGGCAGAGCGAACGAATCGCTCGCTCCGCGCGCGGGTCCGCAGCAGTCGTAGCGAAGTGCCAATAGATTGCGTTGTATTTCGCCGAAGGCGTGACGGCGGCGATCCATTCCAGTTCCACTTGTCCGTTCTTTGCCGCCGCCGAACAAGAGCGCGTATCCGATGAGGACTTTTAGGCCCAGAACTCCGCGCTTTGGGCAGGCTCCGCCTGATAGAGGCGGACTTCGCGGACGCGTCCACCGCCTAGCGTGAAGATTAGGACCTCGCCCGCCTTTAGCTTGCGGCCTTTTCGATCGCCGGTGACGTCGCATTGAACGAAGACTTTGTCGCCGGACGCTGCCATCGTCGATGGTATGGAGCGAAACGTGCCGCCCGTTTCTTGGCCTACCTGCGCGAACATCGCGAAGATCGCGTCGCGGCCGTCGTAATTTCCCGCAAGTATCCCGGTCGGCTCACTGCGCCATCTGGCGTCAGCATCAAAGAGTTCGCTCAGGGTCGCCATATCAGAAGCGGCGAATGCATCGAATCCCTTTTTAACGCGGTCGATGTTATCGATTTCGGCGTGTGTGGAAGTCATAAGTCTCCTTCCTGCAAAGAGTCTTGGGAAGCCGGAAAGTTCTACGAGTCAGTGCTCGCGCCTGCGGTCAGCGAGGCTATTCGGTCAGCGGCTCGACCCCGATTGTGTCCAGCTGCGAATTGATCGATTTCACGGCCGCCTCAATTAACGCTCCGTTACCGGAGTCGGCAGCAGCAGCTTTGTTGAGTTGGCCTTGCCAATCGAGCAGCGCGGGCTTGGTAGGTTCCGTGGCTCGCTCCATCCACGTGTCGCTGGTCCTCACCTTGCGGCAATCGTCCTGTTTGGCCCACTCCCCACCGATCCGACGCCCGAGCGACGTAAGCTGGGCCGCCACCGCGGCGTTTGCGCTTGGGTCAGTAACGCGAACGAGGATCTTTTGACTGTCCGAGAACCAACCGGCGTAGCCCCGCGCGCCAAAATAAAATGCGTGCACCTGTCCCCAATACTTGTTCCAACTCTGCCACTCCGATTCACAATGGTCTGACTGCCAAACCCCACGGAAAGAATCTTTCCACGAATCGAGGGTCGCGGCATCGTCGGCAAGACAGCAGGCTCGTGCGATGAGAAAGATCGTGAATGCAACCGTTAGTGCGAGCAGTATTTGCGGCGCTCTGTATCGTGAGGTAGACATCGAGCGCTTGGTTCTGCGCCGGCGTCCGCTTTCCCGGAGATCCTAAGGATGCCACCAAGACTCTCATGTCGAGGCGAGTTGCGACTCGCGTCGTGCAGAACGTCGTTCCCCCCAACGGCGTGCCGGCGGCCACGCGGCTGAGATCCGGTACCGCCGCTTGCGGTGAAGCTCCGGGCGCGAAAACCCTGAAAGCGACCCTAAGCGATCCGCAACCTTTCGTCCTATCGGATCGCTACGTCAGCGGTTGCGCCGAACACCCTGAACTGCGACCGGTGTAGCGGCGTCAGAGCGCCGCTGCTAGCATCTATAGCATAGGCGGAAACACTCTTGCCGCCGGCAACATAGGCGAACGTGCCCGAGGGATCTATCGCCAATGCCCTCGGACTACCGTACGCTTCAAACGGTGAGCCCTGCACAGGCGTCAAGGCGCCGCTGCTCGTGTTGACCGCATACGCGGAAATATCGTTGGAGCCGTTATTGTTCACATAGACGAACGTGCCCGCGGGGTCAACCGTCACCCCGATCGGGTCAGATCCCGCTGCAAACGGCGAGCCCTGCACCGGCGTCAAGGCGCCGCTGCTCGTGTTGATGCTGTAGGCGGAAACATTGCTGGAACCGTTATTGGTCACATAGCAGAACGCGCCGTCGACCGCCACCCTCCACGGGCTCGAGCCCGCTGCGAACGGCGAGCCCTGCACCTGCGTCAAGGCACCACTCGTCGTGTTGATGGCGTACACGGAAACGGAGTTGTCGGTAGCGTTCGTCACGTAGACGAACGTGCCGGCCGGATTAATCGCCACTCCTGCCGGCCCCGAGCCCGCCGAAAACGGCGAGCCCTTCACCTGCGTCAGGGCGCCGCTGCTCGTGTTGATGCTATAGGCGGAAACATCGTTTGAACTCTCATTAACCACGTAAACAAAGTTGCCGGTTGGATCAACCGCCACTTGCCACGGGTAGGAGTCTGCATTAAACGGCGAGCCCTCCACCTGCGTCAAGGCGCCGCTGCTCGTGTTGATGGCGTAGGCGGAAACGTTATTGGAGTTACCGTTGGCGACATACAGGAAGGTGCCCGCAGGGTTGATCGCTTCCCCGACCGGCTTCGAGCCTGTTCCAAACGGCGATCCCTTCAGCCTCTTCAGCGTTCCATTAGCATTGATCCAGTAGACAGAAAGCTTGTTGGAAGTATAGTCGGTCGCGTAAACGTAGTGACCGGTGCTCTTGGGTGGGACTGCGCTTCGCGCCAAGCTGTTTTGCGTGAAGGTCCCGGAAGGCGGCGTCGCGCCGGCGCAGGCAGCGAGCAACACAGCGGCCGCGCCGATACAGGCGGCGTAGCCGATGCAAGCGATGTTTCTCATCAGCAGCTTCTCCTCGAAACGGTGGCAGAACATCTTCACATTTTCGGTGCTCTCGCGCAAGTATCCCCGGTCGAAGCTCGTGCCAGCCCACAAATGCGACGGGCGGTTGTACGCTCGCATGCCGCCACGCTTTTTGCGAACCATACGTACCGAGTCCAAATGGACCCGTGCCTCCCACAGCAACATTCCTACTCACGGCCACCGACGAGATCGCAGGCATGAGTCTTTGGTGAGCGACCATCTATAGCCGGGTCACAGCTTAATGGAGAATACGGTTTCATCATCACTCGAGCCGCCTTGCGTTGTGCTGCCCACGGCGCGCGGCCGCAGCAATCGGCGGGGCAACGCGCCTCTAGCACGAAGCCCAGCCCATGACGACGCAGGCGGAGCCGGGGAACGCGCCCTCGGGTCGCCCCACCGGTACCGTGACGTTTCTGTTTTCGGATATCGAAGGCAGCACCCAACATTGGGAAGAGCAGCGCTCCGCAATGCCAGCTGTGCTGCGCCGCCATGACGAGCTAGTGCGCAACGCCATCGAAAGCCATGGCGGCCACGTCTTCAAGACCTTAGGGGATGCATTCTGCACGGCGTTCTGGCGCTCACCGGATGCGCTCGCAGCAGCTGCTGAGGCGCAACGCGCGCTTGGAGCCGAAGACTGGAGCGCGGTCGGTGGATTGGCGGTACGCATGGCACTCCACAGCGGCACAAGCGACGAACGCGACGGCGATTACTTCGGCCCGGTGGTCAATCGCGTCGCACGTTTACTCGCGACGGCTCATGGTGGACAGGTTGTGATCTCGGGCGTGACCGCGCAGCTTCTGCGCAGCGCCATGCCGGAACAGATGGAGTTGCGCGATCTCGGCGACCATCGGCTCAAAGACCTCGCGGAGCCCGAGCACGTCTGGCAGCTGGCCGGGCCGGGCTTGGTGGAGACGTTTCCGCCGCTACGGTCGCTGGAATCGCTACCGAACAACCTGCCACGTCAACTCACGCCGCTGGTGGGACGCGAGAAGGCGCTTGCGGAGATCGAACCGCTAGTTCTCGAGCACCCGCTGGTTTCGTTGGTCGGCACCGGCGGTGTCGGAAAGACGCGCGTGGCACTACAGGTTGGTGCCGATCTGCTGGACGGCTCGGGCGAAGGCGTATGGTTCATCGACCTGGCGCCGTTAAGCGACGAGGCGTTAATGGTCAATACGACTGCGTCGACGTTTGGGCTGCGTGAGCAGGGTGAGCGTCCGATGCTCGAGCTGCTGCTGCAATACCTGCGGCCGCGCCGTCTGCTGCTGATCTTGGATAACTGCGAACACATCATCGAGGCGGTGGCCCACGTAGCCGGCGCGATTCTGCGTGCTGCGCCGCAGGTGCGGTTGCTCACAACCAGCCGCGAACCGCTACGGATCGAGGGCGAGCATGTCTATCGCATGCCATCGCTTGCCGTGCCGCCGGCGGGCGAGCCGCTCACCGCGGATCACGCGCTCGAGTACGGCGCGATCGCGTTGTTTGTTCAGCGGGCTGCAGCATCCGATATGCGATTCAAGCTGACCGACGAGAGCGCGCCGATCATCGCTGAGATCTGCCGGCGGCTCGACGGCATCGCGCTGGCGATCGAGCTGGCCGCGACGCGCGTAAAAGTTTTCGCGCCGCATGAGCTGGCGCAGAGACTCAACGAGCGTTTTCGCCTACTGACCGGCGGCAACCGAACCGCGCTCCCGCGCCAGCAGACGATGCGCGCGCTCATCGATTGGAGCTACGAGCTGCTATCCGAACCGGAGCAGCGGGCCTTCCGGCGCGTTGCTATCTTCGTCGGCGGCTGGACGTCGGAAGCAGCTGAGACTGTGACGAGCGATGAAACGTTGGATGCGCTAGACATCATCGATTTGATGTCCTCCCTCGTCGAAAAGTCGTTGGTTGTCGCAGAAGCTGAGGGGGGCCGCACGCGATACCGGCTGCTCGAGTCGACACGCGCCTTTGCGCTGGAGAATCTAGAGCAGAGCGGAGAGCGTGATGCGCTGGCAGGCCGTCATGCGCAGTGGGCCGCCGATTTGGCCGACCGCGCGAGAGAGGCGTCGCAAGCGGCGCCGGGGCGGCCGCAATGGCTTGCGGAGTACATGCCCGAATTTGAAAATGCCCGCTTCGCGATTGAATGGGCGCTTTCACACGACGAGGTGATTCTCGCGGCACGAGTAGCGACGACGTTTTCGAGAGTTTCTCTACATCTCGGCATGTACGCCGAACTGCGAGGCTGGCTCGATGCGGTGCTCGACAGGCTGGACGCCGACGCGCAGCCCGAACTTGCGGCACGTGCGTGGAATCAGGTGGGAAGCTCAACCTCGGGGTCGCTCGCCATCGAGGCGGCTCAACATGCCGTCGAGCTCAGCGGGCGCTGTAACGACCCAGTCTTAACGGTGGGGAGTCTGAGTGGCCTAGCACTTTGGCTCTCGCTAGGAGGGCGCCTTGAGGAGGCGCAAGTGGTCAGCGACCGGGCCTTGCAACTTGCGAACGAGAAGGGCGCGACTCGAAGGTTTATTCGCGTAGACGCGCTGATGGGCGCTGGAACGGTGGCGTACGTTTGCGGCCGCTTCGACGAAGCGCTACAGTTGTATGGCGAGGGACTTGGGCTTGCGACCGCGCAAGGCAACGAAGTCATTGCGCGGGCATTCCGCGTTAACATAGCCGAAATTGAATATAGAATCGGGAACACGGCGCGGGCGCTCGAGCTCGTCTCGGAAATTAAGAGCGAGGCTGGGCGCGACCCTATCCGCTTATGCGCGTGGGGCAATTCCGCGGCATACAAAATCGCGCTCGGCGATATCGCTGGAGCGCGTATTGATGCCCGCGAAACGCTCCGACTCGCGCGAGGAGCAGACTGGTTTGCTTCTATCGGCGCGATTGAGCATATTGCAAGCGTCGCGGCGCTGGGCGTTGACCCTCGCCGTGGTGCGCGCCTTCGTGGGTACGTCGATGCTGCGCACGGCCGCGTGGGTAACAAGCGCGGCCCCGCCGACGCGCGGTCGTACGAAATCCTGATGACGGCGCTGCGCGAAAAGCTCACCGACGCCGAAATCGACGCGCTCGGTGCCGAAGGCGCGCAGCTTTCAGAAGATCAGGCGGTGGCCGAAGCACTAGCGGTGTAGTCACGTGGCGCTTAGAACAAAACGAGCCCATAGATATGGGCGTTTCGTGGTAGCGCCAACGGGAATCGAATCAGATAGCGACGACCCCGACTGATCCTGCCTAGTGTCGAAAAGTATTGTCGCGTATGGCCCTTCGCGAGATCGCCGTCCCGAGGGATCCCGGCTAATATCCGCCCATTCTGGGGTGTCCGTGCCACAAGGGTGCCACGACAAAGGTATAGGTCAATGTCAGCGGCCATTCGCGCTCAGGGAGCGGCGGTCGAGTGCGGCGGTCTTAAAAATCACTAAAGCCGTCCCGACAAGGCACCGCTAGCGTCGATTGAGCACGAAAATGGGACCTATCGTGACGTCCGAGTACCTGTTGGGAACCTATTTCGTTAGCAAATTGTTAGCAAATTCAGAATTTGCTAACATACTTGCTAACGTAGAACGGCCAATCGCTTTAGGTGCCGAGGGGCTATATACGCCGGTACTGGTAGCGACTCGGCGCTGGTTCATTCTTGGCCTCACCGATCAGCTCGAGTACGGCACGGAGTATTCCTCGATCGGCATCGGCCCATGCAGTCCCAAGACTTGAAAAAGTCGGACGTTGTTGAACGACGCATAGGCATCAAGCGAGCCAGCCTGCCGAAACTTTTGCCCGACGTCGTCTTCATATTCAAAAGCGAGCTCCCACGGACCAGGTGCACCGGGCTGCTGCAACACCCCGAGCGTGAGTGGCACGGCGAGCGGAACTTCGTCGCCCATAACGATGGTACCGAAGCGTGTAGTCGAGCGCACAGCATGATCCTGCGGTATGCCAGGAATGATGACCCTGACGTAGTTTGCGGCCGAACCCGTGTTCCTTATGATGCCTCGCAACGGCGTTACTTCGCGAACGGCAGGCGGACTCTGCATATCGAGGCGAGTTTGTAACCTGGGAATCTCACGGGCTGCGCGCGCGTGAAAACGTCGTCGCTCGAGTACGACGAACTGTCGCCGCACATTGGATGCATCCTGACTCATACTGGCTATCTGCCAGCCTTGCGTGAGTAGTGCTCCGAGCTCTCCGGCTCCCTTTGCGTTCGCCGTGAGACTGTCGGGCGAGACCTCGATGAGTTTGGTTTCTAAAACTTCGTACATTGGAACACCCTCTATGGCTATAATGAGGTCGTTAAAGCGCTGCGCAACCAAATCGGGGTCGCCTGGAAAGTCACCGTGTGCAGCAAGTTCAGCGCGCAAGCCTGCACGCCATCGCTCTTCAAGGTTGAAGCGAGGCGGCCATCCGTGCGTACCCCGTCGCGCGAACTCAGCGCCGCAGACGATCCGTACCCATTCGTAGTCCAGGCTGACGGAACCCGCGATAATAAGCGCGTCGAGAATGTCTCGATAGCGCTCATTCCGATAGGTCTCGGTCGAAGGTTGGGTGGCAGCATGAATCTTGTGTGCGAGCTGAGCGGCGACTTCGAGCAACGCGACATGAACTGGTCCAGGGAGCCCAAGCTCGGTGAGCATTCCACTTGGCACGACGTCGACACTTGGCTCGAACTCCGAGCCGTTGATATCAAGGTCGAGTCGGTAAAGCGGCCTGCCTGCGTACTGAACGTTGAGCTCGGCACGGTACACCTTCGCTCGCTCCAAAACACGCAACGGCCCCCGGCGTCGGACTGTGAAATTGTCGAAGCCAACATCTAATACATCGTCGAGGATACCAGGGATAGATTCGAAAGGGACGGGAACGCTCACGTCAACGTTGCGTGACGCGCGAGCGCGCATGCCGAAGCGCACTTCGAGAGCCATTCCGCCCTTAACCGCATAGCGATCAATGATGCTACGCTGTCGGGCGAGCTCAAGAACGTTGAAAAGGACCTCAGTTGCGACGCGTTGGTACAGCCGCTGTACAGGCATACCAAGGCGACGAGCCAGCATAGTGATGCGTCGCTGCAGTTCGCGAAAGGTAATCGTGCGATTCAACCCGCGATCTCTTGTCCTTTGAGCCAGCGTTCGAACGCATCAGCGTAACGCGATTGCGTTGGATCCGCACGGAGATCGTGCAGCGTGCGCTGCGCTGTTGTGACCGGAAGTCCGTCAATGAGTTCGATTTCATTGCTGTCGATATTGTCGAAGTGAAGTACGATTGGCGCCGGCGCCCTTCGCTTGAATCGTGATCGCTTAGGTAGGGTGACATGGATAAGGCTGGGGTTGACGTTCTGTGCCTCCGTGGAGGAGGAGCGCCGTCTCGCCTGAGAGGACGCCTGTGACGCTGGCGCTGCCACGAGGCCAAAGCACAGCCGCCCATAGATCGCCGCGGGAAGAGACCGGGAAGCGGGCAATCCTGTAGACCCCGCGCGTTAGCCGCTCGAGCCGCCCTCTCGCGTGCAGTTGCAGTATGAGAGGCGCCGGGACGCCGGCCGCGACAGCATCTTTTAGCGCAAAATAGCCATCTTGGTCCTCGGCCAGAGCAAGCAGGCGATCTTCTGTTCCGTTGCGCATTCCTCACCAAGTATAGCAAAATGCTATATTTTGTGCCGGGCGCTGAGGTCTTGCCTTGAATGCCAGGCTGCCCAGAGATCTCGTCAAAACAAGGGAGCGAATGGCACGGCAAAAGAGTCGAAGCACCGGCGGTAATGGGACTGCAAACCTTGGGTTTGAGGCTAAGCTCTGGGCAGCGGCAGACGCGCTGCGCAACAATATGGACGCGGCCGAGTACAAGCATGTCGTCCTCGGCTTGATCTTCCTCAAGTACATCTCGGACGCGTTCGAAGCCAAGCACGCGGAACTGCAAGCACAGCACGCATCCGGCGCCGATCCTGAGGATCCCGACGAATACCGCGCGCAAAACATCTTCTGGGTTCCCAAAGAGGCTCGCTGGTCAAGGCTTAAAGCAAATGCGCCGCAACCGACGATCGGGGCGCTCGTCGATGAAGCGATGACCGCGATCGAGCGTGACAACCCGCAACTCAAAGGCGTCCTGCCCAAAGAGTACGCCCGTCCTGGCCTCGATAAGCAGCGCCTAGGCCAACTCATCAACCTTGTGAGCGACATCGCGCTCGGTGCTCCAGCCGATCGCGCCAAAGATACGCTCGGCCGCGTCTACGAGTATTTTCTTTCGCAGTTCGCGGGCGCCGAGGGGAAGAAAGGTGGGCAGTTCTACACGCCGACCCATGTCGTGCGCGTGCTCGTCGAGATGCTCGCCCCGTACAAGGGTCGTGTCTACGATCCGTGCTGCGGCTCCGGCGGCATGTTCGTGCAGAGCGAGAAGTTTATCGAAGCGCACGCCGGCAAGATCGGCGATATCTCGATCTACGGTCAGGAGAGCAACTACACCACGTGGCGCCTTGCGAAGATGAACCTGGCGATCCGCGGTATCGACGCGCAGATCGCTCACGGTGATACGTTTAGCAACGATAAGTTCCCGGACCTCAAAGCCGACTACGTACTTGCGAATCCGCCGTTCAATGATAGCGACTGGAACGGTGAATTGCTGCGTGAGGACAAACGTTGGGTCTATGGTGTGCCGCCGGCAGGAAACGCGAACTTCGCTTGGGTGCAGCACTTTATCTATCATCTGGCGCCCACCGGACTCGCAGGCTTCGTCCTCGCGAATGGCAGCATGTCATCGAACCAGTCGGGGGAGGGCGAGATTCGTAAGCGCATCATCGAGACCGACTTGGTCGACTGTATGGTAGCACTTCCGAACCAGCTGTTCTATGCCACGCAAATTCCAGCGTGCCTCTGGTTTCTTGCGCGCGACAAACGCAATGGCCGGTTCCGCGACCGCCGCGGCGAGACACTCTTCATCGACGCGCGCAAACTAGGGATGCTCATTGATCGCGTGCACCGCGAACTTAGCGAAGCGGACATCGCGCAGATCGCCAACACTTACCATGCTTGGCGCGGCGACGAAGGGGCCAGTGAATATTCTGACATTCCTGGTTTATGCAAGTCGGCAACTCGCGACGAAATCGGCGATCAGGGATACGTACTCACGCCCGGGCGCTACGTTGGCGCCGAGGCCGCCGATGACGACAGCGAATCGTTCGCCAGCAAGATGAGACTCCTGACCACGCAGTTGCAGCATCAGCAGACGGAAGCCGCCAGATTGGATGTCACGATTCGCGCGAATCTTGCGCGACTCGGCTATGCAGTTCGGGCGGACGCGCAATAAAGCCGACCTACGTATCAAATGCCCAATGCAATTACGGCATGCCCATATGAGGCCAGGTTCAAAGTTGACGGCGTGACTTGCAGTCCTTCGCCATCGTGAAGTAGGAATTGACATGCGGCCCGGCTGGCGACAATTACATTGGGGTGACTTGGCTACGCTTGAGTACGGCCGCGCGCTACGGACGCATCGATCAAGCGGCGGTCGATTTCGAGTATACGGAACCAATGGTCCGATCGGGTGGCATGATCGTGCCTTGTGTCCGACCGCGGGCGTCATCATCGGTCGAAAGGGAGCCTATCGAGGCATACACTTTTCGCCGGAGCCCTTCTTCGTAATAGATACGGCGTATTGGCTGAAGCCCAAGGTTGAGATGGACATGCGGTGGGCCTACTACGCGTTGCTTACGCATGACATAAACAGCATGGACAGCGGTTCAGCGATCCCCTCAACAAGCCGCGATACATTCTATAATTTCCCGTTATCGTGCCACCGATCGAGGAGCAATGCGCGATAGCGGAGTTTCTCGGTGCACTCGATGACAAGATTGAATTGAGTCGACGCATGTGCGCGACGCTTGAGTCGATCGCGCGAGCAACGTTCAAATCGTGGTTTATCGACTTCGATCCCGTCCGCGCAAAAGCCGAAGGCCGCGACACTGGGCTTCCAGCTAGGATTGCTAACCTCTTCCCTGACAGCTTTCAGGACATCGATCTGGGCGAGATACCGAGTGGTTCGAAAATACAAAGTATATATTGCATCTCTCGCGTTGCATATGGCGCTCCATACAAATCCTCGCTCTTTAATCGAGAGCATGAGGGCAAGCCGATAATAAGGATTCGCGACCTGGCTTCGCACTTTCCCGAAACTTTTACGACGGAGGAACATCCACGCGGAACCCTAGTGAAGCCCGGTGATCTTGTCGTCGGTATGGATGGAGAGTTCAGAGCGCACCTCTGGCGCGGACCGGAGGCGTTGCTTAACCAGAGGCTCTGTGTTTTCTGCCCACTAGACGGTGTCCCGCGCGCATTTGTTCACTACAGCATCGACCGGTTGCTAGACTTTTTTGAAAGATCGAAGGTGGGGACAACTGTGATTCATCTCGCCAAGGCCGACATAGACACGTTTCGCGTCCTCGTCCCGCCGGCAGCGATACTCAAAGAATTTGGGCGCCTTGCAGACCAGCTCGATGTGAGAACGGTGTACGCTGCTCAAGAGGCGCTTGCCCTGAGTCGCCTCCGCGACGTTGCGTTGCCCGCGCTAGTATCTGGTCGACTGACCATCGCTTCAGTACCTCCAAATGGGTCAACCGAAGATGCAAAACAATGACGGAGCCTTTGTAATGTACGGAGCGCGCACCGCTATCGAGGGCGGACTGTCGCAGATTCAGACACAGGTGACGGCCATAGAGAGCGCCGTGACAGACAATCCCGGGCTCGCCTTCGATCTCGCCAGGACGCTCGTTGAGAGCGCCTGCAAGAGAATTCTGAGGGAGCGGAACGTGGCCTATAGCGAAGGTGAAGACCTTCCAGGGCTTTTTAGAATTGTAACGCAGCATGTACCTCTTTTGCCAGCGACGGCCAACAATGAAGCTGAAGCAAGACAGAGCCTCGTAAGAACGTTGAATGGTCTCAATACTGCTCTTCTGGGCGTTTGCGAGCTAAGAAACACTTATGGTTTTGCCTCGCATGGATCCGATGGTTCACGGTCGTCTTTAGAGATGGCGCAAGCGGTTCTCGCTGCTCAGGCCGCTGACTCGATCGTCGGATTTCTCTACAGAGTTCATCGGCAGGGCGCTCAGCCTTCGCCTCGGATTCAATACAGCGGCGACAGCGACTTCGACAAGTACATAGACGAGTTGTACGACCTAGTGCAAATTTTCGGCATGGCCTATCGCCCCAGCGAAGTCTTGTTTTCCGTCGATAGGAGCGCGTATGAAGACCGGTTGGCCGCATTTCTGGAACGGGCGAGCGACGTTGCGGACACGGAGGACTCATAAGACATGCTCAAGAGCCGCTTCAGCGAGTCCACGGTAGAAGAAGCAAGCTTGGCGTGGTTAGAGTCATCGGGCTACGCTATTCTCCACGGACCGGCTATTGCGTTTGACGGCTCGTACGCGGAGCGAAGCGACCCCGAATATCGCGATGTCATCCTCGAACGGCGACTGCGGACTGCTATGCTGCGACTCAACCCAGAGCTCCCCACCGAGGCGATCGACGATGCGTTCCGGAAGCTCGCTCGCGTGGACGCGCCGTCGTTGATCGAGCGTAATCGCGCCGCGCATCGAATGCTTGTTGAGGGCGTCAATGTCGAGTACCGCCGCAAGGACGGATCAATCGCGGGAACGCAGGTGCGCGTCATCGACTTTGACAATCCGGATAACAACGATTGGGCGGCCGTCAATCAGTTCACGGTTTCCGAAAGCAAGCACGTCCGTCGTCCGGACATCGTCGTGTTCGTCAACGGTCTACCACTAGCAGTGATCGAGCTGAAGAACGCCGCCGACGAGAATGCAACGGTCGAAAAGGCCTACCAACAGCTCCAGACGTACCAAGCGCAAATCTCGGCCCTGTTCGCGACGAACTGTGCGCTGGTCGCCTCCGACGGTATGGAGGCTCGCGTCGGCTCGATCGGCGCGGGCATCGAGTGGTTCAAGCCGTGGCGTACGATCGACGGAGCGAGCGATGCTCCCTCGACAATGCCACAGTTGCAGGTCGTGCTCCAGGGTGTCTTTGAGAAGCGGCGCTTCCTGCAGCTCATCCGCCATTTCATTGTCTTCGAAGACTTCGGCGGCGGCAAGATCGATAAGAAGACGGCGGCGTACCATCAGTTCCACGCGGCGAACATCGCGCTCGGCGAGACGCTCCGCGCCTCGAAGATGGTCTCGCCCGGGCCGTCGCCGGAGATGGGCGTATTCACCGCCGAAAAACAACGGGGCGGCAGGCCTGGTGACCGGCGCATCGGGGTGGTCTGGCATACGCAAGGCTCGGGCAAGAGCCTCACGATGGCCTTCTACGCCGGCAGCATCATTCTGCATCCGCTGATGCAGAATCCGACGCTCGTTGTTCTCACGGATCGCAACGATCTCGACAACCAACTCTACGCAACGTTTGGCCGCTGCCATGACCTGCTTCGCCAGTCACCGACACAGGCAGAAAACCGCGCCGATCTCCGCGAAAAACTTTCTGTCGCGGCCGGCGGCGTCGTCTTCACGACAATTCAGAAGTTCCTCCCTGAAGAGAAGGGCGACCGCCATCCGGTGCTTTCGGAGCGGTCGCAACATCGTCGTTATCGCTGACGAAGCACATCGTAGCCAGTACGATTTCATTGACGGCTTCGCGCGCCACATGCGCGACGCGCTGCCGAACGCTGCTTTCATCGGCTTTACCGGTACACCTATTGAGAAAGCCGACGCGAACACTCGCGCCGTTTTTGGCGATTACATCAGCATCTATGACATTCAGCGCGCCGTCGCGGACAAGGCGACGGTGCCGATCTACTACGAGAGCCGAGCTCGCAAAGCTCGCGCTCAAGGAGTCCGAGCGACCTAAACTCGACCCGAAGTTCGAAGAGGTCACCGAAGGCGAGGAAGTTGAGCGCAAAGAGAAGCTCAAGAGCAAGTGGGCGCAACTCGAAGCGATCGTCGGCGAGAAGAAGCGCATCGAGCTCATTGCCGCCGACCTTGTGCAGCATTTTGAGGATCGTCGCGCTGCCATGGACGGTAAAGCAATGGTCGTCTGCATGAGCCGGCGCATCTGCGTCGACCTGTTCGAAGCCATTGCCGCGTTGCGGCCCCAATGGCTTAACGACGACGATACGAAAGGGTCACTTAAGATCGTCATGACCGGCTCGGCTTCGGATCCCGTCACATGGCAGCCGCACATTCGTACCAAGCACGCTCGCGAAAAGCTGGCGGAGCGGTTCAGGAATCCGGAGGATCCATTCAAGATCGTTATCGTGCGGGATATGTGGCTGACTGGCTTCGATGCGCCATCACTGCACACGATGTATCGTCGACAAGCCGATGCGCGGCCACGGGCTCATGCAAACCATCGCGCGCGTCAACCGGGTCTTCAAGGACAAGCCCGGCGGGTTGGTCGTGGATTATCTTGGACTCGCGGAGGAGCTCAAATCGGCGCTTGCGACCTACACCGAAGCCGGCGGCACAGGCAAAGCTGCGCTCGACCAAGCCGAAGCTGTCGCTCTAATGCAAACGAAGTATGAAATCTGCTGCAGCCTTCTTCACGGCTTCGACTATTCGGTCTGGACCCTCGGGAAGGCTCAGGAGCGGCTGGCCGTATTGGGCCCCGCGCTGGAACACGTCCTCGCGCTGGACGACGGGAAGGCGCGATTTCTCGGCGCGAGCGGCGACCTCATGAAAGCGTTCGCGCTTGCGGTTCCGGCAGACGAGGCGCTGGCAATCCGCGACGAGGTTGCGTTGTTTCAAGCAATGCGCGCCGCGCTCCTCAAACGAATCCCCGGCGAGAGCAAGAGCGATGCCGAGCTCGATCATGCGATTCGGCAGATCGTCTCCGGCGCACTCGCTACCGACGGCGTCGTCGACATCTTCGCGGCGGCCGGCCTCAAAAAGCCGGACATCTCGATCCTTTCAGATGAATTCCTCGCGGAAGTCCGGGCATTGCCGCAGCGCAATCTCGCCATCGAACTGCTGCAGCGGCTCCTCCATGGCGAGATTCGCGCGTTTCGCCGCCGCAACGTCGTAACCGGTGCGTCGTTCGCCGAGAAACTCGAGCGCGCGCTGCGCCTCTACCAGAACCGTGCGATCGAGACAGCCAAGATCATTGAGGAACTGATCCAACTCGCCGAGGATGTGCGTGCCGCTGGCGAGCGCGGCGAGGAACTCGGCCTTACCAACGAGGAGGTCGCGTTCTATGACGCGCTGGAGACGAACGACAGTGCCGTCAGGGTGCTGGGCGATGAGAATCTACGCATGATTGCTCGCGAACTTGTGGCGGCAGTGCGGTCGAACGTGACCATTGACTGGACCGTTCGCGAGAACGTTCGTGCACATCTGCGGGTCCTTGTGAAGCGCATCCTGCGCAAATACGGCTATCCGCCAGACAAGCAGGAGAAGGCCACGCTAACGGTGCTTGAACAGGCCGAGGCGTTCTCGGCGGAATGGGCGGCCGCCTAATCTCAGAATTTCGAGACATGGCAGTATTCGCGAATTCGCCTCGCGACAACGATAAGCCGTAGCATGCCGACCCGTCGGCGTCGTGCCGACCGCGGAGAAGCTTTCGGGCTGAGCGGGCCGGCAGGCCCGCGACCCCGACCTCTGGCTGGTTGTGCGCTTGTGCGCACAACCACCGGCTTGCGTTTTGAAAAGCCTTCGATGGGGTTCACCATCAGCTGGCGCAAGTGACTGCGCGCGCATAATCCCCGTAACACTGAGCGCACGTATCGCGTTTCCGGCTGAACAACAGCGATAAGCGGAGCGTACAAGGATGGGTTACGATCGCGTCAGGCCGAAGCACAGATCCGCGCACGGATCGGCACTCGAGCGCGTACAACCGTGATGCACGCTACGCGCGCGCCTGGAAGCACCGACCCGAGCACTACCAACGCAGCGGCGCGTGAAGCCAAATAGCCGGCAAAAACGGGCGCAACGCACGGGGTGAAGATGGCGCTAGTACTGGGAGCGCACGCGGATCGATCGCCTTTGCGCACACGCTCGCACGCCCGTCGCGCAGCGCGATCGCAGTGCAAAGGTCACGGCGCCTGTCATGAGTCTGATAGCCGCTCCGCAACATTGCGATAACATGGACGCACATGACGTGCTACGCCAGCGCCATGCTAGTGTAGTGAAGCGACACGGCCATGCGCGCGACCGCGCGGCGTAGCTGCACGCCGGACAACACGCGCCAGAGCACCTCAAGAGCACGGAGCCGGGGTCGTTGCCGAACTCGGCCGGGTCCAGGGTCTGCCCGTAAAGGCCACGCGAAGCGCGCCCTGGACGCGGCCGATACAATGACAGTCAAGCCCGGCTCCGTGCGGTTTCCTTCTGCCAGGGTTGAACGCGGTCGTGTCGTAGTGCGACGCGAGGGGAGAGCGTAAGGCGAGATGGCGGAGTTTAGAGGAACGACCTTTGCCGGTGAAAGGATCATGCTCGACGACAATTCGTACACTCAGTGCGTTTTTAGCCGTTGCGAAATCGTTTACGCCGCGCGCGGCAAGGTACATCTCGATGGCTGCACTTTCGACAATTGCTCCTATACGTTGGACGGGCCGGCACAAGAGACACTGCTGTTCTTGACTGCGCTGTATCAAATCGACCCCAAGGCAGTTGAAGCATCGTTCCAAAACATCCGATCTGGGGCCCAACCGGTCAAGCCTCCACCGCACCGAACCGCGTAGGCACACGAAACGGCCAAGCCCGCGCTGTCGCACGAGCACACCGCCAAGCATGCGGTCCACGCCCACGCGGCGGTACATCAGCCGGCGTCCGGAGGTGACAGCGTAGTCGGCTCGCTCTTTTCAATCGCCGTCCTTGCTGCTATTGTCTGGTTAATCGTCCTGGCGGCGAGAAACTCCGCCAGGCGATCCGGGCAGCTGCGTGCTGCAGCTCAAGCGCACTTCAATGAAGTGATGAGCGTGCCCTTAACAGCGATCGCCGTTCCGGAGCTGGGACTCGAGCAGGGCGAAGTGGCGTACTACGCGTCAGCGGCCAAGATTCTCGGCACGCATACGCGCACGCGCCGGGTTGGCTACAGCGGCGGGCCTTCGTTTAGAATTGCGCGAGGCGTGTACTGGCATGCTTCGAGCTACGCGTCGACGCCTGTCCGAGAATCCTATACTGCCGTCGACGACGATGGACGACTCGTCGTCACGAACGAACGTCTTATTTTCGTCGGCCAGCGGAACAGTTTTTCGTGGCCACTTTCAAAGATTCTGAGTATCCAGCGGTTCACCGACGGCGTCCAGGTTAATCCGCTCAATCGGCGACCCATCGTCTTTACGACCGGAAGCCAAGACGCCGGCATCATCATCGATCGAGCACGCGCAGGATCCCTGACAAAGAATCTTAGCGCCCAAGCCTGATCTTAGTATTTAGGCAAGAACTCCGTTGTCATTCGGCGCTGGGTTACGCTATAATTGGCGTAGACGACCACGCAAGACTTACACCCGCATTATAATGCGGTCGGAAATCGCCCCGAAGCACGGGCGATTTCTTTGCTTTTGGAGACCACGCGATGAATGACAACGTTGAGCTGAAGGGCGCACGCGACGTGCTAAGCGTCCGCGACGTGCAACGTATCCTTGGCGTCGGGCACAACGCGACGTACGAGCTCATCGCCTCCGGGCGGCTGCCCTCGGTGCGGGTCACCCGCCGGCGAATCGTCGTTACGAAAGTAGCGCTCGAAGCGTTCCTGGGCCTGCCGTCGAAGTGTCCGGACCGAGTGCAATGAGGGGACACATCAGGCGCGGGAGCGGCGCGAGCACGTGGTATCTGCGTGTCGAGCTGCCGCGGGGCAGCTACGGCAAGCGCAGGCAGCGTCGCGAGACCATTCGGGGAACGAAGGGCGAAGCGCAGCGTCGGCTGCGCGAACTGTTGCGTGAAGTTGAGGCCGGCGGCTACGCTAGCAACGATCGACTGACGGTGGCCACGCTCGCACAACGTTGGCTCGCGGCGAAACAACATCGCGTCGTTGCGAAGACCTATGCGTTCTACGCGTCGCATGTGCGGCTCTATATAGCGCCGGCGCTCGGATCGCTGCGCCTGGAGGCGTTGCGCCCCGCGCACATCGAGGCGGCGATCGGAGAGTGGGCGCGAGGCGAACGCAACGACCGAGAGCACGGTGCACTCTCGGGGCGCACGGTCGCGCACGTGTTCAATACGCTCCGCACGATCCTGCGCTGGGGCGTCAAGATGGGGTTCCTCGTGCGCAACGTCGTCGAAGCGGTCGATCCGCCGCGCTTTGAGCGCAAGGAGATGCATGTGCTCGATCCTGCCGGCGTTACACGCTTACTGCGAGCGGCCGATGGCACAGAGTTGCGAGCGATCGTCGCCGTAGCGATTGGAACGGGATTGCGGCGCGGCGAGCTACTTGCGCTTCGATGGTCCGACGTTAGCGGTGACATGCGCCGGCTGACGGTGCACCGCTCGCTCGAAAGCGTCAAAGGTGTCACCCGAACGAAACCGCCAAAAACGGCCCGTAGCGCCCGCACGATCGCGCTTCCGCCGTTCGTCGCCGATATTCTGCGTGCGCAGCGCCGACAGCAAGAGGCCCAAGGGCGTGATATTGATCTAAAGGTAGACGACGGCGGTTGGGTCTTCACGCGCGCCGACGGTTCCTCGTGGGAACCCGGAGCTTTTTCTCTCGCGTTCGCCCGATTCGTGAAGCGAGCGAAACTCCCACACGTGCGCTTCCATGATCTGCGTCACTCGTTCGGTACGCTCGCGCTGGCGTCAGGCGTCGACCTGCAGACCGTGTCGCGTGCGCTTGGGCATGAATCGACGGCAATCACATCGCGCATTTACCTGCATGCGATCGAGGCGCTGCAAGAAGACGCTGCAGGGCGCATCGATGCGCTGCTCGGAAATGCGGTAACAAGTGCCCTTGCGAACCCGTTAGACCCGGCCAGGCTTGACAAGTCCGTGCCACAGCGGTGCCACGCGACGCCGCTGCCAATCAAAAACACTCGTCAAATCAAACGTTTTCTGGTAGCGCCAACGGGAATCGAACCCGCGAATCGGGGTCCCGGCCGCTCCCGTCGAATACCCGATAGTCCTTTCCTATACGGGTTTTCGCGTTTTCGAGTCCCGGCTAGTCCCGACGAATCCCGACGAGTTTTGCGGAATCTGTTAGATGGCTGTTAGAAGAGCAGGCGCTAGCTCTGCCGGCGACGGCTGCACGTTTCACGAACATCGTCAGGTGCGGCCTGTGCTACGGCACCGACTTGGCTCTGGGTCAGATTGCGCTACCGCGATGTGTAGTGGCGATTCGGGGGTCGCGCACCCAAAATGTACCACTTCGGGCACTTGAATGTACCAGGGGTCGGTGGGCACTTGAAAATGTACCAGTCCGCCTGATCCAGCCCGGGCATGCCAAGTCGGCGTCGCATAGTCGAGGCCGTGAAC
Source organism: Vulcanimicrobiota bacterium (assembly GCA_963834895.1). Taxonomy (GTDB): domain Bacteria; phylum Vulcanimicrobiota; class Vulcanimicrobiia; order Vulcanimicrobiales; family Vulcanimicrobiaceae; genus Cybelea. The sequence goes on along the minus strand of CAWIDM010000001.1, from coordinate 67,645 downwards.
AAGCTGAGCATGACCGAGCACGAAACGATTCTGAGCCTCCTGCGCCTGGGATGGAGCGAACGGCGCATCGCCCGCGAAGGCGGCCATCACCGCGCGACGATCCGGCGCATCACGCGAGCGCTGGGCGAGCCGCAAAGTGTACCAGAAGTGCCCACCGACCTGCCGCGATCGCGCAGCTCCTGCGAGCCGCATCGGAGCTTCATCGAGACCGCGGCCGCCAAGGGACGCAATGCGGTCGCTATCTACCAAGATCTGGTCGAGCATCACGGCTATACCGGCTCGTACGACGCGATCAAGCGTTTCGCGCGCAAGCTGCGCAAAAGGGAGCCCAAGATCAGCTGCCGGTTCGAGACCGAGCCGGGCCAAGAGATGCAGGTGGATTACGGTGAAGGCGCGCTGACGCGCGACCCGCGCACTGGCAGGTACCGCCGGCCGCGGCTCTTCACGCTCACATTGAGCAATAGCCGGCACACGTTCCAAAAAGCGGTGTGGAACTCGTCGACCGAGATCTGGTGCCGGCTGCACGAAGAAGGTTTTGCGTACTTCGGCGGCGTCGCGCGCACGATTCGCTTCGACAACCTTAAAGAGGGCGTGATCAAGCCCAACGTCTACGACCCGCAGCTCAATGGGCTCTATGCCAAACTGCTCGAGCACTACGGCGTCGTGCCATTACCATGCCGGCCCTATGCCCCCGATCTCAAGGGCAAGGTTGAATCGGCGGTCGGCTACGCGCAGAAGACCGCGCTCAAAGGCAGACGGTTTGAGAGCATCGAGGAACAGAACGTATATCTCGCTCGGTGGAATGAACGCTGGGCCGCGACGCGCATTCACGGCACCACCAAACGGCAAGTGCGGGCCATGTTCGACGAAGAGCGGCCGTTCTTGCAGTCGCTGCCGGCCACGCGCTTCGAGTACTACCGCATCTGCCAGCGCACGGTGCACTTCGACGGCTATATCGAAGTCGACAGCGCCTACTATTCGGCGCCGCCGCGCTACGTTGGCCGTAAGGTGATCGCGCACGTCGGGCGTTTGTGGATCCGCATCCTTCATCCGACCACCCACGAATGCGTTCGAGAGCATCCGATCGCGCTGCACAAAGGCCAGCGACGAACGATCGATGCCGATCGGCCCAAGCAAACGCCGGTGAAGGTCGAGCAGCTTGCCGCACGCATCGCCGGCGCCGGACCCGGCTGCAAAGCCTTTGCGAATAAGCTCGTCGAGGAGCGCGGCGCCGTTGCACTGCGCGCACTCTACGGCATGCTCGACTTACTGCGGCGCTACGAAGCCGCAGCTGTCGACGGGGCCTGCGCGTTTGCCGCAGCCTCCGGCATTGGGAGCCTCAGGTTCGTGCGAACCTATCTTTCGCATCACGCAACGCCCTTACGGCTCAAGAGCGAGCATCGCATCATCGAGCCGATCGAGACTTATGCCATGCACTTCACCACGCTAACGCAAGGAGCACCTTCATGACCACCGACGAACTGGACCGATCGCTTCGGCAGCTGCGCTTAGGCGGAATGGCCGACGCCGTTTCCGTTCGGTCGCAGCAAGCGCGAGCCGAAAACCTGGGGCCGTTGGATTTTATCAGCCTGCTCGTGCACGACAAGCTGCAACGCCGCCGCGACCGGCTGATCGCACGGCGCGTCAAAGCCGCCGCTTTCGCACCAAAGAACCCTCGATACATTTGACTGGAAATTCAACACGCTCGACCGAGCGCTCATCTTCAACTCGCCAACGGCCGCTTCATCGAACAGCACGAAGACGCTTTGCTGCTCGGCAACGCCGGCGTTGGCAAGAGCCACATCGCCCAGGCACTCGGCATGGCGGCCATTTTGGCCGGCTTCCGCGTACTCTACCGCGAGGCCCACGTGCTGTTTGAAGATCTGCTTCTGGCCAACGCCACCGGCGAACGAACCGAGGCGATCGCGACGTACAGCGAGATTCCGCTGCTCATCATCGACGATTTGGGAATGCGTAAACTACCGGCTAACGCTGCCGAAAACTTGCTCGAGATCGTGATGCGCCGCTACGAACGCGGCTCGACGATCCTGACCTCGAACCGGCCACTCGACGATTGGCCTAAACTCTTCGGAGACACGCCAGCGGTTGCGGCGTTCCTCGATCGCCTTATGCACCACAGCCACCTCATCGAAATACGCGGCAAGAGCTATCGACTGCACGAACATAGCCTCGCCGCTCGAAGCAGGAGGGCAAAGGCTACGGCCTAATCACCGCGACAAAGATCACAACGCTCGGGCCGGTACACTTTCAGCTGCCCATGCCCGGTACATTTTCAACTGCCCACCGAGCGGGGGTCGTGGTCAGTCGACGATCGCGATCGAAGCGGCGCTGCAGCGTGAAGCGCGTTAGCTCGTAGCGCGCGTCACCTTGAGGTTGCGGACCTCTACCGAGCCCAGGCCTTCCGCCCAGAACCCGGCATCGATGAAGCGTGCGCTCTGCGGAACTTCTAGCGGCACCGCAAATGGCGTCCAGTGTCCAAGATTTGAAGCACCGACCGGGTCACCCTGCGATGAACGCATGACCGAACCGACTGATGTCACAGCCTCGGTAATGGGGTGCACGAAGCCCAGCAGATCATCGGACCGGACCTCGCCGGTGACGCGCACAGTCAGCCCCGCATAAGGCGCTGCGTCAAACCGACGCAACAGCGTGTTTGCCGACGAGTTTAAGCCGTCACCGTTTGTAATAGTCGCGTTACTCGCGGACACCACTGTCGTCACATCGTTAAAGCCTACGCCGGATGCTTCCCATACGCTGCCGTCGTCCGAGCGAACTTCGCGATGCATCTGCGAATAATGGCTTCCATCGGTCGCGGCCGTGCTAATCGGCACGTAAACTAAACCATCGAACGAGTTTGGAATGATCATGGGGACCCTGTACGCTGGATGCAGCGGATCGATCGTCGCACCGATTTCTTCGACACGGTGCTGAGTCGAAAAAAATGACCATAGCGGGCTACCGGTTCTCAACCCACGAAGGTCGACGAAAGCCGCCGCAGCGTTCAGGGGCTTGAAGAGCGCAGCAATCGTATCACTGGGGTTCGGGGGCACTGTGGCAGCTTCCAGGCCGTGGCCGCTAACGATCGCGCGTACCGTACCGCTCCCAAATGTCTGCCCGATCGCATAATAATCCCGTCCAAACGCCGAACGGAGATACGCGCCCATCGGTCGAGAGTTCATCTCCTCTGAGCCGCCAAGGACTGGGCGCATCCGGATGTGGAAATTATGCGCCCAGACGGCGATCTTTGCGCGCGGGTAGGCGGTAGCGAGCCACTCGAGGTTGTCGGCCATGTCTTGGTCACGCGTTCCGAGCCGGGCGTCGTCCGGTACGCTCTTCCAATCAAGATACTGCAGAATCGTCGTCACCGAATGCTGGGCGATAGCGACGTCGGGCGAATTATTCAGGGCTTGAACTTGCTCGCCCACCGCGACCACTTCTTGCCGGCAGCCGGCTGTAGGAGTTCCCCGGTAGCGTGAAGCCGACTCGGCGGCGCATTCAAGTGCCGCGTGCGCGGCCGCAGCCTCTGCGGGATCATGGAGCCGTAGATACGTCGCAAGATAACCGATCGCACCCATAGGATTCTGCATGTCGATGCCAACGAAACTCAAGATCGGGTGATTCCCCGCTTTTGCATTGTAGTCGCGCATCCACTGCACGAGATTTACCATTTCAGGCGTATCCCAGGTCCAAAATGCTAGCGAGGCGACGGCCTGCTCCGCAGTTCCTTGCCCTGTTTTGATATACCGGTCCACATAGAGTCCCGCGCCCCAGTACGCCTCTAGGGCGAAAATAGTAAAGCCCTTCTTTTCAGCCAGGTACTTGAACAGACGGTTCTTCAATGCAAAAAACTCACTCGTGCCATGGCTTCCCTCGCCCATGCCAACAATGCGTGCATCTCCGATCGCCGCCCCGATTCCCGCGAGCTGATTGGGGTCGGCGTTGAGGTCCAGCGACGGAATCACTACGGCGTAGGCCTCCTCCTCGGCAATAGCCGCTTTTGTGGGCGGTAGCGGCTCCTGTTCGTTCTCGACGAGCTTACCATCGACGTAGGCAATCGCATCGTGCATTGTACTCAAACGAAGCTTCCACGCTCCGTCGCGCTCGATCGCCCATTGATCCATAAGATGTATTACACCGCTAAGCGGCTTTGGAACGCCGTTAACACTGTAGGTTCCAGTGTACGAGCAAGTCACCTGGGCGGCGGCTTCATTGCCGCGCACCGTCAACTTTGTAACCTCGTAGCGAAAGCGACGATAGAGTCCAGGAGTTGCGCCGGTTTCGTCCCGGATAAAAGCTTCGCGCGTCTCGATTGTACCGTCGATCAAACGCTGATAAAACGTGGTCGCCAAGACTGCCGAAAGTTTGGCCGCGTCTTTTGTAAACAACGCCTCATCCACCACTTTGTACGCCGACCGAATCGCTGCGTCACCGGCCGACTGATTGGACCCTGCCACGGGCACCACTGCCAAAAAGAAGCAGCCGACTGCGATGCTGACGGTGCCAAGCACCTTCTGGCCACCGTTGTGCGCTAAGCGCAAGAGGCTCATGGTTTTAACGAACAATACCGGACCACCCCACGAGCGCCCCTCCTGCTTCCTGTAGAAGGCACTTCTGTGAGAGTAAATCGTACCGCGGCTGCCTGAGAGCTGACATAAACCACCTAGGAAAAGTGCCTGCTAGTCGTCAAGACGGCCTCCAACCCGCGCTTACCCAGTTCGATGCTGGGGCAACAGTTCGCAGCGTATCAGCAACCGCTTGAGGCGCATCCAGCATGATTGCTGATCTCGAGCCATCAACCTCGATTGCATCGAATCCACGATACCGGTAGGCTGCTGCGCGCCTTCGCTCAACCAGAACTACTTTCCGTTTCACAGATGTCACCACGCTCGGATCGATCGGTCGCAGGGTAAGCCACAGCACCTCGGCCGTGCGGCGTACGGCTGCGGCGCTAAGAGGATCGCCAAGGCGTTCAAGGGCCTTCGCAATAAGCCTACCATCGATGTGCTCATCGCGCACGAGCAATAGGAGTTGCTTGCGAACGTACGATGCGTCGTTCAGTAACTTTGCGTGCTTGGAGATTGCAAAGCTTGAAAGTAACTTGCCACCGATGCCGCGCGTCAGCGTAGCGCGAACCGCGCGCAGCCGCCATGAATCCTGCGTCGCAATCATCGGCGAGAGCAGCAATACAGGGATATCCGCACCAGCGGAAGCTACTGCTTCGAGCACCACCGCCCCCATTGCGCCGTGAGCGATGATCGCACTGCTCTCGGGCAAGAGTTCCGTAACGGCCGAGCGCAACGATTCAAGGATATCCGGAGAATCCGCATGTCGCAGCGTATCGATCTCGGCGAACTCGTATTCGGGTGCCGCTCTCCGTAGCGGCTCCCATGTTGGATTGTCTCCGAGGTACGGCGCCGCGCTCGTTGTTAACAAGACCCTGGCTCTAGATGCCGACCCTTTCATTCCGCAACGAGTTCGATGCGGTTGCCGGACGGATCGGCAAAGTAGCAATGCGCTTTTCCATCGAGCGGAATCTCGTCGGGAACGACCCTAACGCCTAGATCGGACAGCCGTTTGATGAAGACATCATAGTCGACGCATCGGAATGCTGGATGGGCCTTCTTCGCCGGACGGAAGCCGGTGTCAACGCCAAGATGTACATGAACATCGCCGCTGCTGAACCAGCAACCTCCGCGCTTTGCCAGTTCTGGAGGTTTCTTCACCTCCTGGAGTCCGAGCACGCCGACGTAGAATTCGCGTGCGCGGTCTTCTCCTCCGCTCGGCATGGCGAGCTGGACGTGATCAAGGCGCGCGAAAGGGCCGTCACTCATGACACACCGCTTCAATTCGATAGCCGTCCGGATCTCGGACAAATGCCGCATAGTATCGTTCGGCATATTCTGCGCATAGGCCAGGTGGCCCATCGTCTTGGGCACCGTGCGCGATCGCGGCGTTATAGAAAGCGTGCACGGCATCTCGATCCGACGCGATAAATGCGACATGACAGCGTTGGTCCGGTACCGGAACTTGTGTGGGTGCCTGCCTTATGGCAAAAGGCTCACCAGTACCCGAGCACGCGTAGCCCGCAGCGTCCGGGGTCGTCCAAATGCGGGAGTATCCGATTCCGCCAAGAGCGGCGTCATAGAATGAGGAAGATCGAGCGATGTCTGAGACGCCGAACGATACGTGATCGAGCATCGGCGTCAACTGTTCAGTTGCGGGCGGATTCTTCTCGACCTTGTTGGACGGATCGCCGCAACGGAAGTACGATTGATCGCGAGCAACAACCGTATCCGGAACGAACTTGACGAGTACGTCTTGATGCTCGACAACGTTTCGTCTAAACCAGAAATTCCAAGCATCTTTACTTCCTAGATAGCGGGTTACAAGCCGAGTACGGCGATCAGGATCCATCGGCAGCACCGTCGCGACGCCTCGCATTCCAAGGTGCTGCAAGAAGCCGCGTTTCAAATCGAAATCCACTATGCCAACCGACGCGCGTTCATCCTTCAGCAGGCGCTTGGGAAAACTACTTTTCGAGCTAGCGATCATCCAAACCACTCCGTCCTCCCACAAGAACCAGAGCGGCGTCTCGCAAGGACCGGCATCGCCAAACGTCGCCAAATGAACGAAGAGCGGTCGGTTCAGAAAGTCTTCGATGTCGAAGTCGTGCTCAACGATGTTCATAATGCCTTACTCAGTATGCAACTATCGTAGGTCGCATGCGGCCACCGACATTCGCCGACCTCCCGACGTGCGCCCTCCTCACAGTAGGCGATCAACTGCGTTGCAGTTGCCGCCGCGCAGCAAGTGCCCCGGATCTTAGGCTGCGCGGTCGCCAGGCGTCCTACGTCATAACCGCGTTCGGCAAGAAGCTACTCCGATGGTTGTAAATGAGCTTCGAAATGCCTGGTCGTGAAAATGCAGCCGGCAAATCCAAACAAGTGGCGGGAGCGTGTAGGAGGTTCTCCTAACGTCCCCGCCACTACCCTCTAAGCTTCGAAAGTCCTTGATAGTACTGGCTTTATTGCGCTCACGGCTACGAACGTCAATAAAATCACAGGCCGATTTTGACCGATTCTGTGTAGTGAACGGTGTAGTGAGCCCGCCCTCCCGCTAGGGGCAAATCGTTTCCAGTGGCGTCGAGGTCGCGGTCTCAGAGCGTGCCTTCCCGATCGACCGTTAGACGCTCGTTAGATGAGGATCAGCCGAATCTGGAAAAGTGCAACCAGAGTAACCAGTTTTCCGTTAGCGCCAACGGGAATCGAATCTGAGTGCGATGATCCCGACTGATCCCGCATCCTGTCGGCAAGTGTTGTCAAATAAGCGTTCCGGCGGGTTCGCTGCCCTTGCGGGTCCCGTCTAGAACCGGCCGATTTTAGGGCTTCCGTGCCACAGCGGTGCCACTACCGGCCGCATCCTAAAGACACGCCATAGCCATAAGGTCAGTGTTAGCCAGCATGGCGCTCTACAACGTTGTCCCAGGTTTCGTCATAACCCCGCACATCGACGTCCTGATCGTAACGGCGCATTCGCTCAAGATGATCACGCTCGTAGCGGCCAGCTCGTCCAGCGATGAGGATTTTTTTGGTTCGAGCAGGCGCTTCACCGAGTATGGCCGCGAGTTGTTGAGCGTAACGTCGGTCCCGCGTGAACTCCGCGTAGCGCCGCGTTTGCTGAATTCCAGCCTGAACTGGGCGTGCCCAATGCCAGTCTAAACCGGTCTTCGTTAGGATGCGCGTACGCGGCGTTTTCAGCTCGATGATCGTGGCCGGCTTCGGACGAACTGAAGCGTTAAACGAGCGTTGAACAAAATCAGGATACCAGGCCGGCCGTCCATCGGGGCGGAATACTGGGTGCCCGACGGTATCATGTGCGCCTGCGCCGAGCATGTAGGGCCGCTCTTCGAAGAATCGCTGCATGTCACTCTCGGAGTGAGCGTTCGTTATTAGGTGTTCCAAGCGGTACAGATCTCGTTCCACGGCGGTGCGTTCAATCAATATCACATCACTGCCGCTCCAGCTAGCAGCGCGCCTGCGGTGAGCGCGCAATAGAAGCATGTCCGCTCCGCCGTCATATAAGTCTGACTCGAGCTCGACAAGCCGTCCCGAGCGTGTACGTTCTTCTGGAAGGATATAGCGTATCCAACGACCACGCTCAATTTCTTTGAAGCCGTGACCAAGCGATTCCATCTGCTCCATACGCTCCAGGGCGCTCAGGTATGCCGCCTCATCAATCTCGTCATAAATCTCGGGCCATGGATCGACGTAGGGATAGTACCAGTTTGCCAGCGGTTCGGTCACACATGGGATGACAAACCGCGTCTGTGCATCGTGACGCAGCATTTCCGCCGTTTGCTCGTCTCGCACGAGAATGGCGATTGGGATGCCATTCCAACGTGCACCAGTTAGCATAGCGACTGATCCCTCGAGTCGTCGAATCCGTAACGCCAGGTTCGCCGCGCGAATAACATCGTCGGATGTCCACCCTAGCCCGTCTAAAGTAGCGTTGATGACAATTGCGTCGGCTACCCGGAGCCCGCTCTTCATAACGGGAATCGCACGCTCATATGAAACTTCAGATACAGACGCACCCAGTAGTGATAGCCTTCTAGCGTGAGCTCCGGGGCGGCTTGTTGCCAACAGCAAGTCGAGTGGACGTCGAATCATTTCATCTCTCGCAACTGTAGGAGTCCGGTCCACGCATCAGGATGCATCCGAGGCTGCGTTCAGAAACTCGAGCGCAAACGCCAACGCGCTGCCCGCCAGTGCGTCGTTACCGCGCTCGCCAAGAAACAAGCAGACGTCACGTGGCCCGCGGCTGTCGACATCTTTGTAATCGCGTCTCAGCGATGCAATCGCCCCATCAATTGCATCGTGCGGCTCGAGCTTGCGCAGCGCCTCGCCGAGGCCTTGGGGGCCGCGCGGGTCGTGCAGGAGGACATAATGGATGTCGTAGGCGTCCTTCGGCTTGTCGCGCCCGGCAATGGCAAGGCTCTTCAAGACCACGAATACTTCAGCGGGACAGACGGGAAGATCGCGGGTGACGCTCCGGCCTTCGAGGTCTGTACCCGACAGGGGCACGAGCAATCGATTCTTCAACGCCAGGTCTAGGCCAGACATAGTAAACGCGGCAAGGTCGCTTGTGAGCGACTGCTGCTGCCCGCCCTTAATGTCGGGTGGAACGGGCGGCATGAGGAAGTCCACTTGCGCGCCATTCTCAGCTCGCCAACGCTGGCGCGTTATGTTCCCTTTCTCATTGACTGCGGGCGCGAATCCGCTGCGCCGCAAGCGCTCCGCGACGTTTTCATATCGATCCTTCTCAAGAATCACGAGGTCAAGCGCGAGGTCGACGTCGTGAGTGCCAGCATGAGCGCCGAACTCCCAAGCAGGCTCAACGTCCTGATAAAGCAACACTGGCACAAGGCCACCGACAATGACCGCGTCGTCCTGAATCGTATCGCCCAGAATCTGCGCGACGCTGAGGCAGGTCGCCTTGACGCGGCCGAGCTCCTCTGCCGTGTACTCGGATATCAACTTTCCGCCTGTTTCCATCGAGTCACCAAGTAGCGTCGCATCTCGTCAGAGGCCTCAGCAGATCGCTCGGGAAGATTTGACAGATCCAAATAAGCCAATACCGGGCTCACAAAGCGAGTTCCGTCGGCGTCGTTCAGGCCGATCGATGCAATCGAGAAGTCATCATGCAATGCGATGTTGCGACCGCGTTCATTCGTACCGATGTTTAGTTTCGCGCTGACCGCTGCAGGCAGCGCTTCGCCTATGTAGACGTCCACACGCCGGAACGATCCGAAGTTGGTATAGTGTGCCGCTGCCCCTAAACCGGTGATTGCAAAATCGATACGAGCGCCGGAAAGCGCTTTTACCGCTTTGCCTAGAGCCTCGGAACCGTTATGAGCGGCAACGAGTCCCCAGAAGCGAGGATGCTTCGGCTTGTATCTCTCTCTCCATGCGTCCAGTAACACGAGCGGATCATTAACATGAAGCGCGAACGATCGCCGTTGGAATACTTGGTCGATGTATCCCTGCTCGGAGAGAGCCGTGACGATTTTGCTTACATATCCCTTGTCCAAGCCAGTAACAGACTCAAGCTCAGAACGTTTCCATTCTTTACCGGGATCGGTAAGCAGTGCATGCGCTACGCGCGATGCGCTTTTACTAAACGGGTTTGTCCCAGACTCGCTAGCGGCGGAATTGGCCGAATCATCGCGCCTACCGCGAACGTAGATGCGCAGGTGGTCAGTATCAACTGAGGCATTTCCATTTAGGTCTATCCAGTTGATGCCCTCTTGTTCGCAGATCGCGGCCCCTGCCTCACCCATCGAGGGCACGACAAGGAGAGGCTCACCGTTAGGGTAGTGGGTTGCGGCCGCCCGTAGCTGCGCAATAGAGCGAGCTACGCTGTCACTACGCGCGTTTGACTTCACCTCCACAATAAACTGCTCGCCGTCAAGACGGAAGATGGCGTCTGCAGAGCCGCGCCGAGATTGCGCCTCCTGCTGGCGTACCGGCCGCTTAGCGTATTGCTCTAGGGCCTGCCTGGCAGCGGATAGGACGAGAGACTCTGGCTTCATCAGTTGAAAAATACCACATGTTGAGGAAAACTTCAACTGTCCTCATTTTTCAACCTGACTGCGAGTGATGGCGCCGGGGAGCAGCGTGCCCACAGCGCAGGAGATGGGCCGATCGCTGGGCCCGCTCGGAGATCTATGTTGCCTCCGTGAGAATTGCCGCCAGGGCTTTCCGCGCGCCACTGAGCTGGCTAGTGCAAGCTAGGTTTGTGCGGCGCCACAGCTCCACATGCCGGCTTGTTGACAATGTCCGCGGACATGCGTACACTGGCGTCATGAACGCTACTGAGAGCCACAAGCTCGAGCACGATCATCGTGACGTCACGATCATCTACAACGGCGTTGACAAGCGATTCGCCTATGACGCCGACGAGAAGGTACGGGCACTTCTGGACAAAGCCATACGCGAGTTCGGAATCACGCAAAACCCGCACTTGCTTGGCCTCTTCAACGTTGAGGGGCGCGAACTCGCTGATAATGACACACTCAAAGCCGCTGGCGTCGAGCGTGGCGCCACCCTCCTATTGCGACCCAGCTCGGTACGGGGCGGCGAGCGCTGCTAACTATCGCACACAAGTTGCTTGCCGCCACGTTTCAGCAACTTCGACAATGTGGCGCCGCCGGGGAGGAATGCCAAACGTTATGGCTTTCGGATCAATATGCGCCATACGATGTCGTCGACCTAGTTCACTCCCGCCACACGGCAACAGCTATCGGGTTCGAGCTAGACTCGACTTGGCTTACGGATCTGTGGTTGCGTCTGGCGAAGACCCATCGGCAGATCTGCGCTCAGATACACACTCATCCTGCACGCGCGTTTCATTCCGAAACGGACGATCTCTACCCGATCGTTCATGTAACGGGGTTTGTATCCATCGTGGTCCCAGACTTTGCACGAGGTCCGACGTCTATTAAAGGCTGTTACGTCACCGAGATCAATGAGCATGGAACGTGGAGCAGACGAGAGCCGAGCCAAGTACAGATCCGTTGACGATCGGCGCCTTGGACCGCACGTTGCGGCTCATGCGCGACGATCTGAGGTGCGGCGTAGGCGACGACGAGCTTGTGCGCGCTTTGCGAAGCACGTCGATCCTGTTATCTTCCGATGAAATAAATGCGTCGTCGCATTCCGCTCAGTCGGCCATCGTGACCGTCGCGTTGCTTACCGCGAGAAGCGGGCTCGACGTTTGGATCGATGTGCCGGACATCGACCTCGTTGGGCCCCAGCCACCCTTGAAGAGGCAGCCCTTAAGATCGGGTCTCTTGGAAGTCGGCGATGATCTGATCCCAGATGTGCCCATCCGCGTCGGTCGGCCCGCGGCTGCCGATCTCGTTCTGTTGGTGGGAGATACGCCGGCGCCCCCCGGCTACGGTCGCAAGCTCCGACTCAACGCCAACGACTGGGCCGGATGGATCGGCAATCAGTCCGAGCCTTGGAATGGAGACGACTGGCCCTTCGGCGGCCTCGCCGTTGCGTCAATGGCCGGCGCCGAAGCCATAAAGGTCGCGATGCGTAAGCTCGCGGCCTTCGCCGCGCCTTCCGATAACTTCGCGCGCTACTACGCCGCCACAGACGAGGGCCGCGTCGACTTAGCGCGAGCGACTACCGAAAAGCCATCAGGCATCAGCAACGCCGATCTTATCAGCGCTGGCGCAATCGCGAACGCAGCGCTATACGCGCTTCTCCGTGTCCCAAACGTGACCGGGTCGCTGCGGGTGGTCGAGCCGCAGAAGTACGACCCCACGAACCTTAACCGTTGCATGCTGCTGCGCCGAAGCCGAATCGAGGAACCAAAGGCGGTCGACGTGGCACGCTTTGGTTCTCAGCGACTTGCTATCCAGCCGATAGTGAAGGCCTTCCAAGAAGCGCGACAGAGCGAGCTGCAGACGATTGCTCAGCGCGTTCTCGTGGGAGTCGATCACATCGCTACTCGGTGGGACGTACAGGCCGCTGCGCCGGGATGGGTTGGCATCGGCGCGACGTCGCATTGGTCGGCAATGGCGTCGTATCACCTGCCCGGCGTCCCTTGCGCGCGGTGTCTGCACGATCGAAATGAAGACAGGGGCGATATCGTTCCGACCATTAGCTTTGTCTCATTCTCGGCCGGTCTTTGGCTCGCCAGCCTGTTCTTGCAAGACCTCGCTGGCGAGGTCCCCGAGAGCCAGCAGGTTTACCTCGCACCGCTAGCGTTGGGTCGACCAAGCGCCATTTGGCGTAGCCCGATCCCGTGGAGCGGCAGGTGTCCATCGCATCGTTACTTAGCTTGATGAAGCGCTAGAGCAATCGGTCCGCCGATAGGAACAACTCCAACTGATCGGCCCGAATCCGCGCCGCTTGACGTGACACCTCAAAGCGCTCAGCTAAGCGTGCAACAATTTGTGAAGGCAAGGGTTCTACTGGTTCCGCATCGCCACTCATCTCCTCGAACGACGAGACGAACAGCATGCGGGGCATTAGCAAGGCCGCCATCCCACGGTTGGCTTGGAACTCGCGCCAATCATTGTGTGTCGGATGGAATTGAACGGACTTCTCGAAGCAGCGAATGGGCTCGAACTGCTGCCGCTTCTCAAAAAGACTGGTCTGATTCGCACAGTGCGGGAACAGCTCTCGATGGAATAACACATGCGCGAGCTCATGCGCCAGTGTGGCTCGCCAGCGGCCGCGCTCGCTCAAACCGGCGCCTTCCGCCTCGAACGACTCGGTGAGCTCGCGATTTATTGAGATCTTTAGGGAGCCGTCATCTCGAAGCTCGGTCAAGCCTAAGACGTCCGCCGGAAGCTCCGCGTGGTAGTCGACCGGGAGGTTCAAGTGTATCTCGGCAAATGCTTCGAGGTCTACGATTGGGATTTCACGAGTGGGCGCCATCCCCGCTCTTTTAAGTTCGCCAAACGTAAGGGACTCGATCTCCTCGTCTTCTATCCACAAACGGCGTCGCTGCCCGTTGACATCGCGGATCCATTTCACGGCATTTACTCTCGGGAACGCCGGTCGATCTCCACGAGCTTCTCGTTCACCTCGTTCACGAATGCCTGTCGTCGATCAATGGGAAGGTGCGATAATCGCCGGAGTAGGGCTCCCAAGGCGGGCGTCTTTCGCAATTGTCGCTCAGTCTCTTCGCCCAGCCTTCCAGCGAGAGCCATGGATTCATCAAAGTCGAGGCCAAGTATCTTACACATTTCGGCCAGGACACTCTCGCCTGGGACGCGCCGATCGTTCTCAATGTCACTAATGTACGAGGGACTCTTTGAAAGGAGCTGAGCTAGTTTGCGGAGCGTGATATTCTTTTTGGCTCTTGCGCCTCTAACTAGATCCCCAAGACTTCCCGTTTCCGTGTTGTGCATGTCCGCTGGAAAGCGTACAACAAATAGCTTCAGCAGTCAAAGGGCGAAATTTGACCAAGTGGTCGCGCAGCACGGGGCGATCTACGTCGGGGCAATTGGGTCCACGTCTGAGCGAAATCCGCCCAACCACTCGCTATTCGGTCGGCTCAGAAGACGCGCATGTTGGTAGCCCCAGTCGGTGTAAAGGATCGTCGCGGCCCGATACCAGTTGCCTACGCGTTCTAGGGTTAGCGCGAGATCGGCTCTCGACGCATCCCGCATAAACAGCGGGAGTAGGAGTTGTATCTTCTCGTTGTGGAATTGCGGTACGGCTATCCTATAGCTCCTCTGCGCTAAGCGTATACTGTGCTTCATTGCACCCTCTAGAGCATTACGGGCCGAGAGGGGGATATCGCTCACTGGAGCGAGCCGTTCAACTTCATCAGCCTCTTTGCTGTCGATCGTAGTGGCCTCCAGATCCCTGGGCACGCCGTCACGCCCAAGTCTACCGCCGAGCTCCTCTGGAAAGCGTTGCAGGTTGTCACGCACGATGTGGTCTACGTTCAGCTCGACTCTCATTGAGGGATCAAAGACCAGTTCCGCTGGATCGGACCAGTAAGTGGCTAGCTGCGGAAGATCCCCGAACTCCATGAGCCAACGCTCGCCTGCCCTTATCCAGGCCTTGAGGTACCACATCTTGTTGGTCGGCCCGGTCTCCCGCTCTGGATCATAGTGGTCAGCTATTGTAAAGACGGCGAAGATTTCTTCTTGCGATGGCGTCAACAAACCTGTGTTAAAGCACGCCATCCGGTCGGTGAATGCGATGTGCTTTTGTGCCTGCACGCGGAGAAACGTATGCCTGACGTAACTGTCGAGGATCGGTAATACGAGTTCCGAAGGAATGTGAAGGTAAGTCCACCGCTCAGGCTCCGCTATCCGCGCAAGCTCTGCAAGTCGGCCATCCCACTCGGTGACCATGGCGAAGTCAAAGATCGTCAACTTACTTACGCCTCCTACACGTAGCGTCGCACTGCCCTGCTGATACCGCCTGGTGAAGTTTTCCTTGTTGCTTTTCTATTCAGATCGAAAAAAGGTTCGGGATATCGGGTTGACCCCTGCTCCTGTCGCTAAGCCGCAGTTACGGTCCACGGCTCGTGTCGCTTAGGCATTGCTGCTCTCTGCCCTCTTTGACAACAGCGCAACCACTTCGTTGATTTCCAAAAGCGCGGTTTCGAGGTCGTCGGCGATTTCCCGAGCGAGGATTGCAGGGCTCGGGAGGTTATCGCTATTTTCCAGCGACTCGTCCCGGAGCCAGAAAATATCGAGATTCGTCTTGTCGCGCGCGACGAGCTCGTCGTAAGCGAACTTGT
The DNA here is from genome assembly GCA_963834895.1 of Vulcanimicrobiota bacterium. Lineage (GTDB taxonomy): Bacteria > Vulcanimicrobiota > Vulcanimicrobiia > Vulcanimicrobiales > Vulcanimicrobiaceae > Cybelea. Next base: position 52,345 of record CAWIDM010000001.1, on the reverse strand, counting down.
GGAATTGGTCCGCCTCAGAGCGCTTGCGGCGATCCTCCGCGTTGTAGGCAGCGACGAAGTCATCGAGGTCGCTGCGCTCGAGCGGATTCTCCTTTAGCGTAAAGTGCTGGTTCGTGCGAAAATCATAGATCCAAAGCTCGCTGGTCCACGGCGTTTCGGACGCGGGTCTCGCGTCGAAGAAGAGCACGTTCGCCTTGACGCCCTGCGCATAAAAGATGCCGGTCGGAAGTCGCAAGAGCGTGTGTACATCGTAGTTGCGCAGAAGGTTCTTACGAACGGTTTCGCCGGCACCGCCCTCAAAGAGGACGTTGTCTGGGACGACGATAGCGGCACGTCCGCCAACCTTCAACAGCGTTTTGACGTGCTGCAGGAAGTTGAGTTGTTTGTTGGACGTGGTAGCCCAGAAATCTTCGCGCACTACAGCGAGATCCTCACGTTCAGTTTCGCCGTCTGCGCCAATGAACCGCATCGACGATTTGCGACCGAACGGTGGATTAGTGAGCACCATCTCGAAGCGCTCGCCGGGGTCGGCGCGAAGCGCATCGTCGACGGTGACCGGGCTCGGCGCCGTCGGCCCGACAACGCCGTGCAGCACGAGGTTCATGGCGCACAAACGCGCTGCACTATCGACGATCTCCCAGCCACGGAAAGCACCTTCGCGAAGCTGGCGGCGTTGATCCGGGTCGAGCGGGCCGCCGCGCGAGATGTGCTCGTACGAGATGACAAAGAAGCCGCCTGTACCACACGCAGGGTCGCAGATCCGCATTCCCGCTTCCGGCCTCATCACATCGACGATTGCGCGTATTAACGGGCGCGGCGTAAAATACTGACCCGCGCCCGATTTGATATCCTCAGCATTCTTCTGCAGAAGGCCTTCGTAAGCGTCGCCTTTGACGTCCGCGTCGAGCGACATCCACTGTTCGCGATCAATCAGGTCCGCGATCAGCCGGCGCAGCGTCGCCGGGTCTTGAATCTTGTTCTGCGCCTTGCGGAAGATGACTCCGAGCATGCCCTCGCGGTTGCCCAGTTCACGCAACACGTGAATGTATTGGGCTTCAAGCTCATCGCCGTCGCGATTGAGCAGGGACTCCCAGTCTAAAGCCTTCGGAACGATCGGCGCACGATTATACGGTACTTTCGTCTGCTCGTCCGCCATCTTGAGAAAGATCAGGTATGTCAGCTGCTCAAGATAATCGCCGTAAGATAAGCCAGCGTCCCGCAAGATATGGCAGTAGTTCCAAAGCCTTTCTACGAGTGCGGTCGAGCTGCTCATGCTGCTTCTAGGTCGGCGAGCGAGCCCGAGAACGCGTGGGCAAGAATGGACCGGCGCAAGGCCACCGTCTGCCGCAGGCCGCGCTCAATGCAAACCCTGACGTGCTGGGCGAGGCCGGCGTTTCGTTCTACCAACGGCACGATTCGATCGCGCCATTCTTGAGGGGGCACCGGTACGTGGAGGTTCTTTATGATCTGCTGGCTGATGTTTGGTTGAGCTCCACCTTGGCCAAGTTCGATTAGCCTTCTTCGCAGCGCACGTAGACAGACCCTAAGGTACGGTGCAAAGAGTGGATCGAATGGTTCGATTGCGCAAACAGCCTGGTTGGTTGCCGCTTCGTCGAGGTCAAGGACACCGATCTTTCCGATCGTCGCTCCGTACATCGCCATCAAGAGCGTCCCGCGCCTGAGCAGTCGTGCACTCGTCGAGCGTAACCCCTCAGCCGTTATGCACTCTTCTGTATCGCGCACAAGGCCGTCACGCAATTCGCCAGATTTCACCCAGTGGATCTCGCCGCCGTAGTATTGGCGCTTTCTCCGTGACGGCGTTCCTCCCGAGGAGGTTCGAGCTACGTCTTGCAGCTTTGCTTGCGCACATCGCGCATCCAGCGCTGCAGCGTAGCTTGCTTCTGCGAGTTGATCGGCGCGATGGAGCAGTCGCCGAAGTGTTGCGGCCGCCGCGTCGAGCCGCGAGAATAGGCGCTCTATGGCGGCAACGATCGCCCGCTGCTCTGTAATGGACGGTAGTGGAATCTCCAGAGCCCGAAGATCTTCTTGAGGTAGGTGATCTATTGTGGTTCCGGTGACGTGCTTTTCGAAACGGTGCTCCATGCTATAGTGCATGAGCAAGTAAAAAAGGAATTCCGATAAGATTTGCTCGGAACACCTGACGCGATGAAGCGCCTTTTGAAAGTACACGTTCGGCATTTGATCGCGCCAAATCGCGGCGCGTCCTACCTCGCCGCCTTCGCAGACGAGTAGGTCGCCGGTTCGAAGCGCAAATTTCTCAATCTCTCTGCCGTCGAATGCCATTGTCGGAAGGTCGGATAAATCGAATCCGCCCCACCTTACATCGCGATTTCGAAGATACGGCCTCAACGGGGCACCGTCATGAGCTTTCTGCGACAGCATCTTGCCGAGTTGGGTTTCGGCAACTTCTTCTAGCCTGACTAGGTGCCAGTCTCTCGTAAGAGCGGTCACGCTGCGAGCACCTCGCTCAACTCATTGAGCAGAGGTTCAAGCTGGTTTCCGAATATTGCATAGGCTTTGCCGAGGCCGCCCCGTTCAGAAAAGGGCGCCTCATCCATGTCATCTTTCCTGAGGCTCATGCTAGCCGCAATTTGATCACGGATCTGTTCCAGCCATGAAAATTGCTCCGGTGAGAATTCCCTGCCTTGCTGGTGTTGTTGCGCCAGCCAGCTCGCGAAGCGCTGGTTCACCCGCTCCTCGAACGGCACAAGCTCGTTCTCTCGTCCGACCGCGAACCGGACGAGCGAGACGATATCTGTTAGCATCCGCTTTCCAGAGCCGCGCACTTTTGACCGATCAAGGCGCTCGTAAGCTTGCCACAATGTATCTGGTGTCCAGCGTCGCGGTGGACGCTCGATAGCGTTTGCTAGTTCCTTGATCTCCGTAAAAGTCAGACGCTGGCGACGCGGGCGGCTGTAAAGAATCTGCAAAGCTGTTATCTCGTCCTTGTTCTCCTCGATGAAGCTCTTGAACGACTCAACAGTTTCTCGGGCGCGCTGTCTGGCGTCCGGACTTGCAGCCCTGCTCTCGACGACGCGATCGGCCGAGATCTCATCGATGAGTTGCTCGTAGCTCCTGCGCACATCAAGCAACTTCTGTCGAAACTCGGGATTCTGTGCGAGCGGGCGCAAAGCCGAGCCAATGAGCTCCTTTGCAGCCTCGAGGACCTGATCATCAGTAGGCTCGCTCGTTGCGAACTTGGCTTTGGCGGTTTCCTGCTGGCGTTCCGGATCCAGCGCCGCGACGATCTCCTCGTTGATCGCTCGCAGCGAAGTTCGGCCGACTTCTTCGAGTTCGCGCCGATCCTCTGCCGTAATGCAGCGGTCAAGCCGGGCCAGGCGCGAAGCAACGGATGAGGCTCCGGCCGCATCGGTGACGCCGAATGATACTTGGGTCAGGAGCTTTTCGAAGCTGACGCCGGGCTTGCGCTCAAGCGGATACGTGTCGTTGAGGTCGGCCTCGGTCACACCGACTGCATCGATCAGGACAAACCTGTCCTTCGCGAGTGCATCGCTAGTCACTTTGCGCAAGGAGTCGGCGTCGATCGTCCGAACGCCGCGCCCCTTCATCTGCTCGAAATAGTTTCGCGACTTTACCATACGCATAAAGAAAACACACTCAAGTGGTTTTACATCGGTTCCGGTCGCGATCATGTCCACGGTGACAGCTATGCGTGGATAATACTCGTTGCGGAAGAGTTGGAGTAGCGCCTCGGGCCGTTGTCCTTGCGATCCCGATTTATACGTGATCTTCGCGGCGAACTCGTTGCCCTTACCGAACTCTTCTCGCATGATCTGCACGATGTCGTCGGCATGGCTGTCATCCTTAGCAAAGATGAGCGTCTTCGGTACTTCTGTCCTGTCCGGAAAAATCTCCGGTAACTTCTTCCGGAACTCACCGACGATCGTTCTGATCTGGTCCCTAGCAACCACCTGCCGATCCAGCGCCGCGGCGTCGTAGACCACGTCCTGGTCGAGCTTTTCGTAGCGGGTCGCTCGCGTTTCACGGTCCCGGAACGACGTAACTAGCCCAGCATCGACACGCGAGCCCTTTTCCGTGATCTCCGTGCGGATTCTCCAAATGTCGAAATCCACGTTGACGCCGTCCGCGACGGCCTGCTCGTGGCCGTAATCCATAACCAGGTTCTGGTTAAAGAAGCCTAGCGTCTGTTTTCCGGGTGTGGCTGTGAGGCCGATCATGAACGCGTCGAAATAGTCGAGGACTTGGCGCCATGTTCCGTAGATCGACCTATGGCATTCGTCGATGACGATGACGTCGAACGTCTCGATCGGTACCGCCGGCGTGTAGCTTAGCTCGACCGGCGTAGATGGCTCGACCTCGAAGCCGGAACGCTCGTCGAGCTCGTCAGACAGCTCCTCGTCGCCGCGCAAAATTGAGTAGAGCCGCTGGATAGTCGAAATCACGACGCGGCTGACGGGGTCAACCCGGTTGTGCTTGAGATTTTGGACGTTATAGAGCTCGGTGAACTTGCGCCCGCCGTCGGGAACTGCGAACGACTGAAACTCCTTGAGCGTCTGGTCCCCCAGCATCGAGCGGTCGACTAAGAACAAGATCCGTCGTGCACCTGCGTACTTGACCAGCCGGTAGGCGACGTTTGCTGCGGTGAATGTCTTGCCGGATCCAGTTGCCATACGAATAAGCGCGCGCGGGCGCCCATACTTGAGCGACGCCTCCAAATTTCGGATAGCCTCAGCTTGTGGCGCCCAGAGGCCCTTGGGATCGAGCTCGGGGAGCTCGCGAACGCGACCACGCAATGTAAGGCGATCACGCAGCCACTGCGCCAGCATCTCCGGGCGGTAGAAGGCAAAGATACCGCGGCTCGTCGGTTCGGGATCGAAGCCGTTCGTGAAGCGCGTCTCGACGCCAGTTGACTCGAACGCGAAGGGCAGCGGCTTTACCAGCGCCGAGATGCCGTCGGGTAAGCCATCGCGATACTTTGCTGATTGCCACTCGACACCGGTCAACGTCGTTCCGGCCTTCTTTGCCTCAATGACGCCCGCCGCACCGCCGTTGACAAACAGCATGTAATCGGGGGCTGCGAAGCCGTCGCGCATCTTGAATTCGCGCACGGCGACTCCCAGCGCGGCGGAAAGGTTCGCCGCGCGGTAGTCCTGGACGGCCCATCCCGCCGCCTCAAGTTGGCGGTCGATCTTGTATCGCGCCCGGGCCTCCGGCGCCAGGTAATCCTCGATCACCAGGAAGCGAAGGTACTTCGCGGCCCCTAGCTTGGCCTTGCAAGGGTGGCAAACGAGCCAGCCTAAGACGGCCAGTCACCGCGCCGGCCGCCTCTAGGTGAGCGGCGCGGGCTGAGCGGGGCCGCAAGCCCCGCGACCCCGCTCCCATTCTGGTTGGGGCCGCGGCGCCGCGGGCGTTGTGGCCACAACCACCGGCTTGCGTTTTGAAAAGCCTTCGATGGGGTTCACCATCAGCTGGCGCAAGTGACTGCGCGCGCATAATCCCCGTAACACTGAGCGCACGTATCGCGTTTCCGGCTGAACAACAGCGATAAGCGGAGCGTACAAGGATGGGTTACGATCGCGTCAGGCCGAAGCACAGATCCGCGCACGGATCGGCACTCGAGCGCGTACAACCGTGATGCACGCTACGCGCGCGCCTGGAAGCACCGACCCGAGCACTACCAACGCAGCGGCGCGTGAAGCCAAATAGCCGGCAAAAACGGGCGCAACGCACGGGGTGAAGATGGCGCTAGTACTGGGAGCGCACGCGGATCGATCGCCTTTGCGCACACGCTCGCACGCCCGTCGCGCAGCGCGATCGCAGTGCAAAGGTCACGGCGCCTGTCATGAGTCTGATAGCCGCTCCGCAACATTGCGATAACATGGACGCACATGACGTGCTACGCCAGCGCCATGCTAGTGTAGTGAAGCGACACGGCCATGCGCGCGACCGCGCGGCGTAGCTGCACGCCGGACAACACGCGCCAGAGCACCTCAAGAGCACGGAGCCGGGGTCGTTGCCGAACTCGGCCGGGTCCAGGGTCTGCCCGTAAAGGCCACGCGAAGCGCGCCCTGGACGCGGCCGATACAATGACAGTCAAGCCCGGCTCCGTGCGGTTTCCTTCTGCCAGGGTTGAACGCGGTCGTGTCGTAGTGCGACGCGAGGGGAGAGCGTAAGGCGAGATGGCGGAGTTTAGAGGAACGACCTTTGCCGGTGAAAGGATCATGCTCGACGACAATTCGTACACTCAGTGCGTTTTTAGCCGTTGCGAAATCGTTTACGCCGCGCGCGGCAAGGTACATCTCGATGGCTGCACTTTCGACAATTGCTCCTATACGTTGGACGGGCCGGCACAAGAGACACTGCTGTTCTTGACTGCGCTGTATCAAATCGACCCCAAGGCAGTTGAAGCATCGTTCCAAAACATCCGATCTGGGGCCCAACCGGTCAAGCCTCCACCGCACCGAACCGCGTAGGCACACGAAACGGCCAAGCCCGCGCTGTCGCACGAGCACACCGCCAAGCATGCGGTCCACGCCCACGCGGCGGTACATCAGCCGGCGTCCGGAGGTGACAGCGTAGTCGGCTCGCTCTTTTCAATCGCCGTCCTTGCTGCTATTGTCTGGTTAATCGTCCTGGCGGCGAGAAACTCCGCCAGGCGATCCGGGCAGCTGCGTGCTGCAGCTCAAGCGCACTTCAATGAAGTGATGAGCGTGCCCTTAACAGCGATCGCCGTTCCGGAGCTGGGACTCGAGCAGGGCGAAGTGGCGTACTACGCGTCAGCGGCCAAGATTCTCGGCACGCATACGCGCACGCGCCGGGTTGGCTACAGCGGCGGGCCTTCGTTTAGAATTGCGCGAGGCGTGTACTGGCATGCTTCGAGCTACGCGTCGACGCCTGTCCGAGAATCCTATACTGCCGTCGACGACGATGGACGACTCGTCGTCACGAACGAACGTCTTATTTTCGTCGGCCAGCGGAACAGTTTTTCGTGGCCACTTTCAAAGATTCTGAGTATCCAGCGGTTCACCGACGGCGTCCAGGTTAATCCGCTCAATCGGCGACCCATCGTCTTTACGACCGGAAGCCAAGACGCCGGCATCATCATCGATCGAGCACGCGCAGGATCCCTGACAAAGAATCTTAGCGCCCAAGCCTGATCTTAGTATTTAGGCAAGAACTCCGTTGTCATTCGGCGCTGGGTTACGCTATAATTGGCGTAGACGACCACGCAAGACTTACACCCGCATTATAATGCGGTCGGAAATCGCCCCGAAGCACGGGCGATTTCTTTGCTTTTGGAGACCACGCGATGAATGACAACGTTGAGCTGAAGGGCGCACGCGACGTGCTAAGCGTCCGCGACGTGCAACGTATCCTTGGCGTCGGGCACAACGCGACGTACGAGCTCATCGCCTCCGGGCGGCTGCCCTCGGTGCGGGTCACCCGCCGGCGAATCGTCGTTACGAAAGTAGCGCTCGAAGCGTTCCTGGGCCTGCCGTCGAAGTGTCCGGACCGAGTGCAATGAGGGGACACATCAGGCGCGGGAGCGGCGCGAGCACGTGGTATCTGCGTGTCGAGCTGCCGCGGGGCAGCTACGGCAAGCGCAGGCAGCGTCGCGAGACCATTCGGGGAACGAAGGGCGAAGCGCAGCGTCGGCTGCGCGAACTGTTGCGTGAAGTTGAGGCCGGCGGCTACGCTAGCAACGATCGACTGACGGTGGCCACGCTCGCACAACGTTGGCTCGCGGCGAAACAACATCGCGTCGTTGCGAAGACCTATGCGTTCTACGCGTCGCATGTGCGGCTCTATATAGCGCCGGCGCTCGGATCGCTGCGCCTGGAGGCGTTGCGCCCCGCGCACATCGAGGCGGCGATCGGAGAGTGGGCGCGAGGCGAACGCAACGACCGAGAGCACGGTGCACTCTCGGGGCGCACGGTCGCGCACGTGTTCAATACGCTCCGCACGATCCTGCGCTGGGGCGTGAAGATGGGGTTCCTCGTGCGCAACGTCGTCGAAGCGGTCGATCCGCCGCGCTTTGAGCGCAAGGAGATGCATGTGCTCGATCCTGCCGGCGTTACACGCTTACTGCGAGCGGCCGATGGCACAGAGTTGCGAGCGATCGTCGCCGTAGCGATTGGAACGGGATTGCGGCGCGGCGAGCTACTTGCGCTTCGATGGTCCGACGTCAGCGGTGACATGCGCCGGCTGACGGTGCACCGCTCGCTCGAAAGCGTCAAAGGTGTCACCCGAACGAAACCGCCAAAAACGGCCCGTAGCGCCCGCACGATCGCGCTTCCGCCGTTCGTCGCCGATATTCTGCGTGCGCAGCGCCGACAGCAAGAGGCCCAAGGGCGTGATATTGATCTAAAGGTAGACGACGGCGGTTGGGTCTTCACGCGCGCCGACGGTTCCTCGTGGGAACCCGGAGCTTTTTCTCTCGCGTTCGCCCGATTCGTGAAGCGAGCGAAACTCCCACACGTGCGCTTCCATGATCTGCGTCACTCGTTCGGTACGCTCGCGCTGGCGTCAGGCGTCGACCTGCAGACCGTGTCGCGTGCGCTTGGGCATGAATCGACGGCAATCACATCGCGCATTTACCTGCATGCGATCGAGGCGCTGCAAGAAGACGCTGCAGGGCGCATCGATGCGCTGCTCGGAAATGCGGTAACAAGTGCCCTTGCGAACCCGTTAGACCCGGCCAGGCTTGACAAGTCCGTGCCACAGCGGTGCCACGCGACGCCGCTGCCAATCAAAAACACTCGTCAAATCAAACGTTTTCTGGTAGCGCCAACGGGAATCGAACCCGCAAATCGGAGTCCCGGCCGCTCCCGTCTAGTACCGGATGGTCCTTTCTTGTACGGGTTTTCGTGTTTTTGAGTCCCGCCTAGCCCTCTCGGATCCCGTCGAGTTTTGAGTAATCCGTTAGATCGCCGTTAGAGGGGCATCCGCTCCCTCTCCCGCTTCGAGCAGTCGCTTTGCTTGCGGTAGATTGACCCAGAATCGAGAGTCAGGGGCCGTTCGAATCTTGATTGTCATCCAGCCGGTGACAATCTGACGAACGTTAACAATTTCCTGTTTACGCAGCAGCAAGGCGGCGTACCGAACTTACCGACTTCGGCCGTGTTGTACGTCTCGCCGCGCTCGGGTTAGACTGAGTCCCCACCGGGGCCGGCAGGGCGCCCCGTCAGCGAAGGAGCACTCGCTCTGCCGCTGTCGAAATGCGAGCGTGCATGCTTCGGGTGCAGTTGTTCGGTGCCGGCCGGCTCTTTGACGACTCCGAGGAAATCAAACTTCCCAGCCGGACGTGGACGCTGCCGCTGCTGGCCCACCTTTTGTTTCATCGCGGCGAGATGCTGCCGCGCCACCGAGTAGCGTTCGCACTGTGGCCCGACGACCCGGAGGAAATTGCGCTTCGCAATTTGCGGCGAAATCTCTATCGCCTCATTCACGCACTTCCTCGAGGTCGCGAAGACGCGCCCTGGATCGTAGTCCCGGGGCATAACATCAGTTGGAATACGTCGTCCGCGTTTGCCTTTGACGTGGCGGAGTTCGAGCGCCTCCGGACCGATCCCAGCACGCTCGAAGAAGCGGTGGCAGTTTACTCAGGCGATTTGCTCGAGGAACTTCATGACGATTGGATCGCCGCGGAACGCGAGCGGCTCGGTCAATCGTACCGCGCCGATCTGAGGGCGCTAGCCGTCGCGCACAGAAGCCGGCGCGCGTTTCCGGCCGCCACGCTTTACGCGCAGCGGTTACTCGATGCGGACCCATGGCATGAGGACGCCCTGCGTCAATTGATGTCGGTACGCTATGAGTCCGGCGACGCCGCGGGTGCTATCGCCGCGTTCGACGTCTTCGCGAAGAGACTGCGCGAAGAGATGCGAGTCGAGCCGATGGTCGAGACGGTCGCACTACGTGATGCGATCGCGCGCGGCGCGCCGATTCTCGGTACCGTCGCGCTAACGGAGCCGCATCTGAAGTCCGGGCCTGCGCTCACGCCGTTCGTCGGTCGCGCCGACGATCTCGGGCGACTGCGCAGTCAGTGGCTACGCGCCGCGGCCGGCCGCGGCGGCATCGGCTTCGTATGCGGTGAGGCTGGGATCGGCAAGAGCCGCCTCGTTTGGGAGTTAGCGTTGATCACCGAGGCCGAAGGCGGTCGCGTCATCGCCGGAAGCACGAGTTCGCCGGAACGCGATTCTTATCAATGCCTCTCGTCGGCGATACGCCGCGCCCTCCCGCTAGTCGCCGGCGTTGCGATTGCGCCCCCACTTCTCGCGGCCGTCGCCGATTTGGTCCCCGAGCTGCGATCCCATCGCCCCGACGTTCCGCAACTCGTGCGCGTGGATCCGATAAACGAACGTGCAAGGCTCATCGATGCCCTGGCACAACTCGTCGGCGCTCTAGCGAAGCCTCGTCCGCTTCTCGTGATCTTGGAAGACCTGCACCGGGCAGGTGTGGCAACCCTTGAAGCGATCGGCGACATCGTTCCGCGTCTCACGCGCTCGCCGGTGCTGGTGCTGGCCACGTACCGTCAGGAGGACGTCGGCCGCAACCATCCTCTGCGCACGCTCGAGCGAACGCTCCATCCGCCCGCCGAGCGCATCACCGTGGGGCCGCTTGGCCGCAGTGAAGTCGCGATGCTCGTCGACGCGATCGCACCCAACGCCACGGCGGAGTTCATCGCAGCGTTGACGGAGCGCAGCCAAGGCAATCCGCTCTTTGCAACGGAGCTCGCTCGCGATGCGTCGCTTGCGACACCGGCGCGCTTCGTCATGCCACCGAGCGTGCGCGAGCTGATGATGGAGCGCGTTGGTTCGCTCGCGCCGGAAACCCGCACCGTGGCCGAGGTCGCCGCGGTCGCAGGCGAGTCGTTCACGGTCGACGTCGTTGGTGAGATCACCGGTCTGCCGGAGGGCGAGCTTCTTGATCGATTCGACGATTTGCTCGACCGGCATCTCATTCGCGAATCGACCGAGCGCGGCCGGTACGAGTATGCGTTCACGCACCATTTGGTGCACGCGGCGATTTACGAAACCATGCCGGGCGCTTCGCGCTCGCGGCGCCACCGCCGCCTCGCGCGGATCCTCGACGCGGCTGGGCCCGGTGCGTACCGAGAACGGGCCGCTGAGATCGCCCTGCACTACGAGCGGGGCGGAGATGGCCGGCGAGCCGCAACGCATTACGCGGCCGCATCACAGCGTGCAGCGCAACTCTACGCCAACGCCGAGGCACGTGACTTCATTACGCGCGCGTTGAAACTCGGCAAATGGGAAGCTCGCGAGCGCTTCGAGCTGCTCATGCTTCGAGGTCGCTTGAATGCGCGTCTGGCGGACGCGCACGCCGAGCAAGCCGATCTCGTTGAAATAGAGGCGGTAGCAGGCGAGATCGACGCCGACGCCTTCTGCGCGGCGCTCGTGCAGCGCATCGACATGGCGCGCCGCTATGGCGATCATGTCGCCGAAGCTGCGGCGATCGAGCGTCTAGAGGCGCGCGCAGGGAGGCCCGGCAGCGAGCGATGGCTGGCGGCGGCAGCCGAGGCACGCGCCGGCCGCGACCTGCACCTTGCAGATTACCCGCGAGCCTTGGTCAACGCGCTCCAAGCGCGAGACATCTACAAGAGACTGGGAGAGGATCGCGCGCGGGCCCGTGCGACCGCGTTGGCCGCACGCATCTCGTCGCTGGTTCCGGACGGTGCGAAGAGCGCGCAGGAGTTGGCGGACGACGCGTTACGGCTCGCTCACCGCTCCGGCGACGCAGAAACGCTGCTCGAGACGCTCGGCAGCGCCGGGGTCGTCGCTCAAGAACGTCAGGATTACGCCGCAATGGCCGATCTCAACCGGTTGGCGCTGGAACTCTGCCTCCAGGTCGGCAGCCGTGCCGCGGAGATTCGACGCCGGGATGGGCTTGGAACCGCCCTTTGGGGGTTGTGGCGGATCGACGAGGCACTGGCAGAGTACCGCGAAGCGCTGCGCCTCTCCGAATCCCTAGGGATCGTTCAGGTTTCGCCACTGCTGTGCAATATGGGCGGCATCTTGATGGAAGTGGGCGACTACGCCGGTGCCGTCGAGTGGCAGGAGCGAGCCCTGCAAAATGCCATTGAGGCGCAACTCGCACTCATAGCGCCAACGGCCGCGACGAATCTCGCTGAAGCGTACTGGCACTCCGGCCGGCTCGATGCGTTCCGAGAAGCGCTTCAAAGGGCCGCCCCACACGTGGAGCGCGCGCCGGAATCGCGCTTCCAAGCGCATTTCTTGCAAAACCGCGGAAGATTGCTGCGCTCCGAGCGCGCTTTCGAGCAGTCGGCGCAACTGCTAGAACATGCGGTAGATCTGTACGAACGAACCGGCAGGTGGTCCGACGCCGCGGAGGCACTCGACGACCTCGCGCTCACGCATCTCGAGAGCGGAGAGATCTCGCCGGCGACAGATGCGTTGGCTCGGCGTGCGGCCGTGGTGACCGGCCATGCCTACCGTTCGATCCGGCACGACTGGACCGAAGCCCGCGTGCATCGAGCCGGGGGCCGTCTCGAAGAATCTCGTCGCGCCCTGCAACGGGCCCACGACTTCTTCGCGGAGCAACTCGCGGCGCTTGGGGACAAGACGCTGCGCGCGTCGTTCGAGGCAATACCCGTGCACGTCGCGCTGCGGACCGCATTTGAACGCGACCAATGGCCGGTCGGAGACGGTTTGGAGACGCCGACGACCTAGGCTTGACCAATGCGCCAGCGCCCATCGATCGAGAAAGCCGGACGCCGCTTCGAACGGGTCTTTACGCTGCGCTTGTGGTGCGAGCACGGTGAAACCGCACCAAGCGCCGTCCGCGGCAGCATCGTCGAGCTCGAGAGCGGCCGGCGATCCTTCTTTGCGCAGTTTTCGGACCTCGAAGAGTTCTTGCGCCTGAGGGTGGCGGCGCTCGAAAGCGGCGATGATTAGCGGCACGCCGGCGACTGGAACGCTTTGGAGACGCCTGGGCTCTAGGGTGGGCCCAAGAACGCCTCCCGCTACGTCATAAGGAGCTCAGCATGATCCGTTTGTTTACCTCAGCAGTATGCGCCGCAATGGCGGCCGGCATTCTCGCAGGATGCTCGGGCAGCAGTCTCGGTTCGTCAAACTCCTCGCTTCCAAGCCTCGAAACAGTTTCGCGCCTGGCGCACGGGCCGATGCCTACGTCGGGTGCGCCCCCGCTTGCTTACGGGGAGCGTCGGCCTAGAAAGAACACGCAGGGGTACCAGCTACTCTACAGCTTCGGCGGGAGCCACGGTGCCTACCCGGGTTCCGGCGCCCTGATCAATGTGGCCGGGACGCTGTACGGTACGACGAACGGAGGCGGCAATTATGCGTGCACCGATGGCTGCGGCACGGTCTTTAAGATCACGACCTCCGGAACGGAAAGCGTCATCTATAGCTTTGCAGGTGGCAGCGACGGCGCGCACCCATATGCCGGGCTGACGAATGTGGCCGGGACGCTGTACGGCACGACCCAGTTCGGGGGCGCAAGCAGCGACGGCACGGTCTTTAAGGTCACGACCTCCGGAACGGAAAGCGTCATCTATAGCTTCACGAGGTACCCAAAAGACGGATCAAACCCGCAAGCCGACCTGACGGATGTGGCCGGGAGGCTGTACGGTACGACGTACCAAGGCGGCACAAGCAACGACGGAACCGTCTTCGCGATCAAGCCGTCCGGTAAAGAGGAGACCGTGCTCCACAGCTTTGGCGGCTCGGGAGATGGCAGCCTCCCCGTAGCGGGCATGACCAACGTGGGCGGGACGCTGTACGGCACGACCTCGGAAGGCGGTACAAGCGGCTACGGCACGGTCTTTAAGATCACGACCTCCGGCACCGAGACCGTACTCCACAGCTTCGTCCCTTTCTCGGGAGATGGCATATTTCCGTATGCGGGCCTGACCAACGCGAGCGGCACGCTCTTCGGCACGACCTCGGGAGGCGGTACGAGCAACGACGGCACGGTTTTCAAGATCACGACCTCTGGCGCAGAAAGCGTGCTCTACAGTTTCAGCGGCGGCAGCAGCGACGGCGCGGCCCCATTTGCCCGCCTGACGGATGTGCGCGGGACGTTTTACGGCACGACCTATTACGGTGGCACAAACTGCCCTTATGATGGCGGTTGCGGAACCATCTTCGCGATCAAAGGTAAAAAGGAGACCGTGCTCCACAGCTTTGGCGGCTCGGGAGATGGCAGCCTCCCCGTAGCGGGCATGACCAACGTGGGCGGGACGCTGTACGGTACGACGTACCGAGGCGGCACAAGCAACGTTGGAACCGTCTTCTTATTCTCACCTTAAACGTTGATCGCGCGAACGCAAGAATCACGGCTCCGCGGTCCCACACGTACGAAGACTTCGATTCGGCTCGCGAAACTGCACGGCTTACCTACTTCTTGCGAGCATTGCGTATTGCAACGATGCGGCAGCAAGGCCGCGCTGGTCGCACCGTAACCGCGCTGCTTTATGCTTTTCCGTAAGGCTTTGCGCGAGGGTTGAGTCGCCGCGCCCGGCCCAGCCGCGAAGCGCGGCGTGCTGCGGTCGGCGAACAGGGCGCGTGTGCCAAATGTGGGCCAATCGAGAAGCCTAGTGCTAAAAGACTCAGTAAAATAAGGCCGTTGTTGGTAGCGCCAACGGGAATCGAACCCCTCCTCTGCGGTCCCGGCCGATCCCGAGCATTGACGAAAACGCTTATCTTATCGGGCTTTCGGCGCTTCACCGTTCCAGCCGATTCCGACCAATACCGCGGCGATTCGGCCGCTCCGTGACAAATCTGTGACAACCTAACTCTTCGCGTGGCCGGTCAGACTAACGGGCAGACTCGGCGGAGTGGTTGAATGCGGAGGTCTTGAAATGTTTTCAGCTAGTCTCGATAGGTTCTCGCAAGTCTCATTTGAGCTCGATTAGCTGCACGATCAAATCTAATCGAACGTAGCAAGGTCTTATTCCGTGAAAAAACCTGTGAGAAACTAATACGTTTCTTACGAGGTCATGATCCCGTGTTCTGCAAAGTGATTCTTCAGCAGAGCGCCTGCGTCTTGAAATGCAGACCGTTCAGCTAGATAAGAGCCGCCATATGCCGGGAGGTGAGTGGAAGCGCCGCTGTCGCGCCTTGATGGCACCAGGCCGGACTTATCGTGTGAGCAAACGGTGAGCAGAATTCGGGCTTGTTCACGCGTTCTTGAACGCGGTGAGCCGGCTCGATCGAATGAAGAGCGCAAGCCGAAGCCAAACTCGGGAGCATCGGTCCCGACAAGCTTGAAAAGTCTTATGCTGTTCGGTTTTCCGTGCGCACGCTGTTGCGCCTGTTCGCCGACTCTGCGTTAAGAAAGAGTCCTGACTTCGTTTCTCCAGCTTATCATTGAAAGGACGCGGGCGCTCTCATAAGGCGAGAGCGCCCACAACGTCTCGATGCATTAGAAGGTGCGGTTACCTCCTTCCGACAAGTGTTGGCAGCGTCGGGGCACCTAAGGGAGTCGGCACCGTTATCATTTGCCGATCCAAGCAAAAACTGATGGCTGGGCGCCGAAGCCAACGGGATCCGTTGGGCGTGAAAGATAGAAGTCGCCAAAATTCATCGTAAAGATCGTGCCGGTGACGTACACAGAAAGCGCAGCTGAGCCTGAGAAGGTCACTGCCGACGGTCCAAAGTATGGCGTGGAGCAGGTCGAGGCGGAGAGCGGTGTGCCAAGGGCCGGCGCGTTATTAGCATTGAGAATCGGACGTTGGTCATTGTAGCCGGGACAATCAAAAATCTCCAGGGTACCCACAGGCAGGATCACGTCCACGGCGGCAGATACGCCTGTGCAGTCGGTGTGGCCAACAAAAACGTCAGAAGGAGCACCTTGAGCTTGGCTCCCGTCCACGACAAGGCTATTCGTCAGATTACCTGTGAGATCGCACGCGTTGATTCGGACGCTTGCAGCTCCGTTGCTCACATAAATACCATATTTTTGGTACTTGTTCTGCGGATTGCCGTTGGTAGCGATCGTCACGGAGTTGTTGCAGGCGGCACCGGTGATCCGAACACCCGAGGCCGGGCCCGTGATGGCTATACCGCTGTTTGTGAATGATGTGCTCTGCGACTGATTGTTGCAGGAGTAGTATCCGCCAAGGATTTCGATGTTCGTTCCGCCGATGATGTCCATACCCGCGCCTTGCCAACTACACGAGTAACAGCTGACAAAGCGCACTTGATCGAGTACGTCGCTTGCGTTTGTTCCCGCGTCAAGACTAATCCCAGGCCCGGTGTAGGCTGTCCCGCTTTCAGGGGCCGAAAGCTCGCACTCTGCGAACACCACTTGTGAGAGGTTGTTTCCGCCGCGAACCTTGATGAGCACCGCAGCCCCAGTGGCCGATGCACTGCTCTGATATGGAAAGCAGCTCACATTGCCGAAGAACAGCTTACGCACATTCCCCGTTCCGGCGAGCGCCTGGATTACAATCCCTTGCCCATAGGCTTCGAGGCGCGTGTTGATCATTCGCAGGTGCTCACAGCCATAAATCTCCACTGCTGACCCGAGGTTTTGCGCGGCGCCGCCGGCGTTTAGGAACGTGCAGCCTGCGACGAAAGTTTCGATGGCGCTTGTGTTGCTGCCAGAAGCGCCAAGGACTAGAGGCGTCCCCGGGTTGGAAGAATTGTATATCTGGCAATCAACGATGCTGCAAGATAGCGAGTCTGGAGCTGACCCGGTTTCGTGGAGTCTTTCCGCTTTGCGGAGAAGGACCCCACCATGGCCAGAAAGCGACTCTATCCCCCAGAGTTTCGGTCTAAAGTCCTGGAGCTGATTCGCTCGGGTAAAACTGTGAGCGCAGTCGCTCGGGAGTACGAAATAGCCCGCCTTACGATCACCAACTGGTTGAAGCAGGACGATCTCGATGCCGGCCGACGTTCCGATGGTCTGACGACAGCGGAGAGCGTTGAAGTCGCCAAGTTGCGTAAGAAGGTCCGCGAGCTCGAGATCGAGCGAGATATTTTAAAAAAAGCCGCGGCGTGGTTCGCTCGCGAGACCGATTCGGTCCCCGGAAAGTCTTCGAATTCGTGAGGGCGCACCATGCCGTTTGGCCCGTTGCTACGCAGTGCCGCGTGCTGAACGTCTCGGTCAGCGGGTACTATGCGTGGCTCAAGCGTCCGGCGTGCGATCACTCGCGTGCCGACATCGCGATCGGAGATGCGCTGGAAGTATACTTCGAACGTTCGCGTTCGACGTATGGTCGACCGCGTCTGGCCGACGATGTACGCGACGCTGGCATCCGAACGAGCGGCAAACGCTTGGCGCGCCTCATGCGGGAACGCCATATTCACGGAGCCAGCCGTCGCAAAGGCTTCAAGACCACCGTTCGCGATCGAGACGCGCGACCGGCTCCCGATCTGGTCGATCGCAACTTCTCCGCCGACGCTCCCAACCGACTTTGGGTGGCGGATATCACGTACGTCCCGACATGGAGCGGCTTCTTGTTCTTGGCCGTCGTGCTTGACGTCTTTAGTCGGCGCGTCGTTGGGTGGGCGATGGCGACGCATCTGCGTACGGAGCTCGTGCTCGATGCCCTTGAGATGGCGATCCATCAACGAAAGCCGAGCGCCGTGATTCATCACTCAGACCAAGGCTGCCAATACACGTCGATTGCATTTGGCAAGCGTTGCCAAGAAGCTGGCGTCCGGCCATCAATGGGCTCGGTTGGCGATTGCTTCGATAACGCGATGTGCGAGAGCTTCAATGCAACGCTGGAATGCGAGCTGCTCGTTACGCGCCGGTTCAAGAATCAGCGCGAAGCCGCGCTCGCGATCTTCGACTTCATCGAGGGTTGGTACAATCCGCATCGGCGCCACACCTCGATCGGTAACGTCTCACCCGTAGAGTACGAACGGCGGAATCAAGCCGCCTGATGTACAATCAAAAACCGTCTACGAAAGTGGGCCAGCTCCAGCTTTCGCAAACAACGTTGCTGATGAACAAGTGCGTAAGGTTTGCGCCCTCCTCATATACGTGTATACCGGTCGTAAAGTGCTCTATGTGTGAGTTGCTAATGTAGTAGTCGGCACCACCCTGTTGTATTACGACGCCTATGCAATTAGCGGGCCCACCCTGACTTCTCTGGTTCTGCAGGATCACACACCTGTCGATGAAGCTTTCAGGCCCGTTGATGTAAACCATCGTTGCGGCTGGGTAGGAGTTATATTGAATCGTGCACTGAACTAGGCCGCACTGAAGCGAGCCTTCGATAGAAAATGCCGTCGGACAGTTGTTGAAGTACACGCGTTCACAGACGACGTTCTGGCTGTTATTCGCCAGGACGGCCGCAGGTAGCACCGGAGGCGCAACGCCGCCTGTCACATACGTGATGCGTAGATCTCGAATGCGAACGCCCCTCCCGCTGTTCATGTCGGTGAATGAAAACGTGTCCGCCGAAGTGTTATTCTGGACTAGCTCCGTATCTCCACTCGTGCCTGCGATAATGAGGCCGTGGTCGTCCCCAGGTGCTCCGCCGTAGTCGATGCTGACGGTTCCGCTAATCTGGTACGTACCACTGGGAATGACAACCATACCCCCGCCGCCCGTAAATGCCGCAGTGACCGCGTCCTGAAGCGCAGTCTGGTTGGCTGAGGCGGAGCCATTAACGGCTAAGCCATAATCAACGGCGTTGTAAACGGCATTGTTTCCGCTGCCGGCCCAGGTCGTCCAGGTAGTCTCGCCGGCGGGATTGGTGAAGTAGTGGATAGACCCGTCGGGGTTCTGGGCCGTTGCGTAAGCTGGCGGTGACCCAGAGGCAAACTCCCAAGATGGCGGCATAGCGCTCGGATTGAACTGAGCGTTATACGTGCGGAACATCTGCGAGCCTGTTGCGCTCGCGAGCGTGACCTCGCGGTCTTCGTGGTAAACGGGGGTGCCGGTCTCGGTGGGCTCGTATTGGACGGCAGGGTAGGGGCCATTAACGGGTACATTTGGCATGTCGTTCTCCCTTAAGTATTTTGAAAACTAGCGTTTATGCACGCTACGGGGAGCTCCATCGATCTCGTGCCAGGGTTGGTTGGCGCCGGCGTTGCCCAGCCGCGACCTTTGCTTCGAGTTAAACAAACCTGAGGCGATTCGCGAAGAGAACACCTCCGCGTGTGGGCGATAATCGTAACGCCATGAAGCTGTAAAAACAACAAGAGAGAAATCCAGGGTGAAATGATACAATCAGAGGGCTGTGCCGAATTGCAGGCTTAGAGGCGCGAGCAGTTGCGAAACGAATCGACGCCTTACAAAGCGCTCGCGACGGAAAATGGCGCAGCTCGGTTCGCAACCGACGTGACTCCCCTACAGAGGATCTGCGCTGGCGCCGCGCTTTTAACAAATCCATCAGGCCGCGCTGTGTATGGCTCGCGGGCCTCCGGAGTCAGCGCGCGATAACGACCATAAGTCCAGGTTTAGGGCAGCAGCGGAGGGGAGTACGCTGTTCCCCACGGGTCCAAGAGGCCTTTGCTGATTTGCCGGTCTGACGGCGTGATCGAGCCCGGTGCGAATTCGACGACCATCATGTTTCCAGCGTTGACAACATAAAGCCAACCTTGCTTGTTGACCGTTATCCCTGCAGGCAAGTCCATAGCCTCCGTAATCGTTTTGTACGGCTGATTCTTGCCGGAGCGGTACTCCTCGACATTATTTGTGGCCTCATTTGCTACGTAGAGAGTGCCGTGTACATCGACGGTAATGCCTACCGGAGCAGTCACACCGTTGGTGATCGTCCTCGACGGAGACTCGCTGCCGGGCGCATAGACCACGACGCTGTACGGGCCGTCCCCATAGTATCCACCGTTTCCGACGTACACATTCCCCGAATGATCGATCGCGATGCCGTCGGGATAGGTTAGCCCTTTCGTGATCACCGTGTGCGGTCTGGTCGAGCCTTGCAGGTACTCTGTAACGTTGGGGCCAGCGATGTTCGTTACCCAAAGGTTCCCATTACTATCGATGGCGCAGAATGCCGGGGTATCGATCCCCTTGCTTATGATCTTGGACGGTTTCGTCTTACCAGCCGGGTATTCGGCAACCCAGCCATCCACGTCGACGACGTAGAGCGTCCCTTGGCCATCCAAGCAGATGCCGAGTGGTTGCTCGAGGTCACTCGAAATGGTTTCTATCGGGCTAGGGTCTTTAGCGCCAGCACGGTAGACTGTTACGTCATGGGCTTCTCCGTCATTACTGACGTAGAGCAGCGGACCCGAATGCGCATATTGTGCTGAGTCCGTTACGCTCTGTGGCATCGTGCCAGGTGCCTCGACTGGCGGCTGCGACCCGCCACAAGCTGCAAGCATCACCGCAACGCCGCATAGCCCCAGCGCGCGGCGGCCAACGGCTAAGCTCTTCACGTCTGCGCTCCTCCTCATATGAACGGGCTAGCAGATAAGGACGTTCGCCCTGAAGCGCGCAAAGCCATCGTGGTCACAAGGCAGCGATGGTCGAAAGCGGTCCGAGCCCCTTCGAAAGTACCGCGCCGCGAGCTACGAATGGACCGCGGGATGCCACCCTTGCGATCAGCACCGTTAGTGCTCGGTTCGCGCGTTGGAAGGTGAGCAGAGCAAGCGCTTTCGCGCGCCGCACGAGCTGAGCGGCGCCGAAGGCGGCGCGATCTCGCTTTCTCCTGTGCTGGGCGGGCGGCGCCGGGAGCGCTGCGCGCACAGCCACCGGCTTGCGTTTTGAAAAATGGGCGATCGCAGACCAGCGTCGATGCTGGCGTTTTGAAAAATGGGCGATCGCAGACCAGCGTCGATGCTGGGGATCGTGTTGCGCGCGATTACTGCTTCGAACGGAAGAGAACCTCCCGTGAGCGCTTCATGCTTTCTTGCGGCACTGCTAACGTTGCGCGTCGAACTTGGTGTAGGCGGGGACGGAGGAGCGGGATCTTCATCGTCGCGCGCAGAGTGTGCTTCGGCAAGAGTGGGCAGACGGTGCACGGAGTCGCGGTCGCAAGTGGTCGGAGCAGCCGGGTCCAGGGTGTGCCTTAAGGCCGAGCGCAGCTCGCCCTGGACGCGGCTGCTAGCATGCGATCGGTCCGACTTCGTGCAGCGCCGATCGGAGCTCGAAGCGCGAGGTCGTCTGGGAAAAGCGCTGCGATTGGTAGCGATAGGCTTGCATTTGTGGTACAATTTCGGTGACAGAGTGTAGCAGACTTTCGCCCGCATTATAATGCAGGTGAAACTATGAGTCCCGCAGCGTCAGCAGTTCGCGCGGGACTTTTTCTTTTGCGGAGGAGTGGCCATGATTTCGAAAGCGGTGGCGGCGCGCGCCCATACCCGGACCTTCGCGATCGGGGTCGACTACATCACCGAGCACACCCATCAGCGCGCCGTCGCTGCCGCCGGTCACTCGTTTGAAGGCGGCGTTGCCTATGCCAGCGCACCGGAGAAAGCTGAATGGGTGCATCTACGCGACGTTATGTCGGCGGATACGGCCGCGATCGAGATGGAAGCCGTTGCAGCATTGTCCAAGCGCTGCCGCGATCCGGTCTATCATCTGATTATCGCCTATGCCAAGAACGAACGCCCGACGCGCGAGCAAGTGGTCAGCGACGCCGAACGGCTTCTCAAGGCGATCGGCATGGAGAGAAGCCAGTACGTGCTCGCCGCGCACAAAGATACCGACGACTTCCACGCCCACGTGATCGCCAATCGCATCGGACCGAACGGCAAGGCGAACGACCTGTGGCACGAGCGGATCAAACGCGAGCGGGTATGTGCGGAGATCGCGGCCGAACGCGGCTGGGCGATCGTGGTCGGACGTCACAACCGCGACATCGTGCAGCGCGTTGAGCATCTGTATACGCCCCCACCCGATCCGCAGCGGCGACTGAGCGACGGTGCGTACCGCCGGCTGCACGAGCGCGGCGAGCTGCCGTGGCAAGAGAGTGCACGGCCCTACGTGCTCGATGCGGTCGACCGCGCGAAGGATTGGAACGACCTGCATCAGCGCCTGCGCGCGCACGGCGTCCTGGTGAAACTGGTTCGGGGTGACCGGGTGCGGGGTCTGGCCTTCGCCGAGGGGCTGGATCGCCGAGCGCCGGGCTGCGCGGCGTCACGCATTGATGCGCGATGTGCACTGCGGGCGATGGAGTCGCGATTCGGTCCGTTCACCCCTGCGCGCGAACCGATCGCCGAGATTGCGCGCTCCGCGCCATGGGCCGATACGGTTCGTCCAACGATTCTCGGGGCCGTCGATGCAGCGAAGACGTGGGGCGATCTTGAGCAGCGGCTCGATCGCGACGGCATCGTCATCAAGCTGATCCAGCGGGGTGCGCGCGTGCAGGGCCTCGCGTTTGCAATGGGCAGAGATCCCGAAACGCAAGGCTGCGGCGCGTCGCGGATCCATCCGCGCTGCAAGAAAGCCGTCCTCGAGCAGCGCTTTGGCCCGTGTCCGTATACCCCGGAGCAGCCACCGAAGCGCAGCCGCAGCGCGCTTGGCGATCGCGCCGAACGCGAAGCACGCAGCGACCCACGGTGGGCGCTGCACGACGCCCAACGCATCGCCGACCATGCCCGGTTGCGCTCAGAGTACCGCGCGTACCGCGAGCGTTTCTTCAGTGAACGTGCGCAGGCGATAGGTACGCGCCGGGATGCAGCCTGGGAGCGCGACCGAGCGCAGCGGCAGCGCGATGCCCAGAAGCGCCGCGAAGCGCGCCTGCTTTTGCGCGCAGTGGCGCGGCTGGGCACGCGCGGTGTCATCGCTCGTCAACTCGCGTACTGGTCGGTCGACGCGGTCATGGGCCGCCGGCGAGCGAAAGAGTACGACGCCGCGCGGGTGCGCTGGGAGGCGACGAAGATCGTGCTCGCGTCGGAGCGCACGTTAGCACGCGAGAAGAAGCCGCTGGCCTATCGATCGTTCGTCACGGAACTTGCACGTGCCGGCGACCTCGGAGCGCAGCGAGCACTCGATGCGCTCGTTGCTCCGACGCGCAACCGGAGCGAGCACGTACCGAACCGTGAGCCTCGTCCGGTGACCCTGGCCGAGGTACGTTTGCGGCTCAACGTGATACACGCGGAGGAAGAGGGACGCTATCAGCGGGCTCGCCTCGAGCGCCAGCACCTGCAGCACGTCGAGTGTCCGCCGTCCCTCGACGAAGCTCTAGCCACCGAGCGGCAGCGAATTCATAAGCGCGCGGCCGAGGTTGCCCGCGACACGGACGCCGAGCGAGTTCGGCTCGCGCAGCTCGCCAGAGAGAAGCGGTCGTGGAATCCGCTAGCGCGCCGCGCCGCGGCAAAAGAAGAAGAACGATTGCACGGCGAGCAACGATCACGCTACGAAAAAGCGCTGGCGGATGCAACCCATGAGTTCAAGCAGCGTGACCTGCCACACCTTGAAAAACAGCTGGCCGGTCACGATCGCGCCTACCGGCACTACGTCGCCGCGTCGCTGGGTCTGGAGCGGGAAATGAATAACGCGCGTGCCGCTCGCGACGAAGTACCGAGAATCGGGCAGCGACTCAATGTCCTCGAGCGTGCCGGCGTCGCGCGCATCGATTGCGACGCTGCGATGGGCGCCGCACGGCTCGACGACCTTGCTGCGGCGATCGAGCAGCAGTATCGAGCTATGCCGAACGAGATTCGGCGGGACGCTGCGTACAGCATTCGCAAAGAACAGCGCGCACGCGACTCCATGACGATAGACCGATAACATTCGGCCCGACCATCGAGCCTGTACTCTCTCGGCAGAACCACAAGGGGTGAGTGACCAGACATGACCACACAATCGATCAGGTCGATGCCGCCCGGCGCGCAGAGCGCACGCTTTGCGGACCTGCCGGACATCCTAACCCCACACGACGTCATCGCGTTTCTCCCGATTGGGCGGAACGCGGTCTACCATGCGATCAAGCGGCAAGCGCTCAAGAGCATCCGTGTGGGCCAGAAAATCCTCATCACGAAGGCCGCCCTGCGAGAGTTTCTCGGCGGAAACGTCGAATAATATCCTCGCCTGGACCGCGGAAAGAATCCATGGCAAAACCAAAACACCTTGGGGTCAAGAAGTACATGATCGTCTATGACGTGCCCCCGCAAAACGGAAAGGGGCGTCAGCAAAAGCGAGAGATCCTCCGCGGCGTGACCAAACACGAAGCGGAGTCATTTCTTGCCAAACGCATCGAAAGCGTCGCGCGGGGCGAGTACACCGCAGACGCGGACATGACCATGTCCGACCTCTTCGACAAGTTCATGACGCACAAGGCAAAGCGCCTCGAAGCGACGACGATCGATCGATACAAGGGCATCATCGCCACTTATCTTCGCCCGACGTTTGGAAAGATGCGTTTGACCGCACTGCGCAAGGCGCATCTCATCGAAGCGTACGAGAAGTGGCAAGCTGAGAAGCAGACGAGGCGTTCGGGTCGGACGATTCGGCACGTGCATGATCTGCTGCGGGCGACGCTTAATTGGGGCGTTAGTCTTGACTACGTCCAAACCAACGTTGCCGGCAAGATCACGTCCGACGACCTTCCCAAGGCCTTCAAACCCGAGAGCATGGTGCTCAACGAGAACGAGCTACGCCACCTGCTGGCAGAGGCGCAGTCGCCCACCTTCCTGGCAAGAAAGCGCGGCACCGTCTCGTCGCTTCCCTGGTTCTATCCGGCGTTGGTCTTTGCGGCCTACACCGGGGCCCGGCGCGGCGAAGTCTTGGCTACGCGCTGGCCCGATCTCGACTTGGACGGCGGCACGGTTACGATCCGTGAATCGCTCGCCCAGCCGCGCTCGGGGCTCGCGTTCAAGCGGCCGAAGAACGGACAGGTCCGCACGGTTACGATCACTTCGGAGCTCGTTGCCGTCCTGCGCTCGCACAAAGCGAGGCAGGCGGCAGAGCAGGTGTACGTGGGCAAAAAGTACCACCGGGACGACCTGGTCTTCGCGATGCCCAATGGCGTGCCGGTTTCCCCCGAGGCCTTCGGGGCGGCATTTAAGCGGCTCGTCGAGCGGGCAAAGGTCGCGCGGATTCGGTTACACGACCTGCGAGACACCCACGCGTCGCTCTTGGCAAAAGCTGGCGTGCCGATCGAGGTAGTCAGTCAGCGACTCGGTCATAGCTGCATCGGCGTCACCGTCGATCGCTACGTGACCGTCTATCGGGAGCGTGATGCGGCGGCCGCCGCAGCGTTCGCGCGATTAGTCGCGTGACAAAAACGAAAAGCCGACGTGACAATTCCGTGACAAGTCGGCTTTTCTAGACCGGTAAAAGCGCCGGATTCCCTCGTGAGATATGCGATTTTGTTCTTAGCGCCAACGGGAATCGAACCTACACTCGGGGGTTCCGGGCAGTCCCGTCCGGTGCCGAATCGTGCTATCTTATAAGGCTTTTTCGCTCCCAGCTTCCCCACCGGTACCGTCCGTTCCCGACCGTTACCGACCGCTCCGTTAGAAAATGTTAGAACATAACTGTTCGCGTACCATCCGTAAAGAAAAATACTCGGGATATTATTGAGGGTGAATCGTGGCGCATGAGGCGATCAATGCTTAAGAAGGAAGCGTGCCCTAATAGCGGTCACGACGCACGTAAAAAGCATTTGGAACGCAGGAACCCTTCGAACACCCGGTGAAGGACAAATATCTGTTCGCCGCCCTTCACGAATATCGAAGATGACCGAGGCCATGGTTACGCGGTCAATGCGGTGCAGGCGAAAGCACTACACCGTCTACTGATGTCCCGGCGCTTGCAAACGGCGGGAGCACCTTGGTAGGCTTTCCTCCGGTGGGGTACGACCATATCGCCAATTGCGGATGCGAGCCCCATTGCGCAATGAACTTGCCGTCCTTGAGCCAGGTCTGAGTGCCTCCGACACTATAGCCGAATCCACCAATCCACCCGTGCACGCGCGTCCTGCCGACGATCTTTACTTTGTGCGAAATCTGCACGCGGTAGATCGAGTGCGTGCTGGGATTCGACAGCGTTACATACGTGCCGTCCCAATTAACGCTGTCGTAGTCATCGTACCGGAACCGACTCCCGTAAAGCCGGTAGTTGTTAAACGTCGCGCTGCCTTTTGGGAGTTCGGCGAGGTAAGGCACGTATGAGTGGTGCCGTCCGCCTGCCACGGCTCCGTCGAGAAATAGATTCCCGCTACTATCATATGCGCACAGGCCTACGAGTATGAAGTAATTGTCGCAAACGGATTGGACTCCACTTGACCCCGCACCGGGATAGATGTAGACGCAAGAGTAATCATAAGTGGGGACCGCGAGATTCCCGGTCGTTGGGTCGACGCTGCAGCTGCTGGGTATGTCTTTCACCGCCAGCGTTTGAAGGAGCTTGCCGCGGTGCGAATATTCGAGGATCTGTTGCAGTCCATTGATGACGACGAAGACGTTCCCACGTCTATCAGAGCAGAGGCTAGTGGCGGATTGCTCCCCAAGGCGTCCAACGACCTTGCCACTGGGATACGATAAGACATACACGTCGCCACCCGTCGCTACGTAAAGAAGGTCGCCGGACCACGCGTCTTTCGCCGCCACGGGGATAGATTGCGCTGCTATGCCGCTGGTTGCTCCGTAGGGTAGCGAGGAACTGCATGCCGCCAGTGGACCAATTGTTATAAATAGGATCCACCTAAACCACCGCATTTGATTTGCTTCGATGGCCCCGACACCGCTTCCCCTGCACCCTGAAATTCGCGACGGAAAACCGAATGCGAGCAAGCGGCGGTTGGGTTTAGTCTGCCGGCTGAGCTTTTTGAGGGATCGTTGGTGCGGCTATTTCGAGCGTGGCGGGGAAGCGGCTCGAAGAACGATGCCCTAACCGGGTGACAAAGGGGCTCGACTTTTTGCGATCACCACGAAACCTTCAAGGTGTGTCGCATGACAGACAGATAACGCATGCACCATTGAGATTGTCTTGTCAAATTCAATCTCCAGAACAGAAGTAGTTGATGCCCAGGTCAATGTTTGGGTCTATGCTGACTCCGGGGTTGTATGCTTGAATCTCAAAATTCGTGGCGGTTTGCATGTTGACCATAAGGATCAGTTTGTAGGATGAGGAGGAACTCAACGCGCAGCCATAGCTGCCATTGGCAAAAACCGCCGCACCGGATAACGAGATAGTCGCACTGGTCAGCGAACACCACGAGTTTGCTGCACAGCCGCTAGTGCCGGTCGTTATGTGCAGGCTCGCGCCGGGTGGATTCTTGACCATATGGAAGGTCCTGCCACAGGCAGTACCATCGCTACCATAGCACGGCGCTACCGGGCCTGGCGTAGAGGTTGTCGTTTTTGCCGCCATCAGCGGCGCGTTGCACGTAAGCACATCGGTCGTCGTCGCACCGTAGTCGCACCTGACATAATCAGCCGCGCTTCCCATGCGCAACTCGCCGGTTCCAGTGCCAGTGTATGACACAAGCGACCCACCGGCAGCGGTTGGAGTAGGATACGGATTGCTCGTCCCAGCGCCCGCGATCACCGAGGCTCCCGCAACGATGTCGTTATAGACTCCTACCTTTCCGTTTCCATCGAGCGCGAGGTAGTGGTTCTCGGTAACTGGCGGCCCTTCAGCAACAAGTAACGCAACGCTGTAAATTGAATTCGAGATACCTGCTGCAGTCCAGTTGTCTGCTCCACCCTGATGCGTAAAGGAAACTGAATTATAGTCAGATCCAAACGCCCAGACATGATGTGATGGGACGCCGCGGATACCGTAGCATACGAAATTACACAGTCCGGACATGAACATGTCAAAGCCCGACTCATGCTGGAAGCCAAGGGGGCTTTTGGTCTCATAAATATTTCCCACGGCGAAGGCACCGTCAATTGCGGCATAAGCGCTGGGAATGGGAGATGGCCATGGATCCGGCCACGGAGACGGTACAGGAGTATACCACGGGATGTAGTTCAGGGGAGCCTGAGCGATAAGTACGCTTTTCGGAGCACCATTAGGGTCTGCGACGGTTGGCGGGCTCAGCGCTACGATGAATGTCCCGATTAGCAGCACAAGCGCCAGTCTTCTTTGCACTAATTCGTTCCCCTAAAATTCAGCAGCGACATCTACCGCAGCCTACGTTCCGGAACAGGTGTAAGTGATGTCGAGCGGGATGTTTGGGCCTATGCTGCTTCCAGGGTTGTATGCTTGAATCGTGAACTGGTTGGACTGTTGCCCGTTAACCATCAGGCCCAGTTTGTAAGTTGATGAAGAACTCAACGTGCAGGCATAGTTACCATCGGTAAAGACTGCTGCGCCCGATAGCGAGATCGTAGCATTGGTCAGCGATGAACACCACGAGTTCGCTGCGCAGCCGCTCGCGCCGGTTGTTACGCCGACAAGGATATTAGGCGTTGGCCTGACCGTATGGAAGGTGCTGCCACAGGCAGTACCATCGCTACCATAGCACGGCGCTACCGGGCCTGGCGCAGAGGTTGTCGTTTTTGCGGCCATCAGCGGCGCGTTGCACGTAAGCACATCGGTCGTCGTCGCACCGTAGTCACACCTGACATAATCAGCCGCGCTTCCCATGCGCAATTCTCCAGTTCCAGTGCCCGTATATGAGACAAGCGATCCACCAGCAGCGGTCGGCGAAGGGTAGGGATTAGGGGTCGTTCCGGCGCCAGCAATGACTGAGGCGCCGGCGACGATGTTGTTATAGATGCCTAGGTTTCCTTCGCCGCTGACGGAAACGAAGTAACCGCTATTTACTGGTGAGGGCTGGGCGTTCACCGTAATGCCGAAGACTTTGTTCTTGATGCCACCAGGGCAATGACCAGTGCAATCGTCCGGGGCGCCGATCTCGGTAAACGCGGTACTGTTGAAGTCATTACCATACACGAAGACATTGGATGACGCAGTTCCTGGCTTTCCAAAGCAAATGAAGTTGCATAGGCCCGTCATGAAGGTATCAAACCCGGAGTGAGACCCGGTTCCACCGCTTCCGGTGTTGTAGACAATTCCTGCCGCGAAGGCCCCGTCAATTGCCGCGAAAGCGCTGGGAATCGGAGCGGGCCATGTCGGCATTGGCCACGGAGAAGGCGGGGGCGTATACCACGGGATGTAGTTCGGAGCCCCCTGAGCGACAAGTACACTTTCCCGAGAACCATTAGGGCCCGCGACGGTTGGCGGGCTAAACGCTACGATGAAGATCCCGATTAGGAGCAACAGCGCTAGTCTTCTTTGCATGGACAAGTCCTTTGGCGAATCAAATGCTGGCAGCCCAGCCTCTAACGCTAGAGATTGACCAGGTAAGCAGTTGCCTCCTTTTCGAGGCAAGCAGCGCCCGTACGCCCACGTCGATGCCTAGGTCACGAAATCGCGCCGCAAGCAAGAGATCGCCAATGCCTGAGCGGTCAGTATCTCGACGAGCTGTTAGTAGCTAGGAGGCACGCTGCGGAGTCTGCATCACTGTTTGTTCACCATCGGAATCGTGGTGCGCTCAGGATCGTTGCGGCCACCCTGTTCGACGATACGGCCGAGTGCCTCACTTAAACCACCGACCGGATTTTTTGCGCTACTCGAAGCCGCTTGTCGTATGATAGACGCGGCGATCACCTCGCACTGACGCGCTAGTCAAGACGCTAAACTGCGTACAAGATATCACGCGTTTCCGGCCGTTTTGAGACGGCGGACTCGCTTTTCCCATCCCTGAATGGATGTAAAATTATACCGACGCCCTCGCGCGGGTATCGCGATCACGCCGATTTCCGCGTCACGACCAAGCGTTATTTGCACGTCTGTCAGCAGTTAGCGGAATGCCAAGCCGCGAGCATGTTGAGTCTCTCTGAGCCTAGCCGGGTTTTTACGCCGGTTAGAAAATCGGATCCAGGGCGTCGAAAAAGCCCTTTTTGGGGATGGCCGGGAGTCGAACCTACACTCGGGGGTTCCGGGCAGTCCCGTCCACTACCGAAAAGTGTTATTGTGTCAGGCTTTTTCGCCCGGGCTTCCCGGCCGATACCGTCCGTTCCCGGCCGTTCCCGACCGCTCCGTTAGAAAATGTTAGAAAGACCGCGCCAGCTGCCGGCGAGTCCGCTGTTATCCTTGAATCCCGATTCCGGCCTCATGCCACTTCGGTCATTTGCGCTCAGGTCGTAAAGTGCTCAACATCGCGCAGGTGGCGTAGTACGAAGAGAGACGAACGGACCGGGGCGCCGTGTCTGGAGCCATCCACGAAACGTTTTCTCGGAATGCCGAGACGATACAGAGGATATCGAGCGCAGCAATCCCTTTGTAGAAATTGATTGGCCTACCGTAGTCGCCATCGGTAAAGGCTCCGTGAAGCATCCCGTGTCTATTCATCATATCGGCCAGCGGATAGTTGGACGACCTAACGTAGAGATACTTGTTTGTAAACTGGACAAACGCGTCCATCATCGTGGAAATCTCGGCTACGTCACCGATCTGATGTTGAACGGCTTCTTGCTTGCAATCTTCCGCTAGCGTTTCGAACACGGTTTTGACGGGGGTCTTGTCGTCCGCTGGGATGCCGCGGTTGTCAGCGAGCTTCCTAGCGGCACCTTCGATAACCGGAAGCAGTCCGGAAACTGCCACATGTCCTAAGCCAGAAAAATGTGCCTCCACAGCTTCTGCGATAATTTCGTGGTATTCGTTAACGATCGGCGTTACCGCGTATCGTTCTTGGACCATCGCTGCAAGGTGCAATGGAGAATAGGCCTGTGAAAGAAACGTTTCGAGCTGACGCGGATCAGTGATAGCTCCGTTGTCGATTGCGTCCTTTATCTGCGTAAGGAACCCAAGTTGCAGATACGGCGGGATAAACCAACCCACAGCGTTGAGTGCCTTCTTATGGTCCTCCAGATTCATAACTGGCCTTCCTCATGGTCCACGTGTTTTGCGTTGGATCCGCGGTCGCCGACCCGTCCCCCAAAAAGCTGCGCTCTGCCATCGGACCACGGCGACGCGGTATGGTTCAAGCGCGAGATTACTCGCAAGCTCGACGCGTTCTCGCTCAAGGAGAGCGCAAAGGCGACAGGGTTGTCGACTAATGTTGCTGGGCTTCTTTTACTCGTAGAAACGAGCCGACTCTAAGTCGTCGGCTAAAGTCGGTCAGCACGTCGTCGTTCGTCTTAAACGGTACCGAGTTAAGCAATATGACTTGCCGGAGGCCTTCCAACGCGATCCCCTCCTGCACGTAGGTCAGAATCGGTAAGTTGTGACCCAATACTTGCACACGGTAGGAAACCAGCGCGATCTCTTGCTCGACCCATACCGAGCCTCTGGCAGTCCTTGCAACTCGACCAGACAGTTCTCCACGCCTATGCATGACGCCTACAAACCCGACACACGCACCGAGAGCGCCCAAGATGCGCGTCGTTACACCATCGAGGGACTGTTCATTTTGGGCGAAGTATGCCTCGTACTCCGTATACGTCTCAATCAGCCGCGCCATCTCTAACCCTAACGCCCGCTCTTCAGCCGTGCATTGACCACAGCTGATAAAGACGATCTTTCGGCCTTTGAACGGTCCCGGCAGCGAAACGTCGTACGCATGCAACGCCAACGACTCGATCGCGGCGGCATAGTGAGTTCGGTACGCGCTTTCGAAGTCACACGCCAGCGACGAGGAAACGCCCATGTTGTAACCCACGAACCTCGCGTAGACGTTCGTTCTTAAGGCATCCAGCGACGGGCAGAGTGCGCTGAACAATTCTCGCAGATCGTGCTCCGATACCATCGAGCGGGTCGTTGATACGACCTCATCGAGGACGCTGTGTACAAGCTCGATACGTTCTCGCACATGAGTCGTCGTGAGACGCTCCAACGTGCGGCTCTTCCGTGGCTCCGGAACTCCGTACTCAAACGCGGCAGCGGTCAACGACGTTTGAAAGTCGTTCTCCATGCGCAACTGTCGCGGTGCGATCATCTTCTCGGCCCGGTCACGGACATCGGCGAGCTTCACGGGCTACCCCCGGGTTGAAACGCAGTCGTGTCGATCGCACTGTCGAGCCTACGGTGAATGAGCGACGCAGTAGAGATCATGTCGAGCGCATCGAGTTCGATTATTTGCCATGTGGTTGCGGGTTCGTGGGCCGTGACGTTCCGGAAAGCGTGGAAGAGCCCTAGAATCAAGTGCGCGATCCCTTTCTGCTCGTTCCTTAGGGGCTCCGAGTCGTAGCGTTGAGGGCGAGCAATGGAAACGGGCGAGAGCCGCACTCGACCGTGGCATCGACCAGGGTGTTGCCGTCGAGCTTTGAACCGATCTTCGCCCGCAACCGATCGGCAACACTCTTAGTTACTTCAAACACGGCGTGGAAATAGTTATCGTCCCGCAAGATCAGCTTGCTGCAAGCCGATGGCACAGCAGAATGCACGCCCCGTTGTTGTAGGACTGCTCGAAGTCGGTTCGCTCGCTCGTGCGCTTCGTCCAGCGTTGAGGCCGCTCGCACGCGTTGTAACTTGCCGGTAGGGGCAACCTCGAGCCCCACGATTACCAACGCTCGGTTCAGGTCCTCCCGAACGCGCGGATATCGAAACCGCATCTCATCGGATGACCAACGTGATGGATGCATTGCGCATTCGATGAACGCTCCGACACGATTACCGCAAGAGTCTTCCTTTTGAAGGCGTTGGAAAGTGTAGTAGAGACGCTTCCATTTCGTGCTCTCGCGGCTGCTATCGGTAATCGAACACGCGGCGAATATATTCGATATATTTCGCCCGATCAAAACGTCCCCGATCGTACGAGCGACGCTATCGAGAACACCGTCCGGAAGAGATTCTATCATGCCTTAACGACGTTTTCGCCACTCATACGAGCCAGAACCTGACACCCTTAACCCTGATCCGTTGCCGCGGGCGGTAATCCGACGAGAGTACATTACGCCGTCATCCGCATCGTCCCGCGCACAACCGGTGGGCATGTGGGCGCGGTCGACCGGCGGCGCAAGTCCCGCGCTCTCGTCTATCGCTTGGGTTTGTAGACAACGCGCCATTTGTCCGGATTGCCCCGGTCCGTGTGACGCACTCGCTCTGCGAAAACGGTCGCTTTCGGGTTCATTGCGATTGCTGCGTCGATCGCGTCGGCTTGAGTCGGCGCGGTCTTGCTTGCGCGCTCTGAGCCAGGCTTGCGGACCGCGAAATCTCCTTGCTCCTGACGCTTCTCGACAAAAAGCTCTTTAGCCACGAAATAACCTCCACTCTTAGCTCCGCCTAACGGGGGGCTTCGCCACCCTCCATCGAACACCTGTTCGCATAATGGTCCGCCCGCCTCAGTACGAACGAGACCCATACGAGGACGGACCAACTCGGGACGCAACCGCGGTGAAGGCCGCCGTTAAGCGCCTCGCTCCATGCGATCGTGCACGTCTCTTGGCGTGGCTCTGTCTGTACTACCAAGATGACGGCCTGATGTTCTCGCAACAGATCAGCCAGCGACGGAAGCGCATCGTGTTCGACGGCGTGGAGTACTGGCTCGTACGCGTTCCAAAGCGAGCTGATAACTGAGCTCGCCCTTCCACCGTCATACTCAACCCCAGCGGGTCCCAAAAAGCAAACTCGGCAACTCCGCATTAGGTAATGCGGCATCCGCAACTTGAAGTGACGATCATGGGAGACAGAGCCGCAAAGACGAGACACCGCCGAGCCGGGCTTCTCAGCTGCGCGGTCGGGCCGCTGTGCAGCTGAGCCGATCGGCAACGGGGTGGCCGCTAAGCCATCAAAGCCAGGCTAAGCAGTATGCGAGCGCGGCGCGGTCGAGGCCGGCGGGCGGAAGCTGAACTACGGAGTTGCCGACGTTTTTCGGCGCTTTTTCTTGGCGGGAGTCTCAGCGCCGATGTGCTGTCAGGCGGCGGCGGTGGGTTCTTCGGGCCTCTGGTAATTACACGGACGCCTTTTCGGCGGACTGTCTTCCGAGCAATCTTGCGACGTATCGCTTTTCGCGAGGCTTTACGACGTACCGCCTTCCGCCCGGCTTTTCGCGCGACTTTACGCCGTACCGCCTTGCGCGCCGCTTTTCGCGCGACTTTACGCCGCACCGCCTTACGAGCCGATTTTCGCGCGCTCTTACGTCGAACGGCCATGCCTTCCCCGACTATTCTTTCCTGGCTGCCGGGGATGTTGCTGTGGGTCCTCCTGTGTCCGCGGATGCAGATGGCGTTGCTGGTGGTGGCGGCGGATTTGCTGGTCCCTGTGAAATAACACGCGACCCTTTCTCGATGAGATTGTCGCCTCCAGTGATTTTAATCATCCGTCGTTCTACTTCACGTATCGTTATACGCTTTTCCTGATCACTCAATTTGTCGTTTCCTCCTCAAGCTCGATCGTTTCGAGCGTCTCGATTTCAGCACCTTGGATCAGTAGGCCCGTCAAGGCAATTTCGCTAAGAAACTTGCCAGTAGTTTGGTCGAGCGAAAATGCCTTCGCAACATAGATTGCCCTTTTACATGGATACGCTGACACTACGGAACCTGGCCCGAGGTAGCCGCCCACAAATCGACCGCTTTTGAGCCGAATTCTTATGTAACGGGCTCGGTCATCCAAAACGCGGTCCCACGGCGTTCCTTCAGGCTTTAACATCGCGTTGAACGTAGTCGGTATACTAGAGAATACGCTGCGCCACTTCTCTTTTTCTCTAATCAGTAAGATCGCAGCTGGCCAAAATGCTGGGAGAACCAAAACGACAATGTATGCCGCCGCAAGTCGTAGAGGACCATCGGGAGCGATGAGTATGATCCAACCTGTGATGGCGTAGTGTAACGCGCTGTATCCGATTACGGCAGGCAACTGCTTCCCAAAATCGACATCTTCGGTGCCGACGAAAAGACCCCAGATCTGAATCCCGATAAACCCTGGTATAAAAAACGCCAGAAATAATAGCAACGCATCGGCGTTCCAGATATCACCCATTCTGACATTCCTTCTCTGTTTTAGGCGCGCTCATTTGCCCGCAACCGAGCAGCGTCGCTTTACGCAGAGTTAGCGCCTCCTTAGATAACAATTTTCGAAGATGCCCATAACGTACTATACACAGGTCTCAGGCCCGCCAGCACCGGCCCTTCCACCTCCACTATATATGTAGGCTTCGTCTTTGCCGCATCCTTGATCGACTGCCCGATCACCCACCCTCGATCGTCCACCAATAGCATACGGTCGTGCACATCGCTGCTAATGCGCAAGTCAAGGGCGCGTCGCGATGCAAACATTTGCGCTATCGCTTCGACGTTCTGTCCGACCTTGTTCGATAGTATCCGTACCGGGATAGCAGCCGCAACTTTGCTGACGTATAAGTTAAAGAGTTGCTCGTCCAGATATGCATCAACTATGACGACTTCGCGCGTCGCCGAAGAGATTATGGTGCTCAGATCGCGATAGATCTCGTATCGGTCTCCCGGTTCGTAGACCCCCTTAACCGGCTCATCTCGTACATAAAGCCGTAACTCCGCTATGACGCTCATCAGCAGGGCCTCGTACTGCCTCACTCTACGCTCGAAGATTTCCTGACGTTCGTGATAAGATCTCTCGCCACCAAATAAACTGGCGCCGATCCACGATACATCAGTGAACTTGCCAAGATTTGTGCTTCCCTTCCCAAACGCATGCTCAAAGATGCTCTCCGTAAAGTGCTGCCAGGTGGTCTCATCGGCGTCTGCCTCATCGTAGGAACGACCTTTTAGCTTCTGCAGCTCTTGCAGTTGACGTTGCAACGCGGGAAGCGCGCGTTCGTACGGCAGATCGGGTTTTGGTTCGGGATCGGGCTTTCGCGGCATCCGCATCGTTTTCGGGGAGCCCAACGAACGGGACCTTGCTAAGCGCTACTTTCCGTAGAGTTTTTTGAGCGCCGCCACAAGTGACGCTTTCGACCCGCCATACAGTTTGAGCCCCGCACGCACAGCGAAGACTGTAGCGAAAGATACGCCGGCGGCTCCAAGAGGTGCGTGCTGGTGTGGCTCGGACCATCTGTCGGTCCGTTTGCTCACCTAAAGATCGTCGAGCCACCTCCCGAATCACTTCAAGAGGGCGACTCAGACGCGGCATATTATTTGCGTAAGGCGCCGTACGCGCTCGAGATTGACCGGAAAGATGAGCTCGGAAAGCGCCAAAAACTCCTCTGTGTGCCACACCTTGCTATTGTTCCGGTTTACGCGAAGATTCGTTTGCCCTTCGTGGCATTACACGGCTGGCTCGACAGCTATGCGTCGGTGCTGGAAGAGTACGGATCGAAGCTGGGACTTGATCCGAAAGAGTTAACGTGGGATGTGAGACTCGACAGTAGTAATGCTTTTAAGGCAGAACTTCGTGCAGACGACGCAGTGCATTCTTTTGGGTATATTTTAATGAAACCGTATCCTCGTTACATTTGGCGAGCCTCCATCTCAATGGGGCATCGCCGTATCGTCGAACTCATCGCCGATACGACCGAGATGGCCGACGCCTTTCCCTTCCTAGATGCGCTGTACTACGACGAAGACGCGGGCAGAGAGATTCGTCGATTTTTTAATCTTCCGGAGGTAGGTGAGGATTGGTCTCGGATTATCGGCGCCCGGTTCGTTAAATTTTTGCGAGGGGAACCCAGTGCTTCAAATGCCTTGTAACCGGAGGTAATTACATAACGTCGGAGAGGATATATCGCTACTTGTGCTTTGAAGAGCAAGATTTTCCTTGGTCGTCGCTTTTGTCTGGCTACGTGATCTGCGACTGCCAAGCAATACGGACTGTTGACTCTATTTGCCCGGTTTGCGGACTGGATTTAAACGATCGGCCGGGAACGACGACTTTTATGGTGGATGGCCGGGAGGTAGAAGTAGCACGTGCCTACGCGGGAGCCGAAGGCCGATATGAAGATTATGTATTGCTGCAAATGCTTGAAAGAGAGTGGAAGCGCCCGCTAGGTGAAGCCGACTTGCGTCACGGACTCGGCCGAGCCGACGGACCTGCGGCGCGGGCGGTAATCGTTGTGACATTTTGGACGTACTTCGAAACAAAAATTGAGCGACTTTTACGCGCCTGCCTACGAGAGGTCCCGCTGCGGATCGGCGAAGACCTCCTCTCGCGGTCGCGGGCATTGTCCTCGAAGCCGGCGGGACAGAAGACGAGGCCATCGCTGCTCTTCTGCACGACGCCCTGAGGATCAGGGCGGCCAAGGGAGACTTGATGTATCCGTGATCGGTTCGGACCTCGGGTTGCCGACATCGTCGAAGCGTGTTCTGATGCAATGGTCGATGATCCGGCAAGCAAAGCGCCGTGGCGCAATCGGAGGGAACGCTATCGCTGCCACCTTCGCAAGACGCGAGACTCCTCCGTGCATCTCGTCAGCGCGGCGGACAAATTGCATAACGTGCGAGCGACGGCAGCGGATCTGCGGCGTATCGGAGCCAAGGTGTGGGATAGATTTGCCGATGCCGGAAACGACCAAGCTTCGCGACGCGAGGGTTCCCTTTGAAACTACCATGCGCTGCTCAAGGCATACGATGCCGGGCCGGAGGATTTGCGGTTAAAACAAATCTTGACCGATCTTCACCTGGCCGTATCGGACCTAGAGGCGGCGGTTTGATCGAACGCCGCCTCAAGGCTCGGCGACGCGGCTGACCGTCGTCTAGTACGATTGCGCCCTCGAAGCGAACTTTATCGGACGTCGTCATGGCTACGGCTGAGAACAGCGCAGAGGCATCCGATGATCGGATTCAGCGCCGTGATGCGACACGTCGTGGCTTAGGGTTTGCACCACCGCTAGCTGAATTTTTCAACGCCGGCGTCCGGCTTCGCGATTCGAACGACTTTCCGGCTCGAAAGTATTTGTTGGGCCATGTTGCTCGCGAGCTGAGGAACAAAGTTCACGAGCATTTGGCGGCTTATCATAGCCCCACATCAGACGCGCCTCCGAGACCTCGCCGCGTCGAGATAACTCCCGAGTTCGCCAAACGTTGGGTTGCGCAAATTTCGCCTACAGTTGACAGCTTTGCTGATGACAAAAGACCACGAGCGAGCGATGTCACGATTCCATCCCGAATGGCGATTGAACTGAACAAGGCGATGCGCTACAAGGCGGCTGTCTCTGAGGCACTTCTCGGTCGCATCATGAATGATCTGCGCCCTCTGCAGCAATTTCTCGAGCTTGAAACGCTGCGCCTAGCCGCTGAGGGTTTGGCCCAAACAAGAGCCCAGCGATTTGCGCACATTGGAGACCCGCGGCATGACTTCGGCGATTCCGAGGTCCTTACGCTATGGGACGAACTTGAGGGGATTTTGTTCAGTCTTGTTGGTTCGCCGGCATGGGCATACGAGACCGTCGACAAAACGATCCAGGAGTTGAATGCGCTTGAATGATCTAGTACAGCGTACCCGCTCCAGGCTGTCCGAGCTCGATAGGCAGCAACAGTATTATTTCTATGAGCGACTCGCAAATCCGAAAGCTTATGACGTACTTGCGGAAGCGGGGGCCTTTACGTGCGTTACCCCACCAGAGGTCGTTGAAGGCCGCGTTTTGCATTACGTTTGGCCTCCGACCCTCTACCTGAGGAACGTCGTGAAGGCGATTCCCGATAAAGTTGCCGGGCTGATCGCGACGATTGATACCGAGAATCAGAGGGTGGTATATGACCTAGTAGACCTTGTCAGGCAACTCCCAGCGCCGTTGCAAGACAGTTTGGTTGACAAGTTGATCGATTGGCTGAATCATCCGCAACTCGATTACATCTCGTCCAACTTCGTTGCCATCATGACGTCCCTAGCCTCGAACGAACGACTTCCAGCGTCGTTCAGCATAGCGCGACGTCTCCTCACTTTGCTTCCAAAAGAGGATCTCGACATTCCGTCGCTCGGTTATCGCTCGCAAAGTGCTAGCGCTGAGTTCGGAGATATGGCGTATGACCACATTGTCGAAGGAATTGTCAACGCGCTTCTTTTGCAGGACCCCGTTTCTCTCGTTCGGCTTCTTGCGGACCGACTAGAAGAGGCTCTCGACATAGAAGCGCACGCCGGCACCAATTTAGACTATTCATCGATATGGGCAAAATCGTTGACAGAGCGTCCGCTGGGTTCGGGCGCTAAGGAGGTACTAGCATATCGACTTTTTGAGTCACTGAGGCAAACTCTATTAGCAAAGGGAGCCGAGCTCGATTCGCTGTTAAAGGTGCTCGAAGGCCGCCGCTGGCCTTTGTTTAAGCGCATGCAGGTCGCACTCTTAGCCGAGTTCGGATCAGAAGCGGCAGCACGCGCGGAGCTAACCTCAGAGAATTTCATGCAACTACCTGAGCTAGATCGGGAGCGTGACCACCTTATAACCTCTGTATACGCGAAGTTGGACGAGGCAGATCAGACTGCGGTTTTGGGCTGGATTAACGAGGCGCTCCCTTCCGACGACCGCCTGCGAGACGTACTTAAGGACTTTACGCCTCCCGAAGAACTCGATGATCGCATAAGACGTGCACGGGAGAGGCAGCTGTTCGAACGTCTCAAACCAATATCCGGTTTCCTTCACGGCCGAGAGGCAGCACTTTATTCCAGGCTATCAGAGCAGTTTGCAGGAGACGATGAGACTGAATTAACGGGGCTCTGGGTTGGCCCGACCTCTCCTCTAAAGCTAGAGGATCTTCGCGCAATGCCAACTCCTGAGCTGATGAACTACGTTGAAGTGTGGCGATCGCCGGAGAAGCAGTTCGCGCCGTCGGCCGTCGGGCTGGGACTTGCGCTTTCAAGCATCGTCGAGGAGCGCGCAAATGAGTTCCTAGCCAATGTGGAGCGCGTGCTTCGTTGGCCACCTATCTACGTTTTGCATGTGATAAATGCTTTACGAAAGCATATAAACGATGGTGGCTTCGACATCGATGCTTTTGTGCGGTTACTGTCGTATGTGCAGACTAGTAATTACAATGCGACGGGCGCGCAGCCGAAGGGCGCTGAAGCCGGCGACGGCGATGAGGATGAAGCGTCGGCCTTAGGACCCTCATCAGGGACTACTGTAGCACTGGCGATAACGGACGTGCTTCGTGGTTCAGCGATGCACGTAGAACTCAAAGACCAAGTGTGGTCGATTTTGGAAACGCTCCTAAATGATCCTGATCCGACGACCGAAGATGATCTCCGGAGCAAGGCCGACCCGGCGCCTTGGAACGCTAGTTTGAACTGCGTCCGTGGGACTGCGATGCTTGCGGTCTTTGACTTTGCGCGATGGCTTTATCGAACAAACGGCGGCGACGCGAACCCCCCTGACATGGAAGCTCTCTCAAGAGGACTCTTTGGCGCGCTTGAATGTCATCTTGGCCCGCACGACGTCAGTCCCGCGGTGAGAGCTACGTATGGTCAAAACTTTGTATCGATATACGCGATGGCGCGGGATTGGACAATTCGAGCGATCCCCGCCATCTTTGATGAGACCGAAGCGGGTCGCGCTGCGTGGAGAAACTATCTGGCCGTTAGCGACGTGTATGATGAAACCTACGAAATACTGAGACACCATTACTCAACGGCTGTCGATCAATTGACTGAAGAAGGCGCCAGTGGTAAGAAAGATGATCCAGCTGTTCGTGGATTAGCCGGTCACGTCATTCGAATTTTCGCGCGTGGACATTCCAATTTGAACGAGTCGAATAGCCTAATAAGGCGCTTTCTTAGAAATGCTCCACCGGACGTAATGGGGGCGGCGTTGTTATCTGCCGGCTCAGGGCTCTCAGGGCCTGGGATGCCGCGCGAAGTTTGGGCGCGCATGAACGGGCTTTACGAAGCGGTTTTGGAAGATTATGCTCCTAGGAGCTTAGCTGATCGCCGATCCGCCTTAACATCGTTTGGCAGCTGGATAAATGCGCCAACTGTTGATCAAACTTGGGCTCTTAGCGCCCTTGCGCGGACAGCCGCACTCACGGAGGGGCGAATCTGGGGCGAAGGTGCTGTCCTGGAATGGATCGCGGCGGGAAGCGAAGTACAGCCCGCTGCTGCGGTGGGCGCGCTTAAAGGTATGACATTCGATAGCACCGTCTTTAGATTTATCGCTAATGATGCGGTCAGGGTGATTCTTGCAAACGCAATCGCCGCGGGTGGGGAGGCCCTGCGTCTAGCGCAACAGGTCGACGAGGCTTTGACGACGCTGGGGATTCACGACTTTCATGAACTATTTCGGAGGGATGATGACGCAGCCGCAGGCCGAACCTAGCTGGGCTCGCACCGCCGATTCGTTGCAGATGGGAAGTCGAACGCCGCAGGCATGTCCACACTCCCACGCGTTGATCTTCAGGTTGACTTAAAACCAGGACACATCGTCGCATTTCTGGAGGTTAATGCTGCACAGCGATTTGGATCCAGCACGTAAACGCTAGGAGGGGCTCTGATAATGTCCCCGGCGGGAAGTAATGAATATCCGGCTGAAGGCCATTCGGAGCCGGACTTCTCCGGCAGGACAGCATTTTTTCTTTGGCGCTCTATTCTTATTGGAGGATTTGACTTTGCAGCGCGCACGTGCGCGACCCACCCTAGATGAGGTGCTTAGGGACGGCGGCATTCCGGATGCTCAGCGGGCGGAGTTCGAAGCCGTGGCAAACTGTTCGCGCGACGGCGTTAGGGATCGGCTCGCTGCCACTCGCAACGATGACCAAGAGCCGCCACGAAACGCGCTACGAGGAGAAGGACCGTGAGATGCTTTTGGTTGCTCACGCGCTGGTGGCGGCGAAGCTGCCGACCTTCGATTTGTCCCCGCGCGAGCGACCTGATTTCGAACTACGGCTTGGCGCATACTCGGTCGGCGTTGAGGTCGCCGAACTTATTGACCCTTAGTCGGCGAGGACGAGAAATGCGACCGAAAACATGCGGATTGCCATTCTAGAGCTGTATGAATCCGACGCAATCTTGCGCGGTGCGCTCGGCAATCGAAGTATATCGCTTTGCTCCTGGATTTGCCCCAAACGCTCGCTTGAGCGAAACATGGTGAGCGAGTTTAGCTGCTTCATTAAGACACATGACCCGATTTTGCTGGGCAACGTAACAAATGACTCCCGGTTCCCCACGATGAAAGCCTTGCGAACTCACGTTTATTACGGCAAAATGAACGGCGGCTATGAGGATGTTCTAACGCCGCCCTGTGCCTTTGATTTCGAAGCGATGGCGCCAATTGCACTGAAAGTGCTCGCCCGTAAGCGTAACAAGGCGTCGGGGTACTCCGGCCATAGGCTGTGCTGGTCTTGTCCGTTACGGATATGATGGGCATTTTCGATCGGAGCGTTGATCGGCTCGGCGACATCATGCCGGAGATTGCTCCGTTCGAGGTGGTTTTCGTGCGAAGTCAACATCGATTGGCAATCTGGTCGGCGCTTGGACATCAAGCATTTGCCGTATAAACATTGAACGTGGAAGACGGTCCTTCTAGGACGCTGAGACAGCATTTCGAAGCGCTCTTGGTAAATATATCGCCCGAACGCGTCGAACGGCTATGCGCCATAGTCATCGATGGTCAAACCCTTGGTTCGTATCCGACTGGTATTCAGCGTGACCGCGAAGCGGAAAAACGGTTTGAAGAAATGCAATGGGCAGCTGTTGCCCTTGTAGGTTGCGATGCGGATCGTGAGATTGTGGAACTTCGATCGCTAGAGCCTCGCCTCGGCAAAGCAACTGCTGATTTTGAAGCGACCGTCCGCAGTGGCGACGACGTACGTCTCGAAGTCGCGCGGCTGGTTTTTCGTGTGGAGAGAGAACAGACTGAGTATTTCGCGAGCATTGCCGGGGATGCAAATGCCTTGCTTGATCGAGATGACTTCGCGGAGAAGGGCACGTTCCTTTACCGGGTGCACGACCCAACGCGAACTAGGATCGGGCGCGACGAAGTCCGTCTGGCCGCGCTTGAACTGGCGTGCTTCGTCCGCACGACTCCCAACCTTCTGCAAAACCTTAACAGGTTGATCGCCGTGAAGGACGAGCGGAACTATCCGACTCTCTCCCGACTGCAAGTTTCCGTGTTCCATAATGGAGCGACCGGCCAAACGCGCGTTATGTGGGATCCTTTGATCGAGCCTCTCGATACAGCCGGCGCCGTCAAAGTCTTTCGCGACCTCCTGGAGGGAAAAGCGCAAAAGGTTCCCGCATACTCGGATAATGGCGCCGTGCCAGTGTGGCTCGTGATTGGCGTCTACTCGATCACACAGAAGTATATCGCCCTCAGCACGGTTCAAGCCTTAGCATTAATGGATTCGATTGACCCGCCGTCCATTCACCCGCGTTCTCGTGGGTTGTACCACGGCTGGTGTTACGTTTACAGTGCCTAATCAGCGACCGAGCTACACGAGCCTATCGTCGACCGGATGACTACTTTAGCGCGCGTCTATAAAGTACGGCCTCCAACTGAAGAGCAAATTATAGGCCGGCCGCTCACGGAGTGGCGCAAAATCAGGCGTCGACAGGGATCAAACGTAGACCAGTTTCGCCGAATCATCGCTTTTGGGAAGACACTGCGCGACTCGCCGACGGCGCTTCGTGCTTTAGTAAGACTGCTTGGGCTGGAGCTGCAGAACATTACGATGACGCAGCTTCTAAGGCAAGGGCACAACCCAACGATGCCAAGCTCCTTTCAAGACTTTTTCTTTAGCGAGGCCACTCCCTTGACGAAAAGCGGCCGCACATTCGATGACCTTGCCCCTCAGAAGACAGGGCGACGGTCTGTAAACATGCTGGCCGATGTTCTTTTGCCCTGGCCTTGGTCAGAAGGGAGGCTTGAGGACATATTACGCGAGTTGTCCCGCCGCAGATTGCAATGGCAAAGTGATCGTAACCATCAGGGGGTGGAGTTGCTTCTTCCGATGAGGCTGTGCATGGTCAACGGTGGCAACCACTCGCTTACCGCTGGATTTGCCCTAGGCAAAGTCGGCGATCTTAAATCGGGCGTCGTGCGTGTCTTAACTCGCGCCTTGCGAGTCGTAAGGTCCGATGGCAAGGTGTTTTGGCGGACCTTTGATCGAAAGGTCATCGCGAAGGTTGGAGTGATGGAAGCTGCGGCTATTTGGGAGATCAGTCGAATCATGGCGGCTTCGTAACCGTCATGGAGCGCTGTACGTTGTGTGGTGAGGAAGCTGAGTTAGAGATAAGTCACGTCGTGCCGCGTTTCGTAGGAAAGCGGCTCAAGGAGGACTCGCCGAAACCGTTCTTGCGTAACACTCAAGCGCCAAATCGCCGGCTGCAGGATGTACCCAAAGAACGGCTGCTTTGCCGCAACTGCGAAGAGCGATTTTCGCAGTTTGAAGACCCCTTTTCACGCGACATTTTCACGCCAACCATGGAGGGGGAGCAGCTAGACGATGTAGTCGTTACGCGCGAGCATCGCAACTTCTGCGCTTCCGTATCATGGCGAACTCTGGTGATGACGCTGCGCCAGTGTGGC
Source organism: Vulcanimicrobiota bacterium (assembly GCA_963834895.1). GTDB lineage: Bacteria > Vulcanimicrobiota > Vulcanimicrobiia > Vulcanimicrobiales > Vulcanimicrobiaceae > Cybelea. The sequence goes on along the minus strand of CAWIDM010000001.1, from coordinate 8,097 downwards.
TCTGAGCAAGTTACGGATTATAGCGACCAGGACTGGCTGGCCATGGAGAGGCGAGAGGAAGAACTTCGAACCTTCCTTCTCGATCGTAACCCACATCCGTCAGACTTGGCACACCATCTTTTTGCATGTCGGTCGACCGCTGAGACCGAGCAAGCCGGGCTAAACGCACTGTTGAACTTGACGGCTGGGATCTGGATTCGTGGTGATGACGAAGCGCCCGAACGATTGTACGGGCTGGCCTTTATGAATGGGCTTATCCTAGTGACCTTGTTACGATCAACCAGCGAGATGGAAGACGAGTGGGCCGCAGCGTCGACGCGGTTCGAGGCGGGCTTCTTGTGGCGCAATCATCATCAGCACATCTGTGACGGCTACTTCGGGCGCATGCTAAAGCAGATGGCTCAGCAAACCGAAGACGAGATGGCAACGATGTCCGATGCCCAACGCAAAGTGATTCGCGACTCTTTTGCGGGCGTCGACTACAAACGGTGGGCCGAATCGGCGCACGGGAAAGCGGTCCTCCAAGATTACCTGAATAAAAAGTCTAAGGGAAACACGGACTAACGGCGTGATCGGGCATCGCAGTGCTCTTCTGACGGTCTGTGGCAAAAAAGGAGGCCGCGCCTTCGCTGGGCGAATTGGCGCCCGTGGTCCATCGCCGTCCTTCGGTTGCAGCCGTTTTCAAATGCCACCCAGGTGGCATTCTTTTCGCACTACGATCATTGGCGTGAAGAGCACCCGTAAGGCACTCGGCAACGGCGTCGTACCGGCTTTGTGCTTAACCCCTAGCGCCGCGTTGAAATCATATAATCAGATCAGATGCGGCTGCGGCCGGACCATCGAGCGCTTCCTAATAAGTTAAGTGGGTGCACTGGAGCCCGTACTATGTCTTGTGGGCGCGGGCGCAAACCCATCCATCTCCACGGGCGCCCTGACTGCGGGCCTGTTGACTTGGACGGGCTTCCGCGATCCAACGAATTCGCGCCCAATCATCGGCTCGATTGGTCAGGGGGACACCGACGGCCGCGAACCATTTTACAAATGGCTGTCGGGGCACCTCACTGCAACGAAAGGGTTGTTCGGAGATGTAAACTTCGAGGACCTCATACACATCGTCGAGATCGTCGCTTCGGATTTTGGCAACCTAGGGCCTCAAAAACCGGTCATCCGCGCTTTGCAAGGATATGCCGCTGACCTTTTCGATTCCAAGAATGTGTCGGAAGCGATAGCGAATCAAAATCCTGCATTTATTGCAGCCGAATCCAGTAAGCAGATCCTGCGCTTTGTGAAACAGCGTCGTGAGCAACAATTGGGAAACACGGACGCTGCCAATCTCTTAAAACGGCTGAAGGGTGAGCGAAACACGTTGTTGCGTGTTTTCTCGCTAAACTATGAAACCAGCGTGACCGACGCAACGGCCAACCAATGGTGGACTAGTTACAGCCCGCGTCCCGATGGGGTCGAAGCATTTATTCCCCATGCCGAGTTTCCAAGAACTCAAGACCTCAACATTCAACTGCACGGGTCCATTCATTTCGGCCTTGAATTTGCGGATCCCGAGTCTGTGGCCAGGCTTCGACGGTACCCTAATATTGCGGACGCTGAAAAGTCGTGGGGTATCGATGCTAGCCATGACCACGCCCAAGACTTGCATGTGCTGTTACCCGTCCCGATGATTACAGGAAGGCGGAAGGCAGACATGATTCAGTTGGAACCGTTCGCGTCATATTTCTACTATTTTAGGCAAGCCGCCATGTCAACGCCACGATGGCTCATTCTTGGATACGGCGGCAGCGACCCGCACGTTAATTCGATCCTGGCTTCCGCCGCAGAGAAGTGGGCAAGCGAATTGCGCGTTGCTGTGTGCAATTTCTTCTTCAGTGCCGCCGACGCAAGCTCGAGCCGAGTATATCTGACGCCCGATCGGCAACGCGCTGCAGGCTGGGTCTACCGGGTGCTAAGCGCCTTCAAGGATGATTATTATTCCTTCTTCAAGATCCGAAACGCGATTACCGCGTACATTTGGAAATGCTGCGGCACAAAGTTGGACCGAATACTTCTAACATCCGATGGTCAGTATGCCAGCAACTTTGACAAAATTTGCTATTGGCTCAAACTCACCTAAACGCGAACGTAGGCCGTAGAAACTCTCGAAGGAGCAAAGTTTTGGTGGAGATGGGAGGACTCGAACCCCCGACCCGTTAGATGCGAAGTGATTCCGCCTCAGAGGAGTCATCGTCGGAGAAGCCGCGAAAGCGCCGAAAAGTTTCGTAGCCATCGAATCTTGTGATTTCGCCGAACGTCCGCAAGCGTCCGGGACTTTCCGGAGTATTCGCCAGAATGTCGTCAGATCATAGATCCTGAGCCCAACAGAAACGGCTCTGACTTCGGTTTCTCCACCGATCGAGGCACTGTGTCGACGAGAAGCGGTGACCAAGGGCGCTGGTCGCAGCTTCGGCGGTCTCCAAATCACCTGCGGTTGTCTTGATGGGTCACCGCAAGCACGGCTGGGTCACCGTAAGCATGACTACCGGGGCTCAGCGGTACTCTCAGTACGTAATCGCCTGCAAGGCCACAGGAACCATCCGCAGTCACGGTTTACCGAGGGTCAGATCGCCGCGGTCCTCAAGAAATACTGACCAGCGGTAAATTGTTCGAGGTCTGCCGCCGCCGCGGCATTCACCCCGACGCGGTGCGGAACTGGAAAGGCTGAGCACGGCCCATGACGTTTACGCGAGATCGCCCACCTCAAGCAGACCGAGGGCGAGAAAGCGTTTGAAGGTCAAGGCGTGAGTTCGTAGGCGTATTCGACAGTTAATCCGTACTAATTGGTTGGTGGGGATGCTAGGAGAAACAGCATACAAGCAGGTTCTCACCCCGGAAGGTAGCCAGGATGGCCTAGCCCTCGCGGCGTATTAGCCGCACCATAGTCGTGGCGCGTTGGCGCCCTACAGACTGGCTGTTGAAGAGGGAGATTCCTGTATGGACGTGCTGTCCTTGTGGCGCTCGCCGCTGGATCAAGTAGCACTTTCGGAAGCTCACCGACTAAGTGCTCGGCAACCTCTCTGCACGAGCGTTCCCTTCAACCAAGCCTTCAATCTTATGACGATCTACAATTACGGATCGTACGTCGGCTCGCCGGGCGGAACAGCAGCTCACAACAGCACCGAGTTGGGCAACATGTTTTCAGATATGGCTACCGCTTCGCCGATCGGGGGGACCGCTTTTATTCCGCAGGACGAATTCCAGGTAAACGCGGTCGGGTCGGGCTTTGCGGTTCCCGACCAGTGTAACATCATTGGGTCGGGGGGCGGCGGTAAAAGCATCGGTGGTACTGATTTTTACCATTTTGTCATCAATATGAGCGGCGGTGCGACCTTTTTAAATTGCTCGTTGACCTCCACAGGACATACTCCGGGCGGCAAGTATTTTCGCAGTCTTGCTTTTCAATGGGTGGCGTCGACGAGTAGCTCGGATACCTGCATCTCGGCTACATCCTCTTGGAATGTGCGCGCAATCGACTGTACCTTTACCGATTGTCCCATAGCATTCAACGGCGGGGCAGAGACGTGCACATTGGAGCAATGTACGATTCAATATACGCAGGGGCCGAACTCGACGACCGCCGTAATCTTGGCAGCCGCACAATGTGGCGTCATTGGTCCCAGCGTGTTTTCCCAAACCTCGCCTGCGAGCAGTGGACCGACCGGATGCGTTTGCATATCCATTCAGGGACCTGCAGAACACACGGTAATCGCAAACACGCAGATCTATGAATGGAACGTGGGTATTGACTTTTCGCAAAAGGCCGGCGCCGCTTATACGCACATAACGAATTGCGAAATAGAGTGTTTTCAAAACGCACTAAACCTGTCGTTGCCGGCGGGGGCCGTTGGGAGCAGTACCCACACGGCTGGAATCAAAGTCATCGGTTGCGTGCTGACTAAAACCAGTGATTCGACCGACGGACATCCCATCGTAAACATCGACGCGAATCTCAGCTACGGGAATACTAACGACCAGCTCAACGATATTACACTCTTGGATTGCACCGTTTTCAATATGGGCCGCAGCTTGCTTCCCGGGCAGCACGGCCTTGCGATAGCGAGCGGCTCCAACGTCAAGGTCATCGGCGGCACGTATTCTAACAACGGCTTGGGGGGTGCCGGCATCGCAATCACGGGAGCATGCAACGACGTACAAATCATTGGCGTAAACCTACAGCCCAGCTATCCCGGATCTCCAAACGTCAACAACCAATCGTACGCGCTGCTCATCAGTGGGAGTCCTACCGGCTCGGTTCTGGTTTCGAACTGCGACATGACGGGCTATAGTAGTCCAGTCCACGTAACTGGAACGCCCACAGAACTGATCATTACGAATTGCTCAAATTACAATGATCAGAACACGCCGCTAAATGGAAGCGCGGCGCCGTTGTCATCCATTAACGCGGCTACCTGTTCGACGCCGTATTTTGGACCGTCGATTATCACTTGGAATCACAACCTGCCGGTAACGGTGCACGTGTTCGGGACAACGTACACAGCTAATTCGGGCATCATATTTCTTCCAAGCCCGTACGATTCTTTTTACCTCAGCGTATCGCCCCTGATATTTTCTTGGATTGGCAAGTGAAGCAAACCTATGGAGTCGACCAGGCAATGAAAAAGTTCAACAAATACGCGACCCTCGTTCTTCCTAGCGTGCTTTCGGTGTTGACCTTAACAGGCTGCGGCGAGCACGGAAACAGTTTCATCCAACAGTTTTCACCCAACGCCCAACAGCCGATCGACGCTTCCGCGCAAGGCGCCAAGTCCTGGATGGTTCGCACGGCATCGAGCCAGAACTTACTTTATGTTTCCAGTCCTCATTTAGGGAACGTTTACGTTTATAACTACTCCAAGGGGAAGCTCGTCGGCACCCTCACCGGGTTATTTGAACCGCTCGGTGAATGCGTCGACAAATCGGGAAATGTCTTCGTAGTGACCCAGGGATCGACTTCGTCTTCGGGGAGCAACGTTTACGAATATGCTCACGGTGGTTCCTCACCGATCGCGATCCTCTCGGAGCCTGGGTACGCCGAAGGATGCGCGGTCGACCCTAAGACCGGCAATCTTGCGGTAGCAAATATCGATGATGCTAACAATCCATACTACAACGCTGGCGATGTCGCGATTTACACGTCCGCTCAAGGTAATCCCACGATGTATTATACATCGCAATTTGCTGGGTTTGTCTCGTGCGGTTATGACGACAGCAGTAACCTATATCTCGGAGCGTTGCCTTTCAGTTCCGGTCGACGTATTACCCTTGCTCGGCTGTCCAATGGTAGCAAATCGATAAGCGCAGTCAGCCTCGACAAGAATGTTTATAGCGGATATCTCTTTGTGCCTTCGGTTCAGTGGGATGGCGGCCAGATGACGATCTCGACGGTCCCAGAAGTCGAAGGACGTAAAGGAAGCGGCCTCTTATCGATCTATCAATTGCAGGTCACTGGCAGTACTGCTACCGTGGTCGGCACGACTAACCTAAAATACAAAAAAGACAGACATCGCGGGCAAACTTGGATCGTCGGTGATGGTGTCATCGGAATAGATGACTACAAGGGCGGCAAGATCTCCACGTGGTCGTATCCGGCGGGCGGCAGCCCGCAAAGTACGATAACCTCACGACAAATCGACTTGTGGGGTGTCGCTATGTCGCCGTCTCAAACTCATTAGGATTCAAAAATGCCAGATTCAGCGGAACGGCGGGCTCGACGTAAGCTACTCGCCGAGGCGTACAATCGCCTGCCTACTCGTGAAGCGCTGCAGGCAGCTGCAGATCTCGAGCGTGCACGCATGCAACGAGCCAGCCAGACCGAACAAATGGCTTTGCAGAAGGGCTCACTTGCCGTCGCCGTTCTTTCGCAAGTGCCGCGCGACAACGAGGAGAATAAGCCGTTGTTCGCCGAGGCCCGGAACCTTCTCCACGAAATCCTTAGGCGAGGTCTCGCTCAGCTGGAGGAAGCGGAAGAGGAAATGGGAGACGAGGAAGAGGGCGGCGATGATAATCCTTCGCCGTAGCTACCCCGTATAATTCAAAGAGCAAATAGAGCGATGGAGGCAGGGAACGTGGACGAGATTTTGTCGCTTTGGCGATCACCGCTAGACGACGTAGCGTTCCGTGCCGCGGAGACGCTAATGCAGCAGCAGCCGCGCTGCTCGATTCCAATTACATTTTCCACCGAATTTGACCTGATGACGATTTACAACTACGGCTATTACGTGGGTAGTACTGGGAGAGGGGCAACTATCAACACGGCCCAGCTAGGCGCCATGTTCAGCGCGATGAGCACGGCTAGCCCCGTCGGCGGATTGGCATTCATACCGCAAGATCAATTTCCCGTAAATGGGACCGTTACTGTTCCAGATCAGTGTGAGATAGTAGGTTCCGGCGGCGGCGGACAAGGCCAAGGCGCAGGTTCATCGAATTTTTATCATTTCAACATCCAAATGACGGGCGGAGTAACTTTCCTGAGTTGCTCAACAACGCCATATACAGCGGGTGGAAAATACTTTCGTAGTTTAGCGTTTCAGTGGCAGGACTCAACGAACCAAGCTGATACCTGTATTTTTGCTTCCACACCCAACTGTCACGCCGTCAATTGCACTTTTACGGATTGCCCAGTATCCTTTAACGCGGGCGCGACGGGTTGCACGCTCGAGCAGTGCACGATTCAGTACACAATGAATCTCACAGACACTAAGTCTGTGATAATTTCTGGCGCCGAGTGTGCCGTCATCGGCCCTGGTGCATTCTTACAAACGCCACAGGCAGGCGGTGGGCCATCGGGGTGCACCGGGATTTCGATCGAGGGCGCGGTGCATGCGATGCTTAGCAAAATGCACATTTCGGATTGGAACATTGGTATAGACTTCTCCAAAGCAGCCGGCGCACAGAATACGCAGATTATGAATTGCGAAGCGCAGTGCTGGCAAAGCGCGCTTAATATCCAATTGCCCGCTAACGCCACGAATCAAATGACGTTCGGAATCGAAGTCATAGGCTGCACTTTCGCCAAGTCACAAGGTTCGAACCTTAATAATCCGCCGAATGATCCTGTGATTAACCTCGATCCCGGTGCGGGCAACGGCAACAGTCAACTCACCGATATCTCCTTTATCGATTGCACTGTCTTTAGTCAAGCAACCACGCAGCTTGCGACGCAGTATGGTCTAGAGATTAAGGGTGGCACAAACATTCGCGTCATAGGTGGCACGTATTCGAACAACGGCAAGGGCAGCGGCACCGCAGGCGGCGCGGGGATTGCGATCACGGGCCCCTGTGGTGACGTGGAGATAACGGGCGTGAATTTCCAACCCAAGTACCCAAACTCTTTGAATCCTTATAAGCAGACCTATGCGTTAGTCGTAACCGGTAATCCAACGGGGCGAATCGTCATTAGCGACTGCGATATGCTAGGATATGGACAACCGACGAATCCTGCGGTTTTTGTGTCGCCTGCGCCTAGTAACCTGCTGATAATTAACTGTACCGGCTATAACGACATCGGCACGACGCTTAATGGCGGTACTGCCCCGCTGTCGGCCACGTCGGCAGCTTCATGTTCGACGCCCTATTTCGGACCGTCCGTAATCGTGTACAACCATAGCGCTCCGTTGACGCTCAGCATTTTTGGTATTTCGTTTACTGCGACTCATGGAATATTTTTCGTACCGAGTCCTTACGATACAATCTCGTTCAGCGCAACGCCAATGAATTTTCTTTGGATCGGTAAGTAGGTATCGATCGCAGTCACCGCGTCGCCACGGTGGAGCAGGCGAGCACTTCCGGCTCGGTGTGCGGTTTTGGGTCGGCGGGCACTTTGGCCGGGGGTGGTACATTTTCAAGACCGCCGCATTCAAGCGCTCAGCCGAGTCGACCGGCTAATCTGACCGGCCACGCGAAGAATTAGGTTGTCACAGATTTGTCACGGAGCGGCGGAATCGCCGCGGTATTGGTCGGAATCGGTTGGAACGGCGAAGCGCCGGAATCCCGATAGAATAAGCGTTTTCGTCATCGCCGGGGATCGGCCGGGACCGCAGAGGAGGGGTT